>NZ_CP011770.1:127500-2527500 GCF_001028705.1 Croceicoccus naphthovorans | reverse complement strand
CCGGTGATCGAATTGCAGGTGACGCAGGAAATCCTGGGCGATCCCGACATGGCGATGGTCGGCGCGGGCGTGACCACGCGCGCGCAGACCGCCGTGGCCGCGATGGAGGCCAATGCACGGCAGATGGATGCGGTGCTAAAGCGCCTGTCCGCGCTGGGAGTGCCGGATCGGAGGGTGCAGACCAGTGGCATCACGCTGAACCCGCAATACAACTATCGCAATAACCAGACACCGCAGTTCATCGGATACGACGCGACGAACACGGTATCGGTCGAATTGCGCGATCTGGACCGGATCGGCCCGGTGCTGGATGCGCTGGTCGCGGCCGGTGCCAACAACCTGAGCGGCCCGTCATGGGGCATCGTCGATGACGAGCCGGCGAAGGCAAAGGCGCGCAAGGCTGCGTTCGACAAGGCTTTCGTGCAGGCGCGCAGCTATGCGCAAATGGCGGGATATTCGAATGTCCGGCTGCTCGCCGTCGAAGAGTCGATGGGCTATTCGCGGCCGATGATGGAAAGCGGCATCCGCGTGACCGCGCAGTCTATTACGCCGCCCGCCCCGCCGACCCCGACCCGCCCCGGTCAGGTTGCCACCTCGGTCAGCATGGTCGTGAAGTTCGAACTGGTGAAGTGATGTGGTGCCGGGGTGCAACACCCCGGCCCTTTCCCGTGCGCGAACACAACATTCACGCCTTGTTCAATGCATTCCGCATAGGCAGACTGACATCATGACCCGCAAGATCCGCCCCCTGATCGCCGCGCTGGCTGCGCTCTCCCTGCTGGGAACGGGTGCGCCCGCCATCGCCGGAAACGGCAAACGCGACGGACAGGGCGAGGCGCGGCGAGAGCTGCGGGCGGGCAATGTGCAGACCCTGCGCCAGATCGAAAACCGCGTCCTGCCCCAGATGAAGCAACGCGATTACGACTACCTTGGCCCCGATGAATTCGTGTCGAACACCTATCGCCTGAAGTTCATCAAGGATGGCCGGGTTGTGTTCGTCGATGTCGACGCGCGCACGGGCCGCATCATCAATACGATGAGATAGGATCGACCGTTCAGGTTGCGCGGACCTTTTCTTGCTCCCATCTGTTCATGTACATGAACAAGCCGGGCATTGTGCCCGTCATTCTGGAGAGCACATGCGTATCCTGATCGTCGAGGATGAGCCCACGCTGGGCAATCAGTTGAAGACCACGCTGGAGCAGAACGGCTATGCCGTGGACCTGTCCACCGATGGCGAGGACGGCCATTTCCTCGGTTCCAGCGAGGAATACGACGCGGTCGTGCTCGATCTGGGTTTGCCGGAAATCGATGGATTGACCGTCTTGGGCATGTGGCGGCGCGAGGGCCGTAATTTCCCCGTCTTGGTGCTGACCGCGCGTGATTCCTGGTCGGACAAGGTCGCAGGCCTCGATGCCGGGGCCGACGATTATCTGGCCAAGCCGTTCCAGACAGAGGAACTGATCGCCCGCCTGCGCGCGCTGATCCGTCGTTCCACCGGCAACGCCAGCAGCGAGCTAACCGCCGGCGATGTGCGGCTGGACACCCGTTCGGGCCGTGTCACGCTGAAAGGAGAGCCGGTCAAGCTGACCGCGCAGGAATACAAGCTGCTGTCGTACCTGATGCACCACAAGGGCAAGGTGGTCAGCCGCACCGAACTTATCGAACACATCTACGATCAGGATTTCGATCGCGATTCGAATACTATCGAGGTGTTCGTCACCCGCATCCGCAAAAAGCTGGGTGCAGACGTGATCACGACGATACGTGGCCTCGGATACAGCCTCGACGATCCCGCCGACCAGCCCCGCGGCTGAGCCGGACCGCACTGCGGAGGGGGCGGGCGCATTGCCCGAAACCCCGCCGCGTGCGCGCAAGCCAAGTAGGGGCAGCTTGACTCTGGCCCGCGCTCTGGCTCGGCCCGACCGCCTGTTGGGCGCAGGGCACACCGGATCGCTGTCGCGGCGCATGATGCTGATCGCGATCGGCTGGATCGTGTTCCTGCTGTTCATCGGCGGTTTGCTGCTGGATCGCACGCTGTCGGGCCTGATTACCCGCAATTTCGACGAGCAGCTGGAATATATGCTGACCGCGATGGTCGCTTCGGCAGAGATCGGCCCCGATGGCGAAGTGTTCTTCTCGCGTCCGCTGGGCGATCAGCGTTTCCTCGAGCCGAACTCCGGTCTCTATTGGCAGATTACGGGTGAAGGGCATGAGGATTTTCCGTCGCGCTCACTATGGGACCGCACGCTGGAAGTGCGTTCGACCGATCACATGGAGCCGCTGGTTTGGGACAACCGCCAGTTCGCGGGCGAGCCGCTGCGCATGATGCAGCGTCCTATCATCCTGCCGGGCAGCGAGACGATGTGGTGGTTCACTGTCGCTGCCAGCCGATCCGATCTCGATGCTCAAATCGCGCGGTTCCGATCCATTTTGGCCTACAGCTTTGCGGTGTTGGGTACCGGCTTGATCGTCATGGCGGCCTTGCAGACTTGGCTCGGCCTCTCGCCACTGCGCGGTATTCGCCGCGCTATCCAGCGGATCCGCGTGACGGGCGAGAACCGCGTGACAGAGCCTCTGCCGCTGGAAGTGCAGCCGATGGTGGAAGAACTGAACGCGCTGCTCTCGCACTCCGAGCGGCAGGCAGAGGAGGCGCGCGCGCATGCGGGCAATCTCGCTCATGCTCTCAAAACGCCGCTGACCGTGCTGACCAATGCGGCCACCGCCCATGCGCCCGATCTGGAACTGCTCGTCCAGCGAGAGGCGGCCGTCATGCGCCGTCAGGTCGATCACCACCTTGCCCGCGCCCGCGCGGTTGGCCGCCGGGCCACCGGCCTTGCCCGGTCCGACGTGCGCGAAGCCGCAGAGGCGGTTGAGCGTGCGGTCGGCCAGCTGCATCCCGACGTGCGCTTTGATATCGACACGGCGCGCGAATCGACGCGTGACCCCATCGTTGCGCTGGAACGGCAGGATCTCGACGAAATTCTCGGCAACTGCATCGAAAACGCCGCCAAGTACGGTGGCGGCAGCGTCTTCGTGACCGTCGATGCGGAACCCGCCGATACCGCAAGCTGCGTCGTCTGGGTTGAGGACGACGGGATGGGCATCCCTCCCGAAGATCGCAGCCGCATTTTCGACCGGGGTGCGCGGCTCGATACCGGCAAACCGGGCACCGGTCTCGGCCTCGCCATCGTGCGCGACGTCGTCGAAATCTACGGCGGCAGCGTCGCCTTGGGCGAGAGTGAGGACCTTGGCGGCCTTCTGGTAGAACTGCGCCTGCCGCGCGCGGCGACGGAAAATGGCGGGACGATTGCCGGAACCGCTACAACTCGTTAATCTTGTCGCGATAAAAATGCCCCTTGGACATCGCGGGTCGCGCATGGACAGCACGAGGGACGGACATCGTGGGATTGCCGAAGCAAAAGGTGAACGACCAGCGCCGGTCTGACCGCGTGCCCGTTCGGCTGGTAACATCGCACGATCGCGGGGACTATCCGCTGACCTTGCTGAACCTTTCGACCACCGGTCTATTGCTCAACAGTCCGCGCCCATTGCGGGTTGGCGACCGGGTTCAGATCGACCTGCCGCGCTGCGGCCAGACCGTTGCCGAAGTTCTATGGAGCGATGCCGACGAATATGGCTGTCGTTTCCTGCAGCCTATCCCGCCGTCGGTCGTGCTGGCCGCATCGGAAATGTCGCGCAATCGCCGCCCGCAAGCGGTGGAGCGGCGGCGACCGGTGCAGGAACCGCGCGGCGAAAACGACGATACCCGCGCGTTGATGTTGTTTCTCGTGTTCCTTGGACTGGTCGTCGCAATGTTCACGCTGGGCCGGACGTTTATCTTCGACTGATCAGCCTTCGCGTGCCTGCCGGTGGTGGCGGATCACTTCATCGATGATGAAGCGCAGGAATTTTTCCGAGAACTCGGGATCGAGATCGGCTTCTTCGGCCAGCTTGCGCAGCCGCGCGATCTGATTTGCCTCGCGGTCGGGATCGGCGGGGGGCAGCGCGGTCGATGCCTTGTACTCGCCCACCGCCTTTGTAATGCGGAACCGTTCGGCCAGGATATGCACCAGCGCGGCATCGATGTTGTCGATGCTCTTGCGATAGCCGGCAAGGACGGGGTCCGGGCCCGAGGCCGGGACGGGGGCGATATGGTCTTGCGCGTCGCTCATGGGCGCAGCCCCTAGCAAAGGGCCAGCGCCCTAGCAAAGGGGAACTCGCCCGCGCAATCCGCAACCGATGCCGATGCGAAACGTCTTGCGTTCAAGGGCCGTAACGCCCAAGGAGCGCGCGTGACCGCGACAGTGCACAACCTGCCCCGCAGCCAGCCCTCGCTCTCGCCCGTATTGGCGTTGACGGCCGATGGCATGAACTGCGTGAACCAGATCATCCTTGATCGGATGCAGTCCAAGATTCCGCTGATTCCGGCGCTGGCCGGGCACCTGATTGCCGGTGGCGGCAAGCGGATGCGCCCGATGCTCACGCTGGCCAGCGCGGCACTGCTGGAATACGAAGGCGCGCGCCATCACAAGCTGGCCGCCGCTGTCGAATTCATTCACACCGCGACCCTGCTGCACGATGATGTCGTCGATGGCTCGGACATGCGCCGCGGCAAGCAGGCCGCGAATATCGTGTTCGGCAATCCGGCCACCGTGCTGGTCGGCGACTTCCTGTTCAGCCGTTCGTTCGAGCTGATGGTTGAGGATGGCAGCCTTAAGGTGCTGAAAATCCTCTCGGGCGCGAGCGCGATTATCGCCGAGGGTGAGGTCGACCAATTGACCGCGCAGCGACGCGTCGAGACGAGCGAGGAAAAGTACCTTCAGATCGTCGGCGCGAAAACCGCCGCCCTGTTCGCCGCCGCCTGCCGCATCGCCGCCGTGGTGGCAGAGCGTGACCCGGAGGTGGAGCAGAAGCTCGACGATTATGGCCGCAACCTCGGCATCGCGTTCCAGCTTGTCGACGATGCCATCGACTACGATTCGGAAGTCGACGAAAGCGGCAAGGACAAGGGCGACGATTTCCGCGACGGCAAGATGACGCTTCCGGTGATCCTTGCCTATGCGCGCGGGGATGAGGAAGAGCGTACGTTCTGGAAAGACGCGATGCTGGGACGCCGCAGTTCGAACGAAGACCTTGCCCATGCGACCTCGCTGATAGAAAAGCACGGCACGGTTGCCGACACGCGCGAGCGGGCGAAACACTTCGCCAATCGCGCGATCGACGCGATCTCCGGCTTTCCCGCGAACGAGGCACGCGCCGCGATGATCGAAGCCGCTCAGTTCGCGGTGTCGCGCCGGTTTTAAAACCCGGCGCGAAAGCGCTTATTCCACCGGAATCATCAGGTGCGCATAGGGCGTACCCGCCCACATCACGTAGGGCAGGCTGGTGTCCGGCTTGGCATCGGAAGGATATCCTTCCAGCGCCTTCATCGACCCCACGATCATCACGTGCGGACCGGTTTCGATCCAGCTGCCATCGGGCTCCGTCGCATAGGGATCGGTGTTGCTGGCATCGAAACCGCCTTGGAGCATGTACATGAAGCCCGGCGTTTCGGCGGGCGGCTCTTCCTTGCCCATCCACGCGGCGGCCCATTTCAGCGCATTGGCATCCATGCACATCGGGTCGGGGCCGGGCGTTGCGGGATTGTCGGGAATGCATGTCCAGCCGTTCGTCCCTTCGCGCAGCGTTTCCATGGTGCCATCAGCACCGGGCGCAAGGATGGTGGCGCCTTCGCCCACGGCGCGGGGCCCGGCGGACATGGCGCTGGCGATGGGATCGCTGTGGTCGACGGTCGTCTCGGTCGCGGTTTCGGGTGTGGGCGCTGCGGCCTCTTCGTTCTGAGAGCAAGCGCCAAGCGCGAGACCGGACGCGGCGGCAAGGTACAGGCCGATGCGGAAAGATTGCATGGCATCCTCCATTATCGCGGGCGACCCGGATGCGGACCCTAGCACTTCGCGGCCGGAATGCATAACGCCTGCACATGACCGACGCGTTCGACACATTGCCGATCCACGCCGTGTTGCCCGACCTGTTGGCGGCGTTGCGCACTGGCACGGGCGCGGTGCTGATCGCGCCGCCGGGTGCGGGTAAGACGACGGCGGTTGCGCCCGCGCTGATCGCGGAGGACTGGTGTACGGGTCAGGTCCTGTTGCTTAGCCCGCGCCGTGTTGCCGCGCGGGCCGCTGCCGAACGGATGGCGCAGATGCTGGGCGAGAGAGCGGGCGAGACCATCGGCTATGCCACCCGCATGGACACGCGCGTCGGCGCAAGAACGCGGGTCGTGGTGATGACCGAGGCGATTTTCGTGAACCGCATCGTCGCCGAACCGGATCTGCCGGGCGTGTCCGCCGTGCTGTTTGACGAGGCGCATGAGAGGCACCTCGATTCGGACCTCGGGCTGGCGCTGGCCATAGAAAGCGCAGGGGCCTTGCGCGAAGACCTGCGCCTGCTGGTGATGAGCGCCACCATCGACGGATCGCGCTTTGCCAAACTGCTCGGCCCCGAAACGCCGGTGATCGAAAGCGAGGGCAAGGCGCACCCCCTGCGCATCGAATGGCTGGGCGCGCGAGCGGAACAGCGCATCGACGAGCAGGTGGCGAGCGCGGTGCTGACAGCGTGGCGGGAGGAGGGGGGCGATATCCTCGCCTTCCTGCCCGGCGTGGGCGAGATCGAGCGGGTGCGCGAACGGCTGGTTCAGCGATTGCCGAATACGCCGGTCCTGCCCCTGCACGGACAGGTCGATCCGGCTGCCCAACGTCTGGCGATCCGCCGTGATGCGGAGGGGCGGCGCAGGATCGTGCTGGCGACCAGCATTGCGGAAACCTCGCTTACTTTGGACGGCGTTTCGGTTGTGGTCGATGCGGGCCTTTCGCGCCGGGCGGAGTTCGATATTGCGGCAGGCACCAGCCACCTCGTCACCCACCGCGCCAGTCGCGCCGCCGCCGATCAGCGTGCGGGTCGTGCCGCGCGGCAAGGGCCGGGCGCGGCCTATCGCTTGTGGGAAGAGGGCGGCCACGCCGGACGGCGCGCCTATGATCCGCCGGAAATCACCACTGCCGACCTTGCGCCGATGGTGCTGTCGCTGACCCGCTGGGGCGAGAGTGATCCGACGCGGCTGCCGTGGCTCGACCCGCCGCCAGCCCCAGCGCTTTCCGGCGCGAAGGACCGGCTGGAGGCATTGGGCGCGCTCGATGCCGATGGGCGAATTACGGCCTTGGGCGAAAAGTTGGCTGATCTGCCGATGGACCCGGTGCACGCCGCGCTGGTGCTCTTCGGGGCCGAGGCAGGGCAGGCCAATGCCGCCGCACGGATTGCGTTGTTGTTGCAGGAACGTGGGCTGGGCGGACGCAGCGAAGACTTGCTCCATCGCCTGTTGCGGCTGGATGGCGAACGAGGTGGCAGGGCGGATTCGGCACGGCGGCTGGCCAAGGGCTGGGCCGATCGCGCTTGCAGGCTGGTCGGCAAGGTTGCGGTCTCTGACGACAGCCCTGCGCTGTTTCTGGCCCGCGCGATGCCCGGCAACGTCGCACGGCGGCGCGATGCGAGCGAGGAGAACTGGGTCTCGGCATCGGGTCGGGGCCTTATTCTCGACCCGGCATCGCCACTGGCGCGAGAGGAATGGCTGGCCATCGGCGATGCGCAGGGGCAGGCCAAGGGCGCGCGGATCACGGCGGCGGCCCCGCTGACACAGGCCGAGGTCGAGCGCGCCTTTGCCGACCGGATCGAACGGCGGCAAGTCTTGCGCTGGAACACGGTCGAGAAGCGGGTGGAGGCGCGGTTGGAGCGGCGGCTGGGTGCGATTGCCATGGCCAGCGGACCGGACCCGCAGCCCGATCCGGACGCGATGGCGGAGTTGTTGCTGGCAAAGGCGTTGGAGGACCTGCCCGCGATTCTGCCCCATGTGCTGATGGCCCGCGCGCATCATGCCGGAATCGCTGCGCTCGATCTTGCGAACTTGCAGGAAAGCGCGCGCGATTGGCTTTTACCGCTGCTGCATGGGCGGCGTGATCTGGCGGTTCCGAAAGGCGCGCTGACCGATGCGCTGCTTGTGATGGTTGACTGGGATGCGCGACAGAGGCTGGACCGGGTCGCGCCCAAGGAGTTCACCAGCCCCGCAGGCACCCAACACGCCATCGATTACGCGGGTGAGGGCGCCCCGGCGGTGGAATTGCGGGTGCAGGCGCTGTTTGGCCTGGATAGCCACCCGATGATCGGCACCGAACCGCTCCTGCTGCGCCTGACCAGCCCGGCGGGCCGCCCGATCCAGTCGACCCGCGATCTGCCCGGTTTCTGGCGCGGCAGTTGGCAGGATGTCGCAAAGGACATGAAAGGCCGTTACCCCAAACACCGCTGGCCCGACCGCCCGTGGGAAGAGGCCCCCAGCCTGAAGACCAAGAACGCCTTTGTGAAAGGGCGTTGATCCGTACTCAGAACCCTTGAGATGGGATTGCGAATCGCCTAACGGTTCGGCGTAAGTCGAACCGTTAGGCCGAATGGCCGCCGCGCTTTATTGGCGCGAAGCCAAGCGGGCCGCATGGCCCGCGCCCGGCGTCTGAGGGACAAGAACAAACGTGCCAGCTCGCATCTATCAGCGCCCGAAGAACGCCATGCAGTCCGGGCGTGCCCGCACCGATGACTGGGTGCTCGATTTCGCACCCGCAGAGGCGAAGAAGCCCGATCCATTGATGGGCTGGGCCGGGTCCGGCGATACTCAGCAGCAGGTGCAGCTGAACTTTCCCGATTGCGACGCGGCCAAGGCCTATGCCGACAAGTACGGGATTGAGGCGAGCATTATCGCCACGCCGCCCCGCCGCCTGAAAATTCAGGCTTACGCCGACAATTTCCGCTGACTATCTTGGTTTGATCAGGCGAAGCTCGCGGGCTGGTCGATCCGGCCCAGCGGACCTGAACGCCACAAAATTTCGCCTGCCTGATACTGCATGCGGCAATCGGTCGCGTCGTGGCCGATGTCTTCCACAAGTAGCGGCGTGAACGTCAGACCGGGGCCTTCAAAACGAAGGTCGTCACATTCGCCATCGTTGGCGAATTCGCTGGCGTCGTCGCCCCACAGGATCTCACCCATGCCCGTCAGCCGCACGAACAGAGGGTCCAGCGCGATCTTGTTGGCGCGGAACGCCGCGCGGCAATCGGTCGCGTCTTTATAAAGATCGTCGGCCAGCATCGGGGTCTGGCTCATGCCTTCGCCGTCGAAACGCAGGTCGTCGCATTCGCCGTCGAGCGCGTAAGAGCCGCTGTCGTCGCCAAAATCTAGGCCGGTTGCGGTGATTGTGGAGGCCGCCACCGCGGCAAAGTCGGTCTTTTCGGCCTGTGCGGCCAATGCGGGATTCGGTGCGATCAACGCGGCCATCGCCGCGGCGGCACCGAGAACGGCAGGAATAGAGCGCTTCGTCATCGTTCTGTTCACCTTTCTTCCCTTATAAAAAGCTTTACCAGAGCGATGTTTCCCGGGCGAACGCGGTAACCATAGTCGGAAACCACTGTCCCAGCACGGGACTTGCCAGAGCGCGCGCCACGCGCCATATGCGCCACCGGGAGTCGGGTGGACGTTCGCGTCCGCCAACCTGGTCAGGTCCGGAAGGAAGCAGCCACAACGGATGGCAGCGGGTCGCCCGGCTCCTTAATTCTCTGAAATCGTTTGGTAAGTTGCGGTTTGTCGCGGCGTGGCGCGTGCTTTGCCGAATCATAGAGCGGTCCCGATACGTCTCCCTTCCTGCCATCAATCCCGGCCGAGGAGCGCGGCATAAACGCGCGCAATATGCCGCGTTAACGGTCATCCGACCCACCCCAATTAAATTTTCGCGGATTCATTGGGGCCAGCGGTTCGACAGCGCGCCTTGGCGTGCCTAGATTGGCCTCGATGTCCGATTCACCCGACATTTTCGGTTCCGAAGAACCAGAGGGCGATACGCCCCCGCCGACAGCCGCCGAGCTTGAAGCCGCCGGGCAAAACGCCTTGTTTGGCGAACCTGCCGCTGCGCCGCCGGTGGAGGCCGCGCCCGCCGCGCCGCCCGTGCAGGCGAATCAGCCCTATCGCGTGCTGGCGCGTAAGTATCGTCCGCAGACGTTCGGGCAGCTGATCGGGCAGGATGCGATGGTGCAAACGCTGGCCAACGCGATCCGCCGCGACCGGCTGGCCCACGCTTTCCTGATGACCGGCGTGCGCGGGGTTGGCAAGACCAGCACCGCGCGCCTGATCGCCAAGGCGCTGAACTGCATCGGCCCCGACGGCAACGGCGGGCCGACGATCGACCCTTGCGGGGTGTGCGAACCCTGCGTGGCGATTGCCGAGGGTCGCCATATCGACGTGATCGAGATGGACGCGGCGAGCCACACCGGCGTCGACGACGTGCGCGAGATTATCGAGGCCGTGCGCTACGCCGCCGTTTCGGCGCGCTATAAAATCTATATCATCGACGAAGTGCACATGCTGTCGCGCAACGCGTTCAACGCGCTGCTCAAGACGCTGGAGGAACCTCCGGCGCACGTGAAGTTCCTCTTCGCGACGACCGAGGTGGACAAGCTGCCGGTGACGGTCCTCTCGCGGTGTCAGCGCTTCGACTTGCGCCGCATTACCGCGCCGATGCTGAAAGATCACTTCGCCAAGGTTTGCGAGGCGGAGGGCGTGACTGCCGAGGACGAGGCGCTGGAGATGGTCGCCTCTGCCGCGGAAGGCTCGGTGCGCGACGGGCTTTCGATCCTGGACCAGGCCATCGCCCATGCCGACATGGCGAGCGAGGGCGAGGGCACGCACGTTACCGCCGATCAGGTGCGCGACATGCTGGGCCTTGCGGACAAGGGCGTGCAGCGGCGCTTGCTGGCGGCGATGCTATCCGGCGATGGGCCCGAATTGCTCGACGTGCTGGGGCGGCAATATGCGCTGGGTGTGGAGCCGGTTGCCGTGATGCGCGGGCAGATGGACCTGATCCACCGGATCGCCCTGTGCCAGTTGGGCAAGGGCGAAGCCGACGGGCCGAGTGCCGAGGAGCGCGAGGCAATTGCCGACTGGGCGGGCAAGTTGGGCGCGGGGCAGGTGCACCGGCTCTGGCAATTGTTGCTAAAGGGCCATGACGAGGTGCGGACCGCGCCCGAACCGCTGGCGGCGGCGCAGATGGCGTTGCTGCGCGCGATGCATGCCGCCGACATGCCAGATCCGGGTGCGCTGGTGCGCAAGCTGGACGAGATTGCCGCGCGACCACCGGCTCCGGCTGGCGAGGCTGCACCGGTGCAAAGTGATGCGCCAGCCGCGCAAATCACGGCACCGGCTCCGAAATGGATCGATCTCGTCGCGCAGGTTGAGGCGGCGGGATTCCTGCGTGTTGGCCAGATCATGGCGGACTGGGTGCGGGTGATCGACCTGAAGCACGGGCAATTGCGCTATGCCAACGCGCCGGGATTTGACGAGGACATCGGGGCGGATCTGCGTGATGCGCTGTACCGTACGACAGGCGAACGCTGGACCGTCGAACGCGGCGGCGCGGACGAACACGCTCCGCCGACGATTGCGGAAGAACGCAAGGCTATGGCCGAGGCCGAGGCCGACATCGTGCGCAATTCCCCGATGGTGAAGGCTGCGGTAGAGGCGTTTCCCGATGCCAAGCTGCTCGAACACGGGCGCGATGGAGAAATGCGGCGGGCCTGATTGGCTCCGCGCGAAATAAGGACGAAACCGATGAAGTCGATGGAAGAAATGATTCAGGCCGCGCAAGCCGCGGCGCAGACGATCCAGAAGCAGATGAACGACGCGCAGACTACACTCGATTCTATCGAGGTAGAGGGCCAGTCAGGCGGCGGCATGGTGAAAATTCGCTGCACTGCCAAGGGCCGCATTCTTGGCGTGTCGATCGACGACAGCCTGATGGTCCTATCCGAGAAGCAGATGCTGGAGGACCTGATTACCGCCGCGTTCAACGATGCACGTCAGCGGGCCGACCAGAAGGCGGGCGAGGAAATGGCCAAGGTTCAGCAGAATTCCGGACTTCCCCCCGGTTTCGACCTTTCCAAGCTGGGCCTTTGATCGCACTCGTGGCACGATGGTTGCCGGGGCGCGTTCGCCTTCCCATATCGGGCCAGAACGAATGTGCAGCCTGTGGCGGACGGGGGTCCGCCAGCGCACCGGCGATCCTGATATGCCGTGCGGGTGGGCCTTAGACTTGGACGTGGATTGATGAACGAATTTCCCCTTCTTCCCTTGCGCGACATCGTCGTGTTTCCCGGCATGGTTGTGCCGCTTTTCGTGGGGCGCGACAAATCCGTCGCCGCGCTGGAGGCGGCAATGGCTGGCGACAAGGACATCATGCTTGTGTCGCAGCTCGATCCGGGTTGCGACGATCCGGGCACCGATGACCTCTACGACATCGGCGTCGTGGCCAGCGTGCTGCAACTGCTGAAATTGCCCGACGGCACCGTGCGCGTGCTGGTCGAAGGGCAGCAGCGCGCCCGCATGGTGGAGATCGACGAAAAGGGCGAGATGCTGACCGCCCGGGTCGAGATTCTGGACGAGATGACCGCCAGCGGGACCGAGGTTTCAGCCCTGATGCGGCAGGTTCTGGAACAGTTCAACGACTATGCCAAGCTGAACAAGAAGCTGTCCGCCGATGCGGGTGAGCAGCTGGGCGAAATCGACGATGCCTCGCGCCTTGCCGATGCGGTGGCGGCGAACATTGCGGCCAAGGTTTCGGACAAGCAGGCGATGCTGACCGAGCGCGACCCGGTCAAGCGACTGGAAATGGCGCTGTCCTTTATGGAGGGCGAGCTTGGCGTGCTGCAGGTAGAGCGTCGCATCCGTGGCCGCGTGAAGCGGCAGATGGAAAAGACGCAGCGCGAGTATTACCTCAACGAACAGCTGAAAGCGATCCAGACCGAACTGGGCGGTGGCGAAGACGGCAGTGACGAGATCGCCGAACTGGCCGCCAAGATCGAGGGTACAAAGCTTTCGAAAGAGGCCAGGGCCAAGGCCGATGCCGAGCTGAAGAAGCTGAAGTCGATGCAGCCGATGTCGGCAGAGGCGACCGTCATCCGCAATTACCTCGACGTGCTGCTCGGCCTGCCGTGGGGCAAGAAAAGCCGGCTGAAGCGCGACATCGCTCAGGCGCAGGAAGTGCTCGATGCCGATCACTACGCTTTGGATAAGGTCAAGGATCGCATCGTCGAATACCTTGCCGTGCAGGCGCGCACGAAGAAGCTCAAAGGCCCGATCCTGTGCCTGGTCGGACCGCCGGGCGTCGGCAAGACTTCGCTGGGCCAGTCGATCGCCAAGGCTTGCGGGCGCGAATTCGTACGCCAGTCGCTGGGCGGCGTGCGGGACGAGGCCGAGATACGCGGTCACCGCCGGACCTATATCGGTTCGCTGCCGGGCAAGATCGTGTCGAACCTGAAGAAAGCGGGGACGAGCAATCCGCTGTTCCTGCTCGACGAGATCGACAAGCTGGGTCAAGACTTCCGCGGCGATCCGGCTTCGGCCCTTCTCGAAGTGCTGGACCCAGAACAGAACGCGAAGTTTCAGGATCACTACCTTGAGATCGACTACGATCTTTCGGACATCATGTTCGTCTGCACCGCGAACAGCCTGAACCTGCCGCAGCCGCTGCTCGACCGTATGGAGATCATCCGTCTGGAGGGTTACACCGAGGACGAGAAGGTCGAGATCGCGCAGCGCCACCTGATCGAAAAGCAGGTCGAACTGCACGGGTTGAAGAAGGGCGAGTTCGAACTGACCGAAGAAGGTCTGCGCGACCTGATCCGCTATTACACGCGCGAAGCGGGCGTCCGTACGCTGGAGCGTGAGATTGCGCGGCTGGCGCGCAAGTCGCTGCGCAAGATTCTTGAGGGCGAGGTCACGACCGTTACGATCACGCCTGAAAACCTCGGCGACTTCGCGGGCGTGCGCAAGTTCAAGCATGGCATGAGCGACGAAGAGAACCAGGTCGGCGCCGTGACCGGCCTTGCCTGGACCGAAGTCGGCGGGGAACTGCTTACTATCGAAAGCGTGACCGTGCCCGGTAAGGGGCAGGTCAAGACGACCGGCAAGCTGGGCGAAGTCATGAACGAGTCGGTGCAGGCCGCGTTCTCGTTCGTGAAGGCACGCGCCCCGGCCTATGGCATCAAGCCGTCGATCTTCCATCGCAAGGACATCCACATCCATCTACCCGAAGGTGCGGTGCCGAAGGATGGGCCGAGCGCGGGCATCGGCATGGTGACCTCGATCGTCTCGACCCTGTCGGGCGTGCCGGTTCGCGCCGATGTGGCGATGACGGGCGAAGTCACGCTGCGCGGTCGCGTCCTGCCGATCGGCGGGCTCAAGGAAAAGCTCCTCGCGGCGCTGCGGGGCGGGATCAAGACCGTCCTGATCCCCGAAGAGAACCGCAAGGACCTGGTCGAAATTCCCGACAACGTGAAGGAAGGGCTGGACATCATTCCGGTCAGCCACGTTGACGAGGTTCTGGCGCGGGCCCTGACCGAGGAACTCGACCCGATCGAGTGGAGCGAAGCGGACGATTTGGCCAGCCAGCCTGCGCCCATGCCGCATTCGTCGACTTCTTCGGCGACTGCGCATTAATGGCGGGGGCGGGGCGTTTCGGCGCCTCGCCCGCCCAATTTTTCAATGATGCATTGCAGCATTGATTTTGCAGCTGCGAAGTCTTCTGCGGTCAATCGCGCAATGTGGCTCGATTCATCGGAAAAACCGCCAAAATCACCCGTTTTGAAGCGGTTTTGCCTTTGACAGCGCGGCAAAAAATCGCTCCATTCCCGCGCATTCGCCCACGGCGATACCGGGCCGGTGTATCCCGCCGGACCGGCCCTTCTTCGAATTTGTTTTTTCTGAACCTTAAAAGGGGGTTGTATACTCATGAACAAGAACGAGCTGATCGGCACCGTCGCTGACACCAGTGGCCTTTCGCGCAACGATGCGACGAAGGCGGTTGAAGGCGTGTTCGACGCCATCACCGCTTCGCTGGCCAAGGGTGACGAAGTTCGCCTGGTCGGTTTCGGCACCTTCTCGGTCGCCAAGCGCAAGGCTTCGACCGGTCGCAACCCGCGCACCGGTGAGCCGATGACGATCAAGGCTTCGACCCAGCCGAAGTTCAAGGCGGGCAAGGGCCTGAAGGACGCCGTCAACTAAGACGCGCCTCCCTCGTCCCTCACGAGGGGCCGAATCAAGAAAAAGCCGCGCGGGAAATTGCCTCCCGCGCGGCTTTTTCTATTGTCCTGCTTTCGCGTCAGTCCAGCGCGATCAACGCCATGGGCGGAACCTTGGTCGAGGTATCGACGGTCCATTTCAGACGCTGCATGCCGCCAACATCGGACGGGCCCTCGTCGGTATTGTTGGCCAGAATCCGCCCATCGGTGACGATGGTGAAGGTGCCATCAGGCAGGATGGGTTCGGGCTTGTCGCCCTTGTCCTTCATCGCGCCCATGGCGGCCAGCATTCCCATACCCGGACCCATTGAAGGCATGGTTTCGCTTCCGAACCCTTCGGCCTCTACCCGAACGCTGCCATCGGCGCGGGGCACGGCGACGAGGAATGGTGAGACCGTAAGCTTCTCGACCACCGGGAACATGAAGGGATGGCTCAGGCTGCCGGTGGCCGAGTAGCTTACGGTGAACACGCCATCCCCGGTCTGTTCGACCTTTTCCCAACCGTCCTGACGGCGCATCACTTCGACCAGCTTGGCAACGCTTTCGGGATCGCCCGGATCGACGTTGCCCATCATGCGGACGAACTGTTTCTTCTTCTCCGCGTCCTTAGCCTGCTCAGCCTCCCACTCGGCCCGCTGCTCGGCCACTTCTTCCGCCGTGCAGGCGGTCGCCTCGAAATCGTCGTCATAGCATTCGGCTTCGAACGCCTCGTTCGCGCCCATGCTGGCAAGCTGGGTCAGGCCCATCATCGAGATTTCGCCGTCATAGGTGAACGCGAACTCGCCACCTTTTTTCAGCACGAGTTCCGAAGTGAACTTGCCCGGCGTCAGCAAACAGCCCGATACCAGTAGCGATCCCGCCGCGACGATCGTGGCCGCCGCAGTGCGCAGCGTGAACGGTTGGCCCATGATTTCCCTCCTGTCGATTGCCCCGCCGCCTTAATCGCCCCGTGTTGCACAAGCGTAAAGGGCGATGGCCGCGGCATTCGACACGTTCAGGCTCTCGACCGCGGTCTCGATGGGAAGGCGCGCGATCTGGTCGCAGTGCTGACCCACCTGATAGCGCAGGCCATCGCCCTCTGCGCCCAGTACGAAGGCGACAGGGCCGGTCGGCAGCGCCTCTGCCAAAGTCACCTCGCCATCGCCATCCAGCCCGATGCGCCAGTATCCGGCCTCTGCCATCTCCTCCAGCGCGCGCGACAGGTTTACCACGCGCACCCAAGGCAGCGTTTCCAGCGCGCCTGAAGCGGACTTCGCCAGAACCCCCGATTCGGGCGGCGCATGGCGATCTTGCGTGACGAGGCAGGCGGCACCGAATGCGGCGGCACTGCGCATGATCGCGCCGACATTGTGCGGATCGGTAACGTGGTCGAGCACGACGATCGGTGCCTCCCGATCTCCTGTCGCGACATCGGCCAGGTGGACGTCGGGCAGCGGTTCGCATTCTATCACCAGATTTTGGTGCGGTGCGTCGCGAGTCACCAGCCGGGCCAGATCCTGCCCGTCGGCATATTCGACGCGCAGATCCTCGGGCAATTCAACCTCGCCCTCGGCCACCATGGCATCCAGCGTCTCTCGCACGGCCCAAAGCCGCTTTACCTCGCGATCCGGGTTGTCCAGCGCCGCGACGACGGCATGCCGCCCCCACAGCCGCACGGCCCCTTTCGTGCCGCGCCCGCTGCCGCGTCCGCCCTGCATCCGGCCCGCGCGTCCGCGCAGCACTCGTTCCTTACCCTTTTTCGCCATCAATCTGTCGCCTGTCTGTGCCTTTGGCGCGCTCTAGCCAGTCGCCCCATTGACAGGCAAGCGCTGCTTCGCCAAAGGGGCGCCTCTCGGCCGGACGGGAAGCTTTTCCTGTCATGCGTATCGAGGCTTTTTGGGCCTCTTTCGACGGCACCGGTGTGGACAGGTGGCCGAGTGGTTAAAGGCAGCAGACTGTAAATCTGCCCGCGCAAGCGTACGTTGGTTCGAATCCAGCCCTGTCCACCACCGCCCTTTCTCAGAACATCCCCGAAAAGCCCTAGAAATCGCAGAAAACCAAGGGTATTCTGCTCTACATCGTCCGCACCCGATCGCTTCTGTTTGCTTGCAGCCGGGGCGTAGTGTGGGAGAGGTGTGGGAGTAAGGTGACTTTCTCCCACACTTGGTTTCTCCCACATTGGCGGCAAAGATGTGGGAGTAACCAATGGGCAAACTCACGGCGGTTGCGGTCAAGGCCGCTTTGGCGAATCCGGGCACCTATCAGGATGGCGACGGATTAGTTCTCAGAGTCGACAAAAGAGGAGGAGCATATTGGCTCCTGCGAATCCAGCGTGATGGCAAGCGTCAGGATATCGGACTGGGTAGTCCGAAGCTGGTGACGCTGGCCGAAGCACGCGCGAAAGCTGCCGATCTCCGCAAGGCGGTAAAGGTCGAGAAACGGGATGTGCTGACCGAACGCAAGGACGAGGAAGCGGCCAAGGTCACCTTCCGTGAAGCCGCCACCCAATATCATTCAGAGAACGAGGCTGGCTGGAAAAGCGATGTCTATGGTCGCCAGTGGCTTGCCAGTTTGGAGAACTACGCCTTCCCGAAATTGGGCGACATGACGACTGGCGGAATCACCGCTGCGGATATCATCTCGGTTCTCACGCCGATCTGGCAGGAAATTCCCGAAACAGCCCGCCAGGTCCGCAACCGGATTTGCGCGGTGCTTGATTACTCCCATGCAAAGGGTTGGCGCTCCACGGAGGCTCCATCGGGCAATAGCAGCCTGAAAGCGGGGCGAGGGCTGCCGCGACAGGTCAAGAAACCGGCAAACCGCAAGGCGATGCCATACGTGGCGGTTCCACCATTCCTAACCGCCTTGCGCCGCAAGCCATCCTATTCGCGTCTCGCGCTCGACCTTCTCATTCTGACGGGCGTCCGTTCGCAGGAAGTGCGGCTCGCGAAGTGGGATGAATTCAATCTGGACCAGCGCCTTTGGACCATCCCCGCCGAACACATGAAGCGCAGCAGGGCGCACATCGTGCCGCTGTCAGAGGCGGCTCTTGCGGTGCTCGTGAAAGCCGATGCAATGCGGCTTGAAGGTGCCGAAGTGGTTTTTCCCGGCATGACCGGCAAGGCGATGTCCAACATGACCCTGCTCAAGGTTATGCGTGACATGCAGGAGCCTTTCCACGTTCATGGCTTCCGTTCCAGCTTCACCGACTGGGCCGCTAACGAAGGCTTTCCGAATGCAGTTGTCGAAGCGGCATTGGCGCACAAGACGCCTGACGCAGTGCAGGCCGCCTATCGACGCACCACCTATCTCGGCACGCCTGAGAATCCCGGCGCGCGGGTGAAACTGATGGAGGCATGGGGGAACTATTGCTCCGGCCAAGCCGTGCCGCACGATTCCACTATCCCGGATTCCGATTGAGTTGTAAGGGTTTCGGACCGGGACCAAGCAACCTCCCGGTCAGGCGGCAATTGCCCAAGTGTTGCCTCGTCGTCCGTCTTCCGGCGGATGGTCGTTTGCGAGGTGACCAATGAGCGTGATGCCTACCACGAATGCCAGCTTCTCTCACCTACTGCGTGTATTCCTGCGCATCGGTCTGCTTAGCTTCGGCGGGCCTGCCGGTCAGATTGCGTTGATGCACCGCGAGCTTGTCGAGGACAGGCATTGGGTGAGTGAGGAGGATTATCTCCACGCACTCAATTTCTGCCACCTGCTGCCGGGGCCTGAGGCGCAGCAGCTGGCGACTTGGATCGGATGGCGCTTGCATGGCTGGCGCGGCGGACTGGCGGCAGGCCTGCTGTTCGTCATTCCCGGCGCGCTGGTAATCCTTGTGTTGTCGGCGCTCTACGCTGTTGCCGCGAACCTAGACTGGTTCGAGGCGCTGTTCCTGGGCGTGAAGGCGGCTGTGCTGGCGATTGTTGTGCAGGCGCTGCTCCGGATCGCCGGACGCGCGCTCAATACACGATTCAAGCAGGGGCTTGCCGTGGGCGCCTTCGTCGCGTTGTTCCTGCTCGACCTGCCGTTCCCTCTGATCGTGCTGGGGGCTGGCGCAATCGGAATGGCCGTTGCGGCGATACGCCCAGAATGGCTGGCACTGAAACAGGGCGGTTCCGTGCTACCGTCTGGCCCGCGCCCTTGGCGCAGCACTGCGCAGGCATTGGTGATCTGGGGCGTGATCTGGGCCGCGCCTATGGTTCTGGTCGCAGCGACGCTGGGCACAGGCCACGTGCTGTGGGACATTGGCGCGTTCTTTTCGCAGCTTGCCGTTGTGACATTTGGCGGTGCCTATGCCGTTCTCGCCTATATGGCGCAGGAAGCAGTGCAGGGCTTCGGCTGGCTGCAACCGGGCGAGATGGCGGACGGACTTGGCCTTGCCGAGACGACGCCGGGGCCACTTATTATGGTGACTCAGTTTGTGGGCTACCTTGCTGCTTATCGCGCGCCGGAGCCGTTCACGCCCTTTGTCGCAGGTCTGTTCGGTGCGGGGCTGACGACCTGGGTGACCTTCGCGCCGTGCTTCCTGTGGATCTTCGCGCTCGCACCGTGGATTGATCGGCTGGGCAGTGCGGTTCGGCTCAAGGGCGGGCTGGCAGCCGTGACGGCAGCGGTGGTGGGTGTGATCGCCAATCTTACAGCTTGGTTCGCCCTTCATGTCCTGTTCGCCACCGTAGGCGAAACGCAAGCGGGGCTGCTGCGCCTCTACACGCCTGATTGGCTCAGCTTCGACTGGCGCGCGACATTGCTTGCCGCGCTTGCGTGCGTGCTGGTGTTCGGCGCAAAATGGTCAGTGGTAAGAGTCTTGGGAGTCGCGGCGCTCGGCGGGCTGGTACTTGGGCTGGCAATCTAGGGAGAAGGACATGAGCAAGGTCACACGCCGTGAGGCAATCGGGACGGCGGCGGTGGGAGTCGCAGGTGTTGCCCTTGCGGGCGGAGCATCGTCCACGGCAACCGCTCAGGAGACCGCGCGAAGCCTTGCCTTCGCGGGCAATCACACACCTAAACCACTGCGCTTCAACCCCGCAAGCCTGACGGGATTGTCCGAACGCCTCATCACCTCACACTGGGAGAACAATTACCAAGGCTCGGTGCGGGGCCTGAACACTATCGAAACCCGGCTTGCCGCCGCGATGGCTGATCCCGATTTTCCGACCGTGGCCTTTGCCGGATTGAAGCGTGAGGAACTGCACCGAACGGGGTCGGTAGTGCTGCACGAAATCTACTTCGATGGGCTGGGCGGAAACGGTGAGGCAGGCGGATCGGTCCGCGATGCGCTCTCCACTGCGTATGGCGGCTTCGATGCTTGGGAAGCCGAGTTCCGCCGCACTGCCATGTCTCTTGCTGGCGGATCAGGCTGGTGCGTGCTCACCTGGAATGCGCACACCCAGTCGCTGCACAATTACTGGGCCTGGGATCACATGCATGGTGCAGTGACGGGCGCTCCGCTGATCGCGCTCGATATGTATGAGCACTCCTATCACATGGACTACGGGACAGCTGCCGCGCGCTATATCGATGCCTTCATGGCCAATCTCGACTGGGAAGTGATCGACACGCGCTATCGCGCGGCTATTGCCTAGCTAGGCGCGGCCCGGCCAGTGGCCGTGCAGTTCGTCGATGACATAAGCATGGGCGTGTTGGCCGCTGCCGTGCTCAGCGAGATGCGGATGGTCGGCGGGTAGTTCCGGATGCTCGTGCTGTAGTTCGGCAGGATCGTATTTGGGCCAGCGCCAGAGCGCCAGCAAAACTCCGACGATCGCCAAAACCGCCAGAGCGACGAAGGCGGTAGCCATTCCGAAACGAGCACCCACTTGCCCGGCGACCGGGTAGGCGATCAGCCAGCAGACATGGCTCAGGGCAAATTGTGCAGCAAAGAGGGCAGGCCTGTCCGGTTCGCTCGATGATCGGCGCAGCAGTCTGCCGCCCGGCGTGACGCAGAGCGAGTAGCCGACGCCCATCACCAGCCATCCTGCCAGAAGGGCCGTCCAGTTCAGCGTTGCGGCTCCGAACACAGCGAGCGCGATGGCGAGGATGGCCGCGCCGGTCAGCATCACCGTGCGATCGCTCAGACGCTTCAGGACGCGCGGCAGTGCCAGCGCGGCGAGCATCGAGCCGCCGCCGTAGGCTGCCAGCGCCAGCGCCACATCCTCCTGGCTACGGCCCATGCCCTTCACGATCACCACCGTGTTGACGATCACCATCGCGCTTCCCGCTGCCGCTGCCAGCGTCACCGCCAGCAAGCCGACCAACCGGGGTGTCTTGAGATAGATGCGCGCGCCGCGCGTGGTCTTGCGCCAGACGCTCTCGACTACCTTAGTTGCCGCCTTGCGATGCGGCAGTGCCGAGGTGACGACAAGCAGCGCTGAGATCACAAAACCGACCGACGTGCCAGCAAACAGCCAGTGGAAGCTGATAACGGTCAGCAGAGCGGCTGCCAGCATCGGGCTGAGCAGGCTTTCGAGGTCATAGGCGAGCCGCGAGAGCGATAGGGCGTTGGTGTATTCCTCCTCTTCCGGGAGAATGTCCGGGATGGTCGCCTGGAAGGTCGGGGTGAACGCCGCCGAAGCCGATTGGAGCAGGAATATCAGCAGATAGACCTGCCAGACGGCATCCACGAATGGCAGAACCAGTGCCACGCCAGCGCGGACCGCGTCCATCGCCACTAGCAATGTCTTGCGTGGCAGTCGG
Organism: Croceicoccus naphthovorans; assembly: GCF_001028705.1. Lineage (NCBI taxonomy): Bacteria > Pseudomonadati > Pseudomonadota > Alphaproteobacteria > Sphingomonadales > Erythrobacteraceae > Croceicoccus > Croceicoccus naphthovorans. Next base: position 2,505,678 of record NZ_CP011770.1, on the reverse strand, counting down.
TCAGCATAAGCCCCCACGACCGGGGCGATGCCGATATAGGCGATCATCTTGATCGCCAGTGCCGTACCCAGCACCGCGCCCGCATCGGCCCCGGCGATCTCGTAGGCCAGCAGCCCCAGTGCAACCGTCGCCAGCCCGGTCCCGACTAGGGCAATCACCTGCGCTGCGAACAGGTGGCGGTAGGTGCGATGCTTGAGGACTGAGAGCATTGGGGCCTCGCGATGTGCCGGATCGTTTCGTTCAGACGACGCGCTTGATTTCGGTATAAGCACCGTCGGTCGTCAGAGTAACCGTCACCGTTCCAGCTGAGCGATTGCGCCAGAACCATCCGTGGCTTCCGTCGAAGGCGGCGACCAGCGTGCCGGACTCGCCAGTGGACTCCCGGCCTTTGCCGTAGCCGTGGTAATCAATTCCGGGCGCGTCGGCGTGCGTATCATAATTGACGTGGCCACCTGACACCGACCACTCGTATCGCAGGCTCTCCCCATCGGCCATCACTGCCTTGATCTCGGCTCCTTCGCCAGGAGCCAGGGTCAGTTCCATCACGTCGGACCGGGTTGCCGCTGCCTGTGCGAGTTCGGCTGCCGATGCGGCTTCTTGCGTAGCTGCCATCTCGCCGGTGTCGGACTGCTGAGCGTCGGCCAGGAGCGCGTCGGCTGCTGCTTCCTCGGCAAGCTGGGCCTTGATTTCGCCCATCTCGGTGAAACCGAGAACCCTTCCGGCACCAGTGGGATCGATAGCGTATTCGGACGGAAGGATGACGGTGACGAGCAGGGTTCCAGCGGTGACCAGCGCGATACCAGTGGCTTTCAGTAACTGTGCATTGGTGGGCAGGTCGTCGATATTCGGGCGTTGCGAATTGAACATCGTTTGATCTCCAGAAATTGAATTGGGTCAGGCAACCGCGAAACCGGCAAGCTGGTATCCGACCAGCACGAAACCGGCGGCCATCAGCAGAGTGTTTACGGCGAAGGCATGACGAATGAAGCTGGGCTGACGACGCCAGAAGCCCATCAGAATGAGGATCGCGCCCAGCGCCAGCAACTGGCCGATCTCGACCCCCACGTTGAAGGCAATGAGGTTGGGTATCAGGCCGTCTTCGGCAATCTCGAACTCGATGATCTTGGTGGCGAGGCCAAAGCCATGAAAGAAGCCGAACACCAGCGTTGCCACCTTGGTATTGGGTTGGAAGCCGAACCAGCGCTGGAATGCACCGAGATTGTCGAGCGCCTTGTAAACGACAGAAAGGCCGATGATAGCGTCGATCAGATAGGCGTTGGCGGTAATGCCGGTCAGCACGCCGAACAGCAGCGTGGTCGAGTGCCCGATCGCGAACAGCGTCACGTAGATGCCGACATCCTTCAGGCGATAGAGGAAGAAAATCACGCCAAAGAGGAACAGCAGGTGATCGTAGCCGGTCACCATGTGTTTGGCGCCGAGGTAAATGAAGGGCAGGATCAGGACGCCGTTGCTTTCCTGGATGTAGCCCTTGTCGCCCTCTGCGACATTGTGGGCCCAGGCTTCGGCACCCGAGCATAGGAAGGCGACGAGCAGCAAGGCCACGGCGAGGACATGCCTCGCACGCGGGGTCTGCAGCCACTCGCTCAAGGAGGATTGCATAGGTCGATTCTCCAGATTGGGGATGGATTGTTTAGCTGGCTGCAAGCGGGGCATCTTCGCCTCCCTTGTTGTCCGCATCTCCTTCCTCTCTGCCGCGCACCATTCGGTACAGCGCCGGAAGGACGAGCAGCGTTAAAACGGTGGAGGAGATGATCCCGCCGATCACGACGGTTGCCAGCGGGCGCTGGACTTCGGAGCCGAGACCGACGTTAAGGGCCATCGGCACGAAGCCAAGGCTCGCAACCAATGCGGTCATCAAAACCGGGCGAAGGCGCGCAATCGCGCCTTCCCTGATCGCGTCTTCCAGCGGTCGCCCTTCATCCAGCAATTGCTTGATGAAGGTGAGCATGACCACGCCGTTCAGCACCGCCACGCCCGAAAGTGCGATGAAGCCGACGCCCGCTGAAATCGAGAACGGAATGCCTCGCAGCAGCAGTGCAGCGACACCTCCGGTCAAGGCCAGAGGCACGCCGGAGAAAACGACGAGCGCATCCTTGCCCGAGCGGAACAGTGTCACCAGCAGGCCGAAGATCAGCAGCAGCGCGAGCGGCACCACGATCTGGAGGCGGGTTGCCGCCGATTGCAGCTGCTCGAATGTGCCGCCGTATTCGATCCAGTAGCCATCGGGCAGTTCCACCTCGTTGCCGATACGCTGCTGCGCCTCGGCGATGAATGAACCGAGATCGCGCTCACGCACGTTGGTGGTTACCACCGCGCGGCGCTTCCCGTTCTCTCGGCTAATCTGGTTCGGGCCCTGGACGCGCTCGATTGTCGCCACTTCGGACAGCGGCACTTCGCCGCCACCGGCCAGCGGGATGGGCAGGCGTTCGAGCACCTGCGGGTCTTGCCGTAACTCCTCGGACAAGCGGACCACGATATCGAAACGCCGGTCGCCTTCGAAGATCTGACCAGCCTCCGCGCCGCCGATGGCCGTCGAGACGACGGTCTGCACATCGTCGACATTGAGGCCAAGCTGGGTCAGGCGGATGCGGTCAGGCACCACCTGGATGAACGGCAGGCCGGTCACCTGTTCAGTCTGCGCGTCTACCGAACCCTCGATGGTAGTGACTACGCCTTCGATCTCTGCCGCCGTGGCAGCAAGCTGGTCGAGATCGTCGCCATAGACCTTGATCGCGACATCCGACCGGACGCCAGCGATCAATTCGTTGAAGCGCATCTGGATCGGCTGGATGAATTCATAGCGCGATCCGGGCACCTGTTGCACGGCCTCGTTCATCTCGGCGACCAGCTGGGCTTTGGGCTTGCGCGGATCGGGCCAATCCTCGCGTGGCTTCATGATGATGAACGTGTCGGCCACCGATGGCGGAACAGGGTCGGTCGCGACATCGGCGGTGCCGATCTTGGCAAAGACCTGTTCCACCTCGGGGAAAGTCTTGATCTTGTCCTCCAGCGCACTCTGCATCTGCACCGCTTGCGTCAGGCTGGTGCCCGGGATGCGCAGGGCATGAAGAGCAATGTCGCCTTCATCGAGATTGGGAATGAATTCAGAACCCAGCCGCGTTGCGCCAAATCCGCTCAGGACCACCAGCGCCAAAGCGCCAGCAATCACCGCCTTGCGCTGGCGGATCGCGAAGTCGAGCAGCGGACGATAACGCGCATTGGCTACGCGCATGACCCGGTTTTCCTTTTCCTCGACACGGCCCGTGACGAAGGTCGCCACGGCTGCCGGAACGAAGGTGAGCGAAAGCAGCAGGGCTGCGGTCAGCGCCATCACGACCACCAGCGCCATCGGATGGAAGGTTTTTCCTTCCACGCCCTCAAGTGCAAAAATCGGAACATAGACGATGGTGATGATGAGGATGCCGAACAGGCTCGGTTTGATGACTTCAGCCGACGCCTTGGCAGCCAGCTTGAAACGCTCGTCCCTGTTCAGCACTCTTCCCAGCGAATGCTGCGCCTCGCCGAACCGCCGCAGACAGTTCTCGACGATAATCACCGCACCATCGACGATGAGGCCGAAATCGAGCGCACCCAGGCTCATGAGATTGCCCGAAGTGTTGCTCGACACCATCCCGGTGATTGTGAGCAGGAAGGAAAGCGGAATAACGGCAGCGGTTATCAACGCCGCCCGGATGTTGCCGAGCAGCACGAAGAGCACCACGATAACCAGCAGCGCACCTTCTGCGAGGTTCTTCTCGACGGTCTGGACCGTTGCTTCGACGAGCTTGGAGCGATCGTAGACGGTGTTCGCGACTACCCCGCCGGGAAGCGAGTTGTTGACCTCCTCCAGCCGTTCGGCGACCGCCACGCTCACGTCGCGCGCGTTTTCTCCAACCAGCATGTAGATCGTGCCGAGCACGACCTCGCGCCCGTCCTTGGTTGCCGCGCCGTTGCGGATTTCCGAGCCGATGCTGACGTCGGCCACATCGGCGATGCGAATGGGCACCCCGCCGCGCGAGTCCACGATAATGCCCGAAAGATCGCGCTCGTCCTCTGCCTGGCCCGGCACGCGGATCAGGTATTGCGAGCCCGAACGCTCGACATAACCTGCGCCGACATTGCCGTTGTTGGCTTCCAGCGCTTCGATCACGTCTTCGACCGTCAGGCCGAAACCGGCGAGGCGCGAGGGGTGCGGGGCTACGACATATTCCTTGCGATAGCCGCCGACCGAGTTGACCTCGGTCACGCCAGGTACGGTGCGCAATTGCGGGCGCACCACCCAGTCGTGCAGCGTGCGCAAGTCCTGCGCGGTGTAGGGCGACCCGTCCGCCTTGACTGCACCGGGCTCGCTCTCAATCGTGTACATGAAGATTTCGCCGAGCCCGGTGGCAATCGGCCCAAGCTCGGGTTCGACGCTTGCGGGCAGGGTGGAACGCACACCCTGTAGCCGTTCATTCACGAGCTGGCGGGCAAAATAGATATCGGTCCCGTCCTCGAACACGACCGTCACCTGGCTCAGGCCGTAGCGGGAAACCGAGCGCGTATATTCGAGACCCGGCAAGCCGGCGATCGCCGTTTCGACGGGAAAGGTGATCCGTTGCTCGGCCTCTAGCGGCGAGAATCCCGGAGCAGACGTATTGATCTGCACCTGGACGTTGGTGATGTCCGGTACGGCGTCGATCTTGAGCCGACCGAAATTGTAGATGCCGATCGCGCCCAGCAGGGCGACGATGATCAGCACCGCGATACGCTGCCTGATCGACAGCTCGATGATTTTCTCAAGCATTGTCGCAGCGCCCCTTAATGATCATGGCTCGCGCCCGACTTCTCGATGTCGGCCTTGATGACGTAGCTGTTTTCCGAGGCGTAGACCGTGCCGGGAGCGATGCCGCTGATGACCTCGGTCCACTCCGGTCCTTCCTGGCCGAGCTCGAGCATCCGCACCTCGTAAGTCTCCCCGATCTTGGCGAAGACCACGCGGAAATCGCGGAACTGCTGTATCGCGTCGGTACGCACCGCCATGGGGACCGTTCGCTGGTTGGTGGTCACGAGGCCGCGAACGGCCATTCCAGGCCGCCAGAAGCCGTCTCGGTTGGGAAGCGATGCTCGCGCCGTGACGGCCTGGCTAGTGACTTCGGCCAGTGGCAGGAAGTCACGAATGACAGAGCCCTGGGCGCGGTTCCCTTCGAGGCCGCGGATCAGGATGGATTGACCGGGCCTTACCCGCTCGATGTCGCGCGGGAAGATCGGGAATGTTGCAACAGTGCGGGAAGGGTCGGAGATCACGAACAGCGGATCGCTGTCGGCAATTGAACCGACATTGGCGTTGCGCTCGCTTATGATGCCCGAGATCGGCGCATAGATATCATAGGTCTGGAGCGAATAGCTGCTTTCAACCCGAGCAAGTAGTGCGCCGCGTGCGACCCTGTCGCCGATGTTGCGATAGACCGCCATGACCGGACCGGGATATTTGGCGCCGACTTCGGCGCTGCCAGCGGGATCGAGCTCCACGCGCCCGATGATCTCGACTGCGTCGTCAACCTGTTGTGGTCCGACCGTATCGGTTTCGATCCCTGCAGCGTTGGCCGCCTCGTCGGAGATCGTGACGCGGCCTTCGTAGGATTCGAAGGCCCAACGGTGGGTCCTGTCTCCTTCGTTGGCAACCACGACCACATCGAAGCTGTGCGGCTCGACAAGTACCGAGCTCCCACGCAGATAATCTACCTGCGGCGTGAAGGTGAACGTCGTTTCTTCGCCGTCGAGTCGGGTAATCATGACGCGCGCCGTTACCTCTGAGGGATCGACCGGCTCGCCGTCGCGATAAGCGTATAGTCGGTATTCAGGGGGCACGCCGTCCTCGAACACCGTCATTTCGATGGCGAAGTCGCCTTCGCGCAACATGCGGCCATTGTGCGGCCCACGTTCGTATTCGCCCGCGGCCGTTTCCTCGCCTTCGGCCACGGCTTCGCTTTCAGATGACTGGCCACAGGCCGCCAGCGGTGCCGCGAACAACGCGGCAATGATGAGATATGTACGGCGCATTGTCAGTTACCCCCAACAAGTTCGGCAAACCGGCCAGTCAGGCGATCGAGATCGACCTTGGCGCGGTGATATTCGGCAAGTGCATCGACCATCCGTTCGCGCGCATCGTGCAACGCGCTCTCGGCGGTCGAGACATCGAGAAAAGTGAAGCCGCCACGATTGTAGCCCGCACGCACTTCGCGCAGGGTCTGCTCGGCTCCCGAGACCACCCGGGTGCGAATGGCTTCTGCTTCGCGGCGCGCTTCTTCCACACGTTCGATGGCGAAGCCGATCTCGCGTCGGCGCTGGAAGCGCTCGACTGCGAGGTCGGCGTCGATCTGTCGCCTCTCGGCGGCTGCCCGGTCCCTGTTGGCCTGGTTCAACGCGCGGTTAGGCAAGGGGAGCGATATACCAGCGATCAGCGCAACATCGCCCGACCCGAAGACTCTTGGCCCACCGTAGACAGTCGGATCTGTCCGTGAATTCGCGTCCTGCAAGCGCATGTTCGCTTCCGCGCGCTGAATGCGCGCTTCGTAAAGCGCGAGATCGATCGACGACAGTTCGTCATACTCCAATGCGACAATCTGGGGTCCCAGGAAGCCGTTTGTGACCACTGATAACTCGTCAGGGTTCCCACCCGTCAGCAGCGCCAGCCTGATTGTTGCGGCCTCAAGGGCATGTTCGGCGAGTTCCAGATCGACTTGCGCTTCGGCCAGTTGTGTTCTTGCACGCGTACCGGCAAACAGCGGGTCTCGGGCATCGTCGACGCGGCGCTGCACCTCGCCCTGGAGCCTTTCGGCGATCTCAACCCGGCTTCTGGCAAGTTCGAGGTCCAGTGCAGCTGCCTGCACTTCGACGTAGAGTTCCTGCACCTGCATGGCGAGATCGAGCCGACGAATCAGCGCCTCGGCTTGCGCGACGCCAATATCGCCTTCGGCGAGTTCAATCCGCGCCGCGCGTTTGCCGCCGCGTTCGATGCGCTCGTTATAAGTGGCATCCACCTGGAACTGGTTGAAGCTCCCGGTGCCGATATTCTCGACAGTGCCATCGATGGTAGGGGCTGGCCGGGTATCGGCAGCCGCGCGAGCCGCTTCCAATACCTCGATACGGGCCGCCGAAGCCTCACCTTGCGGCGAGTTCGCCACAGACTGGCGGATCGCTTCTTCCAAGGTCAGGGGCTCGGCTTGCGCCACTCCCGCTGACAGAAGCGTGACCGCCAGAAGGGCGGCACGCGACATCGCTTTCATTGTAGTACTCCTGAGAATTCACGCTCGATCGCAAACCGGTAAATGCCGGAATGACCCGGCCACCCCCAATTCCGGGGTGTCAGGCTGCTCGGGGTGGTCTCAGGAGGGATTCCGGGCGTGAAAGCGCGTCAGCTGCGAAGCTGCGAGCGAACCGCAACTCGGAAGACACGAAAGGGAAAGCCGGCTGCGTATCGTCCGGGACTAATAGTGCGGTGGCGAGGGAAAGGGAGGGGGTATGATCGTGAGTCAGGCCCTTCTCCGGGGCAGGAGTCCCGAAACCATTATCGTCTTGGGTCGCCCGCTCGCTTGTCTGCTCGTGCGCATGATCTGCATGGTGCGTATGCACTGAAGATGCAGACGAAATCTGATCGTGCCCGGCAAGATGTCCACCCCATGCTGCATTTGGCACGACAAGCGCGCAAACGAGCAACAGGAGGGCGAAACGGGCGAACATGCGGGCTGATTATCGGAGACAATCGGGAAGCGCAATCTCTGTGAACGCGTTGTCTCCATCAAATTTGAAAGCATGTTTGTCCTAACGGCTATTCCTCTTTCTGCAGTGAGCTTGGTCGGGAGGGTTCTATTTGAACAGTACAGGAGACAGCTGTGCTGGCCTCGCTCGCCCTTTCCCGGCATCGATCCAGTGCCTCATGGTTTTCGCTCAGAATCCGTTGCGCTGCCGCCAATTCCTCCCACGCTTCGGGGTTCTGTGACCGGATCAACCGGATGCCCGCTTCTACGATGGTAGGCTCGCCAACGGCTTTGCGGGCCATCCGCTCGGGCCATTGCCAGCTTTCAGGCATGGCGCGAGCGATGGTGCCGGGCAGGATTGACCATAGCAGGATACCGGCAGCCAGTCCCATGCCTGCGAAGCGCAAGGCTTGCCGCTTCTGCTCGTCCTCGGTGCGGACGCGCCCCACAATTGCGGCGAGCCGACCCGTTGCGAGGTCCAGGTCTTTGCGTCCGTGCCGGAACAGGTCGCTGCTGTCGCGCAGCAGATCGAGCGAGGCGCGCTTGATTTGAACTGCGATGTCTTCCGGCGTCATCTCGATGGCGGGCTTGTTGCCGATTGCGGTCAGCATCTTGGAGACCTGTGTAATTTGATCGGCCATCTGGCCGAGTGTGGCGGTGTAGTCCGGGATGACGATGTCGGCTCGCTCCCTGGCCATGTTTTGCACTGTGTGGCGCACCATCGCCATTTCGCCTTCAAGACGGGCGAAGGCTTCCGTTGCCGGATCGGACTCTTCTGCCGCACCTGTTTCCGGTTTTGGCTCCGGGGCGGTCGGTGCCACGACTTCGAGGTCCAGCTGCACTTCTTCGATGTGGTCGTCTTCCATGTCGTTTCTCCTAAATACCCATGTCGAAAGTGCGGGTGCGTTCGCGGCTGAGGGTCGCTGTGAGTTCGTTTGCGATGCTGCGTTCGGGCGTTGGATTGATGCCGAGTTCGCGGGTCTTGCCGCGCAGAAGGCCTTCAACCTGCGGATCGCGCTCAAGCCCCTTCGCCAGCTCGGTCAGCTTGCTCGACACGCGGGCAGCGCCAGCGCGGTCTCCTTGCTGCTCAAGCTGCTTGCGTGACGTGCTCAACCCCTGCCAGTCGCTGACAAAGCGTTCGGTTCGCAGCGCTGGATCGGTGCGCACGGCAGCCTCGTGCTGCATGGCGCGCATAGCCTCCTGGCTTCGCCCGCCAGCGGCCTCAGCGATCAGCTCAGGATGCCGCTCCAGCGCTTTGGCGAGATCATTGGCGGCATGGGGGCTGATCATATCGAGCGCCTTGCCCGCCTTCTCCAGCGCGTCCCTCTGGTGCGGCAGGACGGGCAAGCCCTGGGCCTGCATCGTACCAAGATCGCCAAGCGCACGGGCATAGCGTTCCACCGCGCGGCGCTGGTCGTTCTGCGTGTTGGTTTGGGCCGGAAGCGCTTCGAGCTGTCGGGCCTGCGGACGGAAGTTTCTGAAGATCGATTTGGCCCTTTCGGGCACTTGCCGAACCATCTCCATGACCCGCTCGCGGAAGTTGATGCCTCGCAGTTCGGCGAAGGTCTGCTCGGGCTTGTAATCGCCCGCCATGTCCTTTCCGCGTTCCCGGCTCAGCGTGCGGACAAGTTTCGACTGATCGGCAAAATCATCGCGGCCATAGTGTAGCGCCAGACCCTCGCGGTGGCGCGACATGGCAACATAGGCTGAATGGCTATCCATACCCGGCGTTGCGAGCACATGCGTGCGGTCCACCGTCATGCCCTGCGCCTTGTGGATCGTGGCGGCATAGCCATGATCGACGTGGGCATAGTCCTTGGTGTCGAAAGCAACGTCGCGGCCATCGTCGGTGCGCACGGCCATGCCATGCGTGCTGGCCATTGCGACCGTGCCCAACGTCCCGTTTTTGACGCCAAGCCCGCGCTCGTTGCGCAGAAAGATGATGCGGTCGCCCGATGCAAAGTGGCGCTCGCCGCGTGCCGCCTTGATCGTGGCATCGGCACCCAGAGCGCCAGCCACGCGCATCTTCCTGCGCGCCATGTCATTCAACTGGCGCACCTCGTCATTGGTGTGGGTAAGGATGATCCGGCTGTCGCCGGGGCTGGCCTGCCGTTCCTGATTCCAGAGCTTGATCAGCTCTGTCCGCGCGGCCTCGCGCATCTCGGCGGCATGGACCATGCCGCGTTCTTCGTAGGTCTGGATTGCTTCGCCGGTGCGTCCCGTGGCGAGATGCCTGGTGGCGTCCTGCTGCCATGCCGATAGCTGGCGGCGGACCTCGCTGATTTCGACGCCGCCGTGGCGCTCATGGATTGCGCGGAACGCCGCGCCAGCCTCGATGGCCTGAAGCTGCTGCTGGTCACCGACCAGGACAACCTTCGCACCAGCCTTGGCGGCATGGGACAGCACGCGCTCCATCTGGCGCGTTCCGACCATGCCCGCTTCGTCGATGACGAGAACGTCACGGGACGTGAGCTGCTCACGTCCTTTGCCCCACTGATGCTCAAGGCTGGCAATGGTGCGCGATGCGATGCCGGAGCCGTTCTCCAACCCCTCGGCGGCGATGCCGGAAAGGGCTGCGCCGCGCACTGTGTAGCCTGCGCTTTCCCAGGCCTCGCGCGCCACGCCCAGCATGGCGCTCTTGCCGGTCCCTGCATAGCCAACGACCACGGCAAGACCACCCTTCTTGGTCACGTACTCGAAGGCGGATTTCTGCTCGCCTGAAAGGACCAGGCCGCGCTTCGCCGCACTGGCGAAAGCGGTATTCCGATGCATATCATTGACGCCATGCTTGGCTCGCTGCGCCATTGCGTCGGCGGCACAATGCAGCCGCTGTTCGGTCTCGATCGTCGCGCGCGAAGTGAAGCGATCTTGTCCGTGTCTGTCCTTTCCCAGCGCAATCAGGTCGTGGGAGCTGCGCACCGCATTGTAGGCGGCATCGAACTGCTCCTTGCCTTCGCTATGCCGGTGAACAAATGCAGCAAGGTCGCGCCTGGTGAACGTCGCCTGCTGGTGCGTAATCGCATCAAGTGCCAGCGCGGGATTGGCGATGATCCGCTCGCCATTACGCTGGGCAATCGCCCGGTGTTCCTCGATCCGCTCCGCCTCAAGTCCGCGCCCGCCAATGCGCGATGCAGCGGGACCGATCTTGTCCTGCGGTTCGAGCGCAATGCCCTGCGCTTCCAGGCTGCGATGATCGATGCGCGCATCGATGTCGCGCTCGGCAAGCGCGCGATTGACGTGATCGGCCCAGCGCTCGCGCCATTGTTCGATCAGCGCGGTCTTGTTCCAGTCGCGGATCTTTGCGCCAAAACCGTCTTTGGTCACTTCGCGCATGGTCAACATGACATGGGCGTGCGGCTTGGCCTTGCTATCCTCTCCGATATCCCAATGCACATTGAGATCAGCGATCATGCCTTTCTCGACGAACTCGGCCTTCACGAATTCTCGCGCCAGCCTGATGTTGTCCTTCTTCGACAGCTCGCGGGGCAGGGCGAATTCGACCTCGCGGGCGAGCTGGGCATCCTTGCGCTTCTCTCCGGCCTCGACAGCGTTCCACAAAGTAGCGCGGTCGGCGAAGGCTTCGGGCGCGCATTTGGGCAGCATCACTTCGGAGTGAAGGACACCTGCCTTGTTGGTGAAATCATGGGTTCTGTCGATGCGTTCGTCGTGCAGTTGCTCACCTGCACGATAGGCAGCAGCCGCCACGGCGCTGCGTCCGCTCGACCTTCCGATGACCTTTGCGCTGAAGTGAAAGATTGCCATGTCGGCAATCCAGTTACACTCCAAAGCCTGCGTCGGCACGACGTATAAGCGCGCCCTCTCATGATAAAATCCTGATCGGGACTAGGCGGTATCACTCTGTCCTGGCGACCTTACTGCATTTGGAAAGCTCAGAGATTATCATGGCTCCATCACACCAAGAATGGAGACTTCTCATTCGGAAACCGCGCGACTTTGATTCGGAACTGAAGGCACTGGCCGACAAGGCAAAGCAATTGAAGGAGCGCCGCGTACGCGACCTCGGCGCGCTGGTCACGGCAACCGGAGCCGATGCGCTCGATGCCGAAGTCCTGGCGGGCGCACTGCTCGATGCTGCCGCCAACAGCGACGAGGCCAAAGGGGAGGACTGGCGCAAGCTTGGCGCGGCCTTCTTTCAGGGCAAGTCACGCGACAGTGCGAGCGGACCTGGCCAGCAGCCGGAAGGCACTCTTCCGCTCGATGGCGGCGCGACATCGGCTTGAGGCGGCAAAGGCACGAACCGACATGCGCGAATGGCAAGTGAAACGACGCGAACGGACAAGGCAGCTTATCGAGCTGGGCGGACTGGTCGCCAAGGCCGATCTGGTCGAACTGACGGACGATGATCGCGCTGCACTTTACGGAGCATTCCTCACGGTTGCAGCCAAGCTGCGCGGGCCTGATGGAGCGCAGGCGCTTGTGCTGTTCAAACGCAAGGGGAAGAGGGCGTTTGAGAGGGAGCAATCGGACTGATCGATGCAGGGGGAGCACTTCAAGTGTCTGGAGCTCGAAGCTGTCTGCACCAGATTGCTTGATTCCTTGCGTCGGTCATGTGGCGCTCATTTCGCTCATCTCGAAAGTCGACCTGCTCGATGGATACTTTGATGGATTCCTATGTTAATTCGCGTGTGATAGAAGGCATGAAAAGGACGGGAATGGCGCAACAATCTTCTATTGAATGGACCGACCTAACTTGGAATCCGGTCGTAGGGTGTTCTATCGAGAGTGCCGGGTGCACGAACTGCTACGCGATGCGAATGGCTGCGCGGTTGCAAGCAATGGGTCACGAAAAGTATCAAGGACTTACAAAGCGTTCGAAGCGCGGCGCTGTTTGGACCGACAAGGTGCGCTGCCACGAGGCGTCTGTCGAGATTCCATTGTCCTGGAAGAAGCCTCGCCGGGTGTTCGTAAATTCCATGTCCGACTTATTCCACCCTGATGTGCCCAGTGACTTCGTTGGCCGCATTTGGAGCGTGATGAAAAAGACGCCGCAACACCATTACCAAATTCTGACAAAGCGACCTCACCGCATGGCTGAGCTGTTACAAGAAATTGCGCCGAAGCCGCTTGCAAATGTTTGGTTGGGCACCAGCGTCGAAGATCACCGGGTCGTTCAACGCATGGACGATCTGCGCAACGTTCCAGCGAGCGTACGCTTCATCTCATTCGAACCTCTGGTCGGTGACGTCGGGCGCGTAGATCTAGCTGGAATACATTGGGCTATTGTCGGCGGCGAAAGTGGGCCACGCTCGCGTCCAATGGACAAGGAGTGGGTAGAGAGTATTTTGGATCAGTGCCTAGATTCAGGTACAGCCTTTTTCTTCAAGCAGTGGGGCGGGGTTAACAAGAAAAAGGCCGGGCGCCTGCTCAGGGGGCGGACGTACGACGAAATGCCCAAACTATTGCACGCTTAAGCAAAAGTAGTGATGGTTCATCCGCGCACATGGTGAAAAAATCTTATGATTGGAAGAATGGTGCCGCGCTGGATGACCATTCGCGGGTCAAGCTAAGGATTCTTGACGAATACTTCCGTGAATATCTGAGGGTTAGGTGTGTTCTACCGCAGCAGGAAAAATTTCGCCTCGCAGTCGTAGACGGTTTTAGTGGTGCTGGAATCTATGAGGACGGCTCATTCGGATCACCATTAGTTCTGCTTAATGCTTTGCGGCAGACTGAAGAGAAGCTGAATCTCTACCGAGCGGCTGAAGGTTTTAGGCCGATTGTCATTGAGTGCTATTTCTCGTTCAATGATGTTGATCCTGAGGCGATCAATTTGCTTCGTGAAAATTCGGCAGGGATCATTGCCGAAATCAATGAGTGCCATCCGAATGTAGAACTACATACCAGTTTCCATACTGGAGAGTTTGAACAGAGTAGAAGAGCGATTTGTCAAAGAATTCAGGCGTCTCGCGTGCGCAGCGCTCTCTTTAATCTCGATCAATATGGTTATACCCAAGTTTCAGAAGCGACCCTCATTGAGCTCATGAATATCACGAGATCTGCGGAGGTCTTTTTAACATTCGCTATTGAGTCATTCCTGACCTATCTCTCGCCCGAGAGAATTCGGAACATAATAGGTAGCAATACCGTGCCGTTTGCTGGCAACATTTCGAACGTAGATGAAAACCAAACCAAGCCAAATTGGCTTGGCTCGGTTGAGAAAGTGGTTTTTGAAACCCTCAGGGGAGCCGCTTCTTATGTAAGCCCATTTTCGATCCATAACCCGGACGGTTGGAGATACTGGCTCATACACTTCGCGAATTCGTTCAGAGCGCGACAGGTCTACAACGATGTACTTCATAGAAATAAAAGCTCTCAGGCCCATTTTGGAAGATCGGGCCTTAGCATGCTGCACTACAACCCGAGGGAAAGCCTTGATCTCTATCTGTTCAATCAGGACAGTCGTGGCAGCGCCAGAAAGCAACTATTGGATGATATCCCGGACTTAGTGGGCAAATTTGCGAATGCGCTCCTGATTGGTGATTTTTATAAGGCTTCCTATAACGAAACTCCTGCCCACAGTGATGACATTAATTTCGCTATCATCAACAATCCTGATCTTGAAGTGGTGACGCAAAACGGGGGATTGCGCCGTAGCGCCAATACGATCAGGGATACCGATGTGTTGAAATTGCGAGACCAGACGAGCTTTTTTTCTTTGGTCCGATAAGGCATTAGCGTGCTTTGGCTTAGGAGAGTTGAATGAAGGCGCACAGCCTTGAGTGGTCAAAGTTGCTGACTAGCGTAAGGCGCAAGGATCTTGCTAGATCAAGACCTGGCGCTGACAAATTGGGAGCAGCAGGCACTCGGACAGAGATTGAACGGGACTATGATCGGATCTTGTTCAGCGCCCCCATCAGGAGACTTGCGGACAAAACGCAGGTCTTTCCCCTGGATAAGAATGATAGCGTGAGAAATCGGCTCACTCATTCGTATGAAGTTTCGAATTTGGCGCGCAGCATTGGTGTGGCGCTGGTTCATGGCGATACGGGAGTGCCAACTGACGAGCGCACAAGGCGTGATCTGCCTTCGATGCTCGCAGCTGTGGGTCTGGCTCATGACGTTGGAAACCCGCCGTTTGGCCATCAGGGAGAGTATGCGATCAGCTCTTGGTTCCAAGAACACGAAAGCAAGACCCTCGATTTCACAACTGCCGTCTCCGAGGGCGAGATCGATGATGACGATGCAAACCGGATGAAGGCAGATTACCTGAACTTTGAAGGGAATGCCCAAGCGCTACGCATTCTAACCAAGCTACAAATTCTGAATGATAATTTTGGCTTAAATGTGAGCTGCGGCACGTTGGGTGCGTTGATGAAATACCCAGTCACGTCAGACCGAGTGGATAAAGATCGAATTGCGACAAAAAAATTCGGATGCTTCCATTCAGAACGAGATTGTTGTGACGAGATTTGGCGGGAGACGGGGCTTTCGGAAGGGGTTCGGCATCCGCTTGCGTACATAATGGAGGCCTGTGACGATATTGCTTACTCCGTTCTTGACGCCGAGGATTCGGTCAAGAAGGGGTTCGTTTCGTTTTATGATATCATAAACTTCATCTCAGCTGAGTTCCCTGAGGATCCGGTCGTTAAAAGGCTTAAGGAAAAAGCTCTCAAGCGTGATTCAGAGCATAGGAAGCACAATCTCTCACCTGCTGAGTTGAATGACATCTCCATGCAGATGTTTCGGGTGTTTGCGATTGGCGAAATGGTAACTTCGGTTACCAGCGCTTTTTCTGAAAACTACGATGCAATTATGTCTGGAACTTTCGAAGGAGACTTGATCGGGTCGTCGGAAGCAAAGGCCCTTTGCAAGGGGCTGAAGAAATGCTCGCTGCAGCACGCGTTTCTCCACAAGAGTGTCCTGGAAATTGAGCTCAAGGGGCACAACATTATCCATTCCTTGATGGACATGATGTGGCCTGCGATCGAGGCGCGGGGCGACCCATTGCATACCCAAGGTTTTGAAGACGGGGCATGCGTCTTCGAGAAGTATGTTTACAACCGCATCTCGGAAAATTACCGACGCGTTTTCGAAGACCCTAACAACGTGCTACCTTTGGCATACAAGCGCTGTCAGCTGCTCGCGGACATGGTGTCCGGCATGACGGATAGCTATGCGGTAGACCTCGAAAGGGAGTTGCGAGAGCTAAACACAATTGGGATGTGAAGAGGGTCAATGTGAGAATAGCTCGGCACAAAGACGTTCTGAAAAAGAGGGTCCGAAGGTTTTTTGAGTCGCCCCCCTATGAACGTCGCGCAGTTGCCCAGGTTACGCGGGAGCTTGGGGAGGTGGCGGAGGTGTATGTGTTCGGTGGCCTCCTCCGGGATTTGGCTCTTTATGGGGGGGCAAATTTCAGTAGCGATGTTGATATAGTCGTTGTGCCTCATGAAGGAGCGGCGATTGAGGCAATCGCAAAAAAATTCCAATTCAAGAAAAATAAGTTTGGTGGATATCGGCTTGCTTCAAGTCGATGGTTGTTTGACGTTTGGGAATTCGACAAGACTTGGGCTTTTGTCGAGGACCATGTTCAGCCGAAAAGTAGGCGTTCATTGAACGAAACTACATTCTTCAATTGGGACGCGGTATTTTATGATCTTAGGTCAAACCAGATCGTGTGTGCGGAGCACTATTTCGACCAACTCGCAAACCTTTCTTTGGACATAAATCTCGAACATAATCCAAACACTATGGGGATGTTTATGAGGGCGCTCCGCTTTATTGAGCAAGATCATGCTAGGACTGAGCCCAGATTGACGAAGTTCATCGCAGATGTATTTGATAGTGAAGCCAATTCGAGCATTTTACTCTATCATGCGGAGCACTCAAAAGCCGCTTTCTTGAGCGCAGAGAGGTTACAGGGCCTCAGGGCAAAGGCTCAGAGCTGGGAAGGCCAAACTTGCTATAACTGGCGGAAGCAAACTCAGCTGGAGATGTTTGCAATCGATTAAGTCGCCATAGATTCAGTCGGTCGCCAAGAATGGCAACTTTTAAGCTCGAGGTTGCGGCGGTTGTCGGTGCACAAATTGGTATGTCGTCGGAACCTACGCGACGCTGAAAACTATCGACACGATTCGCGCGGAATTTGGTGCACATAGCGCGAAAAGCACTCGCTGATGGCGTAAAGACGCGCTGCCATGAGCAAAAACTGGCTGCCGAGGAACTTTTTCGAAGCCGCTGTTGAACGTGTGGGATGGTCTCCCAAGGTCTCTAAACGTCCGTAGACGTTTCAAATCTCAAAAATCGTTCAAGATTTGCCTTGATTTCAACCTGTAATGACCCTTGCGCTCACCAAATAAGTTCTCATTATGTTCCGTGGAGGGGCTGACAATGTCAATGTGTGAGAACGCCCAATGTCCAATACAGAACGCATCATCCGACTGAAGACAGTGCTCGACCGCACCGGTCTTTCCCGCTCCACAATCTACCGCAAGATCGCCGAGGGCACATTCCCGTCACAGGTAAAGATCAGCGTACATGGCGCAGGATGGCATGAATCAGCAATCAATCGATGGATCGCCGATCCTGCTCACTATCGTGAAGAGGAAGCGGCAGAATGAGTGGACAGCAGAATGTCGAGCCGATTTGCGTCCGGGTCAATGACGCTGCACGCATGATCGGTGTCGGGCGAACAAAACTCTATGAGCTGATTTCAAGTGGCGAAGTCGAAACCGTCAAGATCGGCAAGGCAACGCGAGTCACGACGGCCAGTCTGCATAGGCTGGTAGAGCGGCATCGGGCATTGGACTGACCAGGCCGCCAACTCGCAAATAGACAGCGCCAGGGCATGCCATTACATTGCGATCAGGCTCACCGCGAACCGCTCATTTATTCAGCTTTTTTGGCAAAACGCTGAACCGAACCATCGTTAAATGAACGAAAATGTGGGGGAGAGTGTGGGGGAAGGTCTGCACTTGTTCCAAGAACAGAATTGATATCAAAGGGTTATTTTTCCGGTTCGATTCAAGCCCTGCCACCACCGTCGGCCCTCAACACACCGCACAGACCAAGCCACAGGCGCAACGCCCGAACCGACGTGTTTCGATGAAGTCGAAAAGTTGGTTCGGAGGCGAAGCGCAGCGGAGCCGGCCAGAGCGAAGCGGTGGCCAATCCAGCCCTGTCCACCACCGCCGCAGCCAGGGCTGCTGAGTTTCGGGCAATGCGAGAAACGAGCCGGTACTCCCCAACCATGCCTTGCCGCCCCGCGCGCCAATCCCTAGACACCGGCGATGGCCGGAGAAATTCTCGACAACAGGGGTAGAGGCGAAGCTGGCTGGAGCTGGCCGTCGATCCACCCGGAGGGCCGCAAGTTCGGCCTCATCACCGCCGCCGCATCGCTGGTTTGCGCGCTGTTGGCGTGGGAGACGCTGGCATGGCCTTTGGCGTTCCTCACCATCGGCGTGCTGGCGTTTTTTCGCGATCCGAAGCGTGTCGTGCCGCAGGGCAATAATGTGGTTGTGGCCCCGGCGGACGGGCTGGTTACGCTGATCACGCAAGTTGCGCCGCCACCAGAGTTGCAGATGGACGACGGTCTGGATTCGCGGGGGATGGGCGCGGAACCACTTACGCGCGTGTCCATTTTCATGAGTGTGTTCGACGTTCACATCAATCGTTCGCCCATTGCGGGCACCGTGCGCCGGGTGGTTTATATCCCCGGCAAGTTCGTGAACGCCGACCTCGACAAGGCGAGCGACGATAACGAGCGGCAGCACTTCTTGGTCGAGCGGCAGGACGGGGTGCAGATCGGCTTTACGCAGATCGCTGGCCTGATCGCGCGACGCATCGTGCCTTTCGTGAAGCCGGGCGACATTCTTGGGGCTGGGCAACGCGTCGGACTGATCCGGTTCGGCAGTCGGGTGGATATCTACCTGCCTGCCGGGACCGAGCCGAAAGTTCTGAAAGGGCAAAAGACAATCGCCGGGGAAACTGTCATCGCCGAAATCGGCAACGCGCCGTTGCTGGAAGGAATTCGCCAGTGACCACACCGGGTTTCGACGAAGATCTGGACGACCGCATGGCCGAGCCGGGCGATGTCGGGCCGCGCATCGGGCATGGCGATCGTGCCGTGCCGCGACGTCGCACGCGCGGGCTGACCATGCGGGCGGTGGTGCCCAACGCAATTACGGCGGCGGCGCTGTGCATCGGGTTGACCGGCATTCGCTTCGGCATTGCCGGAGATTGGGATCGTGCCATTCTTGCGGTGCTGGTTGCCGGGTTCCTGGACGGGATCGATGGGCGGATCGCGCGTCTGCTGAAGGCGCAAAGCCGGTTTGGGGCAGAGCTCGATAGCCTTGCCGATTCGCTGTCGTTCGGCGTTGCCCCGGCGCTGATCCTGTTCATGTGGTCGCTTCAGGATCTGCCGCGCCTTGGCTGGTTTGCCGCACTGGCCCTCGCCTTGTGCTGCATGTTGCGGTTGGCGCGGTTCAATGCGCAGATCGACATGGAAGAACAGCCGCACAAGTCCGCCGGTTTCCTCACCGGCATTCCCGCCCCGGTCGGGGCGGGGGTGGCGTTTCTGCCGCTCTACCTTTGGGCCGCGACGGGCGAGCCGATCTTCCGCGATCCGCTTCTGGTCGGACCGTGGGTCATCTTGATTGCGTTCCTGATGATCTCGAACCTCGCGACGCTCAGCTGGACTTCGTTGAAACCGGGGCGCTCGGTGCGGCTCGAACTGATTGCGCTCGTCGGCCTCCTCGGCGCGTTTCTCTTCCTTGAGCCGTGGTGGACGCTGGCCGTCGTGTCGATCCTCTACCTTGCGCTACTACCTTATGGCTGGCTGCGTTATGCCAAGGTCAGGCGGCAACGGGCAGCGGTGCAACCCTGATCGTGGCGCGATCCACCAGCGGCAGGCGATGCACCGTCGCGGGCGTGCGAACGGCGGGACGGGTAGCGACTTCGGGAAAAACCAGCGGCTGACGCACGCGATCGTCGCCATCACGCAGAACCGGCAAAAGATCGAAGAGCAAGCTGCCAACCAGCGCGCAAGCGCCCATGGCTATGACCACGAAGAAAAACAGCGTAACGACCGGCAGCACACTCGACATAGCAATGAACCCCTTTTGTTCCACTGCTTTTTCCGGTATAACGGTAAAGCAGCGTCTGGACCCGACCATCTGGAATGATGGCGCTAGGTACATTTCCTGATTCGCTTTGTTCTCTTTTTGTTCCGATCTGTCAAGTGGAACCGTTTTGGACCCATTCGATCGGGAGCCAAGCCACGGGGCTTTCCTTCGCGGAAAACTGCCGCTAAAGGGCCGCTCGTTCGTAAAGGATTCGGCATCGGGCCGGGTCACGCACGGGCAAATCCACATGGAAGGCACACATACCGGTGCCTTGGCCGGTGCCGACGCGGCGCCAGTCACGGTCATCCGTCTTCCAGAGGCATAACCGGAAAGGAAACGATTATGGCGTCCACTGGCGTCACCATGCAGCAATTGATCGAGGCCGGCGCACACTTCGGCCACCAGACCCACCGCTGGAACCCGCGGATGAAGCCGTACATCTTCGGCAGCCGCAACGGTGTTCACATCATCGACCTGTCGCAGACCGTGCCGCTGTTCCAGCGCGCTCTCGACTTCGTGTCGGCCACCGTGCAGGCGGGCGGCAAGGTGCTGTTCGTCGGCACCAAGCGCCAGGCGCAGGACCCGATCCGCGAAGCCGCGCTGTCGTGCGGCCAGTACTACGTCAACCACCGCTGGCTGGGCGGCATGCTGACCAACTGGCAGACCGTTTCGAAGTCGATCAAGAAGCTGAAGACCATCGAGGAACAGCTTTCGGGTGACACGTCGGGCCTGACCAAGAAGGAAATCCTCGACATGACCCGCAAGCGGGACAAGCTCGAGCTTTCGCTGGGCGGCATCCGCGACATGGGCGGCATTCCGGACGTGATGTTCGTAATCGACGCCAACATGGAAGAGCTGGCCATCAAGGAAGCCAACGTGCTGGGTATCCCGGTCGTCGGCGTGCTCGACACCAATGTCGATCCGACGGGCATCGCGTTCCCGGTTCCGGGTAACGACGACGCGGCCCGCGCGGTTCGCCTGTACTGCGACGCCATTGCCGACGCAGCCCGCAAGGGCGGCCAGAAGGGTGTTGTCGATTCGGGTGTCGACATCGGTGCGATGGACGAGCCAGCCGCCGAAGCGGCTGTTGCCGAGGCCTGATCGGGCTTGATTGAATCTGGCGCGCGGGCGTGATCGTCACGCCCCCGTCATGATTTGCTGTTCAGTGCGCCGGGCCGCAACCGCTGTGGCCCGGCGGCACGATCATTTAAAAAGAGGAACGACGCGATGGCTTACACCGCCGCTGACGTGAAGACCCTGCGCGAAAAGACCGGCGCGGGCATGATGGATTGCAAGAAGGCGCTGACCGAAACCGATGGCGACATGGAAGCCGCGGTCGACTTCCTGCGCGCCAAGGGCCTTGCCGCCGCTGCCAAGAAGTCCAGCCGCACCGCGGCAGAGGGCCTGGTCGGCGTGGCCGTCGAAGGCACCAAGGGCGTTGCTGTCGAGGTTAACTCGGAAACCGACTTCGTTGCCAAGAACGACCAGTTCCAGGACTTCGTCCGCAAGACGACGCAAGTTGCGCTGGGCGTTGACGGCGACGATGTCGAGGCGCTCAAGTCGGCGGCATATCCGGATGGCGGCACCGTCACCGAAAAGCTGACCAACAACGTCGCGACCATCGGTGAGAACCAGCAGGTTCGCCGCATGAAGACCGTCGAAGTCGAGAGCGGCCTCGTCGTTCCCTACATGCATAACGCCGCCGCGCCGAACCTCGGCAAGATCGGCGTGCTGGTCGCTCTGGAGTCCGAAGCGGCTACCGACGTTCTTGAAACGCTGGGCAAGCAGCTGGCCATGCACATCGCCGCCGCGTTCCCTCAGGCGCTGACCGCCGAAGGCCTCGACGCCGAAGTGATCGAGCGCGAGCGCGCCATTGCCCGCGAAAAGGCTGCCGAGAGCGGCAAGCCCGAGAACGTGCAGGAAAAGATGGTCGACGGCGCCGTCGCCAAGTACGCCAAGGAAAACGCACTGCTGAGCCAAGTCTTCGTCATGGACAACAAGACCCCGATCCAGCAGGTTGTCGATCAGGCCGGTAAGGACGCCGGCGCCAAGATCGTGCTGAAGGACTATGTTCGCTTTCAGCTCGGCGAAGGCATCGAAAAGGAAGAGAGCGACTTCGCCGCAGAAGTCGCCGCTGCCGTCGGCGGTTGATCCTTCGATCACGCAAATAGAGCGGGCCGGAAAGCATCATGCTTTCCGGCCCGTTTTGCTTTGCCCAAGGGTGGGTTCAGGCGTCGGCACGTTGCATCGCGTGGATGTCTGCCGCGCCAAGCGGCTGACCGCCGATGGCCCAGTGACCGCCTTCGACTTCGAGGACTCGAACCCAGGTCACGCCGCGCATGACTTCGCCTTCGATTGCGACGACCGCGTCGGTCACGTCCTTGATCATGCGCTGCTTCTGGTCCTTGTCGAAGACACCGTCGATGAGCTGAATGTCGATAAGGGGCATTGTAGTTCTCCTGTATGGCCTTGCTGATGTTCAGTCTTCCGGAGTTCGTTTCCCGGTGACCTGTCCCGTTTAGGCGGGCCCCTTCGCCTCTGCTTGGAGACTGCGTGGAGATTGCGTGGAGACTTTCGCAGGCTTGACTTCACACTCTCCGCCCGCAACGCATCAGGCGGGGCGCATATGGGTAGGGGGCAGTGCCATGACCGTATTTGCCTTCGACGAATTCGAGCTTGATCGCGGCAGTTTCGAGCTGCGCCGCAATGGCGTAGGCGTGGCCATAGAACCGCAGGTCCTGCGTCTTCTGTTCCTGTTGGTCGAGAACCGGGACAGGCTGGTCACCCGCGACGAGTTGTTCGAAGTGATCTGGAAGGGCCGCTTCGTATCCGACACGGCGCTCAGCAGCAGGATCAAATCGGCTCGGCAGGCGCTTGGCGATGATGGCAATGCGCAGCGCTATATCCGGACCGTGCGCGGAGAGGGCTTTCGTTTCGTCGGCAAGCTGTCGGACGAACCGTATTCCGCGCGCGATCTGGCTGCAGGGGTCGCGGTCGTCATGGAACGCTCGCTGGTGGGCGTATTTCCCTTTACGTTCGACCGGGACGAGGCGGCATATCTGGTCGATGGCCTGGCAGAATTGTTGATTGCCGAACTGTCGGCATGGCGATGGTTTCCGATCCTTTCGCGCAACGCGACCGCCGGGGCGAAAGGCGACAGCCTGCTGGATCGCGCACGCTCGCTGGACTTGCGGTATGCCATTTGCGGGCGGGTGATCAGCCATGGCGAGGAGGCGCGCTTGACCGTGGAGGTCGTGGATGTCGCCAGTGGGGAGACGCTTTTTAGCGAAATCTTTGCCGATCGTATCGATGATCTGATTGCGAAGCAGTCGGAAATCGCGCGTTCGATACTGCGCGTTGCCGCGCCAGAGCTTGATGGGGCAGAGCGTCGACGCATCGTGCGGATGCCTGCGCAGAATCTGGGCGCATGGGATCTGACGTTGAAGGCGCTATGGGCGCTGAACTCGCCTTCGCGGGAAAGTCTTGCCTTGGCGCTGGATCAATTGGACTCCTCTATTCGACTTGATCCGGGACTTGCCTTGCCATGGTGCCTGAAGGCGCAGGCGCATTTTGAGATTGGTCTTGGCGGCTGGCTGGGCGGCGATGTTGCGCTTGCCCGCAATTGCTTCAACCAGATGCTGTCGGCGGCACGCGCCTCGCTTGATCTGGACCCGCGCGGGTGGATGGGGCACTCTTTGGCCAGTGCCGGAGAACTGTGGGCGCGTGCCGCATATCATCCCGCCCGATACCATGCGGAGGAGGCGCTTCGCCTTAACCCGAGTGCCGGTCTTGCCCACCATTTTTCCGGCTGCATCGCGGGCTTTGGCGGTGATCCGGCTGCGGCGATCGAGATTCAGGAAGCAGTCTATCTCGTCGATCCCGATTATCGCCATGCGACCGTCATCGAGGCGGACCTGGGCCTGTGGCATTTCCTTTGCGGCGATGTCGAACGTGCGCTTGATCATCTGGATCGTTCGCTTCGGCTGAATTCGGGCAATCTTCGCGCGTTGCAACGACGGATCGCGGCGCGTTTCAGGCTGGGTGACATCGCGGGTGCGGTGGCAGACGGTCGCGATCTGGTGGCGCTGGGCGCGACGTTGAAAATCGACCAGATTCGCGCGTCCTACCCATTTCAGGATGAAGCCCATGCGGATTGCCTGCTGTCCGCGCTGGCCCGGCCAGAGCTGCAGGCACTGGGGTAAATGGCGCAGAACCACCCCCTTTCCCCTTTCCCCCGCGCCCGCCGCGCGCTAGGGACGCCGGTCAGTCGCAATCGCAACCGGGTTCTTCTCGCTCCATGCTTCTTCCAGAGACCAAACGCATCCTCCTGAAGCTGTCGGGCGAGGTGCTGATGGGCGACCAGCAGTTCGGCATCGATACCGATTTCGTGTCGAAGCTGGCCGAGGAAGTGAAAGCGGCCAAGGAAACGGGCCTGGAAATTTGCCTTGTCATCGGCGGCGGCAACATCTTTCGCGGCATGGCGGGCGCGGCCAAGGGCATGGACCGCGCACAGGCCGATTACATGGGCATGCTGGCCACGGTAATGAACGCGCTGGCAATGCAATCGGCATTGGAAAAGCTGGGCGTGGAAACGCGGGTGCAGTCGGCGATCCAGATGGATCAGGTGTGCGAGCCCGTCATTCGCCGCCGCGCCGAAAGGCACCTCGAAAAGGGCCGCGTGGTGATCTTCGCCGCAGGTGTGGGCGCGCCCTACTTCACCACCGATTCCGGTGCCGCCTTGCGCGCGGCCGAGATGCGGTGCGATGCGCTGTTCAAGGGTACCAGCGTCGACGGTGTCTATGATGCCGATCCGAAGAAGGTCGCCAGCGCCACCCGCTATGATCATATCGACTACGACACCGTCCTGGCCGAGAACCTGAAGGTCATGGACGCAAGCGCGGTTGCGCTGTGTCGCGACAATGCAATTCCCATCGTCGTCTTCTCCATTCGCGAACGCGGCAACCTTGCCCGCGTGCTGGCCGGGGAAGGCACCCAGACAATCGTCGGCACCGGCCCGAACCCGGCCTGACGCACCAGAGAGGACCAGACATGGCCAAATACGACAAGGCAGACATCGAGCGCCGCATGAACGGCGCCGTGGAATCGCTGAAGGGCGACCTTTCGGGCCTGCGCACCGGGCGCGCCAACGTCTCGCTGCTCGATCCCGTAGTGGTCGAGGTTTACGGCGCGATGATGCCGCTGAACCAGGTCGCCTCGGTCACGGCCCCTGAACCGCGCATGCTGTCCGTGCAGGTCTGGGACAAGTCGAACGTAATCGCGGTGGAAAAGGGCATCGCCCACGCCAACCTCGGCCTGAACCCGATGATCGACGGCCAGACGCTGCGCCTGCCGATGCCCGACCTGACCGCGGAACGCCGCAAGGATCTGGCCAAGATTGCCGGTAAATATGCGGAAGCTGCGAAGATCGCGATCCGCAACGTACGGCGCGACGGCATGGAAGCGTTGAAGGAAGACGAGAAGAAAAAGGAAATCTCGGAAGACGATCGCAAGCGGTCGGAGGATGAGGTCCAGAAGCTGACCGACAAGTACGTCGCCGAGGCCGACAAGGCCGCAGAGGCGAAGGAAAAGGAAATCCTTAGCCAGTGAGCCCTGATCGCGTCTTTGGGGCCGCGCCCCGATTGGCGCAGGGGTCGCGCGGGGGGCGTGACGCTCGCCATGTCGCGATCATCATGGATGGCAACGGGCGCTGGGCGAAAAAGCGCCTGCTGCCCCGTGCGATGGGTCACAAAAAGGGCGTGGAGGCGGTGCGGGGTCTCGTCCGGTCGCTGCGCGATACGCCCTTAGAGGCGCTGACCCTCTATGCGTTCAGCACCGAGAACTGGGGGCGACCCGCCGACGAGATCGCGGATCTTACCGCGCTGATGAAGCACTTCATCCGCAACGACCTGAACGAGATCGCCGAGGCGGGCGTGAAGTTGAAGATCGTCGGCGATTACTCGGTGTTCGACGAAGAAGCCGTGGCGCTGATCGAAGGCGCCTTGGAACGGACGAAGGATAACGACGCAGTCACGCTGGCCATCGCGTTGAATTACGGTGCGCAGGCGGAAATCGTGCGCGCGGCCCGTGCCGCCGCCGCAGAGGGTGAGATCACCGAGGAGGCGATTGCGCGCCACCTCGACACTGCGGACCTGCCGCCGCTCGACCTGCTGATCCGCACCAGCGGCGAAGTGCGCTTGTCGAACTTTCTGTTGTGGCAGGCTGCCTATGCCGAGCTTTATTTTACCGATGTGCTCTGGCCCGATTTCACCCCGCGTCATTTTGCCGAGGCGCTAGACCATTTCGCGGGACGGGAGCGGCGCTATGGCGGACGGTGAGATCAGCGCAGAGGCACCCGGTCCGGTCGAACCGGGGCACGTAAAGCCCGAAGGTCCGCGCAAGACCGACCTTGGCGTGCGGGCGATGTCCGCCATCGTCATGGTCGCCGTGGCGGGGTTTTGCCTGTGGATGGGCGGCTTGCTGCTCGACGCGTTTATCGTGATCGTCGCGGGTGTGGCCTATTGGGAATTTCAGCGGCTGGTCCGCCGCATGGGCATCGAACTGGGCCATTCGGCGGGCAGGACGCTGGCGTGGACGCTGGGCGGGGCGCTCTACATGGGCGTGGCCGCGTGGTTGATGACGACGGTGCCCGCGATACTGGTGGTGCTGGCCATCGCGATTACGGCCTTCGTCGATACCTTTGCCTATTTCTCGGGCCGGACATTCGGCGGGCCGAAGATCGCGCCATCGATCAGCCCGTCCAAGACATGGGCCGGACTGGGCGGCGGCGTCGTCGGTGCGGCGCTGGCGCTGGTGCTGTTTCTCTATACTGCGCACATCTGGGCGGCGGGTTTTGGCGAGATGGGCGTGCCCGGCAATTCGCGCGACACCTATTTCGTGGTGTTCGGCGGGGCGGAACTGATCGTCTCCGCGCTGGCCGCGGGCGCGGTGCTCGCCATTCTGGCGCAAGCGGGCGACTTCTTCGAAAGCTGGATGAAGCGGCGGGCGAAGGTGAAAGACAGCTCCACGCTGATCCCCGGACATGGCGGGGTGTTCGACCGCGTGGACGGCTTGCTGCCGGTGTCCATCCTGATCGGGCTGCTCGCCCTCTTGGCGGCGTGATGCGCACGATTTCGATCCTTGGCGCGACGGGGTCTGTCGGGGCCTCTACGCTGGACCTGATCCGGCGGGATCGGGACAAGTGGCGCGTCGTCGCGCTGACCGCCAATCGCAGCGCGCGCGAACTGGCGAACCTGGCGCGCGAATTCGGGGCAGAGGTTGCGGTTGTCGGCGATGAAAGCTGTCTTGCCGACCTGCGCGAGGCTTTGGCTGGCAGCGGGGTCGAGGCGGCTGGCGGTCCCGATGCTCTGGTCGAGGCAGCGGCGCGCGGCGCGGAGATGACCGTTGCGGCCATTGTCGGTTGTGCCGGCCTTGCCCCGACGATGGCGGCGATTGAGAAAGGCGGCTCCATCGCGCTGGCCAACAAGGAAGCGCTGGTGTCCGCAGGCGAGGTAATGACCGCCGCGGTCGAACGACACGGTGCAACGCTGCTACCCGTGGATTCAGAGCACAACGCGATCTTCCAGTGCCTGCATGGTGAAGACCTGAACGATGTTCGCTGGATCACCCTGACCGCCAGTGGCGGCCCGTTCCGCGACGCCTCTCGCGCAGAGATCGAGGCCGCGACCCCGGCGCAGGCGGTGGCCCACCCGAACTGGGACATGGGCGCGAAGATCAGCGTCGATTCGGCCACGATGATGAACAAGGGGCTGGAGTTTATCGAGGCGCACCACCTGTTCCCCGTCGGGCTGGACCGGCTGCGCATCATCGTCCACCCACAGTCCATCGTGCACTCCATGGTCGAATACCGCGACGGATCGACGCTGGCGCAGCTTGGCCCCAGCGACATGCGCGTCCCCATCGCCAGCGCACTGGCATGGCCGGGGCGCATGGATACCCCGTGTGAGCCGCTGGATCTTGCCCGTATCGGCACGCTGACCTTTCGCGCGCCTGACGAAGACCTGTTCCCCGCCACCCGCGTCGCCCGCGAATGCGCCAGCGCCGGGGGCGCCGCGCCTGCCGTGCTCAACGCCGCGAACGAGGTGGCCGTGGCCGCGTTTCTTGCCGGTAAGATCGCGTTCACCAAGATCGTGGCACAGTGCGAAGACGTGCTGGCCAAGGGCATCCCCGCCGCACCCGCGAGTCTGGAGGAGGTTATTGCCGTCGACGCAGAAGCCCGCCGCAAGGCGCAAGGCCTGATGGCCATAGTCTGACGGAATAGGCACGATGTTCGAAAACCCCAATCTTTTCACCGCCATCGTCGGCTTCATCGCGGTCCTTGCGCCGTTGGTGGTCGTGCACGAACTTGGCCACTACCTCGTCGGACGCTGGTTCGGCGTGAAGGCAGAGGCATTCTCGGTGGGATTCGGCAAGGAAATCGCCGGTTTCACCGATAAGCGCGGCACCCGGTGGAAGCTGTCGGCCATCCCGCTGGGCGGTTACGTGCAGTTTGCGGGCGACATGAGCCCGTCGAGCCAGCCGACCGACGAGTGGAAGGCTTTACCGGAGGCTGAGCGCAACCAGACGTTTCAGTCCAAGGGGCTGGGAGCGCGTGCCGCGATCGTCGCGGCGGGGCCGCTGACCAACCTGCTGGTCGCGATCATCATCATGGCCGGGTTCATCATGGCCTTCGGCAAGATCGTGGCCGAGCCGGTCGTGGGCGAAATCTACGCCGAATCGGCTGCTGCCGAAGCCGGGATCGACATCGGCGACCGCATCACATCGGTGAACGGCTCCGCTATCGATTCGTTCGACGACTTGCGTGAGCTTATCGTGCCCTATCCCGGCGAAACCGCCACGCTGACCTGGCTGCGCGATGGGCGCGAAATGCGCGCCGACATTGTGATCGGCACGCATGTAGAGGTGGACCGTTTCGGGAACCGCTTTGAAATGGGCCGCATCGGCATCGCCGCAAACGCGGTCGATGCGGTTGAGGTCGGCCCGCTGGAGGCGGTCGCCGAAGGCACGCGCCAGACGCTGTCGATCATGAAGTTGTCGGCGGTCGGCCTGTGGCAGATCATCACCGGCAGGCGCGGTCTGGACGAGCTGGGCGGGCCGGTCAAAATCGCCAAATACTCGGGCGAACAGCTGGTGCAGGGCTGGTATGCCTATATCGGTTTCGTGGCGATGATCTCAATTAACTTGGCATTCATTAACCTTTTGCCAATCCCCGTCCTCGACGGCGGGCACCTTGCGTTTTACGCGATAGAGGCGGTCCGCCGCAGGCCGGTTTCGGCGAAGGGTCAGGATTGGGCCTTTCGCACTGGTCTTGCGCTGGTGCTGGGCCTGATGGTGTTTGTGACGTTCCTCGACATCAGTTCGCTCAACATATTCGGGAGCTGACCCATTTCATCAAAGTTTCGGCCATGCCGGACCCCGTCTGCCGGGGCCGCAATCGCGGATAATCACGCCATTCGGCTTGATCGCCCGTCAGCCATCGGGCACAGGGCTTTCCGCGCCGGGGGCCGGGCCACCTCCGCTCTTTCGGCGGTGAACCTATCGGCCCGGCAGGTATTCGCGGACACGCGTTTGGACGGGAAGGTTGCTTGATGGCCGTAAAGCCAGATTTTTCGCTGCGTAACACCGGGTTTGGTAACGGTGGGATGCGCGGTGCCATGCTGACGGCGCTGCTTGCCGGAACGGCGCTCGCCCCCATCCCGGCCTTCGCGCAAGAGGTAGAGGCCGAGGCAGAGGCGCAAACGCCCGCGCCGGTCGTGCCCGATACACAGGTCATCCGCTCCATCGCGGTCGCCGGGGCCCAGCGGCTGGAGCCGCAGACGATCCTTTCGTACATCAAGATGCGCCCGGGCGACGTCTATACCGCCGCCGCGGCCGACGCCGCGCTGAAGGAGCTTTACGCGACCGAGCTGTTCTCGGACGTGAAGATCCGTGAAGAGGCTGGCAACGTGGTCATCCAGGTGACCGAGAGCCCGATCATCAACCGCATCATCCTTGAGGGCAACAAGCGCCTGAAGGACGACAAGATCCTGCCCGAGATCAAGCTGGCCCCGCGCCAGATCTATACCCGGTCGAAGGTTCGTGCCGACGTCAACCGCATCATCGAACTGTACAAGCGGCAGGGCCGCTTCGCCGCCACGGTAGAGCCGAAGGCGGTGCAGCTGGATCAGAACCGCGTCGATATCGTCTTCGAGATCAAGGAAGGTCCGAAGTCCAAGGTCCGCCAGATCAATATCATCGGGAACGAGAACTTCTCCGACGGCGAATTGCGCGGCGAAATGCTGACCAAGCAGACCGGGTTCCTGTCCTTCATCAAGGGCGGCACCAGTTACGACCCCGACAAGCTGGCGTTCGACCAGCAGAAGCTGCGCCAGTTCTACCTGACCGAAGGCTATGCCGACTTCCGCGTCGTGTCCGCCGTGGCAGAGCTTACGCCCGACAAGGAAGACTTCATCATCACTTATGTGGTGGAAGAGGGCGACCGCTATAAGTTCGGCGACGTCAGCGTCGATTCCGAAATTCGCGACTTCGATTCCGAACGGCTGACCTCGAACCTGCCGATGGATACCGGCGACTGGTACAACGCCAAGATGGTCGAGGACACGATCGAGGGCCTGTCGGAAACGATTGGTGCCTTCGGTTACGCCTTCGCCAGCGTGGAGCCGGAGTACAAGCGCAACAAGGAAGACCTGACGATGGACGTCAACTTCCGCATCGGGAACGCGCCGCGCGTCTATGTCGAATCGATCGACATCAACGGCAACACGCTGACGCAGGACAAGGTGATCCGGCGCGAATTTCGCCTGACCGAAGGCGACGCGTTCAACTCGCTACAGGTCAAGCGGTCGACCGCGCGCATCAACTCGCTGGGCTATTTCCAGGAAAACTTCGAAGTTGGGCAGGAACAGGGCAGCGCGCCCGACCGCATCAAACTGGTCGCCAACGTAGAGGAAAAGGCGACCGGCGAACTGCAGCTTTCGGCAGGTTTCTCCAGCCTTGAAAGCTTCATCCTGCAAGGATCGATCCAGCAGCGCAACTTCCGCGGACGCGGCCAGACGGTCGGCCTGTCGCTGAACTACTCGCGCTATTCCAAATCGGCGCAGGTCAGCTTTACCGAACCTTATATGTTCGATTCGAACATCTCGTTCGGTGCGGACATCTATCGCCGCGATTACAACAGCTTCAACTATTTCCGGAACGATCGAAACAACACGTACGAAAACTCGACGACGGGCTTCTCGTTGCGCGCCGGTACGCCGTTGTCGGAATACATGACGCTGATCGGGCGTTATACGCTGAATCTTGAGGACGTGACGCTGGGTGATCGCTATTTTAGCGATCTCGACGGTGACGGTGATGTCGAATGTAACGTTTTCCAGGCGGGTCGGTATCTGTGCGATGCTGTCGGTAAGCGGACCAGTTCCATCATCGGTACGTCGCTCGTTTACGACAGCCTAAATAACCGCATCCGCCCCAGTCGGGGTGAGCGGATTGTCGGCAATCTCGATTTTGCGGGCCTCGGCGGCGACGTCAAATACGCTCGCGCTCGGCTGAATGCGGCCAAGTATTTTCAGGTGCTGGGCAATTTCGTGTTTTCGGTGCAGGGGGAAGGCGGTTACATCAAGTCGCTGCAGGATCGGAACCGTCCCGGTGTGGACGATGTCCGCCTGACCGACCGGTTCTTCCTTGGCGAGCCGGAGATGCGCGGGTTCGACATTCGCGGGATCGGTCCGCGCGTGGTGCGCAAGCCGGTGACGGATGGTGTCGTCAACGAAGATCGCGATCAGTGGCGTGATGACGCGCTGGGTGGGAAGATGTACTACCGTGCCCGCGCAGAGCTCGAAATACCGCTTGGCGCGGGTGCGCGCGAATTGGGTCTGCGTCCGTCGATATTTGCCGATGTCGGTGCGGTCTTCGGGTTGAAAGACCCTGTCGTGAACAACATCTATTCCGAAGCGACATACAACGAAGCTGGCGAACCGATCCTCGACTCTCAGGGGAATGCAGTTACCATTCTCTCCACGCGCCCCGTCGATGGCCAAGGCAATGAAAATACACTCCGCTTCGTCGAGGAATACCTCGGCGATACGCCCAAGCCGCGCGTTGCCGTTGGCGTCGGCGTCAGCTGGAATTCACCGTTCGGGCCGCTCCGGCTCGATTTCTCAAGGGTTCTGCTGAAGGAAGATGGGGACGATCCCAAGACCTTCAGCTTCAACGTAGGGACGCAGTTCTGATGAAAACCACGCACAAGATCATGGCCGCCGCGCTTGTTGCCGCGACGCCCGTCGCGCTTCCGGTTGCCGCCACCGCACAGGTCGCGCCCGGCATCGCCGTCGCCAACCCCGATGCGATCGTCGTCAATTCGGCCGCCTACAAGCTGGCCGAGCAGCAGCGCCAGACGACGTACAAGCCGCAGCTGGACCAGGCCGAACAGCGCCGCGCCGCGATCGAAGCGCAGCTTCAGCCGCTGCTGACCAAGTACCAGACCGACGCTCAGGCGGCGAGCCCGAACCAGGCATCGCTGCAGCAGCAGGCGCAACAGATTCAGCGTATCCAGCAGTCGGGCGAGGCGGAACTGAACCGCATTCTTCAGCCGCTGGCCCTGTCACGTGCCTACGTTCTCGAACAGATCAGCGACCGTCTGCCCGCCGCGATGGAAGCCGCGCAGAAGCGTCGCAAGATCACACTGGTGCTCAACCCGGCTGCCGTGGTTGCCGCCGACCAGGCTTATAACCTCAATCAGGATGTCCTGACCGAGCTCGACCGCGCGCTGCCGCAGGCGCAGCTGGTGCCGCCCGCCAACTGGAAGCCGGCTGCCCAGCGACAGGCCGAAGCGCAGCAGGCCGCTGCCGCGCAGGGCAACGCTGCCGCCACCGGCGGCCGCTAAGCGCGATTGAGGGGGCATACTCGATGAGCGACACCGGTTTCGACCTGACGAAAGTGCTGGAACTCCTGCCGCATCGCTATCCGATGCTGCTGGTCGATCGGGTCGTTTCGCTGGATCCCGAAAGCGAGATTCACGCGGTCAAGGCCGTGTCGTTCAACGAGGATTTCTTTCAGGGCCACTTCCCCGGCAAGCCGATCATGCCCGGTGTGTTGCAGGTAGAGGCGTTGGCGCAGGCGGCGGGGCTGCTTGCGGTCAAGGCGCTGGGCCTCGAGGGATCGGGCAAGCTGGTCTATTTCCTCGCCATCGATCAGGCGAAGTTCCGCTCTCCGGTAGAGCCGGGCCATCTGCTCGACCTGAAAGTGAAGTTCATTCACAAGCGCGCCCGCATCTGCAAGTTCGCGGGCGAGGCCTCGATCGACGGCACGGTAACTTGCGAGTGCGAGTTCACCGCGATGATCGAAAAGTAGGGCCGGCCCTCCACGCTTGCAATTCCCGCGGCTCACCGCTATGCGCGCCGCTTTCGCGAACACCCCGTGTTGCCGGTCGGAACCGGCGCATCAACGGAGATTACCGCCATGAAGGCCGATACCCATCCCGATTACCACATGATCAAGGTGCAGATGACCGACGGCACCGTGTTCGAAACCCGCTCCACCTGGGGCTCGGAAGGCGACACGCTGACGCTCGAAATCGATCCCACCAGCCACCCGGCATGGACCGGCGGCAACCGCGTGGTGAACGAAGGCGGCCGCGTGGCCCGCTTCAACCAGCGCTTCGGTGGGCTCAAGCTCAAGAAGTAAGCGGTTCGAGCATACCGAACACGATGGGGCGGCCCTGCGGGGCCGCCCTTTTCGTTTTGGGGTGCGCACGCTAAGCGGGAACCAGGCAGGGGGCGAACCGTCTGTCCGGGACAGTTCTTCGAAAGGAAATGCCTTGCCCTCTGGCTTAGTCGCGCTGCTTGACGACGTATCCCTGATCGCCCGCGCCGCCGCCGCCAGCATGGACGATGTCGCCGCCGGGGCCGCCAAAGCGGGGTCAAAGGCAGCGGGTGTCGTCATTGACGATGCGGCGGTCACGCCGTCTTACGTTACCGGTTTCACGCCGCAGCGCGAATTGCCGATCATCTGGAAAATCGCCAAGGGATCGTTCCGCAACAAGCTGCTGATCCTGCTGCCCGCCGCGCTGTTGCTCAGCGAATTCCTGCCATGGGCGATCACGCCGATCCTGATGATGGGCGGGCTGTTCCTGTGTTACGAAGGCGCGGAAAAGATCATCGAGAAGCTGGGCGGCGACAAGCACGGCAAGACGCTGGACGACAAGATCACCGACGTTGCTGAATTTGAGCGGCAGCGTGTTGCGGGCGCGATCCGCACCGACCTGATCCTTTCGGCAGAGATCATGGCGATCTCGCTGAGCGAAGTCGCCGGTAGTTCGTTACTGGTGCGCGGTGTTGCTCTGGCTGCCGTGGGTATCGGCATCACCGTGCTTGTCTATGGCGCGGTGGCCTTGATCGTGAAGATGGACGATATCGGCCTCCACCTGAAGCAGCGCGCGTCACAGACGGCAAAGAGCGTTGGCGATTTCCTGCTCGCGCTGATGCCGAAGCTGATGATCTTCCTGTCGATTGTCGGGACTGCGGCGATGTTGTGGGTTGGCGGCGGCATCGTGCTGCACGGCACGCACGAATTGGGCCTTCATGCCCCGTCAGACATGGTCCACACCGTGCAGCACGCAGTCGAACACGCGACCGGTGCGCTATCGGGTTTGCTAGGCTGGCTGACTTACGCAATTGCCTCGGCCTTTCTTGGCCTGATCCTTGGCGCGGTGATCGTGTTCTTCCTGCACAAGCTGCCCGCGATGATGGGGCGCAAGCCCGCACACTAAGCCGTGCGTGCAGCCCAATCGCTGGCCAGCATGCCCATCGTGTGCTGGTCGATCCATTCGCCATCCCACAGCAGCGCATGGCGGCGGGTGCCTTCGTGAACATAGCCGACTTTTTCGTAGGATCGGATTGCCCGCGGATTGAACGCGAAGACGCCCAGTTCGATGCGGTGCAGGCCGACCTCTTCGATGCCAAATCGGGTCAGCAGTTCCATAGCCTCTGTCCCGTAACCCTTGCTGCGGGCCTCCGGATCCCAGATCACGATGCGGATGTTGGCGCTGGAATTGTCTTCGTCGACTTCGTTCAGCACGACTTCGCCGACCATCCGGCCATCGACGGTAATCGCATAGTCCCAGCGGTCGTCCGCCTTTGCAACGCGGGCGCAGTGGGCGGCAACGCGGTCATAGGGGAATTCGCCGTGGCTGCCGGTTAGGCGATTCGCTTCCGCGTCATCCATGCCGCCAAACACGCAATCGGCATCATCCGCCGTGATCGGTCGCAAAACGATGCGCGTTCCGGTCAGTACCGGTTTTCCCGGCTTTTTCAGTTTCATGACCAACCCCCTGGTGTCGCGCCTATTTCCAGGGACGCTCCCTGTACCACTGCGTTATCACGTATTTAACGCCCTTGCGCACCTTCATCCCGTGGTGGAGCGTGGCGGGATTGGGGGTGCCGTCGGCGCGCATGTTGTTCCAGCAGACCAGGCGACCGGCCTCGGGCTGAAAGGTCTTGCCCGCGACCTTGAACCGGGTCGCACCGCCCGCTTCCGGCTCGTTGAGATAGACCATGAAGGTCCAGGTACGCTGTCCGGCGACGCTGCAATATTTCTGGAAGTCCGCGCCGGTGGGTTCGAAATAGTCGGTGTGATTCTTGAATTCCTGCCCCACATCGTATCGCTGACCTTGCGAGGGCTCGGCATAGGCGATGTCGATGCCCGATATACGTGTGAACAAGTCGCGCAGCGCCTGCACCTGCGGATCGTCGGGCGGCAGGTCGCAGGTCTCGCTCGTGCGGAAATAGTCGTCGCCGTTAGGGTCGGCGATGGTCGAAGGGCGGCGCTTTGTGTCGATCAGCGCGATCAGGTTGGCGCGCATAGCCTCGGGCACGAAGTCGCGCACGGTAAACAGCTCCAGCTTGGGCGCGGGCACTTTCTGCACCTTGGGCCATGATCGCACATGGGCCGTCACCGCTTCGCCGAAATCCGTCATCGTTCAGGCAGATAGGTCATCGATGTGACTTCGCCAAGCCAAGCTTGCGAGGTGGACGACAGTGGCGCATAGCCTCATCCCGCCATGCCCCGCCTAACCGGACCAGCCCGCCCGCGCAACGGTTTCAGCCTGATAGAGCTGATGGTCGTGCTGTTCATCGTCGCACTGATGACCGGGATCGCCTTGATGACGCTGCCCGATGGCCGTGCGGACCTGCGGCGAGAGGCGGAGCGGTTTGCAGCGCGCACCATTGCCGCGCGAGACCAGGCGATTACGACCTCCGCGTCGGTTTCGGCGGTGGTCGGCCCGGCAGGGTATTACTACGAGAGGCGCGTCGATGGCCGGTGGTTGCCGCTGGATGGGCGCGCGTTGGAGGCGACCGACTGGGAACGCGGCACGGTCGCCGCTTTCGAAGGGAAGGGTGCGGACGAAGGCGATTCCGCCAACCGCCGGATCTTGTTCGACCCGCTCGGCCTTGCCAGCGAAGATGCGCGCATTGTCCTGTCACATGACGGCAACGCAGTGGTCGTAGTCCTGCGCCGCAACGGCGAAATTGCCGTGACCGCGCCGTGAATGTCCGCCCGAATCAATCCATGCCCAACCTCCGCCGCAACGGATTTACCCTGATCGAACTGCTCGTCGCGTTGGCGATTTTCGCCATTGCCGGGCTGACGTTGATGCGGATGGAAGGCGCGTCGATCGCCCGAACCGCCGATCTGGATCAGCGGTTGTTGCGAGAGGTTACCGCGCAGAACCTTGCCGCTGAGTGGCTGACCGATCCGATCCCACCCGCGCTGGGCGATGATAGCGGAGAGGTCGCCAATGCCGGGCGGCAGTTCGCGTGGAGCCGGACTGTCGACGCGCCGGAAGAATTCGCGGGCACGATCCGCATCGTCCTTTCGGTTCGCGAAACCACGCCGGGGCGTGAATCGAGCGCGGTTACCTACGAATTCTACCGGATCGCGCCGACATGAGGCGTAATGGTTTCACCCTCGTCGAGATGCTTGTCGCGCTCGTCATTTTCGCGGTGATCGCGGGTGGGGCGCTGGCGATGCTGCGCTTTTCGGTCGATGCCGAGATTTCGGGCCGTAATGCGACGCAGCGAATTGCCGATCAGCGGCGCTTTATCGCGGTCTGGACCGCCGATCTGGCGCAGGCGGCCGCCCGTCCCGCACGGGATGAGGGCGGGCTGATGCACGCGGCGATGGAGGACGGGGCAGACGGCGCGCTGATCGCGCTGACGCGCAGCGGCTGGGACAATCCCGGCGGAGAAGCGCGTTCGTCTTTGCAACGCGTGATCTGGCGGGTCGAGAACGGGCGGCTGGTGCGCATCGGCATGCCGTTCACCGATGGCGCATCCCGGCCCGAACCTTCGCCGATGGCGCAAGTGTCGGGACAGCCGCGCCTGCGGTTCCGCGCGCCTGAGGGGAATTGGATCGACCGCTGGCAGCCCGAAAAGCAGACAGACCTGCCGACGGCGGTCGAACTGCTGCTGCCGCAGGCCGACGGAACCGAGTTGCGCATCGTCGCGCTGGTGGGATCGAACTACCAGTGATGCGGCGCGCCACACCCGAATGGATGCGCGCGAAGGGGCGCGGGGCGGCGCTGCTTTCGGTGCTGTTGCTGGTCGCGGTCATGGCGGTGATCGCGGCGATGATGCTGGAACGGTTGAACCTTGCCACGCGGCTGGCGGTCAATGCACAGGCGATGGCGCAGGCGCGGCTCTATGCGCTGTCGGCGGAGAACATCGTCGCATCGCGGCTGGGCGCACTGGTGGCGATTGATCGGACGCGGACAGTCGATCCCGGCGGGTTGCTCGATACCGCGACCCCGCTGCCGCTCTCGCGCGGCAGCGTGACGGTCACCGTCAGCGACCGGGGCAACTGCTTCAACGTCAACGCGCTGGTTTCTGGCGAGGGCAAATCGACGCGGATGAACCTCAGCGCGCTGAACCAGTTCCGGCGGTTGATGGACCTGCTGGAAGTGCCTCCCGATCAGGCGATCATCGTTAGCGATTCGCTGGTCGACTGGATCGACAGCGATCAGGACCCCCAGATCAACGGGGCCGAAGATGGGTACTATCAGGGGCTGGCCACGCCCTATCGCACGCCGGGTCGCCGGATCGTCGACATTACCGAGCTTCGCGCCGTGCGGGGGATGGAAGAGCCGATCTTTCAGCGTCTGCGCCCGTGGCTCTGCGCATTGCCGGGGGGCGAGGATGCGGTGATCAACCTCAACACCCTGCGCCCGGACCAGGCCCGGCTTGTCGCGGCGCTGACCCCGGATACGTTGGATGTGAACCGCGTGCGCGCCCTGCTCGAATCGCGTCCGGCGACCGGGTGGCAGTCGCTGTCCGCCGCTATCGCACCGCTGGCCGCGCAGGGGGCGCCGATCGGGCCGTCTCAGATGCGGCATCTTGGCGTGGCGAGTCGCTGGTTCGAGGCACGCTTGCAGGTCCAGGTCGATTCGGTTGTGTTGGAAGAACGCGTGCTGATCGACGCGCGGCTGGAGCCGGCGCGGATCGTGTCGCGCAGTTGGGGTGAGGGGGGCTGACGGCCCGCGTAATAATATTGCGCAGTTGTCGCTACCGCTTCTTTTTTGCTTCCCTTTACGCATCGCTTGTGCAACAGGCGCGTCCCGCCTCCGATAGCGCTTGACGCGCCGTCGCGGCAGTGAAAACAGGCCAGCCCTGCCCGTCGTCCGACGGGTTTAACAAGGCTTTGTGGCGACCGTAGCTCAGTTGGTTAGAGCGCCGGTTTGTGGTACCGGAGGTCGGGGGTTCGAGACCCCTCGGTCGCCCCAGCCTGCACTGCCGGATCGTGCGGCGACCATGCCCGCACCATCCGATGATATGGAGAGGCGGCGCAGCGCATATGTGGAACAATCCCGCGTTCGATGACCACGAAAAGGTCACCCTTGTTCACGACCGCAAGAGCGGGCTGCGCGCGATCATTGCCATTCACTCGACCCACCTCGGCCCCTCTGCGGGCGGCACCCGGTTCTGGCACTATGCCGACAGCGCCGCCGCATTGACCGACGCGCTGCGCCTGTCGCAGGGGATGAGCTACAAGAACGCGCTGGCTGGGCTGCCCATCGGCGGCGGCAAGGCGGTGATCCTGGCCGATGCCGACCGCACCAAGACCGACGCGATGATGCTGGCCTTCGGCGAGGCCATCGAAAAGCTGGGCGGCCAATACGTGACGGCGGAAGACGTCGGCATTACCGAGGCGGACATGGCGCTGGTCAATCAGCGGACCGATTTCGTCACCGGCCTGCCTGCCAAGGGCGGTGAGCCGATGGTCGGGTCTGATCCCGGGCCCTTCACGTCCTACGGCATCTTCCTTGGCGTGAAGCAGGCGGTGAAGCACAAGCTGGGCAAGGACAGCGTGGCGGGCGTGCACATCGCGTTGCAGGGCACCGGCAGCGTCGGGTCCGGCCTTGCGCGGCATCTCGCCCACGAGGGCGCGGTGCTGACGCTGGCCGACGTGAATGCGGACCGCGCGGCGAAGCTGGCCGCGGAATTGGGCGGCAAGGCCGTGTCGGCGGACGAGGTCATGACGGTTCCGTGCGACGTGTTCAGCCCCAATGCGCTGGGCGCGATCCTGACCCCCGAATCGATTGCCGCGCTGGACTGCGCTATCGTCGCGGGCGGAGCGAACAACCAGCTTGCCACCGTCAAGGATGGAGACCTGCTGGCGAAACGCGACATTCTGTTTGCACCCGACTATGTGATCAACGCGGGCGGCATCATCTCGGTGATGGTCGAATATCTTGCCCGTGGCGGCCCGTCGGCGACCATCGAAGACGCGAACGGGCGGATCGAGCAGATCCCAGAGCGTCTGGAGGCGATCTGGCAAGAGGCGGCCAGCACCGGCACCGCCGCGAACCGCGTTGCCGATGCCATGGCAAGGCGGGCGATCGGGCGCTGATCGCCTGAAAATCGGGCGCAACCTCATGCTTTAGGGCAAGGCGGGCGAGTCGATCCCTTGCGGTTCCGCGCGCGCGCTGCCAAAGCGGGCCGCGACAAGACGAACACATGCACGGTTTCGCCAATCCCGCCCGATTCCTGCGCTTTGCGCGCTGGCTGACGCCGCTCTTGCTGGTGTCCGGCTTGCTATTGACGGGCGCGGCGCTGACGTGGGGCCTGTGGTTCGCGCCTGCCGACCGCCTGATGGGCGACACGGTGCGCATCCTTTACATTCACGTACCCAGCGCATGGCTCGGCATGGGCGGGTGGACGACTATCGCGATCGCCTCGCTGGTGGAACTGGTCTGGCGGCATCCGCTGGCCACGATTGCCGCCCGCGCCGCTGCGGTTCCGGGCATGGTGTTTACCGCAATCTGCCTTGCAACCGGCTCGATCTGGGGTCGCCCGACATGGGGCACGTGGTGGGTTTGGGACGGTCGTCTGACCTCGATGCTCGTCTTGCTGTTCCTCTATTTCGCCTATCTTGCATTGGCCGGGGCCGCGCAGAAGGACGGGATCGGCGGGGGTAGCCGTGTCGTCGCGATTTTCGGGCTGGTCGGGGCGATTAATGTACCGATCATCAATCGTTCGGTCGTGTGGTGGAATTCGCTGCACCAACCGGCCAGCATCACGATGGGCAAGTCGGCCATCGATCCGGCGTTTCTTTGGCCGCTGCTGATCGCGACGCTGGGCTTTTCCCTGCTGTTCGGCGGGGTCGTGCTGGCGCGGATGCGGGCGATCTTGGCCAACTTCCAGGCAGAGGCGCGCTTGCGCCGCCGCGCTATGGCCAGCGAAGCGTTGCAAGGGATCTCGGCATGAGCGAGGGGCTGAACCACTGGCCGTTCGTGATCGCGGCCTATGCCATTGGCGTCATTGGCACGCTGGGCATGGTGGCATGGTCATGGATCGCGATGCGCCGGGAAGAGGCACGGCGCGACAAAGTGCGGGAGCAAAAATGAGCACGGCCCTGAAACCCAAGCACCAGCGTCTGGCGCTGGTCGTGCTGGCGCTGGTCGTCCTGGTCGGCGCGGCGCTGCTGGCGGCGTGGGGTCTGCGCGGTCAGGCCAGCTATTTCTATGTGCCCAGCGATATCGCATCCGATCCGCCCGAAGCTGGCCGCGCGGTGCGGCTTGGCGGCATGGTGCAGGAAGGTTCTATCAAGACGATGCCCGATGGTGTGACCGTGGCCTTCATCGTCGGCGATGGCGAGGCGACGGTGCCGGTGCGCTATACCGGCATCACGCCCGACTTGTTCGTCGAAGGATCGGGCGTGGTCGCCGATGGTCGACTTGCTCCCGACGGGACATTCGTGGCCGATAGTCTGCTGGCCAAACATGACGAGAATTATATGCCGCGCGAGCTGGAAGACATGTCCAAGGCGCAAGCCAAGGCAGTGGTGGCCGAAACCGAATGATTGCAGAAGCCGGTCTTGCCCTGCTGTGGTTTGCCGCCGCGCTGGCGCTGTTGCAGTTGTTCGCCGGTGCGATGTCCCTGGGGCGGCTGGCCGATGGCGATTTTGCCGGGATCGTGCGCCCCGCCGCGATCATTCAGGGGCCGCTGGTCGGCCTGTCGTTCCTGATGCTGGTCTGGCTGTTCCTGCGCACCGACCTGTCGGTCCTGCTGGTGGCGGCCAATTCACACAGCGCCAAGCCGTTCATCTTCAAGTTAGCGGGTACCTGGGGCAACCACGAAGGATCCATGCTGTTGTGGGTCACGGTCATGGCCCTGTCCGGCTCTTTCGTGGCGCTGGTCGAGCGGCGGCTGCCCGAACGCACGATGATCGCGACTTTGGCCGCGCAGGCCTTCGTGTCGCTCGGCTTCTACGCGTTCCTGCTGTTCAGCTCGAATCCGTTCGAACGCCTGCCGCGTCCGGTGCCGGAGGGGAACGGCCTCAACCCGCTGTTGCAGGACATCGGGTTGGCCTTCCACCCGCCAACGCTTTACATCGGTTATGTCGGGCTGTCCGTGGCGTTCTCTTTCGCGGTTGGAGCGCTGCTGACGCGCGAGGTCGGCCCCGCCTTTGCCCGCGCCATGCGGCCTTGGGTGCTGGGTAGCTGGATATTCCTGACCGTCGGCATCACCGCCGGTTCTTACTGGGCCTATTACGAGCTGGGCTGGGGCGGCTGGTGGTTCTGGGACCCGGTGGAGAACGCCTCGCTGATGCCGTGGCTGGCGGCGACGGCGCTGCTGCATTCCGCCTCGGTATTGGTTTCGCGCGATGCCTTGCGCACGTGGACGCTGATGCTGGGCGTCGTGGCCTTTTCGATGAGCATGGTGGGCACGTTCCTCGTCCGCTCTGGCATCCTGACCAGCGTGCATGCGTTCGCCGTCGACCCGGAGCGCGGTTCGTTCATCCTTGCCTTGCTGGCGATCTATATCGGCGGCGCACTGGCGCTGTTCGGCGCGCGGGCGAGCACGGTTTCGGAAGGCAAGCAGTTCAGCCTTGTCAGCCGCGAGGCGGGGCTGGTGTTCAACAACGTCGCGCTCTCGGCGATCCTTGGCATCGTGCTGCTCGGCACGCTCTATCCGTTGTTGACGGAGGCGTTCGATACGAAGGTTTCGGTTGGGCCGCCGTACTTCAACCCGGTTGGTGCGATCTTTGCGATCCCGATGATCGTGGTGATGGCCATAGGTCCGCTGCTTCGCTGGCGGCGGGACAGTTTCGGGCGGATCACCAAGATCTTGGTCCTGCCTGCGGTTCTGACTGCACTGGTGCTGGCCGGTGCAGCGGTGCTCGTGCCGGGGATCGGGATATTGCCGCTGCTCGGCCTTGGCCTCTCCCTTGGTCTTGGCATCGGCAGCCTGTTGCCCTTGGTGGGTCGCGATCTTCGGCGTACGCCGCTGCCCACATGGGGCATGGTCGTCGGGCATTTCGGACTGGCCGTCGCGCTGTTCGGCATGGCGAGTGAAAGTGCATTTTCGACCGAGAAGCTGGTCGCCGCCAAGGCCGGTGACACGGTCACGGTCGGCCCGTGGTCAGTCGAATTGGCTGGGGTGGAGCCTGTTGCAGGCCCGAACTGGACGGCGTTGGAGGCCAACATGATCGCGCGGTATCAAGGTGGCGCGCCGATCACGTTACACCCGCAGTCGCGCAATTTCACCCAGCCGCCGATGACGACGAGCGAATCGGCGCTGTCGACGCGATGGAACGGACAGCTTTACGCCGTTCTTGGCGAACAGGGGCTGGATGGACGTTGGCAGCTTCGCCTGTGGTGGAAGCCGTTCGTGCCCCTGATCTGGCTGGGCGGCTTTCTCATCGCCTTGGGCGGCGCGCTGGCGCTGGTCGGGCGGGTTATGGGCGATGTTCGCCGCGGTGCACAGCGCCGCCGGATCGAAATGCGGCGTGAGAATAACCCGCTGCCCGGTGCCGTGCCGGAGCCTGCCGAATGAGCGCATCGACCGACCCCGCGCGAAAGGGCAAGAAGTGGGCCATCTGGCTGCCGCTGGTCCTGTTCGGCGCGTTTTTCGTGCTGGTAATGAACGGTCTGGTCCGCCCGGCGGATCGCGAGATCGAAAGCGCGATGGTCGGCAAGGCGTTGCCCGAATTCGACCTGCCGCCGGGATCGGCGGACCGCCCCGGCCTTAGTACCGCCGATTTCCGCAAGGGTAGCCCGCGCCTGTTGAACGTCTTCGCCAGCTGGTGCGTCCCCTGTGCGGCAGAGGCGCCGCAGCTCGACCAACTCGCCCGAGCGGGGGTAGAGATTGATGGCGTTGCCATTCGTGACCGAGAGGAAGACATCGCCCGCTTCCTCAGCCGCCACGGCAACCCGTTCGCGCGAATCGGCAAGGACGATGTCAGCGAGGTGCAGTTGGGCATCGGCTCGTCCG
Organism: Croceicoccus naphthovorans; assembly: GCF_001028705.1. NCBI lineage: Bacteria > Pseudomonadati > Pseudomonadota > Alphaproteobacteria > Sphingomonadales > Erythrobacteraceae > Croceicoccus > Croceicoccus naphthovorans. The sequence continues at coordinate 2,462,052 of NZ_CP011770.1, read as the reverse complement.
GCGTGCCCGAAACCTTCATAATCGATGGCAGTGGCACGATTCGGTATCAGCATATCGGCCCGATCATGGACGCCGACATTCCGATCCTGCTCGGCCAGCTGAAAGACGCGGAGGCACCGCTGTGACGCGTCTGATCGCCCTTTTCGCGCTGTTCCTTGCCGTGCCGGTCGCGGCGCAGAGCCAGTTGCCGCCCGCCCCCTATGCCTATCGCCAGCTGGAAGACCCGGCGCAGGAGGCGAAGGCGCAGGATCTGATGGAAACGCTGCGCTGCCTGACCTGCCAGAGCCAGTCCATCGCCGATTCCGACGCCGATATCGCGGGCGACATGCGCAACCAGGTGCGAACGCGGATCAAGGCGGGCGAGGAGCCGGAGGAGATCCGCAGATGGCTGGTCGAACGTTATGGCGACTACATCAGTTACAAGCCCGAGCTGACCACGCTGACATGGCCTCTGTTCGCCGCGCCGCTGTTTCTGGCGCTGCTGGCCGTGCTGCTGCTGCGCCGACGATTCGTGCGGCGAAAGGGTGAAGGCTGATGGGTTGGATCATTGCCATCGGGCTTGCCATCGCGACGTTTGCGGCCATGCTCTTCGTGCTGAAAATGCCGCGCGGCGGGCGAGAATTCGCCGCTGCCGCTCTGCTGGTCGGGCTGGCCGGATATGCCCTACAGGGTAGCCCATCGGAACCCGGTTCGCCCACCCAGCCGCGCGAAAACGCCGAAAGCGGGCAGGCCACGCTGGTCGAAGCGCGCCGCATGATGGACGAGGAATTCGGCGAGGGGCGCAATTACCTGATTACCGCCGATGCCTATGCCCGCGCCGGTCAATTCGGGGCCGCGTCCAGCCTGCTTCGCGGGGCGGTGCGCAAGAACCCGGACGATCCCGATCTCTGGCTCGCGCTGGGCAATGCGCTGGTCGGCCATACCGGCGGGATCATCACGCCCGCCGCGCTCTATGCCTTTCAGAAGGCGTCCGACATCGCGCCCACGCATCCGGGGCCGCCGTTCTTCACCGGTCTGGCACTGGCGCAGTCCGGCCAGTTCGAGGATGCGCGCAAGATCTGGCAGGAACTGCTTAACCGGCCGGTAGAGGATGGCGACGACGAATGGCGCGCCGACCTATCCGCCCGTCTGGCGCGACTCGAGGCGATCATTGCCATGCAATCGGGGGCCGCTGGGCCGGTTCCGGTGGAGCAGGATACGCCGCCTGCGACAGAGGCCGACAGTCCCCCTTCGTGACGATTGAAAGCATTTTCTTGCAGGTGCGAACAACCACTGGTAATCGCCGCCCCCCATTGGCCGGGTGAGAAGCAGCCGTGGTCGTTTCGAAAGGCAAGATTGCCCGATGAGCCATTCCGCAAGCACAGGGGACCAGCGCGTCAGCGCCAAGGCCAAGCTTGCTGTGGGCGCAATCGGCATCGTCTTTGGCGATATCGGCACCAGCCCGCTCTACGCTTTCCGCGAAACGTTCGTCGGTCCGCACCCGCTGACGCTCGACCGGCTGCACGTTCTGGGCGTGGTCAGCCTGATTTTCTGGTCGATGACTCTGGTCGTTGCGGTTCAATACGTCACCATCCTGATGCGCGCGGACAACAAGGGGCAGGGCGGCAGCCTCGCGCTGGTTGCCCTGATCTCGCAGCATATCGGCCGATCTCGATACGGTTGGCTGGCTGTCTTGCTGGGCGTGTTCGCAACGTCGCTGTTTTATGGCGACTCGATGATTACCCCGGCGATTTCGGTCCTGTCTGCGGTTGAGGGTCTGACGGTCGTCGACCCGGCCTTCGGGCGCTTCGTCATACCCATCGCGTTGGTCCTGCTGGTGGCGCTGTTCGTCCTGCAGAAACGCGGTACGGCCAAGGTGGGCGCTTTGTTTGGCCCGGTGATGATCGTCTATTTCACGACCATCGCGATCCTCGGCATCGTGCAGATCATGACCCATCCGGGCGTGCTGGTCGCGCTGAACCCGTGGTACGCGGTGCAGTTCTTCCTCGTCGACAAGACGCTGGCCTTTCTCGCCCTCGGCTCGGTCGTGCTGGCGGTTACGGGGTCAGAGGCGCTCTATGCCGACATGGGGCATTTTGGGCGCGGACCGCTGCGCATGTCTTGGTTCGGCTTTGTGATGCCCTGCCTGCTGCTCAACTATTTCGGGCAGGGCGCGATGGTGATCAGCCTGACCGGCGCCGACGCGGCAGAGGCGATAGAGAACCCGTTCTTCATCATGGCGCCCGAAGTGCTGCGCCTGCCGCTCGTCATCCTTGCCACATGCGCGACGTTCATCGCCAGCCAGGCGGTGATCTCCGGCTCGTTCTCGATCACGCATCAGGCGATGCAGCTTGGCTTTATCCCGCGCCTGTCGATCCGCCACACCAGCGAGAGCGAAGCGGGCCAGATTTATATTCCGGCGATCAACTGGGCGCTGATGGTGGCTGTGATCCTGCTGGTGCTGACGTTCCAGAACTCGTCCAATCTCGCTAGCGCTTATGGCATTGCGGTTACCGGCGCGGTGACCATCGATACCCTGCTGATGGCGGTGCTGTTCGTGACAGTGTGGAAATGGCGCTGGTGGTATGCGGCCCCGGTCGTTGTGCTGTTCCTGATCGTGGACGGCGCGTACTTCGGTGCGAACCTGACCAAGGTAGCCGATGGCGGCTGGTTCCCTCTGATGGTCGGCGCGGTCGTGTTCACGTTGCTGACGACATGGGCCAAGGGCCGCCGCCTGATGCGCGAACGCATGACTGAAGTGGCCCTGCCGATCGAAATTTTTGCCAAGAGCGCGGCGAACAGCGCCACGCGCGTTCCGGGCACAGCGATCTTTATGGCGTCGAGCACGGCGGGCGTACCGTCCGCGCTGCTGCATAATATCAAGCACAACAAGGTGCTGCACGAACGAGTCGTGATCCTGACGGTCAACATTGCAGAGGAACCCTATGTCGATCAGGGCCGCCGCGTAGAGATCAAGGATCTGGGCGACGGATTCTTCCGCATGGTGCTTCACTATGGCTTCATGGAAGAGACCGACATTCCCGCCGCGTTGAAGCAGGTCGACAAGTGCGGCGGCATGTTCGACATGATGCAGACCAGCTTCTTCCTGTCGCGGCAGACGCTGCTGCCATCGGAAAAGCCGGCGATGATGCTGTGGCGCGAAAAGATCTTCAGCTGGATGCTGCGGAATGCAGCGACGGCGATGGAATTCTTCCGCCTGCCGACGAACCGCGTCGTGGAACTGGGTTCGCAAGTTCGCATATAGCAAGAAGCGCGCCGGTCACCCCGACGCGCTTCTCTTTTTGCCAATCGCTGATCAACCGAGATTTGCGGTGACCATCGCCCACATCATGGGCAGCGAAAGCAGTGTATTTAGGCGGCTGGCGATCAGCGCCCGAGGCGCGGCAGCCGCCTTCGCCTCGTCACTGGCCTCGACAATACCCAAAATCTTCTTTTGGGCCGGCCAGATGATGAACCAGACGTTGAACGCCATCAGCAGGGCAAGCCACATCCCCACACCGATGAGCAGGACCGAGCCCTCGCCCGAAAATGTCAGAGCCTCAACTAGATAGCCGCTGACCATTGCGATCGTCAGGCCGGTCAAAACTGTCAGCGCGGCGGCCCAGCGAAAGAAGAACAGGACTTTGGGCGCGATATGCCCGCTGATGGCACCCTTCTGCTCTGCCGGGATGGCGGGCATGGTGGGCACCTGAACGAAATTAAGGTAGTAAAGCAGCCCGATCCACAGCACCCCGAAAAAGAGGTGAAGCCAGCGGCTGATGCTATTGATGTCGATGGGCGCGCTGGGCGCGAATGCGATCATGAGCGCGATGGCCGCGATCAGACCGATCGCGAGCACAAGGTGCAGGTTTCCGAAAAGTTTTGCCATGTCCACTCCCTATGGCGGCCTGATTGACCGTCCCGGTGCGACCCGCGGGCAGACATTTGCGCAATTGTGGGAACTTGTCACCGCAGGACGGTGGATAACCTGTGTTAAGGCTCGGAGTGGCCGCTACGTCAGGCAGGCGGATGCTCCGTCACGGCCTCGTCTTCTTCCTCTTTGCCCAGTCCTTCGCGCATCATCATCGGCAGCTGGGTAAAGGTGAACAGGAAAGACAGCGGCAGGAAGACCCAGAGCTTGGCGACCAGCCAGTCTTCAAAGCTGAGCGAGGCGCGGAGCACTTCGTTGAGTACGCCGAGAAAGATGAAATAGACGCCCCAGTTGCGCGACAGCTTCATCCATCCCTTGTCCGAAAGCCCCTCGAACGCGGCGTCGAGCAGGTATTTCAGCAGCGCCTTGCCGCGCCAGTATCCGATCAGCAGCGCGGCGGCGAAGACGGCGTAAATGATCGTCGGCTTGATCTGAACGAAGACCGGGTCCTGAAACAGGATCGTCAGCCCGCCGAAAAACACGATCAGCGCCGTGGAGAGCATGAGCATGGGCGTAACGTGGCCCAGCTTTAGCTTAGACACGATCACGGCGACGATTGCAGCGACGATGAATGCGCCGGTGCCCTTCACGATGGCCAACACCTCGCCAACGGCGTCGCCGTCCTGCTCTGGCCCGAACCACTTGTAGACCGCGAAGAACACGAGCAGCGGGCCGTAATCGATGGCGATGTTGAGCCAGCCGGACTTCTTCTTGGCGACTTGGGTTCCTATTTCGTCGGCCATCAGGCAACTCCTGCAATCACGCGCGCGACAAGGTCGGGATCGAAGGGGCGCAAGTCGTCGATCTTTTCACCCACGCCGATGGCATGGATCGGCAAACCGTATTGCTCCGCCGCCGCGACCAGCACGCCACCGCGCGCGGTGCCGTCCAGCTTGGTCATGACAAGGCCGGTGACGCCCGCGACTTCCTTGAACACGTCGATCTGCTGAAGCGCGTTCTGACCGTTGGTGGCATCCAGCACGAGCACCACGTCGTGCGGCGCTTCGGGATTCAAACGGCCCAGCACCTTTCGGATCTTGGTCAGTTCGTCCATCAGCTCGCGCTTGTTCTGCAGGCGTCCGGCGGTGTCGACGACCAGCACGTCGCTGCCCTTGTCGGTCGCGGCCTTGACCCCGTCGAACACGACGGAGGCGGGGTCGCCGCCTTCTGGTCCGGTCACGACGGGAACGCTCAGACGGTCGGCCCAGACCTTCAGCTGCCCTATAGCGGCGGCGCGAAATGTGTCGCCCGCGGCCAACATCACGCCATAGTCGTCTTCCTGAAACAGGTGCGCCAGCTTGGCGATTGTGGTGGTCTTGCCGCTGCCGTTGACGCCGATGACCAGCACGACATGCGGGCGGGGGAAGGCAGTGATTTCCAGCGGCTTGGCCACGGGGCGCAGGATTTCCGCGATTTCGGCGGCGACCGCTTCTTGCACGGCGCGTTCGTCGGCTCCGCGTTCGAAGCGCCGTTCGGCCAGTGCATCGCGGATGCGCATCGCCGCGCGGGGGCCTAGGTCCGACATGATGAGCGCGTCTTCCAGCTCGTCCAGCTGGCTTTCGGTCAGGCGCGTCGATCCGCTCCACCCGCCGGTGGCAAGGTTGCCGCTCAGCCGCTCGCTCGTCTTGCGAAATCCGCCGAAAAGCCGGTCGGACCAGCTCTCGCTCATGCCAATTCTCCGATGATCTGTCCGTCCGCGATGCCGGTGGCCCGGATTGCGACGATGGTGCCCGGTTTCGCGCCCATGGGCAGGCGGACCGGGGCGAAATTGGGGGCGTGGCCGGTTCCGTCGTTCTCCGCAAGGACGCTGAGCGTGGAACCGACCAGAGATTGCAGCCACGCGGTGCGGGTCTCCGCCACCTGGGCGCGCAAGTCTGCGGCGCGGGCCTTCACTATCGCCGGATCGACCTGCGGCATCCGGGCAGCGGGCGTGCCGGGGCGCGGGCTGTAGGGGAAGACGTGGCCATGCACGACCGCGCATTCGCGTACGATCGTCAGGTTTTCGGCATGCATCGCGGCATCCTCGGTCGGGAACCCGGCGATCAGGTCCGCGCCGATGGCGATATCCGAGCGCCGTGCTTGCAGCCTTTGGACAAGGTCCACGGCCTGGGTGCGGCTATGGCGGCGCTTCATGCGCTTCAGGATCAGGTCGTGTCCGTGCTGCAGCGATAGGTGTAGATGCGGCATCACGCGATCTTCGCCGACGACCAGTTCTTCCAGCCCCTCGTCAATCTCCGCTCCGTCGATCGACGACAGGCGCAGGCGCGGCAGGGCGGGCAGGGCATGCAAGACTTCGCCCACCAGTTGGCCCAGCGAGGGCGAACCGGGCAGGTCGTGCCCCCAGCTGGTCACATCTACGCCGGTCAGCACGATTTCCTGTGCGCCTTGCTCCAGATGCGCTTCGATCTCGCCCAGCACTTGCGGCACGGTCAGCGAGCGGCTTGCCCCGCGTCCCTGAGGGATGACGCAAAACGTGCAGGCGTGATCGCATCCGGTCTGCACCGCGACGAACCCGCGCGTGCGCGGCGTCGTGTTCGTGCTGATCCCGCGATGCGCCTTGATCGGCGGTAGGACGGCCGCATTGTGGCCCGCGCCCCAACTGGCCGGTTCCAGCTTGGCGGAATTGGGAACCAGCGCGTCCACCTCTGGCATGGCGGCCAGCTGCTCGGCTTCGATATCGGCGGCGCAACCAGTGACCAACAGGCGGGCGTCGGGATGGCGGCGGCGCAGGCGGCGGACGGCGCGGCGGGTCTGGCGCACCGCCTCTTCGGTAACGGCGCAGGAATTGACCACCACGGTATCGCTGCGCCCGTCCAGCATCGCGCGGATGCGGTCGCTTTCGGCAGCGTTCAACCGGCAACCCAATGTGATGACTTCGGATACGCTCAAGCGTAGTCGCCCCAGTCGAAGCTGCCGGTAAAGCTGATCGTTGCGGGGCCGGTCATCGTGATGCGGTTATGATCGTCCCACGCGATGGTCAGCGGCCCGCCGGGCAGGGTGACGGTAACGGTCCGGTCCACAAGCCCGCGGCGCATCGCGGCGACGGCCGTAGCACAGGCCCCGGTACCGCAGGCCCGCGTGATCCCGGCACCGCGTTCCCATACGCGCAGGGTGATCGCATCGCGCGCGGTTACGGCGGCGACGTTGACGTTGACCCGTTCGGGGAAGATCGGGTCGTTCTCGATCAGCGGGCCGATCTCGGCCAGCGGGACCGCATAGGGATCGTCGACGAAGAACACCGCGTGCGGATTGCCAACATTGACCGCGACCGGATTTTCCAGTGCCCCATCGCCGACCGGCCAACCGACCGGCATGGCCAGCGTATCCATCGCATAGCCCAAGGGGATCGCGTCCCACTCGAAACGTGGCTCGCCCATGTCGACCGCGATGCCGTTGTCATGGGGGCGCGTGGCAATCAGGCCACCCTTGGTCTCCAGCGTCACGGCTCCGCCGATCAGCAAGCCTACGGCGCGGGATGCATTGCCGCAGGCCTCTACCTCACCGCCGTCGCAATTGTAGATCCGCATCCGCCAGTCGGCCCGGTCGGAGGGTTCGATCACGATCAGCTGGTCGCACCCGATGCCGGTGTGCCGGTCCGCTAGTGCGGCGGCGACATCGCCGGTCAGCGGCGGCAGCGCATGGTCGCGCGCGTCCAGAACGACGAAGTCGTTGCCCAGGCCGTGCATCTTGGTGAAGGCGATCTGCATGATGCGCCGCATCTATGCACGCATGGAGCGCGCGTCCAGTGAAAGCCTTGGTTTCGGGACCGTCAGGCCCCGGCGACGCGCACTTCGGCTTCGGGACCGGGGGCCAGCGGCGGAGGTGCGTCGTTCGAGAGGCGCGCCTCGCTCTTCAACCGGGCACGAACCGCTTCGGCCGGTTCGGGGCGGCCATAGTAGTATCCCTGACCCTTGAACGTGCCGATCCGGCGCAGCGAATCGCGCAGGTTCTCGGTCTCGATGCCTTCGGCGGTCAGCGGCAGGTTCATGCTTTCACCGATGGCGGCGATGGTCGAGACAACGGTGGCCGTATCCTCGTTCCGCGTCAGGCGAGCCACGAAATTGCGGTCGATCTTCACCCGGTCGAACGGCAGGGCGCGCAATTGCGCCAAGGTCGCATAGCCGACGCCGAAATCATCGAGGCTGACCGATACGCCCTGGTTCTTCAGGCTGGTGACGAGCGAGCGGACGAGGCCGATGTTCTCGTTCAGGCAATTCTCGGTGATCTCGATCTCCAGCCGCTCGGGCGGGAAATTGGCCTCGGCCATCAGCTTCAGCAGCCGCTGCGCAAACCACGGGTCGCGCATCTGCACGGGTGAGATATTCACCGCCAGCGTCAGGTTCGAATCCCACTCACGCGCATCGCGCAAGGCTTGGCTGATGATTGCTTCGGACAGGTCGCAGATGACACCCAGTTCCTCGGCAACCGGGATGAAACGGTCCGGCGTGACGAGGCCAAGCTGCGGGCTGTTCCAGCGGGCGAGCATTTCGAAACCGGTCAGTTCGCCGGTCTCTATATCGACCTGTTGTTCGTAGAACGGCACGAACTCGCCGCGGGCGATTCCCGCAAGGATGCCGTTTTCCAGCTCGGCCCGCATGCGCAGGTCGTGCTCCATACGCGGTTCGAACCAGTCGTAGCGGTTTCGCCCGTTCTTCTTGGCATGATACATCGCCATGTCGGCCATGTGCAGCATCTCTTCCGCCGGACTTTCGCAGCGCGAGGGCAGGTTGGTGCTGCACGCGATGCCGACGGAAAGGCTGATCGCCAGTTGGCCGCCCGCGACGTCGAAAGGCTGGCGCGCGGCGGTGATGATTTCCGCCGCGATCAGGTCGATCCGGGCCGGGTTGGCGCGTTCGTAGGTCATGACGCAGGCGAATTCGTCGCCACCCAATCGGGCCAGCATCGCGCCTTCGGGCAGAACGGCGCGAACGCGCTCTGCCATCGTGACCAGCATCGAATCGCCTGCGCGATGCCCGTTGAGGTCGTTGATCTGCTTGAAATGATCGAGATCGAGCATGACGAAGGCGACCGCGCGCGCAGCGCCGGTTTCGGCATGTGCGGATGCGATCAGGGCGTCGACTTGCGGCAGGATGGATCGGCGGTTGAGCGATCCGGTCAGCGGGTCGGTAAAGGCAAGCGTCTTGGCCTGTTCCTCGGCAACGCGGCGTTCCTCTACCTCTCGCAGCAGTTCGACATGGCGGCGCCAGCCGAAGATCAGCAGCGCGGTGTTGAGCAGAAGCGCACTGGCCAGCCATGCGGCGGGGCCTTCGCCTTCGCCTTCGAATGCGCGGATCACGGCGGGCATGGCCGCCGCGGCGTGGCCGACGAACATGATCAGCGCAGCCGCGATGATGCCCAGCGCCACGACATCGCGTTCGCTGATCCGGCGCGCGCCGTGCTTTTGCTTTGTGAATTCAGGCTGCTCGCCGCTATCGCTCATCGAACGGCTTGCTCCTTCGCCAAACCGGGGGCGGGACTGCCCCGATCCGAGGCTTAGGACAGCGCTCTAAACATCGGGTTAAACATCCGGCCCGTAATCAAAAGTCGGGTGGATTGCCTTGCCATGCGCGGGGGGCGGCTGTATGGGCGCACCCGGACAACCGGCGCGAAGGCGGCGGAGGTCCGTGCAATTTACAGGTCCGTGACGGTTACGCGGCACGCTGGTCGGCGAGGTTTCGCCCACCGGCGTTTTGTGCGTTTCGGCCCTGATCGCAAATGTTTGGCCCTGTTTTTTCAGGCCGCAAGGAGAAGAAAACGATGTTCGACAGCCTGTCTGACCGGCTTGGTAACGTCTTCGATTCGCTGCGCGGTCGCGGGGCGTTGAAGGAAGACGACGTTCGCGCCGCAATGCGCGAAGTTCGGATCGCCCTGCTGGAAGCCGACGTCGCGCTTCCGGTCGTAAGACGGTTTATCGACAAGGTTACCGAAGCCGCGATCGGGCAGGAAGTCCTGCGCTCGGTCACGCCCGGTCAGCAGGTCGTCAAGATCGTCAACGACGCGCTCGTCGAAATGCTCGGCGGCCCAGAAGGATCAGGGGACGGTGCGGCTGCCGCCAAACTGGACCTTGAGGCGAAACCGCCGGTCGTGGTCATGATGGTCGGCCTGCAGGGTTCGGGTAAGACTACCAGCACAGCCAAGATCGCCAAGCGCCTGAAAGAGACCGAGGGCAAGAAGGTCTTGATGGCCTCGCTCGACGTCAATCGCCCGGCGGCGCAGGAACAGCTGGCGGTGCTGGGCGAACAGGCCGGGGTCGCGACCCTGCCGATCATTGCCGGGCAGCAACCGGTCGATATTGCAAACCGCGCCATTCAGGCCGCGAAGTTGCAGAGCTTTGACGTCTTGATGCTCGACACGGCGGGCCGTCTGCACGTTGACGAAGCCCTGATGGCCGAGATGAAGGCCGTGGCCGCCGTCTCGACGCCGAAGGAAGTGCTGCTGGTCGTCGACTCGCTGACGGGGCAGGACGCGGTCAACGTCGCGCAGAGCTTCACCGGCGAAGTGCCGCTGACCGGCGTGGTGCTGACCCGCATGGACGGCGATGCGCGCGGCGGTGCGGCGCTGTCGATGCGGGCCGTTACCGGCAAGCCGATCAAGTTCGCGGGTACTGGCGAGAAACTGGACGCGATCGAACCCTTCGTGCCCAGCCGCGTTGCAAATCGCATCCTTGGCATGGGCGACATCGTCTCGATGGTCGAAAAGGCCGCCCTGACGGTCAAGGAAGAGGACGCGGAAAAGCTCGCCAAGAAGATGGCGGCGGGCAAGTTCGACCTCGACGATCTGCGCATGCAGTTGCAGCAGATGACCAAGATGGGCGGGTTGGGCGCGATTGCGGGCATGTTGCCGGGCATGAAGAAGGCCAAGGCGGCGATGCAGCAGTCGGGCATGGACGACCGCGTGCTGCTGCGCATGGACGCGATCATTTCATCCATGACGCCGAAGGAACGCGCCAACCCCGCGCTGCTCAATGCCAAGCGCAAGAAGCGCGTCGCGGCGGGTTCGGGCACGCAGGTTCAGGACGTGAACAAAGTGCTGAAGATGCACCAGGAAATGTCCAAGGCGATGAAACAGATCAAGAAGATGGGCGGGCTGAAAGGCCTTGGCGCCCTGTTCGGCAAGGGCGGTCTCGATGCCGCTATGCCGGGGCTTGGCGGCGGAATGGGCGGCGGAATGGGCGCCGGAATGGGCGCCGGAATGGGCGGCGGTGCTGGCGGGCTTCCGCCGGATCTGGCCAACCTTCTGAACAAGAAGTGATTTTTACTGAAATCGACGAATACGAATTGAACGAAAGGTAATTTGAAATGGCAATTGCAATCCGTCTCGCCCGTGGTGGCGCGAAGAAGCGTCCCTACTACCGGATCGTCGTTTCCGACGTGCGCAGCCCGCGCGACGGTAAGTATCTGGAGCAGGTCGGCATCTACAACCCGGTCCTCGCCAAGGATGACGACAACCGTGTCAAGCTGATCGAAGACCGCATCCGTTACTGGCTGGGCGTTGGCGCGCAGCCGACCGACCGTGTCGCCCGCTTCCTCGATGCCGCCGGCATCCTTGAGCGCAAGGCGAAGAACAACCCGCAGAAGGCCGAGCCGGGCGAAAAGGCCAAGGAACGCGCCGAGGAAAAGGCCGAGAAGGCCCGTGAAGCCGAGGAAGCCAAGAAGGCTGCCGAGGAAGAAGCCAACGCACCGGCTGAAGAAGCAGCGACTGAAGAAGCTGGCGAAGAAGCCGCTGCCGAAGCCCCGGCCGAGGAAGCTGCTGCTGAAGACGCCCCTGCTGAAGAAGCCGGCGAAGAGAAGGCAGAGGGCTAAGCCCCGATGGACCGTACCGTCACGCTCGCCGCCATTACCGGTGCGCACGGCGTGGCGGGAGAGGTCCGCCTGAAGCTGTTCGGCGAAGGCGTGGAGTCCCTGAAGGGATTCCGCGCCTTTCGCGTTTCAAAGGACGGCGCCCTTCGCGATGCACCGCTGACGGCGACAAAGATCAAGGACGACGGCAAGGGCGGCGCAATCGCGCGCTTTGCCGAAGTGACCGACCGTAACGCGGCGGAGGCCCTGCGCGGATCGTTGCTGACCGTTCCGCGCGAAGACCTGCCCGCGCTGGGCGAGGGTGAGTATTACCACGCCGACCTTTTGGGGTTGGCGGCCGTCTCCGAAGCCGGGGAACCGCTGGGCACCGTGATCGCGGTTGAGAACTACGGCGCGGGCGACGTGATCGAGATTGAGCGGCCCGCGGGTTCCAAACCGCGTACCTTCATGGTGCCGATGCATGAGGATGCGGTGCGCGAGTGGGATGGCGAGCGGATGATTGTCACGGACGACTTTGCCCAGCCATAACGTGGCTGCTATCGCCCCCTGACTATGACTAAGGGGCGCATCCAGCTATCCGACGATCCGCTCTGGAAGCGCCTGACGGTCTATCGCATTGGCCCCTCCGATGCTGATTTCACCTTCCAGCAGCGTCTCGCCCGCGAAAACGGGTGGAGTGAGGTGCATGCCGCCCGCGTAATCGAGGAATACCGCCGCTTCTGCTGGCTGGCGATGCGCGCGGGGCATGAGGTTACGCCGTCGGATGCGGTGGATCAGGCATGGCACCTGCACCTGACCTATAGCCGTGATTACTGGCAGCGGATTTGCCCTGAAGTACTTGAAGGCGAACTGCACCATGGTCCCACCGCTGGCGGGCCGGTCGAGCGGGATCGGTACTATCGCCAGTATGCGCAGACGTTGGCCAGTTACGAACGTGTTCGGCCCATCGCCCGCCGATATCTGGCCCGATGCAAACCGGCGGCTCTATCGCGATCCCCTCGCGCGGCGGGTCCAGGTGCGCGACCATTTCGTCGTGCCGCGGCGGCTGGTTTACGCGGTCATTGTTCTTGCACTGATCGGCGCTATTCTGGTGGCGATACTGGGGTAGTTGGGGGCGAAATATGCATGGCGGCAATCCGCTAGACTGGGATGCGAACGAATTTCTGATCCTTTACGGTGTGCTGATCGTCGCGGCGATGATCCTGCGTGTCGTCATCGTAAACTGGTTGCGGCCAGAGGGGCACCCAGCGCGAATCGCGGATGAAGATGAAATTGCAGTCATTGCAGGCGGACCGAACCGTTATGCAGAGGCGGTGACGGCGCGGATGCTGGCCACCGGCGCGCTGACGATGCCGGGCAAGGGTCAGTTCGCGGTGCTCAATCGCCCGCAAAGGCCGACCCAGGCCGAGCGCGCATTGCTTGCCATCGGCACCCGGATGAAGTGGCGTAAGGTTCGCCGCGCGCTTCGCGATCATGCGGCCGGAGTGGAGGAGCGGCTGGCCAGTCGCGGGCTCTATATGGACCGGGGAGAGGCCATGCAGGTGCGCCTGTTGCAACTGGTGCCTTTCGCGTTCCTGCTTGGTTTCGGCTTCGTGCGGTGGAAGGTTGCGCAGATTCGGGAAGAGGACTTCGGCTTCCTGTTGATCATGATGTTCATCGTTGTCGTCTTGTCCTTCATGGCCTTCATGAAGTTCGATCGCGCTACGCGCGAGGCAAAGTCGGAACTGGCAGCCCTGCGCGCCACTCGCGACCGCCTACGCCGCGCCCCGCTTTCCGAAGAGACGGGCATGGCAGTGGCGCTTTACGGCACGACTGTGCTGGCGGGGACCAGCATCGCCGGTTTTCACAAGCTGCGCAGCGATAGCGGCAGCGGTGGGTGCGGCTCTTCTGATAGCGGTGGCGGTTGTGGCGGGGGCGGCTGCGGCGGTTGCGGCGGCTAGGGCCTAGTTTCTTCGCGGGGGATCGACTAACCGCGCTGCCCATGACTTTTGCCGCGACGATCCTGACGCTCTATCCGGAGATGTTTCCCGGGCCGCTCGGCACGTCGCTGGCCGGGCGGGCGCTGGGGGCGGGGACGTGGAGCCTGAACACCGTCCAGATTCGCGACTTCGCGACCGACAAGCACCGCACGGTTGACGATACGCCTGCGGGTGGCGGGGCCGGGATGGTGCTGAAGGCCGACGTCTTGGCCGCCGCCATCGACCACGCGCGCGCGGGCAATCCCGATGCGCCGGTCTTGGCCATGACGCCGCGCGGAAAGCCGCTGACGCAAGGCCGTGTGCGCGAACTGGCGGCGGGGCCGGGCGTGACCGTGCTGTGCGGCCGGTTCGAGGGATTCGACGAGCGAATCTTCGAGGGCCGCAATGTCGAGGAAGTCTGCGTCGGCGACGTCATCCTCTCCGGCGGAGAGGTAGGCGCGCTTGTGCTTCTCGACGCTTGCATTCGGCTGCTTCCCGGCGTAATGGGCGCGGCTTCTAGTGGGGTCGAGGAATCGTTCGAAGGCGGTTTGCTCGAATATCCGCACTATACCCGACCTGTTGAATGGGAAGGGCGCACGATCCCTGAAGTGCTGCGATCGGGGGATCATGCGAAGATCGCGGCGTGGCGAAAGCAACGCAGCGAAGACGATACACGGTTACGCAGGCCGGACCTTTGGGAGCGTCATTTTGATGCTCGGGACCAGTCTGCCTCTGGCGCGCGGCAAAAGAAGAAGGACTAGGACCAGTGAACCTGATCCAGCAGCTTGAAGCCGAAGCGATTGAAGGCCTCGGCAAGGACATTCCGGAATTCCGCGCGGGCGACACCGTGCGCGTCGGCGTGCGCGTCGTCGAAGGCACGCGTGAACGTGTGCAGAACTACGAAGGCGTTGTCATCGCCCGTTCGAACCGCGGCATGGGTTCGAACTTCACCGTTCGAAAGATTTCGTTCGGCGAAGGCGTGGAACGCGTGTTCCCGCTCTATTCGCCCAACATCGACAGCATCACCGTGGTCCGCCGCGGCGTCGTGCGTCGTGCAAAGCTTTATTACCTGCGCGGCCGCACCGGCAAGTCGGCCCGCATTGCAGAGCGCAAGACAGTCCGCGAAAACGCGTAAGACCGCTTGCCAAGGCACGAAACGCGAAAGGCGGTTCCTTCGGGAGCCGCCTTTTTCGTAAGAGCCTTTGCCGTGAGCGTCTCGGGTACCAGCGAGAAGGCCTTGGGCCTGCCCGGTGCATGGGCGATGGCGGTGGGCGTCGTGATCCAGGTCGCTGGCGAATGGGCGGCGCTCAGTTTCCTGATCGGCGGGTTGATCGCGTGGTGTTCTGGCCATTCCTATGCCGAACTGACCGTGCGCCGCGGCGCGCCGGGCGGATCGGACGAGTTCTTGCGTGATATAGGCCAGCACGGGCTGGCCCGCTGGCTTATGCGGGTGTTGATCGCGGGCTATATGCTGACGGCGCCTTCGCGCTGGTCAACGCGCTGGCATGGCGGGCAAGGTGCCTATGCGCTGGATCAGCCAGGCAGGGGCCATCGCCTCGCTGGCGGCGGCGGGCGCTCTGGTCGCGTATGTCGCGGGTTGGTCGTAGCCCATCTCACAAGACTTGCGCGGGCGCGGGCAACCGCCTAACCGGTCCCGCTTGGAAAACAGCTGACCTCAACAGGACCGTGCGACATGGCGACAGCCGCCGATACCATTGCCTTTCAGACCATCCCCCATCCCGCCCCCACGTCGGAGGCGGATCGCACGGCCATGCTTGCGAACCCCGGATTCGGCACACAGTTCACCGACCACATGGTCTCGATCGACTGGGTAGAGGGCAAGGGCTGGCACAATCCTACGGTCGGTCCGCGCGGCCCCATCGCGCTCGATCCGGCGGCGGCGGTTCTGCACTATGCGCAGGAAATCTTCGAAGGCTTGAAGGCCTATCGCCACCCTGACGGTACCGTGGCGCTGTTCCGCCCCGAACAGAACGCGCAGCGGTTCAATCGTTCTGCCGACCGGCTGGCGATGCCGCACTTGCCCGAAGAGTTGTTTCTGGGCGCTATCGATGCGATTCTGTCGGTTGACGGCGGCTGGATTCCCGACGGCGATGGCGCGTCGTTGTACCTGCGCCCGTTCATGTTTGCGAACGAGGCGTTTCTGGGCGTTCGCCCGGCCAAGCAGTACAAGTTCCTGCTGATCGCCAGCCCTGCGGGCAACTACTTCAAGTCGGGCGCGCCAGCCGTGTCGATCTGGGTTTCCAGCGACTACACCCGGGCCGCCCCCGGCGGCACCGGCGCGGCTAAGTGCGGCGGCAACTATGCGGCCAGCCTTGTGCCCCAGGCCGAGGCTATCGAACGCGGGTTCGATCAGGTCGTCTTCCTGGACGCGGTTGAGCGCAAGTGGATCGAGGAACTGGGCGGCATGAACCTGTTCTTCGTGTTCGACGACGGCCGCGTCATCACCCCGCCGCTGACCGGCACGATCCTGCCGGGTATCACCCGCGACAGCCTGATCGACCTGCTGCGCGAGGAAGGACTGACCGTGGTGGAAGAGCGTTATTCCATCGACGATTGGCAGTCCGATGCAAACAGCGGCAAGCTGGTCGAATGTTTCGCCTGCGGTACGGCCGCGGTGGTTACGCCGGTGGGCCGGGTTGCCGGACGCGATCGCGATTTCACCATCGGCACGGGCGGTCCAGGTCAGCTGACCGGCCGGTTGAAAGACCGGCTGACCGGCATCCAGCGCGGACAATTGCCCGATACGCAGGGCTGGGTCCGCAAGATCGGCTGACCGTGACCGCAGGGGCGTCAGTCCTCGAAGGACAGGAATTTGTAGGGATGGACACCGCGCGGTTGCGGGTCCCATCCCTTCAGGCGCGGGTCGATCAAGCGCGGTTCGGTGTACCAATAGATCGGAATGATCGGCAGGTCGCGGGCGAGGATCCGGTCGGCCTGTTCCATCAACCTGTAGCGCGCTGTCTTGTCCCCGGCACTGCGTGACCGATCGATCAGGGCATCGAATTGGGGGCTGGAATAGCCCGAATCGTTGTTGGGATTGCCCGTCGTCATCACTTCCAGCATTGGCAGCGGATCGAGGTACGGCGCGACCCAGCCCATGCGGGCGATGGTGAAATCGCGGTTCTGCCGGGTGTCGAGATAGACCTTCCATTCCTGGTTGTAGATGCCGACATCGATGCCCAGTTCGCGCCGCCACATCGCCTGAATCGCCTCGGCGATCTTGCGATGCCCCTCGCTGGTGTTGATCAGGATTTCGAACCGGGGAAAGCCCTTGCCGCCGGGGAAACCCGCCTCGGCCAGCAAGGCGCGCGCGCGTTCCGGATCGGGGGCGGGACCGGGAACCTGCCGGTAATCCTTGAAGGCGAGGGGGACCAACCCGCCCGCCGGGGTCTGCCCGCCTTGCGTTACCCGCTCGACAATAGCCCTGCGGTCGATGGCAAGACTCAACGCCTCTCGCACGCGCCGGTCGTTAAGCGGTTTGCGCGACAGGTTGATCGAATAGAAATAGGTGCCCGCCAGCGGATCGGCACGAAACCGCGGATCGTCGGCATAGCCGGGTAGCTTGTTGGCGGGCACCGTCGAGGTCAGGTGCAGACGGCCCGACAGGAACGACTTTTCCTCGGTCGTCTCATTCTCGATCGGGAAAAATCGGATCGCGTTCAGCGCGACGCTTTCCGCGTCCCAGTACTGAGCGTTCTTGCGCACCTCGATCAGCTGGTTCGTCTGCCACTTCGTCAGCACGAAGGGCCCGTTGCCGACCAGGGTGCCGGGGGCCAACCAGCGCCCGCTGCGATCCGCGATGCCGCCGTTCGCCTCTATCGTCGCGCGGTGGACCGGGTTGAACGCATAGAACGTCAGCATCTGCAGGAATTGCGGCGTGGGGTTGGCCAGCGTGACGACCAGCGTCCGCGAATCGGGCGTGGCCACACCTACGCCGTCCCATCCCGACTTGCCGAGGTTGAACGCCTCAGCACCTTTTATCACGTAAAGCGTTTCGACCAGTTCGAAGCCCAGCGCCGGGGTCAGCGCGCGGCGCCAGCCATAGGCGAAGTCCTGCGCGGTTACGCGATCGCCGTTGCTCCACCGCGCACCGGGGCGCAGGTGAAACGTCCAGACCCTCGCCTCGTCATCGTGTTCCCAGCTCTGTGCTACCCCCGGCAGGACCGCCTCGCTGCCCTTGGGATCGGTGATGACCAGCCCTTCGAACAAGGCGCTGATGATGTTGCGTTCGGGAACGCCCGACGCGATCTGCGGATCTATCGTCTTGGGCTCTGTCCCGTTGCCGATCAGCAGGACGCCTTCTTCGATAGCGCGGTCGGTTTCGCGTTCTCCGCCCGAACAGGCGGCCAGCAGGATGGAGCATGCGACGATCCAGATCCTGCGGTGCAATCCCATCGGTGCCCTTTCGCTGTGCTGTGCCCCGGTTCCTATCGTTCGGACAGGGACACGAACTTGTAGACGCGGTTGCCACCAAGGCTTTTCCCCCAACCCCTGACCCGCGGATCGCGCAGATAGACGCTGGTGTAATTGAACAGCGGGATCAGCGGCTGTTGGTCCAGCATGCGCGCTTCGGCCTGTTCCATCAAGGCCATGCGTTGCGCCCGGTTACTGGTGCTGCGCGCGCGGGTCATCAAGGTGTCGAACTCGGCATCGGACCAGCCCATGTCGTTGTTCAGGTTGCCGGTCTGCAACACGTCGAGGAATGCGCCGGGGTCGGGATAGCCTGCAATCCAGCCCGATCGGGCTATCGTGAATTTTCGCCTACGCGTGCTATCGAGATAAGCCTGCCACGACTCCTTACGGATGCCGACATCGATGCCCAGCGCCTCTTTCCACTGGCGCTGCACCGCCTCTGCCACGCGGGTGTGCGTTTGCGGCAGGTTGATCAGGATGTCGGTTCTGGGAAATCCGGTACCGTCGGGATAGCCGGCTTCGGCCAACAGCCTGCGTGCCTCTGCGATCTCTACCGCCGGCACCGCCACGGTCGCATAGCCGGGAATGCCCGGCGGGACGACGCCGCCGATGGCAGTCTGTCCCGCAAAGGTCGTCTTGCGGACGAGATCGTCGCGATCCAGAGCCAGCGCCAGCGCGCGCCGCACCCGAACATCGTCGAACGGCGGTCCGGCGATATTGAACATGTAGTAATAGGCGCCCAGCAGATCGTTCTGCACCAACGCGTCGGGCCGATCCTTGCGCAGGGCGACCAATCGATCCGCGGCGACCGACTGGGTGACGTGCAACTTCCCGGCCAGAAACGCCTCGGTCTCCTCCGCCTCCGACGCCATCGGCACGAAGCGAATTGCGTTCAGAGAGACGTTGGCGGCATCCCAATACTGCGGATTGCGTTCGACAAGGATGTGGTCGCCGACCCGCCATTCGCTGAGCAGGAAGGGCCCGTTGCCGACATAATTCCCCGCCGTTGCCCAGCGATTGTTGGGATCGCCGATCGTGCCGTTGGCCAATAGGGCGTTGCGGTTCACCGGCATGAAGGCGGTATTGGTCAGCATCGGCAAAAGATACGGGGTCGGTGCCGCCAGCGTGATTTCCAGCGTCTGCGCATCGGGTGCGGAAATGCCGACTTGCCCAAAGTCGGAAATCTCGCCTTCGTAATAGGCCTGCGCATTCTTCACCACGAACAACAGGTCGGCGCTTTGCGATTGCAGTTCGGGTTGGAGCAGGCGTTCGAAGCTGAACAGGAAATCAGCGGAAGTCAGCGGCCTGCCGTCGCTCCACTTCGCGTTCTTGCGCAGGCGGAACGACCATTGCGTCTGGTCTGCGTTATGCGACCACCGTTCGGCGACGCCGGGTCGCACCTTGGTGCTGTCATCGGGGTCTTCGACGACCAGACCCTCGCTCAACGCCTCGACAATCGCGCTTTCGGGCGTGCCGATCAGAAGGTGCGGGTCGAGCGTCTGTGGGTCGGAGCCGTTGCCCAGCAACAACACGCCATCGCGCGCCGCCTTATCGGCCACGCTGTCTTGTACGCTGCACCCTGCAAGTAAAACCGCAAGTCCAGCCAGAACCGGTCCAAGAATTCGTTTGATGTCGACCCCCCAGTCGCCTTTCCCTCGCCAATATGGCGAAATTGCGGGAAGGACAAGCTCTTGGTTTATGGACCCCCGCAGCCCGCTTGCCGTTCAGGCGACTGCATCTAGCGCGATGTCGTCGCATGTCTCCAAAAGTGCGACCAACCCGCGTTCCATGCGCGACATCCACTGCGTCGATCGCGGCAAAGCCAGGTCGGCGCGCCAGCTTTCCTGCCGATCGACCAGCGCGACGACGGCCGGGTGGACATAGCTGCGCCGCGCAACGGCCGGCGTATTGCCAAGGTCGCCGGAAACCAGTTCCAGCATCGCCTTGATCGTCACCTTTTCCTCGGCATCGGCCAACGCCGTGAAGGCCAGCACGCTGGCGTGGAAAGTACGGAAATCCTTGGCGCTGAAATCCTCGCCCATAACTTCGCGCAAATAGGCGTTGACGTCGCACGATGCGACCGCGTGCGGCTCGCCCTCGTCGTCGAGATACTGGAAAAGGCGCTGCCCCGGCAGGTCCTGTATCTGCTTTACAAAGCGCAACAGGCTGCGATCGGTCAGCGTTACCTCGCGCAACTTGTTCGACTTACCCTTATAGCGCAGCCGCAAGCGGCGGCCCGACAGCTTGGCGTGACGCTGGCGCAAGGTCGTCGCGCCAAAGCTCTTGTTGGACTTGGCGTAAGTCTCGTTACCGATCCGAATGCGGCCAAGGTCGAGCAGGCGCACGACGCAGGCAATGGCGCGGGCCTTGTTCAGTCCGCGCGTCGACAGGTCGGCCTCCACCCGCTTGCGCAGCAGTGGCAGGGCCTTGCCGAACGCGATGGTCCGGTCGAACTTCTCGCACTCCCGCTCTGCACGGAATCGTGGGTGATAGCGATATTGCTTGCGCCCCTTGGCATCGATGCCGGTGGCAAGAATGTGGCCATTGGGCGCGGGGCAGAACCACGCATCGGTATAGGCGGGCGGCAAGGCGATGGCGTTCAGCCGGTCGATTTCATTCCGGTCCGCGACCCTGCGGCCTTTAGCATCGCGATAGGACCAGCCCCGACCGCAGCGGCGGCGCGTGATTCCCGGCAGCGAATCGTCGACGAAGATCAGCCCGGCGCTGTCGGCTGGCTTTTTCGGAATATCGTTTGCGCGGCTGGCCATGGCGAGGGTGGAAACGGCGCAAGCGCTTGCCTGGTTCCGCGCGATGCGACGGGCTGCCCGTGCGGTCGTTTCACCTGCATCGCGAACGGCCCTTTTCATCTGCGCCGCGCGCGCTATATGCAGCCCCCTTGCCGACGAGGTCGTCGGCCTGCTGGGGCGTAGCCAAGCGGTAAGGCACCGGTTTTTGGTACCGGCATGCGCAGGTTCGAATCCTGCCGCCCCAGCCATTTTCAATTCACCGAAAATCTCTGCGATAGGCAGATTTTGCCTCCGGGCCGGTCCTTCGGGCTTGCGATTGAACCGCAGGGCTTCGATAGGGGGCGCGATTTTTAACGCGCGGGAGCATGCGATGCCAGGCCTGTGGTTCGATGAGTTGTACGTCGGGCAGAAATTCGATCACCCGATCCGCCGGACCATTACCGAGGCGGATAATGTCTTTTTCTCGACGATGACGCACAATCCGGCGCAGCTTCATCTCGACGAAGAGTACATGAAGGGGACCGAGTACGGAAAGCGGCTGGTCAATTCCGCGCTGACGCTGGGTTTCGTCGTCGGCATAAGCGTGGGCGATACGACACTGGGCACGGCGGTCGCGAACCTTGGCTGGGACGAAGTACGCTTTCCCAACCCGCTGTTCCATGGCGACACGATCAACGTCGTAACCGAAGTGATCGAACTGCGCGATTCGAAGTCGCGCCCCGAAGCGGGTATCGTCACCTTCAAGCATGAAGCGTTCAACCAGCACGGCCAGTTGGTCGCATCGTGCAAGCGCACCGGGTTGCAACGCCGGAAGCCTGCGGAATGAGCGCGGCACCCCTCCGTTCGCTGCTGTTCATTCCGGGGGACAGCGAGAAGAAGCTGGCCAAGGTCGACGCCTGCGGGGCCGACGCGGTCATCCTCGACCTTGAGGATTCGGTTGCGCCGGGCAACAAGCCGGCCGCGCGCAGACTGCTCGCCGATTTCCTTGCGGCACGTCCGGTTGAGGAGCGCGCGGTCAAGCTGTGGGTACGGGTGAACCCCTTCGACACCGGCATGACGCTGGAGGATCTGGCGGCGGTGATGGCGGGACGGCCTGATGGCATCGTTCAGCCCAAGATCGAGGGCGCGGCCTGCATCGTACGCCTGTCGCACTATCTCGACGCTTTCGAGGCTTCGCACGGCATCGCGGCGGGCAGCACCGGGATTATTCCCATCGCCACCGAAACCCCCGGCGCGCCGTTCCATCTTGGTGAGATCGGCCAGACCGACCTGCCACGTCTGACCGGGCTGACCTGGGGCGCCGAAGATCTGGCCGCGGCGTTGGGGGCTACCGGCAATCGGGGTGCGGACGGCGACTGGCTGTTTACTTATCGCGTGGCGCGGTCGCTGTGCCTGATGGCGGCGCATTCTGCCGGTGTTCCGGCTTACGAGACGCTCCACGCCGATTTCCGTGACGAGGCGGGCCTGTCGGCCACGTCGCGCACCGCGATGGGAGAGGGCTTTTCGGGCCGCCTCGCTATCCATCCCGCGCAGGTCAGGCCGATCAATGAGGCGTTCTTGCCGTCCGCCGACCAGATTGCCCATGCACAGCGCATCGCCGATGCCTTTGCCGCCAATCCCGGTGCGGGGACGGTGGGGCTGGACGGCAAGATGGTCGATATTCCGCACCTGAAGGCGGCGGAAAAGACACTGGCGCTGGCCAAGCGGTTCGGGGCCGCCTGACGCGGCGGACCACCAGGAGAATTTGCGCGTGACCGATTACTGCGTCCTCAGCCTGTCTTGCGACGACCGACCCGGTCTTGTCGCCCGCGTGGCCGCCTTTTTGGCGGACAAGGGCGGCAACATCGTCGACGCGGAACAGTTCAACGATCAGGCGACCGGCAAATTCTTTATGCGGGTGGAATTCGACCCCGGCAGCACTTCACCCGATGCCTATCGCGAGGGCTTTGCACCGATCGCGAGCGAGGCGGGCATGGACTGGAAGCTGCGCCGCAAGTCGGACCGGGTGAAAGTCCTGATCATGGTCTCGAAATTCGACCATTGCCTTGCCGACCTGCTCTATCGCCACCGCATCGGCGAACTGGCGATGGATGTCGTCGGCATCGTATCAAACCACCCGCGCGACGCGCTGGCCAATCCGCCGCGCGCCGAATTTCCCTATCACCACTTCCCGGTGACCAAGGATACGAAGTCGCAGCAGGAAGAGCAGATCAAGCAGGTCGTGGCCGAGACCGGCGCGGAACTGGTCGTGCTCGCCCGTTATATGCAGATTCTGTCGGACGACATGGCCGCGTTCCTGTCGGGCCGGTGCATCAACATCCACCACTCGTTCCTGCCCGGTTTCAAAGGTGCGAAGCCCTATCATCAGGCCCACGCGCGCGGGGTGAAGATGATCGGTGCGACCAGCCACTACGTCACCGAAGACCTCGACGAAGGGCCGATCATCGCGCAGGACGTAGAGGCGGTGACGCACGCTGACACGCCGGAAATGCTGGTCGCGCGTGGCCGGGACGTCGAACGCCGGGTTCTGGCCCGCGCGGTACGGGCGCATATTGAGGATCGGGTTTTCCTGAACGGCGACCGGACGGTGGTCTTCGCCTGAACCGGCGTTACTCCGCCAGAGTATCCGCCAGCATCGCCTCTGTCCGCGCGCCGGACCAGTCGTGCCCGCCGATCATGCGCCAGACTTCCTTGCCTTGCGCATCATACAGCACCGTCGTCGGCAGGACCTGCGTCGCATAGTCGAAGCCCAGCTCGTTCTGCGGATCCAGCCACGGCTCCAGATTGGTGAAACCCTTTTCCTTGAACCACGGGGCGACGACTTCGGCTCCGTCCAGATCCTGCGACACGGTCAGCACTTCCAGCTTGTCGGGATAACGCCCCGCCAGTTCGTCCAGCATCGGCATTTCCAGCACGCAGGGGCCGCACCATGTCGCCCACAGGTTCACCAGTACCGCCTTGCCTTTGAAATCGGCCAGCTTCTTGGTCGTGCCGTCGGGCAGGACAATCTCTACATCGGGCATCTCCGCCCCGCGCTGCGAAATGTCGAGCGTGCCGTTAAAGCCGCTTTCCTTTGCTTCGGCGTCGCTCGCTTCCGCTTCCGGTTGCTCCGGAGCCGCGCTTTGCCTATCGCACGCGGAAATCGCCAGCGATCCGGCAAGGAGAGCAACGGCGGCGAGGGAAATTTTGGACGGACGCGAAAGAATGACGGGCAAGACTGCCTCCGATAACAAGGCCGCCGTGGCAGCCAACCAGATGTGGGGCGGACGTTTTGCCCAAGGGCCGTCCGCGATCATGCGCGAGATAAACGCCTCGATTCCCTTCGACAAGGCGATGTGGCGTCAGGACATCGCCGCCAGCAAGGCGCACGTCGCGATGCTGGGTGCGCAGGGCATCGTTTCGGCAGACGACGCGGCGCTAATTTCGGATGGTCTGGACACCATCGCGGGCGAGTACGAGGCGAACGGCGTGCCCGAGGATTGGGACCTTGAAGACATCCACATGGTGACTGAGGATCGGCTGACTCAGCTGATCGGGGCCGCCGCCGGACGACTTCACACCGCGCGCAGCCGCAACGATCAGGTGGCGACCGATTTCCGCCTCTGGGTCCGCGATGCGATGGATCAGGCCGAGGCCGGTCTGCTCGCGCTGCAAAAGGCGCTGGTGACGCGGGCGGGTGAAA
Organism: Croceicoccus naphthovorans; assembly: GCF_001028705.1. Lineage (NCBI taxonomy): Bacteria > Pseudomonadati > Pseudomonadota > Alphaproteobacteria > Sphingomonadales > Erythrobacteraceae > Croceicoccus > Croceicoccus naphthovorans. The sequence goes on along the minus strand of NZ_CP011770.1, from coordinate 2,437,522 downwards.
ATGCCGATTCGATCATGCCCGGTTTTACGCACCTGCAAACCGCGCAGCCGGTGACGCTGGGCCATCACCTGATGGCCTATTACGAGATGTTCCGCCGCGACCGCTCGCGCTTTGCCGATGCGCGGGCGCGCATGAACGAATGCCCGCTGGGCAGCGCGGCGCTGGCGGGGACAGGCTTTCCGCTGGACCGGGGAAGCACGGCGGGCGCGCTGGGTTTCGACAAGCCGACCGACAATAGCCTAGACGCCGTATCGGACCGCGACTTCGCGCTCGATTACCTGCAGGCCGCGGCGCAGTGTTCGCTGCACCTGTCGCGGCTGGCGGAAGAGATGATCATCTGGGCCAGCCAGCCCTTCGGCTTCGTGCGGATGCCCGATACGCTTTCGACCGGCAGCAGCATCATGCCGCAGAAAAAGAACCCCGACGCCGCCGAACTGGTGCGCGGTCATGCGGGGCGGATCGTTGGTTGCCTGACCAGCCTGATGGTCACGATGAAGGGCCTGCCGCTCGCCTATTCGAAGGACATGCAGGATGATAAACCGCCCGTGTTCGAGGCGGCTTCTCTGCTGGCGCTCTCCATCGCGGCGATGACCGGCATGGTCGCCGACGCGACGTTCAGGACAGACCGGATGCGGCAGGCCGCGGAGCTTGGCTATGCCACCGCGACCGACCTTGCCGACTGGCTGGTGCGCCAGGCGGACATTCCGTTTCGCGAGGCGCACCACATCACCGGCGCGGCGGTCAAGCTTGCCGAAAGCAAGGGCGTGGCATTGGACCAGTTGTCGATGGACGAGCTGAAGGCGATCGACACGCGGATCGACGATCGGGTTTATGATGCGCTGTCGGTAGAAGCATCGGTCGCTGCGCGTTGCAGCCATGGCGGCACCGCGCCGTCCGAAGTGGCAAAGCGCGTGGCCGAGGCGAAGGCAGTTCTAGGAATGGAGCAGGGCGCATGAAGCGGATCGTTTTAGGCGGGGCGGTGCTGGCGCTGACGCTGGGGGCCTGCGCGAAGCAGACCGATCTTGAGCCGACACCGGGTGCCTCTCTACCGCCGCAGCCCTATGGCGCGCCGGAACAGCCCGACGCCGACGACCTGCTGGACCGCCCAACGCAGGCTGCGCCCGAACGCAACCGGGAACTGCGCACCCGTTCGGAAGAGCGCAAGCAGGACCCCTTCGACCTGCCGCCGGAGGGCTGACCCCAGGTGGACCATTTCCAGTACCGTGATGGCGTGCTTTTTGCCGAGGACGTTGCCCTGCCGACCATCGCCGAGACGGTGGGCACGCCGGTCTATGTCTATTCCGAAGCGACCCTGCGCCGCCATGCGCGTGTGTTCCGCGAGGCGTTGAGCGGCGTTCCGCGTACGCATTTCGCTTTCGCGGTTAAGTCGAACCCGAACCTCGCCGTGCTGCGCGTGTTGAAGGACGAAGGTTTCGGCGCCGACGTCGTCTCCATCGGCGAAGCGCGCCGGGCGCTGGCGGCTGGGATGCCGGCAGCGGACATCGTGTTCTCTGGCGTGGGCAAGACCGATGCCGAACTGGACGAAGCGGTCGAGGCCGGCATCGGGCAGTTCAACCTCGAAAGCGAGGAAGAGGGAATCGAGCTAGCCCGCATCGCGCATGAAAAGGGTCTGACCGCGACGGGGGCGCTGCGTGTGAACCCCGATGTCGATGCCGGGACGCATGACAAGATCAGCACCGGCAAGGCCGACAACAAGTTCGGCGTGCCGATCTTTGCGGCCAAGGAAATTTTCGCCCGGCTGGCGGCTCTACCGGGCATGAACCTGCGCGGGCTGGCGGTGCATATCGGCAGCCAGATCACCAACCTCGATCCCAGCCGCGCCGCGTTCGGGAAGATTGGCGCGCTGGTCGCGGAACTGCGCGCGGATGGCCACACGATCACCCACGTCGATCTCGGTGGCGGGTTGGGCGTGCCCTATCGCGCGGGCGAAACACTGCCGACACCGGCGGAATACGGCGCGCTTGTCGCGGAAGTTACGGCGGACTGGGACGTTACCGTCATGTTCGAACCGGGCCGCGTGATTTCGGGCAATTCGGGCGTATTGGTCAGCCAGGTAATCCGGGTAAAGCGCGGGGCGAACCACCCTTTCATCGTCGTCGACGCCGCGATGAACGACCTTGCCCGCCCGGCGATGTACGACGCGTGGCACGATGTCGTCGCGGTGGAGCCGAAGGGCGAGCGGCTGACTGCCAACGTCGTCGGCCCGATCTGCGAGAGCAGCGATACCTTTGCCAAGAACCGCGAGATGGACGCGGTCGAGACCGGCGATCTGGTCGCTTTTCGAACTGCCGGGGCCTATGGCGCGACGATGGCCAATACCTACAACTCGCGCCCCCTGGTGCCGGAAGTCTTGGTCAGCGGCGACCGCTATGCCGTGGTCGCCAACCGCATCGAACCGGCGACGATCCTTGCCGCCGAACAGGTGCCGGACTGGCTGAAATAGCATGAACTCGCTCCCGCTCTTCTTCCGCATCCGGGACCGCAAGGTCGTGGTGCTGGGTGAGGGCGAGGCGGCGGAGGCGAAGCGGCGGCTCGTTATTCGCGCGGGCGGCGAATGCGTGGGAGAGCCGGAGGCGCATCATGCCGCGCTGGGCTTCGTTGCGATGGAAGACGAGAAACAGGCCGAGGCGGCGGCGATCCGGCTACGCTGCAAGGGGCTGCTGGTCAACGTGACCGACCGGCCCGCTTTGTGCGATTTTACCGTACCGTCGATCGTCGATCGCGATCCCGTGCTGATCGCGGTGGGCACGGGCGGGGCGTCGGCGGGGCTGGCCAAAGTTCTGCGCCTGCGGATCGAACGGATCCTGCCGCAGAGGCTGGGGGCATTGGCGAGGGCATTGGGCACGGCGCGTGCGGCGATGAAGGCACGCTGGGCGTCGCCTGCACAGCGTCGCCGGGTTCTGGATGTCGCGCTGGATGCGGGCGGTGCGCTGGATGTGTTGGCCGAACATGATGACGATGCGGTGGGTCGGTGGCTCGCGACGGACGATGCCGAGACTGCCAGCGGGACGCACCGGATCGACTTGCGCTCGCACGATCCCGAAGACCTGACGCTGCGCGATGCGCGCCTGCTGGGAAGCGCCGATGTCGTCGCTCACGATCCGCAAGTGCCCGAGGCGATCCTCGTTCGCGCCCGAGCCGATGCAATTCGTTGCGGCATCGGTGAGGAGCCGGACGAAGGGCTGGTGGTTGTGATCCACGCCGCGCCCTGATCGCTATGCTTACTGGTCGTTAAGACCTCTCACATATCCTGTTAGCACTTGAACGTCCCTACAGGAGTTACGACCATGATGATCGCCGCTGCCGCCCTTGGCACCTTCGTCAGCTTCGTCGGCGCCGCGCTGGCCACCAAGACCATCGCCGAAGCCGATGCCGTGAAGGCTGCCGCCAAGGCCTGAACCCGTTACCGGCCCCTCCGTCAGTCGGCGGGGCGGGCCGTATCGGCCTTAATCGAGCCCGTCCTGAACCAGCGCGTCGAGCGCGGCTTGCAGGATTACTGCCGCCGCATGGCTGTCGATGCGTTCGGCTCGCTTGGCGCGGCTCATGTCCTGTTCGATCATCGCGCGTTCTGCGCCCACGGTCGACAGACGTTCATCCCATAACAGGATCGGCAGGTCGAAAGCCTGCTCCAGATTGCGGGCCAGCGCGCGAGTCGCTTGCGCGCGCGGACCTTCACTGCCGTCCATGTTGCGCGGCAGCCCGATGACGATTGCAGCGACCTTGCGCTCTGTGCGGATCGTATCGAGCGCGGCCCGTAGCGCCTCGAACTTGCCGCGCGGCAGGGTCTTGCCTGCCGTCGCGAATCGCCAGCCAGCGTCACATGTCGCCACGCCAACCGTCTTCGTTCCCGGGTCCAGTCCCAACAATACGCCGCCATGTGGCAGCGCAGCGGCCAGATCGCGCGCGGACTCGGTGATCATTGCGCTGCGGGTGAAGGCGCGGGCATGATCGGCCGCGGCTGCGGCGTAATCGGCGGGGTGGGGTTGATCACCTGATCGCTCCGCCCGTGCGCTTCCAGCCAGGCGATCTCGCGCCGCTCGAAATCCTTGCGCAGGTTCATCCAGAACAGCGGAATGTCGTAAACGTGGTAATTGTTGCCCGGCAGCACTGCGTTGCCCATTTCGGGCGGATCGCCGATCAGCAACAGCTTGTCCGGCCCGCACCGGGCCGGGACCGCGCCTGCCACCAGTTCGCCATCGGTAAAGTCGGCGTTCGGCACCAACGTGCCGAGGTTCGCGCTGGCCGGAGCGTCGCCGTCGACGCTGCCGGTCAGCGGATTGACGCAGAGCGTGTCTTCTTTCGCCAGAGGCTTTCCATCCAGCGTCGGCCCACGCTGATAGGCATCGAACAGCGCCTCCGCGTCGGCAGGCTCGGCATAGCTTTGCCAGCTGAGTACGCAGCCGGGCTGGCTGTCCGTCGCGCAGGCAGGCAGACCCATGGCGGGCAAGTCGCGCTCCATCGATACGGGCCAGCCGGCGACGTAAGCCGCCACGACTCGGTCGGCCAACGGCGTGCCTGCGACCTTTTCGGCGAGCACCCGCTTCAGCAGCAGCGCCCCTTGGCTATGCCCGGCCAGCACAATGGGCGTATCGGGGCCGATGCTAGCAACGAAATAGTCGAACGCTTGCGCGATATCGCCATAGGCGAGGTTCAGCGCATTGGTCGTGTTCTCTCCGCCGACAAGGAACGCCCCCACTGCCGCCTGCCGATAGCGCGGTGCCCAGATTTCCGGCGCGCGGTTGAAGGCACTGGCCAGCCCGCGAACATAGAGTTCCGCCCCCGACCGCGACTTCGCGTCGTCCAGCGGCGCGTTCCAGTTGTCCCGCTCCAGATAGCTGGTCGGGTGGATGAAGAAGACTGCCGCCTGCGACGGCACTTCGTCGTCGGGCAGGGTTTCGGGCCGCCAGCGGGCCGGATTGCTCGACGCCGTGCCGGGGCGGCTGATCCACATCGCCGGGTCTTCGTAAGCATTGCCCTCCAGCGGATCCTGCGCGACGTAATCGCCCTCTGGCGTGAAGGCGAGCTCGGTCAGCTCCTTCGACCAGATGGTCAGTACGAATCCGGCGGCGATGACGAGTACGATGCAGAATGCGATGAAATAGAGAAACTTGCGGACCATTATCGGGCAGGCTCCGGATCGGGGAATGTGTCGTGCGTGCCGCGCCCGGAATGCTCGCTACGGTGTTCAAGCATAACTTTCGCCATCGCCACCAGCGGATCGGCCAGCGCAAGGCCGAGGATGCCGAACAACAGTCCGAGGATCAGCTGCATGGCCAGCACCAATGCGGGGGCAAGATCCACCGTCTTGCGCGCAATCAGGGGGATGACGACATAGCCGTCGAACGTCTGCACGACGAAATAGACGCCTACACAGTACAGCGCCATGTCGGTCCCGCCGGAAAAGCCGACCAGCACCATCAGCAGCCCCGAAATCACCGCGCCGATATTGGGGATGAAGGCCAGCAACCCGGTCAGGATGCCCAGCAATGCCGCCATCGGCACGCCATAGAGCGCCAGCGCAGCCCAGGTCAGGATGCCTTCGAAAACCATGCCGACGATTCGCCCGAACATCAGGCGGCGCAGCGAATAGGCCATTTTGTCGGCCATTTCGAGGAAGCTGTCCCGGCTCTCGTTCGGGAGCATCCATGCGAAACCGCGTTCGTAAAGGCGCGGCTCCAACGCGATGTAGATGCCGATGATCGCGATGAGCAAAAGGGTCGTGAACCCACCGATGATCCCGCCGACCGCGCGGGTCAGCTGGCCGATGCCGCCTGCCGTCTGCTGCACGATATTGGTCAGGTTGTCGGAGTTGATCGCAAATCCCTGGTCGTTGAGCCAGTCGATCAACCGCACCGCCTGCGTCTCGACGATGGCGGGGAATTCCGCCGCCTGCTCTGCGATCTGCGTTCCTGCGAACAGGCCCAGCCATGCTAGGAATGCGAGGCCCAGTAATAGGACGATTCCGATCCGCAGGCCGCGCCCTATCGGCAGGACCCGGCCCAACAGTCGCGCGCCGCCGTCGATGATCGCGGCGAAGACCAGCGCGCCGAACACGACCAAAAGCGCCTGCGCCATGTAGATCGCTACGCCGACCAGCACGACGACCAATGTCCAGACCAGCGCGCGCCGCGCCTCGAACCGCAGTTGCGGATCAGAGATCGTGGTCGGGCTGTTCGATTGCGGATGGGGATCGGGAACGTCCATCAGCGACCCGCTTCCTGCATAAGCTTCATTGCTCCCCCTCAGCCGCAGGTTCGCGGATTACCGGACGCAGACTGCGCCACGCGCGCCCTTCGCGCAAGGCACCCCACCACGATAGCGGGTTCCATCCCTCTGACCCGTCGAGCGAGAAGGTGATGAACTCGGCCCGACCGCCGACATTGGCCAGCGGAACGGGGCCGTTCAGACCTTTGCCCGGTGTCATTTCACGGCTGTCTGCGCTGTGATCGCGGTTGTCGCCCATCAGGAACACGTGATCTTCGGGCACGACGATTTCGGGAAAATCATCGAGCGGTTGGCGTTCCAAATGATCGAGAATCAGATAGCTGGCACCGTTGGGCAGCGTTTCGCGCCGCATCGGCAGTTCGCAGACCTGCTGGCCCGAAGGTAAGCGCCGACGCAGGAACGGGAAGGTGTAATCGTCGCATGGCGCATTGGCGTCTACCGGCAGGTCGAGCGGCGGCTCTACTTCTTGCGGCACCATCTCGCCGTTCAGGATGATGCGCCCGTCGCGCACCTCGATACGGTCGCCGGGCAGGGCGACGACGCGCTTGATCCAGTCGTCCTTGGCATAGGGCGGCACGACGATAACGACGTCGCCATATTCGGGCGTGCCCGGCAACACGCGCCAGTCCGCGCGCGGCAGGACGTGGAAACTGGCCGAAACCCACGACCAGCCATAGGGATACTTGCTGACGATCAGCCGGTCGCCGACCAGCAGCGTGGGCATCATCGAGATCGAGGGGATGTAGAACGGCTTGGCGACAAGGCTGTGAAACCCGATCACCGCCGCCAGCATGACCATCAGGCCGAACAGTTCCTGCAACCAAGAAGTGCGTTCTTCGCGGTCCTGCGTCAGGCTTTGCGGGGCGGGCGGCACGGTTTCCCGCTTACGAAACAGCGGCATCAGGTGCGCACCATGATCGTCGGTCTCGCCTCAAGCACGACAAAGGCCTGAGCCCACGGATGATCGTCTGTCAGCGTCAGGTGGACGTGCACTTCGTGCCCATCCGGTGTCAGCTCTGCCAGCCGCAAAGCTGCCCCGCCGGTAAGCGCCAGCGTCGGCGCGCCCGAGGGGGCGTTCACGACTCCGATGTCTTTCATGAACACGCCGCGTTTGAACCCTGTGCCGACGGCCTTGGAAAATGCCTCTTTCGCCGCGAAACGCTTGGCATAGGTGCCCGCGATGGTGAACGGTCGGCGCTGCGCCTTGCGGCGTTCGATGTCGGTAAAAACGCGCAGCTCAAACCGCTCGCCAAAGCGATCCAACGAGTTCTGGATACGTTCTATATTGCAGAGGTCGGAGCCCATGCCGATGATCATTTTTGCCACCACCACAGACATTCACGATGTCCGAGTAAAAAATTGAACCACCGCCGTAACATTCCAGCGATTAGAAATGCGAAACACGCAAATAGTATACACGCAATGACAAAACCGAAAAAAGACCAGGTTGAACGGGAGCCATCGCCGGATTCGCAATAACTCAACGCGAATAGCGGCATCATAACGGTTACAAAGATCGCAAAGTTCCGCGTTGCACGCCATTGTGCTTTTAGAAGCGAGTTTGATCTCACCTACTCTCGTCCATCAGGCTCCGCATCCGGCGCACCGCATTCTCGAGCCCGACGAATATTGCTTCGCCGATCAGGTAGTGCCCGATGTTCAGTTCCGCCAGTTGCGGGATCGCCGCGATTGGCTGGACATTCTCATAGGTCAGGCCGTGCCCGGCGTGCGGCTCGATCCCGTTTTTTGCAGCCAGCGCGGCCATGTCGGAGATGCGGCGCAGTTCGCGCGCCATCTTTTCCGAATCGCCGTCGATCTGGGCATGGGCATATTCGCCGGTGTGAAACTCTACGACCGGCGCGCCCAACTTCATCGCGGCCTCGATCTGGCGTTCCTCGGCCTCGATAAACAAGGACACGCGAATCCCTGCATCGGCCAGCCGCGAACAGATCGGGGCAAGCCGATTATGCTGGCCCGCCGCGTCCAGCCCGCCCTCGGTCGTGCGCTCCTCGCGTTTTTCCGGGACGATGCAGGCGGCATGCGGGGCATGGCGCAGCGCGATTTCCAGCATTTCGTCGGTGGCCGCCATTTCCAGATTGAGCGGCAGGCCGGTAGCGGACTGAATGCGGGCGAGGTCGCCGTCGCGAATGTGGCGCCTATCCTCACGCAAGTGCGCGGTGATGCCATCACCACCGACTGCCGCGACGATTTCCGCCGCGCGCACGGGATCTGGATGGTCGCCGCCGCGGGCGTTGCGGATCGTGGCGACGTGGTCGATGTTTACGCCCAAACGCAATCTATCGGGCCGGAGACGTTCCGTCATGGCGCTCAGGCCTTGCGGCTGCCCGGCTTCACCGCCGGAGTCGCGGCCAGTTCGGGGGGCAGTTCGTCACCTGCATAAGTCGGGAACGTCAGGGACACGAGCGGGTGAAAAGGTACGTCCAGCTCCAGCTCTCCACCGGTGCGGTCGACCAGACAGGCCAGCGCGATGACCTTGCCGCCCTCTGCCTCTACAGCCTTGATCGCTTCGCGGCTGGACAGGCCAGTGGTGACCACGTCCTCTACCATCAATACCTTTTCGCCCGGCTCTATAGAGAAGCCGCGGCGCAATTCGAACGTGCCGGTGGGGCGTTCGACGAAGATCGCATCGACGTTCAATGCACGGCCCATTTCATGCCCGATGATCAGCCCGCCCATCGCAGGCGACACCACTTTATCGATCTTAGCGCGCAAGTCGCGCGGCAGTTTCGCGGCCAGAGCCACGGCCAGCCGACCGGCGCGGTCGGGGCTCATCAATACGCGCGCGCATTGTAGGTAATGGGCGCTGTGGCGGCCCGACGAGAGCAGGAAATGCCCCTCGAGCAAGGCGCCGGCGGCGCGGAATTCGGATAGGACGTCTTCGTCGGTCATTGGGCCAATTGACTTTCTTGAGCGATGGGCCGCGAAGGGCCCTTCGGTTTCGCTGCGATGGCGTTCATTCCGCCGCGGTGCAAAAATATCCCCTAGAGGTGCTTGAGACAGGCCGCAAGCGCGCGTATAGGCCCCCTCGCAAGCGGACCTTGAGGGGGTGCGCGCAATCGCCCTTGGGCCGGTTTCGCGCAGGAAATCCACACTTGGACCGCCGATTGAAGTTGAAGATTATTCAGGAAGGCATCGGACTGGTGATGGGATTGCGCCGCGCAGTTGAGACCTTGGCCGCAGGCGGCCTTGCATTGGCGGCCCTGCCGCAAATCGCACTGGCGGCCGTGACCGCTACCGACGCTCCGGCCCCAACCGGGACCGAAGCCGCTGCGGAGCCGGTTGCCACGGCGACCGCAGCCGCGACCGGCGGTTATGTTCCGATGGCCCCGACTCCGGGCAAGGGCATGCCGACCGACGGCGCGATCTGGTTCCAGGACCAGTATTCCCCGATCGGCGATTACGGCCTGTGGATGCACGATGCGCTGCTGATGCCGCTCATCACCGTGATTTCGCTGTTCGTGCTGCTCTTGCTGCTGTGGGTGATGGTGCGGTACCGCCGGGGCAAGAACCCGACGGCGTCGAAGACCAGCCATAACACCTTGATCGAAGTGATCTGGACCGGCGTTCCCGTGCTGATCCTGTTGGGCATCGCAGTTCCGTCGATCGACCTGCTGGCCAAGCAGTACGAAAGCCCGCCCGAAGACGCGGTGACCGTAAAGGTCAATGGATACCAGTGGTACTGGGGTTACGAATATCCCGACAACGGCGGGTTCGAAGTGATCTCGAACATGCTGGACGAGGAAGAGGCGATCGCCCGTGGCGAGCCTTCGCAACTGGCCGTCGACAATCGCATGGTCGTGCCCGTTGGCGTGCCGATCCGCATCCAGACGATGGGCATGGACGTCATCCACTCGTTCTCGGTCCCCTCGCTGTGGTTCAAGCTGGACGCGGTGCCGGGCCGGTTGAACGAAAAGACGATGTTCATCAAGGAACCGGGCGTTTACTACGGCCAGTGTTCGGAACTGTGCGGCGTGCGCCACGGCTATATGCCGATCGCGGTCGAAGCGCTGCCCAAGGAACAGTTCGAGGCATGGGTTCTTGAACAAGGTGGCGAACTGGCCGGTGCCGCAGAAGTGCCGGAAGCGGCCAACGACAACGAAGCTGATGCCGCCGAAGAAGCCGGAGTCAGCACCGAGGGCGAAGAGCCCGCCGCCGACTCCGTGACGGCCTGATCAGATTTTCGCATAGGGCAAGACGATGGCTACGACAGCAACCCCCGAAACCCTTCCCGCGCACGACGATCATGCCCACGCGCATGACGATCACGGTGCGCCGCCGTTCTTCCAGCGGTGGTTCATGTCGACGAACCACAAGGATATCGGCACGCTCTATCTGATCTTCGCCGTCATGGCCGGGATCATCGGTGGCGGCATTTCCGGCATCATGCGCATGGAACTGGCAGAGCCGGGTATCCAGTACCTCGGCTGGTGGACGAATTTCCTCGGCGGCGACGCGGCGAATTTCGACGAAACACTGCACCTGTGGAACGTTCTGATCTCGGCGCACGGCCTGATCATGGTCTTCTTCATGGTCATGCCCGCGATGATCGGCGGTTTCGGCAACTGGTTCGTGCCCATCATGATCGGCGCGCCGGACATGGCGTTCCCGCGCATGAACAACATCTCATTCTGGCTGACGTTCTTCGCGTTTCTGTCGCTGATGTTCTCGGCATTCGTGCCGGGCGGCACGGGTAACGGCGCGGGTACGGGCTGGACGGTCTATGCCCCGCTTTCGACCTATGGTTCGCCCGGACCGGCGGTCGATTTCGCGATCTTCTCGCTGCACCTTGCCGGCGCCGCGTCGATCATGGGTGCGATCAACTTCATCACCACCATCTTCAACATGCGCGCGCCGGGCATGACCCTGCACAAGATGCCGTTGTTCGTGTGGTCGGTGCTGGTTACCGCGTTCCTGCTTCTGCTGGCGCTTCCGGTTCTGGCCGCGGCGATCACCATGCTGCTGACCGATCGTAACTTCGGCACGACGTTCTTCGATCCGGCCGGTGGTGGCGATCCGATCCTGTACCAGCACCTGTTCTGGTTCTTCGGTCATCCCGAAGTGTACATCATGATCCTGCCCGGCTTCGGCATCATCTCGCAGATCGTCTCGACCTTCAGCCGCAAGCCGGTCTTCGGCTACCTCGGCATGGCATATGCCATGGTCGCGATCGGTGTGGTCGGCTTCATCGTGTGGGCGCACCACATGTATACCGTCGGCCTCTCGGTTAACGAGAAGATGTACTTCACCGCCGCCACGATGGTCATCGCGGTGCCCACCGGCATCAAGATTTTCTCGTGGATCGCGACGATGTGGGGCGGCAGCCTTGAGTTCAAGTCGCCCATGTGGTGGGCCCTCGGCTTCATCTTCCTGTTCACCGTGGGCGGCGTCACCGGCGTCGTCCTGGCGAACGGCGGCATCGACGATAACCTGCATGACACGTACTACGTCGTCGCGCACTTCCACTACGTGCTGTCACTGGGTGCGGTTACCGCTCTCTTCGCTGGCTGGTGGTACTGGTTCCCGAAGATGTTCGGCAAGATGCACTCCGAGTTCCTTTCGAAGCTGCAATTCATCGTCTTCTTCGTGGGCGTGAATACCCTGTTCTTCCCGATGCACTTCCTGGGTATGCAGGGTATGCCGCGTCGCTATCCCGACTACACCCCGGCGTTTGAGCTGTGGAACTGGGTCGCGACGAAGGGGTACGAGATTATGGCCGTGTCCATGGTCATTTTCTTCATCAACGTTTTCTACTCGCTGATCGCGGGCAAGAAGGCGGAAGGCAACTACTGGGGCGAAGGTGCGACGACGCTGGAATGGACGCTGTCCAGCCCGCCGCCGTTCCATCAGTTCGAGACCCTGCCGGTCATCGACGACAAGGCCGGAGCCCACTAAGGGAACCGGGACACCGTGATCACCACAGGCGCCCCGGGATATAATCCCGGGGCGTTCTGTTTGAACGGTGCCGCAATTGAGTAACCGGGCCCAACGGTTCATAGGACGATGATGATCACCGCCGACCATTCCGTGATTGTCCCCAGCGACTGGCGCGACTTCCTTGCGTTGACGAAGCCGCGGGTGATGACGCTCGTGGTGTTTACCGGCCTTTGCGGATTGCTGGCCGCGCCGGGGCATATTCATCCGGTGATAGGCGCAATCGTTATTCTTTGCATCGCGGTCGGCGCGGGCGGCGCGGCGGCCCTGAACCAGTGGTACGAGGCAGAGATCGACGCGCAGATGAAGCGCACGGCGCAGCGCCCGATCCCCGCGGGCCGCATGGACAAGACCAACGCGCGCGATTTCGGCATCGCACTGTCGGCCGGTTCGGTGATGGTCATGGGTCTCGCTGCCGGTTGGCTGACGGCGATCCTACTGGCCGTTTCAATCGTATACTACGCAGTCGTCTACACCATCTGGCTAAAGCCCCGCACGCCGCAGAACATCGTCGTCGGGGGCGGGGCAGGGGCGTTTCCACCGCTGATCGGCTGGGTCGCGGTGACGCAGGACGTGACGCTGATGCCGATCGTGCTGTTCGCGATCATCTTCATGTGGACGCCGCCGCATTTCTGGGCGCTCGCGCTGTTCGTGAAGACCGATTACGCCAAGGTCGGCATCCCGATGATGCCCGTCGTCGCGGGTGAAGCTTCGACCCGCCGCCAGATCCTTGCCTATGCCGTTCTGCTTGCGCCATTCGCGCTGGCACCATGGTTCCTTGGCGGCGCTGGCTTGATTTACGCTATCGTGGCTACGGTACTGTCGCTGGCGTTTATCGCGCTGTCGGTGCCGGTGGGCACGCGCCGCAGTGTAGAGGATGACGCGATGAAGCCTGAACGGCGCCTCTTCGCATTCTCGATACTCTATCTATTCGTCCTGTTCGGCGCGCTCGTCGCCGACAGGCTGGCCGCGCAAATGGGATGGATCGCATGACGCCCGAGGAAGAGACGCAGTTCAAGGCCCGGCAAAAGAGCCGCAACAAGGCGCTTGGCTTTGTGCTAGTCGGCCTGGTTGTGCTGTTTTTCGCGCTGACGATCGTGCGTTTTCCCGATGCAGAGGATCGTGCGGCGTTTGAGAAAGAAAAGGCGGAGGCCGGACAATGAGCGCGATTTCGCTACCCGAAAACAAAAACACCCGCGTTGCTTTGACGATGCTCGGCATGGCGCTGGCGATGTTGGCGCTCGGGTTTGCATCGGTCCCGCTCTATCGCATCTTTTGTCAGGTAACAGGCCTTGGCGGCACGACGCAGCGGGTAGGAGAGGCGCAGGCGGCCACCGTCGCCGCTACCGACCGTCAGATCTCGATCCGTTTCGATGCCAACACCGCGCCCGGTCTATCGTGGGATTTCCGGCCCGAAAAGCCGACGGAAACCGTAACAATCGGCGCGCGGGACATGGCGATCTTCCTTGCCAAGAACAATTCGGATCGTCCGATAACGGGCACAGCCACCTTCAACGTGACGCCGACGCAGGCGGGGCAATATTTCAGCAAGATCCAGTGCTTCTGCTTCACCGAACAGACCCTGCAACCCGGACAGGAAGTGCGGATGCCGGTGCTTTTCTATGTCGATCCGGCGTTCATCGATGATCCGGACACCGAAACAGTGGACCAGATCACGCTGAGCTACACCTTCTACGAAAGCAAGAAGGGCTGATTGACCGGCCAATGCCCCGTTTGAATGGGTCATAGGTCGAAATACCCGCGCAAAGGCTCTGGACCGGTCGCGCAGGCGGGGTTAAAGGCCCCGGCAGATTAATCCTCGCGCGGGGCGTCCAGACCCCGTTGCAACAAGGCTGACTTTCAGGGGACCAAGACCGATGGCCGGTGCGAAGAACCACGATTATCACATTCTGCCGACCGATCCCTGGCCGTTCATCACGTCGCTTTCGGCGCTGGTGATGACCTCTGGTCTTGCGCTGTACATGCACGACTATCCGTTCGGCACATACCTGTTGATCGCGGGTCTGCTTGGCGTGCTGATCTCGATGTTCAGCTGGTTCTCGAACATCATCAAGGAAGCGCGTGCGGGCGATCACACCCCGGTGGTGCAGCTGCACCAGCGGTACGGCATGATCCTGTTCATCGCTTCGGAAGTGATGTTCTTTGTCGGCTGGTTTTGGGCTTTCTTCGATTTCTCGCTGTTCCCTTCGGCCATTTCCGAAGTTGTCGGCGGGCAGTTCCCGCCCAAGGCGATCGAAGCGGTCATGGATCCGTGGGACCTGCCGCTGCTCAACACGCTGATCCTGCTCTGCTCGGGCACAACGGTTACGTGGGCGCACCACTCGCTGATCCACGGGGATCGCGACGGCCTGAAGAAGGGCCTTTGGGCGACGATCCTGCTGGGCCTGCTGTTCAGCTCGATCCAGGCTTACGAATATATCCACGCGCCGTTCCCCTTTGGTGAGAACACCTATGGCTCGGCATTCTACATGGCGACCGGCTTCCACGGTTTCCACGTCATCGTCGGTACGATCATGCTGATCGTGTGCCTGATCCGCACCTACAAGGGCGACTTCACGCCGAAGCAGCACTTCGGTTTCGAGGCTTCGGCCTGGTACTGGCATTTCGTCGACGTCGTGTGGTTGTTCCTCTTCGTCTCGATCTACATCTGGGGCAGCGCGGGTGCCCCCATCCACTAAGATGTCTGGACATTGATGAGCGATACGCCGGAAAGGGAAGGCGGGGGCCTGCCAGAGGTGCCCGCCGCCGCCTCGGTAATGAAGGCCGCTGCGCTAGGGAAATGCCCGCGCTGCGGCTCTCGCACGATGTTCGCAGGGTTGGTCAACTTCGCCGACAAGTGCGGCCAATGCGGTCTGAACTATGCGCGGTTCAACGTCGGTGACGGTCCGGCGGCATTCCTGACGCTGGCCATCGGTGCGGTGCTGGCGCTTTTTGCGATCCTGTTCGATCAGGCGGTGCATCCGCCTTTCTGGGTTCATGCCCTTATCTGGGTGCCGCTGACCGCGGCGATGGTCGTATACGGCCTGCGCATCGCCAAGGGCGCTCTGCTGATCGTCGAATACCGGCGCGATGCCTATGAGGCGGGCAGCCTGGAAACCGACGGCACGCGCCGCGACGATCCCCGCGCCGACCAGTGAGCACCATTCAGGCGAAACGCCGGATTCCCGTGGTCGCGACCATCGTGGTCATCGCTGCGGTTGCGACGATGATCGGGCTGGGCGTGTGGCAATTGCAACGGCTGCACTGGAAAGAGGCGTTGCTGACGCAGTACGCCGCGGCGCTGGATAACGACACGCCCATCGCATGGCCGACCGATGCTGACCGTTTTGAAACGGCGTACTTTCGCCGCTCCTCGGTCACATGCGCAACCGATGTGAAATTGAACGGGATCGCCGGACGTAACGCAGAGGGGGAATCGGGCTGGGTGCACATCGTTTCCTGCATGACACCAAATGCCGATCCGGCGGCGATCCAGTTGGGGTGGAGCCGCAGTCCCGAGCCAATCACGTTCAGTGGCGGCAGCGCCAAGGGCCGCATCGCACCCTATGGCGATTCGCTGCGCCTTGTGGCCGATCCGCCGCTCGCCGGGCTGGAGGCGAATGCCGCCCCCGATCCGCGCGACATACCCAACAACCACTTCGCCTATGCCATGCAGTGGTTCTTCTTCGCAGGCACCGCGCTGATCATCTATGGCATCGCGCTGCGGCGACGGGTTGCGCAGGGGCACAAGGCGGACTAGGCGCGCGGGCCATGGACTATGTTTCGACACGGGGTAGCGCACCGGCGCTCGATTTTCGCGGAGTAACGCTGGCTGGGCTGGCGGGCGATGGCGGGCTCTACGTGCCGCGTAGCTGGCCGAGCTTTTCCGCCGACGAGATCGCGGCGATGGCCGGTTTGCCCTATGCCGAACTGGCGGCGAAAGTCATGCAGCCGTTCGTCGGTGCTTCGATTGCGCCGGACCGTCTGCTCGAACTGACGACACAAGCCTACGGCCGTTTCGCGCACAAGGCGGTGACGCCGTTGAAGCAGTTCGATGAGACGCAGTGGCTGCTCGAACTGTTCCACGGCCCGACGCTGGCGTTCAAAGATGTGGCGCTACAATTGCTCGGCCTGTTGTTCGAGGAATTCCTGAAGGACAGCGGCCAGCATCTGACGATCGTCGGTGCGACCAGTGGCGACACCGGCAGCGCCGCGATCGACGCCGTGGCGGGGCGGGATAAGATCGACATCTTCATGCTGCACCCCAAGGGCCGCGTGTCCGATGTGCAGCGCCGCCAGATGACCAGCGTGATCGCGCCGAACGTCCATAATATCGCCGTCAAGGATGCCAGCTTCGACGATGCGCAGGCGATGGTGAAGCGGATGTTTGCGGACACCGCGATGACCGACCGGTTCCGCATCAGCGCGGTGAACTCGATCAACTGGGCCCGCCTGATGGCGCAAGTGGTCTATTACTTCGCCGCCGCCGTGCAACTCGGCGCGCCCGCTCGCAAGGTCGCCTTCAGCGTGCCGACCGGGAACTTCGGCGATGTCTTCGCCGGGTACGTCGCGGCCAAAATGGGCCTGCCGATCGAGAAGCTGGTCGTTGCCACCAACGTCAATGACATCCTGCACCGGGCGCTCTCGACCGGCGACTATTCGGCGCATGGCGTCACGCCGACCGATGCGCCATCGATGGATATTCAGGTGTCGTCGAACTTCGAACGCCTGCTGTTCGATGCGGGCGGGCGCGACGGGATCGCGCTGGCCGACCAGATGCGCGGGTTCGAAGCGTCGAAGGCGATGCAGCTGACCAATGCTCAGCGCGACGGGGCGGCGGCGCTGTTCACTTCGGCCCGCGCCGACGCCGCGCAGACTGCCGACGCGATGCGCTGGGCATGGGACAATTGCGCCGAGGTGATCGATCCGCACACCGCGATCGGCCTGCACGCGGCGCTGAACACGAAATTGCCCGCTGGCGTACCGATGGTGACGCTGGCTACTGCGCATCCCGCCAAGTTCGCTCCGGCGGTTGAGAAGGCCATCGGCGAAACGCCGGCATTGCCGCCGCGCGTGGGCGACTTGTTCGAACGCGAAGAACGCTACGACGAGCTGGACGGCACGTACGAGGCGGTCGCGGCCTATGTCGCGGGACGGGCGACCGAAAGCCCGCTGTAAACATGGCCGCGCTGGTCGAGACCCCGATCCTGCTTACCGGCGAGGGCTGGGACGGATATCGGCTGCTTGACAGCGGTGAAGGGCGCAAGCTGGAGGCCTACGGCCCCTATCGCTTCATCCGTCCCGAACCGCAGGCGATGTGGTCGCCGCGCCTGTCCGACTGGCGTGCTGACGGGGAATTCATTCCCGCCAGCGACGAGGATGGCGGTGGGCGCTGGCATTTCGACAACGCAGTGCCGCGCGAAGGCTGGCCGCTTGGCTGGAACGAGGTGAATTTCACTGCGCAGTGTACGCCATTCCGGCATCTTGGCTTCTTCCCCGACATGGCGCCGGTGTGGAGCTGGATGGATGCGCAGCTTGCCGGGCTGGACGATCCGCAATCGCTCAACCTGTTCGGCTATACCGGCGTCGGCAGTCTCAGCCTCGCCCGCAGAGGCCGGGTGACGCACGTCGATGCCAGCAAGAAATCGGTGGCACAGGCGCGAGAGAATGCTGCGCTGTCCGGTATGGAAGACGCGCCGATCCGCTGGCTGATCGACGATGCGGTCAAGTTCACGGCGCGAGAGGTGCGGCGCGAGCGGCGCTATGACGGCATCATCCTCGACCCGCCGAAATTCGGGCGGGGACCGGGCGGAGAGGTCTGGCGCATCGAAGAGGGGCTGCCCGGCCTGGTCGGTGACTGCCGCCAGTTGCTCGACGGCAACTCGCGCTTCCTTTTCCTGACTGCCTATGCGGTGCGGATGAGCTCGCTCAGCCTCGCGGGCTTGCTCGCCGAAAAGTTCGAGAGTCTGCCGGGCCGGATCGAACACGGCGAACTTGCGGTGCGGGAAGAGGGCGCTAATCCCCGCATCCTGCCCACCGCGATTTTCGCGCGCTGGGTCAACAGTGGAACCGCAGCATGACCGACAGCCTGACTCTTGAGTTCGACGATATGGTCGTCGACGTGCTGACCGGGATCTATTCGGAAGAGACCGGCAAGCCGCAGCCCCTGCGCATTTCCATCGCTGTCGATTACGTTGTGGCCGACCGGTTCGACGCCGATACGCCGCTATCGGCCAGCAAGAACTACATGGACCTGAAGTTCGCCGCGACCGAGGCACTTCCTAAAGGTGTGCATTTCAAGCTGATCGAGGCGGTGGCGGATCACATCTGCGAAACGCTGTTCCTCCAGGACGACAAGGTGCGCCGCGTATCGGTGAAGATCGTGAAGCTGGCCATTGCCGAGGCGGATGAGAAGATCGGCATCACGCTGGTCCGGAACCGCCGCTGATGGCGTGCCGCGTGGTTCAGGTTTGGCTTGGCGGCGCGGATCCGCTGGCCGCGGCCACGCGCTTTCATGTCGAATTCCTGCCAGCGATAGAGGCTGCACTGGGGGACGGCGAATCGGTGACCGTCCGGTTCGACCATGCCGAGGAAAAGCCGCATCGCTGGCGGAAAGAGGCCATCGGCGCATTGGCCCGCAAATATGCGCCACTGCGGGTGAATGCCGTTGCGCCCGCGTCCGGCGCCCACGATGCGAAGATGGAAGCCACCATCGCGTTCCTCTCCGCCAACGAAGGCGTGACAGGGCAATTGCTCATCGCCGGTTGATCTGGCACGATTGCGGCACATGACATCAACACCATCCTTGCTCGTCGACGGTTTTCAGCGCCGCGTCAGCTATCTGCGCCTGTCGGTGACGGATCGCTGCGACTTGCGGTGCCAGTATTGCATGCCCGAGCGGATGCAGTTCCTGCCGCGCGCCGAGGTGCTGACGCTGGAAGAACTGCATCGCATCTCGCTTGCCTTCATAGAGCGCGGCGTGACCAAGATCCGTTTGACCGGCGGCGAACCGTTGGTGCGGCGTGACATGATGGATCTGGTGCGCGCGCTGGGTCGCAAGGTCGGCGCCAACGACGGACAGGGGCATCTGGAAGAACTGACGCTGACCACCAACGGCACGCGGCTGACCGAATTTGCCGACGATTTGCGCGCATCGGGCGTGCGGCGGATCAATGTCTCGCTCGATACGCTGGACCCGGCGCGGTTTGCCGAACTCTCGCGCCGCGACCGGCTGACCGACGTGCTGAACGGGATCGCCGCCGCGAAAGAGGCCGGGCTGAAGGTCAAGATCAACGCCGTCGCGCTGAAGGGTGTGAACGAGGGCGAACTGCCCGACCTGATCGCATGGGCGCATGGCGAAGGGCACGATGTGACCCTGATCGAGGTCATGCCGCTGGGCGAGGTTGATGGCGACCGCATCGACCATTACCTGCCGTTGACCGCCGTGCGCGATGAACTGGAGAAACGCTGGACGCTGACCGCGAATGGGCACACCAGCGGCGGACCTGCGCGTTATGTCGATGTTGCCGAAACCGGCGGGCGGTTGGGTTTCATCACGCCGCTGACCGGGAATTTCTGCGAAGGGTGCAACCGGGTACGCGTGACCGCGACCGGTCAACTCTACGCCTGCCTTGGCGGTCGTGAGCAGGTGGACCTGCGCGCCGCCGTGCGTTCGCCCGATCCCGACACCGCGCTGTCCGCCGCGCTGAACCTGGCGATGGCGATCAAGCCCGAACGCCATCACTTCGCAATTCGCGAAAAGGGTGAGGCCCCCGCGCTGCCGCGCCATATGTCCGTCACGGGCGGCTGATGCTGACGCTATTGTTTCTGGGCCGGCTCGAAGACGTTGCTGGTGAGGAGAGCGTGGCGCTCGACATGGCCGCACCCGCGACTTTGGCCGAGATTGCCGAACGGCTTAAGCCCGAACTTGCGGTGGCGATCTGCGCGCCCGAAGTGCGCGTGGCACTGAATGGCGAACTGGTGGAGCAGGCCGCCTTGCGTGCGGCGAACGGCAACGAACTCGCCTTCCTGCCTCCGGTCAGCGGCGGCTGATGCGCACTGTCCGCCTTGCGTTCGAGGCGTTCGATCCGCACGAGGAACTGCGCCGCTTTTCGCAAGGGCGTGAGGAAGCAGGCGGAATTGTCAGCTTTACCGGCCAAGTCCGGGCAGAGGCGGGCGATCCGGTCGAGGCGCTGGAGCTGCGCCATTTCGGCCCGCTGACCCTGCCGGGGATGGAAAACCTTGCCATGCGGGCAGAGGCGCGCTGGCCGCTGCTTGGTGTGCTGGTGATTCACCGCGTCGGCGTGATGGTGCCGGGCGATCCCATCGTACTGGTCGCTTGTGCCGCGCGGCATCGGCGAGATTCGTTCCAGGCGGCGGATTTCCTGATGGATCACCTGAAGAGCAAGGCCTGGTTCTGGAAGCGGGAGAAGACCGCCGATGGCTGGGCATGGATCGAACCGCGCAGCGTCGATCACGAAGACCTGTCGCGCTGGGCAGACGTACCCTAGAGCGGGTTCCGTCCTGATCGCATCAGATCCGCCGCTCTAAGTTGTGTTTTGCCGCGTTTTCCGATGCATCAGGTGCTCCCACCTGATTAGAAGCCGCACTAGCGGCCGCGGACTTCGGCCAGCACCGCGTCCTCTGCGGCGACCAATCCCGCTACCCGATCGCGCAATTCCAAGATCTGCGGCAGACCCGCCGGAACCCCGGTCTCGGCCTGATCGACCGCGCCGGTGGCTAGCATCGAATCGAGATCGGCCAGCGCGAACATCGTATCGCTACGCGCGGATTCGAGGCTGGATAGTGCGACCTCTGCATCGGACCACGCCAGCGTGCCGGGTTCGGCGCGGGTCGCCTTGGCGCGGGCGATCCTGGCGCGTTCGGTGAAGGTGGCGTGCGATTTAGACGCGGCATCGGCAATCGCAGCAAGGCGACCGGCCAGATCGGCGGGCGGCTGTGCGGGCACTGGTGGCGGCGTCACGTCGGGTTCCGCGGGGGCGGCGCTGCCGCTCATCCGCTCCGCATCGCGAATCGCCAGCGACGGATAGCGCGATGTGTCGGAAGCGCAGGCCGATAGAGCGAATAACGCGGCGGGGGCGATCAGGGCTTGGATGCGAACCATCTATCCCGCATAGCAGCTTGCATTCGTGCTGCCAGCACCCACTTTGCGTGTCGCGCGTGATCGGCCCGCATTGGGCAATCGCGCGTTGACAGCGCGGGGCTTCTCGATTAACGGGCAGCGCTCCATTCGACATGGGTGCGTTTTCGCGCCCTGTCGGGATAATCGTCCGCAGATCGGCACGGATACAACATCGGCGCAACGTCGTCGGGTCGTGGCATCGCGGCAGAACAGACAGGTGAACAATGTTCGCAATCGTGCGCACGGGCGGCAAGCAGTATCGCGTTGCCGAAGGAGACAAGATCGCGGTCGAGAAGCTGGCGGGTGAAGCCGGCGACACGATCACGCTGGGCGACATCCTGCTTGCCGGAGAAGGCGACAAGCTGGAAGACGCCAGCAAGGTTACGGTTTCGGCCGAGATCATCGCCCAGGCGAAGTCGGAAAAGGTGATCGTTTTCAAAAAGCGCCGCCGCCACAACTATCGTCGCAAGAACGGCCACCGCCAGCAGATGACCCTGCTGCGCATCACTTCGGTCGGAGCAGCCAAGAAGGCCGCGCCGAAGAAGAAGGCCGAAGACAAGACGGAAGACGCGGCCTGAGCCGCCTGAGCAGATTCGGAGTAGAAGACCATGGCACATAAAAAAGCAGGCGGTTCGTCGCGCAACGGTCGCGATTCGATCGGCCGCCGCCTTGGCGTAAAGAAGTTCGGTGGCGAAGCGGTCATCGGTGGCAACATCCTCGTCCGCCAGCGCGGCACGAAGTTCTATCCGGGCAGCAACGTCGGCATTGGCCGCGATCACACGCTGTTCGCGCTGACCGACGGTCGCGTGCGCTTTCACGACGGCAAGCTTGGCCGCAAGTTCGTGTCGGTAGACGCGATGGCGGAAGCCGCGGAATAACGGACGGTCGATACAGGGCCGTCCCGATGGGATGGCCCCGCCGGTCCTTCTGACCGGCCAGAAAGGGAGAGGGGCCACAGCCCGTCTCCCTTTTTCATTTGCTCTCCCGCAATTGGCAGAATCCGGGGCGGAATAATTCGGACCGGGCCTGCCACGAACCTGCAACGCTTTCGTGCCATAGGGTGCGGCGGTGCGCCAAGGAGAGTGACGTGTTCATTCGTAGCGAGAACCTGTTCGTCCGCCCCGCATGGCCCGAAGACCGGGCCACGCTGGCGCGACTGGCCGTGCCGTCGCGGCACGATCCTCTGCGGGCGAGCGATAGCCCAGTCGGCGGGCTGGTCGTGACTATGCCTGGTGTGAGGGGGCCTGATGCACATGGTGCGAAGGTGATCGGCACGGCGGGATTCGAGGCCGCGCGCCATGAGTGGCAGCCGCGCCTGTGGCTGGCACCGTCGTGGCGGCATCTTGGTCTGTTTGCAGAGGCGGAGGATTCGCTGGCGCTACTGGCTGCGCAATTGCCGCCGCCAAATGCGCTTCCGCCGGTGCTGGTCGCCGCCTAGTCCGACGCCTGTTCGATCAGGGCGCTGTCGTCACGATTCCACGGGTGGAAACCCGGCAGGAAATAGGCGAGCCAGTGCGGTACGATCTTGCGCAGCGGGCCGGGTGACAACCAGACGTAGCGCAACACGCCCCGGTGCGCGCGCCAGCCGGTGATCCCGTCTTGCCGCAGCAACTCGATCGCGCCGCGATAGCGCAGCGTCACGAATTTGCGCGATGCGATGAGCATGGTGATTGCCTTGATCCGCCAGCGTTTGCCGCGCGGCCAGTCGCGCGTCGCGTGCAACCACGTGTCATAGGCGACGGCCTTATGTTCGATCTCTTCGGTCGAATGCCAGCGCCACAAGGCGGTCATTTCCGGATCGGCCCCGGCCAGTTGGCGCGGATCGCTCAGCAGGACATGTGCGAACATGGCGGTAAAATGTTCGAGCGCCATCGTCGCGGCAAGGTTGGCGATGGGCGGCCTGTCGCGCGCTTCGGCCAGTACTTCGGCAACGACGGAGTCGAGGTGGGCCAATTGGTATCCGGCAGCCGACACCGCCCGATTGAAGGCCAGATGCTCTCGGCTGTGGTTGACTTCCTGCCCCGCAAAAGCGCGAATCTGGGCCGCTAGCTGATCCGGCGCATCGTCGCGAAAGGCACGGACCGATTCGATGAAGAATGCCTCGCCGCGCGGAAAGCTTATCGATAGCGAATTGAAGATCGCTGTCGCATAAGGGTCATTATTCAACCACCAGCGACGCGTTGTTTTTGTTCGATCAAAGCGCCTGTCACGCACGATAAGCTTTGGGCGTGCAGCATTCGCGCATGCAGCATTTCGCGCAGCAAGTAGCGGCGACCGTTTGATTGTGCTACGCAACATCGCAAATATGAGGGTGGAGTTAACTGACAGGTATGTCAACAAGGAAGCGTCTCAACCCGGAAGACAGCCGCCGCGTCGCGTTGGCCGCCGCGCGTGAACTGCTGATCGAAAGCGGCCCGCAGGCGGTGACTTTGAAGGCCGTGGCGGCGCGAATGGGGCGTACACATTCCAACGTCCTACACCATTTCGGCAGCGCTGCGGGATTGCAAAAGGCGCTGGCCGGGCATCTGGGCTCCACCATCTGCGAAACCATTGGCGAGGCGGTTCAGGCGCGCCGTGCCGGGCTTGGCAGTGCACGCGATGTCGTCGATCTGGTGTTCGACGCCTTTGGCAAGGAAGGCGCGGGGGCGCTGGCCAGCTGGATGACCCTGTCGGGCAACGAAGACGCGCTCGACCCGATTTTCGAAGCGATCCACGATCTGGTCGACAAGATCGGGCCGGAGGGTGAGGATTGGCAACGCGTGCGCGAGGCGACGATGTCGTTGGTCTTGCAGGCGCTGGGCGATGCGATGATCGGCGGGGCGCTGGCCCAGTCGCTCGACTTCCGCCGCGAACATGTGCGCGAGATGGCGTCGCGCCAATTGCGCGACCTCTTGCCCCGAAATGAGCAAGCGAAAGAGGAAGCGTCCGTCCGTTAGTCCTGCGGCTGGCCTACGGGGCCGAGCCATGCGGGAAACAGCGATGGATCGGCATCGGCGATGCGCAGATGGTCGACCGCGACGTCCAGATCGGGATAGGCGACCTGTTGCCGCGCCGGATCGGACTTTGACAATGGCACGACTGCCAGCCGCCGGTTCACCTTCTGGCGCCAGTTCATCCGGGCGGTGTTTTCCTGCCCGATGAAGCAGCCCTTCTTGAAGCTGACGCCGTGCAGTTCGACGGCGTTGCATTCGAGCCAGAGCAGCTTGTCGAAACCCAGTTCCTCGCGCCCCTCAGGCACGCCCAGTTCGAGCCGATGTGCGCGATAGGCGGCGTCGGCGCAGTCTGCTTCGTCGGAGGGAACGACCGCCGCCAGCCATCGCTGGCCGATGGCCGCAAGGCGCGGATCGTCGGAGCCGCCGTCGCCACGATGACCGTGCCAGTGGACCGCAACCGACGGGTCGACCGCAATCTGGATCGGGCGGCGCAGGCGATAAAGCGACAGCTTTCGGACCAGTTCATCGGCATGGGCGGCTTCGCAATCGATCAGCATCGCGTCTTGCGCGGGCCAGACGAAGAAATCGAACAGCGCCTTGCCCTGTGGGCTGAGCAATGCGGACCAGACCGGAAGGATGCCGGTGACATCGTTGGTGACAAGGCCCTGCAGGAACGCCGCGACGTCTTCCCCGCCACCGCCTTCCGCGCCCGAAAGCCGGATCACCGCCCTGTCGCAAAGGCGCGATGCATTGCCGGTTTCATTCATATCCGATCCGTTTCCCATTTCCGTTTCATAAAGCCCTGTCGGACCCCTTTGCCAAACCGGGCCTTGCCGCGTAGAGCATGCGCCATGACCGAAACGCCCATCACCCCCGAGTGGGTCCTGAGCGGTGGCACCGTCCACACGCCGTCAGGTTCCGTGCAAGCCGATGTCGCCGTGGCCAATGGCCGTATTGTGGGAGTTGGGCATTATCCCGGTATTCGCAAGGTGGACGTGACCGGGCTGGACGTATTGCCGGGCGTGATCGACAGCCAGGTTCACTTTCGCGAACCGGGTCTGGAGCACAAGGAAGACCTTGAAAGCGGCAGCCGCGCGGCGGTGCTGGGCGGGATTACCGCCGTGTTCGAGATGCCGAACACCAATCCGAATACCGACACCGCAGATCGCGTGCATGACAAGCTGAAGCGCGCGCATCACCGAATGTGGTGCGATCATGCGTTCTACGTCGGCGCGACGGCGGAAAATGCCGAAAACCTTGCCGAGCTGGAGCGTATTCCCGGCACCGCTGGCGTGAAGATATTCATGGGGGCCAGTACCGGCAGCCTGCTGGTTGCAGAGGACGAGAAACTTGCCCGCGTGCTGGCTTCGGGCCGCCGCCGCGTGGCCATCCATGCCGAGGACGAGGAGCGGATGAACGCGCGCAAGGACCTGCGCGTAGAGAACGATCCGTCGAGCCATCCGGTGTGGCGCGACGACGAATCCGCCATGCTCGCCACCCGCCGCATCCTGCGTCTTGCGCGAGAGGCGAAGCGGCCGATCCATATTCTGCACGTGACCACACCGGCAGAGCTGGAGGTCATTTCGCAGCACCGCGATGTAGCGACCTGCGAAGTTACGCCGCAGCACCTGACCCTGAACGCAGAGGACGCCTATCCGCGTCTTGGCTCTCACGCGCAGATGAACCCGCCGATCCGCAGCAAGGCGCACGTCGACGGGCTGTGGCACTGGCTGCAGCAGGGTGTGCCCGACGTGATCGGATCGGACCATGCGCCGCACACGGCGGAGGAAAAGGCCAAGCCCTATCCGAACAGCCCCAGCGGAATGCCGGGCGTGCAGACTTTGTTGCCGCTGATGCTGAACCACGTGCTGGAAGGGCGTATGACGCTGGAGCGGCTGATCGACATGACCAGTTCTGGCGTGCAGCGCATTTTCGGGCTGGTCGGCAAAGGGCGCATCGCTGCCGGATACGACGCCGATTTCACCATCGTCGATCGCAAGGGCAATTTCACCGTTACCGATGAATGGCTCGCCTCGCGCTGCGGCTGGTCGCCATTCACGGGCATGGAACTGAAGGGTCGGGTCGTGGGCACGATCATTCGCGGACACACCGCGATGTGGGACGGGCAGCTTGGCGAAGCGGCGCAAGGCGAACCCTTGCGCTTTGCGGGCGCGCTTTAGACCGGATCGGGCCTAGATCGGATCCACCGGGCGCCGCTTGCGCCCGCGCGCAACGATATCGACGCAGAACAGCACGACTGCCGTCCAGATCAGGACGAAGCAGAACAGTTGCGCCGCCTTGAGCTCTTCGCCAAACCAGAACAGGCCGAGCAGGAAGACCATCGACGGCGCAAGGAACTGCACGAAGCCCAGCGCCGAATAGGTCATCCGCCGCGCCGCCACCGCGAACAGCAGCAGCGGCACCGCCGTCATCCCGCCCGCGCCGATCAGCAGAAGCGACACATTCAGGCTATACCCGAAATCCGCCGGGCCTTCGGGCACGATCAGCAAGAGCAAGGCGGCGGGGATGGCCAGCAACAGCGCCTCAACCGTCAAACCGGGCAAGGAATCGACCGCGACCTTTTTGCGCACCAAGCCGTAGAGCGCGAAGGACAGTGGCAGCGTCAGGCTGATCGCAAGGCTTGCCGTAGCCTCCACCACCAGCACCGCGATCCCGGCGGCGGCCACCGCAACGGCAATCCACTGCAACCGCGAGAGGCGCTCTTTCAGGAAAACCGTGCCGAGCAGCACATTAACCAGCGGGTTGATGTAATAACCAAGGCTGGCCGCATAGAAATGCCCGGCCTGCACTGCGACGATGTAGACGACCCAGTTGATCGAGATCAGCACCGCGCTGACCAACAGCATGAACACCGCCCGTCGATCGCGCAATGCCGTCGTAACGCTGCCCAGTTTGCGCATCGCGACCAGCACGACGAAGCAGATCGGCACCGTCCACAGCACGCGCCACGCCACCAGCCGATACGGGTTCACCGCGTTCAGCAGGACCAGATAGAGCGGCAGCACGCCCCACAGGAAATAGGCACCCAGTGCAAAGGGCAATCCGCCCCGGTGCGGGGCGCTGGCGGTTTGGGTCATTGGGTCGGGTCAGTCTTTCAGGCCGGTGGCGATCGTCGCTTCGGGTTCGTCGCCCTCTGCCGATGCAACCGGATAGGCGCAATAGTCAGCAGCATAGAACGCACCGGGCCGGTGATTGCCCGACAGGCCGGTGCCCCCGAACGGAGCGGCGGACGACGCGCCATTGGTGGGCCGGTTGCGATTGACGATCCCGGCCCGCGATTCGCGCCAGAAGCGCTGCCATTCGTCCTCCGTCCCGCCGACGAACGATGCGGAAAGGCCATAGTCGGTGTCGTTGGCAGCCGCGATCGCAGTGTCGAGATCGGACACGCGGGTCAGTTGCAGGAGGGGTCCGAACAGTTCGCGGTCGGGCAGGTCGGCCAGGCCAGTGACCTCGACGATGGCGGGCGTCAGGAAAGGCAGTGTCGGATCGGGCTGTTTCAGTGGGCGCAAAACTGTCGCGCCCTTTTCCAGCAGTTGCGCATAGCCCCGCTCCAGCCCGTCGGCGGCGTCGTTGTCGATCACCGGACCCATGTAGGGCTGCGGATCGTCGAATGGTGCGCCCACGCGGATTCGGTCGATCAGGGGGAGCAGTTCGGCCAGCAGCGCATCGGCCACGCTATGCTTCACGATCAACCGCCGCGCGGCGGTGCAGCGTTGCCCGGCGGTGGTGTAGGCGGATTGCACGACGATGGCGGCGGCGTCGGCCATGCGGGGCGTGTCCCAGATCACCAGCGGGTTGTTACCGCCCATTTCCAGTGCGCAGATCACGCCGGGACGCTCGGCCAGAGCCTTTCCGATGGCGACGCCGGTCGTCGACGATCCGGTGAACAGCACGCCGTCGATCCGGGGATCGGATGTCAGCGCGCGCCCTTCGTTCACGGCGCCGATCAGGCACTGCACGACGTCCTTGGGCATGCCTGCCTGATGGTATAGCGCCACCAGCGCCTCGCCCACGGCAGGTGTCTTTTCCGACGGTTTGAATACGCAGACATTGCCCGCCAGCAGTGCCGGGACCATGTGCCCGTTCGGCAAGTGCGCCGGGAAGTTATAGGGACCGAGCACCGCCATCACACCATGCGGCTTGTGGCGCAGCGCGCTGCGTCCGCCGGGGGCATCGTCGACGCGTTCTCCGGTGCGTTCGCCATGGGCGCGGATCGAAATCGCGACCTTGCCCGCGACGGCGGCGACTTCGGTTTTCGCTTCCCACAACGGCTTGCCGGTTTCGCGTGCGATAAGCGTGGCTAGATTATCGCCCTGTTCCTTCACCAGTTCGGCGAACCGTTCGAGCAGCGCTGCACGTTCCGCCAGGGGACGGGCGGCCCATGCGGGAAAGGCGGCGCGGGCACGGCTCAGCGCGGCATCGACATCGCCATGTTCGCCGCGCCAGAATTCGGCGCCGGTCGCGGGTTCGCGGGAGATCAGCATTTCGGCCATGTCCGGCCCTTCCTCTTGTCAAGACGGTCTGACACCGATCTAGGCGCGATCGGTTGCAATTGAAACCGCCTCAGGCCGGATGACCGGCGGGAATCGGGGCTGGGCCATGCGCCTCTCCCATGCGGCGCAGGGCGGCGACCTTGGCGTTCAGCGGCGACCAGTCGTCATCGCGATCGATCGCGGCCCAGATCGCCTCGACCTCTTCGATCAGCATCGATTGTGGTTCCGAGTCGGACCAATAGGCGTGGCCGTTGTCGGGCCATGGGCAATCGGCGACCAGCTCGGCAAAGGCGTCGGTCGCTTTACCGGCGGGCAGTGTGCCGGTCCGCGCGGCAAAGAAGAGCGCGTCGGGTTGCATCTCGCTTTGCGACAGGGCCTCCTCGGCCGGACCGACCAGCGCCTCGGCCTGCTCGGTACTGGCCCTGGTACATCCCAGTCGCCACGCGAACCGCCGTGCGACGTTCGCGGTGAACAGGTCCGGAAATCGCTCCAGCGCGGCGACCAGCGGCGGTGCCTCGCAGATCGGGCGTAGCGCAATCGCCAGTTGTGCGCAGTTCCAGTGGATCGCCTCTGCCTGTCGGCCGAACGCGTAGAGGCCCGAATGATCGAAATAGGCGGCGGTGAAACCCGGTTGCCAACTGGGTAGCCAGCGCCACGGGCCATAATCGAAACTCTCGCCCGACACGTTCATGTTGTCGGTGTTGAGCACGCCATGCACGAATCCCGCAGATACGTAAGACGCGGCAAGGTCAGCCATCCGCTCGACCACCAGATGCAGCAACCGCACCGGCGGCAGGTCGCGTTCGGGCGCGTCTTCGGGCGGCGGCGGGCCGGGATATTGCGCCAGCGCATAGCCGACCAAGGCGGCAAGGTTCTCGGTCTCGCCCAGCGCAGCCAGCCGCTGAAAGCTGCCGATGCGGATATGCCCGTGGCTCAGGCGGACCATCACGGCAGAGCGGGTCGGCGAAGGCTCGTCATTGCGGTCCAGTTGTTCGCCGGTCTCGATGACCGAGAAGGTCTTCGAGGTGTTGACGCCCAGCGCCTCCAGCATCTCGGTGGCCAGAATCTCGCGAACCGCGCCTTTCAGCGTAAGCCGTCCGTCGCCGAACCGGCTGTACGGCGTTTGTCCCGAACCCTTGGTGCCAAGGTCCAGCAGGCGATCCGCCCCGTCGCGCATCTGGGCGAACAGAAACCCGCGCCCGTCGCCGATGTCGGGGTTGTAATTGCGAAACTGGTGCCCGTGATAGCGCAGCGCCAGCGGCTGGGGCAGGTTTTCGGGCAACGCCTGAAACCGTCCGAAATGGCCGATCCATTCGGTTTCGCTCATTTCGTCCAGCCCGACCGCCTTGTCCCATCGGTCGTTGCGGAAACGGAGGATCGTCTGCGGGAAATCGGCCGCCGCGACCGGATCGGCGATCCAATCGGCAATCCGTTCGATCGGCGTGTCGGGCCGGTAGGGGGAAGGTTGCGGTTCGCCGCGCATCTGGCGATAGTGGGGATGCGACGCGCGCGGTGCAAGCCGCGATCGGTTTCAGGGGGCAAGACGACGATGAATGCGAACCCGGCTGTTGCCGGACAGACCATGATTGGGCAGGATTGGCACGACCGTAGCTGGCAAAGCGAGGACGGGCTGAGCCTGCACTATCGTGACTATTCCGGGCCGGATGGGGCGGACCTGCTGCCGGTGATCTGCATACCCGGGCTTACTCGCAATGCCCGCGATTTCGCTGGGCTTGCCTCTCACCTGTCGCAGCATCGCCGCGTGATCTGCGTCGATCTGCGCGGACGGGGCGATAGCGATTTCGCCAAGGATGCCGCGACCTATCAGCCGCTGCAATACGCGCAGGACGTGATCGCGCTGATGGATCAGGCGGGGCTGGACCGCGCGGCCTTTATCGGCAGTTCGCTGGGCGGGTTGGTGACGATGACTATCGCCATGTCGCGCCCCGCGCTGATCGCCGGGGCGGTGTTGAACGATGTCGGCCCGAAGATCGAGAAGGCGGGGCTGGAGCGGATCGCCGATTATGTCGGGCAACAGCGCAGCTTTCCCACGTGGATGCATGCGGCGCGTTCGCTTCAGGAAAATCACGGGGCGATCCATCCTGACTGGGGCGTGATCGACTGGCTGGCAGAGGCCAAGCGCGTGATGGTGCTGGGCAACAACGGGCGCATCACGTTCGATTACGACATGCGCATCGGCGAAGGCTTCGCCGATGCCGTGGACGAGGCGGCGGGGCTGGACCTGTGGCCCGCGTTCGAGACGATGGCGCGCTATCCGCTGGTGGTCGTGCGCGGGGAGAATTCCGACATTCTGTCCGACACGGTAGCGCGCGAAATGCAGGGCCGGATGTCGAACATCGAGCTTGTGACCGTACCCGGCACCGGCCACCTGCCGACACTGGCCGAGCCGGAGGTGATGCAGGCGATAGAGCACCTGTTGAACGAACGGCTGATCGAGCAACCGCTTTCCAGTGGCCGCGCGGGCGGCTAAGGCCCGGCCGCAATGGCTGGCAATACGAAAGCAAAGGCGAAAAAGCCGATCCGCGTCCACCGCGTGCGCAAGGTGCTGCACATCGGCATCGATCTCGATCGCGCGCCGTGGAGCGGGACCCTGGTCCGCGCGCTGCCCGACAATGTCGAGAACCATGGCACGCATGCCGATGACGGCACGGCTTCGTTTCTGCAACTCCACCGCCCGCAATTCCCGCCGCTGACGCCGCGCGCCGGTCCCGGCCCGATGAACCGGATGGCGCGGGTGATGAAGGGCTATGAACTGGTCGTTACCCATGGCGACCATGCTTTTCCCGCGACGATGGGGCACACGCTGTTCGGGCAGGGGCTGAAGCTGCCGCCGCTGGTGCACTATCACGATGGTTATGGCGAAGTGCCCGCCGGGTGGTGGGCGCGCTTTCGGCATAAGCTGGGCATGGCGCGCACGCCGGTGGTGGTTGCGCCGACGCAGGCCGCGGCGCGGTCCATCGCCAACGACTGGCAGGTGAAGGGCGCGAACCTGCATATTCTGCCGCCGCTGTTCCCGCCTGCGCCCAAATCCGCGCCCAAACCCGACGCGATCCCGCGCATGATGAAGCGCAAGGGCGAAAAGTGGATCGGGATGCGCGCCGCCGATGCGCTGACCCTGGCCGACGACCTGTTGCCCGCAATCGCCCGATTGGAGAGCGATTGGCACCTGGTTGCAGTCGGCCCCGCCGAGCAAACCGATGCCCTGATGAAGCGCGTAGAGGCCGAGGGCTTCGAGGATCGCCTCCACGTCACCGCTCGTCTGCATGGGCCGGGGGTGGTCGCGGGGTTGTTCGATCTTGCCGTGCTGGACGCGCGCGACGGGCGCGTCCCGCCCGACCTGCCCGCGGTGATGGCGGCAGGCGTGCCGCTGGTTGCGGTGGGGTCGGCGGGACTGGCCGAATTGATGCCGCGGGAAAATGCCGATTGGCGGATCGATCCCGATGCGCTGGGAACGCTCGGTCCGTGGGTCGACAGGGTTACCTTGAAGCCCGCGCTGTTGGAGGCGGCGGGCACTGCCAACGCCGCCTTCGCCGCCGCGCGCAGCGATCCGGGAGAGCATCTGACTTTGCTCGCCGGGGCCATCGGGCGCGATTCGCTGAGCGACCGCTAAACCGATGTTTCATCCACGGTTCACCGGCGTTCTGCTTGATCGGCGGTGGATGGCCGCGTGCAATAGCGGTTTGGCCGTTGAAATGGGGCAATTCCGCCCCTAAACCGCCTTCGTTTCTTCAGCTTGTTTCAGCCGGAAAGGCCGTTCCTTGGCGCTTCGCCCCACCAATCCCGCAAATCCCGCCGACAAATCCGCCCAGCAGGAAGCTGCCCGGCAAGACGTTTTCATGCGCGAAGTCGACGAGGCGGTTCGTCAGGACGAGATGCGCGGTGCCGCGAAGCGGTTCGGCATTCCCGTCGCGATCCTGTTGGTGCTGGGCCTTGGCGGGCTGGGCGGATATCTGTGGTGGGATGCCGACCGTACGGGCAAGGCAGAGGATCAGGCCGTCGAAATGACGCTGGCGCTCGACAGGCTGGAGGCGAACCAGCCCGATGCCGCGCGCGAAAAGTTCGCGCCGCTGACCGATAGCGAAATCGCGGGTTTCCGCGTTCCGGCAAAGCTGCTGGAAGCTGGTATCGCGCAGGGGCAGGACAAGCCCGAGGATGCGGCCAAGCTTTATCAGGAAGTTATCGACGATGCCGATGCGCCGCAGCCGATGCGCGATCTGGCGACGTTGCGGCTGGTCTCGCTGCAATACGATACCATGAAGCCTGCCGATGTGATCGCCAAGCTGAAGCCTCTGGCCGCGCCTGGTGGTCCGTTCTTTGCCAGCGCGGCAGAGATGGTGGCGATGGCCTATATCGAACAGGGCAAGCCGGAACTGGCCGGGCCCTTGTTTGCCGAAATTTCGCGCGATGAGAACGCGCCCGACACGTTGCGCGCCCGCGCCCGCCAGATCGCGGGCCTGATGGGCACCGACGCGATCGACGATGTCGACGAAATCATGGAACAGATCCGCCGCAACAGCGCTGCCCGTCAGCAGCCGGGCGGATGAGAGGGAGCTTGATGAAGAGCATGACCATTTCCCGTACTACCGGCCGTTTCGCGCGCCGCACCCTTGCCGTGGCGGCACTGGCGACGGCATTGGCCGGTTGCGGCGCGTTGAAGGGCGATGGCCCGGAAAAAACCCCGACGCTGGGCGAACGCATGCCGATCCTGTCCAAGATCGAGACCGGTGCAAAGGTCGATCCCGCGTTGGCCGGTGTAGCCGTGACTTTGCCCGCGCAGCAGGTGAATGCAGAGTGGGCGCAGGCTGGCGGTTCGGCTTCGAAAAGCTATGGCCACCTCTCTCTGGCGGCCAGCCCCGTTCGCGCGTGGACCGCGTCCATCGCCGGGTCGAGCAGCAAGCAACGCCTTGCCGCCGCGCCCGTCGTGGGTGAGGGGCGGCTGTTCGTGTTCGACACCGATGGCGTCGTCCACGCATTCGATGCGCAGAGCGGCGCGCGCGTCTGGCAGCACTCGCTTGAGGTCAAGGGCGATGGTTCGTCCTCGGTCTTCGGCGGCGGCGCCAGCTATGAAGGCGGCAAGGTCTATGTGACGACAGGCGTCGGCCAGGTCGCCGCACTGGACGCCGCGACCGGGGCGGAGGTGTGGAGCGTGAAGCCCGCCGGCCCGCTGCGCGGTGCGCCGACGATCGCGTTCGGCGCGCTCTATGTGATGACGCAGGACAACCAGGTAATCTCGCTCGATCTGGCGGATGGATCCGTGCAGTGGACCGAGGCCGGTTCGCAGGGCCAATCGGGCCTGTTCGGCGTGGCCTCTCCCGCAGCGGGCCAGGGCACGGTGATCGCCGGGTTCAGCTCTGGCGAGCTGATCGCCTACCGCTATGAAAACGGACGTAATCTCTGGGCCGATGCTTTGGCGCGGACCAGCATCAGCACGTCGGTCGGCATTCTGACCGATATCGATGCCGATCCGATCATCGATGGCGGCAACGTCTATGCGTTGGGGCAGGGCGGTCGCATGGCGGCCTACGAGCTCGTCACCGGCCAACGCGTCTGGGAATTGAACCTCGCTGGCATTTCGACCCCGGCGGTCGGCGGCAACTGGCTGTTCGTCATCACCGACGATGCCAAGCTGATGGCGATTGCGCGTGCCACCGGCAAGGTGCGGTGGATCGCCGACCTGCCCAAGTATCGGAACGAGAAGAAGGAAAAGGACGAACTGTTCTGGTCCGGCCCGGTGCTGGCGGGCGGTCGCCTGTGGGTCACGAATACCGAAGGCGATGTCTACGCGGTCGATGCCACAAGCGGGGTGGCCACGCCTTTCGCCGATCTCGACGAAGCGATCAGCCTTGCGCCGATCGTGGCGAACAACACGCTCTACGTGCTGGACGACAGCGGCAAGATCACTGCCTGGCGCTGAACTGGTCTATGCCGGGCTGCGAAAGGCGCTGTCCTGCGCTTCCGGCGCTCACGTACTCAAGTACGCTGTGCGCCGGTTCCCGGCCAGCGCCATACTCGCTCCGGCCTGAACCAGTTCAGAAGCTCTTCAACGCATAGAGACCGGTAACGTCTTCGTCCCAGTCCTTGTAATAGTGGTCCAGGCAGACCTCTGCCGGGGTCCGTCCGCTGGCCACGATGTCCTGTAGCGGCGCGAGGAATCCGGTTTCGTCGTCGCCTACCGAGTTGAGTTCGCCGCGCGCGGCAAGGCCCGAACGCGCGATCTTCAACACTTCGCCCGCGATATCCTGCAACGTTCCGCCTCCGGGGATCGGTGCCTTCAGGCCAAGCTTTGGCACACTGTCGCGCAGCATTTCGCGGCCCGCCATGTCCCAGTCCTTGACCAAGTCCCACGCCGCATCGAGCGCGGTCTGATCGTAGAGCAGCCCGACCCACAGCGCGGGCAGCGCGCAAATCCGGTTCCATGGGCCGCCATCGGCCCCACGCATTTCGAGGAAGCTTTTCAGGCGTACCTCCGGGAAGGCGGTTGAGAGGTGATCCTGCCAATCGCTGGCGGTCGGCAGTTCGCCCGGCAGGGCGGGCAATTCGCCCCGCAGGAAATCACGGAACGACTGGCCCGCCGCGTCAATATATTTGCCGTCGCGGAACACGAAATACATCGGCACGTCGAGCATGTAGTCGACATAGCGTTCGTATCCGAAGCCATCCTCGAACACGAAAGGCAGCATGCCGGTGCGGTCGGGATCGGTGTCGGACCAGATGTGGCTGCGGAAAGAGAGAAAGCCATTGGGCTTGCCCTCTGTAAACGGTGAATTGGCGAACAGCGCGGTGGCCAGCGGTTGCAGCGCAAGGCCGACGCGGAATTTTTGCGCCATGTCCGCCTCGCTCTGATAGTCGAGATTCACCTGGATCGTGCAGGTGCGCAGCATCATGTCGAGCCCGAGATTGCCGACCTTGGGCATGTAATTGCTCATGATGCCATAGCGGCCCTTGGGCATCATCGGCAGTTCGGCACGGGTCTTGTCGGGCCACATGCCCGCGCCGATGAAGCCGATCCCGAATTTCTCGCCAATGGCCTTGACCTGCGTCAGGTGCCGCCCGGTTTCCGCGCAAGTTTGGTGAATGTTCACCAGCGGTGCCCCGGACAGTTCCAGTTGTCCTGCCGGTTCAAGGCTGACCGTGCCGTCCGGCCCGGACATGGCAATGACGTTTCTTTTTCCATCTGGGCCGTTCTCTTCCACCGGTGACCAGCCGAACTCGGTCATCGCCATCAGGATGTCGCGAATGCCGCCGGGTTCGTCATAGCTGGGCGCGTGAAAGTCGTTCTTGGCGTAGACGAACTTCTCATGCTCGGTGCCGATGCGCCACTGGCTGGCGGGCTTTTCGCCTTTTTGCATCGGCCGGATCAGGTCGTCGCGGCTTTCGATGACTGGATCGTCCTTGCTGGAAAGGGTGCGCGTGCTCATGCCGCGCAAGTAGTGTTCGGCGGCGTGCCGCGCCAGATTTATTTTAGGTCTCGGCGCTGCCGGTCCAGTCGCCCATTGCCGCCATCCACACCGCGGTCGCGGCAATCGCAGCGGTTTCGGCGCGCAGGATGCGTGGGCCGAGCGATACGGGGCGGGCCTGAAGATGATCGCGCACCAGATCGCGCTCGGCATCGTCGAACCCGCCTTCGGGGCCGATCAGCAAGCCCGCCGGTGGCCAGCGTTCGGCAAAGGCGGTGGCGGCGGGCGGGACGGTGTCGTCCTCTGGTCCTTGCTCGTCGGCGAACCACAACACCGCATCCTCGGGCCATTCGCGCAGAAATTGCGCCAGCGGCTGGGGTTCGAACAGTTCGGGCAGTGCCGTGCGGGAGCATTGCTCCGCCGCTTCGGTGATGACCGTTCGGGCGCGGTCCATATTCAGCGCATCGGCCACGCAGCGGCGGGTGATGACCGGACGGATTTTTGCGACGCCCAGTTCGGTTGCCTTCTCCAGAACCTGATCGAAGCGCGGCTTTTTCAACAGCGCGGGGCAGAGCGTGAAGTCGGGCACATCCTCGCGCGGCCGGAGGTGATCCGCGATCTCGAGCACGACCTCGCGCTTCCCCGCGGTTACGACCCGCGCGGCCCACTCACCGCTGAAATTGTCGCACAGGATCACCGCGTCGCCTTCGCCCACGCGCATCACGCGGCCAAGGTAGTGCGCCTGCGGCCCTTCGATCGCGCGCTGCTGCCCGGCGGCCAGTTCGCCTTTGACGAAAAGGCGCGGCGCGCTACGCGGCGGCCATGCGGGGGTCGCGCTCATCGCAGCGGCTTGATCGCGCGGGTAGCGATGAAGGGATCGTAGTGATCGGCGATGGGATCGGGGGTGCCCCAGTTATCCTCGAACATGGCGGTCAGGTGCAGGCCCGCCGCCAGTTGTCCGCCGATCTGGTCGCTCAGCGTATGGCTGAATTCGACCGTCGGGCATTCGCGCAGCAACTCCTCGCGCTCATGCTCCAGCAGATCGAGATGGCTGTAGGGCAGCGCGTGCCGCACGACCAGCTTGCCTTCGTTGAGCGCGCGCCAGTCGAACAGGAAATTCACTGGATTGTTGAACCCGGCCAGCAGGGCGCCGCCGGGGCGCAACACCCGCGCGCATTCGCGCCACACCGGCAGGATTTCCGGGGCGAAACAGTTGGAGCAGGGGTGGAAAATCAGGTCGAAGCTCTCATCCGCAAACGCCGACAGGTCGTGCATGAAGCCCTGCACGGTGCGGATTTTCAGCCCCTCGCGCTCTGCCACCAGCCGATCCTGCGCCAGTTGCGCATCCGATGCGTCAAAACTAACAACCCGCGCACCAGCCGCCGCCAGCACCGGCACCTGCTGCCCGCCGCCAGAGGCGAGGCCCAGCACGTCGCGGCCCGCGATTTCGCCGAACCAGTCGCGCGGCACCGGCTTGACCGGGGTCAGGATCACCGACCACTCGCCCCTGCGCGCCCGCGCGATGGTTTCGCCGTCGACCGGGATCGTCCAGCGATCGCCATCGGCCACTTGCGCGTTCCACGCCTCTCTATTGTGTTCCAGCACGTTCATAACGCGCCGGTCTCTAGCACGGCCTCTCCGCCATGCCAGCCCGGCTGCATCTGGCAATGCGCGGTCCCCGCGCCTAAAGCCAACTCATGAACGAAGCGATCGTCCCCGATACGCAATACAAGGGCCTTGTCGGGCGCTTGCCCGCGAGCCTGCGGCCCTATGCCCTGCTGGCCCGGTTCGACCGGCCCATCGGCTGGTGGCTATTGTTCTGGCCCTGCGCATGGGGTGTGTGGCTGGCAGGCGGAGCGGACCGCTGGGGGTTGGTGCTGTGGCTCTTGGTGGGCAGCATCGCGATGCGCGGGGCGGGGTGCGTCTATAACGACATTCTCGACCGCGATCTTGATCGGCAAGTGGCGCGCACTGCGGCCCGCCCGTTGGCCAGCGGTGCGGTATCGCTGAGGGCGGCGTGGGTGTGGCTCTTGTCGCTCTGTGCGGTCGGTCTGGTCGTATTGCTTCAGCTGCGCTGGCAGGCGCAAGCCGTGGCGCTGGCCAGCCTCTTTCTGGTTGCGGCCTATCCGATGATGAAGCGCATCACCTGGTGGCCGCAGGCGTGGCTCGGCTTGGTATTCACATGGGGCGCGCTGGTCGGCTGGGTAGAGGTCGGCAATGCGAACTGGCCGGTTCTGGCCGCGCTCTATGCCGGGTCGATCTTCTGGTGCATCGGCTACGATACGATCTACGCGCTTCAAGACCGGGAGGACGACGCGCTGGTCGGCGTGCGATCCAGCGCGCGCGCTCTTGGCAATCATGTGCGCGGCGGCGTGGCGGTGTTTTACATGCTGGCGGTGGCGGCGTGGATCGCCGCGGTCTGGCTTTTGCGCGGCGACTGGTTGGCGCTGATCGCACTGGTCCCGGTGGCGCTGCACCTGTCTTGGCAGGTCGCGACG
Source organism: Croceicoccus naphthovorans (assembly GCF_001028705.1). Taxonomy (NCBI): domain Bacteria; kingdom Pseudomonadati; phylum Pseudomonadota; class Alphaproteobacteria; order Sphingomonadales; family Erythrobacteraceae; genus Croceicoccus; species Croceicoccus naphthovorans. Next base: position 2,398,819 of record NZ_CP011770.1, on the reverse strand, counting down.
CTCGATACCGAAGACGGTGAAAACGCACTGGCACGTTTCCGTTCGAACCGAGCGGCCGGGCTGTTAATGGCGCTGGCCTGTCTGGTCGTTGGCACCGCCGGGGTCTGATTACTCGGCGGCGAGCAAGTCCTCGGCCGCTCCCAGATCGACGCTGACAAGGCGCGAAACGCCCTGTTCGACCATCGTCACACCGAACAGGCGGTGCATCCGGCTCATCGTCACGGCATTGTGGGTTACGATCAAATAGCGGGTCTCGGTCTGCTTGATCATAGCGTCGAGCAGGTCGCAGAACCGTTCGATATTGGCATCGTCCAGCGGTGCGTCGACTTCGTCCAGAACGCAGATCGGGGCCGGGTTGGTCAGGAACAGCGCGAAGATCAGCGCCACGGCGGTCAGCGCCTGTTCGCCGCCCGACAACAGGGTCAACGATTGCAGCTTCTTGCCCGGCGGCTGGGCGTATATCTCCAGACCTGCTTCCAGCGGATCGTCGCTGTCGATCAGGGCAAGGTGCGCCTGTCCGCCCCCGAATAGCGTGGTGAAAAGGCTCTGGAAATGGGTGTCGACCGCTTCGAATGCGGCGCGCAGGCGTTCGCGGCCCTCACGGTTCAGCGCGCCGATCGATCCGCGCAGGCGGTTGACCGCCTCGGCCAGTTCTTCCTGCTCTGCAAGGCCCGACCCGTGTTCCTGTTCCGCCTCTGCCAGTTCGTCTGCGGCGACGAGGTTGACCGGGCCAAGCCGTTCGCGGCTGGCGGTGAGGCGGTCCATCTCCTCACCCTCGGCATCGGCGTGGGCGACGCTATCTGACGCGAAATCCAGCCGTTCAGGCAGGATCGGAGGCGGGCAGTGGAAGCGTTCGCCGGAGGTGCGTGCGAACTCGCTGCGGCGGGCTTCTTCGTTCTCGGCACGCGCGGTGGACCCGGCACGGGCTTCGCGGGCGTTCGCCAGCGCTTCGTTGGCGGCGGCGAACAAGGCGTCGGCCTCGCGCCCGGCGGCTTCGGCACTGGTGAACACCTTCTCGGCCTCGCCCAGTTCTTCCGACAGGCGGTCGCGGGCCTTTTCGGCCATTTCAATCTCGCGCAGCAGCGCCTCGGGCCGGGCGGCGGTGATCGCGCGCTCTTCCTCGATCTCTTCGCGGCGACGCGTCATGTCGGCCAGTCGTTTCGCCGCATCCCCGGCGCGGGCCTGCCAGCCCTTCATGTCGGACTGCAACGACTTGGTCCGCTCCCGCCCGACGGCCAGCCCCTGATCCAGCGCGGCGAGTTCTGCCATCGCAGATTGCAGCGCGGTCTTCGCGGCATCGTTGCGCGCACGCGCGGTATCGAGCGCGGCCTGCTGCGCCGACGGATCGGGCAGGCCGCGGCGACGTTCCTCAGCCATCATGGCCTCCTGCTGCGCGGCGGCGAGGCGTTCGTGGATTTCCTCCAGCCGTTCGGCCAGTTCTTCGCGCGCGCGGCTATGGCGTTCGACCGCATTCTCGGCCTGATCGCGGGCGCGCAGGGCGGCGCGCTCCTCTTCCGACGCCGTGTTGACCGCGCGTTCGGCCGCGATGCGCGCGTCGGTTGCATCGGACAGCGCGGCGTTGGCATCGGCGACGGCACTCTCGGCATCCTCAACTGCCGCGCGCAGAGCCGGGAGTTGTTCGGCCAGCGCTTCCAGCCGGTTCGCCGCTTCCAGCCGAGCCGCTTCCGCCGCGCCTTCGCCGCGGGCAACGAACCCATCCCACCGACGCAAGGCCCCGCCGCGTGTGACCAGCCATTCGCCGGGGGTCAGAGCTTGCCCGTCGTCGCTTTCAGCAATGCGGACCATAGCAAGCCGCGCGGTCAGTTCCGCAGGCGCGTCGCGCACATGGGCGGCGATGCTGTCGGCTACCGCCTTCGGAGCCTCGGCCCCGGTCCAATAGCGTCCGTCCTGCCCTGTCTCGGGCGGACCCAACGGCGCGGCGGCATCGCGGCCCAGCACGGCGGCGAGCGCGCGTTCGTAACCCGGTTCCGCCTTCACCGCGTCGATGGCGCGCGTGCGGCCCTTGTTGCCCTTATCGGCCTTTTCGCGGGCACGCCGGTCGCGCTCCAGCGCGTCGTGCTCGCGCTCCACGCCCGCCAATTCGGCTTTCGCGGCGGACAAGGCGCTCGACGCTTCATCGCGCCGGAGTGACATCGTCTCACGCTCTGCTCGTGCCGCGTCCAGCGCCTCACGCGCGGAACCGACAGCCGCTTCCGCCTTGCCGCACCGCGCCTGCGCATTGGTCAGTGCCAGATCCAGTTCGCGCGCATCGCCCAGCGCCGCGCCCTGCGCCTCACGCTGGCTCATTTCCTGTTCCAGCCGTGCCAATGTGCCGCGCGCCTGCGTCACCGCCGCATCGGCAACGCGCCAGTCGGCCTCTACCCGCGCGAGTTCCGCCGTGGCCTGCGCCAGCGCCAGTTCGCCCTTGCGCTGCTCCTGCTCGGCCCTTTCCTGCCTCGCCACACGCTCTGGGCGGCTCGCCTCTTCGGCGGCAAGGCGTTTCTCCGCCTCCTTCACCTCACGCTCCAGCCGCGAGAGCGCCTCTGCCGCGTCGCGGGTGGTGCGGTTGGCATCGCCCTCGTCGGAATCGAGTCGTGCGCGCTGACGGTCGAGATCGGCCAGCTTTTCCTCTGCCGCTTCCAGCTTGCCGGTCAGCACCGCCAGCATGTTGGCCTGTGCGTGCAGGTCGTCGCGGCGGTCTGCCATTTCCTCGCGCGCTTTGGCCAGCGTTTCGGCGGATACACGCTGCTGGCCTTGCGCCGCATTGGTGCGGCTTTGCGCATCGGCAACCGCGGCCTCGGCCCGTTTCGCCTCGGCCCGAGCGGCATCGGCGGCTGCGGCGGCTTCGCGCCAGCGGGCATAGAGGACCCGCGACTCTGCCGTGCGGATCTGGGCGGACAGGTCCTTGTATTTTTCCGCCGCCTTGGCCTGACGCCGTAAGGAGCCGATCCGGCTGTCGAGTTGCGACAGGATATCGTCAAGCCGCGCGAGATTGGCCTCCGTCGCGCGCAGCTTCTGCTCGGCATCCTTGCGACGAACGTGGAGCCCAGAAATGCCTGCCGCGTCTTCCAGCATGGCGCGGCGTTCGACCGGCTTTGCGGCAATGACTGCGGCGATTCGGCCTTGGCTGACCAGAGCCGGGCTATGCGCGCCGGTGGCGGCATCGGCGAACATCAGCGAGATGTCTTTTGCGCGCACGTCGCGCCCGTTCAGGCGATAGGCGCTGCCCGCGCCGCGTTCGATGCGGCGGGTGACTTCCATCTCCTGCCCGGCATCGGTTTCGGTGGAAAGCACGACTTCGGCAAAGCTGCGGGCCGGGCGGCTGGCGGCGCCCGCAAATATCACGTCTTCCATGCCCGCGCCGCGCATGGATTTGGGGCTGGATTCGCCCATGACCCAGCGGATCGCTTCCAGCAGGTTGGACTTGCCGCAACCGTTGGGGCCGACCACGCCGGTCAGGCCCGGCTCTATCAGCAAGTCCGCCGGTTCGACGAAACTCTTGAATCCGGAAAGGCGCAGCCGGCGAAACCGCATCATGCCCTCCTATGGGGCAAGCGCCGGTTGCGCCCGGGCATTACCGGGCGCCGGCTTTCTGCAATTCGGCCTCCAGGGCTTCCCAACCCATCGATCCGATATTGCGGTTGTTGATCAGGAACGTCGGCGTGCCGGTAACTTCATAGGTTTGCGACGCGCTTTGCGTCTGGGCGGCCAGCTCGCTCGCCTTGGTGTCGTTAGACAGGCACTGGTTCGCCTGATCGCGCGCAATTCCGCGTGCGGCAAAGAAATCGGTCATGCCGTAAACGTCGGCCACTGCGGCGAAACGCTGTTCCGGGGGCAGGTTGTTGATCTGGTCATAGGCAGCCTGTCCGGCGGCCTGGCCTTTTTCGAAGAAAGAACGCTGTGCGCCCCAGAACTGTTCGGCCAGCGGAATGACCGCCTCGTCCGTCGAACAGGTCGCCAGCAGCGCGGCGGGAATGTCGAAGCTGTTCAGCATGAACAGGCGCAGCTCGAAGCTGACCCGGCCACTGTTCACGTATTCGTCGCGCAGCGTCTCGAACGAATCGGCGGCGAAATCCGCGCAGTGCGAGCAAGAGAGAGCACCGAATTCGACCAGCTTGATCGGGGCATCGGGGTTGCCCATCAGATAGCCGCCTTCATCGGTCTTGGTCATCATGTCGGCCCACTGCGTGCCCTCTGGCGCGGCGACTTCGGCGACAGGATCGCCGGATGCGCCTTCGCCAGCGGTATCGTCCGACCCGCAGGCGGACAGCGCCAGCGCCAACGGGGCGGCGAAGAGAGCGAGGGAAAGGCGGCGGGCGGCACGGTTCATGGTGACAATAAACTCCTGGGAAAGGGGAGGCTAACCAGCGCGAGGGCTGGCGGGGAGAGTGGCGCGCGGCTTTTGCACAGCCGCGATTTTGTCAGGGGCGGGCGGACCGGGCGTCAGAATCGCACGTCGAGCTGCGGTTTCAGGCTGTCCCAGTCATGCGTTCCGGCCAGCAGGACGCCGTTGATCTCGAAACTGGGCGTGCCGGTCACCCCCCTGTCTTTCGTGTACGACATCGTCATTTCGCTCAGCTTGCGGGCCAGCGTTTCGTCGGCAAGGCACTTGTCGATATCGGTGCGCGAATAGCCGCGCTTCAGCATCATTTCATAGAAGCCCGCATCGCGTGCGATGGCTTGGCGGCGAGTCGAGTAAGGGCCTGTGGCATAACGGTTTTTCTGTGCCTGACTGGCCGACTGGATTTTGCCCAGCCACTCTTTTTGAGATCGCATGAACATCACGTGATTGCGGTCGAACCGGCCCACGGGTCCGCAGTTGGTCAACATCGCGGCGGTCAGGTCCACTGGGTCGCGGACGAGGTGCCGCACTTCCAGCGCCATGCGCCCGGAGCCGACATAGACCAGCCGCAGGGCATCGCCCGAGTCCGCCTCGAAATGGGCGCAGTGGGGACAGGTGTAGCTGACGTATTCGGTCAGCGTGACCTCTGCCTGCGGGCCACCCATGCGGTGCACGCCGGGTTCGGTTTTCTTCACGACCAGCGGAGATTCGGCGGAAGCGGGCGTCGCAAAGGCCATTCCGGCGAGCAAAATCGCCGCGCCGACGCGAATCGGTTTCGCTATTGCTGAAAGGCTCACACGCACGATCATTCCCCTGTCTTCGTCCCACCGAGCGACCGGGCCAGCGATTCGAGCACCGTCCGCAGTTCCGGATCGCCGATGTCGCGAAGCGAATCGCCGAGTTCCATCGGAATCGGCTTTAGCGACGGTGGCGATTTTGCGCGGGTTTCAGCACGCGGAGGCTGAACCTGCCCTTGCCGCATCTTCACCTTGGCCACTGCACGATATCCGAAGAAGCGATTCACCCTCTCCATGATCTCGGGCAGGACGTGCTGGATCAGCGGGGCATGGGCGGGCAGGACGACTAGGTTCAGGGTGCCTTCTGACTTTTCGCCCGGCGGAAAGCGGATCGATTCGGGGGCGGACACCTTGGCATGGTGCGGTCCGACGATCTCGGCCCAGCGGGTAACGACGCTCGACTGCACGAAGCCGAAGCGGCGGAACGCGGTGCGTCCGACTTGCGGCATCAAATCCGCAATTGCCTTTGCTTCGCCGCCGCGCGGGCGTTCGTATGGCTTTGGCGCTTTTTTCGCCGCCTTCTTTCCCGTCGCTTTTTTAGAGTCGCTTCCCATCACGCCGGTGGCCATGCCATAGGCGCCGGTGTGGTGGCCAGCGGCAAGATCGGCGAAGTGGGGGACAGGCTGTTGGCCTGGTACGACCGCCATGCTCGCACCCTGCCGTGGCGGACCCCGCCGGGAAGTGGCGAAGCGCCCGATCCCTATCGCGTCTGGCTGTCGGAAATCATGCTGCAACAGACGACCGTGGCGGCGGTTGGGCCTTATTTCGCGAAGTTCACCGAACGCTGGCCTACACTTCAGGCGCTGGCGGCGGAGGATGACGCCGAGGTTTTATCGGCGTGGGCGGGGCTGGGGTATTACGCCCGCGCTCGCAACCTGATCGCCTGTGCCCGGACGGTGGCCGATGGAGGCGGGGCTTTCCCGGATACCGAAGAGGGCTTGCGCGAATTGCCGGGCGTGGGTGCCTATACCGCCGCCGCGATCGCGGCGATTGCGTTCGACCGGCGCGCGGTCGTCGTCGATGCCAATGTCGAGCGGGTCGTGGCGCGGCTCTTCGCGATCCGCGAACCTTTGCCAGCGGCGAAACCCTCGATCCGGGCGGCGGCCGACGAAATTACGCCAGACCGGCGCGCGGGTGACTTCGCGCAGGCGATGATGGACCTAGGTTCTGGCATTTGCACGGTGCGCGATCCGAAATGCCTTTTGTGCCCATTGTCCGATCTCTGTGTGGCGCGGGCCGAGGGAATTGCCGAGAATCTGCCTGCCAAAACGCCGAAAAAGGCCAAGCCCGTGCGGCAGGGCACCGCGTTCTGGGTCGAGCGCGACGGCCACGTCCTGCTCGTGACTCGCCCCGGCAAAGGGATGCTGGCGGGCATGCGCGCTTTGCCCGACGATGGCTGGTCGGCACGTGCCGACGGAGATGGCGAGCCACCTCTGGATGGCGATTGGCAGCATGTTGAAGGCACGGTGCGGCACGGATTTACCCATTTCACGCTGGAAATGCAGGTGCGGCGCCTGACAGCGCAGGGATCGCACCCGAAAGGTGAATGGTGGCCTATCGACCGCGTCGAGGCCGAGGCGGGCCTGCCGACCCTTTTCCTGCGCGCGGCACAACTTGTCCTGCGCGGATGAGCGGGGCGATTGCCAGCAAGGGCATGGCGACTTAAGCCAAGGGCCACGAGGAGACTTTTCACGGCATGGCAGATTTCGACACACGGCGCGCGCCCATCGTCAATATCGACCGCGCGGACCACGTTCGCAGCGATCCGGAGGCGCTGGCCGACTATTCGGGCATGCGCGCGCGGCTGCTCCTGCTGAACGGGCTGGACCCGCAGATCGACGCGGAGGGCGGACTGGTCTGGGGATCGCTGGCAGATGCGGAGCCGGATGCGGAACTGGTGTTCCTTGGCATCGACGGTGATCGGGGTTGTTTCGCCGCGGTGCCCAAGCGTCCGACCGGGGTGGGACGCGAAGGATTCATGCGGACGATTACCGCGCTGCACGATAGCCAGGTGCCGATTTATGCCTGCGCGCGCAGCCTTGTCGACTGGCATGCGCGGCATCGGTTCTGTGCGCAGTGCGGATCGCACACCGTGCCAGTCAAGGGCGGCTGGCAGCGTGGATGCCTGAACGACGCCTGCGGTGCGCAGCATTTCCCGCGTACCGATCCGGTGACGATAATGACGGTGGAGAACCGGACCGAGAAGGGCGAGCGCCGCCTGCTGCTGGGCCGAGGGCTGGGCTGGCCCGAGGGGCGCTATTCGGCGTTGGCGGGATTTGTCGAGCCGGGGGAAACCATCGAAGAGGCGGTGCGGCGCGAAGTGCTGGAAGAGGCGGGACTGCCCATCGCGCAAGTCCGTTATCGCGCCAGTCAGGCTTGGCCGATGCCCTCGCAACTGATGATCGGTTGCGCGGCCGTGACGTTTCACGAACGCATCGTCGTCGACAAGACCGAACTGGAAGACGCGCGCTGGTTTACCGAGGCGCAAGTACGCGATGTGATGTCAGGGCGCGACGGTTTGTTCTTGCCGCCCCCGCGCTATGCAATCGCGCATCGCCTGATCCGCGACTGGCTTGACGGGAACTAGACCAGCCCCAGCTTTGACAATTTGCCCAGCAGGCGGCCGGGCAGCACGTCGCCGGTATCCTCGCCTTCGCCAAGATCGGGCGGGGCGTCTTCGTGCTTCAGATATCGCCAGCCCTGATGCGCGCGTTTCGGGCGGCTGTGCACCCGGATCAGGCGGGGTTCGAGCTGGATCAGCCAGCGTCCGTTCTCCATCTGCTCGAACCCGATGATCGGGCTGCGCGCGACGATGGCGTGTTCGTGGATCCAGAACAGCGATCCGCCTTCCAGTTCCTCGACCCGTTTCGGGCAATACCGCGTCGTCAGCGACGGGCTGCGGCGACCGGCGAACCATTGCTCGATATCGGCATAGCTTTTCGCGCCGAATGCGATCTTGGTCAGGTGGAGTGGCCCGGCATCAACCATGCGACCGATATGGGAAGCAATCGCTAACTGACCAGCCCCGACGCGACGGCAAGGCCGAGGAAGGCGAAGAAGCCCATCGAATCGGTGATCATCGTGACGAAGACCGAGGATGCCACCGCCGGGTCCTGATCCAGACGGTCAAAGATCACGGGCACCGCCACGCCCGCAAGGCCCGCGGTGATGATGTTGATGACGACGGCTACAGCGATGACCACGCCCAGCATCGGCTGGAAGATAAACGCCGTTGCCCCGCCGATCAGCGCCGCAACCGTCACGCCGTTCAGCATTGCCACGCGCATTTCGCGCCACAACACGCGCACGGTATTGGATTGCGTCAGCTGATTCATAGCTAGCGCGCGCACCGCAACCGCCATCGTCTGCGTACCGGCATTTCCGCCGATCGAGGCGACAATGGGCATGAGCACGGCCAGCGCGACCAGCTTTTCGATGGCCGCCCCGAACATCGCGATGATCAGCGATGCGATCAACGCCGTACCAAGGTTGGCGATCAGCCAGCGCACGCGTTCCGAATAGGACTGCCGGATTGGCTGGTTGATGTCGCCCTCGCCCGCGCCGGACATCAGCAGGGCGTCCTCGCCCGCTTCTTCCTGAATGATGTGGACGATGTCGTCGGCGGTGATCTGGCCGATCAAGCGGCCCCCGGCATCGACGACGGCGGCGGAGATCAGCGCGTATTTCTGGAAGCGCAGCGCGACTTCTTCCTGATCCATGGTTGCCGGGATCAGCGTCTGGTCGCGCTTCATCACGTCGGCAATGGGCACGCTGCGCGGGGTGCGCAGGATCCACGAAAGCTGGCAGGTGCCTACCGGACGATGCGCGGGATCGACGACGAAGACTTCCCAGAACTCGGTCGTCAGGTCGGCATTGTCGCGCAGGTAATCGATCAGGTTGCCGACGGTGATGTGCTCGGGCACCGCGACCAGATCGCGCTGCATCAGGCGACCCGCCGATTCCTCGGGGAAGGACAGCGCATCCTCGATCGCGGCGCGGTCTTCGGGATCGAGCTCGGCAAGGACGGCGCGCTGCTCGGCCTCCTCCATGTCCTCGATCATGGCGACCGCGTCGTCGGTCTCCATCTGCTCGGCGATTTGCGCAACCGCGTCGGCGGACAGGTCTTCGAACAGTTCGTCGCGGACGTGTTCGTTCAGTTCGGAAATGACCTCGCCGGTCATCAGTTCGGCGATGGCCTTGCCCAGCGCGGGGCGTTCCTCTGCCGGGACAAGTTCGACAAGGTCGGCGATGTCGGCGGGGTGGAGCGGTTCGACCAGCTCCTGCACGCGCTCCTCGTCGCCTTCGTACACCGCGTCGCGTACGGCCTCGACGAATTCGCGCGTCAGGCGGTCGTCCTCGTCGAGATGCTCGATCTCGGCCTCGCGCACGTCTTCTTCGCCCACTTCGTCTTCGGGGCGGCGTTCTTCCAGCAGGGTCGGGTCTTCGCGGTTTGTCATGCCCCGTCCTGTTCGTGCGCGTGGGAAATGGCCGTCGGGCCGGTGCCGGTTACTAGGATGCTGCGCTGCAAAAGCAATGGGGAAGGCAGCTTCGTCGCAATTGTGGGCAAACTGTGGGCAGGGCTGTGGAGAAGCCGGTGGAGCAATCCGGCAGAGCGGTGGGCCAACCTGTGCGCAAGTTCGGGGAGAAGCCTGTGCACGCTGCGGGGATGACTTTGCGCGATCAGCCCTTATATCCGGCGCGACGAAGAACCCGCGCGGGTCTGCGCGGACAGATGTGACGAGACGGAGCTTTCATGGCCGACGAAAAACTGACCCTTTCCATCGACACCGGCGACGGCACGCCCAAGGACGTCGTGATCAAGCTCTTGCCCGAAATCGCGCCGGGCCACGTTGCCCGCATCAAGGAACTGGCCGGCGAAGGTTTCTACGACGGTGTGAAGTTTCACCGCGTGATCCCCGGCTTTATGGCCCAGGGCGGCTGCCCGAACGGCACCGGCATGGGCGGTTCGGACAAACCCGACCTGCAGGCAGAGTTCAACGATCACCCGCACACCCGCGGCGTCTGTTCCATGGCGCGCACCAGCGCCCCGCACAGCGCGAATTCGCAGTTCTTCATCTGCTTTGACGATGCGCGTTTCCTCGATCGCCAGTACACTGTCTGGGGCGAGGTCGAAGACGGCATGGACGTGATCGACGCGTTGCCCAAGGGTGAACCGCCGCGTGAGCCCGGCAAGATCGTCAAGGCCACTGTTGCCTGATCTGCTGCGCCGGGAGGGGGTTGCGCTTGCGGCCCTCCTGTCGCTCGGCGCGTGCAGCCATGACATCACCCGGCTCGGCCACGGTTGTGCCGGCCCGGGGGGATGGTGCCCCGATGCGCGGCGGGTGGCCGACGCTTCGTGGGAATATGCGCAGTTGGCTCAGAACGCGTATTGGGAAGAGGCGGAGACGAGCGACAAGTACCTCGACCGGCCCTATGTCCTGCCCGAAGAGCTGAAAGAGCGTTACGCCGCTGCGAACGACCGCTACGGGTTCGCCTATACCATCTTCGACCGTTTCGACGCGGACGACCGCCTGTCCGAAGTCGTGCTGGTCTATCGCGGAACCGAGGGCCCGAAAGACTGGTGGCACGGCACGCTGCTGGGCCGACAGGGGCCGCGCGGGGTGGCGATCTATCGCATGGTGCGCGATGCGATGGATAGGGCGGGCTATGCCGATGTGCCGATCACCGTGGCCGGGCACTCGCTGGGCGGGCGGATTGCCGATCATGTGTTGAAGAAAGTCGCGCGCGAAGACGGGGCGCTGCCGGAAACGCTGTCCAGCTATCTGTTCAATCCGAATGCATCGGGCAACGCGCTGACCAAGCCGGAAGACTGGTCGCGCCCGGTCCACGTGTCCATCGCGGAGTCGGGGGAGATTGCCGGGTGGGTGCGCGCCTTTTCGTCAGACCCGGAGTGGGATGGCTATGCCATCGATTGCCAGACTTCGGCCAATCCCATTGCAAACCATTACATGCGCCGACTGGCCGATTGCCTGACGTGGGTCGCGGCTCTCGACGATCCGGCGGCGAAGCGTTCCGCGCTACGCAACGAACTGGAACCACCGCCCGCGCAAGGGGCGACGATGGCGGCTGGCGGCGGTTAAAGCTGCGCGCCGACCAGCCAATCGTGGAACAGGCGCACCGGTCGGCTCTCCAGCGCGCGGGGCTTGCAGACGAACCAGTAACTGTATGGGCTTTCGACCTGCAGATCGAACAGCGTCGCGATGCGATCGTCGTTCGAACGGCTGATATGATCGCCATGCATGATCGCGATGCCCAGCCCCTGCGCCGCAGCTTCAAGCAATAGAGGACCGCTGTCGTAGTGATCGACCGTCGGATCGTATCGCGCGTCCAGCCCGGTCGCCTTGCGCCACGCTTCGAAGCTTTTCATCATTTCCGAATGGAGCAGATAGCTCTGCCGCGCCAATAGTTCGGGATTGGGGGTCGGCCCCATCTGTTCGGCCACGGCGCGCGATGCGATGGCGTGGACCTTGTTGTGATCCAGCCGCACGCAATGCAGCTTGTCGTCCGGCTCATCCGATAGGGTGATCGCCGCATCCAGCGTATCGCCCAGTTTCGGGATGGGGTGCGACGACGAATCGATATCGATGTGCAACGCGGGGTAAAGGCGGCGCAGTTCGGGCAGGCGCGGCACCAGCCTTTGCCCGCCGAACAGCGGCATCACGCCAAGGCGCAGGCGCATGATCTTGCTGTCGCCCATGTTCTGCCAGATGCGATCGGCCAGTTCGTCCAGCGCAGGGGCAACGGCTTCGAACAAGTCGGTGCCGTCCGCGGTGAGCACCATGGCCTGATGCTTGCGGTTGAACAGCTTTTTGCCGGTAAAGTCTTCAAGCGCGCTGACCCGGCGGGACAGGGCGGACGGGCTGATGGCCAGTTCCTCTGCCGCAGATTTTGCAGAGCCGAGACGGGCGATGCGGACGAAGGCTTCGAGAGAGCGTAGCGGAGGGAGGCGGCGCGGCGTCATCAGGCGGCTTCCTCTGCCTGATGGTCTCTGGCCCCCGAAGGGGGGTGCAGCCGCAATCGTTCGACGTGCCGCTCGTTCCCGGCGATTACTTCCAGCTTCCAGCCGCTGTCATGCGGCAGGATTTCGCCCACCACCGGCACGCGTTCGGCCAGCACGAAGGCAAGGCCGCCCAGCGTGTCGACCGCCTCTTCCACGTCGGCAAGGCGCGGATCGACGCGGCGGGCCACTTCGTCCAGCTCGGTTCGCGCATCGGCGTCCCACATGCCCTCGTCGATGGGCACCAGCAAATCGACCGGGGCATCGTCGTGCTCATCCTCGATCTCGCCGACAATTTCCTCGACTAGGTCTTCGATGGTGATGATGCCGTCAGTGCCCGAATATTCGTCCAGCACGATGGCAAGGTGCACCCGGCGCGCGCGCATGTCTGCCAGAACGTCCAGCGCCCCGCGCGCCTGAGGCACATAGAGCGGCTGACGCATCAGGCGCGTCCAGTCCGCCGGCGGTTCTTTATCGAGCGCGAGGAAGGGGAAGATATCCTTGATGTGCATCATCCCGATCACGTGATCGAGCGATTCGGAATAGACCGGCATGCGCGAATGGCCGTGTTCGGCAAAAGTCGCGACCAGTTCGTCCCAGCTGGCGCTGCGGTCTAGGGCGATGATCTCGCCGCGCGGAATCGCAACGTCGTCGGCGTCATGTTCGCTGAAATGGAGGAGGTTGCGCAGCATCTGGCGCTCGGTCGGCGAAAGATCGCCTTCTTCGGGCGGCAGGCCGTCGCGCTGCTCTTCCTCTTCGTGCTCGTCGATAACCTCCTCGATCTGGGCGCGCAGGGACTGATCCCCCTCGCTCGCATCGAAGAAGGTGCGGATGCGGTTCCACAGCAGGTGTTTCTCCTGCCCCCGTCGCTCAGGCTCCGGGTCGCGTGGATCTTCGTACTGGCTGCCGTCCGGCATGGTCGGCCTCTACACTCCTAAACAGGTTGGTGGCGATCCCCGTATGGGTCCGCAATGCCTAGCCTGGCCAGGATGCGCACTTCCAGCGCCTCCATGATTTCGGCATCGGCGTCGCCCGTCTCGTGGTCGTAACCGGCGAGATGAAGCAATCCGTGGACCAGCAAATGGGTCGCATGGTTCGCAAGTGCAACAGATTTTTCTTCCGCCTCGCGCGCGCAGACCCCTTTCGCAAGCACGATATCGCCCAGCATGACCGGCAATGCGGGCTGATCCGACAGTGCCTCGACCTCTTCGCGCGACAGCATCGGAAAGCTCAGAACGTTGGTCGGCTTGTCCTTGTCGCGCCATTCTCGATTAAGCGCGTGAACGTCGTCATCGTCGCTGAAAACCACGCTTATCAGCATGTTGGCACGCGCAAGTTCAGGCGCTTCGGCCGCTGCGGCCCCTGCGGTCCGGGTGCTCAGGGCGTCCCAATCGACATCTTCGCCCCACACCGGGTCGATGTCGATTTCCAATGTCGGCACGGTCATTTGCGGGCAGTCATTTCTGAGCAGTCATTTTTGGGCTTGGGGGCCCTCATAAGCATCGACGATCCGACCGACGATTGGATGCCGCACGACGTCGGCGGCGGTGAATCGCGAAACGGCGATTCCTTCGATTCCCTCCAACCGGCGCACAGCATCGGCCAGACCGGAGTGCGAATCGCCGCCCGGAATGTCGACCTGAAGCGGGTCTCCGCACACGACCATGCGGCTGTTCTGACCGAATCGGGTCAGGAACATCTTCATCTGCGCAGTGGTGGTGTTCTGCGCCTCGTCCAGAATCACAAAGGCATCGCCCAGCGTACGACCGCGCATGAAGGCGATCGGCGCGATCTCGATCTCTCCGCTGGCGATGCGGCGTTCGACCTGTTCGGCGGGCAGACAATCGTAGAGCGCATCGTAAAGCGGGCGCAGATAGGGGTCGACCTTTTCCTTCATGTCGCCGGGCAGGAATCCGATACGCTCCCCCGCCTCGACCGCCGGACGCGAGAGGATCAGGCGCTGCACACTGCCGGTGATCAGCTGCGCCACCGCTTGTGCGACGGCGAGGTAGGTCTTGCCCGTACCCGCCGGGCCGAGCGCGAAGATGATCTCGTTGCTGGTCAGCGCCTGCATATAGTCGATCTGCGCGGCGGAGCGCGGCACGATCGTTTTCTTGCGGGTGCGGATCATGATCGGCGGGCGCTTGGAATCGCCGGTGATGATGCCTTCCAGCGTCGGCTCGTTGCTCATCGCGATCAGCGATTCGACCGCGCCCTGATCCAGCTCTTGCCCCTGTCCCAGCCGGGTGTGCATGCCGGTCAGCACCTCGCGGGCGCGGGCGACGGCTTCCTCCGGCCCTTCGATCTGTACGCGGTTGCCCCGTGCGGAGATATAGACGCCAAGGCGGTTTTCGATGTGGACGAGGTTGGCGTCGAACTGGCCAAACAGCGCGCCCAGCACGTCCGCGTCTTCAAACGCGAGCTCAGTTCTGGCGCGGCCATTGCCGCGTGGCGCATGGATTGGCGATTCGTCTTCGGGGATGGCGACCGGGATGCGAGAGGGCTTGCGGCTCACTTGGTGTTCCCCACGAATGTTCCTTCTTCAAGGGGGTCGGCCGTCACGCTTCGCAACGCCCGACTCGTTATCGCTATCCTAGAGAATAAGACTGCCACGCACCCGCACAAGGGGTTGGGACGCGACTATGCACTATGCTCAACCATTTGGGGGTCATGTACCGGGCGCCTTTTCCGCCGGTTTCGTCGCATAGTTGCAGGGCGAAGCATCGGGATAGCATTGCTGACCATGCATGACGGTTATCCCGTCGGTCAGCAGCAATTCGCCGTTCGGCCCGCGCGCGATGGAAAGCGGCTGCGAAAGGAACGTGCCGAAAGACCGGATTGCGGTGGGGCGATAGCTGTCGCAGCTGGTCGTCACCGCAATATCGCTCGTCCGCATCTGTCCGTTCGAAACCCGCGCCTTGCCGTGGATCGCGGCGGGACAGTCCATCCAGACCGAGAAGTTGTTACCCTTGAACGACAGCACCGGCGGACGCGAACCGCCGTCGGCCAGCATGATGCGGAACGGTCCAGCCTCCAGCGGCGGGGCGGCGACGTTCTTGTAGCGCGAATCGATCTGCGAAAGCGTCAGCGTGCGGCCTTTTAGGGCCAGCATCAGCTTACCCTCTGCATTGCTGGCGATCAGCGGGCGACCGCCCAGCACTTGTGCCAGCTCGGCATCGGGGCTTTGCGCAGGGCAGGCCACCAGTGTCGCCGTGATGCGGCCCAGCGCAAAGCTGGGGCCGGTATCAACGTAAAGCCCTTCGTGGTGGTTGCACGCCTGCCAATAGATCATCGTATCGGTGAAATGGACGGTGGCAAGGTCGGAATAGCGGTCGGAAAGCGGCTTTCCGTCGATGGCGACGACCAGCCAGCTCGATCCGGCAAGGTCGAAGGCAATGGGCGCGAAACCCGGGGCCAGATTGCCGACCGCGACATTGGGCGAGGGCGTCTCGTCCTCCGGCTCGGCGCTCGGCGCCGCGACCGGCACGTCCTCATCCGCTTGCGCCGGCATCTCCCCGCCGCATCCGGACAAAGCAAGCGCGGCGATATTCGCCAATGCGATCAGTGCGTTGCGTAGACCCATCCCCATGCGGCGCATTCTTGGCGGCGCAATCGATTCGGGCAAGCATGAATTGCCCCGATGTTAAGGCGATTAAGCCAGTTGCAGCACCCGCGCCGACAGCGAGTTCGGGTTGGCGTCCATCAGTTCGACCCGCACCAGATCGCCGACGGCATGGTCGCCCGTGAAATAGGCCGATTGCAGCCATGGGGTCTTGCCCAGCCACTGTCCCTCGCGCCGTCCGGTCCGTTCGACCAGCACGTCGCAGGTCCTGCCCACGGTCGCGCGGTTGAAGGCGTGGCTGTCGCGGGTCAGCGCGGCCTGAAGCCGTTGCAGCCGGTCGTCCATCACCTCGCGCGTGATCTGGTCTTCCATGGTCGCGGCGGGGGTGCCGGGGCGGGGTGAGTACTTGAAGCTGAATGCAGCAGCATAGCCAATGGTGTCGACGATGGAGAGCGTGTCGGCAAAGTCCTGCTCGCTCTCACCCGGAAATCCGACAATAAAATCGCCGCTGATCGCGATGTCAGGCCGCGCTTCGCGCACCCGTTCGATCAGGCGGATATAGCTCTCTGCGGTATGGCTGCGGTTCATCGCCGCCAGCACGCGGTCGCTGCCCGACTGCACGGGCAGATGCAGGTAAGGCATCAGCTTGTCGACCTCACCATGCGCGGCGATCAGCGCGTCGGACATGTCATTGGGGTGGCTGGTGGTGTAACGAATGCGCGCCAGATCGGGCAGCGCGGCAAGTTCGCGGACCAAGCCATCAAGGCCGATCTTGCGGCCCTTGGCGTCCTCTCCATCCCAGGCATTCACGTTCTGGCCCAGCAGCGTTATTTCGCGCGCACCTTGGTAGACAAGGCGGCGGGCTTCTTCGATCAGATCAGCAAAGGGCCGGCTGATTTCTGCGCCGCGGGTGTAGGGCACAACGCAATAAGTGCAGAACTTGTCGCAGCCTTCCTGCACCGTCAGGAATGCGCTGGGCGCACGCTTGCGACGGGCGGGCAGCGCGCCGAACTTTGCGTCGGCGGGCATGTCGGTGTCGGTCACACGCTCACCCTTGCTGGCGCGGTCGATCATGTCGGGCAGCCGGTGATAGGCCTGCGGGCCGACGACCATGCGCACGTCCTTGGCGCGGGCCATGATTTCTTCGCCCTCTGCCTGCGCGACGCATCCGGCCACGGCGATCAACGGGCTGGTGCCGTCTTCGCGTTTGAGGCGACCGATGTCGGAATAGACTTTCTCTGCCGCCTTTTCGCGGATGTGGCAGGTGTTCAGAACGACAAGGTCGGCATCGTCGCCTTCTTCGGCGGCGGCCATGCCCTGTTCGCCCAGCAATTCGGCCATGCGTTCGCCGTCATAGACGTTCATCTGGCAGCCGAAGCTTTTTACGCGAAAGGTGCGGGGGATAGAAACCTTGGTCATGTCGCGCGCCCTTACCGCAATCAGGCCGGATCGGCAAAGTCCTCTGCACGCATGATCGCCGCCCATTCGGCGAATTTCTCGCGGTCGGCCTTTTTCTCTCCACGCGCGACGACGAAACTGTCAAAGGGGGAATCGAAGATGAAATCCTCGCAGCAGATCTGCATGATCATCGGCATGCGCTCTTGCCAGCCATCGGTCAGTCCCTCGCGGCGAATGCGGATGGCGCGTTCGGGGGCGAAGTGGACGAGGTGGCCGGGCACGGTGACGAGGCTGGTCAGCGACGCGAACTTGGCCTCCGTGATGTCGAGCGCCCAATCCACACCGCGATAGCGCGCCGCCAGTTCGTCGCGCCACTGGTCGGAGAATTTCGGACCGGTCGTCGTATCCTGAAACGGATGGGGGTCAAAGCGGAATAGCGTCGTCGTTATCCGTCCCCGAACCGTGGTTCGGATGAACACGCAAGCGTCGAGTTGCAGGTACGAGCGCCCCTTCTGACCCATCGTGTCGAGCAGGCAGTCCTCAACCACTGTCCCCGCCAGCGAGCAATTCATCTGCATGCACTTCACGGCGGAGCAGTTGCGGATCGTGCGCCATTCGCCGGGGTGGACGCTGGCCAGCATGTTGCCCATCACCTCACAATTTTCGAGCGCGAAGTCGGCAACATGGCGGGGTTGATCCTGACCGTTCAGGGTGAGCAGGTCGAGGTCCGCGCCCACAATGCGTGTTACCATCCTGCCATCGCCTTGGTCAGCGCATCCCGTGTCGCTTCGGCAATGGCCTTGCGCCCGTTCAGCGCCTCGCCCGTCAATGCGGGCAGGATCGTGACGGTAGCGTCAATGGGCTTGCCGCGGCCAAGGACGTTGAAGAAATTCGTGGCGCCCGGTTCGTTGCCCACCCATGCGATCTCTTGCGTGGCATCGCCGTAGGACAGGGCGACCGGGTGGATCGCCGTGCCCGCATCGGTCGTGTCGAGGGCAGAGAGCAGCGCGCTTTTTATCGGCAGCAGGGCGGTTCCATCATTGGTCGTGCCTTCGGGAAAGACGGTCAGCACCCGCGCCGCATCCAGTGCCTCGCGAACTTGATCGACCTGATGCGCAACGGTCGACCGGCGCGACCGGGCGATAAACACCGTGTCGTTCATATCGCACAGCCATTTCAGGGCGCGATTGCCAGCCAGCCCGTCGTGCGCCACGAAAACCGATCCGGTAGTTCCGGCGAGCAGGGGAATATCGAGCCAGCTTAGGTGATTGGCCAGCAGGACTGCGCGGGGCGCGCTTATCGAACCGATCCGCCTGACCCGTACGCCCGCAATCGTCGCCACGCCCGCCAGAAAACGCGGCGGCACCGGATTGCGGCGCGTGAACGGGGCAGCGATGTAAAAGGCGCCGACGCACAGGATCAGCCATACGATAAGCGCGGCCATGCGGTATGCGATCCGCAGGCGGCGCATCGGGGTCAGTCCCGTTCCAGCCTGACGCCGTAGAGTTCCATGCGATGATCGACGAGGCGAAAGCCCAGCCGCTCTGCAATCTGGCGCTGCAACGCTTCCAGTTCCGGATCGACGAATTCCACGACTTTGCCGGTTTCGACATCGATCAGGTGGTCGTGATGCGCCTCTGGCGCAGCCTCATACCGGGCGCGGCCGTCGCCGAAATCGTGACGGTCGAGAATACCCGCCTCTTCAAACAGACGGACGGTACGGTACACCGTCGCGATCGAGATGCCCGGATCGATGGCAGAGGCGCGTTCGTGCAGCTTTTCGACGTCGGGATGATCCTCGGCATCGGACAGGACGCGCGCGATCACGCGGCGCTGTTCGGTGATGCGCAGACCGCGTTCGGCGCAGACGGCTTCGATGTCGATGCGATTGGGCACGCGTTCAGCTGGACCTGTGTTGAAGGGGCGGAAAAATCCGCCCCTCAATTGGAATGAGCCCCTTAATGGGAATTACCGGGGCCATAATAGGCTGGCTTCCCGCGTGCGCAACCTTTTGCCGGTCGCGCCTGACCGGTTTTGCTCAGCCCTTTTTCGCACCCTTGCGCGCGCCGGGCTTGCGACCCAAGCCAATCTTCTTGGCCAGTTCGCGACGCTTTTCTGCATAGTTGGGGGCGACCATCGGGTAATCGGCGGGCAGGTTCCAGCGCGCGCGATACTCTTCCGGGGTCATGTTGTAATGCGTCATCAGGTGACGCTTCAGCATTTTCAGTTTTTTACCGTCTTCAAGGCAGACGATGTAATCGGGCTTAACCGAAGAGCGGATCGAAACGGCGGGCTCCGGCGGCGATTCCGGTTCGGCCTGCACGCCGCCAAGTCCGGCGAGCGCGCCATAGATGTTGTTGATCAGCGTCGGCACCTGGTCGACATCGACAGAGTTGTTGCTGACGTGCGCGGCGACGATATCGGACGTGAGAGTGATAAGCGTTTCGGTCATGTCCGGTTTGGCTTCGTCCATGGAAGTCCTCTTGTCTTTGGCCGGATGCGTTACTCGCCATCATGCGAAGGGGGGGTGCGAGAAACTGGGGGCGCATCGGGCTTGACCGGCCCTTAATCTTGCAACTGCGAAATAACAAGGCCAGCGAAACGTTCACACCTTTTGCCAGATTTTGCGCTGTTTTGCGGACTATGAAATCGAAATCGAAATCAGGCGAGGTCGAGCGCCAGTGTACGCGCATCGCGATACTGGCCATCGGCCCCGCGATAATAGGCTTTGCGAAGCCCAACCGGCTGAAACCCCATCTTTTGGTAAAAATGGGCCGCGGTATTGTCGGCCCGCATTTCCAGAAACAGGCGCGCGACACCGCGATCGCGACAAGCGCAGGTCAGATGCTCGAACAGCCGCGTGGCACAACCGGATCTGCGATATTCGGGCAGGACGGCGAGTAGCAGCAGTTCCTCCTCGTCCAGCGTCTGGCGTGAAAGGTAGAACCCCGCGCTGGGCACTGACGGGGAAGGCGGGCCGATGATCCCCGCCGCATCGGCCAGCGCGAAACGCGTGCCGGGTACCAGCAGTGCGGACGTCACCTGCGCTTCGTTCCATGCTTCGCCATAGGCCGGGTCGAAAGCCGATTGCATGACCGACATGATACCGGCGATCTCGGCGCGGGTCGGCATCATCGCGATTTGCCTGCTGGCAAGGCAGCGTCTGGCGCGCGGCCGTAGATCGGGCGGACATCGGCGGTGTAGGCATTGTCAGAGAGCGCCATAACCTTGCGGGCATCGGGCAGCATGTTTTGCGCCGTACCGTGACCGCGCCGGGCGACGAACGTCTCTGCCGCACTTCCAACGATCAATGCACAATCGATCGCGGCAACCGCCACTTCGGGGCGGAGCGACTGTACCGGTTGCGCGCACGATCCGTCGGCATTGTAGGCGGCGACGAACCACTCTCCGTGTCCGCCGGTCATCACGACGCCAAGCGGCATCGCGCCGTGGTCCGCGCGGGCCTGCGCCGCCAGCAAGTCGGGTGTCGCATAGCCCACCGGTTCCGCCCGCCAAGCCAGAGCGAGCGCCTTGGCCGCCGCCAATCCGACGCGGATACCGGTAAAGCTGCCGGGGCCGAGTGCCACAGCGATGCGATCCGCCCGCCCGCGTTGTGGCAGGGCAGAGATCATCGGAACCAGCCGCTCGGCATGACCGCGGCCGAGCAATTCCCATTCGCCCGCGATCAGGTTCTCGCCCTCAAAAACGGCGACCGAACAGGCGGCGGTGGCGCAATCGATGGCAAGCGTGCGGATGGTCATGACGGTCGAAAAGCAATCACACGCGGAGGATCATGCTGGGCTCAGGCGGCGCGCACTTCCGCGACTTCGGGAACGTAGTGCTTCAAAAGTCCCTCGATCCCTTGCTTCAGCGTTGCGGTAGAAGACGGGCAGCCCGCACAGGCGCCCTGCATCGTCAAATAGACGATCCCTTCACGGAAACCGCGATAGATGATGTCACCGCCGTCACCCGCCACGGCAGGGCGAACGCGCGTTTCGATCAGGTCCTTGATCTGCGCCACCACGTCGGCGTCCGCCGGATCGTCGCCGATGTCATCCAGTTCATCCGGCACCGCGATCCCCGCGGCATCGCCCCCGGTGAACAGCGGCGCGCCCGATACGAAGTGGTCGAGCAGCACGGCCACGACCTGCGGTTTCAACGTCGGCCAGTCCGACCCCGGAGCGGCAGTCACCGAAACGAAGCTGGAGCCATAGAATACACCCGTCACGTCGCCGAGAGAGAAA
Organism: Croceicoccus naphthovorans; assembly: GCF_001028705.1. NCBI lineage: Bacteria > Pseudomonadati > Pseudomonadota > Alphaproteobacteria > Sphingomonadales > Erythrobacteraceae > Croceicoccus > Croceicoccus naphthovorans. The sequence goes on along the minus strand of NZ_CP011770.1, from coordinate 2,377,458 downwards.
AGCGCCGAAGCCAGCGGCGATATTTCCGCCGCCTCAGGGTCTGTAAATTCGCGCGTGCCGTCGGCCATCACCTGCCGTCCGGGCAGGAATTTCATGGTGGCGGGATTGGGCGTCGTTTCGGTCTCTATGAACATGGGTGCCGATGTAGGCCGCTTGGCCCGCCATTCAAGCCAATTTCGATTGCTTGATGGTGCGCTGAGGACCGCGATAACGACCATGTTCACTGGCGCTTCACCCTTGCGCCCCATATATGCGGGGCATGACCCGCACTTTTCGCACCGCGCCGCTGGCCGCGGTCCTCGCCGTTCTCCTCGTCTCGCCCGCCTATGCGCAGCCCGCCCCTTCGGCAGAGGCCGCCCGCGATTGGCCGCAGGTGGAACCGGACCGCCCGTGGATTTACCGCGGCAGCGATGTGCCGCCCGATCCCGAATGGCAGTTCGGAGAGCTTTCGAACGGATTGCGCTATGCCGTTCGCTTCAACGAAGTGCCGCAGGAGCAGCTGTCGATCCGCGTCCGCATCGACGCCGGTTCGCTGCACGAACGGGATGGCGAGCGCGGCTTTGCCCACTTGCTGGAACACCTGCTGTTTCGGGAATCGCGTTACCTGAAAGAGGGTGAGACGATCCCGAAATGGGAAAACCTTGGCGCGACATTCGGCAGCGACACCAATGCCGAAACCACGCCGACGCACACCGTCTACAAGCTGGACGTGCCCGACATGAACCCGACGAAGCTGGACGAGACGTTCAAGCTGCTGTCCGGCATGGTCGAAGGACCGACGCTGACCGAAAAGGGTGTGCGGACCGAAGTGCCGATCGTGCTCGCCGAAATGCGCGAACGGGGCGGCGCGGGCAAGCGCGTGGCCGATGCGACGCGCGAAACCTATTTCAACGGCATGAAGCTGGCGGTGCGTTCGCCCATCGGCACGGTAGAGACGCTGAACGCCGCCAATCAGCAGAATGTTCGCGCGTTCTACAACCGCTGGTACCGACCAGAAAACACGGTGATTACCGTTGCGGGCGATGTCGCCCCGGCGGTTATGGTCCAGATGCTGGAGAAATACTTCGGCGGCTGGAAGGGCAAGGGCGCGTGGACCCCCGCGCCCGATTTCGGCGATCCGGTGCCTGGTGCCAATGCCAAGGCGGCGGCGGGTGCCCTGGCCCCGGTAGACAAGTTGACCGTGCTGGACGAGCCGGACCTGCCGATCAGCATCAACTACGCGATCCTGCGTCCGTGGGAGAAGGTCGCGGATACGATCGAATATAACGAAGGGTTGCTGACCAATCAGCTGTCGATGGCGATCATCAACCGCCGTCTGGAAAACCGGGCGCGGGCGGGCGGCAGCTATTTGGCGGCGCAAGTCGGGCAGGACGATGTCAGCCGTTCCACCGATGCGACCTTCGTCTCGATCACGCCGCTGGGCGATGACTGGAAAGGCGCGCTGACCGACGTGCGCGCGGTGATCTCCGATGCGCTGGCCAACCCACCGGGCGAGGACGAGATCGCGCGCGAATTCGCCGAGTTCGAAAATGCCTTTCGCGTGGGCGTGGAAACGCAGGAAGTGCAGCAGGCCGCCGACCTTGCCAACAACGTGGTACAGGCGGTCGACATACGCGAAACCGTGGCTGCTCCGGATACGGTGCTGAAAGTGCTGAGCGGGATGCGCGGCAAGGTCACGCCCGATGCGATCCTGTCGCACACGCGCGCCCTGTTCACCGGCCCCGTCCTGCGCGGGGTGATGACCGTGCCGCAGGCAAGCATGGCAGACGAAGCCGCCTTCCGCGCCGCGATGGTCGCGCCGGTTCAGGCCGATGCTTCCGCCCGGGTGCAGGCCAAGGCGATTTCCTTTGCCGACCTGCCGTCGCTGGGCACACCGGGGACGGTCAGCGAAGCGGTGCCGACTGGCATTCTGGAGGTCGAGCGGCTCACGCTGTCCAACGGCACGAAGTTGCTAATCTGGCCAAACGATGCGGAACCGGGTCGCGTCAGCGTACGCGTGCGTTTCGGCGATGGGTACGAGGCGTTCGGCAAGGACGACGCGCCCTATATCGCGTTGGGCGAATTCGCGCTGATGGGCACGGGCATCGGTCCGCTGTCGCAGGACGATCTCGATCAGGTGTCGAACGGGCGCAAGATGGGCCTCGATTTCTCGATAGAGGACGGCGAGTTCGTGATGGGCGCGGAAACGCGTGCCGCCGATCTTGAGGATCAGCTCTATCTCTTCGCCGCAAAGTTGGCGACACCGCGTTGGGACGCGAATCCGGTGCTGCGCGCGAAGGCGGCGCTGGAGATGGGATACGATACCTATTCCACCAGCCCGAACGGCGTGATGCAGCGCGATCTGGAATATATCCTGCGCGGCAAGGACCCGCGCTTTGCAACGCCGACGCCAGCCGCGTTGAAAGCCGCCGACATGGCCGGGTTCCGCAAGGTTTGGGAGCCGATCCTTGCCAGCGGAGCGTTAGAGGTAGAGATTTTCGGCGACGTGCCGCGTGCCGACGCCATCGCGGCGGTTAACAAGACGTTTGGCGCGCTGGCCCCGCGTTCGGCAACAACGCCAAAGGCGGACTTGTCGAAGGTGCCCGCGCCGACGGCCGAACCGATTTTCTTGACCCATCGCGGCGATGCCAATCAGGCGGCGGCGGTAATCGGTTGGCCGACCGGGGGCGGACGTCAGGGCATTCAGGTGTCGCGCCAGCTCGAAATCCTGTCGCAGATCTTCAACAACCGCCTGTTCGACGCGATGCGGGAACGGCTAGGGGCCAGCTATGCCCCGAATGTCGGCTCCCGCTGGCCGCTGGATCGCAGCGATGGCGGCATGATCCTCGCCATGGCGCAGCTTCAGCCCGAAGCGGTGCCTGCTTTCTTTGAGGAATCGAAGAAGATCGCCGCCGATCTGGCCACCACGCCGCCCACCGCAGAAGAAGTCTCTCGCGTGACCGAACCCCTGCGCCAGCTGATCATGCGGGCGTCGTCGGGCAACGGCTTCTGGCTGCGTGAACTGGCGGGCAGTGCGGGCGATCCTTCGCGTCTGTCGGCGGTTCCGACCATCCTCGACGACTATTCGAAGACCACGCCAGAGGCGATGCAGATGCTGGCTCAGACGTTCCTTGCCAACGATCGGTCTTTCGAAGTCGCCATCGTGCCGGAGGAGCAGGGTCAATGAAGCCGATCACGCTGATCGCAATTCCTTGCGCCTGAAACCTTTGCAAATAGAGGTTCGCGGGCGTAAGGGCTGGGCCATTCCGACATTTCGGACTTTTATTGGAGCGCCGCCGGCGGGAATGGCGGCTCAGTCGATCAGACGCGGAGAGCGTAACGTGGCGAGTAACTGGAGCCCCGAGAGCTGGAAGTCCTTTGAAGGACGCCACCTGCCGGAATATGCGGACAAGGCCGCTTTGGCCTCTGTCGAAAAGCAGCTGGGCAGCTTTCCGCCGCTGGTCTTTGCCGGTGAAGCGCGTGCGCTGAAAGCCGATCTGGGCGAAGTTGCAAACGGTCGCGGCTTCCTGCTGCAAGGCGGCGATTGCGCCGAAAGCTTTGCTGAATTCCACCCCGACAACATCCGCGATACGTTCCGCGTGCTTCTGCAGATGGCCGTCGTGATGACTTTCGCCAGCAAGCAGCCGGTCGTGAAGGTTGGTCGCATGGCGGGCCAGTTCGCCAAACCGCGTTCGGCTCCGACCGAAAAGCAGGGCGACGTCGAGCTGCCGAGCTATTTCGGCGACAACATCAACGACATCAATTTCGAGGATGCGGGCCGTCAGCCCGACCCGGAACGCATGGTCCGTGCGTATAGCCAGGCAGCGGCGACGCTGAACCTGCTGCGTGCATTCGCGACCGGCGGCTACGCCAACCTGCGACAGGTCCACCAGTGGACGCTGGACCACATCGGTCGCAGCCCTTGGGGTGAGCGTTTCGCCCAGACCGCCGACCGTATCGGCGAGGCGCTGGACTTCATGGAAGCCTGCGGTGTGAACCCGGCGGAAGTGCCGCAGTTGCAGGGCACCAGCTTCTACACCAGCCACGAAGCGCTGCTGCTCCCGTACGAGCAGGCGATGACGCGCCGCGATTCGCTGACCGGCGACTGGTTCGACACCAGCGCGCACATGCTGTGGATCGGCGACCGCACCCGTTTCGAGGGATCGGCGCATGTCGAATACTTGCGCGGAGTCGGCAATCCGATCGGCATGAAGTGCGGGCCCAGCCTTGAACCGGACGCGCTGCTCAAGATGCTCGATACGCTGAATCCGGGGCGCGAGGCGGGTCGCATTACGCTGATCAGCCGCTTCGGGCACGATAAGGTCGAGGCGGGGCTGGCCCCACTGGTTCGTGCGGTGAAACGCGAAGGGCACCCGGTCGTCTGGTCGTGCGACCCGATGCACGGCAACGTGATCAAGGCGGCTTCGGGCCTGAAGACCCGTCCGTTCGAGCGGATCCTGTCGGAAGTGAAGGGCTTCTTCGCGGTCCACCGCGCAGAGGGCACCCATGCCGGCGGTATCCATATCGAAATGACCGGGCAGGACGTGACCGAGTGCACTGGCGGCGCGGTTGCGATCACCGACGAGGGATTGTCCGACCGCTATCGCACCCACTGCGATCCGCGTCTGAACGGGGCGCAGTCGATCGAGCTGGCGTTCCTGCTGGCCGAGGAACTCAACCTCGAAGCGGCGGGCCGGAAGGCGGAAGCGGCCTGAGATTCAGCGGCTTGCGCCGAGGTTTATTTCGGCCCGACGCGCAACCGTAACCGATCTCGTGCATTAAGTGGGCATGGAGAATGCCCACCGCACGGTCGCGGACCATACGCCGACCGCTTCCTTTGCCGATCAGTTCCGCCGCGCCCGCGCGCTGAGCGAGGCATTGGCCGCCCCCCTGTCGGACGCCGACGCCACGATCCAGTCGATGGAAGATGCGAGCCCCGCAAAGTGGCATCTGGCGCATACGACGTGGTTTTTCGAAACCTTCCTGCTGCGCGACAGGCTGGCAGGTTACACGCTCTATGATGAGCAATTCCCGTTTCTTTTCAACTCGTATTACGAGGCGGAAGGCGCGCGGATTGCCCGCTTTTCGCGCGGAATGCTTTCGCGCCCGACGCTTGACGACGTGTTGGGCTATCGCCGTGCCGTCAGCGAAGCGATGGAGCCGCTACTCGACCGAGCGGATTGCGCCGACCTGATTGCGCTGGGCATTGCGCATGAGCAGCAGCATCAGGAATTGCTGCTGACCGACATCAAGCACGCGCTATTCCAGAACCCGCTGGGCCCCGCAATGTTCGCGCCTGTCGTCCGCGCACGCCAAGCGCAGGCGGCGGGATGGTTCGAACATCCGGGCGGTATTGCGCTGATCGGGCATGACGGCGACGGGTTTGCCTTCGACAACGAGGCCCCGCGTCATCGCGTCCTGCTCGAACCCTTTGCGCTGTCGCGGGGCCTCATCACCAATCGCGACTGGCAGGCGTTCATCGACGATGGCGGCTATCGCAATGCTGTGCTGTGGCTGTCCGACGGATGGGCATGGGTGCAGGGCGAGGGTATCGAAGCGCCGCTGTACTGGCATGGCGAGGAACAGTTTACCCACGCCGGATGGCAGGTGCGCGATCCCGATGCACCGGTCACGCATATCTCGTACTTTGAAGCAGATGCCTTCGCCTCATGGGCGGGCCATCGCCTGCCGACCGAGTTCGAGTGGGAAGCAATCGCCGCAGCGGGGGACCCTGCTGAGGGCGACCAGGTCGACCAAGCCGCACCGATCCTGCCCCGCGCCACCACATCGCTGTTTGGATCGTGCTGGCAATGGACGCGCAGCGCGTATCTTCCATATCCCCGCTTTCGGCCTGCCGAGGGTGCGGTGGGCGAATACAACGGTAAGTTCATGTCCGGCCAGTTCGTGCTGAAAGGGGCGTCCTGCGCCACTGCGCGCGGACATTCGCGGGCGAGCTATCGCAATTTTTTCTACCCGCACCAGCGCTGGCAATTCACCGGCCTGCGGCTCGCCAAGGATATTTAGCCAATGCCAGTGACCGAAGCCGTACGGATCGTCGACGAGGACGATAGCGGGATCGACCGCGCCTTTCGCCGGGATGTCCTGCAGGGTCTTTCGCAGCGTCAGAAGGCGGTGCCCGCGCGGTGGTTTTACGACGAACGCGGATCGCAACTCTTCGAGGACATAACCGGCCTCGATGAATATTACCCGACCCGCGCCGAAACAGAGATCCTGCGCGACAATGCCGCCGCCTTCGCCGATGCGATCGGACCGGGCAGCGCGGTTGTGGAGTTCGGTTCGGGCAGTTCGGCCAAGACCCCGCTGCTGTTGGCGGCTATCGCGCCCGCTGCCTATGTGCCAATCGATATTTCGGGCGAATTTCTGCGCGCCTCGGCGGATCAGCTTTCCGCCAAGTTCCCCGGCCTTCCCGTCTGCCCGGTAGAGGCGGATTTCATGCGCAAAGTGACGATGCCCGATGCCATCGCCGGGACGCCGCGCCTCGGTTTCTTTCCTGGCTCCACCATCGGCAACATGGTTCCGCGCTCGGCCGTCGACATGCTGCGCGAAATGCGCGAAACACTATGCGACAAAACCGATGCCCCGGCCAAACTGCTGATCGGGATGGACCGGGTGAAGGAAACGGCCGTGCTGGAGGCCGCCTATGACGATGCGCGCGGCGTGACTGCCGATTTCAATCTCAACCTGCTCTACCGGATCAACCGCGAACTGGATGGAACGGTGCCGGTCGAATCATTCGCCCATCGCGCAATCTGGAACGACGAGATTGCCCGGATCGAGATGCATCTGGAGGCGGAGCGAGACGTGGCCTTTACCGTCTGCGACCAACGCTTCGTGATGAAAAAGGGTGAAACGATCCACACCGAAAACAGCCACAAGTATACGAAGCGCAGCGCCAATGCCCTGCTGCTGGCGGGCGGTTGGACGCCGATCCGGCACTGGCGCGATGCGCAGGATCGTTTCATGCTGATCCTGGCCGAGGCAAGCGAATTGCGTATGGCGCCCTGATCGCGGCGACGGATAGCCGTTTTGCACCTGCGAACACTTGCGGTTTGCGCCTATCGCGGCTAACCGCAGCCCTCCCTTAGCGGGTCCGCAATCAGGCGGGCGTTTCCGCGCGAATATTGGCAGCGAGTTAGTGCAATGGGTTACCGGGTAGTCGTCGTCGGTGCGACCGGGAATGTCGGTCGTGAAATGCTCACCATCCTTTCGGAGCGTGAATTCCCGATTGACGAGATTGCCGCCGTTGCCTCGTCGCGGTCGCAGGGTACAGAAATCGAGTTCGGCGAAACCGGCAAGATGCTGAAGTGCAAGAATATCGAGCATTTCGACTTCACCGGATGGGACATTGCCCTGTTTGCCGCAGGATCGGGTCCGACCGAAATCTATGCGCCCAAGGCCGCTGCGGCGGGCTGCGTCGTGATCGACAACTCGTCGCTCTATCGCATGGATCCGGACGTGCCGCTGATCGTGCCCGAGGTGAACCCGGACGCAATCGACGGCTACACGAAGAAGAACATCATCGCGAATCCCAACTGCTCGACCGCGCAGATGGTCGTTGCACTGAAGCCGCTGCACGATGTTGCCAAGATCAAGCGCGTCGTCGTCGCCACGTACCAGTCGGTTTCCGGCGCGGGCAAGGCGGGCATGGATGAACTGTTTGAGCAGAGCCGCGCGATCTTTGTTGGCGATCAGGTCGAACCGCGCAAGTTCACCAAGCAGATTGCCTTCAACGTCATCCCGCACATCGACGTCTTTCTTGAAGACGGTTCCACCAAGGAAGAGTGGAAGATGGTGGCCGAGACGAAGAAGATCCTCGACCCCAAGGTCAAGGTCCACGCCACGTGCGTGCGCGTGCCGGTTTTCGTCGGCCATTCGGAATCGCTGAACATCGAGTTCGAGGAAGAGCTGGGCTGGGAACAGGCGCAGGATATCCTTCGTGAAGCGCCGGGCGTGATGCTCGTCGACAAGCGTGAGGACGAAGGGTACGTCACCCCGGTCGAGTGCGTGGGTGACTATGCCACCTTCGTCAGCCGCGTGCGCGACGATCCAACGGTCGACAACGGCCTTGCGCTGTGGTGCGTTTCGGACAACCTGCGCAAGGGTGCGGCGCTGAACGCGGTGCAGATCGCGGAACTGCTGGGCCGTCGCCACCTCAAGAAGGGCTGATGACCGCTCCGATCCTCGAACACGTCACGGCGGTGGACGGCACGAAGCTGGCCGTCCACCGCCTTGGCGCGGGGCGGCCGGTGGTTATGCTGCACGGGCTGTTCTCCAGCGCGGAGGTCAACTGGATCAAGTTCGGCACGGCGCAGAAGGTCGCCGATGCCGGGTTCGACGTGATCATGCCCGACCTGCGGGCGCATGGCCTGTCTGAGGCTCCGCATGGTGAGTATTCTTCGGCGGTGCTGGTCGACGATCTGAAGGACGTGATCGCGCACTATCAGTTGAGCGGTTTCGACCTCGTCGGCTTCTCTCTTGGCGCTCGGACGGTGCTGAACGCTGTGCTGGCGGGCGTGCAGCCGGAACGGCTGGCAGTCGTCGGCATGGGCTGGGAAGGGCTGGTCGGCTGGGACAAGCGGATCGCGTTCTTCGTCGATGCCATCGACCGGTTCGATGATATCCGAATGGGCGATCCGGCGTTCTTCGCGGTTTCGTTCATGAAGACCCAGAAAGTCGACCGCGCCGCCGCCCGCGCCCTCCTGACCTCGCTTTCGGGCACCGACCTTTCCAACCTTTCTGCGGTGACAATGCCGACCAAAGTCATCAATGGCGCGAAGGACAACGACAACGGTTCGGCCCAGACGCTGGTCGAAAAGCTGCCCAACGCCACCTATGCCGAGATTCCCGGTACGCACATGAGTTGTGTGTCCGAACCCGCGCTGGGCGAAACCTTGGTCGAATTTCTCTCCCGCTAGGTCACCGAAACGGCGGCTCGTTGAACGCGCGCAGCTTGCGGCTGTGCAGGCGTTCACCCTCGGCCCGCAGTAATTCGCAGGACCGGATGCCAATCTGCAAGTGGCTGGCGATCGCCTCTTCATAGAACCGGTTCGCTTGTCCCGGCAGCTTCAACTCGCCGTGGATCGGTTTGTCCGAAACGCAGAGCAACGTCCCGTAGGGCACGCGGAACCGATACCCCTGCGCTGCGATGGTGGCGCTTTCCATGTCGATCCCAACTGCGCGGGACAGCGACAGGCGATGCCCCGTCTTGGTGATGCGCAGTTCCCAGTTGCGGTCGTCTGTCGTCACCACCGTGCCCGTCCGCATCCGCCGCTTCAGGTCCGCGCCCGCGGTGCCGCTGATCTCCTCCGCCGCCCCGGCCAGCGCCTGCTGCACCTCCGCAATCGCGGGCAGGGGGATTTCAGGTGGCAGCACCGAATCCAGCACGTGATCGTCGCGCAGATAGGCGTGGGCCAGCACGTAATCGCCGATCTTCTGGCTGGGCCGCAAACCACCGCAGTGGCCGATCATCAACCACGCCTCTGGCCGCAGGACCGCGAGGTGGTCGGTAATCGTCTTTGCGTTCGACGGCCCGACGCCGATATTGACCAGTGTGATCCCGGTCCGGTCTGGCGCGACGAGGTGGTAGGCAGGCATCTGGTGCCGCCGCCACGCGGTGTCGGACAGGCGCGCACGCGCGTTCTCGGTCCTCTCGGTCAGCATCAGGCCACCAGCTCCGGCCAACGCCGTAAATCGCCCGTCTCCAAGCTGTTCACCCGCCCAGTCCACGAATTCGTCGACATAGCGGTGATAGTTGGTGAACAGGATGAACCGTTGGCAGTGATCCGGATTGGTGCCGGTGTAGTGCTCCAGCCGGGCAAGGCTGAAATCGGTGCGCAGCGCGTCGAACAGTGACAAGGGCATGGCTCCGCCAGCCTTCCCGATGTCGATCCCGTCGGCCAGTTCGTCGCCGATCAGCGACAGCTCGGTCGCCGGGAAATGGCGCGCCAGATCCAGCGGGCTGACCCCGGCCAGAACCGCGCCAGCCTCTCCGTCGACGACATAGGGAAACGGGATTTCCTGCCGCGAGCGACCGACGTCGATTTCTACATTGTAGTCCGCGATCAGCAGCGAGAGCTGCTCTGCCAGATAGGGCCCGAACAGGCGCGGGCGGGTGATCGTGGTCGCATACTGGCCGGGCCGCGTCAGCCGTCCGAAAGCGCGCGATACCGGGGGCGGGGCGTCGCTCTCGCGGAAATTCAGGCGCAGTTCGGGATAGGCATATGTACCGTCGGTGCGGCGTTCGGCTGCGGGGCGGGTGCCGTCGGCGGCAAAGGCCAACAGGTCGGTGCGCAGCGCGGCGCGTGCCTCGTCATAGATGCGGGTCAGTTCCGCCAGGATCTGCGTGGTGTCTTTCATGGACAGGAGTTAGCGCCTGTTGCGCGACTTTTCAAAGACGGCGCACGCGGTTTCGCGCTGGAAGTTGACAAAGTTGACACACAGCTTTGGAAAATCCGATCGATCAGAATTGCAGGTTTGATCGATAGGGGCGATTACACGGAAGGCGGGCGTTCGGAGTGTCATGCCCATCGTCATAGAGCGGCACCGACCCTGTAGGAAAATCCCGATTTTGGCCCTTGGCGCGGCCTCCTAACCAGCCTAACGGCGGCGGCGATGCGACGTGCGCTTCGCCTTCACCGCCCCGGGGCATGCGTCTGGCTTTTGCTGGTCGCTACGCTGTTCATGCGCGCGGTCATGCCCGCCGGATACATGGCCGAGGCAAAGGGCGGCTCCATCGTCGTCGATATCTGTAATTCCGACGCGACGTGGCGCATTCCGCTGCCCGCCAAGAAAAGCGACGATCACGCCAAGCAGCAGGCCCCTTGCGCCTTCGCCGGGTTTGCCCATGCCGCATTGACCATGCCCGATGTGCCGACCGTTTCCGCGGTTGCCCCGGCGCAGGAGGTTCAGCCGCGCCTTGCGGGCAAGGTTCTGGTCACTCGGCACTATTGGTTCGTACCCCCGGCCACGGGGCCACCTCTGACTGTCTGATCCATGCTGGGCTGCGTTTCTTGCGGCCCGACCAATGCGAATACAGACAGGAAATTTCGACAATGAAAGAATACATTACGGGCGGCGCATGTGCGCTGCTCGCCACCTTGCCCGCGCCTGCTGCGCTGGCCGAAACCGCAACCTTGGCCGAAACCTCAACTGTGGCCGATGCGGGCGAAGGCGATCCCATCGTCGTCGAAACCGCACTGATGCATCCCACCGCGGGCCTGATGCATGACCATATGCACGACGGGGGCGAGGCGATGATCGGCCTGCGCTTCGAACGGCGGCGCTATTCGGGTGCGAACGTCGCGGGCACCGATACGCTGACCGATGCAGAGGTGCTGGCCGCCGGATATGGTGCGCGGGCCAGGACCATGGAGATGGACATGATCATGCTCGACCTGATGGTCGCGCCTTCGGACAAGGTCACGCTGATGGTGATGCCGCACTACATGTGGCACCGCATGGAGATGGTGGGCATCGATCCGATGGCGGGCATGCCGATGGAAGGCGAAATGGACCACCATCACGGCATGGCGCTTGGCTATGGCGAAGTGCATGAGCATGCGGCCGAAGGGTTTGGCGATACGCTGGTTTCCGCCTCGTACACCTTGGCCAAGACCCATGCATTCCGCGCCCATGCGACGTTGGGGCTGTGGGTGCCGACCGGATCGGTCGAGAAGAAAAACGCCGATGGGACCTATGTCCATTACGGTATGCAGCCGGGCAGCGGGACCTGGGATCTCGAACCTTCGTTGACCGTATCGGGCACTACCGGCGCGGTCGGTTGGGGCGGGCAGGCGGCCTATCGCTGGCGCACCGCAGAGTTCAACGATGCGGGCTTTTCCTTTGGCGACCGGTTTCAGGCCAGCGGATGGACCAGCTATCGCCTGAGCGCGTCGCTGGGTGCGGTCGCGCGGGTCGAGTATGTGCACGAAGGACAGGTGCTGGGCCACTACGACGGGCCGCATGCGCATACCTCACCTGCGAATTTTCAGCAGAACTATGGCGGCGATACCGTGTCGGTGGGGCTGGGCGCGAACTGGCTGCTGCCGGTGGGTGAGCGCGCGCCGCAATTGTCGGCGGAATTCGCGCTGCCGGTGCATCAGGACCTGAACGGCGTGCAACTGCCGCAAGACTGGCGCCTGTCGGTCGGGCTTAGCCAGACGTTCTGATACGAAAAGGGCGCGGGTGGCAGATGCCGCCCGCGCCCGAATTCGTCAGCGCCGATTGCGCGAAGTGGCTTACGCCTCTTCCTCGCCCTCTGCCGCGTCGTCCTCGATCGCGATTTCGCCGGGTTCGGCGTTCGGATCGAAGGCCTCGGTAAAGCCGCCCTTGTCCTGCGACTCTTCTTCGAACATCGCGGCCAGAACGTCGACGCCCTGGCTCTGCAGTTCGGCTTCGTCGTCGCTGCGGGCGACGTTGGCCTTGATGGTCACGCGCACTTCGGGGTGAAGCGCAACGGTCACGTCGAACATGCCGATGGTCTTGATGGGCGCGCCCATGATGACCTGCTTCTTGTCGACGTCGAAGCCCTTGTCCTTCAGCGCGATGGTCACGTCGCGGACGTTGACCGAGCCATAAAGCTGACCGGCGTTCGACGCGGCGCGGATCAGGGTGATCTCGGTACCGTCGAGCTTTTCGCCAGCAGCCTGCGCGTCGGTGCGACGCTCGGCGTTTTCGGCTTCAAGACGGTCACGATTGGCTTCGAAGACCTTCTTGTTGGTTTCGTTGGCGCGCAGCGCCTTCTTCTCGGGAAGAAGGTAGTTGCGGGCATAGCCGTCCTTCACGGTGACGACGTCACCGATCGAGCCCAGCTTCTCGATGCGTTCGAGCAGGATGATATCCATGTGTCCGCTCCTTACTTGACGATGTAGGGCAGCAGGCCGATGTGGCGTGCGCGCTTGATCGCCTTGGACAGCTCACGCTGCTTCTTGGCGGAAACGGCGGTGATGCGGCTCGGCACGATCTTGCCACGTTCGGACATAAAGCCCTGAAGCAGGCGAACGTCCTTGTAGTCGATCGCGGGCGCATTCTTGGCCGAGAACGGGCAGGATTTGCGGCGGCGGAAAAACGGGCGGGCCATCAGCGATCTCCCCGGCGGCCGCGGCGTTCGCGGTCGTTCTTGCGCATCATGACCGACTGGCCTTCCTCATGCTCTTCGACCTTGATGGTCATATAGCGGATGACGTCTTCGTTGATGCGGGTCTGGCGCTCCAGCTCTGCAACGACGCCGGCAGGGGCATCGATATTGAGCATGACGAAGTGCGCCTTGCGGTTGCGGTCGATCTTGTAGGCCAGGTTCTTCAGGCCCCAGGTCTCCATCTTGGTGACCTTGCCTTCGTTCGCCTCGACGATCTCTGTTGCGGTGTTCGCAAGCGCGTCGACCTGAGACTGGCTCAGGTCCTGGCGCGCCAGGAACACATGCTCATAAAGCGGCATGCGTTTCGCGTCCTTGTACTTACTGCCGATCGGCTGACCTTTGCACCGGATGTGCAAGGCCCCTCCGGCCTTCTGCATTCCCCTGCGGACAGCACGGGAAGCCGCGCGCATAGCGGATTGGGCGGGGAATGCAAGGGGAAGTGGGTGGAGGCCCTCGGACCGCGGGTCATGTCCGGGGTAACGATTAGGCGCTGAGCCGCCCCAGCACACTTTTCGCAAAAACCGTCAGCGTATCGTCTCGCGCGCCCATCACCGCCACGCGGTCGCCGGGGAGGGCGATTTCCGCGATCCGGTCGCCGCAGGCCTCGCGCGAAGGGATATGTTCGGCCCCGACGCCTCCGCCCCCGGCTGCGTCCTCGATCCATTGGCACAGTTCGGCGCTGCCGACGCTCTTGTCCGTTGTTCCGCCAAAATAGACCGGGTCGCACAGGATCACGCGATCGTCGGGCAGAAGCTCCTCGGCAAAGACGTCTGCCAGTTCGCGGCCCATCTGCCGCAGGGGGCTAAATCCGTGCGGCTGAAAGAACGCGATGATGCGGCCCGGATGGGTGCGCAGTGTGCGGAGGGTGGCGCGGACCTTGTCGGGGTTGTGGCCGAAATCGTCGATCACCGCGATGCCCGACGGGCTGGTGCCGAGCACGTCGAACCGCCGCGCCAGACCCGCGAATGTGCCCAGAGCCGCGACCGCATCCCCCACCGGCACGCCCGCGCAAACCGCCCCGGCAATCGCGGCCAGCGCATTCGACAGGTTGTGGCGGCCCGGTACGTTCAGCAGCAGCGGATATTCGCTGCCGTCATGCCGGTCGATCACCGTCGCGGCCTGTCGCACCGGTCCGTCGGCGATGGAGCCGGGGACCACGCCGATCTGCGCGCGCGGTTCGTCGATCCCGAAGGTCAGCGCCTGTTTCGCGCGGGGCAGCAGGGCCAGCGCCTCCGGATCGTCGGCGTTGATCGCGGCAACCTCGCTGGCGGCGAGGAAATCGCCGAACAAAACGCGCAATTCGTCCATCGATTTGTGGTCGAGCGTGACGTTGAGCAATACCGCTACGCTCGGGCGGTAGAGCGCGATCGACCCGTCGCTCTCGTCCACTTCGCTAACGAATACTCCGCCGCGACCGGCGCGCGCGCTAGCGAAGGGCACGTCGGGCGCGACGAAATTCTTCATCACCGCGCCGTTCATGATCGTGGGGTCTGTGCCCGCGCGGTCCATGATCCAGCCGGTCATGCCCGTGACCGTCGATTTGCCGCTGGTCCCGCCGATGGCGATGGATTTCGGCGCGGCGTTGAACAGGGCGGAGAGCAGTTCGGCCCGGCTGGCGCGCAGGCAGCCCAGTTCTTTCGCCCGCGCCACTTCGGGCACGGTGTCCTCGATCGCGGCACTGGCGACCAACACCTGATCGCCGCTCGTCACGCCGCTGCCGTCTTGCGGGAATAGCGCAATGCCCTGATGTTCCAGCCACGCGAACTTTTCGGCGCTGCGCCCCTGATCGCGGCTGCGGTCAGATCCGGCGATTATCGCCCCGCGCGCGTTCAGGATGCAGGCGAGGGGGAGCATACCCGATCCGCCGATCCCGCAGAAGAAGAACGGGCGGCCAGAGAGGTCGGTGCATTGGGAAAAGGGTGCGTCGGTCATTGCCGCCTGTGGCTATTGCCTTCAACCGCGCTTGGCAATCGCGGGCGCGGCGAATAGCACTGTGAATATGGTCCGCGTTGCAATCTGTGCCCCATCGGCAACCCTCCCGCGTGAACTGGTCGCGCCGGTCGAGCATGTCGCTTCGCATTATCCGGGCATTGAACTGATCTTCCACGATCAGTGCTTTGCCGAGGCCGGGCACTTTGCGGGCACCGACGAACAGAGGCTGGAGGCGCTGCTGGAATGCGCCAACGATCCGACCATCGACGCGGTGTGGTTCGCGCGCGGCGGATACGGATCGAACCGCATCTGCGAACCGGCGCTGACCTATCTGTCGCGCGCGGCGGACGACAAGATATTCCTCGGCTCGTCAGACGGCGGCTATCTGCTGGGGTCGCTCTACAAGGCGGGGATCGGGCATCCCGTCCACGCCCCTATGCCTCTGGACATCAAGCGAGAGGGCGGCGGCGATGCCATTGCGCGGGTGCTGGCGTGGTTGTCGGGCCATCCGGAAACGTTGGAGCCGCATCTCGACAATCGTCCCACGGTGGCGTTCAACCTGACGACGCTGGCCATGCTGGCGGGAACGCGGCTGATGCCCGACCTGACCGGCCATGTCGTGATGGTGGAGGAAGTGAGCGAGTACCTTTATTCGGTCGACCGGCTGATGTTCCACACAACGTCGGTCCTGCGCCACATGAACGTCGCGGGCCTGCGGCTGGGCCGCGTATCCGACGTGCCGGAAAACGACCGTCCTTTCGGCAGCGACGCGACCGCCATCGCGCAGGACTGGTGCGCGCGCATGGCGATCCCCTTCCTTGGCCCCGCCGACATCGGGCACGATTTCGCCAATCGCATCGTGCCGTTCGGTTCTGCCGACAGGAACCTGCCGCTGGGGGTTGTGCGCGCGCCCGCCGCTGCCTAACGCGCGAGCCATAATAAGGAGTTCCCCCGATGAGAGCATTCGTATTCCCCGGACAGGGCAGCCAGAAAGTCGGCATGGGCGTGGACCTTGCCGCCGCCAGCGGTGCCGCGCGCGAAGTATTCGAGGAAGTCGACGATGCGCTGGGCCAGAAGCTGTCGGCGATCATGGCCGAAGGGCCGGAAGATGCGCTGACCCTGACCGAGAATGCGCAGCCCGCGATCATGGCCAATGCCATGGCAGTCGTGCGCGTATTGGGCCGCGAATTCGGCGTCTCGCTACATGAAAAGGGCGATTACGTCGCCGGGCACAGCCTTGGCGAATATACCGCGCTTTGTGCGGCGCGGGCCTTTTCGGTGGCGGATACGGCGCGGCTGCTGAAGCTGCGCGGACAGGCAATGCAGGCGGCGGTGCCGGTGGGCGTCGGCGCGATGTGTGCGTTGCTGGGCGCGGATATCGAGAAGGCTGGCGAGTTGGCAGAGGCCGCCGCGACCGATCCCGAAACCGGCGAGAAGCAGGTCTGCACCGTCGCCAACGACAACGACCCGACGCAGGTCGTATTGTCGGGCCATGCCGCCGCCATCGATCGCGCCATTGCGCTGGTCAAGGATTTCGGCATCAAGCGCGGGGTGAAGCTGCCGGTTTCGGCCCCGTTCCACTGCCCGCTGATGCAACCCGCCGCCGATGCGATGGCCGCCGCGCTGGCCGCCACGCCGCCGCAGGCGCCGATCATGCCGGTCTTCGCCAACGTCACTGCGCAGCCCGTTGCCGATCCGGCGGAAGTGCAGAAGTTGCTGGTCGAACAGGTTACCGGCCGCGTCCGCTGGCGGGAAAGCGCCATCGCAATGGGCGCGGTTGGCGTTACGCAATTCGTCGAACTGGGGGGCAAAGTGCTTGCCCCGATGATCAAGCGCTCTTTCCCCGATGCCGTCGTGACCAGCGTGGTGACGATGGACGACATCGAAGCATTGGCTAAAGAGCTGTGAGAGGCCAAGGAACTCTGAGGGGGTACTGATGGAAAAGATGTTTTCGCTGGAAGGCATGACCGCACTGGTCACCGGGGCGAGCGGCGGGATCGGATCGTCCATCGCCGTCGCACTGGCGCGGCAGGGTGCGCGGATCGCTCTATCGGGATCGAACGGAGACAAGCTGCGCGCCTTTCGAGATCAGCTGAACGAGGATATCGGGGGCGACCACGTCGAGATCACCTGCAACCTGTCCGACACCGTGCAGGTCGAGGAACTGGTGCCCGCCGCGATCGATACGCTGGGCAAGCTGGATATCCTGGTCAACAACGCCGGGATCACCCGCGACGGGTTGATGATGCGGATGAAGGACGATGACTGGCAGAGTGTCATCGACATCAACCTGTCCGCCGCATTCCGCCTGATGCGCGCCGCGACGCGCCCGATGATGAAGGCGAAGTTCGGGCGGATCGTTTCGATCACCAGCGTGGTCGGCACCACCGGCAACCCCGGCCAGATGAACTACGCCGCGGCGAAGTCGGGTCTTGTCGGCCTGTCGAAATCGCTGGCGCAGGAACTGGCCAGCCGCAACGTCACCGTGAACTGCGTCGCCCCCGGCTTCATCCGCACCGCGATGACCGACGTTCTGCCCGACGCGCAGAAAGACGCGCTGAACCAGCGTATCCCCGCAGGCCGCATGGGCGAGGGCCAGGACATCGGCGCGGCGGTTGCCTACCTGTCGTCGAAAGAGGCGGGCTATGTGACCGGCCAGACGCTGCACGTGAACGGCGGTATGGCGATGATTTGACGGATCGTTAGCTGGAGGCCGCTATCGGCAACAGCGTCATTCTTGCGGTCATCGCCTTGCCGGCGCTTGCTCTTGCGGGCCTGATGGGCTGGGCGGTGTGGGCAGAGGTGAGCGGACAGCCGACTTTCCGTGAAATGCGGATGCCGCCGGGCGTGGGTGATGCGGCAAATCGCGCGTTTAACGCTCTCGATCGGCTATCAGAAATTGCTGGCATGCTATTTATATTCGCAGCCTTTACAGTTGCGATTTTTGTGGGTGGACTGACAGCGTTCTTGGTTGTTCTAGGTATCTTTCCCGGGCTGCCATTGATATTTGCCGTAGCATCTGCGGTAGAGAGCCGAAGCACGAAAGACGTGTCATTTGGCCCCGCACTTCTCGATGCTTTTCGAGATTATCTTTGGATCTTCCTCTCTCAATTGGGTTTGCGAGCCTTAGGGATATTCGTCGTGCTTGCGCTGATTGCATGCTTCGTTTTGTAGTGCGGACAGGTTCACTCTTGGCCTGATGGCTTGTTGAGCCGACTTTCCCGCCTTTTATCCCCAGAATCGAGCCGTTCCCCTTCCGTTCGCCTTGTCCGGTCGTGACCATCCGCTAGGAAAGTTTGACCGTATTTCATGCCCGCTCGGTCTCCTCGACGCGTCGGGCGCCAAGGGGATCATATCGAGATGAAGGCGACGATCGAACGGGCGACCCTGCTGCACAGCCTCTCCCACGTGCAGTCGGTGGTGGAACGCCGCAACACGATCCCGATCCTGTCGAACGTGCTGATAGAGGCGAAGGCCGATGGCGCGGTCCGCGTCATGGCGACCGACCTTGACCTGCAGGTCGTGGAAACGATGCCCGCCGCCTCTGTCGAAAGCGCGGGCGCGATCACCGTATCGGCCCACCTGTTGTTCGACATCGCGCGCAAGCTGCCCGACGGATCGCAGGTCTCCCTCGAAACCGCCGACAATCGCATGGTCGTAAAGGCCGGACGCAGCCGGTTCCAGCTGCCGACCCTGCCGCGTGACGATTTTCCGGTCATCGTCGAAGGCGACCTTCCGACCAGCTTCGAAATCCCGGCGCAGACTCTGGCGCAGTTGATCGACCGCACCCGGTTTGCGATCAGTACCGAGGAAACGCGGTACTACCTGAACGGTATCTTCTTCCACGTGGCCGACGACGGTCCGGGCGGACAGCCGGTGCTGAAGGCCGCCGCCACAGACGGCCACCGCCTGGCCCGCTTCACCATCGCCCGCCCTGACGGGGCAGAGGGCATGCCCGACGTGATCGTGCCGCGCAAATGCGTCGCGGAACTGCGCAAGCTCTTGGAAGAGGCGCTCGATTCGAACGTCCAGATCGACCTGTCGGCCAGCAAGGTGCGCTTCACGCTGGGCGGAGAAGGCGGCATCGTCCTGACCAGCAAGCTGATCGACGGCACGTTCCCCGACTACAGCCGCGTCATTCCCACCGGCAACGACAAGCTGCTGAAGCTGGACCCCAAGTCGTTCTTTTCCGGCGTGGACCGCGTTGCGACGATCGCCACCGAAAAGACCCGTGCGGTGAAGATGGCGGTCGACAACGATCGCGTCACGCTGTCCGTCACGTCGCCCGACAATGGCACCGCGGCAGAGGAAATCGCCGCCGACTATGGCAGCGAGGGGCTGGAGATCGGCTTCAACGCCAATTACCTGAAAGACATCCTTGCCCAGATCGAAGGCGACAATGTCGAACTGCACCTTGCCGATGCCGGTGCGCCGACCCTGATCCGGCAGAACGACAAGAGCCCGGCGCTCTATGTCCTCATGCCGATGAGGGTGTGAGGTTACGCCGCTTTTCCGCGAACTCCCGATTTTTTTGGGCTGGCCTGCGCGCGGCACCGCGAAGCGCGTTCCGGTGCTCACGACCATAAGGTCGCTGCGTTTCAGGTCGCATCGCGACACCACGCTCGGCTCGACCTGAACGAAAAAACGACGCAACCTCAGTTTTTGCGACGTTGGCGGTGGGGTTGATTAGGTGAGATCGGGGCGCGAAGCGACTCGCGCCAGGCCGAACGGCCGCCGCGCCTTATTGGTGCGAAGCCAAACGGGCCGGACGGCCCGCGCCCGGCGCTTCAGGGACTAAACAAAAGACTCATCCGATCCCTTCATCCTGTGGCAAGCCCGGTTCGTCCATGTGGGCTGCCGCATGGGTTGGCCATCGGGCGCGTCAGGCGTTAGGGGCCGCGCCCAGACGGGAGTTTTTTGAATATGACCAAAACCATTTCCGCCATTCTGGCCGCCACCTTGATGGGCAGTGCCGCGATCCCTGCGCAGGCGCAGACGGCTACCGATCCGGACTTGCAGTGCGCGGCATGGGCGCTTGTCGCCAGCTCGCAAGAGCAGGACGAGGGCAAGAAGCGCGGTCTGGGCTTTATGATGAGCTATTTCATGGGCCGCTACGAAGCGCGCACCAATGGCAAGATAGAGGCGCAGATCAAGCCGCAGGCGATCCCCACGCTGCTGGGTGACATCGAAACCGCGAACAAGGCCTGCGCCCCCCGTGCACAGGATTTCGGCCAACGCCTTGGCGAAACGATCAACGGCTTGCAGCCGCCCGCACCATCAAACGCGCAGGCAGGCGAGGGGCGCTAAAGCCCGTTGACGGCGACGGACGCTCCAAAAACGGCCGTCGCTACAAAGCCAAGTAGTGCAAATGCTCCGGCCGCGGCCAGCGGCAATGACACGCCCGCATAGAGTGCGAGGAAGCCAAGCGTAGACCCACCCCATCCGAGCAACGCTGGCCATACGATCCAAGGCGCAATGGAAGTACCGCCGCGCTGCATCAGAACGAATGCCAGCGTCACACCGGCACCGGTGACAAGGTTGCCGAAGACGAATATTTCCGTCGCCACCGCCCGCGTTGCCATGAACAGCGGTCCAGCCTGATCGTCAGGCAAGCCATTCGCGGCCCCGAAGCCCCCGATCATCAGCGCATACATTGGGATGACCGCGATTGCGCCGACACCGGCGACGATCCAGCCTGCCTTGCCGGGACCTTCGGCAAGGCAGAATGCTGCTGCGGCTAACATCGCCATTCCCAGAGCTTCGAAATGCCAACCGCGTGAAAGCGCGTGGTGCGAGGCGCGAGAATGTACCAGCCTTTCGGCCACGCTGGCATCAGTAGCCACAGCCTTCATGATCAAGATGTATTCCACGATGATGAACGGCATCATGCCGCAGCCTACCATCAGCAAAATGCCGCCGATCCGCACGCTATCCATCGTGTCTGGCACCATTACTGCGCCGCCCGGATCATCGCCTCGATATCCGCGAACTTCTCACGCGGAGAGCCATCGCGCGCTGCTGCCGCTTCGGCTTCCTCGATCTTCTTCCAATCGCGGAAGGTGACGACGTCCAGCCCGCGTTCGGCGGCCAGCGCGTCGAAACCGGCGCGGCCTTTCTTGCCGCCGTTCCCCAAAACGCCCTTGTCCATGTCCTGAGCGATTTTTTCGACGATGGCGAAACCGTCGGGCTTGTTGGTGCCGATGGTCCCGGTCGGCCCGCGCCGAGCCCAGCCGACGCAATAGAGGCCGTTGACGATCCGCCCCTCGTCATTGGCGAAGCGGCCAAGACGCTCATCGAACGGTACGCCGGGGATGTTCGCGCTTCGATAGCCGATGCACGATACAACGAGGCCGCAGGGGATGATGTATTTCTCGCCCGTGCCGACCGCGCGTCCGGCTTTGACCTCGGTGCGCTCTACCTCGATTCCTTCAACCTTGCCCTCGCCCAGAATCGCGACGGGGCTGGCGAAAAAGTCGAAGTCCACCTCGATCGCCTTGTCCGCGTGCATGTGTTCGGGGATCGCGGCAAAGCTGCGCAAGTGGTTCACCGATTTGCGCAAGCCAGGTTCCAGCATCGCGTCCTCGCCTTCGTCGGGCAGGTCCGCGGCATCGACGCGGGGGCTGGCGCGTTCGAGCCTTGCCAGTTCGCCCAGTTCCTTGGGCGTCATCATGATCTGGTGCGGCCCGCGACGGCCCAGCAGGACGATCCGCTTTATGTTCGAACCCGAAAGGATGTTCAGCGCATGGGCGGCGATGTCGGACCCTGCGAACTCGGCCTCGGTCTTGGAAAGGATGCGGCTGACGTCCAAAGCCACATTGCCCATGCCGATGACGACGGCGGTGTCGGCCGACAGGTCCGGGTCCAGATTGCGGAACTGCGGATGGGCATTGTACCACCCGACGAAGGCGGCGCTGCCGTAGACGCCCTTCAGCTCCTCGCCCGGAATGCCAAGCTGCCGGTCATGCGGCGCGCCGGTGGCGACAACAACCGCGTCGTACAGGCTCTGCAGTTCCTCGATAGTAATGTCGCTGCCGATAGTGACGTTGCCGACGAAGCGGACATTGTCGGTCAGCGCCGTTTTCTCGTATCGGCCGGAAACCGCCTTGATCGTCTGGTGATCGGGTGCGACACCCGTTCGGATCAGGCCATAGGGCACGGGCAGCCGGTCGAACACGTCGACCCGCACGTCGTCTCCCCAGTGTTTCAGCGATGCCTCTGCCGTATAATATCCGGCCGGGCCGGAACCGATCACCGCGATATGACGCAAGCTTCACGCCTCCCACAATTGCTTTGGGGTCAGGCTATCGCAATGTCCGCAAAAGAAAAGAGGTTGTCCGCAATCAGGCGGGGACGGTTTCGTCTCCGGCCATGAACGCGGCCAGTTGCGCACCCACCTTGTCGGGCAGGGCGAGCGGGAGGAGGTGACTGCCCTGGCGGAACTCAACCGTCTCGGCCTGCGGGATCAGGCAGGACAGCGCCCGCTGATGCGCGATGGGGACGATGGGGTCTTCCGCCATTCCAGCGAGCAGAACGGGCATGCGCACGAACGGCAGCAGCATCGCCGAACTCCACCCGGCCAGCGCCAGCACCTGACTGCCCACGCCGCGCGGACTGGGCATGACGAAGCGGCGCAACAGTCCCGCACCCGCGCCGCCTTCTTGCAACAGCGCGTGAAAGTTTTCGGAGAGCAGCGTTGGGTCGACGTACTCGGTCGGGTCGAGCAAACGCCGCATCACTTCGGGATTGGCGAAGGGCAGGGGCATCCCCGAGGGCGCGGCGAGCAGCACCATGCGGTTCACCCGCCGTGCCGCCGATGTCGCGATCTGCTGCGCCAAGGCGCCGCCCCATGAAAAGCCGAGCAGGTCAAACGGGCGGTCCGGAAATTCCGTCTCCATCAGCGCCAGCATCGCCCGTGACAGGCGCGACATGGTATAGGGCAGGACCGGATCGGGCGATTGTCCGCAACCGGGCATGTCAGGGCAGACGATAGGGCGGCCGGGGAACTGGCGCGACAGCGGCTCCATCAGTTCGGCGTTGAAGCCGATCCCGTTCAGCATCAGCAGCGGCGTGGCCTGCGAAGCTGCGTTTTTGAAGCCGACGCGCAGGGTCAGGCCCTCTACGGTGATGGTGCGAAAGGTGAATGCCATGAAGCCGGGGCGCTAGCAGGTTCGCGCCCGGGTGCCCAGCGGACTCTTGGCCAATCCGCGCCCAATCGGCGGCGCAGCGGGCCGAAACGGCGGTTCCCTGCTGACAGCGCCATCGCCAACCGCTAATGGCCCGCGCATGACCGATCTTGCGCACATTCGTAACTTTTCCATCATCGCCCATATCGACCATGGCAAGTCCACCCTGGCCGATCGGCTGATCCAGTTCACCGGCGGGCTGACCGAGCGGGAAATGAGCGCGCAAGTCCTTGATAACATGGATATCGAGAAAGAGCGCGGCATCACCATCAAGGCGCAGACCGTGCGCCTCAACTACACCGCCAAGAACGGCGAGACCTATGAGCTGAACCTCATGGACACGCCCGGCCACGTCGACTTCGCCTACGAAGTCTCGCGCTCGCTCGCCGCCTGCGAGGGCGCGCTGCTGGTGGTGGACGCGGCGCAGGGGGTTGAGGCGCAGACGCTCGCCAACGTGTACCAGTCGATCGAGCACGACCACGAGATCGTGCCCGTCATCAACAAGATCGACCTGCCCGCCGCCGAACCCGAAAAGGTCAAGGCCGAGATCGAGGACATAATCGGCATTGACGCCTCCGACGCGGTGCTGGCCAGCGCCAAGTCGGGCATCGGGATCGAGGAGATCCTCGAGCAGATCGTCGCCAAGATCCCCGGCCCCACGGGCGACCGCGATGCCCCGCTGAAGGCGATGCTGGTCGACAGCTGGTACGATCCCTACCTCGGCGTCGTCATCCTCGTCCGCGTCATCGACGGCGTCATCAAGAAGGGCCTCAACGTCAAGTTCATGCAGGGCGGCACCGATCACCTGATCGACCGCGTCGGCTGCTTCAGCCCCAAGCGCACCGAGCTGGCCGAACTCGGCCCCGGCGAGATCGGCTTCATCACTGCGCAGATCAAGGAAGTGGAACAGGCCAAGGTCGGCGACACGATCACCACGGTGAAGGGCGGCGCGACGCAGGCGCTGCCCGGCTACAAGGAAGTGCAGCCGGTGGTGTTCTGCGGCCTGTTCCCGGTGGACGCCAATGATTTCGAGAAGCTGCGCGAATCGATCGGCAAGCTGCGCCTTAACGACGCGAGCTTCAGCTTCGAGATGGAATCGAGCGCCGCGCTGGGCTTCGGCTTCCGCTGCGGCTTCCTCGGCCTCTTGCACCTGGAGATCATCCAGGAACGCCTCAGCCGCGAATACGATCTCGACCTCATCACCACTGCCCCCTCGGTCGTCTATCGCATCGACCTGCGCGCCAGCCGCACCGACGATGCGGCGGAAATCTACCTGCACAACCCCGCCGACTATCCCGACCCCAGCCGGATCGAGACGATCGAGGAGCCGTGGATCAAGGCAACGATCTACACGCCCGACGAATACCTCGGCTCGATCCTGAAACTGTGCCAGGACCGGCGCGGCATCCAGCGCGACCTCACCTATGTTGGCGGCCGCGCGCAAGTGACCTACGAGCTGCCGCTGAACGAAGTGGTGTTCGATTTCTACGACCGCCTGAAATCGATCAGCCGCGGCTATGCCAGCTTCGACTATGAACAGATCGGCCTGCGCGAGGGCGACCTGGTGAAAATGAGCATCCTCGTCAACAACGAGCCGGTCGATGCCTTGTCGATGATCGTCCACCGCGGCGTTGCCGAGGAACGCGGACGCGGCATGTGCGAGCGCCTGAAAGACCTGATCCCGCGCCACCTGTTCAAGATCCCGATCCAGGCGGCCATCGGCGGCAAGGTCATCGCCCGCGAAACGATCAGCGCGATGCGCAAGGACGTGACCGCGAAGTGTTACGGCGGCGACATCACGCGCAAGAAGAAGCTGCTGGAGAAGCAGAAGAAGGGCAAGGCACGGATGCGGGAGTATGGCAATGTGTCTATCCCGCAGGAGGCGTTCATTGCTGCGCTGCGGATGGGTGAGGAATAGCGCCGGACGCTAGTTCGTCGCCGCCACCGTCATCAGCTGGCTGGGATAGCTGGCCACCAGTTTCAGCGCATCTTCCGCATCATCGCCCAGCCATCGGTCCTGATCCTCTGCCATCAGGACGACAGGCATCGCCTTGGGATGTAGCGGGGCGACCAGCGCGTTCGGCTCCGTCGTGCAGAACGCAAAGACCGGTCCCGTTTCGGTCGGTCGCCACAGGCCGGCAAAGGCGGCGACGGGCTGGTCGCTGATCGTGAACCAGTATTGTGCGGGCTTTCCTTCCGCATCCTTGCCCGCCTTGGGTTCGGCAAAGCGGGTGAAGGGCACAAGGCATCGCCGCGTGGCAAGGCTGGGCCGCCACATCGGGCTGTTCAGGTTGCGGGCATTGGTGACGTGTTTGGTCAGCATCCTTGTCTTGCCGCACACTTGTGTCGGAAAACCCCAGTCCATCGGGCCCAACCTGCGCTCACCCCTGGCGGATACGATCACCGGCGCGGTCATGCGCGGATAGATGTATTCGGGCCATTCGAACGCGCTGCTCAGCGTCGCGCCGAACAGGCGGGCCACTTCGTCGGCGGTCTTGGTCATGCGATAGAGGTTGCACATGACGTCCTTCCACTACCCCTCGGTTTCACCCCGGTCGATAGGCGGCGGCTGGCGCGGTGGGGCGGGGATCGGGTCCGGCTCTTCGCCGCGTTCGGGGATTTCCTCCACCTCCATCGGCGCATTCACCGGTTCGCCGGTCAACTCGCCCTCGGGCAGCTGCGGAATGCCTTCGGGAATGTCGATGTCGTACTGGTAATCGTCCATCGGGATATTGCCGATGTCGATCCCGCGCATGTCCGCTTCGCCCGGTGCCATCGTGGCGCGTGGGACGGGGCGGCGGATCTGCTTGACCTTTACCGGCAAGGCCAGCGGTTCCAGCTTTACCCCGCTCATGAACTGTTTCCAGATCTGCGCCGGGTTGCCGCCGCCGTGGTTGCCGGGAACGGGCTTGTTATCGTCTCGCCCGACCCAGACCGCCGTGATCATGTTGCCAGCAAAGCCCACGAACAGCCCGTCGCGCCCTTCCTGCGACGTGCCGGTCTTGCCGAAGGTCGGTTGCGAGCCGATCACCGCGCTGCGCCCCGTGCCATGGTTGGCGGCGTTGTAGAGCAGCGTCAGCATCGGCGCCCATTCGCGCCGGGTGTCCAGCTGATGCCGCGGTGCTTCGCCTTGGCCCGCGATGCCATAAGGGCGCACCGGATAGCGGCCAGAGGCAAAGGCGGCATAGGCACCCACCAGTTCCTTCAAAGTCAACGTCGCCGTGCCCAGCGCCATCGATGGCGTTTCGGGAATATCGCTCTCCACGCCCAGATCGCGCGCGCCCTCGATCACCTGATCGGTTCCGGCCAATTGCGCCACCCGGATCGCGGCGGTGTTGCTGGAAATGGCGAAGGCGCGGGACAGCGGGATCGGCCCGTAATAGCCGGGATAGGCATTGCGCGGCTGCCACCCGTCAAGGTCGATCGGTCCGTCCTCGATCGCGGTGCTGGGCGTCATGCCTTCGCGGATCGCGGCGAAATAGTCGAACAGCTTGAAGGTCGATCCCGGCTGGCGCTGGGCGGTAACGGCGCGATTGAAGGCCTCTGGCGTCCACTTCTTGCCGCCGACCATGGCGGCGATGGCACCGTCGGGGCGGATTGCGATGAGCGCCACTTCGGTGCCGCCCAGCCGGGCGTTGCGCACCACGCGCTCGGCGTGGGCCTGAGCGTCGGCCTCCAGCGTGGTTTGCACAGTGCCGGTGAAATCGTCGTCGATGTCTTGCATCAGCCAGTCGACGAACCACGTGCCGGTCGGGCCCTCCTCTTCCTCCGCACCGGGCGTCACCTTGGGGTCGGACTCTTCATCGGCGGCGGCCTGATCGATGAATCCGGCATAGACCATCGCGCCCAGCACCACGCGCATGCGTTCTGCGGCGGCCTCGTAGTCCACCGTCGGGGCAAGCCGTGACGGTGCCTTTACCATGCCCGCCAGCATTGCCGCCTGCCCCAGCGACAATTCGTCGGGCGTGACGTTGAAATAGTGATTGGCGGCGGCGACCAGACCGTATTGCCCTTCGCCGAAATAGCAGTTTTCAAGATAGCGAGAGAGGATCTCGTCCTTGCTCATCCACGTCTCGATCCAGTCGGCCAAGAGCATTTCCTTGCCCTTTCGCACGAAGGTCCGATCCTGCGTCAGATAAGCGTTCTTCACGTATTGCTGGGTGATCGTGGACCCGCCTTCGACCACGCCGCCCGCCTTCAGGTTGGCGATGGTGGCGCGGGCCAATCCGCGAAAATCGACACCGCCATGGTCGTAGAAACGCCGATCCTCGATAGCCAGAAACGCTTGCCGCACATGATCGGGCAGGGCGGCGGCATCGACCGGGGTGGCGGTTTTCGGTCCGCGATGGGCGATCAGGGTGCCATCGGTGGCAAGGAAGTCGATCCCCTGCGGCGGGGGTGGCCCGCCCAGCGTCCATGGCGGGGCGGCATAGGTTTCCCAGCCGATGAACAGGATCAATGCGGCCAACAGGGCAAGGAACCACCGCGGCCACCTGAGCACTTCGTCCAAAGCGCGGCGTGCAATGCCGCCCCGTTCGTTGCCGGAAATAGCCCCGTCGGAAATTGCCGAAGTGTTCACACGCCGTCCCGTCACCCAAGAATCCACGCAGCATGTCGCCGCAGGACCACCGATCAAGCACGTAACGCGCGAATAGGCAAAAAGTCTCATACCGGCGATTCGGTAAGGATAGTCGGACAATGCCGCACTGGCACACGGGCGCATGCGGGCATTGCTTAACAACCGTCACATCATTCGATGATCGACCGGTTTGCAGTGAAACCAGCCCGTTTCACAAACCTTTGGAAATATAGCGCTTTCGAGATTGTACAAAATTTCATAAAATACATAGCGGGATTGACGAAATGATCGGACTTATTGTGATTGGGTCATGCTGCGGGTGCAAAAATTAAAAATAGGGTAACTATGTTAACCGGTAAATCACGCCAAATAACTCTATCGTTAAACGCGCGGTAATCATGACGTTTCACCGATGCTTAGTTCCACATGCCTATCGACTGACATCAATGGCGCGCTGACCTTTTCCTTTCGAAACGGGTGCGCCATCGTTGGAGATGGCTTGGCAATGGGATTTGCTTCCAAAGCAAGGCACAGTCTGGGGCTGGTCGGTTTATCGCCGATTGAGTGCGCGAAGATCGCGACATTCATCGAAAGCGAGGCCGAGGCTTCCGATTGCCCTTGGCTGGTGCTGCATTCCGACAGCTGCGACGCGCTCATCGTGCCCGCGGACATCGATTTCTCTGCCGATCCCTACCAGATCCTGATCCGCCTTGTACGCCGCCCGGGCAATCCGCCCCCGGCCAATGGCGACATCATCCTGAATCTGCCTCTTTCCGCATCGGACCTGATGAACGCTCTTGAACAGGCGCAGCAGCTTTTGCGCAACCAGTCTCGGTCCGGCGGTCCCGCGCGGTTGCAGGTGAAGATGGAGGACTGGAGCACGGTTCCGGCGAACGACCGCCACGGCACACCGCCCGCGTTCGGCAGCGATGCGCCGCCGCCTATGGTTCAGGGGTCCGCAGCGCTGAAGCCCGAAGCTTACGCCTCTGCGCAGCCGCACTATCAGGCGCAGCCGCAGCAGGCCCATTTTCAGCCGGCCCAGCCCGCGCCGCAATACGTGCCGCAGCCAGTGGAGGCGCAGCCCGCGCCCTATGCCGCGCCCCAAAGCGCACCGGCCCCGCAATCCTACAGCGCCGACGACGGTGCGCAGGACGACGTGTGGGACCAGATCGCCATCGCGCTCTATTCCATCGTTCAGCATTCCGCGCCCGCCGTGGCCGAAATCCGCGTCGACAACCTCGACATGATCCGCATCGATTTCCGCTTCCGCGCCTTCAACGCGCGGGTTCCGCTGGAACAGATCGTTGCCAACCCGCATCGCGTCGCGATCCGGTCCGCCTTGGTAGAGGCCTATCGCCCGCCCATCGTGAACCTGCCGGGGGAATCGCTGGATCGCCTGTTCTGGCATATCGGCAGCCGCGCCTTTGCGGGGCAACCCGCGCCGTGGATCAAGCCGGGCGACCGCTATCGCCTGCGCCGCTGGCCCAATTTCACCGAACTGAACCACGCTGTGGCCGACATGCGCACCGCGGCGGCCATCGGGAACTGCTTCCTCAACGCCCGCGAACTCAGCGGCGCGGCCGGGATCTCGCCCGATCAGGCGACCCGCACGCTGAACGCCTATTCGCTGATGGGGCTGCTTGAAATCCAGACCGAGAAAGTGCCCGAACCCGTCTTCTTCGCGACCGCTTCGACCGAAGCGGCAGAGGCGCCCGCCGGGCTGCTTTCCAAACTTCGCATGAAACTGGGGCTGTAAATCCGATGGCCGAACACGTCATTCTTTTCGCAGGGCCGATGGGCGCGGGCAAAACCACCGCGATCGAGAGCCTGAGCGAGTGCGAAGTGATCCGCACCGAAGCGGCGAACACTGACCGCGAAACCGCCGACAAGGACACGACGACCGTGGCCATGGACTATGGCGAGATCACCATCGGCGACGAGGACAAGGTGCGCCTCTACGGCGTGCCCGGCCAGCGCCGCTTCAACTTCATGTGGACCATCCTGAAGGAACGCGCGGTTGGCCTTGTCCTGCTGGTCAACAACGATGCGGCGGACCCGATACAGGAGCTTTCCGACTTCCTCGAAGAGTTCGGAGAGTTACACGAAAAAGGCGGCGTGGTCGTCTGCGTGACGCGCACCGACGTCGCACCCACCCCCTTCATCGATCAATATGCCGAACGCATTCGCGAAGTGATGCCCGGCCGCATGATCCCCGTATTCACGGCCGATGCGCGCAACGAAGAACAGATGCGCACCTGCCTGATGAGCCTGATCGCAAACATTGAAATGACGGCGATGATCGCCGCCAGCCAGGAGCGCGCGGCATGAACGCCCACACCCCCACTCAGCCCGTTCACGCGCACAAGGACCCGCAGGTCATCGCCCACGCGACCGAAGTCCTGCACGGCTTTGCCGACCTGTGCCGTTCGCTTCGCTATGCCACGATCCTGACCGACGACGGGTTCGAAGTTGCCAGCCTTTCGGGCGAGGACAACCAGAACCGCCGCATGGCCAGCATGGCCAGTTCGATGCAGGCCCTTGGCGATGCCGTGGCCCGCGACCTGCGCATCGGGGGCAGCGAATACATCATCATCGCGGCAGAGACGGGTTACGTCATCCAGCTGCGCGTCCCCGAACACATGATGGTCTTGGCCGCCCACTTCGACTCTGCCGAAACCGTCGGCAAGGCGCTGTCGGTTGCGCGGCTGGCCGTATCGAACATGCGCGCCCTTGAACGGGATCGCGCCGCATAAGTCGCAGCAAACTTTTCGGCCCCTGATGTTGGGCGGGACAGGGACCGTTGGATCGTATCAACCGCTTTAAAACAAGGAACGAGAGAAAATGGCTAGCATTCAAGATACCCTCAGCGAACTCCTGACCATTGACGGCGCAAAGGCCGCTGCGGTCGTCGATTCCGATTCGGGCATGGTCCTTGGCAAGGAAGGCGGCGGGCTTGACCTTGACGTCGCCGGCGCCGGCAACACCGAAGTGGTTCGCGCCAAGCTGAAGACGATGAAGGCGCTGGGCCTGACCAAGGACGCGATCGACGACATCCTGATCACACTCTCGTCGCAGTACCACATCATCCGCCCGATGGCGCAGCGCCCGGCGGTGTTCATCTACCTCGTGCTCGACAAGAGCAAATCGAACCTGGCGCTGGCCCGCATCAAGACGGCCGAGCTGGAAGGTTCGATGTCGCTGTAAAGCGAATTGAAATTCCGGCGGGGGACTTAACCCCACCGGCGCTTCACCCGAAGGGCGGAGCGGCTTCCACGCGGAGCCGCTCCGTTTCGTTTGTGGCAAGGCCCGATGACGGACGCGTGGAAAGGGCGGCACGCTTCACTTGGCGTTCACGGCAGGCGCGGCTATAGGCGGCGCATGACTGCGCAAATCCGCTCGGCCCTGCCGCTTCGCCTTTCGTCTGGAACTGCCCTTTATCGGGCTGCGCGCATCGGCGCGCTGGCACTGGCGGCGGGCAGCATGACGGTGCTGGGCGGGTGCGCGGGCGGCAGTGGCCGCCCCGACGATACCGCCTATGTCGCGCGCGACGTGGAATCGCTGTACTTCGCGGCGAAAGACTGGCTCGATCGCGGTCAGGTGAAACTCGCCGCCGCCCTGTTTGACGAGGTGGAGCGTCAGCACCCCTATTCGCCGTGGGCCCGCCGCGCCCAGTTGATGAGCGCGTTTTCATACTACGTCGCCAAGGATTACGGACAGGCGGTCAGCGCGGCGCAGCGCTTCCTGTCGATCCACCCCGGCAACAAGGATGCGCCCTATGCCAGCTATCTGATCGCACTTTCGTACTACGAACAGATCAGCGACGTGGAACGCGATCAGGCGACGACGCGCCTTGCCAAGACCGCGCTGACCGACGTTGTGCGCCGCTATCCCGAAACCGACTATGCCGCCGATGCTCAGCTGAAGCTGGACCTTGTCAACGATCACCTTGCGGGCAAGGAAATGACCGTCGGTCGCTTTTACGAGAAGACCGGCAAGTGGCTGGCAGCCACGCTGCGGTTCCGCAAGGTGGTGGACGAATACCAGACCACCAGCCACACGGCAGAGGCGCTGTATCGCCTGACCGAGACCTATCTCGCGATGGGTATTCCCGAGGAAGCGAAGAAGAGCGCGGCCGTGCTGGGCGCGAACTATCCGGGCAGCGAGTGGTACGAAAAGGCCTATGACCTGATGGAGCGCAAGGCCCCCGGTTCGATGAGCTGAAGCGGCTCGGGTCCGCCACAATGAAGGGGAAGGGACCATGAGAACATCCATCGCAAGCCTGCTGGCATCAGCGACAATGCTGCTGGCCGGTTGCACGGTCGAGCCGCCGCAGGACGCGCCGACCGATGCGATCACGACCGTCCCGTCCCCGGTCGCCGCCGATTACGCCAGCGTGATCGCCAGCCCGATCCGCACCGATCAGGACCGTGCGGCGGATCCTTTGCGCAAACCCGCCGACATGCTGGCCTTTGCGGACGTGCGCCCCGGCATGGCGGTGTTCGAGATGCTGCCCGGCGGCGGATACTTCACCCGCCTGTTCGAACAGGCCATCGGGGCGGAGGGTGAGCTGGTCCTCTATGCCAACGACGAATTTCTCGACAAGCCGTGGAAGCCGTTCGATAGCGCGCAAAAGCTGGCCGGATCGTTCGAGGATGGCACCGTCGGCGCGGTTCACTTCCCGCTGGCCGGGCCGGTGCCCGATGGCATGGCCGAACGGTTCGACCTTGTCTGGACGTCGCGCAATTATCACGACTTTCACAATGCTGAGGGCTTTGATGCCAAGGCGTACAATGGCATGGTGCTCGACCTGCTGAAGCCCGGCGGCGTCTACGTCGTCGTCGACCACGCCGCGCCAGAAGGTAGCGGCGCGAGCAGCACCAACACCACCCACCGGATAGAGGCCGAGCAGGTCCGCCGCGACGTGGTCGGCGCAGGCTTCCTCTATGACGGGGCCAGCGCGGTATTGGCCAACCCCAACGATCCGCGCGACATTTCGGTGCACGACCCCTCGGTAAAAGGCGATACCGACCAGTTCGTCCTGCGCTTCCGCAAACCGGGCTGATCCGCGCGCCTGTGGACAGGTTGCGACCCAGTCCGCCGCTGCGCCGCTTTGCTGATAGGCTGCGGCGATGATCGTTCGGGTGGCTCTTTATCTTGCAATGTCGGGTCCGCAGGCCGCCGTGGTCTTGCCCGAAGTGCCGGGCGTGACTTGCGCGGTCCAGGGCGAGGAACCGGTCGCGACACCGCAGGCGGAAACTTACGTCCTGCCAGAAACCGGCTTTGTGTTCGCGATCCCCGGCGCGGAAGAGCCGCAGACCGCCGAACCGCTGCCGCCGTGCACCCCTGCGCCGGTTCGCCCACGCGATCTCGACATATTCGGCTTTCACGCCCTGCCGGTCGGCCCTGCGATGGCCGCGCGTTGGCACGATGGCGCGCTGATGGCCTTGCCCGAAAACACGCCGCGCGTTGCCGGGCTGACCTTTGGGGCGGCGCGACCGGGGGCCAATCCGCTGGAACTGGTCAACAAACGGGTCAACGCGATGCTGCGCTATGTCGAGGATCGGGGCGGCGACGCCTGGTCCCCGGCGACCGATACCTTGGCCGCGCGGCAGGGCGATTGCGAGGATTTCGCGATCCTGAAACTGGCCCTCTTGGCCAAACTGGGCATCGATCCCGACGACATGTTCCTCGTCGTCGTGCGCGACACCGAACGCCGCATCGATCACGCCGTTGCCGCGGTGCGCTGGCAGAGCCGCTTGTGGGTGCTGGACAACCGCGTCGACACGCTGAAAAGTGCCGAAAGCGTCACCGATTACGTGCCGCTGCAAAGCTTTTCCGGGCAGTGGGCATGGACCTACGGCTATTCCGGCAACGGCAGCGCGGCCAAGGCGGCGCGCAAGGTCGCCCCGCGCTGATCTTGCGACGAAGCGACCGGGTTGAGCGGTTGGCCCGACGCCAATTGCGGCCACATTCTGGCGAACGGATGAACGGCCCCGGAACCACAAATTCACTCAAGCATTGTCACCATCACTATCCACGCGGAAATCTCGGCCGCAGCATTGGAGATTGATGATGAAAAAGATTCTTGCAGTGATGGCCTTCGGCTCGATGTTCGCCCTTTCGGCCTGCAACACGGTTCATGGCGCGGCCGAAGACGTTGAATCGGTTGGCGATTGCGTCGACGGCGTCGAAGGCAACTGCTGATCGCAATTTCCTGACAACAGGAAGAATAGAGGCGCTGCCCGCAAGGGTGGCGCCTTTGTTTTTCTAAAGTAAAATATTCGCCCGATGTGACGGGGCTGACGGGTTTTTAAGCCGCGACCGGCTCACCCTCCAGCGCGCCCGCCAATGCCGCAACGAACTGATCGGTTGCCGCGTCCCAGCTGAATTCCGCACCGTATCGCGCACAATCGGCGCGGTTGCAGGCAAGGGCACGGGCGATGGCCGCGTTCAGGTCTTCGTCCACCGCGCCGATGGGGTTCAGCTGCTCGTTCATCCCACCGCGCCCGACCGGGCCGACGATGTCGATGGGGCCTTGCACCGGGAAACCGGCGACCGGCACGCCGCAGGCCAACGCCTCTACCATCACCAACCCGAAAGTGTCGCTGCGGCTGGGGAATACGAAGCAGTCGGCGGCGGCGTATGCGCTGGCCAGTGCCTTGCCGGTCAGCCGCCCGGTGAACGAGGCTTGCGGATATTTCGCCTTAAGCGCGGCCAAAGCAGGGCCATCGCCAACGACGACCTTGCTGCCCGGATGGTCGCAGCGCAGGAAATCGTCGAGGCCTTTTTCGGGCGCGAGGCGGCCGACGTAGAGCAGGACCGGGCCCCGACCTTCATCGCGTAGCGCACGGATGCGGGCATCGGGCACCACGTCGGCGTTGAACAGCGCCGCATCGATCCCGCGCGACCACGGCACGATGGGGCCGATCCCGCGACCGACCAGTTCATGGCGCAGGCTGGGCGTTGCCGCCAGCACCGCACGGCTTGGCGCGTGGAAGCGCTGCATCAGCGGCCAGAACCGCTCTGCCGACAGGCCGGTGCGGACGGCGGCATAATCGGGAAAGCGCGTGTGAAACGCGGTGGTGAAGGGCACGCCGTGCTTCAGGCACCAGTTGCGCGTGGCCCACCCGATCGGACCTTCGGTGGCGATATGCACGATTTCGGGCGAGAACGCCGCCAGCTTGCGCCCGATCGCGCGTTTCGGGGCGAGGGCCAGCCGGATCTCTCGATAGAACGGCATCGGCAGGCTGGCGAACTGGTCCGGTGTGATCGGCATAACCTCGTGCCCGCGCCACGCAAGGCGCGACACGGTTTCCTCCAGCGTGCGGACCACGCCGTTGACTTGCGGCTTCCACGCGTCGGTGGCCAGCGCGATGCGTTGCGGGAAGGGCGGGTCGAACAGGCTGGAATGCAGGTTCATGCGGGCTGACGCTCCTTCGCCTTTTTGCTGGCGGCCTCGAACCTGGGCGCGGCATCGCGGGCGCGGGTTTCTTCGGCCCAGTCGAGGATCGTGAACGATCCTTGCGCATCCTCGACCAGCGCGGTGCAGCTCTCGACCCAGTCGCCGTCGTTCATGTATTCGATCTGGCCGATCTTGCGGATTTCGGCGCAGTGGATGTGGCCGCAGACAACCCCGTCGACCCCGCGTTCGCGCGCGGCGTGGGCCACCGCTTCCTCGAAATCGCAGACGAACTGGACGACGTTTTTTACCCGGTGCTTCAAATAGGCGGAGAGCGACCAGTAGGGCAATTGCAGCCGCTTGCGCGCGACGTTGAACCAGACGTTGGCGCGCAGCAGCAGGTCGTAGGCCTTGTCGCCCAGAAAGGCGAGCCAGCGGTGATAGAGCACCACCCCGTCGAAGGCGTCGCCATGCGTGACCAGCAGGCGGCGGCCGTCGGCGGTGACGTGGATCGCTTCGTAGGCGATCTCGATCCCGCCGAAGTGCATCCCGGCATAGCTGCGCAGCATCTCGTCATGATTGCCCGCGACAAGGATGACGCGCGTGCCCCGGTGCGCCATTTTCAGGATGCGGCGGACGACTTCGCTATGCGCGTCGGGCCAGTACCAGCCCTTTTTCAGCCGCCAGCCATCGACGATGTCGCCGACGAGGTAGAGCGTGTCGCATTCGACGGAGCGCAGGAAGTCGACCAGCATTTCGGCATTGCAGCCGCGCGTACCAAGGTGGGTGTCGGAGATGAAGACGGTGCGGTACTTGCGCTTGGGCACGAAACCGCGCGGGCCCCGTGAATCGTCTCCGTCGGTGTCGGAACTGAGCCAATCGGGCACGCGGCCCGGTACCGCGAAGCCCGCGGCGTCTGAACCAAGGTGGGTGAACACGGTCTGCACGGGATCGATCTTCATCTCAAATGCCCCCATTTGCGCTCTTCATGCGGGGGGTATCGCAGGCCCGTGTTGCGGTTCGGCGTCGGTATTACCGGCGCGTGACAGACGTGTGCGCAACATTGTGGATAAACGCAGGACAGGCTGTGCGTGCCCGGTGAACACCATGTGCGCAAGTTGTGCATGGAATTTCGCCATGGGGCTGACTGGCATCGCGGCGAAGGTTAGGACATAGAGCGAACATGCTGACCACGCCATGCTAACCACTCTGGCCATCCGGAACATCGTGCTGATCGAGGCGCTGGACCTTGCCTTCTCGCGCGGGCTGGGCGTGCTGACGGGTGAGACCGGGGCGGGCAAGTCGATCCTGCTCGATGCGCTGGGCCTCGTGCTGGGCAATCGCGCCGATTCCGGGCTGGTGCGCAGCGGTGAGGATCGCGCGAGCGTGACCGCGACGTTCGAGTTCGACGCGCTGCCCGATGGCATGGCAGAGGCGCTGGACGACGCAGGCGTAGAGATCGAGCCGGGTGAGGCGCTGGTTCTGGGGCGGCAGGTCAAGGCGGACGGCGGGTCCAAGGCTTTCGTCAATGGCCAGCCCGTCGGTGTGGCGACCTTGCGCGCGATTGCGCCTTTCCTTGTCGAGCTACACGGCCAGCATGACGATCGCGGCCTGGTGAATGCACGCGGCCATCGGGCCTTGCTGACCCGCTATTCCGGAGCGGACGAGGCGGGCGTGGCCGGGGCGTGGCGGCGCTGGCAGGCAGCGGAGACGGCTCTGGCCGAGGCGCGGGCGAATGCGGAAAGCGCGGCGGCCGAGCAGGAACTGATGGCCGCGCATCTGGCGGAACTGGAGCGGCTGGCCCCGCAAGAGGGTGAGGAAGAGGCTCTGGCGGGCGAACGCGCCGATATGCAGAAGGGCGAGCGGCTGTCCGGCGACTTGTCGAACCTGCAACACCTGTTTGCCGGTTCGGACAGCGCGCTGGCGCAATTGCGTGCCGCAGCCCGCCGACTGGACCGGATCGCGCCCGAGCATGAGGCGCTGGCCGATGCTCTGGGCGCGCTGGACCGCTGCCTGATCGAGGGCAGCGAGGCCGAGGCCGCGGTTGAGCGCGCGCTGGATGCGCTGAGTTTCGAGCCCGCGCGGCTGGACGCGGTGGAAACGCGGCTGTTCGATTTGCGGGCAGAAGCGCGCAAGCATGGCTGTCAGGTCGATGACCTGCCCGCGAAGATGGCGGCGCTGCGTGATGGATTGTCAGCCATCGAAGGCGGCGAGGCGCGGATCAAGGCCCTACAAGCCAACGCATTCGAAAAGGGTTCGCACTACCGCGCGCTAGCCGAAACGCTGTCTGCGCAGCGGGTCGAGGCTGCGAAGCGGCTGGACAAGGCGGTTGCGGCGGAACTGGCGCCGCTGAAGCTGGATGCCGCGCG
Organism: Croceicoccus naphthovorans; assembly: GCF_001028705.1. Lineage (NCBI taxonomy): Bacteria > Pseudomonadati > Pseudomonadota > Alphaproteobacteria > Sphingomonadales > Erythrobacteraceae > Croceicoccus > Croceicoccus naphthovorans. The sequence goes on along the minus strand of NZ_CP011770.1, from coordinate 2,339,861 downwards.
CTTCAAGACGCTGATCACTCGCACCGAGGAAGATCGCTGGGGCCCGCACGGGATGGACGCGGTGGAGTTCCTGATCTCGACCAACCCCGGCGCGCCGTTCGCGCCGCTCGCCAAGATCGCGTCGGGCGGCGAACTCTCGCGTTTCATCCTCGCGCTGAAGGTCGCGCTGGCCGAAGAAGGCGGGGCGGCGGTGATCATCTTCGACGAGATCGACCGCGGCGTCGGCGGCGCGGTGGCCAGCGCCATCGGCGAACGGCTGGCGCGGCTGGCAAGTGCCAATGGAGAGGGTGGGCAACTGCTGGCCGTTACGCACAGTCCGCAAGTCGCGGCGCGGGGCAATGTGCACTACATGATCGCCAAGTCCAGCGAGGGTACGGTCACGCGCACCTCGGTCGGATTGCTCGACGCGGGCGGGCGGCAAGAAGAAATCGCCCGGATGCTATCCGGCGCGGAAATCACGCCAGAGGCGCGGGCGCAGGCCGAACGGCTGCTCGAAGGCGTCTGACGCCCATTTCGAAACGGAGTACGAAAAGTGCAATTTTCGACGGCCCTGCGCGCATTCCGACCATCGCCACTGGCCATCGCCGCCCCGCTTGCATTGATCGCCGGGTGCGCCACGGTAGAGGAATCCGCGCCTGACGCGCCCGATGCCGAAGCCGTGCACCGCGACCTGCTGACGCTCGACACGCATCTCGACACGCCGATCAATTTCGGCCGTCCGGGCTGGAGCTTTGCCGATAGCCACGATCCCGCGACCGAAATTGCTCAGGTCGATCTTGGGCGCATGGCCGAGGGTGCGCTCGACGGCGGGTTCTTCGTGATCTTTACCGCGCAAGGCCCTTTGACCGAAAAGGGCTATGCCGATGCGCTGGATTTCGCGCGCAAGCGGTCCGACACCATCGACCGCGAAATGGCGCTGCATTCGGCGATGATCGGGCAGGCGACGACGGCGAAAGAGGTCCGGGCGCTTAACGATGCGGGCAAGCTGATCGCGCTGAAAAGCATGGAGAACAGCTATCCGCTGGGCACCGACATCGGCCTGTTGCGCGAATTTTACGACCGCGGCGTGCGGATGGCCGGGCCGGTCCATTCCAAGGTCAACCAGTTCGCCGATTCGGCAGAGGATGCGCCGGTGTGGAACGGGCTCAGCCCGCTGGGCCGCGAATGGGTGGCGGAAATGAACCGGCTGGGCATCGTGATCGACGCCAGCCATTCTTCCGACGCGACGCTGGACGATATGCTTTCTCTGTCGAAGGCGCCGATCATCCTGTCGCACAGTTCGCCGCGTTGGGCGCATGACCTGCCGCGCAATATTGGCGACGACCGCGTGCGCCGCATCGCCAAGGCGGGCGGGGCGGTCTGCATGTCGACGATCTATCTTAGCGACGTGTCAATGGGCAAACGCCGGGCCGAACTGTTCGACCGATACGATTCCATCAGCGTGATGACCCCGGCAGAGCAGGCCGAATTCATCGCGCAGTGGCATGCGCTGGACGCGGTCGATCCGCTTTGGGCGACGACGTTCGACGAATACATGACCGCATTGCTGCACCTGATCGACGTGGCCGGGGTCGACCACGTCTGCTTTGGCGCGGATTTCGATGGCGGCGGCGGGATCGCGGGGCTGGACGATGTGTCCGATCTGCCCAAGATCACCGCGCGATTGCTGGATGCCGGATTTACGCCCGACCAGATCGGCAAGATGACCGGCGGAAACGTGCTGCGCATCCTGGCGGCGGCAGAGGCGGCGGCGGAGTGACAATGCGCGGGCGGGGGCGTTTGGCACCCCGTCCGCGCATCGGTTTTGCCGGGCTAAACCGAGCCGAAAAGGCCCGTCACCACGAAAGCCACCAGCAGGATGGCCATCCCGCCGATGATCGTGATCCAACGCAGGTTATAGTCCGGCGCATGGGGCAGATGCATCTTGCCCTCCTTCGCTCCACTCTCGCGGCCCTCCGCAGCGACGTGCGGAGTCGCGAACGGACCGATTGTACGCCTTTTTCGGGCGGGTTGCGATAGTTGGATCACCCCGCCACGCGCTCTTCCGGCATCGACAGGTAGATCAGCGCCATCATCGCCATGCCGCCATAGACCCACGATCCGTCGAACGGCCCCTGGCCCAGCGGCATCTGCCATAGCTGATACCCTGCGATGGCGACGCCCTGAAACAGGCCCCACCAGTTCAGCACCGCGCAGCCCATGCCGATCTTGGCCCATTTCTTGGCTGCAAGAAACGTCGCCGGATCGGCATCGCGGGCCGCGAAGATGGCCCACCCGCCATAAAGGCCAAGCAGGCCCGCCGCGGCTTCCAGCGTGAAAACCACGATCATGCCGATGACGATCAGGAACGACGGCGGCACCGGCAAGAGGGTGACTGGATAGGCTTCTTGGTCAGCGTGGCTGGTCGTATAGACGAAGAAATCATGCGCCGCGCCGAGATTGGCGATGTTGTGCGCGACATAGAGGAGGGCCATCAGCCCTACGCTTGCGGATACCACCGCTTTTAAAATCCGATCGGTTTTCACGTGCAGTCCCCCCGGTAAAACGCGCCCCGCCTCTTGAGTAGCACGAGAAAGCGCGACATGAAAAACGCCGTGACCGATCCTGCAAAGATGACAGAGGCGGATGCCGCCAACGAACTGATGCGGCTGGCGCGGCAGATTGCCCGGCATAACCGGCTGTACCATGCCGATGACGCGCCTGAGGTTTCGGACGCCGACTACGACGCGCTGGTGCGGCGCAACGCGGCGATCGAGGCGGCGTTCCCGCATCTGGTGCGCGACGACAGCCCGTCCAAGGCCGTGGGGCACGAGGTGGCGTCCTCGCCTTTGTCGAAGGTGACGCATGAGGTTCGGATGATGAGCCTCGACAACGCGTTCAGCGATGAGGAAGTTGCCGATTTCGTCGCCCGCGTGCGCCGGTTCCTGTCCCTTTCCGCCGACGAGCCGATGATGTTCACCGCCGAGGACAAGATCGACGGGTTGTCCTGCTCTCTCCGCTACGAACACGGCAAGCTGGTCCGCGCCGCGACGCGCGGAGACGGGCAGGTGGGCGAAGATGTGACCGCTAACGTCGCCTTTATCGACGACATTCCGCAGGAATTGGACCAGAACGGCGCCAGCGGGCCTGTGCCCGAAGTGTTTGAGATCCGGGGCGAGGTTTATATGGCCAAGGCCGACTTCCTCGCGCTGAACGCCGCACAGGAAGAGGCGGGGGGCAAGATTTTCGCCAACCCGCGCAACGCCGCTGCCGGATCGCTGCGCCAGAAGGACGCCAGCGTCACCGCGAAACGCCCGCTGAAGTTCTATGCCCACGGCTGGGGCGCGGCGAGCGCGGTTCCGGCAACCAGCCAGTTCGGGGTGATGCAGGCCATTCTGGACTGGGGCGTGCCGATTTCCGCCGCGCTGATCCGCTGCCGCACCCTGGAGGAAATGCTGGCGCATTATCGCCAGATCGCCTCGCTGCGCGCGGATATGCGCTATGACATCGACGGCGTGGTCTACAAGGTGGACCGGCTGGACTGGCAACACCGGTTGGGCTTTGTCGCCAAGGCGCCGCGCTGGGCGATGGCGCACAAGTTTCCGGCAGAGCAGGCCGAGACGACGCTGGAAGGCATCGACATACAGGTCGGGCGCACCGGCAAGCTGACCCCCGTGGGGCGGTTGAAGCCCGTTACCGTCGGCGGCGTGGTCGTGTCGAACGTCACGCTGCACAACCGCGACGAGATCGAGCGGCTGGGCGTGCGCGTGGGCGACCGGGTGGTGATCCAGCGCGCGGGCGACGTGATTCCGCAGGTGGTCGAGAACCTGACGCGAGACGAGGATCGCGATCCCTATCCTTTCCCCGACCATTGCCCGATCTGCGAGAGCGAGGCCGTCGCCGAGGAGGGTGAGGTCGACGTGCGTTGCACCGGCGGGCTGATCTGCCCGGCGCAGCGGACCGAGCGGTTGAAGCACTTCGTCAGCCGCGGGGCGCTGGATATCGAGGGGCTGGGCGAGAAGACCATCGACGAGTTCTTCGGCCAAGGCTGGTTGGAAAGCCCGGCCGACATCTTCCGCCTGAAGGCGCGGCGAGACGATATCCTGAAGCGCGAGGGCTGGAAGGAGAAGTCGGTCGACAACCTGCTGGCCGCGATCGAGGCCAAGCGCGAACCCGATGCGGCGCGGTTGCTGTTCGGTCTGGGCATCCGGCATGTCGGCGCGGTGACGGCGCGCGATTTGCTGAAACACTTGATCACGCTGCCCGCGCTGCGCGATCTGGCCGAACGGGCGCGCAACGGTACGGGCGAGGTGGCGAGCGATGCCGTCGCAGAACTGACCTCCATCGACGGGGTAGGGCCGGTCGTGGTCGAGGCGCTGGGCGACTTCTTTCACGAGGATCACAACAAGCAGGTCTGGGACGACTTGCTGTCCGAAGTCTCACCACCCGATTACATCGTCGAGACAAGGGACAGCGCGGTTGCGGGCAAGACCGTGGTCTTTACCGGCAAGCTGGAAACGATGAGCCGCGACGAGGCGAAAGCGCAGGCCGAACGGCTGGGCGCGAAGGCCGCCGGGTCGGTCAGCGCCAAGACCGACCTTGTCGTAGCCGGGCCGGGTGCGGGATCGAAGATCAAGAAGGCGGCCGAACTGGGGATAGAGGTGATCGACGAAGCGGCATGGGCCGAGATCGTGGCCGCTGCCGGCTGACATCTTCCTGACGCGCACTGTCATATTTATAACACGGCTCATCGGCATTAGACCTTGGTGAACGCCGCGTTAAGGCCCGGCTTTAATATTCGGTTAATGCGCCAGGCGCAGATTTGCGCGACCAAACAGGGATATCGAATGTGCGCGCACGGGATGCGTGCCGGGAGAACATTTTCATGAAGAAATTACTGCTCGCGGGTGCATCCGCGATCCTCGCCGTGTCGGCCGCCACGGCCTATGCGCAGGATGACACCGACATGGGCGACACGCCCGAGGTCGAGGAAGTCGAAACCGTAGAGGGCGGCCAGCCGATGGAGCCGACCGCGGGCGGCAACGGCGCGACCGTGCTGCGCGAAACGAGCGACATCACGCAGCAGGCGACCGATCCCGAGACCGGCGAACCGCTGTTCGAAGAACCCGCCGAAGGAGAAACCGAAGGCGCACCGATCATGGAAACGATCGGTACTGCATCGACCCAGACGGTCACGACGCCTAGCGGCAACGTCAACACCGTGACCAAGACCACCGATCTGGACGGCAACACCACGACCACGGTCGAGCATTTCCGCGCAGAGCGTCCGGAAAAGCCGGAGCGGGCCGAAAAGCCGGAGAAGCCCGAGCGCCCCGAGAAACCGGAAAAGCCGGAAAAGCCCGAAAAGCCGGAAGGCGCGGGCCGCCCGTAATCGGCGCATAAATCCATGAGGGGTGCAGCGCGGCGGTTCCGTTCGGCGGGATCGTCGCGCTCGCCCTTTCAGGCACAACAGGCCAATTACGTCCAACAGGGAGGACAGGAAGGTCCGATGAACAGGATCGCGAAGACAGGCATCGCCACGGCGGCGATTGCGATTACGATGGCCGCGGCACCCGCCAGCGCCGACGAATACTGGCAGTTCAGCCTTGGCGCGGATTACTCCAGCGGCGACTATGGCGATGTCGAGGATACGACCATGCTGGCGATCCCGGTCGGCGTGAAGTTTCAGGGCGATAACGTCTGGTTCCGCGCGTCCGTCCCCTATGTCCGCGTCGATGGCCCCGATGGCGTCATCCCGGGTGAGGGCGGGGTCAGCCCCGGTAACGGAAATGGCAATGGCGGTGGTGGTAGCGGCGAAGACATCGTCGACACCAACGTGCGCAGCGGCGTGGGCGACGTGAACCTTGCGGCGGGCTATACCCTGCCCGTGGGCGACCGCACGTGGTTCGACCTGATCGGCAAGGTCAAGCTGCCGACCGCGTCGAAATCCAAATTCCTCGGCACCGGCACGACCGACTACACGCTGATGGGCGAACTGCTGCACAGCTTTGGCGGCGTCAGCGTCGCGGTGAATGGTGGGCGGCGGTTCAACGGGTCGAACGATCTCTATCCGCTGAACGACGTTTGGCAGGCCGGTGGCGGCATCTATGGCAAGGCGGGCGAGCAATTGACGCTCGGCCTGGGTTACGAATGGCGCGAAGGCGCACTGGATACCTCGCCCAATCGAAGCGAAGTTACCGGATCGGCGACCTACAAGGTCAGCCCCGGCCTCTTGCTGCAAGGCTATGGCTATACAGGGCTTTCCGATGGCAGCCCCGATGTGGGTGCCGGTTTGCAGGTCCTGGTGCGGATGCGCGCGGACTAGCCCTCGGCGCGCTCCGCCGCTTCAGGGGGCGGGGCGTCCGCATCGTCGGCGGGCACCGGTTCGGGGGCGCCCATCGTCATTTCGCCGTCCAGCGCGCGCGGATCGTGCTGGCTGCCGCAGATCGGTGCCATGCGGTCGCCGTGGCGATTGGCCGCCTTGCGCACGTGGACCGATGCGATGCGCATCTGCTCCATCGAGGCGGCGTTGTTGTTGAAGCTGGGCGCGATGACCTGCCGCAGGACGCAACCTTCGCGCTGGGCATGTTCGACGGCGGCGTCGCGGTCCCCGGACCGGTCATCACGGTCGCGCGCGGCCAGCGGCTGAGCAGCGGCGATGGCGCACAGGGCAACGGCGGCGGTAATCGTTTTACAGGCAGGCATGCGACGATCCTTTCGCAGTGCGGAAGCTCGCCTTTTGCACCCTGCGCGCTTGCGGGGTGCTGAACGGTTCAGGACATGCCCTCGCTGGTCGGGTCGATCATACCGCCGATCAGGGTGATCTTCGTTGCCGGAAAGCCCGACAGCGCGGCGTGTTCGTGGATCCGGTCCTCGTTCTCGGCAAGGTAAATGCAGAAGGTCTGGTCGTCGGCGATGTAGGAATGTTCCCATTGCACGCCCGGCGTCTTGGCCAGCGCCCCGTTCGACGTTTTCGACGCCTCTGCCAGTTCGGCCTGCGTCAACTTGCCCACGCCCGGAATGGCGCGTTCGACCACGTATCGCTTGAGCATGATTTTCACCCCGACTTCGGGCGACCCTGTGGCGGAAAATGAACCTCTTTGCAGCTTCGCGCAATCGGTTAAACACGGCGCGGAGGAGACTTGCCAATGCCCATCGAAATCGTGCCGCTGACGCCCGAACGGCGTGGGTTGTTTCTGGATCTGTTCGATGGCGAAGGGTTTGCCGACAACCCCGGCTGGGCGGACTGTTATTGCCGGTTCTATCACTATGACCACGATGGCGGCGGATGGGACCGGCAGTCTGGCGCGGACAATCGCGCGGCGGCTTGCGACATGATCGCGGCGCAGACGATGCAGGGCTGGCTGGCGCTGGACGATGGCGGCGCGGTCGGCTGGCTGAACGCCGCGCGCAAGGATGCCTATTGCGCGTTTCGCGGCGCGGACGTTCCGGGAAAGGCGGCGGATGAGACGGGGATGATCGCCTGCTTCCTCGTCGCGCCATCCGCTCGGGGCAAGGGCGTGGCACGGGCGTTGATGGACAGGGCACTGGCCGCGTTTCGCGATTCCGGGCTGAAATGGGCTGAGGCGAAGCCGTCGAAATCCGCCGATACGCCCGCGGGCAATTATCACGGTCCTTTGGCGATGTACCTGAAAGCAGGGTTTAGGCAGGACGGCGATTTCAGCGAGTACCAACACCTCGTTCGGCTGGCTCTATAGGCGGCACCCATTTCATCACGCTGCCCGCGAAGGGCGTCCACGCGCCGGTCCTTATGCCAGCCAGTCGCAGCGTTTCGCCGGTCCACTCGTTACAGGTGTTGTAGGTCGTATAGGTGCCGCGTGCGTCGTAGAACACGTCGTGCGTCGCGTACCCCGGATAGACCGCCCGCGCAGCCGTGCGTTCGGGCAAGTCGCGGAGCAAGGCTCGGATCAGGCGCCGGTACTGTGCGCGGCTGATCCGCAGGGGCCGGAAATCGGGCGAGGGAGCGGGGCGAACCCACTGTTCAACATGGTAGAGTGCGTCGCCGCCCACGCCGATGACCCGCATTACCGTCATTGGCGACAGGTCGGCCCAAGTCTCGGTTTCGAGAAACACCGCCCGCTCACCCCAGCTGATCGCGACATGGGTATAGGGCCGCGAGGGATCGGCGGTGTCGGAAGGAGGGAAGACGCGGGTCCAGTCCATGTCCGGGCTGGTGAGGGGGACCGCGATGCTGGTATGAATGCCGTTGGTGGCGACGATGATCTCTACGCCGTTCGGATCTTCCACGAAATTCCGGTTGGACGGGATGGAAGAGCCAACCCAGCCCGCAAAGAAATACAGCCCGACGGCCAGCGCCAGCCAGCCGAAGACCGCACGGAGCGCCCTTAGCGCGCGTTTCGGCGCCGCAGCCACAGGATCGACCAGTCGCCATTCGTCATGCGGCGGGCAAGGCGGAAACCGGCGCGGAAATGCGCGGCGCGGACAGCAGGTTCCTGCGTCGTCAACAGGCCCGCCAGCACGAGGTGCCCGCCCGGCAGCACCGCCCGTGCAAAGTCGGGCGCAAGGTCGACCAGCGGCCCGGCAAAAATATTGGCGATCAGCAGGTCATAAGGTGCACGCGCGGCGATCAGCGGGTTGTCTGTTCCCGCCGCGACCGTCATCACCAATCGCCCCGGCCCATCGCCCAGCGGTACGCCGTTGGCCGCGGAGTTATCCTCGACCACGCCGGTGCAGACCGGGTCGATGTCGCTGGCCAGCCCATGCGCCGTCGGCCACAGGTCGCGCGCCGCGAAGGCCAGCAGGCCCGTCCCGGTGCCGATGTCGGCATAGTTGCGCACCGCGACACCCTCTGCCTTCATCTGCGTCAGCATGGCCAGGCAGCCTGCCGTCGTTTCGTGCTGGCCGGTGCCGAACGCTTGGCTGGTGGGAATGCAGAAATCGGTTACGCCCGCGCTGTCGTAGGCGGGAAAGTCGGGGGTGTGGACGTGGAAGCGCCCCGCGCGGATCGGGGTAACGTTGGCTTGCGACAGGCTGACCCAGTCCTCATCCGGCAGCTTTTCGGCGCGCATCGCGGGCGGCAAACCTTCGAACAGGGCGGCCAGCGCGGTCTTGTCGGCCTTCGTCGGGCGGCGGGGGTAATAGGCTTCCAGCACCCAATCGTCGGGCTTGTCCTCGGCAATTTCGCTTCCGGTCAGGACGACTTCATAATCCCAGTCCAGCGCATCCTCATGCGCGACGAGGGCGGACTGGATGACCTCTTTCGATCCGTGGGCGACGATTTTCCAGCTCATTGCGCGGCTTCCTTGGCCAGCCTTTCGGACAGGCGCGTTTCGATGCCCATAGCATAGGCCTTGCACGCATCGCCGTCGATGAACGAGCCTTCGCCCATCCGCTTCGGCATCTGGCTGGCCGACGGATGCGGCGTGAGCAACAGGTCGCAATCGAGCGCCGCCACATCGGCCAGCGATGCACGATAGGCGGCGACATAGTCGGGATGGCCCGAAAAGCGGTATTCGTCGCTGCTGACCGGCGACAGGCTATCGGCATAGACCACCGAAACGCACTCCGCGCCTTCGCACGATTGCCATGTCCACGATGCCGCGCCGGGGGTATGGCCGGGGCTCGGGATATAGGTCACGCGGATGTCGCCGACGCTAACCACGCCGCGCGGTTCGACGACGCGCGAGACGGTGGCTGGGGCCATCGGTTCGAACAGGCCGGTCTGCGGATCGCCCGGTTGCGGCAGGCCGGTCTCGATCGCTTGCGACAGGATCTGTCCCGCTTCGATCCTTGCTCCGGTCGCCAGCTGCATTTTCGCAAGGCCGCCGATGTGGTCGGGGTGCTCGTGGCTGGCAAGGATCACGCGAATGTCCGCCGGCTCAAAGCCCAGCCGTCTTATATTGGCGAGCACGACGTCGGCCCCGGCCTCTGTTCCCGTGTCGATCAGCACGTGGCCATCATCGCCCGCGATCACGATCGCCGCGATGCCGCAGGTGCCGACGTAATAAGTATCGCCGTGGATGCGCCAGGGCGGGGCGGGCTTGTCCCACTCGTCCCAGTCCGTGCACTGCGCGGTCCATTCCGACCACGCGGGCGCGGCAGGCGGTTCGGGCGCGGCGGCGGTGGCGCAGCCGGTCGATGCAAAGGCGAGGGCGGTGAGGAAAAGGACTTTAACGGACAAAGCTGGCTCCATTGGCGTCGATCACCGCGCCAGTCATGCTGGCGGGTGCGTCCAGCGCGCAGAACGCGGCGATGCAGCCGATTTCTTCGGGTTCGGCCACGCGGCCCAGCGGAATGTCGGCCAGCAAGGCGGGGCCGCCGCGCGTCTCCAGGTAGTCGCCCGCCATCGCGGTATCGACGAAACCGGGGCAGATCGTGAAGCAATAGATGCCATCGCGCGCATAATGCCGCGCGATGGTTTTCGCCATCGCCACCATGCCGCCTTTCGCCGCGGCATAGTGCCAGTGATCGGGCGAATCGCCGCGATAGGCGGCGCGGCTGGCGACCTGCACGATGCGCCCGCCTTTCCCTTCCGACTGGAATTGCCGCACGGCGAGCCGCGACAGTTGCGCCGCGGCGGTCAGGTTGATCTGCTGGCACCGGTCCCAGCCCGCAAGCCAGTCGGCATCGTCGCCGTCGATGGGGTTCGCCTCGAACACGCCCGCGTTGTTGATCAGCACGTCGATCCGGCCCCCACCCCGTTCCCGGGCCATCTCCAGCGCTTCTGCCCAAAGCCGTGCCGGGGCGGCCGGATCGGAAAGGTCCGCGCCCAGAACGCCGTCCGCCGCCTTGGTACCCTGCCGGATCACGCGCACGCCGCGCGCGTCCAGCTGGGCGGCGATGGCCGCGCCGATGCCGCGCGTGCTGCCGGTGATGAGGGCGGTGGTCGCCGGGGCCTTGGGATGGGTGGTCATAGGCCGCCCCGATTAGGCCGCGCGCCACGCGCTATCAAGCGCAGGCGCGACCTGTCCGGCACAAGTTGCGCCCAAACGAATCGAATTGCCCTCTTGCCCTTGCGGAATTCCCCTGCCATTCGCGCCCGCAACACGCCGTTCGTGCGCGGGCCATCCGCGCCATGCGGCATAAGGCATACGGGGACCATATAATGGCGCAGGCATCGAACAGGCCGCAGGCAAGACCGCTCTCTCCGCACCTTTCCATCTGGAAATGGGGCCCGGCGATGGCGGTGTCGATCCTTCACCGCGTTTCGGGCAACGGCCTTGCGGTCGCAGGCTTGCTCGTCCTGCTCTGGTTCGTCGGTGCCATCGCGGGCGGGCCGGAAAGCTACGCCGCGTTCCTCGAACACGCCGATAGCTGGTACGGCATGATCGTCCTGATCGGCATCAGCTGGGCGTTCTTCAATCACATGGCCAGCGGCATCCGCCACCTCGTGCTCGACGTGGGCGCCGGGTTCGAAGTGGATCGCAACAATGCGTGGTCGATCATCACCATCCTGATCGGCATTACGCTGACCGCGGCCTTCTGGGCCGTGATCCTGCTGGTCTGAGGGGAGCATTCACGATGGGTAACGGAACGCACATCGGTCAGGTTCGCGGCCTCGGCTCTGCCAAGCACGGCGCGCATCACTGGCTGGTTCAACGCTTTACCGCGATCGGCAACCTCGTGCTGGTCCTGTGGTTCGTGTTCAGCCTTGCCACGCTGCCGGACTATTCGTTCAGCACCGTTCACGCATGGCTGTCGGGCCCGATCGCCGCGACCGCGATGGTGCTGCTGATCGTCTCTACCTTCTGGCACGCGCGTCTGGGCATGCAGGTGATGATCGAGGACTATGTCCACGGTGCCAACCGCTTTGCCGCGATCGTGCTGCTGAACCTCATCTTCTTCGCCGCCGGTGTCTTCGGCGTCGTTTCCGTAATCCGCATCGCGCTGGGAGCCTGACCCCATGGCTGAAGCCAACACACAGCCCGCCTACAAGATCATCGACCACACCTACGACACCGTGGTGGTCGGCGCGGGCGGTTCGGGCCTGCGCGCCACGATGGGCAGCGCAGAGGCCGGTCTGAAGACGGCCTGCATCACCAAGGTCTTTCCCACCCGTTCGCACACCGTTGCGGCACAGGGCGGCATCGCGGCCAGCCTTGGCAACAACACGCCCGATCACTGGACGTGGCACATGTACGACACCGTCAAGGGGTCGGACTGGCTGGGCGACCAGGACGCGATCGAATACATGGTCCGCGAAGCGCCGCAGGCAGTGATCGAGCTGGAGCATGCGGGCGTTCCGTTTTCGCGTAACCCCGAAGGCACGATCTATCAGCGCCCGTTCGGCGGCCACATGCAGAACATGGGCGAAGGCCCGCCGGTGCAGCGCACCTGCGCCGCCGCCGACCGTACCGGCCACGCCATGCTGCACGCATTGTATCAGCAGTCGCTGAAGTACGACGCGGACTTTTACATAGAGTACTTCGCCATCGACCTCATCATGGTCAATGGCGAGTGCAAGGGCGTGATCGCCATGTGCATGGACGACGGCTCGATCCACCGCTTCCGCGCCCACGCGGTCGTGCTGGCGACCGGCGGCTATGGCCGGTGCTATTACACCGCGACCAGCGCCCATACCTGCACCGGCGACGGTGGCGGCATGGTGCTGCGCGCAGGGCTGCCGCTGCAGGACATGGAATTCGTGCAGTTCCACCCGACCGGCATCTACGGCGCGGGCGTGCTGATCACCGAAGGTGCGCGCGGCGAGGGCGGGTACCTAACCAATTCCGAGGGCGAGCGTTTCATGGAGCGCTATGCTCCGTCGGCGAAGGACCTTGCATCGCGTGACGTCGTGTCGCGTTCGATGGCGCTGGAAATCCGCGAAGGCCGCGGTGTGGGCGCAGAGAACGACCACATCTTCCTGCATCTCGATCACATCGATCCCAAGGTGCTGGCCGAACGCCTGCCGGGCATTACGGAAAGCGGCAAGATCTTCGCCGGTGTCGACCTGACGCGCCAGCCGCTGCCGGTCGTGCCGACCGTCCACTACAACATGGGCGGCATTCCCTGTAACTATCACGGTCAGGTCGTGACCATCGGCGCCGATGGCGATCCCGAAACGGTCGTCCCTGGTCTTTATGCCGTGGGCGAAGCGGCCTGCGTCTCGGTCCACGGCGCGAACCGCCTTGGCTCGAACTCGCTGATCGACCTTGTGGTCTTCGGCCGCGCTACCGGGCACCACCTGAAAGACAACATCAAGCCGCAGTCGGCCCACGACAACCTGCCCAAGGACAGCGCGGATTTCGCGCTGTCGCGGCTCGATCATTTCCGCAACGCCAGCGGCGGTTCGCCCACCGCAGAGGTGCGCGGCGAGATGCAGCGCGCGATGTCGGCCCACGCGGCGGTGTTCCGCACCGACGAATCGATGGCCGAGGGCAAGGAAAAGCTGGGCGCGATCTACAAGCGGATGGAAGACATCCACGTGTCGGACAAGTCGCTGATCTGGAACAGCGACCTGATCGAGACGCTGGAACTGGACAACCTGATCTCTCAGGCGTCGGTCACCATGCATTCCGCCTACAACCGCAAGGAAAGCCGCGGCGCCCACGCGCACGAAGATTTCCCCGAGCGCAACGATGCCGAGTGGATGAAGCACACGGCAACCTGGTTCGACGGCTGGGGCGGCAAAGGCGGCGCGATCAAGATCGACTATCGCCCGGTGCACGAATTCACGCTGACCGACGATGTCGAGTACATCAAGCCGAAGAAGCGCGTATACTAGGGCATCGCGGGGCGGCGTGAAGCACGCGGTCGCCCTTATGCTTGGACTGCTGGCGGCCTGTGCGGTGCCCGATCCGTCGGCACCGCCCGCGCGGCTGGGGCTCGATCCGTTCTACCGACAATATCGCGATGCCGAGGGCATCCCGGTCGTCGCGTCTGAAAAACCGCCCGCCGCCGCGCTGGATCGCGCGCGGGACATCATCGACGGTATGCTGGCCCACCGGCCCGACTTGCGCGATGCGCTGATCGCGCGGGGTTATCGCGTCGCGGTGATCGCCGAGGACGAGGCGCTGCTCGACCTGCCGGAGCATCGCCACTGGACCAAGCCACCGCCAGACGATCCGCGCCTGACCCGCTGCGAAAAGCTGCACTACGAAGAACGGATCGGGCAATTGTCCGACCGGGAGTATTGGGATCAGCGCGCCCGCGCCATCGCCGGGCCGACCACGACCGCCGCTGCCGAGGACCTGCTCGGGTTGCGGTCGTCACGCTGGTATGGCGAGACAATCTTCGTCCACGAGTTCGCGCACAACGTCCTGCTGGCGGCCAAGGTCGCGGACCCCGCGCTCTACGCCCAGGTCGAACAGGCCTATGTCCATGCCCGCGAAACCGGGCTGTGGAAGGACGAATACACCGCGACGACCATCGACGAATACTGGGCCGAAGGATCGCAGTTCTGGTTCAATTCCAACCGGCTGCAAGTCTTTTCCGGACAACGCATCCTGTCCGACGATGACCTGAAAGCCTATGATCCCGCGCTATATGCCGCGCTGGCCAGCGCCTATGGCACCGTCCATCGGCTGAGCGCCGATCCGTTTTACATGGCGGAGGCGCGCATCCCGCCCGGCCCGATCCCCGAAAATACGGCGGAAGTGTGCTGATCGGCACACGCGCCCAAGGTCTTAACGCGATGGAAGGCGGCCTGGTTTATCCGTAGAACGGTGCTGGCGGTGCGTGGGCCGCCTTAGGGGGGAAATCGTCGATGCCATTCGAACATCGCCCGGACGGATCGCTGCGGCTCAACATGGAACAGCCGCTGTATCAGGTGATCGTCGTTATTCTGGTCTGCTTCGGGATCGGATTCATGTTCCTCTATGGCGCAGCGACCAACGTTGCGACCGAGGTCGTCGTGAAGGGCTATGACACCGGTTGGAATATTCCGGTCATCGCATGGCGCATCGGCTTCGTTGCCGGCGCGGTTGTCGCCCTCGGTGCAGGATTTTTCATCCTGCTTGGCCTTGTGCGCGGCGGCACCCCGCATGTGCGTTTGGAAAAGAGCCGGCTGGTCGTCGCGGGGCGCGGCATGGTAAGCGACCGTGCGCTGCGCTGGGACGAGATCGTGGGCATAAAGCGGTTCCGCATCATGCATGGCGATGCGATCACGGTGAAGGCGAAATCGGGCAAGACGATCCAGCTATCCGAACACGTCTTTCCGCATGGCAACGATTTTACAGTCCTGTGCGGCCAGATCGAAAGCCGCGTGCGACAAGCCCAAGCCTGACCCGCGACTTAGCGCCGATACCGCAGCCGCGACCGATCCAGCTGGTCCACGTGCGTCACTCCCATCAGGCGCATGCCGCGTTCGATCTCGTCCTGCATCAGCGTCAGCGCGCGTTCCACCCCGGGCTGCCCCGCAGCGGCCAAGGCGTATAGATAGAGCCGTCCGCCCGAAGCCGCCGTTGCGCCCTCGCACAGCGCTTTAAGGACATGCGTTCCACGTCGGACACCGCCGTCGCAGATCACCTCGATCTCTCCGCCCACCGCATCGACGATTTCCGCCACCTGATCGAAGGGCGCGCGGCTGCCGTCCAACTGCCTGCCGCCGTGGTTCGAAATCCAGATCGCGTCAGCCCCGATCTCTACGGCGCGGCGGGCGTCGGCCACGCTCATCACGCCTTTCAGCGCGAAAGTGCCGCCCCAGTCCTGCCGGATCTTTGCCGCCGTATCCCAGTTCATCGAAACGTCGAGCATCGTGTTGAAATACTCGGCGATGGACACCGCCTTGCCGGTCCCTTCGGAGACATGCGTGTCGAGGTTTGGCAGCGCAAATTTCTGGCGGAACACATAGTCCAGTCCCCAGCGCGGGTGGGTGGCGTAGCTGAACAGCGAGGATGCCGAAAAGCGCGGCGGGGTGGTAAAGCCCGACCGTTGGCACCGTTCGCGCTTGCCGGAAACGATGGTGTCGACGGTCAGCGCGATGGCGTCGAACTTCGCCGCCTTGCACCGTTCGATCATGCTGGCGTTCAACCCCTTGTCCTTGTGGACATAGAGCTGGAACAGCTTGGGCGTGGAAACCAGCGCGGCGATTTCCTCGATGGAAACGGTGGCAAGGCTGGAAATGCCAAACCACAGCCCGAACTTTTCCGCCGCGCGGGCCACGGCGCGTTCGCCTTCGTGATGGAACACGCGTTGCAGCGCGGTGGGCGAGAGGACGAGCGGCAGTGCGCTCTTGCGGCCCATGATCGTGCAAGACGGGTCGATGTCCGCCACGCCCGCCAACACGTTGGGCACAAGGTCGACCTCGTCATAGGCGGCCGTGTTGCGGCCCTTGGTAAGCTCGTCATCCGCAGCGCCGTCGATATAATCGAACACCGGCCACGGCAGGCGCTGTTTCGCCAAAAGCCGCATGTCGGCGATGTTGTGACAGTCTTTCAGGCGCATCCTGCCCGCTATCCTGACGCGTGCAGTTCGTCGGCACAAGTATGTCGTTGGTCGAATGCCGAGGCTGGCTGCGGGCCGCACCATTTACATTCGTAATCGTTATCGCTTACATCTGTAATCGTCATTCATCGAAGCACGAGTCCAACCAGTGTCCAACGCCAGCCAGCCCGAACGCATTTCCGACGCCGAGCAGGCGGTGATGGAGGCGGTGTGGTCCGCCGGTCGCCCCATCGGCGCGGCTGACGTGGCCAAGGCCGTGGGTGAGGAGCGGGACTGGAGCCTTGCGACGGTCAAGACGCTGCTCTCGCGCCTGGTCGCCAAGGATGCGTTGGCCGCGCAGCCGGAGGGGCGGCGCTTTCTCTACACCGCGCGGATCGAGCGGGCGGATTTCGTGGGCCGTGAATCGAAGCGGTTGGTCGAACGGCTGTTCGGCGGCCGCGCCGCGTCGTTGGTCGCGCATCTGGCCGAGGCCGAGGCGCTGAGCGCGAAGGACATCGCGGAGATTGAGGTTCTGCTCAAGGGCCTGAAAAAGGATGCGGGACGATGATGGAGGGCTTTGGGACGGGGCTCATGTTGGGGACTGGTATGGAAACGATCGTGAACTGGGCGACCGACACGTTGTTGTGGACCGGGTTGCTGATGGCGCTGGTGCTGCTGATCCGCCGTCCAGTGGCGCAAGTGTTCGGCGCGCGTGCGGCCTATGCGCTATGGCTTTTGCCGCTGGCGCGGTTCGTGCTGCCGCCGGTGGTCCTGCCCGCTTGGATGCGGCCCGCAGAGACAGCCGCGCCGGTCGCGGCCGGTCCGGTCGTGTTCGACATGCCGGTTGCCGCTGTGCCCGTGACCACGCCCGAACCTGCCGCTTTTGCACTGCTGACCGACCTGCTGGTCGATGCCGGGATCGCGGTCTGGCTGGTTGGGGCGGTGCTGTTCCTCGGCTGGCGGATCGCCTGTTATCGCGCGATGACGCGGCACCTGATGGACGGAGCGCGCCCGGTCGGCCAATTCGGCTCGATCCAGTTGGTCGAAACCCCGGCCGTTTCCGCCCCCGTTGCCTTCGGCGTCCGCCGCCGGGTCATCGCCCTGCCGGCCGCCTTTATGGCCAGCGAGGACATTACCGCCCGAGACCTCGCCATCGCGCATGAGATTGCGCATCATCGCGGCCACGACCTTGTCGCCAACCTTGCGGCTCAGCCCCTGCTGGCCCTCCATTGGTTCAACCCCGTGGCATGGGCCGGATGGCGCGCGATGCGCCGCGATCAGGAAGCCGCCTGCGACGCCCGCGTGATGGCCGGTCGCGCCGGGGAAGACCGTGCGCGGTACGGCGAAGTTATCGCCGCCTGCAGCCGTCAGCAAAATCTCGCACTCGCCGCGCCCATGGCCGGTTTCCGAGAGATCGGACCTGTCTTTGGCGAAAAAGCCATCGTCCACCGACTCAGGAGCCTCGGCATGAATACGACGACCCGTCGCCACCGCACCGGCCTGTTGCTGATCGGCGCCGCCGCGCTGGTCGCTCTGCCGATAACAGCGAAAGTTTCCTATGCCGAGGATGATAGCACGGTCGGCACGACCGACGTGCCCGCATCGTCCGCAGCCGAAGCGCCCAAGGTGGTGAAGAAGTATGTCTTCACGCGTGAGGACGAGAACGGCGAGATGACTTGGGAAAGCAGCGAAGAGCAGAGCGAATTCGACGAGGCGGCGTTCGAGGCGGACATGGCCCGCATGGAGGCCGAGATCGAGCGCGCCGAGGCCGATGCAGAGCGCGCCGGTGCCGAGGCCGAGCACCGCGCCCACCGCATCACGCGCCGTTATGTCCACGCCCCCGAAGCCCCCGTGCCGCCGGTTCCTCCGGTCCCCGGCGTGGCCCCCGTGCCGCCGGCACCTCCGGTTCCGCCGGTGCCGGAAATCGAGCACACCACATCTAAGGATGGCAAAGTGCAGGTCATCCGCATGACCCGCACCGACGACAAAACCGGCAAGCGGATGGAGCGCAAGATGGTGATCGACAGCACTTGCGAAGTCGGCAAAGGCAAAAGCAGGATAGAGGGCAACACCAATCACATCTGCACAGGCGTGCCGCATGACATGATCATCAACACGCTGACTCACGTTCGCGAAGGCTTGGCATCGTCGAACCTGAGCGCCGCCGAAAAAGCCGAGGCGCTGGCGGATATCGATGCCGAGATCGCGAAAGCCCGAGCCGAACGCAGTAAAGGTTGAGGTCTACGCTTTAGATTAACTCTCCATTCATCGACAAAGAAGCACGGTTCGTCGCGTCGATACGTTGGGGAGAATCAACATGGATACCGAATACCGGCGGCAAAGATCGCCGGGAATCAAGCTCTTGTTCGCCGTTCTGGTTGCCGCTGCACTCGCGGTGCCGCTGTTCATGGTCTATGCGCTGGTCTGGGACCGGCAGGAGCAGTCGAACACCGCCCGCGCGACGATAACGCAGGGCTGGGGCGGGGCGCAGGTGGTGACCGGGCCGGTGCTGGTCGTGCCCTATGCGGTTAACGTGACCGAGACCGAGGTGGTCGACAACAAGCGGGTCGACAAGGTCCGCCGCGTCACCCGCGAACTGTTCATTTCGCCGCTCAGCCAGCAGGTGTCGACCAGTCTCGACCCCGAACGGCGGCAGAAGTCGATCTATGAATCGGTGATCTACCGCGCCCAGCTTTCGGGCGAGGCGCAGTTCGTGATGCCCGAGGAAGACCTGAAGCGGCTGGATATCGATGCCGACAGCCTGATGCTGGACCGCGCGGAATTGCACTTCGGCGTATCCGACCCGCGCGGGATGCAGAGCGCGAGCAAGGTCGTGGCCAATGGCGAAGCCTTGGCTGCGCGTCCCGGTGGCGGGCTGGAATCGACGGGCCGCTCTGGCTTTTTCGCGCCGATCGCGTGGGATGCCGCCACGCCGCTTTCGATCGACTGGTCCTATGAATTGCGCGGTAGCGAAACACTGAGCCTGATCCCGCGCGGCGGCGATACCAAGTGGCACGTGAAGTCCGCATGGCCGCATCCCAGCTTTTCGGGCAGCTTCCTGCCCAGCGAGAGCGAGATCGGCGACGATGGCTTTTCGGCCGAGTTTTCCGTCCCCGACCTTGCATTGGGGCAGGGGCTGGTGACGACCGAGGACTATACCGCGCCGTTCATCGCCACCGGCCCGCGCGCCTATGTCGAACCGGCGATGGTCGAGCGCTCCGGCATGGGCGGCCCCAGCATGGCGGCCAGCGTCGCGATGGTGGAGCCGGTGGACCTTTACAGCCGCATCGACCGGTCGGTGAAATACGGCTTCCTCATCATCGGCTTTACCTTCCTTGCCTTCCTGATGTTTGACATCGTCGCGGGCGCGAGCGTTGCCGGGCCGGAATACCTGCTGACCGGGGCGGGACTTGTGCTGTTCTTCGTGTTGCTGCTGGCGTTCAGCGAGGTGATCGGCTTCGCCGCCGCCTATGCCGTGGCCAGCGTGGCGATCATCGGGCTGGTCACGGCCTATAGCGCCGCGGTGCTGAAAAGCTGGGGCCGGGCGAAGTTCGTCGGCGCGCTGCTGGTCGGCCTCTACGCGCTGCTCTTCGTGCTGCTCAGCCTAGAGGCGTGGAGCCTGCTGATCGGTTCGATCCTGCTGTTCTTCGCGCTGGCCGGCGTGATGTACGCGACGCGCAACGTCGACTGGCAGGGACTGGGCCGAACGGCTGAATTCGAAGGCTGACATGGCTTGATGTTGAGAGGGGCCGCGATCCGGGGTGGGTCGCGGCCCCTTTTCGTCTGGAATGGGGTGGAAAGCGGACGCTAGCCGCTAATGGAAAGGCAAGTCTCGCTGGACGCTTTCGCGTATTCAATGAAAGGTGCTTCTCCCGATACCAACGTTCGTGGCAGCATGGAGAAGCCTGAAAGATCGTCCACATCGTAGACGCCGTAGCGTCGACCGTTCACTTCTTGGAAGAAGTTGAGGAAGGTCCCAATGCCGGGTTCATAGAAAGAATAGACATAGCGACCGTCTGCAGCTCTTGCTTGAATAGGCGCATCTGCGGTCAGTACGATGCCCGTCTTATGCCGTTCGAGATGAAAAGGAATTGTTGGAAATTCCGGCTGCAGTATGTGCATCCCGCCTTCGTCCAACAGAATGGGTGGAGCCAAGTCACCGACATAACATCCGTATACCGTGGCATTCTGCGGTGCAGGTGTAGGCTTGTGTAGGGCAAGGAACCCGATTGGAATGCCAACGATGCAAAGGGCAATTGCTGCAGAGAACCAACTAAACTGGTCGGACCGGTTGACACCGAGAGAGTTAATCACCCCCATGACTGCTACGAAGGCAAATGCTGCAAACAGGAGCAATCCCAAAGTCTGATGGCTAAAGAGCGAGCCTGAGACGAACAGGACGGCACCACCGATCCAAGCAGGTATGGCTACAAAAAAGGTAAGGCGCTTTAGCCACCGCGGTCGGGTTGCCCACTTTTCGTAATAAGCCCACATGAGAGCGCCAGAATGTAGCCTCGGCTAGAAATGTGCAACGTCTGTAATCGGGTCGTAAGCTGCCATTACGCTTTACCTACCCCGCCACTCCCGCAAGCAGTTGCTCCGCCACTTCCTGCATCGACCCGACGACCAGCAACTGACCCCCGCCGATGATCCCGACGGTGGTCTGGCCGTTCTCTGCCATGCGCAGGTAGGCGACGTTGCTGGCGACGACGAGGTAGTTGCCGCCGCGCGATTGGAGTTGGACGAATTTCACCGGAAAACCTCCATGGGTCCGGCGGATTGCCGGGCGCCATGAAGTCTCACGAAACTGGTTAGCAAATCGTCAAAATTGCCGCGAACCGGCTTCGATTACCTGCGAATGTCCGCGAAGGTATCGCACTGGTCCTCATCCCCGGTGCGCAGCCCTTTTTGCAGCCACTGCATTCGTTGCTGGCTGGTGCCGTGGGTGAAGTTGTCGGGCGAAACGCGGCCCTTGGTCAGCGCGTCGTCGCCGATGGCGCTGGCGGCCTGCAACCCTTCCTCGATATCGCCCGGTTCGATCAGTTGCGGGTTCTTCGCGGCCCAGACCCCGGCGTAGCAGTCGGCCTGAAGCTCCATGCGGACCTGAAGCTGGTTTGCAGCCTGCGGGTTCTGTTGCTGCATCTGGCGCACCCAGCGCGACGTGCCGGTCAGCGTCTGGATGTGGTGCCCGTATTCGTGGCCGATCACATAGGCGCGCGCAAAGTCGCCGCCCGCGCCAAGCTGCCGGTCAAGCTGGTCGTAAAAGCTGGTGTCGATGTAGATGCCCTGATCGGTCGGGCAATAGAACGGCCCCATCGCGCTCTGCGCCGCGCCGCAACCCGACTGGCCGCGCCCGTCGTAGAAGTTGAGCGTTGGCTGCTGAAATTCGATATTCGCCTGCGCAAACAGCGGTGCCCATGTCTCGTCGAGCGAGGAGAGGGCCGAGCACGTCTCGCGGCTATAGTCGTTGACGGTGCACGATTCCTCGACCGAGCGCCCGCTCGCCTGCGGACTGCCGCCTTGTTGTTGCTGTACCTGATCGACCACGCCCAGGGTCGTCATCGGGTCGATTCCGAAGAAGATCGCGCCAATTGCGGCGATCACGATCGCTCCGCAGCCCAGCTTGCCCCCGCCCCCAAGACCGCCTCCGCCCATGCCGCGCTGGTCCCGCACGCGAATATTCTTGGAAAAATCGTTGAGCCGCACCGTTTGCCCTCCATATACCGGGCATCAGGGCCCACTCTCCAACTGGCAAGGAGAACCAAATGTTCCTCAAAGGCAAGACTGCTCTCATCACCGGTTCCACTTCGGGTATCGGGCTCGCCTATGCGCAGGCGCTGGCCGCCGAAGGGGCGAACGTCGTCATCAACGGGTTCGGCGACGCGGACGAGATCGAGAAGGAGCGGGCGGGTCTTGCCGCCAAGAGCGGCGCGGAGGCGATCTACATCAACACCGACCTGACCACCGCGCAGGGGTGCGAGGAACTGATGCAAGGCGCGTTCGACAAGTTCGGCGCGGTCGACATCCTGATCAACAATGCCGGGATGCAGCACGTTGCCCCGATCGAGGATTTTCCGCCCGAAAAGTGGGACAAGATCATCGCGCTGAACCTGTCGAGCAGTTTCCATACCTGCCGCCTTGCCGTGCCGAAGATGAAGGAAAAGGGCTGGGGCCGGATCATCATGACCGCCAGCGCCCATTCGCTGACCGCTTCGCCGTATAAGGCCGCCTATGTTTCGGCCAAGCATGCGCTGGCAGGCCTGACCAAGACGATTGCGCTGGAACTGGCGCAGGAAAACATCACCGCCAATTGCATTTCTCCCGGCTATGTCTGGACGCCGCTGGTAGAGAATCAGATCCCAGACACGATGAAGGCGCGGAACATGACGCGGGAGCAGGTCATCAACGAGGTGATGTTGGAACGCGAACCGACCAAGAAATTCAGCCAGCCCGAAGATCTGGGTGCACTGGCGGTATTTTTGTGCCGGGATGTGGCGGCAAACATTACCGGCACCAATATTTCTTGTGATGGCGGCTGGACCGCTCAGTAACCGTAAGAACAGGGGCGCGATGGGGGCAAGGGTTGCAGTAACCGGGTTTGCGCTGGGCCTGTTGGCCCTGACGGCGGCCTGCGCCCCGGCGGAACCGTTACCGCCGCCCGCGTCGGCGCGGGCGCTCACCCCCATGGAAGAGGCGCTGATGGCGCATGTTCGCGTGCTGTCGTCAGACGAGTTCGACGGGCGCGCGGCTGGCACGCCGGGCGAGGCGCTGACGCTGCAATACATGCATTGGCAACTGGCGGCGGTGGGCCTGCGGTCCGGCACGCATGACCCCGGCCATCCGTGGCGAGAGCCGTTTTCGTATCAGGGCAAGCGCGGTGGGGCGGTAGAGACCTACAACATCATTGGGCGGCTTCCCGGCACAGAGCCGACGGCGGGCGCGGTCCTTTTGGTGGCGCATTGGGATCATCTGGGCAGCGGGGCGCAATGCCGCCCTGTCGAAGACGACCGCATCTGCAACGGCGCGGTCGACAACGCCACCGGCCTTGCGATGATGATAGAGATTGCCCGCGCGCTGGCCGATGGGCCGGAATTGCGGCGCGACGTCTATTTCCTTGCCACCGGGGGTGAGGAGGACGGCTTGCAAGGCGCGGCCGCCTTCGTTGCCGATCCGCCCGTTCCGATCGAGAAGTTCGTCGCCGCCTTCAACCTCGATACCGAAGGTGTCGCCCCTGCGGGTGCACCGGCGGTCGTGCTGGGCACGCCGGGTCCGCAAGGGATCGGCGCGCTGATGGAGCTGATATCGGCCACTGCGCGGGACGAGGGCGTCGAACTGGTTCGCCCCAGCCGCAAGAACCGGCGCTTTCTGAAACGGCAGGACGGCTGGGCCTTCGACGCGGTGGGCGTGCCTGCCGTGTTCATCAGCGCGACCTTTGCGCAGGATGGCACCATGCGCGCCTATATGCGCGACCGATACCACCGCGCCAATGACGAGGCGGACGGGGTGGAACCGGGCGCGACGGCGGACATGACCGCGTTCCACATCGCCCTTTTGCGCCGTGCGGCGGACCCCGCATGGCTGCCCCGCAGCCCGCTTGCCGAAATAGTGCCCACAGCCCACTAGCCCAATGGCCGCTTGGTGGTTATGTGGCCTGTCTTCGTTGGGGCCGCCCCGAATCTCCCATCCCTCATACGACGACAGGCCATGGCAAACCGATTTTCCGCTAACGACATTCCCCTCGGCCTGACGTTCGACGACGTTCTGCTGCGCCCCGCGGCCAGCGACCTCGTTCCGTCGCAGGCGGACACCCGCACCAAGATGACGCGAGAGATCGGGCTGAACATCCCGATCGTGTCGAGCGCGATGGACACCGTGACCGAGGCCGACATGGCCATCGTCATGGCACAGATGGGCGGCATCGGCGTGCTCCACCGCAACCTGACGGTGGAAGAACAGTGCGCCGCCGTCCGGCAGGTAAAGCGGTTTGAGAGCGGCATGGTGGTGAACCCCATCACCATCGCGCCCGACGCCACGCTGGGCGAGGCTCGCGCGATCATGCAGGCCAACCGCATTTCGGGCATCCCGGTGGTAGAGGCGAGCGGCAAGCTTTGCGGCATCCTGACCAACCGCGACGTCCGCTTCGCCGCGGACGAAGCCCAGCCGGTCAAGGAACTGATGACGGCGGAAAACCTTGCCACCGTCAGCGCGAGCATCGGGCAGGAAGAGGCCCGGCGCCTGCTGCATCAGCGCCGGATAGAGAAGTTGTTGGTCGTCGACGATGCCTATCGCTGCGTCGGCCTGATCACGGTGAAGGACATCGAAAAGGCCGTTACCTACCCCAACAGCACCAAGGATGCCTCGGGCCGGTTGCGCGTCGCCGCTGCCAGTACGGTGGGCGACAAGGGCTTTGCCCGGACCGAGGCGCTGGTCGATGCCGACGTTGACGTGATCGTGATCGATACCGCGCATGGCCATAACAAGGACGTGGCCACCGCGGTCGAGCGGGTGAAGAAACTGTCGAACTCGGTTCAGGTCATCGCGGGCAATGTCGCCACGGCAGAGGCGACGAAGGCGCTGATCGGCGCGGGCGCGGACGGGATCAAGGTGGGTATCGGCCCCGGTTCGATCTGTACCACCCGCATTGTCGCGGGTGTTGGCGTACCGCAGCTGACCGCCGTGATGGAAAGCGCCGAGGAAGGCGACAAGCACGGCGTTCCCGTCATCGCCGATGGCGGCATCCGCACCAGTGGCGACGCGGCCAAGGCGATCGCGGCGGGCGCATCCTCCATCATGGTCGGATCGATGCTGGCCGGAACCGAGGAAGCGCCGGGCGAGACGTTCCTGTTCCAGGGCCGTGCCTACAAGTCTTATCGCGGCATGGGCAGCGTCGGCGCGATGGCGCGCGGCAGCGCGGATCGATACTTCCAGCAGGACGTCAAGGAGCAGATGAAGCTGGTGCCCGAAGGCATCGAGGGTCAGGTTCCGTACAAGGGCCCTGCGCGCGACGTCATTCACCAGCTGGTCGGCGGGGTGAAGGCGGCGATGGGCTACACCGGCTGCACCAATATCGATTCGCTCCGCAAGGATGCCGAATTCGTGCGGATCACCAATGCGGGCCTGCGCGAAAGCCACGTCCACGATGTCGCCATCACGCGCGAAGCGCCCAATTACCCGACAAGCGGCGGCTGATGCCCGACAAGACAGCCGCAGACGCCATGAAGCTGGCGACCAGCGCATGGTGGCTTTGGGCAGAGAGCGGATATGTCATCTGGTCGCGTAGCTGGATGATGATGACCGGCGCACCCGGCGCGCAGGCAGAGGCGCAGCGCATGGTCAGCGAAAAGGTGAAAGCCGCGAACGACCTGATGTGGCAGACGATGACCGGATCGCTGGGCAGCGGGATAGGCGCGGCGCAGAAAAGCGTCGATTTCTATGGCCGCAAGGTTAGCGCCAACCGTCGCCGACTGGCCAAAAAGCCGTGACGCGCCGATGACCCCGGCCGCCCGCGTTCAGGCGGCCATCGAGATTCTCGACGCGGTGATCGCCGCCGCCCGTACCGGCGGGGGCAGCGCGGATCGTATCGTGGCCGAGGGGCTGAAGGCGCGGCGCTACGCCGGGTCGAAAGACCGGCGGGCGATCCGCGAACACGTCTTCGCCGCGATCCGCGCCTGCGGGCCGGTGCCCGACACGGGCCGCGCCGCGATGTTGCGGCTGGCGCAGGTCGCGCCGGACCTGCCGGATTGCTTCGACGGATCCAACTACGGCCCAGTTGCGATTCAACCCGACGAGCCGGTGGCCAAGGGCGGCATCGCGCCCGATTGGCTGGAACTGGCACTGGCGGAAAGCGGCATTGCGGGTGAGGAAGCCACTACCCTGCTGGATCGCGCCCCACTCGACATTCGCGTCAACACTCTGAAGGCCGACCGGGCCACTATCGCCCTGCCCGAACCCGGCGAACCGATCGCCGCGCCGCAGGGGCTGCGCTTTCCCGCCGGGACGCAGGTCGAGCAGTGGGATGCCTATCAACAGGGCTTGATCGAAGTGCAGGACGGGGGCAGCCAACTGGCCTGCCTCGCCGTCGCGGCGCAGCCGGGGGAGACGGTGATCGATCTTTGCGCCGGGGCTGGGGGCAAGACGCTGTCGCTGGCCGCACAGATGGCGAATGAGGGCACGCTGGCCGCCGCGGACACCGACCGCAATCGCCTGTCCCGTCTCGCGCCGCGTGCGGAGCGGGCCGGGGCACGGATTGCCGACATAGTGCTGCTCAATCCGGGGCATGAGGCGGAGATGCTGGCCCAATATGCGGGCAAGGCCGATGCCGTGCTGGTCGATGCGCCCTGTTCGGGAACGGGCACGTGGCGACGCAATCCCGAATCGCGCTGGCGCTTGCGGCCTGCCGATCTGGACCGATTCGCCGCGAATCAGCTGCGCCTGATGGAAATCGCGGCGGGCCTGCTGCGCCCCGGCGGACGGATCGTTTACGTCACCTGCTCGCTGCTGGATGCCGAAGGGGCGGGGCCGGTGAACGAATTTCTTGCCCGCAATCCGCGGTTTTCCGCGCAGCCTGTCAACCTCCCGCTTGGTCGCCCGCATGGCCCCGGCATCCGGCTGACCCCGCACCACGATTTCACCGACGGGTTTTTCATCGCGCGTTTAGGGTCGCTCTGATAGGTTACCGGAATCATGGCATCGGTTAACCCCTCTGCAAGTGCCAGTCCGACCGTTTGGGAGATCGTGATGCGCTTTTCGCCGCTCGCTGCCGCAGTCTCGCTGTTCGTTGCCGTCAGCGCCAGTTCCAGTTTCGGACAGGCCCCGGTGACCAGCAATCCGCACGTGGCAGAGCTGATCGCATCGGGTCGCACCGCGCTGGCGGCAGGCGATATCGATGGCGCGACCGATCGGCTGGAGGCGGCGCTGGCGCTGTCGCCCGGCAATACGGAGGCCTATATGCAACTGGCCGAAGTCGCCCGCGCCAAGAAGATGCAGGGGCAGGCGATCCACTATTACCGCGAAGCGCTGGAGCGTGATCCCGGCAATCTGGCCGCGATTTCGGGCGAGGGCGCGGCCATGGCCGAAAAGGGCGCGACCGCAAAGGCAGAGCAGAACCTTGCCAAGCTGCATTCCATGTGCGGCGAAAACTGCGCAGAGGCGGGCAAGCTGGCTAGCGTAATCGCGCGCGGCCCGCTGCCGCAGGTGAAGAGCGCCGATGCGAGCAGCACGACCGGAAAAGGCGAGACCGTCCGCAATTGACCCGCGCCTGTTACAGGTGCGGGCGGAACATCTCCAGCACGGCGCTGTAAACCGGGCGTTTGAACGGGATGATCATTTCGGGCAGCAATTCCGGATCGGTCCAGCGATAGTCGAGGAACTCAGCCGGATCGTGGACGTTCAGGTCGATGTCCGCATCCTCGCCCAGAAAGCGCATCAGGAACCAGCTCTGCCGCTGGCCGATGAACTTGCCGGACCATAGCTTGCCCTGCAATTCTTCCGGCAGGTCGTAGAACAGCTCCTGCTCGCTGCGGGCGATGATTTCGACCTTATCGCGAGCGATGCCGGTTTCTTCGTGCAGCTCTCTGAAAGCAGCATCGTCCGGATCCTCCCCCGGATCGACGCCACCTTGCGGCATCTGCCACCAGTCGCCTTCCTTCGTGTCGATCCGCTTGCCCACAAATACGCGAGAGGCCCGGTTCACGATCATCAGCCCGGCGCAGGGGCGGTAAAGGGCGGGGTCTGGCGTGGTCATCGATGTCCTTTGATCGGCAATATGTGCGCTTGCGAACATCGGGCCCATCGCGCCCACTTGCAAGCATCTGTGCGCAGCAATCTTGCGGGGGTGGACAGATTTTCTAAATTGAAGTGAGACTGTCAGGCGCCTAGGTGCAAGGCCAATTGATGGGCCGGTTTACATGGTTTCCGGCCATTTAGAGGAAACGAAATGGCGTCCCAACCCAGTCCCGCCACGGCACCCGAAGCCGTCGTTGTCCGTTTTGCGGGCGATTCCGGTGACGGTATGCAGCTGACCGGCGGACAGTTCACGCTCTCTACCGCGCTGGCCGGCAACGACCTTGCGACATTCCCCGACTTCCCGGCGGAAATCCGCGCGCCGCAGGGGACGCTGTTCGGCGTTTCCGCGTTCCAGATCAACTTCGGGTCGACCGCCATCGAAACCGCGGGCGATGCGCCCGACGTGCTGGTGGCAATGAACCCGGCCGCGCTGAAGGTGAACCTTGCTGCGCTGAAGCCGGGCGGGCTGATCATCGCCGATACGGGCGAGTTTTCGAAGCGCAACCTCGACAAGGCGAAGTACGCGGAAAATCCGCTGGAGAACGACAGCCTTGCGAAATGGCAGGTGCTGGCCTTCGACATCAGCGCGCTGACGCTGGAGGCGGTGAAGCCGTTCGGCCTTGGCAACAAGGAAGCGCTGCGCTGCAAGAACATGTGGACGCTGGGCCTTGCGCTGTGGATGTTCGACCGTCCGCGCGAACCGATCCACCAGTGGCTGAAGGCGAAGTTTGCCAAGGCGCCCGATCTGGCCGATGCCAATATCGCCGCGCTGGATGCTGGTCATGCTTATGGCGAGACGGCGGAGCTTTCAGGTCCGCTGAAGCAGGTTCACGTCGATCCCGTTGCTTCGGAACCCGGCCTTTACCGCACCGTTACGGGCGCGGAGAGCATTTCGCTCGGCCTCGTCGCCGGGGCGCAACTGGCCGAATTGCCGATGTTTTTCGGCGGCTATCCGATCACGCCGGCATCGGCGATCCTGCATCACCTTGCGAAGCTGAAAGAGTTCAACGTCCAGACGTTTCAGGCAGAGGACGAGATCGCCGCGATCTGTTCGGCTATCGGCGCGTCCTATGCGGGGCAGCTGGGCGTAACGTCCTCCTCCGGTCCGGGTATCGCGTTGAAGGGGGAGGCGATGGGCCTTGCCATCATGACGGAGCTTCCGCTCGTCATCGTGAACAGCCAGCGTGGCGGGCCTTCGACCGGCCTGCCGACCAAGACCGAGCAGTCGGACCTGTATCAGGCGGTCTATGGCCGCAACGGCGACGCACCGATGCCGGTGATCGCCGCGCGCAGCCCTGCCGACGCGTTCGAATGCGCGATCGAGGCGTGCCGCATCGCGGTGCAGTACATGACCCCGGTCATGCTGCTGACCGACGGTTACATCGCCAATGCCGCCGAACCGTGGAAGGTGCCCGATCCGGCCAGCTATGCGCCGTTCCCGGCCAAGTTCCTGACCGAAAAGAACGGTGATGGCGGCGAAACGCTGCATCCGTACGCCCGCGACGAAAAGGGCGCGCGGCCGTGGATCAAGCCAGGTACGCCGGGCCTGATGCACCGCATTGGCGGGATCGAGAAGGCACAGAACACCGGCCACATCGACTATGCGCCCGACAACCATCAGGCGATGACCGACGCGCGCAAGGCGAAGATCGACGGCGTGGCGAACGCGATCCCCGATCAGGACGTCTGCCTTGGGGGCGAAAGCGGCAAGCTGGTCCTTGTCGGTTGGGGCAGCACGTTCGGCCCGATCCATCAGGCGGTGCGCCGCGCGCGCAAGCGCGGGCTGGACGTCAGCCACGTTCATGTCCGCCACGTCTGGCCGATGCCGAAGAACCTTGGCCCGCTGCTCAAGGGTTTTGACAAGGTCCTGGTGCCCGAAATGAACACCGGCCAGTTCAAGACCGTGCTGCGCGACCAGTTCCTTGTCGATGCCCAGCCGCTGACCAAGACCAGTGGCCAGCCCTTTGCCATCGCCGAACTGGAAGATGCGATCTGCGACGCGCTGGGCGAACCGCGCGCCAGCCAGATCGGCGGCGAAGTCGAAGTCAACGAGACCCAGCTTCCCAGCCCGGAAGCGGCGAATTCCTGAAGGCGTAAATCATGAACGACATGACCCCCGTGCAGACCACGCTCAAGGACTGGGAAACCGACCAGGAGGTACGCTGGTGCCCCGGTTGCGGTGACTATGCGATCCTGAAGGCGGTGCAGCGCACCCTGCCGCAGCTGAACGCCGATCCGGCCAAGACCGTGTTCGTTTCGGGCATCGGCTGTTCCAGCCGGTTTCCGTATTACATGGAAAGCTATGGCTTTCACACGATCCACGGCCGCGCGCCCGCGTTCGTCACCGGCATCAAGCTGGCGAACCCGGACCTCGACGTGTGGATGGTGACGGGCGACGGCGATGGCATGTCCATCGGCGGCAACCACACGATGCATATCCTGCGCCGCAATGTCGACGTGCAGATCCTGCTGTTCAACAACGAGATCTATGGCCTGACCAAGGGCCAGTACTCGCCGACCAGCCGCGAAGGCACGAAAAGCCCGACCAGCCCGGCCGGTTCGGTCGACCGCCCGGCACAGCCTTGCGCCTTTGCCCTGGGTTCGGGGGCGCGGTTCGTCGCAAGGGGCTTCGACGTGTCGAAGAACCTGCCCGAAGTGCTGAAGGCGGCCCATGCCCACAAGGGCGCGGCGTTTGTCGAAATCTTCCAGAACTGCATCGTCTACAACAAAGATGTCTTCAACGACTTCGCAGCGCCCAAGGGGGCGGAGGATCAGCAGTTGTGGCTGGCCGATGGTGAGCCGATGCTGTTCGCGAAAGGCACCAAAGGTCTGGCCCGCGATGTCGAGAACATGACGCTGAAGGTCGTGGATGTGACCGACGGAGACTGGGAAGCGGCAGGCGTGATGGTGCACGATACCAAGAACCGCGCGCTGGCCCACATGCTGGTAGAGCTGCCGTTCGGGCCGTACCCGATGGCGCTGGGCGTGATCTATGACGATCCGCGGCCGGCCTATGACGCGGTTGTGGCCGAAGATCTGGCCAAGGCCCGCGAAGGCAAGACCCCGAACCTTGCCGCGCTGCTCGCCAAGGGGCAGACGTGGACGGTGGACGGCACCGCGCAGGATCCGGTCTAGCTTTGCCGATCTTTGGCCCATGGCGGGCTGCAAACATCGAAGCCGCGCGCTTCCGATGCTCACGTACCTGAAGTACGCTGCGCTTCGGTTCACGCGGCTTCACCGTTTTGCCTGCGGCAGCCTTGCTTCCGCTCCACCCTGAACCAGACCTCGACAAAGCTAGGGGCCTTCTTAGATGGACAACCTGACCCACAGCCTTGTCGGCGCGTTGATCGGACAGGCGGGTTTGAAGCGGAAGACCGGGCTGGGCATGCCCGCGCTGATATTCGGCGCGAACCTGCCCGATCTGGATGCGGGTTGCGTAGTCTATGGACTCGAAAACCTCGCCATGCGGCGGGGGCTGACCCACGGGCCGATCGCGTGGGTGGTGTTGCCGCTCCTGCTGGCGGCGTTCATCTGGTGGTTCGACAGGTGGCAGGCCAGGCGCGGCACGCGGCCCGACGATCGCCTGCCGGTGCGGTTCGGCTGGCTCTACGTCCTGTCCTTTATCGGCTGCCTTAGTCATCCGGCGCTCGACTGGCTCAATTCCTATGGCATCCGCTTGCTGGAGCCTTTTTCCAGCCGCTGGTTTTATGGCGATGCGCTGTTCATCGTCGATGTCTGGATTTGGGTCGTGGCGATTGCCACGCTGACAATTTCGCAGCGGCGCGAGAAGCAGGGGCGGGCAAAGTGGAACCGCCCCGCGCTGGTCGGGCTGGTCGCGATCCTGGCCTATATCAACGCCAACCTGATCATCACCGCCACGGCCGAGGCCGCCGCGCCGCAGCGCGATGCCATTGCCGTGCCGGTGCCGCTTGCGTTTTGGGAACGGGACCTGATCGTCGATACCGATGGGCCGATCTACACCGGGTACGCCTTGCAGCGCTGGTCTTTGGCCGGGGGCACGCAGCCGCCGCAGATGCTGGTCGATCAGCCCGCGTGCCTGCACCCGCTGCAACTGACGCAGTTCGCGCCGAATAACCGGGAACTGGCCGCTTTCCTGTTCTGGTCCCGCGCGCCCTATATCGAGCGGCAGGAACGCGACGGACAGGTCATCGACGTGCTGCGCGATGCGCGCTTCACAGGTTCTGCGGGGTCGCGGTTCCAGGTGCCAGTGCCGGTTCCGGCAGAGGCGGAAAACTGCCTTCAGGAGTGAGGCCGGTTGGCCGCAACCGCGCGGTCTGCGGCGTGTTCGACGGATCTTTGCAACAGCGCGGCGGCCAGAAAGGCCCAGCCCGCACCGCCCAGCCAGCCCGCCGCTACATCGCTGGGCCAGTGGACGCCCAGCCACACCCGGCTCCACGCGATGGCAAGGCTGAGCACGATTGCCGCGCCGATCACCGTCAACCGCACCGATTGCCGTGCCGATAGTGTCGCCAACGCCAGCGCGATGGCGATATAGACCACCGCCGCGTTGAAACTGTGCCCGCTGGGAAAACTGGCCCCGCCTGCCTCGGTCAGGTGGGGCACGATCTCGGGCCGGGCGCGCCCGACCAGCGCTTTCATCCCGCTATTGACGATCCACCCGCCGACGATGGTGACAGCTAGCAACAGTGCTTCACGCCGCAGTTTGAGGAAAAGCAATGCTACGACAGCCACCAATGCGAAGACATGGCGCAGCAGCACGCCGCCCAGCGCCGTGAGGTCTCGCACCATTTCCAGCAACCAGTCCGGCCCGCGCGGGGCCGTGCCCTGTGCGCCGCGCCAGAACAGCAGTCCGGTGTCGTCGAAAGTGCCCGTTCGCCCCGTCGTCACCGCCCAGACCAGCACGGCATATCCGCCCCAGCACAGCGCCGCGATAATCAGCGCCTTGCGGCGATCGATACGCCAGCCGCGGGCGGGCAGGGTGACGGTTTCGGCGGGGACTGTCATTGCAAGTGGGAACCGGTCAGCCCACCGCCCCGTTCCCGAACCACTTGCCCGAATTGCCGATCCGCCACAGAAAGCGTGCATGACTGCCCCCCAAATCGTCTGGTTCCGCCGCGACTTGCGCCTTGCCGACCATCCCGCCCTGTGTGCCGCCGCCAGCGCGGGGCCGGTCATCCCGGTCTATGTGCTGGACGATGAGACTACTGGCGATCGCAAGATGGGCGGGGCATCGCGCTGGTGGCTGCACCATTCGCTGGCCTCGCTCGACAAGTCGTTGGGGCGGCATCGGTCGAGGCTCGTATTGCGCCGGGGCGATGCGGCGAAGGAACTGGCCAAGCTGGCGAAAGAGGTCGGAGCCGGGGCCGTGCACGCAATCCGGCATTACGAGCCGTGGTGGCGCAAGGCGCAGGGCGCGCTGGGGAAAGAGGTCGATCTGGGCCTCTATGACGGCAACTACCTGCTGCCGCCGGGCACGGTCACGACCGGATCGGGCGATCCGTACAAAATCTATACCCCCTTCGCGAAGGCCGCCCGGCAGTGCCTGCCCGCGCGAGAGGTGCTGGACGAACCGTCGTTCTCAAACCCCGACACCTGGCCGAAATCCGACAAGCTGGACGACTGGGACCTGCTCCCGACCAAGCCCGACTGGGCGGGGGGCTTCCGCAAGGCTTGGGACGTGGGCGAGAGCGCGGCGATGGCGCAGATCGATGATTTTGCCGACCGTGTGAAGGACTACGAAGGCGACCGCAACATGCCCTCCATCGATGGATCGTCGCGCCTGTCGCCGCACCTGCATTTCGGGGAAATCAGCCCGACGCAGGTCTGGGACCGGCTGGCGCGCCATTCGGGGCAAGGGGCGGATACCTATCGCGGCGAATTGCTGTGGCGCGACTATGCGCAGACCATTATCTGCCAGTTTCCGGCCTATCCGTCCGAAAGCTATCGCGATTACGACCCGTCGCTGTGGCGCAATCCCAATCGCGGGCACGTGATTGCGGAGGAGCTGGCGGCGTGGCAGCAGGGGCGCACCGGATATCCCATTGTCGATGCTGGAATGCGGCAGTTGTGGGCCACCGGGTGGATGCACAACCGCGTGCGGATGATCGCGGCCAGCTTCCTCGTCAAACACCTGCTGATCGATTGGCGGCATGGCGAGCAGTGGTTCTGGGACACGCTGGTCGATGCCGATTACGGCAATAACGGGGTCAACTGGCAGTGGATTTCGGGCACCGGCGTGGATAGCAACATGTTCGTGCGGATCATGGCGCCCCTGACCCAGTCGGAAAAATTCGACGCGGGCGACTATATCCGCGAATGGGTGCCCGAACTGGCCGACCTGCCCGATGCGCAGATCCACGACCCGGACGACAGGCATCGGCCAGACGATTACGCGGACAAGATTATCGGCCACAAGGAAGCGCGAGAGCGAGCGTTGGCCGCCTATCGCGAAATGAAAGCCTGACGGTTGAACCGGCGGGCGCGGCCCTGCATATTCGGGAACAGAATGGGACAGGGTAATTTTACACGCGGCAGGCACCTGACGGGCGCGGGATCTGTGCTCCAACATGGCGCGGGGCTGTTCGCGCGGCTGCTGGCGGGCAGCGTCGACAAACTGGTAGACCGGATCGACGCGGGCATGGAAGTCGGATCGATCGAGGCGCGTCTGCCCGATGGATCGACGCGCACCGTCGGCGGGCGCAATCCCGGCCTTCACGCCCGCATCACCATACGCGACTGGCGCGCCATCGTGCGGTTGGTCACCGGCGGCTCGGTCGGCTGGTACCGCGCGTGGGAGGCGGGCGAATGGGACAGTCCCGACCCGGTGCCGATCTTTGCCCTGTTCATGGCAAATGCCGACGGGCTGGGCTCGCTTGGCCGCGCCAAGGGGCCGTGGCGCTGGGCCAGCCGGTTCACGCACTGGCTGAACCGCAACACGATCAAGGGCGCGCGGGCGAACATCTCGGCCCACTACGACCTTGGCAACGATTTCTACGGCGCGTGGCTGGACCCTACGCTCTGCTATTCCAGCGCCTTGTTCGCCGGGACGGATCAGGCGTTGGAGGATGCGCAGCAGGCCAAGGTGCGCGCGCTGGCGGATCGGTTGCAACTGTCGCCGGGCGATGACGTGCTGGAAATCGGCTGCGGCTGGGGTTTTCTGGCGCGAACATTGGCGAACCAGCATGGTGCGAACGTCACTGCGATCAGCCTTTCGGACGAACAGCTTGCCCATGCGCGAGAGGTGAACGAGGCCGATGCCACCGCCGTCGATTTCCGCAAGCAGGACTATCGCGACACGCACGGCACCTACGACGCCATCGCCAGCGTCGAGATGGTAGAGGCGCTGGGGCGCGAATACTGGCCGACCTACATGGATTGCATCGCCCGCAACCTGAAGCCAGGCGGCAGGGCCGCGATCCAGTATATCTCTATGCGCGACGACTTGTTTGAAGCCTATGTCAAAAGCGCGGATTTCATCCAGACGTTCGTCTTCCCCGGCGGCTTGTTGATCCGCACCAGTGAATTCCGCCGGTTGGCCGAGGAACGCGGGCTGGAATGGCGCGATCAGGCCGATTTCGGGCTGGACTATGCCGAAACGCTGAAAGTTTGGCGCGAGAATTTCGACCGCGCGGCAGCCAAGGGGATGCTGCCGCGCGGTTTCGACGCCCGTTTCAACAGGCTATGGCGTTTTTATCTGATGTACTGCGAAGGCGGTTTTCGCGGCGGCGGGATCGACGTGCATCAGGTAACGCTGGTCAAACCCGCCTGAATAACAATTACACCACCCGGTGCTTGTTCGCCGCACCGCGATAGCGGCTGACGATGTCGTCATAGACGATCGGACTGAGCAGGTTCTGGAACGCGCA
This sequence comes from Croceicoccus naphthovorans, assembly GCF_001028705.1. Lineage (NCBI taxonomy): Bacteria > Pseudomonadati > Pseudomonadota > Alphaproteobacteria > Sphingomonadales > Erythrobacteraceae > Croceicoccus > Croceicoccus naphthovorans. The sequence goes on along the minus strand of NZ_CP011770.1, from coordinate 2,303,907 downwards.
GCCGACAAGGTTCGATTGCCACCAGATCACTTCGCATTGCAGCGCGGCCAGACCGGGCAGTTTCAGCCAGCACAGCGTGCCGACGGCAAGGCGATTGACGCACACGGCGGAAAACCCGCCGAGCGAGAGGTCCTGAACTTCGCTGGAAAAGCCGTGTCCGCCCGCCGGACGCAGCGTGACGGGGATCGTCAGCTGCAAACGCGGAGAGCAGCGATCTTCCTGCGACGCCGAGAAATAGCGATCGTTCATGAAGTATTCGGTCATGTCGGCACTCCCGTGCGTAAAGCCCCGAAGGGGCACCATGGCCGACGCCGCGCGGGGGCGGGACTCGGCCGTTCCTGAGTTCCGCCAGAATGCCGCAAACGCGGTTAAGACTAAGTTACTGCGCGTCCTTAACGGAAAGAATCTTCCCGTTCGGAATTTCTTCACCAAGCATGTTGGCGATGAATGTCGCCACCGTTTCGGGCGGCTGGACGGTTGCCGGATCCTCACCCGGCATGGCCCGCGCGCGCATTTCGGTGCGGGTCGCGCCGGGGTTCACCAGAGCCGCGCGGATTTGCGAAGTATTCTGGTTTTCCAACGCGTAAGTCTGGATCAGGTTGTCGAACGCGGCCTTGCTCACGCTGTATCCGCCCCAATAGGCGCGGGGGGCGGCACCGACCGTGCTGGTCATGCCGATGACCGTGCCGCTCTCGGCCTTTTTCAACATGGGGTGGAACGCCGAAAGCAGGGTCTGCGTCGCCAGCACGTTAACCGTGAGCGCGTTGGCGAATGCCTTGGGATCGAGGTCTTGCACCGCCATGTGCGGCACGAAAACGGCGGCATTGATGACCAGAACGTCCAGCGCATCCCACCGTCCCGATACGGCGGAGGCAAGCCGCGCGATCGAGTCGGGTTCGGCCAGATCCATCGGCGCGATGGTCGCGCTGCCCCCGGCGGCGTGGATCGTGTCCTCTACCTGCTCCAGCTTGCGATCGTCGCGCGCGGTCAGGATCACGTGCGCGCCGCGGGCGGCCAGTTCGATGGCGGTCGCCGCGCCGATACCCCGGCTCGCCCCGGTGACAAGCGCCAGCTTGCCGGCAAGCGGCCCGGTGACGGACTGTTCGCTCATCAGGCTGCCTTCTCGCCCAACAGCGACAGTTGCGGATTTTCCCGCTCGTTTAGATCGGTAAGCCGCGTGGGGTAATCGCCAGAGAAGCAGGCATCGCAATATTGCGGGCACTTTGCCTTGCGCTCTTCCTCTCCCACCGCGCGGTACAGGCCGTCGATGGAAACGAAGGCTAGGCTGTCGGCCTGGATGAAGGCGCGCATCGCCTCTACGTCCATCTGCGCGGCCAGCAGCTTGCTGCGTTCGGGCGTGTCGACGCCGTAGAAGCACGAATGCATCGTCGGCGGGCTGGCGATGCGCATGTGCACTTCGCTGGCCCCGGCATCGCGCATCATCTGCACGATTTTCAGGCTGGTGGTGCCGCGTACGATCGAATCGTCGATCAGGATGATGCGCTTGCCCTGAACCAGCGCGCGGTTGGCGTTATGCTTGCGCGCGACGCTGGACGACCGCTGCCCGTCGCTCGGCTGAATGAAGGTGCGGCCGACATAGTGGCTGCGGATGATGCCCAGTTCGAACGGCACGCCCGATTGCTGGGCATAGCCGATGGCGGCAGGCACGCCCGAATCGGGCACGGGGATGACAAGATCCGCCTCTGCCGGGCTTTCGATGGCCAGTTGCTCGCCGATGGCCTTGCGTACCGAGTAAACGGAGCGGCCGCCGCTGATCGAATCGGGGCGGCTGAAATAGACGTGTTCGAAGATGCAGGGGCGCGATGCGGGCTTGCCGAACGGGCGCGTGCTGCGGATCTGGCCGTCGAAATCCACTTCGACCAGTTCGCCGGGTTCGATTTCGCGCACGAATTCCGCGCCGACGATGTCGAGCGCAACCGTTTCGCTGGCGAAGACCACCGTCTCTTCGATCTTGCCCATGACCAGCGGGCGGATGCCCAGCGGGTCGCGGCAGGCGATCATGCCGTCGTTGGTCATCACGATCAGCGAATAGGCACCTTCGACCAGACGCAGCGCATCGACGAAGCGGTCCAGCATCGTCGGATATCGGCTGGTCGCGACGAGGTGGATGATCACCTCTGTATCGCTGGTCGACTGGAAGATTGCGCCCTTGCGGACAAGGTCGTTCCGCAGGTGCATCGCATTCGAGATATTGCCGTTGTGCGCGATGGCAAAGCCGCCGCTGGCCAGATCGGCATAGAGCGGTTGCACGTTGCGCAGCCCCGCGCCGCCGGTGGTGGAATAGCGGACGTGGCCCGCCGCCATTTCGCCGGGCAGTTCGGCCATCGCTTCGCCGGTCGAAAAATTCTCCGCCACGTGGCCGATGCCGCGCCGCGAATAGAACTCGGTCCCGTCGAAACTGGTGATCCCGGCAGCTTCCTGCCCCCGGTGCTGCAGGGCGTGCAGCCCCAGCGCCGTGACCGCAGCGGCATCGCGCGCGCCGATCACGCCGAAGATGCCGCATTCCTCGCGAAGCTTGTCGCCATCCGTGTCTAGATACGGATGCTGGACGAAGTCCGGTGACGCCATGCCTGTTATGTTCCGCTGTATTGCCGTTTGGGCGTGCGAGGGGACCTATCAGAAAGCACCACTCGCGTCATCTCGCTAATGTTCTGGCGCCTTTGCCGCTGTTTCGGTTCGATTACAACCCACCGTATCGTACGCGCAGCACGCGTATGGGACGGGCAGAGCCTTGCCAGCGGGGGAACCGGGGCCTAGGCACAAACATTAAGCGACGAAAGGCGGGTGACAGACCCGCCCAACAGGCAGACCGATACCCTTGATTCTCTCCCCTTTCGAATGGACCATCGCCAAGCGCTATATGCTGCCCGGGCGGGGTGAGGCGTTTATCGCCATGGTCGCGGGCATTTCGCTTGTTGCCGTGATGCTGGGCGTTGCCGCGCTGGTCATCGTGATGAGCGTGATGAACGGCTTTCGCGCCGAACTGCTTGACAAGATCGTGGGTCTGAACGGCCATGCCGTGATCCAGGCCTATGGCGGGCGGCTGAACGACTGGGAAGACGTGCTGGAAGAAGTGCGCGCGACGCCGGGTGTGACAGAGGCTTCGCCGCTGATCGAACAGCCGCTGCTGGGTACGTACGAGGGCCGGGTCGAGGCGGTGCTGGTGCGCGGTTCGACACAGGAAGCGATCAAGGAGCTGGGCGACAAGAAGCTGCTCGGCAATCTGGACCTGCTGCAACCGGGATCGAACCGCGTCGCCATCGGGTCGCGGTTGGCGCAGAACATGGGCATCCGGGTCGGCGACGTGATCACCGTCATCAACCCGCAGGGCCGCACGACGCCGTTCGGCACTGTGCCGCGAGAGATCGGTTACGAAGTGGCCGCGATTTTCGAGATCGGCATCTACGATTACGACAATGCCTATGTCGTGATGCCGATGCAGGATGCGCAGACGCTGCTGCTGATCGGCGATGCCATCGGCATGATCGAGGTGATGACCGAAGACCCCGACACCGTGGGCGAAACGCTGGCACCGCTGGCGCAGAAGCTGGCGGGCCGGGCGGTGGTCAACGACTGGAAGACGATCAACGCTTCTCTGTTCGAGGCGCTGGCTGTGGAACGCGTGGCGATGTTCGTGGTGCTGTCGATCATCGTGCTGGTTGCGGTGTTCAACATCCTGTCCAGCCTGATCATGCTGGTCCGCGCCAAGACGCGCGACATCGCGATCATGCGCACGATGGGCGCGACGCGGCGATCGATTCTGAAGATCTTCGTCACCGCCGGGTTCCTGATCGGGGCGCTGGGCACCGGGGCTGGGCTGATCCTGGGCTTCGTCGCATTGGAATTCCGCCAGTCGGTGGTGCGGATGTTCGAACTGTTCACCGGTCAGGAATTGTGGGATCCGTCGATCCGGTTCCTGTCCGAACTGCCCGCGCGGACCGATCCGAAGGAAGTGACCATCATCATCGGCATGGCCTTGATTCTCTCATTCCTTGCCACGCTCTATCCTGCGTTCAAGGCGGCAAGCACCGATCCTGTGCAGGTGCTGCGCTATGAGTAATCCCGTCGTCGACCTTCGCGGGCTGACCCGGAGCTTCACGCAAGGCGGTGTCACCATCGATGTCCTGCGCGGCATCGACCTGCAAATCATGCCTGGCGAAATCGTGGCGCTGCTCGGGCCGTCGGGTTCGGGCAAGTCGACGATGTTGCAAGCTGTCGGCCTGTTGGAAGGCGGTTTCGGCGGCGAAATCGCGATCTGCGGCCAGCGGGCGGAGAAATCGAACGGCGATGCGCGCACGGCATTGCGGCGCGATCATCTGGGCTTCGTCTATCAGTTTCATCACCTGCTGCCCGATTTCGACGCGAGCGAGAACGTGATCCTGCCGCAACTTGTCTCGGGCGTGCCGCGCGCAGAGGCGGAGGAGCGGGCAAAGGAACTGCTGACCGCGCTCGGCCTCGGTCATCGCCTCACGCATCGGCCCAGCCAGCTTTCAGGCGGTGAGCAGCAGCGTGTGGCCGTCGCTCGCGCCTTGGCGAACAAACCCGAACTGGTGTTGGCGGACGAACCCACCGGCAACCTTGACGAGGCGACCAGCGACCGCGTGCTGGAGGAATTTCTGCGGCTGGTGCGCGGGCAGGGCAGCGCCGCCTTGATCGCCACGCATAATGAGCGGCTGGCGGCACGGATGGACCGGGTCGTCCGCCTGCACGAGGGCAAGCTGCACTGATCCAGTCAGCAGATGGCGTTCCGGGCTTCCCCGGCCGTGCTGCTCTCGACCCATTGTCGGCCCAGATCTGCGGATTGATAAGGAACAAGGCGCGTTCGCGGTGCGTTCCATAAACATACCGTATTCGCCGTCAGGAGGGCCAAAGAGATGAGCAGCAACCCCACCACTTTCCATGCAGAGCCGTTCGATCCGAACGCCAGCGACTGGGACGACCACGCCGCGCTTCACCGGCGTGAGGATGGCGCGCAAAGCGACATGCTGCGCGGGTTCGACGTGATCCGCGAAGGCACGTTCGCCGAACTGATCCGCTTTGTGATGATGTTGCCAGAGGGCGACCGCACGGGTCTGATGATCCAGAAATCGGGCGACCGCGTGTTCGGCGTCGGCGAGATCGCGGCACTGGCCCGGAGGGACGATTTTCCCAAGGCCTGAAGCTAGCGCCAAAAATCGCGGCAAAACGGGGGATACCTCTGTTGAAACGGCCCGTCCTGCCCTCGCGCGGGGCGGGCCGTTTGTCTAGCGTGGTGTCATGGCTTACGCTCCCTTCGTGCCTCTTCGCGTCTTTTCCAGCTACACGATGCTGGAAGGTGCGATCGATCCGAAGAAGATGGCAAAGCTGGCTAAGGATCGCGGCTTTCCCGCAATCGCCATCTGCGACCGCAACGGACTCTATGGCTCGATCGCCTTTGCGGGGGCGGCGAAAGACGTCGGGGTACAGCCCATCGTCGGCACCTTTCTTGCAGTAAAACGTCCCCCTCGTGATGGTGGTTGCCGCGACGCCATAGACTGGCTGGCGCTTTATGCGCAGGACGAGGACGGGTGGAACAACCTTTGCCACCTCGTCAGCAAGGCGCACCTCGAACGTCCGCTGCACCTTGAACCCCATGTCGAGATTGAGGCGCTGGAGGGTCATACCGGCGGGCTGATCTGCCTGACGGGCGCAGGTGAAGGCGCCTTGGCGCGGCTCTACGCGGCGGAGCAGCACGGCGAGGCGGAGGCTTATGCCGACCGGCTGCAGGCGCTGTTTCCCGACCGTCTCTATGTCGAGATCGCGCGCAGCGGCGCAGAGAACGAGGCGGAGAGCGAGACGTCGCTGATCGACCTTGCCTACGCCCGCAACCTGCCGCTGGTCGGCACCAACCCCGCGCTGTTCGACGAGGCGAGCTTCCACCCCGCGCAGGACGCGATGCTGTGTATCGCCAGCTCCACCTATATCGACACGCCCGACCGTCCGCGCACCCCGCGCGATGCATGGGTCAAGCCCGCCGACGCCATGGCGCAGATCTTCGCCGACCTGCCCGAAACGCTGAACAATTCGATGGTCGTCGCGCAGCGCTGCGCTTTCATGCCGCCCTATCGCAAGCCGATCCTGCCCAGCCTTGCCGGCGACTTGGAGGGCGAGGCGCGTATGATCACCGAGGACGCGCATCGCGGCCTCGAGAAACGGCTCGAACCCTATGGCGAGATGGACGCGGCGGAGCGGCAGAAGTATTTCGACCGCCTGAAGTTCGAGATCGACATCATCGTCGGCATGGGCTTCCCCGGATACTTCCTGATCGTTGCCGACTTCATCAAGTGGGCCAAGGAAAACGGCATTCCGGTGGGGCCGGGGCGCGGGTCCGGTGCGGGTTCGCTGGTCGCGTGGGCGCTGACGATCACCGATCTCGATCCGCTGCGGCTGGGCCTGCTGTTCGAACGTTTCCTCAACCCCGAACGCGTGTCGATGCCCGACTTCGACATCGACTTCTGCGAAACGCGGCGCGGCGAAGTGATCCGCTATGTCCAGAAGAAATACGGGCACGATCACGTCGCGCAGATCATCACTTTCGGCAAGATGAAGGCCCGCGCGGTGCTGCGCGATTGCGGGCGGATTCTGCAGATGAGTTACGGCCACGTCGACCGTCTGACCAAGATGGTGCCGAACCATCCGACCGATCCGTGGACGCTGGACCGTGCGCTGAACGGCGTTGCCGAGTTCGCGGGCGAGTACAAGCGCGACCCGGATGTGCGGCGCTTGCTCGATCTGGCGATGCAACTGGAGGGGTTGCCGCGCAACTCTTCCACCCACGCGGCGGGCGTAGTCATCGGCGACAGGCCGCTGTCGCAGCTCGTCCCGCTCTATCGCGACCCCCGGTCGGACATGCCGGTGACGCAGTTCGACATGAAGCATGTCGAGAGTAGCGGTCTGGTGAAGTTCGACTTCCTCGGCCTGAAGACGCTGTCGGTGCTGCGCAAGGCTGTCGACCTGCTGGAAAGGCGGGGCATTACCATCGACCTCGACGGGCTGCCGTGGGACGATGCGGGCGTGTTCCAGCTCTTGAAACAGGGCAACACGGTCGGCGTCTTCCAGCTGGAATCCGAAGGCATGCGCCGCACGCTGGCGGCAGTGAAACCGACGCGGTTCGAGGATATCATCGCGCTCGTCTCGCTCTATCGCCCCGGCCCGATGGACAACATCCCGCTGTTCGGTCAGCGCAAGAACGGGCAGGCGGAGATCGAGTATCCGCACCACAAGCTGGAAGGCATTCTGGCAGAGACTTACGGCATCTTCGTCTATCAGGAACAGGTGATGCAGGCTGCGCAGATCCTGGCCGGATATTCGCTGGGCGACGCCGACCTTCTCCGCCGCGCGATGGGCAAGAAGGTGCAGGCCGAGATGGACGCGCAGCGCCAGCGCTTTGTCGAGGGGTGCAAGGACGTCAGCGGGATCGAGCCGAAGAAGGCCAACGAGCTGTTCGACTTGATCGACAAGTTCGCGGGCTATGGCTTCAACAAGTCCCACGCCGCGGCCTATGCGCTGCTGGCCTACCAGACCGCGTGGCTGAAGGCGCATTACCCACACGAATTCTACGCCGCGTCGATGTGTTTCGACATGCACCAGTCGGAAAAGCTGTCGGTCTTCGTCGACGACATGCGCCGTTATCCCGGCGGCGGGCTGGAGTGCGCCGGCCCGGACATCAACCATTCGGAGGCAGAGTTTACCGTCGAGCCGACCGACGAGAGCTATCGCGTGCGCTATGCCTTGGCAGGCATCCGCAACGTCGGCGAAAAGGCGATGGACGCGATCGTGGCCGAGCGCGAGGCGCGTGGGCCGTTCGAGAGCCTGAAAGACCTTTTCGAGCGGTTGCCGGCCGGATCGATGAACCGCCGCCAGCTGGAAGGGCTGGCCGGGGCGGGCGCGCTCGATAGTCTTGAGCCGAACCGAGCCAAGGTCATTGCCAATGCCGACATGCTGCTTGCCGTGGCCGACGCCGCGGTGCGCGAGAAAGAGAGCGGGCAGGCGGGCTTGTTCGGGGCGGAAGACCATGCCGCCGCCGACCTGCGGCTGGTCGATGCCCCCGCATGGCCGCGCAAGGACCAGATGGAGAAGGAGCGCGAGAATTTCGGCTTCTACTTCGCCGCGCACCCGGTCAGCCAGTGGCGCGCGGTTGCCAGCGCACAGGGTGCACGCAGCTATGCCAGCCTGATGACGAGCGGGGCGGAAGGCGGCGAGTCTGCTGGAGTTGGGGGCGGAGGCCGCAGTAACGCGGTCATGGCCGTGCTGGTCGAAGGCGCGAACAAGCGCAAGACCCGCAAAGGCAACGATTTCGTGATGGCCGATTTTTCCGATCAGACCGGCCAGTTCAGCGCGTCCTGCTTCGAAGAATCGCTGGTGGATAGTTTCGGCAAGTGGGCGCAGTCGGGCGAATGCGTGCTTTTGCAGGTAGAGCTGGACAAACCCAACCCCGACGAACCGCCGCGCGTTACCGTGCGCGGGGCACGGCCCCTTGCGGCGGTAAAGGGGAGCGCGCGGATGGAACTGCGCCTGACGGTCGATCGGGTGGAGGCGCTGGCCGAGATGGCCACGCTGCTTCCCCGCACTGCCGATGCGAACGGCGAAGTCGTCGCGCGCCTGTTGCTGGGTGAGGGGCGCGAGGCGACGATGCTGCTAGGCCGCGATTTCGCACTGGATGGCGAACTGGCAGACCGGGTGGCGGAAATTCCCGGCGTATCGGCTTGCGATCTTTCGGCCCGCGCCGCGACCGCACTGCGCCGGGTGGCCTGATCCGGGGCGGGCCTACGCATCAGCGCGATCTGTGATCAGCCAGGCGCCTTCAGGTTCGCATCGTTATAGGGTCGGTCGCCAAGCGTTGCGAAAACCAGTTCGCGAAAGGCGCGCTCGCCCAATTCCCTGTTGCGTTCGTCGCCCGGTCCGATGTCGTGCGCGATACGGCCGCAGCGCGTTTTGACCTGCAACGCGCCATGTTCGGTGGGTTTCAGCATGGCGCGGCAATTGACCGTCATATCGGCCCCTTCGGCGCGATAGGCGACGACGCCATCCTCTACCCGCGTGACCGAAACGCGCATGTCGTGAAACGGCGCTTTGCCGCGCCGAATATCGCCTTGGGCCAGCAGGTCGGTCGCCTCGCTCAGCGTCAGCGGGCGTTCGACCGGCGCGACTTCGCCGCCACCGCCGAACGTCATCGGCGGGGCGAGAAACACGGCAAGGCCAATCGCGACCACCGCGGCACCACCGAGAATCATTTCCCGCATAAGCGACACCTCCGTCCTGCAAACGGACCGCCAGTATAAACCGGACAGGTTGGCAAGGCGTTAAGACGGCTTAACCATCGCTAGAACAGCGAAAGCTGACCATCGATCGCGGGCGCGCGAAACTGGGTGCTGTCGAGCCTCGCCTGCCGCTGCGGGATACCCGCGCGCTTTACCGCCAGCCGGAAGCGTTGGCGAAACAGGTCGGCCCATGCGCCCTTGGGTTTGAAGCGGGCATGGAAATTGGGTTCGTTGTCGCGCCCGCCGCGCATCGCCTGAACCGTGGCCATGACCTTGGCCGCGCGGTCCGGGTAGTGGACCGACAGCCATTCGCGGAACAGCGGCGATACTTCGTGCGGCAGGCGCATCATGATCCAATTCGCCGATCCCACTCCGGCCTCACCCGCGCGGGCGACGATGGCTTCCATGAATTCGTCGGTGATCGCCGGGATGACCGGCGCAATCATGCAATGCGCGGGCACTCCGGCATCGACCAGCCGGGCCAGCGCGTCGATCCGCTTTGCCGGGGCGGAGGCGCGCGGTTCGAGCAGACCAGACAGGCGCGGATCGAGGCTGGTGACCGACAGGCTGACCGCGATCAGGCCGTGCCGGGCCATTTCCGACAGCAAGTCCAGATCGCGCAGCACCCGCGCCGATTTGGTGGTGATCGCGACGGGGTGCCGCACTTCCAGGCACAATTCCAACACGGCGCGGGTGATCCGATAGCGCGCCTCTATCGGCTGATACGGATCGGTGTTGGTGCCCATCGCGATGACGGCGGGGGCATAGCCGGGCTTGGCCAGCGTCTTGCGCAGGATCTGTGCGGCATCGGGCTTCGCGAACAGCCTGGTTTCGAAATCGAGGCCGGGCGACAGGTCGTGAAAGGCGTGGCTGGGCCGGGCGAAGCAATAGACGCAGCCATGTTCGCACCCTCGGTAGGCGTTGATGGATCGGTCAAACGGAATATCCGGCGAATTGTTGAACGACAGGATCGCGCGGGGATGTTCCTCGGTCACGGTGGTGCGCAGTTTCGGCGCGGCCCCATCGACCGTTTCGGCATTGTCCAGCCAGTCGCCATCCGCCTCACGCAGGGCAAGGCCAAAGCGTTGCGGCACCGCGTTGGAGGGCGCGCCGCGACCGGAGATGACGCGATTCGACATCCCGGCAAGATGCGCCTAAAACCGGAACATAACAAGAACTTCTCGATTTGTTTACGAGAGCGCGCTATCGCTTGTCGCATGACAGAGACCGGACCCTTCACCTATCGTGTGACAGAGGCAGAGGCCGTTGCGGCGGCGCGCAAGGTCATGCGCAAGCGGCTGTTCAGGCCGCCCACGGTGTGGCTGATTGTCGCGATCGTGGTGGTTGCGGTGCTGCTGCTGATTCTTGACGCGATGGACGGTTATCTCAATGTCGCATCAACGGCTGCGTTGCTCGTCGCACTCCCCGCGCTATGGCTGACCCTGATGTGGCTCGTGCCGAGGCAGGCGCGGCGACAATTCCGGCAGAGCGCGGCCTTGCGCGATGAAAGCATGCTGTCATTCGATGACGAGGCGCTGACCTTCGTCAGCCGACGCGGCACGGTGCGGATGCCGTTTGCCGAATTTTTGGAAGTGTCGGTCACCGACGACCTGATCCTGCTGCACCAGACGGAGATGTTCTACAATCTGGTGCCGCGCCATGCGCTGGGCGACGCGGCGAAAGTGCTGTTGTCGCGGCTTGAGGCGGCGGGCGTCAGGCGGCTTTAGCCCGCCGGATTGGAACCTGGAACCGATGGCGGTTCGTTCGACAGGTCGAAAGCATCGACCATCGCCGTAGCCATGTGCCAGCGCAGCCGCCTGGAAAGACCCTGCGGTGGACTGTGATCCTTGCTCGAAATCGCCTCACCCGCCTCCCTCGTGTGCAGCCAGCGGTCCATCTGCGGCAAGACGGCCCGGGCCTCCAGCACCAGTGAGCGGCAGGCATCGGCATCGTCGGCAATGTGCGCGTACTCGAAATAGCCAGTGCTTTCGCGGGCCATGGTGCGATCCGGCTTGCAGACGTCGATCATCCTGACGGCACTGGCGCGCTGGTCGAAATCGGTGTGGGCGATGGTCCAGTCTGCAGTGTCAAACACCTTTCCGTTCGGATCGGTGAACCGTCCTTTCTCAGCCCATGCGCCGCTGAACGAAAAGCCGCCGCCATACTTGCGGGTATAGAATTGCAGGTAGTGATACTCTGCTGGCGTCTCGCGGCGCCAATCGGGATACTTGCCGACGAAGCCAAGCCTGGCGATTTCCGGTTCAAGCAATTCGCGCATGGCTTTGCGGACCAACCGGGTCGACGGCTTCTTCGCGGCGGGCATGAGCGGTTTCCTTTTCGCCGAGGCCTATTTTTCCCGAAGCCGGGGCATCAGTTCCACGAAATTGCAGGGGCGGTTCCGGCTGTCGAGTTGTTCGGCCAGGATGCCGTCCCACCCGTCCTTCACCGCGCCGTTCGATCCGGGCAGGGCAAAGATATAGGTGCCCCGCGCAACCACTGCGCAGGCGCGCGACTGGATCGTGCTGGTGCCGATGGTGTTGAAACTGATCCAGCGGAACAGTTCGCCGAACCCCGGAATTTCGCGGGTTTTTACGCGGTCCAGCGCCTCTGGCGTGACGTCGCGGCCGGTCAGGCCCGTGCCGCCGGTAATGACTACGGCATCGACGTTCTCGTCCTCTATCCACGCGTGCAGCTGCGCGGTGATCACGCCGACGTCGTCTTTCAGGATCTGCCGGTCGATCAGGGTGTGCCCGGCGTTGTGAATGCGGTCTGCCAGAATGTCGCCGCTGGTATCCTCATCCGGGCCGCGGGTGTCGGATACCGTCAGGAGCGCGATGCGCACCGGCTTGAACTGGCGGCTTTCGTCGATGGCCATCGGTCGCTCCTTATCGCGTCGCGCCGGACAGGACCGGCTTGCCATGCTGCGCCACCGCGCTCGCGTGCTGCGGGCCGGGGAACTTCGGCCACAGGTTCTGCGCCAGTGCCGCACGCACCTCTGAATCCGTGCCTGCCTGCCGGCGGTACATCAGGTAGTTCTTGGTCACGATCGCGACATAGGCGCGCGTTTCCCAATAGGGGATCGATTCCATGTAAAGCAGCGGATCGCCGCCATCGCGCACTTCGGAATTCCATCGCGTGATCGGCGAAAGCCCAGCGTTGTACGCGGCCATGATCTTGGGCAACAAACCCTGCGTCCCGCCCGAATCGCGCAGCATTTCAAGGTTGCGCTGTCCAAAGCTCATATTCGTGGCCGGGTCTTTCAGGTCATAGCTGCCAAGCCCAAGCGAGGGCGCATGATAGCGCGCCGTGCCCGGCATGATCTGCATCAGGCCGACTGCGCCCGCCGGGCTGACCGCCCCGGCCTGAAAGTTCGATTCCTGCAAGGTATGCGCATAGGCCAGCGCAGGATCGACGCGCCAACCTTCACGCGGGGCCCAGCGGGTGACCGGATAGCGGATCGAGGGATCGGGCTTTGCCCCGCGCGGCGCGTTGTACGCCATATAGAGCTGCGTTCCCGGCAGGCCCAATGCGCGGGCGAGGCGGGTCAGTTGCTCGTACTCCGCCGGATTGCCGATCTGCGCCTGGTGCCGCAGCACTTCGTCGGCCAGCCCCTCGCGCCCGATTTCCACCAGCGCGACGGCGGTGCGCACGTTGCTGTCGCCCGCCAGTGTCGACCAGTCGGATGCCGAGAAATCGCGCCCCCGGCTGGCGGTCGGCAGCGTCATGCCCAGTTGTTCGGCGGCGATCATGCCGTACAGCGTTTCGTGATACCCCGCCGCCGCGCGCAAGGCGGGATCGGCCTGTTCCGGCTGGCGACAGCGGGTATAGGCGCGCGCGGCCCAATAATAGGACGCGGCGCGCAATTCCTCGTTCGCGGCGGTTTTCGATGCGTTGGAGAATCCGTCCGCTGCCATCGCGCAATCGCCCAGCCGCCACGCGGCAAGGCCCGCCGTCCACCATCCTTCGCCGACCCACGCGCCGCTGCCCCCGGCGGCCACGGTGCGGGCCAGCGCCAGAGCGGCGGAATCGTTGTTCTCGATATAGTAGGACCATGCCACGCGTTGCCGCCATTCGGCGCGTGCGTCGCTGGACAGCGTGGCGTCTACCCCGTCCAGCAGGATGCGCGCGCCCGACGGGTCGTCGTTCTTGATCCGGTCGAGGATGGCGTTCGACACCTCTGCGGGCATCGTCGCATCGCCAACCTGTCGCGGCAGGATGCGCTTGGCGGGCGTGCGCAGTGAAACCAGCCGCTGCGTCCCCGGCAGGTCGGGCGAATTTTCCAGCCCGCGCTTGATCGCCAGCCGACCGATCTGCCCCGCCTGCGGCAGATCGCGGCCCAACGCCAGCCATGCGTTCAGCCGGTCCAGTTCGATTCTCGGGCTGTTGGGGTGGAGGTAATACTCGGCCAGTGCCAGCTGCTTCATGCTGTCGTCGGGGCGGGCGGCCAGCATCGATTCGACCGCGCCCCAGTTCTCTGCATCGATCTGGGCGAAAACGTTGGCGTAAAACGCACGCTGTTCGGCATCGAGCTGCGCCGGGATGCGTGCGGCGCGCGACAGGGCGGGGATCGCCGCGCTATCGGCCAAGGCGGGCGTGGCCAGCGCGCTGGCGGATGCCAGTGTGGCGCAGGCCATCAGGGAATGGATCAGCTTTGCCATGACAGCCCTTTTTGCGACTTCAAGGTAAAGGCCGGATGAACGAGGCGCGAAGCACCGGCCATTTTCACCGACAGTGAATCCGCAAGGGTGCCGCCGTCAAGCAGGGTGTGCGAAGGCGAGCCAGCGTTGCCAGAAAATCCTTTTATATGAAGGTCTTTCTAGCAACTGGGCGAGTGGATAAGCTGCCAGCAACGGGATTTCCCGTCCGTTGATCGCCAGCGCGCCGGTGCCGTCGCCTTCAAACCGTTCGGGTTTGAGCAAGCCGATGGCTTCGCGCGACAGGACCAAGAGCCTTTCCGGGTCGCCCAATGCGACATGGTGCCGCAGCACCGCGCCCATGCCTGCATTGCCCACCGCTTCCCAATCCGCCGCCGGGGTCGGACGGGGCAGGGCGCTTGCGCGATAGACGGCGTTCGGTGTGAACCCCATCGCCCGTTCTATCGCGTCGAACAGCACGCCTTGCGGGCCGGACAGCAGCGTGTCGGTGTCGCCCCCTTCCGGTTCGGCCACGATTACCATCAGCGGCGCCTTTGCCGTTCCGCGCGGTGCCACGCGGCGTGCGACGGGTCCGGGATCGAGCGCCGGATCGGCCAGCCACCATGCGGCAAACGCATCCAGATCGGCGGGCAGGTCGGTACGATCCGCTGCGATGGCGGGTGTCGCCGGGGCTGCGGGGCCAAGCGGTACGGGCGGCGGGACGTTGACGGCGGGGCGGGTGCGGTCCTTTTCCTTCGGCGCGGTCTTGGCCGCGTTTTCGGCCAGCCAGTCGCGCGGGGCGTCTGCAAACGTCAGGTCCACCCCGGCGTCGCGCCAGAATGCGGAAAGCGCATCGGCCATGTCCTGCCACTCGCTACCGGCCTCGCTCACGCCTCGAAAAAACTCCATCATGTCGCCGATTGCATATCAGGAAAGCCGATATTGACGCGGCGACACCCTTGACGATCCCGCGCCGTGCAATCAAGGCCATGTGCAAAGATTGAAATAGCTATGAGTGCGGGGACACACAAAGACATGAGCGAACGCGAATCCATGCCCTATGACGTCGTCGTCGTTGGCGGCGGCGTGGCGGGCCTTTCGGCGGCCATCCGGCTGAAGCAGACGAACGCGGACCTTGAGGTTTGCGTTCTGGAAAAGGGCAGCGAGATCGGCGCGCACATCCTGTCGGGCGCGGTGATCGATCCGCGTGCGCTGGACGAATTGTTCCCCGACTGGCGGGACGAAGGGTGCACGATGGCGGAAACGCCGGTGACGGACAACCTGCACTGGGTGCTGACGCGCGGCAAGAAATACGCGCTGCCCCACGCCTTCATGCCGCCGCTGTTGTCGAACGACGGCAACTACACCGGATCGCTGGCCAACCTGTGCCGCTGGCTGGCCGAAAAGGCCGAGGAACTGGGCGTGGAAATCTTCCCCGGCTTCCCCGCGGCCGAGGTGCTTTATAACGAAGACGGATCGGTGAAGGGCGTGGCCACCGGCGACATGGGCGTTGCCGCCGATGGCAGCCACAAGGCGGACTATGCCGCAGGCATGGAGCTGCACGGCAAGTACACGCTCTTCGCCGAAGGCGCGCGCGGTTCCCTGACCAAGGAACTGAAGGCGAAATACGACCTGGAGGCGAATTGCCAGCCGCAGGTCTATGGCCTTGGCATGAAGGAACTGTGGGACATCGATCCCGAACTGCACGTTCCGGGCCGCGTCATTCACACGCAGGGCTGGCCTTTGAGCGAGAGCGAAAGCTGGGGCGGCGGATTTCTCTATCATCAGGCGAACGGTCAGGTGGCGCTCGGCTTCGTGGTCGCGCTCGATTACAAGAACCCGTGGGTATATCCGTTTGAGGAATTCCAGCGTTGGAAGCAGCACCCCGAGATTCGCAAGATCCTGGAGGGCGGCAAACGCGTTGCCTATGGCGCGCGCGCCATCAACGAAGGCGGCTGGCAGTCGGTGCCAAAGCTGGGCTTCCCCGGCGGCGCGCTGATCGGTTGTGCGGCGGGCTTCGTGAACGTGCCCCGCATCAAGGGCAGCCACACCGCGATGAAGAGCGGCATGCTCGCCGCCGAAGCGATTGCCGAGGCGATCGCCGCGGGCCGCGAAGGTGACGAGGTCGCGGAATACGAAGCGAACCTGCGCAATTCGTGGATTGCCGAGGAACTGCAGAAGGTGAAGAACGCCGAGCCTGCGGTCGCCAAGTTCGGCGGTACCATCGGTACAATCCTTGCCGGGGCCGACATGTGGATGCGCACGCTGAAGATCGGCCTGCCGATCACGATGGGGCACCATGCCGACTACGAAAGCACGGGCCGCGCCGATCTCTACCCGAAGATCGAGTATCCCAAGCCCGACGGCAAGATCAGCTTCGACCGGCTGTCCTCTGTGTTCCTGTCGAACACCAACCACGAGGAAGACCAGCCCTGCCACCTGAAGCTGAAAGACCCGTCGATTCCGGTCGAGGTCAACCTGCCGGTCTATGGCGGCCCCTCGCAGCGGTACTGCCCGGCGGGCGTTTATGAATTCACCGGCGTGGAAGAGGGCGAGCCGAAGTTCGTGATCAACGCGCAGAACTGCGTCCACTGCAAGACCTGCGACATCAAGGACCCGAAGCAGAACATCGTCTGGACCACGCCCGAAGGCGGCGGCGGGCCGAACTATCCGAATATGTGAGGGAGCCAGTTCATGCGGGCAATTGGCGCTTGTCTTGCTTTGCTCTTATGCTGTGGGTGCCAAGCAAAGCAGCTTAACGGTCGGGATGATTTGACGTGACCCCCAGCTTTCCCCCAGCTGGGATTAGAGCCGGACCGCGTTGTTGCGCATGAGCGCGGTTGAAGCAATGGGCTGCGTAGCGGAGCCCGTAGGGCGTAGCGAAGCTGGCCATTGCTTATCCAGTTTGGCGGCGAACGCCGCCGGGGTGTCGTAGTCGAGGGAAGAATGCGGCCTCTCCCGGTTGTAGTCCTCCACCCAGGCAGCGATCTCGACGCGGGCGTGAGCCATGCTGAGGAACAAAGTCTCATTGAGCAGTTCGTCCCGCATGCGGCCATTAAAGCTCTCGACGTAAGCGTTTTGCATTGGCCTTCCCGGTGCGATGTAATGCCACTCCACACCGATCTCCCCACACCATGCCAGCACCGCATTGCTGGTGAGCTCGGTGCCATTGTCGCTGACGATCATGCCGGGCTTGCCACGCTGCGCGATCAGCTCAGTCAGTTCGCGCACGACACGGCGCCCGGAGATCGACGTATCCGGCACCGCTGCCAGGCACTCCCTCGTCACATCATCGACCACGTTGAGCACCCGGAATCGTCTTCCCGAAGCCATCTGGTCGTGAACAAAGTCCAGGCTCCAGCGCTGGTTCGGCAGCGCCAGCACCGGAGCAGGTGCTCTCGTGCCCACAGCACGCCTGCGACTGCGTCGTCGTCTGACCGCCAACCCTTCCTCACGGTAGAGCCTCTGGGTCTTCTTCCGGTTGATCATGATCCCCTCCCGGCGCAGCAGGATGTGCAGACGGCGATAGCCGAACCGCCGACGCTGGTTGGCCAGCTCGCGCAGCTTCTCACGCAGATCGGCGTCATCGTCCCGGGTGGAACGGTAACGCACGCTCTTGCGATCAGCATCGATGACACGGCACGCCCGCCGCTCGCTCATCCCGTGGCAGGCCTGGAGATGAGCGACAGCTTCCCGCTTGGCGGCGGGCGTCAGAACTTTTTTGCCAGAAGATCCTTCAACGCGGCCTGGTCCAACATGGCATCGGCGAGCAACCGCTTCAGCTTCGCGTTCTCGCTCTCGAGCTCCTTCAGTCGGCGGGCATCGGACACCTCCAGCCCGCCATACTTCGACTTCCAGTTGTAGATCGTCGCTTCCGACACTCCGTGTCGCCGGGCCAGGTCAGCGGTCTTCGCACCCGCCTCAGCCTCCTTCAGCACACCGATGATCTGCTCTTCGGAAAACCTCGTTCTCTTCATCTCGTCCGTCCTTCTGTAAGGGCCGGACTCTAATCCAAATTGGAGGAAAATCAGGGGGTCACGTCAGATTGCACCAAGAAAGCGCTGGATATAGAACGCTATCCTTTGACAGTTGAAATGATCGTTATTGCTGGCCAAGATGGAATCGCTTTCCATCCGCAGCTTTATTTGCCAAATTGTGAATATCCTTTGAATGCTGTATTATCACATGAAACAGAGGCGTATATAATTGAAAATGCGCCAATAAATACTCTGACAGACAAAAATGCCAGCATGAGAAAGGTAATTGAAGCTGACCTTTTCATAAAAGGATTTGAGGGAAGTGAAGGGAGTAAGTGGATTATTGTGGTTCGCGTAGATGAACTTCGCCCAATCAATTCTCCAAGAAATGAATTCGAATCAAGATATTATGAGATTCCCTCGGATTCGACTATCCGCCGATAGTCAGTCACTATAAATCCGAATCTGACCAATTCATGACCCTCACCGAAACCGCCTACGCCAAGATCAACCTTGCGCTGCATGTCCGCAGGCGGCGGGAGGATGGGTATCACGAGCTTGAAACGCTGTTCGCCTTCGTCGATGGCGGCGACCGGCTGGCCGCCGAGTTCGCGGGCGAGGATCGCATCACCGTCTCCGGCGAATTTGCGGGCGCGCTGGATAATCCGTTCGACAACATCCTCGCCCACACGCTGACGAAGTTTCCGCGCGGCGAAGGCTGGCACGTCCATCTCGAAAAGAACCTGCCGGTCGCGGCGGGGCTGGGCGGCGGGTCCGCCGATGCGGGCGCGCTGATCCGCATGATCGCAGAGGCGCAATCGGTGCCGAACGACGTCATGCAACGCGCCGCCGCGCTGGGTGCCGACGTTCCGGCCTGCGTCTGGTCGGACATGAAGATCGGGCGCGGCACCGGGACGGAGTTGGAGCGGGTCGATAACGATCTGAAGGGCACGCCCATCCTGCTGGTAAACCCGCGCGTGCCGGTGCCGACCGGGCCGGTGTTCAAGGCTTGGGCCAAAGACGGGAAGGGCAAGGACGGGGGCGCTTTGCCCACCGGTTCCGCCCGCGAAATCGCCACCAATGGCCGCAACGATCTGGAAGCCCCCGCCATCGCGATTTGCCCTCCGGTGGCCGACATACTCGCCGCGCTGGCCGATACCGCACCGTGGCTGGCGCGGATGTCGGGATCTGGAGCCACCTGTTTCGCGTTATACGCCGACACCGCCGCGCGCGATGCCGCCGCCGCCGATATTGCCGCCCGCCAGCCCGACTGGTGGCAGATGACAGGACTTTTGCGTTGAGCCCCGAAACCCCGACAACGCGCCCGTACCGCCGGATCGGCACCCCGAAGACCGTCGGCCCAGGAAAAACTGGAATCGTCCTTGTCTCCGACCATGCAAGTAACCTCGTGCCGGAAGGTCTGGACCTAGGCGTTCCGCCCGGCACGATGGACATGCACATCGCGGTCGACATCGGGGTAGAGGGCGTAGCCGAACGCATGGCCCGCCGCCACGCCATCCCTGCGCACTTGGCCTGTGTCAGCCGCCTTGTCATCGACCTTCACCGTGAGGAAGATCACCCCAACCTGATCCCGATGGAAAGCGACGGCGTGTTGGTCCCCGGCAACATCGGCGCGGATCGCGCGGAGCGGCTGGCGAAATTCTACCACCCCTATCACGACGCGATGGCGGACTGGCTGGACGAGGCGGACCCGCGCCTGATCGTCTCGCTCCACAGCTTTACCCCGCAGCTGGAAACACAGCCCGACGAGAACCGCCCGTGGGAAGTCGCGCTGCTCTACAATCAAAACGCCGAACCCGCACGCCATGCGATCCGGCTATTTGCCGCGCAGGGCCTGACGGTGGGCGACAACCAGCCCTATTCGGGCCGGGAACTCAACGCGACCATGAACCGCCATGCAGAGGCGAAAGGCCGCGATTACCTTGCCATCGAAGTCCGCAACGACCTGATCGCGACAGAGGCCGGACAGGCGCGCTGGGCCGCCCTGATCGCCGATGTGGCCCAGCGTACGGTGCTTGCGCTCGACGCGAAATAGGGCGCGATAGGCTCCGCTAGGCAGCGTTGGGCGACAGGCATGCCGAAGCGTCTGTCGCCCAATCGATCTCGAACGTTGCCGGAACGTCGATGCGGTTGACGACGGGCCTGTCGCGTTCCGGGTTATAGAAAATCCAGCCCATGCTGTTGTCGAAATCGGCAATCCGACCGTTGTCTTTCGCGGCGCGGGCTGCGGTGATCTCCTGCTCCTCCACGCGGTAAGATCGCACCATGCGGAGAGAGCCGTCTTCGATCGCAAACGCGCGGTAATAGTTGCGACCGAACATGCCCTGATTGAAACTGCGCTTGTGCGACCATTGTTCGGGCCGGGTGTCGGCGGGCAGGCGCACGGTCGTCACATGGCAGGAAAATTCGGGCTTGTTGTAATAGGGTAGCGACTGGTCCTGCTCTGCGGTTCGGACGCGACGCTGGGGCGGGTTAAAGCCGCCACCCGGCAAGGCCAGCGATCGCGCTCCGTCGCCATCGTCATCCCAATCGACCGTGCCCAGCCCGGTAATCTCAAGGATGCTGGCGCCTGCTTTTTCGTCGTAATGCCAATCGACATTCTCGATCGATTGCCAGGTATCGCCAGTCAGGCTCTGGCGAAAGGCGCTCAGCATCTGGGCCTTGGAAACGGCGGATAACTGGACCTGTTGCTCCAGCCCCGCGACGCCGCGAATGATCGTCCTGCTGGTGATCCGCGCCGGTTCGTCGAACCCTTGTCGGGCATCGATTTCATAGATGTTTATCGAATCGGGCAATTCGGCGGGGTGCCAATCGAGATGCTCCAGCCCGCTGCCGTCGCTGGTTAGCGGAAGCACCCAGCGATAGGGCAGCAACGGTTTTTCCGATGGCGGGACGACCGGGGGAAGCGTGCCGTCGAGGTAATGGGTTTTCCCGTCGATATGCGCGCGGACCAGCACATGATCGAACATGCCGGGGCTGGGCAACCGTTCGTCCAAGCCGTCGTCGTTTCCCGAACTGTTGACCATCACTGCCTGCGCATCGATGCCCAGTTCGCGCAACAGGCCCAGCAGGAGGACGGTCTTGCCCTTGCAATCGCCGTACCGAAGGCTCCACGTCTCGCTGGCATCGGCAGGGCGCAGGTTGCCGCCGTTCAGCCCGACGTAGATATAGCGCACGTCCTGCTGCACCAGTTTCAGCGCTGCGCTCGCCTTGGCCAGCTTGCCTCCATCCAGCTTCGCGATCCGCGCGACCTCGCGCATCAACGGTTCACTGCTGCCGATCTGTGAGGTTTCGGAATAGAGTTTGGCGAATCGCCGGGACACGGCGTTCCAGTCGGCAAAGTCGCTGTACTCCGCAAACCGGAAAACCTGATAGCGCGGCGGCGCATCCTTCGGCGCGATCACGACTGGCGGATTGTCGAACTGAAAATCCAGCGCCTGCTTGCCTGCTTGCTGTGCGGCAGTGAAGGCCGGCGTCATCCGCACTGTCGGCTTTTGCCCGTCGTCCCAGCTTAGTCCCAACCGATAACGGCCCGGTCCGGGCTCAGGATGAAGAACCAGAGCTCCCGAACTTGTCGAACCCAGCGTGGGGTCGTCCGTGCGGGTCGTCAGGCTGAATTCCAACTCGTCGCCAACCCGAAGATCGGCAACGCGAAGCACCGCGGTCAGGATGCCGTCGATATGGGCGGCTTCCAACTGATCCTCGCGGCGCAGGATTTCGAAACGCGCGTCTTTCAGGACATCGATCACTTCGCCGTCGCGATGGACCTTTAGCGCGTGGATGACAGGATTTCCGCCAGCAGGATTCCAGGAAATCGACAGATTGCCAAGCTGCAGCGCGTTGGGATGGAGCACCTTGATCCGGTACCCTAGATATTGCGCCTGACCCTTGGCATCGAGGTGCACCAGCGTATCCTGCTGCCTTACGAAAATCGCACCGGTCGGGTTCTCGGGCAGGTCCATCAATTCCGAGGGTTGCACCCATTGCGGCAGTGGGCCGCGTTCTATCTGGCTTTCGTCGGCATGGGCCGCAGTTGCACCGAGAATAGTGGCAAGGCAAAACAGGATCGAACTTCGCAACATAGTCCCCCCAAAGATGCGTTGCGCGGATATGACCTTGAATTTGGCCGATTAGCAAGGCTGTCGGATCAGTCGAACGTCAGTAACCGGTGCCGCATCTGTCCCTGCCGCACGAATGTCACTTCCACCGCGTCGAACTGGCCCAGTTCGGTGCCCAGCGCCGCGATGCGCGCGGGGTCGAGTGGTTTGCCATCCATGTCGAGGATGACATCGCCGACCCGCATCTTGTGGCCTGCCAACATGCCCGCGTTGCTATCTGCAGTAATGACATAGCCGCGGCCCATCCGCCCGGCCGAGGCCGGTGCGAGGGCAAGCGTCTCGGCAAAATCGCGGCCCGTCGTGACGCGGCCCGTGTAGGCGGCATCGGTGGCGCGGACCGTGCCCGGTGCGGCAGGGCCTTGCCCGCCCGGCAGCAGGACGAAACCGTCCCGTTCGGCGGGGCCGTCGGAGCTTAGCCCATCGATCAGCCAGTATCCGCCGACCAGCAGAGTACTCGCCAAAAGGACCAGCCCGGCCAGACGCAATGCGCCTGACCGGGTCGGTTTCCCCGATTGCTCGAACCTGCTCAAAGGTTGCCCGAAGCCCAGGGGCCACGGATCGCGAAAGTGATGCCCGGAGTCTGGACGTTCACGAACAGCGTCTGGCCCGAAGGGTCGAAGCACGCGCCGCAGAATTCCGAACCGCGATAGTCGTCGGCGGGGAACTGGCCGGTGCGACCGATCGAGGCGATGTCGGCATCGTCGAACGCGACGTTGCTCTTGGCGAGGATATAGGCCGCGCCCTGCGCCGAATAGCCCATCAGGCGCTGGCCCGCACCGAAGCCGTCATCGACATCGGCACCATCGTCGCAGGTCACGATGCCGCCGCGCGGCGAGATCGTGATGTTGTCCGGGTTGTTGCCGGCAACGCGCGCCGCCGCTGCGTAAAGCAGGGTCAGCGTGCCGCGTTCGGGGTTGCTGGTGCTGGGCGTGTAGATCCACACCGAGCCGAGGCCGCGACCGTCGCGGTTGCTGCTGTCGCGACCGAAGCTGGTGTCGACGATGGCCAGCGAATCGCCGTGGTGCGAAATGCCTTCGCCGCGGCTCATCGTCAGACAGCCCTTGCTCAGCGCTTCGGCATAGGGGCCGGACATGCCGCCGGTGGGGTTGGCATCGGGTTCGTCGAGGTCGACCCATTCGACGTCGAGCGTCTGACCGACGAAGTTCACGGCGTTGTTGCCGCCCAGTGCCAGCAGCTTCGCCGCCGGAACGCCGACGATGCGCGCTGCCTGAAGCTGGCCGCCCTGCGCCAGCGCGCCGTACTGGCGTGCGGTGTTATTGGGCTTGTAGCGATAGAGGCCCGAAACGTTGCGGGAATCCTCGGTCTCGTAGACATAGCCCGTCACCGGATCGATCGCGACGGCTTCGTGCGCGAAGCGGCCCATGCCGACGATCGGCTCGCCGGTCGTCTGCGACGGGTCGATCGAACATTCGAAGGTGTAGCCGTGCTTTTTACCGCCGTTGCCGGTGTTGTCGAAGGTCGTTTCCTCGCAGGTCAGCCAAGTGCCCCACGGCGTGATGCCGCCGGCGCAGTTGGTGCTGGTGCCGCCCAGCGTGGCATAGTGTTCGACCAGCTTGCCGTTGCGGACGCGCAGCACGTCGCAGCCGCCGCCCTGACCGACGGTGTCGTACTGACCCGGCGCGGCGATCAGCGAGCCGTTGCTGCGTACTTCGTGGTTGCGGATCAGGAACGTATCCTGACCGCCGTTGCCGCCGCCCGAGACGACACCCATGCCGTCATGCGCAACCGCCACGCGGCCGCCGTCGGTCATCAAGTCGCCCTGCCAGCTGAACGTGCGATAGGTGAAGCCGCGCGGCAGCTTCAGCAATTCGAGGCCGGTTTCCTGATCCTTCACCGGGAACAGGCCGCCATAAGGGCTGATCGCGGGTTCAAGCTGTCCCACCGTATCCGCGGCCAGCGCCTGGCGTGCCATAAGCCCGCTCAGCACACCGCCCAGCGCCGTTACCGCACCAGCCTTCGCGCCGCCCCGCAGGATCGCACGCCTGTTCATACCACCGATTTGCACGTTAATTCCTCCATCGCTCGACACCGCGATCGTCGCGGCGATTCGATGGGGCGGAAGCTAGGGGGGTGCGATTACGCTTTACGGGCGGCGGTGTGATGCCCGGATGACGTTGGTTCGGACGATTGTGACAGGCGTGCAGTGGCTTATTGCACGTCTCCGCTGAAGGCGATTTCCTGCAGGCGGGTGCGGGTTTCCTCGAACATGACGTCGATGTCGACTTCCTCGCCGCGCTCGATCCGCTGAGAGATCATGGTCACGGGATAGAGAACGATGGAGGTGCCCGGCCAGTTCAGCGCGGGGACGCGGCCATATTCGTCCTCTATCGTGACCCAGTCGAGCAACAGCTCGTCCGCCAGCGCATCGCCCATCGCGATGCCCAGTGCCTGCAGTTTCCACGTATCTTCGGGTCCGACCCAGCCTTGTGCGATATTGGCGCGCACCACCGCAAGCTTCGCATCGGGATCGGCGTAGTTGTCGTCGGCCTCTTCGCTGAAGTGGCCCTTGATCCACGCACGGGATTCTTCAAGCCACTCTCGCTCTGCGTCTTCCAGACGGTAGCGTGGTAGGTCATTCATCGAATCGGACCCTAACACGATGATGTGGCATCTGCGAAATCTGCGCTGGATCGGGGCAGAGGGCATGGCCGCGGCGGCATTTGTCCCCTAGACTTGACCGCCGCCGCCGCTAGGGACGGGCGGCAAAGCATATCTACCGGAGCCAAATCATGCCCGCCTATCGTTCTCGCACCAGCACCCACGGCCGCAACATGGCGGGCGCGCGCGGATTGTGGCGCGCGACCGGCATGAAGGACGGCGATTTCGGCAAGCCGATCATCGCCATCGCCAACTCCTTTACGCAGTTCGTGCCGGGTCACGTTCACCTGAAGGATCTGGGCCAGCTTGTCGCGCGCGAAATCGAGGCGGCTGGCGGCGTGGCCAAGGAATTCAACACCATTGCCGTCGATGACGGTATCGCGATGGGCCACGACGGCATGCTCTATTCGCTGCCCAGCCGCGACCTGATCGCCGACGCGGTGGAATTCATGGTCAACGCCCACTGCGCCGATGCGATCGTCTGCATCTCCAACTGCGACAAGATCACGCCGGGGATGCTGATGGCGGCGCTGCGGCTGAACATTCCGGTGGTTTTCGTTTCGGGCGGGCCGATGGAGGCTGGCAAGGTCGTCCTGAAGGGTAAGGAAGTCGCCCTCGACCTCGTCGACGCGATGGTCGCCGCTGCCGACGACAGTGTTTCCGATGAAGACGTCGCCGCGATCGAGCGTTCGGCATGCCCGACCTGCGGATCGTGCAGCGGCATGTTCACCGCCAATTCGATGAACTGCCTGACCGAGGCGCTGGGCCTGTCGCTGCCGGGCAACGGCTCGATGCTGGCGACCCACGCCGACCGTGAGAAGCTGTTCCGCGAGGCGGGGCGAACGGTCGTGGACCTGTGCAAGAAGTACTACGAGGAAGAGGACGAGAGCGTCCTGCCGCGCAACATCGCATCGTTCGCCGCGTTCGAAAACGCGATGAGCCTGGATATCGCGATGGGCGGGTCGACCAACACCGTGCTCCACCTGCTGGCCGCCGCGCACGAGGGCGGGATCGATTTCACCATGGCCGACATCGATCGGCTGAGCCGCAAGGTGCCGTGCCTGTCGAAAGTCGCGCCCGCCAAGAGCGACGTTCACATGGAAGACGTTCATCGCGCGGGCGGCATCATGGCGATCCTTGGCGAGCTGGAGCGGGCAGGGCTGATCAACGCCGAATGCCCCACCGTGCACAGCCGGACGATGGGCGAAGCGCTGGAGCGTTGGGACGTGGGTCGGACCAACAGCGATTCTGTCCGCGAGTTCTATGCCGCCGCGCCCGGCGGCGTGCCGACGCAGACCGCGTTCAGCCAGGACCGCCGCTGGAAAGACATCGACACCGACCGTGTTTCGGGCGTGATCCGCAATGCCGACAACGCCTTCAGCAAGGATGGCGGTCTGGCCGTCCTTTACGGCAATATCGCGCGTGACGGCTGCATCGTGAAGACGGCGGGCGTGGACGAGAAGATCCTGACATTCAAGGGCCCGGCCAAGGTATTCGAGAGCCAGGAGGCCGCCGTCGTCGGCATCCTTGGCGACAAGGTGGTGGCGGGTGACGTTGTCGTGATCCGGTACGAAGGACCGCGCGGCGGACCGGGGATGCAGGAAATGCTCTACCCGACCAGCTACCTCAAATCGAAGGGGCTGGGAGCGTCCTGTGCGCTGATCACCGACGGGCGTTTCTCTGGCGGCACCAGCGGCCTTTCCATCGGCCACGCTTCGCCGGAAGCCGCAGAGGGCGGCGCGATCGGCTTGGTCGAGGAAGGCGACATGGTCGAGATCGACATTCCCAACCGGACGATCAACGTCGCGGTGTCGGAGGAGGTGCTGGCCGAACGCCGCGCCGCGATGGAGGCCAAGGGCGATGCGGCATGGGCCCCGGCGCACCCGCGCCCGCGCAAGGTTTCCACCGCGCTGAAAGCCTATGCGCTGATGGCGACAAGCGCCGCGCGCGGCGCGGTACGCGACCTGTCGACCATCACGCGCGTTCGGTAAGATGCTTGCCGCCGATCAGGTGCTGACCGTTCGCCAGATGGTGGCGGCGGAAGAACGGCTTATGGACGGCGGCGCGGATGTTCACGAACTGATGCAGCGCGCGGGGCGCGGCGCGGCGGAATATGTCTGGCGGATTGCGGCGGGTGAGCCGGTTACGGTGCTGTGCGGGCCGGGCAACAATGGCGGTGACGGCTACGTGATTGCCGAGGCGATCCGCGAGCGGGGCGGTAAAGTGCAGGTCGTTGCAGCGCGAGAGCCGGGTACCGATGCGGCGCGGCGCGCCGCATCGCTCTATCGCGGTGCAGTCGTGGGGGCGGGTGAGCCACGGGGCGCGGTGCTGGTCGACTGCCTGTTCGGCAGCGGGTTGAACCGGGCCTTATCAAACGAGTTCGAGAGCTTGTTGAACGACCTTGCCGACCGGCACGGCTGTGTGGTTGCCGTCGATATGCCGAGCGGGATTGATAGCGATAACGGTACGCTGCTGGCCGCGCGGCTGCCGCACTATGCGCTGTGTATTGCATTGGGCGCGTGGAAGCGGGCGCACTTCCTGATGCCCGCGATGGCGTGTTGGGATGCGGCGCGATTGGTCGACATCGGGACGGAGCGCGAGGCGGGCGGGGCGGTCCTGCTCGAACGCCCGCGGATATCGGCCCCGGCGAGCGATGCGCACAAGTATCGGCGCGGGCTGGTCACGGTGGTTGGCGGCGCGATGCCGGGGGCCGCTCTGCTGGCCGCAAAGTCCGCTGCACATGGCGGCGCAGGGTATGTGAAGTTGCTGGCGCGCGATGCAGGGGCAGCGCCCGAATGGCTGGTCGCGCAATCCATTGGCGATGGTGATCTTCCCGATGCGCTGGCGGACGAGCGGATTGCTACGGTGTTGGTCGGACCGGGGCTGGGCCGTGACGACAACGCCAAGGCACGGCTGAACGCTGCACTGGGCAGCGGGCGGCGCATCGTGCTGGATGCCGATGCGCTGGTCCTACTGGGCGTGCCAGCACCGGGTGCGATCCTGACGCCGCACGAGGGCGAACTGGCCGCGCTGGAAAAACGGTTCGGTTTGGCGTCCGATGCGGGCAAGCCCGAACGCGCGGCGGCTCTGGCCAAAGCGACCGGGGCGGTGGTTATCGCAAAAGGGCCGGATACCCTGATCGCCGCGCCTGACGGCCGACTGGCCTTCGCGCCACCCGCGCCAAGCTGGCTGTCGGTCGCGGGCACGGGCGACGTGCTGGCCGGATTGGTCGCCGCTCGCTTCGCCGTTACGCACGACGCGTGGCAGGCGGCGGGCGAGGCGGTCTGGCTGCACGGAGAGGCCGCGCGGACCGCCGGTCTGGCATTCCACGCGGGCGATCTGGCCGAAGCTGTCAAACCCGCACTGGTGTCTTGCCTGTGAAAGCCGACGCATGAGCGAAACCGAAGAAGTCCTGCGCATCGCGGCCAAGGGCGATGGCGTTACCGCATCGGGCCGCCATGTCCCCATGACAGCCCCCGGCGACACCGTAGCGCCAGACGGCGCCGTTACGCCCGGTCCCCACCATGCCACGCCGCCCTGTCGCCATTTCCGGAAATGCGGCGGGTGCCAGTTGCAGCAGTTGGACGAAGACAGCTGGACCGCCTTCGTCCGGGACCGCGTCGCCAATGCCGCGGCGGGGCAGGGATTGGAACCGGCCGAGTTTCTGCCGCCCCACCTCTCGCCGCCGAACAGCCGTCGCCGCGCGACCCTGCACCTCGAAGCACGCGGCAAATCGGCCCGCATGGGTTTTCGCGAAGGCCGCAGCCATGCCATCGTCGACATGGCCGAATGTCCGGTCATGGCCACGGACCTGTTCGCGATGGTCGCGCCGCTGCGTAACCTGTTCGCCAAGTTCGCCCGCAAGCGACTGGCCGCCGACATTCACCTGACGCTGGCGGACCAAGGCGTGGACTGCAACGTCAAGGGCTTCACGCCCGACGGTCTGGCCGAGACCGAGGCGCTGATCGACTTCGCGCAAGCCCACGGCCTTGCGCGTCTGACGATGGACGATGGCTACGGCCCGGAAACGCATTGGGAGCCGGACCCGGTTACCGTCACTTTGGGCGGTGTTCCTGTCAGCCTGCCGCCCGGCAGCTTCCTGCAGCCGACGCAGGAGGGTGAGGCCGCGCTGATCGCCGATGCGCGCGAGTGGCTGGCGGGGGCAAAGACGGTGGCGGATCTGTTTTCCGGTCTGGGCACCTTTGCCTTTGCGTTATCCGATGGCGCGAAAGTTCTCGCCGCAGAGGCCGCGCGCGACGCGCACCTGGCGTGTAAGGGTGCGGCCGGCACGGCGCAGCGGCAGGTGTTCGCCCAGCACCGCGACCTGTTCCGCAATCCGCTGCTGCCCGCCGACCTCGGCAAGTTCGACGCGGTTCTGCTCGATCCTCCGCGTGCCGGGGCGAAGGAACAGGTTGCGCGGTTGGCCGAAAGCACCGTGCCGCGCATCTGCTACATCAGCTGCAATCCCGCCAGCTGGGCCAAGGATGCCGCCACGTTGGTCGCGGCGGGATATCGGCTGGAAAAGCTGCGCCCGGTCGGCCAGTTTCGTTGGTCCACGCACGTCGAGCTGGCCAGCCTGTTCGTGCGCGAAAGCTAGTTGAGGACCGACAGCAGCGCGCGGACCGACAGGATGGCCATTACCAGCGTCGACACAACGTAGATCATCGCCCGCACTTTCACGATATTGATACGCGCCTGATAAACGGAGTGCACCACCCGCAGCGCCAGATAGGCCCAGGCCAGTACCTTGTCGTAACCCGTGGGTCCGCCGATGGAGAGCATGATGACCGCCGCGTAATAGACGGTCGGCTGCTCCATCAGGTGGGCATAGTTGTGCGCTGGCCAGTCGCGGCGGCCGGGCGGTAGCATCTTTTGCAGGTCGCTTCCGCGCAGACCGGGCTCGATCTTCGAAGGGTCGAGCTTCATCGCGGAAAAGGTGCCCGCCCGGTCGACGAGCATCCAGATGGCCATGACCATCGTCCAAACGACCAGCAACGCCGCCGGTATCAGTATCGCCTTGTCGGGCATTTGCGCAGACCTCTTTCCCCGGTTGAGGCGCATGTGATGCGGCGGGCGCGGCCACTTGTCCAGTCCCGCCCGGCCCACAGCGAAACCTGTCCTTGTCCTGCAACGGCAGGGGCCTATATCGGCGACCAACCCCAAAACACACCCCACGATGCGGGAGACGAGATTTGAGCAAGGTTCTGGTTATCGGCGCGGGCGGCGTCGGTTCGGTCGCGGTCCACAAGATGGCCATGAACACCGATATTTTCTCCAGCATCGCGCTGGCCAGCCGCACTGTTTCCAAGTGCGAGGCGATTGCCGATTCGGTGAAGCAGCGCACCGGCGTGACTATCGAGACCTATCAGATCGACGCCGACGACGTTCCGGCGACGACCGACCTGCTGGAGAAAGTGCGCCCTGACCTCGTCGTCAATCTGGCCCTGCCGTATCAGGATCTGAACATCATGGACGCCTGCCTGAATGCGGGTGTCGATTACATGGATACCGCCAACTACGAACCGCGCGATCAGGCGAAGTTCGAATACAAGTGGCAGTGGGAATATCAGGACCGCTTCAAGGAAGCGGGCCTGATGGCCCTGCTGGGCAGCGGCTTCGATCCGGGCGTGACCAGTGTCTTCGCGATGTGGCTGAAGAAGCACAAGCTGAAGACGATCCGCCTGCTCGACATTCTCGACTGCAACGGCGGCGATCACGGACAGGCCTTTGCCACCAACTTCAACCCGGAAATCAACATCCGCGAAGTTACCGCCCCCGCGCGGCACTGGGAGGATGGCCAGTTCGTCGAGACCCCGGCAATGGGCGTACGTCA
The DNA here is from genome assembly GCF_001028705.1 of Croceicoccus naphthovorans. Taxonomy (NCBI): domain Bacteria; kingdom Pseudomonadati; phylum Pseudomonadota; class Alphaproteobacteria; order Sphingomonadales; family Erythrobacteraceae; genus Croceicoccus; species Croceicoccus naphthovorans. The sequence continues at coordinate 2,273,406 of NZ_CP011770.1, read as the reverse complement.
AGAGTTCGACTTCGAGGCCGTCGGCCCGAAGAACATGTACATGATGTACCACGAGGAGCTGGAAAGCCTCGCCCGCTTCGTGCCCGAAATGGAGCGTGCGCGGTTCTGGATGACCTTCGGCGACGAGTACATCAAGCACCTGACCGTGCTGCAGAACGTGGGCATGACCCGCATCGACCCGGTGATGTACGAAGGGCGCGAGATTATCCCGCTGCAGTTCCTGAAGGCGGTGTTGCCTGAACCCAGCAGCCTTGGCGAGACGACCAAGGGCAAGACCAACATCGGCGATATCGCCACGGGCGAGGCGCTGGACGGCAGCGGTGAAAAGACGTTCTACATCAAGAACATCTGCGACCACGAGGATGCCTATGCGGAAACCGGCAATCAGGCGGTCAGCTATACCACCGGCGTTCCGGCGATGATTGGTGCGGCGATGATGCTGACCCGCAAATGGCGGGGCGAAGGTGTGTTCAACATGGAGCAGTTCGATCCCGATCCGTTCATGGAAATGTTGAACGAACACGGGTTGCCGTGGACGGTCGAGGAACTTGACGGCCCGCTGTCGTTTTAATCGCCATGCGCGCTCTTTTCCTCGCCCCGTTGCTCCTGCTCTCCGCTGCCTGTTCGCAGGCGGTGGCGGATGAACCTATGCCCGCCGACGAAATCGCAGCGCCCGACGCGCAGGGCATGGCGGAAGACGGCGATCCCAATGGCGCGGCGTGCGAAGCGGCGGGCGGTTTTCTGGACCGGCGGGGCAGGGCGCAAACGTTGATGTGCGTCCACCCCTATGCCGACGCGGGCAAGGCCTGCACCGATAACCAGCAGTGCGACGGCAAATGCGTCGCCGCGGTCGACGACGGCCCCGATGGCGAGGTCGTTGGCACTTGTCAGGCGGATGACGCGCTGTTCGGGTGCTATGCCGAGGTGGTGGACGGTAAACTCGTCCGCGCGATCTGCGTCGACTGAAATTTTTTTGCGGAGGGATTGATGGAAACCCGTGCCGGCGATCCCGGCGCCTTTGCGCGCTTTGACCTGAACCTTGTCGACAGCCCGGCCTTCGTCGTCGATTCGGCCAAGCTGCGCGACAACTTGCGCATTCTGGCCGACATTCGCGACCGCGCCGGTATCAAGGTGCTGTCCGCGCTGAAGGCGTTTTCGATGTGGTCGGTCGCGCCAACCATCGGCGAATATCTCGACGGGGTGTGCACCTCGGGCCTGTGGGAAGCGCTGCTGGCGGGCGAACGCTATGACGGCGAAATCGCGACCTATTGCGCGGCCTACAAAGAAGAGGACATGGAGGAAATCCTGCGCCTCTCCGACCATGTCATCTTCAACACGCCGATGCAGCACGATCGGTTCAAGGAAATGATCGAACTGTCGCGCAACCGCGGCAATACTTTTGATGTCGGCCTGCGCATCAATCCGATGCATGCCGAGGGCGAGGTGCCGCGCTATGACCCTTGCGCCCCGCATTCGCGGCTGGGCTTTCCAATCGACCAACTGACCGAGGAGCATCTGGAAGGGATCGACGGCATCCATTTCCACACGCTGTGCGAGCAGGATTTCGAGCCGCTGAAGCGCACGTGGGAGGCTTTGCTGCCCTACCTCGAAGACGTGATTCCCGACATGAAGTGGCTGAATTTCGGCGGCGGGCATCACATCACGCGCAGCGATTACCAGCGCGACGACCTTGTCCGCTTCCTGATCGACGTGCGCGATACCACGGGCTGCGAGATCTACATGGAGCCGGGCGAGGCGGTCGCGCTCGACGCCGGGATCCTCGTCGGCACCCTGCTCGACACGCACTGGAACGGCATGCCGTTGGGCATTACCGACGTTTCGGCCACCTGCCATATGCCCGATGTGATCGAGGCGCCGTATCGCCCTGCGATGCTGGGCGAACTGCCCGAGGAATCGGGGCTGGAACCGATCCGGCTGGGCGGGCCGTCATGCCTCGCGGGCGATGTCATCGGCGATTATCGACTTCCGTTCAAACCGGAGCCGGGCGCGCGATTCGCGTTCCTTGATCAGGCGCACTATTCGATGGTGAAGACGAACACCTTCAACGGCGTTCCGCTGCCCTCGATCTGGCTGTGGGACAGCGAGACGGGCATGCTCGAGAAGATCAAGGGCTTTGGCTACGATGCGTTTCGCGATCGGCTGAGCTGATCGGGGAAATCTCCGCCGCAAAAGGCGGAGCGACCCACAGTGTGACCGGTCCGGACAAACCGTAAGACTGATTCCCAACCGTCAGGAAGGTGCCACCCGGACAAGGCGGCAGCCGGTCGGGCAGCCTAGTGTCACACCGCGGATCGCTCACACCGATCCCCGGTCGGCAGGCCCGCGTTGCCGCAAGTCCCGCTTTCTAAGGACCCGATCCGCCGAATTGGAACAGAAACGGCAAGACCGGGCGCAATCATTGACTAGACGGAGTTTCGCCAAAGACCGCTGTTACAGTTCATCGATATATGACAATCGATGCCGGCGACCCGGCCAGGCCAATCCCCCAATCGACCCGGAACGCGCGCAAGTTGTGCCTGAAATCGGACAAGATGCGAGTTGCACCGCACTGCGCATCGTAATGCACCGTCTTGCAACTTAGTTGCAAACAACCTGATTGTTGTTAATTGAAAGCCAATGGAAAAGGTCGAGAATCTTTCAGAAAAGCTTGATATGCTCTTGAAGGCGTCTTCGCTTAGTCGCGTGGCATTGGCGCAGCAGGTGGGCGTTGACAAGTCGCTCGTCGGGCGCTGGGTCAAGGGAACGATCCATCCCGGCGAACACAATCTTGCCCGGCTGACGACGGTTTTTCGTGAGTATTTTCCGGATATTACGCTGGCCGACTGGTATGAGGACCGGGCCGAGATGGCACGGCGCATCGGCATCGTGTTCCATGGTGCGGCGCCCTTGGGCCCAGATCTGCTGGCCGAAGGGCCGTTTGCCAAGATGGTCGAAGCGTCGAAGCCCGAGATGGAATTCCGCGCCCCCGCCTATGAGGGGTTTTGGCGAACGACACGCCCTTCGGTGATGATGCCCGATCAATTGTTCCACGATTACGGCATCTTCCGGATCGACGAAAACGGTATGCTCGACATCGAGATGGAAGGATCCGGCCTGCACTTCACCGGCTGGATGCTGCCGATGTCGGGCAATGTCTATGTCTTCCTGTTCGACCCGGTGGGGCGCACACCGCTGATCGTGTTGATGAAGGGCGTGACGCTGCCGCGCGCCATCACGCTGGAAGGACTGCTCCTGCTCTCGGCGCTCGATTCGGGGCGGACCCCAGCGGCTTTGCCGATTCTGGTTGAGCGTCTGGGCGATCTTTCGGGCGATCATGAAGCTGACAAGGCCCGCCTTCGCAAGATTATCGAGGAAAAGCCCGATCCGATCGACCCGGTATCGGACGAGGATCGCGATCGCCTGCTGTTTCGCGACGTCGGCCCGGCCGCCGCCGCCGCCGGGGGCAGCCTGTACATGGCGGTTGGCGGCGCGTTTTCGCGCGGAACGACGACGGATGGGCTGAAGGGCTGATCCCGGGCGAACCGGATCGACCCGTCCCGCCACACGCGCGATCCGTCCGGGGCAGGCTTGCCAATGACAGGCGCAGTTTTCACTTGCAGTTCATCGTGGCTGACTTATATGCGCCCCCTCGCTGCCGAGCCCCAAGGAACTCCGGTTCTCAAGGGGGGACTTCCCAACCGCAAGGCAGCCCTTGTGAGAACGAACCGTTTTGGGGGTCCCTTGAGTTGCACCATCATCCAGACGCCGCTGCTGTAGTCCGCGCCACCGCTCCGGACGAACCGGTTATCCTGAACCGCCCGCATGCCGCTGCGCGCGCAGCCGAATTCTTCGTCACGAAGTTTCCGGGCAAGGTGCTCTATGCGGTAAAGGCGAACCCTTCGGCAGACCTGCTGCGCATTCAGTGGGACGCGGGCGTAACGCATTACGACGTCGCCTCTATCGCCGAGGTGCGCTTGGTGCGCGAAACGCTGTCAGAGGCAACGCTGTGCTTCATGCACCCGGTTAAGACCGAGCGTGCGATCGCAGAGGCCTATTTCGATCACGGCTGCAAGACCTTCAGCCTCGATTCGGTCGAGGAGCTGGAGAAGATCGTTCGCGCCACGAAGGGTGCGAAGGATCTGCGCCTTTGCGTGCGCCTGCGCGTGTCGTCCGAATATTCGGAATTGTCGCTGGCCGCGAAGTTCGGCGTCGACCTGACCGAAGCGCCAGCGCTGCTGCAGGCGACGCGTCAGGTGGCCGACTGGCTGGGCGTGTGCTTCCACGTCGGGTCGCAGGCGATGACGCCCTTCGCCTACGTTCAGGCGCTGGACCGCGTTCGCGCGGCCATTGCCGAAGCGTCGGTGGTTATCGACATGATCGACGTCGGCGGGGGCTTCCCTTCGATCTATCCCGGCATGGAACCGCCGCCGCTGGAAGATTACTTCAAGATCATCCACCAGCATTTCTATGCGCTGCCTATCGCCTACAACGCCGAATTGTGGTGCGAACCGGGCCGTGCGCTTTGTGCCGAGTACAATTCGATGATCGTGCGCGTGGAAAAGCGCCGCGGGAACGAGCTGTTCATCAACGACGGTGCCTATGGCGCATTGTTCGATGCCGCTCATATCGGCTGGCGCTTTCCGGTGCGGCGTATCGCCGCCGACGGGACTGCGGGCAACGATGTCGAGGCGGAGGACTTCGCGTTCTATGGGCCTACGTGCGACGATGCGGACTTCATGGAAGGTCCGTTTCAGTTGCCGTCCGACATCAAGGCGGGCGACTATATCGAGGTCGGGATGCTCGGCGCCTATGGCGCGGCGATGCGAACCGGGTTCAACGGCTTCGGCACCGGTCCGGTGGAAACCGTGGCGGACGAACCGATGAGCAGCCTTTATCGCGGCGACCGCGACGATCCGCGCGTTTCGGATAATGTTGTCTCGCTGCGCTAGGCCTGGGTCGTCTCGCTACGTTGAGACTTTGCGCTGAAACGATCCGGGATGGTAAGGTGCTGTTAGCCTTGCCATCCTAGGTCCGCATCATGGCCAAGAAATCTTCTCCCGTCGCGACCCCGTTCGCGGCCATCGCCTGCCTTCTTCCGCTGCTGCCGGTCGTTCTGTGGCCGGGAACGGGCGTGCTTGCGTCTATCGCGCTTGCTGGCCTCGGTTTGCTGTTCTTCCGCACTTCACGCAAACCCACCCTGGCGATGGTCTGGAAAAGCCGTGTCGCCTCGATCCTGTTCGGTGCTGCCATAGGTGCGGCGATGGCGTGGGGCATCGCCAATTTCGTGCGCCCGCTGGTCGAAGGCTGGCTGGGCAAGGGCGTGTCCATCGGCGGGCTGGACCAGGTGGCGGGCAACCCGCTGTTCTTCGCGATCACGCTGACCATAGCGCTGGGCAGCGCGGTGGTCGAGGAACTGATCTTTCGCGGTTACGTCATCGGCTGGGGCGCGCAGATATTCGGCACCAAATTCGCGCCCGCGCTGATGCTGCTGACCACGGTTGTGTTCGGCTATGCCCACTGGGAATATGGACCGGCCGGGGCGGTCGTCACAGGCTTTGCGGGGCTGGTGCTCGGCACGTTGTATCTGATCTGCGGTCGCCGATTGCTGCCCTGCATTTCCGCGCACATGACGTTCAACCTGATCGGATCGGTCGCGCTTTACATGGCGTAAGGCGCGGTGCCGCGACGTTCTCGCCATACTGGCCTATCGATGCTAGCGCGGGCGGCATGACACTGCCCGCATCGCTCTCCTCGCGCCTTTCGCTGCCGATCATCGCTTCGCCGATGTTCATCATCTCTCAGCTCGATCTCGTCATGGCGCAATGCCGGGCTGGGATCGTCGGCTCTTTCCCGTCGCTCAACGCACGCGGCGAGGGAGAACTCGAAGGCTGGCTGGAACGGCTGAACGCCGAACTGACCGCGGACGATGCGCCCTATGCGGTCAACCTGATCGTCCATCACAGCAATGCGCGGTTGGAGGAAGACCTCGCGCTCTGCGTAAAGCACCGTGTGCCCATCGTGATCAGCTCGCTGGGCGCGCGGGAAGAGGTGAACGCGGCGATCCATTCCTATGGCGGGATCGTGTTTCATGACGTGATCAACGACCATTTCGCGCGCAAGGCCATTGCCAAGGGCGCGGACGGGCTGATCGCAGTGGCGGCGGGCGCAGGCGGCCATGCGGGCACGACCAGCCCCTTCGCGCTGATCGGGGAAATCCGGCAGTGGTTCGATGGGCCGGTGGCGCTGTCAGGTTCTATTGCGACCGGCGATGCCGTGTTGGCGGCGCAGGCGATGGGCGCGGATCTTGCCTATATCGGATCGGCCTTCATCGCGACCGAGGAGGCTGTGGCGGTACAGGAATACAAGCAGATGATCGTCGACAGCCATGCCGCCGACATCGTCTATTCCAACCTGTTTACCGGGGTGCACGGCAACTACCTGCGCGGGTCGATCGCGAAGGCCGGGATGGATCCGGACGACCTGCCAGAATCCGATCCGTCGAAAATGGACTTTGGCGCGAGTAAGGCGTGGAAGGACATCTGGGGCAGTGGACAGGGCATTGGCGCGGTCGATGCCGTGGTGCCCGCCGCGAAACGCATTGCGCAGATCGGCGCGCAATTCCGCGCCGCGAAGAAACGAATTTGTAGCGATAGCTGAGCCAGGAACGGCCCGGCGGATCAGGCCGCCTGGGCCAGTTCGATTTCCAGCCTTTCCCAGATTTCCACCAGCGCCTTTACCAGTTCGGTCATCATCGCCTGCGTGTGGGCGGGGCCGGGGGTAAAGCGCAGGCGTTCGGTGCCGCGTGGCACGGTCGGGAAATTGATCGGCTGAACATAGACGCCATATTCGGCCAGCAGGATGTCGCTGATCTTCTTGGCGCGGACGGGATCGCCCACCATCAACGGCACGATGTGCGTGGTCGAATCCATCACCGGCAGACCCGCATCGCGCATCGCCTGCTTCAGAAAAGCGGCGCTGGCCTGCTGGCCTTCGCGTTCGATGCTGCTGCTCTTCAGGTGTTTCACACTGGCCAGCACGCCCGCGACCAGCACGGGGGAGAGTGACGTGGTGAAGATGAAACCCGGTGCATAGCTGCGTACGCAGTCGATGATCTTCTTGTCGGCCGCGATATAGCCGCCCATCACGCCGAATGCCTTGCCCAGCGTGCCTTCGATAATGTCGATGCGGTCTGCGGCTTCGTCGCGTTCCGAAATACCGCCGCCGCGCGGGCCGTACATGCCGACGGCGTGAACCTCGTCGATATAGGTCAGCGCGTTGTATTTGTCGGCAAGGTCGCAGATCGCGTGGATCGGGGCGACGTCGCCATCCATCGAATAGACCGATTCGAAAGCGATCAGCTTCGGCACATCCGGGTCTTCGGCGGCGAGCAGTTCTTCCAGATGGGCGACATCGTTGTGCCGCCACACCCGCTTTTCGCAGCCCGAATTGCGGATGCCCGCGATCATGCTGGCGTGGTTCAGCTCGTCGGAAAAGATGATGCAACCCGGCAGCAACTTGCCCAGCGTGGTCAGCGTCGTATCGTTCGAGACATAGCCCGACGTGAACAGCAGCGCGCCTTCCTTGCCGTGCAGGTCGGCCAGTTCGTGCTCCAGCTCTACGTGATAGTGCGTGTTGCCACCAATGTTGCGGGTGCCGCCGGAACCGGCGCCGACGTTGTGCAACGCCTCTTCCATCGCCTCGACCACCTTGGGGTGCTGACCCATGGCAAGGTAGTCGTTCGAACACCAAACGGTGATCGGCTTCGGCCCGTTGTGCCCGGCAAAGCAGCGCGCATTGGGATAGGCGCCCTTGTTGCGCAGGATGTCGATGAAGACGCGGTAGCGGCCCTCTGTATGAAGCCGTTCGATCGCCTGGTCGAAAACCTGATCGTAGTTCACTGACGCACTTCCACTGCTTTCACCGTGGGAACTGGCGCTGATGCGTGTCTCGTGACCGATCAGCCGCAGCCCGTCCCGTTTCCCGCGCCCATAGTCCATCATGCCTCTCCCTGCAAAGTTTTTAACCCTGGGCAAAGATTTTGGGCCGGGTGTCCCGCATCGGAAAAAAAGAGTTGGGTCGGCCGCCGTTCATGGCCCCCTCGCACAAGAACGACGACCGGAGCTTCCTTTGCCAGCCAATGGCTAGGCAATCTTTGCGTCAGGTCAAATTGGCCTAAAGCACGACGATCTCGTTGATTCCCCGCGCCGCCAGCGCGGGGCGCAAGGCCTCGATACCGTCCGCGCCGGTGAAAACGGCGCGATCCGGGCGGCTTCGGGCAAAGTCCTGCCCTTGCGTCAGATGCGCAATGTGGCGGGCGATTCCCGCTGCGCCGTCGACTTGCCGCACGTCAGGGCCGAAGACTTGCGCCAGTTCCTCGGAGAGCAGCGGAAAGTGCGTACAGGCGAGCACCAGTGTATCGATTGTGTTGCCGCTGGCCATCATGCGCAGGTTTTCGGCGGCTTCCTCTATCGCCGCCATATCGACCGGTTCGCCACGCAATTTGGCCTCCGCAGCGGCGACAAGGTCGGGGGCGGCGAGGCGGAGGAGGGTCTTGCCTCGCGCGAACTCGGCCTCAAGGTTGTCGACATAGGCCTGCCGGATCGTCGCTTCTGTCCCGATCAATCCGATCACGCCGGTCTGCGTCAGGGCGGCGGCGGGCTTGATCGCGGGCACGGTGCCGACGATGGGGATGTGCAGAACGTCGCGCACCATGCCCAGCGCGATAGTGCTGGCGGTGTTGCAGGCGATGCAGGCAAGGCGCGGCTGGTACCGTTCCGCCATCCGGCCCAGCAGGCCTGCGACCCGCGCGGCGATCTCGGCCTCGCTCTTGCTGCCATAGGGCAAGCCAGCGGTATCGGCGGCGTAGATCACCGGCGCATCGGGCAGCGCCTTGCGCACCGCATCCAGCACCGACAGTCCGCCGACGCCAGAATCGAAGATCAGCAGCGGCGCATCTGGTGCGGGTGGATAGGCGGGCTTGTCCATCGCCACGCGGCATGGCGCATCGCGGGCCGCACTGGCAAGCGGCGTGCTTCGCTTGTGCCCGCAATCCGATGGCGCTAGCGTCCGGTGCCGACCGGCGATGGGCCGGGCGAGAGGACCTTTTTTCCGAGACTTTTCATGTCCCTGACATCGCTGATTGCCGCCATCCTGCTGGGTTACATCCTCGGCTCGATCCCGTTCGGGGTCATCCTGACGCGTGCCGCGGGGGCGGGCGATCTGCATTCCATCGGCAGCGGCGGTACCGGCGCGACGAACGTCCTGCGCACCGGGCGCAAAGGGCTGGCGGCGGCGACATTGCTGCTCGACCTGATGAAGGGCGTGGCCGTCGTCGCACTGGCCCGCGCGTTCTGGCCGGGGCTGGAGGCGATTGCCGGCCTCGCCGCCGTTGTCGGCCATTGCTATCCGATCTGGCTGCGCTTTCGCGGCGGTAAGGGCGTGGCGACGCTGATGGGCGTAGCGCTGGGGCTGTCGTGGCAGGTCGGGCTGGCGTTCGCGCTGGTCTGGATTGGCGTGCTGGCGATTACCCGCATATCCTCCGCTGGAGGGATGAGTGCCGCGATTGCCGCGCCGATCGTGGCCCAATTGCTGGGCTATCAGCTTTATGCCCCCGCGCTGGCGGCTATGGCGCTGGTCGTGCTGTGGCGACACCGCGACAATATCCGGCGGCTGCTGACGGGCAAGGAACCGCGTATCGGGCAGAAGGGCTGATCCGCGCGAGATGACGATTACGCAGGAAGAAGCCTTTGCGCGCATCCGTCTGCTGCGCTCTACCAACGTCGGCCCCGTTACCTTTCGCCAGTTGCTGATGCGATTCGGCAATGCTGTTGCCGCCTTGGAAGCACTGCCGGATATGACCGCACGCGGCGGGCGCAAGCAGGAGGTGGCCGATGCGGGCCGTGTCCGCGCAGAAGTCGCGGCGGTGCGCGCGGCGGGGGCGCGATACCTGTTTCACGACGATCCGGCCTATCCCGCGCTGCTGAACGAAGCGCCCGGATCGCCGCCCATCGTAACCTATCGCGGCGATGTCGCGATGCTGGCCAAGCCCGCCGTGGCCATCGTCGGTGCGCGCAATGCCAGCGCGGCGGCGCTGAAACTGGCGCGGCGGTTCGGGGAGGAACTGGCGCAGCAGGGCCGCCTCGTCGTCTCCGGCCTTGCGCGGGGCATCGATGCGGCGGCGCATGAGGGAGCGCTCAGCACTGGCGCAACCGCAGGCGTCATCGCGGGCGGTATCGACGTGACCTACCCGCCCGAACATGCCGAGCTACAGGAACGGATCGCCAGCGAAGGTGTGTTGATTGCCGAACAGCCCCCTGGCGTCGAACCGCAGGCACGACACTTTCCGGGGCGCAACCGGATTATCGCAGGCCTTTGCGCCGGAACGCTGGTTGTGGAAGCCGCGCCGAAATCGGGTAGCCTGATTACCGCCCGGCTGGCGGGGGAGGCGAACCGCGAAGTCATGGCCGTGCCCGGCAACCCGCTCGACGGTCGGGCGCGGGGGTGCAACCAGTTGATCCGCGACGGCGCGGTGCTGGTGCAGACGGCGGACGATATCGCCGAACTGCTCGATGGCTTCACCGGCGCGCCGCGATCCACCTTCCGCGAGGAACCGGCGCATTTTGACCTGATGCCGCCCGAACTGGTCGAGGCCGAACCTGCCGACGTCGCAGTCCTTCTCTCCACCGCGCCTGTTCCGGTCGACGATATCGTGCGCGCCAGCGGCGAAAGCACGGCGGCGGTGCAACTGGCGCTGCTGGAACTGGAACTGGCCGGTCGGCTGGTTCGCCACGCGGGCGGGCGGGTTTCGCTGGCCTGAGGCGTCAGACATTACCGTCATGGTAATGTCCTGATCCGAGCATGTAACTACGCCCCGACCCGCACCCCGGCCTACGATCCCCGCAGGGATAAATTCGCAGGAATCGGGGGCATTATCATGCAAGTCATCAGGAAATTCGTGCTGCTGGTCATGCTGGCCATCGGCATGGCTGCCGCACCGGCCATGGCCAAGGAGGAGGTCGTGAAGGTCAAGGACCGCAAGGCAATGACCGGGGCGACGCAAGTCGCGGTCGCCGCGTTCAACGTCGGCTTCATTTTCGAATCGACCGACCAGATCGCGAAGACCGGCGGTATGCTGGGCGCGTTCGGCGGTGTGACCAAGGCGAAGAGCGAGCTTGTCGGCGTGACGCCGGAAATGATGCAGGCCATCGCCGATGCCGCCTATGCCGATTTCATGGACAAGCTGGCTGCGCAAGGCGTTGCCACCGTGCCGGTCTCTACCCTGTTCGCCGATGCCAACATCGCCAAGGCCAGCGAAGGCAACGGCCCACGTGAGGCGAAGATCATGCTGGAAAAGAAAAGCTCCGGCGTTGCCACCTTCGTCAAACCCAGTGCGCTGCCGGGTCAGATCGTGCTGACCGGCGACCTGCCTGAAAAGGACGGCGGATTCATGGCGATCGGCAAGAACATCGCCGCCGGGGGGCGGCAAGCCGCGATTGCCAGCTATGTGCGCGAAACCGGCATTCCGGTCGTCAGTGTCGTCTATCTGATCGACTTTTCGGATCAGAAGCGCCCCGGTGCGTTCAGCTTCGGCGGCGGGGTGAAGGTCAACGCCAACCTGTCGGTCGTGCCCGACTATTCGAAAGTCACGGTGCTGGGCAAAAAGGGCCAGAACGACATCGTCCTGCAACAGCAGATGTCGGTCGATGGCGATTTCATCGAACAGGCAGAGGCGACCGGCGGCACCGAAAAGACCGCGCAGGCCGCCGCCAACATCGGCGGGGGCATTGCCGCCGCGATGGGCATCGGCACCCCGCGCATCGGCAAGACGCGCAAGTACGCCTTTAACGCCAAGCCCGGCAATTACGAACAGGGCGCGACGCAGGCCGCGACGATGGCGAACGACGTCATGGTCGGCCAACTCGCCGCGCTGCGCTAACCGTCTCGTCCGTTCCGAGACGCATGGGACCCGGTTGTGGCAACACGGCCGGGTCTTACTTTATTGGCTTGACCATCCTAGGGGGGCGTACCCAAATTCGCGCGTACACGTGTAAGGGGGCGTGTCCTCGCGCTCTCTCCCCTCGGGATATTTGAATGCAACTTGTTATCGTCGAATCGCCGGCCAAGGCGAAGACTATCGAGAAATACCTGGGCTCGGACTACAAGGTCCTTGCCAGTTACGGCCATGTCCGCGACCTGCCGCCCAAGGATGGCTCTGTCCGCCCGGACGAGGGCTTTGCGATGGATTGGGAACTCTATGGCGACAAGCAGAAGCAGGTTCGCGCCATCACCGATCTGGCCAAGCAGGCCGACCGCCTGATCCTTGCCACCGACCCTGACCGAGAGGGGGAGGCGATTTCGTGGCACGTTCAGGAACTGCTGACCAAGCGCAAGGCTCTGCCCAAAGAAGTAGAGCGCGTAACTTTCAACGCCATCACCAAGAAGGCGGTGACCGACGCGATGGCCGCCCCGCGCCAGCTCGACCGCGACCTGATCGATGCCTATCTGGCGCGTCGTGCGCTGGACTATCTGTTCGGATTTACGCTCTCCCCCGTGCTGTGGCGCAAGCTGCCCGGTGCGAAGTCGGCGGGCCGCGTGCAGTCGGTCGCGCTGCGCCTGATCGTCGAGCGCGAGCGCGAGATCGAGGCGTTCAAGCCCGAGGAATACTGGAGCGTGCTCGCCCATCTGGAGCATGACGGCACCAAGTTCGACGCGCGCCTTGTCAAGTTCGAGGGCGAGAAGCTGGAGCGGCTGAGCCTTGGCGACGAAGGCATCGCGATGCGCGCGAAAAAGGCGGTCGAGGATGGCCTATTCACCGTCGAGAACGTCGAAACCAAGCCGCAGCGCCGAAATCCCGCTCCGCCGTTCACGACATCGACCTTGCAACAGGAAGCCGCGCGCAAGCTGGGCTATTCGGCCAGCCACACGATGCGACTGGCGCAGGGTTTGTACGAGCAGGGCGCGATCACCTACATGCGTACCGACGGGGTGCAGATGGATCCCGGCGCGATTTCCGATGCTCGCAAAGCGATCTCGGACCGTTTCAACGGGCACTACCTGCCCGAAAAGCCGCGCATGTATCAGACCAAGGCCAAAAATGCGCAGGAAGCGCACGAGGCCATCCGCCCCACCGATTTCACCAAGGACCGGGCGGGGCAGGGCGATGCGGCCAAGCTGTACGATCTGATCTACAAGCGCGCGATGGCCAGCCAGATGGCCAGCGCCGCGCTGGAACGCACCACCGTCACCATGCGCGACGGCACCGGCAGCCACGAACTGCGCGCCACCGGACAGGTCGTGAAGTTCCCCGGCTTCCTCGCGGTCTATGAAGAAGGTCTCGATCAGAAAAGCGACGACGACGAGGACGGCCTGCTGCCGTTCCTGAAGTCGGGCGACCGTCCGGCCAAGACCGGCGTCGACGCCAGCCAGCACTTCACCCAGCCACCGCCGCGTTTTTCCGAGGCCAGCCTTGTGAAGCGCATGGAGGAACTGGGCATCGGGCGGCCTTCGACATACGCTTCGGTCATTCAGGTCTTGAAGGATCGCAACTACGTTCGCACGGAAAAAAACCGTTTCTTTGCAGAGGATTCGGGCCGACTGCTGACCTCGTTCCTCGAACGCTATTTCGAACGCTATGTCGCGTACGACTTCACGGCGGGCATGGAAGAGGAACTGGACGACGTATCGGGCGGGCGGGCCGATTGGCAGGCCGTGCTCGACGCGTTCTGGCGCGATTTCAAGCCCAAGTCCGACGAGGTGATGGAGCAGAAGCCTTCGGAGATTACCGAAGAGCTGGACAAGTTCCTTGAGGACTATCTCTTCCCGCCCAAGGACGACGGCAGCGACCCGCGCGCCTGTCCGCTCTGCGCCGATGCAGGTCGCGAGGGTGGCCGGTTGTCGCTGCGCGGCAGCCGCAACGGGCCGTTCATCGGCTGTGCGAACTACCCCGAATGCAAGTACACGCGCGGCTTTGGCCAACCCGGCGGCGAGGGTGACGAAGGCGGCGACGGGATCGTCGGCCAGCACCCCGAAACGGGCGAGGACATCGTCCGCAAGACCGGACGCTATGGCCCCTATATCCAGATGGGCGATGGGAAAGAGGCGGCACGCGCCTCGATTCCCAAGGACATTCCGGAACTCGATCTGGAATGGGCGGTGAAGCTGCTGTCGCTGCCGCGCATTGTTGGCGATCATCCCGAAACCGGCAACCAGATCGAGGCCAATATCGGGCGCTATGGCCCGTACCTGCGTCATGATGGAAAGTACGCGAAGCTGACCAGCACCGCCGACGTTTTCGACACGGGCATGAACGCGGCGGTTACGCTGTTGGCAGAGGCCGCGAACCGCAAAGGCGGCACGCGTACCAAGGCCGAGCCGTTGAAGACCTTTGGCGCACACCCGGAAAGCGGGGGCGAGATCAAGCTGCTGGCCGGTCGTTATGGCCCCTACGTCACCGACGGGACCACCAACGCCACGATTCCGCGCGACATGAAGCCGGAAGATGTGACCGAGGAAGACGCGGTTCGCCTGATCACCGAACGCGCCGCCAAGGCCCCGGCGAAAAAGAAGGCCAAAAAGAAAGCACCCGCCAAAAAGGCATCGGCCAAAAAGGCCCCGGCGAAAAAGAAGGCCCCGGCCAAGAAAGCCGCCGCGAAGAAGGATGACTGACTTTGGCGGAACCGGATAGCACCGGCCGCGATCCGACGAAGGCGGAGCTGGAAGAACACTTGGGCCTGCCGATGCCGCGTCGCCTGCTGGCAATTGCGGCGATCAGTTTCGGCAACATGGTGCTGGTGCTGGACGGCGCGATTGCCAATGTCGCGCTGCCCACCCTGTCGCGCGAACTTGGCGTTACGCCGGGCGAGGCGACGAACGTTATCGTCGTCTATCAACTCGTCCTTGTCATGGGCCTGTTGCCGATGGCGAACCTTGGCAGCCGGATCGGATTGCGCAGGCTGTACCAGATGGGGCTGGCGATATTCTGCGTCGCCTCTGCCGCCTGCATGTTCGTCGAAACGATGACGCAGCTTCTGTTGCTCCGCGCCGCGCAGGGGATCGGCGCGACGATGAGTCTGGCGGTGTCGGTCGCGATGTTGCGCGCAATCTATCCGGCAAAGAACCTTGGCGCGGGGCTGGGCTTCAACAGCGTGATCATCACCAGCAGCCTTGCCGTCGGACCGATGGCGGGCGGGTATATTCTCGCCCATTACGACTGGCAGTGGATCTTCGTGATGGCCGCGCCATTGGCGGTGATCTCGCTTTTGCTGGGCCGCTTCTTGCCTTCGGACGAGAAACGATCGGGCATGCGCGATATTCTGGGCTCGGTGTGGGTCGCGGTGACGATGGCGATGCTGATCGGCGGGGTGCAGGTCGCCACGCATGTCAGGCCGCTGGCCGTGGGCCTTGCGGTGGTTGCCGCCGGTCTGGTCTCAATGGTCTTGCTGGTCCGCCGGGAAATGCGGCGCGACCTGCCGATCGTCCCGGTCGACCTGATGGCGACGCCGCGTGTCGGTCTGTCGATCCTTGCCGCCTTCGGGGGTTTCATGGCTACGGGCCTGATGATTGTGGCGCTGCCGTTCCGGCTGGAACAGGCGATGGGCTTTACGCCCGATCAGGTCGGCCTTTTGATGACGCCGCTCCCGCTCACGCTGATGCTGGTGAACCCGCTTTCGGGCTGGCTGTCGGATCGGATTGCCCCGTCGAAACTGGGCGTTTCGGGGCTGGTCGTCGCGTCCGTCGGGCTGGTGCTCTATGCGACGATGCCCGACAGCGCGTCGGCTTTCGACGTGACGTGGCGGATCGTGATTTTCGCGGCGGGGTTCGGGTTCTTTATCGCGCCCAATTCGCGCCTGATCGTGGGCAGTGTGCCGCTGGACCGTACGGCGTCGATCGGCGGCATGATGCAGACCACGCGCCTGTTCGGTCAGGCTTTGGCCGCCAGCGCGGTGGGCGTGCTGCTGTCGCTGGGTCTGGGTGAAGGGCCGACGCCGCCGCTGATCGCAGTCGGCTTCGCCGCGATTGCCGCGGCCTGCTCGCTGGTGCGGTTTCGCACGGTGATGGCCCAGCGCCGCCGCGCCGCCGCGATCAGCGACGCGCCCTACTGATCCGTTTCGGCGACGAAGGCGGCGGCGTCCTTGCTGCCGTCGCGGACGAAATCGCGAACATGGTCGAGCAGCGCGGCGACGAAGGCGCGTTCGTCATCCTTGCTGGCAAAAGCCTTCTTTGGGATCGTGAAGGTCTGCAGATCGACCTGCACCATCCAGCAGGTGGGGCCGGACACGATGGCGGCCACCGCATCCCACCGAACGCGGTATTCCATGCGGCCATTGTCGACGATGAACGCCTCGTCCGAGACCGTGAAACGGGCCTCTACCCGTCCCGGCATCCCGCTTTCGTACAGCGCGCCCAGAAACCGGCGGCGATGTTCGCGCCATGCCCATAGCGTGCCAAAGCCGTAGGCGATGACCGTGACAAAGGCGTAGACCAGACCTTCGAACTGTTGGAAGAAAATCGCGAAGGCCGGTTGCCACATGAACAGCATCATGCGCACCGAAGGCATGACCATGCCAACCAGGGCGACGGCGGCGAAGATGCAGCCGAACAGTATCGCCTTCATGAAACTCTGAGACCCCATCAGGTGGGGCCAAACATGCGGCGCTTCGTCCAGTACCGCGTTCGGAGTCATCATCGCAATTACGGATGGGTCGCCCGCCGCAGGTTCTGCGGGTTCCGGGGGAAGGTCCCTTGGCGAGCCCAGGCCCGCCGTTTCGTCTATTTCACCCAATCGAGTCCCAGCTCTTCATAGAATTCGCGGTTTTCCGCCCAGTTCTCTTCCACCTTTACATGGAGGAACAGGTGCACCTTTTGCCCCAGAAGTTCTGACAATTCCTTACGGGCCGCTTCGCCGATGGCCTTGATGCGTGCGCCGCGATGGCCCAGCACGATGGCCTTTTGCGTATCGCGCCCGATCACGATCTGCTGGCGAATTTCGACGCTGCCGTCCTTGCGCTCGACATAGGCTTCGGGCCGAACCGCGCTGTCATAGGGCAGTTCGTCGCGCAGTTGCAGGTATAGCTGCTCGCGCGTGATTTCCGCCGCCAACAGGCGTTGCGATGCGTCGGAAACCTGATCTTCGGGATAGAGCCAAGGCCCCTCCGGCATCAGGCCCGCCAGATGCGCCTTCAGGTCGGCCACGCCGTCGCCATCGCGGGCGGATACGAAGAATACGGTGTCGAACGCGATGCGGTCGTTCAGGTCCTGCGCCAGCTTCAGCAGCGGTTCCTTGGCCGAGGCATCGACCTTGTTGAGCACGAGGATCTTGCGCTCCGGCCGGTTCTCCAGCGTTTCGAGCAGCGGCTCCAGCTCATGCCGCCGCCGCTTCACGCTGTCGACCACCAACAGCACCGCGTCCGCCGCCTCTGCCCCGTCCCACGCGGCGGAAACCATCGCGCGGTCCAGCCGCCGCTTTGGCGTAAAGATTCCGGGCGTGTCGGCCAGCACGATCTGTACGTCGTCCTGCAAGGCGATGCCCAGCAGGCGCGCGCGCGTCGTTTGCGCCTTGGGGCTGGTGATCGCCACCTTCTGCCCGACAAGCTGGTTCACCAGCGTCGATTTTCCCGCGTTCGGCGCGCCGATCACGGCGACAAGGCCGCATTTCGCCTGTTCGTTGCCACTCATCTCGGTGCCGCTCATCTCTTCAGTCATGGTCATGTCAGCCGTATTGGGCCAGAAACGCACGGGCTGCCGCGGTTTCCGCCTCTTGCTTGGAGTCGCCTTCGCCAGTTGCCTCGCCGACTTTGTGGACGCTGACCCGCACGGTGAAGCGGGCGGCGTGGTCGGGGCCGTCACGGCCGATCAATTCGTATTCGGGCGGTTTGCGCCGGTTGCCCGCGGCCCATTCCTGCAACGCGGACTTGGGATGTTTCGACCGGCCCGCGCGCCCCTCCAGCGCATCGGCAAACCAGCGGCGCACCATGTCGCGGGCGACTTCGAAGCCATGCTCGCGCTGACACGCGCCGATCAGGGACTCGACAATGTCGCCCAGGATGTTGTCGCTTTCCAGGCCACCGTCGGCCCGCGCCTGCTTGCCGAGGCGAATATGCGCAGGCAGGCCGATTTCGCGCGCCACGTGGGCGCAGCTCTGGCGGCTGACAAGTGCGTTCAGGCGCTGCGACAGCTTGCCCTCCGCCTCTTGATTCTGCTCGTAAAGCCATTCCGCGATCGCAAGGCCCAGCACGCGGTCGCCGAAAAACTCCAGCCGCTGGTAATCGATATCCTCGCCCATGCTGCCGTGGGTCAGCGCCTCTTTCCATATCGAATGGTTGCGCGGTGCCACCCCGGCCTGTTCGGTCAACCAGGCCAGCGTTTCTTGGGGCAGCGGCATCGAATGTCTCAGAATGTACGGCCGAGACGGTCCCACCGCGCGGCGGTGAACCATGTCCACGGGAGTAGCCACGAAGACGATCCGTCGGTCGACCACATCATGATCTGCGCGCGGCCGACAAGGTTTTCGATCGGCACCATGCCGACGCCGCCGCCCACTTCGGCGGGGAAGCGGCTGTCCTCCGAATTGTCGCGGTTGTCGCCCATCATGAAGACGTGTCCGGCGGGCACGGTGAAGACCTGCGTCGAATCCTGCGGCGTCATCGCAAGGTCCAGCACTTCATAGCTCTTGCCCTCTGGCAGGGTCTCTACAAAGCGGGGATAGCGGCACACGTCGCTGCCGTCGGCGGCCTTGTCTTCGAACTGCGGGGCCTTGCACGGAGAGATACCGGCATCGGCGTTCGACGCGTCGATCATGTTCTGCGTGACGGGGATGACGAAGTCCTCGATCTTGCGCTTGGGCACGGCCTCTCCGTTGATGAAAAGCTGCCCGCTGTTCATCTGGATCTGGTCGCCCGGCAGGCCGATGACTCGCTTGATGTAATCGACGTCGTTACCCGGCGGTGCCTTGAACACGGCGATGTCGCCGCGATCCGGCGTGTTTTCCAGGATGCGGCCCGGAATGATCGGCAGGCTGAACGGCAGCGAGTACTTGGAATAGCCGTAGGACCACTTCGCCGCGAGCAGGTAATCGCCGATCAACAGGCGCGGCAGCATCGATTCCGACGGGATCGAAAAGGGCGAGAACACGAAGCTGCGAAAGATGAAGACGACGACCGCCAGTTTGACCAGAAAGACGGGAAAACTGTCTTCCTTCTTCTTCTTTTTCGCAGGTGCCGAACCATCGTTCGCGAAGGTGGCTTCGTTGCCAGACCTGCCCAGTTTCCAACGCATCTGTGTTCTTCGACTTTCACTCTTTCGTGCACCGCCCGCCAATGCGGACTGGCAAGCCCGGGCGGCATAGGGCAGTAAGCCGATGTTGCAAAGCAAAACGAAGGACTGACCCGCCGACATGCATGATACCGCCGCTTGCTGGACCGCCCTTGAACAGACCGGGATGGAGACGCTGGAGGACCTGTTTGCTGGCGATGCCGACCGCGTGGGGCGCTATTCCGGCACGCTTTCGATTCCAGAGGGCGGGGACGTGTTGTTCGACTGGTCGAAAACGCACCTGTCGCCCGCGATTGTCGACGGTTTTGAGGCTCTGGCCAAGGCCGCCGGGTTCGACGCGGCGCGCGAGGTGCTGCTGACCGGCGGGATCGCCAACCCCACCGAAGGCCGCGCCGCCGAACACACCGCCCAGCGCGGGATCGGCGCGGATGAGAGCGTGGCGGAGGCGGACGCCTTCCACATGCGGATGCGCGGTCTGGTCGAGGCGATCAGGGAAGGCGTGTTCGGGCCGATCAAGCACCTGATCCACATCGGCATCGGCGGATCGGCGCTGGGTCCGGCGCTGGCCATCGACGCGCTGGCGCGGCCCACGGCGGATTTCCGCGCGCAGATCGACGTGCAGGTCGTCTCCAACATCGACGGCAATGCGCTGGAAGCCGCGTTTGAGGTGTGCGATCCGGCGACGACGATGATCGCGGTGGCATCGAAAACCTTTACCACGACAGAAACGATGACCAACGCCGCGTCCGCCATTCAGTGGCTGGAGGAATCGGGGGTGTCCGACCCTTATGGCCGCGTCGTCGCGCTGACCGCCAGCCCGGACAAGGCGGTGGAATGGGGCGTCGACGAAACCCGCGTCCTGCCGTTTTCCGAGAGCGTCGGCGGGCGTTATTCGCTGTGGTCGTCGATCGGCTTTCCGGTCGCGCTGGCGCTGGGCTGGGATGACTTTGCCGCGTTTCTGGAAGGCGCGCTGACCGTGGATCGGCATTTTGCCGATACCGACGGGGCGGAGAACCTGTGCCTGCGCGCTGCCTTTGCCGACCTGATGTACGTGCAACTACGCGGCTGCCAGACGCGCGCGGTGTTCGCCTATGACGAGCGACTGGGCCTGTTCCCCGATTACCTGCAACAGCTGGAGATGGAATCGAACGGCAAGTCGGTGCTGGCCGACGGATCGCCGCTATCGCGTCAGAGCGCGCCGATCACGTGGGGCGGGGTGGGCACCGATGCGCAGCACGCGGTGTTCCAGCTGCTGCATCAGGGCACGATAGAGGTGCCGGTCGATTTCCTGGCCGTGAAGCAGCCGGGGCACGATCTTGATCCCGAACACCATGCGATCCTGCTTACCAACTGTTTCGCGCAAGGCGCGGCGCTGATGGCGGGCAAGGCGGCGGAGCCAGGCGACCCCCTGGGCGGCGCGCGCGCCTATCCGGGCAACCGCCCCAGCGCGACCATCCTGTGCGAAGTGCTGACCCCCGCGACGCTGGGCGCGCTGATCGCGTTCCACGAACACCGCACGTTCTGCAGCGCGGTCCTGCTGGGCATCAACCCGTTCGACCAGTACGGCGTGGAACTGGGCAAACAGATCGCGAAAGAGATCGTCAGTAACGGCGGCAGCGGCTTCGATGCGAGCACCGAGGCGTTGCTGAAGGCGGCTGGGTTGAAGGGGTGAGAACGGACTGATGAGAGGGCAGGAACAAAGGGAATGAGATATGCGTCGTATTGGCAGGCGGTGAAAGGTGAGATTGGGTTTAAATCGAGCCTCTTTGCGGTCGGAAGCATAATTTTGATGCTGATTATCGATGCTCCGATACAAGCTAAGCTTGTGGTGTTGGCGTTATTTTACCCGGTCTATATTCTATTCAATTCACTGGTTCAGTACATTATCCACCGGTTGAAGTAGGGGGTCGGTTTTTGGGCGATTTGCCCGGTGGTGGCTCTGCTTAACGCCCCTTCAAAGTCAAAACAAAAGAAAAATTAGGGGCTTTCCCTTTATCGTGGTAGAGCGCTTTTGCTGACGTCGAAATTTGCGACGGACTTCGGGCCTTTGACGACCGCCGATTGCCTTTAAAGGCCCCGGCGTAAACCAGACGACGACTTCCTTTCTTCGGACGACCTTTGCACCACCGTTCCGCATGTCGCGGCGCGGCGATTACACGTTCTTGAAAGGAACGCATTATGTCTAAGACTGGCACCGTAAAATTCTTCAACGAAGACAAGGGCTATGGCTTCATCCAGCCGGACGACGGCTCGGAAGACAGCTTTGTTCACATCTCCGCGGTTCAGGCCGCCGGCATGCAGACCCTCGATAAGGACCAGCGCCTTAACTACGAAGTCGAGCAGGGCCGCAACGGCAAGGCCAGCGCGGTGAATCTGTCGACCGCCGACTAAGCGATTTGCCCGGGTTCCTTCCGTGCGGGACTGCGACCCCCCGCGCGGAAGGGGCACTCTGATTTGTTGCAAAGATCGCTTTGAAAGGCCCGACATGAGCCAGACGTTCGAATTTTACGATGCCCGTGCCCGTGAAGCGGCAGCCGAAGCGAAGCAAGCAAGCCTGCAGAACGTGAAGGAACGCTGCATTCGTGCCGAAAAGACCTGGCGCGGATTGGCCGATCAGGCCCGCAGGGTGGTGCTCGAACGGGCCAAGGCCGAGCGTGAGCGTGCCGCACGGCAAGAGGCGGAGCGAGGTCTCAACAGCGCCGGATAAACCGACCCTTCGCGTCAAATATCGTCGCTAAAATTTCGGGGCCGCGCTGTCCTACACCGGGCCCACGCACCAAAATGCGCGCATGGCCTGCTTTGCCCGCCAACGCCGTTCATCGGCCTACTCGATCAATACCGCCATACTGATCGACGTGATTTTCTCTTTGCCTGTGTCAACTTCGTCAACTTCCAGCCCAACGTGGCACGGAACCGCCGAATTGCATGACGCCATCACTGACGCCGATTCGATGCAAAATCAGGGACTTTGCTGGCGGCGCCGGTCTCTGCAATGCCGCCGCCAGTTCCCCTTGCGCACCCCTTATGCGACCAGTGTCGGCAAGCCGCAGTTCATCGCGTTGACCCGCGTATCGGCGATGCCGAGGCGTACGCCCATCGTGCGGGTCGCGGTGTTGATGACCGAGTCCAGCGTGGGCGCCACCGCCAGCAGCGCCGTCGCCGCCTGCGACTGGATCAAGGATGTCGGCGTAAGGTTCAGGCCCCCGGTCGTGACCTGCAGGCTGACATCGTCAATCAGCGAAGAGGCGAGCGCCGTTACCGCATCGTCGGTCGCAACCGACTTGGTGGTCTTCGCCGCGATCTCTGCCTTGGAAAAGTGTACCGACTTCGCCTCTGTCCCGCCCAGTTCCAGCACCGCCTTGCCCTGAACCTTTACCCCCACGATGTTGGCCAGGGTCGCGTATTCCAGCGCGGGTTCGTCGGTCAGGTCGCCGATGTCGTCTGCATCCGCGCTGGCGAGCGCGACGGTGCCGATGGAGGGCGTGACGGCCAGCGTCACCCCGTCGCCGGTCGTCCCGGCACATTGGATATCGCTCAACTTCGCTTCGGCAGAGGCCAGTTCGGCGTAGAGCGGCACCTTCATCGACGCGATGCCGGAGATAGAGGCGGCAACGTTGGTTTCCAGATAGAGCCGGATGCGCCCGGTGCGCAGGACCACGTCGTCGCTGTCCGTCACGGTCATCAACGGCGATGTCGCCACCGGATTGCCGCCGACCAGCCGCAGCTTCGTATTGCTGACGCCCGCAATGGTCAGGTTGGTCTGAACGTCATAGCCATCCTCGGACGCATACTCGATCGCGCCGCGCAGCAGAGTGGCGGCATCTACGGTGATCTTGCCGGTGCCTTCGTTGAAATCGGTCTGCGCATAGGGGCCAAGGTCGATCATGTCGGCCAGCGTCACCGTCTGCGTGCCCATTTTCTCGGCCAGGGAAAGCACCAGCGTCTTGGTGCTGTCCTGCGGCGTGGCGCCGGCCAGCGCCTCTATCACCTCGTTCAGCGGCATCTCCTCGGCGAACACCTCGCCATAGGTCTCACCGCTCAGGTCCGCCTTGTCGCGTACGGCGTCGGCGAAATCGAGGACGTCGATGGTGGTGCCTTCAAGGCTGCTGAAATCGTTGACGGTCAGTTGCAGGTCCTCGCCCGCTAGCGCCGACAGTAGCGCATTGGGCACCCCGCCCGACAGAGCGCCGAGCCGCGAGCCGACCTGAAACGCGGCCCGATCCAGCCGTGCGGCGGTGGCGGTGGCCATGACGGTGGTGGTTTCCTTGCCGGAAAAGACCTGCGCGAAATAGAGCGGGACGGGCCTCGACAACGTGACCCGCGCAGCGGTGGGCGAGACGTTGTCAGCTGTGAAGCGATCGTCCAGATCGACGCTGGCCAGCCGCGCATATTTGCCCGGCTCGATGCTTTCGACCGTGATGTCCTCGTCCCCGCGCTTTTCGATCAGTTCGGCGACACCGGCCGCCGATCCGGTGTCCATCGTACTGACGGCGGTGACGGCGGCGGCATCGGCGGCGTTCTGCAAATCGCGCTTGGCCAGATAGACCATGCCAAGGTCCACCGCGAAGGCGCAGGCGCCGATCATCATCGAACCGCCGGCCAGCGTGATCGCGCTGACCGAGCCGCATTCGTCGTGCAGGAACTGTCGGCTGAACGAACGGATCATGTGTCGTCTCCTTCAGATGGCCGCAAGCCGCACGATAGCGGATCGCTCTATCGTGCTGGAGGGAAAGGGCAGCAGCGAGGTCGGGTCGATCAGCGTATCGCTGCCATCGTAGCGCACCGTCACCGTGTAATAGGCCCCGTCGAGCGTGGTTGTGACGTCGACGCGCGACGGATCGAGCGAAGTGCCGTTCAGCACGCTGCGTTCGATACTGCCGCTGACAAGGCGAATGCGCTCTGCATTGTCGAGCCCCGACAGAGCCGCGCGGGCCGCATCGTTGGCCGCCGACTGCACGTTGTGCGCAGTCAGGAACCAGCTACCATAGCTGACGAGGCCAAGCAGCACGGTGATCATCAAGGGCAGCGCGAACGCGGCCTCGACAATCACCGACCCCGACTGGTCATGCCAGCCGCGGCGCAGGGCTTTGACGCAATGGCCCCCCCAAAGGCATGCGGGCTTCTTCATGCCTCTCATAATGGAGGGCGGGTCTGAAGGCGGAACTTACGGAAATCTTAACAACGGATACGCAATTTGCGTATTGTTCGGACCAACATTTGTTACGGGCATCGTGGCGCGGTTACGGTGCAAATATACTGTTTGGCGGGCACCATCCGTTTACGAGAATTTGGGCGCAACCTGCGGTGTAGAACGCAATTCGAGCGCTGCCGTGGTTAATTTCGCGATTACGAATTTGGGGGCGCAGAACTGGGGGATCGGCGCAAATTACATACTGGGTTGCGGCAAATGTCGAATGCAGGAACTCGAATACGAAAAAGGCCCGGCCTGATCCGCAATTCCGCAGGATCGAACCGGGCCTTGTTGCCGGTTGCTGCGTTGCTCAGGCGACTTTGTTCTCGATGGCGCCGATGCCCTCGACCTCGCACGTCGCCCGACTGCAGAAACTGCGGCGGGTCCATCGTGACGCCGACGCCTTTGGGCGTGCCGGTGGCGATGATGTCGTTCGGCTCCAGCGTGAAGGCCGTCGACAGATAGGTGGTCTGGTCTGCGATCTTGTGGATCGTGTCGGGCGTATTGCCTTCCTGCCGCACCTCGCCATTGACGATGCAGCGAACGGTCAGCGCCTGCGGATCGGCAATCTCGTCCGCGGTCACAAGGTAAGGGACAATCGGACCGTGGGTGTCGAACGGCTTACCCATCGTGAAGGTCGGGGAATGAAACTGCCGGTCGCGGGCAGAGACGTCGTTGATGACCAGATAGCCAAAGACGCAATCGAGCGCGTCGCCCAAGGAATCGAGCGAGGCGCTTTCTCTGGACGACTAGGTCGGTCTCCTGACGATGCAGCGAAAGCCGACATGGCTGGTCGTAGTGTCGATCGGTTCGGGATGACGCGCCGCGGGGCGATAGCGCTGGCAATAGTTCGGCGCGCATAGGTGCGATCCGCCTTTCAACACCTTGCGCGGAATGCGCGCGGGAGAGGCGGGGTCGAAACTGTCATGCTTGCGCGGGCCGCGCGGATTGGCGGGGATGCAGCAACTGCCGCGCTTTTTCTCGACCTGCGGCATCGCGTACCAGTCGGTTGTCCATTCCCAGACGTTGCCGATCATGTCGTAAAGGCCGAACCCGTTGGCATCGTAGCTGCGGACGGGCGCGGTGCGGTGCCAGCCGTCGGTCGCCAGATTCTGCGATGGAAACAGGCCCTGCCAAGTCTTGGCCATGATCCGACCGCCCGGCGACAGCTCTTCGCCCCACGCGTATTCGACGCATTCCAGCCCGCCGCGCGCGGCGCGCTCCCACTCCGCCTCCGTCGGCAAGGTCTTGCCCGCCCACTTGGCATAGGCCTTGGCATCGTCGAACGCGACATGAACGACGGGGTGGTCCTCCAGTCCATCGATCGAACTGTCCGGGCCGTAGGGATGCCGCCAGTCCGCGCCGAACTCGAAACGCCACCACTGCGATGGGTCCGACGTGTCGACGGGATAGGGCGTCGGGCGAAACACCGCCGATCCGGGCTGCGCCATTTCGGGCGGCATATCGGGATAGTCGCGCGGATCGGGGGCAATCTCGGCAAAAGTGACGTGGCCGGTTTCCGCAACGAAGCGGGAGAATTCCGCATTCGTGACCGGCGCTTCATCCATGTAAAAGGAATCGACGCACACCTGACGCGTCGGGCGTTCTTCGGGATAGAACCGGTCCGACCCCATCGTGAACGTGCCGCCGGGCACCACCGTCATGCCGGCAGGTGCTTTACATTTGTCGAGAGTGGGATTGTCGCGTGCCTTCATGCCGTGCCCATAATGGTTCTCGCCCGATATTGGAAACCAATCCAGCATTCGAACGAGGCCTTAGCGGCAATTGGCAAACCCGTTTAGAACACTTTCGTGAAAACCAGTTTCTACGATCAAGGCCGTCACAATGTCATCCGCTGCTCCAAAAAGTAAGACCCCTGAACCGCCTGGCAAGCGGGAGCGAAACAAGCTTTCGAAACAAACCCGGATCATCAGCGTGGCGCGGCGGCTGTTCGTGGAACGCGGGTACGACAATACGACCGTGCGCAGAATTGGGCGCGATGCAAACGTTGGGCTGGGCACGGTGTTCGCCGAAGTCGCGGACAAGCGCGCCTTGCTGTTCCTGTGCTTCAATGCCGAACTTCAGACGGTACTGGACGGAGCGCTGAAGAAGTCGTCCGCAACCTGATCTCCAACGACAGCGCGGAAACCAGCGGGCTGCTGAAGGGGCTGCGTTGTCCGCGCCTGTCGCGCTTTGGGATCGATGTACCGCGCGCCGCACCAAGACTGGACCGTCGCCGACCTTACGTCGGAGGCGCGGATGTCGCGATCGGCCTTTGCTTCTCGTTTTTCGGATATTTTGCACGAAACGCCGGCAGCCTGTCGGCTCGATCTGCGCATGCGCCGTTCGGTAGAGCTGATTGCCAAAGCGGTGTCGCTGCAACAGGTCAGCAAGGCGGTGGGTTTCTCTGCGGGGTTCGGCTTTCGCTAGGCGTTCCGCCGCAAATACGGGATGGCCCCGCGTGACTGGCGGCCACTTCGCATTGTGACCGATCATGACGGGGCGCGGGCGCTCGCCACCGCTTAGTGCCTCTGCCGGATATCCCCTTGGCAATCGGCGGTCGCTTCGCCATATCGCCGCCGATCACGTTCATCATCGTTGGCCTTTTTTGGCCGTTTCAAACTCCCGTAAGGAATTTCGATGTCCGACTACGACTACGACCTTTTCGTCATCGGTGCCGGTTCGGGCGGTGTGCGCGCGGCGCGGGTGGCGGCGTCTTACGGGGCGAAGGTTGCGGTGGCGGAAGAACATCGCGTCGGCGGAACGTGCGTCATTCGCGGGTGCGTGCCGAAAAAGCTGCTGGTTTACGGCAGCCACTTTGCCGAAGACCTTGAAGATGCGGCCAACTATGGCTGGTCGTTCGAGAACCCTCGGTTCGACTGGCCGCGGCTGCGCGATCACGTGCTGAGCGATGTCGATCGGCTGAACGGCCTGTATGAAAAGACGCTGGAAAGCCACGGGGTGGAGCGGGTGATGGAACGCGCCACAATCACCGGGCCGCACGGGATCAAGCTGGCTTCGGGCAAGGAAGTGACGGCGAAGACGATCCTCGTTGCCGTGGGCGGCTGGCCTTTCGTGCCGGAGTTTGAGGGGTCGGACCTGTGCATCACCTCGAACGAAGTGTTCCACCTGAAAGAATTCCCCAAGCGCGTGGTGATCGCGGGCGCGGGCTATATCGCGCTGGAGTTTGCGGGGATTTTCAACGCGCTTGGCGCGCATGTGACGGTGGTGAACCGGTCGAACGTGATTCTGCGCGGCTATGACGAAAGCCTGCGCGATCGCCTGTTGCAGATCACGATGAGCCGGGGGATCGAGTACAAGTTTCACTGCCCGTTCCAGAAGATCGCCCGGCGCGAAGACGGTGCGCTGGATGTGCATCTGGAGGGGCAGGACCCGCTGATCGCGGACCAGGTGCTGGTCGCGACGGGCCGTCGGCCCAAGACCGACGGTCTGGGGCTGGAGACCGCAGGCATCCAGTTGAAAGACAACGGCGCGATCCCCGTAGACGAATACGCGAAGACCAGCTGCGACAGCATCTACGCCGTGGGCGACGTGACCGATCGCATTCAGCTGACCCCGGTTGCCATCCGCGAAGGGCAGGCCTTTGCCGATACGGTGTTCGGCGACAAGCCGACGACGGTCGATTACGATTGCGTGCCCAGCGCGGTGTTCTCTCAGCCGCCACTCGCGGGCGTCGGCCTGACCGAGGGCGAGGCACGCAACACTTATGGCAACATCAAGGTCTATTCCTCGGACTTCCGCCCGATGAAGAACGTGTTTGCCGAACGGGCAGAGCGCGGGCTGTACAAGCTGATCTGCGAGGAACCGACCGGCAGGGTGCTGGGCCTGCACATGATCGGGCCGGACGCACCCGAAATACTGCAAGCCGCCGCCATCGCGGTCAAGGCCGGTCTGACCAAGCAGGACTTCGACAATACCGTCGCGCTGCACCCGTCCATGGCCGAGGAACTCGTCCTGCTGCGGTGAAAGTTGCGGGGACGAGCGCGGGGGTGGGGGCCTTCGCAAATGCACAATTCGATTGACTTTCGAACGGCGCGCGCCCAGATGCGCTCCGTTCGAAGTGCCATGTGGCAAGCGTGAATTGGCGGCAAGCACCGCCACGGCCCCGCGCTTCGGTTATCTTATTTTCCCAGGAGCCTCCCTTTCACGCGGGTCGTTCGAAACCCGCTCGAACGTGCCCGCAATGCGTGCGGTGCGCGCTCGCGCTCTTGTTGTGAGTTATTGAATACCATGAATTTTGATGATCTCGGGCTATCGCAGCCCGTCCTGCAGGCGTTGTCCGTGCAGGGTTACACCACGCCCACCCCGATCCAGCAGCAGGCGATCCCGCTGATCCTGGAAGGCCGCGATATCATGGGCATCGCCCAGACCGGCACGGGCAAGACGGCAGCGTTCACGCTGCCTTCCATTGACAACCTGCGCAAATCGGATCGCGGTGCGCCCAAGAAATCGTGCCGTATGCTGGTGCTGGCCCCGACCCGCGAACTGGCGGGGCAGATTGCCAAGTCCGCACAGGAATATGGCGCATTGTCGGGCCTTTCGGTCGCTTTCATCGTCGGCGGCACATCTGTCGGCAAGGATCGGCAGAAGCTGGCGCGCGGCGTCGACATTCTCGTCGCCACGCCGGGGCGTCTGGTCGATCTCGTCGATCAGCGCGCCTTGACCTTGCACGGCGTCGAGACGCTGGTGCTGGACGAGGCGGACCAGATGCTCGACCTCGGCTTCATCCATGCGCTGCGCAAGATCGTGTCGTGGTTGCCGAAGGAACGTCAGACGCTGTTGTTTTCGGCCACGATGCCGAAGTCGATCCGCGATCTGGCGTCGAACTACCTGAACAACCCGGCGCAGGTGTCGGTCGCGCCGCAGTCGACCACCGCGGAAAAGGTGGATCAGTACGTCTGCTTCGTCAGCCAGCCGGAAAAGCAGGCTCTGCTGACGATGTCGCTGCGTAAAGGTCTGCAATCGGGCGAGATGGACCGCGTTCTGGTCTTCACCCGTACCAAGCACGGCGCCGACCGCGTCGTGAAAAAACTGGCCCAGCAGGGGATCGAGGCGAACGCCATCCACGGCAACAAGAGCCAGCCGCAACGCGAACGCGCGCTGGGTGAGTTCCGCAAGGGCAAGGTTCGCGTGCTGGTCGCCACCGACATCGCGGCGCGCGGGATCGACATTCCGGGCGTCAGCCACGTGTTCAACTTCGAACTGCCGAATGTGGCCGAACAATACGTCCACCGCATCGGCCGCACCGCGCGCGCCGGGGCGACGGGCATGGCCATCGCGTTCTGCGCCAGTGACGAGCGGGATTACCTGCGCGACATTCAGCGCCTCACCAAGGTGACGTTGACGCAGGTTCCGCTGCCGGATTCGTTCCGTCAGGAGGTTGAGCGCGTAGGCGCAGACCCTGTGCGCGGTCCGCGTCCCGAGGGTCTGTCGGGCCGTCCGCGCGGGCGCAATCCCAATGCCAAGATCACGCCGCGCGACGGCAAGCCCCGTCGCGACAGTCGAGGACAGCAGCAGCGTCGCGAAGATGGCGAACAGCGCCGTGAGGGTGGAGAGCAGCGCCGCGAAGGCGGGCGCGGTCGCCCTGAGGGCGGCCAGCCCCGTCGCGACGGCGGCAAGCGGCATAATGCCGGTGGCCAACCACCCAAGCGCAATCGCGGCCCGCGCGGCGGTAGCCAAGGGCGCGGTCCTGCCCGTTCGCAGGGCTGATCCCGCCAGACGCTGAACAAACTTAAAAGCCGCCCGGATCGCGATGATCCGGGCGGCTTTTTCGTGTCTGGCGCTAACCCTTACAGGTCTGCGGTCAGATAAACGCGGTACACGCCCGCATCGTCATCCATCGCGCAGCTGAATCGGGCCAGCATCTTGGCCTGGAATTCCGCCGTTGTCAGATCATCGTTCACCCCTACCCGCGCATCTGCATCCATGCGCTGGCGGTTGATTTCCTTGGACAGGGCCGATTGACACGCGCCCATGTTCTTGAACCCGTCGGGGTTCATCTGGTTGACCATGCCGCCTGGACCGTCGCCAGTGGGGTGGTTTGCCAGTGCGACGGACGGGATCATCATCGCGGCGCTGGCCGCGGCTGCAATAAGTGCCTTTTTCATTGTCGGTGCCTTTCCGGCCGCCTCTCACGACCAATATGGGCTTTGCTTCGCACAGCACCGGCTGCGCGACCCTTCGCGGATGGCAAAGAATTAGAGTCGGTTACGTTCCGCAATGCGCGGCAGGGCGTGGCGCAAGTCAGCCGATGCGGTAGGGCACGACCCCGCGTTCGTCGCGGTCGACAAGGATGGCGCGGTCGCCCGGCGGAAAGGCGCGCTGGTCGCACTGTTCGCGCGGGCAGATGCGGCAACTGGTTCCGATCGGCGTCGCGGCGGCGCGGGCCGCCAGATCCAGCCCGTCGGCATATATAAAGCTCGCGGCATGCTCCGCCTCGCACCCCAGAGCCACGGCATAGCGTCGCGGAGGGCGGGCGAAGCTGCCCGACGGTTTGACGAGGCCCTTCGCCATCGAGACATAGCGCACGCCGTCGGGCATTTCGGCCAGCTGGGTCAGGATGCGATCGGGGATCGCCACCGCCTCGTGCACGATCCACAGCGGGCAGGCCCCGCCGAAACGCGCGAATTGCAGGGGCGTTGCCGAGTGTCGTTTGGTGATGTTGCCCGCCATGTCGACGCGGCAGAAAAAGAACGGCACACCGCGTGCGTCGGGGCGTTGCAGATTGGACAGACGGTGGCAGGCCTGCTCGAAGCTGACGCCGAAGCGGCGGGTCAGACGGTCGATATCGTGCCGTTCCTCCAGCGCCGCCTGCCGAAAGGCTTCGTAGGGCATCAGCAGCGCCCCCGCCGCATAGTTGGCAAGACCCTGCGCCAAAAGCGCCGCGCTGGCTTCGCCCGAAAGGTCGGATCCGGCGATGACCAGCGCGATCTCGTCCGCCAAAGCGAGTGAAGCGAGCTGCGTCGCCAGCTGGAACCGGCGCGTCGCGGCGGGCTGCGCGGCGTCGAGCGTCAGGGTATAACCATCGAAGCTGCGCAGCCGCTCGCTATCCACTTCCTCGACCGCGAAGTCGAAATCATCATGCGCCGCCCCCGCCATTGCCGCGAAAGTCGGCGAAGGGGCATCGCCCGCCAAGCGCGCCGCCAGAGCCTCCGCTGCCCGGTCGACTGTGTCGATGTAGTTGCCCGCATCGTGGAACCAGTCGCGCACTTCCTCCCATGGGAGGCGGCCCGCACTGTCGGCCCCTGCGCCCAATGCTTCGTCCAGCATCTGCAAGCGTTCCCCTGCGTCGCGATAGGCGCGGTGCAGCGACACGAACCGTTCCGCAATATGCGGCAGTTGGCGCACCGCGCGGGTGGCGATGGCTTCGTCCAGCGGTTCGGCAAAGATCGGGTCCGACGCGGCGTGCATCAGAGCCTCTGCCCGCGCGTCGCTGCTTTCGCCCGAAAGGTCGTCACGCTCCATCCCGAACCGCCGGGTGAGGGCGGCAAGGATCGGCGCGGTGACCGGGCGGTCGTCGTTCTCTATCTGCGAGAGATACGATACGCTGATCCCCAGCGCCTGCGCCATCGCCGCCTGTTTCATGCCGTGGCGGTCGCGCAGGGTGCGAACCGACTTTCCAGCGAAGATGCGTTGCTTGCTCATCGCGGCCATGCATACCCCGGTTGCAAAGTTTTGCAAAACACCGCTAAACAATTTTGCAAATTCACATTGGACAGCGCGTGTCGTGGGGATGATACGCGCGAATTCCATTTTCGAAGGGCCGACCGACAGGCCCCAAACGGAGTTGCCGGATGTCTGCGAATATCGCCGAAGTCGAACGCCGCCGCGCCGCCGCCAAGCTGGGTGGTGGACAGAAACGCATCGATGCACAGCATGCCAAAGGGCGGCTGACCGCGCGCGAACGGCTGGAAGTCCTGCTGGACGAAGACAGCTTTGAAGAAATCGACATGTACGTCGAACACAACTGCGTCGATTTCGGCATGGACGAAACGCACATTCCGGGCGACGGCGTCGTCACCGGCAGCGGCACCATTAATGGCCGGCTGGTCTATGTGTTTTCGCAGGACTTCACCGTGTTCGGCGGATCGTTGTCGGAACGTCACGCGGAAAAGATCTGCAAGGTGATGGACGCCGCGATGAAGGTTGGCGCGCCGGTCATCGGCCTGAACGACAGCGGCGGCGCGCGCATTCAGGAAGGTGTCGCCAGTCTGGGCGGCTATGCCGAGGTGTTTCAGCGAAACGTTCTGGCATCGGGCGTCGTGCCGCAGCTTTCGCTGATCATGGGGCCTTGCGCGGGCGGCGCGGTCTATTCCCCGTCGATGACCGATTTCATCTTCATGGTCGAAGACAGCAGCTACATGTTCGTCACCGGCCCCGACGTTGTGAAGACGGTGACCAATGAGGTCGTCACGCAGGAAGAACTGGGCGGTGCGTCCACGCATACCGTAAAGTCCGGCGTGGCCGATTTGGCCTGCGAGAACGACATCGTCGCGCTGCTGCAGGCGCGCGATTTCATGGACTTCCTGCCGTCATCGAACCGCGAAGAGGTGCCGGAACGTCCCTGTGCCGACCCGTGGGATCGCATGGAGAGCAGCCTCGACACGATCATCCCGGCCAACGCCAACATGCCGTATGACATGCACGAGGTGATCCGGAAAACGGTGGACGAGGGCGAGTTCTTCGAAATCCAGCCCAAGCATGCCGCGAACATCATCTGCGGTTTCGGCCGGGTCGAAGGGCGCACAGTCGGTATCGTCGCGAACCAGCCGCTGGTGCTGGCGGGCGTGCTCGACATCAATTCGTCGAAAAAGGCCGCGCGCTTCGTGCGGTTCTGCGATGCCTTCAACATCCCGATCCTGACTTTCGTCGACGTGCCCGGCTTCCTGCCCGGCACCGCGCAGGAGCATAACGGCATCATCAAGCACGGCGCGAAACTGCTGTTCGCCTATGCCGAAGCTACCGTGCCCAAGATCACCGTCATCACCCGCAAGGCCTACGGCGGCGCGTACGACGTCATGGCGTCGAAGCACCTGCGCGGCGACCTCAACTATGCGTGGCCCACGGCCGAGATCGCGGTGATGGGCGCGAAGGGCGCGGTGGAGATCATATTTCGGCAGGATCGCGACAATCCCGAAAAGATCGCGGAAAAGACCAAGGAATACGAAGACCGCTTCGCCAACCCCTTCGTGGCGGCAAGCAAGGGCTTCATCGACGAGGTCATCATGCCGCATTCCACCCGCAAGCGCATCGCGCTGGGCCTGCGCAAGCTCCGCAACAAAGAGCTGAGCAACCCGTGGAAGAAGCACGACAACATCCCGCTCTGAGGGCATCTCGATGGGCGACTACAAGGCAAAGGTGCGCTGGCAGATCGGCGAGGGCGAGGTCTTCACGACCAATCGCTACAACCGTCGGCACGAGTGGCATTTCGACGGCGGTGCGGTTGTGACCGGGTGCGCCGCACCGGGATACCTGCCGCCTGCGCTGATCGACGAGAGTGCGGTTGACCCGGAAGAGGCGCTGCTCGCCTCTGCCGCTAGTTGCCACATGCTCTACTTCCTCGCCTCTGCCGCCAAGGCAGGGTTCTCGATCGAAGCCTATGAGGACAACCCGGTCGGCCATGTCGAGAGCAACGAGGCGGGTGATCCTTGGGTGTCGACCATCGCGATGCGTCCTTGCGCAACCTTCGTCGGCGACAAGCGCCCGACGCGGGCCGAAATCGACGAGTTGCACCATCGCTCGCACAAGTCCTGTATCATCGCCAATAGCCTGAAAAGCACGATGACCATTGAACCCGAATACGGAGAGGCGCTTTGAAACTCGGACGCATGAACCACATCGGCTATGCCGTGCCCGACATGGCGGCCGCCCTCGATCATTGGCGCAATGTCATGGGTGCGACCGCCGTTCATGATGAGATCGTGATGGAGGAGATGGGCCTGAAGATCGTCTTCGTCGACACGCCGACCGCGTCGGGCATCGACGGGACGCAGGTCGAACTGATCCAGCCGATCCGCGAGGGCACCGCCGTCGGCAGCTTCCTCGAAAAGAACCCGCTGGGCGGCCAGCATCACGTGTGTTTCGAGGTGCCCGACATTGCCGTGGCGCGCGAGTATTTCGAAGGGCTGGGCAAACGCATCCTCGGCCCCACGCGCATCGGCGCGCACGGCACGTCGATTTTTTTCGTGCACCCCAAGGACATGCAGGGGATGCTGACCGAAATCATGGAAACGCCGAAGGACGGCGCGGCGCACTGATGTCCGATGTGCTGCGCATCGAACGCGAAGGCGATGTCGTCACGCTGACGATCACGCGGGATGAGCGAATGAATGCGCTCACCTCGGCATTGTTGATCGAGCTGCGCGAGGCGATGGCCGGGGCCGTCGCTGATGGCGCGCGGGCTATCGTGCTGACCGGTGAAGGGCGCGCATTCAGTTCGGGCGCGGACTTGCAAGGCGACGGAATCGAGCCGCCCTGCGATCTGGGCGAACTGCTGGAGGGGGCGTACAACCCCTTGGCGCGAGCGATCGCCGATTTGTCGGTGCCGCTGATCGTGGCGGTCAACGGCGCGGCGGTCGGCGCGGGCATGGGGTTCGCCTTGGCGGGCGACATCGTCATTGCCGAACGGTCAGCCTATTTCCTGCTCGCTTTTGCCAATATCGGTCTTGTACCCGATGCCGGTGCGACCTGGATGGTTGCGCGTTCGGTCGGGCGCGCGCGGGCGCTGGAACTGGCGTTGCTGGGCGAGAAAATCACGGCCGACGCGGCCAAGGACATGGGCCTGATAACCCGCGTGGTCGACGACGGCACTTCGCTGGCCGAGGCACAGGCGCTGGCCGCAAAGCTGGCGGCGGGGCCAAGCCTTGCGCTGGGCCAGATCCGCAAACAGGTCGCTTTCGCACTGGATCACGAATTTACCGAGAGCCTTGCCGAGGAGGCCCGCAACCAGAAGGCGGCGGGTTTTACCGAGGATTTTGCCGAGGCCGTCACCGCATTCCGCGAAAAGCGCAAGCCGATCTTCAAGGGTCGCTGAGGAACGAGATATGACCGACAAGACTGTCAAAGACTGGGAAGCCCTTGCCGACAAGGAAGTGAAGGGTAAGGACCTCACCTGGCACACGCCCGAAGGGATCGACGTAAAGCCGCTCTATACCGAGGCGGATGTCGCGGACTGGGATCCGGGCCTACCGGGTTTTGCGCCCTTCACGCGCGGGGTGAAGGCATCGATGTACGCGGGCCGCCCGTGGACGATCCGGCAATATGCGGGCTTCTCGACGGCTGAAGAGTCCAACGCGTTTTACCGCCGCAACCTCGCAGCCGGGCAAAAGGGCCTGTCGGTCGCCTTCGACCTTGCGACGCACCGCGGGTATGACAGCGATCATCCGCGCGTTGTCGGCGACGTCGGCAAGGCAGGCGTGGCGATCGACTCTGTCGAGGACATGAAGATCCTCTTCGACCAAATCCCGCTCGACCAGATGAGCGTGTCGATGACGATGAACGGCGCGGTAATCCCGTGCCTTGCCTTCTATATCATCGCGGCGGAGGAACAGGGCGTTTCGCCGGACCAGCTGACAGGGACCATCCAGAACGACATTCTGAAAGAGTTCATGGTCCGCAACACCTACATCTATCCGCCCGAACCCAGCATGCGGATCATTTCGGACATCTTTTCATACACGTCCGACCACATGCCCAAGTTCAACTCGATTTCGATTTCCGGCTATCACATGCAGGAGGCCGGCGCGACGCAGGTGCAGGAACTGGCCTTCACCATCGCCGACGGTATGGAATACGTAAAGTACGGCGTGGCCAGCGGGCTGGACATCGACAAGTTTGCGGGGCGCCTGTCGTTCTTCTTTGCCATCGGCATGAACTTCTTCATGGAAATCGCGAAGCTACGCGCGGCCCGCACGCTGTGGCACCGCGCGATGACGCAGCTTGGCGCGCAGTCCGAACGGTCCAAGATGCTGCGCACGCACTGCCAGACCAGCGGTGTCAGCCTGACCGAGCAGGACCCGTACAACAACGTCATGCGCACAACGATCGAGGCGATGGCCGCGATGCTGGGCGGGACGCAATCGCTGCACACCAACGCGCTGGATGAAGCCATCGCGCTGCCAACCGACTTTTCCGCCCGTATCGCGCGCAACACGCAGATCGTGATCCAGGAAGAGACCGGCATGACCAACGTGGTCGATCCGCTGGGCGGGTCCTACTATGTCGAGGCGCTGACCAAGGCGCTGGTCGACGAGGCATGGTCGATCATCGAACGGGTTGAGAACGAAGGCGGCATGGCCAAGGCGGTCGCCGCCGGCTGGCCCAAGGCGATGATCGAGGAAGCCGCGGCAGGCCGTCAGGCGCGGGTCGACAAGGGCGATGACGTCATCGTCGGGGTCAACAAGTTCCGCCTGAAAGACGAAGACCCGATCGAGACGCTGGACATCGACAACACCGCCGTCCGTCAGGCGCAGATCAAGCGTCTGGAAAAGATGCGCGCCAGCCGCGACGAGGCGAAGTGTCAGGCGGCGCTCCAGGCCCTGCGCGAAGGCGCTGCCGGAACCGGCAACCTGCTGGCGCTGGCCGTCGATGCCGCGCGTGAACGCGCCAGCCTCGGCGAAATTTCGGATGCGATGGAAACCGCCTTCGGGCGCTATGACACGATGCCGCGTCCGGTGAAGGGCGTTTACGGTGCGGCCTATGCCGATGACAGCCGCTATCAGGCGGTGGTCGACGGGGTTGCGGCGGTGGAGCGCCGCCTTGGTCGCAAGCCCAAGGTGATGATCGCCAAGATGGGTCAGGACGGCCACGATCGCGGCGCGAACGTGATCGCCAGCGCCTTTGCCGACATGGGCTTCGAGGTCGTCTCCGGCCCGCTGTTCCAGACCCCGTCCGAAACGCGCGACATGGCGTTGGAAAACGGCGTGGACCTGATTGGCGCGTCGTCACTGGCCGCCGGGCACAAGACGCTGATCCCAGAACTGATCCACCTGCTCAAGGAAGCGGGCCGTGCCGACATCAAGGTAACGGCTGGCGGCGTGATCCCGCCCAGCGATTACCAGTACCTGCGCGATGCCGGGGTGCAGGGCATCTACGGTCCGGGTTCGAACGTGGTCGAATGCGCGGCGGACGTGCTGCGCCTGCTGGGCCACAACATGCCGCCTGCGGGTGAAGAACTGGATGAGGCGGCGGAGTAATGAGCGGCCAGCCGCATATGGGCTTCCTGTGGATTGCCGCGATGATGTTCGTCGCGGGCCTTGGGATTCCCGTGTTCGCGGCGCTTAACTCATCCCTGTCGAGCCAGCTGGGCGGTCCGATTGCGGCGACCGCTGCGGCGTTTGCCGTCGGCTTTGCGGTGGCTCTGGTGTTGCTTGCGGTCAACGGATTGCCTTCGCGTGAGGTTTTGCACTTCGAGCGGCCGTGGATCTGGTTCGGCGCACTATTCATCCTGTTGTATGCCACCACGGTTTCGTTCGCCGCGCCGCGCATCGGCGTGGGCAATGCGATCTTCTTCGTGCTGCTGGGCCAGTTGGTCGCGGCGGCGGCGATCGATCATTTCGGCTGGCTTGGTGCTATACCGTCGGCACTGACGGGGCAGCGCTTGCTTGGCATCGCGGTCATGGCGCTTGGCGTCTATCTGGCAAGGAAACCGCTGTGAGCCTTGGCTTCTCGGTAGAGGCACTGTTGCCAAGCGCGCGCGTTTCCGGCCCGCTGCGCATGGGACTGGTGCGTTTGGCCGAGAGTGAATGGCTGGCGCGTGAGCCGAACTTGCCACCGCGTGCCGAGGCCTTCGATGCACACCCTGATAGCGTCAGCGTCCTGTCCGAAGCGCGCGCCGCAGAGACCGAACTGGCCGCTATGCTCGGCATCGAAGGCGGGCTGGAGCAAGTCGCCCGCGCGCATTGGGAAGACTTTTGCCTGCTCAACCGCGACGACCAGGGGCGCTGGGTGCTGACCGGAGCCGCCGTCGCATTTCCGACCGATTGGCATCTGGCCGACAAGATCGGCAAGCCGATGCTCGACGTGCATGCTCCCATCGACGGCTATGCGGATCAATTGGCAACGGCGGTCGACAAGTTCATGGACGGTCTGCGCGCCCCCCATATCTTCGGGCGCACCAATGCATTCGTGATGGCGAACGGCGATTGGCGCTATTTGCCCACCGACGATCCCGCCGCTCGTTTCGCGCATGTCACGACCGAGAACGCGGGCGAAAAGCTGTTCGTGCGGTGCGAGCGAGAGACGCTGCGCAAGCTGCCGAAATCGGGCGCGATCGTCTTTACTATCGGTATTCACGTCGTGCCGCTGGGCACGCTGTCCGACGCGGGCGTCGCGCGCATCGCGCAGTCCATCGAAGGTTTCGCGGGTGGCGAGGGCAATCGCCGCGCCGCTCCGCACTATGCCAATGCGCTGGCCGGTTATGCCGCCAAGCGCCTCCACCATCCAAGACCTGACGACAGGGAAGAAGCCGCCTGATGTTTAAGAAAATCCTTATCGCCAACCGCGGCGAAATCGCTTGCCGCGTCATCAAGACTGCTCATCGCATGGGCATCAAGACCGTGGCCGTATATTCCGACGCCGACGCCGCCGCGCCCTTCGTGCAGATGGCGGACGAGGCGGTGCACATCGGCCCCGCGCCCGCGGCGGAATCGTACCTGATCGCGGACAAGATCATCGCGGCCTGCAAGCAGACCGGCGCAGAGGCCGTTCACCCCGGCTATGGCTTCCTGTCCGAACGCACCTCGTTCGCAGAGGCCCTTGCGGCGGAGAACATCGAGTTCATCGGCCCGCCGGTGAATGCCATCGCCGCGATGGGCGACAAGATCGAGTCCAAGAAGCTGGCCAAGGAAGCGGGCGTCAACGTCGTCCCCGGCTTCGTCGGAGAAATCCGCGATACCGAGCACGCGGTCGAGATTTCTAACGACATCGGCTATCCGGTGATGATGAAGGCCAGCGCGGGCGGTGGCGGCAAGGGCATGCGCCTTGCTTATAGCGAAACCGACGTGCGCGAAGGGTTCGAAGCCACCAAGCGTGAAGGCCTGAACAGCTTCGGCGACGATCGTGTCTTCATCGAGAAGTTCATCGAGAACCCGCGCCACATCGAAATCCAGATCCTTGGCGACAAGCACGGCAACATTCTCTATCTGAACGAGCGTGAATGCTCGATCCAGCGTCGCCACCAGAAGGTTGTTGAAGAGGCGCCGTCGCCCTTCGTCACGCCAGAAATGCGCAAGGCGATGGGGGAGCAATGCGTCGCCCTGTCGCGCGCCGTCGGATACTATAGCGCGGGTACGGTAGAACTGATCGTCAGCGGCGCGGACAAGACCGGGCAGTCGTTCTACTTTCTCGAAATGAACACTCGTCTTCAGGTCGAACACCCGGTGACAGAGTGCATCACCGGCATCGACCTTGTCGAACAGATGATCCGCGTTGCCGCCGGGCAAAAGCTGGAAATGACGCAGGACGACGTGAAGATCGACGGCTGGGCCATCGAGAACCGCGTCTATGCCGAAGACCCCTATCGCGGCTTCCTGCCCTCGACGGGTCGACTTGTCCGTTATGACCCGCCGGTCCCCGGCTGGAAGGGCGGCATTCGCGGCGTAGACGTCGACAACGGTGGCGTCCGCGTTGACGACGGCGTCATGGAAGGCGGCGAGGTGTCGATGTTCTACGACCCGATGATCGCCAAGCTGATCACCTGGGCGCCGACCCGTGACGAGGCGGCGGACCTGCAGATCAAGGCGCTGGACGCGTTCGAGATCGAGGGGCTGGGCCACAACATCGACTTCGTCTCGGCGCTGATGCAGCATCCGCGCTTCCGCTCGGGCGAATTGACCACCGGCTTCATTGCAGAGGAATATCCCGA
Organism: Croceicoccus naphthovorans; assembly: GCF_001028705.1. Taxonomy (NCBI): domain Bacteria; kingdom Pseudomonadati; phylum Pseudomonadota; class Alphaproteobacteria; order Sphingomonadales; family Erythrobacteraceae; genus Croceicoccus; species Croceicoccus naphthovorans. The sequence goes on along the minus strand of NZ_CP011770.1, from coordinate 2,233,063 downwards.
CGGTTTCGAAGGCGCGCCCGCCGGTCGCACGCTGCGCACGCGGCTGGCCGCTATCGGCGCGTTCATCGCTGCGGCCTATGCCGATCGCGCGCGCCGGATCGACGGTCAGCTTGGCAACCGCCTCAGCCCGCCCGCCGAGTGGAGCGTGAAGATCGACGGCGAGTTCCACAACGCCGTCCTGTCGGGCGACGAGATCAGCATCGACGGCGAACCTGTCGACCTAGCAATGGAATACACGCCGGGCCAGCGCAGCGTCTCAGCCGTGTTCGACAGCGACGAAAACGGTGAGGGCGGCGAGGAACTGACCGTGCAGGTAAAGCCCGTCCCGGCGGGGTTCGAGATCACGACGCGCGGCGCAAAGCACGTCCTGCGCGTCTTGCCGACCACGATCGCGCAATTCGACAAGCACATGATCGAAAAGGTCCCGCCGGATCTTTCGAAGTTCCTGATCTGCCCGATGCCGGGCCTGCTGGTTTCGCTGAACGTGGCCGAGGGCGACGAGGTTCAGCCGGGCCAGCCGCTTGCCGTGGTGGAGGCGATGAAGATGGAAAACATCCTGCGCGCCGAAAAGGCGGGCGTGGTGAAGTCCGTGAACGCCAAGGCGGGGGAGAGCCTGGCGGTGGATGCCGTCATCCTCGAACTGGAATAAGCGTTTGCTGCCCCTTCCCGTTGGGGAGGGGCAGCGCTAAACTTTGCGCACTATGGCCCAGATCGACTGTTACCACGCGCATATCTATTTCGATCCGGCGGAGGTCGACGCGGCGCGCGATCTGGCCGCGCGGGCCTCTGCGCTACTTCCGATTGCGGTCGGGCGCTTTCATACCGTCCCGGTCGGACCGCATCCGCGCGGCAGTTGCCAGTTGACGGTGCCGCCCGAACGGTTTGGTGATTTCGCCGCGTGGATGGCGCAGAACCGGGGCGATCTGACGATCTTCGCGCATCTGGAGACGGGCGACGACCTGGCCGATCATACACAGCATGTGATCTGGTTCGGCCCGTCCGAAACGCTCGACATCGCGCAATTCCAGCGCTGACCCGCGCATCACGGGTTGCCAAGGCCGTTGCCCCGCGCGAAGTGGCGGTCATGCACGTCACCCACGATCCCGCAGCGCCGCCCGCCGATCCCATCGATTTCGGTGCCTTCCTGAAGGTCGATATCCGCGTCGGCACGGTCGTATCCGCCGAACCCTTCGCCAAGGCGCGCAAGCCCGCGCATATCCTGCACATCGATTTCGGCCCCACGATCGGCACGAAGAAGTCCAGCGCGCAGGTTGTCGCCAACTATGCTTGCGAAGACCTGATCGGACGGCAGGTCGCCGCCGTCGTCAATTTTCCGCCGCGCCAGATCGGGCCGATCATGTCGGAAGTGCTGACGCTGGGCTTTGCGGATGAGGCGGGCGAAGTCACCTTGTTCGCGCCCGACAAGCCGGTGCCCAATGGCTCGCGACTATTTTGATGCGTTAACGAATATTTCGCCCATTTCCTAAGGTACATCGTTAACGCGGGTGGGCGCAGTTAGAGCTGGACCCGATGCATCTGGCAACCGGGGTCTTCGAAAGTTTTCCCTATGTTCAGGGTGTTGTGGGCTGAAGACCGCGCGGCAACGTCTGCGGAATATGCGCTAATCCTGTGTGTTGTTCTGGGCGGATTGGGCGGAGGCGTCGTCAAGATGGCGAATACGGTAGCCTCTGGCGTGAACAGCGCGTCGAGCAACGTCTACAAAACGGCGATGGCGGCGCACGGCCATCAGGCTGGCTTGCCCATAGCTGACGGACCGGCGGGTGCCCCGCTGTCCGGACAGCCGACTGCGCCCGATGTGGGCGATCTGCCGTCACAGGAAACCACCCCGAATAACGGCAATGCTGGCCAAGGCGGCAATAACGGTTCAAACGGCAATCACTATGGCCAGTGCAAAAACGGAAAGCGCGACTGCGGATAGCCGCACGATCTGGACCATCGGTTACGAACGGGCGACAGTGCCTGCGGTAATCGACGCATTGGCGGACGCGGGCATCGAAGTCCTGGTCGATGTCCGCGCCTTGCCGCTTTCCCGCCGTCCCGGATTTTCGAAGACCGCCCTTGCCGGTGCCGCGATGGAAGCGGGCATAGGCTATCGCCATTTAAAGCCGCTGGGCACGCCGAAAGAGGGGCGAGAGGCGGCGCGCAGCGGCGATTATGCGCGTTTGGCGAAAATTTATGGCGGACAACTTGAACTGCCAGAGGCCCTGGCCGCCGCCGCCGAATTGCGCGATCTGGCGGCGGAACGGCGCGTGGCGCTGCTCTGTTTCTGCGGCGATGCGGGCCAGTGCCATCGTTCGCTTTTGCTCGGCGCGATGTTGGGCGATTTCAAGGCGGTGCATCTACATCCGGCGATGGCCTGATCGCAGGTCGCAACGGGATTCGTTGCCGTTCATGGTTAACGCAATCTGTTAGAAATGTGGCGCTCATGTGGCCGTATTCGCCTCGGTTCACCGCGCTTACCACTCTGATCGACCCCGCAAACGGGCTTGCTGGCACCTGCGTTCATGTGTCAGCAAGGCCACCCTGACACCCATGCATGCGTTCATGTGCGGCGTTCTGCCGTGCATTTCATCAACCGGGGCAAAAGTTCTTACAGCCCGTAACGCGAGGATAGGGGGCGGCCGGGCGACCGGATGCGACCGAGGCGTTTCGAGCTGAAAAAGTGAAGGAGAAACGTTAATGAACCTCATGTCGAAAAGTCCGAAAGCGCTGATCATGGCCGCGATGCTGGTGGCCCCCGTAACCGCCAGCTATGCGCAGTATGAGGATAACGGCGATGTGGCCGCCACCGTTTATGGCGAGCGTATTCCCAACCGTGCCAACATGACCGAAGGCCCCGACGTAGACGGCATCATTTCGGCCCGCATGGGTGACAAGATGCAGGTCACGATGGCCGACGGCACGCAGACCGTGATCACCATCGACGACCAGACCGAGATCATGAGCAAAGGCGGCTTCCTTGGCCTTGCCAGCAAGGACCGTGCGGCCAGCTCGCTGTTCAACGGGCTGCCGGTTTCGGTGAAGACGCTGCAATATGCGAACGGCTTGATGGCGGATGAGATCAAGTTCAAGACTGACGATCTGAAGACCGCATCGATGATCCACAACGGAACCAACCAGCGCTTCACCAAGAACGAAGCCGCGACCGAGGCCCTGCGTGGCCGCATGGGCGATATCGATCAGTATAACATCAAGGGCACGACCGAAGTCTACTTCGACACCGGCAAGTGGAACCTGTCGGCTGCGGATCAGCAGAAGCTGTGCTCCACTGCTTCGCAGGCAAGTGCGATGGACAACGCCCTATTGCTCGTCGTCGGCTACACCGACTCGGTTGGCGATCAGGACTACAATCAGGAACTGAGCGAGAAGCGTGCGGGCCGCGTGGTGAACTATCTGCAGCAGGCCTGCGGGTGGAAGCCCTATCGCATGCTGACCCCGACCGGCATGGCCGAAGCCGATCCGGCTGCGGACAACTCGACCGAAGAGGGTAAGGCGCAGAACCGCCGCGTTGCGGTCAACGTCCTTGTCAGCAAGAGCGTCGACGGACTGTAAGATAAGGTCAGGCGGGGATGGGCATCGGCCTGTCCCCGCCGATTTTCCGTCAGGACTTTAGTTCGCGATCCAGAAAGGCGGCGACGTCGTCGATCGCGACATCCTTGGCCAGAAACGTCTGCCCGATCCCGCGCATCAGCAGGAAGGGCAGAGTTCCGGCATCCATCTTCTTGTCATGCAGCATATGATCGGCCAGCCGCCGACCATCGCATGACAGGCCAAGCTCGGTCACGTCCGCCTTCATGTCGCAGGCCTCGAAGTGCGCCGCGATGCGATCCGCATCCGCCTGCTGCATCAATCCCCGCCGCACCGAATAGCGTGCCGCCAGCACCATGCCGATGGCCACCGCCTCGCCGTGCAGCAGCGTATCGGAATAGCCGGTCTCCGCCTCCAGCGCGTGGCCGAAGGTATGGCCAAGGTTGAGGAGCGCCCGGGTGCCCGTGGTCTCCCGCTCATCCTCTGCCACGACCCGCGCTTTGGCCGCGACAGAGCGGCTCACCGCCTCGATCCGCGCGGCAGCATCGCCCGCCAGCAGGGCAGGGCCCTTCGCCTCGCACCATGCGAAGAAATTTGCATCGTCGATCAGGCCGTATTTCACGACTTCGGCATAACCCGCCCGCAATTCGCGCGGGGGCAGGGTGCCCAGCACATCGGTATCGGCCAGTACGAGGCCGGGCTGGTGGAATGCGCCGACAAGGTTTTTGCCCATCGGCACGTTGATCGCGGTCTTGCCGCCAACGCTGGAATCGACTTGGGCGAGCAACGTCGTCGGCACCTGGACAAAGCCGCAGCCGCGTTTCAGTACGGCGGCGGCAAAGCCGGTCAGGTCGCCGATCACCCCGCCGCCCAGCGCGACGATATGGTCGCCCCGGTCCACGCCCTCTGCCAGCAGGAAGTCGATGACTTGCGCCAGATGCGCCCAGTCCTTGGTCTTTTCGCCAGCGGGCAGCACCAGCCAGCGGGCCTGTTTCCCCACCGCCGCCAGCGAAGCCTCTACCGCATCGGTGTAGAGCGCGGCGACATTGGCGTCGGTCACAACGGGCACGCTGTCCTTGCGCAATAGCAATCCGCATTCCGCACCCAGCCGCGCCAGCAGACCGGGGCCGACCCGCACCTCATAACTGCGGCCCGACAGGGCCACGGGGATGGTTGCGGGTTCAGTCACCGACATGTTCCTCCAATGCTGTCAGGATGCGCGCGACGCTGGCCATCTGCGGTCCGCTGTCGCTGACTACGCGAACCGGCGCCTGCGCATAGAGCGGGTTGCGCACGGCCATCAGGCCCGACAGCACCTCGCGCGGGTCTTTGCCGATCAAAAGCGGGCGCGTGTTCTTGCGGCTCACCCGCTCGACCAGCGTTTCCAGATCGCTGTCCAACCAGACGGCGATGGCGCGGTCCAGGATCAGCGCGCGGGTATCGGGATCGACAAAAGCTCCGCCGCCGGTGGCGATGACCACGGCGCGCCCGTGGCTTTCCTCGATCAGGCGGGCGATCACCCGGCGCTCGCCATCGCGAAAATACGCCTCTCCGAATTTCTCGAAAATCTCGGGGATCGGCATTTGCGCGGCGGCGACGATTTCCTCGTCCGCGTCGACGAACGCGGTGCCAAGGCAGTGCGCCAGCCGCTTGCCCACGGTCGACTTGCCTACGCCCATCAGGCCGACGAGCACGACCGGGCGGTCCAGCTTCTGCGACAGCGCATCCAGCGTCGCGGTGTCGGGCAAGAGCGTATCCTGCGACGAAGCGGTATCGGGGCCGGGTGCGGGATCGTGCTCTTGCATTGCAGGTTCGCCTATAGTTGCGCTAGGCGAGGGCGCAAGCGCGCTGCTTCATGCGGCGCAGGGTCAGCGCAAAGGATTTTCATGAGCGGGAAGCGGTCGGGCGGAAAGGGCCTGTGGGCAATCGTTGCGCTCGCCATCGTCGCCCTGCTGGTTTACGCCTATATCGACGGCGGGCGCGAAGAACCGCGCTGGATCGAGGAAGAATTACCGGTGCAGGCGGGTTGATGCAGCGAAAATCAGGCAAGGCGCGAATGGGTTTTCGCAAGATCGCGCTGGCCGCCATGCTGGCCGGTGCGCCGATCGTCGCGCTCTATGCGCAAGATGGGCCCGAATCGCTGCTGCCGCCCGGCTTTGACGATCCCGCCCCTGCGCCGACGCCAGCGCCCGCGCCGCGCCGGACTGCCGCGCCGACGCCCGCACCGGGCGGATCGGTGTCGCAACCGGTGGTGCAGTCAGTCCCCGATAGCGCGCCCAACACGGGCGGTGCGACGTCTCGCGCAGAGGCAGCGCGTCGCTTGCTGGATCGTCTGCCCAGCCTCGACGATCTAGAGAAGATGGACACTGACGAGATCGACGAACTGCTCGGTCTCAAGCCCAGTTTCGACATTCCGCCCGCCGCGCGCCGGTCAACCGACGTGGTTGGCCTGCTGGCCGCATCGGAAGGCGGCATGGCGCGCAATTCGCTGACCAATTACGACGCGCTGTTCGTGCGCCGGGTTCTGGACGGCACGAAGGGGCCGTTGGTTTCGCGCTGGGGCCACATTCTCCTCCGCCGTGCATTGGCCAGCCGACTGGCCGCGCCGACCGGGATGGACGGCGTGGAATTCGCCGCCTTGCGGGCTGGGCTGCTGAACCGCATGGGCGAACCCGTTATTGCGCGTGCGCTGGTGCAAGAAGTCGATTCGGCGGACTATTCGCCCGCGCTGATCGGCGCGGCTTACGATGCCTATGTCGGCACCGGCGACTTCACCGGGGCCTGCCCGATGGTGCGGCTGCACGCCCGGGCGAGAGAGGATCGCGATTGGGAACTGCTGCGCGGTATCTGCTCCAGCTTTTCGGGCGAATCGGGCGGGATGGACCGCATCGAACGCCAACGCCGCCGCAGTGAAGGCACGCAGATCGATTCGCTGCTGGCCCAGAAATACGCTGGCGCGGTCGGGCGCGCGCGTCGGGCGGTGACGTTGGAATGGGAAGATGTCGATGAACTGACGCCTTGGCGTTACGCGCTGGCGACGGCGACCGGTGCGGAAGTGCCGAACGGCTTGCTGACGACGGGTGGCGCGACGTTCCAACGGATGGCTGCGGTCTCGCCCTCGGTTCCGCTGATCCAGCGTGCGCAGGGCAGCGAAGTGGCGGCGGCAGAGGGCATTCTGTCCAGTGCCGCGCTGGTCGACCTCTATTCGCAGATATATTCGGACCCGGAGATTGAGGGCGACGAGGCTTCGCGCGCGGCGCAGTTGCGAGAGGCTTATGTCGGCGACCCGGAGGCGCGGCTGACCGCCATGCGCAATATCTGGGGCGATACCGACGGGTCGAACCGGTTCCACAGCCGCCAGGTCCTGACCGCCTATGCCGCCGCGCGCCTGACGCCAGATCCGGCTTTCGAGGCCGATGCCGGCTGGCTGATCGGGTCGATGCTGGCTGCCGGGCTGGATGCCAACGCGGTGCGGTGGGCGAATACGGTGCAGACGGGCAGCCACGGCTGGGGTCTGCTGATGCTGGGCAGCCCGGCGCTGAGCGACGTGGTCAGCGAATCGGCGGTGCGCAGTTTTATCGAAGAGGACGAGTCCGCAAGGCAGCAACGCTCTAGGTTCTTCGTGGCGGGTCTTGCCGGTCTGGGGCGTCTTGCTCCGGACAAGGCGCAAGAGCTTTCGGGCGTGCTGAATTACGACATTGGCCGGGAAACCCGCTGGACCCGCGCGATCGACCGGGCGGCGGCGCGCAATAACCGCGTGTTGGTCAGCTATCTCGTCGCGCTGGGAATGCAGGGCAGCAGTTGGCGGCAAATGACGCCTGTGCATCTCTATCACATCGTCAAGGCGCTGAACGACGTGGGCCTGACTGCGGAAGCCCGGATGATCGCCGCCGAGGCAGTGGCCCGCAGCTGAGGCCGTGGGACGCGCATGACCGCCGCGCCCGATATCGACGATTTCCTCGACATGCTGGCCGCAGAGCGCGGCGCGGCGGCGAACACGCTGGTTGCCTATCGCCGTGATCTGGAATCGGCGCAGGATGTCGTGCCGTTGCTGGCCGATGCCGATGCGGACGACTTGTCCGCGCTTGGTCCGGCATGGGCGGATCTTGCCCCTTCGACGGTGGCCCGGCGTTGTTCGGCGCTGCGCCAATATTACGGTTTTCTCGTGGAAGAAGGCCATCGGCGCGATGATCCGTCCGGTGCCTTGCCGCGCCCGCGTATCCGCCGCCCTTTGCCGCGCCTTCTCAGCCGACAGCAAGTCGATGCGATGTTCGCACAGGCGGAGGCCGACGCCGAGGACGACGCGCCGAACGCGGTCCGCACACTGACGCTGCTCGAAATGCTCTACGGATCGGGCCTTCGGGCGACCGAACTGGTCTCGCTGCCGTTGAACGCCGTGCCGCGCGACGCGCCCTTGCTGACGATCACGGGCAAGGGCGGGCAGCAACGTATGGTGCCGGTCAGCACACGCGCCCGCACCGCTCTGTCGCGCTGGCTGAAACTGCGTCCGCAAGGCAGCAAGTTCGTCTTTCCGTCGCGCAAGGGCGCTAAAGCCGGGCATCTCAGCCGTATCCGCCTGTTCCAGCTGTTGCGCGAACTTGCCGAAAAGTCCGGTGTGCCGCCCACCGCGGTCAGCCCGCACGTCCTGCGCCACGCCTTTGCCACGCACTTGCTGGAGGGCGGGGCGGACCTGCGCGTATTGCAGACCCTGCTCGGCCACGCCGACATCGCGACGACGCAGATATATACCCACGTCGATTCGGCGCGGCTGATCGAACTGGTGAATGCGCGTCATCCGTTGGGCGCGGGAAGGCCGCGCCCCCTTGCTCCCGATGCAAACCCGGACTAGCGCTTCCGCGATGACCAGTTATCTCGAATTCGAAAAGCCGCTTGCGGAACTCGAACGCCGCATCTCCGACCTGCGCAGCGCCGCGGATCGTGAAGAGGTGGAGCTCGACATCGACGCCGAAGTCGCCAAGCTTGAGGACAAGGCCAAGGGCCAACTGTCCAGCATCTACAAGTCGCTGACCCCGTGGCAGAAAACGCAAGTTGCACGCCATCCTTCGCGCCCGCATTTCGGCGATTACGTGGCTCATGCTTTCAGCGACTTCATGCCGCTGGGCGGAGATCGCGCCTATGGCGACGATCAGGCGATCCTTGGCGGATTCGCCACGCTGGATACGCCGGGCGGCGGTCGCCGCGTGATGCTGATCGGGCATGAGAAGGGCAACGACACGCAGTCGCGGCTGAAGCACAATTTCGGCATGGGCAAGCCGGAGGGCTATCGCAAGGCGATCCGCCTGATGGAGCTGGCCGGTCGGTTCGGCCTGCCAGTGGTGACGCTGGTCGATACTTCCGGCGCGTTTCCGGGGATCGAGGCCGAGGAACGCGGACAGGCGGAAGCCATCGCTCGCGCCACCGAGGCCTGCCTCGACCTGCCGGTGCCGATGGTCGCCTGCATCGTGGGTGAGGGCGGATCGGGCGGCGCGGTTGCTTTGGCCAGCGCCGAACGCGTGCTGATGATGGAACACGCAGTCTATTCGGTCATCAGCCCTGAAGGCTGCGCATCGATCCTGTGGCGCACCGCCGAAAAGGCATCCGAAGCGGCGGAAGCGATGAAAGTCACGGCGCAGGATCTGGCCAAACTGGGCGTGGTGGATCGAATCGTGACCGAACCCCTGGGCGGGGCGCATCGCGATCCGGTCGCGGCGTCGAAATCGCTTGGCGCGGCGATCGATGAAGAACTGGCCAAGCTGTCCGGCAAGACGCCGCAGGAACTGCGCACAAAGCGTGCGGAGCGGTTCATCGCAATCGGCGGTCTTGCCTGATCCTCCCCCTGTTTCGGGAACAAATCTTCGCCCACACCGGTTTTCCCTTGCGTAGTTAGGGGACTGTCGCCGTTCGTCGCAGGGACGTGCGGCTCCCCGTTATTGTAGAAGATTTCGAGGAGCCTCACAGATGCCGACCCGCTCGCCCCGTTTTGCCGCCCTTGCCGTTACGGTTGGCACCATGTCATTCGCATTGGCGAGCTGCGCCGGAACCACGACTGCGCCCGTAACGCCCGGTCAGGCCGGTGCGATCACGCAGGAAGAGGCAAAGCTGGGCGCAGAGGCGCATCCGCAGCTCATTGCCGAATTCGGCGGGGCCTATACCGGCCCGCAGGCCAGTTATGTCGAGCAAGTCGGCAAGAATATCGCGGTACAGTCGGGCCTTGCCAATGCGCGCGATACCTACACGGTGACGCTGCTGAATTCGTCGGTCAACAACGCTTTCGCCATTCCCGGCGGCTATATCTACACCACGCGTGAGCTTGTCGCGTTGATGGATAACGAGGCGGAACTGGCCGGCGTGCTGGGCCACGAAGTTGGCCACGTCGCGGCCCGTCATGCGCAGCAGCGGCAGTCTGCGGCGCAGCAGAACTCGATCCTGGGCGCGGTCGGCGCGATCCTGTCGGGCGTGCTGTTCGGCAATTCGCAGATCGGTCAGCTGGGCCAGCAGCTTGCCATGCAGGGTTCGCAGCTTCTCACGCTGAAATATTCGCGCAGTCAGGAAACGCAGGCCGACGATCTTGGCATCGCCTACCTGTCAAACGCGGGATACGATCCCGATGCGATGGCAACCGTGTTGCAGAGCCTTGCGCAGCAGAACGCGCTTGACGCGCAGATGATGGGTTCGACCGGCAATCAGGTGCCCGAATGGGCGTCGACCCACCCCGATCCTGCCAGCCGCGTTCAGCGCGCCTTGACCGAAGCGCAGGGCATGCCGGGCACGGTGACGAATAAGGATACGTTTCTGACGCGCATCAACGGCATGATGTACGGCGACGATCCGAAGCAGGGCATCGTCGAAGGCAATACTTTCATTCATCCGGTCTACGGCTTTGAATTCAAGGCGCCGAACGGCTTCTTTATGGTCAACGGCACGCGCGCCGTGTCGATCAGTGGCCAGTCGGGCAAGGGCCAGCTGACCAGCGGGACCTATAACGGCAACATGAACACCTATATCCAGAACGCGTTCAACGCGCTTACGGATGGGCAGCAGCAGATCACACCGTCATCAATCCAGCGGACGACCGTAAACGGCATTCCGGCGGCCTATGGCACGGCGCGCGTGAATGCGAGTGGTGGCGCAGTAGATGTGACCGTTTTCGCCTACGAATTTTCGAATAGCCAAGCGTTTCACTTCGTGACGATCACGCAGGCGGGGAGCGCCAACGTGTTCAATCCGATGTATTCGTCGATGCGCAAGATTTCGTCGACCGAGGCGGCAGCGGTGAAGCCGCGCAAGATTTCGGTGGTGACCGTAAGATCGGGCGACACCCTGGCATCGCTCGCCAGCCGCATGGCCTACACGAACTACAAGATGGAGCGTTTCCTCGTTCTGAACTCGCTGACCAGCAACAGTTCGTTGCAGGCAGGCCAGAAGGTGAAAATCGTTACTTATTGACTTTAGTCCCTCAAGCGCCGTGCGCCGGGCATCCGCCCGGCTTGGCTACGCGCCGATAAGGCGCGGCGGCCGTTCGGCCTTGCGGGAGTCGCTGCGCGCCCCGTAATTTTGCGCGACAGGAGGCTTATCAATCTATTGGGAAAGCGAGCGAGGTTGCGCTGCAACGGGGCACCGTAGGTGATCCCCGCAAGGGCGGCAGCCCGCCCGCAGCAGCGCCCTCAGGCGCGAGCTATAGCCAAGGCCGCGGATGCGGTCGCCGGGCCTGAGGCTTAAGCAGAAACGCAAAACGGGCGGCAGTTTCCTGCCGCCCGTTCGCTCAAGAACGGTAGGTACCGTTAACTTGTTAGCCGCCGTTCGCGGTGACGAGCGAATCTTCGACCGTGCCGAACGTGTTGTTCAGTTCGCTGCCCAGAGCGGTCAGCGTGGTGATGCAAGCAACGGCGATCAGAGCGGCGATCAGGCCGTACTCGATGGCGGTCGCACCGGATTCGTCAGCGATGAGGTTCTTGAAAAACTGCATGTTAGGTCTCCTGGTTCAAACTAGGTACTTTACGTTCACCCGGCCCAATCAAAGTTCTGGCGAAGATTTACTTCGGTGCCCCCAGTTCCCTGTTCGAGCTGTTATTCACCTACGCATAAAAACTGAAAAAGAAGTTAACCGTTTGGGTTTGAATTCTGCATCGCAGTTCTGCTGCTATCGGTGATCTTGGTCCACATCTTGATGGTCTCGCCCGCCACACCATTGAGCGCCGTCATCATTGCAATGACGAGCATTGCGCAGATCAGGCCGTACTCGACGGCTGTCGCTCCGTTTTCATCGTCAAGAAACTTGAGGATGGTGTTCAACATGGTTTTGGGCCTTCCCTTGTGGTCCGTCGTCAGAATCGCCCCAAGGGATTAATTTTTGGTTGAGAGCACCCGCAGCATTGGCAAACTATCCGACAGGGGCTTTTGGTAAATGGCAGGTAAACCATGCTAATCGTTGCAGCTGCTTTGATTGATGGCGCCGGGCAGGTGCTGATGCACCGACGTCCGCTAGCGAAACATCACGGCGGACTTTGGGAATTTCCCGGCGGAAAGGTCGAAAAAAACGAATCGCCACAGGCCGCCTTGGCCCGCGAACTGGCCGAGGAGCTGGGGATTCGCGTCGATTCGGCTGCGCTGGAGCCTGCGTGCTTTGCGACAGGGGCGGCTTTGCCGGGAAGCGAGGCACCGGTTGTAATTCTTCTTTACACCTGCCGCAAATGGGCTGGGGAGCCGCAGGCACTGGAGGGCGAAGCGGTTCGGTGGTGTTCTTTGGCGGAGGCTGAGCTGTTGCAGCTTGCGCCGTTGGATGTGGATTTAATGGGACGGTTGCGGGTTTAGGCACTGGTGGGTCGGCCCGAAAGGCTAGGGCTGGTCTCCTGCCCAGCCCGTCCTGTCTTTGCGGCTTTGTCGCTCCGACTCCGAACTTAGGTTCGCATCTTGGAATGCCCCAAACAACAAAGCCCGCCCCTTTGCAGGGGCGGGCTTTGTTGTTGGCGCGCCCGAAAGGATTCGAACCTCTGACCCCCAGATTCGTAGTCTGGTGCTCTATCCAGCTGAGCTACGGGCGCGCTTGGAGGGCGCCATCTAGGCGGGGAAGGCGGGCTTGGCAAGCCCTGCTGTGGGGATATTTCGCATTCGGTACGATCTGCGGTTCGGAACCTCGTACCCATCCGGCGGTTGATCCTCCAAACGCACATTTGAAAATTTTCAGGAGCGACCCATGGCCGACACAACCGGCATCTTCGACCGATTGAAGGAAGATCACGACAAGCACCGCAAGCTGCTAAAGCAGATGGCCGAAACCGAGGGCGCGAGCGATGAGCGCCAAGGCCTGCTGGAGCAATTCACCGTCGAAGTGAAGAGCCACGCGGCCGCGGAGGAGCAGGCACTCTACTCCACGATGCTGCGCAAGCCCGAGACGACGGGCGAGACCCGCCACTCCGTCGCAGAACATCATGAGATCGAGGAGATGCTCAACGATCTCGCCGCCACGGACATGAGCAGCAGCGCATGGCTGGCTAAGTTCAAGGACCTGCGCCACCGGTACGAGCATCACATCGACGAGGAAGAGGACGAGCACTTCCCGGACTTCGAAAAGTATCTGACCGATGCCGATCTTGCGCACATGCGTTCGGTATTTCAACGCCGCAAGGACGCGGAATGCGAAGAGCAGGAAGTGACGCCCGAAGCGATGGAAGACGCCAAGAAATAGGCGCGCCGCGCTTTCACCGGGTCGCACCACCGGAACGTATCGCAAGGAAGACGCATGACGGACAAGGTGGTTCGCCCGGATCAACCGGACGGCCCGGCGGGGAACAAGGCCAACGACCCCGGGTCGGCATTCGCGCAGAGTGTCGAGCCCGGGGTTTGGCGGTTCGAGCATGCCGACAAGGCGAAGGTCATTGTCGACGCCGCCGATTATTTCACGATCATGCAGGATGTGATGATGCGCGCGAAAAAGCGCATTTTCCTGATCGGCTGGGACTTCGACACGCGCATCGCGCTGGGGCGCGGGCGGCGTTGGTGGCAACGTCGGCCCAAATCGCACCCGCCGCGCCGGTTGGGGCGCTTCATCGTCTGGTTGGCGAACCGAAACCCCGATCTGGAAATCTACGTGCTGAAATGGAATTTCGGCGCGGTGAAGATGTTTTTCCGCGGTTCCATGCTGATCGATATGTGGCGCTGGTTCCGGCATGACCGCATAAATTTCAAGTTCGACGCGGCGCATCCTGTCGGCTGTTCGCACCACCAGAAGATCGTGATCGTCGACGATCGATTCGCCGTTTGCGGTGGTATCGACATGACCGCCGATCGCTGGGACACGCGCGAGCATTTGGACAAGGATCGCCTGCGCCGCGAACCGGGCGGCGGCACCTATATGCCGTGGCACGACATGACCATGCTGGTTGAGGGCGATGTCGCCCGCGCGCTCGACGATCTGGGCCGCAAACGCTGGAACATTGCCAGCGGCAGCGATCTTGCGCCGGTGCCCGCGCAGCCGCACAGCGTATGGCCAGACGACCTTGATCCGAGCTTCGACAACATCAAGCTGGGCATTGCGCGCACGCGTGCCACTTTCGAGGATTGCGAAGAAATTCGCGAGATCGAGACGCTTTTCCTCTCGCTAATCAAGCGCGCGAAGAAGTTCATCTATGCCGAGAGCCAGTACTTCGCCTCTCGCAAGATCGGCGAGGCGATTGCCGAGCGCATGGCAGAGGATGATCCGCCTGAAATCGTGCTGGTCAATCCCGAAGAAGCCGACGGTTGGCTGGAGCAGCAGGCGATGGACACCGCCCGCGCGCGGTTGCTCAAGGCCATCGGCAAGGTCGATACCAAGCAGCGCTTTCGCGTCTATATCCCGCGCACGGCGGGCGATAACCCGATTTACGTTCATGCCAAGCTGATGATCGTGGACGATCAGGTACTGAAGCTGGGGTCGGCCAATATGAACAACCGGTCGCTGGGCCTCGATTCGGAATGCGACCTGCTGCTGGATGCCACGCGTTTCGATAACGGCGACGAGGTGGCGAAGATCAGGGCGCTGCGCCACGACCTGCTGGCAGAGCATATGGGGCTGGACCCGGCGGAGATCGGCCCGCTGATCGAGCAGTATGGATCGATGCACGCGATGATCCAGAACCACCCGCAACCGGGCCGGGCGCTGCGGCTTTACGAAATGCCCAAGCTGAACGGCGTGGAGAAGGCGTTGGCCGATGACGAGTGGCTTGACCCCGAAAGTGCGGACGACATGTTCGAACCGATCAGCGAGCGAAAGGGCCTGTTTCGTCGCATCCGTCGCCCGAAATAGCCCTCAGCCCTCGCGCAGTTCCTGGGCGAGCAGGTGGAATTCCTCCGCACGGGGGCTGCCCTTGCGCCAGACGAGAGCGATTTCGCGGCTGGCGTTGTTCGATTTCAGAGGACGTGCGACGACATCGGTGTCGTGCAGGATGCCAGCATCCAGCGCCATCTTGGGCAGCATCGTAAGACCGAGGCCATTGTCGACCATCTGCACCAGGGTATGCAGCGAAGTGCCGATCATGGTCGCGCTGGCCCGCAACTCCGGGCGATTGCAGGCGGCCAGCGCGTGTTCCTTCAGGCAGTGCCCGTCTTCGAGCAAGAGCAGGCGGCCTTCGTCGATCATGTCCGGCGGAATTTCCGCAGGTGGGTCGCGCGGATCGTCCTTTGGGAAAGCGACGTAAAGGTCGTCTTTCGCAATCGTCTCGCGTTCCACTTCGCCAGTCGGGAAGGGCAGGGCGAGCAGCACGCAATCGGCCCGGCCGTGGTGCAGCGATTCGATGGCATCAGCGCTGGGCTCTTCGCGCAGGAACAGCTTCAGCTTGGGCCGCTCCTTGCGCAAACGCGGCAGGATACGGGGCAGCAGGAAGGGCGCGATGGTCGGGATCACGCTCATCCGCAATTCGCCGCACAGCGGTTGCCCGGCGGACTGGACGAGATCGGACAGTTCCTCCGCCTCTCGCAACAGGCGGTGCGCCTTGGCGACGACCTGTTCGCCCAGCGGCGTAAATCGCACCACGCGCCGGGTCCGTTCGACCAGCGTCACGCCGAGCAGCGATTCGAGTTCGCGAATACCCGCCGACAGCGTGGACTGCGACACGAAGCACGATTCCGCAGCCCGTCCGAAGTGGCCGTGTTCGTGCAGTGCCAGCAGGTACTGCAACTGCTTGAGCGTGGGGAGGTAGGTCGCGCTCATGGGTCTAGGCGCTCAGGCTTCTTCGCTCTGCGATGCTTGTTCGCCGTCGTCGTCGGCTTGCTGATTTTCCGGCGTTGGCGCGACGGGGCCTTCGCCGATACGGGTCATCTTCAGGCGACCGTTCTCGACACCGAAACCCAGCTTGCCCTCGACCAAATCGAGCGCGTCGCGACCGAACTCCTCGAACCGCCAGCCTTCAAGCAGGGGCAGCTTCTTGCGCACCCCGGCGGCAAGCTGTTCGAGGTCGTCGGACCGGGCCAGCAGTCGAGAGGCGACGTCGATCTCGCGTGAGCGGATTTTCAGCAGGAGTTTCAACAAGTCGGCAACCAGTGCGCCTTCCTTGCCCAGCGGCGCGCCGCGCTTACGCTCTGGCATTTCCTCCGCAGGCAGCGGTTCGGCGGCGTCGAGCACTTTCATCAGCCGCTTGCCGATGTCGTTGTCTTTCCACCCGTTCGACAGGCCGCGTACTTTGGCAAGGTCGGCCTGCTTCTTCGGAGGGTGGCTGGCGAGATCGGCCAGCGTTTCGTCGCGAACGATGCGCCCGCGCGGGATGTCCTTATCCTGCGCCTCGTTCTCTCGCCATGCGGCAAGTGCCTTCAACCGGCCCAGCACTTGCGGATTGCGGCCAGGCGCGCGGATGCGGTGCCACAGCGTGTCCGGGTCCTGCGCATAGTTCGCCGGATCGGCCAGCCGCTCCATCTCATGATCCAGCCAGATGCCGCGTCCCGTCTTGATCAGCTTTTTGAGCATCTTCGGGAAAATCTTGGACAGGTAGGTAACGTCGCCGACGGCATATTCCAGCTGACGTTCGGTCAGCGGACGGCGCGACCAGTCGGTAAACCGCGCGCCCTTGTCGATGGCATGGCCCAGCCACGATTCGACGAGGTTGGAATAGCCGATCTGTTCGGACTGGCTGATCGCCATCATCGCGATCTGCGTGTCGAAGATCGGGTGCGGGGTCTTGCCGGTCAGATTGTAGATGATCTCAACGTCCTGCCCCCCGGCATGGAAGACCTTGAGCACGTCTTCGTTCTCGCACAACAGGTCGAGCAGCGGGGTCAGGTCTATGCCCTGCGCCAGCGGATCGATCGCGGCGGCTTCCTTGCCATCGGAAATCTGGACGAGGCAGAGCAGAGGCCAATATGTCGATTCGCGCATGAACTCGGTGTCCACGGCAACGAAATCGGCAGTGGCGAAACGATCGCAGAGGTCGCGCAGCTCATCGGTAGAGCTGATCAGAGGGTGCACTTTCATCGAGACGGCGCATTAGTGCAACGGGCCGCCGCGGGCAAACGTTGTTTGGACCTCAGGCGCTGGCGGGGCCATCCGGCCCCTTGGTTTCGTCGCATAAGCGGCGGCGCGCGTTGGCGCTTGCGGGTGTCGTTTTGCGCCCCGGACTTTTGCCAACCGAAAGAGGGAGTAGAGTTTGTACGAACTTGCCCGCATCGCGCTGGAACCGGGCACCGACGGTGACTCCGACAGGGCCGAATGGCCGCCCGCAGCGCCGTCAGGCGCGAGGAAAGCCTGAGGGGCCGGATGGCCCCGCCGGCGTCTGAGGCAAAGAAATATCCCGCGCCCGGCGCTTGAGTCTGCCCGGCGCACGCCGGACTTAGCAAGAAAATCAGCGCCGCAGGAGCCGATCCAGCAAGCTCGGCTTTGCCTGTTCTTCCGCCGCGATCACGCCGTCCATGCTCTCCGCATCTTCGGCGAATTCGCGCACGAAACGGTGGCGCAGGGATCGGCCCGATACGTGCTCGGTCTCAACCTGAAACTGATAGGTCGCATTGGGCCGCACCGGGGCCAAGGTGGCGAGCGAAGTGAACAGTGCCTCGTCCGTATCGCCCGCCTCGGCCTGCGCGTCGTTCGCTTCCTCGCAATCGGCGCGGGTCGTGACGGGGGCGTCGAAGTAAGGATAATCCTCGTTGCTGCCGCATATAACCGCCATCGGGCGGGGCAGGTTCTGATCTTCGACCGCGCGGGCGATAGCCATGTGGACCAGCACCGCACAGCGCATCGCAGTCAGACGCGGCGCGTCGTAATCGGCGAGCTCGGTCAGCTCGCCGCGATCCATGTGCGGGCGTACCGCGTGGTATGCGCCATAAAGTTCGTCGAGGCCCGAAACCTTCAGACAATTGTCGCGATGCTCATGCGAACCGCGCCATGTCGCGCCGTTGCGGCCATAGCCGGTGCACAGCCCGTCGCGGTCCGACACGCCAAAGGGAAACACATCGTCGCAATAGAACGAGGTTTCCAGCACCGGCGTCAGCCGCATGTCGCCGCCCGGTTCGGTGCCATAGGCATCGGGATTGGCCAGATCGACGCCTATGGCCGAGATCGGCTGGCCGTGGATGTCGAGCGAATCGATGGTGCCGCCGATCGCTTCCCATCCGGTAACGACAACGCTTTCGGGCTGGATCGAGAGGCCGAGCTTGGCGAACGGGCGTTCGCCGATCTCGCCCAGTTTCGCGTCAATTTCCGACAGGGCGTCGACGGCCTTCCCTTCACGCAAAAGGCCCTCCACCTGATGGCGGAAGGCGCGTTCGGCTTCCTTGTCTGCGAACAACTGGCTGGCAAAGACCATGTGTTTTGTCGCCCTCCTCAGGCGCTTCGCTTCAGGATGCGGTTCAGGAAGCCCCCGATCCCGGCGGGAGCGACATCGTTGGCCACCTCGGGCGTTTCAGCCTCTGCCTGCGCGCGCAGCTTTTTGCGCAAGGCTGCGCCGCTGACCTGATCTTCGTCGGGCATGGCGGCGAACGGATCGTAATCGTCGGGCAAGGGAGCAAGGCGCAGCGTGCCGAAGGCGTGGTCGTACTGGCCGCAGTCGTCCTCTTCACCCTCTGCGTCGAGGTATTCCTCGTACTCCGGCCGGGTCATCACCGGCGCGTCGTAATAAGGGAAGCTTTCGTTGTTGCCGACCATCAGGCACGCGGCGCGCGGCATTCCGCGCCCTTCCGCCGTGGCCTTGATCGCCTGATGCAGGCGGACCGCGATAAAGGCGGATGCGATGACGGCAGAATCCTGTTCCATCGCGTTCTTGTGATCGTAGTCCTTGCACTTCTTCTGCGCGATCAGAACTTCGCCGTAGATCCCGCCAAGCCCGCGCACGCCGATGGTCGCATCGACGTTTTCGAAATGGCCGACCCAAGCTGCCTTGGCGTTCTGCGCTTCCTCCATCATCATCTCGCGGCTGGCGCTGGCGAACGGAAAGGCGCTGTCGGTGTAGTAGACGGTGTCCAGATCGGGTTCGTAGAAATTGCCGTGCCGGTCATCCAGTTCGGGCATTTCGAACGGGGCGGAAATATCGATGCCGATGGCGGTGATCGGCCTGCCGGGGCGGTCCAGCTTTTCCAGCTTACCGGCAAGCTGTTCCCAACCGGTGATGCGTACCGCGCTGACCGGAACCTTGATGCACAGGCGGGCCAGTTCGTCGCCATCGTCGGCCAGATCGCCCAGCTGACCTTCCAGCAGACCCGCCGCAACGTCCGGCTGGCCGCGACGCAGCAACGACTCAACATCGTCGAGGAAGCCCTGGCGCTCGTCCTCGCTGCCGAACAGATTGCTTGCGAACATGCACTGGTCCCTTGTGTCAGTTGGGCGCATTTGTAGTTAGGGGGCTTTCTAGCCTGCGGATGGTTAAGAAGAGTTTTAGGGACAGCCTTGAAAAATTCTTGCACCACCCGCTCCGGGCACGGGTGCATCGCGCCACTGGAAATCGGATCGCGCTTGGCCTAGGGGCGGCGGCAATCCTTTGTCTTCACAGATTCAAGCGAAAACCAGATGCATCCCTATCGCACCCATACCTGCGGCCAGTTAAGCGCCGCCAACGTCGGTGAAACCGTCCGGATCTCGGGCTGGGTCCACCGCAAACGCGACCACGGCGGCGTATTGTTCGTCGACCTGCGCGACCATTACGGCATGACGCAGGTCGTGGCCGACGAAGACAGCCCGGCGCTGGAAGTCCTGGATCGGCTGCGCGTGGAATCGGTCGTCACCATCGATGGCGAGGTGAAGGCCCGTGCTGAATCTACCGTAAACCCCAACCTTGCAACCGGCGAGATCGAAGTGTTTGCCCGGTCAATCACGGTGCAAAGCCGCGCAGACGAGCTGCCGATGCCGGTGGCCGGGGAGCAGGAATACCCCGAAGACATCCGCCTCAAGAACCGCTTCCTCGACCTGCGGCGTGACAAGATGCACGCCAACATCGTGCTGCGGTCGAAGGTGATTTCGTCGCTGCGCCGCCGGATGACCGACCAGGGTTTCCTTGAATACCAGACCCCGATCCTGACGGCATCGAGCCCCGAAGGTGCGCGCGACTTCCTCGTGCCCAGCCGTCTTCACGCAGGCAAGTTCTATGCGCTGCCGCAGGCACCGCAGATGTTCAAGCAGATGCTGATGGTCAGCGGGTTCGACCGCTATTTCCAGATCGCCCCCTGCTTCCGTGACGAAGACCTGCGCGCCGACCGCAGCCTCGAATTCTACCAGCTCGACTTCGAGATGAGCTACGTCACGCAGGAAGACGTGTTCCAGATGTTGGAGCCCGTGCTGGCCGGTGTGTTCGAGGAATTCGCCGATGGCGCGACAGTAACCCCCGCAGGCGAATTTCCGCGCATTCCCTATGCCGAGTGCCTGCTGAAATACGGCAGCGACAAGCCCGACCTGCGCAACCCGCTGATCATCTCCGACGTTACCGCGCATTTCGAACAGTCGGGCTTCGGCCTGTTCGAAAAGATCGTGGGCGGCGGCGGCAAGGTCCGCGTGATCCCCGCGCCGAACACTGCGGACAAGAGCCGCAAGTTCTTCGACGACATGAACAACTGGGCGCGGGGCGAGGGCTTTGCCGGGCTCGGCTATGTCACCCGCAAGGGCGGCGAATTCGGCGGGCCGATTGCCAAGAACCACGGCGCTGACCGGATGGAAGCGCTCTACAACGAGCTGGGCCTCGGCCCCGATGACGGGCTGTTCTTCGCCGCGGGCAAGGAAAAGGACGCCGCCAAGCTGGCCGGTGCCGCCCGCACCCGCGTGGGCGAGGAACTGGGCCTGATCGAACAGGGCTGCTTCAAGTTCTGCTGGATCGTCGATTTCCCGATGTTCGAGTACGACGAGGAGCTGAAGAAGATCGACTTCAGTCACAACCCGTTCTCTATGCCGCAGGGCGAGATGGAAGCGCTGGAGGGCAAGGACCCGCTCGACATTCTGGCTTGGCAGTACGATATCGTCTGCAACGGCTATGAACTGTCGTCGGGCGCGATCCGGAACCACCGGCCCGACATCATGTACAAGGCGTTCGAGATCGCTGGCTATTCGCAGGAAGAGGTCGACGCCAACTTCTCCGGCATGATCAACGCGTTTAAATACGGCGCACCGCCGCACGGCGGTTCGGCACCGGGCATCGACCGTATCGTCATGCTGTTGGCGGGCGAGCAGGCCATTCGCGAAGTCATCGCTTTCCCGATGAACCAGCGGGGCGAAGACCTGATGATGCAGGCTCCGACGCAGGTCAGCCCCAAGCAGCTACGCGAACTGCACATCCGCACGATCGACCCGCCGAAAGCCGATCCGGCCAAGCAGGTTCGCACCGACAATATCGGGGATTGAGCGCAAGGGCTTGTGGGCAGCGTCTCATAACCCTTGCAACCCCCGAAAACCGCCTTTAGGGCGACCCCTGAGTTTTTTACCGCTTTTAGCGAGAGGGTTTTTCCATGAGCGATACCGAGGAACGCGTTAAGAAGATCGTCGTCGAGCATCTGGGCGTCGAAGCCGACAAGGTGACGATGGATGCCAGCTTTATCGACGATCTGGGCGCGGACAGCCTCGACATCGTCGAGCTGGTCATGGCTTTCGAGGAAGAATTCGGGGTCGAAATCCCGGACGACGCCGCCGAAAAGATCACGACCGTCGGCGATGCCGTGAAGTACATCGAAGAGCACAAGGGCTAACAGCCCTTGCGTTTTGCCCGCCGCAGCCGCGGATCGGGCCGATCATGACAGGCCTGGCCCGCTGGGCTGGGCCTGTTGCGTTTGAGGCGGACCCGCATGGGGCGTGGCCGCCGGGAAGTTTGCCGGAGAAGCATTGATGCGCCGTGTTGTCATAACCGGACTTGGCCTCGTCACCCCGCTGGGTGCAGACGTAGAGACCGCGTGGTCCAACCTGATCGCCGGGAAAAGCGGTGCGGGCCAGATCACGCGTTTTGACGCCTCGGACCAGAAGTGCACCATCGCGTGCGAGGTAAAGCCCGCCGATCACGAATACGGTTTCGACCCCGACAAGCGCGTCGATTTCAAGATCCGCCGCCAGGTCGATCCGTTCATCGTTTACGGCATCGACGCCGCCGGACAGGCGCTGGAAGATGCCGGTCTCGTCGACATGGATGACGAAACGAAGCTGCGCGCCGGTTGCTCGATCGGGTCGGGCATCGGGGGGCTTCCGGGCATCGAAAGCGAATCGCTGGTGTTGAACGAACGTGGCCCGGGCCGCGTTTCGCCGCACTTCGTTCACGGGCGTCTGATCAACCTGATTTCCGGGCAGGTATCGATAAAGTACGGGCTGATGGGCCCGAACCACGCGGTCGTCACGGCCTGTTCCACCGGCGCCCACTCGATCGGTGATGCGGCGCGGATGATCAAGGATGGCGACGCCGACATCATGTTGGCGGGCGGCGCGGAATCGACGATTTGTCCCATCGGCATCGCCGGGTTCGCTCAGGCCAAGGCGCTGAACATGTCGTCTAACGATGCGCCCGAAAAGGCCAGCCGGCCCTATGACAAGAACCGCGACGGTTTCGTCATGGGCGAAGGCGCGGGCGTCGTCGTGCTGGAAGAGTACGAGCATGCCAAGGCGCGCGGCGCGAAGATCTATGCCGAAGTCGTCGGCTATGGCCTGTCGGGCGATGCCTATCATGTCACTGCACCGCACCCCGAAGGCAAGGGCGCGGAAAACGCGATGCGCATGGCGATGAAGAAGGCCGGGATGGAAGCGGGCGACATCGACTATGTCAATGCACACGGTACCTCGACGATGGCTGACACCATCGAATTGGCCGCGGTAAAGCGCGTGCTGGGCGACGATCTTGGCGGCGCTTCGATGAGCTCGACGAAGTCGGCGATCGGCCACCTCTTGGGCGGTGCCGGCGCGGTTGAGGCGATCTTCTGCATCCTGGCCATCCGCGACCAGGTCGTGCCGCCGACGCTGAACCTGGACGATCCGGACGAGGGGACCGAAGGCGTCGACCTTGTGCCGCATGTCGCGAAAAAGCGTGCGGTGAAGGCGGTGCTGAACAACTCGTTCGGGTTCGGCGGCACCAATGCGTCGCTGATCATGAAGGCGGTCGACTGACGCTATGAAGCGCGGCCCCTTATGAAACGGGGATTTCTCGTCGCGGTCGCGGTGGTGGCTATTGCCATTGCCGGTGCGGCCGGCTGGTTCGCAAGCGGGTGGTACGGCGGGTCCGAAATTGAGGAGGACACGGCGTTTATCGTGCCGACCGGCGCGTCGCTGACTTCCACGGCTGGCAAGCTGGCGGACGAGGGCCTGATCGGCTCCGCCGACGCTTTCCTGCTGCGCGCCAAGGTGTTGGGCAGCGGCGATCCGGTGAAGGCGGGGGAATTCCTGCTGCCCGCCGGGGCAAGTCCGGCGACGATCCTCGATACCTTGCAGCATGGCGAAGTGATCCGCCGGATGGTCACGGTGCCAGAGGGGCTGCCCTCGATCATGGTGCACGAACGGTTGATGGCGGAGGACCTGCTGACCGGTGACGTCGCGGTGCCTGCCGAAGGATCGATCCTGCCCGACAGCTACGACTTCGAACGGGGCGAGGCACGTGCGGTCGTGCTGGCGCGGATGCAACAGGCAATGACCGACTTCATCGCCGCCGAATGGCCGAAGCGTGATGCCGATATTCCCGTGAAAACGGTGGACGAGGCGCTGAGCCTGGCCGCTATCGTCGAGAAAGAGACCGGCGTGCCGGGCGAGCGGCGCATGGTGGCAGGGCTCTATTCCAACCGCCTGCGCATCGGGATGCGGCTTCAGGCCGATCCGACCATCATCTATCCGATTACCAAGGGCAAGCCGCTGGGCCGCCGGATCAAGCGGTCCGAGATCGATGCGGTGAACGGGTACAACACGTATTCGATGGCGGGGCTGCCGGTGGGGCCGATCACCAATCCGGGGCGCGAATCGATCCTGGCTGTGTTGCACCCGGCGGATACCAAGGCGATCTACATGGTGGCTGACGGCAGCGGCGGGCATGCCTTTGCCGACACGCTGGCCGAGCATAATGATAACGTCGCAAGGTGGCGCGCGCACCGCCGGGCTACGGGCAAATAGGTCGCCTAGCGGATAACCGCCGCGACCAGCCAGATCACGCCGGGCAACAGGATTACGCCCACGACATCCAACAACAGGCCGGACTTGATCATTGCGGGCAGGGCGATGCGCCCCGAACTCCACGCAATCGCGTTCGGTCCCGTCCCGGCGGGCAACATAAAACCCCACGATGCCGCGATGGCGGCGGGCATGGCCAGCAGGATCGGATCGACGCCCAGCGCCGCGATCAGGCCCGCGACGACTGGTATGATCGCGCTGCCCGTTGCAACATTGCTGGCAAATTCGGTGATCACGATGACTAGCGCGCAGATTGCCATTGCCACCAGGAACAGCGGCACGGCCTTCAGCGGCAGCAACATCTGGCCCAACCAATCGGCCAGTCCGGATGCGCCCATGCCGCCCGCCAACGCCAATCCGCCGCCGAACAGCAAAAGCACGTCCCACGGCGCGCGGTTCGCCTCTTTCCACGTCAGCATCGGGCGGCCCGTGCCATCCGGCAAAACGAACAGGATCAGCGCGGCAACAACCGCAACGGTCCCGTCGGTCAGCGAATCGGGCGGCAGGTAAATTCCCACGAACGGCGCGATCAGCCAGCCCGCGAAGGCGAGGGCGATGATCACGCCCATGCGTTTTTGCGGTGTCGACCAATTCGGCTCGCATGCCAAAGCGGCGCGGGCGGCGTCGATGTCGAACCGGTCGGTCGACAGGCGCTGGACCCGCGCGATCAGCCATGCCGCGATGGGTAGGGAGATTACGACCAGCGGCAGGCCGAACGCCATCCAGCGGGCGAAGCTGATCTTCACGCCCAGCATCTCGTCCAGCAGCGCGACCGCGATGGCGTTGGTGGGCGTACCGACGATGGTACCGAACCCGCCGATGGTGGCGGCAAATGCGATGCCGATGGGCAATGCACCCGCGATGCCGGACTGCCTGGGTTCGTCGCCTTCCTCACCCGTGCCGCCTGCGATCACC
Organism: Croceicoccus naphthovorans; assembly: GCF_001028705.1. Classification (NCBI taxonomy): domain Bacteria; kingdom Pseudomonadati; phylum Pseudomonadota; class Alphaproteobacteria; order Sphingomonadales; family Erythrobacteraceae; genus Croceicoccus; species Croceicoccus naphthovorans. The sequence goes on along the minus strand of NZ_CP011770.1, from coordinate 2,208,036 downwards.
GCCAGCGCCATCGGCACCATGATCAGCGCCGACGACGTATTGCTGATCAGCATGGAAAGCAGCGCCGTTGCCGCCATGAAGGCCAGCAACATCGAGAACGCGCTTCGCCCACCCATCCGCACCAGTCCGCGCGCCAGTCGCCGGTGCAGGCCGGTACGCTCGATCGCCAGCGCCAGCATCGCACCGCCAAGGATCAGGAAAATGATCGGCGAATAGTACGACGACGCCACCGCCTTTGCGCCCGATACGCCAGCCAGTGGCAGGACGATGAACGGCAATAACGCTGTGGCTGAAAGCGGGATCGCCTGCGTCATCCACCACGCCGCCATCCAGCAGACGAGGCCCGCCATGTACCACGCGGGCGGCTCCATCCCGGCGGGCGGGGGCAGCACGATCGTCACCGCCATCAACGCCAGTCCCAGCCAGAAGCCGATCCGCCTGCTTGTCATTGGTTCCCCTTCACCCCCTATCATCGTTCTAGCGAAGGGACGGGTGAGGGCAAGCCGCCCCCTATCGTGTCAGCCAATCCGCAATCGTATCGCACAGGGCACGCAATACGGGCGAAGCACCGATGCGCGCCATCGCGTCCGCATCGCTGATCAGGCCGATGCGGCGTTCGGGATCGAATCCTTCCAGCCGCACCATCGCAATGCCATCGCGCGCGAAGCAACGGGGCGCGACCGTGATCGCCAGACCTGCCGCGACCATCGCCATCGCCCGTTCGTCATCGGTGGTGCGTGCCGCCATGAACGGGCGCACGCCATGCGCGGTAAAGAACCGGCTGGTATCGGACAGTGCCTCGCAATTGCGGCGGACCAGCATCGCTTCCCCGGCTAAATCGGCAGGAGCAACATCGTCGCGCGAGGCAAGCGCATGAGACGCGGGTAGGGCCATCAGGTAATCCTCTACGCCCAGATCGCGTTGCACCTCTTGTGTTTGGGCGACCGGTCCGATGACGGCGTCGAGCCGCCCGCGGTCCAGCTGTTGCATCAGATCGCGCATTCGCCCGTCGAGTAATTCGATCCGAGCACTGGCATCGGCCTTGCGCATGGCGGCAACCCCCGCGCCGATCAGTGCCGACGGAAAGGTCGAGGCGATCCCGATGCGCAGCAATTGTGCCGGGCCGCTTTCTTGCGCGACCTGTTCAGCGGCGGCGAATCCGCGTTCGATGGCGCGCGCGTGTTCGACGAAGCTGGCCCCGGCGCGAGTCAGTTCGACCCGGCGGTTCGACCGTTCGAACAGCGGCGCGCCGACCAGCCGCTCCAGCTTGGCGATCCCGGCGGACAGGGTGGGTTGCGATACGTTGCAGGCTGCGGCGGCGCGCGAAAAGCTGCCCCTATCGACCACGGCGATGAAATAGCGGATCAGGTAGCGTTCGATCATAGATGCTGTCTATATCATGGCCAAACCGTTTTCAATTTGTCGGAACGCAGGGCGGGGCCGTAGGATTTGGTCTGTACGAAGAGAGGATAGACATGCGCGCGACCCCCGATTTCGATTTCCAGCTTGGCGAGAGCGCCGTGATGATCCGCGACACCGTTTCGCGCTTCGCCGACGAACAGATCATGCCGCTGGCCGACCGCATCGACCGTGAGGACTGGTTCCCGCGTGACGAGTTGTGGCAGGCGATGGGCGAACTTGGCCTTCACGGCGTCACTGTGTCCGAAGATTTCGGCGGGCTGGGCCTCGGCTATCTCGATCACCTGATCGCTGTGGAGGAAGTGAGCCGCGCCAGCGCCTCGCTCGGCCTGTCGTACGGTGCGCACTCCAACCTTTGCGTCAACCAGATCCACCGCTGGGGCAGCGATGCGCAGAAGGCGAAGTACCTGCCCAAGTTGGTCAGCGGCGAGCATGTCGGTTCGCTGGCGATGAGCGAGGCCGGGGCCGGTTCCGATGTCGTTTCGATGAAGATGCGCGCCACGAAGGCCGATGGCGGCTGGGTGCTGAACGGTACGAAGTTCTGGATCACCAATGCCGCCTATGCCGACACGCTGGTCGTCTATGGCAAGACCGATCCCGATGCCGGGCCGAAGGGCATTACGACCTTCCTGATCGAGAAGGACTTCGACGGTTTCTCCATCGGCCAGAAGATCGAGAAGATGGGCATGCGCGGATCGCCCACCGCCGAACTGGTCTTCGACGATTGCTTCGTGCCGGACGAGAACGTCATGGCGGGCGTCGGCGAAGGCGTGAAAGTCCTGATGAGCGGGCTGGATTACGAGCGCGTCGTCCTGTCGGGCGTGCAGCTTGGCATCATCCAGGCCTGCCTCGACGTCGTCATTCCCTATGTCCGCGAACGCAAGCAATTCGGCCGCCCCATCGGTGAATTCCAGCTGATGCAGGCCAAGATCGCCGACATGTACGTAGGGCTGCAATCGGCGCGCGCCTATTCCTATGCCGTGGCCAAAGCCTGCGACGCGGGCCAGACCACGCGCTTCGACGCGGCGGGTGCGATACTGCTGGCCAGCGAGAATGCCTTCCGCGCGGCGGGCGAAGCGGTTCAGGCGCTGGGCGGGGCGGGCTATACGCTCGACTGGCCGGTAGAGCGGTTCCTGCGCGATGCCAAGCTGCTGGATATCGGGGCGGGCACGAACGAAATTCGCCGGATGCTGATCGGGCGGGAGCTCATGAGGGGATGAGCGAATCCACGCTCAACATCCTGCAATATTACGGGGCGGGCGCTGCACTTTTGGCGGCGTTCCTCGTCTCGCTCAACCTTGGCGAGCGGATCACGGGCTGGGCCTTCGTTCTGTTCGTTACCAGCTCCATCGCGCTGATCGCATGGGGTTTCTTGAACGACGAAGGTGCGGGGATCGGCTGGCAGAACGTCGGTCTTCTGATCATCAACGTGGTCGGCGTTTACCGCCACCTGATCGCGCCGAAAAATCGAAAGGCCCATAAATGAGTGCGCCCGTCCTGACATCGAAACTCGACCTGTCCTCACCAGAGGCGCAGGCGCGCGCGAAGCACAACCGCGCGCTGGTTGACGAACTGCGCGCAAAGGTTGCGGAAGCCGCGCTGGGCGGAGCGGAGCGGTATCGCGAACGCCATGTCGCGCGCGGCAAGCTGCTGGCGCGCGACCGGGTGGAGCGTCTGCTCGATCCCGGTTCGCCCTTTTTGGAAATCGGCCAGCTAGCTGCCAACGGCATGTATGGCGGCGACGTGCACGGGGCCAGCATCGTTGCGGGCATCGGCATGGTGTCGGGCCGCCAGTGCATGATCGCCGCCAACGATCCCACCGTGAAGGGCGGCAGCTATTACCCGATGACGGTAAAAAAGCACCTTCGTGCGCAAGAGATCGCAGAGGAAAACCGCCTGCCGTGCATCTATCTTGTCGATAGCGGCGGCGCGAACCTGCCCTTTCAGGCAGAGGTCTTCCCCGACCGCGATCACTTTGGCCGCATCTTCTACAACCAGGCGCGGATGAGCGGGATGGGCATTCCGCAAATCGCATGTGTCATGGGCAGCTGCACTGCGGGCGGCGCCTATGTTCCGGCGATGAGTGACGAGACGGTGATCGTGCGTGAACAGGGCACGATTTTCCTTGCCGGGCCGCCACTGGTGAAGGCCGCGACGGGTGAAGAAATCAGCGCCGAGGATCTGGGCGGCGGCGACCTCCACACGCGCAAGTCGGGCGTGGCCGATCACTTGGCCGAGAACGACGAACATGCGCTGACCATCGTGCGCGACATTGTCAGCCACCTTGGTGTGAACGAAGGCGCGGCGGTCGAATTCAAGACCCCGGTCCCGCCGAAATACGACGCCGACGAGCTCTATTCTATCGTCCCCGACGACGTGCGTGCGCCCTATGACGTGCACGAAATCGTCGCGCGCATCGTCGACGGCAGCGAATTTCACGAGTTCAAGCCGCTCTACGGCAGTTCGCTCGTCACCGGGTTCGCGCATATCCACGGAATGCCGGTGGCGATCCTTGCCAACAACGGCGTGCTGTTCAGCGAATCCGCGCAGAAGGGCGCGCACTTCATCGAACTGGCGTGTCAGCGGCGCATCCCCTTGCTGTTCCTGCAGAACATTTCCGGCTTCATGGTCGGCGGCAAGTACGAGGCGGAGGGCATTGCCAAGCACGGCGCAAAGCTGGTGACCGCCGTTGCCACCGCGCAAGTGCCGAAGGTTACCGTCCTGATCGGCGGCAGCTTCGGCGCGGGGAACTACGGCATGGCGGGCCGCGCCTATCAGCCGCGTTTCCTGTTCAGTTGGCCCAACAGCCGGATCAGCGTGATGGGCGGCGAACAGGCGGCCAGCGTGCTCGCCACCGTGCACCGCGATGCCGATACGTGGAGCGCCGAGGAAGCCGAAGCCTTCAAGGCCCCGATCCGCGAAAAGTACGAGGACGAGGGCAACCCCTACTACGCCACCGCCCGGATGTGGGACGACGGTGTGATCGATCCGGCGCAGACGCGCGACGTGCTGGGCCTTGCCTTCCGCGCCGCACTCGAAGCTCCGATCCCAGACCGTGCGCCGTTCGGCGTGTTCAGGATGTAATGGCCATGATCAAATCCCTCCTCATCGCCAATCGCGGCGAAATCGCCTGCCGGATCATCCGCACCGCCCGCGCCATGGGCGTGCGCACCGTGGCGGTTTATGCCGATGCCGATGCCAAGGCGCTGCACGTACGCATGGCGGACGATGCGGTGCATATCGGCCAGTCACCGGCGGCCGAGAGCTATCTGGTTGGCGAGCGCATCATTGCCGCCGCGAAACAGACCGGGGCGGAAGCGATCCACCCCGGCTATGGCTTTCTGTCCGAGAACGCGGCCTTCGCTCAGGCGGTGATCGATGCCGGGCTGGTCTGGGTCGGTCCCAAGCCTGCCAGCATCAATGCGATGGGGCTGAAAGACGCGGCCAAAGCGCTGATGGCAGAGGCGGGCGTGCCGGTCACGCCGGGCTATATGGGAGAAGACCAGTCCGATGAGCGGTTGAAGGCCGAGGCCGATGCCATCGGCTATCCGGTGCTGATCAAGGCCGTTGCGGGCGGAGGCGGCAAGGGTATGCGCAAGGTCGATGCCGAAGGCGACTTCCTGTCCTCGCTCGAATCCTGTCGACGTGAGGCGCGAGCCAGCTTTGGCAACGACGTCGTCCTGATCGAGAAGTTCATACTCTCACCCCGCCATATCGAGGTTCAGGTCTTCGGGGACAGCCAAGGGAATGTCGTGCACCTGTTCGAACGCGACTGTTCGCTGCAACGACGTCATCAGAAGGTGATCGAGGAAGCGCCCGCGCCGGGCATGAACGAAGCGACGCGAGAGGCAATCTGTGCCGCCGCGGTCAAGGCCGCGCAGGCGGTGAACTACGAAGGCGCGGGAACGATCGAATTCATCGCCGACGCCAGCGAAGGACTGCGCGCCGATCGCACATGGTTCATGGAAATGAACACGCGGCTTCAGGTCGAACACCCGGTGACAGAGGAAATCACCGGCGTCGATCTGGTCGAATGGCAGCTGCGCGTTGCCAGTGGTGAGCCCATCCCACTGCGCCAGGAAGAGCTGTCCATCGATGGGCACGCAATGGAAGTGCGCCTTTATGCCGAGGATCCGGCCAGCGGCTTCCTGCCCAGCACCGGGCGGCTGGACCGCTTGGCATTCGGCGACGCGACCCGCATCGAAACCGGTGTCGAAGAAGGCGGGCAGGTCTCCCCGTTCTACGATCCGATGATCGCCAAGGTCGTATGTCACGGCGAGGATCGCGAAGCGGCCATCGATGCGCTGATCGACTCGCTGGCGGATACAGAAGTTTGGCCGGTGCGTACCAATGCGGGCTTTCTGGTCCGTGCGCTGGATGCAGAGGATTTCCGCAAGGCCGATCTCGACACCAGTTTTATCGAGCGCCACGGCGACGATCTGATCCCCAGTGGCGAGGCAGACGATGCGATCTGGAGCGTTGCCGCGCAGATCGCAGCGGGCGACGATCAGGACGAACTGGTCGGTTTCCGTCTGAATGCCCCGGCACGTCATGCCGTGTGGCTGTCGCATCGCGGTGAGGGGCGGTTAATCGATCTGGCCGAGGCCGAAGCCATTGCCTTCGAAGATGACGGAGACCTGTTGAGTGCTGTCGATACGACGGCGACCGCATACGCCGATGGCGATCGCGTCGTCGTCTTTTCCGATGGTGTCGGTTACGCGTTTGACACCGCCGTACGCGGATCTGGCCAAGGCTCTGCGGCAGATGGTGCGATCTTTGCGCCGATGCCGGGGAAAGTCATCGCGGTCGACGTGGCGGAGGGCGATAGCGTTGCCGAAGGGCAGCGCCTGCTCGTGCTGGAAGCAATGAAGATGGAGCACGCGATGACCGCGCCTTTTGCGGGCACGGTCAAGTCGTTGACCGTCGCGGCGGGGCAGCAGGTAGAGGTCGAATCGCTGCTGGTCGAGATCGAGCCCGACGAAGGCTGATACGCGCCCTAACGGGCCTTCAAGTTTCACAGGAAACCATATAGTCTACTGCCGTGCGCGGCGGCCTGACCGCGTGCGCTCATCCATATGCGGCGGAATCGTTTTGCCGCACGGTGAGTTGACATTACGTCTGGGAACGTTCACATGAACGTTCACAACGTAATTCCGGACGCGTCGGAGTGTACCGATTCGCCGGGTCAGGGGAGAGGACTGATGGCGCGACGCAGCCAGCGCACACCTATTCGTTTCATGCTTGGAGCATCGGCCATCGCTATGGCCACGATGCCGCAAATCGCTTTCGCGCAAGACGCCGACGACGCGGCAGAGGATGATAACGTCATCCTCGTCACCGGTATCCGCGCATCGCTGGAAGCCGCGGCCGACATCAAGCGCGAGGCGCAGGGTGTCGTCGATGCGATCAGTGCCGAGGATATCGGCAAGTTCCCCGATACCAACCTTGCCGAATCGCTTCAGCGCATCACCGGCGTGTCGATCGACCGCAGCAACGGCGAAGGCTCCAACGTCACGGTTCGCGGCTTCGGTCCCGAATTCAACCTTGTCCTGCTGAACGGTCGCCAGATGCCCGCATCTGGCCTTGGCAACGGCACGGAAGCGCCGGTTTCGCGCAGCTTCGATTTCGCGAACCTCGCGTCAGAGGGTATTGCGGGGGTCGAGGTCTACAAGTCGGGCCGCGCCTCGCTGCCCACCGGCGGTATCGGCTCGGTCATCAACATCAAGACCCCGCGCCCGCTGGACCGCCCCGGCGCGCGCGGCAGCGTTGGCGCGAAGGCGGTCATGGACCACACCTTCGAAGGCACGAAGATCACGCCCGAAATCTCGGGCATTTACAGCACCACGTTCGCCGACGACACGATGGGCGTGATGGTCTCCGGATCGTACCAGCGCCGCAAGGCCAGCTTGGCCCAGTTCAACGCGGGTTGGCGCGAAGGCTATCTGGGTGACGAGAACAACTGGGGTTCGCTCGGCTATGGCGACAATGTCGAAAATCGCCCTGATGCGACCGATATCTATCAGGTAACGCAGAATGCCGGGTATGACTTTACCGACATCGACCGCGAACGGTTCAACGGGCAGGCGGTGTTCCAGATTCGCCCGACAGACAACCTGACCGGTACGCTCGACTACACGTTCTCTCAAAACACGATCGAAGCGCGCACGAATTCCATCGGCGTGTGGTTCAACCATGAAAACACGAGCAGCAGCTGGACCGACGGCCCGGCGGCGGGCCCGAATTTCTATTCCGAAACGTTCGGCCCGAACAAGGACCTTGCCATTACCGGCGCGGTTGCGGCCAACCGTTCGATCAACCACTCGCTGGGCGGCAATCTCGAATGGGAAGGGCCGGGCGGCCTGTCCCTGGTCCTCGACGCGCACCATTCGACCGCCACGTCGAAGCCCACCTCGCCTTATGGCAGCAACATTGCGGTGGGCGCGGCGATCTATGGTGTAGAGGCGCAGACCGTGGACTTCACCACCGACATGCCGGTGATCTCGGTCGACATGTTTCCGGGATCGGAAATCGATGCATCGAACATCCGTCCTGCGGGCAACGCCTTCCGCAATGCCTATATGCGGGACCGGATCAACGAAGTCGCGTTGAAGGGCCACTACGATTTCGACGCTTCGTTCATCGAAAGCCTCGATTTCGGCGCGACCTATACCGACAACAAGGTGCGGTCGGCCTACGGCTTTATCCAGAACGAAACGTGGAGCGGTACGCTCCCCGCCGACGAAACGCCCGACGACCTGTTCGACATGACCGACCTGTCGGACGACCTGGCCGGTATGGAAGGTTCGGACGATCCCGCGATCATCCCGAACTATTTCAAGGTCGATACCGTCGGCCTTATCAACCTGCTCGACGATGAGCTGGGCATCTGCGCCAACACCGGCGCGGGTGCGGGCACCTGTCTTGCCGACTACACCATCGACCGTCGCATCCGCGAAAAGACGTTTGCACCGTACATTCAGTCGCTGCACACCTTCGACCTTCTGGCAGATAAGGCGCACCTGCGGCTTGGCCTGCGGTACGAAAAGACGAAGATCAACTCTTCGGCGCTGGTGCCGGTGGCGGTCAGCACCGCGTGGACCGGCGCAAACGAAATCGCGATCAACTATTCGGGCGGCACGACCGAAACCCGCAAGGGAAGCTACGACAACTGGCTGCCCGCGATCGACTTCGACATGTCGCCGATCCAGGACGTGAAGCTGCGCGCCAGCTACAGCCACACGATCACGCGCCCGAACTATGGCCAGCTGCAGGGCGGCATCGCGCTTGCGGCCCCGATTCGTCCGGATGGCGGCAGTACCGCATCGGTCGGCAACCCGGGCCTGCTGCCCTACAAGTCGAAGAACATCGACCTGTCGGCAGAGTGGTACTATGCCCCCGCCAGCTATGCGTCGGTCGGCTATTTCCGCAAGAAGGTGTCGGACTTCCCGGTCACGCTGATCAGCGAAGGCCCGCAATACGGCCTGACCAACCCGGCTCAGGGCCTTGGCGGTGAACTGATCGACGAGGCGATTGCCAACCTGCCCGCCGATTCCACCTTCGGCGACCAGCTGGCCTATATCGCGGCCAATTACCCAGAGGTGATCGACCCCGTTACGGGCGGCATCCTGGGGCAGCCCGACGATCCGCTGGTGAACTTCCGCCTGTCGACCCCGTTCAATGGTGACCGCACCGCGACGATCGACGGCTGGGAATTCGCGGTCCAGCACAACCTGTGGGACACCGGCTTTGGCGTGATCCTGAACTACACCATCGTGGACAGCGACACGTATTACGACAATACGCTGCGCTATACCGCCACCCAGTTCGCAATCACCGGCGTCAGCGACAGTGCCAACGCGGTCCTGTTCTATGACAAGGGCCCGCTGCAGGCGCGCGTCGCCTACAACTGGCGCGATGGCTTCCTTGCCAATTATGGTTCCGACCCGTTCTACGTCGAAAGCTATGGCCAGTGGGACGCCAGCGCGAGCTATGAGTTCATGGAGGGCCTGACGGCATTCGTGGAAGGCATCAACATTACCAATGCCGACCGTCGGGGCCACATGCGCAACGATCAGACGACGTACTTCGCCGCACCGGGCTATGCCCGCTATGCGACGGGGGTACGTTACACCTTCTGATCGCAATGATGGGATCGGCGATCGGGTGCTGGCGGGTTGAGCGACCTCTCTGGCACCCACGGTCGCCGCAAAAGGCGAGGGAAGGGCAGCATTGCCCCGTCCAATCCCCGCCGATAGCAGAAGGTCGCCCGCGCACACTCCCTCGCGCGCGGGCGGCTTTCGCGTTAGTAAATGGCGTTAGTCTAGGGCGGACTGTCAAAGCGGCCGAGAGGATGCAAGGACCATGAGCGGCACTGTCGATCATGTCGTGATCGCCGGAGGAGGCACAGCCGGATGGCTTGCGGCCTGCACGATAGCCGCGCGCGGTCCCCGCGACGTTGCCCGCCCGCTTGCCGTGACCTTGGTCGAGGCGCCCGACATTCCGACTATCGGCGTGGGCGAAGGTACATGGCCGACCATGCGCGCGACGCTGGCCGCCATCGGGATCGCCGAGGAAGAATTCCTCACCGCCTGCGATGCTTCGTTCAAGCAGGGGTCGCGGTTTGACGGCTGGCGCGACGGGTCGGCTGGCGACAGCTATCTGCATCCATTCACCTCACCGGTGGGCGATGCACCGCGCGATGCGGTTGCTGCGTGGACGGCGGCGGGCGGCGGTTTCGCCGACGCGGTGACGCCGCAGGCCGAGGTTTGCGAGCAAGGTCTCGCCCCGCGCCAAAAAGCAATGCCGGGTTACGCCGGGGCGCTGAACTATGGCTACCACCTCGACGCGGGAAAGCTGGTCGATCTGCTGAAGCGCCATGCCCTGGGTTTGGGCGTGCGGCATGTTGCCGCGCGGATCGAGGGCGTGGACCGCGCGGCAAACGGCGACATCGCGGCGCTCGTGCTGGATAGCGGCGAAGTGTTGTCGGGCGATCTCTACATCGATTGCACCGGCATGCGCGGACTGCTGATCGCAGGCGAAATGGGGGCGGGGCGGATCGACCGGTCAGACGTGCTGTTCAACGACCGAGCCTTGGCCGCGCAAGTGCCCACCGCGCCGGATAGCGCCATTGCCTCGGTCACCGTCGGCACGGCGCACGATGCGGGCTGGTTATGGGATATTGCCCTGCCGACACGGCGTGGGATCGGGTGCGTCTATGCCTCGCGGTTCTGTTCCGACGATCGGGCGCTTGCTACCTTGCGCGATTACGTCGCGCGGGCCTTGCCGGGGGTACCGGTACCCGAACCGCGCCTGCTGCGGTTCGAAAGCGGGCATCTCGACCGGTTCTGGATCGGCAATTGCCTTGCCATCGGGCTGTCGGCAGGGTTCGTGGAGCCGCTGGAAGCTTCCGCCATTGTCATGATCGAATTGTCGCTGCGCGCGCTGATGGACGGATTTCCCGAAACCCGGGCGGAGATGGACATCCACGCCCGCCGTTTCAACCAGCTTTTCCGCACGCGTTGGGACAGGATCGTTGATTTCCTCAAGCTGCACTACGTCCTCTCGGACCGCGGTGGTGCCTATTGGCAGGCGCACCGCGAGACCGTGCCGGACAACCTTGCGGATCTGCTGACACTGTGGCGCAATCATGTGCCGACCAGCGCCGATTTCCCGATGGCGGATGAGATCTTCCCGGCGGCCAGCTGGCAGTACGTGCTATACGGCATGGGCGCACCCGCACCGCGTCTGCCGACATGGCAAAGCGCTGGCGGTGAAGTCTCCCGCCGCGCGCGTCAGCTTGCTTCCGCGCTGCCCACCAATCGCGCATACCTCGATACCCTGCGCAACACCGCGCCCGTCCGCCAAGCCACAGGATGCCCCGCATGAGCCAGCACGCCGTTCTCGACCCGCAAGCCCACCGCGATCTGCGGGTCGCGATGCAGCCCGATGCCGAACTGGGCGATGCGGTCATGTCGTGTGTCACCGTGCCGGTCGAATTCCGGCAGGTGCAGGCGCATTTCCCGATCCTGTTCCACAAGAACCCCGCCGACGACCGGTTCCACGCGGTCGCGCTGTTCGGGTTCGAAAATGGCGAGAATCTGTTCCTGAAGGATGGACAGTGGGACGCGCTCTATCGCCCGCTGGCGCTCGCCATTCAGCCGTTCTTGATCGGGCGTAGCGCCGATGGCGAAGGCCCGGCGCAAGTCCATATCGACATGGCGCACCCGCGCGCCGGACATGTCGATGGCGTCCGCCTGTTCGACGATGCGGGCGAGGCGACGCCCTATCTGGAGGATACCGCGGGAAAGCTGGGCTTGCTCGATGCAGGCTATCGTGAATGTGCGGACTTCTTCGCTGCGCTGAAGGCATATGACCTGCTCGAACCCTTTACCCTGGAGGTTGAGCTGGACGACGGGGCCAGGCGCAGCCTCGTCGGGTTTCACATCATCAACGAGGATCGCCTGCGCACACTGGATGCGGCTGCGCTCGGCGAATTGCACACGGCGGGGCACCTGATGCCGATCTTCATGGCACTCGCCTCGCTCTCGCACCTGACCGACCTTGTCGCGCGCAAGAACCGCCAGTCGGTCCATGCCTGATACCGTTACCGCTCTTCCGCATGTCGCAGAGCGCGAGGTGGCCCAGCCTGGCGCGCTCGACGCGATGCTGCGCGGGGCGGACCAGCCGTTCGTGGTGCGCGGGCTGGCGGCGGATTGGCCGCTGGTGCGGGCCGCACAGATGTCATCCGCAGAGGCGCGGCGGTACCTGCTCAACCACGCGGTGGAGCGGCCCTTCATGGTCTCGGTTGCCGCGCCGGAGAGCGACGGTCGTCTGTTCTACGACGATACGATGCAGATGAATTTCCGCACCTCACGCGCCAGGCTGCCGACGATTTTTCAGAAAATGGATGAGGGAGAGGCGATGGAACAGTCGCCCGCGATCTACCTCGCCTCTATCGACGTGCATGAGCATTTTCGCGGGCTGCACGATGCGAACCATGTCGATCTCGGCAATCGCGATGCGCTCGCCTCGATCTGGATCGGCACCAAGACGCGTATCGCCGCGCACAACGATTTTCCCGACAACCTTGCGGTCTGCGCCGCTGGACGTCGCCGGTTCACGGTCCTGCCGCCCGACCAGTTCCGCAACCTCTACCTCGGCCCTGTCGACAACACGCCTGCAGGCCGCGCGATTTCGATGGTCGATTTCGAACAACCCGATTTCGCCGCGCACCCGCGTTTCCAAGAGGCGCTCTGCCATGCGCAAGTCGCCGAACTCGAACCCGGTGATGCGATCTTCGTGCCGTCGATGTGGTGGCACCATGTCGAGGGGTTGGCCCCGTTCAACGTGTTGGTGAACTACTGGTGGCGCGATACGCCGCGCTATCTGGGCCAGCCGCAGGATGCACTGAACCACGCGATGATGACGATCCGCGACTTGCCCGAAAAGGACCGCAAGGTCTGGCGCGACCTGTTCGATCACTATGTTTTCGACGCGGATGAGAATGTGACCGCGCATATCCCCGAACACGCTCGCTCCGTTCTCAATCCGCTTACCCCCGAAACCGCCGGGCGCCTTCGCGCCTTCCTGCTCAGGACCCTTAGCCGATGACCCAGCAACCGATCCGCATCGTCATAGCCGGTGGTGGCACCGCCGGGTGGATGACCGCCGCCGCGATGTCGCGCACGCTGGGCCGCACCGCACACGTCACGCTGGTGGAAAGCGACATGATCGGCACGGTCGGGGTGGGAGAGAGCACGATCCCGCCGCTGGTCAACTATCTGCGACTGTTGAACATTCCCGAACCGGATTTCATGCGGGCCACCCATGCGACATTCAAGCTGGGCATCCAGTTCGATAACTGGCGCGTGCCGGGCGAAAGCTATTTCCACTCGTTCGGCGGGACGGGCAAGGACCACTGGACGGCGGGCTTCCAGCACTTCTGGATGGAAGGCAAGGCGCGCGGGCACGACGTTTCGTATGACGAATACTGCACCGAACTGGTCGCCGCGCGGGAAAGCAGGTTCGCGCACTTGCCCGACGGGCGCTTGAACTATGCGTTTCAACTGGACGCCACCGCCTTCGCCCGTTTCCTGCGCGGCATTGCCGAAGGCGAGGGCACGCAGCGCGTCGAGGGCAAGATCGCGCATGTCGAAATGGACGGCGAGAGCGGCGATGTCGCCGCGCTGACGCTGGAAAGCGGCACCCGGATCGAGGGCGACCTGTTCATCGATTGCACCGGCTTCCGCGCGCTGATCATGGGGCAGGCGCTGCACATTGGCTACGACGACTGGACCCATTGGCTGCCTTGCGACAGCGCCATCGCGGTCCAGACCAGCAGCGTGCGTCCGGCGGTGCCCTATACCCGTGCGATGGCGCACGATGCGGGCTGGCAGTGGCGCATCCCGCTGCAGCACCGGGTTGGCAACGGCATCGTTTATTGCAGCCGCTATCTCGATCACGATGCGGCAGAGGAACGCCTGCTGGGCAATATCGAGGGCGAGACGACGACAAAGACCAACCGGTTGCGTTTCGTCACCGGTGCGCGGCGCAAGCAGTGGCATCGCAACTGTGTCGCCATCGGGCTGTCGTCGGGCTTTATGGAGCCGCTCGAATCGACCTCGATCCACCTGATCCAGCGCGCGATCATGCGCGTGATCCGCATGCTGCCCGCAGGCCGCGTGTCGGAACGCGATGAGGCCGAATTCAACGCGCAGCAGATGCAGGACATGGAGCAGATTCGCGATTTCCTGATCCTGCACTACAAGGCGACGGACCGCCGCGATTCCGCGTTCTGGCGGCACTGCGCCAGCATGGAGATCCCCGACAGTCTTGCGCACAAGATCGCGCTGTTCCGCGAAACCGGCCGCGTGTTCCGCACGAACGAGGAACTGTTCGTCGAGAATTCGTGGATACAGGTGATGATGGGGCAGGGGATCATGCCGCAAAGCCACCACCCGGTCGCGGGCAAGCTTTCGGACCGCGAACTCGAACACTTGCTGCGCGGCCTGCGCGAAACAGTCGCGAAAACGGTCGGCAGTCTGCCAGCCCACGCCGATTACGTGGCAAAGTACTGCGGCGCGCAGGAGGCGGAAGCGGCCTGATGCGACAAGCAATTGCTGCGCTTGCCTTTGGTTGGAGCCTGAGCGCCTGTGCCACCGTGCCCCCCGCCGAACCGGAGTGGGAGCTCGTCTGGTCGGACGAATTCGACATGGCAGACATAGACCGCACTAAGTGGGACTTTGACATCGACTGCTGGGGCGGCGCGAATGACGAACGCCAGTGCTATACCGATCATGCCCGCAACGCGCGCATAGAGGACGGCGTGCTGGTGATCGAGGCACATGAGGAGGAAACGACCGGCCCCGCCATCCCGATCCACCGTCGCAAGCCGGGCGTAAAAGTGCCGGTGGACACCAAGCCCTATACCAGCGCCCGCATGGTCACGCGCGGCAAGGCAGCGTGGCAATACGGCAAGATCGAGGTGCGCGCGCAGCTGCCGCAGGGGCAGGGCACATGGCCCGCGATCTGGATGATGCCAGAGCACGACGCCTATGGCCTGTGGGCGCTGTCGGGCGAGATCGACGTCATGGAGGCGGTCAACCTCGGCGTGCCATGCGAGGGCTGCCCAGGTGGTAAGGAAAACACGATCCTCGGCACACTGCACTTCGGCGGCGAGCCGCCTGAAAATGCGCTCAAAGGCGACGAAGTGCCCTATCCGCCGGTCCTGTCGGGCTATCACGTCTTTGGACTGGAATGGAGTGCAGAGCGCATGGTCTGGACCGTGGATGGCAAACCCTTTGCCATCCGCACCGCCAGCGAGTGGTACAGCGATGCCGCGCCCGGCAATCGTCTGGCCCCGTTTGACCAGCCGTTTCACCTGATCCTCAACCTTGCTGTTGGCGGTCGTTTGCCCGAAGGTCGGGGGCTTGGCGGCTTCGATCCCGGCGATTATCCGAAACGTATGAAGGTCGACTGGGTTCGCATCTGGCAATGCGCCGCCGATCCGGCTACCGGGTCCGCCTGCGAGCGATAGGGGGAATCGCGAGATGGCACGTCGGCGCCAGGCCGTTACGATCAAGCATGTCGCTGCCGACGCTGGGGTTTCGCTCCAGACGGTAAGCCGCGTCATCAACAAGGAGCCGAACGTTCGGCCAGAGATGAAGGCGAAGGTTCAGGCCTCGATCGACAAGTTGGGCTATGTCCCATCGATCGCGGCCCAGCGGATGAGCGGGTCGCGATCGTACCTGATCCTTGCGCTTAACGACCGCGATCGTACGATTGCCGACTGGAAGGAACGGCAGGGCGCGGACTGGGTCGACCAGATGTTGCTGGGCGGCATGCTAAAATGTGCCGAGCATGGCTATCGCCTGATCTTCGAACTGGTCGACACGCACTCCGATCATATCGAGCGGGAGCTGACCGCCGCGATTGCCGCGTTGCAGCCCGACGGCGTAATCCTGACCCCGCCGCACAGCGACAATCCGCTGATCACCGGCGTACTGGAAAAGCAGGACATTCCCTTCGCACGGATCAGCCCCGGGGTTCCGGGGCGCGGCATCGCGATCACCATGAACGACGATGGCGCGGCGGAGATGGCGACGGATTATCTGGCCGATCTGGGGCACAGCCGCATCGGCTTTATCGCGGGGCCGGACGAATATTCGGTCAGCGGCTGGCGTACCGATGGCTGGGAAAAGGCGATGGCTACGCGCGGGCTGGATACCGCAGGGCTGTTCCACAAGGGCGATTTCTCTTTCGAATCGGGCCGTGAGGGCGCCGAGGCGCTGCTGAACGGACCCAATCGGGCCACCGCGATCATCGCCAGCAACGACCAGATGGCGCTCGCCACCCTGGAAGTTGCACGCGAAAAGGGGCTGGCGATCCCGGCGGACCTTTCGCTCATCAGCTTCGACAATACGCCGATCGTGAAATTCACCCATCCGCAATTGACCGCCGTGGACCAGCCGATTGCGCAAGTCGCGGCCAAGGCGGTGGACCTGATCATCGCCGCCCATCGCGATGGCGAAGTGCCGGACGCGCCGGTCGTCGTTCCGGCAGACCTTGTCGAGCGCGCCTCGACCGCACCGCCGAGGTGAACGCGCTTGGGCAGGCAGGCGGCGATGCGCGGCAAAGCGCCCGCTTCCTCCTGCTTTACGCGCTGGGCTGGGCCGGGTGTTCGATTGCCTATGTCCCGTTCCTGACCGTGCTGCTGCCGCTGCGCGTGACCGATATGGCGGGCGCGGGCGATGTGCGGGTGCTGGGGTACCTTACCTTTGGCGGGGCGATCGCGGCCAGCCTTGCGAATATCGCGTTCGGTTGGCTGAGCGACAGGACCGGATATCGCCGCGCATGGGTCGCGGCGGGGCTGGCCGGGAATTGCGCGCTGTTGCTGATGGTGCCGCTGGCGCAGGGCGCGGGGCAGCTGCTTGCGCTTTTGCTGGTGTGGCAGGTGATGCTCAACATGATGATGGGGCCGCTTTCGGCATGGGCGGGGGACTGCGTTCCCGATGGGCAGAAGGGATTGCTCGGAGGCCTCATGGCCTTTGCCCCGGCGGCGGGAGCGGTGACGAGCGCGGTGGTGACGATCCCCGGTCTGGCCGGGCCGGAAGGGCGGTTGTGGATCGTCGCGACGGTGGTCGCGGTTTGCGTCCTGCCGGTGCTGCTGTTCGGCAGGCCAAGGCCGTTTCCCGAACTGATGCGCGACGATCTGCGCGGCCCTGCCGAAGCGGCGGACCCGGCCAAGCCGGTAAAGCGCATGTGGGCGGCGCGCCTTTTGGTTCAGGTGGCAGAGGCGGCTCTGTTCGCCTATCTGCTCTACTGGTTCCGTTCGATCGATAGCGCTGTGACCGACGCGGAAGTCGCGCGCATCTTCGGCTTTGTGCTGGCCGCCGCCGTTCCCTTGGCGCTGCTCTCGGGCCGCTGGGCGGACAGGGCGGGGCGGCCCATCGTGCCGCTGGCGATCTGCGCGGCGATTGCGGCGCTGGGCCTGGTGACGATGGCACTGGCGCAGGGCATGGCTTTGGCATTGTCGGGCTATGTCGTGTTCGGCCTGTCCAGCACGGTGTTTCTGGCGCTGCATTCCAGCCAGACCCTGCGCGTCCTGCCCCGTGCGCGGCATCGTGGGCGCGACCTTGGCATCTTCAACCTGACCAACACCGTCCCTTCGCTGTTCATGCCGTGGCTGACCATCGCGGTGGTACCGGCCTTTGGCTATTCGGGGCTGATGGCGATCCTTGCCGTGCTGGCGGTCATCGCCTGCCTCCTGCTGATCTCCACCGCGCGAACGCTTTCCCGCAAAGGTTGATTTGCCAAGCGTCAGCCGGGGTTGACTACCCCGCCGGATGCGTGCAAATGCTTAGTTGATAACGTTCACAATGCAATTTGGGATGGGGAAACGCGGTGAGGATTGCTCCGCATATTTTACTTCTTGGACTGATCGGCATGGCGACGCCCGTCGCGGCACAGACTGTCACCTCTGACACACCCGATGCCGCCACCGCGAACCCGGCCAACTGGCCCAGCGCGCGCACGCCGGCGGCGATTACCGACCTTGCGACCGAAAACCGCATCTCGGCCCTGATCGCGCGCATGACGCTGGAACAGCGGGTCGGCCAACTGGTGCAGGCGGATATCTCCGCGATCTCTCCCGAAGACCTGCGCACTTATCCGCTCGGGTCGATCCTGGCCGGCGGGAACAGCGGCCCCTATGGTAACGAGCGGGCAACCGCTGCGGACTGGGATCGGCTGGTCGGTGAATTCCGCGCCGTATCGTTGGAGCCGCGCGAAAAGGGCGTGGCGATCCCGATCATCTTCGGTGTCGACGCGGTTCACGGGCACAACAACATTCCCGGTGCGACCGTATTCCCGCACAACATCGGGCTGGGCGCGGCGCACGATCCCGCGCTGATCCGGCGCATTGCCGAAGTGACTGCGGTGGAAATCGCGGGCAGCGGCATCGAATGGACGTTCGCGCCGACGCTGGCCGTGCCGCAGGATCCGCGTTGGGGCCGGACATATGAAGGCTATTCCTCCGACCCGCAGATCGTTGCCCGCTATGGCAAGGAAATGGTGCTGGGCCTGCAGGGGAAGCTGGAAGGCGGGGTGCAGATTCCCGCCGACCGCGTAGCCGCAACAGCCAAGCACTTCCTAGCCGACGGCGGCACGCTGGGCGGCGACGATCAGGGTGATGCGCAAATTTCGGAACGCGAACTGATCGACATCCATGCCGCCGGTTACGTCACCGCGATCGACGCAGGTGCGCTGACCGTGATGGCCAGCTTCTCAAGCTGGAATGGCGTAAAAAACCACGGCAACCACTCGCTGCTGACCGACGCGCTGAAGGGTGCTTTGGGATTTCAGGGGTTTACCGTCGGCGACTGGAACGCGCATGGTCAGGTGCCGGGTTGCACCAATACCGATTGCCCCAGCGCGATCATGGCGGGGCTCGACATGTTCATGGCCCCCGATAGCTGGAAGGGTCTTTATGAAACCACGCTGGCGCAGGCGCGCAGCGGGGCGATAACGCAGGCGAGGCTGAACGATGCGGTGCGCCGCATCCTGCGCGTGAAGTTCAAGCTGGGCCTGATGGACACGCCGCCGATGCAGCGCCGCGACCATGCCGCCGTCGGCGCGCCCGCGCACCTTGCGGTCGCTCGCGAAGCGGTGGCGAAGTCGCTGGTCCTGCTGAAGAACGAAGGGTCGGTCTTGCCGATCAAGCCGGGCGCGAAAGTGCTGGTCGCCGGACCTGCCGCCGATTCGATGGCGATCCAGTCGGGCGGCTGGACGGTCAGCTGGCAAGGCACCGACGTCACCCATGACGATTTCCGCAACGGCCAGACGATCTGGGATGGCTTGAACAGCGCCGTGACGCAGGCGGGCGGCAGCGCCACGTTGTCCGCAGACGGCAGTTTCGATCAGACCCCCGATGTCGCCATCGTCGTCTTTGGCGAAACGCCCTATGCCGAGTATCAAGGCGATGTCCCGACGCTGGACTATCAGCCGTCGAACCCCAGCGACCTTGCTCTTCTGAAAAGCCTGAAGGCCAAGGGTATTCCGGTGGTCTCGGTCTTCCTTTCGGGCCGCCCGATGTTCACCAGCCCCGAAATCAACGCCTCCGACGCGTTCGTGGCCGCATGGCTCCCCGGGTCGCAGGGGGCGGGCGTGGCCGACGTGCTGATCGCGGGTGCGGACGGCAAGTCGCCGCGCGATTTCACCGGCACGCTGTCGTTCCCATGGCCGCGCGATGCGAAGGCGCCGATTGGCCGCCCACTGTTCCCGCTGGGCTATGGCCAGAGCTATGCGCGGCCCGCCCAGTTCGGCACTCTGTCCGAAGATCCAGGCATGGACATGGCAGAGGCGCTGAACGTCGCCAGCTTCTTTGGCGCGGGCCGGGCGCTGGCGCCGTGGGTGCTGAAGGTAGAGGACGCAGGCGGCCGCCGCGATGTGGCCTCGGCCCCGATCGAGAGCGCGGGCGGTCTGGTCTCTGTCCGGTCGGTCGATGTCCGTGCGCAGGAAGACGCCAAGGCGCTGACATGGACCGGAAACGGCAACGCCCTGATCGAAGGGCCTGCCGCAGACCTGTCGCACCAGTTGGCAGAGGGCGGATCGCTGGCCATCGAATGGCGGATCGATTCCGTAGGCAGCGGTCCGGTCACGCTTGGTTTTGCAGGGCGTACCGTCGACATGACCGAACGGCTGAAGGCCGCGCCCAAGGGTGAGGTTTCCAGCCTTGCGATCCCGCTGCAATGCTTTGCCGACGCGGGCGCGAACCTGTCGCAGATGGATACGCCGATGTTCCTGTCTGCGGGTGAGGGGCTTTCGCTCGCGCTGCTCTCCGCTCGCATTGCGCCGGTGGTGCGAACGTCGGACTGCCCCGCTTTCGCGGACTGACCGCCTGACATAAAAGAAAACCGCGCCGGGCTGCGACAGACGGACCCGGCAAGAGGAGACGCCCGCATGGCAATCGCCCCCGATATTGCAAGCTCGACCGACCCGAATCCGATCGAGGACGAGGGCACCCACATCGACGCGCCGGGGTTGCAGCCGTTCGTCTTTGCTTTGTTCTTCATCTTCGGCGGCATCACGTCCCTGAACGACGTGGTTATCCCGAAACTGAAAGAGCTGTTCACGCTGAACTACACGCAGGCGATGCTGGTGCAGTTCTGCTTCTTCGCGGCCTATTTCGTGATGGGCCTGCCGATGGCGCGGCTGGTGAAAAAGGTCGGCTATATGCGCGGCGCGGTGATCGGGTTGATCACGATGATGGCGGGGTGCCTTATGTTCATCCCGGCCAGCCAGACCGCGACTTATGCGATCTTCCTCTTCGCCTACTTCGTCCTCGCCAGCGGGGTGGTCATGGTGCAGGTCGTGGCGAACCCGCTGATCAGCCTGTTGGGTCCGCAGCGTACCGCGCATAGCCGGCTGACCTTCGGACAGGCGTTCAATTCGCTGGGCACCACGGTGTTTCCCGCTATCGGGGCGGGGCTGATCCTTGGCAAGCTGGCCGATGTCAGCGCCGATCAGCTGACGGGCGAGGCCTTGCGCGCCTATCGCACTGCCGAATCCAACATGATCGTGAACACCTACCTCGGCCTTGCGGTGGCCATCGGCGTGGTCGCGCTGGCCGTCTGGTTGTTTCGCAATCGGTTGCAGGGTGAAAATCACGAGGAAAGCTCGCTGATTGGCGGGCTGTCTCTGCTGAAGCGGTCGCGCTTCGGCTTCGGTGCGCTGTCGATCTTCCTATATGTCGGGGCAGAAGTGTCCATCGGTTCGATCCTGATCAACTACCTTGCCGAGGCGCGAGTATTCGGTCAGCCGGAATCGGTGATCGGCTGGATGATCACGCTGTACTGGGGCGGGGCGATGGTGGGCCGGTTTATCGGTTCGGCGCTGCTGCGGGTGTTCAGCCCGGGCAAGATCCTTGCCTTCAACGCGGCGGCGGCGATTGCCTTGATCGCGATCTCCGCGCTCAGCAGCGGGGCGGTCGCAGGGTACAGCCTGCTGGCGGTCGGCTTGATGAATTCGATCATGTTCCCGACGATCTTTGCGCTCGCCTGCGAAAAGCTGGGTTCGCGCGCGGCGGACGGGTCGGGGATCATCAACGTCGCCATCGTCGGCGGTGCAGTCGTGCCGGTGGTGTTCGGCGTGCTGGCCGACGTGACGGGCAGCCTTGCGCTGGCGCTGATCCTGCCGGCGATCTGCTATGCCATCATCGCCGGGTTCGGGGTCTTCGCCCGCCGCCCCGCCTGACGCGCAACGCGCGCGGCGTTACTCGGGACGGATACCGTTCTCCAGGATGCCGCGCGCCACCGCGACCATCTCTTCCACCGGGCGATCCTCGCCCATGATGGCATATCGCATGCCAAGAAAGACATACATGCCCATCAGCGCCCAGGCCTGAGCCTCACCCATGCCGGGGCGGAATTCGCCGCTGGCCATGCCGTTTTCAAGGCGGGAGAGAATGCGCTTCGCCGTTGAGACATAGTGTTCGCGATAGCTGTCTGGATCGACGAACTCTGCCTCGTCGACGATGCGGTAGATTTCCTTGTGCTCTACCGCGAATTTCAGGAACCCGGTCAGCGCGGCGGTCTCGACCTCCAGCGCATTCATGCCCGGCTTCACCTCTTCGGCGGAACGCGCGCGGACCATGCCGCTCATATCCGAAACCAGCGCACGGAAAATCTCGTCCTTCGAATCGAAGTAGGTATAGAAACTGCCCAGCGCGGTTCCGGCGCGGCGAGTGATCCCGCTGATCGACGCTTCGTGGAAGCCCTTTTCGCCGAACTCTATCGCGGCGGCATCCAGCAACTTGCGCAGCGTTCGACGGCCCCGTTCGGTGCGTGGTTCCTTGCTTGTCTTGCCGCCTTCGTCCGCAGGAATTGTGCTCATTTCGCAACAGCTACGCTGCAACGCGGGCAAAGGCAAACAATCAGGACTTGAAAGTCGGTTCAACTTTCAATACCGAGCAATCCAAGGCCTGATGAAAGGCCGCTCGATCGGAGGATGACCCTGATGAAGACCGCGCTTTTCGCTTGCGCCGCCAGCACTTTTGCCATTGCCGCCACCGTCGCCACGCCCGCCGCGGCACAGGACGCGGCCAGCAGCCTGTCGGACATTGAGGACGGCAACGAGATCGTGGTCACCGCCCGCCGCCGCGAGGAACGCCTGCTCGACGTTCCGATTTCGGTCACCGCGATCAGCAGCGAGACGCTGGCCAAGAAGGGCACGCAGACGCTGGAGGAAATCGGCGAGGACGTTCCGAACGTCACGCTGGAAGTATCGCGCGGCACCAACACCACGCTCTCCGCCTTCATCCGCGGCATCGGCCAGCAAGACCCGGTCGCAGGGTACGAACCGGGCGTCGGCCTCTACATCGACGATGTCTATCTCGCTCGCCCGCAGGCCGCCGTTCTTGACGTGTACGAAGTAGAGCGGATCGAAGTGCTGCGCGGTCCGCAGGGCACGCTTTACGGTCGCAACACCATCGGCGGCGCGATCAAGTACGTGACCGCCAGCCTGCCCTATGAAACCACGTTCAAGGTGCGGGGCACTTACGGTTCCTACGATCAGGCCGACGTTGTCGTCACCGCGTCCACACCGCTCAGCGATGGTCTGCGGGTCGGCGTCAGCGGCGCTCGGCTCAGCCGGGGCGGGTTTGGCGATTACGTCAACCAGCCGGGCAAGGAGAATTACAACAAGGACGTATGGGCCGCGCGCGGCACCATCGAATATGACGGCGGCCCGCTCTCGATCCGCCTGTCGGGCGACTATGTGAAGGACAACAGCTTCGCGCGCCAGGGCCATCGCTTGCTCGACGGTCTCGTCACCGGCGTTGAACCGCTCGACGACGTATACGATACCCGTGCCGGGCTGGATGTCGTGGATCAGGAGGTTGAAGCCTATGGCGGCGCGCTCAACATCGCTTACGAGCTGAACGATGTCGTCACGCTGAAGTCGATCACCGGCTATCGCAAGGACAAGTCGACCTCTCCGATCGATTTCGACAGCCTCGACATCGTCGACGTCGACGTGCCCGCGATCTACAAAAACGACCAGTTCAGCCAGGAATTTCAGCTTCTTTACGAAGGCGACCGCCTGAACGGTGTGCTGGGCGCTTATTATCTTAATGCCAGCGCCTTTACCGGCTTCGACGTCGCGTTGTTCACTACCGGCGACCTGCTGAACTTCCTGAACGATACGACGATCTACACCGGCCTGAACGGGCAGACGGTGGGCGAGGTTGGTACCGATACCTGGTCGATCTTCGGTGATTTCACATATGATCTGACCGACAAGATCAGCCTGTCGCTGGGCGGGCGTTATACCTACGACAAACGCAGCTCTATCGTTAAGCGGACCAGCTATGTCGGCGGCTATTCCGACCTGTTCGGCGGCGATGCGATCCCGTTTGCGGTTACGTCCGATTTCGACGGTTCCCGCACGTTCAAGGAATTCACCCCGCGCGCCTCGCTCAGCTTCAAGCCCGCGCCGAACCACACGCTTTACGCAACCTATTCGAAGGGCTTCAAGGGCGGTGGTTTCGACCCGCGCGGCCAGACCACCGATGCCATCGATCTGGATAATGACGGCACGGTCAGCGATGCCGAGATTTACGACTTCATGACCTTCGATCCCGAAGTGGTCGACAGCTTTGAAATCGGCTGGAAGGCATCGCTGCTCGACCGTCGCCTGAACCTAAGCGTCGCGGCATTCAAGAACGACTATACCGACATGCAGATCCTCGGCTCCGAAGGGGTCGACTCCGACGGTGACGGCGTGTTCGAAGCGTTCCGCGGCATCACGACCAACGCGGCCAGCGCCGATATCAACGGTTTCGAGATCGAATTCGACGCACTGGCCGGTCGCGACTTCGCCGGGATGGGCAGCCGGTTCAGCGTCAATGGCGCGGTCGGCTACCTCGATGCCAAGTTCAACGAATTCATCCTGAACGGTGCCGACATTTCAGATCAGCGGCGCATCCAGAACACGCCCGAATGGACGGTAAACTGGGGCTTCGACCTTGGCCTGCCGGTCGGCGGCGGCATCGTCGATTTCCTCGGCAGCGTATCGCTGCGCAGCGATTCGCAACAGTTCGAGAACCCGATCCCCGGCCTCGATCAGGATGGCTTCGCGCTGGTCAACGCCAGCGTCGTATACAGCGACGATGCCGACCGTTTCACCATCGGCGTTCATGCCAAGAACCTGTTCGACAAGCGCTATGTGGTGTCTGGCTACAACTACATCACCGGCGATCCGAACTACGTAAGCTCGCTGGGTACGGAGGGCATTCGCACGGCATTCTATGGCGATCCGCGCCGCATCTTCGTGACGGGCGAGATCCGTTTCTAAAGCTGTGACCATCGGGAGAGGGACTGTGGTCCAGTACCGGGAGCATCGGTATCGCTCGGCAGACGGGCGGCTCGATCTCTTCGCACGCGACTATCCGGCCGGGGGGCGAACGGATGGCGCGGGCGAAGGGGCCGAAGCGAAAACCCCGCTGTTGCTGATGCATGGATTGACTCGCAACAGCGCCGATTTCGAACCGCTCGTGCCGCATCTTGCCGATTGGCGGCTGATCGTGCCGGATCAGCGCGGGCGGGGGCTGTCGGATAACGACGACACGCCCGAAAACTATCGCGTCGATGTCTACATGGCCGACATGCTTGCCTTGCTCGACAGCCTTGGCATCGATCGTTGTGCGGTGATCGGCACGTCGATGGGCGGGCTGATCGGCATGGGCCTGGCCGCGACTGCGCCCGACCGGCTTAAGGCAATGGTACTGAACGACATCGGGCCGGTGGTTGACGCCGCCGGGCTGGCGCGGATCACCGAATATGTCGGACCGTCAAAGCCGGTCGCGGCATGGGCGGATGCGGCGGGCAAGGTGGCGGCGATCAATGCCGATGCCTTTCCCGGCTTCGATGATCGCGACTGGCTGGCTTTTGCCCAGCGCACATCACGCGAGGGACCGGAGGGGATCAGCCCCGCGTATGACCCGGCCATCGCACTGGGCATGACAGAGGGCAGCGATGCCGTTGTGCCCGCCGATCTTTGGCCGCTCTGGGACAGTTTTGGCACGTTGCCGGTGCTCAGCTTGCGCGGTGCCTTATCTGACCTGATGGCCGCGGAAACGCAGGCGGAGATGGAGCGGCGTCACGCCGGCCCCTTTGTGGCGGTGGAAGTGCCCCAGCGCGGCCATGCGCCATTGCTGGATGAGCCGGAGGTGCTTGCGGCACTGCTGCCCTTCCTGCACGAATACGCCCGATGACCGCGACCACCACCGAAACGCCGCCCGCCCGGACCGAACCTGCCCGGACACTTCCCGCAAAACCGGGACCGGTGCTGGGGATGCTGCTGGCGGTTTACATCTTCAATTTTCTCGACCGGCAAATCCTCTCGATCCTTGCTGCGCCTATACAGGCCGACCTGCAGCTTAGCGATACGCAGATGGGCCTGCTGGGCGGGATCGCGTTTGCGTTGCTGTATTCGACGCTCGCTGTGCCGCTGGCGTGGCTGGCGGATCGGACGAGCCGGAGCTGGGTGATAACCGTCAGCCTCGTGCTGTGGAGCGGGTTTACCGCGATCTGCGGACTGGCGGGCGGGTTCTGGCACATCTTTCTGGCACGATTGGGCGTCGGCATCGGAGAGGCTGGCGGTGTCGCGCCATCCTACGCGATTATCGGAGACTATTTCCCCAGTTCGAAGCGGGCCTTTGCGCTCTCGATCTATTCGCTCGGCATTCCGCTGGGTTCGGCGCTGGGCGTCATGGCGGGCGGTTATATCGCGGCGACGGTCGACTGGCGGGTGGCGTTTGTCGTCGTCGGCCTGCTGGGCGTGCTGCTCGCGCCGCTGTTCAAGCTGGTGGTAAAAGACGTGCCCCGCGCGCCTGTCGCCACGGGCGAGGCGCCAAAGTTCCGTGCCATCGCCGGACTGCTGGCGCGCAAGCCTGCGTTCTGGCTGCTCTCGTTCGGGGCGGCATCGGGTTCAATGCTGGGTTATGGCGTCGCGTTCTGGTTGCCCAGCTTGCTTCAGCGCAGTTTCGGGCTGGACCTTGTGCAGACCTCGCAATTCTTTGGCGGGGTGCTGCTGATCGGCGGAGTCGCGGGGGTGTTGCTGGGCGGCTGGCTGGGCGACAAGCTTGGGCGCAGGGACCGCGCTTGGTATGCGTGGCTGCCGACGCTGGCCTATCTCTGTGCGATCCCGTTCTATGCGGGCGGTATCGTATCGGGCAGCGTCGCTCTGGCTTTCGTGCTGTTCCTGATCCCGCAGGCCTTCGCCTACATCTGGCTGGGCCCGGTGCTGTCGGCGGTCCAGCACCTTGTCGCCCCGGCAGAGCGGGCGACGGCTTCGTCACTGTTCCTGCTGATCAACAACCTGATCGGGCTTGGCGGCGGCATCTATGCCTTGGGCGCACTGTCCGATGCCTTGAAGCCGGTTTACGGCGATGAGGCGCTTCGCTGGTCGATGCTGTTCGCGCTGGCCCTATACGGGCTGGCCGCGCTGTTCATGGGGCTGGCTGGACG
Source organism: Croceicoccus naphthovorans (assembly GCF_001028705.1). Taxonomy (NCBI): domain Bacteria; kingdom Pseudomonadati; phylum Pseudomonadota; class Alphaproteobacteria; order Sphingomonadales; family Erythrobacteraceae; genus Croceicoccus; species Croceicoccus naphthovorans. The sequence continues at coordinate 2,181,094 of NZ_CP011770.1, read as the reverse complement.
GCAGTTGCGAAAAGGCTGGGTGGAGGACGTTTAGCGCAACCGCGCGACGATCGCGCGGGCGGCGGCGCTGACGTCGGCCCATGTCACCGCAAAGCCGCTGTCGTCGCCATAATAGGGGTCGGCCACCGCCTCTCCCGTGCGGCCCGGCACTTCGTCGAGCAAAAGGGCGAGAGCGGCGGTGCCATCGGATGGCCGCATCCTGCGCAAGTTGGCCAGATTGTCGGCATCCAGCGCGTAGATATGGGTGAAGGCAGTGAAGTCGTTCCGGCCAACCTGCCGTGCGCGATAGTGCGCGATGTCCATGCCATTGCGCGCCGCTTCCGAAATAGCGCGCGGGTCCGGCGGGTTGCCGACGTGCCAAGCGCCCGTGCCCGCGCTGTCGACCGCTATTGTAAGTCCAGCCCGATCTGCCTCGGCCCGCAACGCCGCTTCGGCCAGCGGAGAGCGGCAGATGTTGCCGAGGCAGACGAACAGGATGCGCGGCGTGTCGTTCAAGCTTCGAGCGTCCGATCCAGCGTGATTTCGCAGTTGAGCAGCTTCGAGATCGGGCATCCCGCCTTCGTTTCGTCGGTGATTTTTTCGAACTCTTCCTGCCCGATACCTGCAACCTTTGCGGTAAGTGTTAGCGCCGACTTGCTCACCTTGAACCCGTCACCGTCCTTTTCCAGCGTGACCGTGCATTCGGTGTCGAGCTGTCCGTCCGTATAGCCAGCCTTGGCAAGTCCAAAGCTGGTTGCCATCGTAAAGCAGGATGCGTGGGCGGCGGCGATCATTTCTTCCGGGTTGGTGCCGGGCGCGTCCTCGAAACGGGTGTTGAAACCATAGGGCGCATCAAGCGCGCCCGATACGGTTGCGACATGGCCCTTGCCGTCCTTGCCAAGACCCTCGTAGCGGGCCGTTGCGGTATTCGTCGTCATGCAGATGCTCCTTTACAGGTGTACCATCTGCGAACCGGTGCGGGACGGGGCGGTTCCGAGAAACTCCCCCTGGGACCCATCGGATCAGACGTCGAGGTTGACGACGTTCAGCGCGTTTTCCTGAATGAAGTCGCGGCGCGGTTCGACGATGTCGCCCATCAGGCGGGTGAAGATTTCGTCGGTCACATCCGCGTCTTCGACCTTTACCTGCAACAAGGCGCGGTTGTCCGGGTCCAGCGTGGTTTCCCAAAGCTGCTCCGCGTTCATCTCGCCTAGGCCCTTGTAGCGGGAAATGGACAGGCCCTTGCGCCCGGCGGCCAGCACTTTTTCCAACAGCTGCGTCGGGCGGGTGATGTGTCCCTCGGTCTTCGCGGGGGCGGCGTCCTCGCCGTCGTCCTCGATCGCGGAACCGCGGATCAGGCGCGCACCGCCGATATAGGCATCGGCTTGTTCGGCGGCCACGCGGTGCAACTTGCGCGCCTCTGCACTGTCGAGAAATTTGGCGTCGATGGCGAAGTGATCGGTCACGCCGCGCCACAGCCGCTCGATGGCATAGCCTTCGTCGGTGGCCTTGGCCGTCCATTTGGCTTCCGGGTCTTCGACCTGCATCGTCGCCGCGGTGCGGGCCAGCGCCTCGTCCCGCGCGGCGGGAGTCAGCGCAGGGTCGAGCGCACCGGCCAGCGCCAGCGCTTCGACAATCGAGGAATTGTAGCGCCCCGGCGCAAAGGCCAGTGTCGACTTGAAGCGGCGGGCCTGTTCGACCAGCGCGGCCAGATCGTCGCCGCTGCGCGCGCCTTCGCGGGTTTCCAGCACCTTGTTCGAAAGCCCACCCTCGATCAGGTAACGGTCAAGCGCGTCGTTGTCCTTCAGGTAAACCTCGGACCGGCCCTTGCTGACCTTATAAAGCGGCGGCTGCGCGATATAGAGATGCCCGGCCTTGATGATCTCGGGCATCTGGCGGTGGAAGAACGTCAAGAGCAGGGTGCGGATATGCGCGCCGTCGACATCGGCGTCGGTCATGATGACGATCTTGTGATAGCGCAGCTTTTCAAGGTTGAACTCGTCGCGCAAACCGGTGCCCATCGCCTGGATCAGCGTGCCGACTTCCTTCGATCCGATGATCCGGTCGAACCGGGCGCGTTCCACGTTCAGGATTTTGCCCTTCAGCGGCAGGATCGCCTGCGTCTTGCGGTCGCGGCCCTGCTTGGCGCTGCCGCCTGCGGAATCGCCCTCGACCAGGAAGATTTCGCACTTGGCCGGATCGCGTTCCTGGCAATCGGCCAGCTTGCCGGGGAGCGAAGCGACGCTCATCGCGCCCTTGCGGCTCATCTCGCGGGCGCGGCGGGCGGCTTCGCGTGCGGCGGCGGCGTCGACGACCTTCTGGATGATCGCCTTGGCGTGGTTGGGGTTTTCCTCCAGCCATTCGCTCATTTTATCGCTCATCAGGCTTTCGAGCGGTTGGCGAACCTCGGACGAAACCAGTTTGTCCTTGGTCTGCGACCCGAATTTGGGATCGGGCAGCTTTACCGAAACGATGGCGGTCAGCCCCTCGCGCATATCCTCGCCCGACAGCGAGACCTTTTCCTTTTTCATCAGGCCCGACCGGTCGGCATACCCGTTCAGCGTACGGGTCAAAGCCGCACGGAACGCGGCAAGGTGCGTACCGCCATCACGCTGCGGGATGTTGTTCGTGAAGCACAGGACATTCTCGTAGTAGGAATCGTTCCACTCCAGGGCGACCTCGATCCCGATGCCGTCCTTTTCCGCGCTGATTGCGATAGGGTCGGGGATCATCGGTTGCTTGTTGCGGTCGAGGTATTTCACGAAAGCGCCGATGCCGCCTTCGTAGAACAGGTCATGCTCCAGCGGTTCTTCGTGGCGCAGATCGCGCAGAATGATGCGCACGCCCGAATTCAGGAACGCCAGCTCGCGATAGCGGTGCTCCAGCTTGTCGAAATCGTATTCGGTGACGTTCTTGAAGGTCTGGTCGCTGGCCGAAAAGCGTACGCGGGTGCCCTTGCGCGGCTTGCCATCCTCGTTCAGCGGCGCGTCGCCCTTGATTTCAAGCGGCGAGACGGCATTGCCATGCTCAAACCGCATCCAGTGTTCCTTGCCGTCGCGCCAGATCGTCAGTTCCAGCCATTCGGACAGCGCGTTGACGACCGAGACGCCCACGCCGTGCAACCCGCCCGACACCTTGTAGGCATTGTCGTCGGACGTATTCTCAAACTTGCCGCCCGCGTGCAGCTGAGTCATGATGACCTCTGCCGCCGAAACGCCTTCTTCCTTGTGGATGTCGGTCGGGATGCCGCGGCCGTTATCGTCCACCGATACCGAGTTGTCGGGGTGCAGTTCGATCAGCACGCGGTCGCAATGGCCGGCCAGCGCCTCGTCGATCGCGTTGTCGGAAACTTCGAACACCATGTGATGCAGACCCGAACCGTCGTCGGTATCGCCAATGTACATGCCGGGCCGCTTGCGGACCGCGTCGAGGCCCTTCAGCACCTTGATCGATTCCGCGCCATAGGCGTTGGCGTTGGGCTGCTTTTCCGTGTTTTCGTCCATACCCATCATATAGGCACGAGCGGCAGAAATCGAAAGCCTTTGCGCCCCCTTCCATCCACAGTCTGATGCTGCTTTGATAGGGCGCGCCAAAGGAGAAGTCGTCGATGGTTCGCATGCCCGTTCTAGCCCCCCTTCTGATGGCCGCGACTGCGCTTGGCGCGACCCCGGCCTTGGCTGCCGACGATGACGGGTGGAGCAGCTTTCGTGAGCTGTACCAAGCGCTGGTCGAGACTGACACGACGCTGTCGAACGGCAGTTGCACCAAGGCGGCGAAGCTGGCGGCGAACCATCTGGCAGAAGCGGGCATGGCGCGGGAAAACCTGCACCTGATCACCGTGCCCGAACATCCGGAGGAAGGCAGCCTTGTCGCGGTCTATCCCGGCAGCGACCCGGATGGAGGCGCGATCCTGCTACTGGCGCACCTGGATGTGGTGGAGGCCAAGCCCGAGGATTGGGAGCGCGATCCGTTCACGCTGATCGAAGAGGACGGCTGGTTCTATGCGCGCGGCGCGGCGGATGCGAAATCGCTGGCGGCCGTGTGGACCGATACGCTGGCGCGCTTTGCTCGAGACCGCCACACGCCGGGCCGTACGGTGAAAGTGGCGCTGACTTGCGGTGAGGAAACCAACGGCGCCTACAACGGGGCCGAATGGCTGGCCGCCAATCGGCGCGACCTGATCGATGCCGACTTCGCGCTCAACGAGGGGGGTGGCGGCTTTGCGACCGACGACGGGCTGGTTTTGACCCAGCGGGTGCAGGTGGGTGAGAAGATATTTGCCAACTACGAACTGGAAGTGCGCAATGCGGGTGGACACAGCTCCGCCCCGCGTCCCGACAATGCAATCTACGAACTCGCTTCGGCGCTGAAGGCGATTGAGGCCTATGATTTCCCGGTGGAGTTCAGCGACGTGACCCGCGCCTCGCTGCAGCAGCGTGCCGAGAGTGAGAAGGGCGAGCTGGGCGCAGCGATTTCCGCCCTGCTGGCGGACCCTGGCGACGCCGATGCCGATGCGGTGGTGTCCGCCGATGCCAATCTGCGCAGCAACACGCGCACGACTTGCGTTGCCACCATGCTGGAGGCCGGACACGCGCGCAACGCGCTGCCCCAGCGGGCGACGGCCAACGTGAATTGCCGCATTTTTCCCGGCCATCCTATCGAGGAAATCCGCAAGGCACTGGTCACCGCCATCGGCGATGAACGGGTCTCGGTAAAAACGCTCGACCCGATCCGCCCGGCACCCCCGCCGCCGCCGCTTTCGGACGATGTGATCGAACCGATGAAAGAGATGGTTGGCGAACACTTTCCGTGGGCCAGTTTTGGCGTGACGATGTCGAACGGCTATACCGACAGCACCTTCCTGACCGCCGCAGGCATTCCCGCCTATGGCACGCCAGGTCCGTGGAGCACCGGCGAACCGAGCGGCGTGCATGGACTGAACGAGCGTATCCGCGTCGATGCGCTGAAGCAGGGGAGGGCGTTCCTGTACGATCTGATCCGCGCCTACACCGACTGAGGAGCGGGAACGGGGGCTGCCTCTGGCGGGTTTGGCCGGCATGGGCCTAACTCTTGCCGTTGTCGCCATCGTGTCGGGTGCGCTGATCATCGGCGCGTTGATCGGGGTTTACGGCAAGCTGCGCCCCCGCACCGAAGGGTTCATCGTCGCGCTGGCGGGCGGGGCCTTGTTGCTCTCGCTGGTTACCGAACTGATTGAGCCGACGCTGGAGAAAAGCTCGCTGCTGATCGTCGTGCTGGGCGTATCGACCGGGGCGGTCCTGTTCACCGTGATCGATTACTGGATTGACGAAAAATGGGGCAGCGACAGCGGCGGCGGATTGCTGGCGGCGGTCACCACCGACGGCGTGCCGGAAAACCTTGCACTGGGCGTTGCGCTGATCGCGGCGGGGCCAAAGGAAGTGGCTGCGCTGGCGGCATCGATCCTGCTGTCGAACCTGCCCGAGGCGGCGAGCGGCGCGCGTTCGATGCGTGAAAATCAGGGCTGGTCGAAGGCCAAAGTCGTATGGCTATGGACGGCGACGGCGGCTCTGCTGTCGATGGCGGCCATCGTTGGCAATCTGGCATTCAACGGGGTCAGCGAACATGTGCTGGGCTTCGTCCGCTGCGTTGCGGCGGGCGCGGTTGTTGCCAGCCTGGGTACTGAAGTGTTTCCCAAGGCGTTCAAGGAAGACGCGCATACCGTTGGCATTGCCACCGCGCTGGGCGTCTTGCTGGCGCTAATCCTGTCGGAAGTAGGCGGCGGTTAAGCCCCGAGAATCAGGTCTGGGTCGATCGACCCCGCCCATCATGGGCGGGGCGGATCGTGGTGCCTGTCAGGCGATCAGCGTCGCGGTGAAAGCGATGCCGCTGAAAGCCAGCGCAGCGATTGCGCCGATGACGTGGCTGGTCAGATTGGTCGTCATTCTTTCCTCCTGTTTCGTTCGCACGAACAGGGCATCCGGTCTCGGTTGTTTTGCTTTTCGGATCGCGATTCGGCCCGGCTCCTCTTCCGGCCCGGATCACAGGGGCTCAGCTAGGCGCGGCCAGCATATGCTGCAAGTGCGAAAGCAACATTATTGCTTGCAAATTTTGCAAGTTACTGCTGCGTTTTGCAGGTTCGGCCCCCGGCGCTGGACAGAATCGCGGGTGCTTTCTATCGCGCGGCCATGACAGACGCGCTCAACCACGACTCCATCCTGATCGTCGATTTCGGCAGCCAGGTCACCCAGCTGATCGCCCGCCGCGTGCGCGAAGCGGGGGTCTATTCCGAAATCGCCCCATTCACGATGGCGGAAGAGGCGTTCAAGAGGATGAAACCGCAGGGGATCATCCTGTCCGGTTCGCCCGCCAGCGTGCCCGACGACGGATCCCCGCGCGCCCCGCAGTGCCTGTTCGACAGCGGCCTGCCGATCCTTGGCATCTGCTATGGCCAGCAGGTCATGTCGAAGCAGCTGGGCGGAGAGGTCCGGCCTGGGCACGAGACGGGAGAGGGTGGCGAGTTCGGTCGCGCGTTCCTGACCGTGACCAAAGACTGCGCCCTGTTTGACGGCCTATGGGCCGAGGGCGAGCGACATCAGGTCTGGATGAGCCACGGCGACAAGGTGACCAAGTTCGCCCCCGGCTTTGAAATCGTGGCCACCAGCGACGGTGCGCCCTTCGCAGTGATCGCCGACGAGACGCGCAAGTATTACGGCACGCAGTTCCACCCCGAGGTTGTCCACACGCCCGACGGCGGCAAGCTGATCGCCAACTTCGTGCGCCACGTCTGCGGCTGCGCGGGCGACTGGACGATGGCCCAGTTCCGCGACACCAAGATCGCCGAAATCCGCGAACAGGTCGGTGACGGCAAGGTTATTTGCGGTCTTTCCGGCGGCGTCGACAGCGCGGTTGCCGCCGTCCTGATCCACGAAGCCATCGGCGACCAGCTGACTTGCGTCTTCGTCGATCACGGATTGATGCGCATGAACGAGGCGGAGCAGGTCGTGACCCTGTTCCGCGACCACTACAACATCCCGCTGGTCCACGTGGATGCCGAAGAGATGTTCCTTGGCGGACTGGCCGGACAGACCGATCCGGAGAAAAAGCGCAAGTTCATCGGTGCGGCCTTCATCGACCTGTTCGAGGCAGAGGCGAAGAAGATCGGCGGCGCCGACTTCCTTGCGCAGGGCACGCTCTATCCCGACGTGATCGAGAGCGTTTCCTTCACCGGCGGGCCGAGCGTTACGATCAAGAGCCACCACAATGTCGGCGGCCTGCCGGAACGCATGAACATGAAGCTGGTCGAGCCGCTGCGCGAGCTGTTTAAGGACGAGGTCCGCGAACTGGGCCGCGAACTCGGCCTGCCAGAGATTTTCGTCGGTCGCCACCCGTTCCCCGGACCGGGCCTTGCCATCCGCATCCCTGGCGAAGTCACCAAGGAAAAGTGCGACATCCTGCGCAAGGCCGACATGATCTACCTTGAGGAGATCCGGAACGCGGGCCTTTACGACGCGATTTGGCAGGCCTTTGCCGTGCTGCTTCCCGTCCGCACCGTCGGCGTAATGGGCGATGGGCGCACGTACGACAGCGTCTGCGCCCTGCGCGCGGTGACCAGCACCGACGGCATGACGGCGGATGTCTATCCCTTCGACAGCCAGTTCCTGAGCCAATGCGCCACGCGGATCGTGAACGAGGTGAAGGGGATCAACCGGGTGGTTTACGACTATACGTCGAAACCTCCGGGGACGATCGAGTGGGAATAATTTTTGCCCATCCGGGCGTATCCAAACTCACGCTGCAATACGACATAAGACAATGAAAATGCTGAAAAAATCTCTCTGAGACTTTCGGCATCTATCGCCGGGTTAGCCTCCCGTTTGACGGTATGGCTGGCGGTATGGCGCGTCTTGTCTCAACCGAAAAACGCATATACCGTCAGGGGCAAGAGAGCTTCTGACGGTATATTTTTTGGCATAAACACTTGTAAATGCTGAATAAAAGCTATGTCAGGCGGCCCAGTTTTGGCCTGACGGTATAATTGGGTGCTCTCCTGCATTTTTTGACCGATCTGGAGGGTGCAGATGTTGACCGACACCGCCATCAAGGCACTGAAACCAAAAGATAAATTATACAAGATTGTGGATCGTGACGGTATGTACGTCGTGGTCCAACCTTCGGGTTCAATCGTGTTCCGCTTGGACTACCGGCTCAACGGCCGTCGGGAAACCTTGACGTTGGGTCGTTATGGCCCGGCGGGTCTGTCTCTGGCCCGGGCGCGTGAGAAGCTGATTGATGCCAAGCGCGCGATTTCCGAGGGTCGCTCGCCGGCGCAGGAAAAGCAGCGCGAGAAGCGGAGGATCAAGGAAGCCAAGAGCTTCGGCCAGTTCGGTGAGCGCTGGCTTCAGGAAGCGAGGATGGCGGACAGTACACGCGCGATGCGGCGGTCGATCTTCGAGCGCGACATCCTCCCGGCGTTTCGCAATCGACTGCTAACCGAGATCCTGCCGGAGGATCTGCGCGGGTTGTGCGCGAAGGTAAAGGAACGCGGGGCGCCGGCAACAGCGGTCCATGTCAGAGACATTGTGAAGTTGGTTTTCGCCTTCGCCATCCTGCACGGGGAGAAGGTCGCCAACCCGGCCGACGAGGTTGGCCCATCGTCGATCGCGACCTTCGTGCCGAAGGACAGGTCGCTATCTCCCGCGGAGATCCGCATCATGCTCGGACAGCTTGAGCATGTCCCGACGCTGCCGACGATCCGTCTCGGGATAAAGCTGATTCTGCTCTCGATGGTGCGAAAGAGCGAATTGCAGGATGCAGTCTGGGAAGAGGTCGATTTTGAGAACGCCGTCTGGTCGATCCCCAAGGAGCGAATGAAGCGCTCGAAGGCTCACAACGTCTATCTATCGCAGCAAATGCTCGACATCTTCATCGCTCTCAAGACCTGCGCCGGTAACTCGAAATACGTCCTGCCGTCGCGCTACGACGCTGACGCGCCGATGTCGCGGGCCACGTTCAATCGGGTCACGATGGCGGTGGTGGTGCGGGCCAAGAAGGAAGGAATGCCGCTGGAGTCCTTTACGGTTCACGATCTCCGACGCACCGGCTCGACTCTGCTGAACGAACTGGGCTTCAACAGCGACTGGATCGAGAAGTGCTTGGCGCACGAGGATGGCCGATCCTCACGGGGCATCTACAACAAGGCGGAATATGAGCATCAGCGCCGGCACATGATCCAGGAATGGTCCAACATCGTGGACGCTTGGGTCGTGGGGGAGAAATACACGCCGACCCTTTATCCGCCGACAATGGACCTGCTTACGCCCGAGCCGGATGTTTGATGGGGCGGGTCTTGCGAAGCTGGACATCGGGCATGGGTGCGCGTTTCACGGTTTTCGCGCGCGAGGCGCGGCGGCGCTCCTCGAGCTAGGCTTCGACTTCGGCGAGGTCCCAGACCACGCAGCGAGACGTAAGATAGAAGCGCTGCGGAAATTCACCGCGCTGCTCCATGTCGTAGATGGTCGTGTCGGCCAACGGGACGATTTGCCGAAGCTCATGGCGCCGGATGGTCCGTGTCACGGCGGGAGGTTCGTGTGATTTCATCAGAGGACTCCGTCAGCCATTGGGTTCAACGGATAGAAGTCGATAGACGACGTTGAAAGAAAGCTCGGATTGAGGGGCGTAGAACGGTATCGCGCTCTGGCGTGCATATCGGATAAGGCGCGGCCCTCGCCGCGCCCAGCCAGACCTCCAATCGGTTCATTTGGCTGATCGTCGATACCGGCCCTTCCGGCGTGAGCCGACGTAGCATATGAGACCAGCCACCTTGAGCGCGGCGATGTCCCGACGCGCGGTTTTCAGACTAACCGCCCACATTGCCACAATATCCCGTGCGTCACTTCGACCTGCCGCGACTCGGTCGAGAAACCAGTGCTGCCGCTCGTTGAGTTCGGCCCGATCAGGGACATTTATAGGGTCGCGTTCAGGGACACGTTCAGGGACATTTTTCCGCGCGCCCGTTGCCGATCGTCCCCCTGCGGCTTCCCCGGCAGCATAGGCTTCGCGCGCTCTGACCAGGGAAATGCGATCCACTGGCCCGGTCAGCGGGATGGCTGCCGGCCCATCAATCAGGCCGAGAACGAAGGCCCTGATGACTGGGGACGAGACCACCAGCCGCAGGAAATAGACGCTGTCTGGCCCGTGCTGGCCTGAGAGCCAGTGCTTGACGGTTCGCTCGCTTGCGTCCGTCTGGCGCATGAGCTGCTTAATCTGTCATTAGGCGTGGAATAAGGCCCCCGTTTTCGGGGTAATCGGCTTCCAAAAGGGACCCCTTAGACGCTGGGGTTCACAGTGCTCACCGAAGTTGTCGGGGAGCCGGTTTTGGGATGTTGATAGTGGAGACGATTGCCAGGATACGGCGGGCGCATTTTGTTCAAGGCAAGCCGATCAAGGCGATCTGCCGGGAACTCAAAATCTCGCGCAAGGTGGTGCGGAAGGTGCTGCGGTCTGGCGAGACGGCGTTCGAGTATGAGCGGACCGTCCAGCCGATGCCCAAGATCGGGCCTTACAAGGATGAGCTGGATCGGATCCTTGCCAGCAATCAGACCAAGGCCGCGCGCGAGCGGCTAACGCTGATCCGGGTGTTCGAAGAACTGCGCAGCCTGGGTTATGACGGGGGCTATGATGGGGTTCGTCGCTATGCGCATGGTTGGCGCCGGGACCGGGTCTCATCGTCGGCTGCAGCCTTCGTGCCGCTGAGCTTTGCGCCAGGGGAGGCCTATCAGTTCGACTGGAGCCACGACGTGGTTCTGATCAACGGCACGACGGTGACGGTCAAGGTTGCGGATTCCGAGGTGATCGCGCGCACCATTCCGATTTGATGGCGCGCGGGCTTCCGATTTAATGGCGCGCAGTGTTCCGCGAATTGTGCGCGCAGCATTCCGAGGTGATCGCGCGCAGTTTGAGATGTGGAGAACCTGATCGTTGGGTCATTTCTGCGGTCGAATAGCGACCGGAGGGATGGATGCCGACGAGGAGGGTTTCGATGCGCCAAGTGCGCGAGATATTGCATTTGAGCCTGGATGCCGGGCTTTCCACAAGAGTTGTTGGCGAGCGCACTGGCGTGGGTCCAACGACGGTTAGGGACACGATCAGGCGGTTGAGGCTGGCAGGTCTTGCGTGGCCGGTTCCCGATAGCATGACCGATACGGAGTTGGAGGCCAAGCTGTACGGTATTCCGGGCGTGAAGCCCGGACGTCGCAAGCAGCCGGAACCGGACTGGTCGACGGTCGCGCGCGAGTTAAAGCGCAAACACGTGACGCTGCAGGTCTTGTGGGAAGAGTATATCGCCGCTCAACCTGACGGATATCGCTACAGCCGTTGGTGTGACCTATTCCGGCGCTGGGAGGGGCGGCTGTCACTGGTGATGCGTCAGAGCCATGCCGGCGGCGAGAAGCTGTTCGTCGATTACGCCGGCGACACAGTGCCCGTCGTGATCGACCGCCGAACCGGCGAGATCCGCGACGCCCATCTGTTCGTCGCGGTGCTGGGCGGCTCAAGCCTGTCATTCGCTTGTGCGACCTGGACGGAACAGTTTGCCGACTGGATCGAGGGGCATAATGCCGCCTTCGCCTTCTTTGGCGGTGTCACTCAGTTGCTGGTGCCCGACAACGCGAAGGTGGCGGTGATCAAGGCCTGCCACTTTGATCCGATGCTGAACCGCAGCTACAATGACATGGCCCGTCATTACGGGACGGCCGTGTTGCCGGCGCGGCCCCGGAGGCCGCGCGATAAGGCGAAGGTTGAAGCCTGCGTCGGCATCGTCGAACGCTGGGTGCTAGGCCGACTGCGCAACCGTGTCTTCTACAGCCTGGCTGAGCTCAACGCCGCTATCGCCGAGTGCCTCACTGATCTCAATGAGATGCGGGTTCTTCGCCAGTTTGGTCGCACCCGCCGCCAGTTGTTTGAGGAAGTCGACGCGCCCAATCTCAAGCCGCTGCCCGCCGAGCCTTGGGTCCATGCGGAGTGGAAGCGATGCCGTGTCGGGCTCGATTACCATATCGCCCTCGATCATCACCATTACTCGGTGCCGCATCGCTTCGCCCGCCGTGAGGTCGAGGCCCGCTTCACCGCGCGCACCGTCGAGATCTTCCTCGGCGGCGAGCGCATCGCGGTTCACATGCGTGGCAGCGGCAATGGACGGCATACCACGGTGCCCGAACATATGCCGTCCAGCCATCGGCGCTATCTGGAATGGACCCCAGCCAAAATCCGAGAAGAGGCTGCCCGGATCGGGCCGATGTTGTCGCTGCTGGTCGAGCGCATCATCATGGACCGGCCACATCCCGAGCAGGGCTACCGCTCGTGCCTTGGTATTATCGGCCTTGCGAAACGCTTCGGTGCCGATCGGCTTGAGGCTGCTGCGATGCGCGCGCTGGAGATCCAGGCACGCAATTACCCGTCCGTCAAATCGATCCTCGAAAAGGGGCTCGACAAGGTGCCCGTGTCCAAAGCCCCGGAACGCGAGCCGATCCTGCACGACAATATCCGGGGCTCCCAATATTACCACTGAGAGGAACGACGATGCTCAAACACCCAACCCTTGATCAACTGAACCAGCTGGGGCTGACCGGGATGGCCCATGCCTTTGCCGAACTGGATGGCAATGGTGACGCCGCAGGCCTCGGCCATGCCGAGTGGCTGGCCCTGCTACTCGATCATGAAGCAACCTGGCGCAACGATCGGCGTCTTGCACTTCGGCTGCGTCACGCAAAGCTGCGGCACCATGCCGTACCTGAAGACGTTGATTATCGCAGCGTGCGCGGGCTCGACCGCCGGCTGTTCGAAATGCTGCTCAAGGGCAACTGGATCGCCGCCCACGAGAACCTGGCCATCATCGGGCCAGCAGGGGTCGGCAAGAGCTGGCTTGCCTGTGCGATAGGCCACAAGGCCTGCCGCGACAATCGCTCGGTCCTCTACACACGCCTGCCTCGGTTAATCGATGATCTGTCGCTGGCCAAAGGAGACGGGCGCATCGCCGCGCGCATGAAGAGCCTTGGCAGGGTCGATCTGCTGATCTTGGACGACTGGGGGCTTGAACCGCTTGACGGAAATGCCCGCCACCACCTCCTCGAGATCCTTGAGGATCGCTACGGCCGCCGCTCAACTCTCGTGACCAGCCAACTTCCTGTGGCCCGCTGGTTCGATCTGATCGGAGATCCGACCTACGCCGACGCCATCTTGGACCGCCTCGTTCACAACGCTCATCGCCTCGAACTCGCCGGCGAATCCATGCGCCGGAACCTCGCCGCCCAAGCCGCTTGACCAACTGCAAACAGGAATGACATCTTCACCCAACGATCAGATGATCCACCTGCGCGCGATCAGGTCGGAACGCCGCGCGGCATCAGATCGGAATACATGCGCGCGATCGTCGGAATCCGCAACCGAAAGCAAGGAAACCTCACGATGTATCAGCCCAGCACGATCCCTTATCAGCAGCATCGAAGTTTTCGTCATACCTTCAAGGCGGGCCATCTGACCCTGGGGCTGTTCTTCCCCATCGAGGCCTTCCAGGGCGATATGCCGACCATGCTACACTAGGCGGAACTAGCCCATCGCGCCGAGGAGCTTGGCTTCTCGACGCTCTGGTTCCGCGACGTGCCGCTGCGCGATCCGAGTTTCGGCGACACGGGGCAGGTCTTCGACCCGTGGGTCTATCTGGGCTTCATCGCCGCCCGCACATCGACAATCGCTCTCGGCACCGCGTCGATCGCGATCCCGCTGCGCCATCCGCTCCATACGGCCAAGGCTGCGGCCAGCGTGGACCAGTTGAGCGGTGGCCGCTTGCTCCTGGGTGTCGCCACCGGCGACCGTCCGGTCGAGTTCCCGGCATTCGGCGTGGACCCCGACCAGCGAGGCGATGTTTTCCGCGAAAATCTGGACATCATCCGCCGCGCCCAGCGCACCAGCTTCGAGCCGCTGCAATGGAGCCGCGGGCTGCTGGCGGGCGCCGACCTGATCCCCAAACCCACCACGAATGAGCTCCCGTTCTTCGTGACGGGCAACAGCCGTCAGTCGATGGAATGGATCGCGCGGGAGAGCAGCGGATGGATGACCTATCCCCGGCCGCCCCAGGCGCAGCAGCTGTTCGTGGAAAGCTGGCGGGCGGCGGTCAGGGAACAGGCGGGTGAGACCTACAAGCCGTTCCTCCAGTCGCTCTATATCGATCTCGACGCGCATCCGGCCACGCCGCCGTCGCCGATCCATCTGGGCTTCAGGCTGGGGCGGGATCATCTGCTGACGCTTTTGGAAACCCTGGAAGCGATCGGCGTCGATCACGTCATCCTCAACCTCAAATATGGCCGCCGCCCGGCCCCTGAGGTGGTCGAAGAGTTGGGCTCGCACATCGTGCCGCGTTTCATGGCGCATGCGCCATGAAATGGCCGGAGCAACACAGGGGCACACGAAATGGTCTGCGGCGCTTTCCTGATATAGGATCCGCCACCCGACATGCAGGACCCGGCTGGCATCGACAAACTTGGGATCGAGATGGACAAGCCGTCGCAGCACTGAGGAACCTGCGGTCGTGGATTGTCTATCTCGCTGTCCTTGCGGGATTGGCTGAGTATATGGGCCGCAAGGACGTCGTCGTGCTCGATGAACTGGGCTATCTGCCCTTTGCTCAGTCCGGAGGCCAACTGCTGTTCCACCTGATCAGCCGCCTCTATGAGCAGACCTCGGTCATCGTCACCACCAACCTGACCTTCGGGGAATGGCCGTCCGTCTTCGGCGACGCCAAGATGACCACCGCGCTGCTCGACCGGCTCACCCATCACTGCGATATCGTCGAAACCGGCAACGACAGCTGGCGCTTTAAAAACCGCATCTAGCCAAACACGCCCGCTGGTCCGGCACAGCGCCGCAACCCTGACCAGCTCTGCTGCGCCGGACCAGCTCAAACCCAAATGAGGGGTCCCTATTGGACGCCGACAGGGGGTCCTTATCCGGCGCCGATTGATATTGCGGCGATCGTTCCGCTGAAGACGTTGCCGCCCGGCGCCAGGGAGAGCCGATCCTATTCGCAGGTGCTGAGTTCGATCAAAGCGATCGGCCTGATCGAAGCGCCCGTCGTCATGGCAGACGAAAAGAATGCCGGAACCTGGTTTCTCCTCGATGGTCATCTGCGGCTTGAGGCGCTGAAGGAACTCGGCATCTCCGAGGTCGAGTGCCTGCTTGCGGCTGACGACGACACCTACACCTACAACAAGCGCGTGAATCGCATACCGCCGATCCAGGAGCATCGGATGATCGTGCGGGCAATGGACCGGGGCGTGTCCTCGACCGACATCGCGGCAGCCTTGAACCTTCAGGTCGAGTCCGTGCTGCGGCGTTTCCGGCTCCTGGAAGGGATCAGCCCCGAGGCGGCCGAGATGCTGAAGGACACACCTTGCTCGATGAAGGTGTTCGACATTCTGCGTCAGATGACGGCCGTGCGGCAGATCGAGGCCGCCGATCTGATGATCGGCCAGAACAATTTCACGGTCATGTTTGCCCGTGCGTTGCGCGCGGCGACATCCGAAAACCAGCTTGCCGCCACCAAGAAGGGCAAAGGCGGCGGCAAGCCGACGCCCTCGGGCCAGCAGATCGCCCGCATGGAGCGCGAGCTGGCGGCGCTCCAGACCCAGGTGAAGTCGGTCGAGGAAACCTACGGCATCGACAATCTGCATTTGACCGTCGCGCGTGGATACGTCGCCAAGCTCCTTGCGAACAATCGCGTGGTTCGCTGGCTGGCGACCCATCAACAGGACTATCTCAGCGAGTTTCAGAAGATCGCCGAGATCGACAGGCTCGGCCCGATCGCGGAAACGTCGGGCGCCTGAGTCAGATATGGGGACCCGGACCCGATAAGCGCGGGGACCATGGGAGAAGCCGCACCGTGGGGCGGATCAAGCATGGTGGTGGGAATGGCGGCGAACCCGCATGAAGCCCACTAGGCTGGTCCACATATAGCCAGCCGCATGAGGGGTAGCTTGTTGCCCCGCATGAACAGGACGGGTGTGCCGGACGCGCCGGCCGGCACGCCCGCTATTCATCGCGGTGTTTCTGTCGTGAGAATGCCGAAAGATCGAGGGTCAATGCTTTCAGCGACCGCGTCGTTTCCACGTCGTGATGGGTCAGGAGATCGACAAGATCCTCCTGGTCCGGCTGCCCCAAAGCGAGGCGATAGAGCAGCCTCTGCGTCCTCAACTTTGCGAATCGATCAATATCGCGACTTTGGGGGAGCGCGAACAAATGTCGCTTCAGTTCCGCACCTTCCATCGCCCACCAGGGGCTGAGGCCGGTTTTGTCGTCCGCGAACGCCTTGTCGGCGTCGCGTGCGATGATGTCCCACGGCGACGATGCTTGGCCGCGTGCCTGCGCCAACGCTTGTTCGCCTAGTTTTCGGGCGAGCGGTTGTCGGACAGTCAGTCCGCCGAAGCGCTGGACGCGACCTTCGCGTTGCTCCAGGTCAACCGGGCTGGAACAAAGATCCCAGTGGCCCAGCCGGTCGCACCAGCTATGGAAGTCGAGACCTTCCTGTCCGACAGAGGTCGTTGCCAGGACATGGGGCCAGAACGGCGTATTGAACGCGCTGCGGATTTCCTCAGAGCGCGCCGGTGGCGGTTCATTGACATCATGATCCTGCCGATGAGTCTCTGTCTCGGTGCCTCCAAACGGCACCGCAGCGTGACAGCGGATACGGATCTTGTCCTTTTTCTTCGCGCCCTTGAACCCGAAAGTGCCGACGTTCGCTGCAAGCGCCGCCGACAGATCCTCGATCAGTCCATCAGGATTGACCTTGGATTTGCGCAGCCAGAAATGTTCGTCGAGGACGGCTTCCAGGCAGCCATCAACGCACGCATTCTGATATTTCTGCGTGGCGTCCTCGCCGGGCAAGATCGACCAGAAAACGGGGCGATCCAGATAGGTGCGCAGCCGCGTCCAGCAGAAGCGCACAAGGCGCGCGAAATGCTGCTCCTGGTAATCGAAAAGCTCAGGAAGGTGGCGATAGAGTGCTCGGCCCGTCACGACGCCAGGGGCGCCGAGAGCCATATCCACCAGAGCGTCCAGCTCCCACCGGCTTAGCCAGGTGATCGCCTCGGCCTCTTGGCGCTGCTTGAGCAAGGTTTGAAGTGTTGCATCCTTCGGGGCGACCCGACCCCAGTTCTTCTGGACCGCCGCGAACTCCCGAGCCAGCGGCGCCTTTTGCGCGCGCTCAATGGCCGCGAGGATCGCCCACGCCGGTTTGCGTCGTCGGTTGCTTCGCGCATTCGGAGCCTCCGGCGCGATGGACGGGGGCAGCGCCTGAATAATCTGCTGCCGCGCCCTGGCCCTGATCTGCTTGATCGCAGCCTTGCCCTTCACATCTAGGGGATCGACAGCGCGGATCAGGAAAGGGCTCGGGTGAAACAGGGCGAGCGTCGGGCCTTGGTTCGGCTTCGGGTTCAGGTGGCGTTTCTTCCACGCGGCAGCGTAGGGAAGATTGCTTTTCGCCACGCATTTGCGCTCGACCTCAAGGCTGACAAGGGCTGCCAGGCTTTGCGGTGTGGCCCTGAATCGGCTGAAGATCAGCATCTTGGGCGATTGCGTCACCTTTGCCCATGGGCCGGAAGGCGTCCACCAAGTCAGCGACGGCAACACCCACGGCAGGGCAAGGGCCTCCGTTGGCACAAGGCCGTTGAGGGCACGGAGCTTGGCGCTTCCCCAACCCTCTTTGGGCGGCTTGAAGCAATTGGTGACTCCGAGCCGGGGGACGCTGCGCGTGGCCGGAAAATCTATGTCGCGAGAAATCTGGTATCGGTCCCCCAACGCTTGCGCAGGGAGTGGCACTGACAGCCAGTAGGCGATCGCGCTGCCTGCGAGCTTGGGCGACACATGGTCGGTGAAATGGCGATAGACGTCGAGATCGTGGGGCTCGATCCTTACGGACGGCGGCGCAGGCTCTCCGGCATGGTCGGAAACCGGACGCTCGGTCCGCGACATGAGCGGTGTGAGAAGCGCCTCAAGATGGTGCTTGAGCGCTTGCGCCTCTTCGATCGCCGCCGTGCGGCCATCGGGAGGCAGGTGGCCGATCAAATGCAACAGATCGCCAAAACGACGAAATTGGGATTCGGCCTCGGCGCGTACAGCCGGCCCGCCCAGAAACTCGATAATCTCGAAAAATTCGACATGGGGGGCAGCCCCAGCGCCGCTTTCCCAGCGCTCGGCATAGAAACGGTAGGGCGTGGCGGACAGGAGGAGGATCGGCGGCGGCGTCCCGCCATCTGTTCCCGCCAGCAGTTGCCGCGCCAGGGGATTATCGGCGCCTGCATTGAGCAGTTCGCGATAGCATTGGAACTCGTCGAAAATTACGAGATCGGGCGGGGCGGAATCCAGAGCGGCTTGAGCGAGCGCCTTCCGCATCCGGCCCAAGCTCTGACCATGTTTGCTGGTCACGATCGCGTGCAGAATGTTTTCGCGGGCCGGCTTGCCAAATTCCGCGCGTAACGCTCGGCCATAGGCCGCCTTGAAAAGGGCGGAGACATTGTCGAACTTGCCCTGAGCTTCCTCGCACGCCCATGGCCAGCCGGACGTTGCGCCATATTCGATATAGCCTTCAGGAAAGGCTGCGGTCAGGCCGGGGTATAGTTCGTCCAACAGGAGCTTGACGAACGCGCGCTCGACAGCCTTGCCGCCGTAGAGGCGCTGCGAGCTGGAGAATGATGTGGTGGGTGTAAAGGCGTAGAGCCGCAGCTTTCCCTTGCGCTTTTCCTCGAACGGAATGAGACCGACGCGGTCGATGATGGAGAGTGCGTCCTTGGCATCGTCCTTCTCGAGGAAGCGCAGCAGTTCGACCTTATTCTGGTCCGCGACTTTGAGCCCGCTCGTAATATAATAGACCGTGAACTTGCGCGCTTTGCTCGCCAGTGCCGCAAGCGTATCTCGGGCGACGACGGTCTTCCCGAGGCCGACTTCGTCCGCGACAAGGAATCGGCGCAGTGCGTTGCCTCCCGACAGAGCGGCAGTTGCAGCCTTTACCGTTGCGGCCTGGAAGGGTTTCGATCTTGCGCTCATGAGACAAGCCGGGAGCGCGCGATGGCCCAGATCTGAGCGAGTTCGTTCAAGTCAGCTCGCTCCGCTTCGCTCAGATTTTCGCCGTGGGCGAGCAGCGCATCCACATAGGGCGCAAAATGGCGATCGACCCGGCCGAAGGCTTTGCGATCGCGTGCCCAAGCCGTGAGAATATCCTCCAATGTAAGGCGGTCATAACCCAGGCCTTGGGGACGGTTGCCCCGCGATCCGACATCTTCATCCCATGCACCGCCACCGACCGGAAGCGTGTCGCCGCCAAGCATCGCCCGCATCCAGTCATGGAATGCGCGGAGCCCCATGTGGCTGGCCAGGGCGGCTAGATCCCGCTGCGCTTCGAGAGGCGGATCGACGGTGACGCGCTGCATCCATCGCAAATTGCCGTCTGGGCCGCTTATCCGCACCTGAATGAAGGCAGACTGAAGTGACAAGGGGATCGACCCAAGATTGAGGCGGGCGGCATCGGGCAGCCAAGGCAGCAGGTCGCCATTTGCAGATCCGGCGTGCAGCACATGGTCCGGGTAGGCAAGCGAAGGAACCGCCTGCGCATCGATCGAGAAGCATTCTCCGTCGCGGCGCAGAAGCGGGTTCCAGGAGGCCATGAGCGCCTTGCGTGACTCTTCCAGAGCATCGGCCGTACTTGTGCTGCGCATATCTGTGGCGGCGAGTTCCTCTATGGTGACGGGCGTGGCCTTACCGACGAGGAACGCCAGGCCGGAAGCGAACGCCTCGCCCGCTTCGAGTTCGACCATGATTTCCGAGTTGCGTCCCGACCATGCCCTTTCGGTCGCATTGGCGCTCCCGACCCTCAAGATGGTCTTTTCACCCGAGTGGAAGCAGAAGATTTTCGCATGGAGAGCAAGGGGCGCCGGCTCCACATCATCTTCGGCCACAGGTTCGGTGCCGGGCAGAGCGAGCGTGGACTCGTCAGCGAGCACGTCCGGCGCCGCATAGGCCAGGATCTTCGAGAAACCGGTCAGCGAGGTCCTGGACCGGCCGGCCATATCGGCAAGAGCCGGCATCGACGAAATCAGCGTTCTGGATCCCGCAGCCCCCCAGTTGCCTGCCTTTTTCAGGAAGTCGGGCGACAGGAATGGGCTGATGATCGTTATGCCATCGACCGCCCGGGATGGCGGCTCCGCTGGCAAGGGAACACCTTCATCCAGCCCATTGAGGAGGCCGCGTAGGCGAAAACCGTCCGGCGCATCCCACCAGATCGCCTCCAGTTGCTCCGAGATGTCATCGGCATCCTCGCGCGATGCGCAGCGTGCGAGAGTGCTCCCGAGAGCACCGACGCCAGGGAGCCGAACCCGCCCCTTCGCGCGCTTTTCGCTGCCGTCCAGCAAAACGCCGGCGTCGAGATCCTGTGATCGCGTGAGGTTCCGGCTGCCAATCCAGAGCTTCCAGCGGGTTTCCCCTTTGGGGCAGTTATAGGCAACCAAAGCAATCTTCGGATGCCAGCTACGCTCGTATTCATCGTGGGGTCGCTCAACGATGAACTGATCGAGGATGCCCGCGATCCGGGGGAGAGCGACCGGGCGCGCGATCCGCCCGCGCTGGATGATGATCTTGACGTGATCGCGCAGCCTGTCGATCGCTTCGGCAAAATCGACGGCCGTTCCACTGCCCTTGTCATTGTTACGACCGATCAGGGCGAGCAACGCCGCAGCGACCGCAGACAGGTCGACCGAGTAGGTCGCGAACAACGCGAGCTTGACCGTCTCCAATCGCCCGGGCCGCAGTTCGTCGAGGTAGGGTTGGCCGTGCCAAGCTTGCCGATCGCTCATGCGACAGCTTCCAGATCACGCAGGAGCCGTTTCACGTTCCCCCAGCGATAATGGAGCGGCTCGGCGCGACCATGGCGCTCGCCTTGCCATTCCATGCGCCGATCCACGCCGAACTGGTTGCTGGCGAGACGCGCGCGATCATCCTTCCTGCTGACCTCCGCCCGCGCATACACGTCGAGCAGCGGCATCGGATCCTTGCTATTTGCCCGAACCCAGGCCGAAGTTTCTTGCAACACGCCCTCAACCGCAGGCGGGAGGTGCCCGATTTCGGCGAGAAACAGGTCCATATCCAGCCGGGCGGCAATCCCTCCCCATTGCTCGACTGCGTCTTTCAGCGCGGCGCGGTGCAAATTTGGCTGTGGTCGCTTGTCGCGTGTTTCCTTGAGTGTCTCGACCTGAGCCGCATAAATTGCCCTGCCAATCGCGGACAGCGCCGCCGCCTGGCCGGCCCGCTTCAGCATGGCGGCCTCCTTACCGGCAAGTGCGAGAATTTCGCTGTCCCAGCAGTGATCCGCCTCGCCGAGCGGCTTTCCGACCAGCTTCGACAACAGCGATGGCTCGCCCGGATCCGTCGGCGAGCGAACGGCGCGCAGCTTGGTTGCGAGATAGATCTGCTCCGGCGAAATCCGTAGAGTGATAGCCGGTCGGCGCTCTCTGGTATGGCCGGGGAGCGCCGACGAACTTTGTCGCCACGCTGGGAAATCGCTTTGACAAGCCTCGCAGCGTCTTTGTCAGGCATTCGGGATAAGGGGGCTCCCCGGACGATTTCCAGGTGTGAGTATGAATTTTCGACATCTGCGGTATTTCGTGGCGGCTTCCGAGCATGGGAGTTTCCGCAAGGCGGGCGTAGCGTTGGGCGTCCAGGAGTCCACGATCAGCCGCCGGATACGCGACATGGAAGACGGGCTCGGCTCGGCACTGTTTCACCGTCACAGCGGCGGTGTATGCCTGACCGTTGCCGGACAGCGCCTTTTGTCGAAAGCCCAAAAGGTTCTTCGATACATCAATGAAGGCGCGGAGATCGTGGACGCGGTGGGGCGCGGCACGGAAGGTCAATTGCGTGTGGGCATCTTCTCGTCCCTGGCCTCGGGGTTCCTGCAAGATCTTCTCCGGACGTTCGCCGCAGAGCATCCCGGCGTGCATGTCGAGGTTGCCGATGGCAATCCCGCGGAGCATGTCGCCGCGATCCGGCAGTTCCGGTTGGACATCGCCTTTCTGACGGGGACATTGGAGTGGCCCCGATGCGAGACCACCTACCTCTGGTCGGAACGTGTTTTCGTGGTGCTGCCGGAAGCACACGCCCTTGCCCGGAAGGAGGAGGTGAGGTGGCATGATCTGGCGCACGAGACCTTCATCGTCAGCGATGTACCGCCGGGCCAGGAAGTCCATGACTATCTGGTCCAGCGGGTCGCCGATCTCGGCCATCACCCGAAGATTCAGGCGCAGTTTGTCGGGCGCGACAATCTGTTGACGCTCGTCGCGATCGGCAGCGGGCTTACAGTTATGAGCGAGGCGGCGACAGCAGCCCATGTGCCGGGCATCTGCTATCGGCCGATTATCGGCGAAGTCCTTCCCTTCAACGGCGTGTGGTCGCCAAAGAACGACAATCCGGCGCTCAGGCGCTTTGTCAGCATGGCGAAGACGATGGCGCGTCGTCAGGGCTTGGATTTATGAACTGACATCGCCCGCAGGCTTCGCGCGCCGGGCCTTGGCGAACCCGCGATCGGTGGCGATGAAGCGCTCCAGCATCGGTACAATCAACTGGACGGGATCGCGCACGGGCTGGCCGGTCTGCCTTCCCAGCAACTCGGCATATGCCGCGAGATCCCGGTGAAGCGAAGCGGGCAGTTCCAGCGTCGCCTTCACCGGCTTTTCCTCGGTGATCGGGCCGAGCTTCAATTTCGTCATGTCAGCCTCCGTAAGGTTCGAGGACGAGGTCGCGGGTGACGATCACGCGGACAGGGAAGCCGGGCCGGATCGTCAGTGTCGGCGCGACGTTGAGCTGGCGCCGAACGATCTGCTGGCCAGCATCATTGATCGTGTCCTGACCGCCATTGCGGATGGCGCGCAGGAGCCGGTCCTGATCATCGATGGCAAGCTCGGACCCGACTGACAGAAGCGTCGAGAGCCCCGCCGCTTTGGCGAGATCCCACCAATGGTAATCGACGCCGTCTTCCAGACCGGCATAGCCGTGGGTATCGGCTCCGGGTTGTCGTTCGAGCACAATGGACCGGCCGTTCGGGAGAATGAGCCTGTTCCAGACGAGAAGCACGCGGCTCTGCCCGTATTGGACGCTATTGTCGTATTGGCCGATGATCCGCGTGCCCTGTGGGATGACGAGGATGCGGCCGGTCGGGCTATCGTAGATGTTCTCCGTCACCTGCGCGGTGATTTGTCCAGGCAGATCGGAGCGGATGCCGGTGATGAGGGCGGCAGAGATGACCGCGCCCGCCTGGAGAACATAGGGCGATGCTGGCGCCATGATGCGGTCGGCCGCAATGGTGCGGCGGTCGACGGGAGCATTGAGGAACGCGAGTTGTCGATCTTGAGCCGTCTCGGCACCAGGTTGTGTGCCAGCTCCCACGCCGGCAAATCCTGGGACATTCGGGCCAGCGGTCGCCGACGTTGCGGCCGGACCGGCCTGGAAAAACACGCGGCTGGTGCGTGCGGCCTCCAACTCGGCGAGGCGACGTTGTTCCTCGGGATCAGGCCCCGGCGCCGCCATGGCGGGCGGCACGACAGGATGCCCCTGATTTTGCGCGCTGACGATTGGGCGGCCGAGGTCTCCAGGCAGCGCCGGGCCGAGGACCGGGCCGGTGTAATCGCGTGGCAGGCCGGCTAGGCCGTCGGCCGTGGTGCGGTTGTCGGTCGAATAGAGTTCGTCGGCGCTCTTGCCGGGATCGCGGGTCTGGAGCGCGTAGATGAGAGAGCCGCCGATACCGACGAGGGCAACCGCGGCGACGCCGGCGAGCACTTTGCGGGACAGCCGGGTGACACGCGGAGGTTCCGCCCGCAGACGCATGGATGATGACGTATCGACGACGGGCGTCGATTGGTCCAGCGGTTCGGCATTGTCGTGGTCGGTGTCGTTCATGATGCAGGTTTCCCATCGGTTCGCACGATCCTGACGGTCTGCTGTTGCTTGCCGCTGCCGAGGCGCAGTTCGGCGGCTCCGAAGATGCGGTCTACGATCAGGATGTTTTGGTAGATGCGGCTGTTGACGAGCTGCGGCTCGCCGTCGGTGCCGAGGACGAAGATCGGCGGCATCTCGCCTTGAGCGATGCCGCGTGGAAATTCGACATACACACGCCTGCCGTCGTCATAGACGGCGACCGGCCGCCAGGGCGGCGTGTCGCCGGTGAGGCCGTAGCGGTAGTGACGCGCGCCGGCAGCGGGAAGGATAGGCGTCGCAGGGACCGTCCCGCGTTGCGATGCCGGTGGTGCGGGATAAGCCCAGGCAACGGCCGGCATATAGGGTTTCGCCTCCGCCCTCAGCTCAAGCATGTAGATGCGGCGGTCGGTCGTGATGACAAGGTTCGTGGTGATGTCGGGGCGCGTCGGTTTGACGAGGATGTGGACGCGCCGCGAGAGGCCGGAACCGCTTTCGGTATCACCGATGATCCAGCGGGCGGTGTCACCGGCGGCGATTGGACCTGCGCCGGTCAGGCTTTCGCCCGGCTCGAGCGCGATGTTGGTGATCTGGCCGGGCGCGGCATAGACTTGGTAAAGCGCGCCTTCGCTCCAGGGATAGATCTGGATGGCGTTATAATAGCCCTCGCGTCGCGGTTCGACACGCGCCGCAGCATTGGCGCTTTCCACGCGGCCGCTCGGCGTATTCGCGGCGGTTCCACCATGCGCGACCGTCCAGGCAGGAGGCGTGTGCAGCGGACGCGGCGGCTGTTCCGTGACTGGTGCCGGCACGGCTGGGAGCGGCGGCACGTCACTGTCGTAACTGATGGTGGGTGGTTTGAAGGTCGCGCAGCCCGCCAGCATCGTTGCCGAGAGCAGCATCATCGCCAAAGCGGATTTACGGAGAGCCGGAGAGCCGGACATGCGCAGAGACGTGCTCATTGGGACATCTCCCGCGACCAGTTGATGGCGTTGACGTAGATGCCGAGCGGATTGGCGCGCAGCCGGTCTGCGTCGCGCGGTGTCTGGATGACGATGGTGAGGATGGCGGTCCATCGCTCTGTGCCCGCGAGCTGGCCATTTTCGTAGCGCTTCTCGGTCCAGGCCACGCGGAAGGAATCCGCCGATGCACGGATCACGCTCGAAACCTCGACGGCGATCTGCTGTTTGCCGACCTTGGTGAAAGGATCGTTGGTGCGGGCATAGTCGTTGAGCGCGCCGGCGCCGCGATCCGTGGTCCAGTCATAGGCGCGCAGCCAGTTCTGGCGCACGATGATCGGATCGGCCGGGATGCTCCTGACCTGCTCGATGAAGCGGGCAAGATGCCAAGCCACCTGCGGATCGGTCGGCCGGTAGTCGGCCGACGCCGGTGCAACGGACTGCGCCTGGCCGAGTCGATCGACCTGCACCACCCAGGGAACGACGGTGCCGCGCGCCGACTGCCAGACCAGCGCGGCGGCGAAGCCGGCCGACAGGAACAGCGAGCCGAATGCCATGATGCGCCAGTTCCTGGACTGGACGCGGGCCGAACCGATGCGATCGTCCCAGACCTGCGCGGCGCGCTGATAGGGTGTTTCGGGTTCGGGCGATTTCCCATAGTGGGCGGCGGGTCGTTTGAAGAGGCTCATGAGCGGTTACTTTCGGAGAGGTTGACGGAAGAGCCGCCGCCATGGCTGTCGCCGGATTTGACGGCATGCGCTGCGAGGGTGGCTCCGTGGCTGAGGGACTGATGGCGCTTCATGCGCTTGGCCCAGTCGGGCGGACCGTCGCGGGGCGCTGCGGCGGCGGCTTCGCCTGCGGAGCCTGAGCCGGGTATCGTGCTCATTGTCGAGGAGCCCGTCGCCCCGAAGCCCGCCTTCGCACCTTCGGAGAAGCTGGACTTGACGCCGTCGGCGGCGCGCGCCGTCGCGCGTTTCAGGGGTGACACGGTGGCTGCTCCGGCCGCGCGGGCGACACCGCCGAGACCAGAGGCGACACCGGCAGCGCCGGACTGGCCGAGCGAGCCGACGCTGTAGGCAGCGGCGGCTCCGCCTGCCGCTGCTGCCCCGCCTCGCACGGCGGCAGCGCCGCCGGACATCGCAGCCGCTCCTCCCTTCATGGCAAGGCCTGCCGCGCCACCAGCTGCGAGTGCTGCGCCACCGACGGCAAGCCCGGTGCCAACCGCCGCACCGGCGCCGAGTTGTGGTCCGCCGCTGACAAGACCCGCAGCAATGCCGGGGCCGAAGATGCCGAGCCCGAGCAGCGATAGCGCGGCAAGGACAATCGCCATGGCGTCGTCGATGGTGGGCGTTGCGCCGCCGAAGCCGGCCGTAAATTGGCTGAACAGCGTTGAGCCGATGCCGATGATGACGGCAAGCACCAGCACTTTGATGCCGGAAGAGACGACATTGCCCAGCACGCGGTCGGCCATGAAGGCGGTTTTGCCGAACAGGCCGAACGGGATGAGGACGAAGCCGGCCAGCGTCGTCAGCTTGAATTCGATCAGGGTAACGAATAGCTGGATCGCGAGGATGAAGAAGGCGAGCAGCACCAACGCCCAGGCGAACAGCAGGCAGGCGATCTGGATGAAGTTCTCGAAGAACGCGATCCAGCCCATCAGGTCGGAGATGGATTCGAGCAAGGGGCGCGCGGCGTCGAGCCCGGTCTGCGCGACCTTGCCGGGTCGCATCAGATCCTGTGCGGTGAAGCTGGTGCCGGAAGCCTTGAGGCCGAGGCTCGCGAACGAGTCGAAGACGATCTTGGCGAGATTGTTCCAGTTGCCGATCAGATAGGCGAAGACGCCGACGAAGAGCGTCTTTTTCACCAGCCGGGCGATGATGTCGTCTTCCGCGCCCCAGCTCCAGAACAGGGCGGCAAGCGTCACATCGATGACGATCAGCGTTGTGGCGATGAACGCGACCTCGCCGCCGAGCAGTCCGAACCCGCTGTTGATGTAGGAGGTGAAGACCCCGAGGAAATTGTCGATGACACCTGCGCCGCCCATGGTTCACCGTCCTTCTGTTGTCGGGACGGCAGGCGCCGGGGGGCGGCCGAGGAAGCGATCGCGGCTCTCGGCCCAGATACGCATGCAGTCGGTATCGCTCGCCGCTGCCTGGCTAAGCTGCTGGCACCGGCGCTGCCCTTCGCGGAGCGCATCGCGCTTGGGTTCGACAGCGTGGACGCGCTCCGTTTCAGGGGCCGCGTCCTTTCGGGTCATCTCGATCGCCGTCGCCGTGATGGCGAACGATACGAAAACGATGGCGCCCAGCCGGGCCAGCATCTTGCCGTCCATGGCCGCGACCTCAGTTGCCGTTGCCGAACATCTGCGCGTTGCCGGGCTGATAGCCCGCGCCCGGCGTGAGGAAGCGGCGGCGCTGCTCCCGGCCTTGATCGGCCGCCGCCGCGCGCTCCGCGTCAGTCAGCGCCGTGGCCCGGCCGTTGGCGGAGATCAGCGCGATCAGGTCGGAGAGCTGCTGCGATTGCAGCGCGAGAAGCTGATTGCCGGCCTGTGTCGCCTGCAACGCACCCTGCGCGCCTTGACTCTGGCTGACGAGGTTCGACATCTGCGTGCGATTGCTGTCGATATTGCCGACGACGCCGGCCTGAATGCGCATGGCGTCATGCAAACCGCCGACGGTGTTCTGCCAGCGCGAGCGAGCGTCGGTGATGAGCTTGGCGTCCGATGACGACAGTGAGACGCTGCCATATTGCTGCTGGAACATCCGATCGACGTTCTGGACGTCGAAGGCGATGTTCTGCGCCTGGCCGAGGAGCTGCTGGGTGCGCTGGACGTTCTGCTGAATCTGCTGGAGCGCCGAGTACGGCAGGTTCGCCAGATTCTTGGCCTGGTTGATGAGGCTCTGCGACTCGTTCTGAAGCGAGCGGATCTGGTTGTTGATCTGCTCGAGGGAGCGCGCCGCCGTCAGGACGTTCTGGGCGTAGTTGGTAGGGTCATAGACGATACCGCCGAAACCGAATTGCGCGTGCGCTGGCGCGGTCAGCACCGGCGATGCGGCGAGCGGTATCGCCAGGATGAAGGCCGCGAGCGACAGCGCGCGCGGGCGTGAACGAAGCGTATTCATGGTCATTACTCCTTCTCGGACTGCTGAGGGGTGAGGTTCGCGAGGTCAGGGATGAGGTCTGCGGCCCACTCGGCGCCGCGCAGGCGCAGCCAGGCCGCGAGAAAGCCCTCGCGCCCATGCTCGGCGACGGTGCGCGCGATCTCGGACTGGTCGGTCTTGGAGGAGGTGGCGGCGAGCGCGAGGCCGACTTCGGAAAGGCCCAGCTCGAACAGGCGATTGCCGCGCCGCGACTGGCAGTAATAGTCGCGCTTGGGCGTGGCCCGTGCGAGGATTTCGATCTGGCGGTCGTTGAGACCGAAGCGCCGATAGATCTCCGTGATCTGCGGCTCGATCGCGCGTTCGTTCGGCAGGAGGAGCCTTGTCGGGCAGCTCTCGATGATGGCCGGGGCGATGTTGCTGTTGTCGATGTCGGACAGCGACTGCGTGGCGAAGATGACGCTGGCGTTCTTCTTGCGCAGCGTCTTCAGCCACTCGCGCAATTGCCCGGAGAAGGCATCGTCATCGAGTGCGAGCCAGCCCTCGTCGATGATGAGCAGCGTTGGCGAGCCGTCGAGACGGTCGCCGATGCGATGGAAGAGATAGGCGAGGACGGCGGGTGCCGCGCCAGTCCCGACCAGTCCCTCGATCTCGAACGCCTGCACCGATGCCGAGCCGAGATGTTCGGCCTAGGCGTCGAGTAGCCGCCCATAGGGGCCGCCCACGCAGTACGGTCGCAGCGCCTGCTTCAGGTCGTTCGATTGGAGCAACACCGTGAGGCCGGTGATCGTGCGCTCCTCGACCGGCGCCGATGCCAGTGAGGTCAGCGCCGACCAAAGGTGCTCCTTCACCTCGGGGGTGATCGCGATGCCTTCGCGGATCAGGATGGCGACGATCCAGTCGGCCGCCCAGGCGCGTTCGGGCGTGTCGTGAATGCGCGCGAGCGGTTGCAGCGCGACCGAGGAGTCCACGCCCTCGGTGAGATCGCCGCCGAGATCGTGCCAATCACCGCCCATGGCGAGCGCGGCGGCGCGGATCGAACCGCCGAAGTCGAAGGCGAAGACCTGGGCACCGGCGTAGCGCCGGAACTGCAAGGCCATGACGGCGAGAAGCACCGATTTGCCGGCGCCGGTCGGACCGACGACGAGCGTGTGACCGACATCGCCGACATGAAGAGAAAACCGGAACGGGGTCGAGCCCTCGGTCTTGCCGAACAGCAAGGGGGGCGCTCCGAAATGCTCGTCCCGTTCCGGCCCCGCCCACACCGCCGAGAGCGGGATCAAGTGGGCGAGATTCAGCGTCGAGATCGGGGGCTGGCGCACGTTGGCGTAAACATGTCCCGGCAATGAGCCCAGCCAGGCATCGACGGCATTGATCGTTTCAGTCATGGCCGTGAAGTCGCGGCCCTGGATGACTTTCTCGGCGAGGCGAAGCTTCTCGTCGGCAATTCGGGGATCGTTGTCCCATACCGTGATCGTCGCGGTGACATAGGATTGGCCGGCGTAGTCAGCGCCGAGTTCTTGGAGGGCGAGATCGGCGTCCGCCGCTTTGTTCGAGGCGTCGGTATCGACCAGCGCCGAGGCCTCGTTGGTCAGCACCTCTTTCAGGATCGCGGCGATGCTTTTGCGCTTGGCGAACCATTGGCGGCGGATTTTGGTCAGCAGCTTGGTCGCGTCGGTCTTGTCGAGCAGGATGGCGCGCGTCGACCAGCGATAAGGAAAGGCGAGCCGATTGAGATCGTCGAGGATGCCGGGTGTGGTTGCGGTCGGGAAACCGACAATGGTGAGAACGCGCAGATGCGCCGTTCCGAGACGCGGCTCCAAGCCGCCGGTGAGCGGTTGGTCGGCGAGCAGCGCGTCGAGATAGACCGGCGTTTCGGGCACACGGACGCGGTGCCGTTTGGTCGAGACGGTCGAATGGAGATAGGTCAGCGTCTCGCTGCTATCGAGCCACTGGCATTCCGGCATAAAGCCGTCGAGCAGCGCCAGCACGCGATCGGTGCGGTCGACAAAGGTGTTCAGGATTTCCTTCGGATCGATGCCTGCGCGTTCGCGGCCCTCATAGAGCCAGGCTTCGGTGCGCGCGGCGTCCTCGGCCGGCGGCAGATAGGTGATGGTGAGATAGTAGCCGGAGACGTAATGCGCGCCGGCTTCCTCGAAATCGGCTTTGCGCTCGGCATCGAGGAGCGCTGCGGCTGCGTCGGGAAACAGGTCTGCCGGATAGATCGACGCCTCGTGCCGCTGCGCCTCGACGAAGATGGCCCAACCCGATCCGAGACGGCGGAAAGCGTTGTTGAGCCGCCCGGCGACGGCGACCAGTTCGGCAGCGACCGCGGAGTCCAGATCAGGGCCGCGGAAACGGGCCGTGCGCTGAAAGCTGCCATCCTTGTTGAGCACGACACCATCGGCGACGAGCGCGACCTAGGGCAGATAGTCAGCGAGGCGGGTTGCGGTGCGGCGATATTCGGCAAGATTCATCATGACGATACGCCTCCTCAGACGGACAGATGAGCGGGGATGCGCAGGTGGCGGCGGCCGACCTCGACGAAGAGCGGATCGCGCTTTGCAGCCCACACGGCTGCGATATGGCCAACGGCCCAGATCAGCAGACCGACGAGCCAGAGGCGCAGGCCAAGGCCCACGGCTCCGGCCAGCGTGCCGTTCAGGATGGCGAGCGCGCGCGGTGCGCCGCCGAGCAGAATGTGCTCGGTCAGCGCCCGGTGAACCGGGACGGTGAAACCCGGCACCGCGTCGAGTTGTTCGAATGCCGCCGCCATCAGACGAGCGCCCCGCCGCCGAACGAGAAGAACGACAGGAAGAAGCTCGACGCCGCAAACGCGATGCTGAGACCGAAGACGATTTGGATCAGCTTGCGGAAGCCGCCGGATGTGTCACCGAACGCCAGCGCCAGGCCGGTGGCGATAATGATGATGACGGCGACGATCTTGGCGACCGGCCCTTCGATGGATTCGAGAATCTTCTGGAGAGGTGCTTCCCACGGCATGGACGAGCCGGAAGCATGGGCGGCGGGAACGAGGACGAAATTGATGTAGGTGAAGGCGGCGGCCGTCGCGGCATAGCGGCGAACGCGCATGGTGTTGGTGCAGATCATGATGGCGCTCCTGTGCGGTCAAGGGTTGCGGGGGTGATGGCGTAGTCACCGTCCGGGCTGAGCCCATCGACGCGGGCGAGTTCGGCGAGCCGACGCGCGGAGCCGCGACCGGAAAGGACGGCAACAAGATCGATGGTCTCGGCGATCAGGGCGCGCGGGACCGTGACGACGGCCTCCTGGATGAGTTGTTCAAGGCGGCGCAGCGCGCCGATGCCGCTCCCGGCGTGGATCGTGCCGATGCCGCCGGGGTGGCCGGTTCCCCATGCTTTCAGGAGATCGAGAGCTTCAGAGCCGCGCACCTCGCCGATTGGAATGCGATCGGGGCGCAGGCGTAGCGAAGAGCGAACCAGCTCCGAGAGCGTGGCCACTCCATCCTTGGTCCGCATGGCGACAAGATTGGGCGCGGCGCACTGAAGCTCGCGGGTATCCTCGATGATGACGACGCGATCCGCCGTCTTGGCGACCTCGGCCAGAAGCGCATTGGTCAGCGTGGTTTTGCCAGTGGAAGTGCCGCCCGCGACAAGGATATTGGCGCGCGCCATCACGGCTGCGCGTAGCGTCGCCGCCTGGTCAGCGAACATGATTCCGGCGGCCACATAATCGTCGAGCGTGAAGATCGCGACGGCGGGCTTGCGGATGGCGAAGGCCGGTGCGGCGACAACGGGCGGCAGCAAGCCCTCGAACCGCTCTCCCGTCTCAGGAAGCTCGGCGGAGACTCGCGGGCTGCGCGGATGCACCTCGACGCCGACATGGTGAGCGACCAGCCGCACGATGCGCTCGCCATCGGCAGGCGACAGCGTCTCACCCGTATCGGCCAGCCCTTCGGAGAGGCGATCTACCCAGAGACGACCGTCCGGGTTCAGCATGATTTCGACCACGGCCGGGTCTTCGAGAAAATGGGTGATGGTCGAGCCGAGCGCGGTGCGAAGCATGCGCGCACCGCGCGCGAACGCCTCCGGCTTCTGGCTGGTTGTGGTCATTTCGGCCCCGCTTTCTGACGGGGCTGAAAACGACGGTCCCCGGATCGGGGTGATTAAAAGAGCCGTGAATCAGGCTGATTCAACAAGTATCGGTCGTCGTAGTAGCGTGGCGTGCAAATACAGGAGAACGGCGGTTGGGCGATGCTATTGATCCACGCGCGCTGAAGCCTATGGATCGCTCTCTGTCGGGCTGGACGGCGACTCGCCGACATCTTCAACGATCTCCTGCCGAAGTTTCGGTCCCTGGGCCAAGCGCCGTCCAAGGGCCGCGATGAACGCCTCGTAGCGCTTCCCGACCATGGCGCGCGCTGCCTGGGCTGCGGGCTCGGGGAGCGCCGGCGTCGTGTTGAGCCAGAACCGGATGAATACGGCCATGGTCTCGACGGAGATCCCGATGTCGCGCTCCATGCGGTTGAGACGGCGATCGATCTGGTCGAGGCGTTTGGCGACCACGGCTTCACGCCGCTCCGCGTCGTCTGGCGACAGGAAGGACGCGATGGCGGCCTCTGCGATCAGGGAGAGCGGTTGTTCGCGTCGGCCTGCATAGTTCGATAGTGTCGCCATGATGGCGGGGTCGAGATATACGGAAATCGGCACCTTCTTCTTGCGTCCGGGCATGGTGCTACAACTCCATGCCGTCATTGGGATCGAGCGAGACCTGGCGAGCAACGCCGCGCATGACGCGGGTCAGCCGCTGGTTGCGCGCGGCTGCGTCCTCTGTGTCGTCAGGCAAATCGATCTCAAACTCATTATCGATCGGCGCCTTCTTTTCGATGGGGTTCACCCGGTTGAGTTCGGGCTGATGCCGACGCTCGGACTCGGTGGAATCCTCTTCATCGTCACCGCTCGTCATTGGTGCAGCGTTTTCGGCCGTCTCCGGGCGCGCGGGGATCGGCAGCTTGCTCCAATCGTCGGGCCGACCTTCAGCAGGCCGCGCCAGCCCGGGTGGTGACATGATGCGTTCCTTGAAGCGGGCATCTTCATAGTAGCGCGCCTTCTTCGCCCGGATCGGCGGTGTCCCGGCGACCATGACGATCTCGTCGGTCGGCGGGAGCTGCATGATCTCGCCTGGTGTCAGGAGCTGTCGCGCAGTCTCCGAGCGCGAGACCATCAAATGGCCGAGCCAGGGCGAGAGCCGATGCCCGGCGTAGTTCTTCATCGCCTTCATCTCGGTCGCGGTTCCGAGCGCGTCGCTGACCCGCTTCGCGGTCCTTTCGTCGTTCGTCGCAAAGGAAACGCGCACATGGCAGTTGTCGAGGATCGAATTGTTCGGACCGTAAGCCTTCTCGATCTGGTTCAGCGATTGAGCGATCAGAAAGCTCTTGAGGCCGTAGCCCGCCATGAAGGCCAGCGCGGACTCGAAGAAATCGAGGCGGCCGAGGGCGGGAAACTCGTCGAGCATGAGCAGCAGGCGATGCCGCCCGGCCTTTGCTTGCAGATCCTCAGTGAGACGGCGGCCGACCTGATTGAGGATCAGGCGTATCAGCGGCTTGGTGCGGTTGATGTCGGACGGCGGCACGACGAGGTAGAGCGTGGTCGGGAGCTTGCCGCCCACCATGTCGCTGATCCGCCAGTCGCAGCGCCGCGTCACCTCGGCCACGACAGGATCGCGGTAGAGGCCGAGAAACGACATGGCGGTGGAGAGCACGCCCGAGCGTTCGTTGTCCGATTTGTTGAGTAGTTCGCGCGCTGCGCTGGCGATGACGGGGTGCGGCCCTGCCTCGCCGAGGTGGCTGGTCTTCATCATTGCGGCAAGCGTCGACTCGATCGGGCGCTTTGGATCGGACAGGAAAGCGGCGACGCCGGCCAATGTCTTGTCGTCTTCGGCGTAGAGGACATGCAGGATGGCGCCGACCAGCAGGGCATGACTGGTCTTCTCCCAATGGTTCCGCTTTTCGAGCGAGCCTTCGGGATCGACCAGGATGTCGGCGATGTTCTGGACGTCGCGGACTTCCCATTCGCCGCGGCGCACCTCGAGCAGCGGATTGTAGGCCGACGATTTGGGGTTGGTCGGGTCGAACAGCAGAACGCGGCCATGCCGGGCGCGAAAACCGGCGGTGAGCTGCCAGTTTTCGCCTTTGATGTCGTGGACGATGGCCGAGCCCGGCCAGGTCAACAGGGACGGCACAACCAGGCCGACGCCCTTGCCCGATCGGGTCGGGGCGAAGCAAAGCACATGTTCGGGGCCGTCGTGACGGAGATAGTCGCGATCATAGCGGCCGAGCACGACACCGTCGGGACTGAGCAGGCCCGCAGCTTTCACCTCGTCCTTTTCGGCCCAGCGGGCGGAGCCGTAGGTCGCTGCGCTTTTTGCTTCGCGGGCGCGCCAGACCGACATGCCGATGGCGACGGCGATGGCGATGAAGCCGCCCGACGCCGAGATCATCCCGCCCTTGGCGAAGACCTCCGGCGCGTAGGCGTCATAGAAATACCACCACCAGAAGAAGGCTGGTGGATAGTAGATCGGCACACCCAGAAGGACGAACCAGGGCGAGCCCAACTGCGCCTGAAAGCCGAGACTCCATGCGACATATTGCGTCGCCGCCCAGGTGGTGAGCAGCACGATGAGGAAGACGACGGCGATCTGGCCCCACAGGATTTTGGTCGCGGACATTGCTGCGGTCCTTTCTTCTTAGGTGATTAGAGGCCGAGTCCCCGCTTGCGGCCGAAGCTCCAGTCAACACCCCCGTCGCCGCGGGCGACCCCGGAGACGTGCTTGCCGAGCTGGCTCTCGAGGGACGGCGACCAGGGCACGAGCTGGAAGCCGAGGCCGTCATCGATCATCGCGAAGCGGCCGGATGCGAGCGTCATGCGCTGGCGATAGGTGCCGGCGACATATTCGCCACTACCGGCCGCTTTGAACGGCTGGCCTGTTTCCTTCGCGAGCCGGTCGGCAACGGCGCCCACCTCGCGGCGTCGAAGGGTATCGATCAGGTTGCGGTTGAAGATCACACGCCGGCCCTGCCGCTCGGCGAGACCTTCGCCGACCAGATGGTTCACGCGTTGCTGCATCGCCTGCCGCACCTCGGCGCCGAAGCCGCCCTCGGACATGGCGACGGGTTCGCGGGCGATGGATTGCCGGTCGAGCCAGGTCGCGCCAGAGGCGTTCACCTGATGCTGGAGATCGAGATCGGAGCGGACGGCGAGCGCGGCGCGGCGCTCGCCCCGCGCATCCTCGAAAGTGCGCAACTCGACGATCGATCCCGGCGCGCTATCGCCGGCCGCGTCGAGATGCGGCAGACGAATATGATGGGTCCGGCCATCGACGCCGTCGACCACGGCGTAGGCCGTTCCCTTCAGCTCGTCATCGAGGCCGCGTTCGACCAGACGGCCGATGACCGGCGCATCGAGGCTTTCCCCAGCCAGTACGTAGTTGCCCGAGCCGCGGTCGATACCGCGTTCGGTGAGTGCGCGGTGCATGCGTTTGATGATGTCGCCGCGTTCGCCGAGCTGGCGCAGCGTCACCTCAGCCTGATCGTCGATCATCCATTGGCCAGGTCCGATTTCACTGGCGAGGCCGAGGGCTGCGAGTTTGCGCAGGCGGCCCACCTTCTCGACGGCGTAGGCGTCGGGCTGGCGGCCGACCTCCGGAGCAACATCGATGACGCCGGTCTTTCCAGCGTCGCGGAAAAGTTGCCGATCAAGCTGCGTCCAGCGCTCCGCCCCGATCTGGCGTTCGAGCGTGCGGCGAATATCGAGATCCGTGCGCGGGCCAAGCTCCTGTGTGATGAGGTCACGCGCGCGATCGCGCATGCCCTCCTTGATGTAGTCGCGCGAGATCACGAGGTCCTGGCCGTCGTCGCGGACACCGCGCACGATCAGATGGACGTGAGGATGCTCGGTGTTCCAGTGATCGACCGCGACCCAATCGAGCCGCGTGTCCAGATCCTTTTCCATCTGGCCGACAAGATCGCGGGTGAAGGACTTGAGGTCCGACATCTCCACGGCGTCGTCCGGTGAAACGATGAAGCGGAAATGGTGGCGATCATCCTCGCATCGCCCGGCGAAGGCGCGGCCATCAGCTTCCTCCGTTCCCGGCCCAAACAGCCGGGCCTTTTCTCCATCACGGGTCACGCCGTCGCGGCGGAGATAGTCGAGATGCGTGCCGAGCGGCGCGGTGCGGCCGGAGTGCCGCACGACGCGGGCCTTGATGACTGCGCCGCGCGTGCGCGCGGTGATGAGGCGGTTCGCCTGGATGCTGGCGCGCTGGCCGCGGCCGAAGCTCGAGCGATTGGCGGCAAAGACGCGCCCGGAGCGCGAGACGCCGCCGCCCGCCTTCTTCGCCGCCGCCAGCGCCTGCGCGATGAAGGGCCGAGCTGACTGCGCGCGGGTCGATCGGATGCGCCCAGGGCGAACACGAAACTCGTGGTCATCGGCCATGACGCGAGCCCGCAATGTGCGAAAAATCGCGCTGATACAGATAGGTGGGCGTCAGGCGCACATTGCCGATGAGCACGGCAATGTGCGGAGCGCGCCAAAATATCCTGCAAATACAACCGCCCGACCGACGCGCAATGTGCGGCCTTTTATCCTGCCATCGTGCGGTTGTTGTGCCTGCCTCTCCCCCTTGTGCCCTCCATGTCACGCCGGAATGCGACAGAGTGCGAAGGATACTTCCGCAGCTCATCGGGGCGCTCCACCGTCAGAGCGAGCGACCACGATAGGGGCGTTCGAGTCTTCGGCGGTATCGGGAACGCGCGCCGCGACGGAGGAGCGGCTGTCGTTCGACCGCGCGCTTTCCGATGTCGATGTTGCCGAACGAGCGTCGGCGGAACGCACGACGAAGAGCGGCGCTTCCCGCCAATCCGGCGGCGGTGGCGGCGCAACCGATGGCGCGCTCGACGGCGATGGTGCGCCTAGCTGCGGAGCCAGCAGCGCGATGTAGGCCCGAGTTTCGGCGGGCAGGGCGCGGCCGGTCTGGACGTATTCGTCGTAGCGGCCAGGCCCCGCATTGTAGGCGCCGAGCATTGCGGGGATCGTGCGATAGCGGTCGAACATTTCGCGCAGGTAAGCAGCGCCTGCGAGGATGTTGTCGCGCGGGTCGTAGGGGTCACGCCCGAGCCCATAGCGAATGCGAAGCGCGGCCCAGGTATCGGGCATGACCTGCATCAGCCCCAGCGCGCCGGCCGACGATATGGCGCGCACATCGCCGGCGCTTTCGGCGCGTTTGACGGCGACGATCCAGTGTTCGGGAATGCCGAAGCGCTGCGAGGCTTCGGTGACGAAGGTGGCGTGTGGATCGCCAGCGACCGTGCGCGCAGCCGACGCGGACTGGGCAAGAGCGGTGTCCGTTGCGCCTGCTGCGAGGGCCAGGCCGGAAAGGAGAAGGAAGGCCATGCTCCGGACGGCGTGATGCCGCCCGCGCGCATCACGATGGCTCATCGTTGGACGGGGACCGGACATCGGTCAGTCTTTCACGGCGCGGTCGCGCGGGCGCGACCAATGCAGCGACCAGGCGTTCCCGGCGTCATCGTCGCGGAACAGATTGGCGCGGATTGGCTGCGACAGCGCAGGGTCGTCGATCAGTACGGCAACGTATTCGCCCGCGCGCTCGCCGGTGCGTTTCCAGCCCGCGCCGATTTCCGGACCGGCTTCGGCTTTGCCATCGTCGCTGGCGTGAACGCGGTAATCCGGCGCGTTCACGGCATCGGAGGGCTCTGCCGGCACGATGACGACGTCGCGGAAGAGCGTGAACGTCTCCAGCTTGCCGGCGAAGCCCGTGTCCTGGCGCGTGAATTGACCAATCTGAGGCATGATGACTTCCTTTGCGGCAGCGTTGGGAAAGCCATCGGTGGGCGCCGCCCCCGCCGATGGCGAGGTGTTCATCGCGTCGGTGCGCGCCATTCGAAGCGGCCCGTTCCGTCCTCGTCGGTCCACAGGGGGACGGCGCGGCCGATGATCTGGTCAGTGGATGTCAGGCCGAAATAGCGACCGTCCAGGCTGTCGCGGACCTGCCAGTTCATGAGGAAGACTTCGCCGGTCGGGATACGGCGGCAGCCCTGCCAGACCGGCAGGTCGCGCCCGGCGCGATCACGCGGCAGCGCATCGCCCATCTCGACGCCGTCGATCGTGACGGAGAGGTTCGAGCGGCAAACGGTCTGCCCGGAAACGCCGAGAATGCGCTTCAGCAGCGGGACGCCTTTGGGAAGATAGCCGCGTTCGGCCATGAAGGTCGCGAGCGGCTCGGGCGCATCGACGGCAACGAGATCGGTGACGTCGAACGGGCCGTCGATGTCGATCGTGTAGAAGCCGATGGGGGCGCTGGCCGATGCGTTCCACAGGAGCTTGATCGGCATCGGGGTGAGCGCCGGATAGCTGATGCCCGTGGTCGCGAGAGCCACGACGAGGAAGAGACCGGCGCGCATCACGACTGTGTCCTCCGGCGCAGGAGGAAGGCGCGATGCTGGTCGAGCGTATAGGCGCGGGGCTGATGTCCAGCCGCCATCCGGTTGTGGACGTGCCGCCAGTGTTCCGGCGAAACGGCGTCCGCCTCGATGCCGATCGCTTCAATGGCATCGACGTGGCGCAGCACGTCTTCGACCTTCGGCCATCCGTCGATCCTGAGCAGGATTTCACCGCCCGGCCGGACAAAGGGCAGCGTCTGGTAGGGCTCTCCGGGCTCGACCGCGCGCACGATGTCGATGCGCGAGATGATCGTGCCGAAATCGTTGGCCGCCCATCGCACGAACGCGAATACGGTGTCCGGACGGA
Source organism: Croceicoccus naphthovorans (assembly GCF_001028705.1). Taxonomy (NCBI): domain Bacteria; kingdom Pseudomonadati; phylum Pseudomonadota; class Alphaproteobacteria; order Sphingomonadales; family Erythrobacteraceae; genus Croceicoccus; species Croceicoccus naphthovorans. The sequence goes on along the minus strand of NZ_CP011770.1, from coordinate 2,142,277 downwards.
AGGAGACGACACGCCGGCGGCGGTCGAGGATCTGTTCATGCGCCTCACGGCCGAACCTGATCCAGTATTCGATCTTCTTCTCGATCCACGTCAGTTCGACGTGGGTCATGCTGCCATGGGGGGGCGCTGACGGCAGCGGGCCGCCGCGCATGCGGGGAGCCGCAGTGCCGGTCATGTAGGGTCTCCTGGTGTCGAGGGGAATTCACGCGCGAGCAGCTCACGCAGCATGTCGGCGACGGTGACGCCGCGCCCGAACGCGGCGATCTTGATCCGGCCGCGCAGTTCGGGGGTCACATCGATGGTGAGCCTGGCGGTGAACGCGGCAACGTCAGCGGCGCGTGGTGCGTTGTCCGCAGCCTTGATCCATTGGTCGGGATCGGCGGGGCGCGAGGCGAAGCCACGACGGGGGGATCGTTCGTTCATTGTGCGCCCCCGTCGATCCGCAGACGCAGGAGTTCATCGGCGAAGGCCGCGATCTCGCGCGCGGCCGATGTCGCATCGGCGAGTTCGGCGACCAGGCGGCCGGTCTGCGCGGCGGCGGCGAAGGCGACACGTTGGCCGATGGTGGTGGCGAGCAACGGTGGATCGTGATCGGCCAGGGTCTCGGCTGTCTCGCGGGCCAGGATGGTGCGCGCACCGCAACGATTGAGCACGAAGCGGGCGACCAGTTCCGGGCGATAGACGCGGGCTTCGCGGAGCAGCGCCAGCATCTCGGCCGATGCCCAGCCGTCGAGCGGCGACGGCTGCACCGGGATCAGCACGAGGTCGGCGGCGAGCAGCGCCGAGCGCATGAGCGCTGCGACACGCGGCGGGCCGTCGATGACGACGTGGTCGACATCGCGGGCCAGCGCCGGCGCTTCGCGGTGGAGCGTGTCGCGCGCCAGGCCGACGACGCCGAACCGGCGCGGCAGGCCCTCATGGCTGCGCTGCTCAGACCAGTCGAGGGCCGATCCCTGTGGGTCCGCATCGATCAGGGTGACGCGCTGACCGCGCCCAGCGAGTTCGCCCGCGAGGTTGAGCGCCAGCGTCGTCTTGCCGACACCGCCTTTCTGGTTGAGGAACGCGACGATCATCGCGCACCTCCAGGCCGATCGAGGAGCGGAAGCTGATCGGGGGAAGCCGGTTCGCTCTCTTTCCGGCCCGTCTGAGCGGCTGGAGCACCCTTGCGCGGTGATTTGCCGGCGGCGCGGAGGCTCGCTGCGGCGGTGCGGATGAGGTTTTCCACATCGCGCGCGCGCTCTTCAAAGTTAGATTCTTGGTTAGACTCTAAGTTAAGGGCGCGAATCCGCCCACGATTTCCAGACGTTAAGGCCGGCTTGGGTTCCTGATGGCACGAGCCTCGGGTTCCCGATGGCACGATAGGTCGGGTTCCCGATAGCACGAGGCCGTCCACAGGTTTTCCACAGGCGGCCAGTGGCTCGAAAGCCAGCAGCGTGCGCCCGCCGATTTCCACTTCGAGCGACAGGAGGTAGCCGGGCAGTGGTTGGCGTCGCACGATGTCGCGCAGTTCGAAGGCGAAGCGCTTGAACGGCGACAGGCTGCCGGATTTGAGGTGGAGGTGGCGTAGGTCGAAACGCCAGCCGCCGCGCTGACGGCCTCCGTGTTTGCGCACGATGCGGTAGAGCCAGCGATCGAGGCCGCCGGTGAGATCGAAATAGGCCGGATCGATGGTGAGGATGAGCGCGTCATCGAGGACGGCCTTGTAGAACCAGTCGGGGACGATCAGCTCGATGCCATCCGGTCGTCCTTGACGATCCGTGCGCTCCTGCCACTCGTTGATCCACGAGAAGCGGTGACGGCGGCCTTCGGCGGGTTGGCGGATCGACGTCGAGATGGTGGTCGATTGCAGCCGGTCGAGCGCGGCCTTGAGCCGCTGATAATCGCGCTTGGATGTGCCGCGCCCGACATAGGTGAGGATCTCATAGGGTGTCGCCGCCATCAGACGCGAGGTGCGCAGGCCCGCGTCGCGGGCCTCGACGATCTGGCTGGCGGCCCAGATCAGGATGTCGGCGTCCCAGATCGTGGCCATGCCATGATCGGGAACGGCCTCTACCCGGATGGAGACACCGCCCGCCGAAAAGTCGATCGGCGCTATGCGGTGCGATTTCGAGAGGGAGAAGAAGGGATAGGCCATGAGATCCTGCGCGTCTCGTGGCGCGAAGTCGCCGGGAAGCGCGCGAAACAGGTCGAGCTGCCCACGCTCCGAAGGGTCACGACGACGCACCACCATGAAAGAGACCGGCCACAATCAGCGTGCGTATCGGCCGGCGATCTGGCCGGTCGGCAGCGTCTGGCGCTTTGCGGGAAGCACGGAGCCGCGCGGATCGGACGTCGAGGTTACGGCGCCGCGCTCGGCCCAGGTCTCCAGATCGTCGACCGAATAGACGACGCGCCCGCCGAGTTTGTGATAGGCCGGACCAGTTCCGTAGGTGCGGTGTTTTTCGAGGGTGCGCGCAGACAGGCTGAGAAATTCAGCGGCTTCCTTGGTCCGCAGGTAGCGTGGCGGGAGCGCGGCGGTATCGGGTCGCATGGGGCGGGCCTCCGTGGGGTTACTGGGGGCCGCTGGCGATCAGCGGCTGACAGCGACAACGGTGGCGGAGAACCTCCGGCGGGACGGATGGGGGACTTGGGATGGCTAAATTCCCCACCCCTGTCGGTGGCGCAGGCTAGGTGCGCCGACGATGCCGAAGCAGGTGCAGATAGCCGCCATCGATGAGGGCCAATCCGGCTTCGGCGAAGGCGATCACGGCATCCCGCAGCGGCGAGGTCTTCCACGGGTCGGCATCGATGCGCACCGCGCCATAGATTGCGATGGCGATGTCGCGATAGGTCGCGCCGTTCATGCGGCCGTCAGCAGCACGAAGTTTGAGGCGAAAGCGGCGGCGCTGCTCGGCGGTCATGCGCGTGTCGCGCAATGGCGGACGTTGGAGCCAGGCGCGCGCGAGGCGTGTCAGCGCATCGATGCGATCGAGGATGTCGTCATCGATGGGGACGACCGCTGCAAGCTGGTCGTGTGCGGATATGCCGGGTTGGAAGAGTAGCTGGAGGTCGTGCTCGGGAAGACCGGTATAGGCTCCTTCAGGACCATCACGTCCCGCACCGAACCTGTCGGCGAGGCGGTTTGAGCTGGACGGCAGAAAGTTCGGCCGCGCTGTCAGAAAGAGGACGGCGGGATCGCTCTGCGGCGACCACACCACCTGTTGCTGTAGGGCAGAACGACCTGGTCTTGCAGGGAAATCGCAACCCCCAGCGCTGCTGCCTGTCGTCCGGCAGCGGCTGAGTCTCGTCGCCAGCATCGACCAGTCTGGCGTAATCGTCCTGATAAGGGCGGTATCTGCGAAGGCACTCCCAGGCGAGACCTTCGATCGGCAGTGTATCGAAGAAATCGTAGCTGCGGTCGTCTCGCCAGTTCGATGTATCGGGCCTCATCGCATCAACTCTCCCGCGTGGTGCGCGTAAGTCGAGCGTGTGATTTTTCGGGGCGCCACGAGGGTGTTGGAAGCCCGGAGGAGGGCATTGCGTGATGTCGAAAGGGCATCACGCAGGTTCGCAAGCCTCTCAGCGGTGAGCCTGTCGCAGGAGATGCCGATAGCCGGTGTGTGTCATCCAGCGGGCGCGTTCGAGATGGCTGTCATGGATGCGTCGGCAGCGTTCGGGTTCACGGGCGGGATCAAGGTCGAACAGTACCCGCACGGCTTCCTCCCAATGCGCGCCGTCAGCGGCCGCATCCAGCAAGCGCATGTATAGTTTGGCGTGCGACTTGTCGTAATCGGTGAGATCTTGCCCCGATGGCGCGAGGTCCTGGAATGGTGCGGTCATGGTGCAGACTCGGCGAATATGCGGTGCCCGTCTATTAACCATGTTTGATCCGAAATAGAGGCAGTGCGAGTGATGAGGAAGCTGGCTGCCCACAGGTCAGCGTAAGCCTGTAGATCGGTTCGGCTTGTTTCCGCGATCATCGACCAGCAGCACTCCTTGCCCTCGGTCGGTCGACAGGAAGACGATGCCGGCAGCTTCCAAGGCCCTGCGTGCCTGATCGCGCGTCGTCTCGTACACATCGAGCCCGCTTTCGGATTCGAGGCGCTTGAGCGCGGTCAGCGATAGGCGGGCCTTGTCAGCGAGCGTCTCCTGTGTCCAACCCAGCAACGCGCGTGCGGCCCGTGATTGTCGGGCGGTGATCATGCATGATCACCTCCCATCGCAACCGGCGCGCGCTCCAGAACTACGGCTATTTTAGTCGTATTGGCCCGCTTCTGCCAGCTCAAAGCGGTTGCCGAAGGGCCGTGTCGTGCTGGCGCCGATTTGCTGATTCGGGCAAACGAGGCGCTGTCGTCAGTGAAGCGAAGGTTCTGCGGGCTGGCTTTTGCAGCAAAGCTGGAGCGCGCGCCTTCGGTGTGACCCGACTATTTGGGGCACGCATCTGCGATCGGGTGCGATTTGAGCAGGAAGGCGGCCCCGACCTTTCGGCCGGGGCCTCGTGACGCCGCCTCAGTCTGCGCGGCGGCCGTTGGGGCGGGACCAGATCAGTGAGTAACCTTCGCCGTCTTCGTCATCGAAGAGGTTGGCGTAGATCGGAGCGTTGAAGCTCGGATCGTCGAGCTTGAGGCCCAGATAGTCGCGGCCCTCGTTGGAGCGCTTGGACCAGGCGGCGCCGATCTCGGCGCGGCCGACCAGGACCCGGTGGCTGGGGGCGTTCTCGCCGCTGGCGCGCAGGTCGGGGACGATGCGCACGCCCTTGGCCTGGACGCTGAGGGTGACGATTTCGCCGCCGAATTCGTTCGAGCCGGTCTTCTTGAAGGTGCCGATGGTCGCCATTGTAAGTCTCCGTTTTCCGTTTCGAGCCCGCACCATTGCGGCCTCGATGGCGATCGACCGGACGGAGGCGAGCGACGACACATCGCTTGCGACCGCAGCAAAGCGGAGGATGGCGCAGGCGCGACTTTGTTGTTTCGCGAGGAATGACGGCGCAGCCGGCAGGGGGAGAAAGTCGGGGCCAGCCGTTGTGGCTTAGGCGCTCGAGGCAAAGCCGTCCTTCGGCCAGATCAGGCCATTGAAGAGGCCGTTCTGGCGCGGGTGCTGGACGGATCGACGGCGGAGACGGCGGCGACCTTCGCATTGGCCCGGGAAGTCCGACCGGCGATCACAGGCGTAAACCTCCTTCGAACAGGCCTGCGCTGCGCATTTCGCCATTCCGCCAGCTCTGACGAAGCACCTCGACGCTGAGGATCTGCCGGCCACGATGTCGTTGCCGCCCCGACGCGCTCCATCGTTCCGTGACAGGTGGGCGCAGCCGATGCTTCGCGATGCCGCTTCCCCATCGGGCGGCCAGATGACGTGGGGGACAAAGGCTATGTGCCGCTGGATCCCGCCGCGATGGGCGCTGCGGGTTTAGGCGTGGGACACATGCCCGCCAGACGGGCCGGAGGCCGCCATTCCAGTGATGCGCACGAAGGCGGCGATGCCGACCGCGATCGCTCCGATGACCGAGAACACGGTCTGCCATGTATCCGACGGCATGGTGTGTTTCACGATGCCATGGGTGGCATGGAATCCCGCGACGACGGCCGGGGCGACGAAGGCTGCTGCGATCAGCAGGCGTGCCCAGGTCGGACGGACGGTGGCGAGCAGGAATTGGCCGATGCCGAAGGTCAGGCCGGCGGCGACAAAGCCGACGACAATCGCGCCGAGCCAGCCCGCGCCGGTGCCATAGGCCCATGTGGCGGCAGTCACGCCCGCGAAGAACGGAAGAGCGAACACTGCAAGCGTGAAGAGGAGCCAGCAGAGGAAGCCGATGGCGGCGATGCTGAGGAGAATGCCGATGAAGATCATGGTGGTGTCTTTCGTCAAATGTCAGACGGACGCGCCTCCACCACCACCACGGCGCACATGCGAGATTAGCAGAATTCGAGCCGCGGGGGGAGCAGAAGCGTGAAGCGTCCGCCGACTGCGCGACCCGGTTCGCCTCATGAGGCGAAGGGGTCGATTTCGCCGACGATGGCGTTTTCATCGCCATCATATTCCGAGGCCGGGGTGACGGAGAGCGTGCCGTCTCCGGCGCGATAGATGACGATGGCCGCCATCAGGGTGGTAGCGAGGCTGAAGGCGAAGGCGTGAGCGGTTTGGAAGGACATCGACCTGGCTCCTGTTTGAGCGGAGGTCCATCCCCCGCTGACAGGCGCCCGAAGAGTTCGGCCGGTGGCCGCAATCACCGCGTAGGCGAAGCCGGAGCGGCGGCACGCTATGCGTAGTCCGACCCTTTACGGGTTGATGGCGTCAGGCCATCGGCTGAACCCAAGGATCAGCGTCTTGAAGCGGGGGTGGTCGTCCGATCAGGAGACCGGATTGTCTGCATGCCGCGACAACTGTTGCCGCCGGCTCGGCTGACCTCTCCTGCGCTGCCGGTGGCCGGATGTCAGCGCTCGGCCTTCCAGGGATCGATCACCGTGACATTCGCGGCCTCGAATGCGCTGCTGTCGCGCGTGGCGACGGCAAACCCCTTGGCGGCTGCGATCGCCGCGATGTAGCCGTCGGGAGTAGGGAAGCCTTTCCCGGCCGCTCGGGCTTTGACGGCGAGATCCGCATAGCGGCGCGCAGCATCGACATCGAACGGGAGGACGCGGTCTGCGAACAGTTCCATCACCCCATCCAGGGCTTCGGTGAGACGCTCCTTGCGCTTGCCGGCGGGGAGCGCGCCGATGCCGAACATCAGTTCGGCGATGGTGCCGCTGGAGAGAAAGAGTGTTTCCGCCGCCTGCTCGTCGAGCCATGCGCGCACGGCCTCGTCGGGAGCGGGCTTCATCGCCTCCGATACGACATTGGTGTCGAGGAGGATCATTCGAAGCTCATCGGCTTGGCGGGCGCCTTGTCACGAGCCTGGTCGAGGGCCTCGACATCCTCATTGGTCAAGCCGAGGCGGCGGCTGCGTTCCGCGAGCGCCGTGCCGAGCCGGAGGCGCGTATCGGGGCGGACAGCCATTTCGAGAATGTCGCGCATTTCCGCTTCGGCGCTGCGGCCGTGCTGCGCCGCCCGCACCTTGAGGGCGCGATGCGTCGCGTCGGACAGATTCCTGATCGTAACTGCGGGCATGATAGCGCCTCCTGCAAGTTTGATAGCGGTGATAGCATAATATAAAAATTGCCATCATTTTCAAGGCGGCCGGTCCCGGCGGCGCTTACGCGCCGCCCGAGCCGAACCGATAGACCGGGATGCCCATCTTGCGGGCCTTGTCGGCCAGGTTGTCCTGAATGCCCGTGCCGGGGAAGATCACGACCCCGATCGGCACGATGCTGAGCATCTGGTCATTGCGTTTGAACGGTGCGGCCTTGGCGTGCTTCGTCCAGTCCGGCTTGAAGGCGACCTGCGGCACCTTGCGGCTGTCGGCCCAGCGGGAAGCGATCTTTTCGGCGCCTTTCGGCGAGCCGCCATGCAGCAGCACCATGTCGGGGTGCTTGGTATGGATCTGATCGAGCTTGGCCCAGATCTGCTTGTGGTCGGCGGTGTCGCCGCCCGAGAAGGCGATCTTCGGGCCGGCGGGTACGAGTACATCGGTATCCGCACGCCTCCTGGCGGCGAGGAAATCCCGGCTGTCGATCAGCGACGCGGTGAGGTGGCGATGGTTGACCCGTGATCCGGTGCGTTGCGACCAGGGTGAGCCGGTGGCGACGAGGTAGCGGCCAGCGGCGGCTTCGCGGAAGGTTTCCATGCCGTCGCGGCGGTCGATCAGGTTCATGCCGATGTCTATGAGGCGCTCGAGCTGAAGGGACTTCACCTCGGAGCCATCCTGTTCGCGCTGAAGCTGCCTTTGCGCCTGCTCGTTGTCGTCGAGCTTCTGTTCGATGCGGTCCACGGCGCGGTGGAACATATTGACGGTCGACCAGAGGAGATCGGGGAGATCGAAGTCGAGGCTGGTGTCGGTGATCGTGGCGACCAGGGCGTCGAAGATATCGGCGACGGCGCCTTCGATGATGCGGTCTTCCGGTGGCGGGCGCTGGTCCAACTCGTCTTCGGAGGGACGGTAGCCGTGGAGCTGCAAGTCCTGGATAAGATGGTCGGTCGGGGATGACTCGTGGTGTGGTTCGTAGTCGTCGTGTTCGCTCATGGGATGCTCCGTCGGCAAGGACCGCGACCGTCGCGGCCTTCATGGCGACGAAGCCGTCGGGCGGGACGGACCTGCACCCGGAGCGAAGCGTAGGGCCGAAGCGCCAGCGGAGGATGGCGAAGGCCGCCGATTTTGTTTCGCGATGGAAAGGCGCGGGTTCGGGGTCCCCGCGCGGCCTGCCGCGTGGGGTGGACATGCGCCGCCGGAAAATCGTCGGCCGCAGCCATTGCTGATCCGGCACGGCTGATGGCCGATCGCCCTCTCGAAGGCCGAGGCGCGGTCTTTTTGTCGTCACTGGCGCATCGTTGCGGCATGGGGGCTGCGCGCCACCTGTCAGCCCCTTCCGGCTAAGCGGCAAGGTCGATGAAGCGTGCGACGTCCTCTGGAGCGAGCTGCACTCGAACGCCTGCCCGAAGCGCTTCGATACCGAGCCGCCGGAGATCCTCGTTGAAGTCCCCGAATGCCGGCGACAATGGGATGGCCTCGATTCCCTCGGCGTTCGCCCGTTCGATCAGTATGTCCCACGCGCCGTCACCGGCCGGATCGTCGTCTCGGACGATATAGAGCCGCCGCAAAGTCGCGGGGAACAGGATGGCGGCCAGATGCGCTGCCGAAAGCGCCGGCGCCATCGCCATATCGGGCAGGACCTGCCGGAGCGACAGCATGGTCTCGATACCTTCGCCTGCCGCCATCACGCTGCCGGGCGCACCGATGCGGACGGCATTGCCGAGGAGATCGCCCATCGCCTTGCGCGGTGTGTCGATGGGGGCTTTGTCGGAGCCGTCAGGCGCAAGCCAGGTGCGGTGCGCGCCGGTGATCTTGCCAGCGAGGTCGGTGACGGCGGCGATCATGGCGGGCCAGGTCTCGGTCGGGCCATCGTCGGGCTTGTAGTAGCAGCGAGGGTGGAAGCGCAGGTTTCCAGTTCCGTGCAAAAGCACAATGCCGCGTCTGCGCAGATAGGTCTGCACGATGGTCCCGGTGATCGGTTGCGTCATGGCGATGAGACGGCGTGCCGCCTCGGGCGACCCCGATGGCGCTGGCGCCAGTCCGCGGCGTGATGCCGGCTCGGGTTCGGGATGCGGCAGGCTGAGGAAGGTGCGCGCCTCTTGAGCAACGTCTGCGAAGTCGATGAGGCCGAGCGATTCCCGGATGATGTCGAGAAGGTCGCCATGTTCGCCGGTGGCGGCGTCGGTCCATTTGCCCGCTGGTCCCTTCGGGGTGTCGCGCAGGCGCACGAACATGGAGCGGCCTGCGACATTGCGAGCATCGCCAACCCGCCAGTAGTTGCCCTGCCGGTGGCCGTTGGAGAGATAGTGGCGGCAGACCGCCTCGGCCTGTCGGCCGAGACTGTGTGCCAGTTCAGAAGCGTCCTGCCGAGCCATCACGCTGCCTCACGCTCGCTGATCCGCTCGACCGGATAGGTGGCGAGCAGCTTGCCGATGATGGCGGGACCAGAGGCATCGACCGGAACGAAGAAGCGCAGCTTCCACGAGATGATCTCGCTGAAGAGGCCATAGGCGCGCAGGCGATCCCGCATGGTGTCGGTGAAGCCGGACAGTTCGATCCGGTTCGCGCCCATGACGCGCGCGCGGCGAAGCTGGAGCCCGCTGGCCAAGTCGAGTATGGTGCGACCATCCACCAGAGCGGCATAGGCATCATCGCTGCTGAGGTTGGCCGTTCCCGTCGAGGCGGCATTCATGGCCCAAGCAGGCGAAACCCGCCGCCCGATGATGCGTTCGCCATCATCGGTCTGGAGCCGATAGACGCGCGTCGACTCGTTCGGCAGGCGTTTCCACACCGGCAGGAGCAAACCGCTGACCATGTGGATGGCACCGTCGGTATAGGCTGGCACTTCGGCGACTTCACGTTGCCAGACCGCTGCAAAGCTGTCGCGAGCGGCTTCCTGCCAATGGCTGTCTTCCATCATGGCGAGGCTTGCGTGGTGCTGCTCCATCGGCCGGATCAGGCGGACGCGACGTTCGATCTCGCCATCGTCGAGCATGATGGACGGCGCCGGCACCTGGACAGCAGCGTGTCCCGACCGCGCGTTGATGAGCAGCCGGGCATGCGGATCGTCGAGCCAGTCGAGCGCCGTATCGAGCGTGGTTGGCTGGTTTCGGCGGCGCTCGGTGATGGTGAGCAGCCGCGTCTGCGCGCCCGTTGCCGGATGGGTGTAGATGGTCGTGCGCTCAGCGACGACGAAACTTTCCGCCGTCAGCGTTTCCAGCCCGACATCATAAACGCCGCTGGCGATGGCTCCGGACACCTTGGCGTCGAGTAATTGCTCGAAGGCGGTGAAGAGTATGCCCTGAAGCTCGATGGTCAGCGCCAGTAGGCGGTTGAGGAACGTGGTGATCGGCGGCAACTCGTCCTTGATGCCGTTGTCATCGGTCAACTTCAGGCCGGTCGCGGACTCGAAGCGACCCAGCGAGCAACCCTCGACCTTGCCGCGCACGATCAGGAGGTAGAGCTGGCGCAGCGCATCGCGGGCGTAGCTCGATTCCAGATTGTCCTCGGGCCGGAACAGGCCCTGGCCGCCGGTCTGGCGCTGACCGCGCGTGATCGCGCCCAGCGTATCGAGCCGGCGCGCGATCGTGGACAGGAAGCGTTTCTCGGCTTTGACGTTCGTGGCGATCGGGCGGAACAGCGGCGGCTGCGCCTGGTTGGTGCGATTGGTGCGGCCCAGACCCTGGATGGCGGCGTCGGCCTTCCATCCGGGTTCGAGCAGATAATGCACGCGCAGACGCCGGTTCTTCGCCGACAGTTCTGCGTGATAGCTGCGGCCGGTGCCGCCGGCGTCGCTGAACACGAGAACGCGCTTCAGATCGTCCATGAACGCGGCCGTCTCGGCAAGGTTGGCGGATGGCGCGCGGTTTTCGACGGCGAAGCGTTCCCCCTTGCGGACGATGCGCCGGGAGCGGCCCGTCACCTCGGAGACCATATCTGTGCCGAAGCGCTGTACGATCTGGTCGAGCGCCCCCGGGACGGGTGGTAAAGACGCAAGACGTTCGATCAGCTCGTCCCGGCGCGCGACAGCTTCGCGGCTCTCGACGGGGTGGCCATCGCGATAGACCGGGCGCGAGGACAGATTGCCCTCGCCATCCGTGAACGGCTCGTAGAGTTGGACCGGAAAGGAATGGGCCAGATAGTCCAGAACATATTCGCGGGGCGTGATGTCGACACGAATATCGTTCCATTCCTCGGTCGGGACTTCCGCCAGCCGGCGCTCCATCAGCGCTTCGCCGGTCGAGACGATCTGGACGACAGCGGCGTGGCCATCATCCAGGTCGCGTTCGATGGACCGGATCAGCGTGGGCGTTTTCATCGACGTGAGCAGATGGCCGAAGAAACGCTGCTTGGCGGACTCGAAGGCCGAGCGGGCGGCGGACTTGGCCTGGCGGTTTAGTGTGGCTCCCCCGCTATCTGGGCTGCCGGTGATGTTGGCCGCCTGCATCGCAGCGTCGAGATGATTGTGGATGACGGCGAAGGCGCTGGCGTAGGCATCGTAGATACGCCGCTGCTCGTCGGTCAGAGCGTGCTCGATCAGCTCATATTCGACGCCATCGTAGGAGAGCGAGCGGGCGGTATAGAGGCCCAGCGCACGCAGATCGCGGGCGAGCACTTCCATGGCCGCGACACCGCCGTCCTCGATCGCCTCGACAAATTCGGCGCGGGTGGCGAAGGGGAAATCCTCACCGCCCCACAGGCCGAGCCGCTGGGCATAGGCGAGATTGTGGACGGTGGTCGCGCCGGTAGCCGACACATAGACGACGCGCGCGTTGGCCAGGGCATGCTGGAGCCGAAGGCCCGCACGTCCCTGCTGCGAGGCGGCAACGTCGCCGCGTTCTCCCTTGCCGCCTGCGGCATTGGCCATGGCGTGGCTCTCGTCGAAAATGATCACTCCATCGAAATCGGAGCCCAACCATTCGACGATCTGCCGGACGCGGGAAACCTTCTCACCACGGTCGTCGGACCGTAGCGTGGCATAGGTTGCAAACAGGACGCCTTCCGACAGCGTGATCGGCCGCCCTTGCGCGAAGCGCGACAGCGGCGTGACCAGCAGGCGCTCCATGCCGAGCGCCGACCAATCGCGCTGCGCGTCCTCGATCAGCTTGTCGGATTTGGAGATCCAGACCGCCTTGCGGCGACCGCGCAGCCAGTTGTCGAGGATGATGCCGGCAGATTGACGGCCTTTGCCGGCCCCGGTGCCGTCGCCGAGCATGAAGCCGCGCCGGAAGCGCACGGCGTTTTCGGCTTCGGGCTTGGCTGCCTGGACGAGATCGCAGGTTGCATCGACGGTCCAGGAGCCGGCGAGAAAGTCCGAATGGGCTTCGCCGGCATAAATGACGGTTTCGAGTTGGGCGTCCGACAGGAGATCGGTGATGTTCGCGGGCAGCATCGGCCGATAGGCGGGCTTGGGCGGTGCAACGCTCGCCATGGCCGCCGACTGCACGAGCTTGGTGGGGTGCGCCTGAGAACTGGCAATACGGATCGACTGCAATCCGTATTCTTCATAGATCGCGTCCGTGAGATGGGCGCCTTCCGGCGGCGTCCAGTCCATCGTGTCGTAGGCGAGTTCAACGCCCTGCGGGTCCATGGTGGAGCGTGCGGCCGGACGCTCCGTGGCGGTGCGCGCGAGATAACCCCGCACGGTGCGGGGTACCGAACCCGACACGGGCGGCGCGATGTCGGGCAGTGCGACCGGCAGGCGCGGTGGAATCTGCGCTTCGATCCATGCGAGCAGCGTAGCGACGTCGGGCGCAAGGCCGGCGGAACCAGGGAACGCTGCCGGGTCTTCGGCCGGCAGCTTGTCGATGACGGTGAGCCGCGTTTCGATGCTCGTGCCATGCTTGGCATAGACCGAGCCGTGGATCGCCGCGGTGAAGACGACGCGGCCACGCTCCTGAAGCCGGACGAAGGTGTCGCGCCAGGTCGGTTGCTCGGGGCCGAAGTTTGCGCCGGTGATCGTCACCAGACGCCCGCCATCGGCAAGCCGCGCCAGGGCCGAAGCAACATGACGCGCAGCGGCGTCGGCGACCCGGCCGGAGACGTGCGCCATCACCGAGAAGGGCGGGTTCATCACGATTACGGAAGGGACGGCGCACGCCGGAAGGTGGTCGTCGATCTGGGCGGCTTCGCATCGCGTGACGGCAAGGGCTGGAAAGAGCTGGCCAAGTAGATCGGCGCGGGTTTCCGCCAGTTCGTTGAGGAGCAGCGAGCCGCCGCTGATCTCGGCGAGGATGGCGAGAAGACCCGTGCCTGCCGACGGCTCCAGCACAATGTCGTGCGGTGTGATCGCGGCGGCCGCGATAACGGCGAGGCCGAGCGGGACCGGCGTCGAGAATTGCTGAAGCGCCTGGGCTTCCTCGGAGCGACGGGTGTGCGTCGGCAGAAGGCCGGTGATTTTCGACAGGGCAGAAAGCCGTGCAGCCGGAGTGCCGGCTTTACGGAAAAGCGCACGTCCGTATTTGCGCAGGAACAGGACGGTCGCGCCTTCACAGGCTTCGTAGGCCGTCTTCCAGTCCCAGGCCCCGCTCGTGTCGGAAGCCTCGAAGGCCGTTTGCATGGCGATGCGGAGATTGGCGTTGTCGATCCGCTGGCCGCGTTCGAGCAGGGTGAGAAGCTGATGGGCGGCGGCGATGATGGCGGACGCGCGGGCAACGGGCGCAGCCGGACCGGCTACGGGCGACATGATGTTCATGGATCGGAACCTCGGGAGAGCGGGAACGGCAGGCCCGGACGGCGCTCTCTCTCGACCGCACGGACTCAAACCCGTCCCGGCGGCCCTCTCACTCTCGAACACGTCGCTGCCGACATGAAAAAAGCGCCTCGGCCGAGCGGCAGAGGCGCTTTGAGGGGGTCAGGCCCAGTGTCCATCGGCGATCTCGCGGGCGACGAGCCTGCGCGCCTTGCGGATCAGGTCATCGCCGCTGGTGTCGATGTGCCCGAAGAACCGGGCGCGCGCGCCGTTCGCGGTCCAATCGGCATAGGCGCAATATTCGCGAGCCTTGGCCCGGAAGACCCGCATGTCGCTGGCCCAATGGGGCTTGGGCTCCACGACAACCGTGATCCCGTCTCTGGTTTCCAGCCAGGGGAGAGACCGCTCGGCGGGCGGTCGCTCACGATCGGCGGCGAAAATGGCGTCGATGTCCATCATGGCGCTTCTCCGGGCGCGCCCGGATGCATGAAGCCGCCAGGATCGCCTGGGTTGGGCGGCAGGTAGGCGTCATAGGGATTGCCGTCGGCGAGGTGGCCGAAGGGCGTGAAGACGAAATCACCATCGTCTCGTCCCACCGCGCAGATGACGTAACGCGGAGCGCCGGTCACGGCATCGAGGCATTCCATGAGCGCAAGGTTGCCGTCACCGGCAGCGCGCAGCAGCGTCTGAAAATTGCTCCGGGCATGGGACGGAATGCTCATAGCGGGCCTCCCTCGTCGGAGAGGGTCTGGTCGAGCCAGCCATCGGTGTAGATCCAGTCCAGAGTCTCCCCGGTGGCGAGATCGAGGACATGCGCACCGCCGCCGAAGCCGTCGAGCCGGGGCTTCGAGCAGGTGTTGGCATATTGGAAACCCCAGCGGCCGGTCAGACCGAACTCTGCGGCGCAGCGCTTCACGAACTGGATCAGGTGCTCGGGATCGCCAGTGACGTCGTCACGCATCCAGAGCTGCGTGCCGCCATGCTCGGGCTGGATCGAGAGAAGAAAGCCCTCGGAAGGCGGTTCTTCCGATGCGCCGGCCTCGGAGAGGCGGTTGTAGAGGTCGAGCGCGCGGGCGGCGTTCTCGGGCGTGCCGACATCGAGCAGGCACGAGAAATGGGTGAAATAGTCGGCCATGACAGGCTCCTGAAAAGGGAATGCCCGGCCCGCACGGCACAGCCACGCAGGCTGTCGACCGTGGGACCGGGCGGTGTGGAGGATCGGGGTGAGATGCGCGGGACGAACGGCGCCGCCCCGCGCGATCCGCGCTATTCGGCGGCGACGGCGTGCTGGACTTCGTCCTCGTCGGTGTCTTCGTCCTCGCCGTCCTCGGTGAGGAAGTCCGGCAAGGCGGTGTCTCCGCCGGTATTGGCCTGATCGTCGGGACCAGGCTGATCGCCATCGAAGGACGTCAGGCGCAGCGGTTCGGGCAGCCAGCCGCTGTCGCTCAGCAGGCGTTCGGCTTCCTTGGCCATGTCGCCCTTCTTCATGTGATCGATGAGCTGCGCGGCCCGCTCGCCGGCGCCTTCGCGCACGGCCTCGAGAATGCGGGGCTTGGTCACGCGGCCGAGATAGTTGCTGACCGTGGGCTTCCAGCCTGCGGCCACCATGTCCATGCCGGTCGCCCGCGCGAGCCGGTCGGCCTGAGCCAGACGCACGTCGAGACCGTGCTGGCTGACGCCCGAGCCGGAATAGGGGTTCGGACGCTCGAACAGCGCATCGACGCCGTAGCTGACGCAGAGCGCCAGAAGCTCCAGGCGCGTGCCGTCATCGAGATCGGTCAGCCAGGCCCAGAGGGCCTGATCGTCCGCGGGGATGTGGTCCCCCCAGCGTTCGTGGCGATCGTTGACCGCCTGCGCCGATGGGCTGTCCTTCAATTCCTCGGACTGGGCCGAGAAGAAGATGTGGCGGACATTGGCCTCGAGGCAGCCGGCCGGGTTGGTGTGGATGAAGGTGTCGCTCAGAAGCTTGTGCAGCAACATGGTCATGGCGACGTGCGGATGTTCTGCCAGCGCGTTGCGCAGAGCCAGGGTGCGATGGGCGGTCAGCTCGATCACGAGACGCTCGGGCAACGGCTTGATGCCGTCTTCCTCATCCTCCTCGGGCTCGGCGGGCTTGCCGCCGATGGTGATGACCGCGCGCTGGACGGCCGGCGTATCGGGCTGATCGCTCCCGGACGCCTCGCCATCGGGCTCGGCCTGGGGCTCATCCTCGGCGCGGACATAACCGCGGTCGATCGACAGCGAGCCGTCGATGTCGAGGCTGACGAAGGCGCCGGCGATTGCGATGTCGGCTTGATCGTAGCTGACCGAACGGTTCTCGAAGGCCTCCAGGGCCTGCTCGATTTCGCCGAGACGTTGATCGATCGCGTCGGGCAGCTCGTCGGCCTCGGAATATTCCGCTTCGATCCGGTCATATTCCTCGCGCAGCGCTTCGCGGGTCGCACGCTCCTCGTCGGTCAGATCGATCGTGGTGCCGGAAAGCTCACGCAAGCCGTGGTCGTGGCCGTAGGGGAAGCTCACCGCGACCTCGATCCACTTCCAGCCTTCCTCGGCGATCTGATCGGCGGTGGCTTTCAGCTTCTCTGCCACCATACGGTCGAGCAGGACGGGGTCTTGCAGCCAACCGCCGTCGTCGGATTGGAAGAGATCGCGCAGCACGATCCCGCCTGCGGCCTCGTAGGCATCGACACCGACGAAAATGGCCCGTTTGTCCGAGGCGCGTACCGCGGTCTCGGTCAGCATCCGCCGGATCTGATAGGGCTCCTTCTGCCAGCTTTCCTTGATTGCGTCCCAAGCCTGCTCCTGACGGGCATGGTCGGGGCTGACGGTGAAGGCCATGAGCTGTTCGAGCGTCATGCCGTCATCGGCATAGATGTCGAGCAGGGTCGGCGAGACGGAGGTGAGGCGCAGGCGTTGCTTCACCACGGTGACGTTGACGAAGAAGGCGGCGGCGATGGCCTCCTCGGTCATGCCCTTGTCGCGCATGGCCTGAAAGGCGCGGAACTGGTCGAGCGGATGGAGTGGTGCGCGTTCCATGTTCTCGACCAGCGATACTTCGTCGACGAGGATGTCGCTGTTGGCGTCGCCGATGACGCAGGGCACCGTCGCCGTCTTGGCCAAACGCTTCTGCTTCACGAGCAGTTCGAGTGCGCGATAGCGGCGACCGCCGGCGGGCACTTCGAACATTCCGGTCTCCGCGCCATCGGCGTCGAGGACGGGACGGACATGGAGGCTCTGGATGAGGCCGCGCCGGGCGATGGACTCGGCCATTTCCTCGATCGAGACGCCGGCCTTGACGCGGCGGACGTTGGACTGGCTCAGCACCAACTTGTTGAAGGGGATGTCGCGCGCCGACGACAGGGTGATCTTCTGGATGGCACTCGCCATGTTCGTTACTCCGCAACGGGCGGCCGGGAGACTCTCTCTCGACCTCCAACCCGTCACGAAGCGAAGCGCCGCCCTCTCACTCTAAGAAGGGCAGCGCCGCAGAAGCGGAAAGGCGTGAAGCCGGAGACCTGCTTTCCCGCCTTTCCGGTGTTCATATTCGATCACGCCGCCTGCCGTTCGTCGCCGGCCATGGTGTCGTCCGGGCCGAGATCGGCGTCGGGCAGGAAGCCGAGCAGCCAATCGGCCGCCTTGCTCGCCTGGGAGGCGGCGCGGACGATGGCGCGATTGTCCTCGCGCAGCACCTCCAGCCAGGCACCGATATAGTCGGCATGGCGGACGGTGGGCACGATGCCGAGAGACGCGCAGCAGAAGGCCGCGTTGATCTCGGCCACCAGCTCCTCGAAGGCGTATTTCTTCGTGCCGAAGCCGCCGGTCAGGTCGCGACCGAGCCGGGAGGCATGGCCGCTGGCGTGCCCGAGTTCGTGCAGGGCCGTGCGGTGCCAGTTGATCGGCTCGAAATAGGCCTGCGGCGGCGGCACCTGCACATAGTCGTGCGCCGGCACATAGAAGGCGCGATCGCCGCCGATGCGGAAATCGATGCCCGTCGCTTCGATCAGAGCCTCGACGCGCGGCTCGATGAGGCCAGGCGGCGGCGGTGGAGCGATGGCGGCGATGTTGTCCGGCAGGCCGTCGCATTGCGCGGCGCTGAAGACGGTGAAGCGCTTGAGGAAGGGAATCGCGGCGGCGTCCTCGCCGGTCTCGTGGGCTCGGCGCTTCTCGTCCTCCGGCGTGAAGCGGTCGGCATAGACGACGGTCGTGCCGTGCTCGCCCTTGCGGACATTGCCGCCCAGCGACAGCGCCTGGCGGAAGGTGAGCCAACTCTGGCCGGGGAAGCCGTGCTGGATCACCGCCCCCCAAAGGATGAGCACGTTGATGCCGGAATAGTGCCGTCCGGTCGCAGCGTTTCGGGGCATGGCGAGCGGCGCCTTGGCCGCGGCCGATCCCCATGGCTGGACCCAGGGCGCGCGGCCCGCCTCAAGCTCAGCGATGATCTTGTCGGTGATGTCGTCATAGAGGCTCGCCCGGCCTGAACTGGCGCGGGCGCCGTGGTTTTTCCTGAACATCGCGGTTCTCCGCGACGGGCGCCGGAGACCTCTTCTCCGGCCCTCAACCCGTCACGGGAAACCCCGTCCGCACTCTCACTCTATGGGGGGCGTTGCGGGGATCTCCCCGCAGAAGGGGTCGGGCGAGACCCAAGGCTCGACCGCAGGGGAAGGCCTTCCCCTTTGTCCCAGCTTTCCGTCCCGGACCTGTTTCCTTGAAAACTGTCAGAAAACTGCGTATGTTCCTGACAGGAGAAAGACGATGACACGGCTGACCGAACAGATTCTGTCGCATATGGCGGGTTTGCCCGAGGGCGCTTCTGTGTCCGCCAAGGGGCTGCTCCATCTCGGCAATCGCGCCGCGGTGGACCAGGCCTTGTCGCGTCTGGCCGAGCGCGAACAACTCATCCGGGCTGGGCGCGGTGTCTATCTCCGCCCCGTCGCCAGTCGATTTGGGACGCGCGCGCCGTCGGTGGAACAGGCTGTGGAAGCCCTTGCCAGCCAGCGTGGCGAGACCATCGTCTCGAACGGTGCGGCGGCCGCAAACGCCCTTGGCCTGACAACGCAGGTGCCGGTTCGCTCGGTCTATCTGACCTCCGGGCGCAGCCGGAAGATGAATCTCGGCAAGCAGGTCGTGGAATTGCGCCATGCCCCGCGCTGGCAACTGGCTCTGGCCAACCGGCCGGCGGGAGAGGCCGTCCGGGCCTTGGCCTGGCTCGGCCCGGAGAAAGCCGAAACTGCGCTCAGGACATTGAAGCGAAAGCTGCCGCCTGGCGCCTTTGGCGAATTGGTGGCGGCCGCGCCGCAGCTTCCGACATGGTTGGCGCAGAGTGTCGGGAAGGCGGCCTATGGCTGAAACCTTCCTGCTCCTCTCGGCTCAGGATCGCCGCGACGCCCTTGGCGTCGCGGCTGATCGTTCGGGGCGGCCCGCGCATCTGCTCGAAAAGGACGTCTGGGTGGTGTGGCGTTGAGCACGCTCTACGCGGCGCCGCTTGGTGAGCATCTGGTGTTCAAGGGCGGCACATCGCTGTCGAAAGCCTATCAGGTCATCCATCGGTTTTCCGAAGATGTGGATCTGACCTACGACATCCGGGCCATCGCGCCTGACCTGGTCGGGGACAATGGCGAGGGCCTGCCGAAAACACGAAGCGAGGAAAAGCGCTGGTCCAGCGAGGTTCGTCGCCGGCTGCCGGAATGGGTTGGCTCTGTAGTGCAGCCGGTGATCGCCGACGCCCTGGCAACGGAAGGTCTGGCGGCGACGATCCGCGTCGAAGGTGATCGGCTGTTTATCGACTACGAACCGACCTCAACCGGATCGGGCTATGTCGCCCCCAGCGTGATGCTGGAGTTCGGCGCGCGGTCGACGGGCGAGCCGGCCAATCTGCGCGACGTGGTCTGCGATGCCTCAGACCTTCATCGATGGCCTGTTAATCCCGACAGCGCCAGTCCATTCTAACGTGGGTAAGCGGAAAATCTGCGCAGCATCGCCGATGCGGTGGCTGTGCCGCTGCGGATCGAGATAATGAGACGCAGCAGTTCGTCCCAATGGGCGTCAACATGCCCGATTGCGACCGGATCGCCGCTCATGCGGCCAGCAGCAGCCGCGCTTCCTGGCCCGGCAGCAGATGCAGACGCCGGTCCCTCGGGCCGCGCAGGCGCGTCGCGAAGCGGTAGCCGAAGAATGGCATGAGGCCGAACACATGATCGGATGCGCCGACGGTATCTCTTCGCCCGCGGTGAGCCGATGCCGCTTCGTGAGATGGCGTCGGTGGAAATGCGCAAGAGGAACCTCAGCCTTCAGGGGCGCTTACGGAAGTCAACCGGCGTCGCGCGGCCGACAGACGTCCATCACGCTGGCGACGGCATGGCTGTCGCTGCCGTCTTGCCCTTGAAGTCGGTGATGACCTCGCCGATCAGCGCCCGTAGCCAGCGGTGTGCGGGATCGTGCCGGTAGCGGACGTGCCAGGCCATTTCCACGGGAAAGCTGCCGAGGTCGACCGGGGCGGGCAGGATCTTCAGCCGGGGGTCGTGCATCAGCCGCCTGCAGATGAGCGAGGGCAGGGTGGCGCAGTAGTCGGTCACCGCCACCATCTCGGCTACCGCGAAGAAATTGGTCACGGAAATCGCGACGTCGCGCTTAAGCTGCTGCTGCGCCAGCGCCTGGAACAGCCCGGCGCGCATCCGGCCAGGCGGCACGATGTTGACGTGCTTCATCGTCTCAAACTGCTCGCGCGTCATGGCATCGCCGATGGCCGGATGGTCGGCGCGGACGGCGCAGGCGAGCCCTTCGTCCATCAGGTGCTGGACGACGAGGTTGTCGGGCGGATCGACGATGCGGCCCAGCACGAGCGCCGTCGTGCCCGACACGACGCCTGTTTCCACAAGATCGTTGCCGTAGGGCGTCAGGCGGAGCTTTATGCCGGGCGCGACCTTCTCCAGGCGCGCCAGTACAGCGGGGACGAGGACGAACTCGACATAGCCGTTCGGCGCGATCGTGAAGAGCCGTTCGGCGTGTGCGGGGTCGAAGGCCTGCTGACCGAGGACCGCGTCGTCGAGCTGCGCGAGTGCCTCGGCGATCAGCGGTGAGAGTTCAAGCGCGATCGGGGTCGGCTGGATGCCATAGCGCTCGCGGACGAACAGCTGGTCCTGAAGCATCTGTCGTAGACGCGACAGGGCGTTAGACAGGGCGGGCTGCGTCATACCCATGCGCTCGGCAGCCCGGGTGACGCTGCGCTCCTCCATCAACGCCACGAAGATCGGCAGCAGGTTCAGATCGTAGCGCATGCAGTCATCCTGTCAGACGTATATCTGAAATCAGAAAGATAAACTTCTAGAATATGTCAACGAGGCCCATTTACCCATCCATTGGCGACGGACACCGCGCACATGGAGGTTCAGATGAGCAAGGGTCAGGTTCTCGTTCTTGGGTCGAACGCGACACAACTCGGTCTGCGTGGCGGCGGTACCGCGACGGTCGGTCAGTATCTCAACGAGACGGCGGTCCCCGCGCTGGCTCTGCTCGATGCCGGCTATGATATTGTTCTCGCCACGCCCAATGGTGCCAAGCCGCACATCGACGCCGCCTCCGTTTCGGTTGATCATTTTGGCGGCGATGAGACGGCATTCCAGCGCGCCAAATACTTTTTTGCCAGCCACCCGGCGATGAACGACGTGCGTACGCTGAAATCGGTCGTCGACGAGGGTCTGGACGGCTTTGCTGGCGTGTTCGTGCCGGGAGGTCACGCGCCCATCGTCGACCTGATGGTGGACCGCGATGCGGGCACGATCCTCCGTCACTTCCACGCGGCGGCCAAGCCGACCGCGCTCCTCTGCCACGGACCGGTGGTCGTTGTCGCCGCGCTCGAGGATGCTTCGGCCTTCCGCAAGGCGCTGGAGGAAGGCGATGACGCCTGGGCGGCCGACCTGGCGCGAGACTGGATCTACGCGGGCTACCGCATGACCGTCTTTTCGGCGAGCGAGGAGAAGATCGCTGAGGAGCAAGTGCTGAAGGGCGAGCTCTACTTTGACATGGAAAAGGCGCTGCGGTCGGCCGGTGGCAACGTATCGGTCACCGACAAGAACTTTGCTTCGAATGTCGTCGTGGACCGTGAGCTGATAACGGGTCAGAATCCGGCGTCGGACCGGGCCATGGCCGACGCGTTGATCGAAGCCCTCGACCGCGCAGCTGCGTGAGCACCAGGATGACCGGCGGGGCGCTAAGGGTGCGCCCTCCCACGGATATGACCAAGACAAGGACCGGTGCCATGACCGCCAACGTGAAGATCGTCGCCGTCCTCACCGCCCGTGCGGATACCGTCGACCGCCTGCGCGCTCTGCTCCACGCTATGCTAACGCCGAGCCGTGCCGAACCGGGCAATCTGCGCTACGATCTCTGGCAGGACCAGAACGATCCGAACCGTTTCGTCCTCGACGAGCTGTACGCGGACGCGGATGCGGTCGCCGCCCACCGCGCGACGCCCCACTTCCAGAACTACCTCTCTCGGATCGGCGATCTGGCCGAGCGCACCGCGCTTGTCCTCAACCCTGTCTCGGCAACCTGAGGATGGTGCGAATGGGCAAGCCTGAAGAATGGGCGGGTTGGGCACGGCTTGTACAGGCGTTTTACACAGACGAGTTGCAGATGATCAGCCTGTTGGCACTTGCGCTTCGCGTGGGTCTCTAGGGCCTCATTCATCCACGCGGCTACCGCTCGGGCGGAGCCGCGATCCGGCGAAAAATCAACATCTGAAATGAAGGAAACACAGCCATGACCAAAGGTATCGAAGGCAAGGTCGTTCTCATCACCGGCGGCAGCACCGGTATCGGCGCGGAAACCGCTCGGCTTCTCGCTGAACGCGGCGCGAAGGTGGCCATCGCCGCGCGGCGCAAGGACAGGCTCGACGAGGTCGTCGCGGACATCGCCGCAAACGGCGGCACGGCACGTAGCTACGCGCTCGACGTCACCGACAAGTCGGCGGTCCAGTCCGTCGTCGCCGCAATCATTGCCGACTTCGGCCGCCTCGACGTGCTGATCAACAACGCCGGGCTGATGCCGATCCGTCCGATGGCCGAGGTCAACACCGACGAGTGGGACCAGATGATCGACGTCAATCTGAAGGGTACGCTCTACGGCATCGCCGCGGCCCTTCCCGGTTTTCTCGAGCAGGGCAGCGGCCACATCATCAACCTGAGCTCGGTTGCGGGCATCAAGGTCTTCGCACCAGGTGGCACGGTCTACTCCGGCACCAAGTTCGCCGTCAGCGCAATCAGCGAGGGCTTGCGCCACGAGGTGGGGGAAAAGGTCCGTGTCACGTCGATCGAGCCTGGAGCTGTCGAAAGCGATTTGAAGTTCACGACGTCTGGCACGGCAGCCGAGACGGTGCTCGACTTCTACAAGCAGGCCATCCCGGCGGCATCGGTGGCGCGTGCTATCGCGTTCGCTGTCGAACAACCTGATGACGTCGACGTCAACGCGATCGTAATCCGGCCGACCGCACAAGAGTTCTGATTTCGACCGGGAGGCGGGGCCGCGTGTGCTCCGCCTCATGGGGAACGTACCGGCCCGCTCGTCCGTTAACTTGCCGAATAATATCTGTTCGTTTCACTTGAGGAATAAATTATGCCCAAACTTGCCCTGTATGTACCGCTGAAGGCCAAGCCCGGGAAAGAGAGCGATGTCGCCGATTTCCTCGCCTCGGCATTGCCGCTCGTACAAGCCGAGCCCGGCACTCTGACCTGGTATGCGATCGAGGAAGGTCCCGGTGCGTACGCGATCTTCGATACGTTCGACACAGAGGAGGATCGGCAGGCCCATCTTGACGGCAAGGTTGCCGCCGCGCTGATGGAGAAGGCGGAAGAACTGTTCTCGGAACCGCCGCAGATTCACAAGTTCACCCTGCTGGCCGCGAAATAGCGGAGTGGTCGGCACCCCAAGCTGCCGTACGACTGCACGGTTAGGGTCGCCTGCCCTCGGGAATGGACGGCCCGGCCGGCTCTGGAACTAAATAGAAGAATACGACAGGCCATCCGCGATAGTGGATGGCCTTGTCTTTTGCGCTTATCCGGCCTTTTGATGCTGCTGCTGATAAGTCGGCGTTGATGTGTTGCGTTATCATGGCGCCGTTGGTTTCGCAGGAACTTCTTTAGGTCATCAATCTGCCGCTTTTTAGATCGTCCTGGCCCTGGCAATCGAAAAGCCGCCGTAAATCGATCCGAGAACTGCCGAACGGGAAGGAACCGTTCAGGCGTCAGGCGGTTTAGGAGACAGACATTGGTTGGAAAGATGCCATGCTATGCGCCTTTGCGCTGGTTCGGATCATCAGCAAGCTCTCGATTTGATGACGCCCAGAGCAGAGCTACAAAAGGAGAAGATCCGTGAAAGCTGTCGTGTACAACGGGCCCAAAGACGTTTCCGTCGATACCATCGATGATCCCAAGATCGAAAAGCCGACCGATGTTATCATCCGGCTGACGACGACCAACATCTGCGGGTCGGACCTTCACATGTACGAGGGCCGCACCAGCTTCGAGAAGGGCAGGGTCTTTGGCCACGAAAACCTTGGCGAAGTCATCGAAGTCGGCGCTGCCGTAGATCGGATTAACAAGGGCGATCGCGTCTGCATGCCGTTCAACGTCGGTTGCGGGTTCTGCGAAAATTGCGAACGCGGTCTGACGGGTTTTTGCCTCACGACCAATCCTGGGACCGCCGGCGCAGCGTATGGCTTTGCCGAGATGGGTCCGTGGCAAGGCGGTCAGGCCGAGATGATGCGCGTACCTTATGCCGACTTCAATTGCCTGAAGCTGCCCGAGGACGCTGAGGAGAAGGAGGATGACTATGTCATGCTCTCCGACATCTTCCCGACGGGTTGGCATGGCGTCGAGTTGTCAGGTTTCTTGCCTGGTGAGAGTATCGCGATCTACGGGGCTGGTCCGGTCGGTTTGATGGCCGCGCACTCGGCCGAAATCCGCGGTGCCGCTCAGATCTTCGTGGTCGATTCCCACGATGACCGTCTGAAGCTGGCCGAAGCGATGGGCGCGATCCCGATCGACATGCGCAAGGGCGATCCCGCCCAGCAGATCCTTGACGCGACCGGCGGCCTTGGAACCGACCGGGGGGTCGAGGCGGTAGGTTACCAGTGTTGCGATCGCCACGGCAAGGAGCGCAGTAATTACACGATGAACTGCCTCGTCAAAAGCACGAAGGCCACCGGCGGCATCGGCGTCGTCGGCGTGTTCATCCCGGAAGATCCGAATGCGACCGACGATCTCCAGAAGGAAGGCAAGATGGCGTTCGACTTCGGCAACTTCTGGTTCAAGGGGCAGAAGATCGGCACCGGCCAGTGTAATGTAAAGCACTACAACCGGCGGCTGATGAAGCTTATCGAGCAAGGCCGGGCCAATCCTGGTCAAATCATCTCGCACCGACTGCCGCTCGATCAGGCACCAGACGCTTACAAGCATTTCGATGCGCGCGATAATGGTTGGACAAAGGTCGTGCTCAAACCGGGTGCCTGACCTTATTCTTCTACGGAATAGGGATAAATTATGACATTAGAGGGCAAATCAGTTGCCGTTCTGATCGCGCCCCGCGGGACGGAAGAGCCAGAATTCTCGAAGCCCAAGCAAGCTATCGAGGAGGCTGGCGGCAAAGTGACCGTGGTCAGTTTTGAAGCGGGCGTGGCTCGCACAGTCAATAGCGATCTCGACGAGGGCGGCAGCTATACTATCGACAAGACGTTTTCCGAGGTGAAAGCCGACGATTTCGACGGACTTGTTGTGCCCGGAGGAACTGTCGGCGCCGACAAGCTGCGCGGCAGCGGCGAGGCAATTGGTTTCATCCGGGCTTTCTTCGATCAGAAAAAACCGGTTGCGGCTATATGCCATGCACCCTGGACATTGATTGAGGCGGGCGTGCTTAAGGGTCGCACCCTGACGTCCTACCCAACGCTGAAGGTCGATGTCGAGAACGCCGGCGGTACATGGATCAATGAAGAAGTCGTGGTCGACAACGGCCTTGTCACAAGCCGCGACCCTAATGATTTACCCGCCTTCTGCGCCACACTCGTGGACGAAATCGCGGAAGGTGTGGGCGCTGGGCTCGCAGCCGGGAATTAAGACGGGGCGGTTTCGACGAACCATGTGAGGGCCCGCTCCCTGGAGAAGTTCCGCACAAAACAGGCGTAGCGGATGGCCGGCGATTGGCTGTCCGCTACGCCGCATATCAGACTAACACGGCGCACCTGACGGGCACTCGAACCCTAAACCGCGTCAACCGCGTTGACACATCTTCGGCTCCCGCTTCCAGATTCGACCCATTCCAGCGTCCGGTTGACATACACCTGATCGAACGCCCGTTCGGTCAGGTTTACGACCTACAGCGCCGCTTTGAGATAGGGGGCGGTGAGACTGCCTTCTGCTTCCGCAACGACGCCAGGGACGCCGCTGGCAACGATACGGCCGCCATCTTCCCCAGCCCCCGGTCCCAGATCGATGACCCAGTCCACCTGCGTGATGGCGCGCATGTCATGTTCGACGACGACGACGGTATTGCCAGCGTCGACGAGGCCCTGCAGGTGTTGCATCAGCCGGTCGGCATCGGAGGGGTGAAGCCCCGAAGTGGGCTCGTCGAGGATGTAGATCGTGTTGCCGCGCTGGGCGCGTTGCAGTTCAGTCGCCAGCTTGATGCGCTGCGCCTCCCCGCCAGACAGCTCGGTCGCAGGCTGTCCGAGCCTCAGATAGCCAAGACCGATCTCCCGCAACACGTCGAGGGAGCGCATCACAGATGCCTCGCCAGCGAAGAAATCGCACGCATCGTCGACCGTCAGTTCGAGCACCTGGGCGATATTGCGCCCGTTCCATTCGACTTCGAGCGTTTGCGGGTTGTAGCGAGAGCCATGACAGGTCGAGCACGGCGCAAAAACGCTCGGCAGGAACAGCAGCTCCACCATGACGTATCCCTCGCCCTCGCACACCGGGCAGCGACCTTGCGCGACGTTGAACGAGAACCTGCCCGGGCTATAGTGTCGCCGGCGGGCGAGCGGCGTATCAGCGAAGATCCGTCGCACATGGTCGAACATGCCGCTGTAGGTGGATAGGTTCGAGCGCGGCGTGCGGCCGATCGGTTTCTGATCGACCCGCACCAGCCTGCGAACATGCTCCATGCCCGCGACAATGCGTCCTTCAGTATCGTTCTGAGCAACGTCGAGCAGCGGATCAATATCCTCGTCCTCGGCCACGGGGGAGCCGCCGAGGTGTTCCGTGACGAGCTCGGGCAGCGCCTGACTGACAAGACTGGATTTGCCCGATCCCGAAACGCCGGTGACAGCGGTGAAGCAGCCGATGGGAAACTCAACGTCGAGACCTTGAAGATTGTTACGCCTGATCCCTTCCAGGCGTAGCCATGCCTTGGGATCGCGCGGTGTGCGCTCACTGCGGAGCGGCTCTGCGAACAGGTAGCGGCGGGTGATCGAAGTCTCGACGTGGGCAAGCCCCTCTATCGGCCCGTTGTAGAGGACTTCACCGCCCTTATCCCCGGCTCCTGGCCCGACATCGACGAGCCATTCAGCGTGGCGGATCACGTCGAGATCATGTTCGACGACGAACAGGGAGTTGCCCGCCGCCTTGAGACGCTCGAGGATAGTGAGCAAGGCTTCGCCATCTGCCGGATGTAACCCTGCCGAAGGCTCGTCAAGCACATAGACCACGCCGAAAAGCTGTGACGACAATTGGGTGGCAAGCCGCAAGCGCTGCAACTCTCCGGAGGAGAGCGTCGGCGTGCTGCGGTCGAGCGAAATGTAGCCAAGGCCAAGATCGATCAGCGCCTCGAGCCGCTCGATCAATTCGCAGGCAAGGCGTTGGGCGGCGATCCGCTTCTCGTCGGAGAGATTGGGCGTGCGGCGCACGTCGGGCGCGCTCTTGTGCGCAGAGCCGCCCGCGGCAACCCGTTGTTCGACCGCTGCTTCGCGGGCCGCTTTTTCCAGAACATGGCCCTTTGAGGTGTCGGAGACTGCCCCATACTCGCCATGCGCGACGGGCATCAGCAAGTCCTTCAGCTTGAGCACCGTCAGGTCGCCGAACTCGGCAATGTCGAGGCCGGCGAATTTAACCGACAGGGCTTCGCGCTTCAGGCGTTTGCCGTCGCAGGTCGGGCAATCGCGGCCGATAATATATTGCGAGACGCGCTTCTTCATTAGCGCGCTTTTTGTGTTGGCGAAGGTCTCCAGCACATAGCGGCGGGCGCCGGTGAAGGTGCCCTGATAGCTCGGTTCCATGCGGCGCTTCAGCGCCACGCGGGTCTGTTCGGGCGTCAGACCCGCATAGACCGGCACCGTCGGCGCCTCTTCAGTGAAGAGGATCCAGTCGCGATCTTTTTTCGGCAAGTCCCGCCACGGCGTGTCGACGTCATAGCCGAGCGAAACGAGGATATCCCTCAGGTTCTGGCCATGCCAGGCGGTCGGCCAGGCGGCGATCGCCCGATCGCGAATGGTGAGGCTGTCGTCAGGAACCATCGTCTCTTCGGTCGCGTCATATACGCGCCCGATGCCGTGGCAGGTCGCGCAGGCCCCCGCGACCGTGTTGGGGGAGAAATCCTCCGCATAGAGCATGGGCTGATAGCGCGGATATTCGCCGACGCGGGAATAGAGCATCCGCACCAGGCTGGAGAGCGTCGTCACGCTGCCGACCGAGGATCGCGCGTTGGCCGAGCCGCGCTGCTGCTGCAACGCGACCGCAGGCGGCAATCCGTCGATCGCGTCGACCTCCGGCACGCCGGCCTGGTCGATCAGGCGACGGGCATAGGGCGCAACCGATTCCAGATAACGCCGCTGGGCTTCGGCATAAAGGGTGCCGAACGCGAGCGATGACTTGCCCGAACCCGATATGCCGGTGAACACCACGAAGGCGTCACGCGGTACATCGACGTCCACATTTTTTAGGTTATTCTGGCGCGCGCCACGAACCTGCACGCAAGCGGGAGGTCCCGCATGCCAATGGTCGGAGGCCGGCGTCGTCGCGTGTCTATCCTTGTCCTTCAATTCAGTCTTCCTGCCATATCCGCCCGTGCGGCCTGTGGTTCATTACGGTCGGGTAACCGATGAATGCATTTCCGACTCAATACATCCAACGGCCAGGCTGGCCCGATGTTCGGCACCGTTGAAATATTTTCCAGCACTGGACAAAGGTTACGACAAAACCATTTTCCCGTTGGGTCGCGCGACGAGGCCACACACACTCCGCTGGTAAGCGCCTGGGACAGGCGGCCTTGGTCTGTGCCGCTATCGGCATGTAACGACCGCACTTCGGCGCTTGTTACCGCATCGCGACGCGTTGCCCATTTGCCAGAGCGCGCTTCATCATGGCCGGGGTCGGGCCATGATGACGGCCGAGTTGTCGATCCGAGCGCCTCGCGCCGCTTCGGATCGGCGGGTCAGTAGTGAATGACCGTGCGGATCGACTTGCCTTCGTGCATCAGTGCGAAGGCCTCGTTGATCTCCTCCAAACCCATGGTGTGGGTTACGAATGGGGCCAGATCGATATCGCCTCTCATCGCGTCCTCGACCATGCCGGGGAGCTGTGTCCGTCCCTTGACGCCACCGAAAGCGGACCCCTTCCATACGCGGCCCGTGACGAGCTGGAATGGGCGGGTGGAGATTTCCTCGCCCGCGCCGGCAACGCCAATCACGATCGACTGACCCCAGCCACGGTGCGCTGATTCAAGCGCGGCGCGCATGACGTGGACGTTGCCGATGCACTCGAAGGTATGATCGACGCCCCAGCCCGTCATCTCGATCAGCACCTGCTGGATGGGCTTGTCATGGTCCTTGGGGTTGATGCACTCGGTCGCACCAAACTGGCGTGCCAGCTCGAACTTGGACGGATTGGTGTCGATGGCGATGATGCGACCCGCCTTCGCCTGGCGCGCACCCTGAATCGCCGCGAGGCCGATGCCGCCGAGGCCGAACACGGCGACCGAGTCTCCGGGCTGGACCTTGGCGGTATTGTGTACTGCGCCGATGCCGGTCGTGACGCCGCAGCCGAGCAGGCAGACATGTTCGGGGTTTGCCTCGGGATTGATCTTGGCGAGCGAGACTTCGGCGACGACAGTATATTCACTGAAGGTTGAACAGCCCATGTAATGATAGAGGGGCTGACCATTGTACGAAAAGCGGGTGGTCCCATCGGGCATCAAGCCCTTGCCCTGCGTTTCGCGTACAGCGACGCACAGGTTGGTCTTGCCCGACAGGCAGAAGTCGCACTTGCCGCACTCGGCGGTGTAGAGCGGAATCACGTGATCGCCCGGCCCGACGCTGGTGACGCCTTCACCGACCTCGACAACGATGCCCGCGCCCTCGTGGCCCAGAACCACCGGGAAAACACCTTCCGGATCACTCCCCGCTAGCGTGTACGCGTCGGTGTGGCACACGCCGGTGTGCGTCACCCGTATGAGGACTTCGCCTTTCCGGGGTGGGGCGACATCGATCTCGACGATTTCGAGTGGCTGGCCCGCCCCGAAGGCTACAGCGGCGCGAGATTTCATGTTGGGATACCCTCGTTGAGTTAAACTGATTGCTGGTGCGAGGCCGTTGCGTCAGCGCAAATTCATCGACATTCTCATACTGGCTGGGAGTATCTTTCTCATACTCCCTAGCAGTATACAAGAGGTATCCTAACGAGGATCTCAAACCAGAGAAGGCAGCAGGGCTGGCTTCTAGGGTCAGGGCTCGTTGATCACAGCCAGAAGATGACGGTGGCAGCGAGGGCGATGGCGGAGAAGAAGGCCGTAGGGCAGCGATCGTAGCGGGTGGCGACGCGGCGGCAGTCTTTGAGGCGGCCGAACATGATCTCGATGCGGCTGCCGCGCCGATAGCGGCGCTTATCGTACCGGACGGGCTCGTTGCGCGACCTGCGGCCTGGGATGCAAGGCTGGATGCCCTTGGCCTGAAGAGCGTCCCTGAACCAGTCGGCGTCGTAGCCGCGGTCGCCGAGCAGCCACTGCGCTTTTGGCAGGTCATCCAGCAGCGCGGCCGCACCGGTGTAGTCGGTGACCTGACCGGCGGTCATGAAGAAGCTCAAGGGGCGAACGTTCGCGTCGGCGACGGCATGGAGCTTGGTGTTTATGCCGCCTTTCGTGCGTCCGATCAGGCGGCCGAGATCCCCCTTTTTACCCGCAGGCTCGATGCCGTGCGGTGCGCCTTCAGGTAGGTCGCGTCGCTCATCACCGTTTTGGGTTCGGCACCCACCGCAGCCAGACCTTCCATGATGCGCGTGAACACGCCTGCCTCACCCCAGCGCTTCCAGCGGTTGTACAGCGTCTTGTGCGGGCCGTACGCGCCAGGAGCATCGCGCCAGCGCAGCCCGTTGCGGTTGACGAACACGATGCCGCTCAGCACCCGCCGGTCATCCACTCGAGGCTTGCCGTGGCTCTTCGGAAAGAACGGCCGCAGCCGCTCCATCTGCTCATCCGTTAGCCAAAACAGGTCGCTCATCCCGGTCTCCTCGCGGAGCCTGAACCAGATCGCGACGCTCATATCAATGGGTCCTGACCCTAGAACGCCGCGGCGCCGGCTTCGGCGACGGCATGGTCTTGTTCGCCGCTGCCGCCGGAGACGCCGATTGCTCCGACTACTTCGCCGTTCTTCTTGAGCGGGATGCCGCCGGCGAAGATCATGATCTTGCCGCCATTCGAGGCGTGGATGCCGAAGAACTGGCCGCCCGATTGACTGTGGGTGGCGAGGTCCTTGGTGGCGATGTCGAAGGCCCGCGAGGTGAAGGCCTTCTTTTGCGAGATGTCGATCGAGCCGATCCAGGCTTTGTCCATGCGGACGTGGGCGACGATGTTGCCGCCGCCGTCGGCGACGGCGATGTTCATCGGCTGGCCGATTTCCTTGGCCTTCTTTTCCGCTGCTTCGATAATCCGCTTGGCATCTTTGAGTGTGACCATGACTTTGTCTCGTTGGAGTGAGTGGATAGTTGGCTTGTTTCCTGGCGAGCCCATGAAGATATCATCCGGCGGCGTGGCCGGCCAAGGGGCCGCCGCTTCGTGGCCTACTTTCTCACCGCCCTTCACATTGGCCCGAAAGCGTAGGATAGTCGGTGTATCCCTTGGCGCCGCCGCCATAGAGGGTGGTGGGGTCGAGCGGGTTCAGCGCCGCGCCGGACTTCAGCCGCTCGACGAGATCGGGATTAGCGATGAACAGGCGGCCGAAGGCGAAGAGATCGGCCTTGCCCGCCGCGAGATCGCCTTCCGCCAGCGCGAGGTCGAAGCCGTTATTGGCGATGAGGGTGCGGCTGAAGCGCTGGCGCAGCGCGCCATAGTCGAACGGGGCGACATCGCGCGGACCACCGGTCGCGCCTTCCACGACATGGATATAGGCAATACCGAGGCCGTCGAGCTGCTCGACGACATGATTGAACAGCGGCTGCTCGTCATCCGAGATCACCGTGCCGCTGGCGGGCGATACCGGCGACAGGCGCACGCCGACACGATCCGCGCCGATCTCCGCTGCCACGGCCTCGGTCACCTCGATCAGCAGGCGGGCGCGGTTCTCGATCGAGCCGCCATAGGCATCAGCGCGGATATTGGAGGATTTGCGCAGAAACTGGTCGAGCAGATAGCCATTGGCGCCGTGCACCTCGACGCCGTCGAAACCGGCCTCGATCGCGTTGGCGGCAGCCTGCCTGAAATCCTCGACGATGCCGGCGATCTCGTGCAGTTCCAGCGCGCGGGGTTCGGACACGGGGGCAAAGCCGTTGTTGACGAAAGTCTGCGTCTCGGCGCGTATCGCCGAGGGCGCCACCGGCGCTTCGCCATTGCGCAGATCAATATGGCTGATGCGCCCGACATGCCAGAGCTGAACGACGATCTTGCCGCCCTTAGCGTGGACCGCATCGGTCACCACGCGCCACGCGGCGATCTGCTCTGGCGTATAGAGGCCGGGCGTGTCCTGATAGCCCTGCGCGCCTTTGGAAATCTGGGTCGCCTCGGTGATGATGAGGCCCGCGCCGGCGCGCTGTGAATAATACTCCGTCGCGAATTGGCTGGGGACGAGGCCGGCGCCCGCGCGGTTGCGCGTCAGCGGCGCCATGACGATGCGGTTGGCGAGCGTGAGGCCGCCCAGCGTGTAGGGGTCGAAAAGCGTCGTGTCGGTCATGGGATCGATGGTCCTTTTGTTCTAATGGGAAAGCAGCCGGCGGGGTCACGCCGTCGCGCGATAGCGCGGCGCGGGAAGCGGCTGGCGGAAGCCGGTCGCGGACAGCGACGCACAGGTTGGTCTTGCCCGACAGGCAGAAGTCGCACTTGCCGCACTCGGCGGTGTAGAGCGGAATCACGTGATCGCCCGGCCCGACGCTGGTGACGCCTTCACCGACCTCGACAACGATGCCCGCGCCCTCGTGGCCCAGAACAACCGGAAAACACCCTCCGGATCACTCCCCGCCAGCGTGTACGCGTCGGTGTGGCACACACCGGTGTGCGTCACCCGTATGAGGACTTCGCCTTTCCGGGGTGGGGCGACATCGATCTCGACGATTTCGAGTGGCTTGCCCGCCTCGAAGGCTACAGCGGCGCCAGATTTCATGTTGGGATACCCTCGTTGGACTAAACTGATTGCTGGCGCGAGGCCGTTGCGTCAGCGCAAATTCGTCGACCCTCTCATACTGGCAGGGAGTATGTTTATCATACTCCCTGCCAGTATACAAGAGGTATCCTAACGAGGATCTCAAACCAGAGAAGGCAGCAGGGGCTGGCTTCTAGACTAGCGCGACATCGCTTACGTGGAAGAAGAAACTCACCACGACGATGGCGGCAGAGCGGTCGCAGCGATGCCACATACCGCTCTGTCTAGCTTACTTGACCGCGAGAACATCCCAGCGCTCGATGACCGGCGGCGTGGCCAGAAGCTCATCGGCGTTCTGCATGAGTGCTGCCGCGATCGGACCGTTGAGATGTGCGGTTCTGTCGCCATCATTCTGAAAGGCGTCAAAGATCGCGAAACTGCTTGGTCCGAACTTTACAGCATACCAGACCGGAGTACCCGTTTCGGCTTGTGCCAACGGCAGCGCGTCCTTCAGAAACTTTTCCAAAGCCGCTTCTTTGCCAGGCTTGGCGTCGAGCCGCACGAATAAGCCCATATGTGTCATCTTCATCGTCTCCATCTTTGGGTGTGGTTGGGTTGACTTCGAGCTGCCTGTCGTATCCGCCATTGCGCTTGTCGCGCCGGTGGCGACAACGAGGGCCGCCGTGAGCAGGAACACTTTAATGGTCCTCATTTTCTTCCCTATTTGATCGCGCCATCGTCGGCCGCGTCGCTAGACTATCATCGCAGCGGAGCGTTAGCGCTTGGCAGAATTGACAAACCTGATACCATTCTCGCCATGAGCACAGCTACGACAATTTTAGCGCTTGATGGGGTGTTCGATACTGGGCTTGCGGCGTTTCAGGACACCTTAGCGACGGCGCGCGACTTGGCGCCCCCCGCCTTGCGTGAAAGTTTGAACTCGTCGGTTTCCAGCATTCGTCGCGCAACACATACAGCGCACGGCCTCGCAATCCCTACGGTTCGGGCCGACGCCCTCCCGACTCCCGGCTTTGTCTTCGTGCCGGCATTGGGAGCGAAGACGGAGGAAGGCATTGCCGACGCCCTTGCTCGTCCCGATGTAAAGCGAGCTGTCGAACTATTGCGAACCTGGCAGGCAAATGGTGCGACTATCGCTGCTGCTTGTACGGGGACATTCGTCCTCGCCGAGACGGGATTGTTAGACAAACAAGAGGCCGCCACCAGTTGGTGGCTCGCACCTTTCTTTAGAGCCCGGTATCCCAGCGTTGCACTCGATGACAGCCGTGCGCTGGTGGGTAACGACAGGGTCGTTACCGCAGGCGCGGTGCTTGCACATTTCGATTTGGCGCTCTGGTTCGTTCGTCAGCGGAGCCCCGAACTGGCCGACACCGTCGCTCGCTACCTAATGCTCGATCCTCGCTCGCCTCAAGCCACCTATGCCATCCCGGATCATTTGCGCCACGCCGACCACCTGGTGATGCTCTTCGAGAAGTGGGCGCGTGAAAACCTCGATACGGGCTTTTCCTTGGAGCAGGCCGCGGCCTTTGTCGGGACAAGTGAACGAACTCTGTCCCGCAGAATCAATACGGTGCTGGGCCGCTCTCCATTGTCTTATTTCCAGAGCCTGCGCGTTGAACGAGCGGCTTATCTCCTGAGGACGACCAAATTGGGAATGGATGAGATCGCAGCCCGCACCGGCTATGATAATGCAGCCACTCTCCGCACTCTGCTACGTCGTAAGACTGGCCGCACCGCCTCAGAAATTCGCCGGACGAACCATTTAGGAGTGCAGGATTAGAGCCGTGCCCGAGCGGTTTGGGACGGCTGGAGGGTCGGGACGTTGAGGGGTGAAGGAGGATGGCGATGCCTTCACCTTTGTCCGTCGATTTACGCGAGCGTGTCGTGTCGGCCGTAGCCGCGGTCGCGTCCTGTCATCAGGCTGCAGCCCGGTTTGGGGTCAGCGTTTCCAGCGCCAGCCGCTGGTCGGATCGGTTTCGCCAGGAGGGACAGCTTGCGCCCAAGCCGTCGGGCGGCGATCATGCCTCGCACCGGATCGAGGCGCAGGCCGACCTGATCCTGACGATCTACGAGGCGCGGCCGGCGATCTTTCTGCGCGAACTGCGTGACGCTTTGACCGAGCGCGGCCTGCAGACCAGCACGAGCAGCCTATCCCGCTTCTTCGCCCGGCGTGGCATCACCCGTAAAAAGGGGCGATCCACGCCGCCGAGCAGGCGCGCGAGGACGTAAGGGCAGCCCGCGAGGCTTGGTTCGAGAACCAGGACGGCCTCGATCCCGACAGGCTGGTTTTCCTCGACGAGACTGCCGCGGCCACCAACATGGCATGCCGCTACGGTCGGGCTCCGCGAGGCGAGCGCTGCCGGCTGGCTGTCCCGCACGGGCACTACAAGACCACCACGATCACTGCCGCCCTGCGCAGGGATGGCCTGTGCGCCACTTCCCTGTTCGACGGCGCCACCAACGGCGCACGCTTCCGGGCCTACGTCGCCGACACGCTTGTGCCCGCGCTCAAGCCCGGTGACACCGTCATCCTCGACAACCTGCAGGCCCACAAGGTGGCAGGTGTGCGTGAGACCATCGAGGACGCCGGGGCGAGGCTGCTCTACCTCCCGCCCTACAGCCCGGACTTCAATCCCATCGAGCAGATCTTCGCCAAGCTGAAGGCTCTGCTCCGGACAGCGGCGGCCCGCACCGTCCCTGATCTGTGGCACGCCATCCGGCAGGCTTTGGCTCGCTTCACGGCAGATGGGTGCCGCAACTCCCTTGCTGCCGCCGGCTACGATACCGACTTGGCCGTCGCTACGTGACCGGGCACGGCTCTAGGGTCCGGACTCATTACAGCCACCAGATGACGGCAGCGGCGAGGCTGACGGCGCTCATGAAGTTTCTGACGTTGCGATCGAAGCGGGTTGCGATGCGGCGCCAGTCTTTGAAGCGGCAGAACATACGTTCAATGACGTTGCGTTGCCTGTAGATCGCGCGGTCGTAATCGTACTGGATCTTACGGTTCTTGCGCGGCGGAATGACGGGCTCAGTGCCGCGTTCGACCAGCCATTCGCGTAGGGCCTGACTGTCATAGCCTTTGTCGGCGACGAGTTCGGCAGACGGTGGCATCGCTTCGATGCAGAGCTGCGCGACCTTGCAATCGTGCACGTTTCCGGGCGTCAGGAGCAGGACGCAGGGGCGGCCCTTCTCGTCACAGACGGCGTGGAGCTTGGTGTTTCGTCCGCCTTTCGTGCGGCCGATACCATGAGCCAAGGCCCCCCTTTTCCGCCGCCTGCACAGCGGTGGACCTTGATGCAACTGCTATCGATGAAGAGCCGATCCGGGGCTTCTGCTGCTCCTGCAAGCGCGCTGAAGATGCCTTCCCAGATGCCGCGCTCGGACCAGCGAACGAACCGATTATAGAGCGTTTTCTTCGGTCCGTAGACGTCCGCACAGTCGGCCCAGCGGCCACCGCAGCGAAGCGCGTGGACGATCCCGCTCAGCACACGGCGGTCATCCACTCGGGGCTTGCCGCGCACATCGGTCGGGAGAAACGGTTCAATCCGAGCCCACTGCGCGTCCGAAAACCAAAAGAAATCAGCCATCTCACTGCCCTCCTCAACGAGGCAGTGAATCACAACCGGGCAAACGCGGAAACCCTGTTATTGGGTCCGGACCCTAAGTGCGGGAGGACACGGGCAAGAAAATGAGCCTGAAATTGTCATTTAAGATAAGTACGCAGAATCTTCATTACGCCCTCCACGCCGTCATCGTGATCGCCACCTGCGCCTCCGACGGCCCGATTTGCGCCCGCACCGAATGTTTCCCTGAGATGACTCTGCATCACTTCTGCCATCAGTCCATTTGTCGCACCACGCATGGCGACAATTTGCTGCAGCAGGGGAGCGCAATCGGCCCCCGCTTCGATCGCGCGTTCCAGAGCGTCCGCCTGACCCTTGATACGCCGCAAGCGTGTGATGGCTCGCTTCTTGTCCTCTGATGAATGTGGCATCGCGTTTTCCCGAGAAATCGCTGAAGCATACTATACAGGGGGGGAGTTTCAATCCTGCACGGAGCCGGGCGTTTTTCCAATCGGGCGAGGTTCCGGTCATGCTCTCAAGCCTGCGCCACGAGCAGCCCTGGCATGGGCGCCGAGGGTCCGATCCTCCGTTGGGGAAGGGGGGAGTGATCGCTCACCCCCCCCGGTATGCCGGTCAGACCGTAACGACGACCTTGCCGATCTGGTCGTTCGATTCGAGGAAGCGGTGAGCGTCCTGGATGGCGTCGAGCGGGAAAGTGCGCGCGATCCGCGGCTTGAGCGCGCCCGATTCCAGACCCGCCACGATGAACGCCTTGGCGCGATCGAGGGCGGCATCGTCCGAGACGATCTCGCTGTAGAGATACCCCTTGAGCGTGAGGCTCTTGCCCAGCACGGAGAACAACGGGAACGGCGTCGGTTCGCCGCTGAGCGCGCCATATTCGAGCAGGATGCCGCCGCGTGCCATGCTCTCGGTCAGCGGCTCGAACGACGGGCCTCCGACCGGATCGAGCACCACGCGCGCACCCTGACCATCGGTTATCTCCATCACCCTCGCTACCAGGTCCTCTTCCCCGGTCGCGACGACATGATGCGCACCGGCATCGATCAAGGCCTGGCGCTTGGCGCCGGTACGCGTCGTCGCGATTACCGTCGCGCCGACCATCCGCGCAATCTGGAAGGCCGCAAGGCCGACGCTGCTGGAGGCAGCTGTGACGATGACGAAATCGCCCTCGCCGAGTTTCGCCTGCTCCACCAGTGCACCCCAGGCGGTGACATACTGCATCCACACGGCCGCCGCTTCCTCGAACGACAGCGCCGCCGGATGCTTGACGACGAGGCGGGCGGGCACGTTGGCGACCTCGCCATAAGTGCCCCAGCGTGCGATATCGAGCGGGGGGATGACGCTGACGGCTTCGCCTTCAGCAAACCCGGTCACGTCCGCACCGACCGTAACGACGGTGCCGGCAGCCTCATAGCCAAGGCGACTCGGGAACTCGGCTTCCTGAAGGTAGGCATGGTTGCGGAACATCACCTCGGCGCGGTTTATGCCTATCGCCTTCACCGCGATCTGCACTTCGTCGGCCGCGGGCGCGGGCACTGCCACATCTTCAATCCTCAGGACGCTGGCGTCGCCATATTCGTGGATACGGACGATGCGGCTCATGGGACACTCCTTGATTATTGAATGATCGTTCTGTATCGGTGTGGGCCACCAGTTTCAAGATATTATTTATCGATCATTCCATATCGGGCACCAGACATGACAGAGACGAAAGCTCGCCGCGGCGCAGGTCGCCCTCGCGCGTTCGACACTGACGCTGCGCTCGACAAGGCGGTACGGCTGTTCTGGCAGCGCGGCTACGAGGCGACATCGATGGCCGATCTGGTGGCGGAGACTGGCGTCGCCGCCGCCAGTCTTTACGCAGCGTTTGACAACAAGGCGGGGCTGTTCGCGGCGGTGATCGAGCGCTACGCCGCGACGTTCAGCGTCCACCTCTATGCACCCATCAACGATCCGGCGTTGTCCACCTACGATGCCGTCAAAGGCCTGCTGGAACGAGCGGCGTCATCGTTCTCGGAACCCGGAACGCCGGCCGGCTGCTTCATGTATTCGGCAGCGGCAGCCGTTTCGCCGGCGTCCGCCGCCATCGAATGCCTGCTGCGCGACAAGCGTATCGCGGCGGAGGCCCTCCTGATCGAGCGTCTGCATCGCGGCGCCGCGCAGGGCGAGCTTGCGGCCGATGCCGATCCGGCCGTCCTAGGCAAATTCATCAATACGGTCATGGAAGGCATGTCCGTTCAGGCGCGCGACGGCGCTACGATCAACGAACTGCTCTCCATCGCCAAAATGGCACTCGATCGATGGCCGGCTGCGGTATGATCGTCACGTGGTGGTCATCTGCCAATCCGCCTCCCGCCACCGAACAGTCGAACTCATCTCATAGGACGAAAGCACATGAAACACGTGACATTGCCAGGCGGGGAAGTGGTTCCTTCAATGGGTCAAGGCACCTGGAAGATGGGCGAACGTGCCGAGCGCCGATCCGATGAGATCGCCGCGCTACGCGCCGGTGTCGAACTGGGTATGACGCTCATCGATACCGCCGAAATGTATGGCGATGGTGCGGCGGAAACGCTGATCTGCGAAGCGCTCGGCGACCGTCGCGACCAGTTATTCCTCGTCAGCAAGGCGTATCCACAGAACGCATCGCGCTCCCGCCTTGCCGGTGCGTGCGAGGCGAGCCTGAAGCGGCTCGGCACCGATCGGCTCGACCTCTACCTGCTCCACTGGCGGGGATCAGTGCCGCTCGCTGAGACAGTGGAGGCAATGGAGGCGCTAAAATCAGCGGGGAAAATTAGGCATTGGGGTGTCAGCAACCTCGATACCGACGATATGGACGAGCTTGTCGCTGCGGGCGGGGATGGCTGCGTGACCGATCAGATCCTCTACAATCTCGTCCGGCGAGGCCCCGAATTGGACCTGCTGCCGTGGCTCGCCGAGCATAACCTACCGGTTATGGCGTATAGTCCAGTCGAGCAGGGACGACTTTCTACCCACCCCGCTCTCGACAAAATTGCAGCCGAGGTTGGCGCAACCCCTGTGCAGGTCGCACTTTCGTGGACGTTGCGGCACGATGGCCTCATCGCCATCCCGAAAGCGAGTTCAGTCGCATATGTTCGGGAGAACCGCGCGGCCGCCCATATCGTTCTTTCCGACGCCCACCTTGCGACACTCGACGCGGCATTTCCCAGGCCACGCGACCGCCGTCCACTCGAGATGCTTTAGCGTCAGATGACGATATTATCGCTCGAAGGAACAGAACGCAAACCGGATCGGCGGTAGGCACTTAGCGGTGCGGTGAGCGGACCAGTGTCGACACCGCTATCGAGCGCGTGCTGCGCGACTGACGGTTCGAGAACAAGGCCTATCGCGTCCCTGGCCCCAATCTGCTCTTAGCCTCCACGAATAACGGGCTGACCGTTCTTACCGTCTATGAGGCGTCTCCGAGCTGGCAGGGCATCCAGCCAAGGGCGTCATTCTTGTCCATCGGGCGCTCTGTATCGAAGCTCGGGCGGCCTAGCTGTCAGCACCACACCGCGCTGCCCGAGTTTCCAAGCTGCCATCCCAGCGTGTGCCGCTGGCGGGAAGGTGAGCCGGCTACTCGCTCAAGCTCAGTTGGACAGAGCGCGGGGCATGAACCGTTCACTGCGCTGCAGCGCCGAATTAGCGCGCTGCTACCTAGAGAGCTACCTAGCACAAAAATGCTCTCAATAGCCCGATCCCGCAAGCCTAGTATCTGATTGATGAATAAGGGAAATATGGCGGGCGCGCTAGGGCTCGAACCTAGGCTCAGGACCTATTAAAGGGATTCCCAAGGGCTCGATATTCTGATTCAACGGCACCGCTGAGGAGGTGTTGTCGTGAGTGATCTGATCTGGTTGTCGGAGGCGCAGATGCGCCGGATCGAGCCGTATTTCCCACTGTCGCACGGAGTGCCGCGGGTCGATGATCGTCGGATCGTTAGCGGGATCATCTTCGTGATCAGGAACGGGTTGCGCTGGCGAGATGCACCGCGCGAGTATGGTCCGCACAAAACGATCTACAACCGGTTCATCCGCTGGAGCCGACTGGGCGTGTTCAACAATATCTTTGCCGCGCTGGCTGCCAAGGGTGGCAAGCCGGATCAACTGATGATCGATGCCACGCATCTCAAGGCTCACCGAACAGCTGCCAGCCTCTTTAAAAAGGGGCTCTTCCCAGATGTATCGGACGCACCAAAGGCGGCTTGAACTCCAAGCTTCATGCGGTCTGCGACGGCCAGGGGCGGCCACTGGTCATGCTGCTCAGCGAAGGCCAGATGAGCGACTTCAAGGGCGCTGCGCTGATGCTCGACTCCCTGCCCAGGGCCAAGGCACTGCTCGGTGATAAAGGCTATGATGCCGACTGGTTCCGCGCAGCTCTGGCCAACCGCGGCATCACCGCCTGTATCCCTTCAAAGGCCAATCGAAAGGTACAGATCCCGCACGATCGCACACTCTATCGCCAGCGCCACAGGGTCGAGAACATGTTCGGCAAACTCAAGGACTGGCGCCGCATCCACACGCGATACGACCGCTGCGCCCATACCTTCATGTCCGCCATCTGCATCGCCGCAACCGTCATCTTCTGGCTCGATCAATGAGTCCTGAGCCTAGGACCCGCTGATTAAGAGTTTTGGAATCACGCTCTTGCGCTAGATTGCCCTAGCTTGTTCTAGCAGGCATAACCCTTGATATTACGTTGTTTTCGCCCTTGCTTTTTTGTGGTTCCTTGTCGTAGCTGTAAGCTCCTTGCTAGAAATACGCTAGAATCTCGCAGCCAAGGAGCAGCATGGCAAAGATTACGAAGACCTTCGTTGACAAGGTCGCAGCGCCCGCCGAGGGCTACGAGGTTCACTGGGACGACAGCGTGAAGGGCTACGGTCTGCGCGTCTCCGCACAGGGCAAGCGCGTGTTCATCGTTATGGGGCGGGTGCTGGGCAAGTCGATCCAGTTCACCCTCGGTCCCTACGGCACGCTCACGGAGGCCAAGGCGCGGGAGCGGGCGCAGAAGGTGTTACAGGACATGCGCGAGGGGATCGACCCGCGCGCTGTGGTCAAGGCTGTAAATGGGCGTCGAACCGGGACCCCATATCGGCGTGCAATAGGGACCCCCTTTTCGGGCTGTCGGGCGGTTGTCCCGGTAGTCCATAGGAGGGACCCACGGCCGGCGCTGCGCGCCCCCCAAGCGCTGGCGGTGCCGGCCGTGGGAGGTTCCTGTGGACCCACCGGGTCAACCGCCGGGTGGGGGGTCCGGGGGGAGGGTTTTAGAGTCCCGTTTGAGGAGCAACCCCTCCGACTTCAGTCGGATAGTGGCTTCAGCCATAGACTCGCGTGATAGCCTGTAACCTCGGGAAAAGCGGAAACCGCCGAAGGCGTGAAGCTTCCGCTTTTCCCGAGGTTACAGGCTATGGCGTATCGCTCCGGTTGTCACACGACATTCCATCATCGCTATCATCTCGTCTGGGCGCCGAAGTACCGGTACAAGGTGCTGATCGGCGATGTGCGGCTCAGGGTTCGCGAAATCATCCGGCAGGTCTGCGATGAAATGGGCGTGACCATCGTGAACGGCGTGCTGTCGAAGGATCACGTGCACATGTTCGTAGAAATCCCGCCGCACGTCTCGGTCAGCGACTTCGTGCGCCGGGCCAAGGGGCGCTCGTCGCGCAAGATCCAGCAGGAGTTCGAACATATCCGCAAACGCTACTGGGGCCAACGCTTCTGGCAACGCGGTTACTTTTCAACCACGTCCGGCAACATCACCGATGACATCATCATGCGTTATCTGGACCGTCATACCCACAAGGATGGCTTCAGCCCCTCCGCATGATCCTACCGGCCTCGGCCGGTCAGTTATTCAGCGCCGGTTTCTGAGCCGCCAGCTATCGTTTCCAGTTTCAACGATGTCGCAGTGATGGGTGATGCGATCTAGCAGCGCGGCCGTCATCTTGGGATCGCCGAACACGGTCGGCCATTCCCCGAACGCCAGGTTCGTCGTGATGATCACCGAGGTGCGCTCGTAGAGTTTGCTGACGAGGTGGAACAGCAACTGGCCGCCCGAGCGGGCGAACGGCAGATAGCCAAGCTCATCGAGCACGACGAGATCGAGGCGGGAGAGCTGGGCCGCAAGCGCGCCGGCCTTGCCGAGGCGGCTCTCTTCCTCGAGCCGGTTCACCAGATCCACGGTGTTGTAGTAGCGGCCGCGGGCGCCGGCACGCACGACGCTGGCAGTGATTGCGACGGCCAGGTGGGTCTTCCCGGTCCCGGTGCCGCCGACCAGGACGATATTGCGCTGACCGGGCAGGAACGAGCCAGCATGCAGCGAGCGCACCAGCTGCTCATCGATCAGCGTCCCCTCGAACACGAACGCATCGATGTCCTTCACCACCGGAAGCCTGGCCGCGGTCATGCGATAGCGGATCGATGCCGCATGGCGATGAGCAGCCTCAGCGCGTAGCAGATCGGTCAGGATCTCGATGGCGGTGCGCTTGCGCTGCATGCCCGTGGTGACCGCCTCGTCGAAGGCGCCAGCCATGCCCTTGAGGCCCAAGCCATTCATCGCGGCGATCATCTCATGCCGCTGCACGGGCGCCTCGCAGAAGGTCATAGCGAGCGCAGTCCGCGGTCGGTGGGTGGCTGAGCGCTAGCGCTTCGGACGTGGCGATGGTCAGTGGCCGGGGCGGCTCTCGCCGCCGTGCCAGGATGTTGAGGATTACGTCGTCGCTGGCAGCGCCGGCGGCGAGTGCCTCGCGGATCGCGGCCTCGACCGCTTCGAGGCCATCGGTCAGCACGGCAGAGAGCACGCGCACGAACCGGCGGTCGGCTTCATCGCCTGTCCCCAGCTTGCGCCTGAGCCGCGCCAGTGCCGGCGGGAGATCCCAGTCCTGGAACGGTGCTCCGTTCCTCAAGGCGCCCGGCTTCTTGGCCAGCACCGGCAGGTAGTGCCAGGGATCGAGGATCATCCGATCCCGGCCGAAGAAGCGGGGATGCTCGGCGATCACCTCATCGTCGAGGCGGACCACGATCCGGTCCGCATAGGCGCGAACCTGCACCGCCCGCCGGGCCGCCTTGGCCATGACCGAGTAGCGGTTGCGGTCGAAGCTGATCAGGCAAGTGCCAGTCACCGCGTGCGGCGTCTCGTGGAAGCCGTCGAACGGCGCCAGCATCACCTGGAGCGTCGGACGCTCGGCATCCCATGCCTGGGCGACGGTCAGCTCGCGCTGATCGGGATGCGGATGCAGCGCCGCCCACCGGTG
Organism: Croceicoccus naphthovorans; assembly: GCF_001028705.1. Taxonomy (NCBI): domain Bacteria; kingdom Pseudomonadati; phylum Pseudomonadota; class Alphaproteobacteria; order Sphingomonadales; family Erythrobacteraceae; genus Croceicoccus; species Croceicoccus naphthovorans. The sequence continues at coordinate 2,098,060 of NZ_CP011770.1, read as the reverse complement.
GCACTCAGCCTCAAGCCATCCGTTCAGCTCCTCCAGGCTCGCAAAGCGTAGTCGGGGCTGGAAGAACCGCCCCCGGATCGTCTGCACCTGGTGCTCGACCTGGCCCTTCTCCCAACCCGCCGCTGGCGAGCAGTAGGCTCGATCATGTAGTGATCGGCCATGATCAGGAACCGGCGGTTGAAGACCCGCTCCTTGCCGGTGAACACCGTCGTCACCGCGGTCTTCATGTTGTCGTAGATGCCCCGCGTCGGCACGCCGCCGAAGAAGGCGAACGCCCGCGCATGGGCGTCGAACACCATCTCCTGCGTCTCGCGGGGATAGGCCCGCACGAACACCGCCCGCGACGCGCAAAGCCGCATATGCGCGACCTTCACCCGCATCGGCTTGCCGGCGATCTCCACATCCTCGTGGCTCCAGTCGAACGTAAGCGGTAATTCCTCCCCACGCGGGGTGTGAAGGCGCGGGGTTCTTTTCAGACCTGATGCCTGTTTTTGATGTAACAAGTTTCGAACGTGGTTTGCTCAGGCGGCAAGCGCGGTGTCGTTGGTTTCGAACGTTGGGGCTGCGGCATTGATATCGACCCAGTTGCAGGGCAGCAGGTCGTCGAGCGGATCACCGTCGGCGCGCATGACGATGCGCGCGAGCACGTCGGCAAGATAGGCGTTGGGATTGATGGCGAGCAGCTTGCAGGTCTCGACCAAGGACGCGATCGCGGCCCAGTTCTCCGCGCCAAGCTCATGGCCGGCGAACAGCGCATTCTTACGCTGGAGAGCGACCGGTCGCATCGAACGCTCGACCGGGTTGTTGTCGATGTCGATCCGGCCATCGTCCAGGTAGCGGATCAGCCCGGTCCAGTGGTTGAGCGCATAGTTGATCGCCTTGAGGGTTGGCGATCCGCTGAACATGCGTCGACGCTTTTCCTCGAGCCAGGCCCGAAGATCCTCTATATCACCGGCTGCGATCGCGCCTGACGCACGGCGAGGCGTTCACCGGGGCTGTGGCCATGGATCTCGCGCTCGATCTCGTAGAGCGTGCCGATCCGTTTGAGCGCCTCCTGGGCGATCGACGCGCCATCACCCTTGGCGGTATCATAGAAGCCGCGGCGGACATGCGCCCAGCAGTAGGCGAGCACAGCCGGCCCGCCGGGGCGATTGGCTTTGCCGAACTGGCCATAGGCCTCATAGCCATCGACCTGCAGGATGCCGCGATAATCGCCGAGAAGCTTCGCGGCCCACATGCCACCCCGGCCCGACATGTAAGTATAGGCGATCGCCGGTGGATCGGCACCGCCATGCGGGCGATCATCGCGGACCATCGCCCAGAGATAGCCGGTCTTGGTCTTGCCAGTGCTCGGCGCCAGCACCTTGGCGGTGGTCTCATCGACGAACAGTCGGGCGCTGGTTAGCAGTTGCTGCTTCTGAAGATCGACGATCGGCTTCAGATGCCCAGCAGCCCGTCCGACCCAGTTGGCCAGCGTCGCGCGATCGATCTCGACGCCTTGACGGGCCATGATCTGTGCCTGTCGATAGAGATGCGGTGATCGGGCTGAGGCCTGGATCTGCCGATGAGTTATGTTGGAATTGGTCAACCAGGAGAGAAGCAATGCAATTCTTCGTTGGAGTCGACGTTTCGCTGGAAAGCTCAAGCATCTGCGTCATTGACGAGCGCGGTGTCGTGATCAAGGAAGGCACGGCTGCCAGTGAACCCGAAGCAATAGGCCGTTTTATCCGCCACCAAGGCCGCAAGGTCGAGCACGTTGGCTTGGAGACCGGGTCGTTGTCGCAATGGCTTCACGCGGGCCTGGTGCGGCAAGGCTTCAAGGTCTCGGTCATGGAAGCTCGGCATGTACATGCGGCGTTCGGCGCGATGCGGGTCAAAACCGACCGCAACGATGCACGTGGTCTCGCGCAGCTGATCCGACTCGGATGGTTCAAGTCCGTGCACGTGAAGGCGCCGAGCGCCCAAGAAACCCGGGCGCTGCTCAATGCCCGGCAGTTTCTTGTCGATAAAGTCACGGGCATAGAGAACTCGATGCGAGCGAACCTACGGAATTTCGGGCTGAAGATGGGCGTGGTGTCCCGGAAGACATGGCCGACGCGAGCACGCGATTTGGCCAGCGGCATCCCAGCGCTGGAGATGTTGGTTGAAGCTCTGCTCAAAGTGCGCGACGTCCTGCTCCAGGAACTGCGCACGCTGGATCGCAAGCTGCTGGAGACTGCACGCGCCGACCCTATTGTACAGACGCTTATGACCGCGCCGGGCGTCGGTGCCATCGTGGCACTGACATACCGGAATGCGATCGATGACCCTAACCGCTTCAAGCGGTCCAAAGATGTAGGTCCGTGGCTGGGTTTGACGCCGACCCGATATCAGTCCGGGCAGATCGACAGGCGCGGCCACGTGACCAAGGCTGGCGACGGCTCAGTGAGAACAGCATTATACGAGGCGGCAACGACGTTGCTCGGCCGCGTCGTGAGATGGTCAGCGCTGAAGAATTGGGGCCTGCGGGTCGCGCGGCGAAGTGGAATGAAGAAGGCCCGCGTCGCTGTGGCGCGCAAGCTCGCCGTCATCCTCCACAGCATGTGGCGGACACAATCGCCATTTGCCTGGGCCGCCGACAAGGAGGAGGTCTTCGCCTAATTAGAGATACCGCCTGCCACGGAGCTGGTAGTCGGTGACGAGGTCCCGAGCAGGGACGAAGGTTGATTGAGCACGCATCTGCCGGAGTCGCCTCGAGCACGGGGTAGAGATAGTGCCATCCGCCTCCTTAGTTCGCATCATGTGACGGCCTCGCCGATCACGGACAGAAGCATGGCCCTGCTCGTGGATTATGTCGTTGACGAAAACAGCCCGATCACAGAAGTGGAAGATGATCGGCGTACTTCTTCACCAGCACATCGGCGAGCAGCGCTTCGCTCGGCAGCCCGCCTGGGACGATATGCTTCGGTGCCCGCGCCTGCGACACGCCGTCGCCGCACGACCGGCAGCCCATCTTCGGACGCACCGTCACCAGCACGCGATATTGTGCTGGCACAATGTCGAGGCGTTCGGCGCGATCCTCGCCGATCCGGTGCAGTTCACCGCCGCAGTTCGAGCAGGCACATCCGCCCGGCGCGATCTCGATCTCATGACGCGGCAGGTGAGCCGGCAGCGACGGGCGCGATGCATCGGGTGCGCGCTTCCTCGCCGGCGCAGCGCCGGCCGTCTCGAGCGCTTCGACGCTTTGCTCCTGGATCATCTCAACCTCGCCCATGGCGATGCCGGTATCCTCGAACGTCAGCAGCAGCTGGTCAGGCACCATCTTCTCCGACCGCCTGCCAAAGTGCATGCGGTTGAGAACGTCGAGCAGATGCTGGAGTCTGGCGGAGCGAAGACGCTCGGCGATGATCATCGCCTTCAGCGCTCCGACGTCGTCGGGCAGGTCTTCAGCAGCCCCCTTCACGACGCGGATTGAAGCAGATCATACCGCCTTCGCAACGGCCTTTCGGCAGGGTGACTCATACATACGACCTACTGCGCCATCACCGGCCGAGCCACCCTCGGCGCATGGACCCGCGCCCAGTCGAGCCCTTCGATCAGCGCTCCGGCCTGCGCCGCGGTAAGGCTCATCACGCCATCGCCGAACCTCGGCCAACGAAACGTGCCGCTCTGCAGCCGCTTGGTCACCAGCACCAGGCCGGTGCCGTCCCACAGCAGCAGCTTGATGCGATCGGCGCGCTTGCACCGGAACACGAACATGATCCCGGAGAAGGGATAGCGTTGAAGCTCTTGCTGGACCAGCGATGCCAGTCCCACCATGCCCTTCCTGAAGTCGACCGGCTTGACCGCCACCAGCACCTTTAACGGTCCAGGCGGGATGATCATGTCGCCACCTGCACTGCCAGCAGCACACGCTCGATATGATCGGCGCTAACTCCATCGGGCACACGAATTGTCATCCCCCGTATGTTGATCCGGATCTCCGCGCACGAGGCCTGCGGCTTCGCCGGCTCCTCGACCACCGCCGGCACGAACGCCGGCCGATCGCCGGCCTCCATCCGCTCCCGCGCTTCCCGCCGCCAAGCGTAAAGTTGTTGCGGCAGCATGCCATTGCGCCGCGCGATCTCCGCGACGTTGGCACGCACTTCCATGCTCTCCGCGATGATCCTGGACTTGGCTTCCGGCGTCCAGCTGCGTCGCTCGCGACCCGCCGGGATCACATCCATCCGCTGCGGGCGACCTCCAGCGCTCGTTTCAAATGAACTTTCGAACGTCGTTACATCGCCCATCGCTGATTACATCCCGATCCAAAATCGGCGACACCATAGCGCGTTCAGCAACAGCGAAAATGTGGGGAGAAATTACCGCTTACGTTTCATCGCCGCAAAGCCCTAGCTCGGAAAGGCGATATGATCTACCGCCCCTGCCCCGCGCCTTGCTCCATCGCCGTTCCAGCAATGCCGATGACATGGACGACGGGATGATCGCCGCGATACAGCAACGCTCCCGGCCGTCAAAGGGGGGCGCGGGCCGGATCGCATGCCCAACGCCCGTTCGTAGAAGCGCACGATTTCATCGAGCTTGCGCGTCAAGATATTACAATGATCGAGCAGTCCGACATCCATTTCCATCGCTGAAACCTCGTCATACCCCTAACGCCGCATGGCGATGTCGTAGGTTTTCTGCCCGTGGAACTAATCCGGCCTAGGCGCTACTGGAGTATCGCTCGCATCAGGTGGCGGAAAGCAAGCCTCAAGCGCGCCTTGTCACCTTCGGGATTGGCCACGGTTCGCATCATCAAGCCTTCGAGCACAAGAACGAGCATTTCGACCCTGCACTCCAATTCTTCAGGCCGTTCGGGCGGGAAGTAAGGTTCCAGCAGGACACGGGCATTGTGCCGCAGACGATAGTCCTGATCGGCCACGATGCTGTTAATCCGTTCGCTACGCCCCGATTCGGCGAACACATCCATGACATATCGCGCCTGAACTGGATCGACCAGCCAATCGAAATCATCGAGCGCCGTATTGACGACCGCATCCGCATCCATCTTCGTATGAACAGCCAGGCCGGGCGTATGATTGATATAGTCTGCGAACTTACGCTCGCACAGGGTGAGGATGATGTCCTCCTTATTGTCGAAATGACGATAGACATGTCCCACGCTCATGCCCGCCTCCGCCGCGATGCGATTTACGCTGGCGGCGTGAAACCCCTCCCGCTGAAAACACTGCTCGGCAGCCGCAAGCACCTGTTCGCGGCGCATCTGCGTGCGCTTCTGTTGCCTGGCGAGGGCTTCCGGATTTTTCGTCATGACCGATTTTCACTCTTACCTCGACGGATCTCAGCGTTGCTATCTTGACGCGGCATAACACGCAAATTAGGCTTTGAAATAAGGAGTGAGCAATCACTCTTTTTATTTCTAAGCCTGGATCGGCACCGAAAGCCGGCGGCAAATCATGCTAGGAGAGCGGATATGAGTAGCAGCATGAATGGAAAAGTCTGCGTCGTGACCGGCGCTGCCCAGGGCATTGGCCGTGGCTGCGCGATCGAACTGGCCAAGGCGGGCGGCCGGATCGTCGTTAGCGATCGCAACCCCGACGGTGGGCAGAAAACCGTATCGGAAATTCGGGATCTGGGCGGCGATGCCACGTTCATCGCCTGCGACGTGCGCAACAAGGCCGAGATCGAGGCATTGATGCAGCGTGCGGCAGATCATTTCGGTGGCATAGACGTGCTGCACAACAATGCCGGTACGCACGAAACCGATCTGGCCCAGAAAACCGCTGTGCATGAAATGGACGACGACATCTGGGACCTCGTCTACGAAGTCAATCTGCGGTCCATCTGGTATGCTGTGCGCGCCGCTCTGCCCTGACTGCGCGATTCCAAGGGCGCGTCGATCATCAACACCGCATCAATGGCCTCTTTCACGGCCATGCCGGCATCGCCCGCCTATTGCGCGACCAAGGGCGGCGTATTGATGCTGACCAAGGCGATGGCGGTCGATCTGGCGCAGTTCGGCATCCGGGTCAATTGCATCAATCCCGGCACGATCAAGACGCCTCTGCTCGACAAATATTTCGACATCATCGAAGATCCGCAAGTCCGCGCCGCCGCGCTCAAGGGCTTTACCGGAGGTAACCTGATCCCGCGCATGGGAACGCCCGAAGAGATTGGCAAGCTCGTCTGCTACCTCGCGTCCGATGACTCCTCCTTCACCACCGGCGCATCACACATGATCGATGGGGGCATGACCATCTGGCGTGGCTCGGTCGACTGAACGGGCGGAGATGAGGGGCTGGGTGGCCTTTATGTTGATCCACCGCGAACGCCAAGGGAGTATGAGTGATGGGTAATCTGGTTGAAATCACTGCGGCCGATGGCGGCCGCTTCAACGCCTATGTCGCGATGCCGGAAGGCGGCAGCGGGCCGGGCCTTGTCCTGCTGCAGGAAGCGTTCGGCGTGACGCAGTTCATGCGCGACATGGCTGATCGTTTCGCAAGCGACGGCTATGTCGTCACTGTGCCAGATCTTTACTGGCGGATCGAAGCCGGGGTCGAACTGACCGACGCGCAATTCGACCGTGCGATGGACATATACCGGCAGTTCGACCTGAATCTGGCCATCGACGATATAAAGGCGACGATCGGCGCTCTGCGCGCGATGCCGGAACAGCGTGGCGGCGTGGGCGCCGTGGGTTTTTGCCTGGGCGGTCGACTGGCCGCGATGGCGGCCGCCCGCACTGACATCGACTGCGCCGTGGCTTATTATGGCGTCGGCATCACCGATCATCTGGCAGAACTGGAACAGGTCAAAATTCCGCTGGGCTTCCACTTCGGCACGGACGACCAGCATTGCGCGGCCGACATCGCATCGATCGCCGCGCTGGTGGAACGGCACGATCATATGTCGCTATGGATGTATAACGGCGCCGACCATGGCTTTGCCAACCCGCATCGCGGCTTCTTCTCCCCCACGGCGGAAGAACTGGCCTACATCCGCACCCTTGCGATCATCCGCGCCGCGATCGGCCCGAAATTCGATCTGGAAGGCATGTGGGAGCAGCATATTTACCATGAGTTCGTGACCAAGGATGCACATGCCGTACTGGATACGATGGTCGAGGAGCCCTATGTCAACATCACCTCTACGGTGATGGGCGGCGTGGGCCACGACATGCTGCTGCGGTTCTACAAATATCATTTCTGCGATGTGCACCCCGACGACACGCGGATCATTCCGATTTCGCGCACCGTCGGCGTCAACCGCGTGGTGGACGAAATGATCATGTGCTTCACCCACGACAAGGAAATATCCTGGTTGCTGCCGGACATCGAGCCGACCGGGCGCTATATCGAAGTGCCGATGATCGTCGTCGTATCGTTCCGGGGCGGCAAGATCTATAACGAACATATCTATTTCGATCAGGCGTCGGTCCTGGTGCAGGCAGGACTGCTCGACCCGGCGAACCTGCCTGTCGGAGGCGCGGACGTGTCCCGCAAATTGCAGGACAAGACCTTGATGCCCAACCGATTGATGAAAAAATGGTCCACCAGCGAGGGGCTTCCGCTCGATTAATATCCATTCGTATGAACATCGCCGCGATGAAGTCGACAGGAGCGGCTCCTCCCCGGCCGTCAGAGCATCGAGGGGACCCTGAGTGAAATCCTGTCGTTTCATTGAAACCTCGACATCGCCAGGCCACGAAATCAGTTTATAAGTGGCGTCCAAATGGGTCTAAACGAGCCCATATGTGAGCAACAGGTACAGGCTGAATTTGGAGCTCCTCGCAGCCTCGGAAGCCACAAAATGCGGCAGAAATGCGAGGTTTCTACTGAGGTTGCGATGGTCGCGGAGGAGAGCGCCGAATTTTAACCTTTAACTTATTGATCTGTAATCATTTCTTGCGGGCGAAATCGCACCTGAGGGTCGAATCCACCCCCAATTTGACCCCCAATCGACCAACCGTTCAGAAAGCTCGGTGAGTTGACGAGATTTGGGCCATTCGCGCGCGCCGGGGCACGCTGTGGAGCCTCGACTCGATCCAAATGATCCGCCCAATCTTGGAGCATCGTACGCCGCATGTCGAGGTAAAGGGCGCTATTGTAAGCCGCCCGAACCTTGTCCTCGCAATTATGGCCGAGTGCCATTTCAATCCAGTCAGGGCGATATCGGCCGCTTTCGTTTGCCCAGGTCGAGGCGAGGCCGCGGAAGCCATGAACCGTTTGCCGACCGAGATAGCCCATCCGGTAACAGGCATATATCATCGTGTTCTCGGAAATTGGTCGATCTGGATCGTCGCCGGAGAAGACCAAGTGCCCCCTTCCCGGCATGCGTTTGCGCTGACGCAGGATCGACGCCGCTTGGCGCGACAATGGCACGATATGCTCGCACTTCGTCTTCATCCTTTCGGCCGGGATGCGCCACAGCGGCTGGCAACTGGAATTGTCGAGCCCTTCGAACTCGGACCATGCCGCACTGCGTAGTTCGCCAGTGCGCGCCCAGGTGAGCAAGGTGAATAGCAGGGCATGCCGGGTTGTCTCGCGACGGCGCGGCACCGAACCATCGTCATAGGCACGAATTGCCGCAACAAGGGCGGGCAATTCCGACAGTTCGACCCGCGGCATGTGTCTACGCCGCCGCGGGGGACGCAACGCCCCCGACAGGTGGGCGCTCGGATCATTGTCGACCCAATCATTCGCCATCGCGAAGCGAAAGACCTGACTGATATTCTGCTTGAGCCGACGAGCGGTATCGAGCGCGCCACGCGCTTCGACCCGCCGCAGAACGTCGAGGACTTCGGCAATCCGGACGCTCGTAATCGCCTGCCCGCCGATCAGCGGAAAGACATCGCGCTCGAATCTGGCAAGAACGCGTTGCGCATGCTCCGGACAGATATTCTCGGCGCGACCGGCATGCCACATCCGCGCGATGCCCTCGAAGCTCATCGCTGCGGCATGCGCTGCCTGGCTACGGTAGAGCGCGGGGTTACGACCCGATCGCAGGATGTCGCGCGCGGCAAGGCATTTCGCCCTTGCTTCGGCAAGGGTCACGTCCGGATAGGGGCCGAAGCTCAGCAAATTCTCCTTGCCGTGAAAGCGGTACTTCATCCGCCACCGCTTGGAGCCGTTCGGTTGGACGCTCAGATGAAGGCCGTGCCCTGCCCCGATCTTGTAGGGCTTCTCGCGGGGCTTGGCATGGCGAAGATCCAAATCTTTGACAGACATAGGATGCCTCCTTTCGGAAGCCATGAATATCATGTCTTTTCAATCACCTAAAATCAACGATCTGGACGTCGGTGGTCAGAATGGACCATCGGTGGACACAGTGGGACGATGAAAAATATTTTCGATCGTATCCCAAATGGGCAAAATTGGGGTCCATGAGGCGTTAGCTAGGCGCATCAAGGGTCGGATCGAGGCAGTCTGTCCAAATAACCAAGGCCTTCCTTGCATCCAGAGGGAAGCCTAACCCGCTCAATCCTGAAGCATGTGGCAAAGTCGCTCCGCTTGGGCATCACGGACATGTTGAAAAAGTCGGTAAAATGCCGTACATATCGAGCAAAGGAGTACCCCAGTCATGGTTGCCGAGTCCCAAGAGCGCCGTTCCGAACGGCTCGAGGTCCGCGTTCCGCCTTCGCTGCACAGCCGCGTCAGCCATGCAGCGGCCTTGCGTGGCCAGACGGTGGCGGCGTTCGTGACCGCCGCCGTACAGGACGCTGCGCAGCGGGCGATCGAGGACGCGGAGGTCACGCGCCTAAACCGCGACGATTTCGAGCGGTTGGCGCGCGCGCTCGATGCCGACGACGCCCCCAACGAGGCGCTTCGCGCTGCGGCGGCACGGCATCGCGCCCTTGCGTCGGGCCATGCGTGAGCGACGCGACCAGTTTCCAGTTCGAGCGGCTGTCGGCGGCGCATGACCGGGCAGGCTTCGCCTGCGAGCATGCCTCGCTCAGCGACTATTTGCTGAAATCCGCCGGTCAGAACGAGCGCGGCGACCTCGCCGCCTGTTATGTGGCGCTGCCGACCGGGTCGGAGCGGGTCGCGGGCTATTACACGATTTCGGCTCATGCCGTGCTGTGCGACGAGCTTTCGCCCGAACAGAGAAAGGGCCTGCCGCGCTACGATCGGATCCCCGCATTCCTCATCGGACGCCTCGCGCGCGATCTGTCGATGAAAGGGAAAGGGCTTGGCGAACTGCTGCTGATTGACGCCTTTGCCCGCCTCTGCGCGGTCGAAGCCGCCGGCCGGATGATCGTTGTCGATCCGATCGACGCCAAAGCGCATGCCTTCTACACGCGCTATGGTTTCGCACCGCTCGGCCAGGCGACCGCACGGCTGTTCCTGCCGATGAAAATCGCGAGAAAGGCGCTATTCTAACACCCACCGCCGGACGGCGGCGCTTCCAGATCACCGATCGCCTCCGTACATCCAGCGCGAAATCTGGTCCGCCCAGTCCTGGAGCATGTAGCGGCGCGGCACGAGATATTGGGCCGCGTTATAAGCGCGGCGAACGCCGTTGGTCTCGATATGAGCAAGCTGTCATTCGATCCAATCATGATCATAGGGGCGGACTGGATTGCGCAGATCGGCCGTCTCCTTCAGCGCTTCGTTTGCCCAGGTGCTGGCGAGACCCCGAAAACCATGGACCGTTTGCCGGCCGCGATAGCCGAGCCGATAGAGAGCGCCAATCATCCTGTTCGGCGAGGTCGGTGTTTTGCCATCGTCGGAAAAAACATAGCCGTCATCGCGTCCATCGAGCATCGCCCGGACTATGCCGGCGGCTTCGAGTGGGAGGGGAACGAGGTGGTCGCGGCGCATCTTCATTCGCACTGCCGGGATGCGCCAGAGTGGCTGCTTCCCTGACAGATCCTCGAACTCGTCGACCGACGCGAAGCGGATTTCTTTCGTCCGTGCCCAAGTCAGCAATGTGAAGAGAAGCGCATTTCTCGTGACGGCTTGCCGGTCAGGGCAATTGTCATTGTAAGATGCTATCTTGGCCAGCAGGCGAGGCATGCCACCGAAACCTATCCGATGCATATGCTCGGGTTGAAGGCGCGGCTTCAACGCATTGTCCAAACAGGTTGTCGGATCATTGTCCGCCCATCCGCTCGCAACGGCGAAGCGGAAAATCTGGCTGATATTCTGTTTGGCGCGGCGACAGATTTCGAGCGCACCGCGCGCCTTGATCCCACGAAGCACGGCGAGCACGTCCGGCGGTTCGATGCTCCGGATACAGCGTGATCCCAGAAATGGCAGAACGTCGCGGTCCAGCCGGGCCAATATCCGCGCGGAATGTGCCTGATCGAGCGTGTGCTGTCGGTTGTCATGCCAGAGTTGCGCTGCGGCTTCGAAGGTTTGACTGGAACCCTCGCGGCTCAGTTCGAGTCTGGGATCGCGGCCCGTCGCCAAAAGATGGCGTGCCCGCTCGCGCTTATGCCGGGCACTTGCGAGCGATGTCGCGGGATGGGCGCCGAAAGAAAGAACGCTCTCCACCCCGCCGTATCGATATTTAAGCCGCCAAAGTTTCGAACCGCTCGGCTGGACCGCGAGATATAATCCGCCGCCGTCGAACATTTTATATGGCTTGGGTCGCGGTTCCGCTTTTCGGACAATCATTTCATTCAAAGACATCTTTATCGTCGCGCTCCTTTTAAGGGAGCGGTCGACTGTGTTGCTAATGGTTAACGCTTTACACGGAGGGCTATCAAACATTTCTGGAAATAGGCCGACGGACCGAGGCGCCACGACCGTCGAACCCCAACCTTGCCAAACTTAGTGTTACCCACTAAATTAAAAGCATGGACAGAGCGATCAGTGCCAGCGAGGCCAACCAGCATTTCTCGGAGCTTCTCCGCGATGTGTCCGAAGGCCAGAGTTTCACCGTGATGTCTCGCGGTCGCCCCGTCGCGCGCGTCCTTCCCGTCGATCGCGATCAGGAACGCCGTTCGGTCGACCGGCTGCTCAAGTTCGTCACCAGCCTTCCCGTCCGACATTCCGGCAATTGGTCGCGCGACGATCTCTACGAATGATGCGTGTCGCCCTCGACAGCAATATTCTCGCTTACCTTGCGGGCGTCAGCCGATCAGCAGAAGATGATGGCAAGATCACGAAGGTTCGGGAGCTTGTGTCCCGACTTGCGGAATCGGCCAGCCTTGTCGCCCCCGCCCAAACCTTGGGCGAGCTATTCGTGGTGCTGCGACGCAGTGGTGCTTCCGCCGAAGAGGCGCGCGAGGTCCTGCTCGAGTTCGCCGAAGCGTTTGGGACGTCGGCCTCGGAAACGCGCACCGCGCTGTCTGCAGCCGATCTTGTGGTCGATCACAAGCTGCAATTCTGGGATGCGCTGATCGTAACCGCTGCGGCGGATGCCGGATGCGCGCTCCTACTATCAGAGGACATGCAGCACGAGTTCGTGACGCGTGGACTCACAATCGTCAATCCGCTCGCGGACGATGCTCATCCCAAGCTAACCGCGCTGATCGAAGCTTCGGAATAGTCGCCGTAATGGCCAGGGGTGGAGGCGATTGCGGAGCCGTAGTCGCGGCGAATCCGTAGCCGCGCGGTCGAGCCGAACCCGATTGATTCCGTTGATCAGGGGCTCGACCTTTTGTTTGCGGTGACGTGTGAATAGGTGCGCGCGACTGTATATAGGTCAGCCGATTGGTGGATAATCTCAGCAGCCGGGATCGAGGATCCCGATAACGACAGGTATGAAGCTGGGTCGACCGTGTCGGTGACATTGCGACCATGCCCCGATCCTGCGCCCAATCGTAAAAGCGGCAGACGGTCGATACGCGAGCGTTGATGGTTGCCCTGGCATAAGGCCGGCCAGTGTGCTGGCTGACTGTCTCCAACATTCTGTTGCGATATCCGGCGATCGTACCTTCATCGGCGTCGGCCCAGTTTATTCCTGACTGCTCAAGAGCATCGAACCAGTCGTAGAGGTTTCGCCGTAGGTGCGAAGCGTGTAGCTAGGCTCGGTTCGACCGCCATATTTCGCGTGATCGAGCAACCAGGCGAAGGCCGGCTCGACTGCATCTGGTCAGTCCGGATGATGGGGAACCCTGCCGGGATTCCTGGCGCCCCGGGAACGGCGCGAACGATCATCGCCACGAAAGCAGACTCCTACCGACCATCGGGCCGCCTGTATGAACCAGGCTATTCAACCACATCAACAATACAAATCGGAGACGGAGCCTAAATATTCCGGCGTATCCCATAAGCGGCTCATCGCCTCACTCCTTGATCAAGCGGCACGCTTGTCGCGCATCACAGTGCCAACGCAGCTTGCCGCGGGCCGTCGACGATCTCTTCGACAAGGAAAGTGCGCGCCGGCGGCGTCTCGAGCAGATTGGTCTCGGATACGGTTCCGTCGAGCCATTGCATCACCTGCCGACGGTGGATGATCGCGCCGTGCCGCTCCTGATAGGGCGCGACTTCGGCGTTCGGCGCGACGGTGATGATGCGGTAGTTGGAGAGCTCCTTACCGAGGCCCAGTTGAGAACATAATAAGAAGGAAGGCGAGTCAAGGCAAGGTTCTAGGCTGTGGCGTGCGCCCATGCCGCAGCCATAGGCGCGGCCAATAACAATCCAGCCCAGAACCTGCGCATAAGTCCACCCCGTTCGAGAATGGTATGCTTCTGAAGAAATGTCCAATAAAGGGTTGGGGAGCGGAGGCGATACCCAAGCTGCCCTTTGTCGCTCCAGCGTTTACCCGGAGCGCCATTGGGATCAGCAGCGGAGATAGCCTGAGCAGGAGCCGCAGGAAAGGATATCATGGCTTGGCGCTAGCAGGACTAGGGTCGGCGCTCGAGCTTCGCCCAGCTGCTCTCGTCCCAAGGTTGAACATTTGCGACACCACGCTATGATTTCGGGATGACAATATCCACACCCAAACGACTTTCGAAGGGTTTCTGCTGCCGAACTTCCCGATGTCTCCCTTCGGATTCCCCATCGGACGCGGTAGAACAAGGCCGCCCTTGGCCCGGGGTTCCCCGTGCGGGCGGATTGACTGGGGCGCATTCTTAGTGCTGCTCCCGGATCGGTATGGTGAAAAATCGGCCTCATCGATGTACGGCCGCACCTTGAATTCCGCTTTGCCTGCGCCATGTTGCGGGCTTCAGCCCAATGTCCACGATGCGCGAATTCGATCCCGGCCGTCAGGCTAGCTGGCTCCTTCGGTCGAAGGTAAGCCAGCCGCGGCTCGCTGCGCGTGTCATCGCGCGGAACCGGTTGATCGACCTCATTGATGCGGATCTCAATCGACTCATCGTAATTGACGCGTCCGCTGGCTACGGCAAGTCCACCCTACTGCTGCAACTCTCCGCCCATTTCGGATTGCGCGGAGAGTTTGTGAGCTGGCTCAACATAGACGAGACCGACCGCAACACGGATAATTTCCTTGCCGGGCTCATATCAAGCATTGAGGCGGCGGGCCTGCGGTTGCCTTCCCTGACGGATGCAGTGAAAAGCGGCTTTCTCAATATTCGCCCACTGGCCGCGCTCGATCAGGTGCTGCTCGCGATCGAGGAGGCGAATAAGGCGATCACGCTGATCCTCGACGACTATAATCACGTGGTGGGTTCCGCAGTAGACGGCTTTCTCGATGCACTCCTGGCCCGCCAGCCCAACAATCTGCGGCTCATCGTTGCGGGGCGTGGGCGTCCCGGCTTCCGCTTAGAGCATCTGCAATCGGCGGGACATGCACTCCTGCTGGAAAAGGACAGGCTCAGGTTCACCGCAACAGAGATCGAGGATTATCTCGGTGGCCGCGCCTCCCAAGCGGAAGCGCGGCTGTTGGCCCTCCGGACCGAGGGCTGGCCAGTGGCGATCCAGCTCGCTCTGGTCTGGCTCGAGTGGACTGCCCGCAATGACTGGTCCGGTTGTGTAGTTAGTTGATCTGCGCCTCTGATGCCAGCGTGGGCGGGAGGCGGAGCGTAGCGGAGCCGAGCGGCCAGGCTGGCATCTTGATCGTCTCCGGGGCCGGTGGTCGATATCCGAGACTGCTGTGGGGCCGTGCTCGGTTGTAATGATCGCGCCACCAGCCGGTGACGATCCGCACCTCCTCAAGGCTGTAGAAGATTTCGCCGTTGAGCAGTTCATCTCGCAGACGGGCATTGAAGCTTTCGATATAGCCGTTCTCCCATGGGCTGCCGGGCTCGATATAGAGGGTAATGACGCCAAGCCTGCCGAGCCACTCGCGCACCGCATTAGCGACGAACTCGGGGCCGTTATCGGATCTGATATGCTCGGGCGGCCCATGCTCGATGAACAGATCGGTCAGCACGTCAATCACGTCGTTCGACCGGAAGCGCCGCAGCGGCACCATCGCCAGGCATTCCCGGCTGAACTCGTCGATAATGTTGAGCATTCGGAACTTGCGACCGTTGTGCGTCTGATCCTCGACGAAGTCGTAGGACCACACATGCCCGCGATGCTCCGGGCGCAGCCGGATGCACGATCCGTCGCCGAGCCAGAGCCGCCGCCGTTTCGGTTGCCGCTTCGGCACTTTAAGACCCTCCCGCCGCCAGATACGCTCAACCACTGACAGGCTGACCTGCCAGCCCGCCTGGCCCAGCAAGACATGGATGCGGCGATAGCCATACCGGCCATAGTCCTTGGCCAGCGCGATGATGTCGGCTGTTAGGGTCAGGACTCGTTGATCACAGCCAGAAGATGACGGTGGCAGCGAGGGCGATGGCGGAGAAGAGGCCGTAGGGCAGCGATCGTAGCGGGTGGCGACGCGGCGCCAGTCTTTGAGGCGGCCGAACATGATCTCGATGCGGCTGCGGCGCCGATAGCGGCGCTTATCGTACCGGACGGGCTCGTTGCGCGACCTGCGGCCTGGGATGCAAGGCTGGATGCCCTTGGCCTGAAGAGCGTCCCTGAACCAGTCGGCGTCGTAGCCGCGGTCGCCGAGCAGCCACTGCGCTTTTGGCAGGTCGTCCAGCAGCGCGGCCGCACCGGTGTAGTCGCTGACCTGACCGGCGGTCATGAAGAAGCTCAAGGGGCGACCGTTCGCGTCGGCGACGGCATGGAGCTTGGTGTTCATGCCGCCTTTCGTGCGTCCGATCAGGCGGCCGAGATCCCCCTTTTTACCCGCAGGCTCGATGCCGTGCGGTGCGCCTTCAGGTAGGTCGCGTCGATCATCACCGTTTTGGGTTCGGCGTCCACCGCAGCCAGACCTTCAATGATGCGCGTGAACACGCCTGCCTCACCCGCATCCCTTTTAGACGCCGATCACCCCCATAACGGGGTCCTTTTTGCACGCCGATCCACACGCCTGGCTCTTCATCGCCTCAATCCAACTCTTCACACGTCGCATCGCAAGACTATGAAATTACGCTGGATAATTTCGAATCAGACTCTCAGAGGCCGTCCGGAATTGCACCAAAGATGATGAAAGCTGGCAGGAGATCGTCAGTGACGTGACCCCCAGCTTTCCCCCAGCTGGGATTAGAGCCGGGCGGTTGTTTTGCGCATAAGCGCGGTTGAAGCAATGGCCTGCGTAGCGGAGCCCGTAGGGCGTAGCGAAGCAGGCCATTGCTTATTCAGTTCGGCGGCGAACGCCGCCGGTGTTGCGTAGCCAAGCGATGAGTGCGGTCGCTCCCGGTTGTAATCATCCACCCAGGCAGCGATCTCGACACGGGCATGGGCCATGCTCAAGAACAGCGTCTCGTTGAGCAGTTCGTCCCGCATGCGACCGTTGAAGCTCTCGACATAGCCGTTCTGCATCGGCCTTCCGGGCGCGATATAATGCCACTCGACGCCGATCTCGCCGCACCATGCCAGCACGGCGTTGCTGGTGAGCTCGGTTCCGTTGTCGCTGACGATCATGCCGGGCTTGCCACGCTGGGCGATCAGCTCGGTCAGCTCGCGAACGACACGGCGACCAGAGATCGACGTGTCCGGCACCGCTGCCAGGCACTCCCGGGTCACGTCATCGACCACGTTGAGCACACGGAACCTCCTGCCCGACGCCATCTGGTCGTGCACGAAGTCGAGGCTCCAGCGCTGGTTCGGCAGGGCCAGAACCGGAGCAGGAGATCTGGTCCCGACAGCACGCCTGCGGCTGCGTCGCCGCCTCACCGCCAGACCCTCCTCCTTGTAGAGCCGCTGGGTCTTCTTCCGGTTGATCATGATCCCCTCACGGCGCAGCAGGATATGCAGACGGCGATAGCCGAACCGGCGGCGCTGGTTGGCCAGCTCGCGCAGCTTCTCACGCAGACCCGCATCATCGTCCCGGGTGGAACGGTAACGCACGCTCTTGCGATCGGCATCGATGACACGGCACGCCCGCCGTTCGCTCATCCCGTGGCAGGCCCGGAGATGAGCCACAGCTTCCCGCATGGCGGCGGGCGTCAGAACTTTTTTGCCAGCAGATCCTTCAACGCCACGTTGTCCAGCATCGTGTCGGCCAGCAGCCGCTTGAGCTTCGCGTTCTCGCTCTCAAGCTCCCTCAGCCGCCGGGCCTCGGACACCTCCAGCCCGCCATACTTCGACTTCCAGTTGTAGATCGTCGCTTCCGACACCCCGTGCTGCCGGGCCAGGTCAGCGGTCTTCGCGCCAGCCTCGGCCTCCTTCAGCACGCCGATGATCTGCTCTTCTGTAAACCTCGTTCGCTTCATCTCGTCCGTCCTTCTGTCAGGGCCGGACTCTAATCGAGACTGGAGGAAAATCAGGGGGTCACGTCATCAGGCCTCCTTGAAAAGTATGCTGACTTGCTGCCGGAGCCATTGATTTGCAGGATCGTTATGCGCCCTGGAATGCCAGACCGAGCTGATGGAATGCTTGGGCAGATCAACCGGGAATGGCATGCTTTTCAGTCCGAAAGCCTCGTCGATCACTGTGGTGTATATTTCCGGTACGCAGGCGGCGAGATCGCCGACCGCCAGCAAAGGGGCAAGCGTCCCGAAGTTGGACGTCCAGACCACGATGTTCCGATCCATGCCCACCTTGAGCAATTCGGCATTCACGCTTGCCGATCCGGATCCCTCAGAGCGTACGCCAATCCAGCGACAGGCCAACAGGTCCTCGCGCGGCGCTTTGCTCGAAAATATGGGATGATCTTTACGGGCCAAAATGCTCCAACCCTGATAAAATAGACGGAATACGAACATGTTCGTTATGAGATCGGGCCGAAACCCGAGAAGTATGTCTACTTCACCATTTTCTAAGGGTTCGAAAATATCTGGCCTGCTGTTTCCAACAAACTCTATAGTTATATCCTGTGATATGTCTCTGATATGAGAAATCAATTTTGGTCCGAAATACATATCTCCCAGGTCAGAGGTTGCGATTACGAAATGCCGTTTGTCGCGCCTGGGATCGAAACTCTCCGATGCCTCTATGGCGATTTCCAGCGTCTTGAGCGCGTAGGAGATCGGTTCGGCCAATTGCATGGCGTATTGTGTCGGGATCATGCCACTCCTGGTGCGGACAAACAATTCATCGTTTAACAGCTCGCGCAGCTTTTTGAGCGCGTTGCTGACAGCAGGCTGCGAGATCCCAAGGATCTCGGCTGCCTCCACAACCTTTCTGGTTTGAAACACGCATTCGAAGACGCGCAGCAAGTTCAGGTCGACATCGCGGATCTTCACCACCCTAACCCGGTTTATTCATGAGGCCGCAGCAGCGAAGTGGATGGGCCTTGATCTGACGTTGGCGGCGTAGTCCGGGCGAGCGTCTTCGACGGCATTTTTCACCGCGTCAGGATCAATGGGCTTTTCGAGGTTGATGGAATGGAGCTCGGAGTTCGGCGGCACAGCCGCACCGCCTAAGTAGGTGCAGGCCTGAGATTGGTGGCGATGGCTTTCAAAACGGAGGCATCGGGACAGGCTGACGCGAAGGCGACACGGATGCGAGTGGCGCTCTCAATGACGCGGGCAGCGACCTTGAGCAGCCTGAGGCGCAACGTTGCGAACTCGGCGGTCGCGAGCGAGGCTGCCTTGGGGATTTCCTGCTGAATGCGCCACAGGAGCCAGTATGCGGCGGTGTGCAGGATGAGGCGCATCTGATTGGCGTTGGGAGAGCGGCACGAGGTGCGATCGCTGGCCAGCTGGGTCTTGTGCAGCTTGATCAGGTTTTCGGCCTGACCGCGCGCGCAGTAGAGCGTATCATAGATGTGCTCGGCCGAGCCTTCGGTCAGCGAAGTGACGACATAGCGGATGTCCATGCCCATCGTACTGGCCTCGATCCGGGCGACGACGCGGCGCTGGCACTTCCAGCTTTTGGCCCCGTAGCGGGTCTCGGCATAGGTGCGCAGGACCGGGTACTGGCGCTGAGCGCGTTTGACCGCACAGGCATCGGCGGCAACGACGATTTCGGGATCGGCGCGTAGCACGGCGTTGGTCGGCAGGCCGAACACGTAGTCGACGCCGCAACCCTCGCAGACGGCCATGACCTCGGGCCGCCCATAGTGCCCGTCGCCGCGGATGGTGATGTGCGTTTCGGGCCATTGCCGGCGGATGTGGCGCACGAGGCGCCGGATGTGACCGGCAGCTTCAACACCAGACGGTGTCTTGCCGGTGCGCAGCAGCATCGCCACCGGCCGGCCAGTGGCGGTGTCGTAGACATGGATCGGCAGGAAGCAACGCTCGCCATGATGACCATTCCAGAACGACAACTGCTGATAGCCATGGACGACATCGCAGGTATCATCGATATCCAGCGTCACCGCCGCCGGCGGGGCCGGATAGCTGGCGCAGTAGATGTCGATCATCGCGGCCAGCATCTTCGCCAACTCGCGCGTGATCGGTGCATTCTCCCACCGGCTCATCGTCGGTTGGCTGGCCAGCCCCGCGCCCGATCCCGGCAGCTTGCCCAGGGCCAGGCGGAAGCCCGGATCGTCGCGCAGGGCATCGAGATCGTCGGCATCCTCATAGCCGCAGGCGATCGCGAACACGCGGGCACGCAGGATGTCGTCGAGGCGATGGATCACCCGCGCAGGATCGCGCGGATCGGCAATGCAAGTCGCAAGCCGCTGGCAGATACCCATCGCGCGCTCGGCCTGCGACAGCAACAGAACGCCGCCGTCCGAAGTGAGCCGACCACCGTCGAACGCGGCTGTGACTTTCTTGCGGTCGACCGCTGGGAATCGGAAGGGGCTTGCGATATCGTCGTTCATGGCGGGTGTGGCCTGTGGCATTTTCTGCCCTGCAGCAGGGCCGGTGTAGACACCCAGTTCCTAATTCAGATCAGAGGCTTATGCCACTCCCGCCAACCCTTCGTAGCCAACCCCGTGAATAAGACGGGCTAACTTCCCTCAACCAAGAAATCGTTCCGCAGCGTAAACAGGCCTGACATGGCGCACAATCGCCTTGGCTGCGCCTCTGTCCGTTCTCGACCCCGACTGCCCAGGCCAAAGGACTGGTGCCCGGGTTCTGCAACCTCGCCTCAATTCCGCAGGCCGCCCCCATGTTCGGGAGACTCGGGTATTCGAGGAAATATCACTGTCCGTGATGGAGACTATTTGAACCTGCTGTTTGACGCAATGAGGTTCCAAGCTATCCGTATTAGGAAACTTGGTGACTTGAATTCTGGATAAGGCGCGGGTGAGCACATGCGAAAGGCAGTGGCAAAAGTTGAGGCAGTTCCGCCGGGGGAGATGCTTCCCGTGGACATCGAGGGGCTGCCTCCAATCGTGATCTTTAATCTGGATGGAGAATTATTCGCGACCAGCAATATTTGCACGCATGCCGTCGCCCGGCTCAGCGACGGTTTTTTCGAGGAGGGGGTTATAGAGTGCCCGCTTCATTCCGGGTGCTTCGATGTGAGAACCGGCGAGGCCACGGAATTTCCATGTGAAATACCGCTCAAGACCTACAACGTCGAGGTCGATGGCGATGACATCCTGGTTGAATTTGACGAGGCGTGAATTGAATTCATTTAGCCCGTGAAATGAGCCTAGTGCAGGAGAATGAGGAAGATGACTGGGGATCAATCGGTCATTAAGCGCCATCAGGAATTGGCGCAAAAGTTGCTCCAGCCGGTTTACGGGCACTACATCAATGGCGAGTGGGTTGAGTCTCGCTCGTGCGAGACGATTGACATGGTCGATCCGACGACCGGCCAGACGCTAGCGAAGATCCAGATGCAATATGACAAGGTTTTGGGCTATATCGATGCGGGGCGCAAGGAAGGCGCGCAATGCCTGATTGGGGTGGCCTTCGCGAGGTCGAGGCTTGCCCGGACGGGTTGTTCATCGAGCCGACGGTGTTTGCCGGTGTGCGCAATGAAATGCGTATCGCGCAGGAGGAAATCTTCGGACCGGTCAATGTCGTGATCCCATGGAGCGACGCGGATGAGGTCATTCGCATGGCCAACGAGAATCTCTATGGTCTGGGTGGTGGCCTTTGGACGCGCGATCTCAATCGTGCGCACCGCATGGCGCGCCGGATGGAAACGGGAACCGTCTGGATCAACCGCTATTACAACTTCGTCGGCGGCATGCCGATCGGCGGTTACAAGGGCAGCGGCTTCGGCCGCGAGTTTGCGGCCGAAGTTCTCAACCATTACACGCAAACCAAGAGCGTCATCATCTCGCCCGACGATGGCCCGATGGGGGTCTTCGGCGCATGAAGACGGGTTCATACCCCGGCAAGGTCTCGATCCGAATCGCCGACAGCGATATCGACTTCCATGCCGAGCCGGGCGATCCGCTTTTGCGCGCGGCCCTGCGCAGCGGTATCGGCATGGCGTATGACTGTAATTCGGGCGGCTGCGGTTCGTGTCAGATCGAGCTGGTGGAAGGCGAAATCGAGGACATCTGGCCCGACGCGCCGGGGATTGGCGCGCGTGCGCGCAAGAGGGGGCGGTTGTTGGCGTGCCAGTGCCGCCCCCTTTCCGATTGTGTGGTGGAGGCCCGTGTCGAGGATCGTTTTCGTCCCGTTGTCTTGCCGCAAAGAAGGTCGGTCCGGTTGGTCGGTTTCCGACCCATCACGCATGATCTGGCCGAATTCACCTTTGCCAGCGAGGATGGAAAGGCCGATTTCCAGCCCGGTCAATATGCGATGCTGGCGCTTCCCGGTGTCGAGGGCGAGCGGGCTTATTCGATGGCCAACCTTGCCAATGCCGAGGGGCAATGGTCATTCGTGATCAAGCGGATGGCCGGTGGCGCCGCTTCGAACCGCTTGTTCGACGAGCGCGAAGCGCTCGAAGGGCTTGAGCTCGATGGACCCTATGGCACCGCCTACCTGAGAGAGGAAACGCCAAGAGACATCATTCTCGTGGCCGGTGGTTCAGGCCTTTCGCCCATCCTGTCGATTGCCGCTGGTATCGCCCGGAGCGAGAAGCTGGCGGGCAAGCGCGTCATGGTCTTTTACGGTGGGCGCGAGGCCAAGGATCTGTGCGCGGCCCGCCAACTCGACCGCCTTTTCCCGGACGGGCATCGGTTTGAAGTGATCGAAGCGACTTCCGAAGGCGAGGAAGGCGCCCGGGAGGCGGGAGCTTCGCGCGTGCAATACAAGGGCTTTATCCATGAGGTCCTTGCCGCGTATCTCAAGGAGAACGCATTGGATTTCGGCGGCTTTGATTATTATTTCTGTGGCCCTCCGCCGATGATCAACGCGTTGAACAGAATGCTGCAGCTGGAATTCAATGTTCCAGAAGATCAGTTGTTCTTTGATAGCTTTCTGTGAGCGGTTTTGGATTGGAGAAAGCCATAATGTCGACGATACGAACTCTGGAACATTCGACGCCGAGCAGCATAGATTACCGGGTCTACGATGATCCCGAGATCTTTGCCCTCGAGCAGGAAAGGATTTTCCGGGGTCCGGTGTGGAGCTTCCTTGGGCTTTCAAGCTAGGTTCCTGAAGAGAATTGCTACAAGAGCACCTTCGTCGGCGAAACTCCGGTCGTCTTGGTCGGGGGCAAGGATGGCGCCTTGCACGCTTGGGTCAATCGCTGCGTGCACAAGGGGGCCAAGGTCTGCCGCAATGCGCGAGGAAGGGCGGAGGGCGGCGCCTTCGTTTGCGTCTATCATCAATGGGCTTACGATGCGACCGGCGCCTTGCGCTCGGTTCCCTATCGCCGCGGCATGGTGGGCAAGGGCGGGATGCCCGCAAGCTTCGACATCAAGGCGCACAGGATGATGCCGCTACGGGTCGATAAGGTGGGCGACATGATATTCGCAACATTCTCGGATGAGGCGCCCGATCTGCGCAGCTTTCTCGGTCCGGCCATGTGCCGGGCCATCGAGCGGATCTTTGTCCGCCCAACCAAGGTAATCGGACGGGTTGCGCAACGCATAGAGGCGAACTGGAAGCTCTATGCCGAGAACAGCCGTGACAGCTACCATGGCGGCCTGCTGCACCTGTTTTACACCACTTTCGGGCTGTGGCGTCCTGCTCAGGATTCCAAGGCCGAGATCGACGAGGTTTATGGATCTCACAACTCGTTCCAGATCCGCAAGCCGCAGCAAGCAGAAGATGCTGAGAAGCACAAGGAGGAAACCGCCCGTCCGCTCGACGCGATGACCTTGCTTGACCCCACATTGCTTGAATTGCGACAGGATATCGGGGACGACATTTCCCTTTCGATCCAGTCGATTTTCCCATCCGTCGTATTGCAGCAGATTGGCCAGGCCCTTGCTGTGCGGCACATGATCGTCCGCGAACCGGGCGCCATGGACCTTGTCTGGACCTATTTCGGTTTCCAAGATGATGAGGAGGAAATGACACGTCACCGCTTGCGGGCCATCAACATGGGCGGGCCGGCTGGCTATGTTTCGCTTGAAGATGGAGAGGCGGTCGAAATCTGCACCGATGGCATCAAGGGCCCTGACGGCCATTCGCTCATCCTGATGGACATTGAGAAAGCCGAAAACCCAACGGTCCCGATGGGGCTCGATGAGAATGCTGTGCGCGGATTCTGGAAAGGCTATCTTAAACTGATGCGCGCGGGAGAAGGGCAATGACAGGCGATCGGAAGATGGAGGGGCTTGCCGCGGCCGTCGATCGTTTCAATACGCATTACGTCTATGTTGTCGACAATGACGTCTCCAGCTGGCCGGAGTGCTTTGCGGAAGATGGCGGCTATCACGTCCTGACGAAGGACAGCGCATCGGAAGATCTTCCGGCGGGTTTCCTCTTCTTCGAGCGCAAACCCCAGCTTATCGACCGGATCAATGCCTTGCTCAATGCGAGCATCTATCCAAAGGCAAACCTGCGCCACCTGATCGGCGCATGCAAGATCCACGAGGCAACAGGCGATCGGATCAAGGCGACCGCGCCCTTCGTGGTTTACGAATCGCGCGAACAGGAAGTGCCGAGCGTTTACGCGACCGGCCAATATGAAGACGAATTTATCCGGAACGAGGGCGGAGAATTGCTCCTCTTGTCGCGGCGATGCGCGCTCGACAATGACATCGTCCGCACGATGATGGCGCTTCCTCTTTGATACGCATTTGCTGAAAAATCGAATAAGATCTCAGTCAGGAGAAGAATAGATGTCTGGTCTAATTATTGAGCTCGGCTACATGGGCCTTTCGGTTTCGAACGCAGATGCATGGAAGCATTTTGCCGGAAAAATAATGGGCCTTGAGATCAGCGACGAAGGTGAAGGCGACCGCTTTTACCTTCGAATGGACGAGTGGCATCATCGTTTCGTCGTTCATGTCGATGGCCAGGATGACCTTGCTTACATGGGGTGGCGCGTGGCCGGCCGACAGGAACTCGATCAAGCGGCTCGGCTGCTGGAAGCCAATGGAGTCGAGGTCACCTTCGGTTCACCCGAGGAAGCGGCCGAACGGCGCGTTCTTGGTTTGCTCAAGCTCCAGGACCCGGGCGGCAATCCCACGGAAATCTTCTATGGCCCGCAGGTCGATGCCCATCGTCCCTTCCATCCCGGTCGGCCCATGCACGGTCGTTTCGTCACCGGCGCGCAAGGCATGGGGCACTGCATCCTTCGCCAGTCGGACGATGACGCGGCCTATGCCTTTTACGAAATGCTCGGCTTTCGTGGCGACGTGGAACACCACTTGCCCCTGCCCAATGGGATGACGGCCAAGCCGATCTTCATGCACTGCAATGAGCGCGATCATTCGGTCGCTTTTGGCATGGGTCCGATGCCCAAGCGCATCAATCATTTCATGTTTGAATACACCGATCTGCGCGATTTCGGCAGGACGCATGATCTTATTCGCAAGGAAGGCACCGATGTTGCGCTGGCCCTGGGCATGCACTCCAATGACCGGGCGCTCACCTTTTACTGCGCCAATCCATCGGGCTGGCTGTGGGAGCCGGGCTGGAATGGACGGCCGTCGAGCGATGTGCAGGAATATTACGTTTCCGATATTCTTGGCCATGACAATGAAGCAGAAGGCTATGGGATGGACCTTAGGCTCAGGACCTATTAAATAGGTTGCGGGAGAGCGGCATGGTTGATTCATTGGCGGCGGAGGTGCCGCGATGAATGATCTGCTGTTGCTGTCGGAGGCGCAGATGCGCCGGATCGAGCCATATTTTCCGTTGTCGCATGGTATTGCGCGGGTGGATGACCGGCGTGTGTTCAGCGGCATCCTGTTCGTCAACCGCAACGGGCTGCGCTGGCGCGATGCTCCTGGCGCGTACGGCCCGCACAAGACGCTGTACAACCGCTGGAAGCGCTGGGGTGAGGCAGGCGTGTTCACGCGCATCATGGAAGGTCTGGCTGCGGTGGGCGCCGAACCCAAAACGGTGATGATCGACGCGACCTACCTGAAGGCGCACCGCACGGCATCGAGCCTGCGGGTAAAAAGGGGGATCTCGGCCGCCTGATCGGACGCACGAAAGGCGGCATGAACACCAAGCTCCATGCCGTCGCCGACGCGAACGGTCGCCCCTTGAGCTTCTTCATGACCGCCGGTCAGGTCAGCGACTACACCGGTGCGGCCGCGCTGCTGGACGACCTGCCAAAAGCGCAGTGGCTGCTCGGCGACCGCGGCTACGACGCCGACTGGTTCAGGGACGCTCTTCAGGCCAAGGGCATCCAGCCTTGCATCCCAGGCCGCAGGTCGCGCAACGAGCCCGTCCGGTACGATAAGCGCCGCTATCGGCGCGGCAGCCGCATCGAGATCATGTTCGGCCGCCTCAAAGACTGGCGCCGCGTCGCCACCCGCTACGATCGCTGCCCTACGGCCTCTTCTCCGCCATCGCCCTCGCTGCCACCGTCATCTTCTGGCTGTGATCAACGAGTCCTGACCCTAGGCTGAAGTCGTAGCCTGTGCGGGAGTTGCGAAGTCGTAGGCGGAATTCGACGCAATCATCAAGGGGCTGAGAGCGGATTCGGTCGAGCGAATTTGCCGATGCGCTACGCCAGCATGGCTCGGTTTGAGGCTGCCTTGGAATCGGATTACTTCATGGCCTCGCGATCTGTTTGCGTGATCGCTTGGCGCAAGGACTTGGCGTGATCGCTCGGCCTCTTGGCGGTGCGATCCAGAAAGCAAGGCGCAGCCGATGCCGCCTGCGCGCCATCCTCTCCACGCCGCCCGCATATCATCTGGGATATGGCGAAGGGCGGGGGGGGGGGGGGGGGGGGGGGGGGGGGACGGGGCGGCCTTTGGCGAGAGCCCAATATCCGATCTGGTGATATGGTTTATCAGGCAAACGATCTGTGCATATAGCGCTGACCCCTTTAAATAGGGTTCTAATAATAGGGTTCTAATCTAACCGAGTGAGGCGTGGACGTGCGTCGATGCCTGAAAGCTCTGTCGAATTAACAGATCCAACGAACTGGGGGAGGGTGAACATGTTGATGAATGAAGCAACCGGTAAGAAAAATATCTCTACGAAATTGACCGGGTCGGTCATGGTGCGCGGATCGCTATTGGCTTTGGCTTTCAGTCTGGGGTCTGCGGCTCATGCGCAAGACCAAGGCTCTGCGGCGCAGGCTCAAGACCAAGGCGAAGGCGGCGACGGCGCCGTGGGACAGGCGCGATCGGGCGGATTGGATGAAATCGTTGTGACCGCCCGGAGAAGGGAGGAAAATCTTCAGGACACCCCCATTTCCGTGACGGCCTTTAGTAGTGAGGCGCTTGAGCGGCGTCAGGCGGATACGGTTGGCGATGTAGGTCGTTTTGCGCCCAACGTAAGCCTTGAACCGGCCGCCAATATTTCCGGCTCAAGCGCATCGATCACCACCTTCATTCGCGGTGTCGGACAGACCGACTTCAATATCACCGTCGATCCAGGCGTGGGGCTATACTACGACGGAGTTTATGTCGCGCGGACAGCGGGGGCATTGCTCGACCTTGGAGATGTGCAGAGCATCCAGATCCTGCGTGGACCGCAGGGAACCTTGTTCGGCAAGAACACTATCGGGGGCGCCATTATCGTCAATTCAATTCCGCCTTCCAATGACTTTGATCTGGAAGGCGAGATCGCAACCGGTAGCTTCAATCGTCTCGATGCCAGGGGGATGATCAATGTCCCCGTCTCCGATCGGGTCGCTGTTCGCGCTGTGGTCGGATTGCGGACCCGCGATGGCTATCAGGAGCGTCTTTCCGATGGGGGACGCCAGGGCAACGTCGACACTCTGGGCGGTCGCATTGCCATTCGTGCGGAGCTGACCGATAATTTCAAGGCGACGCTCAGCTTCGACGCCAACCGGCGGCGCGAGCAATCCGCGGCCAGCACATTGCTTCAAGTGTCTGAAGGATTTGATGTTATCGGAGAAGCGGGTGGCTTTCCGGTAACCAATGGTGGCTTTCAGAATTTCTTCTGGAACAAGGTGCTTCAGGCGCCCAATTGCGGACCGGAGGGAACTCCGGCTCCGGCAACAGTCAATTGCTTTGGGCCGCACTGGTTCACCAACAATATCGATAAAACCTGGGGGACGAACCGGAATCTCTCCAATTTTGATCTGTGGGGCACAAACCTCACACTCGATTGGAAAATCGGTTCCGTAGACTTCAAGTCAATTACCGCCTATCGAAAAACCAAGGCACACTTCTCCTTTGATTTTGATGGCTCGCCCATTCCTCTTGGTGAGAGCTTCAACAATATCGATCAGAAGCAATTCTCGCAGGAGTTCCAGTTAACCGGAACCTTATTCGATGGCGTGGTCGATTTCACTGGAGGCCTTTATTACCTGAAGGAGAAGGCCACCGATAACAATCTTCTCACCTTCGCCTTTGCAGACTTTGTCAGCGGCGGTGATGTCGACAACGATAGCTATGCGGCCTATCTCCAGGCAACCATCAATGTAACGGATCGGTTCTCGATCACCCCGGGCATCCGTTATACCGACGAGACCAAGCGTTTCGACCCATCGCGCCAGGTGATCGCCGACGATCGAACCGGGGGCGCCTTGCTCCTTATGAGCCGCTGTTTCGTGCGGCGGGCGCCAATCATTCCGCCCGATCCGGCGCAGTGCCCTACGCCGGATACGACGGTCAATCCGCAGGGTAACCAGCTTCTGCCGGCTGTCGAGGTGCAAACGAAGGCGACCGAGTGGACGCCCGCGCTCTCGCTGGACTACCAGGTCACCGACCAGACGCTGATCTATGCCTCCTATTCCAAGGGGTTCAAGAGCGGTGGCTTCACACAGCGTATCCTCCCGCCCGAGCCGGCGGCCCCGTCGTTCGCGCCGGAATTCGTGGAAAGCTATGAAGTCGGGGTCAAGAACGAATTGTTCGACCGTCGCCTGCGGCTCAACATTGCGGCGTTCCAGGCGGATTACACCGACATTCAGCTGGTCGTGCAACAAGGATTGTCACCGAAGGTTCGCAATGCGGGTCGTGCGCGTATCCGGGGTATCGAGGTCGAAACGCAGGCGAAACTGGCTGACTTCCTTACCATTCAGGGTGGCTTTGGCTATGTCGATGCCTATTACCGGGAGGTTTCGCCGACTGCCGCGCCGGTGAACGTCAATTCGCGCTTCCCTATGGTGCCGAAATGGACAGCCTCCGGTTCGTTCGACGCTGAGCTTTACAAGGGCGGTGCGGGCACACTCAGCCTCCATGGCGACTGGAGCTACAAGGGTGGCCACTTCAAGGACTCGATCAACTCGCCCGCGCTTTACCAAGAAGGGTACAGCGTGTTTGGCGCGAACCTGAGTTACGAACTGCCCGGGGATAACTGGGATGTGAGCGTCGGGGTCACGAACCTGACTGACAAGCGCTATCTCCTGGGCGGATATTCCGAACTTCAACAGACCGGCGCCGCGACTGGGGCCTATTCTCGTCCTCGCGAGTGGTTCCTCAAGCTTCGTTATCGTTATTGAACGGTTGAGCCAGAGGCAGGAAGGATCGGATTATTGCAATGGCTGGTCATAGAGTAGGGGTGGCTGATGTGCAGGGGGTGTGGGCCATCATGCCCACACCGTCCAAGCCCAACGCAGAGGACCCTAATGCGCGCGATACGGTGGATCTCGACGAAACCACGCGGGTCGTCAAAGCGCTGATCGACTCAGGGGCCAACGGCATCCTGACGCTCGGTTCGCTGGGGGAGGTGGCCACGCTGACCTGGGATGAGAAGCGCGATTTCATGAAGGCGCTTGTCGAGGTTGCAGGCGGCAGGGTGCCTGTCTTTGGGGGGACTTCGACCCTGTCGACGCGCACCACAATCGATGAAACGCGCGCGGCGCGCGATATCGGGGTCGATGGCACCATGGTCGGTCCGCCGATGTGGTGCGCGCCCGATGTTCCCACGGCCGTGCAGTTCTACCGCGATCTTGCGGAAGCCTGCCCCGACATGTCGATTTGCATCTACGCAAATCCGGAGGCCTTCAAATTCGAATTCCCGCGCCCCTTTTGGGCGCAGGTTTCCGAGATCCCGCAGGTTGTCACTGCAAAATATCTGGGCATTGGCGCACTGGTGCCGGATCTCAACCTGACGAAAAGACGGATCCGCTTTTTGCCGATCGATGTTGACTACTATGCGGCGGCGAAGATCGATCCGGAATTCTGCACGGCCTTCTGGTCGAGCGGCGCGGTATGCGGTCCCAACCCGGTGATCGCTTTGCGTGATGCGGTGGCGCAGGCCAAGACGTCAGGCGATTGGAGCAAGGCCGAAGAGCTGACCGGCGCGATGGCACAGACCTATCAGACGCTCTTTCCGCAGGGCTCGTTCAAGGTCTTTTCTTCCTATAACATCCCGCTCGAAAAGGCGCGGATGGATGCCGCAGGATGGATGAAGGCTGGTCCTTGTCGTCCGCCCTACAACATTGTTCCCGAGGATTATCTCGAAGGCGGGCGCGAGTCCGGGCGGCGTTGGGCAAAACTTCACAAGAGCTTGGCGTAAGGCGCGAGTGATGGAGCAGCGTACCAAGATGATCGATTTCTTTTTCGATTTCATGAGCCCGTTTGCCTATCTGGCGCATAGCCAATTGCCGGAGCTTGCGCGCAAGCACGGTTATGAACTGCGCTATCGCCCGATCGATCTGCCTGCGGCCAAGTTGGCTGCAGGCAATACCGGTCCGCCCAATGTGTCGATGCCTATCAAGTTGCGCTATCTGCGTAAGGATCTCGATCGCTGGGCTGAGCGGTACAAGATCCCGATCTCCTTTCCTCCATCCCTGAAGTCGGAGCTGGCCAATAAGGGCGTGTTTTTCGCCGAGGCCAAGGGGCAGTGCAAGGATTATGTCCGCCATGTTTGGTCCCATTCCTGGGGTGAGGGGCAGGACATGTCGAGCGAGGAGCTGCTGGCTGAGATTGCGAGCGAGCTGGGGTGGGAGCCAGATGCCTTTCTCGCCTATGTTCACTCCGAAGAAGCCGAAGATGCCTACCGATTAAGCAATGAAGAAGCGCATTCGCGCGGCGTATTCGGCGCGCCGATCATGATGATTGGCGAGGAAATGTGGTGGGGGAGCGACCGATTGTTCTTCCTTGATGAATATCTATCGAGCCAGTGAAAAATTGAAATAAGGATTTATGCGATGGATGACCTGATCGACACCAAGCGTGGTTTGCAATCCGCCAGTATGTTCATCGATCCACATCTTTATGAGGTGGAGATGGAGAAGATTTTCGGCCGTTGCTGGCTCTTTCTCACTCATGAGTCGGCCATTCCGAATTATGGCGACTTTGTTACTGCGAAAATGGGCGAAGACGAAGTCCTCGTGGTTCGCCAAGAGGACGGAACGGTCAAGGCCTTTCTCAATGTCTGTCGGCACCGCGGTGCGCGCGTATGCCCTGTCGAAGCGGGGAACCGGCGTGCCTTCGTCTGCAACTATCACGGGTGGTCCTACGCCGCCGATGGGTCATTGGCGGCCATCCCCTTCGAGAAGGAGCTTTATGGCGGCAAGATCGACCGCTGCGCGCACGGTTTGAAAGAGGTGGCAAAGGTTGATAGCTATCGCGGCTTCCTGTTCGGCAATTTCGATCCAGGGGCGATCTCGCTTGAAGACTATCTGGGCGATGTCCGCTGGTATCTGGATATCTGGATGGAAGCGAGCGGGGGTGTGGAACTGATCGGTCCGCCGGCGCGCTCGATCGTTCATTGCAACTGGAAAGCGCCGACTGAAAATTTTGTTGGTGATGCCTATCACATTGGGTGGACTCATGCTTCCTCTTTGGCGGCGAGCCGTTCGATGTTCGCCCCGATGTCGGGAAATCAAATGCTGCCCCCCGCAGGGGCTGGTGCGCAGATTGCAACGCGCTTTGGCCACGGGCTGGGCATTCTTTACGATGTCAATCCGGGCGTCCACACCGCGCAGACGGCCGAGAAAATCCTGGCCTGGCAGGCCACGAAAAAGGACAAGATCGCGGAGAAATACGGGGAGCTCAAGGCACGTTTCTACGGTTCGCATCTCAACGGTTCGTTGTTCCCGAATGTTTCCTACCTTTGGGGGACCAACACGTTGAAGATCTGGCAGCCGCGTGGTCCGAGCGAGACGGAAGTTTGGACCTGGGCGATGGCGGAAAAGGATACGCCCGAGGATCTGAAGCGGGACATTTACAACGGCCTACACGGAAGCTTCGGAACCGCAGGCTACTGGGAAGCTGACGACAACGACAACATGGAATCGGCTTCGCTTCTTCCGACAGGTTGGCAGTCGCGCAAGTTGCGACTCAACGCCCAGATGGGGATCGGCAACGACACGGTGATGGACGAAATGCCCGGCGTGATCGGCCAGGCGGCGATCGGCGAAACGTCCTACCGCGGATACTACCGCTTTTATGACGAGATCCTGAAGCTTCCTTCTTGGGATGCTTTCGATCTGAATGACGAGGGATGGAAGCAGCAATTGATCGACGCCGATCGCTGATCATCCCTTTGCAAAATCTAGGTTTTCAGGATGCTATAAAATGGACAACGCAAATCAAATCGTCAAAACGATGGGCGCGGATGTATGGGATGGCGATCCGGAGCTGATCGCCGATCACGATCTGCTTCACAGGGTGCAGGCTTTCACCAATCGCGAAGCGAGGTTGCTCGATACCGGGCGGGTGCGGGAATGGCTCGACGAGATGATCCATCCCGACATTCGTTATGTCATAATCAGCCGACAGCTGCGATACATCGAAGAGCGTCGCTATTTGCAGCCCGACACCGTTTTCATCTACGACGATGATCACGGTGCGCTCAATGCACGTGTGGAGCAGCAGTTGCATCCGCAGAATTGGCGCATCAATCCACGCGAGGCTTATGTGCGGATCGGCACAAACCTCGAGGTTACCAAAGGTAGCGCAAAAGACAGGCTTTTCGTGCGGACGAATTGGCACCTTCGTCGCATGCGTCGGCAGTATCAGATCGACGATTTTATCTATTCCCGACACGACGAGCTGGTCATCACCCCGGATCAGGGGTTCAAGTTCGTGAAGCGCTTCATTGCGTTCGCGGAGCGCGGTGTGCAGGGCCGTAATATGACGCTGTTCCTGTAAGCGCCTGGCATAAAGCAAGAAATCTGTCGGCTCGACTTTGTTTGAGCGCTGGGTCGGCGTGCGGATCAAGGAGGACAAGAATGGGTTGGTTGGAAGGTAAGATTGCGTTGATGAGGAGAACGCGGCACCGACGACGGGCGTCATCATCAATACCGATGGCGGCCTTGGCGTGCGGGGTATCATGAACGTCAATGGCGGCGACGAGCTCGAGATCTGAGCGCAGACGCACAGAGAGGCGGAGCAGATGAGAATCTGCAGGTTCAATACGGATCGGGTCGGGATCGTTGAGGGCGATGAAGTTTTCGACGTCAGCGGGGCATTGGCTTGCCTTCCCGACAGCCGCTGGCTGTTTCCGCAAAAGGACATATCCATCGCGGAGCTTGCACGATTGCTCCCGCTCATGTCGGAATTGAAGGAACAGGCCACGCCCACGCCGATCGCGGATGTCCGGCTCGAAGCCCCTGTCGCCAACCCATCGAAGCTGATCAACGCGCCGATCAATTATCGCGCGCACATCGAGGAAACGGCGGCCAACCAGGAAATTGCCCATGGTCGCGACATGACCAAAAGCATCTGGCAGTGGGGGCTGTTCCTAAAGGCCAACAGCGCCCTTTCCGGGGCTGGCGAACCTATCCGCCTGCGTTATCCAGGGCGCAGGATCGATCATGAGATCGAACTTGCGGTGATCATCGGCACACAGTGCCACGGTGTGACGCGCGATGAGGCCCTGAAATATGTGGCGGGCTATACGGTCGGATTGGACATCACCATCCGGGGGCCGGAACTGCAAAGTTTCCGCAAGTCGGCTGATAGCTTTGCGGTGCTTGGCCCGTGGATGGTCACAGCGGACGAGATTGACGATCCGGGGTGTCTCGGCCTGGAATTGCGGGTCAACGGCCAGATTCGTCAAAAGGCCAACACCCGCGATCTTGTCTACGACGTTCCCAAGCTGATCGAATACGCCTCCTCGATGTATCAACTCAATCCTGGCGATGTCATTTTTACTGGCACGCCGGAAGGAGTCGGGCCCATCGAAGCGGGAGATAGGATCGAGGCGAGGATCAGCGAGATCGGCGAATTGCGCGTCGATGTGGCTCCTGAAATTGTCGCGCTTCCGCGACACGATCCTGTTCTCGAGGAAATGCAATGCTGAAATCGGCATGATCGTCCAAGTCAAACCGATACGCAGGATCGTGCAATGCGACGAAGGCGAAGGGTTGCTCGACGTGCTTCTTCGGGAAGGTCTGCCCATTTCTTACAGCTGCAAGACCGGCAATTGCGGTATGTGCGAGGTGGAACCTTTCGATCTGTTTGCGCCCGATCGCCACAAGCAGTCTGTCCTGATGCAGAAGAACAAGGCCTTTCTTGCGTGCCAAAGAAACATCTCGATGGACATGGGGGTGCGTCTCCCATCGGTCAGACCGGCGGTGAACGTCCCCTTCCAGTATCATCGCGGCCGGATCACTGCTCTTGAAGAGATAGAGACCAACGTCATCCAGTTTGACTTCGATATCGGGCGAAGGCCGGCGCGTTTTTTCCCAGGGCAGAAATATGCTCTTTCCATGGATCGGGGGCGCTCCCCTCTCCTGTTTCCCGCCAATGCACCTGGTCAGTCGACCCTGAGCTTCCTTGTCGAAGCAGACACAGAGCCACAGTTCCTTGTTGAATTGAAGAAGGGGATATCCGCCGGGCAGGAATTCAAGCTCGTCGGACCCATCGGAAAGGGCTATGTCCTGCCGCAAGACGAGGCCGCTGCCCTGGTTTGCGGGGTTGGCCCTGGAATGGTCGCGGTGCGCTCGATCGTTGAGGCGCTGATCGCGCAGAATCCGAACCGAGCGGTGCAGTTCCTGTTGCAGCCGTCGGCCTCCTTCATGCACCTGGTCGACGGTATCTGCAATTTGTGCACGCAACATCTGCCCAATAGCGAGCTCGTCGTGTTCAACGGACCGCAGCCGAAGGCATCGATGAGGCTGACCAGCCGACGTGGTTCGACGACCGAGATGATCGATTTCATCCAGCTCGAACGCCATCGGATCAAGGCGGAGCAGGCCAATGTCTTCGCCCCCGGCTTCGCTGTTTTGCCCCTCATGATGAGCCTGATGAAAGCTGGCCTCGATCAGGACGCAATATTTTTCACCGAGGCCGAGATCAATTTTGTTGAAGATGAGGGCGTCAATGTTGCGGATTCCGAGGTGATCGCGCCCACCATTCCGAGGAATTCCCGCCCGGGATTCCGAGCTGATCCCGCCCACCGTTCCGATTAATGTCCGCCCACCCTTGGGGTGCGGTGCCTGATCGTTGGGACCATGCTTTCCGGCTGGAAGTGGCCGGGAGGAATGGATGCCGACGAGGAGGGTGAAGATGCGCGACGTGCGCGAAGTGATGCGGCTGTACCGGGAGGGTGGCCAGGCGGTTCGGGAGATTGCGCGGCTGAGCGGCATAGCCCGTTCGACGGTGCGCGAGATGATTGCGCGGTTCGAGCGTTCCGGCCTGGCTTGGCCGGTGCTGACGTGACCCCCAGCTTTCCCCCAGCTGGGATTAGAGCCGGACCGCGTTGTTGCGCATGAGCGCGGTTGAAGCAATGGGCTGCGTAGCGGAGCCCGTAGGGCGTAGCGAAGCTGGCCATTGCTTATCCAGTTTGGCGGCGAACGCCGCCGGGGTGTCGTAGTCGAGGGAAGAATGCGGCCTCTCCCGGTTGTAGTCCTCCACCCAGGCAGCGATCTCGACGCGGGCGTGAGCCATGCTGAGGAACAAAGTCTCATTGAGCAGTTCGTCCCGCATGCGGCCATTAAAGCTCTCGACGTAAGCGTTTTGCATTGGCCTTCCCGGTGCGATGTAATGCCACTCCACACCGATCTCCCCACACCATGCCAGCACCGCATTGCTGGTGAGCTCGGTGCCATTGTCGCTGACGATCATGCCGGGCTTGCCACGCTGCGCGATCAGCTCAGTCAGTTCGCGCACGACACGGCGCCCGGAGATCGACGTATCCGGCACCGCTGCCAGGCACTCCCTCGTCACATCATCGACCACGTTGAGCACCCGGAATCGTCTTCCCGAAGCCATCTGGTCGTGAACAAAGTCCAGGCTCCAGCGCTGGTTCGGCAGCGCCAGCACCGGAGCAGGTGCTCTCGTGCCCACAGCACGCCTGCGACTGCGTCGTCGTCTGACCGCCAACCCTTCCTCACGGTAGAGCCTCTGGGTCTTCTTCCGGTTGATCATGATCCCCTCCCGGCGCAGCAGGATGTGCAGACGGCGATAGCCGAACCGCCGACGCTGGTTGGCCAGCTCGCGCAGCTTCTCACGCAGATCGGCGTCATCGTCCCGGGTGGAACGGTAACGCACGCTCTTGCGATCAGCATCGATGACACGGCACGCCCGCCGCTCGCTCATCCCGTGGCAGGCCTGGAGATGAGCGACAGCTTCCCGCTTGGCGGCGGGCGTCAGAACTTTTTTGCCAGAAGATCCTTCAACGCGGCCTGGTCCAACATGGCATCGGCGAGCAACCGCTTCAGCTTCGCGTTCTCGCTCTCGAGCTCCTTCAGTCGGCGGGCATCGGACACCTCCAGCCCGCCATACTTCGACTTCCAGTTGTAGATCGTCGCTTCCGACACTCCGTGTCGCCGGGCCAGGTCAGCGGTCTTCGCACCCGCCTCAGCCTCCTTCAGCACACCGATGATCTGCTCTTCGGAAAACCTCGTTCTCTTCATCTCGTCCGTCCTTCTGTAAGGGCCGGACTCTAATCCAAATTGGAGGAAAATCAGGGGGTCACGTCACACCGGGAAGGCCAATGCAAAACGCTTACGTCGAGAGCTTTAATGGCCGCATGCGGGACGAACTGCTCAATGAGACTTTGTTCCTCAGCATGGCTCACGCCCGCGTCGAGATCGCTGCCTGGGTGGAGGACTACAACCGGGAGAGGCCGCATTCTTCCCTCGACTACGACACCCCGGCGGCGTTCGCCGCCAAACTGGATAAGCAATGGCCAGCTTCGCTACGCCCTACGGGCTCCGCTACGCAGCCCATTGCTTCAACCGCGCTCATGCGCAACAACGC
This sequence comes from Croceicoccus naphthovorans, assembly GCF_001028705.1. Classification (NCBI taxonomy): domain Bacteria; kingdom Pseudomonadati; phylum Pseudomonadota; class Alphaproteobacteria; order Sphingomonadales; family Erythrobacteraceae; genus Croceicoccus; species Croceicoccus naphthovorans. Next base: position 2,061,223 of record NZ_CP011770.1, on the reverse strand, counting down.
GGTCCGGCTCTAATCCCAGCTGGGGGAAAGCTGGGGGTCACGTCAGGATCCATCGCAAGAAGCCCCGAGGCAAGCCGATGCCGGACCATGTCCGGCGAGCGAATGCCACGAAATCGAAGATCCGCGCCCGGGTCGAACATGTGTTCGCGCAGCAGAAGGCCAAGATGGGGCTGTTTATCCGCACTATCGGCATCAACCGCGCCGAGGCCAAAATCACGCTCGCCAATCTGGCCTACAACATGAACCGCCTGATCTTCCACGAACGACGGGCAGCCATGGGATAGCTGCGCCCGCAAATCAGGAAAACTTACGAAAAACAGCCGTAAGCGCGGACCAATGGCCAGCGTTCACTCTACCACCTCCGCCGTCCGCAGATAACCACTCAGATCACCGTGTTGATGGAGGTGCCCAGTTGGTCAGCGCTGCCGTGACAAGGCGCCATTCGGTCACTGGAAGACGATGACCTTCGTCGCCGGCCTGCGGCTCTCAGGCATGACCGCACCCTGGGTGCTCGATCGCGCCATGGATGGCGATGCCTTCCGCATGTACGTCCAGCACGTCTTGGCACCGACCCTCAAGCGTGGCGATGTCGTGGTGCTCGACAACCTGCCTGCCCACAAGGTGGCCGGCATCCGCGAGGCGATTGCCGGTCGCGGTGCTCAGATCTTCTACCTGCCGCCCTACAGCCCAGATATGAACCCGATCGAGATGGCGTTCTCCAAGCTCAAGGCGCTCCTGCGGCATGAGCCCGCCCGATCCGTCGACGGCCTCATCGAACGTATCGGCAGCCTACTCGATCGCTTCCTGCCACACGAATGCGCAAACTTCTTCCACGCCGCCGGCTATCAACGGTCATCGTGAAAATGCTCTAATATTTACGATCCCCGGTTCGCCGCTGCTCAGGAGGAGGTTATCGTGATCGGCGCAAGCCGTCCGGAAGGCGTGAGAATCATCCCGTTCCCCCATATCCTCCAGCAGCCAGACATCACGATAGAACGCAATGGCCTCGGCATAACAAGGTACCCGCAGCGCTATGCTGTGGATGCCTGTCACGCGGGGGCGGGGCGCGATTGAACTCATTTTCAGACACTCCATTAATGCAGCACTTCAATTGGCAAAAAAATCAAAAAGTAATACCAAGCTTGATTGACTGGAAACCTTGCGCCTACCAAATTGAGCTCGATATCCCGTGCCGGATTGAATAAAAAAACGATCAAGCTGCCGCTGCCTCACCGAAACTGACGCAACGGCTCTACCCAATGCCCCATGATGTCAGATCATGGGATCCAAGGTAATCACACTCAAATAGATTCATAATAGTAAACCTCAGCACAATCATATCGGCTTTCCTTCACTTGTTGCCCAGATATCCATCATCAAATCGTTAGGCCTGATGTTCTTGTCGAGAAGCTTGTCGGCAATTTCCGAGCCCATGATTGGAAGACCATTCTTCTCAAGCAAGCCGGCCTGAACAAGAACCGATGCCTGGTCCCAATAAATATGTTCATTGTATACCTTGCCCCCCTTGAAGGAGACTATAGCAACCATGGGAACCTTCATGTATCTACCGGTCGGCTCAATACCAGGAAGAAGATAAGGTATCTCCCGGTCATGGGTAAAACACATGATCATCTCATCGACGACACGGTTTACGCCCACGGTCCTGGAAATCGATATCATCCTCGTATCTTCGGGATGAACATCAACAAAGTGGTACTTGTAGAATCTCAAAAGCATATCGTGACCAACGCCCCCCGTAAGAGTGGGAGCAATGTTGACGTAGGGATTTTCGACCATGGTCTTGAGGGTCTCAGCCGCATTCTTGGTCACGAACTCATGATAGAGATGGGTCTCCCAGATGCTCTCGATATCGAATTTCGGACCAATCGCCGAACGAATGGTCGTCAACGCCCTCGTAAACGCCAATTCTGCGGCGCTCAGATCGTAAAATGCCCGATCATCATTGGCGAAGCCATGACCAACATTTGGATACATTTTAAGAGACATATTGTCCCGGTGCGCATCTACTAAGGCTTGCATCGCCTCAAATTCAGGCTGGCAATGCTCGTCGTCGGTTCCGTAGTGGAAACTGATCGGGATATTCACCTTTTTCAGTTCGTCCACATGATTGGCAATACCAACGCCGTAATAGCTGACCGCACAATCGATATCCGTCCTCGCCGCCGCCAAGGCGGCCAGTGTCCCACCAAGACAGAAACCGACCACGCCGACCCCACCGACATGCTGTGACATCTTCCGCATGGTGCCAATGGTTGCTTCGATGTCCTTTATCGCAAGATCAGCATCGAATTTCTGATATAACTCCATTGCGCGATCAAACTCGGCGTCGCTCAATTCGACGCCAGGCTGAATTCGCCAGTACAGATCCGGAACGAGGACGACATAGCCGTCCTCGGCAAACCTATCGGCCATTCGCCGCATATGTGATGTTACGCCAAAGGCTTCATGCAGAAGGACCAGTCCTGGGCCGGTCTGATCAGGCGGCAAGGCGACATAAGCGTTGAACCTGCCGCCGTCAGCTGCTTGGATTGCTAAATTCTTCATGTGCATCTTACTCCTGCTCCCGTTGAGGAATATTACCCGGACATCCAGCGGTCACGTATCGCCTATTTTGCTAATTCCCCGCCATCAACCAGCACGACCGCCCCGGTCATAAAGGCGGCAAGGTCGGAAACCAGAAACAGCACTACTCGCGCGACGTCATCCGGTACGCCTGCGCGACCGAGCGGAAGCGAATGGGCAAAGTTGTCCAAACCTTCGGCGACTTCTGGACCGAGCTTGCGCATCTGCATTACGCCGTCAGACGTGGTCATTGTCGGAGCGACAGCAAGAACCCTGATGCCCTTTCCAGCCAATTCGACGGCCAGGCTCTTGGTCACACCAACCACTCCATGTTTGGAAGCGACATAGTGGATAGCACTCACACCCGTGTTGAAGCTGTTCGTGGAGGCAAGATTGACAATGACGCCTTGCCCCTGCATCCGCAGCGCCGCCTCGCGACCCCCGAAGAATGTGCCGCGCAGATTGATATCCAGAACCCGGCTCCAGTCATCATCAGGCAATTCGAGCGCCTTGCCCGCAGGAAGAACACCTGCGTTGTTGATCCAGATGTCCAATCGACCGGTCCTGGCAATCGCAAAGTCGCCCAGCGCCGCAATCGAGGCATGGTCGCGCACATCGACTTTGACGCCTGCATGAGGCACACTCGTTTCGGCAAGGTTCGCGGCCACAGATTGCGCCTTGCCTTCGTCGAGATCGCCAATCATGACGGCTGCACCAGCTTCGGCCAGTCGGCGAGCAATCGACTTGCCAATGCCTGCGGCACCGCCCGTAATCACGGCCGTCCGGCCAGCGAGCGAAATCAAATCACCAAGCGCAACATCAGAATAATCTTTTACCGGCATCTCTCAACTCCCCATGGGACGGGTACTACGGTAGGCTGATCGTATCAGCCTTGCCTGTGCTCGTCGGTTTCAAACACGACCTCGATGCGTCGTTCGTAAATCCGCCACCGGCCATCGGGGCAGCGCCGATAGATGTCCTTGGCATCGACCAGCGCCACTGCCACTGGGCGGCGCTGTGTCCCGGTGCTGTGTGCGGTAGAGTGTATCTCTCCGAATGTCGTCGATCAACTCATCGGTCGGTGAGGCACCAAATTTGTGATTCATGATTAGCTTCTCTCTAAATCCAAGATCCGTAAGTCAAATAACTGCCGCTCGAACCTCAATCCGCCGATGTTGCGTAAAAACGCGAGAGTCACAGTTGGACGCAGAAGCCGATCACAGCGCCCGATCCCGAATGCGTGGTGCAATTCGACGATCGATAACCGGTGTATTTTTCTGCGACCAACCGCTTCCTCCGATCAGTTGGGTCCGTTTAAAAGTTATACCTCACTGAAAGCGTGTAAACCCTCGGCAATTCATAACTCACGTCAACGCACCCGCACACCGACGCGACGTCGAACACCGAGGTCTTGATCCGTTCGTTTGCCAAGTTCTCCACTCTCAGCCCAAAAGTGAGCTGTTCCGACTGATCCTCCCAGCTAATTCCAGCGCCGAATTTGCTGTGCCCCACGTCCGACACCGCTGAAAAATTGCGAAGCGAAAAGAACATTGAGCTTCGATATGTCCAGTTCGCATCCCAAGTTAGAGTTCCGTTATGGAACGAATGAGAATAGCGCGCATCGAGGTTCGAACGCCATTTCGGAGTGAATGAAGGCCTTACGGTGCGGACCACTTGCTCGGTCACGTCGGTAGGAAAATTGTAGACTTTCGCATCGGTGTACGAAACCCCGGCCGTAATGTTTAACCCGCGCGCTGGAACAGCCTTAATCGAAAGTTCGCCGCCGTTCGTCTTTGAATCCCGATTTATAACGATACCGCCGACGCCAGCGAACAAGAATGCCTGGTAATCCCTGTAGTCGTAATGGAAGATCGACAGGTTTGCCTGAAGCCTATTATCAAACCACGAGGACTTTACGCCCCCTTCAAAAGCCCAAATCACCTCTGGCTTGTAAGATAGAAGACTTGCAGGAATTGGAAGCCCGCCGGCAAGAGGAGAATTGAAGCCACCCGCTTTGACCCCCCTGTTCACGCCCGCATAAAGCAGCATATCGTTGGTCGGGCTGTAGTTGATCTGTGCTTTCATTGCCCAGAGGCCATCGTCTGACCTGCCGGCAAAGGGAAGCCCGCCTGGGAGAGGCCCAATGGTGGCGATGTAGCCCGGGTCCGTTATAGTCCTCGGATAGTACAACTCAGTGGGTCGAAGGAAAATAGTTTGTGTTACCAAAGAACGTTTTTTCTCTTGCGTATAGCGTCCGCCTAGAATCAACTTCCATTTGTCCGCGAAGGACCAGTCGCCCTGCGCAAAAATGGAATAGGAATTGGTTTTTTGGGATGCCAGCGTGCTCAAGGATATTTGTGGATTTGCAAGGCCGATGCCAAGCGCACTGTTCGCATCAATATCAGTATGCAAGTAAAACGCGCCTGCTTGCCACTGCAGGTTTCCGGCGTTTCCATTGAGACGAAGTTCCTGGGTAAATGACCAGGCTTCATTGCCGATAGTCGGGAATATTACAGCAGTCGGTCCGGAAGCGCCGTTGGAGGTTTGCAGCTTTGACAATTTCTTGTAGTCGCTGACGGACGTCAGCGTAATCGCACCCGAGATATCCCAAGTGTTTTTCAGGTTGACGCCTTCCATGTCGACATGGCCCGCCTTGTCAAAGCCGTAAGAGCTAGACGTCACCCAAGGCTTTATTCCCGTAAAACCGAAATAATCACCGCCAGGAACCGGTCTTCCCGGAGGTCCAGGTGTGAAGATGCCTGTGTTTTGGACGTCCCAACCGGCATCGGCACCACCCGGGCCGATCGACAGTCTCGTTTCATTTGGGCCAATCACAACCGTATCGACCCACGTGCCATTTCTATCGATGACGGCAGCGGCCTGTTCTTGCTCAAAGAAACCCGCCGACATTGTTCTGCGCAAGACAAAGCCGGTGAGCTCGCTTGAAAACGACTCGCTCGGCTTGAAAAGGAGAATGCCGCGTACCGCCAGCATGCGTTCGGCACCAAGGTCTGCGCCGTCGCCCGAAAGCGGGCCTTCGAATAGCTGTTCGGGATACCTGTTGATCACGAAGGGCGAGAGCTTGAAGCCTTTTGCGGCAATCCGGAAACCAAGCTTGTCTGAGATCGGCCCTCCAACGGCCCCCTCAACTGTGGTGCGCAGCGGGTTCGTCGGGCTATCCAACATACCAGCCTCCAACGAAAGATAGCCGGAATACTCGGTCAGGCTCGGCTTCCTCGAAATGAACTGGATAAGGCCACCGGTTGCATTTCGGCCGAAGAGCGTGCCTTGCGGCCCTTTTTGTATCTCAACGCGCTCCAAATCCATCATCATGAAGGTCTGAGCGCCCTGGAAGGGCATATAGCCATCGTCCAGGTAAACCGCATTCGGAGACTCGACAATGTCATTGTAATCGCTCTGCGTCACGCCGCGAATGGAAAAGTGGCTCTCTGTGCCGCCACCGGCGCTAGATAGAGCGAGGCCGGGCGTGACATCAACCAATTGCGTACTTGATTGAATTCCGCGCTCGGCCAGATCGTCGCCCGTGAAAGCCTGAATGGCAATCCCGACCTTCTGAACGTTTTCCGACTTCTTCTGTGCAGTAACGATGATTTCCTCGAAGCCGACAGTTCCATTGGGCTCTGCTGCTTGTTCATTGGATACTGCTGTTTGAGCAAGAGCATTATTCCCAAACGACAGAAGCCCGGCAAGAGCCGTCGAATACCTGAAGTATGAAATTTTCGACCTTACCGCCTTATCCTTAGTAACGTTCATGACATCTCTCCTTTCTATGTAAGCTTATATTTAGCTATTAAACCCTAATTTCTTTAATAACATAACCGTCAAGCTCTTAGACGCCTTGCGGCTAGTCTCGTCAAAACTTCATCCCTGAACAATGGAAGCTCGTTCAGATAATTGACAAAGCTCAAAGCAACGCTGGCGTAACCGGCATGCGAAATCTTCTCCAGTTCATCCGCAACGTCATCCGGACTTCCGATGATAGGATAGCCTCCGTGGCCCCCAAGAAATCTGGTTTTGTATAATTTGTAATGCTCTGCAGAAAATGATTTACTACTCACGCCAAGTGAAGACATAAGATTTTCTGCCGCCTCATGATCTCCGCATTCTTCCGTATAGTATCGGTGATATTCTTCTGCTTCCTTGCGCGTATTTCGGCAAACAACATAGCAGTTAGTAGATACTGTTACATCTCTAAGGTATTTTTCTTTGGCGCTCCGCTTGATCGCCTCCACTTCCATCTTGCCTTTTTCGGGTGAGACCATCGTGATAAAGCAACTATCGGCGTTCCTCGCTCCGAAATCCTGGCCGGGACCCGACGCTCCGGCGTTCATGATGGGAGGGAGCACGCCACCTGTCGGCTTTGGATGCCCCTTCACGCCGCGCAAATTGAAATATTTGCCGCTCCAGTCGAATGGCTCGCTGCTCGTCCAAATTTTGCGAACAATGTCGAACCACTCCTGGCCGTATTCATACCTTCCCTCGGTCTCAAGCGAGAGCTTGATTCCGAACATGTCAAATTCAGCCTGACTCCAACCGCAGACTATATTGAGCCCGTATCGTCCGCCACCGATGTGATCCATTGTCGCAATCTGCTTGGCCGCGATCACCGGATGAAAGTAGGAAACGTGTGTTGTGGCAAATACCGTTATCCCGGTAGTGGCTGCTAGAAGTCCCGCCGCCCAGGTAACCGTCTCCAAGACGCTCTCCTGAAACTGCGATTCTCCCCCAAAACCGCGCCAGCGCGCGATCGGAAGCATGAACTCCAGACCCGCTTCATCAGCCATGCGAGCAAGCGAGAGATTGTTATCCCAGTTCGCCTCCCACCGTTCTGGCACTGTCGTGGCTGCAAGGCCATTGGAACAGTTCGCGCCGAAGAGACCAATCTTCAAGGCATTGGCGCTGTGCATCCTGTTGCTCATTTTGTAGCTTATCCTTTCCCAAGATATCTGTAATTTTATTTGCGAGACAGCAAACTTCGTATCATCAGCTTTCCCCATTCATTGATCGGAACCGAGCGCACAGTTGCTCAGCTCCGCGCGCAAGGAGAGAAATATCGGTCCCAACGGCAATGAAACTGACGCCAAGTTCTAGATAACGCTTGGCCAATGCCTCATCCGCCATCAATATTCCGGCCGGGACGCCAAGCTTGTTGAGCTCTGCCAAGGCATTCTCGATCAACATCTGAACATCACAATGTTGCGCATTGCCGAGGTATCCCATGTCTGCGGCGAGATCCGAAGGCCCCAAAAATATCCCGTCAACACCTTCGACTTGTGCAATGGCATGCAGGTTTTTGATGGCCGCAACGGTCTCCAGTTGCACGACTACACAGATTTCTTCTGAGGCCTTTTGCAGATACCCCGCCCTGCGGTTCCAGCGACTTGCGCGCCCGATTGCCGAACCAACGCCCCGGATGCCATGTGGTGGATAACGCGTCGCCCGGACTATCCCTGTGGCCATCTCTGCCGTTTCGACCATGGGAACCATCAGGGAGCGCGCACCGATATCGAGGTATTGCTTGATCAAGACCGCATCTGCGCTTGGAATGCGCACCATTGGTTCAACAGGATAGGCAGCCGTGGCCTGAAGCTGGGCAAGAACTAGCGGAATGTCGTTCGGCGCGTGTTCCGCATCGATCAGCAGCCAGTCAAAACCCGAGCCTGCGCAAATTTCAGCCGTGTAGGGAGAGGCCAGCGCCTGCCACAGGCCGATCTGCGCGCGCCTTGCTCCGATGGCCGCCTTGAACGGATTCATAGGTGCCTCCTGCTTGGCACGGAGATGTTCACTCGAACTGACATGACACATGTCCAAAAGTTCCGAAATCGCCGACAATTTCACTTCCGGGAATGGCCTCGATAGGGCGGATGAATGATCCTGACAGGATAACCTGGCCGGCCTCAATCCTGTGGCCATAGGCCGCAAGACGTTGCGCCAGCCAGACAACCGAAATCAAGGGATTGTTCAAAACGCCGGCGCTCAGCCCCGTTTCCTCGACCTCACCATCGCGTGACACGATCGCGCCAAGCCAACGCATATCAAGTACTGAGAAATCCGTGACCGCCTCGCCAAGGACAAAACCGCCATCGGCCGCATTGTCCGAGATCGTGTCATAGACTGTGCGCAACTTACCAGTCTGGGGATCCTTGCGGGCGATTCTTGTATCGAGAATTTCCAGCGCCGGAGCAATGTAATCCGTTGCCGCGAGGACGTCTTCCACCGTCGCCGTCCCTTCCAACGGCCCATTCATCACGAACGCGATCTCGGCCTCTATCCGGGGTTGGATGAAGCGGCCAGGCACAATAACCGCTCCATTTGGAAAGCGCATCGATTCCAGCAGAACGCCGGAGTCGGGAATGTCGATCGAAACCGCCGCCTGCATCGCCTTGGATGTCAGGCCGATCTTCCAGCCAGCCAGCTTCTCCCCAGAGGCCAGTTTCATCCCGATCCAGCAATCCTGAATCGCATAGGCATCATCCATCGTGATCTCTGGATAGGTTTCGCTCAGAAGACGGATCTGCTTTCGGCTGCGCTCAGCCTCTTCGAGTGCCGACGCTGCGGCCTGAATGGCTTTGTCATCGAGCATGCGCCCGATCCGGCCACTGACGACAGGCGGGGTTGCAGCCTGCATCAAGCCGCCACCTCGACACGGTTTGTCGCAAATCCCTGCTGAACCCCCAGCAGGGCAGGAGGTTCCTTAAGGCTTTCCTGCCAAAGCAGGGATTCCATCACGATGTTGAGCGGTTGATCCTGGATAGTGAGTTCATAAACCGGCTCATCGAAGCTCGCGTGATTGTGAACCGCCCAGCCCGGCGCCTGGCGTTCGACGGCCGCGACTACCGCGTCGATATGTTCGACCTTATCGGTCACGGCCGCACCCAGCGCAGCTGCACGTTGCAGAACTCGCGCAAGCCGAAATGCGAGAGTTCGCGGCCATAGCCGCTGTGTTTTACACCGCCGATCGGCACGCGCGGGTCCGAAGCGGACATGCCGTTGACGAAGACCGCGCCGGTCTCGATCCGCCGCGCCAGCCGGTCGGCGGCTTCGATATCCGCGGTCCACAAGGACGCCGACAGGCCAAAATCGCTGTCGTTGGCGATGCGCACCGCGTCCTCGGCATCCTCGGCGGTCATGATCGCGGCGACGGGTCCGAACGTCTCCTCGGCGCAGACGGGCATGTCGCGGGTCACGTCGACCAGGACCGTGGGCGGGTAGTAGGCTCCCGGCCCTTCCGGGATCTCGCCGCCGAGCAACAGCCGCGCGCCCATCGCCACGCTGCGGCAGACCTGGCCGTGAACATCGGACCGGGCGCGCACCCGCGCCATCGGACCCATCCACGTGTCGGGATCGAGGGGATCTCCGTACCGGATCCCGCGCGCCACCTCGACGAACCGGGCGACGAACGCTTCCATGATCGGGGCGGCGACGATGATCCGCTTCGCCGCGATGCACACCTGCCCGCAGTTCTGGAACCGCGCTTCGACGGCAGCGGCGACGGCAAGATCGAGATCGGCATCTGCGAGGACGATGAAGGGATCGGACCCGCCCAGCTCGAGCAGCGACTTCTTGATGTGGCGCCCGGCCTCGGCCGCCAGCGAGGCACCCGCGGCGACACCCGCGGTGACGGTGACGCCGACGATGCGACGGTCGGCGAGCAGACCGGTGACCAGAGCGCGATCGGCGTGGACAATGCCGAACAAACCCTCGGGGAAGGCCGCCGCCCGGAAACATTCGCTAAGCGCCCAGGCACTACCCTGAACATTGTCGGCATGTTTGAGCAGAAAGCCGTTACCTGCGCACATAATCGGCACGGCGGCGCGCAGCACCTGCCAGAGCGGGAAATTCCATGGCATCACGCCTAGCACCACGCCGAGCGGGAGATAGCTGATCGCCGCCGTGCCGTCGCCGCCGATATCGGGCGTCTCATCGGCGAGCAGCTTGGCCAGATTATCGGCGTACCAGCGCACCAGCCGCGCGCATTTGTCGACCTCTGCGCCCGCCGCGCTTATCGGCTTGCCCATTTCGAGCGTAATCAGCGGGGCGAGCGCGTCGCGGCGAGCCTCCAGTATGTCGGCCAGGCGGCGAAAGGCCTGGGCGCGCCGATCGACGCCGTTCGTCCGCCAACTGGCGAAGGCGGCGTATGCCGCTGCCACGACCTTCTCCAGCGCAGGCCCGTCGAGCGCGGGGTAGCGCGCGATTTCCTCGCCGGTGGCGGGATTGATCGAGATGACCTCGGTCCGCATGTCGATTGCCTTCCTGACTTTCAATAGACGCTGGGAGGAGGCGGGGCCGCGGCCTGCGCGGGCACGTCGCGGAAGCTTGCGGCCAGCGCCTCCGCCCCCCGCGCGAGCAGCGTGACATCGGTGCCAACCGCGACGAAGTTGGCGCCGAGTCCAAGATAGCGACGTGCCGCCTGCTCATTGGCGATTAGCATGCCCACCGGCTTGCCGGCGGCGCGCACCGCGGCGATGCCGGTCTCGATCATCGCCTGCACCTCGGGATGCATGGGATCGCCGAGATGGCCGAGATCGGCGGCGAGATCTGACGGGCCGATGAAGACGCCGTCGACGCCCTCGACACGCGCGATCGCGTCGATATCGGCGAGCGCCGCACGGCTCTCGATCTGGACGAGCAGGCAGATTTCGGCTGCGGCGGCCTGCAGATAGTCCCGATGCCGGTTCCAGCGGCTAGCCCGCCCGATCGCGGAGCCTACGCCGCGAATGCCGTGGGGCGGATAGCGGGTGGCACGAACCATCGCCGCCGCGGCGCCAGCGTTCTCGATCATCGGCACCAGCAGCGTCCGCGCACCCAGATCGAGATATTGCTTGACCAAGACGGCGTCGCCGACTGGCAGGCGGACTACCGGCTCGACCGGATAGGCAGCCGCAGCCTGCAGCTGCGCCAGCACCGATCGCAGGTCGTTCGGTGCGTGCTCGCCGTCGATCAGCAACCAGTCGAAGCCGGCGCCCGCACAGATCTCACAGCAATAAGGGGAAGCCAGAGCCTGCCAGAGGCCGATTTGCGCGCGACCTTCGCCGATCGCCTGTTTGAAGGGATTGTGCATGACGTCCCGATCCTGGCCCGGTCTCAAAGGAAGCAGCAGGAAACGCGGCCGAAGCCGCCGAAATCCCCCAGGAAGCGGCTCCCCGGCGGAGCCTCGACGGGGCGGATGAACGATCCGGACAGCACAATCTGGCCTGCCTCGATGCGATCTCCATAGGCCGCCAGCCGCTCCACCAACCAGGCAAGGGACACCAGCGGATTGCCAAGCACGCCGGCACCGAGGCCGGTTTCCTCGACCTCGCCGTTGCGCGATACCACGGCGCCAACGAAGCGCAGATCTAGGCCGGCGAGATCGCGCACCGGCTCACCCATTACGATGCCGCCGTTGGCTGCGTTGTCCGCGATCGTGTCGCATATGGTGCGCGGCCGGCCATTGTGCGGATCCAGCCGGGTGACGCGCGTATCCAGTATCTCTAGCGCGGGTGCGACATAATCGGTCGCGGCGAGGATCGCCTCGATCGACGCGCGGGCTGGGTCGATCGTCTCCTTTATCACAAAGGCGATCTCTGCCTCGACCCGCGGCTGGATGAAACGCCCGGTCGGAATGTCGGCGCCGTTGGCGAAAGCCATGCTGCCCAGCAGCACGCCCGAATCGGGAATGTCGATCGAAAGCGCGGCCTGCATCGCCTTTGAGGTGAGGCCGATCTTCCAGCCGATCACCGGATCGCCAGCCGCACGCTTCATCCGCACCCAGGCCGCCTGGACGGCATAGGCGTCGTCCATCGTCATCCCCGGATAGGTCTCGCTGAGCAGGCGGATCTGGCTGCGGTCGCGCTCGGCCGTCGCCAGGGCGTTCGCCGCATCGGCGATCGCCGCGTCGTTGAGCGTGACGCCGCCGAAGTCGTCGATGCGGCGCGCCTGCGCCATCAGCCTGACACCGCGGCGCGATTGGTGGCAAAGCCCTCCTCAGCCCCCAGCAGTGCCGGCGGCTCCTTCAGGCTTTCCTGCCACAGCAGCGATTCCATCGCGATGTTGAGCGGCTGATCCTGAATGGTCAGCTCATATACCGGCTCGTCGTAGCTTGCATGGTTATGGACCGACCAGCCGGGCGCGGAAAGCATCAGGTCGCCGGCCTTCCACTCATAGGTCTTGCCCTCGACGGTCGAGCGGCCCGAGCCGGAGAAATAATAGTTCACTGCCGCAGACGAATGGCGGTGCGGGCGATCGACGATCTTGGGCGGACGCACGGTCATCGTCGCGAAGAAGTTCGGCGTCGTGCCGTTGGTGCGACCGGTCATCGGGTTGTAGAGCAGGTACAAGCGGCGGCCGATATAGTCCTTGCCCAGCGCCTCAAGCTTGTCGAGATGCTCCTTCACCTGTTCCCAGGGCCAATATAGCGCGGGGCTGGTGACCGAAGGTGGATTGATCAGCCGCTCGTACGGCATCAGCCAGGCGCCTTCCTCGGTGAGCTGGAAAGTGCCATATGGGCTGGTGCGGCGATTGTCCTCGCCCTCGCCGCCTTCTTCGCGGTCGATGGACTTCAGCATCGGCTGGGGGTTTTCCTCGACGACATGAATGTTGAGCATGTCGAGCAGCGCGCCGTTGGAATAGGTGAGCCGCGCATAGACTTGTTCGCTGTTATTCTTGTGGCGATAAATCCGCATCGACGGCGTGTTCCATACGTCGTGGAGCGCGGTGGCACGGCGCTGACCGCTGATCTCGGTCTCGCCCTCGCCCCGGATAACGAAATTCACCTGCGTCGAATTCTGCCGGAAGGTTGCCGTCTCCTCGCCCGGCAGTAGAACATCGAGCGCGACTTCGATGCCGGGCGCGAGGCCGTTCGAGCGACGGTTCATCGGGTGGCGGAAATAGGAGCGGCGGCGGCCATTGGCCGGCTGCGGAAGCGCGGCGAGGCGCGATATCTCGGCGTCGATCGCCGCCTTGGAGATGACGATCGGCTCCCAGGGCGCTTCCTTTTCCGGGATCGGGCCGGTGGCATCGACGAATACGCTGCTGCTCATGGCGAAAAATCCTTCTATTGGTTCAGCGTCAGGCGCGGCGCTTGGCGAATGATCGGGGGAATGGCGCGGCCGAGCCCGGCCTCACGAGCCCGTCGGAAAATCTCGATGCCGAGCGACAGATCGGAAATGCCCATGCCCATCGCCTTGAAGACGGTCAGATCGGCATCGGCTGGCCGTACGCTGTCGCCAGCGACCAGCGCGGACAGCGGCTGAAGCCGCGCCCATTGCGCTTCGTCGTCGCCGAACGCGATCATGAATTCCTGGCTGAGCTTGCGCACTTGGGGAACGGAGTCCGCGCCGATGAGGGTGGCGCGTTCGAGCAGGGATGGTTCGAACTCCACCCGCTCGGGCGTGATCGCGCCGACGGCGTTCAAGTGCACGCCGCGCGCCAGCATATCCCGCGTAATGACCGGCTCGCGCGCCCGCGTGACCAGAGTGACGATATCTGAGGCGTCCAGCGCCTCGTCAAGCGTCTGGGTGGCGATCGCCTCGATGCCCAGCTTCTGCTCGACCTTGGCGGCAAGCGCCTCGCGATTGGCCGCCGTCGGACTCCACACGGTGACCCGGTCGAGCCGCCGGACCGCCGCAACTGCGGCGACCTGAGTAATGCTCTGCTTGCCGGCACCGATCATAGCCAGGCGCGATGCGTCGGGCCGGGCCATCACGTCGGTGCCCACACCGCTGATCCCGCCCGTGCGCATCTGGCCAAGCGCGAACGCTTCGATCAGCGCGACGAGCGCACCGGTGCCGGCGTCGAGCAACATCAACAGGGGCATCGCGCCTCCTGCCGTATGGGCCCATGTCTTCGCGCCGACGATGTTCCAGCCTTCGAACACCGCGCCGATCGCGTGCAGCGTAGAGCCGTTCGCCCAGGCGGCGTGGGTTTTCACCATGTTGCTTGCGCGGCCGGCGGCCTCTTCGCGAAGCCCGGCGCGCAAGGCGTCGATCGCCTCGGGCAACGCCATGACCGAGACGACCTCGGCCTCGGAGATCCAAATCCCCTGGGTCAAGTGCCGGCCTCGAATATCGACGGCACCGGCGGCGCCAGTTCCAGCCCGTTCACAATCATCGCGTGGGTGATGTAGCGGCCGACTAGGAACATGACGGCGATCGTCTGTTCCGGCCCGATCGCATCGATCAACGCTTCCCGCTCAGCGGAGACGCCCTGGCCGCTGCGCTCGACTATCGCGACGACGAAGCGCTGAACGGCACGCTCCGCGTCCGAAAGACAGGGGGCGTCCTGCGGCGAGAGCTGCTCGACCGCCGCCACCCATTCCTCGCCAAAGCCCAGTTTTTTTGCCAGCCGCTCGTGCTGGTGAAGTTCGTAGCGATTGTCGAACAGCTTTGCGACGGTCAGCGCACCGGTTTCGGTCAGCCGGTCCGGCAAGGCCTTCTTCAGCGCCTCGGTCATCTCCATGAACGGAGCCAGCACATCAGGCTGCACGCCGACGCATTTGAAGAACTCGCCCAGATAGCCGAGCCGATCGACCCGCGCGCGAAGCACGTCCTGAACGCGCGGCGCCAGCGCGTCGAATTCCATCCGTGCGATACGATTACTCAATTCCACTCTCCTCGTCGCGACGCGTAGTGTGAGAGATGGCACTATGAGTGAAATACATTATAAGACCGATGGTCATACCAAAGAGATATCACGATGGATCTGCGCCAAGTGCGATATGTTATAGCTGTCGCCGAGGAGTTGAACTTCACCCGGGCGGCGCAACGGTGCCACGTCTCGCAGCCCCCGCTCAGCCGGGCGATCCGCGAACTTGAGGACGAGATCGGCGCACGCCTGTTCGATCGTGACAAGCACCATGTTGCGCTCACGGCGGCGGGCACGGTATTCGTAGCCGACGCACGCAAGGCTCTGGAAATCTTGGACGACGGATCGGAGCGCGCGCGCCGTGCCGCCGAGGGGCTGAGCGGGACCCTCAATATTGGCTTCGGCGGATCGACTGTCTACGCGCTGGTCCCCGCGCTGGTACGACGCTTCCGCGAAACCACCCCCGAAGTCGAGATCGTCTTTCACGCTATGTCGGTGCTTCACCAGATCGAGGCGCTGCGCTCGGGCGAGATCGATGTCGGCATCGTCCGGCTGCCGATTTTCGACGAACTGATCGAGACGCGCTTCGTCTACAGCGAGTCCCTGATCGTCGCGCTTCCGCTTGGCCATCCGCTGCTCGTTAACAGCGGCGCCATCGGAATTGACGCCCTCGATTCCAGTGGGTTCGTCGCCTATGAGCCGACGCGCGGCTTCAACGTCCACGCGGATCTGCAGGCGCTTTGCCGTCTCGCCGGTTTCGATCCGACGATCACGCACGAAGCGCCCACTACCGAGGCCGTGATCGGCATTGTTGCATGCGGCGAGGGCGTCGCGATAGTCCCGGCCTCGGCCGAGCGGCTGCGTATGCGGGGCGTGGCCTTTCGTCCGCTGCAGCCGCCGCCGCAGGCACCGGGCCTTGCCGACGTCCGTTTCGGCCTCGCCTGGCGGCACAAGCAGGCGAGCGCGACGACGATGCAATTCGTGGAAACGGTGACCGCCGCGCTTCCCGCGATGGAGAAACGCGGCGGTCAAGGCGTCTGAGACGCTTGGAGCGCGCCTCGGGAATGGCGACGCCTCTCCCGAAGGTGCCTCGGAACCGGGTCAAAAGTTGAAGCGGATCGTTCCCTTCACTTCGCGCGGCTTCTCAAGGATACCGTCGGTGCCGCTCGCGTTGACGCGAAGCGATTGATAGACGATTGCATTGGTGATGTTGGTCACGGCTAGGCTCAAGCTGAAGCTCTCACTGGGTGGCGTGAACGAAACCTGTGCATTGAGCAGCGAATAGGGCTTCTGCGAAAAATTGTTGGTGAAGTCGTAGTAGATTCGGTCGCTGTGGTAGAAGTTCAGGCGCGCGCCAAAGCGGCCCACTTCGTATTCGTGCGACCAATCTGCAGCGAGGTTCATGGCCGTTCGCGGCGCCACCACGATGCGTTTACCCGACACGTCGGCGATGACCGCGGTGTTGCCGGTGGCGTTCGCATTGGGAGTAAATCCTTGGGCGAGCGGGAATTTCTCGTATTCGCCGTGAAGATAAGAGAATTTGCCGGTGAAGTTCAGGTCGCGCGTCGGCATGAGGGTGAGTTCGAGCTCGCCGCCATAGATCTTGGCCGTCGCTGCATTCTGGAGGAGCACAAGGTTGGTGAACGGGTCGCGCGCGCTGACCTGCAGGTCCTTATAGTCGTAATGGAAGACCGACAAGTTCGTCCGCAGCCATCGAGCCGGATCGGCCTTGATACCGCCCTCAATGGAGGTGAGACTCTCGGGTCGGGTAGGCTTGGGCGAGGTGCCGACGCCGTTATAGACGCCGCTCTTGAACCCGGTGCCGTAGTTTAGATAGATGTTGACGTCGGGATCGAACTGCCAGCGGATCGCGCCGCGATAGGTAAATTTCTCGAAGCGGCTTCGTTGCTGCGGAAACAGGGCCACGCCGTTCGAAGCCTGCTCGAACTTGCGCACCTCGGTTGTGTAGCGACCGCCGGCAGTCAGGAACAGCGTGTTGGTCAGCGAATAGGTGCCCTCAAGGAAGCCGGCGAGTGAGGACACACGCACGTCAGGCGACGTCGTCGTCGTTGAGAGGGTCGGCAGCGTCGGCGGCGGCACGCGCGAAGGCGTCGTAGTCGGCACGGTGCCGTCGAGGTGGCTGGTATAGAAATAGGCGCCGGCCAGCCATTGCAACGGACCGGAACTGCTCGACAGAACGCGAATTTCCTGAGTGAAGCTTCGTTGGCGCGTGTTCACTTGGCCCAGCCCAAGATTGATGTTGGACGAATCCCGATCCTGCTGCTGGTAGATCTCGCCGTTCTGATACGACGTGGCGGTCTCGATCCCGACCGATCCAGTATCGAAGCGCGATTGCAAGGTGAGACCGAAGCGCTCCATGTTGAGCTGAGGCTCGTAGTTGTACGCAGCCTGCCATGGCCCGGTGGGGAGGATTACGCCCGGATAGGAGCGTGCGACCGTGTTGTTCTGGTAGAGTTGGTTGGCGTTGGAACCGCCATCACGCTTGGCATAGTCGCCAGTGAGTACGAACTGTGCACTTTCGCTGGGCCGAAACAACAGCTTGCTCCGCAGTGAGAAATAGGCATCCTCACCGTAGCCCAAGTCGCCCCGTACCAGATCGGTGACATAATTGTCTGTCTTCTTGTAGAGGCCGGCAAAATCGATCGCGATCTTGTCGGAAAGCCCGCCGGTTACATAGCCGCGCAGATCATAATCCCCAGCGCCGCGCAACACGCCCGCGCTTGCCGCGACATGGCCGCGGAAGTCGAAACTGGGATCAGGCGTGATGATGTTGATCAGGCCGCCGGTGGCGTTGCGGCCGAACAGCGTGCCCTGAGGACCGCGCAGCACTTCGACGCGCTGGATTTCGACCAAGTCGAGATTGGTGGTCCAAGGATCGGGCTGGTAGACGCCGTCGATATAGGTCGCGATGCTCGATTCGTCGCCGACCACGCCGCCGCTGCCGACACCTCGGATCACCGGCTGGTTCACGCCGGCATTGCGGCTTCCGACCAGACCCGGCACGACCTGGGTTAGCTGGCGAGTGTCGAGCACCCCGCTCGACTGGAGCGCCTCGCCCGAGACCGCGGTGACCGTGACCGGAATCTTCTGCAGGCGTTCCTCGCGACGAGTGGCGGTCACCACGAATCGGCGATGCCATCCTCATTTGCCTGAGCATTAGGGCTTGGCGCAGCCGCATCCTGGTTTTCGGGGGCCGGCGTCGCAGGGCTTGCCGATGGGTCGGCGACAGCCGGCGAGGTTTGCGCCATCGCCGGCAAACTGATCGACCCGCACAGGACTGCGACAGATATCAACGTCTTCATATCACCCCTCCCAAATTTTCTATTATGAACATGTCCATTATATTAGGCTCAGGACCTATTAAAGGGATTCCCAAGGGCTCGATATTCTGATTCAACGGCACCGCTGAGGAGGTGTTGTCGTGAGTGATCTGATCTGGTTGTCGGAGGCGCAGATGCGCCGGATCGAGCCGTATTTCCCACTGTCGCACGGAGTGCCGCGGGTCGATGATCGTCGGATCGTTAGCGGGATCATCTTCGTGATCAGGAACGGGTTGCGCTGGCGAGATGCACCGCGCGAGTATGGTCCGCACAAAACGATCTACAACCGGTTCATCCGCTGGAGCCGACTGGGCGTGTTCAACAATATCTTTGCCGCGCTGGCTGCCAAGGGTGGCAAGCCGGATCAACTGATGATCGATGCCACGCATCTCAAGGCTCACCGAACAGCTGCCAGCCTCTTTAAAAAGGGGCTCTTCCCAGATGTATCGGACGCACCAAAGGCGGCTTGAACTCCAAGCTTCATGCGGTCTGCGACGGCCAGGGGCGGCCACTGGTCATGCTGCTCAGCGAAGGCCAGATGAGCGACTTCAAGGGCGCTGCGCTGATGCTCGACTCCCTGCCCAGGGCCAAGGCACTGCTCGGTGATAAAGGCTATGATGCCGACTGGTTCCGCGCAGCTCTGGCCAACCGCGGCATCACCGCCTGTATCCCTTCAAAGGCCAATCGAAAGGTACAGATCCCGCACGATCGCACACTCTATCGCCAGCGCCACAGGGTCGAGAACATGTTCGGCAAACTCAAGGACTGGCGCCGCATCCACACGCGATACGACCGCTGCGCCCATACCTTCATGTCCGCCATCTGCATCGCCGCAACCGTCATCTTCTGGCTCGATCAATGAGTCCTGAGCCTAGAAAACCGGACGTGTCCATTAAACTTCGAGGCGCTGGAAACGGGCTGCCTGATTGCAGGCAGCCATCGGCCCGAAGCCAAGGAAGCTGGGTTCCATATGTTTCGTGATGTAATGATCAGACACTGCGTCACGAGCGTCGTTAATCGATCAGCAGTTGCCTGCTGTCCTCCGCCTACAACGGCCAATTATGTGACGGCCAGTTATGTGGATGATCGACGCGCAGTCCGCTGCGCTTATTCTCGGAAGCCGAGCGGCGGGACACCGGCAACACCCCAGACATCGCCCTTATGTTGCGGACCCCATATCCGAGCTTCGACCGGCACGTTGGCGTCGAACTGCTCCATCTCGCCGTAATATTCGATATAGTTGCCGGCGGGATCAGTATAATAGCTGAACACATTGTTCCCCGGGCCATGCCGTCCGACGCCCCAAATGCACTCCACTCCCAGCGAACGCAATCGCGCAAAATTTCGCATTACATTGTCCAGCGAGCCGACGTCATAGGCCACATGCTGAAGTCCGGTCCGGCCTTCCCGGCTCTTCATTAACGCGAGCGAATGATGATCGGCGTTGCAGCGAAGGAACGACATGCCTGCATTTGTCCGATCGGTGACTTGGAAACCCAGCGTCGCATAGAAGCGCTCCGCCGCGTCCTGGTCAGGTGTCCATAGGACGATATGTCCGATGCGGTTCGGCGCGAGAACCGCTGGCGGTTTCACAAGTTCGGATGCATCCGGCTGTGGAGCCACGAGCCAGACCTGACGCCCGTCGGAATCCTGCACGGCGATTGCCGCTTGGTCGCTGCGGAACAGACCCTGTTCCGCAACCGGCTGCGGAGAGAAGCCGGCGGCAGCGAGCTGCGTAGCAATCGCTTCAAGTTCTTCCGTGGAGGCGACCTGAAAGGCAAGGTGCGCGATTTGTGGCGATCCCTCGGCGAGTACCAGATCATCGTGGTCTTCTCCCCCGCTTCGAAACCCAGCGAAATCCAGGTCGGCACCGTGATCGTCCAGCAGCCAGATATCCCGATAGAAACGTCGCGCCTCGCCAAGGTCGGGTACGCGCAACGCCAGCCGGTGAATGCCTTGAACTCGCCGTGCCCGCTCCTGCATCGTCATTCTTTCTTTCTTTAGCTGCGCCTGTCCGCACGTCGCCGGAAGCGTCGGCTAAGCTGATAACCCACCCGCCATCCTTAGCGAAATTACAGGTACATGTCCATTTTTTTGCACGTAGCGGCGCACAGGGCAAGGTTGGGGGTTCGCGTAGCGAGACGCGCGGACGGAACCGGCATCGCCTGGATGCGAACAGGTTTTGCAGCACAAATGCGGTCGATTGCATTTTCGGGGGAGGTCATGATCCGATCATACACCGACATATTCTTCGGTTTTTTGCGCGGCTTCCGATCGATGATCCCGTCCGACTGAATGTCCTAGACGTTCTGGCGGCTTCCGCGGGTGCGCCGCCGGCGCGGTGTTTCGGGATCCCCAACGGCGCCCGACCGGTCACCTCCCGACTTGGGATTCAGCGCACTAACCCGCGCTTGTGGAACCAAACCCATGATCTGGAGCCGGATAAGACGCCGCAGATAAGCGATGCCCTCCTCCGCGACCGGATTGTCTCCGCCGATCCACCATCGCGCCGTCGCCGAGAAGATTAGGAAGAAGTGCTGCGCGACGATTTCGGTCGTTTCGGGGGGGCGAATCTCGCCACGATTGATCGCGTCTTCGACGATGAACTCCAACTGCTGGGCGATGGAGCGGCGGGTTCGCGTGTATTCCTCCCCATGCATTCCGCCGGAATAATAGTTGATCTGAAGGAAGATACGGGCAAGTCGGGGATTGCCTGCCCAGTCCCGATAGAAGGGCGTGAAGAAGGTTAGTATCCGTTCCTCAAGCAGGATTTCGCGCGAACGCGTAAGGTCGATCGCGGTCTCCATCGTGCTCACGGTGATTTCGTTGAAGACCAGCAATGTGAGATCGCGCTTGTCCGCCGCGTAGAGCGACAACGTTCCCAGCGCGACATGCGCCTCGCGTGCCACATCACGCAGAGTCGTTGCGTCATAGCCATACTCGGAGAACAGCTTGAGCGCGGCCAGCCTGATACGCTCACGCTTCTCTGCCTTGTTCCGTTCCCGAACGCGCACCACCATCCGGCCCCCTGTCGCCTGCATGGTTCGCGTTACCACACCTTTTGCGCGGTTTCGACCACGGGAAAATTGCTGGTGCCAACGGGTTCCGAACTGAAGGCAACGATCACCCCTCGGACTGAGCGCGCGCCTTTTCCTCGCGACGGCGCGTGGCATGGACGAACGCGGCGGCGACAAGCGCAGCAAGCAGCGGACTGAGCGCGAGACCCGCAAAGATGCGCGATGCGCTCATACCGCCCGCGAGAACCACGCCGACCAGCAACGGCGAGATCACCTGGCCGAAGCGCGCAGCTGAGGTCGCCCAACCGATTCCTGTAGAGCGCACCCGAACCGGAAACAGCTGCGCTGCCAGCGCCTGCGCTCCGGACGCGCCTATTCCTATAAATGCGCCAACTAGACTGGCCACGATAATCGTGACCGCGAAATTGCCCGCGGTAAAGCCAAGGCACCAGATGGATAGCGCATCGAAGAACAACGCCGGTACGATCGTGCGCAACGCGCCGAAGCGGTCAACCAACCAGCCCGCGATCAGCATGGCGGCAACACAGCCAATATTGAACGCCGCTTGCGAAAATGCGGCCTGTGATATCGAGAAGCCGCTATCTGCAAGGACCGAGGGAAACCACACGACCATGATCTTGGTGGTCGCGGATACGAAAAGGTTGAGCAGGCAAAGTAAGACCGTGAGCGGTGCTAGCCCTCCCTCGAAAACCGACCAAAGAGACTGACGAGGTCGAGGCTGGGACGAGACCGCGGCCGGCGATACACCCGCAGCAGCGGGATCCAGCCCCAGCTTCATGAGCAGGCGGTCGAGTCGTTCGCGGTGGGTGCCCGCTTCAATCAGAAAGCGAGGCGATTCCGGCAGGAGCAACAGGACGAGCGCAATCACGAGAGCGCCGAGCGCTGCGCCCATGTAAAGAACAAGGCGCCAGTCGTGCTGCTGGAGAATCACCGCGGCCATCACGCCGCCCAGAGCAGCCCCGGCCGGATAGCCGGCGTAAACGACCGAGACCATCGTTCCGCGCAGCCGGGTGGGCGCATATTCCGACGTCAATGCCAGCGCCGACGCGAAAACTCCGGCAAGCCCGATGCCCGCCAGAAACCGAGTGGCGAGCAGAAGCCCGAATGAAGGAACGAGCGCCGTCAGCAGGGTGAAGACCGTCATCGTCGAGACACTGAGAATGATCGCCGGCCTGCGCCCGAAGCGATCGCCGAACGGTCCAAGTGCCAGTGCTCCGATGGTGGCGCCTACTTGGGTCAGCGAAAAGATGAGGCCCATCGCTGCCTTGTTCAAGCCGAGTTCTGCGCTCATAAGGGGAGCGACTACCCCGATCGACTGATTGTCTATCCCGTCGAGCATTGTCACCAGCGCGCACAACAGGAATACACGAATCTGGATTGCCCGCAGCCGACCTTGGTCGAGCGCGGCTATTGCCGAATGTTCGGTATCGGAAGGGACTCCGCCAGGCATAATCATCTGCTCCGCGCGGAAAATACTTGTTCGCGTCTGCTCCCGTTGGAATCAGCTCGATTTGTGTGCTGCGGATTCGAACGACAGGACGATGCGGCGCTCCTGAATTCGCCAGATCCGATCCGGCCCACGCCGATAGATATCGTGCGCGTCGGCCAGCGCGATCGGCTCGGCGGGTGACAGCTCCGGCCCGTTGGAACGGAATAGGAGGATGAAGCAGAGGCCGCGCGCCTGATCGGGTCCGTCCTCCCAGAAGCGGAAGTTGGTGCAGACGTGACGGACGCGGCGATTCTTCGCCGCCGCGCGCTCGCGGCCATAGGCATTGATCGCTTCGGGTCCATCGCAATCGAAGTTGGGGGCAAGCAAGCGCCCGTCCTCGGTATAGAGCTCGGCCAGATTTTCGGAGCAGTTCATGTCGAGCCGATAGGCGTGCTCTGTGATCAGCGTCTCGAGTTCGGCGCGCAGCGCCGCGTCTTTGATGGGGACGCCGATCGTCACGATACCGCCTCCGCCGCTGCGGCCGCGCGACCGCCGGCGAATTCGTCCCGAAGCTGGTTCCAGCGCCGCCCGGCCTCACGCGAGGCCTCGGCATAGTCGGCGGGGAAGATATCATATGGCGGGCGGATGGGGCCGGGGTCGCAATAGCCTGCCTCCGCGATCCGTGTCTTTTCCATCTGGGTGTTATAGCTGGCGAACAGTTCCGGATTGCCGAGCATTGGGGCCAGCGACGCGATGCTCCATGCGATTCGTTCGTCAATATGCCGGGTCCGATCGGCATCGCCGGCCAGAATCGCGTCGATTAGCGCACGTGACGGCTCCGGCCCCATAGCGGCCGCAGTCGCCCAGCAGGAAGTGGTCGCGGCCGGCGAGATCGCCTGGAACTTGGCGGCGACCATGTCGCTCGGCATGAAGTGGATGCGGCCTTCGGTCGCGGCGATATTCTCGGCCAGGTTGGTCGGCTGGGACGATTTCACCGAGGTTACCGTCGGCGCTTCCTTCGCGATCCGCGCCCAGAACTCGGTGGGAAAGGAGAAGCGGAAGGCGCGCGCATTGGCATAGGCCATCACCGCGAGATCGGGAAACGCCTGCCCGACCTCGGCATAGAAGCGGACGGCCATATCGACAGTGCAAGGCTGCCACATCGGCAAGCCAAGCAAGGTACCGTCGGCACCCTGTTCGCGTGCGAACGCTAGCCGTTTATAGGCTTCGTGCCCCCCCATCGCGGTCGCCCCAACGAACAGCGGAATGCGCTTGCCGACAGTCTGAGCGACGGTGGCGACGAAGCTGCGATAGTCCTCGTTCGATATGGTCGCGCATTCGCCCGTGGTACCCAGTATGATCAGGCCGTTCGCCCCATCATCGATCAGCGCGCGAACCAGCCGCTCGGTTTCGTCCAGCGCCACGGTGTCGGTGGCGTCGATCGCCTGTGCACCGGCGCGCGCCGGCGTCGGGATGATCGCGTAAAGTCCCTTGAAATCCTGCGCCTGCATCAAGACTACTCTCCTCAATCCCTAACCGGTACTTGGTGCGACATGCCGACTTCGCGCCCTTCGCGCGCGGACCGCAGAATCGCCTCGCTTACTTCCATTGTCGCTCGCCCCCAGGCGCCGTCGTGCAGGATTGGGCGCAGCCCGGCGAAGGCGTCGTACATCTCGTCGATGACGCCGCTCTTGTCCGGAAAGACGCGCGGCGGATCGAGCGGATGCTCGACCGCGCCCCGCCTGCCATAATGTGTGACACCACGTGCCGACTGCCGTAGATCGCCGTCAGGCCCGCTGACGACCGTCACGCCGAAATGCGGGTGGTTCCATTCGTTCTGGGGTGGAACTGTCAGCCGGCGGCCGCCGCCGAAGCCGCCCCCAGCCTTGGCCGCGACTTCCGAGCCGGTGCCTGTCATCGCCTCCAGCGCTCTGCGCGAAGCTGCATGACAATCGGGGCGCTTGGGCTCGCCCAACTCGCCGATCCAGTAGTGGAACTCGTCGGTGTCGAAATAGTCGTATCCACTATAGACCAGCGACGCTGCGCTGCCGTTTTCGAACTGCAGGAACGTAACGTGCGCCCCCTCGGTCGGCCGGGTGGGATCGAGCGTCCAAGCCATCGAGCGCACGCTGCGCACCATGCCGCCCCCGAGCAGGCGCGCCACGTCTACCTGATGCGGAACCTGGTTGTAGATGATGCCGCCGCCCGCGTCGGTGCGCAATTCCTCAGGCCGACGGGGACGGTAGAGGAAATTGCCGTAGTTCCACGAATTGATCATCGAAACCGGCCCGATCACGCCTTCGCGGATCAAAGCGCGCATCTTGAGGATTGGCGCGTCGAAGGCATGCGTATGGCCGACGAGCAAGTGGACGCCGTTCGCTTCCGCAACCGCGATGATGTCGCCGCATTCTTCCAGCGTAAGCGCCATCGGCTTCTCGATGATGATGTGCTTTCCCGCACGCGCCGCCAACGCGGCATGATCGCGGTGCATCTGATGGGGCGTAGCGATATAGACCACGTCCACCTCCCGATCGGCGCACAGCGCCTCCGCTGTCGCGTGGGTGCGCGCGCCGAACTCGGCCGCGAAGGCACTGCGCGCATCATCACGCGGATCGGCGGCGGCAGTGATCGCGACATACGGATGGCTGAGGAAGCTCGGCACCATCTGCTTGGCGGCACCGCCCAGACCGATGATTCCCAGCCGCATCGTCGGCATCGCCCGATCGTTCACAGGCGGATACCAGCGTTTGACTGGACGTTGGCCGCGAACAGTTCATCGACCTCGACTCGGCGCGACACCAGCCCTTGCTCATGGAGAAAGGCGCACAGCGCCTCAATGGTGGGCCGGTTGGGTTCGACACCATAGGGCCAGAAATCGTCGCCGAACGTATCGCGGATCGAGCGAACATATTGCCCGATCCAAGGCAGCGATATGGGAAGCGGCTCGTCGATAGCCAGTTCGGCCAAGCAGTTCGCCTTGCTCCGTTCGAACGCCTGCTGGAGACTAATCGCAATCCAGGGATCGCGTTCCCACACGTCGCGGCGGATAACGACGGTATGCATGATCGGAAAAATGCGGGTCTTCGCGAAATAGGCACGCTCGACGCTCGGCACGTCGGGAAAGAGATAGCCGATCCGCGCATCGCCAGCGAGAAGCGCCGGCGGCGTCTGCGGTGCGATCAGCGCGTCGATGGCGCCGTCCGCGAGCATATTATTCAGCGCCCGCTGCTCCTCATGCTCAATCTTGACACCGTCGATTCGCACTTCGGTGAGCGGGCGGCGGCCCGCTGTTTGGAGTCCGCCGGTGATCCAATGAATGTCACCCGGTTGGACGCCATATTCGTGCATCAGCGCGCCCCGCGCCCAGACGGCTGCGGTCATCGAATATTCGGGCACGCCCACGCGCCGCCCCTTCAGATCGGCAGGCGCGGCAATGCCGGCGGCCGCGTTGACATAGATCGCGCCGTGGCGGAACGTGCGCGAAGGAAAAACCGGGATCGCGACAAACGGGGCGTTGCCCTGCGCGACACGCAGAACATAGGTCGAGAACGACATCTCGCCGCAAGCGAATTCGCCGCGCAACACGCGGTTGAACGCCTGCACAGGCGACATCGGAAGAAAGTGCAGGTCGATTCCCTCGGGCACGACCGTGCCATGATAGAGAGCGCGGACGCGGTCCGAGAGGTGGCCCGCATAGCTGAGCGAGAGTCTTGCCACGCGCCGCCTCAGAGAAAGATCGACAGCGATTCAAGGCCGAGCACCGTGGAATCGAGGATGGCGGTGCGTTTGACGAGCCGTGACGCTTCGGTGCCGATACGGATCTCGTCGAACCGCTCGGCCGTGAGAATCTGAGGGTGCGCCGCGTCGCCACGATGGCAGAAGACCACCAGGTTGCTGCGCGCCGCCACCAGTGCCGGATCGCTGCCGTGCGGCGTCACGCGGATGTTGGAGACCATGCGCCGCGTACGCGTCGCCGGGCTTTCCG
Source organism: Croceicoccus naphthovorans (assembly GCF_001028705.1). Lineage (NCBI taxonomy): Bacteria > Pseudomonadati > Pseudomonadota > Alphaproteobacteria > Sphingomonadales > Erythrobacteraceae > Croceicoccus > Croceicoccus naphthovorans. The sequence goes on along the minus strand of NZ_CP011770.1, from coordinate 2,034,262 downwards.
ACCAAGCATAGCGCGAGCGAAGTCGCTTTACGCGCATTTCGATCGAGGCATGATCCTCTTTCAGGTAGAAGGCGGTGCCACTGATACCCGTGCCGTCCCAGTTCTCGCGGGCAGTTCGCACCGGCGCTGAATAATCGATCGCCGGATCGAGCAGCTCGAACCATTCGGCGAACCGGCGATCGTCGAGATACTCGGCTTCCTTCTTGAGGAATTCCTCGCAAGCCTGCTGGAGGGTGATATCGACCAGCTGGCTCGCAGGCGCAGCCGCGGGATGGATGGTCGCCGCTTCAGTCATGATCGCCGATCTCGATCTTGGTGTTGGTCATGCGTTCGTACCAGGTCTTATGGAACGTCCTCAGGCCGCCCTCGCCCGCATTGGTCGAGTTGGCGACGCCTGGTCCGACCCAGTCCGTCAGCGGTTTGCTGGTGCTCATGTCCCCCATTCCCATCTGATAGTTGAAACGCACCTTGTTGAGCTCGGCGAACACAGTGCCGGCGGTGCGGGTGACGCCCGGCCACACCGCGACATCGTCCTGCTCGAAGCTGCCCGAGGGGCTAAAACTGCTCATTCCCACCTGATAGGCACGGCGCTTATACTCGGGAGAGGCCTCTCTCGGTGCCAGCACCCAGTTCCAGATTTCCATCTGGCCCGGCCCCTTGGGCTGCCATACGCGCAGTGTGAGAAACCCTGTCTGCGGCTTTTGCGGGCTGTCGCTCAGGCCAATATGGAGGAAGGAGAAATTGGGAAACAAGGTGCCGTTGTGCAGCAGCGATCGCTTGGCCAGATCGAACTGGTCCTGGCTAAGCACGCCGGTATGGAAATGGTGGGTCACCTCTTCCGGGTAGGAGATGAACGGTGCCTCGCCGGGGAGCTGACGGATGCTGATCGCATGGCCGCTGCAATCATGGACATGGAGGCCCGTTCCCTCCTTGGGCGCCCCGGCAGCGACGCTGTCGATGATGCCGGCTTCCAGCACCGATCGGTGGGTCATTTGAGTATGCGAGCTGTCGCCGCAGAAATTCTCCGCGCCCTGCTTCCAGTTCGCATCGACCAGCCAGCGATGCGGCTCGCCCAGCACCTCCATGCCGCCGTCGGACAGCGCGAACTGGATGTCGAAATACCATTTGTAGTCGCCGAGATACTCTTCGAACGGCACGGCATCCGGATCGAGGTTGGCGAAAATCAGCCCCATGTAATTGGTGACGTGCGGCGCTGCGAACAAATTCCATTCCTTGAGGTCCAGCGACGCATATCCCTGGCTTCGCACCGGCACGCCGATCAATTCGCCGCTATTGCGATACGCCCAGCCATGGAATGGACAGACGAAACCCTTGGTATTGCCCGCTTGCACCCGGCACACCTGTGCGCCGCGGTGGCGGCAGGCATTGAGTAGCACGCGCAACTCGTCCTGTTCGTCGCGAATCAGGATGAAGGGATCCTCGCCAATGTTGCGGGTGACGAAATCCCCGCGGTTCGGGATTTCGGTCTCATGCCCGATATACACCCAGGATTTCGCGAAGATGCGCCGCAACTCGAGATCGTAGACTTCACGATCGTGAAACACCGCAGCGGGGAGTAGTCCCTCGCGCAGATCGTCCACCATGTTTTCGATCGAAACGGGAACGGCAAAGGCCTGCTCGGTCACACTATACTCTCCATTGGTGACCCGCAGGTCGGCTCTGTCATAACGGGCGCATCACGAATCTGAGTTCGGCAGACAGCCGCGCGCGCGATGCCGCACCGAATCCGAGAAATGCTCTTTCCAAGATCGCGCCGCCAACCCCGTTCGAAGTCGCGCCGCTTTCAATCTTAAATGGACATGTCCATTAAATTGGCCGATGTCAAGGCGGTTCCGAGTTGCTTTCCATCGAACGGGTACGCGTGCAAAATTGGATGTCCGCGCTACAAAAAGGCTTATCGGACCAACGGACCGGAGGACGAGGTTGAACGACACTGGCGGTAACGGAGATGGAGGCAGGCTGGCGAAATCTTCGCCCGGCGCCATTGCCAGCTTGTCCGCCACGATCTTCCTGTCTTCTTTGGGCGGCAGCGTGGCGAATGTCGGCTTGCCGACGCTGTCGCGCACCTTCGGGATCAGCTTCCCGCAAGCGCAATGGATCGTGATCGCCTATTTCCTCGCGGTCATCAGCCTGATCATAAATGCTGGTCGCCTCGCGGACAGCGTGGGCCGACAGCGCCTGCTGCTCGCCGGACTGGCACTGTTCGGCCTAGCTTCGATCGGCGCGGGCGTGGCATGGAGCTTCTGGTTCCTGATCGCGGCGCGGGCGCTGCAAGGTATGGGCGGCGCGATCATGCTGGTGCTGGCGTTTGCGCTTGTTTGCGACATCGTGCGCCCTGCACGACTTGGCAGCGTGCTGGGCTTGCTGGGCGCGATGTCTGGGTTGGGAACTGCCGCCGGGCCGTCACTGGGCGGGCTGCTGATCGCGGGGTTGGGCTGGCGCGCACTGTTTCTCGTCAACGTGCCGGTCTGCATCGCGATCGCCTGGATGGTCTATCGCACGGTGCCCCGAACGCTCCATCCGGCGGCCACGCCGTGGCGGCCGGATTGGGCTGGCACCTTTCTGCTCATCTCGGCACTGTGCGCCTATTGCTACGCGGCCACGCTTGCGAGCGGACGCTTCGCCGCCGGCAACATCATCGCGCTTGCGCTCGCGGTGGTCGGCGTGGCAACTTTCATTCTGGTCGAGCGGCGTGCCGCCGATCCCCTGTTGCGGATGGGGATGTTCCGCGACATCTCCCTGTGCGGCAATCTGGCGATGAGCGTGATCGGCTCGACCGTGATCATGGCGACGCTGGTCGTCGGCCCCTTCTATCTGGTCGAGGGTCTGCACATGACACCCGCCCAGGCGGGGCTGGCGCTTTCGGTCGGGCCGGTCATCTCGGCTGTCGGGGGCGTGCCGATCGGGCGGCTGGTCGACCGGCTCGGCATCGTCGCGATGAGCCTTGCCGGGCTGGCGATCATGGCGGCGGGAGCGGCGGGGCTGGCTTTCAGCGAGGGGATCGTCGGCCTGCCGCGCTTCATCGGCTCGCTGATCGTGGTGATGGGCGGCTATGGCGTGTTTCAGATCTCCAACAACGCCGCGGTGATGGCGAAATCCTCTTCTGCAACGCGCGGCACCTTCGCCGGACTGATGAACCTGTCGCGCAATATCGGATTGGTCACCGGCGCGTCGGTGATGGCCTCGATCTTTTCCGCCACCGCGCACGATGGAGCTCCGGGCGGACTCGCCGCGGCGCACGGACTCAGGGCCACCTTCGCGACAGCCGCCGGCATGGCTGCCCTCGCAGTGGCAATCGGGCTATCGAGCGGCGCGGTCCCGATCTTGCGCCGCAACGCAAAACGCGGCGGCTGACGGCAAATTTCGGGCCGCGCCATCCGAAAGGTTGACGCGATCGTCCAGCGCCCTAGAAATGGACACGTCCATTAAATTTGAACAACTGCATAACCAGAAAGCTGGAGAGACCTAATGAACCCGGTGACGACGGCGTCGCACATGTTGATCGGCGGCGAACTGGTGGCCAGCGAGAGCGGCGAATGGATAGATTCGGTCGATCCCGCGACGGAGGAGGTGATCGGGCGCATTCCCAATGGCGACGCGCGCGACGTGGCCCGGGCGGTGGAGGCGGCGGATCGTGCGTGGGCGGCGTGGAACGGGATCGGCGTCGCCGCCCGCGCCGAGGCACTCCGCGCGTTCGGCCGCAAGATGCTGGAACGCGCCGAAGAGCTGCTGGAGGTCGAGGTCCGCGACACCGGCAATACGATCGCGCCGATGCGCGGCGACGTGCGCACCGGTGTGGAGGGGATGAACTATTATGCTGGCCTCGCCTATGAACTGAAGGGCGATACGATCCCGGCGACGCCCGGCAACCTGCACTTCACCACGCGCGAGCCTTACGGCGTGGTCGCTCGGATCGTGCCGTTCAACCATCCGGTGATGTTCGCCACCGCCCGCACCGCGGCCGCGCTGATGGCCGGCAATTCGGTGGTGGTAAAGCCGCCCGAGACGAGCTCGCTCTCCGCGCTGATCCTGTCTGAGATCGCGCGCGATGCGCTGCCGCCGGGCGTGTTCAATATCGTCACCGGCACCGGAGCGGGCGCGGGCGCGCCGCTGGTGCGCCATCCCGGTGTCAAGCGGATCGCGTTTATCGGTTCAGTCGAGACCGGCATGGCGATTCAGCGCATGGCGGCGGAGAGCGCGGTCAAGCACGTCACGCTGGAGCTTGGCGGAAAGAACCCACTGATCGCCTTCCCCGACGTCGATCCGGCGACCGTGATCGACGCCGCGATCGCCGGGATGAACTTCTCGTGGCAGGGCCAGTCGTGCGGATCGACCAGCAGGCTCCTGCTGCACGAATCGATCCATGACGATGTCGTCGCTGGGCTGGTCGAGCGCATCCGCGCGATCCGGGTGGGCGATCCGATGGATCCGGCCAGTCAGATGGGCGCGATCAATTCGAAGGGTCAGTACGACAAGGTTCTGCGCCATATCGCAAACGCGCGCGAGGACGGCGCCCGGCTGCTCGCCGGCGGCGGCCGGCCCGAGGGAGAGGAGTTCCGCAAGGGCTTTTGGGTCCAGCCGACGCTGTTTGGTGACGTCGAGCAATCGATGCGTATCGCGCAGCAGGAGGTGTTCGGCCCGGTTCTTTCGGTAATGAAATGGTCGACGCTCGACCAGGCGATCACGATCGCCAACGCGACCGACCTCGGCCTGACCGCGTCGATCTATGCCAACAACATCGACGACGCCTTCGCCGCCGCGCGCCGCGTGCGCTCCGGCTATGTGTGGATCAACAGCGTCGGACCGCATTACCCCGCCATGCCCTATGGCGGAATGAAGAACAGCGGCACGGGGCGTGAAGAAGGCATCGAGGAGATGCTGAGCTACACCGAGCAGAAGGCCTATAATCTTGCCATGCGAAAATAGGGACCGGCGGATTGGAACGGTGAAGGCCGTTCATCCGCGTGCGTGAGTTTGTTTCCGCGTGTCCGACACGCGGCTTCGCCTGGCACCGCGAACCTGGGGGAAGCTGGGCAACAAGCCCGGTGAACCGACTCCCTGGGATCAGAATTTCGAGACAGTTTTTCATCAAGCCGACGCCGGATTCCCGGCGGTGATCGACTGGCTGGAAGGCCTCACCTTCGAGGCGCGACCTGGTCAGCCGCGCCGAAGTCGGTTCCTGCCGCAGCCCTCTTCTGACGTGCGCTTCGGCCAGATGGTCGAGTCTCTTACGTCGCTCGCCATCCGCAGCCCGATGACGCGCGAAGCTTGTGTGGGCATCGCGGAGCGCTTTCGCGGCCCCTTGCCTGAGTGGGAGCGTAACAGCCTGATCGCGATGAACATGCGGGATATGCACGCCCGCGCGGTGCAGGCGTTCGGGGTGCGCGACAAGGCCACCGCCATTTTGTCGCCTGACCGCGAATTCGTGTTCGGCGACGGTTTCTATCACAATCTGACATCGCCGAGCGGCGCGCCACACGCGCCAAACATCCTCGCGCCCCTCACGCCGCGCCTTGCTGTCCTCTATGCTCGACCGATGCAATATACGGTCGAGCCACGGCTCTCGGAGATGCGCTTCGCCGTCCGCTCGTCATTGGTCGCGAAAGCGACACGGACATGGCAATTGTCGAGGATCGCGTTGTGCTCGCCATAGGCCTTCTCGATCTGGTTGAGGCTTTGCGCGATCAGGAAGGCGCGCACGCCATAGCCGGCGAGAAAGGCGAGGCTGGTCTCGAAGAAGTCCAGGCGACCGAGAGCGGGAAACTCGTCGAGCATCATCAGAAGCTTGTGCCGGGCAGCCGCGTTCGCCCCATTCTCTGCTTGAAGATGCTCGGTCAGTCGGCGGCCGATCTGGTTGAGCACCAAGCGAATAAGCGGCTTGGTGCGGCTGATGTCAGAGGGCGGCACGACAAGGTAGAGCGAGACCGGCGACCTGCCCTCGACGAGGTCGGCGATCCTCCAGTTTGGTGAACGACCCTTCAGAGGATTTTGACTCTGAGCAGGAAGAGGAAGCGTATCGCGCGCATCCTCTGCAATAGGCGCAAGCCCTCACGCTACATTCGCGAGCTTTGCGAAATCGCCGGCAATGAGGTCCGGTTTGAAACCATCGATGGGAAGGAACTCGACCAGTGTCCCAGTTGCCTGGTCGGGGAATTGGTTGAGCGCAAAGGTCGCAACGACACCACCTTTTACGGCTGCAATCAATTTCTTGAGTGCCGTCACACTCAGCAGTCACCTCCGGCGGCACCTCATCGACAACAAGCGGGCGAGGCCGGAGTTGTCGAGACGGTCAATCGGGCAAGAGCCTTCTAACGCTGCTTGCTTTGATCGTAGCCATCGTCCTACGCGCGACGGGCCAGTGACAATCGACGGCTTTGATGATAGGACTACGTCGTGAAATCGGCGGAATGCACGGATCGCGTCGGATTGTTTCCTGCGTTCCTCGCTTGACGATAGATCCCGAAAGTACGGTTTTTCGGGGTATCCCGGAAAAATCCAATAATTTCAAAAGCCAGCGGAATTGCCGGGATAGCTGACGGCATATCGTCGCGAAAAATATTTTTAATGGCGATATTTCAAGGTGTTATGCTGACAATCAATAATCGAGTGGGAGTAATAAGGCTCAACCCGCGACCTTTTGACAATGGCGTAACCCCTCTGCCGCGTTAGTCTGCGCGGCAAAGAGGAGAGCCGATGCCCGAAAACCAACGCGCGATGCGCCCCGCCGTGCTGCTGTTGCTGGCGGTGCTGGCCATCGCGGCCTTTGCGGGCAATTCGCTGCTTGCCCGCGCGGCCATCGGCAGCGGCGCGATCCCGGCGGGCGGCTATACGATGCTCCGGCTGTTCAGCGGGGCGGTGGTCTTGTTGCCGTTTCTTGGCGGGTCGCCGAAAGCGTCTGACTGGCGTGGGGCGTTTTCGCTGTTCCTTTACGCCGCCGCGTTTTCCTTTGCCTATGTCGCTCTGCCCGCGGGCACAGGCGCGTTGATCCTGTTCGCCTGCGTGCAGGCCACGATCATGGGTGTCGGCATCGCCGGGGGCGAGCGGCCCGCGCCATTGGGCTACCTTGGGCTGGCGCTGGCACTGGCGGGCGTTGCCTACTTGCTGCTGCCGGGGGCGAGCGCCTCTGCCGATCCGTTTGCGGCGTTGCTGATGGCCATCGCGGGGGCGGCGTGGGGTGTCTATACATTGCTGGGCCGGGGGGCGGGCAATCCGGCGCGGCGGACGGCGGCGAACTTCCTGCTGGCCGCGCCGCTGGCTCTGCCTCTGGTCCTGCTCGATTCCGCAGCGGGCTGGACTTGGCAGGGCAGCGCGCTGGCGGTCGGGGCGGGCGCGATCACGTCGGGCCTTGGCTATGTCGCGTGGTACGCTGTCGCGCCGCGCCTCGGCCTTGCCACGGTCGCCACGGTCCAGCTTGCCACGCCGGTTGCCGCCGCGCTGGTTGCCGCCGTGACGCTGGCCGAACCACTCACCTTGCGCATCGGGATCGCGGGGTTGCTGATCGTCGGCGGGATCGTCCTGACCTTGCGCAAACCCTGATCCCGGCGCTTTGCAAAGGTTGCATTTGCGACTAGCTTGCCGCCCCAATTGGCACAAGGGCGCAACCCATGAGAACTCCGATCCTGGCAACCGGGCTGGCACTGGCCCTTGCGGCAACGACACTGACCGGATGCAGCGAGAGCGCCCCCGTCGCCACCGAAGCACAGGCCGCAGAGATCGCGTGGCGCCACGGCGATGTCGAAGACGCGCTGGCCGAGGCTAAGGAAACGGGCAAGCCGGTGCTACTCTATTGGGGCGCGGAATGGTGCCCACCTTGTGCAGAGATGAAGGCGGGCCTGTTCAAGGACCCGAACTTCATCGCCAAAACGCAGGATTTCATTCCGGTTTACCTCGACGGTGATACCGCGGGCGCGCAAAAGTGGGGCGATCGGTTCGGTACCAGCGGATATCCCACCGTGATTGCGCTGGCCCCCGACGGTAGCGAAATTACCCGCATCTCCAGTGCCACGATGGCCTCCGAACTGCCCGCCCTGCTGACGCTGGCCGCCGGGCGTACGCGGTCTATCGACGCGGTGCTGGCCGATGCCAAGGCCGATCCGGCGACGCTGTCGGCAGAGGACTGGAAGATTTTGGCCGGCTTCGACTGGGGCAACGATCCCAAACGGTTCGAGGAGGGAAAGGCCGAGGGCGAGATGCTCGACACGCTGGCCCGCAACGCACCCGATCCGGCGATGCGGAGCCGTTTCGCGCTGCTGTCGCTGGCACGGCTGGCGGCGCGCGATGGCGACGGCAAGGTAACGCTGACCGACGCGCAGGCGGAGACGGTGGAGGGCGTATTGCCCGGCATCCTCGGCGCGCCGCAGCAGGTGATGGCGAACCGCGATGTGCTGTCCTACTACGCGCCGGGCATGGTGCTGGCACTGCCCGGTGGCGAGGCTAAAGAGGACCTGACCGCCTTGCTCGACAAGGCTTTGGAGGGTTTGGTCGCCGATACGAACCTGTCGTTGGCAGAGCGGACCTTTGCGCTGTCGGCCCGGGTTGATCTGACCGACGAAGCGCCGGGCGAGCCGTTGAAGGCGGAGGTCCGCAAGTGGGCGGCCATCGTCGACAAGCAGGCGAGCGACGCGCTGGTGCGCAAGTCGGTCATTTCCTACGCGGCGGAACTGCTGGACCAGATCGGCGACCGCAAGGCGGCGAAGGACATGCTGCTGGCCGAGATCGATCGGTCCGAAACGCCCTATTACTATATGCTGGGCCTTGCCGCGATGGCTGAGGATGAGGGCGACAAGGCCGCTGCCATCGATTGGGCGCGCAAGGCCTATGAAGCTTCGGAAGGTCCGGCCACGCGTGTCCAGTGGGCGGCTGGATATGCGCTGCGCGTCATGCGCCTTACGCCAGAGGACAGGGACGCGGTGAAGGCGAGTTCAGAGGCGGTGCTGGCCGAATTGGCGAAGAGCCCGGACAACTATTACCAGCGCACGCAATCGGTCGCAGACCGGTGGGGCACGGCGCTGGTCGCATGGGCGAAGGAGCATGACGGCGCGGCGGTGCTGGATTCGCTGGGCACGCGGATGGCCGACGTGTGTGCGAAGCAGACGGAAAAGACCGACACCTGCGGCAGCTGGTTCAAGGCCGCCTGATCTCGGGCCAATAGGCGGAAAAGTGCGATTGCGCGTGGCCAAGGAATTGACCGTGGCCGGGCGGGATCGTCCGCACTAACGCTCCCGCCCGACCGGACGTCCGCACCGTAAACCTCGCCGGGGCAGGGGCCCCGTTGCGGCGGGCGCGGACACCCGAAGGGTTGCGATCAACGCTTGCGGCAAATCATCGTCGCCTTGCCGCCGGGGCTGACGTGCATGACGCTTTCCGTCGCGGTTTCCCCGGTCCACATCCTGCAGGCGAAGTTCTCAGCCTGGCGCACTTCGCCCGGCGCCACTTCTTCGGGTACGTCGAACGTGCAGACCGACATCTGCATGTTCTTGTTCGCGATCTTCTGGACATGTCCGGGTGCAGAGATCAGCTGCGTCATGTCCCACCTGCCGTTGTAGATCGGCAGGCCGCCCTCGGCCGTCGGGATGAAACCGGTGCACTTATTGTCGTGAATGACGACTGCGGCATTATCCGAATCCGCCAACGCGACCTGCGGCGAAAGGGCGAGCGTGCCGATAGCGGCAGCGGCTGCGACCCGGGTCAGGCAAGTTTTCATGTGTCTTCTCCTTGCATTCTGGTCCTGGGGCGTTCGCTCGCGTGCGGTAAAGCGGTGACGCCGGTTTGGGCGGAAGGATCGCGCTGCCCCGCGAAGATGGCTTTGGCGCGCCTTGCAGGGGCGCGACCCTTCCTTAGGCAATCCTACATAGGGAAAGACTGCATAGGCGTGTGCGGGAACGGTTGAGATGACGTTACCGGATTTGGTGAATTTCGTCCTACGTCAAGCTCGCCCCAGCGCCGGATGACCATGCTTTCGCTGGTAAATCAGAAGGTTGACGCGCGGCGGTGGATTTTTGCCGCGAAATGACCGATCATGGCTATAGCGGATCGAATATGGGCCCGCAGGTAAACGGCGCACCGCCCGCGCGCCGATCGTCGGAGAGAGCTGAAACGATGGCCAAGGAACAGCCCGATACGCCCTATATGGACGCCAGCCTGCCGCTTTTGGCCGGGTGGATCGAATTCTGGATGATGCCCGTCACGATGATGGCCCGGATGATGGGCATGACCAGCCCCGTTGCCGATGACGAGCCGGAGATCGATCGAAAGTGCGCGCACAAGCAGTTGCCGGTGCCCAACGCGCATCAAAAAGACATGGATCACGACCTGTTCGCGTAAACCAGCAATAGCAGTGGAATTACTGTCCATGATCTGGCCCGTGACGCTGACGGCGGCGCTGATTTATTGTGTGGCGCGATCAATACGCGACTTCAGGTGCAGGCAATTTATCTGGGCATTTGCTGGTCTGGCTTCCGCTATCCTCATCCTAATAGCGCAGCTGTCGGTTTTCACCTTTTCTGTCTTTCCCTCGGCAATTTTGCATTGAGTTCAACGAAAAAGGGCGGCCTCCCCCACGGGAAGCCGCCCTTTCGCATTTGGATGACGGGGCGCGTCAGGCCAGGTTTTCCCAGACCGTCGCAATACCTTGGCCACCGCCGATGCACATCGTGGCAAGGCCGTACTTGCCGCCGGTGCGCTGCAGTTCGTAGGCCAGCTTGGTCACGATGATCGCACCGGTGCCGCCGATCGGGTGGCCCAGCGAAATGCCCGAACCGTTCGGGTTGACCTTGGCCGGATCCAGATCCAGTTGCTTCGACACGGCGCAGGCCTGTGCGGCGAAGGCTTCGTTCGATTCGATCACGTCCAGCTGGTCCTTCGACAGGCCCGACTTTTCGATGGCGATCTGGCTGGCCGGAACCGGGCCGATGCCCATGTAGGCCGGATCAACGCCCGCGTGGCCGTACGAAACGAGGCGCGCCATCGGCTTCAGCCCGTGTTCCTTGACCGCCGCTTCGGTCGCCAGAACGACCGCGCCCGCGCCGTCGTTGATGCCCGATGCGTTACCGGCGGTAACCGTGCCGCCGTCCTTCTTGAACACCGGGCGCAGGCCAGCCAGGCCCTCTGCCGTGGTGCCGGCCTTCACATGCTCGTCCACTTCGAACATCGCGGGCTTGCGCTTTACCATGATCTCGACCGGCTCGATCTGATCCTTGAAGTACCCGGCCTCGATCGCGGCGGCTGCACGGCGGTGCGATTCGGCGGCGAAGGCGTCCTGCTGTTCGCGGGTGATCTCGTACTTTTCGGCCACGTTCTCTGCCGTGATGCCCATGTGATAGCGGTGGAACGGATCCTGCAGCGCACCCAGCATGCCGTCCATCATCGGGCTGTCGCCCATCTTCAGGCCCCAGCGTACGCCCATCGCGAAGTAGGGGGCGCGGCTCATGACTTCGGCACCGCCGCCGACGGCGATGGCATGATCGCCCAGCATCAGGTGCTGCGCCGCCGAAACGATGGCCTGCATGCCTGAACCGCACAGGCGGTTGACGGTCATTGCCGGGGCACCGTGGGGGATGCCCGCCTCTACCGCGGCGATGCGGCTGACATAGGCGTCGCGCGGTTCGCAGGGAATGACACTGCCCAGAATGGTGTGTTCGACCAGTTCGGGCGAGACGCCCGCGCGGGCCAGCGCGCCCTTGATCGCGACGGCGCCCAGCGAACCGGGGTTCGCATCCTTGAGCGATCCGCCGAAGGTGCCAACGGCGGTGCGCGCGGCGGATACTAGATAGACAGCGTTCATGGTCGTTCCTTTCAGCCCTCTGGTCTGTGCAACGGCGGCGCCTATCCCCGTGGAACGGTGCCTGACCGGTTACGTTGCGGGTGCGAATAGGCACGAATCCCGCCCCCGTCCAGCCCGCCAAAGGTCTGCCATGAACCAAAGGCATGGCCGCAGGCGCTTGTGACTGGCGGATGACGGTGGCAAGGCGGCGGCAATGACGCTACGGCCCTGTCGCCGAAGGCAAAAAGGGAATGGGCGCGCAAGACGAATGGCCAGCCAGTATCAACACGATGTCGTGATCGTAGGATCGGGGGCGGCGGGACTTAGTGCCGCGCTGGTCCTTGCCGAAAAGTGCAAGGTCATGGTGCTGGCCAAGGGCTCGCTCGATTCGGGATCGACCGCATGGGCGCAGGGCGGCATAGCGGCGGTGCTGGACGCAGGCGACACGTTCGAGGATCACATCCGCGACACGATGGTCGCCGGGGCGGGCCTCAATCGGCGCGAGACGGTCGAGTACGTGATCGAGCAAGCGCCCGCATCGATCAATCGCCTGATCGAACTGGGCGTTCCGTTCAATACAGAGGCCGGATCGCTGCACCTGACGCGTGAGGGCGGGCATTCGCACCGCCGTATCGTGCATGTCGACGATGCGACCGGCTGGGCGGTGCAGAGCGCGCTTCTGCGCGCCGCCGAGGCCAATCCCAACATCACCCTGCGCCCCGACATGGTGGCGATCGACCTGATCCGTGATCGCAACGCCGTCGATCCGCAGGGCGGGCGGCAGGTTTGGGGTGTTTACGCGCTCGATTCCGGTAAAGGCGGCGTAGAGGCGTTTACCGGACGTGCGACGATCCTTGCCACCGGCGGGGCGGGGCGGACCTATTTGTTCTCCACCGCGCCGCGCGGGGCGACCGGCGATGGCATCGCGATGGCGTGGCGCGCGGGTTGCCGTGTATCCAACATGGAATTCATGCAGTTCCACCCGACCTGCCTGTATAATCTAGAGGTCAAGAACTTCTTGATCACTGAGGCGGTGCGGGGCGAGGGCGGTATCCTGAAACTGCCGCCAGAGGCCGGGCCGGAGGCGGGCAAACGCTTCATGCCCGATTTCGACGAGCGGATGGAACTGGCCCCGCGCGACATCGTCGCCCGCGCCATCGACCATGAGATCAAGCGGCTGGGCCTCGATTACGTCCACCTCGACATCAGCCACCACGAACCCGAATTCGTGCGTGAACACTTTCCGACTATCTACGAGCGCCTGATTGGCCTTGGCATTGATATGACCAAAGCACCGATCCCGGTCGTGCCCGCGCAGCACTATACCTGTGGCGGGGTGCGCGTCGATCTGAAGGGGCGGACCGATCTGCCTGCGCTCTATGCCATCGGCGAATGTAGCGAGAGCGGGTTGCACGGTGCGAACCGGCTGGCGTCGAACTCGCTGCTGGAATGCTTTGTGTTTGGCGATGCCTCGGCGCGTGACATCCTCGACCGCTATGACGATCTGCCGCCGCCGCCGCCGGTGCGGATGTGGGACGAAAGCCGGGTGACGACACCCGACGAGGAAGTCGTCATCAAGCAGAACTGGACCGAGATCCGCCGCTTTATGTGGAACTATGTCGGCATCGTGCGCACCGACAAGCGGATGGAGCGCGCCGCCAGCCGCATCCGCCTGCTGACCGAGGAGGTGGACGAATATTACGGCAATTTCCGCGTGTCGAAAGACCTGATCGAATTGCGCAACCTGCTCAAGACCGCCGACCTGATCGTGCGGTCTGCGCGGCGTCGCAAGGAAAGCCGGGGGCTGCATTACAACGCCGACTATCCGCAGGTGGATCCGGTGGCGCGCGATACGATACTGGTGCCGTAATTTGACGTAATTCGGCGCAGGTCTTCGTAAACCGCCGGTTCTGTTACGAAGATTTACGGTGCCTAAACCACGATACTACATCAAATCCTTCAGCCTTGACTGGGCATGCTTCATCGCAAAGAGAAAGATGGAGCACCCCAGCGATGAAGTTCTACAACGCCAGCCGGTTCGTGTTTCCGCACAGCTACTCGGCCCGCATCTTCTCCGTCTGTTTTGCATCGGTCCACGTCCCGATCGTGGCATTCGGACTGGTTGAAGTGGCGCTGGGCGAATGGCAGTGGTCGATTTTCCTGCCGCTTCTGCTGGCGACGCTGGTCGGAACCGGCGTCGGGATTGCGGGGCTCTATGCCCTGATGGCACCGCTGCGTGTGGCGACCGATGGCTTGGCGCGTCTGGAGCGGGGCGAGGTCGTTGCCGACATTCCCAAGGGCGGGCCGGACATGGCGGGCAAGCTGTTGGAAGGCGTGGCCCGCGCGGCGCGCGAAACCGTGTCGCGGATGGACGAGCTGCGGTCGGAGGCAGGGACCGACATGCTGACCGGCCTGCTCAACCGTCGGGGTTTCGAGGAGACGGTCGCTGCGGTGCTGCGCGGTGGCGGTGGCGGCACGCTGGCGGTGCTTGACGGTGATCGGTTCAAGAAGGTGAACGACGAACTGGGCCATGCCGAGGGCGATCGCGTCCTGTGCGGACTGGCGCAGCGCATGGTTGGCAACATGCGCGCAGGCGATGTCGCGGGCCGCTGGGGCGGGGACGAATTCGTGATGTTCTTCCCTAGCCTTGGCGAGGCCGCCGCGAACGAAATCCTGCGCCGCATCTTCGACGCGATCTGCGCGCACCCCGACGCGATGGTGGAGGGAGAGCCGGTTACGTTCTCATGGGGCGTCGCCTCGGTTGAACGCCGGCGGGGCGATACGCTGGAATCGGCGATGAAGCTGGCCGACCAACGGCTCTATCAGGTGAAGGAAGAACGCCGCGCAGCCTGAGCGATCAGCCGAGTAGCAGGCGCCCCGCCAGAATCAGCACCATCGCGCCCAGCACCGAGGCGAGGCAGCCGGGTTTCGAAAATTCCTTGCGCCCGCGGCTGGTGATCAGGCCTGCAAACAGCGAGCCGCCGATGCCCAGCGCGATTGTGGCGAAAAAGCCCAGATCGACATCGCCCGGATAGAAGAAGCGGGCGAGCACGCCGACGATAAGGCCCGAGATGATGGCGCCGATGATGTTGAGCATGGGTCTGGTCCGATTCGCGTCTGCAATGGGTGTTCTATAGGGCTAAGGCACCTCGACCGGCCTGACAAGATGGCGCAAGTGCCAACGCATTCTTAGGGATTCGGGCCTAGTCTGGATTGGTTCGCGCCCCGTTCACCAAACTGTGCAAAAGTTTTTTTAGCGCGACTTCGCCTCTTGCGTCCGACGCGAGCCAAGGTTGGTCCACGCGTCGCTGCGCTGCACCCCATGTCTTCGCCACTGCCGGTGGATAAGTTGCGCTTGCTTGGCTCGCGCGTTGCGGCACTATCCCTAGCGGTCGGTTCGATGGGAGGACCGCAAGACCTAGCGTTCAGGGGCACCTCTACCCATATATGGCCCAAGGGCTGGATACGGGAATGAGACGCACGCCGCCCCGCCTGCGCCATGGATTTGCGGACGAGGGGCCTTCGAATACCGTGCCGCCGCGGCCCTGACGGGAGAGCTTTCGGGCGATCCGGGCAGGGGTGGGCCGCCGGCGGCACGGGTTCGGACCGGATGGCAACGCGCTGGCGCATATCGCCGGCTGCAACACGGGGCGGTATGACATGGATTTCAGGAACGGGGACGAAACGCGCGTGAGTGCTGCGGACGTGAGCGAGACCGATACGGGCGTTGAAACCGAGATGACACCCGCGCCCCGTAAGGCTGCGGGCAAGGAGAAGAAGGCAGTGACTGCAAGCGAAGAAAAGGATCTGCTGGCGGCCGCCGACGCACCGGTGGCCGAAGCCGCAGCCGAGGCGATGGGCAATGCCGTTGCCAGCGCCATGAAGGCCGCCGCCGCGCCCAAGCTGTCGTCGAAGGACGTGATGCCGCGCCGGTTTACCATCGTCACGGATGCCAGCCGCGATGCGAAGCTGACCGATTTCGGCAAGGACACGCTTGAAGACCGCTACCTGCTGCCGAACGAAACCTATCAGGACCTGTTCGCCCGCGTGGCCGATGCCTACGCCGACGATCAGGACCACGCGCAGCGGCTGTATGACTATATCTCGAAGCTGTGGTTCATGCCCGCAACGCCTGTCCTGTCGAACGGCGGTACCGGTCGCGGTTTGCCGATCTCGTGCTATCTGAACTCGGTCGAGGACAGCCTCGACGGGATCGTCGGCACCTGGAACGAGAACGTGTGGCTGGCCAGCCGCGGCGGCGGCATCGGCACCTATTGGGGCCAGGTGCGCGGAATCGGCGAGCCGGTGGGCCTGAACGGCAAGACCAGCGGCATCATTCCCTTCGTCCGCGTGATGGACAGCCTGACGCTCGCGATCTCGCAGGGTTCGCTGCGGCGCGGGTCGGCGGCGTGCTATATCGATGTCAGCCACCCGGAGATCGAGGAGTTTCTCGAAATCCGTAAGCCGTCAGGCGATTTCAACCGCAAGGCGCTGAACCTGCACCACGGCGTGTTGCTGACCGACAAGTTCATGGAAGCGGTTCGCGATGGCGGTGAGTTCGACCTTGTGTCCCCGCGTGACGGTTCGGTCCGCAAGACCGTGGACGCGCGGGCGCTGTTCCAGAAGCTGGTTGAAACCCGCCTAGCCACGGGCGAGCCCTATATCGTGTTCAACGACACGGTGAACCGCATGATGCCCGCGCATCACCGCGAGCTGGGTTTGAAGGTCTCCACCTCCAACCTGTGCAGCGAAATCACGCTGCCGACGGGCCGCGACCACCTTGGCAACGATCGCACGGCGGTCTGCTGCCTGTCCTCGCTCAACCTGGAAACCTGGGACGAGTGGAAGAGCGACAAGCAGTTCGTCGAGGATGTGATGCGCATGCTCGACAACGTGTTGCAGGACTATATCGACCGCGCGCCGGACGAGATGGCCCGCGCCAAGTATTCGGCGATGCGCGAACGCAGCGTCGGCATGGGCGTGATGGGTTTCCATTCGTACCTGCAGTCCAAGGGCATCGCCTTCGAAAGCGCGATGGCCAAGGCGATGAACCTGCAGATGTTCAAGCAGATCAACGCCAAGGCCAACGAGGCGTCGATGATGCTGGCCCACGAACGCGGCCCGTGCCCCGATGCGGAAGATGTCGGCGTGATGGAACGCTTCAGCTGCAAGATGGCGATCGCACCGACCGCGTCGATTTCGATCATCTGCGGCGGCACCAGCGCGTGTATCGAACCGATCCCGGCCAATATCTATACGCACAAGACGCTGTCGGGGAACTTCGTGGTGAAAAACCCCTACCTGCAGAAGCTCTTGGCCGAAAAGTCGAAGGATTCCACCAATGTGTGGAACTCGATCCTCGAACACGGCGGGTCGGTCCAGCACCTCGACTTCCTCTCGCCGGAGGAAAAGGCGACCTACAAGACCAGTTTCGAGATCGACCAGCGCTGGCTGCTCGAATTCGCGGCCGATCGCACGCCGTTCATCGACCAGGCGCAGAGCCTCAACCTCTACATTCCTGCCGATGTCGACAAGTGGGACCTGATGATGCTGCATTTCCGCGCTTGGGAAATGGGCATCAAATCGCTTTATTACCTCCGCTCGAAGTCGGTGCAGCGCGCCGGGTTCGCGGGCGGTGTCGAGGCGGACAACACCAAGAACGCCGCGCAGTTCAACCTTGCCGCTGGCGAAACCGACTACGAAGAGTGTCTCGCCTGCCAGTAACCGGCTGACCCGGTTCGAAACGAAACAATGCGAACCGCCGACCCGCACGGGTTCGGCGGTTCGTCGCATTTGGCGGAACCGAACTGCGGCGCGTTCGTCAATTGCGATAGATGCGACTGCGACCGAATATCCGCATCCCGACGGCCCTGAGGCTGGGAATTCCGCAAATTGGCGGTGCGGTTCGTCGCATTTGCGCAAAACGACCGGAACGGCTTTGTAATTAACGGATTAACATTTGTGAATCTCGCCCATACCTATAGGGCGTTGCGAAACTTCCGGGGGCAAGGAACGCAAAATGCTGTCTGATGGGCTGCGCAGATTTATGGAAGGCAGCGGAATCGCGCTGACCCTTGCCGATGCGCAGGCCGAAGACTTTCCGTTGGTGCTCGCCAATCAGGCTTTCCTCGATCTGTCGGGCTATGACCGCGATGAAGTGATCGGCAAGAATTGCCGGTTTTTGCAACCGAAGGAAGGCGGCGGGCCCGCCACGCAGCGCATTCGCGACTTTCTGGTCGACCCCGCAAAGCGCGAAGAGCGTGTCCTGCTGCCGAACGAGCGAAAGGACGGTACGCCGTTCCTCAACCTGCTTTACCTCACGCGCATGACCCAGCTCGGCAAGGATGCCTATATCCTTGGTTCGCAATTCGATTTTTCGCGGCATGACCGGATGCGCCCCGACAGTTACGACCGCGCCTTGCGCGAAGACATCCGCGAATTGTCCGCGCTCACCGGTGAGATGGGCATAGTGACGCTGGGGACGTTTCGGTCCCTGGCGTCCAGCGCCGCGATCATCGCCGAAGCCCGATTGGGGGAATAATGGGATCTGCCGCATATCCTAAAACCGGACGCTTCATGATGGGCCGGTTGCGACATGCCATGCGCGATAGTGAAAAGCAGTTGCTGGAAGATCTGGTCGAGCGAACCGAACTGTTCGCCGCGCCGCAGACGGTGCTGAACCGTGGGCAGTGCGTGGACCAGTCGACGATGCTGATCGACGGGTTCATCGTCCGGTCGATCACCCGCGACGGCAAGCGCCATATCATCAGCGTGCACGTACCCGGAGATTTCGTCGACCTTCACGGGTTCGCGCTGAAGCGGCTGGATCACGATATCGTCACGCTGGGTCATACGAAGCTGGGCTATGTCCCCCACAGCCGGTTGGTCGACGTGTTGCGGGGCGAACCGCACCTGACGCGGCTGCTGTGGTTTTCGACGCTGCTGGATGCCGCGATCCATCGAGAATGGATCTTGAAGCTGGAAAACCTGAACGCCGACGGGCGGTTGGCGCACCTGATCGTCGAATTGTGGACCCGGTTGAACTTCATCGGGCTGGCAGAGCCGAACAGTTGTGCCATGCCGCTGACACAGGTTGAACTGGCCGATGCCTGCGGCACGACCGCGATCCACATGAACCGCACGGTGCGCGCGATGCGAGAGGCGGGCATCCTCGATTTCGCGCGCGGGCGGGTGATGATCACCGATATGGAGCGGTTGAAGGAAGTCGCCCGGTTTGACGATTCCTATCTATATGGTGATGGCGACTTGCACATCGGGCACGCGCTGGATGCGATGTGATATTGATCTGATGTTAATTCTATAAATCTCAAATTATGGCAATTGTAACCGCGGCCCCTCCTCGCTATCCCTAGCGCCCATGGGTACGCAGACGGGGTCGCAGCCGATGGACAAAGACGAATTTCCGGTCGTCGGGGTAGGGGCCTCTGCCGGCGGGCTGGAAGCGCTGCGCGAGATGTTTCGCGACTTTTCGGGTAATCCCGGCATGGCCTTCGTGATCGTGCAGCATCTCGATCCCAACCATGAATCGCTGATGGCGCAGTTGATCGAGCGGTATACCGCGATGCCGGTGCGCCAGATCGTCGGCGGTGAGAAGATCGAGATCGACAACGTCTATATCATTCCGCCGGGCCACGGGCTTACGGTGGAAGACGGCGTTTTGCACCTGACCGAGTTTACCGACCCACGCGGAATGCGCCGGCCTATCGACGATTTTTTCGAGGCACTGGCGGTTGATCTTGGCCCGCGCGCGGCCTGCGTTATCGTATCGGGTACCGGCGCCGACGGCAGCCGGGGTCTGCGCGCGATAAAGGAACATCACGGCGTTTCCATCGCGCAGGAACCGCAAGGTGCGCGGTACGATGGAATGCCGCTCTCGGCGGTGGGCACGGGTCTGGTCGATTTTATTCGCGAATCCAACGACATCATTCCCTGCCTGCGCGAATTTTTCTCACGCGGGGTAGAGACCGAGGATACGCGCGATGCGGCGCAGCGGCTGATCGACAATATCGACGACTTGTGCGACGCGCTGCGCGACCAGATCGGGCACGATTTCACCGGTTACAAGCGCACCACGCTGGGCCGCCGGATCGAACGCCGGATGCAGGTGCTGGGCATCGACAGCCACGAGGAATACCTGCGCCGTATCCGCAAGGATGCGGAGGAGTGCCAGGCGCTGTTCCGTGACTTGCTGATCAACGTCACCCGCTTTTTCCGCGACACCGACGCGTTCGAAAAACTGCGCGAACAAGTGATCGAACCGATGGTCCGCAATGCCGACAGCGGGCACGGTGTGCGTGTCTGGGTGCCGGGCTGTTCAAGCGGGGAAGAGGCGTGGACCATCGCCATGCTGTTGGCCGACGCGATGCGCGAACAGGGGCGGCAGGTCCCGGTGCAGGTGATCGCCAGCGACATCGATGACCAGATGCTGCGTATCGCCCGCGAAGGGCAGTACCCCATTGCCGCGCTGGCCGACATTCCCGAACCGCTGCGCAGCCGCTATACCGTGGGCCACGGCGATACCTTCGCGATCAACGCGTCGGTGCGCGACATGGTCCGGTTCTCGCTGCACAGCGTGATCAAGGATCCGCCGTTCAGCCGCGTGGACCTGATTTCCTGTCGCAACCTGCTGATCTATTTCGATGACAAGCTGCAACAGCAGGTCCTGCCGCTGTTCCACTATTCGCTAAGGCCCGAAGGCTGGCTGTTCCTCGGCCCGTCGGAAACGATCGGGCGGTACGAGGATTTGTTCGAAACAGTGGATGCCAAGGAACGCATCTTCCTGCGTCGGACCAGCCACACCAACTACCCACTGGAACTGCCCAGCGTCAGCAAGCGCCGATCGCGCAAGCCGGTCGAGGCCACGTCCCATTCGCGCGAACCGAGCTGGGTTGAGGGAGAGGCGCTGCGCAAGTTGACCTCTACCTATACCTCGCCCACCCTGCTGGTGGATCGCGAGGGCGGGATCGTGTCGAGTTGGGGCCCAGTGGGTCGTTATTTCGATTTTCCCGTAGAGCGCGAACGGCGGCTAAACGCCACCACACTGGCCAAACCGGGCCTGCGCGAAGTGATTGGCGTGCTGGTGCGGCAGGCGGCGGACGGCAACCAGCGCCACGTAGCGCGCGACATCAACGTCCATACCGATTTCGGCGATCAGCAGGTGCAGGTGATCTGCGACCCGGTGCGGGACGGAACCTACCTTGTCGTCGTCCGCGAAACCGCGCCTTTCGTGCCGCTGGACGGCGGTGAGATGGTCGAACTGGGCGAAGTGGACGATCAGGTTCACCTGCTGGAAGACGAACTGCGCATCACGCGGCACCGTCTGCGTTCCACGGTAGAGGAGCTGGAAACCGCGAACGAGGAGCTGAAGAGCTCCAACGAAGAAATGATGTCGATGAACGAGGAGCTTCAGTCGACGAACGAAGAGCTGACGACGGTCAACGACGAGTTAAAGAACAAGGTCGATCAGCTGATCGTCGCCAATTCCGATCTTGAGAATTTCTTCGAGTCCACGCAGCTGGCCGTGATCGTTCTGGATGCCGAAATGCGGGTGCGCAGTTTTACCGACGCGGCCTGCGAACTGTTCCCGCTGCAACCCGGCGACCAGGGCCGCAACCTTTCGGACGTTACCACCAACCTGGACCGCAACGATTGCATCGATCTGGCGCGCAAGGTGGCGCGCACCGGGCAAACGCTGGACGAGCGGGTGCGTGACAAGCCGACGGGCCGCGTCTTTTCGCTGCGCATCCTGCCCTATCGCCGCCCGGACGGGTCGGTCGACGGGGCGACGCTGGTGTTTACCGACATTACCGCGCCGCTGGAGCTGGAAAACCAGTTGGCGGAACAGCGGGAGCGGTTGGAGCTCGCGCTGCGGGTCGCGGGGATCGGCGTGTGGGAATACGACCCGGCGACGGGCAAGACGAAGCTGGATCCGGTGGAGCAGCAATTGCTGGCCGTGTCGGATGACGACGCAACCGATATCGAACGGATCCTGACGCACGTTCACGAGGACGACCGAGACGATGTGAACGCCGCGCTGCGTCAGGCGATGGACGGCCAAAAGCATTATGACCAGACCTTCCGAATCCGCGATGAGGCGGAGGGTATTCGCTGGCTGCATGGATTGGCGCGTCGGGTCCGGCTGGGTGACGATTACCATTTCATCGGCGTGACCTACGACGTTTCGCCAGAGCGTGAGGCACTGGCCGAGCGCGACCTGTTGCTGCGCGAGATGAACCACCGCATCAAGAACCTGTTTGCGGTGATCAGCGCGATGATCGGTATTTGCGAGCGTGAGGCCGACGATGTCGCAGGCTTCGCACAGGAACTGCGGCGGCGCATTTCGGCCATGGGCCGCGCCCATGCGCTGACCCAGCGGCGCAATGTCGACGAACTGGTCGGCCTGCGTGAGATTATCGACGCGGTGCTGACCCCCGCGCGCGGCGGTCAGGAAATCCGGATTGATGGTGAAGAAGCGATGATCCCGGCGGGGAAGCTGACCCCGCTGGCGCTGATCTTCCACGAATGGGCGACCAATGCGGCGAAATACGGGGTGCTGTCGGAAGAAGATGGCACGCTGACGATCTCTGTCTCTCGCGAAGGGAACGATACCGTGATCGACTGGCGAGAGACGACGACAGAGGCCAAGGAAGCCGTTAACGGCCAAGGCTTTGGCACGCGTCTGGTAGAAGCGTCGGTCCGGCAACTGGATGCAAAGCTGGACGGCGACCAGGATCCGCACCAGTTCCACCGGCGGCTGGTCCTGCCGGGCCTTAACGCCCAGCCCTGATCACGCACGAAAAGCCCGGCGTCGAGGGGGTCTCCGCCGGGCTCTCGCGCCGCACAGTCAGGGCGTGCGGGCTTTAGCTGTATTGTTAGGTCAGGCGACGCCCTCCGGGATCACCGCCGCGCTTTTCAGATAGACACGGTTGTCGTCGATCTTGTCCACATCGTTCAGTGACAGGAAGTGATGCATATTGTCGCTGGAATCGGTGCGGGTCAGCTTGATCCGGTCGTCCTCCACCTCGTCTACGGTGCCCAGATGGCGCCCGTTGGCGTCGGTGACTTCCATGTGTTCCTTGATGCGTAGCTTCTCAAACATAAATGCTCCTATATCTCTGTATTTACTATATTAACGAGCAGGAGCATTGTTCGGTCCACGCCTCGCCGCAGCCATGCAACGGGTGACAGCGGTGGCGAAAAGTCTGCCGGTCGGGCGTGCGAAAACCGACCGGCGTGGGGCGGATTACTTGGTCGACAGGTAAACCCCGCTCGGTTCCACCATCTGAACGTCGTTGACGGTAAAGCCGCGACCGCCCGCGGTAAAATCGTTGTCCGAGATACTCTCGACGCTGCCCACCGACTGGCCTGCCGCGTCGTATACGGCCATGCCGCTTTTCAATCCGAGTTTCTCAAGCATGTTCAACTCCTCTGGTCTGTCGTGCGTATGGAAAGACGCGAGGGTGAATGTGCCAGCGGACCTTGAACCAAGTTCAAAAAGGTGTGGTTGCCCACGATTGCGATGGGTTTGCTTACCGTGCGGGTAACCACGCAAGGTCGCAAGAAAGGCGTGCTCCAGCCGTCGGCCCCATGCCAGCCGAACCGCCGCCACCCGTCCCGATTACGCATTTCCTGCATGAATTTGCGAAACACGCGGCGCATGCGAAAACCCCCTGCCTCGCACGGGGCGGGGCAGGGGGCCTCTCGGTCGCAAATCGGCCGGTTCAGGCCTCTTCTATAAACAGCTCCGCTGCGTTGGCGCCGCTGGCGGACAGGCGAACCTTGTCGCCCTCTACCCCTGCGACGAGGCCCAGCGACAGGTAGTGATGGTGGCCATGGTGGCTTTCCTGTTCGAACCCGGCGTCGCTGTCATTCTTGGTCAGCTTGATCCGGTCGCCTTCCACGCCATCGACGGTGCCGACGTGCACGCCGTCTGCGCCGATCACTTCCATGTGTTCGCGAATGCCCTTGGCTTGCTCTTCGCTCATCGTTCGGTGTCCTCTGATGGATTGGGTGTCGCCGGCCGCGAAGGGGAAGGACACGGCCGGACGACTTAGATGGTAAACGCGCCGGGTGCCTCCGCCGTTCCACCGAAAACGCCCGATTTCCGCCATATTCCGCCTCCTTCCGCCCTTTTGCGGGCCGGGCCGACAACGGCTTGCGACGGGCCGAATGCGCGCGCCCCGCCTTCCACCGCTTATCCCCAGCAACGGCCCGCACCGGGGCTGGGCAGGGCGCGGCGCGGGGCATAGCCTTGGCGCTTGCGGACGGGTGGGGACGATTCGTGTCGCGTGCCGATTGCGGCTGCGGAAAAGCCCCCTCCGCTCCAAGACATTTCGCCCGGCCCATACTATATATAGGGCCTGTAAACCGACCGCCCTACTACTGCCAGAACCCGGAGGCCCCGATGCCGCTTCTCGAAGCCCGCAAGACCTACAAGCCGTTCGAATACCCTTGGGCGTACGAGTTCTGGAAGCGTCAGCAGCAGGTCCACTGGATGCCCGAGGAAGTTCCCCTGGGCGAAGACTGCCGCGACTGGGCGCAGAAGCTGTCGGATCACGAACGCAACCTGCTGACGCAGATCTTTCGCTTTTTCACGCAAGCCGACGTGGAAGTGCAGGATTGCTATCACGAAAAATACGGCCGCGTCTTCAAGCCGACAGAGGTGAAGATGATGCTGGCCGCGTTCTCCAACATGGAAACGATCCACATCGCCGCCTATTCGCACCTGCTGGACACGATCGGCATGCCCGAAAGCGAATACGGCATGTTCCTCGAATATCAGGAAATGCGTGACAAGCACGATTACCTGCAGCAGTTCGGGGTAGAGAATGACGAGGATATCGCCCGCACACTGGCGATGTTCGGCGGCTTTACCGAAGGGCTTCAGCTGTTCGCCAGCTTTGCGATGCTGATGAATTTTCCGCGCTTCAACAAGATGAAGGGCATGGGCCAGATCGTGTCATGGTCGGTGCGCGACGAATCGCTGCACTGCGAAGGCATCACCCGCCTGTTCCACGCCTTCTGCGCCGAACGCGGCTGCCTGACCAAGGCCGTTAAAGAAGACATCATCGACACCTGCCAGAAAACGGTGCGGCTGGAAGATGCGTTCATCGACCTTGCCTTCGAACAGGGCCCGGTTCCGGGGATGAGCGCGAAAGAGATCAAGCGCTATATCCGCTATATCGCCGACTGGCGTCTGGGCCAGCTGGGCCTGCCCGAAATCTATATGATCGAGGAACACCCGCTGCCGTGGCTGACCCCGCTGCTCAACGGGGTGGAGCACGCCAACTTCTTCGAAACCCGCGCGACCGAGTATTCGAAGGGCGCGACCAAGGGCAACTGGCAGGACGTGTGGTCCAACTTCGACAGCCGCCGCAAGGCGAGCAAGGGCGAACAGGCCAACGACGCACAGGACGACGGCCCGGGCCTGTTCGGGGATACCGAAGCGGCGGAGTGAGGGTTTTCCCACGATAGTGTGATATGCAAAAGCAATTCGACGATTGGATGGCGAGTTTGAAGTCGCAACAACCCTCAGCCCAACGGGAACCGGGGCAGGGGGAAATGTTTCCGCTTGAACTCACTGAAATCTTGCCTGAAATCGTCAACGGCAATCATGTTGAATTGGCTGGCAACGTTGGCGCTAGCCGTTACTATTGTAAAGGCGACCGGACCGGAACTCCCGCAAGGGCAATCGAATGTGACGTGACCCCCAGCTTTCCCCCAGCTGGGATTAGAGCCGGACCGCGTTGTTGCGCATGAGCGCGGTTGAAGCAATGGGCTGCGTAGCGGAGCCCGTAGGGCGTAGCGAAGCTGGCCATTGCTTATCCAGTTTGGCGGCGAACGCCGCCGGGGTGTCGTAGTCGAGGGAAGAATGCGGCCTCTCCCGGTTGTAGTCCTCCACCCAGGCAGCGATCTCGACGCGGGCGTGAGCCATGCTGAGGAACAAAGTCTCATTGAGCAGTTCGTCCCGCATGCGGCCATTAAAGCTCTCGACGTAAGCGTTTTGCATTGGCCTTCCCGGTGCGATGTAATGCCACTCCACACCGATCTCCCCACACCATGCCAGCACCGCATTGCTGGTGAGCTCGGTGCCATTGTCGCTGACGATCATGCCGGGCTTGCCACGCTGCGCGATCAGCTCAGTCAGTTCGCGCACGACACGGCGCCCGGAGATCGACGTATCCGGCACCGCTGCCAGGCACTCCCTCGTCACATCATCGACCACGTTGAGCACCCGGAATCGTCTTCCCGAAGCCATCTGGTCGTGAACAAAGTCCAGGCTCCAGCGCTGGTTCGGCAGCGCCAGCACCGGAGCAGGTGCTCTCGTGCCCACAGCACGCCTGCGACTGCGTCGTCGTCTGACCGCCAACCCTTCCTCACGGTAGAGCCTCTGGGTCTTCTTCCGGTTGATCATGATCCCCTCCCGGCGCAGCAGGATGTGCAGACGGCGATAGCCGAACCGCCGACGCTGGTTGGCCAGCTCGCGCAGCTTCTCACGCAGATCGGCGTCATCGTCCCGGGTGGAACGGTAACGCACGCTCTTGCGATCAGCATCGATGACACGGCACGCCCGCCGCTCGCTCATCCCGTGGCAGGCCTGGAGATGAGCGACAGCTTCCCGCTTGGCGGCGGGCGTCAGAACTTTTTTGCCAGAAGATCCTTCAACGCGGCCTGGTCCAACATGGCATCGGCGAGCAACCGCTTCAGCTTCGCGTTCTCGCTCTCGAGCTCCTTCAGTCGGCGGGCATCGGACACCTCCAGCCCGCCATACTTCGACTTCCAGTTGTAGATCGTCGCTTCCGACACTCCGTGTCGCCGGGCCAGGTCAGCGGTCTTCGCACCCGCCTCAGCCTCCTTCAGCACACCGATGATCTGCTCTTCGGAAAACCTCGTTCTCTTCATCTCGTCCGTCCTTCTGTAAGGGCCGGACTCTAATCCAAATTGGAGGAAAATCAGGGGGTCACGTCAGGCGCGCTCAGCTGGCGCGGCGGCGGCAGTGACGAGCCGGTCTATATGTCCGAAGGCAACCCGTGGACGGTCGATCAGGCCAGTGGCCCGGTGGCCAATGTGCAGCCCGCCGGATCGACCTGCGACGGCAAAACCACCGCCACCGGCATAGCCTGCGACTTCGCGGACTGATCCCTCCGATTATTCCCCGTCCGGGAAATCCGGGATCGGGCTCAGCACGCCAAATTCCTCGGTCAGCGGATCGTGGCCCAGATCGGGCCAGTCGATCGGCTCCGGCTCCACATGCGTATCGGGCAAACGGTCCAGCAAATGCCGGATCAGCGTCAGCCGCCCGCGCTTCTGGTCGTTGAAATTCACCACCGTCCACGGCGCCCACGCCGTATGCGTCGCGGCGAAAATCGCCTCTCGCGCAGCGGTATAGTCGGCATATTTCGCCCGCGCCGCGACATCGGTGGGCGACAGTTTCCAGCGCTTCAGCGGATCGTCCAGCCGCTCCCGAAACCGCTCTTCCTGCGATTCCTGACTGGCGGAGAGCCAGTATTTGAACAGCCGGATGCCATCGTCGACCAGCATCTTTTCGAATATCGGTGCGGCCCGCAGGAATTCGGCGACCTGGCGCTCGCTGGCCCAGCCCATCACGCGTTCGACCCCGGCGCGGTTGTACCAGCTGCGGTCGAACAGCACGATCTCCCCGGCGGCGGGCAGGTGAGAGGTGTAGCGTTGGAAATACCACTGCGTCCGCTCGTCCTCGCTGGGTTTGGGCAGGGCGGCGATGCGGCACTGGCGCGGATCGAGGCGGCCGTGAATAGCCTTGATCGCGCCGCCCTTGCCGGCGGTATCGCGCCCCTCGAACACGACGACGATCCGCTCCCCCTTGGCCCGCGCCCACCGCGCCATGCCGACCAGTTCGAGCGCCAGTTCGTCCAGCGCGTCGTCGTAAGCCCCGTTTTTCATTGCGGCCCCTTCACTGGGCCGTTTCAACCGGGCTGATTGCCGCCACCGTCCGCCCGTCGCACCCGACGATGACGCTGGAGTAGGCGGGCAGGGCAGGGCGGATTTCCAGCCGCACCGACTGCCACCCCGCGGCCTGATCCGAAGGCTCTACCGCCAGCGTAACGCGCTGTCCCGGCGGCATCATCCGGTCGGTCGGCCCGGCGGTCAGCGTCGCGGTTGCATCCTCGGGCATCAAAGCCTCTCCGGTCACGATCAGCGTCGGCGTGGCATCCGGCCCCGGCATCGCGTTGATCCACGCCGCCCAGCCGCGCGTTTCGGTGGGGCATACCGGGGTGGCCATCGGTTCGTCCTCCATCGTCGCGCATCCCGCCGCCAGCAGCGCCGTCACGGCAATTCCAAGGGCCCTGATCATTTCGCACATTCCCTTTGCTTTATCGGTTGCAAACCAAGGTAAGCCATCGGCGGCAAATTGACAGCCCGGACGGGTCTTGGCCCGCTACCCTCTTGCCTATTGCGCCTGCGAAGGCCAAGGCACGCAGCCATGAACAGCGTGACCCAAGACCAGCTGCAAGCGGCAGCCGCAACCTCGAAAGCATGGCCCTTTCAAGAGGCGCAGCGGCTGGCCAAACGCTTTCCGGGCGGCAAGCGCGATGCCGAGGGCAACCTTGTGCCGGTGCTGTTCGAAACCGGCTATGGCCCCAGCGGGTTGCCGCATATCGGCACGTTTCAGGAAGTGCTGCGCACCACGCTGGTTCGCCGCGCCTATGAAGTGCTGACGGGTGGGCATCCGACCCGGTTGGTGGCGTTTTCGGACGATATGGACGGGCTGCGCAAAGTGCCCGACAACGTTCCGAACAAGGAGGTGCTGGAGGCGAATCTCGGCAAGCCGCTCAGCCGCATTCCCGACCCCTTCGGCAGCGACGACAGCTTTGCGGGCCGCAACAACGCGATGCTGCGCGATTTTCTGGACCGGTTCGGTTTCGACTACGAGTTCGTCGCGGCAAGTGACCGGTACAATTCGGGCGCGTTCGACGATGCGCTGAAGAACGTGCTGCGGCATTACGACGCGATCATGGGCGTGATGCTGCCGACCTTGCGCGAAGAACGCCGCGCGACCTACTCGCCGGTCCTGCCGGTCAGCCCGACGACGGGCGTGGTTTTGCAGGTGCCGGTCGAGGTTGTGGATGCCGAAGCGGGTACGATCAGCTTCAAGGATGCCGACGGCGCGCAAGTCATACAGTCGGTGCTGGGCGGTCAGGCGAAGTTGCAGTGGAAGGTCGACTGGGCGATGCGCTGGGTCGCGCTGGGCGTCGATTACGAGATGTGCGGCAAGGACCTGACCGACTCTGTCACGCAATCGGGCAAGATCGCCAAGATCCTCGGCGGGCGGAAGCCGGAGGGGATGATCTACGAACTGTTCCTTGACGCCAATGGCGAAAAGATTTCGAAGTCCAAGGGCAATGGCCTGACCATCGAGGAATGGCTGACCTATGGCAGCGAGGAGAGCCTTGGCTTTTACCTGTTCCGCGAGCCGAAGAGCGCGAAGCAATTGCACGTCGGCATCATCCCCAAGGCGGTCGACGAGTACTGGCAGTTCCGCGAGAAGTTGCCGAGCCAGCCGCTGGAGCAGCAGTTGGGCAATGCCGTGTGGCACCTGCTGGGCGCGAACGGCGGGCATGACGGGGCGCAGGTGCCGGGCGCGGGCGATAGCCTGCCGGTGACGTTCGGACTGCTGCTGAACCTTGCCAGCGTGCTGGGGAGCGAGGCGACGGCGGAGAGCATTACCGACTACCTCGACAACTATATCGGCACGCGGACGCATAGTGCGGAACTGGACGCTCTGATCGCGGCGGCCGTCGCCTATAACCGCGACTTCGTGGTGCCGACTTTGGTCAAGCGCCCGCCCGCCGCGAACGAAGCGCGGGCGCTGAACGCGCTCGACGGTGCGCTTTCCGGGTTTGATGAAGAGACCTCGGCAGAAGACTTGCAGACCGCGGTCTACGAAATCGGCAAGCGTGAAGAGTTCGAATTCGCCAGCCTGCGCGACTGGTTCCGGGCGCTTTACGAAACGCTTTTGGGATCGAGCCAGGGGCCGCGCATGGGCAGTTTCATCGCGCTGTACGGTGTGAAAAACACCCGCCGCCTGATTGCCAAGGCGCTGATGCGCACCGAAGCGAAGCAGGCCTGATCGATGAACGCCGGGCCGATCGGTGGCGCGCCCGGCATCGCGGATTTCGAACGACTGGCCCGCGCCGCGCTGACGCGCCTGCCCACGCCTTTTGCGCAGCATCTTGAGGACATCGTGATCGCGGTGGAGGACTTCGCCGATGCCGAAACCCTGGCGGCGATGGGCATCGAGAACGAGTGGGACCTGACCGGCCTCTACCACGGTCAGCCACTGACCGAACAATCGGTGTGGGACAGCGCCAGCATGCCGCCGCGCGTCACGCTCTATCGCCAGCCGCTATTGGCGGAATGGTGCGAAACGGGCGTGACACTGGAGGCGTTGATCACCCACGTCGTGGTGCATGAAATAGGCCATCACTTCGGGCTGAGCGACGAGGATATGCACGCGCTGGAAGACAGCGTCCGCTAGCGTTGCCCTAGTACCAAGGCCGCGCGCGGTACCAGCGCGTCACCACGTATTTCGTCCCCGCCACCACCGGCGTTCCGGCGTGCAGCGTGTCCATGTTGACCTTGCCGTCGGCGTTCGCATTGCTCCACGCGATCAGCGTCCCCTGCTGCGGCGGTACCGCGATCTGTGCCTTGGGAAATTCGGTCGCGCCGCCGGCCTCCACATCGTTCAGATAGACCATCAGCGTCCACGCCCGCTGGCCGCCCATCGCGACTTCGCCGGTCCAGTATTTCTGGCTGGTGTCGAACCAGTCGTGATGCGCCTTGAACTGCTGGCCCACGGCATAGCGCTGGCCCTGCATCGTCTCGCCCCAGTTTTCCTCCACCCCGATCAGGTCGTCCATCCGTCGGTGCAGCATCCGCACGAAGGGATCGGCCGCGTCGAGATCGCCCGAATAGCTGGTGCGCGCGCCCTTGCCGTAATCGACATCGAAGGTGGGTGAAGGGCGGGCGACCGAATCGATCCGCTCCATCAGGCGCTGACATTCCTCTGGCGAAAAGAATTCGGGCACGCCGAACAATTGCAGCCCATCGTCGCAAAGCACCTGCACCGTATCGTCGGCATGCAGTCGGTTCAGCACCGCCGTGTTCATCGCGGCGATTTCCAGCTGGTTCTGTTTGTCGGTTCGTCCGGTCTTGGCCATTTTCATCGTGCGGTTTGGTGGAATGGAAAAGTCGGGTTAATCATTTCGCCCGGGGCATCGTGACGAAGGCTAAGCACAGCGACATGGCAACAATCAACACTTCGTAGGCGCGCTACTCTACTGTGGCGATAATCCTGCACTGGCTGATCGCAATCGCGATTATCGTCAACTGGCGGCTGGCCGGAGCGGCAGAGCATCTGGAGGGGCCCGCCGCCGCTGCCTATATGAACCCGCACAAGGCGCTGGGCATCACGGTGCTGGTTCTTACCGTGCTGCGTATCGTCTGGCGTCTGGTGAACCCGCCCCCGGCGCTGCGCACCGACATGGCGACGTGGGAACGCATGCTGGCCAAGACCGTGCATGCGCTTTTCTATATCCTGCTGATCGCGATTCCCTTGCTGGGCTGGATCGCCAGTTCGTCCTTCGGGTACGGGGTAGACATGTTCGGGCTGTTCCAGGTGCCCGCGCTGCCCGTGGCGAACGATCCCGATGCGGGCAAGTGGGTGATCGGCATTCACAAGGCGCTGTGGACGCCGATGCTGATCCTTGTGGCGCTGCATATCCTTGGCGCATTGAAGCATCACTTCATCGATAAGGATGGCGAGCTGGGCCGGATGATCCCGGGGCTTGGAAAGCGCTGACCGGCCCCATCTCTGATACGAAAACGGCCCCACGGATCGAAATCCGAGGGGCCGTCTCTTCCGGCTAAGGTCTGCGACCCTGACCTTACCAGAAGAAGTCGTAGATCACGTCGACCACTTCGCCGCTGTACATATCGACCAGCAGCACGTCGTCGTAATAGCGGACCCAGCGGTAGGGGCCGTAGACTTCGGGCAGGCGATAGCGCCACGGATCGCTGATCCAGTACCGCGAGCTGTAGAACAGCGAGCCCAGCGTGAACCCGATGCTCAACCGGCGATAGTTGTAGCTGCGATAGGGCGAGTAATACCGGCCCACGCGATAGAGGTTGCGGTTGCTGGCGCGATAGCGGTGCCAGTCGTAGCGGTGATTGTCGCGCCAGCGGCGATCCCACCGGTGGCCATCCCGATCCCGATCGCGATAGCCGTCGCGTCCGCGATAGTCGCGATCACGATCGCGGTCGCCACGGTATGAGGTGCGGTTGCCGTCGCGGTCGCGCCAGCCGTCGCGGTCCCGGCTCCAGTCGCGCGGACCGTCATTGCGGTCGCGGCCGGAATAGGTGCGATTGCGGTCGTTGCTGGAATACGTGCGGTTGCGCTCTATCTCGCGCGTGCCACGCTCCCACGTTTCGCGCACGCTGGGCTGACGCTGCGCGTTGCGCTGTGCATCGCCACGTTGGCCATAGTTGCGGGCCTGCGCGGTTTCGCTGCGCCGGTCAGACCGGTTCCAGTCGCGGCCCGACCTCTCGTCGGAACGGCTGGAACGTTGGCTGTCGTTATTGGCCGAGCGGGTGGGGCGGATGCGGTCGCCACGGTCGGAACGGCTTTCCGAACGCTGGCTTCGGGTGCCGCGATTGCCACGGTTTTCACGGTCGCCACGATCCGCCAATTGAGCGGTCCCGTCGGCGCGCACGCTGCTTTGCGGTGCGATGTCGGCGGCTTGGGCAACCGGTGCACCTGCGAGCATCGACGTGGCCAGCAAGGCCCCCGTCGCCGCTTTCAAATTTGTGATCCGAAACATTGAATACTCTCCACAGGGATGACGCACCGGATGCGCGTCGTCGGTCGCATGAAGAGTATTTAGAAGTAACCGTCTGTCGCGGTCCTGAACCGGCCCGCAGACCGCCGTTCATGTTTCGGATAGTTTACATGAACGGCGATGATTTGCGGTTATCGTGTCAGTTTCTTGTAGGCCAGTGCCGTCGGACGGTCGGCTGCATCGCCAAGGCGGCGGCGCTTGTCTTCCTCGTAAGCTTCGAAGTTGCCTTCGAACCATTCGACGTGGCTGTTGCCCTCAAACGCAAGAATGTGGGTTGCCAGACGGTCGAGGAAGAAGCGGTCGTGGCTGATGACCACGGCGCAACCGGCGAAATTCTCGATCGCCTCTTCCAGCGCACCCAGCGTTTCCACGTCGAGGTCGTTGGTCGGTTCGTCGAGCAGGAGGACGTTGCCACCTTCTTTCAGCATCTTGGCCATGTGGACGCGGTTGCGTTCACCGCCGGAAAGCTTGCCGACGTTCTTCTGCTGGTCACTGCCCTTGAAATTGAACGCGCCGACATAGGCACGGGTCGACACGTCGTGGCCGTTGACCTTCATGTAGTCGAGCCCGTCGGAAATCTCTTCCCAGACATTGTGCTTGGGGTTCAGGTGGTCGCGGCTCTGGTCGACATAGCCAAGGTGCACGGTCTCACCAATCTCGACCTTGCCGCTGTCGGGCTCTTCCTTGCCGGTCAGGATCTTGAACAGCGTGGACTTGCCCGCGCCGTTCGGGCCGATGACGCCGACGATGCCGCCGGGGGGCAGCATGAACGACAGGTCCTCGAACAACAGCTTGTCGCCATAGGCCTTGGAGATGTTCTTGGCCTCGATCACCTTGCCGCCAAGGCGTTCCGGGACCTGGATGACGATCTGCGCCTTGCCGGGCTTGCGGCCGGACTGCGCCTCCTGCAGTTCCTCGAACTTGCGGATACGTGCCTTGGACTTGGTCTGGCGCGCGGCCGGCGTCTGGCGGATCCATTCAAGCTCGCGGGACAGCGCCTTCTGGCGGCCCGATTCCTCGCGGTTTTCCTGCTCCAGCCGCTTGGCCTTCTTTTCGAGGTAGGTCGAGTAGTTGCCTTCGTAGGGATAGTAAGACCCGCGATCGAGTTCGAGAATCCATTCGACGACATTGTCGAGGAAGTAGCGATCGTGGGTGATCATCAGGACCGCGCCCGCGTATTCCTTCAGGTGGTTTTCAAGCCACTGCACGGATTCCGCGTCAAGGTGGTTGGTCGGTTCGTCCAGCAGCAGGATCGAGGGCTTTTGAATGAGCAGGCGGGTGAGCGCCACGCGGCGCTTTTCACCGCCCGACAAGTCGGTGACCGGCCAGTCGCCCGGCGGGCAGCGCAGGGCCTCCATCGCGATTTCCAGCTGGTTGTCCAGCGTCCAGCCGTCGACCGCGTCAATCTTGTCCTGCAGTTCAGCCATTTCCGCGCCCAGCGCGTCGAAATCGGCGTCTTCCTCGGCCATTTCCATGCCGATCTGGTTGAAGCGTTCGACCATGTCGGCGGTCTCGCGCGCGCCGTCCTTCACGTTTTCCAGGACGGTCTTGCTCTCGTCCAGCTCCGGCTCCTGCTCAAGGTATCCGACGGTGATGTTCTCACCGGCCCAAGCCTCGCCGGTGATGTCCTTGTCGATTCCCGCCATGATCTTGATCAGCGTGGACTTACCCGCGCCGTTGGGGCCGACGATGCCGATCTTCGCGCCCTGATAGAATTGCAGGTTGATGTTGTTCAGCACCGGCTTGTTCGCGCCGGGGAAGGTCTTCGTCATGTTCTTCATGACGTATGCGTACTGGGCGGCCATGTATCGTCCTTTGGGGCGAGGATTCGTCTGTGTCGGAAAGTTGCCGCGCAGATAGGGGTTATGCGCCGAACGGGCAACCCAATAGCAAACCGCCCGACCCCGGACAGGATCGGGCGGCGCAATTTTCGGGCTCGAGGGCAATCCCCCCGGCGAAGAATCAGCCCTTTACGAAGACCCCGCAGGCGATCCGCGCGCCTGCATTGCCCGAAGGCTGGCTCTTCATGTCGTCCGCGTCGGCGTGGATGACGAAGGCGGAACCGTCGGTGTCGAACAGCCCGGCCCAAGTGCCGGTCGACGTGTTGGACAGCGTGCCCGCGCCATTCTCGTCTATCTCGATATTGCCGGTGTCGCCCGCATGCGGGTTGGGCGCTTCGCTTTCGGTGCCGTGGTTGGCTTCGGTGGGATTCCAGTGGCCGCCGGCGCTGGTGAAGTCCGCTGCAGAGCAATCGCCGGTGGTGTGGATGTGCGCGCCGTGCGTTCCGGCGGGCAGGCCGTCGACGTCGATCTTGACGTTCAACGCACCGTCCGTGCCCGTGACCATCGCCACGCCGACGACATTGCCCTCGGCGTCCTTCAGTTCGGCGGTGCCCAGTTCGCTGGCGGTCTCTTCGGCAACGGGTTCGGCGGTGGCTTCGCCCGCAGGCTCTTCGGAACCGCTGCACGCGGCAAGCGAGGCGGCCAGCGCGATGCTGGCAACGGCGGGAAGGAATTTGTTCACGTCGGGTCGCTCCTGTGTGTGTTCGCGCGGCTACTTGGGGACGAACACTCGAAAGGTCCAGAGCCGCGGGGCAGGGCGTTGCTGCAATGCGGCGCGCCTCCGCACGGTATAGCAATTCTTCCGCAAGTCGTTTTGGCCGGCGTGCAGGATGGATTTCAGCGCTTGGCCTTCTCGAACAGGTCGACCAGTTCGCCAAACTTCTGTTTTTGCTCTTCGGCATCGCCGCTGGCGATGGCCTCTGCCACGCAGCAGGCCGCATGGCGTTTGAGTATTTCGCTTTCCGCCCTGCCAAGAGCAGCCTTGATCGCCTGGACCTGATTCAGCACGTCGATGCAGTAACGATCATTCTCGATCATCTGCGCTACTCCGCGCACCTGCCCCTCGATCCTGCGAAGGCGGTTGACGATGCGGCCATTGGTTGCTGACACGCTTTGGAACTCCGTCTGCTAAAAAATACCCCAAGGGGTATCTTGCAATACTCCTTGGGGGTATTAAAGACAAGGAGCAGAGGAGTTTCAAGTTCCATGTCCGAATTGCTGGTTTCACGTCGCCGATTGCTAGGAGCCGGGGCGCTTGGTGCGGGCGCCATGGCCATGCCCGCCTGGGCTCGCGGCGCCGATCTGCACAGCGAATCGATCCGACCGGGCTTTGACGAGGTCTCTGGCCGCGACATCGCGCTGACAATCGGCGAAGGATCGCGTGTCGTTCAGGGGCGCCGCGGGCACGCGGTTGCCGTCAACGGCAGCGTGCCGGGGCCGCTCGTGCGCTTGCGCGAAGGTCAGCCGGTTCGTCTGGCGGTCACGAACACGCTTGACGAAGACAGCTCTATCCATTGGCACGGGCTGCTGCTGCCATTCCAGTTCGATGGCGTTCCGGGCGTTAGCTTCGCCGGGATCAAGCCGGGCGAGACCTTCGTCTACGACATTCCCGCGCTACGCCAGCACGGCACTTACTGGTGGCATAGCCATTCGGGACTGCAGGAGCAGGCGGGCCATTATGGGCCCATCGTGGTCGAACCGGCAGGAACCGATCCTGTACAGGTTGATCGGGATTACGTCCTGCTGCTGAGCGAGTTCACCCCGCTCCATCCGCACACGATCTTGGACAAGCTCAAGAAGGGCGAAGGCTACTTCAATCGCCAGCAGAATACCTGGACCGACGATTATCCGTTGTCGGGCGAGGATCGGCGCATGTGGGCACGCATGCGGATGATGGCCACCGACATCTTGGATGTGACCGGTTCGACATACACCTATCTTGCCAACGGACGGGGGCCGGAAGAGGGCTTGGAGTTCCTGTTCAATCCCGGCGAACGAGTGCGGCTGCGCGTGATCAACGGCAGCGGGATGACCTTCTTCAACGTCCGCATTCCCGGAGCGAAGTTCTGGGTCGTCGCCGCCGACGGCCAGAACGTGCGCCCGGTCGAAGTCGAGGAATTTCAGATCGGCACGGCGGAAACCTACGATATCGTCGTCGAGCCGACCGGCGAAGCCCGGACGATTGTTGCCGAGAGCATGGACCGGTCCGGCATGGCGGTGGCGACACTTGCTTCGCGACCCGGTGCGCGTGCAGCGGTTCCCGCGCTGCGCGATCCGCCGCTTCTGACCATGGCCGACATGGGTATGAACCACGGGGGAGATGGCATGACCGGGATGGATCATTCCGCCATGGGCCATGACATGCCTTCGCATGGCGCGGCCTCTGAAACGACGGGCGGAATGGACATGGGCGGCATGAACATGCGTGATACGTCCCTGCTACCGCCGGACGTAAAGGTCGGCCCCGGCATCGACATGGTATCGATGAACCCGGTCGATCGCATGGGGGATCCCGGACTTGGCCTCGACAAGGTTGCTCACAGGGTCCTGACCTACAAAGATCTGGTCGCGCTTGCACCGAATGACGATTTGCGCCGCCCGACCCGGCAGATGGAAATCCATCTGACCGGCAACATGGAACGCTATATGTGGTCGTTCGACGGCAAGAAGTTTACCGCCGTAAGCGATGATCCGATCCGCTTCGCCTACAACGAGCGGGTGCGCGTGAAGCTGGTCAACGATACGATGATGGCGCACCCGATCCATTTGCACGGGCACTTTTTCGAATTGGTCAACGGCGCGCCCGCCGATCGGCAGCCGCAGAAGCATACCGTGATCGTGCAGCCCGGCGGCAGTGCCATGTTCGACCTTACCGCCGATGAGGAGGGCGACTGGGCCTTCCACTGTCACCTGCTCTATCACATGCATTCGGGCATGTTTCAGATCGTGACTGTCGCGCCACGGGGCAATCAGGGCGATGTCAAGCGGGTGGGAGAAGACTGATGCGCTGGCTCGCCTTCATGCTCCTTGTGGGCACTGCCACCCCCGCTGTCGCGCAGGATCATTCGGGCCACGCAATGCCTGACGCGCAACCATCCGCCCAGACCGAATGCGAGGCGGAGGCCGCGCGTCATCGTGCCATGGGCCATCCGGTAGCCGAGGGGGCTTGCGCGCCGGCGGCGCAACCGGCCGAACCCGTCCCCGCCGATCGGACTGATGGCCATTCCGGCATGGACCACTCCGGCATGGACCATTCCGTGATGGACCATTCGGCGATGGATCATGGCCAGATGCACGGGATGGACCAATCCGCCATGGAAGACATGGACCATTCCGCGATGGGCCACGAAAGTATGCAATCGCATGAAGAAGCGTCCATGGATCACCGTACCAAGGATCACGGTACCATGGATCATGGCGCGATGGACATGACGCCAATTCCGCAAGGTCCGCCTCCCGCTTCGGCGGGATCGGGACCGCCACGCGCCGCCGACGCGATCTGGGGCGCCGAAGCCATGCGAGCCTCGCGTAGCGCTCTGCGTAAAGAGAATGGCGGGATGACCGTGTTCTGGTTCCAAGGCGACCGCGCCGAATATCGCGTGCGGGAAGGCGGCGATGGCTACTTGTGGGACGTACAGGGCTATTACGGCGGCGACCTCGACAAGTTCTGGTTCAAGAGCGAGGGCGAGGGCACGTTCGGCGAAAGCCCCGAGTCCGCCGAAATCCAGGCCATGTGGAGCCATGCGATCGGGCCTTGGTGGGACTTGCAGGCCGGTGTCCGGCAGGATTTGACCGGCCCCAGGCGCACGCATGCCGCCATCGGCGTACAGGGTCTGGCGCCTTACATGTTCGAGGTTGACGCGGCTGCATTCCTCTCGACCAAAGGCGACCTGACCGCGCGGATCGAGGCCGAGCTGGACCAACGCGTCACCCAGCGCCTCATCCTGCAGCCGCGCGCCGAACTGAGCCTGTCTGCGCAAGATGTCCCGGAGCTGGGGATTGGGGCTGGTCTCGATTCGATCGAACTGGGATTGCGGCTGCGCTATGAATTTGCGCGCGAGTTCGCTCCCTATGTTGGCATCGAACAGGAATGGAAATTGGACCAAAGCGCGGACTATGCCCGCATTGCGGGCGAAGACCCGAGCGTGACGAACTACGTTGTCGGCGTGCGGTTCTGGTTTTGAAAGATCGGTGACGCATCGGGCATTTCGAGGCGTAAGCGATCGCCGGGCCGCTTCTGATTTTTCGAAGCGAACATCGGCTACGCCCCAAGGCGACTGCCGTAGACCAAGGTGGTGGGTCTTGGCAGACCGCACTTGATGCCTACCCGTGGCCCGTAGCCGCGCGCTATTTGCCGACTAAGTCATTGAAAGAATTGGTCGGGGAGACAGGATTCGAACCTGCGACATCCTGCTCCCAAAGCAGGCGCGCTACCGGGCTGCGCTACTCCCCGACCCTTTCGTTCCGTTCCTGATTTCAGGTTCGGAAAAACTATCACGGTGGGCCCGGCAGGATTCGAACCCGCGACCTAGCCGTTATGAGCGGCCAGCTCTAACCGCTGAGCTACAGGCCCGTGGCAAGCGCGCCTAGCCAAGGCTGGGCGGCATGGCAAGCGATTGTGCGGATCGGAGGTGTCAGGCCGCTACTTCGCTGTGAGATTCGGCCTCTGCATTGTGGCAGGGCAGCGTAAAGATCAGCGCATCGTCTTGCCGTTCCAGCGAGCCGCCAGCCGCGCGGGCCTCTGCCGCCGCCAGCCGCAAGGCGAAGCCGCGACCGAGCAGACCGACGGCCAGCGACCGTTCGTCCTTGGCCGAGGCACCGTAGAGCGCTTCGTCGTCCATCGCCGCCAGCGCAGCGGGAAGCGAAATCGACAGCGTTGCGCGGTCGTCCTGCGCGGTCAGGCCCATCGCCACGCGATCTCCGTCGCCAGCTGCCGCCGCCGCGACGGCGAGGACGCGCCAGAAGCTGCGTTCCAGTTCCGCGCGGGCGACAGAGACGACGACATCGGGATCGGCCCACTGCCCGACCAGAAGCGCGCCGCGCGATCCCAGCATTGGGCGGACCTGTTCGGCCAGCGAGGCAACGAGGGGACCAAGCGCGGTCTCACCCTCCGCCAACTTGCGATTGCCCAGCCGCAGCCGGACCAGCCGGTCCACCTCGTCCAATCCGGCCAGCAGCGCAGCCGTCTCGCCCGCGATCCCGGCGGCCAGTGCGCGGTATTGGTGCGGAACGGGGCCGAACAGCTGCTGCTGAATGATCTCCGAAAAACCCTGCAACGCGTTTATCGGCGTGCGCAGTTCATGCAGCGCCTGTCGCACCAGCGTGCCGCGTGCGTCGGTCTCTGTGTCCAGCCTGCGGGTCAGACGGGCATGGTGGCCAAGGAAGCGGCCCACCGGATCGAAATTGGGCGCGGCATCAAGCCGCCATTCGCCCGATATGACCGGGGATGCGGCAATCGTGACCTTGCCGCCGCGCACGGCCTGTTGGCGGCGCAGTGCCGTGGCAGTCGCCTCGTCCAGACGCGCGGCGGCGTCGCCGGATGCCGAGAGGATCAGGCCCGATAGCATCGGGGCGAGGCGGTCGGCCCAGTTGATCCGGCCCTCTGGCGAAATCATGCAGTCCACTTCGCGCGCGGCGATCGGCGGAGCGGCGGCCTCCGGCTCGATCGCGTCGGTCAGTTCCAGTGGCTCTTCCTCGCGCGGTTTGCCCAATGCCTCGTCTACTGCCTGTTCGCGGCGTTTCAGGCGAAAGCGTTCGATGCGCGCGACGATGTCGGAAATGTCGTGCAACTCTGGCGTTTTCGGTTGGGCAGGCTCGGCCTTGGGCAGGCGGCTGGGCATCGGCGCGCTTGGCGTCAGGTCGTCGAGGATCGAGCTTCGGTGCGCGGTGCGCTGCATCAGGAGTGGCGGCTTGTTCTCTCCCTGGCGCGCACGGCCCTTCAACCGGGCATTGCGCACACGCGCCTGCAACCTGTCGTCCAGCACGCTGGTCAGCACCGTCCAGCCGTCTTCGTCTAGATCGGCGGCATCGATGGCGGCGTCGGCCACTGGCTGCTCGCCCTCGCACAGTTGGGCCACAAGCGGTGGGGAGCGAAGGCGCAGGGCCGGATCGGCAAGGATCGCCGCGCGTTCGCCGGCCGGGATGCGGCGCGCCAGTGCGCCCAGCCGAAGGAACGCGGCGGCGATCAGAGAGCCGTCGGCAACGGTCTTGCCGCTGCCAAGCAAGTCGACCAGTTGACGATATTGCGCGCGCGCCGAACCATCGCTGTCGGCAGCGACTTCGAGCACAGTACGCAAGCGATCGTCCAGTGTCATCAAACCCCCGGTTGGGACGGCAGCCGCGCGATCAAGGGGTCTCTTGCAGCCGTGATTCCGTCCCGCAGCTTCGGTAAACGCGGGGTTAAGTTTGCGCAAAGCCCCTGCGGAACGCGTTGCAAAAAGGGACAGTGGTCGGCATAGTTACAAAATTGCTCGACACGGCCATTAAAATGCCTGTCGAGACTACGCTGGGGCAGTTTAGTTTCGCTGATCGTGCTTCGCGGGCGCGACCGGTCGTTTTGCTTGAAGGTGCATGCGATGGAATTTGACGAGATAGACCGCCGGCTTCTGTCCGAATTGCAGGAAGAGGGGCGGATCACGAATGTCGAATTGGCGGGCCGCGTCGGCCTGACCGCGCCGCCGTGCCTGCGACGGGTCCGCGCGCTGGAGGAAAGCGGTGCGATCCGTGGCTATCACGCCGATCTCGACCCCGCGACGCTGGGATTTACGATCACCGTCTTCGCCATGGTCAGCCTGAAGAGCCAGGCCGAGGAATCGCTGCGCGCCTTCGAAGAGCATGTCGCGACCCTGCCGGAAGTGCGCGAATGTCACATGCTGAACGGTGAGATCGACTTTATCCTGAAAATCGTGAGCAAGGACCTGCAAAGCTTTCAGGAATTCCTGACCAGCCACCTGACGCCCGCGCCAAATGTCGCCAGCGTGAAGACCAGTCTTGTCATCCGCAACGCCAAGAACCTGCCGGGCGTGCCCCTGGGGTGACACATGGTGTCTTTGCGGCGACTGGCTTTCCTGTCGTTCTTGACGCTGGCCGCCTGTAACGCGGAGTCGCGCGATCCCCATGTCGGCACGCCGCAGCAATCGATGATGTCAGAGGTGGCGACCGACGTGCGCGGTATCCGCAAGGTGGCGACGTTTCAGGCCGATGTGCTGGTACTGGCACGTGCAGACTACGACGGTTGGATCGCGGATGATTTCGCCGAATATGCGCCGACCGATCTGGCCGTGGCGTGGGGAGAGGGCGCGCGGGCCGATGTTCATGGGCGTATTTCGATCCGCCAGTCGGGCCGGTTCTATTACTGGCGCGCCGGGCCGGAGGCGTGGCAGGACCCGCGCGTGCGGCGGTTCGGCAAGCATTCCGCCAACTGGCACCTTGTCCCCGCCAACGACGACGTTGCCGATGCGATCGACGGGATCGGGCGTGGCGATGTCGTGCGGCTGCGCGGGCACCTGGTCGATATTTTCGCGCCCGATGGCGGGCGCTGGAAAACATCGCGCACCCGCACCGATCAGGGCGCGGGCGCGTGCGAGATTATCCTCGTTTCGGAAGCGTCGGTGCTAAGCTGAGCGCGGGTCAGACCTCGCGCTTGGCCAGCCACTCCTCGAGCCACTTGATCGAATAGTCGCCGTTCAGCACGTCGTTCTGCCGGATCAGTTCCTGATGCAGCGGGATCGAAGTCTGAACGCCTTCGACAACCATTTCTTCCAGCGCGCGCTTCAACCGCATGATGCAGCCTTCGCGCGTGCGGCCATAAACGATCAGCTTGGCGATCATCGAATCGTAGTACGGCGGGATGCGGTACCCGGCATAGAGGCCGGAATCGACGCGCACGTGCATGCCGCCTGCCGCGTGATAGCTTGTCACCAGGCCCGGGCTCGGCGCGAAGGTGAACGCGTTTTCCGCATTGATCCGACACTCGATGGCGTGGCCGGTGAAGTGCAGTTCTTCCTGACGCACCGAGAGCGGTTTGCCGTCGGCGATCCGAATTTGTTCACGGACAAGGTCGACGCCGGTGATCGCCTCTGTCACCGGATGCTCCACCTGCAAACGGGTGTTCATCTCGATGAAGTAGAACTCTCCGTTTTCCCACAGGAACTC
Organism: Croceicoccus naphthovorans; assembly: GCF_001028705.1. Taxonomy (NCBI): domain Bacteria; kingdom Pseudomonadati; phylum Pseudomonadota; class Alphaproteobacteria; order Sphingomonadales; family Erythrobacteraceae; genus Croceicoccus; species Croceicoccus naphthovorans. The sequence goes on along the minus strand of NZ_CP011770.1, from coordinate 1,991,588 downwards.
GATCGTCCCCGCACCGCGATAGCCCATTTCGGCCATCGCCTTGGCGCAGATGCTGCCCATCCGCTCGCGCTCGGCATTGCCGATGACGGGGGAGGGCGCTTCTTCCAGAACCTTCTGGTGGCGGCGCTGCAGCGAGCAGTCGCGCTCACCCAGATGGATCGCGTTGCCTTCACCGTCGCCAAACACCTGAAATTCGATATGGCGCGGATTGCCGAGGTATTTCTCGATATAGACCGTGGCATCGCCAAACGCGGCTTTCGCTTCGCTTCCGGCCTGCTTCATCAGCGTTTCGAGGGTGTCTTCGCCCTCGCACACCTTCATGCCGCGACCACCGCCGCCGCTGGCCGCCTTGATGATGACCGGATAGCCGATCTCGGCCGCGATCTTGCGCGCTTCTTCCACTTCGGAAACCGCGCCGTCGGACCCCGGCACCAGCGGCAGGCCCAGTGCGCCCGCCGTTTCCTTGGCCGCGATCTTGTCGCCCATGGTGCGGATATGTTCAGGCTTCGGCCCGATCCATTTCAGCCCGTGCGCCTCGACGATTTCTGCGAACTTGGCGTTTTCCGACAGGAAGCCATAGCCCGGATGCACCGCGTCTGCCCCGGTGATCTCTGCGGCGGAGATGATCGCCGCCATGTTGAGATAACTGTCGGCAGCCGCAGGCGGGCCGATGCACACGGCCTGATCGGCCAGGCGCACGTGCATTGCATCGGCATCCGCGGTCGAGTGAACCGCGACCGTCTCGATCCCCATCTCGTGCGCGGCGCGGTGGACGCGCAGCGCGATCTCGCCGCGGTTGGCGATCAGGATCCGGGTAATGGCCATGTCTTCGCCCCTGCTTAGTCGATGACGACGAGAGGCTGGTCGAATTCGACCGGTTCGGCGTTCCCGACAAGGATCTTGCTGATCGTGCCGGCCTTGGGCGCGGGGATGGCGTTCATCACCTTCATCGCCTCTACGATCAGCAGCGTCTCACCCGCCTTCACCGCCTTGCCGACTTCGACGAAGTTGGCCGCGCCGGGTTCGGGCGAGAGATATGCGGTGCCGACCATCGGCGACTTCACCGCATCGACCGGAGCGGCGGCAGGCGCGGCTTCGGCGGCGGGCGCAGCCGGGGGGGCAGGCGCAGCCAGAGCGGCGGGCGCATGCATCGCGATCGGCGCGGCAGCCATGGTAGCCGCGCGCGAGACCTTGATCTTGCGATCGCCGTCTTCGACCTCGATCTCTGTCAGACCCGTTTCGGCCAGCAATTCGGCAAGCTCGCGGACGAGCGTGCTGTCAACATTCATGCCGGAGCGGCGTGCGCCGGCGCTTGCGGAAGGCTTGGTGTCGCCCATGTTTCCCCGTCTGTGCGGTTTGCGATTGGCTGGGCGCTACGCGTGTCCGCAGCCAATCGCAAGGGGGCGCATGGGCAATTTGCCCCGCAAGGTAGGGAAGGCTTACCGATCCACTCCCTTAACCTTTCCCCACTGGCGGGCGACGGTATAGCCGAGATAGCCGGTGCCGAAGAGGGCGTAGAGCGGTTCGGGCAAGCCGTTGAGATAGCGCGTCATGCCATCGGCAATGGCGACGGCGGTCTGCGGATTGAACGCCGCGATCAGGCCCATCGGGATCGCGAACAGGACCAGCGCATACATCACATAGAGAAATGCCGGACGGGCGCGGCTGGTCCACGGGTCTTTCGAATTGGCTTCGGCGACGATGGCGGACAGGCGGGCCTCCACCATCTCCATCTCTTGCGAGCCTTGCAGTTTCAGCAGTTCCAGCTTGGCCTTTTCGCGTGCTTCGCGGTCGGGGATGACCTTGTCGATAATGCGGGTGATGGGAACGATCAGCGAATCGAGAACGGGCATAGGGGCGGGCTCCTGAGGCATAGGGGGCAACTGCCAAGGCCAGATCGGGCGGGGTGTAGGAAAATAAAATCTTGGCGACGGCGCGTCGTGCCCTATCTGTCGCGCGCAATGGCATAAGGGCGAACATGGTCGAGATAAGGGCACTGACGGGACCGGAGATCGCGGCGGCGACCGACGATCTGGCCGCGCTGCGCATCGCGGTGTTCGCGGCCTTTCCCTATCTCTATGACGGCGACCCTGCTTACGAGGCGGAGTACCTGCGCGAATTCGTGTCCGAGCCGGGGTCGGTCATGGTCGCGGCGTTCGATGGGGACCGGATCGTCGGCGCGGCGACCGCTTCGCCGATGCCGTCGCAAAAGGCGGAGTTTCGGCGGCCTTTCGAGGAACGCGGACTGGATACCGCGACGATGTTCTATTTCGGGGAAAGCGTGTTGCTGCCCGGATATCGCGGGCAGGGGATCGGCCATGCCTTCTTCGACCACCGCGAGGCACGGGCGCGCGAATGGGGCGCGAAGACGACCTGTTTTGCCGCCGTAATCCGGCCTGAGGGTCATCCCGACCGGCCAGAGGGCTATCGCCCGCTCGACGCGTTCTGGCGAGGGCGGGGCTATGCGCCGGTTCCGGGGCTGATCACGTGGCTGGCGTGGAAGGATCACCGCGAAGCGGGTGAGACCGAGAAGGCGATGCAGTACTGGCTGCGCGATCTTCAGGCGTAGCGGCTCTTCGCCGCGTCCAGCCGCGCCTGCAACCCGCTGCGCAACAGGGCGACCATGCCGCTGATCTTGGGCGAAAGGTGGCGGCGGGTGGGATAGATCGCCCAGATCGGCTCGTCCTCTGGCCGCTCGTCCTCCAGCACTTCCTGCAAGCGACCGGCGGCGATGTGTTCGCGCACGTAGAAGGCGGGCAACTGGCACACGCCCATTCCGGCAAGGCAGGCCTCGACCACCGTGGTCCCGCTGTTGCAATGCCAACGGCCATGCGGGCGGAACGTCTGGCCCCGGCGGAAATGCCATTGCGAGGCCGATCCGACGAGGCAGTCGTGCGCGGTCAGTTCCGCGATCTCTCGCGGTTCGCCATGTTCGGACAGGTAGTGGCGCGAAGCGACGGTGACGAGTTCGCGCTGTGCGACGCGGGTAGCGATCAGGCGCGAATCTTCAAGGTGGCCGGTGCGAACGGCAAGGTCGTAGCCCCGGCTGACGATATCGACGACATCGTTGTCGAGGTCGAGCGTCACCGACAAGCCGGGGTTCTCCTGCGCGAATTCGCGGACCAGCGGCGCGACGAATTGCTCGCCCAAGGCATAGGAGCAGGTTAGCCGCAAGGCCCCGCGCGGCTCGCCCTGCGATGCGATGCCCGCGATGGCTTCCTCGCGCTCGTCCACCAGCCGCTGGCATTGGTCGAGAAAAATGCGCCCCGTGTCGGTAAGATAGAGCGAGCGGGTCGTGCGGTTGAACAGCTGCGTCTCCAGCCGCGCCTCCAGCCGGGCGACGGCGCGGCTCATATGCGTGACAGAAGCGCCGAAGGCCTTGGCCCCGGCGGTGAACGAACCTGCCCGCGCGACGGCGACGAACTCCTCGATCCCGTCCCAGCCTCCGATCATTTATTATTGCCTCTCGGTGATAATGCTTTGCCAAAAACGCCGTTTATCACCGGATAGTGCAATTGCTAGAGGGGCGGCAATCAATTTCAGGCCCACTCAGGAGCAAATCCCATGAAAACCCGCGCCGCCGTCGCGTTTGAAGCCAAGAAGCCGCTCGAAATCGTCGAAGTCGACCTTGAGGGGCCGAAGGAGGGCGAGGTTCTGGTCGAGATCATGGCGACCGGTATCTGCCACACCGACGCCTATACGCTGGACGGTCTGGACAGCGAGGGCATCTTCCCCTCGATCCTCGGCCACGAAGGCGCGGGCATCGTGCGTGAGGTTGGCCCCGGCGTCACCAGCGTAAAGCCCGACGATCACGTCATCCCGCTCTACACCCCGGAATGCCGCCAGTGTAAGTCGTGCCTGTCGGGCAAGACCAACCTGTGCACCGCGATCCGCGCCACGCAGGGTCAGGGCCTGATGCCCGACGGCACCAGCCGCTTTTCGTACAGGGCGAGACGATCTTTCATTATATGGGGTGCTCGACCTTCTCGAACTTCACCGTCCTGCCCGAAATCGCGGTCGCCAAGATCCGCGAAGACGCGCCGTTCAAGACCAGCTGCTACATCGGTTGCGGCGTGACGACCGGCGTCGGCGCGGTGACAAACACCGCCAAGGTGCAGGTTGGCGACAACGTCGTGGTCTTCGGCCTTGGCGGGATCGGCCTGAACGTCATTCAGGGTGCGCGTCTGGCCGGTGCGAACAAGATCATCGGCGTGGACATCAACCCTGATCGCGAAGAATGGGGCCGCAAGTTCGGCATGACCGATTTCCTCAATTCCAAGGGCCTGAGCCGAGAGGACACCGTCGCCAGGATCGTCGCGATGACCGACGGGGGCGCAGACTATACCTTCGACGCCACCGGCAACACCGAAGTCATGCGCACCGCACTGGAAGCATGCCACCGCGGCTGGGGCACCAGCATCATCATCGGCGTGGCCGAAGCGGGCAAGGAAATCGCCACCCGCCCGTTCCAGCTCGTGACCGGTCGCAATTGGCGCGGCACCGCGTTCGGCGGGGCCAAGGGCCGCACCGACGTGCCGAAGATCGTCGACATGTACATGACCGGCAAGATCGAGATTGATCCGATGATCACCCACGTCATGGGCCTTGAAGAGATCAACACCGCGTTCGACCTGATGCACGAAGGCAAGTCGATCCGGTCGGTCGTCGTATTCTAAAGGAAAGCGAATCCATGTTCAGTCACGTCCACCTCGGTAGCAACGATGTCGAGCGCGCCCGCAAGTTCTACGACGCATTGATGGCATCGATAGGCGGATCGCCGGGCGTGAAGGACACGGGCCGCAACCGGTATTTCTATCATCACAAGGGCGCGATGTTGATCGTGGGCGAACCGCTGGACGGTCAGCCCGCAACAGTAGGCAACGGCGTAACCATCGGCTTCGGCGTCGATAGCGTTGAGCAGGGCAATGCATGGCACGAAGCGGGTATCGCCAATGGCGGCACCTCGGTGGAAGATCCCCCGGGGCCGCGCGACCGTGGCGAGCGCGGGCAGATCTACCTCGGCTATCTGCGCGACCCCGACGGCAACAAGCTGTGCGCGCTGAAATTTCTGGACACATAATGACCATGGAAACCGTATCGACCAACAAGGCCCACGGCGGCGTGCAGGGGGTGTACAAGCACGCCTCTGCCGCAACGGGCACCGAGATGACCTTTTCGGTATTCGTGCCCGATCACGCACCGGGGGCGAAGCTGCCGGTGCTGTGGTATCTGTCGGGCCTGACCTGCACCCACGCCAACGTGACGGAAAAGGGCGAATTCCGCGCGGCCTGTGCCGAACATGGGATCATCTTCGTAGCGCCGGACACCAGCCCGCGCGGTGACGATGTGCCCGATGACGAAGGATACGACTTCGGCAAGGGCGCGGGCTTCTACGTCGACGCGACGCAAGAGCCCTGGGCGAAGAACTTCAGGATGCGGTCGTATATCGAGAACGATCTGCCTGAACTCGTCGCCGCGAACTTTCCGGTCGACATGGACCGGCAGGGGATCACCGGCCACTCGATGGGCGGGCACGGGGCGCTGACTATCAGTTTGCGCAATCCGGGGAGGTTCAAGTCGACCAGCGCCTTTGCGCCGATCGCCAGCCCGCTGGCATGCCCGTGGGGCGACAAGGCGCTGAGCGGCTATATCGGCACCGACCGCACGGCTTGGCGGGAATACGATGCCTGCGCGCTGATCGCCGAAGGTGCGCGACTGCCCGACCTGCTGGTCGATCAGGGCGGGGCGGACAATTTCCTTGAAGAGCAGTTAAAGACGCACCTGCTGGAAAAGGCGGTGGCGGATGCGGGCATGACCGCGACGATCCGGATGCAGGACGGGTACGACCACTCGTACTACTTCATCTCGACCTTCCTGCCCGAACATGTCGCATGGCATGCCGAAAGGCTGAAGGCGTGAGCGTCGTAGACACGCTGAACGCCTATTACGCGGCGTTCAACCGGCAGGATGCGGAGGGCATGCTTGCCTTGCTGTCCGACGATGTCGTTCACGAACCCAGTCAGGGCGAACCGCGGCACGGCAAGGATGCGTTCCGCGCGTTCCTGTCGCACATGAACCGGTGCTATGCCGAACAGGTGATCGATCCTGTGTTCATGGCCAGCGAAGACGGATCGCGCGGTGCGGCGGAATTTCAGCTGACCGGGCGTTATCTGGAAACGGACGAGGGGCTTCCGGCTGCGACCGGCCAGCAATATGCGCTGCGCGTCGGGGCGTTCTTCGAATTTTCCGATGGACTGATTGCGCGGGTTTCGAACCACTACAACCTTGCGGACTGGACCCGGCAGGTTCAGACTGCCTGACGTTATGAACCGGATCGAAACCCCATGAACCGGATCGAAGACATCGTTTTGCGTCATGCCGACCGGGAAGGCCCGCTTTTGCCGATCCTGCATGACGTGCAGGCGGAAATCGGTGCCGTTGACGCGGCGACCGAGACGCGGATCGCAGAGCTGCTGAACCTGACCCGCGCCGAAGTGCACGGGGTGGTCAGCTTCTATCACGATTTCACGGCGAAGGCCGACCCGCGCCCGGTGGTGCAGGTCTGCCGGGCAGAGGCGTGTCAGGCGCGCGGGATAGAGGCGATGATGCGCGGCGCGGAAAATGCGGCGGGCGACCGGGTGCGGATCGAGACGGTCTATTGCCTCGGCCTGTGCAGCGTCGGCCCCAACGCGCGGATCGGTGACGACCTGCATGCGCGGCTGGATTCCGATGCGCTGGCCAAGCTGGTGGAAGAGGCATGAGCACGGTTCGCATCTCCGACGACGCCGTCGCCCGCGCCTGCGGGGCGGACCGCGTGTCGGATGCTTTCGCAAAGCTGGGCTGGACGGTCGAGCGCGTGTCGAGCTGGGGCATGCATTGGCTGGAACCGCTGGCCGAAGTAAACGGCGTCGGCTGGGGGCCGGTAACGCCGGATCGCGTGGCCGAAATTGCCGAGGGCGGCGCGGACGACTTGTGCATCGGCCCGGTCGCGGTCCATCCCTTCATCGCCAGCCAACAGCGCCTGACTTTTGCCCGCGCGGGCAAGACGCGTCCGCTGAGCCTGGACGATTACGCGAATAGCGGCGGCTGGGCCGGTCTGGACCGCGCCCGTGCCATCGGCAGCGAACAGGTGCTGGCCGAAATGGCCCAGTCCGGCCTGCGCGGTCGCGGCGGTGCGGGGTTCCCCGCCGGGATCAAGTGGCAGACCGTCGCCAAGGCACCCGGCGACCGCAAGTACGTCGTCTGCAACGCGGACGAGGGCGACAGCGGCACTTTCGCCGACCGGATGGTGATGGAAGGCGATCCCTTCGCGCTGATCGAGGGCATGGCGATCTGCGCCCATGCCGTCGGGGCGGGGCAGGGCTATGTCTACCTGCGCAGCGAATATCCCGACGCCATCGCCAAGATGAACGCGGCGATCGACCTTGCCGCCGAGCGTATCGCGCCTTTTCGCATGGAAGTGCGGGTTGGGGCCGGGGCATACGTTTGCGGCGAAGAAACCTCGCTGCTCAACAGTCTTGAGGGCAAGCGCGGCGAAGTGCGGGCGAAACCGCCGCTGCCCGCCATTGCAGGGCTGTTCGGGCAGCCGACGGTGGTCAACAATGTCCTCACGCTCGCCGCCGTGCCGCATATACTGGCAGAGGGCGGCGCGGCGCATTACGACGCGCTCGGCCTGGGCCGGTCGAAAGGCACGATGCCGATTCAGATCGCGGGCAACGTCAGGCACGGCGGCCTCTACGAAACCGCGTTTGGTGTGACCTTGCGCGAGTTGGTTTACGATATTGGCGGCGGGACCGCATCGGGCCGACCGGTCAAGGCGGTGCAGGTCGGCGGGCCGCTGGGCGCCTATCTCCACCCGGACCAGTTCGACATCGCGTTCGGGTACGAGGAATATGCAGGGGCCGATGCACTGATCGGCCATGGCGGCATCGTGGTCTTCGACGACAGTGCCGACATGGCGGCGATGGCGCGCTTTGCCATGGAATTCTGCGCCGCGGAATCGTGCGGCAAATGCACGCCGTGCCGCATCGGATCAGTGCGGGGCATGGAGATCATCGAGCGTATCCTGGCGGGCGGTCGCAAGGCCGACGCGGTCGAAGTGCTGCCCCAGATGCACAATGTGCGCGATGCGGATCGCAGCCTTGAAGATCAGGTCGCCTTGCTGGAAGACCTGTGCGAGACGATGAAGTTCGGCTCGCTCTGCGCGCTGGGCGGCTTCACGCCTTATCCCGTGCTGTCCGCGCTGCGCCATTGGCCGGAGGATTTCGGCCTGACGAAACAGGCCGTGCCCGCATGATCGGCACGATGGACACCCGCCCGCGCCGCCTTGGCTTGGCCGAGGCGGGCGACGACCGGCTGGACCGCACAGTCCCGGTCGAGGCGCCGGTGGCCATCGAGTACAACGGGCTGGGCTATGCCGTGATGATGGCGACGCCTGAAAACCTTGAGGACTATGCGCGCGGCTTCACCCTCTCCGAAGGGTTGGTGGCAAGCGTGACCGAGATCGAGGCCATCGATCCGCACGAACTGCCCGGCGGCTGGATCCTGCGGATCGCCTTGCCGCATCAGAGCATGGAGCGGGTGATTGCCCGCGCCCGCACCCGCGTCTCGGAATCGAGCTGTGGTCTGTGCGGCATGGACAACATCGCCGAAGTCTTGCGGCCCCTGCCGCCGGTCTCGGCGCAGCTTACCGTTACCCGCGATGCCATCGCCGCCGCGCTGGACGGGCTGTCCGCGCATCAGCCGATGGGCCGCGAAACCGGCGCGATGCACGCCGCCGCCTTTTGCGCGTCCGACGGGTCGATCCTTGCCGCTGCCGAAGATGTCGGGCGGCACAACGCGCTCGACAAGTTGATCGGCGCGATGGCGCGACAGGGGCTGCACGCGGGCGAAGGCTTCATGCTCCTCTCTGCGCGGTGCAGCTTCGAACTGGTCGAAAAGACCGTGCGGGCGGGTTGCCCGTTGCTTGTCACGATATCCGCGCCGACCAGCCTTGCCGTCGAGCGTGCCGCGCAGTCGGGCCTTGCACTCGTCGCCTTGGCCCGCCGCGATTCCGCGCTGATCTTCGGCGATCCGCATGGTATTCTTGCCCTTGAAGGAGACGCCTGATGGGCTATCAGAAACAGCCCGATTTCGGCACCCCGGCCTCGCGCTCGGACGTGCCGGTCACGCTCACCATCGACGGGCGCGAAGTAACCGTGCCCGAAGGCACCAGCGTGATGCGCGCTGCGGCCCGGATCGGCGGCGACATCCCGAAGTTGTGCGCGACAGACATGGTGAAAAGCTTCGGTTCCTGCCGGCTCTGTCTGGTCGAAGTCGAAGGGATGCGCGGCACGCCGGCGTCCTGCACCACGCCCGTCACCAACGGCATGGTGGTCAAGACGCAGACCCCGCGTCTGGAAAAACTGCGGCGCGGGGTGATGGAGCTCTATATCTCCGACCATCCGCTCGACTGCCTGACCTGCAGCGCGAACAACGATTGCGAGCTGCAGGACGCGGCCGCCGATGTCGGCCTGCGCGATGTTCGCTACGGCTATGACGGCGCGAACCATCTGGGGCAGACGGACGACACGTCGAACCCCTATTTCGCGTTCGAAGCAGACAAGTGCATCGTCTGTTCACGCTGCGTGCGGGCGTGCGACGAGGTGCAGGGCACGCTGGCGCTGACGGTCGACGGACGCGGTTTTGCCAGCAAGATCAGCGCGGGCACGGCCAGCGACGATTTCCTGTCCAGCGAATGCGTATCCTGCGGCGCCTGCGTGCAGGCCTGCCCGACCAGCGCGCTGATGGAAAAGAGCGTGATCGAGATCGGCAAGCCCGAACGCTCGGTCGTCACGACTTGTGCCTATTGCGGCGTCGGCTGCACGTTCCGCGCCGAGATGCGCGGCGAGCAGCTGGTCCGCATGGTGCCGTGGAAGGACGGCAAGGCCAATCGCGGCCATTCCTGCGTCAAGGGCCGCTTCGCATGGGGCTATGCCAACCACAAGGACCGGATCACCACGCCGATGATCCGCGATTCGATCGACGAACCTTGGCGCGAGGTCAGCTGGGCCGAGGCGATCAGCTATTCAGCCGGTCGGCTCAAGGACATTCGCGACGAGCACGGCGCGCGGGCGCTGGGCGGCATTACCTCCAGCCGCTGCACGAACGAGGAGACCTTCCTTGTCCAGAAGCTGGTGCGCGGCGGGTTCGGGTCGAACAACGTCGATACTTGCGCGCGGGTTTGTCACTCGCCGACTGGCTATGGCCTGAAAACCACTTTCGGCACCAGCGCGGGCACGCAGGACTTCGACAGCGTCGAGCACAGCGATGTCATCCTCGTCATCGGCGCCAATCCCACCGATGCGCACCCCGTCTTCGCCAGCCGCATGAAGCGGCGGCTGCGCGGCGAGGACGGGCGTGAAGGCGCGAAGCTGATCGTGATCGACCCGCGCCGGATCGACCTCGTCCGCTCGCCCCACATTCAGGCGCAGCATCACCTGCCGTTGCAACCCGGCACGAACGTCGCCGTGTTGACCGCGATGGCGCACGTGATCGTGACCGAAGGGCTGGTCGATACGCAGTTCGTGCAGGAGCGCTGCGAAATCGATGCCTACGAGGACTGGGCGAGGTTCGTGGCCGACGAGAAGCATTCGCCCGAAGTGCTGGAGGCCGTTACCCGCGTGCCCGCCGAGGACCTGCGCGCCGCCGCGCGCTTGTTCGCCACCGGAGGGAACGGAGCGATCTATTACGGCCTTGGCGTTACCGAACACTCGCAGGGTTCTAGCACGGTCATGGCCATCGCCAACCTTGCCATGGCGACCGGCAACATCGGTCGACCCGGCGTCGGCGTGAACCCGCTGCGCGGCCAGAACAACGTGCAGGGCGCCTGCGACATGGGCAGCTTCCCGCACGAACTGTCGGGCTATCGCCATATCTCCGACGCGGAGACGCGCGCGCTGTTCGAGGCGGACTGGGGCGTGACGCTCGACCCCGAACCCGGCCTGCGCATCAACAACATGCTCGACGCCGCCTGCGACGGTACGTTCCGCGCGATCTACATCCAGGGTGAAGACATCCTTCAGTCGGACCCCGATACGAAGCACGTCGCGGCGGGGCTGGAGGCGATGGACTGCGTCATCGTCCACGACCTGTTCCTGAACGAGACCGCGAACTACGCGCACGTCTTTCTGCCGGGCAGCACGTTCCTTGAAAAGAACGGCACCTTCACCAACGCCGAACGGCGGATCCAGCCGGTGCGCCGGGTGATGGACCCCGCCAACGGGTACGAAGACTGGGAAGTGACCCAGCTGCTCGCCAATGCGATGGGGCTGGGCTGGGATTACGGCCATCCCAAGGAAATCCTGTCCGAGATCGCGCGCCTGACCCCGACATTCGCGGGCGTGACGTGGGAACGGCTGTGCGACGAAGGTTCGCTGCAATGGCCGGTGAACGAGGCGAACCCCGATGGCGCGCCGGTGATGCACGTCGACGGCTTCGTGCGCGGGAAAGGGCACTTCGTCGTCACCGAGTACGTGCCGACCGATGAGAAGACCGGCCCGCGGTTCCCGCTGTTGCTGACCACTGGGCGCATCCTGTCGCACTATAACGTCGGGGCGCAGACGCGGCGCACAGCGAACACCGCGTGGCACCCGGAAGACCTGCTGGAAATGCACCCGACCGATGCGGAGAACCGGGGGCTGAACGATGGCGACTGGGCGAAGCTGACGAGCCGCAAGGGCGAGACGACGCTGCGTGTCAAGGTCACCGAACGCGTCGCGCCGGGCGTGGTCTATACCACGTTCCACCACCCGGAGACGCAGGCGAATGTCGTCACCACCGACTATTCCGATTGGGCCACCAACTGCCCCGAATACAAGGTGACGGCGGTGCAGGTCATGCCCAGCAACGGCCCGACCGATTGGCAGGAAGACTATGCCGACCTGACCGAACGATCCCGCCGCATCACGCACGAGCCCGCAGAATGAGCGATACGCATGCGAGACTGATCTACATGGCGAACCAGATCGCGCGGAACTTCTGCGCGCTGGACCACGATGCCGCCGCCGCCGCGACCGCCGATCATATCGCGCAGTTTTGGGACCCGCGCATGAAGGCGGGCGTGAGCGGTGACGAGGCGGAGCTGTCGCCGGTCGCCGCCAGAGCCTTTGCCATCCTGCGCGAACAGGGCGCACCCGCACCGCAAACGCGGGCGACGGTGTTCAACGATGTGGACGAGGGCGGACGTTCGGACGCGGGTTGACGCGGTTAGTGCCGTGTCAGGGGCCCGCGAGCATGAACGTGGCGCAGGTAGTCGACCAGTTGCCGCTCCATCGGGCGGGTGAACGCCACGCCGAAATAGGTGCCGTATTGCCAGCGCACATAGGCCGAAACCGGCGCCATGTTGCCGATGGCCAGCGACAGGCCCGTACCCGGCTTGAGATAGCCGACCCCCGCACGCATCCGGCATCCGGTCTCGGAGAGGTCGATGACCGAAGTCTCAACCTCTTCGCCGTCGTCCAGCCTGTATTCCGCCGGAATGGCGACGGGGCTGCGGGGATCGGTACGGTACGTCATGAACCGTGGTTTTACCGATTCGCCCGTTAAGAAGTTCTGCACATTGCCCCAACGCAATGTTCGCAATTCTCCGCCGAAATTGCACAACATTGGCATCGAACCGGGCCTTGCGGGGGCAACGGCTCTGGGGCAATCTACGCCGCGTTGCTGCCTTGGGGAGGCTTTGACGATGAAGACCGTTTCCGTTGCGCTGCTGCCGTTGCTGGCCGCCGCGATCATGTCCTGCACCGCCAAAACCGAAACCGAAACCGAAGCCGTCGCCACGCCAGAGCCGAGCGAATCGGCGGCACCGTCCGCTGAAGCCGCACCCGACGAAAACTACGTCCCGGCAGAGCAAGTCGCCGACATCCCGATAGAGCGTGTCGGATTCGAGGATGGCAACAACGCGACCACGATCGAAGGTTCGATCACCGGATACGCGACCATCGACTATGTCTTTCGCGCCAGCGAGGGCGACCCGCTCAACATTTCGATGGCCACGCAGCACACGGCGACCTATTTCAACCTGATCGAACCCGGCGAAACAGACGTCGCCGTGTTCAACGGCTCTATGGGCGAGAACATGTTCGAAGGGACCGCGGCCAAGTCCGGCGATTATCGCGTGCGCGTCTACATGATGCGCAGCGCCGCGCGGCGCGAGGAAACCGCCGATTACAGACTGGAAATCATTGTCGGCTGACCATACCGATCCGCCGCCCAAGGTCGTCAAACGGCATCGCCTGTCGACGCGGGCATGGCACTGGCTGAACGTGGTGGCGGTATTCACCCTGCTGATGAGCGGGCTGACCATATTCAACGCGCATCCCCGCCTTTATTGGGGGCAATACGGGGCCAATCCCGATGCGCCGTGGCTGCATATCGGGGCGACGCGCGGGGGAGAGGGGTTCCTGCGCGTCGGCGGTATCGAGATCGAGACGACCGGCGTGCTGGGCGTTTGGGAAAAGGATGGGCAGACCCGGTCGCGCGCGTTCCCACACTGGGCGACGCTGCCCGCGAATTACAGCCTTGCCGCCGGGCGCAAGTATCACTTTCTGGGCGCGTGGCTGCTGATCGTGGGGGGCGTGCTGTACCTGATCTGGTCGCTGCTCAACCGGCATGTCTGGCGCGATCTTCTGCCGAAACGGGGCGAGTTGTCGCCGCCCCACTTGTGGCAGGACGTGAAGGACCATGCGCGCCTGCGCCTGCCGCGCGGAGAGGCGGCGGCGCGGTATAACGTCTTGCAGAAACTGGCCTATCTTCTGGTGCTGTTCGTTCTGCTGCCCGCGATGGTCTTGACGGGATTGGGCATGAGCCCGACGATGAACGCGTCGTGGGGCTGGATACTCGACCTGTTCGGCGGGCGGCAATCGGCGCGGTCTGTCCACTTTATCGCGGGGCTAGGCATCGTGCTGTTCATCGTCGTCCACCTGATCATGGTGGTGATCGCGGGGCCGGTGAACGAGGTTCGCTCGATGATCACGGGCCGCTTCCGCCTGCCGGCCGAACGCAAGGCACCAGCGGAGGAGGCGGCATGACGATGGATCGGCGCAAGCTGCTGGCCGGGCTTCGCGGCGGGGTGGTTCTGGGCGCGGGGATCGCACTGGGCGGGTGCCAGAAAATTCTGGAAACCGGCCCGGTTGACGAGGTGGCGAGTTCGCTGGACCTGTTCACCCGCGATGCGCAGCGGCTGGTAACGAGGCCGACCGCGCTGGCCCGCGAGTATGCACCGCACGAGCGCAGCCCCGATTTCCGCGCCAACGGATCGCGCACCGTCGATACGCCCGAATATCGTCAGCATCTGGCACGCGGTTTCGCGGATTGGCGGCTGACCATCGGCGGACTGGTGGCAAAACCGATGAGCCTGTCACTGGCCGCGCTGCAACGCCTGCCCGCGCGCACGCAAATCACGCGGCACGACTGCGTAGAGGGGTGGAGCGCGATCGGCGAATGGACCGGCACGCCGCTGGGCCTTTTGCTCGACATGGCGCAGATCCGGGGCGGGGCGCGCTACATCCTGTTCCGCTGTGCCGACAGCTTTGGCGACACGCCTTATTACGAGAGCATCGACCTGATCGAGGCATTCCACCCGCAGACGATCCTGGCCTGGCGCATGAACGGCGAACCGCTCCCCGAACGCCACGGCGCGCCGCTACGCCTGCGGGTAGAGCGGCAACTGGGGTACAAGCACGCGAAATACGTGACCGGGATCGAGGCCATCGCCGATTACCGCCAGATCGCGGGCGGCAAGGGTGGTTTTTGGGAAGACCGCGCGGGATACCAGTGGTGGGCCGGGATTTAGGGCGGCGCTGTCCTACACCGGTGGCGGCTGGCATGGTGGGCCCCGCTCTTTCGCATCGTCAGTCTGTCTGATCGACCGGTTCGATTAGTTCCCGGCTATTGATAGAGGGGATTTTTCAAACCCGTGTCAACTTTGTCAACTTCCAGCCAAACCCACCTTTCTGTGCAGCATTGAATCGGGGCACCGCAGGTCACTCCCGCAAGGCCGAACGGCCGCCCGAGCTTATGCGAGGAAGCCAAGCGGGCCGGATGGCCCGCGCCCGTCGCTTGAGGGATCAAATAGCAATCATTCCCGGGGCACCGGAGGTGACTCCCGCAAGGCCGAACGGCCGCCCGAGCTTATGCGAGGAAGCCAAGCCGGGCGGACGCCCGGCGCCCGGCGTTTGAGGGTCCAAAGCAAAAATAAGGCCCCACTCACCACCGTCTCACGGGCCACAAGGCCCGCACCGCAACCTGCGGCACCACCAAGCCAGCCGCGTTCCACACCGTCGCCCCAAGAACCCCCACCCGCAAACCCTTGCAAATCCGCGCAACCCCGCTATACGCGCGCCTTCGCTTGCCCTCGGGCGGGCGTACCCGTGTGGGAGGCGGCCATTGGCCGCTGTTCGACCACTTATCATGAGGGCGCTTCGAGAAGGACCGCCCGACAGTGTGAAAGGAGGCCATCATGGCCAAGAAGATCGAGGGCTATATCAAGCTCCAGGTGCCTGCGGGCGCTGCCAATCCGTCGCCGCCGATCGGCCCTGCGCTGGGTCAGCGCGGCGTCAACATCATGGAATTCTGCAAGGCGTTCAACGCCGCGACGCAGGACCTTGAAAAGTCCATGCCGATCCCGACGACCATCACGGTCTATGCGGATCGCAGCTTTACCTTCACGACGAAGTCGCCGCCGGCATCGTTCCTGCTGAAGAAGGCAGCCAAGCTGAAGTCGGGTTCGAAAGAGCCGGGCAAGGTTTCGGCCGGAACCATCAAGCGCAGCGACGTCGCCGCCATCGCCGAACAGAAGATGGCCGACCTGAACGCGAACGATATCGAGCAGGCCACCAAGATCATCGAGGGCAGCGCGCGCTCGATGGGCCTCGAAGTGGTGGAGGGCTGATCACATGGCAAAGCTGACCAAGAAGCAGAAGTCGCTGGCCGAAAAGCTGGACGCTGAAAAGCTGTACGGCGTAAACGAAGCGATCCAGACGCTGCGCGACCTGAAGAGCGCGAAGTTCGACGAAACCGTCGAAGTCGCGATGAACCTTGGCGTCGATCCGCGTCACGCAGACCAGATGGTCCGCGGCATGGTCTCGCTCCCCTCGGGCACCGGCAAGGACGTTCGCGTCGCCGTGTTCGCGCGCGGCGACAACGCCGAAAAGGCGCTGGCCGCCGGTGCCGACAAGGTCGGTGCCGAAGACCTGATGGAAGACATGCAGAACGGCAACCTCGATTATGACCGCGTGATCGCCACGCCGGACATGATGGGCGTCGTCGGCCGCCTTGGTAAGGTGCTGGGCCCCAAGGGCCTGATGCCGAACCCGAAGCTGGGCACCGTCACCCCCAACGTGGAACAGGCCATCAAGGACGCCAAGGGCGGCCAGGTCGAATTCCGCGTCGAAAAGCTGGGCATCATCCACTCCGGCATCGGCAAGCTGTCGTTCTCTGACGACGCGCTGAAGGCGAACTTCGATGCGTTCGTCGATGCGATCGTCAAGGCGAAGCCGTCCGGCGCCAAGGGCAAGTACGTGAAGAAGATCACGGTCACGTCCTCGATGGGTCCGGGCCTCAAGATCGACACGGCGGAAGTCGCAGGCGTCTGATCGCCCCGGCTTGAAGCGAATAGAAAAGGCCGCGAAGGTAAATGCCTTCGCGGCCTTTTTCTTGTCCGGGGTGGATGTGCGTGGATTGATGGGGCGGATTCTGGCGTGCTGGCCGGTGTTGGCGGGGGCCGTATTGGCAGCTTCGCCCGCCGTTGCCTGTATCGTGCCGGAACCGTTCGACCCATCCTATGTCCGGCAGGCCGACGCCGTGTTTGTCGCATCGTTGAGCGGGTATGAGGTCATCCGTGCCGATCCGCCGCAAGTGCCTGCCAACTACGGCCTGATCACGGTTACCGTGGTGGACAACATCAAGGGCAAGTCGCCGCTGCGCCTGCAACTGGTGTGGGGCAATTCGACGTTCGGTGCTCCGGAACAATTGTCGCCGGACTTGCGCCGGATGATCGTCGCTACGGTCGCCAGCGAAGGGGGGCATACGCCGGGCCGAGCGCAGTCTGCCTTTGCCTCGCGCGATTTGCCGGAGGCGACAGTGCTGCAAGAGTCCTGCTCGGCGCCGTTCCTGTTGCCCTATGCCAGCAGTACGCAGGCCGCCGTTGAGGCGGTTCTGGCGGGTAGACCTGTGCCTGATGACGCCGACTGGTTCAATGCCGAGCGCCGCCAGGAACTGGCACGGCGAGAGATCGATCGCGGGCGGTTGGAGCAGCTGGCGCGCCTCGATCGAGAGAACAAGGCGCTGCGAGAGGAGGTTGCCGCGAAGGAGGCGGAAATGGAACGCCGCAACTTTGCGATGGCCATAGGCGCGGCCCTGTTGTTGGTCGTGGGAACCGCGTTCTTCTGGTGGCGGCGCTTCGCTCGCTAGCGGGCCGGATCGGTCGAGACGACCATCTCTATGGCATCCGCATCGACGCGCAGTTTGACGACCGAAAAACCGCTCAATTTCGCGGCTTCGAACAAGTCCATGAATCTGGCGAGCTGATCCTTAGGCAGTTCGGGCAGAGCGGCCGGCGTTGCTGGTTCCGCCACTGGCTCATTTTCGGCCAACGCCGCTTCTTCGATCTCGGGCACAACGTGCAGGCCGATCTGGCTATCTTCGGCCCAGCGCACTTCGCCGCGTGCGATGCGGTGATCGGCGAAGACCAGCTCCAATATCGCCCCGACCGCGGGTAATGTTCCTTCGTGCGAGAGCCGCATTCCGGAGGTTGATACATCGACAAGGCGCACTTCGGTTGCCTGCTGGACCGCATCGATCAGTATCGCAGGTTCGTTGCTGGCGGTGCGTTTGTCGATCCTGCGGTCGGCATCCGGTTCGATGTCGCTGTGAAGGGGAACAACGTTGTCCGGCGTTCCGGATCCTCGACCGCGCTTTTCTCGGGAGTGAAGCTGTTGTGCAGTCCCATGATCTCGGCGCGATAGGCGCTTTGCATCTGCACGCGGGCTTGGGTGGTGAGGAGGTCGTAGACCTGCTCGCTCAACGGTTGTTCGAACGCCAGTCCCGCTTCCCGCCCCAGCCGCAGCCAACAGACTTGCGCCACAATCGGCCCGACGTTGCCGATGCGCAGCGAGATGCGCTCTCCGCGCGACAGCGAGCGCGGGATGTCGATCAGGCGACACCCTTCGCGCGTCAGATCGGCAAACGTCACCGTCTGCGCCAGTCCTACACCCCGGCGAAAGCTGCCGCGCGCCGAAACCGAGATGCGTTCCGCCAGCCGCGAATCCATGATCGAACCCCCCAAAATTCGAGGGTTGATCTAAGTTAACACGATTAATGAGTGGTAAGTACCGGTCTAAGATCGATCGCCAGGGGCGTGACAATGACCGTTATCGCCGAACGCGTGTCAGATCCCGCCTGGCGTGAAGTCATACCCCATCTCGCCAAGCCCTTCGCAAAGGCTGTCGATGCAGCTCTTCACGGTGTCTGCATTGGTCGATCGAACGACAAAGTTCGCGCCCACCCGACCTTCGCGAAAGAAGGGATAGGACCCGATCTGCGACCCGTCGTGCGCACGCTCCACCTCCATCAGCAGACCCGCAATTTCGCTTTCGGGCACCCATGCACCGACAGTGTCGGAAATCAGCTGTGCACCGCCTTGCAACTGTCCCGTCAGTGCATCCAGCATGCCAGCGGTAATGTGCGGTACGCCCGCCATCAGGAACACGTTATCCATGCGAATGCCCGGCGCGCCGGAATAGCGGTTCGGAATCAGGTCTGCCCCCTCTGGGACGCGGGCCATGCGCAACCGCCCTTCATTCACGCCGCCCTTGTCGGCGTAGTAATCCTCGAGAATTCGCCGCGCTTCCGGATGGACTATGACCGCTACGCCCAGCGCCTTGGCCACTGCGTCGACGGTGATATCGTCGTGCGTCGGGCCGATGCCGCCGGTGGTGAACAGGTAATCGTTCCGAGCGCGCAGCGCGTTCACGCCTTCGACAATAGCGTCCACATCGTCGGCGATGACGCGCACTTCCTTCAGCCGGATGCCTTGCACGCCCAGCCACTTGGCGATTTGCGCGATGTTCTTGTCATGCGTGCGGCCAGAGAGAATCTCGTCGCCGATGACGATCAGGGCGGCCGTCCAGATGCGTGAATCGTTCATTGCCGAATGCATTAGCGCGGTGTCAGCCCGCGATAAAGCCGAACAGGTCGTGCGCGTCGGCTTCCTCTATAGTCGCGGTCGCGAAATCGCCTTGTGCCAGCGTGGCGGGAACGTTGCGCAGGAAGACGTTGCCGTCGATCTCCGGCGCGTCGGCCTGGCTGCGTGCGGTGGCACCGATGTCGCCGTCTTCGTCGGGTTCGCCAACCTCGTCGATGATGACGGGGATCTGGCGTCCTACCTTGGCGGCCAGCTTGGCGGCGCTGATCCGCTCGGTCACTTCCATCAGCCGGGCGTAGCGTTCTTCCTTCACCGCCTCGGGCACCGGATTGGGCAGGGCATTCGCCTGAGCGCCTTCTACGGGTTCGAACCGGAATCCGCCGACGCGGTCGAGCTGCGCTTCTTCCAGCCAGTCTAGCAGGTACTTGAAATCGTCCTCGGTCTCTCCGGGGAATCCGACCACGAAGCTGGACCGCACCGCGATGTCGGGGCAGATGTCGCGCCAAGCCTTCAGGCGGTCGAGCACTTGTGCCTCGTTCGCCGGACGCTTCATCGCGCGCAGGACCGATGGGCTGGCATGCTGGAAAGGGATGTCGAGATAGGGCGTGATCAGCCCTTCCGCCATAAGCGGAATCACCGCGTCGACATGCGGATAGGGATAGACGTAGTGCAACCGGACCCACGGCGGGACGCCTTCTGAGGTGCGCAATCCGCCCAGTTCGCGGGCAAGGTCGGTCATGTGGGTGCGGACCGCTTGTCCCTTCCACTGGCGTTCTTCGTGCCGGACATCGACGCCATAGGCCGACGTATCCTGCGAGATGACCAGCAGTTCTTTCGTCCCCGCCGCGACCAGCTTTTCCGCTTCGCGCAGCACGGCATCGATCCGGCGGCTTGCCAGCTTTCCGCGCAAGTCCGGAATGATGCAGAACGCGCAGGAGTGATTGCAGCCCTCTGAAATCTTCAGATAGCTGTAGTGGCGCGGGGTCAGCTTGATGTCGGGCTGAGGCACCAGGTCCACGTACGGCCCCCGCTCCGCCGGTGCGGCTTCGTGGACCGCATCGACGACCTGCTCGTACTGGTGCGCGCCGGTCACGGCGAGAACGTCGGGGAAGCGCGCACGGATCAGCTCCGCCTCGTTCCCCATGCAGCCGGTCACGATCACGCGGCCGTTTTCGGCGATAGCCTCGCCGATCGCCTCAAGGCTCTCTTCCTTCGCGGAATCGAGGAAGCCGCAGGTGTTCACCAGCACGACGTCGGCGCCTTCGTAATCCGGGCTCATCGCATAGCCATCGGCGCGCAGCTTGGTCAGGATGCGTTCGGAATCGACAAGCGCCTTGGGACAGCCAAGGCTGACCATGCCCACTTTGGGGGCGGGGGCGATTCTGGTCTGTTCGGTAATCTCGCTCATTACGGCCCCGGCCCTACACGCGGCGGGCCGTGCGCGCCAGCCGTTCCGTTGCAGGGCGGGGGGCCTTAAATTCTGAATGGTTCGCGTGTACGACGCATTGGCAGGGGTATCCTTGTCCGCCAAGACTGGCGGACGAACTGACGGGAGGACCGATGGGACCGGTCGACTGGGTTGGCGTAATTCTGGCCGCGTTCGCGGCGATGGCGGTGGCTGCCGGTTGGTATCGCGTGTTCGGCAAACCGCTGGCGATGCTGGCCGGGCCGGGCGGATTGGAAGTGCGGCGCAAGCCTTTGCGGACGATCGTCGGCACGTTCATGCTGGTGCTGGTCAGCGCCGCAATGCTGGGCCACATGTTCGCGCGATTGTCGGATCCGTCGAAATGGTGGCTTTATCCGATGATGAGCGGCGGGATCGCGCTGTTCTTCGTGATCCCTGCGCTCTGGACGAATTACCTGCACCAACGCAATCCGCGCGCCATCGCGCTGATCGACGCGGGGTTCTGGCTCTTCGCCTATCTGGCGATGGGGTTGGTCTTTTTGATCCGCAGCTAGATGATGCCGGGACCGCATTCGGGCGTTGGGCGGATCACGACGATCATGTCGCCCTTTTCGATCCGCTGCCCCTCAGGCTCCCAGTATCCGAACGCCTCGCCATTGCGATAGAGGCGCAGGCCCATGCTGCCCGAACCCAGTTCGCGAAGGCCCTTGCCGATGTCTTCTGGCCGTGCCTCACGCTCCAGCAACTGTACCCGGCCGGTGACAGAGGCGAGGTCGGCCAGATAGTCGGCGGTATGCATCCCGCTGGCGCTGCCCGCCAGCAAAAGCCCGGTGAAGCGCACGGGGTTGATGACGTTGGTCGCCCCGGCCTGGCGAGCCAGCAACTCGTTATCCGGTGCGCGCACGACGACGGTGATCGGCACATCGGGTGCAAGGTGGCGTACGGTCAGCACGATCAGGATCGAACTGTCATCGCGGCCTGCAGATACCAGCACGGTCGACGCCTCATTGATCCGAACGTCCTGCAACGATTCGTCACGCGTTGCGTCGGCGTTGATGACGTTGCAGCCCATTTCTTCGGCAAGCGACAGGCGATCCTCGCTTGTGTCCATCACCACGATGCAGTCGGCGTCGGTGCCGCGCGCGATCAGTTCGGCAACGGCCTCCGACCCCGAAACGCCGAAGCCGAGAACGACGACATGGTTGGTCAGGCGGTCCTGAATGCGGGCCATGCGGAATTTCTCCCAGCTTCTCTTGATGACGAAATTGTAGGCGGTGCCGACGAAAATGAAGAGTACCGCGAAACGGATCGGCGTGACGATCACCGCCTCCACCAGTCGCGCGCGGTCCGAAACGGGGGCGATGTCGCCAAACCCGGTCGTGGTGATCGAGATCATCGTGAAATAGACGACGTCGAGGAAACTGACATGCCCGTCGAGATTGTCGACCAGTCCCGATCGATCCCACCAGTGGATGAACACAACAAGAAATACGAGGGCCAGCGCTGCGCCCAGCCTGATGAACAGGTCTGCCCAGACCGGCAGGCTGAGCCTCCGCCGGAGGGTGCGGTGGCGCTGAAGCCGAAGTGCCTTGCGCCGCGCCATCCGATCAGACCTGCGCCTGTCCGAAACGTTCCGCCAGCAATTCCAGCGAGGGATAGTGCGTCAGGTCGAGTTGCAACGGCGTAACCGCGATGTAACCGTCCTGCGTAATCTCAAGGTCAGTCTCGTGCCCCGGCGTATGCTCTGCCGGTTCGAGTCCGAACCAGAAATAGGGATAGCCGCGCGGGTCCATCCCCTCGACCACGGTACCGCGACCATAGTCATGGAAGCCCTGCCGCACGACGCGCACGCCCTTGACCGCATCGGCCGCGACGGCGGGGAAGTTCACGTTGACCAGCGTGCGTGGTGCGAAAGGCATCTCGAGCAGCGGGCGCAGCACTTTCGCGCCCCATTGCTCTGCCGCGTCGAAAGACACATTTTCCCCGGCGCCTTCGCGGTCGTAAATCTGGCTGAGCGCGATGGATCGCACCCCGGCCAGCGCACCCTCCATCGCGGCGGAAACGGTGCCCGAATAGGTCACGTCATCCCCCTGATTGGCCCCGCGATTGACGCCTGACAGAATCAGGTCGGGCGGTTCGGGCATCGCCTTTTTCAGCGCCATCGTCACCGAATCGGTCGGCGTGCCGGTGACGGAAAAGCGCCGGTCGTCGTGGCGGCGCAGACGAACCGGGCGAGTCAGCGTCAACGAGTGACCCGCGCCCGACTGTTCCTCGCTCGGCGCGCAGATCCAGATGTCGTCGGTCAATTGCCGGGCGATCGCCTCGAGCACCTTTAGCCCGCGCGCGTGGATACCGTCGTCGTTGGTCAGAAGAATGCGCATCAGGCGGGCTCCAGCTTGTCGATCCCGCCCATGTAGGGGACGAGTGCGGACGGCAATGTGACCGATCCGTCGGCGTTCTGCCCGTTTTCCAGCACCGCGACCAGCGTGCGGCCCACGGCAAGGCCGCTGCCGTTGAGGGTGTGCACGAACTCGGTCTTTTTGGACCCTTCGGGCTTGAAACGGGCGTTCATGCGCCGCGCCTGGAAATCGCCGCAGTTCGAGATCGAGCTGATCTCGCGATAGGTGTTCTGGCCGGGCAGCCAGACTTCAAGATCATAGGTTTTCCGCGCGGAAAAGCTCATGTCGCCGGTGCAGAGCAAGACCTTGCGATAGGGCAGATCCAGCGCCTGAAGCACAGCTTCTGCCGCTGTACACATAGCTTCGTGCATCGCCTCCGACTGGTCGGGTGCGGTGATGGCGACCAGTTCCACCTTGTCGAACTGGTGCTGACGGATCAGGCCGCGCGTATCCTTGCCCGCCGCCCCGGCTTCGGACCGGAAACAGGGAGTGAGGGCGGTCAGCTTCATCGGCAGCGCTTGCGGGTCGAGGATCTGCTCGCGCACCGCGTTGGTCAGGCTGACTTCGGCCGTGGGGATGAGCCACTTATCGTCGGTGGTGCGGAAGAGGTCCTCGGCAAACTTGGGCAACTGTCCGGTGCCGAACAGCGCATCGTCCTTCACAAGCAGTGGCGGAACGCATTCAACGAAACCCGCCGCCGTCTGCATATCCAGCATCATCGCGCCCAGCGCCCGGTTCAGCCGCGCCATCTGGCCGCGCATGAATACGAACCGCGCCCCGCTGATCTCCGCTGCCGTTTCGAAATCGAGGCCCAGAGCGGGTGCGAAATCGGCATGTTCCTGCGGCTCGAAATCGAACTCTCGCGGCGTACCCCAGCGACTGACCTCGACATTGTCGTTCTCGTCCGCGCCCTGTGGCACATCGTCTGCGGGCAGGTTGGGCAGGGCGGCCAGCGCATCGGCCTGCTTCGCCGACAGCGCCTTCTCCTCGGCCTCAAGCGAGGGCAGCGTTTCCTTCAGCCCAGCGACTTCGGCCTTCAGCGCCTCTGCCGTTGCGGTATCGCCCTGACCCATGGCCTTGCCGATGGCTTTCGAGGCTTCGTTCCGGCGGGTCTGCCCTTCCTGCATCCGGGTCTGAACCGCACGCCGCTCCTCGTCCAGGGCGAGGATTGCATCGGCGGCAGGTGAGGCTCCGCGTTTGGCCAGCGCGGCGTCGAAGGCATCGGGGTCGGAACGGACGAGGCGAATGTCGTGCATGGCTGCGCGCTATGGCGCGGGCGCTGCCTTCCTGTCCAGAGAAGATACAGCCGGGAACCGCATCGACGCCGAGGGGTAGACTTTTCAGCGCCGATTGCGCCACTGGGGCCGTCCCCCACGCAATCGGTCCAAACAATACAGGGACAGCCCCTTGGAAGAAGACATCATCAAGCCGCCTCGTCGCACGCCGTTCATCGGCGCGGCGAACCGTTATTTCGCCGTGCTGCAAGCGGCGGGCCTGATGAAAAGAGCGACGTTCGACCGCGAAACCCTGATGCAGAAATGCACCGAGGAAACGGGGCTGGACGATTTCGGCGACCCGTGGTTTCACCGGCCATACGACGCGCTGGTCGATGCCATTCGGGAAGAGGCGCGCCTGAACCGCGCGGGCGATTTCGTCGCGCAAATGCAGTTCGAAAAAGTGCTGAAAGACCGCTTGCTGGCGCAAGACTGGTTCCGGCGGCATCCCGAAATTCTTGAGCGCGCCCTGCCGCGCCCGGTGATCGTGGTCGGTCCGATGCGGTCCGGCACGACGCGGATGCACCGCTTGCTTGCCGCCGACCATCGCTTTCAGAACCTGCGCAGCTTCGAAACAATCAGCCCCGTGCCGCCCCGCGATTTCGAGCCGGGGGATGAGCATGATCAGCGGCTGGTAGATGCACGCAAAATTCAGCGCATGGCGCGGCTGGCCAACCCGCGCACCCTGTCGATCCACCCGACGGGGCCGGATCAGCCGGAGGAAGAGCTGGGCCTGCTGGTCAACAGTTTCTGGGGCATGAAGCACGAGGCGCAATGGGCGATCCCGTCCTATGGTCGATGGTGTGAGCAAGAGGATTCGCGCCCGGCCTATCGCCAACTGGCGCGGCTATTGAAGCTGGTCAGTTGGTCGCAACAGAAGTCCAGCCTGAAGCCGTGGATCCTGAAGACCCCGCAATATATGCTGGATCTTGATGCGGTGATCGACACGTTCCCCGATGCGCGATTTATCTTCACGCACCGCGATCCCAAGGCGGTTGTGGGCAGCGCCGCCTCGCTCGCGTGGAACCAGACGATCATCTATTCCGATCATGCCGATGCCCATGCCGTTGGCCGCGAATGGCTGCACAAGACCGAGCAGCAGATCGCCCGCATGCGCCGCGCGCGCGACAGGATCGACAGCAAGCGCCGGATCGACGTGCATTTTGAGGAGATGGACCGGGACTGGCCCGGCGTAATGACGCGAATCTACCAGTTCCTTGGCATGGAGATCGAGCCGGCGCTGCCCGGCATGGAAGACTTCATGGCCCGCAGCCGCGCGCTGAAGCGCAAGCCGCACCGCTATAGCCTCGCCGAATTCGGACTGGACGAAGGCGACGTGCTGGAACGCCTGTCGGATTACGTCGAAACTTACGGCGTGCGAGTGGAACAGCGCGAGCGGCGCACCGCCTAAACGTCGGGCAGGCGCTGCGCCGCCATGCCCCAGCCGTGCAGCGCCTTCGATCGCGCGCGTTTCAGCAGTTTGTCTGCATCATCGATGCTGAACGGGTGGGCATTGTCCGTATCGCGTAATTCATTCCACGCGACCGGTACCGCGACGGGCGCGCCGGGTCGAGCGCGGGCGGAGTAGGGCGCCACGGCGGTACTGCCGCGCTGGTTGCGGAGCCAGTCGATGAAGATTTTGCCCTTGCGCTTGGCCTTGCTCATCGTTGCCGTAAAGCGGTCCGGTTCGGCCATGGACAGCGCCTCGGCAAAACGGCGGGCGAAGTCCTTGTGCGCGTCCCACGAATGGTCGGGTTCCAACGGGACAATGACGTGCACGCCTTTGCCGCCCGAGAGCATGGCAAAACTGACAAGGCCCAGATCGGCCAATCGGTCGCGGATGTCGCGGGCGGCTTTTTTCACTGCGTCGAAGTTGAGCCCCTCGTCAGGGTCGAGATCGAAGATCATGCGATCGGGCGCTTCGACATCGTCGCTGCGCGCGGCCCAGCCGTGAAACTCGATCGTGCCCATCTGCACACAGGCGAGCAGTCCGGCGGTGTCCTCGATGTAGAGGTAGTCTTCCGTTCCGCCGTCCTTTTCTCGGATCGGCACGTGGTGAACGTGCGGGCCGAACGATCCGCTGTCGTGTTTCTGGAAGAAGCATTTCTTCGCGCGCCCTTGCGGACAGCGGACAAGGCTGACCGGACGTTGCGCGGCGAAGGGCAGCATCAGGGGTGCGATGGCCGTGTAGTAGTCGGCCAGTTGCCCCTTTGTCTGGCCAATGTCGGGGAAGATAATACGGTCACGGCTGGAGATTTCGACGGCGTCTTCTTTGGGCGCCGCGCTAGCCTGCTCGGGTTTCACTGCATTCGCATCCTTGTCGCTACGCAGGCCGAGGAAGCTGGCGTGGCGCAAATTCCCGTCGGCAGTGAACTCGGCGAATGCGATTTCCGCGACCAGTTTCGGCGTCAGCCACGTGACCCCGCGCGCGCTGGCCTTGTCGACTTCGGCGGGCGGTGTCTTGCGCTCGATCCGCGCCATTTTCGCGGCGAGATCGTCCATCGCGTCGGCGCTAAACCCCGTGCCGACATTGCCCTTGTAAACCAGCGCATCGCCCTCGCTCTGTGCCAGCAGCAGCGAGGCGAAAGGACGGCCCTTGGCGCTGGATTTCTTCCAGCCGATCAGGACGAATTCCTGCCGCCGGGTGCATTTCACTTTCACCCAGTTCTTCGTCCGCGATGACCGATAGGGCGCGTCGATCCGCTTTGCGATGATGCCTTCCTGACCGGCTTTACACATCGTGTCGTAAAGCTTTTCGCCAGCACCGATGACGTGATCGGCCACGAGGATCGGTGGCTCAGCGTGGGCCAGCAGGGCCTCCAGCCTTTCCTTGCGTTCGATATTGGGGCGCGCAGTTATGTCCTCGCCGTCAATCTCCAGCAGGTCGAAACAATGCAGGCCTAGCTTATCGCCAACGCCTTGCGATCCGTGTCCGCGCTTTAGCACGGCCTGCAGAGTGGAAAAGTCGGGGTTGCCGCCCCTGTCGTAAGCGACGATCTCGCCATCGATGAGGCAGGGCGGCAGGTCCAGCGCGGCCAGTGCGTCTACCAGCGGCCCGAACTTGTCGGTCCAGTCCTTGCCGCTGCGAGTCCAGACGGTAACCTTGTTACCTGCCGCCGCAATCATCGCGCGATACCCGTCGAACTTGATCTCGTGCATCCAGCCGTTCCCGGCGGGCACCGCATCGACCAGCGTGGCAAGCTGCGGCTTGCGGAATTTCGGCTGGCCAGCCGCCCTGCGCTTGCGGGGCTTCGCCTTGGCTTCGTTGCGGTCGGCGGCTTTGGCCATCTGCGCCGCGAAGTCCGCGTCTTTCTTTCCCGCCAGCGAGTACCTGCCCTGCTTGTCGGCCGCGATCTCCGCCATTGATCGCCCCGTCAGCACGCTGGTCAATTCGTGCTGGATCAGGGGATCGCCGTCTTCGGCATGATCGTCCCGTATCTTGCGCAGCAGCCAGTTCTCGCGTTTCTCGCCCTTGCGCGGTTTCAAGCGGATTAGCAGCCATTCGCCTTTCATTCGCTCGCCATTCAGCGTGAAGTGCAGGTGGCCATCGTCGATGTCGCGCCACGACTTGCCAGCGATCGGAGCCCAGGTGCCCTTGTCCCACAGCATCACCGTGCCGCCACCGTATTCGCCCTTGGCGATCACGCCTTCGAACTCGGCGTAGGACATCGGGTGATCCTCGGTTCGCACAGCCAACCGTTTGATATCGGGATCGGGCGAGGGGCCCTTGGTGACGGCCCAGCTTTTCAGGACGCCGTCCGCCTCCAGCCGCAAGTCCCAGTGAAGCCGTGTGGCGTCGTGCTTCTGCACGATAAAGCGTCCGCCCTCTGCACCTTCCCGCGCCCTGCCGCGCTTGCCTGCCGGTTCGGCCGTTTTCGCAAAATTGCGCCGGGCGTTGTATTCGGCCAGCGGGTCAGGGGCAGACCTGGTTTTCGTCACGGCTCGCTCTTGCCCGATTTCTCGCCGTCCTCGTCCAGCACGCGATCCTCGCCCATGAACTTTTCGACGAAGCGAAGCACCGTCACCATCACGACAGAAATCACGAACCCGATCGCGACCAGCGGCCATTGTCCCGCTCCGCACGCGATGCCGATAACCGCCGCCAGCCACAGGTGTGCCGCCGTCGTGATATTGTGCAGCTGACCTTTGGAAAAGACGATCAGTCCCGCGCCCACGATTCCGATGAACGCGCCCACGGCTTCGAACAGGCGCAGCGGGTCCATCTGCGCTGGGCCCAGTTGCAGGTACAGCGCGATGATGGAAATCGTTGTCGCGGCGGCGGAAAAGCAGACCAACCCGTGCGTGCGCATCCCGGCGGCATGGCCGCGCAATTCGCGATCCAGCCCCAGCAACAGGCCCAGCACGGCGGCAATCGACAGGCGCAGCAGGACCTGAAAATCAAGCCAGTGCAGTGCGGTAGCGTCGTTCAATTCCATTGCGTTACGCCCGCTTACGGCTGGCGGCCTTGCGCGTCGGGGCTTTTTTTGCAGCCGGTTTGTCGCCATCGACCGATTTCTTGAGGGCCGCCATCAGGTCGATAACATTCGAACCCGATGCGTCGCCCGGATCGTCGACATCTTCCAGTATTTTCTTGCCGCTCTTCGACTTCGCCTTCTTGTCGATCAGCTTTTTCAAAGCATCGGAATAGCGATCATGAAACTCGCTGGCGTCAAAAGGCGCGCTGCGCTGGTCGATCAGCGCGGTGGCCAGGTCCAGCAGTTCCTTCTTCGGCTTGCTTGTCCCGATCTCGGAAAAGAACGCCTGCCCCTGCCGCACCTCGTCTGCATAGCGCAGCGTTTCCATCAGCAGCCCCTTGCCGCAGGGCTTTATCGCGACCAGCGTTTCGCGACCGCGCACGGAAAGCTGGCCAATGCCGACCTTCTTCGCCTTTCGAAGCGCTTCCCGCAGCACGACGAAGGCCTCTTCGGCCAGATCGTCTGCGGGCGCGACGTAATAGGGTTTTTCAAAATAGAGAGGGTCGATCTCGCAAGCCTCGACGAACTGGACCAGTTCGAGCGTCTTCTTGCTCTCGATCTTCACCGCCTCGATCTCTTCGTCTTCCAGCAGGACGTAGTTGCCCTTTGAGACTTCGTAACCGCGAATGATCTCGTCGCGGTCCACCGGGCCGATACCGGGCACGACCTTCTCGTAACTGATCCGCTTGCCGCTGGGTTCGTGAATCTGGTTGAAGCTGATCTTCGCTCCCGATTTCGTCGCCGAATAGGCTTCGACCGGGATGGATACGAGGGCGAGGCGGATCTGGCCCTGCCAATAGGCGCGCGCGGCCATGTGTGGTGACTCCTTGTCTTTACGCGGAGTCGAACGGTCTTACGCGATACCGGGTTCCTGCGTGGCCGCCTCATCGATCGGCGCGACATCGACCGAATAGCGCATCGTCTGCACCGCAGAGCCGGTGAACACCCCATCGACCGGCGCGACATCGGCATAGTCGCGACCCATCGCGACGACGACGTGGTTCTCGCGCGCAAGGCAATCGTTTGTTGGGTCCAACCCGATCCAACCGACATGCGGCCCGCACCAAACGGCGGCCCAAGCATGCATGGCATCGGCCCCGACCAGCCGGTCCATCCCCGGCGGCGGCTGCGTGCGCAGGTATCCGCTGATGTAGCTGGCCGGAATGCCGTGGCCGCGCAGGGCGACGATCATGACGTGGGCGAAATCCTGACAGACGCCCGACTTGGCGGCGAAAGCCTCGGCGGGACTGGTGCCGCTGTCGGTTGCGTGCGGATCGTAGGTGAACTGCTCGTGGATCGCGCTGCACAAGGCCTGCGCGGCTTCGAGAATGGATCGGTCATCGCTAAGCAGCGGCGCCGCCCAGTCAGCGATGTCGGCGTCGGGCGCGGCAATGCGCGATCCGTAGAGGTATGGCGCGGGCGACAGTGGCGAGAGATCGGGTGCAAGCAGGGCGGCATCGCGAACTTCGCCGACGGTCGGCGTGGAGGCGGGAAGGGGCGGGGGTGTTACCGCGACAATCATCACGCTCTCGACCGTTACCTCGGTCACATTGCCGGTGAAGCCGATGGTCGTAACGTTGACCACGTAAGGTCCGAACGTATCGCGCCGCTCGGTCGGCACCGGGGTGATGCAAAAGTCGTGCTCGATCAGATCCTGCCCCGGCCACAGCACCGGCATCAGCCGCAGATTCAGGCGCGCATCGGCAACGCCGCTGCCGTAGCCCAGGCTCGATTCGTGCCGAATGCGATATCGCGTTTCGCCGTTCATCCCAGCAGCGGAGCCTTGCCGTCGTCCTCTGGCGGGGCGACTTGCAGGAAATAGCGTTCGGAAATCGCCTCCGAAATGCCGCGCAGGCGGGAGAGCAGGTCGTCCAATCTGTCGGGATCGAGGCTGTCGGCCTCCAGCCCCTCCAACTGTGCGACCAGTTGCCGTGCGGCGATCAAGGCAGGCTCTGTCATGCCGTCTTCGCGCATAGGGGGCAAGGCGGAGAGATGTTCGGCAATGCGGTCGGCCTGAAAGGCAAGGCTGCCGGGCTGAGCCGGATCGAGCAGGACGATATCGAGCACCGGCGCGATGAACGGCATGGCGAGATAGCGGCTGCGATAGGCGGCCTGCCCCTCGACCAGATCGAGCAGGGCGGCAAGGTCTTCGGCGCTGGCCTTCCCGGGTACCATCGCCATCGCCGATTGCAGGATCATGTTCGCCCGCTCTACCGCCGTGCCCATTTGCAGAAAGTGCCACGCCGGGCCGCGACCCATCGTGTCGGCCATCATCTGCGTCTGCGCGGCATAGCGTTCGATCAGGATGTCGCACGCGGCGCTCAGCGATTCCGCGTCCTGACCGCAAGTCGGCACAGGACGGTTGAGAATGCGCCACGCATCGTGGCTCAAACGGTCGCGCAAGAGCAGCGACACCTTGCGTCCCGATATGGCCAGCGACGCGACCGAACCGGGTAGCGAAGCATCGTTCAACGCCGGCTCTGCCAATTCCAGCGGCCCGCGCTGCTCCTCGCTGACGCTCGCCGCGCCCAGCCGGTCGAGCAGGCCGGAAATCCGGCGTACCGGGCTGGAAATACCCTCCAGCTTCGGGTCTATGGCCGCGACATTGCCGGAATCGAGCAGCACCCTGATCAGGCGCGCTGTCTGGTTCGCCCGCTCTGAATAGCGGCCAAGCCAGAACAGGTTGTCGGCGGCCTGACTGGGCAACAACCCCTGTTGTCGCCGCACCGCCGGGGGTTGCATCGGCGGCGGAGTTGCGGTGCGCTGGGCATGGGCGGGATCGACGATGCAGAGGTCGGCGGAAAGGTCGTTCTCACCCATCAGCGCGGTGCGCAATTCATTGTCTGCCGAAATACGCGCGAACCCGCCGGGAAGGACTTGCCACATCCCGTCCGCATCGCGGGCAAGGAAGGCGCGCAGGGTGAAACCGCGCGGTTCGATGCGATTGCCGACGACCGTCGGCGTGGTGGAAATATCGACAATCTCTTGCCCGACATAGTCCATCGGGCGGCGCTCTATCGCGTTCAATAGCGTTTCGCACTCATCGTCGGTCAGGTTCGCGACGACCTTGCTACGACCGTCGGGCAGGCCGGCGACAGGCAAGCGGAACGCGGGGCCGATGACGAGATTGGCAAAATTCTGCCGGACATGCGCCCGCTCTGTCGGTTGTCCGCACCACCAGGTTGCCGCGTTGGGCAGGGCGAGGGGCTGGTCGAACAGCGTCTTGCACAACGCGGGCAGGAAGGCGGACATCACCCGCGCCTCGACCACGCCAGCCCCGGGCCAGTTGGCCATGACCAGCCCTCCGGTCGCGCAGGCGTTGAGCAGGTTCGGGACGCCGATCTCCGACCGGGCATCGAAAGCCAGCGGGTCGATATCGCGCGTGTTGATCCAGCGCCACAGTGCATCGATCCGCTTCAAACCGGCGATGGTGCGGACGTAGATTTTGCCTTCCCGCTCTACCAGATCGCGGCCCTCTACCAGCGAAAAGCCGAGGTGGCGGGCAAGGTGCGCCTGTTCAGGATAGGACTGCGTGAACCGCCCCGGCGTCAGCAATGCGATGCGCGGATCGGCGCGCTGGCAGGTCGCGGCGATGCCGTCGCGGATCGTGTTGTAGAAATCGAGCAACCGCCGCGCATTCATCTCGCCCAAGAGCGGTCCGGTCGTGCGCAGCAGCGCCAGCCGGTTTTCGCGCACATAGCCGATGCCGATGGGCAGGCGCACGCGGTCCGCCAGCACGCGCCACTCTCCGGTCGGCCCACGCGCAAGATCGATGGCGCAAACCTTCAGGTGCCGCCCGCCGGTCGGCGGCAATCCCACCATACGCCGCGCGAAATCGGCGCTGCCGGAAATAGCTGCGGCAGGCAGGTGGCTGTCGGTAATCAGCTTTTGCGGGCCATAGATGTCGGCAACTACCGCCTCCAGCAGATCGGCGCGTTGGATCAGTCCGTTGGACAGCGTCTGCCATTCCTCCGCCCCGATCACCACGGGGAGGGGGGAGAGCGGCCATGCCCGTTCCTCGACATCGCCGGTCAGGCGGAAGGCGAGGCCCAGATCCTGCACATGCCGGTCGACCCAGCCCTGCACTTCGCCAAGCCCGCCGGGAAGCGCGGCAATACCCGCCGCAAACGCCTGCCACGCTTTGGCAATATCCGGCGGGGAAGAGGCGAACAGGTCCGCGCCCGGATTGTCGGGCGTGTACCATGCCAGCGGGTCCATCGCCGGGTCGGGTCCGAAAAGGTCTTGCGTGGCCATCTGGCCTTACATCCTCAGTGCAGTCCCGCCGGGCGGCGCAGGTCCAGCGTCATCGGAAATTCTCCCCCGTGTTCTTCTGGCGGAACGTCCACATTGCCCGGCGTATGCCCGTGGTCCTGAAAGCGCGCCCTGCGGCGGCTCTCGGCCTCGTAACTGTTGACCGGAACATCATCATACGCACGTCCACCCGGGTGTGCCACATGATAGACACAACCGCCCAGCGAGCGATTGTTCCAAGTATCGAACACATCGAAGGTTAGCGGAGCATCCGCAGGGAGCAGCGGATGCAGGCACGAGGGCGGGGCCCAAGCCTTGTAACGCACGCCGCCGACAGCCTCTCCGGGCCGCCCCGTCGGATGCATCGGCACGCGCCTGCCGTTGCAGCCGATCACGTGCCTGCCGGGGACGAGGCCGCGCGCGGAAACCTGCAACCGCTCGGTACTGGAATCGACGTAACGCACCGTGCCCCCGATCGCGCCGGTTTCGCCCAGCACGTTCCACGGTTCGAGCGCGTGGGTGACTTCCAGGACGACACCGCCAGCCTCGATCCCCCCGTGGGTGGGAAAGCGGAACTGGCGTTGCGCCTCGAACCACTGCGGGTCGAAGTCGTACCCGGCGTGACGCAAATCGGACAGCACCTCGAGAAAATCGGTCCAGCAGTGGTGCGGAAGCAGGAACCGGTCGTGCAGGCTGGTGCCCCAGCGGACGAGGCTACCATCCTGCGGTTCGCGCCAGAACCAAGCCATCAGGGCGCGGAGGAGAAGTTGCTGGGCGACGCTCATCTTCGGGTCTGGTGGCATCTCGAACCCGCGAAATTCGACCAGGCCGAGGCGTCCGGTCGGGCCATCGGGTGAATAGAGCTTGTCGATGCAGATCTCGGTGCGGTGGGTGTTGCCCGTCACATCGACCAGCATGTTGCGGAACAACAGGTCGACGATCCACGGAAACTTCGGCGGCTCGCCGGGCGGGGGCACCTGGCTCAGAGCGACTTCAAGTTCGTAGAGGCTGTCGTGCCGCGCCTCGTCGATGCGAGGCGCTTGGCTGGTTGGGCCGATAAACAGGCCGGAGAACAGGTAGGACAGCGAGGGATGCCGCTGCTAGTAGAGAACGAAGCTCTTCAGCAAGTCCGGGCGGCGAATGAAGGGGCTGTCGGGGAAGGTCGCCCCGCCCATGACGAGGTGGTTGCCACCGCCAGTGCCGACCGAACGACCGTCGACCATGAACTTGTCGGCGGTGAGCCCCACTTCGCGGGCGTCTTCGTAAAGTCCCTCGGTCACGTCGACCAGTTCGCGCCATGAACCCGTGGGGTGAATGTTCACCTCGATCACGCCGGGGTCGGGCGTGACTTTCAGAACCTGCACACGCGGGTCGGGCGGAGGTGGATAGCCTTCGATCCGAACCGGCATCTGCAGTTTTTCGGCCACCGTCTCGATCTCGGCGACAAGTTCGAGGAAATCCTCCATCGATTCCAGCGGCGGGATGAAAACCGAAAGGTACGTGCCGCGCGGTTCGACCGTCATCGCGGCGCGCACGGCCCCGGCGATAATCTCTTGCTCCACGCGATCCTGATGCGCCGCACCGACAGTCTCGACGCGTTCGAAGCGCTGATCGCCGCCACCTTCGGTCATGCGCTCGGCATCGTCGCGGCCTTTCCGCGCAGCTTGCTCGCGATAGTCCGACAGCGGGGCCTGCGCATCGGTTTCCACGCGCGGGTGGATGTAGGGATATTCCGATTTCGACACCCAAGGCAGCGAACCGAGCGGCAGGCGATAGCCCAGCGCGGAATCGCCCGGCACCGCGGTCAGCTTGCCTTTGCGCACCGTCCATTGCTCGGACTTCCAGCGTGGGCCTTTCGCGGGTCGGGCCTGCCATTTCTGGATCGGCAGGACATAGCCGACCGGTTTGGACAACCCGCGCGTGAAAGTGCGGACAATGCGTTCGCGTTCTTCGGGATCGTCGATCTTGGGATCGCCCGGCTCGACGTTGACGGGAAGTTCGCCCTCGCGCTCCACCCACTTTTCGGGGTCTTCGTATACTGGCTGGACGTATTCCGCCTGAACCCCGAGCTGCGAGGCTGCGGCGTTCAGGAACTGCCCCGCAGACCCTGCGTCGAGGTTCGCTTCGGCGTCTTCGTCAGGATCGACGGCGATCAGGTCGGGGTTCGACCACAGCGGCTTGCCGTCCTTGCGCCAGTAAAGCGTATAGCCCCAGCGCGGCAGGCTTTCGCCGGGATACCACTTGCCCTGACCGTGATGCAGCAACGCGCCCGGCGCGAACCGGGTGCGAAGCTTGCGGATCAGCTTGTCGGCATATTTCGCCTTCGTCGGCCCCACGGCATCGCCGTTCCACTCGCCAGCCTCTGGATCGTCGGCAGCAACGAAGGTCGGCTCGCCTCCCATCGTCAGGCGACAGTCTAGCGCGATCAGGTCCTCGTCCACCTTGTCGCCCAGCGCCAGTAGCGCTTCCCAGCGGGTGTCGGTGAAAGGTTTCGTGATCCGGACCGCTTCGTGCACGCGGTCGACGTTCATCGCAAAGTGGAAATCGACCTCCGCCGGTTCGGCTACGCCGGTAATCGGCGCGGCGGAGCGGTAATGCGGCGCGGCGGCCAGCGGGATGTGTCCTTCGCCCGCGAACAGCCCGCTGGTCGGGTCCAGCCCGATCCAGCCCGCGCCGGGCACATAGACCTCGCACCATGCATGCAGATCGGTGAAGTCCGCTTCCGGCCCCTTCGGTCCCTCGACCGGCTCCACATCGGCCTTCATCTGGATCAGGTAGCCCGACACGAACCGCGCGGCATAGCCGAGGCGGCGTAACAAGTTGACCAGCAACCAGCCCGTATCGCGGCACGATCCGGTGCCGAGCGAGAGCGTATCCTCGGGCGGTTGCACGCCCGGTTCCATCCGCACGACATAGCCGATCTTCTGTTCGAGCGCCTGATTGACGGCCACAAAGAAATCGATGGTGCGGCCCGTCCAGTCGCGAAATTCCTCGACGAGTGCTTCGAACAGCGGGCCAGCCGGTTCCGCCTCGAAATAGGCCGACAGTTCTTCGGCAAGCTCGGGTTCGTAAGCGAAGGGGACTTCTTCGGCGCTTTCCTCGACGAAAAAGTCAAATGGGTTGATCACGGTCAGGTCCGCGATCAGGTCCACCTCTATCGAGAATTTCGTCACCCTCTCGGGAAAGACGATGCGGGCCAGCCAGTTGCCGTGCGGGTCCTGCTGCCAGTTCAGGAAGTGCCCGGCTGGTCCGATCTTCAGTGAATAGTTGGGTATCGCAGTCCGGCTGTGCGGTGCGGGTCGCAATCGAACGACTTGCGGTCCAAGCTGGACCGGGCGGTCATAGTGGTAACTCGTGGCGTGGTGCAGGGCGGCGCGGATCATAGCCGCAGAGTAACGCACGAAGTGTGCTGCAATGCAACAAGGCTTGCGTTTCCGGTGACCGTCGCGCCTTATCCGCGCGGGTCAGCGATCGGGGAGTAAGATGGACGGCAAAGTGCTTGGCATGGGTGGGCTGTTCTTTCGGGCGAAAGCCCCCGAAGCGCTGGCGGCGTGGTATCGCGATCACCTGTCGGTCGGAGCCGGTTGCGGTAATGGCGGCGATGCGGCTGGAGCCGAATGGTTCTGGCATCCGCAGGCCGGGCCGATGGTCTTCGCGCCTTTTCCCGCCGACAGCGATTATTTCGCTGCCGACAAGGCGTTCATGCTGAATTTCCGCGTGTCCGGCCTCGAAGCGCTGGTCGCACGTTTGGAGGTGTCGGGAATCGTGGCGGAACGACGGGCCGACTGGGACTCGCCTGAAACCGGGCGATTCGCCCGCATTCACGATCCGGAGGGTAATGCGATTGAATTGTGGGAGCCGCCCGCCGACTGACGGGCAGGCTCCAGTCAGGGCTCACTTGGGCGCGAGCACCATCACCATCTGACGGCCCTCAAGGCGGGGAAATGCCTCTACCTTGGCGATTTCGTCAACGTCCGCACGCACGCGGTTGAGCAGTTCGATACCCAGTTCCTGGTGCGCCATCTCACGACCGCGGAAGCGAAGCGTGCACTTCACCTTGTCGCCATTGTCGAGGAACTTGACGACGTTGCGCATCTTCACATCGTAATCGTGATCGTCGATGTTCGGACGCATCTTGATCTCTTTGAGTTCCTGCGTCTTTTGCGTCTTGCGGGCGAGGTTCGCCTTCTTCTGCGCCTCGTACCGGAACTTGCCGACGTCGAGGAACTTGCAGACCGGCGGATCGGCGTTGGGAGAAACCTCTACCAGGTCGAGCCCGGCGTCAGCCGCACGCTCGATCGCTTCGCGGGTGTACAGCACACCCAGATTCTCGCCTTCGTCATCGATGACGCGAACCTTGTCCGCCTGAATGAATTCGTTAAAGCGCGGCCCGCTCTTGACCGGCGGTTGCAGCGAGCGGCGGGGTGGACGTGCTATGGGGCCTTCTCCTTGTGGCGGCTTACGTAAATCAAATATGGTGGTTGGGCCGTAAAACGGCAATGCTTACGGTCCCCTTCCGCGCGCGCTCATATCGACAAACGCGCGTCAGTTAAAGGGTATATGCACCCGCAGGGCGCGGGTTCCACCGGGAATGTGGCTATGCCGCCGCGCTCCACAAGGGGAATCGTAGCAACTTTCCGGCCGCCGGGACGATGGCGTCGGCCTCTCGCGCGGGTTGCAGCGCGGCGCGGATCGCCGGATCGGCGGCATCCATTCCAGCGGTCAGCGATCCAAAAGCGGGCAGGACAAGGCGACTTTCGCTGCGCACCGCGCAAGGGCGCACGATGCGGCGGCCCCGGATTGATACCTGCAGGCGCGGATGGAAATGGCCAGAAAGTTCGGGCCGGGTTTCGCCAGTCTCTGCCCTATGACGCAGCAAGACGCCGCCTACGGCCAGTTCGCCGAGCTGCGTTCCGCCGGGGGCGCGGCGCAGTCCGTCCTTCTCGTCATGGTTGCCGGTGATCCAGACCCAGTCGACCGCGCGGGTCAGCGCATCGAGCATGCCCTTCGCGTGCGGCTCCAGCCGGTCCGGACCTTCGCCGTCGTGGAAATTGTCGCCCAGCG
This sequence comes from Croceicoccus naphthovorans, assembly GCF_001028705.1. Lineage (NCBI taxonomy): Bacteria > Pseudomonadati > Pseudomonadota > Alphaproteobacteria > Sphingomonadales > Erythrobacteraceae > Croceicoccus > Croceicoccus naphthovorans. Next base: position 1,953,537 of record NZ_CP011770.1, on the reverse strand, counting down.
TGAACACCCGCCGTGCGCCCGTCGCCTTGATGGCGCCCGCCACCCGCTCCAGCGTTTCGCGGCTGTCGTAAGGGGGGAGGGGCTGGCCCGCCTTTGCGTAAAAGCTCGCTTTTTCGAGATGCAGGTCCGCGACCAGCAGCGCATTCTCTCTCGGCCAGAACAGCGCACGGCCATCGACCATGCGCCATTCATCTTGCGCAAAAGAAAAAGGGGCGAACGAAACGGGAACCATACACCGGCTATTGCCGCAGCGCCCCCACTTTGGCAAGCGCATCTGCATGACCCAGTGGACAGACCAGACCGCCGCCGCAAAAACGTGGTTCGAGGATTTGCGCGACCGCATCTGCGCCGCTTTCGAAGCGATCGAGCGCGAGGCGGGAAGCGACGCCGGGTTCGAGTACACGAGCTGGGCGCGCGAAGAGGAAGGCAACGAAAACCCTGGCGGCGGCACGCGCGGGGTTATGAAGGGCAAGGTGTTCGAAAAGGTCGGCGTCAACGTATCGACCGTGCACGGCAGCTTCGCCCCGCAGTTCGCCGGTACGATCAACGGCGCGAGCGAGGAGAACCCCGAGTTCACAGCCACCGGCATCAGCCTTGTCGCGCACATGGCAAATCCGCACGTGCCTGCCGTGCATATGAACACTCGCTTCCTTACCACGCAAGCCGCTTGGTTCGGGGGCGGTGCGGATCTGAACCCGCCGATTCCATACGAGGAAGATACCGAAGAGTTTCACGCGGCCTTCCGTGCTGCCTGTGCCAAGCACAACCCGACCTATTACGACCGGTTTTCGAAATGGGCGGAGGAATACTTTTTCATCCCCCATCGCGGTGTTTCGCGCGGGGTCGGCGGCATATTCTATGACCATCTGGAATGCGAAGATCTTGCCGCTTGGGAGCGCAACTTTGCCTATACCCGCGACGTGGGCGACGCGTTTCTGGAAGTCTATCCCAGGATCGTCCGCCGCCGTATTGGCATGGAGTGGGATAGCGAGGACAAGCGCCGCCAGCTGGAATGGCGCGGGCGCTATGCCGAATTCAATCTCGTCTACGATCGCGGCACCTTGTTCGGCTTGAAAACCGGCGGGAACATCGACGCCATCCTTATGAGCCTGCCGCCGGAAGCTAGCTGGAGCTGATCTTCGCGCCCCCTCGAAATGTGTGGCATTGCGGCAACGCGATCTTTACCGCATTGCGACAAGGTGTTGTAATTCGGTACAAAGACATATCCCGCGCCGCGCATCTGCGGTTCGGGCACGGAATTTTGTTGGGGAATCATGGTCGTATCTACTCTCGCCGTCGCGGTTTTCCTGGGCAATGCCGGAGTCGCCTGTACCGCCGAGGCCGCTTGCGCCGACGCTATGCAAGGTGGATCGCCTGTCGAATCGACTGTCGTTACCATTGCGGCGCAAGGGGCGGGGACTACACCGCCGCTAACCGATGAGACGGTTGAGACGCCACAAGCGGTCGCAACGCAGGAGACTTCCGAGGTAGAGGCTACGGCAGATGAGGGCGAGGCGATCCTCGTCACCGGCGAAGTCGGCGCGCCCGAAGGCGATCCGGCAGAGGCGGTGAATGTCCAGACCTACAAGGCGGCGCAGGCGGTGGACGAGGCTGTGGTCGAACCGCTGGCGCACGCCTATGACAAGGGTCTGCCAAAACCCATCCGCGATGGCGTTGGCAATTTCCTGTCGAACCTTGGCGAAGTGGTGAATTTCATCAACTTCACGCTTCAGCTGAAACCGGGTCGCGCGTTCAAGGCGGCAGGGCGTTTCGCGATCAACTCCACGCTGGGCATCGGCGGCCTGTTCGATCACGCCAGCAAGGCACCTTTCAACATTCCGCATGAGCGGAACGGGTTCGCCAATACGCTGGGCTATTATGGCGTGGGGTCGGGCCCTTATCTCTATCTGCCGCTGATCGGATCGACGACGGTGCGCGATCTTTTCGGGCGCGTGGTCGATCTTTCGATCGTGCCCGCCATCGCAGGGCCTCCTTTCAACAGCCCGTACTATTCGCTGCCGCTGGGTGCTTTGCATTCGCTGGAAGATCGCGTGCAGACCGATGCGCAGATCGACACGATTCGCGAACGCTGCGGCGACGATTATGCCGCCACGCGCGACATCTACCTGTTGCAGCGTCAGGCCCGCATCAACGCGCTTCGCAACAAGGAAGTGAAGAGCCTTAGCGAGATTGCCGAGCGATTGGAGTTCAATTGCGACATCGACGTCTTCACCGCTGGGGTGCGTGACGGCGATGACTTCATCAGGCAGAACACGACGCTGATGACTGGCGAATCGGGTAATGCGGACGGGCTTGATCCGGTCGAGCCCGAGATGGATGAGGTGACCAAACCTGAGGCGGTGGAGGAAACCCAGCCCGAAGCGGAAATACCTATCGTTGAAGACGAGTTCGACGAAACGGCGGCGGTGGATTTTGTCCCGGTCGCGGTCTTGAACATCAAGGTTCCGGCACCCTTGATCGCCATCTGATCGCAGTTGGCACGCATCCGGTCCGCACAAGGGCCACAACAGCGCGCAAAAACGCGATATTCCCATTGCATCGCAGCGATGAATGCGCACATCGTGGCCCGCGATGCTGCGCCAGTATGAACTTGTCGAACGGGTAAAAGCCTACGATCCGGATGCGGACGAGGCGCTGCTGAACCGCGCCTATGTCTACACGGTGCAAAAGCACGGCACGCAAAAGCGGGCGAGCGGCGATCCGTACTTCAGCCACCCGGTTGAGGTGGCGGGCCTGATGACCGATCTGAAGCTGGATCAGGAAACGATCATCACTGCCTTGTTGCACGACACGGTCGAGGATACGCTGGCCACGATCGAGGATGTCGAGAAGAACTTCGGCAGCGACGTCGCCCGCCTTGTCGACGGCGTGACCAAGCTTTCGAAGATCGAGCAGATGCCAGAGAATGAGCGCGCGGCGGAGAACCTGCGCAAGCTGTTTCTGGCCATGAGCGAGGATTTGCGCGTCTTGCTGGTCAAGCTGGCCGACCGGCTCCACAACATGCGCACGCTGCATTTCATATCCAACCCCGACAAGCGCCGCCGCATCGCGCGTGAGACGATGGATATCTACGCCCCGCTGGCAGAGCGCGTGGGCATGTACGAATATATGCGCGAAATGCAGTTGCTGGCGTTCGAGCAGCTGGAGCCCGAGGCCTATGCCACCATCACCGGGCGGCTGGCGCAGATCCGCAGCACCGAGGGCGGACAGGTCGACGAGATCGCCCTGCACATAAAACAGGCGCTGGCCGAGGGCGGGGTCAAGGTCGAGGTATCGGGCCGCGAAAAGCACCCCTATTCGATCTGGCGCAAGATGGCCGAACGACATGTCAGTTTCGAGCAGATCACCGACATCATGGCGTTTCGTGTGCTGACCGACAGCACAGAGGATTGCTATCGCGCGCTGGGCGTTTTGCACCGGACGTGGTCGATGATTCCGGGCAAGTTCAAGGATTATATCTCTACGCCGAAGTCGAACGGCTATCGCTCGCTCCATACCTCGCTGATCTACGAAAATTCGATGCGCGTGGAAGTGCAGATCCGCACCCACGACATGCACCGAACCAACGAATTCGGCCTCGCTGCACACTGGGCCTACAAGCAACGGGGCGATGGGCCGGACGGGCAGGTCGGCTGGTTGCGTGACCTGATCGAGATTCTGGATACCGCGGCCGATGCCGAGGAACTGCTCGAGCACGCCAAGTTGGCGATCTATCAGGACCGCATCTTCGCGTTTACGCCCAAGGGTGCCTTGTACCAGTTGCCGAAAGGCGCGACGCCGGTGGACTTCGCGTTTTCGGTCCACACCGACCTTGGCGCTAGCGCAGTGGGCTGCAAGATCAATGGGCGGCACATGCCCCTGCGCACGCCATTGGCGAACGGCGATATCGTAGAGATCATCAAGGGGGCGGACAGCGAGCCGCAACTGTCGTGGCTGTCCTTCGTCGTCACCGCCAAGGCCCGCGCCGCGATCCGGCGTTCTGTTCGCCAGAAAGAGCGCGAGGAAACCGCGCGCATCGGGCAGGAGCTTTACGAATCCATCGTCGCGCGCATGCCGATGAAGATCGGCAAGAAAGCGTTGAACGGCGCGCTGAAGCGGCTCGATCTGGATGACGACACCGCCCTCATGCTGGCCATCGGCAGCGCCAAGCTGACCGAGAAAGACGTGATGGAGGCGCTCGTCCCCGGCAGCGCCGCCGAATTGCCCGACGACAGCTTCTGGCAGGCACCGGCACGGTCCGTCCGGTTGCGGGGGTTGCCCAAGAATGCCGAGTTTACCCTGTCCGAATGCTGCCACCCCGTGCCGGGCGACCGCATCGTCGGCGTGAAGGATGGTCGCCGGATCGAGGTGCACACGATCGATTGCCTGACACTGGGAGAGCAGGACGACCGACGCTGGATCGATCTTTCGTGGGACCCGCGCAGCGATGGCGCGACGGGCCTGTTGCGGGTGATGCTATACAACCGGCTGGGTACGCTTTCCGAAATGACCGGCGTTTTTGCGGCGAATCACGCCAACATCACGCAGCTCAGCCTGAATTCACGCGATGACCTGTTCGGCACCTACGAGGTTGGCATAGAGGTACGCGACCTCGCCCATCTGACCCGCATGATCAGCGCGTTGCGTGCCAGCGATGCGGTTGCACAGGCAGATCGCGTTTGAACCCCTTGCGGTTGTCGCCAAGCCGCTGTAACGGCGCGTGTCTGGATTGGGGCGGTTAGCTCAGCTGGTAGAGCATCTCGTTTACACCGAGAGGGTCAGCGGTTCGAACCCGTTACCGCCCACCATCCAAAACAGCGCGAAATTGCGGTTTGCGGGCGTAGCTCAATGGTAGAGCAGAAGCTTCCCAAGCTTACGACGAGGGTTCGATTCCCTTCGCCCGCTCCAGCGCGTTTACGGGCAATCCCTTAATTATCGGACCAGATTCCGTTACGTCACCCGCTGTTATGGCACACCCATGGGACGGCGCAGGAATGAGCGGTGGGAAATTCGCGTAGCGGGTTGCTATCGCTCGCCCATGGGCGGGGATGTCTTCGTCTCGGTCAGCGACGTGTCCGCATGGGGTTGTCGCCTGTTGAACCCATCACGCAATCTCTTCATCGGGGATGAGGTTACCGTCTTCATCGACGGGCTGTACCCGCTCGCCGCGGTGGTCCGCTGGCATGATCGGGGCGTTTGCGCCGGCTTCGAATTCACAAGCGCGGTAGAGGCGGATCAGCTCGAACTGCTCGTCCGCCATTGCAGCGGGCGCGTTCAGCTCGCACCGCCGCAGTGGCGGGACGGTGATCGGGTCAACTTGCACGCCGACTGATCGCCCAATCCACGCGCGCCGTTAGCGGATCGGACAATCCGGGTTCAGACGGAAATTCAGGTAATTGTCGACCGAGCGCATCAGCTCGTCGAACTCATGCTCGAAGAAGTGGTTCGCGCGCGGAATCTCGTCATGGTGGATCGTGATGTGCTTTTGCGTGCGCAGCTTGTCGACCAGCTTTTGCACCGCGTTCGGCGTCACCACCGTATCCGCCGCACCCTGAATGATGATGCCCGAAGCAGGGCAGGGGGCGAGGAATGAGAAATCGTACATGTTCGCGGGCGGCGCGATCGAGATGAAGCCGCGGATTTCCGGGCGGCGCATCATCAGCTGCATGCCGATCAGCGCGCCGAACGAAACGCCCGCGATCCACGTCACCTGCGCCTCTGGATGGATGGTCTGCACCCAGTCCAACGCGGCGGCGGCGTCGGACAATTCGCCGATACCGTTGTCGAAGCTGCCTTGGCTGCGGCCCACGCCGCGGAAGTTGAAACGCAGCACGGCAAAGCCGCGCGACACGAAGTCCTTGAACAGCGCCTGCGTAATCCGCTCATTCATCGTGCCGCCGCCCTGCGGGTGCGGGTGCAGGATCATCGCCAGCGGAGCGCGCGGGCGGGGGGCAGGGTGAAAGCGACCTTCGAGGCGACCTTCTGGTCCGGGAAAGATTACGGAGGGCAAGTGGATCCTCGCTTTGAAAAAATTCGGCCAGTCACACAGAAACCGGGGCGGGGTGTGACTTTGGTGCGAAGCCTATATAGAAACCGCGCGCGTAAAGGCAATTGCGGGCGAATACTACTGTTTTGCCTGCCCTGAAACGAAGCGGATTGGTCTAGACCCTCGAATGCGAACTTACCTGGATCACGCGGCGACGGCCCTGGTGCTGGCTGAGGCGCTGGAGGCCATGCGCGAAGGGCTGGTGCTTTCGGCCAACCCGTCCAGCCCGCACGCAGCGGGCCGCGCGGCGCGGCGCGCACTCGAAAATGCGCGCGAACGGGTGGCGCGGGCGCTGGGCTGGTCGGGCGAGGTCATCTTTACAAGCGGGGCGAGCGAGGCTCTGGGCATTGCACTGGGCCGGTCGCACGCGACACGCAGGATGGTCAGCGCGGTGGAGCACGAGGCGGTTACGCGGCAAGCGCCGGGTGCGCGCTTCATTCCGGTCGATGCGGGCGGATTGGTGGCTGCCGATGCGGTGCAGGATGCGATGGATACGCTGGTGGCCGTGCAGCAAGTGAACAACGAGACGGGCGTGATGCAGCCTTTGGGTGTGCTCTACGATGTCGTGCGGGCGCAGGGCGGCGTGCTGTTGGCCGATTGCGCGCAGGGGGCGGGCAAAGTTGCCCTACCGCCGTGCGACATGGCCGCGATCAGTGCGCACAAATTTGGTGGGCCGCCGGGGATCGGCGCATTGCTGGTCCGCGACCTCGGCCTGATCGCGCCTAGCGGCGGGCAGGAACGCGGCTATCGGGGCGGTACGGAGAACGTGGCGGGCGCGATGGCGATGGCGACGGCGCTGGAGATGGGGCACGACTGGATGGACGAGGCGCTCCGCCTTCGCGCCATGCTGGAGGATGCGGTGATCGACTCGGGCGGCCAAGTTATCGCTGCCGCCAGCCCGCGCATTGCCACCATCGGGTCCTATCGCATTCCCGGATTTTCGGCGGCGGCGCAGCTGATCCGGCTGGACGCGGCGGGCATCGCGGTTTCGGCGGGGAGCGCCTGCTCTTCGGGATCGCTGAAGGCCAGCCATGTCCTGACTGCGATGGGCATTGACGAAAAGGCGGCGGGCGAGGTGATCCGGGTATCGATCGGGCGCGATACGACCGAGGAGGACATCGGTCGCTTCCTCGAAGCATGGCGACCGCTGGCGCAGCAGGCGGCGGCGTGATCTACCTCGACTATCAGGCGACAACCCCGCTGGCACCAGAGGCGCGCGATGCGATGTTGCGCTGGCTGGATGGGCCGGATGGGGTGGGCTTCGGCAATCCCCACAGCCCGCACCGCTATGGGCGGCAAGCGGCGGCGGCGGTTGAGCTGGCGCGCGATCGGGTGGCGGCTCTGTTTCCGCCGGGCGGGACGGTGATCTTCACGAGTTGCGCGACAGAGGCGATCAACCTTGCCATCCGGGGCTGCAAACCGGTTCGGGCGGGGCGGGGAATCGCGGCCTCGGCCATCGAACACGCCGCCGTGTGGGATACGGCGGAGGCGCTGCCGAATGCCTTTCATCCTATCGCGGTCGACCGGGAGGGGCTGGTCGATCCTGCCGCCGAGTTGCCCGCTGACGTTGGCTTAGTCGCGGTGATGCAGGTCAATAACGAGATCGGCACGATCCAGCCGGTGGCCGAGATAGCGCGAACCGCAAAGGCGGCAGGGGCGCTGCTCCTCTGCGATGCGGTCCAGGCCGCGGGTCGCATTCCTATCGCCATGGCCGACATGATCGCGATTAGCGCGCACAAGCTGCATGGGCCGAAGGGCATCGGGGCGCTGTGGGTGCGCGACGGGCTGACGTTGGAACCTCTGATCACTGGCGGCGGTCAGGAAGGCGGCCTGCGATCCGGCACGCTTAGCCCAGCGCTTTGCGCAGGGTTCGGCGCGGCGGCAAAGCTGGCCGCAGAGCGGATGGAACCCGACGCCGCGCACATCGAGGCACTGTGGACCCGCGCCCGCGATCTGTTCGACGGGTGGACGCTGAACGGCAGCGAGACCGCGCGTTGGCACGGCAATCTGAACCTGCGGCAAGAGGGCCTCGATGTTGCCAGACTTTTGTCCGATGTACGCGATGTCGCGATTTCGGCAGGATCCGCGTGTGCATCCGGTTCGGGCAAACCCAGCCGGGTCTTGCAAGCGATTGGCCTGAGTGACAAAATGGCGAAAAATTCGATCCGGATAGGCTTCGGGCGATATACGGGAATGGACGATCTGGAACTGGCGGCAGCCGCAATTAACGCCGCGGCCCGAACGCAAGGATTGTGACCACATGGTGCACGTCAACTTCGTGACCGCAAAGGGCGAGAAGGTGGAAGCCGAAGCTGCTGAGGGTGACAGCCTGCTCAAGGTCGCCCAGGCTGTCGGAATGCCGCTAGAAGGGACGTGCGAGGGGCAGATGGCCTGTTCAACCTGCCATGTCGTGGTCGCTCCGGCGTGGTTCGGAAAGCTTCCAATCTCGTCTGAGGACGAGGAGGATATGCTCGACCTTGCCGCCGATGTGCAGGGGACCAGCCGTCTGTCGTGCCAGATCGTGCTCGACGCCCCACTGGACGGGCTGGAGGTGCGGATTCCGTCTCAGGTTCATGACGTACAGCGCGGGTAAGAGCCGGTTTCGAAGCCAGATATTTATCCCGGGCATCGCGAAAGTTCCCGGCGTTAACCAATGGCTGGGCCGTTTCCGCGCTCAGCGTTAACCAAACGCTGACCTGTCCGATGCGCTTGTTTTGGCACACAAGCCAGCGATCCATACGTCGTTTAAGCGCGCGAAGTTCCGCAATTCTACGTCCGCGACGTTAACCAATTCGGGCAAGCATATCCGACAAGCAATCCTTGAGTGGTGCCGGGCCAAAAGGGCTTCATGCCCAGTGCGCCCCTTTCCCCCAAGGTTCGCAGCCTTGCCAAGCTCGCCTTCGCAGCGGCCGCCTTCGTGCCGGTCGCTTCGCAGGCGCAGGCTCCGGTTGCAGGATCGGCCATCATCGCTTCGGCAGTGACCAATTTCGCCAGCTCCGTGGCTTGCAAAGCCAGCGCACCCGCCGCGCCAATCGCTACTTCGCACATCTCTCGAGCCAAGCCGATGTCGGCTTTGGAAGCGATGCGCGCGAAACAGGCAAACCCTTCTTTCACGCTAAGCGCCGCACAAACCGCCGCCATTGAGAACCGCCCGTCTTATATGCCTGCCATCGCTGCACAGGCGGCCAGCGCATCGCTACAACCCTCCGCCTATATCGGCATCACTTGCGCCAAGCCGTTCGTATCGGCGCGCCCCGTCGTAAAAGCGAAGCGGTTCGACTTTCTGCAAAGCCGCGTCGTACCGATCTCGAAGACCAACTTCGATGCCGACTGGCGCCGGGTGAGTGGGGCGGGTTCCGGACTGAACACGGCCGCATTGTCCGCGATTGATGCGGGCGAGGCATCGCTTGAAAAGCGCATTGCCAGGGTCAACGCCTGGGTCAACGCGCGCGTCGCCTTTACCGACGACGCAAAGCTTTATGGCAAGACCGATTATTGGGCGACGGCCAGCGAAACGCTTTCACGAGGCAAGGGCGATTGTGAAGACTATGCGATCGCCAAGATGGAATTGCTCGCGGGGCTGGGTGTTCCACGCGATGACATGTACCTGACCATCGCGCGCGATTTGGTCCGTCGCGCAGATCACGCGGTGCTGATCGTCAAGATCGAAGGTCGCTCGGTAATGCTCGATAATGCGAGCGACGCGTTGCTCGATGGCGATGTCGCCAACGACTACCGCCCGATCCTGTCGTTCAGCGCCGACAAGCGCTTTCTCCACGGGTTTTAAGCAGACGCTATTTCTCGGTGAGCGCGGTGTTCAGCCCGCGCGTGATCGGCTTCAACAGATAGGTCAGCACACTCTTGCGGCCGGTGATGATCTCAACCTCGCAAATCATGCCGGGCATGATCGCCAGCCTCTGCCCGCCATGCGCGATAAAAGCACGGTCGGTTTCGATCTGGGCAAGGTAATAGCTCTCACGCTCGTTTTCGTCATAGACGCTGTCAGCGCTGATCTGCCGGACCTTGCCGCGCAGGCCACCGTAGATCGAGAAGTCGAAGGCGGTGACCTTTACATTGGCCGGGTCGCCCACCTTGATAAACGCGATGTCGGATGGGCGGATCTTGGCCTCTACCAACAGGCGGTCGCCGGTGGGTACGACCTGCATGATCTGTTCACCCGGTGAGACGAAGCCGCCTACCGTCGTGACCTGCAGATCGTTGACGATGCCATCGACGGGCGCGCGCAATTCGTTGCGCGAAACGCGTGCGGCGGCGCCCTTTATCGACTCCTCGTTCACCGCGATCCGGGTTGCGAGTTCGCTGCGCTCGTTAAGTGCCTGCTGCTGGAAGTCGAGCCGGGCGCTGGACAGGTCAGCCTGTGCTTCGCGCACGGCTGCGCTGGCCCGCTGCACGCTTTGACGCGCGGCAGAGAGGCGGCCCTGCATATCCACCACATCGCGCTGTGCGGTGATCAGTTCGGTCTGCGGTACGATGCCCTGCTTGGCGAGCGGCTCCAGCATGCGCACCTGTTCGCGGGCCAGGGCTAGGCTGCTCTCCAGCGACTGCGCGGTGGCCTGACCCTCGCTAAGATCGCGGCGGCGCTGTTCGACCGCGGCGGCCAATGCCTGCTGGCGGCTGCGTGCGGCAGCTTGGCGAACCTGCTGCAAGCGTTGTTCTTCTGCGCAAACGCTGCCCGGCTCGCAACCGGTGCCGCTGCCGCTGGCTTCGCGCTGCAAGCGGTCGGCACGTTGCGACAGGCGCGCAGTCTCGGTTTCCAGCTGACCCAGCTGGCTCGCGCTCTCGCTGTCGTTCAGACGGACCAGCAATTGCCCGCGTTTCACCTGTTCGCCGTTCTGAACAAGGATTTCCTCGACGGTAGCGGGGTCGGCGGCCTGGACCAGCTGCACCTTGCTGTTGGGGATGACCTTGCCCTGGCCGCGCGTGATGTCGTCCAGCGGGGCAAATGCGGCCCAGACGATCAGGACGACCAGCCCGATCGCCGCCACGACGATCAGCCTGCGACTTGAATCAAGTCGTGCCCAGCGTGCCTTCAACCTGTCGATCATGCGCCCGGTTCCGCGTCCTCTGTCAGCAGATCGCCAAAACCCGGTGCGGCGGTTGCGGTTGCGGTTTTGGCGGGCTCAGCCTTGGCCGGCGCCTTCGCATCGCCATGCGCCGCAACCAGTTGTTTGTACCGGCCAGCCTTTGGCAATTCGAGCCGCCATTCCTTCGTTGTGTCCAACCTTCCGCCGATGTCGCTGCTGGCGTGACGGTCCTTGACGTCGGGCGCGACGGTCAAACCGTTTTCATAGCGGCCAGTCTGCGGGTCGGGGCCACCGCTCGTTGGGGTGTCCGCCATACGCACAGACGGGATCGATTCAGACCCGCTGTAAAGCGCGCTGAATGCCCTTGCGCTGCCAAGCCCGCCGTTGAAGCGATAAAAGATATGGCTGCCCAATTGGCGCACCTTGCCCAATGAATAGGCCCAGCGCGGCACGACGTAATCGGCATGGTAGTGAGTCGCGCTGCCGACGCTCTTTTCCACGCGGCCTGCCAGTGCCTCTCTCGCGATGCGATTGGCGGATGCCCATGCACCAGCGGCGGGCGGGCGGCTGAGAGCGCCGTCGCAAGTAAAGCTGAACTGACAGACGCGCTGGTTCGAACCTTCATAGACGACGCCGCAGACCGAGTTCGGATAGGCCGGATGCCGCACGCGGTTCAAAACGACCTGCGCCACCGCGCGCTTGCCGTCTTCCGGTTCAAAACCCGCTTCGTAATAGATGGCCTGGGTCAAACAGCGTTGTGCATTGGCAGGGACGTTGGCAGCCACAAAGCCGCGCATGGTTTCGACCGGCTGAGATGAGAAAGCGATGGTCGCGTTGCGCTCTTTCGCCCCATCGCCCTTGGCAAGTAGGGCGCGGCTTTTGCCTTCGGTCAGGGCGACGACTTCGCGCTTTTGTTCGCGAACTGTCTCCATCGGCAGCGAGACGGCCTTCGCTTCGTCGACGCCAACGGGAAACACGGACATGCCGCCGAAGATGAGCAGCGGCGCGGCCAGAAAAAGCCAGAGCGCAATTGCCTGCGCGCCAAAGCGGCGCTTGGTGGGCCTGCCGGTGGATCCGGGGCTAGCTGGCACGGTCGATTCCGGCACTTCTGATAACCTCGTCCTTGGGTCCGTCGGCGACGATACGACCGTCGTTCACAACGATAACCCGTTCACACAACGCAAATAACGCGGGACGGTGAGTCGCCACAACCAGCGTTTGCGTGGGTGTCAGACTTTGTGACAGGCACTCGATAAACAGTTTCTCGGTCTGCTGATCCATCGCGCCGGTCGGCTCGTCCAGAAACAGCAAGTGGCTGGGCGCGACGAACGCGCGGGCGAGGGCAAGGAAGTTGCGTTGCCCGCCCGAGAGTGCGCGCCCACCTTCGCCAATTGCACGATCAAAACCGCCCGCATCGCGCGACAGGAAGCGATCTGCACCGACCTTGCGCAGCGCGCCGATCAACTGCTGTTCGCTCGCCCGCGCCCCTGCGAGGGCGAGGTTGTCCTTGATGGTACCCGAGAAAAGGTTCGAATCCTGCGCCACGAAACGGAAATTGCGGCGGATGTCGTGCGGGCGATACTGGCGGGAGTCGATCCCATCGATCAGCATCGCGCCTTCGTCCGGCTCGAACAGGCCCGACAGGATGCGGCCCAGCGTCGACTTGCCCGCCGCGACACGCCCGATGATCGCAATGCGCTCGCCGGGGCGGATCGTCAGGTTCACGTCTTTCAGCGAAGGGACGCTTGAACCGGGGTAGGAGAAGTTTACGCCCTGAAGCGCGATATTCGCGTTGCGCACCTGCGGCGGCAGCGAGGAACTGCCCATTCGGCGCTCATCCGGGCCGTCCCAGAGATGTTCGATAGAATCCAGCGTTTCGCTCGCCTGCTTCCAGCGGGTGAGGAGGTAGGCCAACTGCCCAGCCGGGGCGAGAGCGCGCGAGGCGAGCATGACGATGGCGATGATCGCGCCCATTGAAATCACGCCCGCATCGAACAGGTAATAGCCGCCGATGACCAGCGAGATCGTTGAAATCTGCTGGAACGTCGCCGCCGCGCCGATAGCGGTCGAGTTGACCTCGCGCAGCCGCTTTTGCGAGCGGCTCGCCATGTCGGAAATGCGCCGCCAGCGACCCAGCATTTCGCCTTCGCCGGCGATGGACTTCAGCGTTTCGAGACCGGCGATGGACTCGACCAACTGCGTCTGTTGTAGCCCGTAATCGGCCTGCGCATCGCGCGTGCTGTCAGTGATCTGGCGTTGCAGGCGGATGCCGAGCAAAATCATGCCGGTGATGATAACGAGCGGGATCAGCGCCAGCGGGCCGGCGATGATCGCGATAAAGCCGATGAAGATGAACAGGAAAAACACGTCGACCATCAACGTGATCGTCGTCGCCGCAAAGAAATCGCGCACGATGGCATATTCGCTGACCCGCGCGACAAGGTTGCCGGTATGCCCGGTTTTTGCCGCCAGCGGCGTCGACATCACGCGGGCGTAGATCTTCTGCGACAGGCTGATGTCCATATCGCGGCTGATCTCGTCCAGCACGTTGGTTCGCGCTTTGCGCAGGAAGAACTCCAGCGTGAAGGCGACAAGCACACCGATGGCCAGCACCCACAGGCTGGAACCGGCGCGGTTCGGGATCACGCGGTCGTACACGTTCATCGTGAAGATCGGCAGCGCGACCGCAAGGAAATTGATCACAACCGACGCGACGATCACCGGCCAGAATTCACGGCGACGTTTGCTGATTTCAGACCAGAACCAGTGCGCACGCGCGCGCTGGTGCCACGGCTGCCCCGCATCGCGCAGGGCGGACGGGTCGCCTTCGATTGAGAGCAGCGTAAGCTTGCCGCCGGTGGCCAGATCGCTTGCCGGGCGCCACGCATCCTTTTCATCGCCCGGCTGCCACGCCAGCACGTCATCACCATTGCGGTCGAGCAGGACGGTCAGACCGCCCTCGGCATCGCGCAGGATCAGCGGATAGAATGAATTGACGAGCGGCAGCTTCTTTGCCGGGCTCTCGTCGTAATTCAGGCCCAGCAATTCCAGCGCCGGTCCGGCCTGGTGCCAGGGCAGGGTGCCATCCGGCGCGAATGCCAGCGATGATGCCAGTGTCGCGGTGGCGAACGGTGTGTCGAAATGCCGGGCGATGCGAGCCAGGCAGGCGATCAGCGGATCGACCTGCCTGGCTGCATTTGTCTCCGGCTTGGCCGAAGACGCCTCGAACTTTTCCGGCGCAGCGGAATTCACGGAGTTTGACCTCAGTTCCTTAAAGCTGCGCAGGCGCAGCCCTTACTTCGGATAGACCCGGCTTTCCCGTTCGGCCGGGATATGCGGGCCGTAATCGAACCGATCACGCTCGGTCTCGCCCGCGCCATAGTGCGGCGGAACCGACAGCGCTTCAAGGAAGCGGTTGGTTGCGGCTAGCACCTGATACTGGGCAAAGATTTCCGAGAAGCGCGCGGTTTCAAGGCGGACCTGCACGTTATAGCGGGTGTTCTGCGCATCCAGCACGTCGAGCAGCGAACGGCGACCCACGTTGAACTGGCCCTGATAGGATTCCAGCAACCCGTCGGTCACGCTGCTCTGCGTCGTCAGATCGCCAACGATGCGGGTTTGCGTCTGCAGCCCGTTCCACGCCATGCGCACGTCCTCTTCCGCCTCACGCTCACGCGTGTGCAGGCGGAAGCGGGCCTCGCTCGAACGGCGGACCATCTCCTGATACTTGGCATGGTTGATACCGCTGTCGAAGATGTTCCACTTCAGATAGGCGCGGGCCATCAGGTCGTTCGTCGTTCCCTTGAAACCGTCGATATCGTCACCCGTGCGGGCATAGGCATCGACGCCGATCGTCGGGTAAAGATCGCCCTTCGCGCTCTCGGCGAGCGCGCGCGCCGCATCGACGTCGGCCTTGGCTTCCAACACCAGCGGGTTGCGGGTGCGGGCAAGACCGATCGCGTCTTCCTCACCAGTCGGCATCATGGCCGACAGGTTCGGCGGGGTCATGACGTTGTCGATTGTCAGGCCCGTCAGCGACTGCAGGCGGATCTGCGCGTTCTTCAGCGTTTCCGCCGATTCCGCTTCCCGGACGAGGGCGGCCTGAAGGCGTTCCTCTGCCTGCTGCTGGTCGGCGATAGAGATCGAGCCCTGATCGACGCCCCGTGTCAGGCTGCCCACCAGTTCGCGGTGGAACGCGGTGTTGTCCATCGATGCGGCCATCACGCGCTGTTGCAGCATCACATCCAGATACTGACGCGCAATCTGCAGGGCGACGAATTCCGAACGTTCCAGAACACGCAGCGAGGCGCCGTCGACGCGCGATGCCTGACGCAGCAGCTCGCCGCGGCGACGACCGAAGTCGATCACCACCCAGTCGGCGGCAACTTTCGCTTCCATCGGGTAGAGCCAGTCGCTGGCGATCCCAAGCGAACGGCGCGTCGGGTTTTCAAGGTTGCGGGCACCGATCGATCCTTCGATGTCGATGCGCGGACCGTACAGCCCTTGCGCCTGCTTGCGCTCGAACTGGATGGCTTCCTTGTTCATCTGCGCTTGGCTGATTTCAGGGTTGGAATCGACGCCCACGGCGACGGCTTCCTGCAGCGAGACGGGAGCGCCCTGAGCGAGCGCGGTGCCGGAAACCGAGGCGCAAAGCAGGCCTGCGGCAGCGGCGGCGAACTTGAGATAGGTTTTCATGTCCGTCCCCCTCACTGGACCATTATTTCGACGCGGCGATTCTGCAGCTCGCGCACGCCATCGGCGGTTGGAACGCGCGGGTTGCTTTCGCCGAATGCGGCGCTGTTGATCGCGCTGTCGGTAACGCCGCGCGCGGTCAGATAGGATTCGACCGCATCGTTGCGGCGTTCGGAAAGGCCCATGTTGTAGGTGTCCGAGCCGGAGGTGTCGGTATAGCCGCCAAGCTGAACCGATACGGTGTCGCAATCGGCCAGACCGGCGATGGCGCCATCAAGCGTGCTGGCCGCTTCGGGCGTGATTGTCGAACTATCCCAGTCGAAGAACACGATGAAGTTGCCGGTGTTGCAAACCGCGGGCGGCGGAGGCGGTGGCGGCGGGGGAGGCGGCGGAGGAGCAGCCTGCCAGCGCAGCCATGCAGCGTCGCATTTGCGGATCGAGTCTTCGTCGCGCAGATCGTTCTTCATGAACCCGATGGCGATCGCGCACTGCACTTTCGCCTCTGAGGCCCACATATAACGGGTGTCGGTCGAATTCACGATCGCCGGATCCAGCGTCGCGGCCAGAGACGTGTCGTAACGCATCTCCAGCTCTGTTTTCAGTTCAGAGTCGCTGAGCGACATCAGGTCGACCGCGTCCTGCGCAAGGGCAGGGCTGGATGCGACCGTCGCAATCGCCGAGGCGGAAGCGAGGATTTGCCAGGTTTTCATCGTAAAAGGCCCCCTTAATACCTTTTTATCGGAACGGATCAGGCTGCCGCCGCGGCAAGCTGAGCGGCATCGTCTGCATGCTCAACCGCAACCGGCGACGCCATCTGGAAGTGATGCCCTGCAACCCCACTGTTCAGCAGCGCTTCCATCACGTCGGTTCCTGCAACGGCGTGGTGTGCCGATTCAGGAGCCGTGTCAACAACTTGCTCTACCAGTTCGGAGATCGGATCGCTGCCGGTGACTTCTTCAAGTGCAGCGACGACTGCTTCTGGCACGCCGACATCGGAACCCTCTGCATCGCCGTTCGGCGTTGCCGCGGGTGCACCCATGTCGAGCAGGGCGGCAAGAACCTCGGCACCGACTTCCGGTCCGGAGACCGGGGTAGTCGTTGGCGCGAAATTAACCACTGCCTCTGCAGACGCACCCAGATCGGCTGCGTGGTGTGCAGGTCCTTCGCCTCCACCGAACGACGCGGCTTCGAACCCGCCATCATTCGAGAGGTGCGAACCACCCGTCGCCATCGCTTCCGGTTCAGCGTCGTTATCCATCCCTGCCATGGGAGAGACATGCGACAGATCGACCTCGTTCGGTGTGATCGCATTCACAGCTGTTGCGAATTCGATGTCGGTTGGGACGAAATTAACCATTCCATCGTCATCGAAAAGCGGCGTGTTGTGGAGCGAAGCCGCCACCAGCAGGCCCGGAGCAGCCGCAGCGATCAGCGCCGCCTCTGCCTGACGCATCGGTTGTTGCACCTCGTCGTCGTTAGCCGGGGCGATCAGGAAGCCGGCGTCGGCAGTGGTCCGCTCGACCTCAACCTCGACGGTTTCACCTTCCACCTCGGTTTCGATCGTCTGCGTGAAGCTTGAAGTCTGGAACACGATCGCATCGCCACCGGCGGTGTAATACGGCGTGTCGTCGCCTTCGAGGCTGATCGAGGTGACGTTCACGTCAGCAAGCGTCACGAAGTCGCCGTTCTGCAGAACGACACCGAAATTCAGCCACTCGGCATCGCTGCTATCGAGCAGCATGTCGCCATTGCTGTCGTAGACGGCAAGCCCTTCCAGATCGGTCACACCCTCGCCACCGAAAACGAAATTGATGCCATCTTCGCCGTTGTGGGCGAGAATGCCGTCGCCTTCGCCAACCCATGCCGTCGCCATCAGGCCATCGCCATAGTCGTAGGTGAAGCCAGCTTCGTGACCGACGATCTCCGCACCGTTTTCGCCATTGAGGTCAAGAACCAGCGGAGTGACCATTTCGGGGTTTAGCGTGACATCAAGGTCTACCGTATCGGTCGTATCGCCGTCGCCATCGACGATCAGCAGCGGCACCGAGAAGTCGACCGGATCCTGCGATTCGGTAGCGGCGCCAAAGCCCGAGAATTTGATGGTCTGGCCAGACACATAGTCGACCTCCATCGAATTGTATCCGTCGGCGGTGAAGATCGCGACCGTCGTTTCGGGCGGACCGCTGTTCCCGTTGGCACCACCTATGTTGCCGATGACCACGCCGCCGTCGCCGTCGAGCTGATAGCTGAACGTCCGTCCCGAAATGGTGACAGTCTGTAACGAACCGGTTGGGGTCAGGTCCGCGCTTTGGACACCGTTGTACGAGATGACGATGCCGGTGATCGTGTCCTGGACACCGTCGCCCACGATGTCGTTACCGTCGGTGCCCGTGTCGCCGTTGTCGTCATAGGCGCTGAAGCGCAGGGTGGTTCCCGTCGACTGGCGGAAGCTTACCGATGCACCATTTGTGGTCCAGTGACCTTCAAACGTGTGATTATTGACCTGACCATCCGTGTAGTTGTTCGGTGGAGAACCGGTCAGATCGACGACGTAGTCGATCCGGAAACCTTCGCTCGGGCCGACTGACTGGCCAGTATCCACACCGCCCAGAATCCCGGATGTGTTGACCGACGGACCGCCGATCGGCGTGATCAGCACATCCTGCGAATTGTTGGCGATCGGATCTGAAATCTCACCATTGGGTACGATGCCGAACCAACCGTCGTTGCCGCCGATGAAGTCATAGTTGGCGTCGGTGAAGTTGACTTCGGTAAAGGCGTCAACCTTGCCGAACATTTCGACCGTGTATTCGGAGTTATCCTGATTGATCGTGATCGTGAAGAGCGTGTTGCCGTTGGCCGTACCGGTCAGCGTCTGGCCGTCATCCGACAGCGAGTAGATGATCGGCTGTCCGCCTGCTTCCATCCCGCTGTCCGCACCTTCCAGCGTGTCGGAGAAGACTACCGATCCGCCATCCGCGCCAAGGTTGTTCAGGATGTTATCGTCTAGATCGAGTTTGCCGGTGAAAGTCGCCTCGTCCGCGTTGGTCAGCGTTGCCGCATCTGGCGTGAAGATGACCGGGATATCGTCCTCGATCACGATGATCGCGGTGGCATTGGTATCCTCGCCCTCGATAACCGTGGCCAGCGAAACCGTGTCACCGTCATAGTCGGTGTAGGTGATGCCGCTGGCGATATCGATCGACAGGGTCTGGTTGTCGTCGTTGGCCGGATCGTTCGGAATGTGATCGACCTGATCGCGAAGCGTAACGGTGAAAGCCCCGCTTTGCGCATCGGTGATTGCAACGGTCAGCACGACGCCAGCGTCGGTCACGTCCGTCGGTACGGTGTCACCGGTATATCCGACCAGTGTCGCGCCATCGCCGATTACCGTCCACAAGACGGTATCGCCACCCGACGTCAGGCCCGGATCGACAAAACCCGAAAGGTCGAAAGCGAACGTACCGGGAAGGTCGTTGCCCGCATCGACCAGCGCGCCAAACGATCCGGTCGCCGTGGTGTTGATACCATCGTCGTCGGGATTGCCGCCGGGCAGTTCATCTTCTGCAACCGACACGGAAACGCTTTCGGCCAGCTCCGTCGGGACATCGTCTGCAAAGTTTATGCTGCCGCCAAGATCGTAAGTCTGGTTCGCCGTCGCCGTGTCGTTGTCGCCATCGGTGATGGTGACGGTGTAGGTTGCCTCGACCAAGCCAGTTGGAAGCGGCAAAACATCATCGAAGGCACCGCCATCGGTGTGATCGAGTGGCTGTTCCTGAACAAGCCCGACAAAGCCGGTATCGCTGTTCACATTGATCGTGAAGACGACGCTGGGATCATCGATGGCAACTTCGCTATCTGAAGTAGAGCCGATCACGACGCCGCTGTCGGTAATGTACAGATAGACGGGGTCGCCACCGCTGAACAGGCCGCTTGCGGTTCCTTCGTCAACCTGCAGCGCAATGCCATAGCTCTCGACGATCGATTGCGTCCCGTCGTTGCCGCCGTCCGCGCCCGTGTAGCTGAAGACATTGGCCAGATTGAGCTTTACGTCGGGATCGATGCTGGTCCCGTCGGCGTCGACAATCTCCGCGTCGCTGGTCATCAGCGAACCGGCATCGACTGGATCGGCGGCTTCGATGTAGGGGCCGTCATCCTCGAAGAAGAAGGCGTCGCCGATATCGATCGTTTCGCTCGCGCTGTCGCCGTCCTGATCGTAGGCCGTGGCGGTGAGCGTTACCAGATCGGCAGCGCTCAGCCCTTCGGCCTCACCATCGGCATAGCCTTCTTCCAGGGCAAGGGCGCTGGAGCCTTCCAGATCGTGAACGACCGGCTGCGACTGGTCGAGCGTAACGTCGCCGTCGGTATCGACGCTGATGGTGAAGGCAATGTTGCTGCCGCCACCTACGTCGACGTCGCCAACGTCCGTCGCGGTCGAGCCATAAACCACGCCATCGATCAGGAAGAGGTTGATGCCAAGGCCGCTGATCGTTTCGGTCAACCCGCTTGCCGCGCCCTGCGCGCTGACGCCCAGCGTGTAGAACGTGTCGAATTCGCCGTCACCGCCAAATTCGATGTCGAAAGCGTCGGCAAAGCTTGAAGTCGCGTCGGTGCCGAAATCGGAGTCGTCCACTACCAGAGGACTTGGGTCGAAGTCCGCCGCAGCGACGACCGGGCTGTCGTCCTCAATCTGGACGATCAGCGAAGTATCGACGTTGTCGGCAATGACGCCATCCGACACGACAACCGGGAAGGTGATGCTGAACTCACTCTCGATATTGCCGTCGCCGTCGGGGATGCCGTCTGTCTCGCTCGGTTCGCCAAGGTGATAGACGGGACCATCGAGATAGACGTCGTAGTCGCCGGTTTCGGTATCGAGCACGACGCGGACGACCGAGGGGCCGTCTTCCCCAGCAGTACCGGTCACAACCTGCTCGCCGGTGATGGCGTCAATTTCGCCGACTTCCCAAACGATCAGGGTGCCGTCGGCGCTATAATAGTCACCAGTGGGTACGCCGATCGTGAAGCTCAGGTTGTCGCCATCCGGGTCCTGGAACCCGCCGGGGTTCGTCACCGCGTCATAGGCAAACGTGCCGCTGAAGCTTGCGCTGTCCGTATCGTCTTGCGGAACGCCGACTTCGTCTTCGTTGCCGTTGTCGAGCCCTTCTTCCGACACGACCGCATTCTGCACTTCGCCATAGGGCGGCTGGTTGGAGCCCTTGATGGTGATGTTGAGGACGTTGCTTTCCGGGTCGCCGTCGGCGTCGGTCAGCGTGAAGCCGAAGCTGAGATCGATGACGTCACCGGTGCCCAGTGCCACGACGTCGGGGTTCGTTTCGTCCAGCGTGAAGGTGTACTGGCCATCTTCCGTCACGACCAGATCGCCATAGGCGGTGTTGATCGTCAGCGGATAGCCGCCCGACAGGTCGTCGTTGCTGACGGCCATCGTATCGGGATCGGTAAAGGTGATCGCCGTGATGCGACCTGCGAAGCTATCGCTCGAGTCCGTGCCGATGTCGACATAAGTGGCGTTCAGCAAGTTGCCGGTCGCCTGATCGTCGGCAATGCTGGCATCGACGTTGTCGTCGATTTCACCAAGTATGGCCGGGCCGTCGTCCTGAATCTGGAACACACCGTTCAGGTCGAGCGAGGCCGAGGTTGAATCGTCGTTGTCGAAATCGGTCGCGGTGGCATCCAGCGTCAGCGTGCCACCGGTGATGTCCATGACCGAAGTGTCGTCATCGCTGGTGGTAGACGCATGCCACACGTTCTGCAGCTGCGTGAAGGTCGCGACGCCCGTGTCACCGTCCACCGTGATGGTGAACCACACGTTGTCGGCATCAGCTTCGGTCGGGACCGAGCCGATGTAACCAACGATAGTACCGTCGGCGAGCTGGGCGAGCATGATCTCATCGCCCTGGCCGTAGCCGTCGGCATCCACGACGCTATCGGTGAATTCAAGAGCATAGAGACCCGAACCCACGTTCTCGCCCGTCAGGACCAGCGCATAGCTGACCGAACCGGGGACGTCGTTGCCGAAGCCATCGGCATCGGGATCGTCATTCGACAGAGAGAAGTTGTCCGAGAAGTCGAACGTGTCGCTGGCGATGCCGTCTGGCGCGTAGGGCGAGCCCGGATCCTGATCGTCGCCCTCGTCGGTACCGGCGGGGGATTCGTCGAGAATTGCATCACCGGCCGCTGCAACGACAGTGATCACCGGCGCGTCATCACCGAACGCGATATTGTCGCCAAGGTCGATGGACGAGCTTTCGGTTTCGGTATCGCCGTCGGCATCGGTGACGACGACATTGTAGGTGCCTTCCAGCACGCCTTCGCCAAGGTAGGCGAGGTCGCTGTCGTCGGCATGGTCGATCGGGCCGCTCTGGGTCAGCGTGATCAGGCCGGTCTCGCTATCGACCGAGACGGTGAAGATCGTGTTCTCGTCGGTGATCGAATCCGCATCGCCTGCGGTCGAGCCGATGATCGTGCCGTCTTCGCCTTCGTAAAGCGTGATGGCCGCGTCACCGCTGGTCAGCGTCGTGACGCCGCCGCCGATGATGTTCAGACCATAGGTCACGACCGTCGAACCGGCGCCATCGGTGCCATAGTCGGACGACCCGATCGAGAAGAACGAGGAGAGGCTGAGCGTCGCATCGACATCAGTGATGTCGGCATCGCTCGTCATCGTGACGAGATCGCCATCGTCATCTTCGGAGATGGTGCTGAGCGTCAGGCTCGGCCCGTCGTCCTGGATCTGGAAGACGTTGTCGCCAAGATCGATGCTGGCCGCCGGGGAATCGTCACCGTCAAAGTCGGTGGCGGTTGCGTTCAGGACCAGCGTGCCTTCGGTCAGCGTGATGCCAGCGGTGTCATCGTCGAAGTCTGCATTGTCATGCGCAATGTTCGCATAGGCATCGGTAAAGGCAAAAGTAACCACGCCCGTGTCGGCATCGACCGAGATGGTGAAGTAGTCCACGCCATCGGCCGAGCCGGTAATGACACCGGTATCGGCATCCTGATTGAGGACGATGGAAACATCGTCGAGCGTGAACATGCCCGACGCGACATCTTCACCCGTCAGAACCAGCGTATAGGCAACCGATCCGGGCGTATCCGCACCGAAGTTCGGGTCGTTCGGGTCGGTGTTGGAGAGCGTGAAGTTGCCCGAGAAGTCGGCGGTGATCGTCGCACGGCCAACCGGCGCAACCGGCGTGCCGCCGTCGCTGTCATCGCCCGAATCCTCGCCAATCGGCGACTCGTCCAGAACCAGCGTCGCAACCGGAGCATCCGTGTTCACTTCGATCACCGGCGCGTCATCACCGAACGCGATATTGTCGCCAAGGTCGATGGACGAGCTTTCGGTTTCGGTATCGCCGTCGGCATCGGTGACGACGACATTGTAGGTGCCTTCCAGCACGCCTTCGCCAAGGTAGGCGAGGTCGCTGTCGTCGGCATGGTCGATCGGGCCGCTCTGGGTCAGCGTGATCAGGCCGGTCTCGCTATCGACCGAGACGGTGAAGATCGTGTTCTCGTCGGTGATCGAATCCGCATCGCCTGCGGTCGAGCCGATGATCGTGCCGTCTTCGCCTTCGTAAAGCGTGATGGCCGCGTCACCGCTGGTCAGCGTCGTGACGCCGCCGCCGATGATGTTCAGACCATAGGTCACGACCGTCGAACCGGCGCCATCGGTGCCATAGTCGGACGACCCGATCGAGAAGAACGAGGAGAGGCTGAGCGTCGCATCGACATCAGTGATGTCGGCATCGCTCGTCATCGTGACGAGATCGCCATCGTCATCTTCGGAGATGGTGCTGAGCGTCAGGCTCGGCCCGTCGTCCTGGATCTGGAAGACGTTGTCGCCAAGATCGATGCTGGCCGCCGGGGAATCGTCACCGTCAAAGTCGGTGGCGGTTGCGTTCAGGACCAGCGTGCCTTCGGTCAGCGTGATGCCAGCGGTGTCATCGTCGAAGTCTGCATTGTCATGCGCAATGTTCGCATAGGCATCGGTAAAGGCAAAAGTAACCACGCCCGTGTCGGCATCGACCGAGATGGTGAAGTAGTCCACGCCATCGGCCGAGCCGGTAATGACACCGGTATCGGCATCCTGATTGAGGACGATGGAAACATCGTCGAGCGTGAACATGCCCGACGCGACATCTTCACCCGTCAGAACCAGCGTATAGGCAACCGATCCGGGCGTATCCGCACCGAAGTTCGGGTCGTTCGGGTCGGTGTTGGAGAGCGTGAAGTTGCCCGAGAAGTCGGCGGTGATCGTCGCACGGCCAACCGGCGCAACCGGCGTGCCGCCGTCGCTGTCATCGCCCGAATCCTCGCCAATCGGCGACTCGTCCAGAACCAGCGTCGCAACCGGAGCATCCGTGTTCACTTCGATCACGGGACTGTCGTCATCGACCGTCACGTTGATGAAGCCGGTTGCGGGATCGCCTTCTGCATCGGTGACGACAACTTCAATTGAGAAGTTCACATCATTCTCACCGTCGCCAGCAGGGTGGGTCAGGTTCGAGATCAGCGTGAAGGTATATTCGCCGGTCGGGATGCCGTCTTCGTCGACGGTCAGTTCGACGGTGAAGATTTCCGCGCCGGTGACCGAGTCCGTGCCGGTCAGGGTGTGGGTGTCAGCATCCCAGGTCGTGACGACCGAGTTGCCGTCAGGGGTCACCAGGTTGTCGTACGTCGTGCCGGTCAGAACCACATCGCCCGGCCCATCGAACCCGAAATCCAGTCCGAACAGCGTGCCGCTTTGCGTCGTGGCTTCGCCCGGCAGGTCGTTTTCCGGACCACCGGCCAGACCGCCAAGGCCTTCTTCGTCAACCGCAACCGTCGCAGCGACGCCATCGGGATCGCCAATCGTCGGGCCTTCATCGGTTAGGTTGATGGTGAAGGTCGAAGGATTGCTCTCGCTGCCGTCACTATCGGTGATGATGTAGGTAAACGTCTCTGAATCCGTTTCACCGGGAGCGACGTTGGTGGTCGAATTATAGATCAGGCGACCGTCGACAATCTCGATCGTGCCGCCGTTGCTGCCTAGCCCGACGATGGTGACGGCTGGCGTGCCGACGCCGTCCGCACCATATTCGTCGTTGATCAGCAATTGATCGACCGAGCCGACGTCGACCGCGGTCGCGTTGTCGTCGACTGTTGCGATGACGCCATCGTCATTGGTGAACGGCACGTCATCGATGATGTCGATAAAGGCGGTGCCGGTATCGGAATCGCCTTGCGGGTCAATGACCGTGATGTCGAAGCTGTCCTGCACACCGTCGCCAACAGTGTTGTCGGTCAGCGTGTAGGTATAGGTTATCGAACCGGTTTCGAGGTCGATCGCATTGATGACCAGCGTACCGTAGGTCATCTCGTAACCGCTGACGAAAGGTTCGAGGATGACAACCTCGCCGTCGACGATTTCAAAAATGTCCTGGCCATCGATCAGCAGTCTGTCGGTGCCGTCGGGAGAGACGTAACGGATCGTACCTGTGGTCGATTCGTCGTCGGTTTCATCCATCGTGCCCGGGGTTTCCGGGCGTTCGTCGGTGTTACCCTGAAGACCGTCTTCATCCACGATCGTGCCATCGCCCGTATCGGGTATGAACGTGATTTCAGGTACTTCATTCAGCAGGTAGGGAATGATTTCTTCATTCTCAGGCTGCGGGAAGAACAGTTCGGTGTAGGGAAGGAGATCGCCCAGATCGTAGGCGGGATCGATCGGGTTGACCGGATCGGCAAAGTCGCCGCCAGAGCTCTGCTGGTTGCCGGCGGCCGGTTCGGGCGTGTCGGTATCGAGCAGCGCAGCGATGTTCATCGGCGGGACGGTGACGCCGTCAATCACGATTTCGGGAACGTAGACCGCACCGTTGATAACAACCATCGTCGTGCCGTCGGGCAGGGCAATGACGAGGTTGTTACCCTCGACCGAAATGTCGTCGAGGCCGACGCCTTCCGGCAGGACAAGGACGTTTTCACGGGCCGGGTCGGCAATCACGCGCTTGACGTTACTGGCGCCGTTGAAGATCGGCGTCGCCTCGGCAAGGCCGAAGGTTTCGCTGTTGCCATTGGCCTGGCCGTCGTTGCCGCCGTTTGACTGAAAGTCCATCGTCATCGCCTCGTCACCGCATGATCGCGCGTTTGACGCGACCGGATTTCAACAAAGGAGCAGTCCGGAACATCCGGCTGCCCGCTCGGGTGCATTCGAGAAGAAGCGCGCGCCGCAATTTGCGTGGCGCGTATATCGAGGAGCTTGGCTAAGCAGCGTGCCCCCCGACTTGCTACTTCAGTATTCGATCTACTGGCCCTTTAAGGTTTGTACCTTAGGCCATTAATATCCTCTAGTTAAAGCCATTGATTCAACCCGGCTTTCAGGTGTGCCCCATATTGGGATTGAGCGTTCCCAAGTGTCTGTGACCTTGATCACAGTCAATTGAAAATAAACGATAATTGATTTGGTTCCCGCAAATGCGGGTGGCGCCGCAATAAAATTATCATGTCTAACGCAAATGGTTAACAACGCTTCGACCAAGCTGCGACTCGGGCAATGTCCGGAAGCGAGTCGCGTCACGGCTGGCACCAAAGGCCCGACAGCCGATTGGCGGCTGCCGGGGCATGGTTATCCACAGGGCGAATGCTGTGATTCAGCGTGTTTAGTGCGCCGTTTCGAGCTCGGGCGATTGGGCAACGCTGCTACCTTCAAGCGCCGAAATAAGCGCTTTGCTGAAAGCCGGAATGTCGTCCGGGTTGCGGCTTGTAATCAGGTTGCCGTCGATAGCGACTTCCTGCTCCTTCACGATACCGCCTGCGTTTTTGAGGTCGGTTCGTATCGAGGGCCAGCCGGTCACCGTTTTCCCGCGGAGAAGATCCGCCTCGGCCAGCAACCATGGAGCATGACAGATAGCCGCGACCGGCTTTCCGCTGGCCGCAAACTGCCTGACAAGATCTACAACCTTTTCATTCATGCGCAGGATGTCCGGGTTCATCTGTCCTCCGGGCAACATCAATCCATCGAACTGGTCGACAGAAACCGAACTGACCGAGCAGTCGACATCCACGCTCTTGCCCCAGTCTTTCTTGTTCCAACCCTTGATGCTGCCACTTTCCGGGCTGGCGAGCGTAGTTTCAATGCCGGCGTTTTCGAGCGCCTTGCGCGGTTCCAGAAGCTCCGATTGTTCGAAGCCATTGGTGGCGATGATAAGAACCTTGCGGGTCATAGTGGTCTCCAGTGATCTGCGTGTCTATTTGCCTGACCAACGGAGCCGACTTGCTCACGTTCCGCCGCATAGGACGGGGCGAGGCGCAGCTTCGATCAGTCATGGCGATCGTGGATTTTCGAGCGCGGTGCCCTCTGCATGGCGCAATCGGCGCACCAGCCGCCAGACGGCCCACCCGACAAGGCCGAGCGGAAGCAGAACCGTCAGCGCGACAACCGCAAAGGCCAGCATATTGCCAAGGATCGCGGCGATGCTCGAAATTGCTTGTCGCACCGGGGTCATGAAGCCGCCGGTTTCAGGCATCCCGGAACGGTAGGTGATTTCCATCCTGCTGTAATCGACGCGTTGGCGCATCTCGGCCAGCCAGCCCTTCGCTTGGTCGATCTCCTCATTCACCCGCGCGACGGCGCGCTCCGCTTCAACCAGCTCGGCCACGGTGCCCTTGCGCGTGGCCAGCACTTCCAGCAACCGGTCGCGCAGAATGGTACGGGCGCGGACGCGGGCTTCGGTATCGACGATCTGTTTCGACAGGTCTTCGCCGCCGATCGCGCTTGAAATCTGCGATCCGCCCGCATCATCGGCGAGTGTCATGAGCTTCGCCCCGAACGCCCGGGCCTGCGGGGCAGCAACGGCGAGGGTAAGCGAGCCGGATGAGAACTGCCCTTCCATCCCCGCTTGCCGCATATCGAGGATGCGGCAGGTGCGCGGACCCTGCGCTTCGCACAAGTCGGCCTGCGCCATCTGGAGCGGCGCAATCGCATTTGGGGAAAGGCGATAGCCGAAGCTGTAGACATAGGCGATCTTGGGAAGAGAGACCGCAATCTCATCTGCGGATGAATCTTCGCCGGCGTTCATGCGCTCTTCGACGGCAGCGGGCTCGGCAATGTCGGCAGAGGTCATTTCGGAACTGTCGCTCACGCGTCCACCGCTCTCACAGCCGGTCACGACAAGGACAAGAACCGGGCCAGCAGCCAACTTTGCCAAGTCTATCCGCCGCATTTCTATCTCCTTTATGCCATAATTTCGCCGTAATCTCTGCTCGTGAGGATGAACGGCACGTGACTGCGCGTAATTGCAATCGTGGATGGTGTCGGGCTTCGCGTTTGCGCGGCCTTCGCGGCCTGCTATCCGCGTGGGTTGATGGCTGACGATCTGACTGACATGACCGAACCCGATCCCTTTGACAGGCTGGTGGACGCCCCCTTCGATGCCGCGCTTTCAGAGCGGTATCTCGTCTATGCTTTGTCAACGATTACAGCGCGTTCCCTGCCAGACCTTAGGGATGGTCTGAAGCCGGTTCATCGCCGGCTGCTGTGGGCGATGCGGATGCTGAAGCTCGATCCGCAGTCGGGTTTCAAGAAGTCCGCCCGCGTCGTCGGGGACGTGATCGGCAAGTATCATCCGCACGGCGATGCCAGCGTTTACGATGCGATGGTCCGCCTCGCGCAGGATTTCGCGCTGCGCTATCCGCTGGTTGAAGGGCAAGGCAACTTCGGCAACATCGACGGCGATAATGCCGCAGCCTATCGCTATACCGAGGCGCGCCTGACCCGCACGGCCATCATCCTGATGCAGGGGCTGGACGAAGGCACCGTCGACTTCATCCCGACATACAACGGTGAGGAGGAAGAGCCTGAAATCTTCCCCGGCATCTTCCCGAACCTGCTTGCCAACGGGGCCAGCGGCATCGCCGTGGGCATGGCGACCAGCATTCCCAGCCACAACGTGGCCGAGGTGATCGACGCGACGCTGAAACTGATCGACAATCCGCGTACCGAACATGCCGAGTTGATGGAGGTGTTTCAGGGGCCGGATTTTGCCACCGGCGGACTCGTTGTCGACAGCAAGGACATCGTCAGCCACGCCTATGAAACCGGCAAGGGATCGTTCCGCGTGCGCGGGCGGTTCCATGCGGCAGAGGCGGACAAGGCCGAGGATCGCGACGCCGGGATCGAACGGCTGGGTGGTGGCCAGTGGCAACTGGTCATCAGCGAAATACCCTATCAGGTCCAGAAGGGCCGATTGATCGAGCAGATCGCGGCGCTGATCGCGGATCGCAAGCTGCCGATTCTTGAGGATGTGCGCGACGAGAGTGACGAGCATATCCGTATCGTGCTCGTGCCCAAGAGCCGCAATGTCGATCCCGAACTGCTCAAGGAAAGCTTGTATAAGCTGACCGATCTGGAAACGCGGTTCTCGCTCAACCTCAACGTTCTCGACGTAGGGTCAGGAGGTGGGCGCACGCCGGTGGTGATGGGGCTGGGCGAAGTGCTGCGCAACTGGATCGCGGCGCAGATCGAGATCCTGCTGCGCCGCTCGCGTCATCGGGTGGAGCAGATCGACAGGCGGCTGGAGCTGGTCGAGGGCTATATCATTGCTTTCCTTAACCTTGACCGCGTGATCGAGATTATCCGGACCGAGGACGAGCCGAAGCCGGTGATGATGGCGGAATTCGGCCTGACCGACCGCCAGACCGAGGCGATCCTCAACATGCGTTTGCGGTCCCTGCGCAAGCTGGAGGAAATGCAGCTTCGGGGTGAGCGCGACGACTTGCTGGCAGAGCGTGAAGACCTGGCCAAGCTGATCGAAAGTCCGGCGCGTCAGCGAACCAGACTAAAGCGTGATCTCAATGCCTTGCGCAAGGAATATGCGGAAGACACTGAACTTGGCCGCCGCCGCACGACGATTGCGGAGGCCTCGCCCATGGTCGAATTCAGCATGGACGCGATGATTGAGAAGGAGCCGGTGACGGTGATCGTGTCGCAGCGCGGCTGGGTCCGTGGGATGCGCGGGCACGTGGACCTCGATACGGAATTCAAGTTCAAGGAAGGCGACGGTCCCGCCTTTGCGCTCCATGCGCAGACGACCGACAAGCTGTTGCTCGCCAGTGCGGACGGGCGGTTCTACACACTGGGCGCGGACAAGCTCCCCGGTGGGCGCGGCTTTGGAGAGCCGGTGCGCTCCACGCTCGACATCGATCCCAATGCGCCGATCGTGGCGATGATGGTGGCACGGCCCAAGGGGCAGGTGCTGCTGGCGTCGAACAACGGGCGCGGATTTGCGGCGGGTATGGATGAATTGCTGGCCGAAACGCGCAAGGGGCGGGCGGTTGTGAACCTGAAGCCGGGCGTGACGTTGAAGGTCGTGCGCGAAATTCCGGCGGATCACGATCATGTCGCGGTCGTCGGCGACAATCGCAAGCTGGTGATGTTCAGCCTTGAGGAATTGCCTGTAATGACCCGCGGGCAGGGCGTGCAGCTGCAACGCTATCGCGACGGCGGCCTGTCGGATGCGACGACCCTGAAGCTGGAAGACGGCCTTTCGTGGAAGATGGGCGGCGACAGCGGACGGACCCGGACCGAGAGCGACATGTGGCAATGGCGCGTTGCGCGTGGGGCCGCCGGTCGTCTGCCGCCGCAAGGCTTTCCGCGCGACAACCGGTTCTGATCGTGGCGGTAGAACAGCCGTGGCTGGAGGTGCTGGACTTCTGGTTTCGTGAACTCGCTCCAGCGCAGTGGTTCGACGGCGGGTCCGAAGTCGACGCGATGATCTGCCGGCAATTCGGCCCGCTTGTCGAGGAAGCGCTCGCGGGCGATCTGAACCACTGGGCGCAGGAGCCGCGCGGCAGGTTGGGCCTGATCATCCTGATCGACCAGTTCACGCGCAACGTGTTCCGTGGACAGGCTCGTGCCTTTTCCGGCGATGGCAAAGCGCAGACGCTCGTTCTGGAGGGGCTGGAGCATGGGGCGGACAAGGTACTGACCCTGTCGGAAAGGCAGTTCTTCTACATGCCGCTGATGCACGCCGAAGATAGCGCATTGCAGGATCGCAGCGTCGCGCTTTTCGCGGGGCTTGTGGATGAGGTGCAGGCTATAGCGGACTTCGCACGCGGCCACCGCAATGTGGTCGGCCACTTCGGACGTTTCCCCATGCGCAACGATGCTTTGGGCCGTGCCGACACAGCAGGGGAAAATGCCTACCTTCGCGCGGGCGGCGGCTATCCCGTGGGGGCCATCGCCACCGGTCGACGCTAGCTGGCCACGCGCGGTTCGTGGGGCACGAGGATCAGCGTTCCGTTATCGACGCTCCAGCGTTCGAGGCGGCTGAGAAAGTTCATCCCCAGCACATTCATCCCGTTCATCGTCGGCGCGATCACCGCACGCAGTTCGCGCGCGGCAATCGTTCCGGTTTCCAGCCGTTCGATCGTCGTCAGCTGCGCCGGCGCGCTTCCGTTCGCCGTCTCGAGCCGAACCGTGCCCATCATCGATTCCGCCTCGATCCCGGCAGCTTGCGCCGTTTCGGTAGAGATCGCGGTCAGGCTCGCCCCGGTATCGACGAGGAACCGGGTGGGGTGTCCGTTGACCTCCGCCTCGATCCAGTAGTGACCGTCACCGGCCAGCGGGATGTGCGTTTCCTCACCATCGACGATCTGTTCGGGCACGCCCAGCTGCGGCATGGCAAGGTTCGGGTTCAGCCGCGCCAGATCGATCACCGTAAGCACCAGTACGGCAACAAGCCCGAAACTGCCCAGCCCGCGCAACAGCGCGCCCGATTTGGGCATGACCTTCATGAGCGCCCCGCCAACCATAGCCACGCACAGTGCAATCAGCGCGAGCGCCAGTGCAGGCTTGTCGGCAAGCATGTCGCCGTAGGGAAGCTGTTGCAGGAATTCGACGATGGTGTTCACGCCTTTCCGTTTAGCGACGCCCTGCTTTCTACAGCCTGACCGGCCTGATCATCCAAGGTTGGCGATCTCTTCGGCCATGAAAGCGCGGGTCTGCGCTTCATCGGGAAAACCATTTGCGATCCAGCGGGTTTCCACTGCGCGCAGCACTTTCGCGACATCCGGCCCCGCGCCGACACCCGCCGCGACGATATCGCCGCCCTTGATCGGCAAGGCGGGCAACTCCCAATTGGCGATGGTGTTCACCGGTTCGCCCAGCAGCAGCAACCGGTCGCGCGCGACCTCAAGCCCCTCACGATAGGCAAGCCCGCGCGGGTTCACCGCATCGGCGTCGTTCCGCATGGTCGCCAGCTTGATGCGCTTCTTCTGCGCGTTCGACAGCCGCAGCCGTGACGCGACCTGTTCGGCTAGGGCCGGATCGGGCGGCAAGAGCGCGGCCAAACGTCGGATCGGATCGGGCGCAATGCGGCCCTCACGCTCGGCACTGATCAGGCGGGCTAGACGATCGATCTGCACCGCGCCCGCCTCTGGGAGAACCACCTTGAGCACGCCAAGATCCGCCATCCGCGCGACGGTCGGTGCGGGATCGGGCAAGGCGAGCAGGTTCTGCAGTTCCCAACCTACTCGTTCGCGCGACAGGCCCTTTAGCGTTGCGGCCAGTTCCCTGCACGCGGCAATTGCCTCTGCATCGGGCGGTTCGGAGCCAAAGCGGGCGTGAAACCGGAAATAGCGGAGGATGCGCAAGTGATCCTCGGCAATCCGCTGACGGGCATCGCCGATGAACCGCACGCGCCTGTCGTCCAGATCGTCCAGCCCGCCAAAATAGTCCGAGATGTCCAGCGTTGTCGGGTGCAGATACAACGCGTTGATCGTAAAGTCGCGCCGGGCGGCATCGTCTTTCCATTCGGATGCGAAGCGCACGGTCGCGCGGCGTCCATCGGTCTCTACATCGCAGCGCAGCGTCGTAATCTCGACTGGACCGCCATCCAGCACCGCCGTCACCGTGCCATGTTCCAGGCCGGTGGGAACCGTCCGGATGCCCGCATCTTTCAGGATGGCAACAACCCGGTCCGGGTGATGGCGCGTGGCGATGTCTACGTCATGCGCCTCATGCCCCATCAGCGCATCGCGCACGCAGCCGCCGACATAACGGCATTCGTCAGCACCCAGCGCCGCGACCAGCGCGGCAATGTCCTTGCGGTGGACCCATTCGGCTTGTGATATGGGCACCATCAGTCCCAGCCTTCCCAGCCCAGCCGCATCGCCAGATTTGCGAAAATTCCGGCGGTGGCACCCCAGATATGATGCCCGTCCCAGTGGGTTTCGAGGAATTGGCGGTCGCGCCCGCGATAGAACAGCGATCTGGTCGACCAGCTTGCCGGATCCAGCAAGTGCGACAGCGGCGCTTCGAACCATTCGTCGACCTCTGCCGGGTTGGCGCGCAGTTTCAGGTTCGGCGATACCGTTGCCAAAATCGGCGTGATCGAAAAACCCGTTCCAGTGACGTAGCGGTCGGTCGGCCCGATTACGTGGACAGCCGAGAGGGGCAGGGCGATTTCCTCGTGCGCTTCACGGAGTGCGGCCTGGACCGCATTCTCACCCGGATCGATCGCACCACCGGGCAGCGCGACTTGTCCGCCGTGATTGCGCATCTTTGCGGGCCGCTCGATCAGGAAAACACCGGGGCCGGGGCCATCTTCCTCGGCGCGTTCTGTCACCGCGATAAGGACTGCGGCATCGCGCCGGGTTTCGGGTGCCATTTCGTTTTCGCTGCGAATACCGTGCACGTCGCGGCGGTGGCCGCGCAGGTGCATATCGACAAGACGGTCGCGGATCGCGCTCATGCGACGGATGGCACCAATGCGAACGTAGCGCCGTTGCTGGTGACCGATAGTGGCTCCGCACCCTCCGCAATCGCGATTTCGGCAAGCTGGGTATAGGTAGAGCGGTCCAGCCGCGCTTCCAGCCCGTCGCGCACGGTTACGTAGATCGCTGGCGTTTGGGCGTCGCCGCGCGCTGTGATCGGGTGATCGGTATCAGCGGTCACGAACTCGTCGGTGTTCAGGCGAAAGGTCAGTACCGGTTTTCCGCCGCATTCATCGCGGCGAACGTCGGTGGCGATAAAGGGCGCATCGTCAACCGCGATCGAAAGCTTTTGATACGGGACGACCAGCCAGTATTCGTTTCCATCCCGCCGCAGCAGGCCGGAAAAGGCGCGGACCATCGCCGGGCGGGTGATCTCGCTATCGTCATGATACCAGCGCCCGTCGCGCGCGATGCGCATGCCGCTTTCGCCCACGTTGTCCGGGTTCCATTGCGAAACCGGCGGCAATGTACGCGCGGCGACCGCCTCTGCCACTTCGGCAAGGGTCATTCCGGCAAGATCGGGAGGGACTTCGTATGGCATCTGCTGACACAGCGATGCCAGATCGCTTCACCCGCGCCAAGGCCCAAGCATACCGGTTTCGGGCAGAACTGCCTGATTATCGGTGCGAACCAGCAGACGGGCCGGGTCCCATGGACCGGGAAGCTGCCATCCGGCGGTACCCTGCGCAGTGAAGCCGAAGAACCGACCGTAATAATCCGCATCGCCGATCAGCACTTGTGGCAGCGGGGCGGCGTCCCCGGCCAGATCTTCTAGCGCCGAGAGCGAGGCGAGGGTCAGCGCCTTGCCATACCCGTCGTTCTGCTGTTCGGGCAGCACGGCCACGGGTCCGACCATGACCAGCGGATGTGCGCGGCCTGCTTCGTCGGTCAATGCGACCGGCCAGCACTGGATCGTGCCGACCAGATAGTCTTCGTCATCCAGCGCAGCAAAGGACAGGCCGGGTAGCCATTCCACCCCGTCGCGCACCTTGTAGGCGGTTCGCTTCTGCCGTTCCGGCTCGAACGCGCGGTCGAGCAGCGCTTCGACAAGCGCGGGTTCGACCTGGTCGAGGGGAATGATCGTGGCCATCGGCGGCACCGGCCCTTTTTGTGCAACTGCGTAAAACGGGCGGGCCGATAGGGCGCACCGGGGCCGATGTCGAGCGAATTCCGCCCCTAGCGCGGTGTCAGGCGCAGGATACGGGCGTTCTTGCCGTTCTCGGCGACCCAGATCGAACCGTCGGGCCCCTGTGCCAAAGCACGCAGTCCGCGCCCGAAATCATAGCGGGCACGTTCGACCGGCCCGTCGCTATCGAGCGATACGTCAATGAGCGCCTGCGTTTTCAGGCCAGCGATCAGGGCGTGACCCTGAAGCCCGGGAAACTGTGCGCCCGAATAGATCAGCATATCGCCAGGCGCGATGACCGGGTTCCAGCTAATCGCCGGTGGGGCAAATTCAGGACGTTCGGCATGGTTCGGGATCGGCTGGCCGCCATAATGATCGCCGTTCGAGACGACCGGCCAGCCATAGTTTTTGCCCGGCTTGATCCGGTTCAATTCGTCGCCACCCTGCGGTCCGTGTTCCAGACCCCATAGCTGCCCCTGCCCATCGAAAGCGAGGCCAAGGATATTGCGGTGCCCCATCGTCCAGACTTCCGGAAGGGCCACGTTTTCGTCCGCCAGCGGATTTCCGGCCGCAGGCGTGCCATCGAGATTGAGGCGCACGATCTTGCCCAGCGTCGACTGCGGGTCCTGCGCAGGGTCCATCTTCTGCCGGTCGCCCGACGCGACGAACAGGTATTGTCCGTCGGGCGCAAAAGCGAGGCGGTGCGAGTAGTGCCCTTGACCCGATACCTTCGGCATCTGTCGCCAGATCACGCGCAAATCCTTAATGGTGCAGGCCGTATCGCTTTCGCACGATAGCGTGCCGCGCCCCACCGCAGCGCCGCGTAAATTGCCGCGACCCGCCTCGGCCCAACTGAGATAGATTGCGCGGCTGGCCGCATAGTCCGGCGCAAAGGCGATATCGCCGAACCCGCCCTGACCGCCATAGGCGACGATCGGCACACCGCTCACCGACCCGCGCTGGCCGTCCGCGGTCAGGAATTTTAGCGCGCCGCTTTTCTCGGTCACGAACAGCGTACCGGTTCCCGGTTCGAAGGCCATGGCCCACGGTTCGTCAAACCGCGCCATTTCCTGCACCGCGAATTGCGTGCCGGGGTCGCCCGCCTCGGTCTGGTCCGCGTTTTCGACAGCCTGTCCACTCCCGCCTGCGGAAGAGGGAACGCCGCAGCTTGCAAGCGCGATAAAGGCGGGCAAGAGAAGGCGGGTGATGTGCAAGATAGTTCGCTTTCCGGTTCGGTCTGATGCCTGTGTCAGGCTCTATGCGTCCGACCGGGTTAGGTTCCGAACATGAACGCCCCGTTGATAGCCGGAGTGGATGAGGCAGGGCGTGGCCCACTTGCCGGGCCTGTCGTGGCCGCCGCCGTGGTGCTGTGCAAGCCGCGCCCCTCCGGCCTTGGCGATTCCAAGGTGCTGTCGGCTTCGCGGCGAGGCGAGCTTGAGCAGGTGATCAAGCGCCGGTGTCACTGGGGCATCGGTGTGGTCGATGTGGGCGAGATCGACCGGCTGAACATATTTGGCGCGACAATGCTGGCGATGACACGGGCGGTAGAGGCGGTATGCGCCAAGCTGGGGTGCGATCCGCTGGAGGTGCTGGTCGACGGCAATCTGACGCCGCAGGGCCGCCGCGACGAATGGCGATGGCCCGCGCGCGCCATCGTCAAGGGCGATGCGAAAGAACCGTGCATCTCTGCCGCCTCGATCATTGCCAAGGAACACCGCGATCGCCTGATGCGCGAAGCCGCGCGCGAACATCCGCATTACGGGTGGGAGCGGAACGCGGGTTATGGCACGGCGGAACACCTTGCGGCCCTGCGCGAGCATGGTCCGACGCCATTGCACCGCCGGTCGTTCGCTCCGGTCGCGCAATTGGAACTGTCGCTCTGATCGCGCATTGGCGTTCAGGGATAGACGAGAGGACCTGAGATGCCCGGATTCACCGCCGCCGACGTACCCGACCAGACCGGCAAGACATTCGTCGTAACCGGCGGCAACACTGGACTTGGCTTCGAAGCGGCCAAGGTATTGGCGAGTAAAGGCGCAGAGGTGATCCTGGCCTGTCGCAGCGAGGAACGGGCGCGATCCGCCATCGCGCGGATCGTTGCGGACCACCCGGACGCAAAGCTCGACTTCGTAGAACTCGATCAGGCGGACCTGTTCAGCGTGCGCCGAGCCGCAGAGGCGCTGTCGGCGCGGTCGAAGATCGATGTGCTGGTCAACAACGCCGGGGTCATGATGGTCCCGCTCAGCCACACGGCGCAGGGGTATGAGATGCAGTTCGGGGTCAACCACCTCGGCACTTTCGCGCTGACCTCGCTGCTGTTGCCTAAACTGGCCGCGGACGGCGGCGGGCGCGTGGTCGTCACGTCCAGCATCGCGCACCGCAGCGGAGAGGCGATCTGGAGCGATCCCAAGGCCGAGGAAAGCTACAGCCGGATGCAACGCTATTACGATAGCAAGCTGGCCAACGCGCTGTTTTTCATCGAACTGGACCGCAGGTTGCGCGCCGATGGATCGCCGGTCGCCGCCATCGGTTGCCATCCCGGCATCGCCTCGACCGAACTGGGCCGCCATTTCGGGCCGGCGAAGTTCATGATGCCGCTGGTCGGCAAGCTCTTGAACAGCGCCCGGCAAGGCGCGTGGCCAACGCTTCAGGCCGCGACCGACCCTTCTGCCGAGAGCGGCGATTATTTCGGACCGCGCGGTCTTCGCGAAATGAGCGGCCCTTCCGGACCGGCGTTCCTGACCCGGCTGGCCCGCGATCCCGGGGCGGCGGAATGGCTGTGGAAGCGTTCGGTCGAACTCACCGATATCGACCCCGATCTGGCCGGGGCCTGAGGCGGATCAAATAAATGGCAGGGCGAGTCCCGGCGGCAACAGACACACGATATTGAGTCCGCACTTGTCGTTGAGACTCAACATCCTGTGCGCGACTGTTGCGGCAAGGACTCAGCTCATGGCGAAACTGCGCCGCGACAGACGACACGAGGCTTGACCGCGAGTCCGCGAGGATTCACCATGGGTTATCCACAGGGGAAAACTCATGGCCACCGTGCTGCTCAATACGCCCGCCACGATCGAGGCGAAGACCAAACCATCGCGGAAGATCGCCGAAATCGGGACGAAGGCACCGCATGCCGATCTTCCGTTGGGCCAGATCCTCGACGGCGATTGCGTTGCGGCGATGCGCTCGCTTCCCGCCGCGTCCATCGACATGATCTTCGCCGATCCGCCGTACAACCTGCAACTGGGCGGAGACCTGGCGCGCCCCGATGGCAGCGCGGTCGATGCGGTGACCGACGATTGGGACAAGTTCGACAGCTTCGCCGCGTACGACGCCTTCACCCGCGCATGGCTGGCAGAGGCGCGCCGCATTCTGAAGCCCAACGGCTCTATCTGGGTCATCGGCAGCTATCACAACATCTTCCGCGTCGGCACGGCGATGCAGGATGCGGGCTTCTGGGTGCTGAACGACATCGTATGGCGCAAATCGAATCCGATGCCGAATTTCAAGGGCACGCGCTTTACCAACGCGCACGAAACGCTGATCTGGGCCAGTATGGGCGAGAAGGCGAAGTATACCTTCAACTATCGCGCGATGAAGACACTGAACGACGAATTGCAGATGCGGTCGGATTGGGTCCTGCCGATCTGTTCCGGGCCGGAGCGGTTGAAGAAGGACGGCACCAAGGTGCACCCGACCCAAAAGCCGGAAAGCCTGCTTTATCGCGTGATGCTGGCGACGACGAACCCCGGCGACGTGGTCCTGGACCCGTTCTTCGGAACCGGCACGACCGGCGCGGTGGCCAAACGTCTGGGCCGCGAATGGATCGGGTGCGAGCGCGAGGGCGACTATCGCGAGGCTGCGCTGGAGCGGATCGAGATGGCCCTGCCGCTTGACGAAACCGCGCTGAAGACGATGCAGTCGAAAAAGCAGGCACCGCGCGTGGCATTCGGCACGATTGTAGAGGCTGGCTATATCCCCGCCGGCACTGTGCTGACCGACAAAAAGCGCCGTTGGAGCGCGACGGTGCGCGCAGACGGTTCTCTTGCCATCGGCAAGGACACCGGCTCGATCCACTCGCTGGGTGCGAAGGTGCAGGATGCGCCGTCGTGCAACGGCTGGACGTTCTGGCACATGGAAAAAGGCGGCAAGGTCGAGCCTGTCGATGCCCAGCGCCAGCTCTATCTCCTCGCCATCGAGGACTAGGCGAGGGCCAAGGGCACAAAACATAGGGTAAACGCATTGGCCGCGCCGCAATCGGGCGGTAAGGGACGGTCATGCCAAAGCTTTATATTCAGCCGCTGACATTCGCTCCCTCGCCACAGGTGGTTGAGGGGAAGGACCGTATGCCGGGGGGCGTCCGGCTGGCGGGTACGATGGTCTATGCCCGCGAATTCGCGATCCTGATCCGTTCGGACAGCGGCCCGATCATCAGCCGCGAGATCGTGCGTACCGAAGACCTTGCCGCCGCACTGGCCCGTTTGCCGGCTCCGCTGGTTGAGGAGGGCCAGCGGCAGTGGTCGAACCTGCGGATGGCGCACCGCCCTCTGGAACTGCAACTCGGCAGCGGAGAAGTGCGGACCATCCGGCTTGACCAGCCGCAGGTTATGGGCATCCTGAACGTGACGCCCGACAGCTTTTCCGATGGTGGCCAAAATTCCGGAATGGGTGGGGAGGTCGATGTCGAGGCGGCTGTGTCGCGCGGCGTGGATATGCTCGAAGCCGGTGCGGCGATCATCGACATTGGCGGTGAATCCACCCGTCCGGGCGCAAAGGTCGTCTGGGAAGGCGATGAGGCGAAGCGCGTTGTGCCCGTGATTGAGCGACTGGCGAACGGCGGCGCGGCGGTGTCGGTCGATACCCGCAAGGCTGCGGTGATGGAGGCCGCGCTGGAGGCTGGCGCGCGGATCGTCAACGACGTTTCGGCCCTGTCGCACGATCCGCGTAGCGCCGAGGTGGTGGCCGATGCACAGGTTCCGGTCGTGCTGATGCACGCGCCCGGTACGGGCGACGACCTGCACGCCGATGCGAATTATGGCAATGTCGTGCTCGACGTGTTCGACGCGCTGCGTGAGCGACGTGACACGGCCATGGCTGCGGGTATCCGGAGGGACAATATCGTGCTCGACCCCGGCATTGGGTTCGGCAAGTCGGTGGCGGAAAACCTCGCGCTGTTGAACGCGCTGCCGCTGTTTCACGCGCTGGGCCAGCCGTTGTTACTGGGCGTCAGTCGCAAGCGGTTTATCGGGGCGCTGTCAAAAGAGGCACCCGCCGATCAACGGCTTGCGGGCAGCCTTGCGGTGGCGACATTGGCGGCGGACATGGGTGTGCAGATGTTCCGCGTCCACGATGCGGCAGAGACGATGCAGGCGATGCATGTCTGGCGCGGGCTGCGCGATGGCGCGCTGACGGATTTCACGCAGCTGCCCAGGGATTGAACGATGGCGGCCCGGGCGGCTGTAGCGCGAATTGCTGAGTGGGCGGGTGAGCTAAACCTCGATTTCCGCCACGACGATCCGACGGGGCATGGCGCGGTGTTCAGCCGTTGCGGGCGCTATCGCTATCTGCTGTGGCGCGATGCGGTCGATGTGCGGGCGATGATTTCCATAGCGATGCTTAATCCGTCAAAGGCCGATCATCTCGCCAACGATCCGACCATCGCGCGATGCCACGGACGCGCCCGGGGCGAGGGGGTATCGCTGCTGGTCTGGAACCTGTTTGCCTTGCGAGAGACCGATCCTTTGCGTTTGAAGCAGCGACGCGGCCCTGTGGGGCGATGTAATGACGATGCGATCCGGTTGGCGCTGGACCTGGCCTGCACAACGGTGTTCGCGTGGGGCGTGCATGGCTCGCATCGGGCGCGCGATGCAGAGGTATTGCGGTTGTGCGAGGGTGCCGAGCTGCACTGCTATGGCAGGACCAAACATGGCCTGCCGCGCCATCCGCTCTATTTGCGCAAGGACGTAAGGGCCGTTCCCTACAGGGTGTAGCCGCCGTCGCTTCGCAAGACCGCGCCCGTGATGTTGGCGGACAGGTCCGAGAGCAGGAAGCCGATCTGCGCTGCGATCTCGTCGGCGGTCGCGTAACGGCCCAGCGGCGTAGCGATTTCGCCCATGCTGGCAATGGCCGCTTCGCGAGAACCAAGCGATTTTGTCATGTCGGCAAAGAAATCCATTCCGTCCCAAATCGGCGTATCGACCCCGCCGGGGGCGATAGCGTTCACGCGGATGCCGTGCTCTGCCCCCTCTCGCGCCGCGACGCGTGCGAGTTGCACAACCGCTGCCTTCGCCGCGGCATAGGCTGCCGTGCCGGGCTCTGCCTTGAAGGCGGCGGCCGACGCTGTGACGGCGATGGTGCCGCCTTTGCTCCGCATGACTTTCAGCGCATGACGCAGGCCGAGGAATACGCCGTCGAGGTTCACCGCCATCAGCTTGCGCCACCGGGCAAGATCGCCATCAACGATAGGAAAGGCATCGCTGATCCCTGCATTGAGCAGCACGCAATCGAGGTCAGTTACCTCGGCCATGCCGATCTTCCAGAGCGCGGAATCGCTGACATCGCCGCCGATACGCCGCACTTCGCAGTCGAGGTCCAGCGCATCCAGCGCGGGACGATTCATATCGACCAGCACCAGCTTCGTAATGCCATGGGCGTCCAGCCAGCGTGCCGTGGCCGCGCCAATGCCCGAAGCCGCGCCGGTGATCAGCGCGGTCTTTCCCGAAAAATCAAAATCTGCTGCCATGACATGCAGCTAAGCGCGTTCAAGCTGCGTTGTCGATTCCCAGATCGCCCAGCTTGCGATAGAGCGTGGACCTGCCGATGCCGAGCCGTCGTGCAACCTCGCTCATCCGCCCGCGATAGTGGCCGATGGCCAGGCGGATGACGTCGGCTTCGATCTCTTCCAGCGTGCGAAGGTGCCCGTCGGGGCCGAACAGGGTTACGCCGCCGGCCTGCGGCGGAGTCGGGGCGGCGATTGTTTCGCCGACCAGGTCGTTCAACTGCGGGAAATCCTGCACGGTCAGCGCATCGCGGTCGCAGAAGATCGCGGCGCGGAACAGCACCGCCTGAAGCTGCCGCAGATTGCCCGGCCACTGATAGCTTTCCAGCAGGCAAAGCGCCTCGTCCGTCACGCCGAGCCGGCGCAAACCCGGCTGCTCGCCGATCAGCGCAAGGAAGTGCCGTGCCAGCGAAGGGACGTCGCCATGCCGTTCGCGCAATGGGGGTAGCCCTATCGTGCATGCGGCCAATGCCTCGCCCAATGTGGGGTCGAGCACGCCGTGGCTGGCCATCATGACAGGATCTTCGCTGGACGTGGCGAGGATGCGCACGTCTAGCCGGAAAGAATGGTTCGCGCCCATCGGTTTGGCCTCACCCGTGGCGATAGTGTGGGCCAGGCGGGCCTGAAGCGACAGGGGCAGGCGCTCGATATCGTCGATCAGCAGGGTGCCGCCGTCGGCCTCTTGCAAAATACCCGTCCGCCGCTCGAACGCGCCGGGGAAAGCGCCTTTTTCATGGCCGTAAAGCGCCGATTCGAGATTGCCCGCCGACATGCCCGCCGTGTGGAGCACGAGGAACGCCGACTTCGCGCGCGGACTGGCGGACCGCATCGCGCGGGCCAGCAATTCCTTGCCCGTCCCCGGCTCACCCGCGACCAGGATGGGGCCGTGGCCCCGCGCAGCCTTGGCCGCACGGGCGAGGGCAGAGCGAAATTCGGGGGCCGAACCGATCATCATGTCGAAATCGAGCGGAGCTTCTATCTTCTCAGCCAGCGGCGCAAGTTCGTCGCGCCGGACATCGGACACGACCGAGCTTTCCAGCGCATATAGCAGGCGTTCCGACCCGATCGGTTTCATCAGGTAATCGGTCGCCCCGGCACGCATCGCCTCTACCGCCAGCAGCGGCGAAGCGCTTTGTGTCAGGAACAGGATCGGCACTTGCGGGGCCGCACCGCGCAGATCGCCGATCAGCTTGCAGCTGTCTTCGCGCGCGACCAGTCCGTCAAGCAGCAGCGCATCGGGCTGCACCATCTCGTCACTGGCAAGATAGGCCAGTGCGGTGATTCCATCCGGCACCGATTGCGTGCGCCATCCGGCCCGCGCGGCGATGGATCCCACCAGCCGCGCCTGCGCCGTGTCGCGATCGACAAGCAGCAACAGACGTGATTCTTCGTCGCTCATATGGCCCCCTGCGCCGAACGCGCCCATCGCGAGCGGCATCCAAATGCATAAACGGACATCGTAAACAATGCCTTTAGAGCCGAACCGCAGTCGCCGCGTCTATGCGATCTATCACAGCGAAGCTCACCCCTTCCTGAACGGCCATCATACCCAAGCAGGCTTGTGCGCCGCGTTCATGCTGGGTAAAGCCACCCGCTGCGGCGGCTGTGCTGCCGATAGGGACATCTCGCCCTGCATGAAATTGCGGGCGCTTTAACAAAGGGATACTCGGACGACCATGGCAAACCCTGAAAACATGAAGGCCGCCCGTTCAACCTATGAAGGTTTTATCGCGATGACCAAGTGGGGCACGATCGTGTGCGCCATCGTTGCTGCCATCG
Organism: Croceicoccus naphthovorans; assembly: GCF_001028705.1. Taxonomy (NCBI): domain Bacteria; kingdom Pseudomonadati; phylum Pseudomonadota; class Alphaproteobacteria; order Sphingomonadales; family Erythrobacteraceae; genus Croceicoccus; species Croceicoccus naphthovorans. The sequence continues at coordinate 1,910,302 of NZ_CP011770.1, read as the reverse complement.
TTATCGCCATCATCGCCTGATCTTATCGTGACGGATGGGGGAGAGGCGCTAGGGCCGATCATCGCCGTCGTAGCAGAACGCGCCCAAGACGAGACGCGCGTCGCTGCGACACCGGAAACGGTCAAGAAGCTGACCAAGCTGGGCGCGCGTATGCGGGTCGAGAGCGGGGCAGGTGTTCGGGCGTCGATCTCTGACGCGGACTATGCGGCCGCGGGTGCAGAGGTTGGCGACTTGCCTTCGACGGTGAAGGACGCAGACTGGGTGCTGGGCGTGCGCGGACCGGCGGTGCTGGACTTGGCGGGGGCGAAGCAGGGCGCGAAAGTTGCCGCAATCTTCGATCCGTTCCGGGAAAAGCACACGGTGGAGGCCTATGCCAAGGCCGGGTTCGAGGCGTTGAGCATGGATTTCATGCCGCGCATCACGCGGGCGCAGTCTATGGACGTGCTGTCGTCGCAATCGAACCTTGCCGGGTACAAGGCGGTTCTGGTCGCTGCGAACCTCTATGGTCGGGCTTTCCCGATGATGATGACCGCCGCTGGCACGATTACCGCAGCCAAGGCTTTCATCATGGGTGTCGGCGTTGCCGGGCTTCAGGCGATTGCCACCGCGCGCCGTCTGGGCGCGCAGGTATCGGCCACCGACGTACGTTCGGCGACGAAGGAACAGATCCAGTCACTGGGCGCCAAGCCGATCTTCGTCGAATCGGTAGAGGGGATCGAGGGCGAGGGCAGCGGCGGCTATGCCACGGAGATGAGCGAGGAATATCAGAAGGCGCAGGCTGAACTGGTGTCGTCGCACATCGCCAAGCAGGACATCGTCATCACGACGGCCTTGATTCCGGGGCGCGCTGCTCCCCGCCTGATCAGCGATGCGCAGATCGCGACGATGCGCGCCGGCTCGGTCATCTTCGACCTTGCCGTCGCGCAGGGCGGTAACGTCGAAGGTTCGGTGCCCGATCAGGTCGTCGAAAAGCACGGCGTGAAAATCGTCGGCTATTCGAACACGCCCGCGCATCTTCCGGCGGACGCTTCGGCGCTGCTGGCGCGCAACTTCTTCAACTTCCTTTCGGCGTTCTGGGATGCGGACAGGAACGAGGTCGTCCTCGACGAGGAAATCGGCGACGCAATCCGCCTGACGCAGGGCGGCAAGGTCGTCAACGAACGGCTGCTGGGCTGAGGGGACGGCACATGGACTTTATCGCAATTCTATCGATCTTCGTGCTGGCCTGCTTTGTCGGCTATTACGTTGTCTGGTCGGTTACGCCCGCGTTGCACACGCCGTTGATGGCTGTGACCAACGCTATTTCCTCGGTCATTATCGTCGGCGCGCTGATCGCGGCGGCAGAGGCAGGTAGCCCCGCCGCGAAATGGCTGGGCCTGATCGGCATCGTGCTGGCCAGCGTCAATATCTTCGGCGGCTTTGCGGTCACCGAACGCATGCTGGCGATGTACAAGAAGAAGGAGCGTCCTGCTCCGAAAGGGGAGGCCAAGTAAATGAGCCTGTCTTCCCTGCTTGCCGTCGTCGTCGAACAGATCGAAGTTATCGACGCACCGGTCGAGGCCGTGACACACGAGGTGAACCCGTGGGTGGCCTTTGCCTACCTCGTCGCCGGTGTCTGCTTCATTCTCGCACTGCGCGGGTTGTCGCATCCCACCACGTCGCGCCGGGGCAACCGGTATGGCATGGCCGGTATGCTGATTGCGGTGGTCACCACCCTGATCACGCATGACATCGCCAGCCTGCCCGAGATTCTGATTGCTATCGCCATCGGTGGCGGCATCGGGTTCATCACCGCGCGCAAGATCGCGATGACGGACATGCCGCAGCTGGTTGCCGCGTTTCACAGCCTTGTCGGCATGGCCGCAGTGCTGGTTGGCTGGGCCGCCTATCTGAACCCCGGTGCCTTCGGCATTCTGGTGCCCGGTACGCTCAACATGGATGGCGGACTTGGCGTTGGCCAGCAAATGGTGATCAGCCCGGTCAGCCGCGTGGAAATGGGACTTGGCATCGCCATCGGCGCGATCACGTTTTCGGGATCGGTCATCGCCTTCCTGAAACTGGCGGGCAAGATGAGCGGTGCGCCGATCCTGCTGCCGATGCGCCATGTCATCAACCTTGGCACGCTGGCCGCGATCCTGATCCTGACCGGCCTGTTCACGGTCGATCAGTCGCCGTGGATCATTGTCGCGATCACCGTGCTGGCGTTTATCATCGGGTTCCTGCTGATCATCCCGATCGGCGGGGCGGACATGCCAGTGGTTGTCTCGATGCTCAACTCGTACTCGGGCTGGGCTGCGGCGGCGATGGGCTTTACCCTGCACAACACCGCGATGATCATCACCGGCGCGCTGGTCGGTGCATCGGGTGCGATCCTTTCCTACATCATGTGCAAGGCAATGAACCGGGGATTCCTCTCGGTCATCGCGGGCGGCTTCGGTGCGGACAGCAGCGGCGGCGGCGCGGGCGCGGCGGCCAGCGACCGTCCGTGGAAGCGCGGCAGCGCCGAAGACGCGGCCTTCATGATGAGCCAGGCCGAACAGGTCATCATCATTCCCGGCTATGGCATGGCGGTGGCGCAGGCACAGCACGTGCTGCGTGAAATGACCGACCTGCTCAAGGAAAAGGGTGTGGGCGTGAAGTTCGCGATCCACCCTGTTGCGGGCCGTATGCCGGGGCACATGAACGTCCTGCTGGCCGAAGCGAACGTGCCTTATGACGAGGTGTTCGAGCTGGAAGACATCAACGGCGAGTTTGCGCAGACCGACGTTGCCTTCATCATCGGCGCGAACGACGTCGTGAACCCGGCGGCCAAGACCGACAAGTCTTCGCCCATCTACGGCATGCCCGTGTTTGATGTGGACAAGGCCAAGCAGGTCTTTTTCATCAAGCGTTCGATGGGCGGTGTCGGCTATGCCGGGGTCGACAACGACGTGTTCTACATGGACCAGACCATGATGCTGCTTTCCGACGCCAAGAAGATGGTCGAGGAAATCAACAAGGCCTTGGCAGATTAAACATTCGTTATGCCGGAGGGGCGAACCGTGCCCCTCCGGCGACGAAATTAGTTTCATAAGATGCTAAATAGCATTGCGCCGATAACCTGAAGGCGTAGTCTCTACCTCTGTTCCCATGGGATCGGGAACGATAGGGAGACATCAGGGTCATGCATATCAAGGGACTGTTCGTCGCCGCGCTTGCCGGGGTGAGCGTTTTTGCCATTCCGGCTGCTGCTCAGGATGCGCGCGGGAAGCCGATCGCCAACCAGTACGTCTGCAAATTCCACGACGCCGCCGTGTCCAAAGGCCTGGCCCGCGTCGCTGCCGAAGGCGCGGTGCGCCCGAACGGCGGTCGTGTGCTGAACGTCTATAGCAACGCGATCCGCGGCTTTTCGGCCTATATGACCGATGCTGAAATGCGCCGTATGAAGGCGAAGAATCCCGGCATCGCTTATTGCGAACAGGATTTCATCGTCACTGTCGGCCCGATTGAGGTTGGACCCAAAGCCCCCGGCGGCAATCCCGGACGTCCCGGCGGCGGAGGTGGCGGCGGCGGTGATGGTGGCGGCACCACGCTGAACCACGACGATGGCGACGCGGAAACGCCCTATGGCATCGACCGCGTTCACGGCGGCGCGACCTACAACGGCGGAAACGTTGCGTTCGTCATTGATTCGGGCATCGACCTGAATCATCCCGATCTCAAAGTGGATGCCAACCGCAGTCGCGATTTCACTGGCGAGAACAACGGCGGCGATGACCTGTCGGGCCATGGCACGCACGTTGCTGGAACAATCGCTGCAATCGCAGGTAACAATTCGCAGGCGCCGAACGGGGTCGCCGGTGTTGCTGCCGGTGCCACTGTCATTGCGGTGCGAGTGCTCGATGCAAGCGGTTCGGGTGCCTACTCCAATGTGATCGCCGGTGTAGACTATGTCGCAGGTGAAGGTTCGCAGGGCGACGTTGCTAATATGAGCCTTGGTGGCGGTTATTCCTCGACGCTCAACGCGGCGGTTCAGAACGCCGCTGCGAGGGGCATCCTGTTTGCACTGGCCGCAGGAAATGAGCGTCAGGATACGGCTCGCACATCGCCTGCAAGTGCCGAGGGGCCGAACATCTTTACCATCGCCGCGATTGATGAAACCGACGGATGGGCCAGCTTCTCGAACTACGGCGACGAAGTCGATTTCGCCGAACCTGGCGTTCGCATCCGTTCGACCGTCCCGGGCGGCGGCTATGCCGTGTACAGCGGCACATCCATGGCATCGCCGCACGCGGCCGGTATCCTGCTACGCGATGGAGGCATCACCGCAGAAGGTTCAGTAACGCATCGCAAGACCAGCTACTCCATCGGGATCTCTGCTTCGGGTTCTGCACCGCATAACTAATACCCGACTTGAAGGGCGGGGTGACCCGTTCCCGCTGTAAAAGGAGCGGCGTGTCGCTGGACGCGCCGCTCCTTTTCTATCTAGATGGGCGGGCGACGCACGGAACAAGGGATTCGGACTTTTGCGAAAACTCGGATTGATCGGCGGGATGAGCTGGGTCAGCACCCGCGGCTATTACGAGGATATCAACCGTATCGTGCAGAAGGCGACCGGCGATAAGGCCTCGGCCCCGATGCTGATCGAAAGCCTTGATTTCGCGCCGATCTATCGCATCACCAATCGCGAGGAATGGGACCGCGCGGCGCAGACATTGGTGGCATCCGCCCAACGGCTGGAGACTGCCGGAGCAGAGGCGCTGGTGATCGCGGCGAATTCGATGCACTGCGTTTACGACCGCGTGGCGGAGAGCGTTTCGATCCCGATCCTGCACATCGCAGACTGCGTGGCCGACGCGATGATCGCGGAAAAGGCGGGCAAGGCCGCGATCCTGGGCACGCGCAATGTGATGATGGAAGAGTTCTATCGCCGCCGTCTGCTGGCGCGCGACATCGAACTGATGCCGCCGGAAATCGAGATCGTCGAGATTATCGACCGCATCGTTTACGAAGAAGTGATGCTGGGCAAGGTGCGCCGCCAGAGCGAGCGGGAACTGCGCACCATCATCACGAACCTCGAAAAAGACGGGGCGGAGGCCATCGTGCTGGCCTGTACCGAGCTGAACCTCATCGTTCACACCGATGCCAATGTTCTGCCGATCTATGACGGGGCGGAAATCCACGCGAAGGCGGCGGCGAAGTGGATTTTGGGCGAGGGCTAATCTCCTCTTCAACCCGCGCCCGGTTTCTGGCAGGGCCGCGGGCATGACAACGCTAGCCGCCCACGGCGACAGAACCGAAGCCTTGCCGCCGACCGCGCGCTGTGCCGCCGACCCGGCGATGAGCCGCGGGCGCGAATTCGGTGAGCCCGGCGGCGGCGTGCGCGGCCCGCGCAGCGCGTTCCAGCGCGATCGCGACCGGGTGATCCATTCCATCGCGTTCCGCCGGATGAAGCACAAGGCGCAGGTCTTCGTCGCGCCCTATGGCGACCACTATCGCACGCGCCTGACGCATAGTCTTGAGGTTGCGCAGGTTGGCCGCGTCATCGCCAGATCCTTGGGGCTGGACGAGGATCTGACCGAGGCGCTGTGCCTTGCCCACGACATCGGCCACGCGCCGTTCGGCCATGCCGGGGAGGACGCGCTGAATGCCGCGCTGGCGGATTACGGCGGGTTCGACCACAACGCGCATACGCTGCGCACGCTGATGCGGCTGGAAAGCCCGTATTGTACGCACGAAGGTTTGAACCTGTCGTGGGAGACGCTGGAGGGGCTGGCCAAGCACAACGGTGCGGTGGCGGAGGACAAGCCGCTCCCTTGGGCGCTGGCCAAACTGGATCGCGCCTTTCCGCTCGATCTGGGGCGCTGGTCCAGTCTTGAGGCGCAAGTCGCGGCGGTGGCAGACGACATTGCCTATGACAACCACGATATCGAAGATGGACTGCGCGCCGGGTTTATCAGCCTCGACCAGTTGCTCGCCATCGATTTCATCGCCGACCAGTGGCGTGCCATCGAACGGCGCTTTCCGGGCACCCCGCGCGATCGGCTGCAACGCGAACTGGTGCGCGGGCAGATCGGCTGGATGGTCAATGACGTGATCGCGGAAACCAAAGGCCGCGTCGCCGATGCGGGCGTGACGAACGCGTTTGAGGTGCGGAAGGCGGGTCGCGCGCTGGCCGGTTTCTCGCGCGGGGTAGACGCGGCGGAACGTCGGTTGAAGCGGTTCATGTACGACAATGTCTATTACCATCCGGCGCAGAAGCGGACGGCGGAACTGGCGGTCGATCTGGTGAAGTGGCTGCACGGGGCCTATGCCGACGATCCCGCGCTGCTGCCCGATGACTGGCACGCGTCCCTACCCGCAGAGGAGCCGGAACGCGCGCGGCATATCGCGGATTTCATCGCGGGTATGACCGACCGCTATGCGATCCGACAGTACACCGCGCTGTTCGGCCCTCCGCCAGAGGAACTGAGCAATGTCTAGCCGCATGGTCCTGATCGGCGCGACCGGCATGGTTGGCATGGCTTTGATCGGCGAGGCACGCCATTTCCCGCACGTTCGCCTGACGGCGCTGGCCCGGCGCGAAGTGCCGCTGCCCGATGGCGCGCGGATGGAGATGATCATCGCAGATCCCGCCAACTGGCCGGGCGCGATTGCCGATATGAAGCCCGATGTGCTGGTCAGCGCGCTGGGCACGACGATCAGGCAGGCGGGCGGCGACCAGCAGGCGTTTCGCGATGTCGACTACGGCCTTGTCCTGCAATGCGCGAAGGCGGCGGCCCATGCGGGGACGCGGCAGATGATTGCGGTCAGCTCGGTAGGGGCGGATGCGAATGCCAAGAATTTCTACCTGCGCACCAAGGGTGAGGTAGAGAACGCGCTGAAGAAGCTCGACTTCGCGCGGGTCGATATCCTGCGTCCGGGTCTGCTGCGCGGCGTGCGGACTGGCGAGCCGCGCAAGGCTGAACGTATCGCGATGATCGCCAGCCCGGTGACCGACCTGTTGCTGAACGGCAAATACCGCCGCTACCGCTCGATCCGGGCGAGCGAAGTCGCTGCCGGGATGCTGGCCCTCGCGGGAGAGAAGGCGGAGGGGCGCTTCGTCCACGAACACGATGCGATCCGCCGCGCCCCGGCGCTTTCGCGCGCACGTCGCCACGTTGTCCCCGCCGCCGGTTCGATGGCCGATTGACTTCGCGTGCGCCGGGCGACAGGGTTTTGCCACGCCGCTGACCGCGCGGGAGAGTGTTCGTGATTCGTCCCTAGGGACGGGAAACGAACCGCCGAAGGAGCAACCGCCCCGGAATCTCTCAGGCACAAGGGACCGTGCCGGTCGATAGCGACGCTCTGGAAAGTGCTTCCAAATCGGGGGCCACCGAAGGGGTAACCTCGCGCCTTTCTGATGAGAGCGCACGGGGGAAAGCTCTCAGGTTTCCGTGACAGAGGGGGCCGTGGGTTCGCGTTTCGCGGGCTCTTGGCCATTCATGTACGGAGCTTGATTTTGAGCGATCACGAAACCGATACCGACGTCGAAACGATCGAGACGCTGCCGCTGGATGCGTGGCACCGCGAACGCGGCGCGCGCATGGTGCCGTTTGCGGGCTATCACATGCCGATCCAGTATGAGGGCATCCTCGCGGAACATGCCTGGACGCGCGAAAACGCGGGCCTGTTCGACGTGTCGCACATGGGCCAGCTGATGGTGACGGGTGACGGCGCGGCAGAGGCTCTGGAGGCGCTGATGCCCGGCGATTTCTCGGCGCTGAAGCCGGGGCGCATCCGATATTCGCTGCTGCTGGACGAGCATGGCGGCATTCTCGACGACCTGATGGTCACCAATGTCACTCCGCCCGATGCGGCCGCCCCGGAATATTACCTCGTCGTCAACGGCGCGACCAAGTGGGAAGACATCGGCCACTTGCGCGAACACCTGCCCGACGAGATCACGCTGAGCCATCTGGACGAACGTGCCCTGCTGGCCTTGCAAGGGCCGAAGGCGGCGGCTGCGCTGGACCGGATCGTGCCCGGCGTCGCCGATACGCTGGTGTTCATGCAGGGCACTTCTGTCGAATGGCAGGGCGTACAACTGGGCGTGGCGCGGTCGGGCTATACCGGAGAGGACGGTTTCGAACTGTCGGTTCCCGCGGACAAGGCAGTTGCATTGGCCGATGCGCTGGTCGCTTTTGACGAAGTAAAGCCGATCGGGCTGGGCGCGCGGGATTCGCTCCGGCTGGAGGCAGGCCTGCCGCTCTATGGCCACGACATTACCGAGGATACCGATCCCGTCGCCGCCGACCTGACCTTCGCGATCAGCAAGGCGCGGCGCGAGCAGGGCGGTTTCCCGGCGGCGGACAAGATCCTGGACACGCTGGCCAAGGGGCCGAGCGCCAAGCGGGTCGGCATGACGATAGAGGGCCGGATGGCCGCACGCGAAGGCGCGCCGGTCTTCGCCGGGCAAGCGCAAGTCGGGCAAGTCACCAGCGGCGGCTTTGCGCCCACCGTCGGCGGCCCCATCGCCATGGGTTATGTCGAGAGCGGGCACGCCATGTCGGGCACCAAGCTTCAGATCGAAGTGCGCGGCAAGATGCTGGAGGCGACCGTCACCGACATGCCGTTCGTACCACACCGTTATCACCGTAAAAAGAAGGCCTGAGCCGACATGACGACCTATTTCACCAAGGACCACGAATGGATTTCGGTCGACGGCCCGCTGGGCACCGTCGGCATCACCGACTATGCGCAGGAGCAGCTGGGCGACATTACCTTCGTCGAGCTTCCGGGCGAGGGCGACAGCATTGCCAAGGGCGATTCCGTGTCGGTCGTCGATTCGGTCAAGGCCGCGTCGGACGTCTACACGCCGGTGTCGGGCGAAGTGCGCGAAGCCAATGCTGCGCTGGCTGACGAGCCGGAACTGGTCAACTCCAAGCCTGAGGGTGAAGGCTGGCTGTTTAAGGTTCTGCTGTCCGACGCGGCCGAACTGGACGGGTTGATGGATGAAGCCGCGTACAAGGCCTACGTCGAGAGCCTGTGATGGCCGAAGCCGGCACCCCGCAGGCATGGGATGCCAAGGCGTACGGGACGTTCGGTTCGTTCGTCCCTGCGCTGGGGCAGGCCGTGCTCGATTTGCTCGCGCCTGTGGCCGGGGAGAGTATTCTCGACCTTGGTTGCGGCGACGGGGTGCTGACAGCGCGGATTGCCGAAACCGGGGCCGATGTGCTGGGCCATGATGCCGATGCCGGGTTGCTGGCGCGCGCGAAAGAGCGTGGGCTGGCGGTGCGGCAGGGGGACGGACAGGCGCTGGACTACGACGATGCGTTCGATGCGGTGTTCTCCAACGCGGCGCTGCACTGGATGCCCGATCATCCGGCGGTATATGCGGGCGTCTATCGCGCGCTGAAACCCGGTGGGCGCTTCGCCTGTGAGTGCGGCGGGTTCGGTAATATCGCCGCGATCCGCACCGCCATCCGGGCTGTGGCCGAACGCCATGGGCAGGACCCGATCGATCGGCAGAACTACCCCAGCGTAGTGCGGGCGACGCGCGAACTGGAAGCGGCCGGTTTTCGCGTCGATGCCATCGCCCTGAACCCGCGCCCAACGCCGCTGGCCGATGGTATGGCGGCTTGGCTCAACACCTTCCGCCATGGATTTTTTGACCAGCAGGGCGGCGCGGCGATGATTGCCGAAACCACCGAACTGCTTGCCCCGCAATTGCAGGACCCGGACGGCAACTGGACCGCCGATTACGTCCGCCTGCGTTTTCTCGCCTTCAAGGACTGAACCCAAAGGGACCTCAACACTCGATGCGATACCTTCCGCTTACCCCTGACGACCGCACAGAAATGCTTGCCACCATAGGTGCGGGCAGCGTGGACGCGTTGTTCCGCGACGTTCCCGCCCAAGTGCTGAACCCCGCCTTCGAAGGCCTGCCGCCGCATGCCAGCGAAATGGCGGTGGAGCGGCACATGAAGGCCTTGGCGCGCAAGAACCTGTCGGCGGGCGACGTGCCGTTCTTCCTTGGCGCGGGGGCCTATCGCCACCACGTTCCGGCCAGCGTCGATCACCTGATCCAGCGCGGCGAGTTCCTGACCGCCTATACGCCCTATCAGCCGGAAATCGCGCAGGGCACTTTGCAGGTCCTGTTCGAATTCCAGACGCAGGTTGCGCGCCTGTTCGGCACCGATATCGCCAATGCATCCATGTACGACGGGTCGACCGCGTGCTGGGAAGCGATCGCGATGGCCGGGCGGATTACAAGGCGCGATGGCGTGGTGATCGGGCCGATCCACCCGCATTATCTGTCGACCGCGCGGACGATGGCGAAATTCACCAAGGACGAAATTCGCGAATTGTCGCCCGCGCTGATCGCCGATGCCGGTGATGACGCGGTGATCGGCATGATCGACGACAAGACATCGTGCGTCGTCGTGCAATATCCCGACATTCTCGGCCGCATTCCCGATCTGGCCAAAATCGCAGACGCAGCCCACGCCAAGGGCGCGCTGCTGGTGACGGTGGTGACGGAGCCGGTTGCGCTGGGCCTGCTGGAAAGCCCGGGTGCGCTGGGCGCTGACATCGTCGTGGGCGAGGGGCAGTCGCTGGGCGTTGGCCTGAACTTCGGCGGGCCGTATCTGGGCCTGTTCGGTGCGCGTGAGAAGTACACCCGCCAGATGCCGGGGCGTCTTTGCGGGGAGACCGTGGATGCCGATGGCAAGCGCGGCTTCGTGCTGACGCTCTCCACCCGTGAACAGCACATCCGGCGGGAGAAGGCGACGAGCAACATCTGCACGAACTCCGGTCTTTGCGCGCTGGCGTTCTCGATCCACATGACGTTGCTGGGCGGTGAGGGGTTGGATCGTTTGGCGCGGATCAACCATGCCCGCGCGGTCTATGCGGCGGAGAAGCTGGCTGCCATTCAGGGCGTCGAACTGGTCAATCAGCGCGGTTTCTTCAACGAATTCACGCTGAAGCTGGTCGGCCACGATGCCCGTGAAGTCGCGCACCGGCTGGCGCAGCGGCAGATCCTGTCGGGCGTGGCGCTCGGGCGGCTCTATCCCGATGCGACCGATCTGGCCGAAGGGCTGGTGGTCTGCGTGACCGAGACTTGCACCGATGAGGGTATCGCGACCCTTGTCGCCGCTCTGGCGGAGGAACTGGCATGAACGCGCCTAACAAGAGTGGCTGGAAGCCCGAGATGGGTGAGGGCGGAACGACGCTCACGCAGACGAGCAGCGGCGATGCCGGTCTTGCGCTGGAAGAACCGCTGATTTTCGAACTGAATGGCACCGGGAAATGCGGCGTCGATTTCGATGCCGAACCCGGCGATGTCAGCCCCGCGCTGGCGAAATTCGCGCGCAAAGCCCCGGTCGATCTGCCCGGCCTGACCGAGCCTGAAACGGTGCGCCATTACACGCGCCTGTCGCGCCAAAACTATGCCATCGACCTTGGCCCGTTCCCGCTTGGGTCGTGCACGATGAAGCACAATCCGCGCCTGAACGAGGCGATGGCGCGGTTGCCCGGATTTGCCGATATTCATCCGCTTCAGCCGATGGACACGGTGCAGGGTGCGTTCGAGGTGATCGAGCAACTGGCCGAATGGCTGTGCAAGCTGACCGGCATGGAAGCCGTGGCGATGAGCCCCAAGGCGGGCGCGCACGGCGAACTGTGCGGCATCCTCGCGATCCGCGCCGCGCTGGAGGCTCGCGGCGATGCGCGCGAAGTGATCCTCGTGCCCGAATCCGCGCATGGTACGAACCCGGCGACGGCGGCCTTCGCGGGCTATCGCGTCGAGAATATTCCGGCAACAAAGGACGGGCGAGTCGACCTCGCGGCGCTGACTGCGCGCCTCGGTCCCGATGTGGCGGGGGTGATGATCACCAATCCCAACACCTGCGGGCTGTTCGAGCGTGAGATGAAGGCGATCTCCGACGCGCTCCATGCTGCGGGCGGGCTGGTCTATTGCGACGGGGCCAACTTCAACGCCATTGTCGGCAAGGTGCGACCCGGCGACCTTGGCGTCGATGCGATGCACATCAATCTGCACAAGACCTTCTCGACCCCGCACGGCGGCGGCGGGCCCGGCTCCGGCCCGGTCGTGCTGTCCGCACTGCTTGCGCCGTTTGCGCCGATCCCCTTCGTCCGTCGCGACGAAAAGGGCCGGTTGCGCATGGTCGAGGAACGCGGCGTGAAGGACAACCTGCCGCAGACCTTTGGCCGCATGACGGCGTTCCACGGCCAGATGGGCATGTTCACCCGCGCGCTGACCTATATCCTCAGCCACGGGGTCGACGGTTTGCGTCAGGTTGCGGAAGACGCGGTGTTGAACGCGAACTACGTCCTGCGCAGCCTTGAGGGCGATATGGACGCGCCGTTCGGAAAGGCTGGCCCCTGCATGCACGAAGCGCTGTTTAGCGACGACGACTTGCCCGAAGGCTTCTCGACGCTCGACATCGCTAAGGGCCTGATCGACGAGGGGTTCCACCCTATGACGGTCTATTTCCCGCTCGTCGTGCACGGTGCGATGCTGATCGAGCCGACCGAGACCGAGAGCAAGCAGGGCCTCGACCGCTTCATTGCCGCGATGAAGAGCCTTGCGCAGCGCGCGAAGGCCGAGGACGAGAGCCTGAAATCCGCACCCCACTTCGCCCCGCGTCGCCGCCTTGACGAAACGCGCGCCGCCCGCAAGCCGGTGCTGACCTACAAAGGTGAAGGCGTGCCGCCGGGCACCCCAAGCCTTAGCGAAATCGGCGGAAGCTGACCGATTGCCCCTCTCGCGCCGCGCTGGCATAGCGTGGCGCGAGGGAGGGGCCATTGTTCCAGCGTATTACCAACCTGTTCGCGGTGTGGACCGTGCTCGGCTGTGTCTGGGCCTGGTTCGTGCCTACGCATTTCGCGTGGGTCACGGATGGCACGATTCGCCCGCTGGGGCAGCCTCTGATTCCGGTGATGCTGGGCGTGATCATGCTGGGCATGGGCCTGACGCTGACGTTGGACGATTTCCGGCGGGTGGCGACGATGCCGCGTGCGGTGATGGCGGGCGTAGCGCTGCAATTCACGGTGATGCCCTTGTCCGGCGCGGCGCTGGCGGGCGTGTTCGGGCTGGCGAACGGACTGGCGGTGGGTCTGATCCTTGTCGCCTGTTGCCCGGGCGGGACGGCCAGCAATGTCATCGCCTATATGGCGCGGGCCAATGTCGCGCTTTCGGTGACGATGACGATGGCCTCTACGCTGGTAGCCATCGTGCTTACGCCGCTGCTGACCGGTTGGTTGGCGGGGGTCTATATTGAGATCGACCGATGGAACCTGTTCGTCGACATGGTCTCGGTCGTGCTGGTGCCGGTGATCGTGGGCGTAGCGATGGCGCGCTATCTTCCGGGGCTGACGCGCCGTATCGTCCCGGCGGCTCCGATTATCTCGATCCTGTTCGTGGTGCTGATCGTGGCGGGCATCGTCGGCAAGTCGCGCCCGTTGATAGAGGCGAATGCCGGCGTGTTGTTGCTGGCGATCCTGTTGCTTCATGCGCTGGGCTTTTCGCTGGGCTGGCTGGTGACGCGGATGTTCGGCTTCGGCACCGATGCGCAGCGGACGATCTCCATCGAGGTTGGCATGCAGAACTCGGGTCTGGGTGCCAGCCTTGCCTCGACGCCTGCCTTCGCCAGCCAGTTCGTCGATCCGATGCAGGCGGCGCTGGCCCCCGTGCCCAGCGCGATCTCGGCGCTCTATCATGTGGTGATCGGCAGCTTGCTGGCCGCGATGTGGAGCCGGAGGCGGTCCGCTGTCACCCCGGAAGCACCGCCCGAGACGGTGGCGGCCTGATGGGCATGTTCGCGATCGATGCCGATAGCGCGCGGGTGCGGTTTCCGCCGCCGCTGGTCTTTGTCGGGTTCCTGCTGATCGGGCGGGCGATCGACGATCTGTTCGGTCTGAACCCTGCGATTCCGGCGGCGGTCCGCTGGATTTTGGGCGGGGGCGCGATTGCGGTTGGCGCGGCGACCATGGCCGCGGGGTTGTTGGCGTTTCGGCAGGCGGGCAACAATCCCGAACCGTGGAAGCGGGACGATGCATTCGTTGTAGCCGGTATCTACCGGTTTACGCGCAACCCGATGTACCTTGGCATGGCGGTCGCCAGTTTTGGCATAGCGGTGGCGGCGAATTGCCTTGGCGGGTTGCTTACCCTGCCGCTGGCGATCCTTGCCGTCCGGGTCTTCGTGATCGGGGCGGAAGAAGCCCACTTGTCGGCCCGTTTCGGCCAATCCTACTCAGAGTATCGCGACCGTGTCCGACGCTGGATCTGATAGCCCGCAACCCTTCGAACTGGCGAACAGTGCCGCGAAACAACACGCGCCCGCGACCGAGCGGAACCGCGATCCGATTGCGCGGGTGCTGCAAGAGATCCTGCCGCAGACCGGCGCAGTGCTGGAAGTGGCAAGCGGAACGGGCGAGCATGCGGTGCACTTCGCCCGCATGTTCCCGCATTTGAAGTGGCAGCCGACAGATTATTCCGATGCTGCGATTGCGTCGATTGCGGCTTGGCGCGCCGAGGCGAGTTTGCCGAACCTGTTGCCGCCGCTTCGCCTCGATCTGATGGGTGGTGCTTGGCCGACGTCGGCGGCGGATGCGATCTTCTGTGCGAACATGACTCATATCGCGCCGTGGGAGGCGACTTGCGGGCTGTTCGACGGGGCAGGGCGGGTTTTGACCGATCAAGGAATGCTCGTCGTCTACGGACCGTTTGTCGAGACGGACGTAGAGACTGCGCCATCCAATCTGGCTTTCGAACGATCCTTGCGCCAGCGCGATGCGTCCTGGGGTCTGCGCGATCTCGATGCTGTCGACCGATTGGCACGCAAGGCAGGGATGGTTCGCACGCAGCGGATCGAGATGCCCGCGAACAACCTGATGCTGATTTATTCGCGCCGCACCTAAATCGCGAGTTCGCTGTTCCGTTGCTTCGCCAAGACGCTTTCGCGCCAGACGATGATCGTCCCCGCCAGAATAACCAGCGGCGCGCCCAGCCATAGCGTTGCCGATGGCAAGCTATCGAAAATCGTCCAGCCATAAAGCGTGGCCCAGACCAGCATCGAATAATCCATGACGATCACACTGGAAACCTGCCCCATTCGCAGTGAAAGGGCGATCAGCAATTGTCCGATCGAACCGAAGACGGCGATGCCGATCAGCAGCAGCACCTGATCGAACGATATGTGCCAGTCGCCGAACAGGCTGGCAATGAAGAGGACCGGCGAGGAAAAAATCGCGAACCAGGTAACGATCGCGATCGGGTGCTCGGTCCGCGTCATATCGCGGATCTGGATCGAGATCAGCGCGACCATGAAGGCGGCCCCGATGCCGACCAGCGCGCCGGTCAACGGGATCGTGCTTCCCCGAGGGTCGATGACGATCAGGATTCCGGCGAAACCCAACAGAGTTGCCGACCAGCGCCAGTGTCCGACGTGTTCGCGAAGGACGAAGAACGACAGCAGCACGGCAAAGATCGGGGCGGTAAAGCCAAGCGTCGTCGCCACGGCCAGTGGCAAGAGGATGGGTGCGCCGAAATTGAATACCATGCCGATGGTACCGTAAACGGCCCGAACGCCGTGCGATCCCAATCGATCGGACCGCATGACGGAGAGTTGCCCGCGCCATGCCAACCAGCCCAGAAATATGGGAATGACAAGGACCTGTCGCGCAAACAGAATTTGCGTGATGTGGACGCCTTCCTGATGGCTCAGTTTTACCAGCATGAACATCGTGGCCAGCGCCAGCGCCGACCCCAGCCTGAAAACCAGAGCAAGCAGCGGGCGTTGCCGCGGCCCTTCGACAGCGATGTTTGCGCCCGAAGCCATGACCGGCCTATGGGGCGCGTTCACCGTGCGGATCAAGTCGATTTCGCCGCTATCCTGAAAGGCGAATGCCGATATGCAGGCCCTGTTTGCCAGCGATCTTGCGTTCTGGCTGGCGATTGCCGGGCTGGCGCTGGCGTTGGCCGTGCTGGCCTTTGCCGGAGACTGGCGCCGGTTCCGCCGCGCGCATGCCGACCGGGTGGGCTGCATGCCATGGACAAGCCTGTTCCTGCTGGCCCTATTTATCGCGGCGGTGGCCGGGTTCTTTGCGTTTCGGGCTTGGGTCGACCCGCTTTAAAGGCCGTTACAGGCAGGCCTGCAGATAGGCCTTGTCGAAGCCGAACTGGCGCGCCTTTTCCAGCGTATAGGGGCGCAGGCCCGACGGTTTGTGCTCACCGATGATCTTGCCGTCGTCGCCTTCGGACAGGTATTCGTAACTGAACAATTCCTGCGTGACGATGACGTCGCCTTCCATGCCGATCACCTCGGTGATGTTGGTGGTGCGGCGCGAACCGTCGCGAAGGCGCTTTACCTGCACGATCAGGTCGACCGAGTCGGCGATCTGTTTCGAGATGGCTTCCTTCGGGATCTTGATGTCGCCCATCAGGATCATGTTTTCCATACGGCCAAGGCATTCGCGCGGGCTGTTGGCGTGAAGCGTACACATCGAACCGTCGTGGCCCGTGTTCATTGCGGCGAGAAGGTCGAAACACTCCGCGCCACGAATTTCGCCCAGGATGATGCGGTCAGGGCGCATACGCAGGGCGTTCTTCACAAGGTCGCCGATGGTGATCGCGCCTTGCCCTTCAAGGTTCGGCGGACGCGTTTCCAGTGGCAGCCAGTGCGGCTGCTGCAAGCGAAGTTCGGCGGCGTCTTCGATGGTCAGCACACGCTCGCCCGGATCGATCATCTTCGACAGGGCGTTGAGCATCGTCGTCTTACCGGAACCCGTACCGCCGGAGATAACGATGTTCATCCGGCTTGCGCCTGCGATTTTCAGCGCGGTGGCCATCTTGTCGCTCATCGACCCGAAGTCGCGGAGCATGTCGATGGTGATCGGCTTTTCCGAAAACTTGCGAATCGAGATCGCCGTGCCTTTGAGCGACAGCGGAGGCACGATTACGTTGACGCGCGAACCGTCTTTCAAACGGGCGTCGGCCAGCGGCGTGGTCTGGTCGACGCGGCGGCCGACCTGGTTCACGATACGCTGCGCGATCTGGAACAGGTGGCCTTCGTCGCGGAACTTGATCTTGGCCAGTTCCAGCTTGCCCTTGCGCTCGACATAGGTCTGGTTCGGGCCGTTGACCATGATGTCGTTGACGTCGGGATCGCTCAGCAATTCTTCCAGCGGGCCAAAGCCCAGCAGCTCGTCGACCAGCACTTTTTCCAGCGCAAACTGTTCGCGCCGGTTCAGCGTGATCTTCAGCTCGGCAAGAACCTCAAGGATGATCGGCCGGAATTCTTCCGACAACTCGTCCTTGGTCAGCGTGGCGGCCGCCTCTGGGTCTACGCGTTCCAGAAGGCGGGGCAGGACCTGTTCCTTGATGCGGTGGACGCTGGCCTCAAAACCCTCGACATGTGCCTCGCCTTCGACCTGAAGCGCGGCACGCTCTGCCAGACGGGCAAGGGCCGCATCTTCTGGCGTGGCGGCGTTGAAATCGGGTTCGGGCACATCGTCCGTCATCGACGGCGGCATCGGCGGCTGCGTGCGCAGCGGTTCGGCACCCTTCATCGGGCGCGCAACACCGAAGCTGGGGCGACCCCCACCATTTCCGTTCATTCCGTTACGACGGCCGAAAGCGTTCATCTGTCTAAAATCCTCGCAACCTGAATAGCGTTCGCAATAAAGCTAACCATTGCGCGCTTTGCGAGTTTTGGCAGGGTTTGGTTTACAAAATGAAAACGCCGGGCTGGTCAGCGACCGGTTTGTGGCCTTCGGATCATGTCGACGATGCGGCTGAGATTTGTATCGGAAAGATCGGGATAAAATGGAAGACACAAGACACGGTCCGCCATCTGAATTGCGTTGGGCAAGTTCGCTGGATAAGCCGAAGGGAAATTTCGGTACATAGTTAACGATGACAGCAATGGATAAAAGTAGCGGCGCGTAAAGATGCCGAACCTTTTCAACCTTTCATACAGATCATCGCGTGCTTCAGGGTAAGAAGACGTAATGATGATCGGGAAATAGGCATAATTTTGTTGAACGCCACGAATCGTATCAGGAATCACAATACCATCTATATCAGCCAGTGCATTACGGTAAAATTGCGCGACATGCGCCCGGCTCTGCAGAACATAGTCAAAATGATCGAGTTGAAGCAAACCCATAGCTGCGCTGATTTCATTGAGCTTGGCGTTCGTCCCAACATAAGGGATGGTTGTTTCGCTTGTGATACCGAAGTTGCGAAGGCTGTTGATGCGGTCACGTGCTACAGGATCGTTGACGCATATCGCACCGCCTTCGAACGTGTGAAATACCTTTGTTGCGTGGAAGCTGATCGTTGAATAATCGCCATATTCGAAGAGGCTGCGGCCGTCTAGCCTGACTCCGAATGCGTGTGCGGCATCGTAAATGAGCGCTAGGTTGTGACGCTTGGCAATGTCTCCTAACGCATCGACGTTGCATGGCTGGCCATAGCAGTGGACGGCCAAGATTGCCGATGTCCGTCCTGTGATGGCGGCCTCCACTTTTTCTGGATCGATGTTGAAACTGTTTGCGCCTAGATCAGCGAAAACGGGGGTCAGTCCTGCGCGTAAGATTGAATGACTGGTCGCGACAAAGCTGTATGGGGTCGTTATAACCTCGCCTGTAAGGCCCGCCGCTTCAAGTGCAAGCTCGATAGCAATTGAGCCGTTTGAGACTGTCGCGACGGACTTTGCGTCGAGTGCCAATTCGAGTCGAGACTCCAACTCGCAGTTTACTGGTCCGTTGTTTGTAAGAATGCCCCTTTCCCAGATTTCCTGCAGTTTTCCGACGAATTCGTCTAGCGGCGGGAGATAGGGTTTGGTGACGTAAATAGGGTCAGCTTGCGGCGCAGCGCTCAGATTAATGGTGGGGCCTCTGCTGAACTTCTTACTTGTCATAAGGGCCTTTTTGCCGATGGTACGAAGCGAGGTCAAAGAGCTTGCGCTTCCCTACCACGAAATTTGTGCGAGGATTGGCAAAAAATCAATTTGGGTCCAGATAGAAGTCCAGTTGCTCTTTCTTGACGTCTGTCAGTACCGCATATTCGATTTCAGAATCGAGTGCCGCATGGGCAGTGGCATCTGAATTGTTTCGATATACTCCGTACGGGTCAGACTCTCCCTTTGTCGTCGTAGATGCGCGCAAAAAGTCGCATGTCTGGTCGGAAAAGTTCATGCCGCAAAAGTTGAAAATGTGTCGCGTGGTCTCCGAAGGCACATTCTTCAGGTCGTGGTAGCGTACGATTATAGCTCTTTCAGGATGATTCTCCGTCATCCTTTGAAATATTTGTAAGCTGTCCTTCCAGCCAGAATACCCGTAAAAATTTTCAGCCTGACCTGCATTTTTGCTCGGCGCGCAGTCCCACTCTGAGGCGAAGTTCCACTCCGCCGCATATTCCCTCGGGGCTGCTCGCCAACTTCGTAGAACATCGCGTGGATCACGTACGATCGCTACTAGGCGCAATTCTGGGACGATCGACATCAAGTGCGGGAGCAACTGATGGTAGCGGACTTCCTTATAAGCTAAGAATTGAGGCGCAGGATCTTTTTCGAATTTCGGACTTCCTTGGGCAAGGCTTGCCTCACCTGTTTGTAAAACAAACTGATCCTCGGTGTGGAGCAAATCGTGCAAAAATTGTTTGGCTGCTTGTTCTGAACTATTGAAATCGATCCGGTTCTTAAAGGCGTAAGAAAAAAGCGGTTGGTAGCGATACGCGCATGAGGGGTGGGAATTGAAAATTTGCCCAAGCCAGGTCGTTCCCGAGCGGGGGGCCCCATGAATGGCGATGGGCGAGGGCGGGTCAGGCGAGATCATAGCATTCGAGCAATTCACGGATCTCACTCGCGCTGTTGAACATCATTACATCAATGATGCTTAGCGAAGGAAACCAGTCAGAACCAAACTGCTGATAGCGCGGCAAATGGCTTTTGAGGAATTGCAATTCTATGCCGTGCGTCGCGAAGGCAGAGCGATCATATAAGCCCGCGCCGCCGATTGGATTGATGTAAGCGCCTGCATTCTGCGCTTTGCAAATAGACAGGACCTTGTCTTGCCCGGAATTCCCATGAAAGTTGATTTCCGACACGTTTCTGACAGGGGTTGATATTCCAAGAAATGCGCAAATTTGCTTTATACTATAGGTATTGAGTTCCGCAACATTGTCAGAAGGGTGGGTCAAACAAAGATCTACTAAATTGACGATATCTGACTGATGGGGCGCTTTGCGATAGCAATTTTGCAGCCTTTGCAAAAGGCTGTCACGTTTGGATCGATCAGCGTACGACTTCTGGTTAATGGGGGTGTTTACAGGTGAACTCGAAACAGGAAGGGCGAACCAGCTTGTTCCGCCAGAAGGATGAATTTTGTTACGATTTACGTAACCGCCCTTCATGTATTGCGCGTTGTCGTAGCTAAAAAAAATATCCGAAGCATTGATGACCTGAAAATATCCCAGATATGGGAATAGGTATGGCTGCATTATTGACAATGATAACATTATATTAATGCCAAAATTCAAAACATGATGCTGCAAATTTCACTATCATACTATTTTCTTCTAAATGAGATCGGTGCACTCGTTCCAAAAGTTTGCCTCTGGTTGACTTGGCCCAATCAATTCGATCTTCGCCGTAGGCTAGCCCCCAGCGTCGGTGCTCTTCGCTCATCCATTCTCGTTCGCTCACGCCATCTTCGGGGATTATTATAGGCACGCAACCGCAAATCGAGGCATATATATTGTTCATGGAGTAAAAGTCGTAAGAGTATAACCTATCGCAAGTCTGAAAAGCATTAGCCTTTTCTTCATGGCTCATATTGTCGATGTAGATCGCATTCTTGGGATGCTTGTCGTATGTACGATTTTTACCTTTGTGGATTAGATAGCAGTCGCCTGTGCGATCTAACCCTTTGTCTTGATATGCTGCGTGCAAGTGCTGTATTCTTAGATGAGTGAATTTTTTTTGATTTACATTCCCGCCAGCAAACTCAGGCATATAATAGGCGAAAAAATCTCGCGACATATCAAATGTCGCGGCTGCTGCATCGGTGGGGCGATACAAGAGCCAGCGAACCACCTTTTTGCCCTGCAATGGATTGCCGAAAACGGTCTCGGGATAGACCACGACGGCATTGCGAAGTTGGCGAAGGCCCGCCGTGGGGTTGGTGAAAGGTCCGAAACTATAGTCGTCTGGAACCATTTTGCGCTTGATCCACCCTTTGGCGGACGCGTAGTCGTGTGGGAATTGGAGATATGCTGGCCATATGCTGGCCTTATACCCAAGCTCTCTCATGCGTGCGCACATGGAATGGATCGCGATTACCCCCCCGATGTTCTCATCATAAGAGGGAGCCCAGAACACAAAGTGCTGGCCAGTCGCAGCCGGAGAATCCGCCATCAGCTTGCTGCTCGCAACGCGGTTAGCACTGAGCTTTCAAGGTTTTTGAATGAAGTGGCCCGGGCAATAAATCCCACTGCGAAGTAGGTCGCTGCGCCCAAAATCACGCACGCGATCAGCTCTGTGACAGGTTGCATGGTTGTAAAACTGCGTAGGAGGAGGACCGAGGCTACTAGCGCGAAAATCGGCATTAGCAGGTCCGATAGGTCGCGAAGCTGTCGAACCAACGGATATCCGATCAGTGCATCTGTTTGGCGGGAATTGGCATATACTGAAAACAGCGATGCCAATGTCAGGGCACCGGCCATATAGAGCAATCCAATTTGGCTGGCTATTGCAATCGCAGTGAATCCGAATGTCTTTTTGAGTAGTTCCAAGCGGAAGAACGCCCGACCATGTCCCGTGGCCGCGAGGAGTTGGACATTAAGCAGGTTGAGCGGGAAGAGCGCGCCACCGATCGCAATGATGGAGAGCAGCGGCGCGGCTGATGCCCATTTCGATCCATAAAGTACATCGATTATCAAGTCGGCAACCAGCGCAAGGCCGATCATAGCAGGCAAGTTGATCAGCATGGTCAATCTTAACGCCAATTCCATCCCGCGGCGCATACGGTCGCGATCATGGCCGTTCGCAGCGAAAACTGGCATCGCCATGCGACCGACAAGGCCACTGATTAACGTCTGCACTGTTTGTTGCAGCGAATACGCACGACCGAAAAGGCCTACATCGCCCGCGCCGTAGATCCTACCCAGCAATGCGGTCGTCCCCTGCGTGTAAGCCATCTCCAGCCCTGCCGACATACTCATCCATTTGCCAAAGTGCAGCGCTTCTCGGGCGGCGCTCAGTCGAAATCCACGTGGCCACCAGCGTGCGGCAATCAGCAAGCCCGTTGTTTGAACAAGCGCCATTGCGATAGCCATGCCAGCGAATGCCTCTGCTCCCCGACCTGCACGAGCCATTCCGATGCCGATCACGCCACCTGCCATTACCGAGAGAATGCTTACGATCGCCATCTTTCCAAACCGCAGTTCTCGGGTCAGGATGGCTGTCGGCACCGTTGAGGGTGCCGCGATGATAACGGTGCAGGCCGCCAAAGCGATGAGATGCGACAGCGATCCTTGCCCGAAAAACGATGAAATTGGATCGGCAAGAAGGTAGATTGCGCCAGCTAACACGATACTAGCGAGACAACCGAGCCACATTAACGTGCTCTCTTCTTCGGCGGTCGAGTTGTGATTGCGAAGTAGTGACGTACTGATACCGGTCGCTATCAGAGTTGTTGCCATGATCGACAGTATCATTGCCATGGCCCAGAGACCGAAGTCGCGCGGATCCAGAAGGCGTGCCAATATGACCGTTATGACAAACTGCCCCCCGGTTCGGACCAGCAGGTCCACCGCACTCCATCCACTGGACCGTACTACCGTTCGAAGTGTTGGTGATGGGACTTGGCCGGGTCGAGTGGAATTGCCGGTGGTCGTTAGCGGGATCGATGGGTGATCGCTCATACTTGTAGCGTTGCGATTGTGGAATTATGGGCGCCGATCAAAGACCAATCATAGTCGAGGCCCGACTCGGCCATCAATTCGGCCAGCGGGACGCCTTGGCGGGTATTATGGCCCCATAACAAAGAAGCTTTCAGGTAAGGAAGACCCTGCCTGATCAATTCGACCGGAGAGTGGATCACGGCGCTTGTCCAATAGCGCGGTGCAGGTGTGAGCCGTATGCCCGAGTTCTGTCGCCGAAGAAACCAACGGAACATGTCGCGGCGTCTTGGCGGTGCGATATAGCTTTCTCCAGTAAGACCGGCAGCGGCAAAATGGTCGCGAAGGCGAATTTCGTAACGTGAGATGACTTCTCGCTTGTCGATAAGGTCTTCGACACGATCCCACCAATCGCGCCATGCATCGCTTCTGAGTGCGCGCGGGCCGAATGACAGGAAATAGCTTTGTAAGTGGGCTCTGCCACCGGAGTTGCTTTGGGTCAGGGCCCAGAAATCACACTTCCGTCCGGCCATTTCTGTGAAAATCGGACCCAAGTCGCGCAAGGGTCCGACAACACTGGAATTGGTCAGGACGATCTCATCGAATGAAGATTTATCGATTGCACCGAGGGCATCGCGCCATGCCGCAAAGTCGTAGCCAATGTTTTTACGTTCCAATAGGTCGGTGCCGATCTCTGAAAGATATGCCCGGTCATCATCCTGCAGCGCGCAATTTGAGGCGACAATCAATCGCCTTGCATATTTCTTAAGCATTTGCAGATGGTATCGCACATATTTCGGGAGTGTACCGGCTGCGTCGAAGTGCGCAAAGACGATCAGGCGTTCGCTCATGTCAGTAAACGCTCAGCCAAGCGGGAGAGCGGTGTCTGCGGCCGAAAACGGTGCTGAAGAATAAACCGCCGCCGCGCTATTAGGCTCATGGATTCGAGGTTGGCGTACCCTGCCAAGACCTGTTTTGCATGGTCGTCAAGCCGGTCGGCAAAACGGTTATGAAATGCTCGTGCCTGGTCCATTTGCGCGCGACGATTCGCCGATTGGACGCTCCAGATTTTGATAGGACTAGCCAGAATCCGGCGTATTTTGCCAGCGAAATCCAGCCTCTTCGCCCCAAGAGTGTTATTGCCATGCTGCCGATAGAGAATGAGGGCGTCGTTGATCTCGATAATGGTGCCGAATTGACATGCTACCAGGGCGAGCCACCAATCGTGCATCCGGGCTTCAGTCGCGACAGGGATTGCGGTCTCGCGCAAAGCGGCATTACCCATTGTCGCACAGCCGGTTACCGTGTTTTGCACGACCAATTTGCGGATCGCTCGTTCGGTCGGAATGGTGCCGATCGAACAGAACTCTCTGAACGATGGCGCAATTTCGGTAAGATTGCGGTCGACGACTACCAAATCACAATAAGCGAGCACTGGGCCGATCGTCGTATCTTCGGCGTCTTGGATCGCATTCAATGTTTTTTCTAGCTTGGTTGGAAGCCAAACATCATCTTGGTCGCAAAAAGCGAAATAGGGCGCGCTGGATGCCTCTAGCAGTTTGCCGAAACTGGCGCTGGCGCCAATATTGGATGTGCCCTCATCAACGACTCTGCAATCGACGTCGTTATCGCGTGCCCAGTCCTTTACGATCTGCAAAGAGCCGTCGGTCGATCCATCGTCGCGCACAAGCAGGCGCCAGTCGGTGTGCGTCTGCGACAGCAGCGATCCCAACTGTTCGGGCAGGAACGCCGCACCGTTATAGGTGGCAAGCAAAATATCGATCTGCATGTTAACGCTCGGCTCCATCACGCACGACTGCTAGATCGAACAAGGTTAATATTACGTCACTTTACGGCCTGCAACTGCCGAGACAATAGCCATCCAGCCGTCGGTAAGGGCAGTCGCGTCAAACCGCTGGCGCAACGCCTGTCTGTCAGGAACGGGCGAAGCCGCTGCAAATCCCTCTATTGCCGCTACCAACGCTTGCGGATCGCCTGGCTGTACCAATGCCACCGCACTGTCTTCGTCCAAAAAGAGTTCACGCATGGCCGGACTGTCGCGAGTGATCAAGGGCTTGTCGGACATCAGCGTTTGAAAGACTTTATTCGGAATGACGCGCGAGGCCTTGTCCGATATGCCGAAGACCCCAAGGCACACGTCGCATTCGGAAATTCGATCAATCAGTTGCGCGTACGGTACCCAGGGTTCCCATTCGAGGTTCGGAAATGAGTCGTCTTCCAGCATCGCGCGAACTTCTGCTGCGTCTTGGCCTTGTCCGATCAGGTGCCAGCGAAAGGGTCGGTCACGGGTCAGCCTCGCTGCCTCGACGATGGTTTGGATACCGTGGAGTGGAATGAATTGTCCGTAAAAAAGTATGCGGATGTGGCTATCGGCCCGTTCGGGAAGAGCGGCGGGTGCTGTCTTGGCGAAGACGTCTTGTTCCACGCCAACAAAGACTGCGAACAGCTTGGCGTCGTCAAGATCGTATAATTCGCCAAACGACTGCGCGTGGGACGACGTGTCGAGGACAACTGCATCAGCCGCATTACAAGCGCGGCGCTCCAGCGCAAAAATCAGGCGGGCTAGGGGATGTCGCAATCCTAACAGCTTTCGGTCGTGCACAACGGTATCGTATAACGATAGGAAAGCGTCCCATATGATTGGAACGCGGCGCAGCCTGGCCAATGGTGCGAGAATCAGCATATCGACCTGTCCCATGTATCCGACGACTACGACATCTGGCTTCGGCGTAAGCATAAAGCGCAGGATCAATAGCGGGTAGGCGGTCAACCAACGCAGAGCAGCCCAGGCCACCCTCCAGCCACGCAACTGGCTCTTGTCTTCTACCCCTGTCCAGACATTGGTGTGAATTTCGCTGAGGTCCCCACACGACTGAAGGGCCTGCCGCATCAGCCGAACGCGGGGTTTCGTAAGATCGTATGTGCCCCACAAAAGTATTTGCACTTGGCGATGTGCCTTCCAGGCTTTCTCTGCATAAAACCGGCAAACGATGATTGCCGAGAGAACGCGGTTATCGCGCTTGCGAGCGCTCTGTCCAGTCGGCATAAGCCCAGCCACAACTTGGCCCGAAGGGTGTCCTGCCGTCTGTAGACCTGCGTTTCGCATCTTTTCGCAGCGGGTTGCGGCAATTTCGCACTGGGTCGATGATTAGTGAGGATTCGTTCGGATGTCAGGGGTTGAACGTTGCGGCATTATTTTGGCCGGCGGATCGGGAACGCGCTTGCACCCGCTAACCCTGCCAGTCAGCAAGCAGTTAATGCCGGTCTACGACAAGCCGATGATATATTATCCTCTATCAGTTCTGATGCTGGCCGGAATTCGATCGGTTCTCATCATAACGACGCCGGAGGACCAGAATGCGTTTAAAGGTCTGTTGGGTGACGGCGAGCGCTGGGGCATGTCACTTGAATATGCCGTTCAACCACGACCCGAAGGATTGGCGCAGGCATTTCATATTGGTGCCGACTTCGTGGGTCATCGCCCCAGCGCCCTCATTCTAGGCGATAACATTTTTTACGGGCACGGTTTGCCCAGCTTACTGGAAGTGGCCGATAGCAGAACAGCGGGTGCGACGGTGTTTGGCTATTACGTCAGCGATCCCAGAAGTTATGGCGTGGTGTCGTTCGATGATGGGGGGAAGGCGCAGACTATCGAGGAAAAGCCGACTGAGCCCAAGTCGAACTATGCCGTGACCGGACTCTATTTTTACGACAATCAGGTTGTGGACCTCGCCCGACAGGTCAAGCCCTCAGCGCGGGGTGAATTGGAAATTACCGACCTCAATCGTCTTTATCTTGAAGCGGGAAACCTTTCCGTCGAATTGATGGGTCGGGGTTATGCCTGGCTCGACACCGGAACGCACGGCTCGCTGCTCGATGCCGGAACCTATGTTCGTATTGTGGAAGAACGGCAGGGGCTGAAGATTTCCTGTCCCGAAGAGATCGCCTGGCGCAAAGGTTTTATTGACGATTCGCAACTTGAGCGGCTTGCCGATCCGTTAAGGAAAAGCGGCTATGGGCAATATCTACTGGATCAGTTGAAGCAGAAGTAACGTTGAAAGTTATCCCGACCAAATTGCCGGACGTCGTCATTTTCGAACCTGAGGTGTTTGGCGACGATCGCGGATTCTTTATGGAAAGCTGGAATCGCCAGTCTTTTTCCGCTCTCGGCTTCGAACTCGACTTCGTTCAGGACAATCATAGTCGATCGGTAAGCGGTGTCTTGCGCGGACTTCACTTCCAACGACGGAAGCCTCAAGGAAAACTGGTTCGCGTAGTTAGCGGGGCGGTATTCGACGTGGCCGTGGACATCAGACCCGGTTCCGATACATTCGGCAAATGGATCGGCGTTGAACTGAGTGCTACCAATCGCCGGATGATGTGGGTGCCGCCGGGGTTCGCGCACGGATTCCTTACTTTGCAGGACGGAACGGATTTCCTCTACAAGTGCACGCAGTTTTATGATCCCGCGGACGAGGGCTCAATTCGTTGGGACGACAGTACGATTGGCATCGAATGGCCGCTGAACGGGAGCGAACCGACGCTTTCGACTAAAGACAGTGCGGCACTCTCGCTGAAGGCTACGCAGTTGCCGTGACCAAGGCGCTGATCACTGGGGGCGGGGGGCAGGTCGCATTGGCGTTGGTGAGGCGATGTCCGGCCAGTGTCCAGGCAATTGCTTGCCAGCGCGCTTCCCTGGATATCACCGACGAGACGGCTGTTGCGCTCGTTATTGCGCAACAACGACCCGATGTTGTCATCAATTGCGCTGCTTACACTGCCGTTGATCGCGCCGAGAACGAGCCCGATCTAGCTCGTGCGATAAACGACCGTGGGGTTGCAAATATTGCCGCAGCGTGCAGTTCGACCAATGCACGGCTGATCCATATTTCCACCGATTTCGTGTTCGATGGCAAGTCGTCTATCCCGTATCGACCTGAGGCGCCAACCAATCCGATCAGTGTCTACGGCCGGACGAAGCGCGATGGCGAGGGTCATGCATTAGCACTTGCTGACTCGGTCGTTCTCCGCACATCGTGGGTCTATTCCGCAGACAGTGCAAACTTCGTCAAAACTATGCTGCGGCTTTTGAAAGAACGTGACCGCTTGATGGTGGTGGACGATCAGGTCGGATCGCCGACTCATGCGCAGGGCTTGGCCGATGCGATCTGGGCGATCTTGTTGGCAGATGTCTCTGGAATTTATCATTACACGGACGCCGGGGTGTGCAGCTGGTACGACTTTGCATGTGCTATCGCGCACGAAGCGAAATCGTTCGGTTTAATTGAGGAGCCGGCCTCCGTCGTCCCAATTCCGTCGTCGACATATTCACAGTCGGCACGCCGACCGGCTTTTTCCGTTCTTGATAAGCAATCCACATGGGACATTTTGGGCCGAGCCTCGCGCCACTGGCAAGATGAACTGCGCACAGTTATCCAAAATTGGAAGGACCAGAAATCTTGAGCAAGCTTCTTGTTACCGGTGGGGCCGGATTCATTGGCTCTAACTTCGTGCGGTATTGGCGCGATTCCCATCCGGATGACCAGATCGTTGTGCTCGATGGGCTTACGTATGCCGGCAACATGCACAATCTTGACGGCATAGGCAGCGTTGACGTCCGCGTCGGCGATATCCGTAACGGCGACATGGTCGGCGCTATCATGCGAGAGCATGACATCGACACCATCGTCCACTTCGCGGCGGAATCGCATGTTGACCGTTCGATAAGCGGGCCAGACGATTTCATTGATACGAATATCGTAGGAACTCACGAGTTGTTGAAGCAAGCGAAACTTGCGTGGCTCGATGGTGGTTCGGGCAGGCCTCACCGCTTTCACCACGTGTCCACTGATGAGGTATACGGTACGCTAGGTCCGAACGATCCGGCGTTTAACGAGACGACTCCCTATGCGCCCAATTCGCCTTATGCCGCCAGCAAAGCCGCATCCGACCACCTCGTGCGCGCCTATCATCACACATACGGATTGCAGACAACGGTCTCGAATTGTTCGAATAACTACGGTCCGTTTCAATTCCCCGAAAAGTTAATCCCCCTTTTTATTATCAACGCACTGCATGGGCGCGATCTGCCGATATATGGCGACGGTATGCAGGTCAGGGATTGGCTTTATGTCGAGGATCATTGCCGCGGTATCGACCTAGTAATCGAACGTGGCCAGGTCGGCGAATGCTACAATATCGGTGGCGGCGAAGAGATGGCGAACCTCTCCGTTATTGAAACGCTTTGCGAGGCAATGGATGAGGCTTTTGAAAGCGACGACGTGTTGGCGGCACGCTTTCCCGATTCGCCCGCGGCAAAGGGTTTGGCAACGTCTAGCCTAAAAAAGCATGTGACCGATCGTCCCGGGCATGATCGTCGGTATGCAATTGACGAAAGCAAGATAAACGGCGAACTTGGTTATCGTGCACGATATGGATTTGCCGAGAATTTTCGGGCAACACTGAATTGGTATCTATCCAACGAAGTATGGTGGCGACAGGTCATGGATGGTAGCTATCGCCAGTGGCTTGATACGAATTATGCCAGCCGGTAATGATTATTGCAATCAATCACTCAGTGCAGGCAGCCACGGATACGATATAACTCTTTAATAGCCGTTCATGATTGGCGCGGTCGGTGGGTCATTAATTGGCATAGGCAGGTGATTGCCCCAGCGAAGTATTGCGTCGGTGTCGCGTGAGGGCATTATTCGGTGGTGGCCGCGCGATAAGACTGTGACACCGCCAACAGGAACCAAATTTCCATCGATGATAAGTGCCCCATCTTCCACGGTATAGGGTCCGGGGATGGCAATGTGGATTTCTCGCAGGGATCTGCCAGATGCGATCTTTTTGCCGGCTACAAAAATCGGCCCCCAATGCTCGATGTAGTTGTCGCGGATCGCCATCGCGTCTTCGGGCAGCAGCACCTGGTTGGCAGGTTCGGTAATGTCAGACACCGCAAAACTTAACGCTGCTGTCGGGATCAACATCGGCACCGGCTGCCGCGCCATCGCTTCGGCATAGGCTGGGCGACCTGCCCTGTGATAGTCTGCCAGCGACCAGCCCGATGCGAATATCGGCACCGCACGCTGAAAATCTCCGATCATGCCATGATTATCGAAATAGGCGACCGGACTGCTGAAGATTTGATGTGCGGCGATGACAACTTCGTCCTGCGCGCGCGCAGTCTGCCGATCGTCGCTAATTGCGAGGACTGCGGCATTACCCGCGATAACGAGCGTCACCATCTTCAACCCGTAGCGTTCGGTCAATAGAGGGACGGCCACCGCTGCCACGGCCATAGCTGGAGCCAGCACGAAGACATAATAATAGGGGTAGGAATTGCGGTAGAAAGCAACGGTTAGCAGCGGTACGAGAAATAGAAACAACGCTGCACGATCAGGCCACGCTCGTTCCCGTTGCCAGAGAAAAAACACGCCAAGGCCCAGCAGCACTGGCAGATATAAAGCCTTGCCGATCTGCGTTATCAAGTAAATGCCGTTCGGGAACAATCCGCCGCTGAACATCCGCTCCCACGATTGCATAGCCAGGACATGGACTTGCGCCCAGGGACCACTCGATAAAGTGCGGTCGACTGGCAAGACAATGAGGACTAGAACCAAAGCGCCGAGGATTGTAAGCAGTGTGATGGTTGAGCAGCGCATCCAAGGGACGAAATTCGCTCGGCGGTACATTAGTGCGCCTGTAATTGGGAAAGCGTAGAACACGCTTTTGATCGTGCAGGCCATGGCAATTCCGAACA
Organism: Croceicoccus naphthovorans; assembly: GCF_001028705.1. Taxonomy (NCBI): domain Bacteria; kingdom Pseudomonadati; phylum Pseudomonadota; class Alphaproteobacteria; order Sphingomonadales; family Erythrobacteraceae; genus Croceicoccus; species Croceicoccus naphthovorans. Next base: position 1,879,631 of record NZ_CP011770.1, on the reverse strand, counting down.
ACACCGCACTGAGTAATACCGAAGCAATATTGGTTTCGCGTCGAAACGTCAGCCACAACGCCGTCATGAGCAGCGCGGTAGCAATGGGATCGGCGCGCAGTACCAGCATCTGGCTAAAGACGTAGCCGCCTGCTGCGTACGCCATCGTCGTGACCAGTGCGGCCCGTGTCGGCACCAACTGCCGTGCCACGCCGAACACGGCAGCCAGTGTGACCATTTCGAAAGGGATCATCATCCAGCGTATCAAGCGAACATGATCGGTGGGGAGGCCATCCAAAGTGGGAACCCAGGCAAATAGCGGCACAAATGGAGTCTGCAGCAGCGATACAGCTTCGCCGCGGGCGTGACTGGCGATCAAGCTGTAATGAAAGAACTCATCCCAGTTGATTGCGCGGGAATAGACCAGAACGATCTGCAAAAGAACGATCAGCATGAGGCCGGTAGCAGGCCAGACGATCGACGCGCGAGAGCTGGGTTGCCACGCCATTAAAAATCGATCCATGTCCCGGAAAAGTTGAGGGAGTCTACGGCTTCTAGGCGGTTTCCGTAAACAATGCTGGCCGCAGATCCACCCGAATTGACCAGCATATGATGGCCGCGATCAAGGTTGAGGACATCTCCTTCTTTCCTCACTACGCCATCGATCGTCAGTGCTCCCCCGCGCAGGGTGTAGGGGCCGGGGACCAACACTTCGCTATTATTGCTGCCATGGGCAGGTACCGTCTTTCCTGCCAGCCAGACTGGCCCTTCGAACTGAACATAATTTTCGCGGATAGCTTTCGCATCTTCGGGCAAGAAGTATTTTTCTTCGCCTGCGAAAACGCTGATGAATGGGTGCCAATTGGCCAGGAGGAGCGGCACAGGCCGTTGCCGCATCGCCGTGCTATAGATCGGGCGGCCATTGGCCAAGTACCCTCTGATGCCCCACGGCGACATGAAAGGATTCATTTTGTCAAAGCCTGGCAGAGCGTCGGCATGGTCGAAGTAGGCTACCCGTTCGTCGAACAGCGAAGTCGCCACCGCATCGATCCGCTTCTGATGGCTGATAATCTTGCGGTTCTCGTGCGCAAATACGCTGATCGCCAGCGACATCAAGAGCGCTGAGATTACCATCGCTGGCACTTTGCGCCGTGCCAGATCGATCGACACGACGCAGGCGATCGCGACGGGCGCAAGCATGAACGTATAATAATAGGGAGCGGTGTTTTCATAAAATGCGGGCGTCGCGACAATGGCGATCATGCCGATCAGTGCAATCCTCTGATGTAATGAACGCCCTTTCAGCGCGAATGGAAAGGCCAGGATCATAGCGAATAGACCCAGCCCGGTGCTAATGGCACCGACCACGAAACCTAAATTATTAGGGCGACCAATGAAGAAAACATAGTGCCACGCGTTGTCGGCCAGCGCTGTGCTGCTTGCGCTGGTTATCGCGCTTGCGCCGCGCACCTGTCCAGCAATAGCCGACGCGTGCAATTCATGGATAAGCGCAAAGGTAAGAGCCGCGAGAATTGGAATCGCCAGCAGCGTTAGCGTTGCGCTCGCCTTGCGTTCCGCTTCGGTCCACCGAAGGCATGCTAGTCCCGCGAAAGCGGCGGCATAGAGCACGGCCTTGATCGTCAGCATGCCCGCAACGCCCAGAAGGGCGCCAACGATCAACGCGGTGATTGCGTCAAGCTTGCGCCACGCCAGCACTGCCAGTGCTGTGGTCAAAGTTGCCGTAACCACCGGGTCGGCTCGGAAAGAGAAGCCATGCTGCAAGACGTAGCCGGCTGACAGCCATGCAAGGGCGCCCATGGCCGCTCCGGAATGATCGGTAAAGCGGCGCGCTATGGCGGCGATCATGGTCAGCGTCAGCAGCTCGAACGCCAGCATCCCTGCGCGGCCATATCGAATACGATCTATCGTATCGCCAGGCATTGTGGGTAGCCACGCAAAAACTCGCTGCCACAGGGTCTGCAGGGCTGAGACACGTTGCCCCGAAACCATATCAATCAGAATGCCGTAGTGGATGAACTCATCCCAGTTGATGGCGCGCGTAACGATGATCGTCGCCTGCGCGATCAGCAGGATCGCTATTCCGGCAAGGGGCCAGAACGCACTGTCCGCATCGCGAAAGACCGATCTGATCGCGCGCGCCGGGCGGTTAAGGCCCGCGATAGAGGGCATTCAGCGGCTCCGGCGGGTGGGGATTGCGATCAGGTCGGGGGTTGTATCGGCCTCTTGCTGGCCTTGCGCATCGCTCTCTGTCTCGCCCAGCTTTTCCTCAAGCTTGCGCAGTTTGAACAGCGTCTGTTCCATCAGCTTGCGGTTGGTGGCGATCAGGTCGGCAAGGATACCCATCACGCTGACCAGCGTGCCCATCATCATCAGCGATCCGCCGATGACCAACGACTGGACGTGGCCATCGCCCTCGCCGTTCAGATAGAACCACGTAAAGCGTAGGACCGGCAGCGCGCCCAGAACGAGCATGGCGAGTCCGATCCCGACGAAAACGCGCAGCGCGTTGTGCGTGGTATAGGCGCGCGTGATCGTGATTGCGGTATGGGTGATGAAACGCGGGATCGACTTGAACAGGCGTGACGGGCGCTCCGTCTTGTGCGTGCGGATCGGGACGCTGGCGATGGCCAGCCGCTTGCGGCCCGCCTGGATCAGCATATCGGTGGTATAGCTGAACTCGGTCGTGATGGTGATCCGCTGCGCTGCTTCCCGGCTGATCGCGCGAAATCCGCTGACCGCATCGGTGATCGTGGTGCCCGATGCCCGGCGCACGACAAAGCTGCCCAGCCGTTGCAGGCGGCGCTTGAACGGGCCGAAATGGGCGTTGTCGGCCACGCCCCGGTCGCCGACGACGATGTCGGCCTCGCCGCGCAGGATCGGCTGGACGAGGTGGACGATGTCCTCCCCTTCGTACTGGCCATCTGCATCGGTGTTGACGATAATGTCGGCCCCTGCGGCCAAGGCCCGGTCGACGCCGTTTTGGAACGCGGCGGCAAGGCCCCGGTTTCGGCGGTGGCGCACGATGTGCTGCACGCCCCACTGGCGCGCGATGTCGCCGGTGTTGTCGTTGCTGCCATCGTCGATGACCAGCACTTCGATGCTGTCGATCCCCGCGATCTGACGCGGCAGCTTTGCCAGCGTCACCGGCAGATGCTCTGCCTCGTTCAAACAAGGAATCTGGATGATAAGCCGCACGTTTGACGCCCCCGTTGGTCGTGCCAAGGATACCTTCTGACCGGTCATCGGGCAATTCGCTTAAGAAAACGCTAACCACGTTGCGAAAGGCGCGGCTGGCTTTGGCATTCGCAAGCCATTACGGCGGGGCGGCGCATGCAGGGGAGCAACAGCTTGCACCAAGACGAACGGATGGGCGTGCTGTTCGCCATCCTCGGGTATGTCCTGCTGTCGATGGGCGACAGCGTGTGGAAACTCGTGGCCGATGCATGGGCGCCGACCGCGCTGGCGACGTGGCGCTATTCGCTGGGCGCGGTGGGGCTGGGCGCGGCGCTGTGGTGGCGCGAGGGGGCGCTGGGCTTTCGCGTGCGCAATCCGTGGGTACAACTGATGCGCGGTAGCGGGGTCGCGATTGCGACTGCCTCTTTCGTCACGGCGGTCGGCATGATGCCGCTTGTCGATACCACGGCCATTCTGTTCACCAGCCCGTTGCTGACCGCATTGCTGGCTGCGGTATTCCTGAGGCGATTATATACTTTGCAAACACACCGCTTGATGCTATAAGGATGGCATCAACGGAGTTATTGAAATGTCTGCCCTTTCCCGTCCTGAGTTCCATGGTGAAGAAGCTGCCTTCAGCCACCTAGAGCGTATCATCTGGGGTGGACAGCCGGTGTGCCCCCATTGTGGCGGCATGGATCGTATCACGAAGGTCAAGGCAAACCCTGAAAAGCGCATTCGTTACGGCCTGCACCGCTGCGGCGACTGCAAGAAGCAGTTCACCGTCAAGATCGGCACGGTGTTCGAGCATATGCGTCTGCCGCTCCACAAGGCGTTGCAGGCGGTTTACCTCGTCACGAGCAGCAAGAAGGGTATCAGCGCCCACCAGCTGCACCGCACGCTGGAAATCACCTACAAGAGCGCATGGTTTCTCCTGCACCGCATTCGTGAAGCGATGCGCGATGGCGACACGACCTTGATGGGCGGCAATGGCGGCACGGTCGAAGTGGACGAGACGTTCATCGGCAAGAAGAAGGGCATGGAAAAGCGCCGCGCCTTCCATCACAAGATGAAGGTTCTGGCGCTGGTGGATCGGGAAACCGGCAAGGCCCGCACGATGGTCATTGACGATGTGAAGGCCGAAACCCTCATGCCGTTGGTGATTGCCAATGTGGAACGCGAAGCGCGGATCATGACGGACGGGCACAGCGGCTATCGTGATGCTGGCAAGTTCTTTGCGGCCCACGGCACAACCAGCCACGGTCGCGGCGAATATGTGAACCTTGAAGATCGCACGATCCACAGCAACACGGTTGAGGGCTATTTCAGCATCTTCAAGCGCGGCATGAAGGGTATCTACCAGCATTGCGGTGAGCAGCACCTGCACCGCTATCTGGCCGAATATGAGTTCCGGTATAACAACCGTGCGAAGCTGGGTTTCAATGATACCGACCGCGCTGGGAATGCGCTTCGCGGCATCGTCGGCAAACGCCTCACTTATGGGGGGCCTGTTACGGCGAACTGAAGCGGATATGAGTCAGGCAGAAGCGGTTCAGCTTGTGTTCTGTTTCATTGTGGAATAAAGGTTGAGGTGCGGTTGGCGTCTGGCGATAAGGGCCCTCGGGCACTTCGAGAGATAGCTGGGAAGTGCGGCCGCACCTTCAAAAATAATGATGTTTGCCGTGGGACCAAAGGTCGAACTCATAGTTCACCTTTTTGGCGATATGGTCGTATGAACGGCTGTCACCTTTCTCCCATTTCCTTTGTATCGCCCAGCAACAGTAGTCCGCAATTTGCAAACAAGGGTCTGTTTCAGCGGGCCAGAACGCAGTCCGAACTCGCTTCTTTGGTATGATTTGCTTGCAGACGTCGCGAACTGCATCTTCAAACGAGACGCGCTTTGCTTTCTTGCCTATCGTCGCAGCGGTGACTTGAATGCTGTCATTAGGGCCGAGAAATTTGGGCGACGAGTGCTTCAAGTGATAAAGCCAGCCATACTGGTAAAATCTATCTTCGGTGGTTCTAGTTTGTGGCTGCGCTTTGCTCTTTTCCATAATCGTGGCTTGGACGGTGAAATCCTGTTCCGATAGGAGGGTGAAAACCTCATCCCGGACTTCCTGCTTGTCGTAAGTGCAATGGAAGCAATCACGGATAGGGGAGCCCTTCCGTACCCATCCGGTGAGGCCCGCCTTGTCTGGCGAGTGAACGACCGGTCTTAAGAGCGCTCGTATGAGCGAGCTTAGGAGCGGAGCATGGGTCAGATCACGTTGATGACGGGGCCGGAGCGTCGGCGGCGTTGGAGCGAGGAGGAGCGGCTTGAGATTCTCGCCGAGGCCTTTGCGCCGGGCGCCTGCGTTGCCGATGTATCCCGGCGGCGGGACGTTTCGACCAGCCTGATCTACACATGGCGTCGCAAATTGCGCGAACAGTCGGCAGCTGCGTCCTTGCCGGTACCGGAGATGACTTTCGCCCAGGCCGTGCTCGCCGATGACGAGCAGCCTGCCGATCATGATCCGTGCGCCGCGATCACGGTCGATCTTTGCAATGGTCGGCAAGTGCGCATCTCCTCGTCTGCACCTGCTACGCTGGTTTCGGCGGCATTGAAGGCGCTGCGATGATCCCATCGGGCGCGAGGGTCTGGATCGCGATGGGCCACACGGACATGCGCAAGGGCATGCAGGGGTTGGCCTTGCAGGTTCAGCAGGGCCTGAAGCGCGATCCGCATGGCGGCGACCTGTTCGTGTTCCGAGGGCGGACGGGATCGCTGATCAAGATCATCTGGCACGACGGCATCGGCATGTCGCTCTATGCCAAACGGCTCGAGAAGGGTCGCTTCGTCTGGCCCACGGCTCGGGAAGGCATCGTCTCGCTGACCAATGCCCAATTGTCCTGCCTGCTGGAGGGGATCGACTGGCGTAACCCGCAATACTCCTGGCGTCCGCAAAGCGCCGGATAGGGGCTGCATTTTCTTCGTTGGCTGGCGCATTTTGAGCTTTGACCGAAGGCCGATCTGTGATTCCATGCCGCTTATGGACACGGTCGCATCGCCCCTGCCGGACGACGTTGAAGCGCTTAAGGCGCTGCTGGCCGCCGCGCTCTCGCGCGCCGATGATGCCGAGGCCCGCCTTGCCAAGGCCAGAGCCCGCGAGAGTGCGATCGAGGCAATGATCGCTCACCTCAAATTGCAGATCGCCAGGCTGCGGCGCGAGCAATATGGTGCCAGCGCCGAACGCAGCTGCCGCCTGATCGACCAGCTGGAATTGCAGCTTGAAGATCTCGAGGCCGATGCCTGCGAGAATGATTGCGCTGCCGAAGCCGCTGCGGCGAAGACGAGCGAGGTCGCCGCGTTCGAACGCAAGCGCCCGAGCCGCAAGCCGTTCCCCGAACATCTGCCCCGCGAACGCATCGTCATTCCCGCGCCCTGTTCGTGCCCGTCCTGCGGCGGCGCGCGCCTGTCGAAGCTGGGAGAGGATATCACCGAGACGCTGGAAGTAATCCCGCGCCAGTGGAAGGTGATCCGGACGGTGCGAGAGAAGTTCTCCTGCCGGGATTGCGAGACGATTACGCAGCCCCCGGCGCCGTTCCATGTCGTGCCGCGCGGATGGGCCGGACCCAGCTTCCTCGCCATGCTATTGTTCGAGAAGTACGGTCAGCACCAGCCCCTCAACCGGCAGGCCGAGCGCTTCGCCCGCGAAGGCGTAGCGCTCAGCACCTCGACCCTGGCCGACCAGGTCGGTGCCGCCGCCTTCGCACTCATGCCGCTCTACCGGCGGATCGAAGCCCATGTGCTGGATGCAGCCCGGATCCATGGCGACGATACGACCGTGCCGGTCATGGCGAAGGGCAAGACCGATACGGCGCGCCTGTGGGTCTATGTGCGCGATGACCGGCCCTTCGCCGGTTCCGATCCGCCCGCAGCCTTGTTCCACTATTCCCGCGATCGGCGCGGTGAGCATCCACGGGCGCATCTGGCGTCCTGGGCAGGGATCCTGCAGGCCGATGCCTATGGCGGCTACAACGAGCTTTACGCGCCCGGTCGTCAGCCGGCGCCCGTGATCGAGGCGGGCTGCTTCGCGCATGCACGCCGCAAATTCTTCGAACTGGCCGATGTTGAGGGGGCCGCACGCAGGAGGAGCCGCGGCGAACGCACCGGCATGATCTACCCGATTGCGCTGGAAGCCGTGCAGCGCCTCGATGCCCTGTTCGAGATCGAGCGCGGCATTAATGGCAAGACGTCAGCCGAGCGCGTTGCACTCCGGCAGGAACGCAGCGCGCCGCTGATGGCGGATTTGCACGCCTGGCTCGCCGCGCAGCTCGCGAAGCTGTCGCGCAGCCACGATCTGGCCAAGGCCATCAACTATATGCTCCGGCGCTGGGATGCCTTCACCCGCTTCCTCGATGATGGCCGGATCTGCATCACGAACAACGCCGCCGAGCGGTCGCTGCGCTGTGTACCGCTTGGCCGCAAGGCATGGCTGTTCTGCGGTTCTGACCGCGGCGGACAGCGTGCCGCCGTGCTCTACACGCTGATCCAGACGGCCCGGCTCAACGAAGTCGATCCGCAGGCGTGGCTGGCCGACGTCCTCGAGCGCATCGCCGGACATCCTGCCCACCGGATCGACGAACTGCTGCCCTGGAACTGGCGTGCGAACGCAGGAGTGCTATCGCAGGCGGCATGACCGCTCGATCCATGCACAGGCCCACGGCCATCGACAGCTTCACGCAAATCGCCACGCTGCGCATCGACCTCAAGGACAGCGATCCGCCGATCTGGCGGCAGGTCGAGGTGCCGACCTCGATCACCCTCAAGGTGTTGCATGACATCGTCCAGGCCGCGATGGGATGGTTCGACTATCATCTCTGGGAGATGATGATCGACGGCCAGGCATACGGTATCCCGATGGATGACGACTGGGGCACTCCGCCGCCCAAAAATGCCTCGCGGGTTCGTCTGCGTGATGTCCTTTCCCCGGGCACCACCACGATCGCCTATTCCTACGACTTTGGTGACGACTGGCAGCACACGCTGACCCTGAGTGATGTTCGCCAGGGCGACCCGGCCATAGCCTACCCGCGCTTCATCATCGGCGAGCGCAATTGCCCGCCCGAAGATTGCGGCGGGATTAGCGGCTTCTACGAAGTGCTCGATGCCAGGTCCGATCCCACGCACGAGGAACATGCTGACATCTGCCGATGGCTCGACGATTACGACCCGGAGGAACTGGATATCTTCCCCATCCAGGTCGCCCTCGGCCGTATCGCCGCCAAACGCAACGCCGCCGCAAAGCGCATCATCTCGAAAAAGGGCTCCTAGCCATCACGCTGCGGTCCTCACCGGATGGGTACGCCCTTCCAAGCGAGCCGCCGCTTCAAAAGTAGCAGTTCCTGGCCGATTCCACAGTCGGTTGTCGCTACAGTGCAGACAATATAATATCGGCTCGCACCGCCGCCCCGCTTGAACGAGAAGCAGCCAGATTCATCGGCGAATAGGAAAACAGTCATGCCGCATACGAAAGCCGCTGATAAAAAGAGTCAATCCGACAAATTCAAGGAACTTGCCCGCGAACTCGAATGCGACGAGGACGAAGCTCATTGGGATGAACGGCTAAAGAAGGTCGCGAGGGGCAAGCCGGAGAAGGGCGAATGAACCTACCTCAGCTGCGGACTCCCCCACCGTCTTCGCCTTCGGTTCCACGTTCAGAGCTTTGAGAAAACAGTTCCTGCAGTTCTTCATGCGAAGCGCGCACCTCTGCTACGGCGGAACTCGCTTCCTCCATTATCGCATACGAACGAGCGACCTGTTCCTGCGCCTTCGCTATAATCACGTCGACCTTCCGCGTGACAAACCAGCGAAATATCCCACCAGCAACGAACGCGGAAAAGGCAGCGCCAGCGGCTACGGCCAAGACGCTAACGATAAGTTCAAGCGCGGATTGTCCACCCGCCCCTAGTATGAACTGAACAATCGGGACTATGGCGTCGAGAATAATCAAACGCACACAGACAGTCATCGCAGCTAAGCCGATGACCGCCAGCATAACCCGCGTCGGCCATCTCCCAAAATGCTCCTCAAATTTCTCAACAAGCGAGCCGAATCCAAGGTCCATGATTAAACGCCCCACCCTTTCGGGGAGCGTAAGGACCGCTCGCCAAATAAGCGAATCCGATACGCTCCAAGCGCTATTCACCTAGCCCTCCCTCGCTTGTGTTTGCAAGGTATACAATCGCCATTCCTGAAAGAGCCGGTGACGCGGCAGACATGGCTGGCCAATCTGGGCGGGTTCGTCGGGGTCGCCATTGTCTTGCGGCCCAATCTGATGGCGCTGGGTCCGGTGGCTATCCTGCCACTGGTTTCGGCACTGGGGATGAGCATGCTGGTGATCGGCAATCGCCTGTCTGCCGGGTCGGGCAGCGCCTTGGCCATGCAGTTCCAGCTTGCCGCGCCCGCCGCGTTCTTTCTCGCCCTGACCGCCTTGGCGGGGCATTTGTCCGGTGTCGAAACGCTTCACGTCGGCGCGCCGCAGGGCGTTGCGATCTTGGCGGGCGTGGTCGTGGCCATAGTTGCGACGGCGGGGCACTGGTGCATCTATTTCGGCACGACGCGGGCCGGGGCCGCCACCATTGCGCCCATGACCTATGTCCAGATCGTCTGCGCGGGGGTGCTGGGCTGGTTGCTGTTCGGAGACGTGCCCGATCTGCTGGCGCTTGTCGGGGTGGCGATCATCGTCGCATCCGGTCTGTTCCTGTGGCGCGGTCGGCAACCGGTCGGCGTGCCTGACGAAGCGGGATGAGTGAGCAACCCGAAACTTGCTGGCTTTGCCGGCGGCCATTGGGCCGGCGGGTGGAATGGCATCATCCCGTGCCCAAAAGCAGGGGCGGGCGGGTGACCCGCGCAGTCCATCCGATTTGCCACAGGACGTTGCATGCGCGTTTTTCCAATGCGGAACTGGCGCGGATCGGGGACGATGCGGAGGCAGTGCACAAAGACGCGGAAATTGGGCGGTTCTTGCGGTGGATCGCGAACAAGAAACCGGATTTCCATGCGCCCGCGCAAGGGAGCGCGGCGCTGACATACGAAAAGGGGCGCCCGCGTGGACGCCCCAGTTCGCTTCGATCGGTCGCGCGAATTACTCGCTTACGTGTTCGGCCAGAACCGTCAGGCCAGCATCGCCGACCTCGGCGAAGCCGCCCTGGACCATGATCTCTTCCGGGGCGGAGGTGGCGGTCTTGTAGACCTGCACCGCGCCGTCGCGGATGGTGGACATGAAGGGCGCGTGGCCCTCCAGCACGCCGAACTCGCCTTCCGAACCGGGGACGACCACCATGTGGACATCTTCCGATCGGACCAGCTTGGCCGGCGTGACGAGTTCGAAGTGCAGCGCCATGATCAGGCGTCCTCGGCCAGCTTCTTGGCCTTGGCGACCGCCTCGTCGATGCCGCCAACCATGTAGAAGGCTGCTTCGGGAAGGTGGTCGTACTCGCCGTCCACCACCGCCTTGAAGGACTTGATGGTGTCTTCGATCTGCACGAACTTGCCCGGGATGCCGGTGAAGACTTCCGCAACGTGGAACGGCTGCGACAGGAACTTCTGGATCTTGCGCGCGCGGGCGACGGTCAGCTTATCTTCTTCCGAAAGCTCGTCCATGCCCAGAATGGCGATGATGTCCTGCAGCGACTTGTACTTCTGCAGCGTCTCCTGAACCTTACGAGCGGTTTCGTAGTGTTCCTGACCGACGACGCGCGGTTCGAGAACGCGGCTGGTCGAGTCCAGCGGGTCGACCGCCGGGTAGATGCCGAGTTCGGAAATCGCACGGTTCAGCGTGGTCGTCGCGTCCAAGTGGGCGAACGAGGTAGCCGGGGCCGGGTCGGTAAGGTCGTCCGCAGGGACGTAGATGGCCTGAACCGAGGTGATCGAGCCCTTGGTGGTCGAAGTGATGCGTTCCTGCAGCTGGCCCATGTCGGTCGACAGGGTCGGCTGATAGCCCACGGCCGAAGGAATACGGCCGAGCAGTGCCGACACTTCTGCGCCTGCCTGCGTGAAGCGGAAGATGTTGTCGACGAAGAACAGAACGTCCTGGCCTTCCTGGTCGCGGAAGTACTCGGCCATGGTGAGGCCCGACAGGGCGACGCGGGCACGCGCGCCCGGGGGCTCGTTCATCTGGCCGAACACGAGGGCGACCTTCGAGCCCTCGGACGTGGCGTTGCCGTCAGCGTCCTTGGCGATGACGCCCGCGTCGAGGAATTCGTGGTAAAGGTCGTTACCTTCGCGGGTACGCTCACCCACACCGGCGAACACGGACACGCCGCCGTGGCCCTTCGCGATGTTGTTGATAAGCTCCTGAATGAGCACGGTCTTGCCGACGCCGGCGCCGCCGAACAGGCCGATCTTGCCGCCCTTGGCGTAGGGGGCGAGAAGGTCGATGACCTTGATGCCCGTTACAAGGATCGAGGCCTCGGTCGACTGGTCGATGAATGCCGGGGCCTCGGCATGGATCGGGGCGAACATGTCGCTGCCGACGGGGCCACGCTCGTCGATCGGCTCACCGACGACGTTCATGATGCGACCCAGCGTCTTGGGGCCGACCGGAACCGTAATCTGCTTGCCGGTGTTGCGAACCGACTGGCCGCGGGTAAGGCCGTCGGTGCCGTCCATTGCGATCGTGCGCACGGTGTTCTCGCCAAGGTGCTGCGCAACCTCGAGGACGAGCGTGTTGTCGCCGTTCTGGGTTTCCAGAGCGGAGAGGATCGCGGGCAGTTCGCCTTCGAAGGTCACGTCGACGACGGCGCCGATGACCTGGCTGATCTTGCCCTGGGCGGGGATGTTGCTGGTGCTGTCGAGCACGGGTGCTGCGGTGGCCATGGTTGTTTCCTTGCCTTTAGATTACAGCGCTTCCGCGCCTGCAATAATCTCAACGAGTTCGGTGGTGATCGCGGCCTGACGGCTGCGGTTGTACTGGATGGTCAGCTTGTCGATCAGCTCGCCCGCATTGCGCGTCGCGTTGTCCATCGCCGTCATCGATGCGCCCTGTTCAGAGGCCGAAACCTCCAGCAGCGCGCCGAAGACCTGCGTCTTGACATAACGGGGCAGCAGTTCCTCGAGGATCGCTTCCTCGTCGGGCTCGTATTCGACTACCGCTCCGGTATCCGCCGGTGCGTTCTCCGGGGCCGGGACGGGGACGATCTGCTGAACCACGGGGTCCTGCGCCAGGGCCGACTGGAACACCGGATAGACGAGGTGGGCGACATCGTACTTGCCGTCCTCGAACATGCCGATGACTTCCGAGGCGATCTGCTCGGCTTCCTCGAAACCGGGCTCACGCACCTGGCTGGTGTCGAACTGGTTGCCGATGGCGTTCGGGAAGTTGCGCTTCAGCGGCGCACGGCCCTTGCGGCCGACGAGGTAAAGCTCGACGTCCTTGCCCGCTGCAACCAGTTCGCGCGCCTTGGCTGAGGCCGCACGCACGATGTTTGCGTTGAGGCCGCCGCACAGGCCCTTGTCGGTGTTCACGACCACCAGGAGGTGGCGCTTGTCCGATCCCGTTCCCGCCAGCAGTTTGGGCGCGTTGTCTCCGCTCACCTTGGTGGCGAGGCTGGCCATGACCGCGGCCAGACGTTCGGCATAGGGGCGGGCGGCTTCGGCCCGCGCCTGTGCCTTGCGCAGCTTTGCGGCCGCGACCATCTGCTTGGCCTTGGTGATCTTCTGGGTCGACTTGACCGAGGTGATCCGACCTTTGAGTTCCTTCAAAGAGGCCATGACGGCTCCCTAGCTAGTGTCTCTCAGGGTCTCAGGCGAACTGCTTGGCGAACTTGTCGAGGGCGGCGACGACCTTGGCCTTCACGTCATCCTCGAACTTCTGGGTCGAGCGGATTTCGCCCAGAACGTCGGCATGTTCGCTGCGCATGAAGCTCAGCATCTCGCTCTCGTAACGGGTCACCGCGTCAACCGGGATCGCATCGAGATAGCCGTTGGTGCCGGCGAAGATCGACACGGTCTGCTCTTCGAACGGCAGCGGGCTGAACTGCGGCTGCTTCAGCAGCTCGGTCAGGCGCGCACCGCGGTTGAGCAGCTTTTGGGTCGAGGCGTCGAGGTCCGAGCCGAACTGTGCGAAGGCCGCCATTTCGCGGTACTGCGCCAGCTCCAGCTTGATCGAACCGGCGACCTTCTTCATCGCCTTCGTCTGGGCCGAGCCACCGACGCGCGACACCGAGAGGCCGACGTTAATCGCCGGGCGGATGCCCTGGTAGAACAGGCCGGTTTCAAGGAAGATCTGTCCGTCGGTGATCGAGATCACGTTGGTCGGGATGTAGGCCGACACGTCGCCCGCCTGCGTCTCGATGATCGGCAGCGCGGTCAGCGAACCTGCGCCGTTTTCCTCGTTCAGCTTGGCCGCACGCTCCAGCAAGCGGCTGTGCAGGTAGAACACGTCGCCCGGATAGGCTTCGCGGCCCGGCGGGCGGCGCAGCAGCAGCGACATCTGGCGATAGGCGACGGCCTGCTTGGAAAGGTCGTCGTACACGATGACGGCGTGCATGCCGTTGTCGCGGAAGAATTCGCCCATCGCGGCGCCGGTGTAGGGCGCAAGGTACTGCAGCGGAGCAGGCTCCGAAGCGGTCGCGGCGACGACGATCGAGTATTCCATCGCGCCGTTTTCTTCGAGCTGACGCACGATCTGCGCGACGGTCGAACGCTTCTGGCCGACGGCGACGTAGATGCAGTAGAGCTTCTTGCTCTCGTCATCGCCAGCATTGACGCCCTTCTGGTTGATGAAGGTGTCGATGGCGACGGCGGTCTTGCCGGTCTGACGGTCGCCGATGATCAGTTCGCGCTGGCCACGGCCGACGGGGACGAGGGCGTCGATGGCCTTGAGGCCGGTCTGCACGGGTTCGTGCACCGATTTACGCGGGATGATGCCCGGTGCCTTCGATTCGACGCGGGCGCGGGTGACGTCGGTCAGCGGGCCCTTGCCGTCGATCGGGTTGCCCAGCGCGTCGACGACGCGGCCCAGCAGGCCCTTGCCGACGGGAACGTCGACGATGGTGCCGGTCCGCTTGACCTGGTCGCCTTCCTTGATGGTGGCGTCCGAACCGAAGATAACCGCACCGACGTTGTCGGCTTCGAGGTTCAGGGCCATGCCCTGAATTCCGCCGGTGAATTCGACCATCTCACCGGCCTGCACCTTGTCGAGACCGTGGATGCGGGCGATGCCGTCACCGACCGACAGCACGCTGCCGACTTCGTTTACCTGAGCCTCGGTGCCGAAATTGGCGATCTGGTCCTTGATGACCTTCGAGATTTCTGCGGCGCGAATTTCCATCGTGTTCAGCCTTTATAAGTAACGGGCGTTCAGCCCTTCATCGCCGTGGCGAGGGAATTGAGACGGGTGCGGATCGAACCGTCGATCTGCTGGCTGCCGATCTTTACGATCAGGCCGCCCAGGATCGAGCTGTCGACCGACGTGCGGACCTTGACGTCACGACCCTCTCGGGCCGTCAGCTTCGCGGTCAGCGCGGCAATCTGGGTATCGGTCAGCGCGTGGGCGCTGGTGACGTCCGCCGTAACCTCGCCGCGCTGTGCAGCGGCGATGGCGTGGAATGCGCGGATCATTTCGGGAAGCTTCGCAAGGCGGCGATTTTCCGCCAGCGTGCCGAGGAACTTCTTTGTCAAATCGGCAGCGCCGAGGTGGGTGGCGACCGCGACGATCGCTTCTCCACTGGCCCTGCGGCTGATTTCCGGGTCTTTCAACAGTGCGGCGAGTTCGGGCGTGGCGCTAATCGCCTCGCGCAGCGAATCGAGATCGCCTTCCACTGCCGTCACCTGGTTCTGATCGACCGCCAGGTCGAACAGCGCCGATGCATAGCGTCCTGCAAGACTGGCCGTGATGCCGCCGGAATTATCCACGCGCGTCGTGTCCCTCTTCATTGCCGGAAACATCCTGTCGGTTTCGTTCCGCCGTTTCGGGCGGGCGAGACCGCATGCTGCCGATGGCGGCAGTCAGGGGGTTCCTTCTCGGCGGCGCGCCTAGCAACGAAACCGGCAAATGACAACCGCGCCCTTGGGCTAATCCTTCGCTGGTGCGAAATGACTTATGAAAGCGGCCAAATGCCTGCCGTTTACGGGCGTTATTTCGCGTCTTGGTCCGTTTTGTCGGTCGCAGATGCGGCAATCGCGGCCGGTTCGCAGGCATAGACAAGGCGTTCGTTGGCCTGATCGGGCAGCAATGCGCGAATCGCCTGCTGGTCTTCGCCCAGGGTGCGCGCGGCATCGGTGCCTGCGCCGCATGCCGGGGCCTGATACTGGGCACGGGCCTTGCGGGCCGCCTCCATCGTGGACAGGTCGACGAGGTAGCGGTCCACCGAATAGACGCGCGCCTGCGGATCGTATCGGTTGATAGAGATCGTCTGATCGCTGTCGGAAACCACGACCCGCGCCCATTCCCCGCTGGACAGCCCGTACTGGCTGCGTTCCGCCATACAGCCATCGGGCGACCAGTCGACCGAGACATCGTTGGTGGTCGATACGGTCACGCGGCTGCGTTCGGGGCGGAACGTACAGGTGAACTTGCCCTTGTCGATCAGCGAATCGGGCTGCTGCGCATCGGCAACCTCTTTCATCGCCGCACGTTCGGCATCGGCAGAGCGTTCGACGATCTCGTCCACAGAGGGCCGCGCGGTCCACGCCGCGATGCTGCCGGCAAGGCACAGCACGGCGAATATCGCACAGGCAGTGGCCTGCTCACTCTCGCGTTTGTCATAGAAATGCATGCCGCCAATCGCGCCCAGCATCATCAGCACCAGCATGACGCCCGCAAGGCCCATCAGCGTCTCGCTCGATTCGATCGATTCGAGTTCGGACCGCCGCGCGGCACGTTCCGCCGCCAGCGACCGTTCGGCGGCCAGTGCCTCTGCCCGGGCCTGCTGGGCGGCAGCCTCTCGCATCTGGCGGGCGGTTTCGTTGGCGTCGAATTCGGCAAGGCTGCGGCACGGCAGGGCGTTGCTGTGGATCGCGACACCGGCCTTGCGCAGGAAAGGCAGCATCTCTCGCATCGAGACCGCGAAGTAGAATTCCGAATCGGAGCCGTTGTCGCTGATCGTACCGAAGCTGTTCACGCCGACGACACGCCCGCAGGCATCGAGCAACGGCCCGCCCGAATTTCCGGTGCCGATGGGTGCGGTGTGGAGCAGGGTGTCATATTCGGTGGACGATCGGCCGCCGGAAATCTGCCCCCGCGATTTCACCGGGGCCTGTGGCGAGACGAGGCCGTTGAGGCCCTGTCCCAGCGCCTGGTCGACATTGGCCGGATAGCCCACGGCGAATACGTCGGAACCGTCCTCGACCCGCCCAGTATAGAGCGTGGCGACCGGCAGACTGGCCTGTTCGGTCAGTTCGATCAGGGCAAGGTCGACATCGCTCGCCACCCGAACGATTCGCGCGAAGTACCCGGTGCGGCCTTGCGCGGGCACGACGCCAAGGCGGAGGCGATCGTCCTCCAGCAGCGGGGCCAGCACGTGCGCATTGGTGACGATCAGTGTCGGCGTGACGGCAAAGCCGGTACCGTGGCCGATAACGTCGTATCCCGAATTATCGCGCAGGACGATGACGACGCGCACAACGCTGCGCGCGGCAGCATTGATGTCGGCGCTGTCGGCGCGGGCGGGGGTGGGCGCGATCAACTGTGCGCCGAGCGCCAGCAGGACGGCGCAGAACAACCCGCGCAGCCAGCGCGTGGCAGTCGAAACAGAAAGGCGGGAGGATGCCATGCCTCGGCTGTTAGCCGATTGATCGCGCGGGTGTCAGGCCCTGAAATGTTTTGCCCGCAGCTTTCGGGAAGCGCGTTGCAGCGATGCCGCGCTAGGTCCATCTGTATGACAGAGATGACCGCGATCCGCCCTTCCAACACCAAGATGCCGCCAGAGGCAGAGGCGCTGGACGCTTTTGCCCGGCGCGATCGCAGCTATGATGGCCGCTTCGTGGTGTGCGTGACGACGACGCAGATCTATTGCCGCCCGTCTTGCGCGGCGCGTCGGCCACGCCCGGAAAACATGATCCTTGCCGCCGACAATGCCGAAGCGGAGGCGAAGGGCTTTCGCCCCTGCCTGCGTTGCCGCCCTGACGAAGTGGCGCGGGATGAGGCGGCGGTGGCGAAGGCCTTGGCGATCCTGCGCGATGTGGAGGAGAGGGTCGGGCTGGCCGACTTGGCCGAGGCGGTCGGGTATTCGCCTGAGCATTTCTCTCGCGTTTTCGCCCGTTCAACCGGGATGACCCCTGCCGCCTATGGCCGGGCCTTGCGGATGGATCGCGCGCAACAGGCGCTCGGCGAAGAGGATGTGACCGGCGCGATCCATGCCGCAGGGTATGGCGCGCCGTCGCGGTTTTACGAGAAAGCGAAGGAGCGGATGGGTATGGCACCATCGGCATGGGCCAAGGGCGGCGCGGGCGTGACGATCCGCTGGGCTACCGTCGAGACAAGCCTCGGTTCAATGTTGGTCGCAGCGACCGATAGGGGCGTGTGCCGTCTATCGTTCGGCGAGGGTGAGGCGGACTTGCGAGAACGTTTCCCAAAGGCCGAACTGGTGCAAGGCGGCGCGGATTTCGCGGATCTGATGCGGCAGGTCGTCACGGCGGTCGAGCAACCCGGCGCAGCCCCCGACATCCCGCTCGACGTCAAGGGCACCGCATTTCAGGAACGCATCTGGGCCGAACTGCGCAAGATCCCGGTGGGCGAAACCCGCACTTACGCCGAACTCGCCGCAGCCGCCGGACACCCCACGGCAGTGCGCGCGGCGGGGACCGCGAACGGCGCGAACAACGTCGCGGTCCTGATCCCCTGCCACCGCGTGATCCGGTCGGACGGCAGCGTCGGTGGCTATGCCTATGGCGAGAAGATCAAGACCGAACTGCTGCGGCGAGAGCGGGGATGATCAATCTTCCGCGTCGCTCTTCTCTGGGGGGAGCCACGGTAGAGAAGGCGCAAGATAAGCGATTGCAGAGGCGGGATTACCCTCCTCAATCGCCGTATACTTTTCACGCAGTATTTCCGCGTCTTTTCCCCTCTCTACGTCGTTGATTAGCGGATTGAGCACCGCCAATGCTGCCTTATCCCGTCCTTCCAGAAGCAGAAGGTGGGCAAGGGACTTGCGAATATTTTCGTCAAAGGGGGCCAGCTCATTCGCGCGCTCCAAGGCAATAAGGGCAATTTCCGGCACCTCTTGGCCTGACAAGCGATATGACAAATAGAATAGGTAAAGCGCTTCAGGCTGGTTCGGTTGCAGCCTGTTTGCTTCAGAGATCGGTATGCGCGCCGCTTCGAACTGGCTTGAATCCTCCAACGCTTTTGTGAGTAAAATGCGTGCGAGAAAGATTCTCGCACGCAAGTTATCAGGCTCGAGTTCGATGATCCGCTTGGCGGCGGCCGTCGCCTCTTCGTACATTTGCGCGTCAAAAAAAGATTCTGTGGCAGTCAATTGTACCGGAGCCGATGACGGGTATTGGGTTGCAAGTTCTCGCGCAGAATCGACAAGAGAGGCGGCGGCTTTTGGATCAACACCAGCTTTCAGTCGCATATACAGCGACATTCGGGCAGCTTCTCCCTCCGACAGTTTGCGCACGTCAACGCTCGGCTTAGTATAATCGTCGAACGTGACGGTAACCCCGCGGGCACGCCCCCGCAGATAAGAATCGAGATCCTTGTCCAGCTCCTTGATGTCGCCAAACGCTTTTTCAGCCGCAGCCATACTGTCGAAGCCCTGATTGAGCAGGCTGAAATAGTCTGACAACTGCCCTTCGCGGTCGGGCGAAAACGTCAGATAATGGGTTAGCAGCCAGCCCATTGAATATGCCGCGATAACGTCGATGACACGCACCCGTTCGACTGGCTCGAGCAAAAGCCTGACGGACTTGCGCTCGAGATATTGCATCGCATCATCGCGATGCCTTGGCGGTTTTCCTAGGATAAATCCATTCGGAAGAAATTCGAGCGTGCTGTAAACTTCAGCGAAACCCTCGCTATACCAATAAGGGTAGGAGGCGGCTGCGTGCTGATACATGAAATAGTGCGCGTATTCGTGAAATAGCACGAACTCGGCCGGTATTTCGGACCTGCCGCGATAGACGGAACCGATCGCTTCGCGACGCCCTTCCTTAGCAGGGACGAAAGCGACGGATTCGCCTGCTCTCGGTATGAAAAATCCCGCGATGCCAGAGCTTCGGCTTCCGGCGAGTCCTGCAATATCGTCTGCATCGCCGGTCCGGAGGACCGTCAGCCGAGCTGATGGATTGGCGACCGTATCGGGCGGAACGTTGAGCATGAAACGCATAGCTTCGTCCAAGCGCTCCAGCTTGATAGCCAGTTCTTCCGCGTCGGATTCCGTTCCTTCTGCAAATACGCGGAAATGCGCTGTGTTTGCCTCATGCCAATCATCGGCAACGGCCACATTCGGCCAAAGTGCAAGTATGGCTAAACCGAGAATTCGCTTACGCATGTGTGCAACCCCATTTTTCAAGCAAAGTTGCAGAATGGGGGCGAATTGTGAAGCCCTTGCCAGATCAAAAAGATTTCAAACGAAACTGTAAGGATCGATATCGACCCCAACGCGCACGCCCGGCGGAAAGTTCAAATCGTCCAGCCAGTCGCGGATCGTTTGTTGCAGCGCGGCGCTGCGGCGGGCGTTGATCAGCAGGCGATAGCGATAGCGGCCGCGTAACAACGACAGCGGGGCAGGGGCCGGGCCATAGACCGCGATGTCGTCCAGCCGTGGCGCCGTGCCGCCGACCTTGCGCGCGGCTTCGGCGGCTTCGGCTTCGTCCTCGCTCGACACGATGATCGCGGCCCAGCGGCCGAAGGGCGGGGCCCCGGCGTGGCGGCGGGCTTCGGTTTCGGCTGCGTAGAACGCGTCGCGGTCCCCGGCGGCGAGGGCTGCGATGACCGGCGCGTCGGGGTGGCGTGTCTGGATCAGGACTTCGCCGGGTTTGCTGGCCCGACCGGCGCGGCCCGCGACTTGCGCGATTTGCTGATAGCTGCGCTCGGCGGCACGCAAGTCTCCGCCCTCCAGCCCCAGATCGGCATCGACCACACCGACAAGCGTGAGTTCGGGAAAGTGATAGCCCTTCGTCACCAGTTGCGTGCCGACGATCACGTCGATCGCGCCGGTTTCCGCCGCTTCGACGAAAGCCGCGATCTTTTCGGGGTTCGACAGCGTGTCGCTGGTGACGACGGCGGTGCGTGCATCGGGGAATATTGCCGCGACCTCGTCCGCGATGCGTTCTACTCCGGGCCCGCAGGCGGTCAGGCAATCGGCCTCGCCGCATTCGGGGCACTGGCTGGGGCTGGGGACTTCATGGCCGCAGTGGTGACAGGCGAGGCGTTTCGACAGGCGGTGTTCGACGAGCCATGCCGAGCAGTTCGGGCATTGAAAGCGAAACCCGCAATTCCGGCACAAGGTCAATGGCGCATAGCCGCGTCGATTGAGGAACAGCAGCGCCTGCTCACCGCGTTCCAGCCGCTCCTCTATGCCCGCGACCAGCGGCGGGGCGAGCCAGCGCCCGCGAGGCGGGACCTGTTCGCGCAAGTCCACCACGGCGATGTCTGGCAAGGATGCTTCGCCGAAACGGCTGGGCAGGTCGACTTTCTCGTAAACCCCCGCCTCGGCCATTTGCAGGCTCTCCAGCGCGGGCGTGGCGCTGGCCAGAACCACGGGGATTTTCTCGAACCGGGCGCGCATGACCGCGACGTCGCGGGCGTTGTAACGCACGCCGTCGTCTTGCTTGAAGCTGACCTCGTGCGCTTCGTCCACGACGATCAGGCCAAGGTTCGCGAAAGGCAGGAACAGGGCGGACCGCGCCCCGACCACGACTTGCGCGCCGCCCCCCTTGTCCGATTTGGCGCACACCTGACGCCATGCGCGGCGGCGTTCGGACTGCTTCTGGCTGGAATGCCACACGACCGGGGGAACGCCGAAGCGTGCTTCGAACCGCTTCAGGAAATTCTCGGTCAGCGCGATTTCGGGGAGCAGGACCAGCACCTGCCGCCCCATGCGGATGGCTTCGGCCACGGCCTCGAAGTACGTCTCGGTCTTGCCCGAACCGGTCACGCCATCCAGCAGGAACGGCGCAAAGTCGCGGGTCTTCACCGCCTTGACGAACCGATCCGCAACGCCGCGCTGTTCGTCCGACAGGTCGGGCGGGGCATGATCGGGCAGGGCGGGCCGATAAGGCCGGTCGATCTCCACCACTACCGGCTCCATCACGTTCGCGTTCACCAGTCCGCGCAGCACGGCCTCGGATACGCCCGCAAGGTCGGCCAGTTCGCGGATCGTGCCCTGTTCGCCATCCAATGCGGAGATCGCCGCATCGCGCTGCGGGGTCAGGCGAGAGGGCATGACACCGGTCAGCCGGTACTCTGTCACCGTACCGCCGCCGCGCAGCGCCGCGCTGGAGGACAGCGCCATCCGCGCGACACTGGCCATCGAGGCGCAGTAGTAGTCCGCCGTCCATTCGATCAGCCGCCGCAGGGCAGCGCGCAGCGGCGGCACCGGCAGCACGTCGAGAATGGGGCGCAGCCGCGCGTCCGGAACCTCGGCCCCCGGCAACCGTTCGCTTTCCCACACGATCCCGAGCACCTGACGGGGCCCCAGCGGCGCAACCACCACGCTGCCGGGTACCGGGGACAGGCCATCGGGAACGCTGTAGTCGAGCGGACCGAGAGCGGCGTTAAGGACAAGGATACGGACGCGGTTCATGAGACGCTTGCCAATATGAGCACTCGCCGCGGAATGCGACACCCCGGCGCACGACGCGAGAAGGAGTTGTCGTCATGAATTTTGAAACCCCTGCCGAATCCTCGATCACCGACACTGTTTCCAGCCGCCGCCGCTTTCTCGGTTTCGCCGGGATCGGTGCCGCTGCGCTGACGCTGCCGGGGTGTGCCAGCTATGGCGGGTTCAGTTTTGTCGAGGCGATCCGCCGTTTGCTGACCCTGTCGTCGGAGCGTGCTTTCGACCGCCTCCTGGCCACCAACGGGTTTTACGACAGCCAGGTCGCGCGCCTGCAACTCGATCAGTTCCTTGGCGCGCGGGGTAGCGTGCTGTCCTCGATCCTCACGTCTGGTCTGGTGAAAGACCGGCTCTATCGCGGCCTGTCCGATGTCGCGGTAAAGGGCGCGATGCGCGCCGCGCCCGCGATTGCCGATACGATCCGCGTCGTCGGCATCTCCAACGCCATTGATATCGTGCGCGGCGGGCCGACGGCGGCGACCGGGTTCCTGCGCCAGAACATGGGCCAGCGCCTGATCGATGTGATGCTGCCGGAAATCGGCGATGCGCTCGACCTTGTCAGCGATCCGGTGATCGGCACCGCGCTCTCGGCGCTGACCGGCACGAACCTGCAGAACGTGGTCTATGGCCTGACCGACGCGGCGGAAGAGACGATCTGGACCGAAATGGGCAATGAAGAGTCGGGTATCCGCGCCAATCCGGGCCAGACCAACGATCCGCTGCTGATCGGGGTATTTGGCGTCGCCTGACAGGTAACCGGCGCGCGGGGTGGCGTATGGGCGGGTGAGGGCATATAGGCCCAATCAGATTCGCCCATGGGCCACCCTTCCTGCCGGAGCCAGTGATGAAATTCTTTGCCGACACCGCCGAAATCGCCGATATCAAGGACCTTGCCGCGACCGGCCTGCTGGATGGCGTGACCACCAACCCCAGCCTGATCGCCAAATCGGGCCGCGACTTCATGGAAGTCACCAAGGAAATCTGCGCCATCGTCGATGGTCCCGTCAGCGCGGAAGTCGTCGCGCTCGACCACGAAACGATGATGAAAGAGGCCGAAGTCCTGCGCAAGCTGGCCGACAACGTCTGCATCAAGGTGCCGCTGACGATCGACGGGTTGAAGACCTGCAAGGCGCTGACTGGCGAAGGCACGATGGTCAACGTGACCCTGTGCTTCTCGGCCAATCAGGCGTTGCTTGCAGCCAAGGCTGGCGCGACCTTCGTGTCGCCGTTCGTGGGTCGCCACGACGATAACGGATTCGACGGTATGGACCTGATCCGCGACATTCGCCTGATCTATGACAACTATGCCTATGAGACCGAGATTCTCGTAGCTTCGGTGCGTCACGTGACCCACGTGCTGGAAAGTGCGCGGATCGGTGCCGATGTGATGACCGCGCCGCCTTCGGTCATCAAGGCGCTGTTCAAGCATGTGCTGACCGACAAGGGCATCGAAGGCTTTCTCGCCGACTGGGCCAAGACCGGCCAATCCATCCTGTAAGGGCGCGCATTGGCCGACCAGTCCTCTCTCGACAAGTTCCGCTCCGCCCTGACCGTGACGGCCCGTGCCGTCGCGCGCGATGCAGAGCTTGAGGTGAACTGGACCAGCGAAGCGCCGTCGCAGGCGGGCAGCACCGTTCGCGTGCCAATGCCCGGCCGCAAGCTGGAGGCAGGGCCGGTCGCCGCCGCGCGCGGCGTGGCCGACAGTTTCGCGCTGAAGAATCGCCACCACGACGCTGCCGCCCACCGCAAGTCCCGCCCGATGGAGCCGGTCGCGGGGCAGGTCTTCGACACGCTGGAACAGGTTCGCTGGGAAGCGCTGGGCGCGAATACCATGGCGGGGACGCGCGCCAACCTTGCCGCCGCGCTCGATCGGCGCTTGGCGAACGACCCGATCCTGCGCGCCGACAAGGCGGAGGATGTTCCACTGGCCACCGCGCTGGCGCTGATGGCGCGAGAGGCGCTGACCGGCGAAGCTCCGCCGCAAGAGGCGCGCGCCGGGCTTAACCTGCGCCGTGCCGCGATCGAAAGCGCGATCGGCGACGATTTCGCCGGCCTTGCCGAAGTCATCGGTGACCAGGCGGCGTTTTCGCAGAAATTGCGCGGCCTGCTCGAACACCTTGAACTGATCGTCACCGACCCGGAAGACGCCGCCCCCGATGGCGACAGCGACGAGCCGGAGGGTGACAACGAGATCGAGCAGGACGACGAGGATGACGTCGCCAGCGATTCCGATGCCCGCGCCGAACCCGCGCCCAGCGATGTGACAGAGGGCGAGAGCGAGGACGGCGAAGGCGAGACCGACGGCGAGGAAGGCGAATCCGATTTCGAACCGGGTGAGGGCGATCCCGACGGCATGATGCCCGTCCGGCCCAACCGGCCGTGGACCGATATTCCCGACGACTTCGACTATCGCGCTTTCACCACCGATTTCGACGAGGTCGTCGGCGCGGTGGACCTTTGTGACGAGGAAGAGCTGGGCCGCTTGCGCACCTATCTGGATGCGCAGTTGAAGGGCCTGCAGGGCGTAGTGACCAAGCTCGCCAATCGTTTGCAACGCCGCTTGATGGCGCAGCAGAACCGCAGCTGGGATTTCGATCAGGAAGAAGGCTTGCTGGATGCCGCGCGGCTGGCCCGCGTCGTGATCAGCCCCGGCCACTCGTTGAGTTATAAGGTCGAGCGGGATCAGGAATTCAAGGACACCATCGTCACCCTGCTGATCGACAATTCCGGCTCGATGCGGGGCCGCCCGATTTCCATCGCGGCAATCAGCGCCGACGTGCTGGCTCGCACGCTGGAGCGCTGCGGCGTGAAGACCGAAATCCTTGGCTTTACCACCCGCGCATGGAAGGGCGGGCAGAGCCGGGAGCAGTGGCTGGCCAAGGGCAAGTCGCAGAACCCCGGCCGCCTAAACGATCTGCGCCATATCGTATACAAACAGGCGGATGAGCCGTGGCGGCGTGCCCGCCGCAACCTTGGCCTGATGATGCGCGAAGGGCTGCTGAAGGAGAACATCGACGGAGAGGCGCTGATGTGGGCGCACTCCCGCCTGCTGGCCCGACCGGAAGATCGTCGCATCCTGATGGTCATTTCCGACGGCGCGCCGGTCGACGATTCGACCTTGAGCGTGAACAATGCTGGCTATCTTGAGCAGCACTTGCGCAAGGTAATTGACTGGATCGAAAAGAAATCGCCGGTTCAGCTGGTCGCAATCGGCATCGGACACGACGTCACTCGGTACTACAGGCGCGCGGTGACGATCATGGATGCCGAACAACTGGGCGGCACGATGATCGAACAATTGGCGGGCTTGTTTGAGGGGGAAGACCGCTAGGTTGCTGGCGGAACGCCAACTTTCCCACATTTCTGTCCAAAAACAGGGCACTTTTGCTCGCTCCTGTGCTACGAGTCACAGAGTCGATGGGGCGGCCGAGCTACGGGAAAGCTCGCGCGGCAGGGCGGTGTTAACCACCGTGTGTCGCACAAGGCCGTGGGAAATGGGGAAAGACACGATGCGATGTGAACGATCGCCTGCCGGACGCCGCGCTGTGCGAGCGATTCTGGCTTTTGGTTCGATGCTGGCGCTAGCGCAGCCCGCGATCGCGCAGCAGTCGCCTTTGTTGGCCGACAGTTTCCCGATCGGTGGCGGGGCCGAGGCGCTGTGCCAGGTGCAGAGCCGGGCCGAAAGCACCCTCCTTTCCAGTCCGTTCGACCGCGCGTGGGCCGTCGTCTGCCGCGATACTGCGCTGCCGGTGGGGCATATCTATGCGCTGCGGGGCGACGATGCCGATACCCGCATCGCCGCTGCGCGCGACGATTTCACGTGCCCCGAAGGCACGCCCGAAGTCGCGTCGGAACGCGTCTCGGGCGCGACTGAGATGCAGTGCGTTGGCGCGCGGACTGGCTTGCCCTATACTGTGATCTCGCTCGACCACGGTCGTGCGCGCTGGGTTGCCGAGGGTTTCAGCGCCTATGACAGCGCTCTCGATCTTGCGCTACGTTCGTTGCTGACTGATGCGGTGCAGCCCGGTGAGGTGACGGTTGCCACCGCGTCCGTTGCTGACAGCGAGGCTTTTGCACGCATTCAGGCGCAGACGCTGGACGTTCGGGCCGCGCTGGCGGAAGGGTATCGTCGCAACAACGCGGGCGATTATGCCGATGCCGCGGCGTTTTTCGAACAGCTGGGCATGCGCGACACGGCGGATACCAGCGCTTCGCAGACCGAGTATCTTGCCAACACCGCACTGCAACGGTCGAACCTCGGCCAGTTTACCGAAGCCGACATCTTGTTTGCGCAAGCCGATGCTTTGCCCGCGCGCGATCCGATTACCGAACGCAAGCTGCGCAATTTTGAGGCGATTCATCAGCTTAATCAGGGCGATTACGCCGCCGCCATCGCGCGGCTGGGCCAGCCGCTGCGTATCTCGATCGCGCCGGGCGGCGATGCGCTTCGCCAGAACCTGACCTTTACCAAGCCTCTGGCGGACCGGATCAATACTGGCAACCCGATCATGAAGGCGCTGGGCCTTGTCGACGATCAGCGGCTCACGGCAGAGGAACACGCCGCCATTCTCGATGCGCAGGCGGACCACTTGCGCGGGTCGGCGCTCTATTACCAAGGCCAGAGAGCGGAGGCGGAGGCTGCGCTGGAATCGGCGCAGCGCCGCGTCGTCGGCGTGCGCGGCGGGCGTGTGGTTTCGATCATCCGAATGCGCGGTCAGATCCTGTCGCAACTGGCGCGCATGGCAGAGGATCGGGGCGACCTTGGCCGTGCGGAGGGCTTGCTGAAGTCGGCGGTCGACATGGTCGCGATCCAGTATCCCGAAACCCGCAGCCTCGCCGCCGCACAGGCGCAGCTCGCGTCGTTCTATGCCCGTCACGGGCGAGAGGACGAAGCGGCGACGCTTTATCGCGGTATTGTCGACCGTTCGCTGGAACGGACCGACGGACTGACCAGTCTTGCCGGGCAAATGGGTCCGTGGTTCGATATTCTGGCGGGCCGGATGGGCAGCGATCCCAAGGCATCGGCAGAGTTCCTCTCGGCCTCGCAAATACTAGTGCGGCCCGGCGTCGCCGATACGCAGGCGGTGCTGGCGCGTGAACTGTCGGCTGGCAATGACGAGGCGGCTCGGCTGTTTCGCCAATCGGTCAGCCTGAACCGCTCGCTCGAACGCCTTCGCGTACAGCGTGCTGCGCTGGCCCGGCTGGAGGGCGAGGATGCCCAGCCGCAGCAGTTGCGCCAGACCGAGCGGCAGATCGCCGATCTGGAAGAGCAGGCGCTGAACACCACCGTCGCACTCAACAACTATGCGCGTTACCGCGCCGTGGCGCAGCGGCATATCGGGGAAGGCGACCTGCAAGGCGTGCTGTCGCCGGGCGAGGTCTATGCCAAGATGGCCGTGCTTGACGACGACGTGTTCGTCTATGTCTCGGGCGACGATTTTGCGACCGGCTATCGCGCCGGGGTCACCGGTCGGGAACTCGCCACCAAGGTCGCGGCAATCCGCGATACGATCTCGCGCTTCGAGGATGGCAATTACCTGACTTCGCCCTTTGACGTCGAAGATGCGCGCGCGCTTTTTGTCGCACTGTTCGGTCCGGTTTCGGACCGGATTACCGGGGCTAGCCATGTCGTATTCGAACCCGATGGCGCGATGCTGCAACTGCCGCCGAACCTGCTGATCGCCGACGAAGGCTCTTTGCAGGAATATCTCGTCGCGATGGAGGCACCCGATGCCGACCCGTTCGACGTGACGATGATCGACTGGCTGGGCAAGGACCGGATGGTTTCCACCGCCGTCTCCGCCCGTGCCTTCGCCGATGCTCGCGCGCTGCCGTCGTCCGATGCGCCGCGCAGCTATCTCGGCATGGGCAGCAACGCCACGCTGGGCGATGCGCAAGGCGGCTTCACCGGCATTCGCGGGGCTTCGGGCGCCAGCGCGCAGGATTGCGAATGGCCGCTGGCCGAATGGAACAACCCGATCAGTTCGGCGGAACTCGTCACCGCGACGCAGCTTGTAGGTGGCGGGACCGACCTGATGACCGGGCAGGCTTTCAGTGACACCGCGATCAAGGCACGCGAAGACCTTGAAAACTTCCGCATCCTGCACTTCGCGACCCATGGCCTCGTCACGCCGCCGGGGCCGCGTTGCCCGACGCGTCCGGCGCTGTTGACCAGCTTTGGCGGGTCGGATTCGGATGGGTTGCTGACTTTCTCTGAAATCTTCGACCTGAAGCTGAATGCCGATCTGGTGATCCTGTCGGCCTGCGACACGGCGGCGGCGGCGGACATCGCCACGACGCGGGCGGCGGGTCTCGGTTCAGGCGGCGGCACGGCGCTGGATGGGCTGGTGCGCAGCTTCGTCGGGGCAGGCGGGCGTGCAGTTCTGGCCAGCCACTGGCCCGCGCCCGACGATTTCGACGCAACGACGCGATTGATGCAGGGCCTGTTCGAAGGGCAGGGCCAGCCGCTGGGCACGGCATTGCTGGGCGCACAGCAGGTGTTGATGGCCGATCCGCTGACATCGCATCCCTATTACTGGTCGGGTTTCGCCATCGTTGGCGACGCGGCCCGCCCGCTGCTGAACGTGGGCGGCTGAGCCGGGAGTACGGGAACGGGACAAGGCGCGATGCCCGATAGCGAGAGGCCCATCACCGAGGAGGAGATCCGGCGCAAGCTGGGTCAGACCTTGCGCCAGCTCGGCGGTACGCGCGTAACGATCGCGGCGCTGTTGATGGTGATCGGCGCGCTGGTTGCTTACGGCAGTTGGAACCTGCCCTTGCTGCGCGATGCGGAACGGGCCTTGTACGATGTGCGCGCGGTGACGGCGGCAGAGCCGGTCGATACCGATGAGCGCATCACGCTGGTGGTCTATACAGACGATACCAACCGCGCGACGGGGCAGATTTCGCCGGTGGACCGCACCGTGCTGGCGCAGGCGCTGGCCAATATCGATACGATGCAGCCCAAGGCGATCGGGATCGACGTTCTGTTCGATTCGCCCCAGGACGACGATCCGCTGCTGAAGGAAACGCTGGGGCAGATGGTAACGCCGACGTGGCTGGCCTATGCGACAAACGCTACCAACCCAGAGGCGATTACCTTCGAGCAGCAGCAGGACCTGGACCTGTGGCACGCCGATGTGCGGTCGGATACGATCCGGTCGACCTCGATCCTCTTGGAAACCGACAGCGATGGTGTGGCGCGGCGCTGGCCCCGGCATTTCGCAGGTCTGCCCCCCCTGATGAGTGTGGCGATGACCGAGGATGCGCCGGGTATCGACCCGGCTTTTGCGGGCTATACCGGCCCGATCCGCTATCGCGTGCCGGTCAGTTCCGAACGCCCGGTGTTCGATAAGATCCCCATCGATTTGCTGGCCGATCCGGCGACGGCGGAGTTCATGGCCGACCTGATCAAGGACCGCTACGTCCTGATCGGCGGCGATTTTGCCGATTTCGACCAGTTCGACACGCCGTTCACCCGCACCGGCAATCCCGTAACGGGCGAATTGCAGACCATCGGCGTGGAAATCCATGCGACGATGCTGGCGCAATTGCTCGATAGTGTGCGGCCTCTGTTGGTGCCGGGCTGGTTGCTGTGGGTGCTGGCGGCGGCATCGGTGCTTATGGGGGCGGCCAGTGCCGCGCCGCAGGGCGGTGGTCCGGCGGTGGGGCTGGCGATGATCCTGCAGTTCTCGATCTTTCTGGCGCTGCCGTTCCTCCTCGAAAGCTGGGGCTACAATACGTACGAGCTGCCTTCGGTCGGGTGGATCGGGGGGTGGCTGATGGGCTATCTCGCTATCGCGTCGGCCTTGCGCGTAATCGGCGCTGCACAGCGCGAATTCGCGGCGGGTGCGCTGGGCAAGTATCTGCCGAAATCGGTGGCGAGCGAGATACTGCGCAACCCGGAGCAACTGCGTCTGCACGGTGAGAAGCGCGAAATCTATTGCGTCTTCACCGATCTCGAAGGGTTTACCAAGCTCACCCACGCGGTTTCGCCGGAAGTCATCGCCAGCCTTCTGAACCAGTACCTCGATCACCTGTCGGCGGTCGTGCTCAAATATGGTGGGACGCTGGACAAGTTCGTCGGCGATGCGGTCGTTGCCTTTTGGGGGGCGCCCATCTCCAAGCCCGACGACGGCTATCGCGCCGCAATGGCGGCCTGCGCGATGTACGAAGCGGGCGAAGCGTTTCGCAAATCGGTGCCCGACGGCGTGCCGCCCA
This sequence comes from Croceicoccus naphthovorans, assembly GCF_001028705.1. Lineage (NCBI taxonomy): Bacteria > Pseudomonadati > Pseudomonadota > Alphaproteobacteria > Sphingomonadales > Erythrobacteraceae > Croceicoccus > Croceicoccus naphthovorans. The sequence goes on along the minus strand of NZ_CP011770.1, from coordinate 1,849,469 downwards.
TCGGGCGGACCCGTGTGGGGATGCACTATGGCGTTGCCATCGTCGGCAATTTCGGGGGTGAGGGGCGTATTCAGTACACCGCGCTGGGCGATGCGATGAACACCGCGGCCCGGTTGGAGGCGGCGAACAAGGCGCTGGACACCACGGTTCTGGTTAGCGGCGAAGCGATTGAGAAATTGCGTAGTTCTGACATAATCGACTGGTTCGTGCCGATGGGCCGGGTGACGTTGCGGGGGCGGGCGACACCGGTCGATGTTTTCGAGCCGAGGCCCGATTGCGATCCGAAACAGCGGGATGCGATCGCGGCGCTGGTTACGGCCCATCGCGACGGGGATGCAGAGGCTGTGCAACGCTTCACAGACGACCGCGCACGAATCGGGCAACAGGGGAAACAGGACGCGGAAGGGGCAGAGGCAACTTCCGTCTTGAGGGAAACGGCGTTGCGCAACCTGATCGAACGGTTGCGCCAGACGCGAGGAGGAGAAAGCTATGTCATCGGTTAGGCATAAGGTCGCAAGCGGTGCAATCGCGCTGGCAATGGGCGCGGCGACACTGGTCGCAGCACAAGCTCACGCCCAGTCGGTCGTTCTGCGGGCAACGGGGCCGTCATCGGCATCCTATCCCGCTGGCAAGAAGCTGGCCGACGGGACGGAGATCGTGTTGAAGGCGGGCGACGTTCTGACGGTTCTGGACAAGGCTGGCACGCGTGTTGTGCGCGGTCCGGGCAAGGTCACGCTGGACGGTTCGGTGACGCGCGATCGCACCGGGGCGAAGCGAGTAGCCGATCTCGTATCCGGTTCGACCGGAGCGCGTGCGCGAACCGGAGCGGTTCGTGGTGCTGGCGGCGGAGCAGCCTCCGCAACCTATACCGGCCCGACCAACATCTGGCAGATTGATTCTACCAAGGGCGGCACGTGGTGCGTCGCCGATGCGACGAGGCTGGTGTTCTGGCGCCCGGATCGCGTCGAGGCGATGACCGGAACGGTCAAGGGCCAGTCAGGCAGCGCGGACGTGGCATTCAAGCGCGGCGGCGCGCTGAAACTGTGGCCGCAGGATATGCCGGTGGTCGACAACGCAACCTACACGCTGGAAATGCCGGGCGCGTCGCCCGTCACTTTCATCACGCGGGTGCTGCCGGGTGTACCCGATGGCGACGTTCCGGCGGTCTATTCCATGCTGAACGATGCGGGCTGCACCGCGCAGCGCGATCTTCTGCTCGAGGCGGCCTATGCCGACGCGGCGGAGATCGAGGCCGAGGCGGAGAATACGACCGAGGGCTGAGGGGCCCATTTTGATTTCGGGGAGCGCGGCACAGGGGCCGCGCGCGGGAGGAATGATGACGAAGACTGCAACCGTGCGGGGCCTTGGCGCGCTGCTTCTGGCAGGGGTGGCGTTCGCCCCCGCTGTCGCGATAGCGCAGGACGTGCCGGCAGGCGCGCTGCCATCGCGCGAAGAGCTTGAGCAGGGCGTGACCCAAGGCGCGCTGAACAGCCTGAACAACACGGCGGTTGCCCCCGACGATATCCAGCGCGCGCCGTGCCCGCTGGCCGCGCCCGAATTCGCGGACATCACCTTCACGTTGGGCAGCGTGACGTTTACAGGGATGGAGGGGTTCCCCGCCGATCTCGACCTGTCCCCCGCCTGGTCCGGGATGGTGGGGCAGACGATGCGTGTGGCCGCCGTCTGCGACATTCGCGACCGCGCTGCGACGATCCTGCGCGGCAAGGGCTATCTTGCCGCAGTGCAGGTGCCGCCGCAGACGATAGAGGACGGGAACCTGCGGCTCGACGTGCTGGCCGCACGGATCACGCGCCTGCAGATCAAGGGCGATGCGGGACCGAACGAGGAAATCCTGCTCCGCTACCTCACACCGCTGACCGAACAGCCGGTGTTCAACAGCCAGGAAGCGGAGCGCACCCTGCTGCTGACCCGCGACCTTCCGGGGATCGATTCCCGGCTCGTCTTGCGGCCGGTAGAGGGCAGCCCCGGCGAATTGATCGGCGAAGTCGCGGTTCGCCGGGTGCCGTTCACCGCTGATGCGCTGGTCCAGAATTACAACGCGAAGTCCACCGGCCCATGGTCGATCCTTGCCCGCACGCGTTTTGCGGGGATGACCGGATGGGGCGACGCGACGACGTTGTCGATGGTCTGGTCCGGCGATTTCGAGGAACAGATGGTATTTCAGGCCAGCCACGAATTCCGCATCGGCAGCGACGGCCTGCGCGTGGCGGCCGATGTGACTTATGCCGAGACCGATCCCACCATCGGCGGCGCGAACCCGTTTCACTCGACGACGCTGGCTGGGACGATCCGCGAGGACTATCCGATTATCCGCAGCCGCGCGCGCAACCTGTTCTTTGGCGGCGGTCTGGATATCGTCAATCAGGATGTAGAGTTCGGTGACATCACGCTGACCGAGGACCGGCTGCGCGTTGCATGGCTGCGCGCCGACTATGCGATGATCGACATGGCTTCGGCCAACGGACGCGGCGGGTACAACGCGCTGGAGCCGAAGTTCGGCCTGTCCGCCGGGGTGGAGCTGCGGCAGGGCCTGGATATCCTTGGCGCCAGCACCGATTGCGCCAAGAATTTCGATCTTTGCGCCGGACCGGACGGCAGCTTTACCAGCCGTGTCGATGGCGATCCGACGGCCTTCGTGCTGCGCGCCGATGCGTCGGTCAGCTATCGCCCGACCCGTGCGATCACATTGGCTTTCCAGCCGCGCGCGCAATGGTCGCCGCATGCTCTGCTGTCCTACGAGGAGCTTGCAGGCGGAAACTACACCATCGGGCGCGGTTACGATCCCGGCTCTGCCATCGGCGACAGTGCCGTCGGGTTCCGGTCCGAACTGCGCTATGGCTCGGCGTGGCCCAGCATCGCCGGTGGGCGCGCGGTGCAGCCCTATGCCTTTTTCGATGCAGGCTGGTTCTGGAACGAAGACACGGGCCTCGAAGATACCAACCCGCAAAAGCTCTATTCGGTCGGCGGCGGCATTCGCGCCAACCTAATGGACCGGTTCCGTCTGGATGCCGCACTGGGCGTGCCGCTCAAGGACACGCTCTACGATCCGGATGCCAAGGGCGACTGGCGCGCGCTGGTCAGCCTTTCGATGCAACTGGCGCAGTGATGGGGGCGGGAACGATGGGACGCAGCAAGACAGCAATCGGGGGATTCGACGCCATGGCCAACAGCACTGCAAAAGCCCGCCGGATGGGCCGCTTCCTGCTCTCGGCATCGGTAGCTGCGGCGGCGCTGGCCGCTGCCCATCCGGCGCTGGCGCAGGTGAACGCCACCGGCACGGCGGTGTTCGGCGCGAACGATCCGACGACGAGCGGTTCGACCACGAGCGTGACGGTCAACGCGGCAGAGGCGCTGGTCGATTGGACTGCGACCGATGCGGACGTGTTCCTGCCGCAAAACTCCACGCTGGAATTCAACGGGATCGGCGGCGACTACACGGTACTCAACCGGATCGATCCGATTGCGGGCAACGCCCTGCTGATGGACGGAGCGGTCAATGCAACCGCCGCTAACGGATCGGGCAATGTCTGGTTTTACAGTCCGACCGGCTTCGTCGTCGGTGCGAATGCCAGCTTTGACGTCAACGGCCTGATGTTCTCGGCCAGTCCCATCGATTCCGTCGATGAAGCGGGCCAGTCGCTGTTCACCAATCCGGGCGAAGTCGTGTTCGGGCAGGCACTCAACAGCGATGCCTCTGTCGTGTTCCAGAACGGCGGAGCCTACACGCTGGGCCAGGCCGACAGCTACCTCGCCGTCGTCGCGCCCCGGATCGAGCAGCGCGCCAATATCTCGGTCAACGGATCGGTCGCCTATATCGCGGCTGAGGCGGCGACGCTGACTGCTTCGGGCGGATTGTTCGACATCTCGGTCAGCGTGGGAAGCGAAGACGCCAACGGCATCGTGCATGACGGAACCACCAGCGGTCCGTTGCCGACCGCGCCGGGCAGCGGGCAGTATTTCGTGGCGGTGCCCAAGAACCAGTTGATGACGATGCTGATCGGCGGATCGGTTGGATATAGCGAGGCGTCTGCCGTCAGCGTGAATGACGGACGCATCGTGCTGTCCGCTGGCTATGACGTCGTCGGCGGCACGGTGGACACCACCAGCGGCGTTGCCGGGGCCAGCATGACCGTCCATGGCGTGCAGGCGACCAGCGCGATCGATGCGGGTGCGACCGATGCGATTGCCCTGACCGACGCCAGTGACGCGATTTTCTTGCTGAAGGACGCCCGCTTTTACGCCGGCAATACGCTCTCGCTCGATCTGGGCGGGACGGTTGTGGAAGAGGGCGCTAACCTCGATGCCTCGGATCTTTTGCTGGAATCGGGCGGCGATCTGACCATCGATCTGGTGAACGGAGCAAGCACGTTCGTCTCGGACCTGACCGCATTGGCGCGCGATAGCGTTGTCGCCACCGTTTCGGATGGGGCTACGCTCTTCGTCGATGGCACGCTGACGCTGGGCTCAAGTGTCGAATCCGCCGGCGCGATCACGGCGGGCGACGTCACGCTGACCGTTGCGGATGGCACGGTGGACGCGGGTGGGCTGAACCTGATCAGCATCGCGCGGTCCGATACCGCTGCAACCGGCGGCACGGTGACGCTGGAGACGACCGATCCCGGCGCCACCGTTACCACCATCGACGCGGTAAACGTCTGGTCGCTGGGGCTGGGCAACGATTTCAACGCCAACGGGTCGAGCGGCACCGGCGGCACCGCGCAAGTCCTGATTGGCGGTGGCAACGTCAACCTCGGCAGCGACTCGGGCGCGCTCTACACGCTTTATGTCCGTGCCGATGGCGGGGCGGGCGTGGGCACCGATCCGGCGGGCACCAGCGGCGTGTCGCAGGGTGGCACTGCGCTGATCCGCATTACTGACGGTGCCTTGGGTAGCGACAGCATCGGCATCAGCGCCAGCGGGCTTCCCAACACGCTGGACTTCGACGGCAACGGCAATTTCGTGGAAACCGGCGTGCGTCAGGCGGGCGATGGATTCGACGCTTTCGGCGGCAACGCGACGTTTGAGCAGACCGGTGGGCAAGTGACCGGCGTGTTCAACTTCGGATCGGCTGCCTTGGCGATTGTGGCGACCGGTTTTGGCGGGGCGGCGCAAGGTTCCGTTACCGCAGGCGGCACCGGGGGCACCGGCACCGGCGGATCGGCCAGCTATGTGCAGAGCGGCGGTACGGCGGACTTGTTCACCCTCTCGGTCGATGCCAGCGGCATGGGCGGGGCCGGGTCCGACGAAGACGTCGAAGGCGGCCAACAGCCCGGAAGTGGCGGCGCCGGATCGGGCGGCATCGCATCGGGTTCGCTGACGGGCGGATCGACCACTGCGGGCAGCGTGACGCTGCGCGCCGACGGCAATCCGCGCCGACCGGCTCCTGGGCTGGGCACGCAGGCCGGACAGGGCGGCTTTGCCCGCGATGTCGATGGCGGCGATGGCGGCGACGGGTTCGGCGGCGACGCGCTGTTCACCGTGGACGGTGGCAGCCTGCTTGCGGGCGTCGACGGCAATGGGGGCGCGCTGCCGCTGTTCCTGACGCTGTCCGCCGATGGCTATGGCGGTGCGGGCGGTTTGGTCACGATTGACGTCAACCCAGTATCCGGCGGCACCGGGGGCGAAGGGCAGGGCGGCAATACGCTGCTGACGTTCGCGGGCGGCGCGCTGGCGGCGACGAATATCGCGCTTTCCGCGATCGGCAACGGTGGATCGGCAGGCGCGGACGGCAGCGGCGGCTCCAGTGGCATCTTCGCCGGGGCCGATGGCGGTTCGGGCATGGGCGGTACGGCCCGACTGATCGCGACAGCGGATCTCGACCTGAACCTCATTGGCATCACGCTGGATGCGACCGGCAGCGGCGCGGATGGTGAAGACAGCCAGACCGGCACGGGTGGCAGCGGCGGCGTGGGTGCGGGCGGCGACGTCTCGCTGATCGCCGACGGGGCGGCGGTGATCGCCAATGGCGTGAACCTCTATGCCGACGGCTATGGCGGCAACGGCGGCGCTACGACGGCTGCTGGCGCAACCGGTGGAGCGGGTGGCGAGGGCAATGGTGGGTCGGTCCGGCTTGCGGCGCTAAATGGCGGATCGTTCACCGATAACGCGGGCTTTGCAGTCATCGCAGCAGAGGGCTTTGCCGGGTTCGGTGGCGATTCTGCCAGCGGCACCGGCGGCGCGGGCGGCGATGCGGCGGGCGGTACGGTTCTACTCGATGCGCTGGACGGGGGGGTGACGGTCAACGGTCTGTTGCTGTCCGCCGTTGGCTATGCGGACAAAGGTGGCTTCGGCTCGACCTTCGGCGCGGATGGCACGGCGACGGGCGGCACGGTGGCAATCACCATCACCGGCAGCAATACGGTGCAGATCGGCAACCTGAATGCAATCGCCTATGGCGCGCTGGTCGAATCGACGACGGCGGCGGGAACGATCGTGCTCGACAATTCGGGCACGGGCAGCACTACGTTCAATTCGCTGTTGTTCGACAACGGCTACGATTCCGCCGATCCGAGCGGTGTCATGACCGTGATCTCGAACGGCGCGACAACCACGGTGCTCGGCAATGCCGGGTTCTATGGGGCGGGAACGCTGACGTTCGACCTGACGGCGGGCGGTCTCGCGGTCGGGTCGCTGACCGCGCTTACCGAGGGCGATCTGGCGCTGAGCTGCGGTCCGGCACCGTGCAACGGCATTGCGATCGGCACGGACGAGAGCGTGATCGAGGCTTCGGGCGGAATCGTTTCCGACGGGATGATCGTGACCAGCGGCGGGCTGTTGGAGGTGTCGGCGCTGGGCGGTGATATCGTATTGAACAACGGGGCCGGGTTTACGGGTGCACCGCTGTCCGTGACTGCCAGCGGATCGGTGCTGGGCACCGGAACGCTGGCCTCTACCGGCGATCTTACGCTGGAGGTTGGCGGCGATGTTCAGGCGGGGTCGATCGTTACAGACGGGCGGATCGTCAACGTTTTCGCCGCGCCAGGATCGACGTGGGCGGTGCCCGGGTCGATCGATGTCGGCATGCTTGCCATTGCGGGCGGGGATCAGCCGATTTCGGCAGGCGGTGACATTGCGATAGGCGACCTCCAGGCGGGCGGCAACGCGCTGTTCCTCGACGCGGGCGGGGCGGTTTCGCTTACGACCGTCAGCAACCTGTCCGATCTCGACGTGATCGGCGACAGCATCGCGTTCGATAGCCTGACGACGAGCGGCTACGTGATCCTCGACTCGCTTGGCGATGTGACCGGCGGTGCCATCGATGCGGGTGGCGATGTGGTGGTCTTTGCCGACGGCGACCTGACGGCCACCTCGCTGGTCAGCGGCGGATCGATCGATGTCGACGTAAACGCGGTCAACGGCCTAGACAGCCTGACCGCGCCGGGCAGCATCTTCGTCTTTACGCTGGCCGATCAGACCTACACGTTGGTCGATGCGGGCGGGAACGTGTTGCTTAGCTCTGGCGCCGGGGCGATTACCGTGGCCGACCTGTCGGCGACCGGGTTTGTCGACCTGTATGGCACCACCCTCGATATCGGATCGTCAGGTGCGCTCGATGTCGATTACGCGTCCGCATATGACGGCGATATCGTCATCACTGCGGCCGGCGATCTGGGCATGGGCTATGCAGAGGCGCTGGGCGATATCGTCCTGACCTCTACCGGTGGCGACGTCGTTGTCGGGTCGCTTTACGCTGGGACCGAACCGTTCAGCGAAGGGCAGGGCGGCCTTGCCATGACTATCCCCGATCCGGGCGCGGGCAATATCGCGCTGAACGCTGCGGGCGATGTCACGGTGAACTTCACCGCATTCGCCCCCGAACTGTTCGGAATCGACGCGGGCGGCACGGCGAATATCTTCGGCAATGTCTTTGCGCGGCTGATCTATATTCGTGCGAACGATCTGGTGCTGGGCGGCCAGGCGTTCCTTGGCGATGCGGATTACACGCAGGACATCAGCCTGGTCGCGCTGGGCGATGCGGGTATCGGCAGCGGGGCGTTCGGCACGTTCCTTGTCGACGATTTCGAACTGACCCAGATGTTCTCCGCTGGCGACTTCGGTCTGGCGGCGGGCGGACAGCTCAACGTCGGCGACTTGTCGGTGATTGCGGGAGACGGTTTGCTTGGCACTACGGGCAACCTGTACCTGTCGGGCACCGGCGGGATCGACGTGATCGGGGCGTTGCTGCTGGACGATGCGTTGGATGCGACGCTGGTCATGCAGACGGGCGGCTTTCTGTATATCGATGCGACAAGCGGCAGCGTGCGGGTGCGCGCCAACGGGTCGCAGGATGGCAGCATGTTCCTCTATGCTGACACCATCCTCGCGGCGAGCGGTCAGATGGTGGAAGACCTCTCGGGTCTGACGTACGCGGACTATACCGATGCGCTGGGCACGCCCGATGGCGGCGACGGCCGCAGCCTGATCGAGGGCGGCTCGATCTTCGTCGATGCGGACACATTCCTTGTGCAGAACACGGGCGCAGACACCAGTTTTGCGGCGCGGCGCGGCATTTTGGCGAACAGCATGACGGTGATCAATTCGGGCGGTTCGCTGCCCCGGATCGCGATCAACGGTATCGTGAACGGACAGACCGGGCTGGATACCGCTTTCGCCATCGGCCTCCCGATGTCGGCGGCGCCCTATTCCTCGGTCAACGGGTGCTTCATCGGGTTCGGGTCGCAGTGCGGGGTGACCATCCCCAACGAGCTGATCAAGACCCTGATCGGTGAAGATCCGCCGCATTCGGTTCTGGATGGCGAGCCGCGTTCCACCATCGAAACGCGGATCATCACAATCGATACCGTCGAACCGGAGGGCTTCCAGCCGCTGGTCGACGAACCGGTGACCGGAACGGGCAACGACGACCTGTGGGAAAACGGCGCGCTGGACGGCAAGCAATGCCCGGTGGACGTGCGGCAGGACGAGTGTGAGGAAGAGGACGGCGAATAGGACCCGCTTGACCGAAGCGGCAGCAACGGGGCAAGGGCGCGCCATGACCGACGCGCCCGAAAATCCGCTGACGCTGTTCAACTCGCTGACCCGAAGCGCGGAGCCGTTCGTGCCGGTGCATCCGGGCGAGGCGCGGGTCTATTCGTGCGGGCCGACGGTCTATAACTATCCGCACATCGGCAATATGCGGGCCTATGTCTTTGCCGATACGTTGGGGCGGGTGTTGTCGTGGGAGGGGTATGACCTGACCCATGTTATCAACATCACCGATGTCGGCCACCTGACCGACGACGCCGACGCGGGCGAGGACAAGATGGAGAAGATGGCGGCGCAAAAGGCCCAAAGTGGCGAACAGGTCACCATCTGGGATATCGCGCGCCACTATACAGAGGCCTATTGGGCCGACGTAAAGGCGCTGAACATCCGCCAGCCCGCGCAGTGGACCATCGCGACGGACTTCATTGAAGAGATGCTGGACTTCGCGAACCAGATCGCGCCGAAGCATTGCTACGAGCTGGAGAGCGGGCTCTATTTCGATGTTTCGACCGTCGCGGATTACGGGCGGCTGGCCCGTGCCGTTACGGAGGAAGGAGAAGGTCGGATCGAGGCGGTGGACGGCAAGCGCAATGCCGCCGACTTCGCGATCTGGCGCAAGACGCCCGCTGGCGAAAAGCGCCAGATGGAGTGGGACAGTCCGTGGGGCCGCGGGGCGCCGGGCTGGCATCTGGAATGCTCGGTGATGAGCGGCAAGGTGCTGGGCTTTCCGTTCGATATCCACACCGGCGGTATCGACCACCGCGAAATTCACCACCCGAACGAGATCGCGCAGAATCAGGCGTTCTGCGAATGTGGTGCGTTGTCAGACGCGGCAAATTCGGGCGCGAACATCTGGATGCACAACAACTTCCTTGTCGAGCGTAGTGGCAAGATGAGCAAGTCTTCGGGCGAGTTCCTTCGCCTGCAACTGCTGATCGATAAAGGCTACCACCCTCTGGCGTACCGGATGCTGTGTTTGCAGGCGCATTACCGCAGCGAGCTGGAGTTCAGCTGGGACGGGCTGGGCGCGGCGCTGGTGCGGTTGAAGCGGTTGCTGGGTTCGGCGCGCGGCTTGCTGGAAGTCGTGACCGACGGGGCGACGCTGGCGTCGGTGCGCGCGACGGTGACGCATCAGAAGCTGACGCCGCTGATCGAGAAATTCGATGCGGCGCTGGCCGACGATCTGAATACGGCAGTGGCGCTGACCGTGCTGGAAGAGGCGATCGCGGTGAAGAAGGTCGATCAGGAGCAAAAGGCTTCGCTGGTCGGTGCGATGCTGTCGGCACTGGGCCTGCCGGTCCTGCCGCGCGAAGATTTCCGCATCCGCCCCAAGAGCGCGACCATCGATGAGAGCGAGATCGAAGCGGCGATGGAGCGGCGCAAGGCTGCGCGGGCGGAGAAGGACTTTGCCACCAGCGACGCGATCCGGGACGAACTGGCGGCGAAGGGTGTCGAGGTGATGGACGGCGATCCCCTGGGGTGGGAGTGGAAGTTGGCGTAGAAGGCCGTCATGGAAGTAAATTCCATGACGTCGAACGGGCCTTCGGCCCGCCGGCCGGCCTGACCGCTCTCGCTTCCAAGCGGCGGAGCGCTTCGCGTTCCTAGCTTGGGCGCGGGCTTGGATCGGGCGTATCCTCCCGATCCATCAACGCCACATCGCATTCCGCGCCGATCAACACGACATAGCTCGTCAACCACATCCACGTCAGCAGCACGACCACGCCGCCCAGCGCGCCGTAAGTCGCGTTGTAGTTACCGAAGTTGGCGACATAGGCCCCGAATCCGAACGTAAGCGCCGCCGCCACAAAGGCCGCGAACAGCGACCCCGGCGTCAGCCAGCGCAGCGAAGGCGTCTGGCACGCCGGGCCATAGCGGAACAGCAGCGCGATAAACGTCGCCAGCGCAAGGATCAGCACGGCCCACGTCGCCAGTTGCGCCACCAGACCCAGCACCACCGAATCAGGCGCGACGAAGGCTTGCAGCGCCCCGAATGCCCCGATCCCGGCAAACAGCACCACCGCCGCCAGCGCCCCGCCGACAGTCACGGCCAGGGCCATGAGGTTCTTCTTCACAAACCCGCGCCCCTCCGGGCACCCGAACGCAACATTCAGTGCGATGATCATCGATCCCGCCCCGTTGCGCGCGCCGAACAGAGCCAGCGCCAAGGCGGTCAGGAAAGCGAAACCCTTGGTCGATCCGCGCGTTTCGACCAGTCCCTGAATCTGCCCGGTCACGATCTCGGCCGCCGCCGCGGGCAGGGCCTGCGACAGTTCGGCGATATGCGTTGCGACCGTCTCTGGCCGAGCGACGATGCCGTAAAGCATGACGATCGCGCCCAGCAGCGGGACCATTGCCAGGAACAGGTAAAACGCCACGCCCGCCGCGATCAGGCCCATGTTGTGCTGGCTGGCGCGGGCCCAGCCGCCCTTGATCACGCTGATCCAGTCGCCCGGCGAAAGGCGTGTCGGTGATCTGTGCTGCATGTCCCGCTGTCCCTGTTGCGTTTCCCTGATTAAAGGCTTGCGACCCGATGTGTTCCGCGATTTTCGTGCGCGACGCCCGGAACCGCGCTGCCCGCCGACCGCTTGAAGGGGCAACAGGAGAATACCGTGCCCGAACTCAAAGATACCTACCCCCTCTACCTCAACGGCAAGGCGGCGCAGCCCAACACCGATCTTGAAGTAACCGACAAGTTCACCGGCAAACTGGCGTTTCGCACCGCGCTGGCTACGCCCGACGTGATCGAGGAAGCCATCGCGGGGGCGGTGCGGGCGGCAGAACCGATGGCAAAGCTGGCCAGCTATGAACGGCAGGCCGTGCTCGATCACTGCGTAAAGCGGTTTCGCGAACGGTTCGACGATCTGGCCTATGCCCTGTGCGTAGAGGCGGGCAAGCCGATCAAGGATGCCGAGGGCGAGGTCACGCGGCTGATCGACACCTTCCGCATCGCCAGCGAAGAAGCGACGCGCAACTATGGCGAGGTGCAGCCGCTCGATATTTCGGAGCGCGCCAAGGGCTATATCGGCATGTGGAAGCGCGTACCGATTGGTCCGTGCAGCTTCATCAGCCCGTTCAATTTCCCCCTGAACCTTGCCGCGCACAAGGTCGCCCCGGCCATCGCCATGGGCTGTCCCTTCGTGATGAAACCCGCCAGCTTGACCCCGCTGGGCGCGATCATCATGGGCGAGGTTCTGGCCGAATGCGACTTGCCCGAAGGCGCGTTCTCGATCCTGCCCGCCAGCCGCGACGGGGCGGACCTGTTCAGCACCGACGAGCGGCTGAAGCTGCTGTCCTTCACTGGCAGCCCGGAAGTAGGCTGGGCGCTGAAAGCCAAGGCGGGGAAGAAGAAAGTCGTGCTGGAGCTGGGCGGCAATGCGGCGGTGATCGTCGACAAGGATGCCGATCTGGACCACGCATTGGAACGCATCATCTTCGGCGCGTTCTATCAATCCGGCCAGTCGTGCATCGGGGTGCAGCGGATCATCATCCACGCTGACATCTACGACCGGTTCAAGCAGATGCTGGTCGACAAGACGAAGGCGCTGGTTTCGGGCGATCCGAAGGACCGCCACACGTTCATCGGCCCGATGATTTCCGAGAAGGAGGCCAAGCGCCTGAAAGGCTGGATCGACGATGCGGTGGCGGCGGGCGCGCGGCTGCTCTGCGGCGGCGGGCTGGACGGTGCCATGCTGGAGGCAACGCTGATCGAGGATGCCCCCGACGGTTGCGACGCGGTTCGTGAAGAGGCGTTCGGTCCGCTGGCGGTGCTGTCGAAGTTCACGGACTGGAATGCGGCTATGACCGAAGTGAACGATTCGCGCTTCGGGCTTCAGGCAGGCCTCTTCACGCGCGACATTCACAAGGTGCTGGATGCGTGGGACGACCTTCAAGTTGGCGGTATCGTGGTAAACGACGTGTCATCCTATCGCGTTGACAACATGCCCTATGGCGGAGTGAAGGATTCCGGCCTTGGCCGCGAGGGCATTCGTTTCGCCATGGAGGACATGAGCGAGATCCGAAACATGGTCATCCGGCGCGCTTGATCGGGAAATTCAGCGCCTTGGCGGGTTGAAGAATCGGGCAAGGGCAGGGTAGGCTCCTCCACGGGTAGGGACAGGCGGCGCATTGCGTTCGCCTTCATGGGGGAAATCGTGTGCGCCAGCCGAACGGCAGCAGGGGATGGCATTTCGCCACCGTCGTCTCGCGCCCGGCTCTGATCGCTTTTTTCGCCTGTTTCCTGATGGCCGCCGTTGCCCTGGCCGCCAGCATGCTGATCGCGCCCGCGCCGGTCGAGGCGCAGGCCAGCAGGTCCGATACCATGAAGCGCCACCTTGGCGTCGCGTCATGCGCGGGGTCGACCTGCCACGGGCGTTCGCTGGGCGACGGTACCCCTGTGCGGCAGGACGAATTGCAGCTTTGGCAGGAAGAAAGCTCTCCCACCGGGGCGCATTCGCGCGCCTATCGCGTGCTGTTCCAACCGCGGGGGCAGGACATTATCCGCCGCCTTGGGCTGGATCAGGCGGGGGTGGCGCGCGATTGCCTTGGTTGCCACGCCGAACCGGGCGCAGCGCGCGTGGAAGACGCGGTTGGCTGCGAATCGTGCCACGGCGCTGCTGGTCAGTGGATCGCGGGGCACTACACCGTCGGCACCACGCACGAACGCAGCGTTTCGCAAGGCATGACCGATCTGGTCGATCCGCAGGTGCGGGCGAACGTCTGCCTCGATTGCCACTTCGGGTCGGACCGGCAGGGCCAGTTCGCCTATCACCGGATCATGGGGGCCGGGCACCCGCGCATTTCTTTCGAGCTGGACCTGTTCTCGACGCTGCAGCAGCACTGGAACGTCGATGCGGACTACATTGAGCGCAAGGGCCGACCGAACGCGCTGCGCAACTGGGCGGTGGGTCAGGCAGAGGCGTTAAACCGTTCGCTGGCGCTGTTCGAAAAGCCGGGGCTTGCGACCGACGGGATGTTCCCGGAATTCTATTTCTTCGACTGCCATTCGTGCCACCGCCGGATATTCGATGGCGAGGATGTCCGGGCGAGCAAGGTGGCGAACCCGCTGCGCCCGATCCCGCCGGGCTATCCGCCCTATAATGACGAGAACATGATCATGCTGGCTGCCGCCGTGCGCGTGCTGGCCCCCGATCTGACGGGCGCTTACGACGGGCAGACCCGCTCGTTCCACGCTGCGATGTTGCAGGGGCGCGATGCTGCCGTGACAGAGGCGGGCAAGATGCGGTCTATGGCGCGCGGGCTTTCGACGCGGTTTGCCGGTTCGGCCTTCACCGACAAGCAGGGTTTCGCGATGCTGGACGCCATCGCCAGCGAGGCGGTGGCTGTGCGCTACACCGATTACGAGGGCGCGGTGCAGTCGGTGATGGCGATGGATACGCTGGTATCCGGCCTCGTCGCGCAAGGCGCGATCAGCGAGGGGCAGGCTTCGGCGCTGCGGCTCGACATCAATCGCGCCTATGCGGCGGTGAACGATCCGAACGGTTTCAAGCCGCTCGCCTTCCGCAGCGCGCTGGCCGGGGCGGTTCGTTCAATCCGGAGCATGCAATGACCCGCATCGGCAGCACTTTCTGCGCCGTTGCTGCGGCGGCGCTTGCGGTATCCGGCTGTGGCGGCGGTGGTGACGGCAATTCGGTCGGCGGGGTTGCGCCGACCCCGACGCCCAGCCCCACGACGGGGCGGCTCTATTCCGATCCGGTGCAGGAATCGCTGAGCGTAGCCGACGTTCAGCAGGTGATCGCGCAAGCCGTGGGCGAGGCGCAGGCGCGCGGGTTGCCAAGCACCATCGCGGTGGTCGATCGGGTAGGCAACGTGCTGGCCGTGTTCCGCATGAACGGCGCGGATGACGAGATGCTGACGAGCGCATTCATCCCGCTCCTCGGCACCGACAACGTACCACCTATCGACGCGCAAGGCTTGCCGATCCCGGCAGCGGCGGGGGCCATCGCCAAGGCCATCACGGGGGCATACCTGTCCAGCGGCGGCAACGCTTTTTCCAGCCGCACGGCCAGCATGATCGTGCAGGAACACTTTCCCCCTGCACCGACCACGCCGGGGCTGGAATCGGGGCCGCTGTTCGGGGTGCAGTTCTCGCAATTGCCCTGTTCGGACCTTGCCGCGCGAGCCAGCGACGGGCTGATCGGACCGAAGCGGTCGCCGCTGGGGCTGGCCGCCGATCCGGGGGGCTTTCCGCTGTACAAGAACGGCGTGGTCGTCGGCGGTGTGGGCGTGATGGGCGATGGCGATTATGGCCTCGATCCCAACGTGCTCGATGTCGATACCGATGCAGAGGAATACATCGCGCTGGCCGCGATGCAGAGCTTTGCGCCGCCGTCGAACATCCTTGCCAACCGCATCACGGTGGACGGCACGACACTGCGCTTTTCCGACGCCTCGGTCGGCAAGCTGTCCCCGCTCCAGACCAATTTCGCGGCGATCGATGGCGTGGCGGGGGCGTTGATCCCGATCACCGGTTATACCGACGGTACGCTGATCGCGGGCACGGCCTATGGCACCGAGGCTTCGGGCATCCGGCAGGCGACGGCTGGCGAGTTTACTAACGACGATGCCTTCATCCTGACCGACGGCGCGGGCACGAACCGTTTCCCGGTGCGCGCCGCGACCGATGGTGCCGCCCATGCCCAGCCGCTGACGCAGGCAGAGGCGCGGGCGATACTTGAGGAAGCGTTCACGGTGATGAGCCGCGCCCGCGCCCAGATCCGCCGCCCGCTCGACAGCCGGGCGCAAGTCTCGATCAGTCTTGTCGATACCTATGGCGAAGTGCTGGGCGTGGTGCGCAGCCCCGATGCGCCGATCTTCGGCACCGACGTTTCGCTGCAAAAGGCGCGGACGGCGACGTTCTTCTCCAACCCCGTCGCCGCCGACCAGATGATGACCGACGCGGCGGCCGCGCCCTTCGTGCAACTGGTCCGGGATTTCCTGAATGATGCGACGGCGCTTACCGGCACTTTCGCCTTTGCCGACCGCAGCGGCGGCAACCTGTCGCGCCCCTATTTCCCCGATGGCGAGTTGGGCCGCCCGCATGGCCCGCTCAGCCGTCCGATCGAGGATTTCAATCCTTTCGCCACCGGGCTTCAGGTGCAGCTGATCGCGGGCAACCTGTTGCAACATGTCGGCTTCGTGCGGGGGCTGAACGCCGATACCCCGCGCCAGTGTACCGGCATTACCCCCGCGCCGACGGGCCAGCGCAGGCTTGCCAATGGTATCCAGATTTTCCCCGGCTCGGTCCCGGTCTATCGCGATGGCGTATTGGTCGGCGGGATTGGCGTGTCGGGCGACGGTATCGACCAGGACGATATGATCAGCTTCCTGGGCACCCATAACGCGGGTGAGCGGACGGGCACGCTTAACAACGCGCCCAAGGCGATCCGCGCCGACAGGATCGTGGTCGACCTTGGCGATGCCGAAGTGCGGCTGCGCTATGTTTCTTGCCCCTTCGCGCCGTTCCTCGACACGGACGCGCAGAACGTGTGCGACGGTTTGTGATGAGCATCGCGGCGATCCTCGTCTCGCCACTGGCGATGATCGCGGCCCAAGCCGCTGAACCCGCTTCTGCGGAGCCGGTCTCGGAACCCGTGGTGATCGATGACCCGGTGCTGCAAGATGTCGAGGACGTGCCGCTGGACGACCGCCGCCGCCCCGGGATCGAACGCGAATTGCCCGACCCCATCGTGCAGGACAACGAAGGCGCGGTCCGCGCGCCGCCGCCCGAGGCATTCTACACGAAGTATGATGGCAGTGAGGGCGATCTGACGCTCGACGTCGCACTGCCTGACCGGGCGCGGATCACAAGCACGCTGTGCCCGGCAGGTGGCGACACGACGATCTACACGCTCTATCCGAACTTGCGCTCGCTGTGCCGGTCGAAGCTCGATCCATTTCACCACAACCTGCTGAAAGGCGACCGTCCGTTGGGCAAGGGGCGGCCCGGCTTCCTGAAGGGCGAGGACTGGTACCTTATCCTGACCGGCATTTCCGACACGGTGGTCGAACCGCGCAGCTTCCCGATTCCCGTCGGCGTGCAGACGACAAGCGATCCCGACCGGCTCGACGTCTTCGGGCGCAGCGACAGTTTGGTGCTGGCCCAGACCTTCATCGCGGGCGTTTCGTTGCTGAAAGGCATGACCGCGTTCAAGCCGCCTGCAGTCGAGTATCGCCTGACGCTGGCGGGTCAGTACAACTACGTCGACGTGCCCGAACGCCGCGTGCTGGAGGTGGAGCCGAGCGAGGACAGTGAGCGACACGACATGTTCGTGGGCGTGCAGGAAGCCTTCGTCGATTACCACCTCGCGCGGTTCGATTCGAAGCGGTACGATTTCTTCTCGGTCCGCGCGGGCATTCAGCCGTGGCAGTCGGATTTCCGGGGTTTCCTGTTTCAGGACAACCAGCTCGGCATCCGGTTCTTTGGTAATCGCGACAACAACCGCTGGCAATTCAACGCCGCCGCGTTCTGGCGGGTTGAGAAGGACACCAATTCGGGCCTGAACGACATCACGCAGAGCCCGCGCGACGATTACGTATTCACCGCCAATGTCTATCGGCAGGACTTTCCCGTCGTCGGCATGACCAGCCAGCTTTCGGTCACCTACAATATGAACCGAGAGGCGGGGGATATCGAGGTCGACAAGAACGGTTTTCCGGTCCGACCCGCGCTGCTCGGCAATTTGCGGGGGCGGGATTACGATGTCGTCTATTTCGGCCACGCGATGGACGGGCATTTCGGTCGCGTGAACCTGACGACGCAATTGTACGGCGCGTTCGGTGAGGATCGGAACGACATTTTTACCGACGGTGAGTCGCGAATTCAGGCATTTTTCGCCGCCGCCGAAGCCAGCTATGACGTCAACTGGCTGCGCTTTCGCTTGTCCGGCCTATACGCCAGCGGCGATGGCGATCCCTATGACGGCAAGGAAAAGGGCTTCGACGCCATCTTCGAGAACCCAGTCTTCGCGGGCGCCGATACCTCGTACTGGATCCGGCAGACGATTCCCTTTGCAGGCGGCGGGCGTGCTATCGGCGTGAACGGGCGCAACGGCATCCTGAATTCGCTGCGGTCGAGCAAGGAGCAGGGGCAGTCGAACTTCAACAACCCCGGCACGATTCTGGTCGGGGCAGGGGTGGACGCGGACCTGACGCCCGATGTGCGCGTCTCGGCCAACTGGAACCACCTGTGGTTCGACAAGACCGATGTGGTGCAGGTGCTCCGTTCCGAAGGGTCGATCCCGACGTCCATCGGCCATGACATCTCGGTCGCGGGCATCTGGCGTCCGTGGGCTAACCAGAACGCGGTGCTGCGCCTGTCGGGCGCGGTGTTCGATCCTTCCGCCGGGTTCGGGGACCTGTTCGTGGCCGAAGGGCGCGACGACCGGTTCTACTCGATCCTCGCCAACGCGACGTTTGCCTTCTGATGCGTGGGGCGAATTCTTCCAGCCGTCTCGGCAGGCTTTCACTGCTGATCGCGGCCCTGCTGATCCCGGCGGCGCTGATGGCGGCGGGCGGCGAGAAGCCGCAGGACGTAAAGCACACCCGCGCCGCGCCCGCGCCAAAGGGCCAGCCGGGCGATACGCTGGCCGAGAACTGGGCCTATGTCGACGAACAGAACGCCGGTTGCCAGACCTGCCACACGCAGACCGACCACAAGACGATGCACGCCAGCCCCGCCGTGGTGCTGAGCTGCGTCAACTGCCACGGCGGCGACGGTACGGTGAGGGCCGCGCCCGAATGGGATCACGGCGGTCTGGATTACATGGCGGCGATGAAGGCGGCGCACGTCCTGCCGAAATACCCGGCAGGCTGGAACTGGCCGAGCAGCGCGAACCCCGAACGGTCCTATGCGCTGCTGGCCAAGGAGAGCCCGGAATTCGTCCGTTTCGTGAACCCGTCCGATTACCGCGTCGTTCGCGATGCCTGCGGTGCCTGCCATATCGAAATTATCGAGGCGAGCGAGCGCAGCCTGATGTCGACCGGCGCGATGCTGTGGGGCGGCGCCGCGTACAACAACGGTATCGTGCCCTTCAAAAACTACATCTTCGGTGAAAGCTACACCCGCGATGGCGAACCGGCGCTGGTGAAGAGCGCAAGCCAGCAGATCGGCCCCGATGGCAAGCCGATGTGGGGTACTGTCACCGAAGAGGAAAAGGCGCGCGGCGCACTGCCGGTGCTCTACCCGCTGCCGACATGGACCACCGTGCCGCCCGGCGACATATTTCGCGTGTTCGAGGATGGCGGGCGCACCATAAACCCGCAGTTCCCGGAAATCGGCCTGCCTAACCCGACCGGGCAAATCCAGCGGCTGGAGGAGCCGGGGCGACCCGATCTGAAGCAGTCGAACCGCGGGCCTTCGACCGGGCTGCGCGTCGCGATCCCTGTTCTGAACATCCACAAGACGCGGTTGAACGACCCGTTCCTCTATCAGATGGGGACGAACGACCAGCCGGGCGATTATCGCTCCTCCGGCTGTGCGGCGTGCCATGTGATCTACGCCAACGACCGCGAGCCGCGCCATTCGATGAATTACGCGCAGTGCGGGCGCGACGGGCAGACGGTGACGCTGGACCCGGCGATCAACGGATTGCGCGAAGGGCGGCACCTGTCGGGCGCGTATGGCACGTACGATGCTGCCGGGCATGAAGCGCATGGCAAGGTCGCCGGATCGGTGCTGGATACGCATCACGGCGCGAAGGGCTATCGCGGCAAAGAGACCGCGACCGAGGATGATTGCCGCGCCGCCACCATGTCGGCCCAGCAGGTCGCTTTCGGCCCGGCCAAGGGTGTTGCCCCCCACGGCACCGCCGACGATCACGCGATGAGCAAGGCCGATGCCCATGCGGCGGCAGGTCTGGAC
Source organism: Croceicoccus naphthovorans (assembly GCF_001028705.1). Classification (NCBI taxonomy): domain Bacteria; kingdom Pseudomonadati; phylum Pseudomonadota; class Alphaproteobacteria; order Sphingomonadales; family Erythrobacteraceae; genus Croceicoccus; species Croceicoccus naphthovorans. The sequence continues at coordinate 1,829,584 of NZ_CP011770.1, read as the reverse complement.
GAGCATGGGCATGCCACCGGCCCGGTGCCCTTGAACGAGCGTGAGCGCGGCCATCCGCTCGCCCACACCTTCACCCGCGCCATCCCGACCGCGCAGTGCATGAATTGCCACATGCACCAGCCGAACATCTTCCTGAACACCTACCTCGGCTATACGATGTGGGATTACGAATCCGACGCGCCGCAGATGTGGCCCGGCCCGGAAAATACCGCCCCGCGCCCCGATGGCATGAGCGACGAGGATTACGCGCGGCTGTTCAAGGAACAGTACTACCCCACCGCCAAGGAAAAGCGCGAGGTGCTGGACCGCAACCCCGAAGGCGCATCGCCATCGGGGCTGTGGCGCGACGTGGAATTCCTGCGCAACGTCTATGACCTGAACGAGACGAACGAGGATACGCAGTTCGCCGACTATCACGGTCACGGCTGGAACTTCCGCGCGATCCTGAAGCGCGACCGGCGCGGCAACCTGCTCGACGCCGATGGCGATATGAGCAGCTACGGCACCGATACCGATCATATCGTCGCCGAAAACGACCCGCAGAAATGGCGCAAGGACGGCGAGGGCAAGTTCGTGGCCCCCGGCAGCAACCCCGGCAAGTCGGTCCACATGATGGACATCCACGCCGAAAAGGGGATGCAATGCGCCGACTGCCACTTCGCGCAGGACAGCCACGGATCGGGCCTGATCTATGGCGAGGTGGCCAATGCGGTCGAGATCGGCTGCAAGGACTGCCACGGCACGGCAGACGCCTATCCGACGCTGAAAACCAGCAACCTCGCCGCGCCGCCAGAGGGGCATAACCTTGCCCTTTTGCGCAACATGGACGGCAAGCCGCGCTTCGAATGGTTCGAGGATGCGAGTGGGCGCAAGGTGCTGATCCAGCGGTCGATCATCGACCCCGACCTTGAGTGGGAGGTCAGCCTCGTCAAAGATGCAGTCGATGCCCGCTGGCAGGGCGTGACAAATATCGTCGGCCAACCGGTGTTCAACCCCAAGGCCGCCCGCGCCAAGCTGATGGCGAAGGACGCGGCGGAGACCGGCGACTATCGGTTCGGCACAGGCGTCGCCAAGGCGGACCGGGCGCATGACGATGACGACATGGCCTGCTTCACCTGTCACCTTGCGTGGACGACAAGCTGCGCGGGCTGTCACCTGCCGATCGAGGCGAACTGGAAGTCGGGCGTTCACAAGTACGAGCAGGACGAGACGCGCAACTACGCCACCTACAACCCGCAGGTCGCGCGCGATCAGATGTTCCAGCTGGGCCGCCACCAGACCACCAAGGCCAGTGGTGAGCCTGGAAAAGCGCTGATTGCCCCGATCCGCAGCACCTCGGCGTTGATCCTGTCGTCGACGAACATCAACCGCGAACGCATCTACGTGCAGCAGCCGCCGATCAGTTCCATCGGATACTCGTCACAGGCTTTCGCGCCGCACTTCCCGCACACGGTGCGCAAGAACGAGACGAAGCAGTGCAGCGACTGTCACGTCAGCGAGGCGGACGACAATAATGCGATCATGGCGCAGCTTCTGCTGCTCGGCACGAATTACGTGAATTTCGTCGGCCTGCATGCCTTTACCGGGCTGGAGAACGGGTTCGAAGCCGTGCGCGTCACCGAGTGGGACGAGCCGCAGGCGGTGATCGGGTCTTATCTCCACCGCTATGCCTATCCCGATTACTGGCGTGCACACGTTAACGACAACGGGCGCGAGCTGAAGGAATGGACGCGCGGGCCGATTGCGGATGCCGACCTGTCGGGCGAGACGAAGCAGCGCGAGCTGTTTCGCAATGTGGTGCAGGGCACGCCCGATGTGGTCCGCTGCCTTCAGATGCGCGGCGAATATATGTTCGCCGCGCAGGGCAAGGGCGGTTTTGCGGTCTATGATATCGCCTCGGTTGGCAACAAGGGCTTTTCGGAAAGCATCACGACCGCGCCGTTCAGCCCGCTGGGCCACGATACGCGGGTGAAGACCAAGAACGCGACCTGCATGGCGATCCCGACCAATCAGGCCATAGCGCCCACCCGCAACACGCCCGAACTGCGCGGCGTGAACCAGGAACAGCCGTTCAGCCCGGTCTATTCCTACGCCTTCGTCACCGATGCAGAGGAAGGCCTGATCGCAGTCAACGTCGATACGATGGCCGACGGGGAATTCCGCAACAACTTCCTCAGCCGCGCCTTCACCTTCAATCCGGATGGCGTGCTGACCGGCGCGCGGCACATCACGCTGGCGGGCGACTATGCCTATGTCGTGACGGCCCAAGCGCTGGTGACGGTGCACCTGCCGAAGGCTTGGTCCCCGGATGCGCCGTGCGAGGTGTCGATGAGGAAAGGCGGGGAGACCTGCCTTGATCCGCGCGTCACCAGCGTCGTGCCGCTGCGCGATCCGCGCGCGACCGCGATCCAGTTCCGCTATCTGTGGGCGACGACCGCGAACGGGTTGGAACTGCTTGACGTGACCGATCTGGCCAGGCCGAAACCGGTCGCGGGTGCGACGGTGCCGCTGGCTGATGCAAGGCGGGTCTATCTGGCGCGCACATACGCCTATGTCGCGGCCAAGGCCGAGGGGTTGGTGATCGTCGATGTCACCGCGCCGACGCGGCCCAAGGTGATCGAGAAGTTCACCGCCGACGGCACCCTGACCGATGCGGAGGATGTCATCGTCGGCTCCACCAACGCCAGCGCCTTTGCCTATGTCGCCGACGGGGTGAACGGGATGAAGGTCGTGCAGCTCACCGATTTCGAGCGGACGCCGAATGTCTATGGCTTCGCGCCGACCCCGAAGCCGATGCTGATCGCATGGGTGAAAACTCCGTCTCCGGCTCTGGCGATGAGCAAGGGGCTGGACCGCGACCGCGCTGTTGACGAAACCGGCGGCCAGATCGCGGTATTCGGTCGGCTTGGCAGTCGGCCCTTTACGCGGGCGGAGATGGAGAAGCTGTTCCTGAATTCGAAGGGACAGGTCTACAAGGTGTCGAACACCGTCGACATGCGCCACTGGGTGGGGGCATCCGCGCCCGCCACCCTGCGGCGTCGGGTTCCTTAGCGGTCTTCCAGCAACAGCAGTTCGACTTCCGCGCGCAGCACCGGTTCGGGCAGCATTGCGTGGTCGACCGACAGGACCTGTGCATCGGCGACAAGCTGGCCGGGGATGATGAATTCGTGATCGGGCAGGTCGGCGATCATGCGTTCGCCCGCTTCGACCGCCTCTGCGCCTGAAAAGGTCAGCGACAAGGTGTGGCGGCTGCCCGAAAAGGTGATGCTGGCCCATGGCACCTCGCGGTGGATGACCACGCGGCCATGGCCGCCCGACAGCGCGCGCAGCGCTGCCTCGATCCGTTCGGTGGGATAGCGGCGCTGGCGGGGCGAGGGGGGCGGCGTATCAGCGAACATCGAGCGACTCCTGGGGGCGTTTGGTAAGGGTTTCGGTGTATTTGTTCATGAAATGTTCCACCCGTAAAATCATGCGACGACGGGGTTCGCGGCCGTTGCGCATGTCGAGCACAAGGCGCGGATCGCTGACGGCAAGGCGACCGAACTTGGTGGCGGGCATTCCGGTACGGGCAAGGAATTTCTCGATTTCCCTAAGCAGCAAGGCGACCTCCCTGTTCTCATCCATCGCCAGCGGGACTGCGGCGATTCGCTGTAGGAATAATCCTGTGGTGACGCTCGAAATCCTACTTGTCTAGGAAAAATACATCGTCTAGGAAGCGGCCTATGGTTAACGATCCTGCACGCATCAAACTCGTCGAACTGGCAGAGGGGCGGAATGCCTCGCTTTCTGCGCTGTCGAAGCTGATCGGACGAAATCCGACTTACCTTCAACAATTTATCCGTAAAGGTAGCCCGCGAAAGCTGGAGGAGAACGACCGGCGCACGCTGGCCCGGTTCTTTGGCGTGGACGAATCGGAGCTGGGCGCGCCGGACGATTCGGAAAAATCCTACGCGCGGGTTTCAGGGGGGCAGCGCCGGGGTAACTGGATCGGCATCCCGCGCCTTGCACTGGGGGCTTCGGCGGGGCCGGGCGCGCTGGCGGATGATGACCGTCCGGTGGGCCATCTGGGATTTTCGGAAGGCTGGTTGCGCGAAATGGGACTGACCCCGAATGCGCTGACCGCGCTGTCGGTCGCGGGCGATTCGATGGACCCGACGCTGTCCGATGGTGACGAAATCCTCGTCGCTCGCGCCGATGCCCAGCCGGGCGGACGCTTGCGCGACGGCATTCACGTGATCCGCCGGGACGGGACGCTGCTGGTCAAACGCCTGCTGTTCGAGCGCGAGGGACGGGTCTCGGTGATTTCGGACAACAAGGCCTATCCGTCCGACGCGGATGTCTCTCTGGACGAGGTGGAGGTGCTGGGGCGCGTTGTCTGGAAGGGTGGGCGGATTTAGCCGTCAGATAACGAAGAAACCGATGATCGCGCCGATTTGCAGCGTCGCAATGATTTGCAGATAGGTTGAAAACGGTTCTTTGCGCGTCTTGTGGCGAAAGACCTTGCGACCGGCAAAGGCACCGGCTGTTCCGCCAAGAAGGGCAAGCATCAACAGGTCTGCCTCGGGAATACGGCGAGCGCCATCGATGGCGAAAAGCTTATCCCTGCGAAACTGCAGAAACGTCCAGAGATTTAGGAGCGCCAACACAGGCAGGATCCAAGCAAGCATAACGCTCCCATAGGTGCGATTTGCTAAGGCCTCGTAAACCCTCCTCAGCTCGCCCCCCGCTTGCATTCCCCCGCCGCCCCCGCCACATCCTGCGGCATGACCAATCCCACTACAGAACCCCCGATGCGCGCCGCCATCGTGCCCGTCACGCCGCTTCAGCAGAACTGCTCTTTGATCTGGTGCACCAAGACGATGAAGGGCGCAGTGATCGATCCGGGCGGCGACCTGCCGCGCATCAAGGATGCCGTGGCCAAGGCGGGGATCGCGCTGGAAAAGGTGCTTGTCACCCACGGCCATCTTGACCACTGCGGCAACGCGGGCGTCTTTGCCAAGGAAATGGGCGTGCCGATCGAGGGGCCGGAAGAGGCTGACCGCTTCTGGATCGCGCGGCTGGATGACGATGGCGGACGCTGGGGGATGGAGGCGCATACGTTCGAGCCGGACCGCTGGCTGAAGCATGGCGATACCGTCACCGTCGGGGACCTCACGCTGGATGTCGTGCATTGCCCCGGCCACACGCCGGGTCATGTCGTGTTCTATCACGCGCCGTCGCAGTTCGCGGTGGTGGGCGACGTCCTGTTCAAGGGTTCGATCGGCCGCACCGATTTTCCCATGAGCAACCATCAGGACCTGATCGATTCGATCACGCAGCGCCTCTGGCCGCTGGGCGACGACGTGACCTTTATTCCGGGCCACGGGCCGATCAGCACGTTCGGGGCAGAGCGGCAGACCAACCCCTTTGTCGCGGATATGGCCCTGAAGCAGTAGGAAGCTGTAGGTTCTCCCCGGCCGGACCATTGCCCTAACCCTTGCGTTGTCGCGAAAACCGGGTATAGGGCGCGCCTTCGCCGCATCCTGTGATCGGACACGCGGTGCAGTCCCTTTGCGGGGTTGTGCCGGGCCGGAGGCTGGACTAGGGCGGCACGCAAACATCGTCGGTTATTATTGAGCAGGTGCCGAAATGGCTGTTCCGAAGAGAAAAGTATCGCCGCATCGTCGCGGCAACCGCCGCGCACACGACGCGCTGAAGGTAGAGGCGTTCCACGAATGCCCGAATTGCGGAGAGCTGAAGCGCCCGCACAACCTTTGCGACGCCTGCGGCCATTACAACGGGCGCGAGATCGTTTCCGTCGGGCTCTGATAGCCCGCTGACCCTAAGAGGACGCCTGTCATGAGCTTGCCGCGTATCGCCATCGACGCGATGGGCGGCGACCATGGCGTGCGCGTCATGATCGAGGGGGCGGCGCTGGCACGGCGTCGTCACGATCGTTTCAAGTTCCTGCTGGTCGGCGATGAAGAGCAGATCAAGCAGGCGCTCGACAATCATCCCAACATGCGCGGCGCGTCGGAGATTCTACACGCGCCCGAAACCGTTTCGGGTGATGAAAAGCCGACGCAGGCCCTGCGCCGCGCGCGCAAGACCAGCATGGGCCTTGCGATAGACGCGGTGAAAAAGGGTGAGGCCGGGGCCGCCGTTTCGGGCGGCAACACCGGCGCTCTGATGGCGATGGCCAAGCTGTCGCTGCGCACGATGCCGGGGATCGACCGGCCCGCGCTGGCCGCGCTGATGCCCACGCTGGGCGAAACCGACATGGTCATGCTCGATCTTGGCGCGAACACCGATTGCGATGCGCGCAACCTGGTGCAGTTCGCGATCATGGGCGCGGCCTATTCGCGTATCGCCACCGGGCTTGCCGCACCGCGCGTCGCGCTGCTCAATATCGGTACCGAAGAGATCAAGGGTACAGAGGCCCTGCGCGAGGCATCGGAACAGCTGCGGCAGGCCGATCGCAAGCTGGCGTTCTCTTTCGGCGGCTTTATCGAGGCGGACAAGATCAATCGCGGCGCGGTCGACGTTGTCGTGACCGACGGGTTCTCGGGCAACATCGCGCTGAAGGCCGTGGAAGGCGCGGCGCGATTCGTGACGGATTTGCTGAAAAGCGCGTTCCAGTCCTCGATCCGATCGAAGGTGGGCTTTCTGGTCAGCCGTCCGGCAACCGAATTGTTGAAGCACCACCTCGACCCCAACAACCATAACGGCGCGGTCTTTCTGGGCCTGAACGGCGTCGTCGTGAAAAGCCACGGCAGCGCCAATGCCAAGGGCGTGGCCAATGCCGTTGCGGTTACCGCGCGGATGCTGGAGGAAGACCTGACCGACCGTATCACCGCCGACCTTGCACGCGGCACTGGCGAAGGCCCCGGCGCATCGGGACAGGCGGCGTGAGCATGATCAAGCGCGCAGCAGTCATCGGCAGCGGATCGGCCCTGCCGGCCAAGGCGGTTTCGAACGCGGAACTGGCGAAGCAGATCGATACAAGCGACGAATGGATCGTCGAACGGACCGGCATCAAGAACCGCTATATCGCGGGCGAGGGTGAGACGACCGGCACGCTGGCGACCGAAGCAGGACGCAAGGCGATCGAAGCGGCTGGCCTGACGCCGGATCAGATCGATGTGATCGTGTTGGCCACGGCCACGCCGGACCAGACCTTCCCCTCCACCGCCAGCAGCGTGCAACAGGCACTGGGCTGCAAGTCCGCCTTCGCGTTCGACGTGGCGGCGGTCTGTTCGGGCTTTCTTTATGCGCTGGGCACCGCCGATTCGTTGCTGCACCGGGGCATGGGCAAACGCGCGCTGGTGATCGGGGCGGAAACCTTCAGCCGTATTCTCGACTGGGAAGATCGCGGAACCTGCGTGCTGTTCGGCGACGGCGCGGGCGCGATGGTGCTGGAACTGCGCGAATATGCCGAGGATGAGGCCGCGACGGCCCCCGGCCTGATCGCGACCAAGCTCCACACCGATGGTGAGCATAACGGCTTGCTCTATGTCGATGGTGGGCCGTCGACGACGCAGACCGTGGGCAAGTTGCGGATGGCCGGGCGCGAGGTTTTCCGCCACGCCGTCGTCAATCTTGCTAATGTGCTGACCGAAGTGCTGGCCGAAACCGGTCATGCCGCGTCGGACATCGATTGGGTCGTGCCGCATCAGGCGAATGCCCGCATTCTCGATGCCACGGCCAAGAAACTGGGCCTGCCGGCAGAGCGCATGGTGAAGACCGTTGACCAGCATGCCAACACCTCTGCCGCGTCGGTGCCGCTGGCCTATGACGTCGCGGTAAAGGACGGGCGAATCCAGCCCGGCGATCTGGTCATGCTGGAGGCGATGGGCGGCGGATTCACCTGGGGTGCCAGCCTTTTGCGCGTGTGACCTGTCGCAATATTCACCCAATTTGCCCGAAATCGGCACGAAACCCTTAGAATGCATCAAAATTTCGCCATTTCGATTTGGCGGTTCGGCGATGCTGTGGAATAAGAGTTCCCAAGCGGTCGCAGCAAACGGGGGCAAGACGGGGAATTTATCGATGCGTTCTGTCGGAACACTGACGCGGGCCGATCTGGCCGATATCGTTCATCACAAGGTCGGTCTCAGCCGCGCCGATTCGTTGACCATGGTCGAATCGATTCTGCGCCTGATGTGCGATGCGATGGGCAAGGGTGAGAACGTGAAAATTTCGGGATTTGGCACGTTCCTTCTGCGCGACAAGGGCGAACGGATCGGTCGCAATCCCAAGACCGGGGTCGAGGTGCCGATCACGCCGCGCCGGGTGATGACCTTCCGCGCCAGCCAGATGATGAAGGAGCGGGTGAGCGGCCTGTAACGGGCCGTCGCAAGCCGCACTTAACCGTTATGCAGGACACGCTTTTCGAGGACGGCAAGGATCCGCAGGCCTTCCGCACGATCGGAGAGGTCTCGTCCGCGCTCGACATAAAACCGCACGTCCTGCGCTATTGGGAAGAGCAGTTTCCGATGCTGCGCCCGGTAAAGCGCAGCGGCGGGCGGCGCTATTACCGGCCCGGGGATATCGACCTGTTGCAGACGATAGACCGGCTTTTGAACGAGGAAGGCTACACCATTCGCGGCGCGATAAAGGCGATCGAGGATGGCGCGGCCAAGCCAGCCGAACCTGCTCCGCCGCCGGGGCCGTCGCCCGAAATGGTGGCGCGCCTGCGCGGCGCGATGGAAACGCTAAAGGCCAGCGGCGTCGACGGATCGCGCGAACCACCCAAGCCGGAGCGGAAGGACGTACTGCTCCACGCGCGCCTGCGGGCATTGCGCGAAAAGCTGGCGAGTGCGTTGATCGAGTGAGTGATGCAAGCGTTGTCGTGCTTGGAAGGATGTTACCTGCCGACGATCTTCCCATCCAGTCCAGCGGAACTGTATTGTCCGTTTTTACCGCAGATGACGCCGCCAACGCGCACGTCTTGATGGCCCGCGCCTATGCCGATGGTGGCGGATCGGTGGGACCGTTCGATGCATGGTGGTCGGCGCTCAGCAGCGATGCGGAGTACGACCCCAAGGCCATGTTCGCGATCCGGGAAGGCGGTCGGCTGGTCGGTTTCGTCCATTGCTGGTCGAGCGGGTTCATAAAAGATCTTGTCGTTGCGCCCGAACATCAAAGGCAAGGGCTGGGCCGCGCCCTGGTGCTTCGCGTCTTCGAATACTTCACAGCGGCTGGTAGAGAGCAGGTCCGCTTGAAGGTGTTGCGCGACAACGACAAGGCTATCGCGTTCTACCGCTCTCTGGGTATGCGCAACGTCTAGTTCGCCATCTCCGGCCCCAAGGTCGGGTCCAGATCGCGCGGGCGGGTCAGCGTGATCAGTTTCGCCTTGGCATCGGAAACATCGGCCCAGTTGTCGATATCCAGTTCCAGCAGGGCGAAGGCCCCGGTCGGGTACTTGGTCGCCACGATATCGCGCAGGGCGCAACTGCCATCATTGGGCACGTGGTCCAGCACGAAGTCCTCCAGCCCCGGATTATGCGCGACCAGCAGAATCGAATCCGCATCGCCGCCCATCTTCTCAAGCACGTCCTCAATCGAATCGTGGGTGGCCAGATAGAGGCTGCGCGTCTCGGTCCTGTCCACCGGCGCGGCGCGGCCCATGGCGTCCAGCGCGATGTTCAGCGTTTCCTGCACGCGCACCGCGGGGCTGGCCAGAATCTTGTCGAAGGCGTCGATCTTCTTGCCGATATAGCGGCCCATCGTCTCTGCCGCGCGGCGGCCCTTGGGGCTTAGTCCGCGGTCGAAATCATGGCCGGTGGGCCGGTCTTCTTCCGACTTCGCGTGACGCAGGAGTCCCAAGCGTTTCAAACGTCTCTATCCCTTTAAATCTCTTGTTCGGTTGCAGCCGCTTTGCCCAAGGAAACACCCGGCTGCAAGATTTGTAAAGCGTCGTCGAGTGTCGTGCGTGTGACAGGCGTGCCCGGCGGGAACGCTGAAAGCAGCCGCGACGGGAAGGCGGCAGAGAGCACGACAAAAGCCCCGGTATCGTCGCGTGACCGGATCAGCCGCCCGAACGCCTGCGCCAATCGCGCCCGGACGATGGCATCGTCGTGGGCCTGCCGTTCCTCTCTCCCGCCGCCCGATGCCGCGCGGCGTGCGCGGTGCAGGATCGACGGTTTGGGCCACGGCACCTGCTCCATGATGACTAGCCGAAGCGAATCCCCCGGCACGTCGACTCCGTCACGCAGGGCATCGGTGCCCAGCAGGCTGGCGCGGGGGTCGTCGCGGAAGATGTCGACCAGCGTGCCGGTATCGATCGGGTCGACGTGCTGCGCGAACAGCGGCAGCCCATTGCGGGCCAGCCGGTCGGCGATGCGGGCGTGCACGGCGCGCAATCGGCGGATCGCAGTGAACAGGCCCAGCACGCCGCCCTTGCTCGCCTCTATCAACCGGCCATAGGCGGCGGCTAGGCCCGCGATGTCGCCCTTTTTCACGTCGGTGACGATGATGACCTGCGCCTGGCGGGCATAGTCGAACGGGCTCTCCGCCTCGGTCATGCGCGGGTTCAGGCCCAGCGCCGCCGCGCCGGATCGCCGCACGGCGCGGTCCCAGTCGTGCCCGTCGGGCGTTCGGTCGCAGAGCGTGGCGCTGGTCTGCAACACGCCGTGCGCGGGTTCGAGGACGGTCGCGGCAAAGGGGCGCATCGGATCGAGCCAGCGGCGGTGGATGGCGATATCGAATTCGCGCGCTTCGGCTCGGTCGACTGCCAGCCAGTCGACGAAATCGGGATCGGCTGGCCCGCCGAGCCGCGCCAGCAACGCTTCCCAAGCGGTCAATGTGTCGATCCGCCAGCTAAGCGAATGGCGCGCGCCCTCGATCCGCTGACGCCCTTGCGGGTCCAGCCAGTCCGGCGGGTCGGTCAGGATCGCCTCCAGCCGCGCGGCCAGCTTCATCAGCGGCTGGCGCAGGCTGGCCAGCGCATCGCGGGCCTGTGTCGCGGCGTCGAGGAACGCTCCGTCGAGGTCGACTGCCTCGGTCTCCAGCCCATAGCCCGCCTCGCTGCCAGCCTCATCGCGCGCGTGGGTCAGGCGGCGGACGGCGGCGAACAGGCTTTCGAACGGGCCCCACGGCTGGCTCTCGGCAATACGGGCCAGCCAACCGTCAGAGGGCAGGGCGCTGGCCGCTTCGCGCGCGGCGGCGATGGCGCGTTCGCCGTCTTCGTCATAGCTGGCGACGTCGGCTAGGCGCGCGGCAAGGCCCCGGCGGCGGCCTTTCGACTTGCCCTCCGGTCCGATGACCCAGCGGCGCATTTCGATTGCCTCGCTGCCCGACAGGGCGACGGCGAAGGTTGAATCGGCGGCGTCGAACAGGTGGTGCCCTTCGTCAAAGATAACGCGGCTGGGGCGTTGTTGGCCCTCGCGTTCGCCACCGCGCGCGGCGTGGACCATGACCAGCGCGTGATTGGCGATGACGAGGTCGGCGTGCGCGGACTGCCGCGCGGCGCGTTCGATAAAGCATTTTCGGTAATGCGGGCAGGCGGCATAGACGCACTCGCCCCGCCGGTCGGTCAGCGCGGCAAGACCGCGGCGGCGGAACAGCGTGGGCAGCCAACCGGGCAGATCGCCGCCGACCATGTCGCCGTCCTCGCTATAGGCGGCCCAGCGCGCCACGAGTTGCGCGAAGATTCCGGCACGGTTCTGAAACCCGCCTTGCAGCGCGTCTTCCAGGTTCAGCAGGCAGAGGTAATTCTCGCGGCCTTTGCGCACGACGACTGAGGGCGTTTCGCGGTCGTCGTCCGGCCCCCATGCACGGCGGCTCTCGCGGCGAAGCTGGCGTTGCAGCGCCTTGGTATAAGTCGACACCCACACCGTGCCGCCCGCAGCGCGGGACCATAGCGAGGCAGGGGCCAGATAGCCCAGCGTCTTGCCGACGCCGGTGCCCGCTTCTGCCAGAACCACGTTGGGGCGGCCTTTTTCGGGGCGCGGGGCGAAGACATGCGCGGCATCGCGGGCATAGGCGTGCTGACCCTCTCGCCGTTCGGCATCCGCGCCGGTCAGCGCGTCGAGCTGCGTGCCCACCGCATCGGGTTCCAGCACGACATGCGCCGGCTGCGGGCGGGGCGGCTTTTCCTCCCACTCTGGCAATCGGGCGAAGAGCCAACGCTCGGCGCGTTCGGGCCGCGCGACATGCGGGGCGAGCAGGCCCGACCACGGCCATTTCAACCGCGCCAGCGCCTGCAACACGCCATGCGCGCCCTCGCGCTCGGCCCAGTCCGCCGCCTCGCAATGTTCGAACAGGCGCGCGGCGGCGCGGGCCAGCAGGCCGGGGACTTCGCCTTCGTGTTCGGGCAGGGGCAGGTTAAGCGCCTCTGCCAGCCCCTTTGGCGTCGGCACCATGAACCGCGCCGGATGGACGAACGCGAACAGTTCCAGCAGGTCCAGCCCCGACAATTCGGGATAGCCAAGGCGGCTGGCGACCAGCGGCGCGTTCAGCATCAGCAGCGGGGTTTCCGCCGCCGCCATGATCGCTTCGCCCCGCGACATGCCGCGCACGTTGCCCGCCGCATCGGACAGCCAGCAGCCGGAATGGCTGGCGTGGAGCGCGGGCAGCGGAACGGGTTCGGGAAGGGGCGTTGTCGCCATGCCCTTCAGATAGGGTGTGGCGAGGTTCAGGGAAACCGCATCGGGCGGCTATTCCCCGGCGGAAAGATCAAGCGGCGAGGCCGTCGGTTTCACTGGCGACGCAGCAGTCGCAATCGGTCGTATCAAGGGTGAGCAGCGCAGTCACTTTCGCATCAATCTCGTCACCATAGTCGCTTTCCAACGCGCGGCGGACAAGGCGGGCGAGGACCGACGGCGCATCCTGCCCGGTGTTTTCGGGCGCGTGGACAAAGCCGGATACATGCATCCACTGGTGCATCAGGTGCGCCGCCATGTTCACGCGGTCGCCCGCATCCATGCACTGCGCCACGAACCAGCGGGCGGAACGAATGGGCAGGGTGCCAAGGCGCGTTCTGCCGATCACGGCATGACCGCTTTCGGGGGTTTCAAGGTCTTCGACAGAAACGGAAATATCCAGCGTATGGTCCGCCGTCTTGCCGCATTCGCGGCCGTGGACAATGCGTTCCCAGATGGCGTCGCCATCCATGTCCCGAACGCCGCCGTGCAGGCTTTGCCAGCCGGAAAACCCATAGTCGGCGTTGCGCACAGACGCGCCGAATCCCGCGCTGCTGACAGCTGTTCGCAGCAGGACCACGCTATCGCGGATGAAACGGTCCTCGGCCTCTGTCGCGCCGGTAACTTCGTGAAGGCAAACGTCTACGGTCATGTCGGGCCAACGCCTCTCAGGCAGCGGATGTTCCGCCAGCTTGAGAAAAAGGTACCACACATTACCGAACGGGCGATTAACGGCCGATTCCCGGGCCGAACGGGCGCTTAACACCAGTCGCGGCGGAAACCCTGCCAGTTTTCGGCCAGCCCTTCGGCCACCAGCACATCGCCCAGCGATTGCTGCCCGCGCATCACCCGGCGCAGTTTGCGGCCATAGCGGTCGGTCTCCTCTGCCCCGGATTCGAGGCGGAACGGTCCGGCATTGAGCAGCTCGATAAAGCGCCTCGTGGCGGCTTGGCCAAGCTCGTATTCCCGATCGCAGCGCGGGGTCGACGTTTCGGGGGTGTTGATGTCGAGCACCCGGTATTTCTCGCCCGCCAGCCAGAACGTATCGCCATCGACGACGCAGTCGCTGCGATTGCCACCGCCGCACAGCGCGAATGTTGCGGACAGGGTGTCTTGCGGCCCCGCCACCGGGAGTTCAGCGGCGGAAACAGCCTCGGGCTGGTCGCTGCCGAATTGCAGATTGCCATAGCGCATCGACAGGCCAAGACCGAGCAGGACGACCGAGACGAAGGTGAGGGCGATGGCCCACCAGTTGATCGGTTCCTTGCGCGACGGGGCGGAGTCTTCGAAGCGCGGGTTGCCCTTGATCTGGTTGAACAGCAGCGTGCCCTTGCGCGGCTGGCGAAACGGGATCGTCGTCCCATCCTTTTTGTGCAGCGGCACCGCCTTGAACGGCTTGCGCCACTTCACGCGGCGTAGCCTTTCTCCCGCGCACGTTCGGCAAAGCCAAGGCGGGTCAGCGGGCGGCCCTTTGCCTGCTCTGCGCAGCCTTCGGGCGGCGGTGCCATGCTGGCGCGCAGGCCGCCCGCGACATGGCCCAGCTTCTCGAACCGGCTGGTAAAGGCGCGGTGGTCCCAGCCGTGTTCGCCCGCGTCCTCCACCTTGCGCGCGATCGCGCCATAGATGCCGGTGGCCGACAGGATCGCCCAGCGCGATCGGAACGGCAACCGCGCCGCGCCGATGCGGGCGGACGCTTCGTAAGTGCGCGCCAGCAGGCACGCCTGTTGCACCATCGCCACCAGCGGTTCGCGGTAGATCGGCTTCATATGCTGGCCGGGCGGAATGTCGGCCTCCACCAGCCATTCGACCGGCAGGTAGCAGCGACCGGCGGCGTCATCTTCCCACAAGTCGCGGACGATGTTGCCCAATTGAAACGCGATGCCCAGATCGCAAGCCCTGTCCAAAGTATCACTGGCCAGCGTATCGCCATCGTCATCGGGCACGCCCATCACCTTGGCCATCATCACCCCGACCGCGCCAGCCACGTGATAGCAATATTGCAGCATGTCGTCCCGGTCGCGCGGGCGCCAGTCGGCAGCGTCCATTGCAAACCCGGCGATCACGTCGTCGCACATGGCTTGGGTTAGACCACATTCGGCGGCAACCACGCCCAGCCCATCGAAAGAGGCATCGCCGGTCGGCTGGCCCGCCAGCGCCAGTGCGGTGCGTTCGCGTATCGTCGCCAGCCGTGCCTCTGCCTCCGACTGGTCGCCCAGATCGCCGCCCATGTCCTGCGCATCGGCAAGGTCGTCCGCTGCGCGGCACCATGCATAGAGCAACCAGACCCGTTCGCGCGTCACCCGGTCGAACAACATCGAGGCGGCGGCAAAGCTTTTCGACCCGCGCGCAATCGTGCGCCGGGCATGGGCCACCAGTTGCGTCCGGTCCTGCACGCGGTCAGCCCTTGGCAAGATCGGCCAGCATCAGCCGCGCTGTCGCCCGCGCCGATCCGACCACGCCTGGAATGCCCGCGCCCGGATGGGTGCCCGCGCCGACGATGTAGAGGTTGTTGATCTCGTCATCGCGGTTGTGGGCGCGGAACCACGCGCTCTGCGTCAGGATCGGTTCGAGGCTGAAGGCACTGCCCATGTGGGCGGCAAGGTCGGTGCTGAAATCGGCCGGGGTGTAGTGGAACTTTGTCACGATCCGCGAATGGATATCGGGGATCAACCGGCGGCCCACTTCGTCCAGAACGCGCTTTTCCAGCTCTGGCCCGATCTTGTCCCAATCCACCGCCAGTTTGCCCATGTGCGCGACGGGAACAAGGGCATAGAACGTGCTCATCCCCTCTGGCGCCATCGACGGGTCGGTTACGGTGGGGTGGTGCAGATAGATCGAGAAATCCTTGGGCAGCACGCCGTTGGTATAGATATCGTCCAGCAACCCTTTGTAGCGCGGGCCGAACAGGATCATGTGGTGCGGGATGCCGGGCCATGCGCCCTCTACGCCGAAATGCACGACGAACAGGCTGGGGCTCCACCGCTTGCGCGCCAGCGACTTCGCCATCTTCGGGCCGCGGCGGCTGCCCGCCAGCAGGTCGCGATAGCTGTGCATCAAATCGGCGTTGCTGGCCACCGCGTCGAAGCGTTCGGTCCACCCGCTCTTCGTCGTGACGCCGGTTGCCTTGTTGCCCACGGTATCGATCCGCGCCACCGCATCGCCCAGCCGGACCGTGCCGCCCAGCCGTTCGAAATGGCTGACCATCGCCGCGATCAACCGGTTGGTGCCGCCCTTGGCCCACCACACGCCGCCGTCCTTCTCCAGCTTGTGGATCAGGGCGTAAACCGAACTCGTCGTCATGGGATTGCCGCCGACCAGCAACGTGTGAAACGACAGCGCCTCTCTCAGCTTCGGGTTCTCGATATATTTCGAGACAATCGAATAGACCGACCGCCACGCCTGATACTTTGCCAGTGCGGGCGCGGCCTTGATCATGGTCGAAAACTTCAGGAACGGGACATGGCCCAGCTTCAGGTAGCCTTCCTCGTACACGCCTTCGGAGTATGCCGAGAACGCCTCGTACCCCGCCAGATCCTGCGGGCTGAGGCGCGAGATTTCCTGCGCCAGTTTCAGGTGATCGTTCGAATAGTCGAAGGTTGTCCCGTCATCCCATTGCAGGCGATAGAACGGCATGACCGGCATCAGTTCGATATCGTCGGCAATGTCGTGATCGGTCAGCCGCCAAAGCTGCGCCAGGCAGTCGGGATCGGTCACGACGGTCGGCCCCGCGTCGAACGTAAAGCCGTCCTTGTGCCACACGTACGCGCGCCCGCCGGGCTTGTCGCGCGCTTCGATCACCGTGGTCTGCACGCCCGCCGATTGCAGCCTGATGGCCAGCGCAAGGCCGCCAAAGCCCGCGCCGATCACGGCGGCTTTACGGGGTGGCATCTGGGCTTCGCTCATTCCGGTCCTTCCGGCGCAAGGGGAGGGGGCGCGCCAAATCCTGCCAGCACTTTGACCGCGCGCATCAATGGCACGGGCGGCTTGCCGGCCAACACGCGCAGCTTGTCGGCATGCGTACTGCGCCCTGCGTAGAAGCGTTCGACCAGCGCTTCGTCAAGCCCGTAGAACCTTTGCAGCACCTTGTAGCGGTCCGCCGGATCGGATGCGCCGAACAACATCCGGGCGAGCAGGCGGTAAAAGTTGCCCCGCCGCCAATGCGACTCTGCATAGTCGCGCGAGAATGCGGCGAGCGCGGCACTGTCCAGCGCGGGCAGGGCGGCGACCGCGCTGGCGAATCGCACCGCATCAGGCAGCGAGTAGCTGGTCAGCGGCTGGAACAGCCCGGCGCGAACGCCCGCTCGCCCGGTTCGGTTGTCCGTCTCTTCCCAGAACGCATCGAAATCGCCATCGGTGACGACCGGCAGAACACCGCTCTCGATCCGCGCGCTGGTGGGGGCTTGCCAGCCTTGGCGTTCGGCATAGTCGTGGGCGCGGGCCAGCAAAGCCTCGTGGTCGAGGTCGGGCGTATCGCTGTAATAGGTATCCTCGACGAACACGCTGCGCGGACCGAAAGGGAGTGAATAGACAAAGCGATAGCCGTCCAACTGTGGCACCGTCGCGTCCATGACGATGGGGCGGTCCATCCCGTGCGGTTCGTCGCATTCCAGCATGACGCCGACGAATTTTTGCCAGCCGCCGGAAAAATGCCGCAACAGATCGGGGGACAACCCACGCGCGTCGATCACGCCCGTCGCCGCGATCCGGGTGCCATCCTCCAGCGTAACGCTTGTCGCATCCACCGCCGCGACCGGCTGGCCGGTGATCACTGCATCGGCGGGCAGGGCATCGCGCACCGCCGCGTCGAGGTTTTCGGACGTGATGCTGCGATAAGGCGTCGCCAAAGTCCGGGTCAACGCCGGAAAGCGCACATCATAGCCCGCGTTCCACTGCGCCGCGAACATGGGTTCGACCAGATCGCGGTCCGCATCGGCAATATCGGTGGCAAAGAACGACCAGACGTGGTTGCCGCCGATCCGCTGGCCCGCTTCTATCAGCACGACCGAAAGGTTCGGGCGACGGGCCGCCAGCGCAAGTGCGATCAGCGATCCGGCAAGCCCGCCGCCGGCAATCGCGATGTCGTAACGGCCCTGCATGGCGCACCTGCTGACACGCGCAGCGCCGTGGGGCAAGCGCCTATCCGATACCATCCCCGAACCGTGCGCAAGGAACTGGCCCGTGCCGTGGGCGTTGGAAAGGAAAGTCTCCCCCGACTAAAGGATCGCACTTGCGAAATAATGCCCTCCGCCCGATTGCCGCAGTCACCCTGATAGCCAGCGGTTTCGTCGCCGCTCCCGCCCTTGCCAACAACACCGCCGCCGCTGCCGCCGCGCCGAACCGTCTGGGCGGTATTGACCGGCTGGGCGATTTCGACACCGGCACCGCCGAGGACGTCTTCGAAGGCGATTACGTCATCGTCGCCGTCGGCGCGGGCTATGTCTCGGACTATGACGGGGGCGACGAATACAGCGTGCAATACGGCGGCGCGGTAAGGGGCTCTGTCGGCGGCATCGGTTTCGCTACCAAGGGCATCGGTCTGGAACTGGACCTGATCCCGAACCTGCCGGGCGACATCGAGCTCTCGCTCGGCCCCGAATTCCGCTATCGCCAGACGCGTACCGGCGACCTGAAGGACGATGTGGTCGACCTGCTGCCAAAGCTGGACAAGACCTTCGAGGTCGGCATCGACGCGGGCATTTCGTTCAAGAAGCTGTTCACCCCGATGGATTCGCTGGCCTTCGGCGCCAGCAAGCGTTGGGACGTTTCGGGCAACGGCGCGGGCAGCAACCACAACGTCTCGGTCTCGTACTCGACCGCGCTGTCGAAGGGTATGGGCGCAGGCGTTTCGCTGGGCGCAAGCTGGTACGACGACGATTACGCCGACTATTACTATACGATCACGCCAGAGGGCAGCGCGGCGACCGGCGGGCAGCTTCCCACCTATAACGCGAAAAGCGGGATGAAGGACTGGGACGCGCGGATATTTTACGGCCTCGACCTCGACGGAGACTTCCGCAACGGCGGCCTCGCGCTAGCCGCGGCGCTCAGCTACCAGCGCCTGCAGGGCAGCGCGGCGGAAACGCCGATCGTGTCGATGCGCGGGGATCGGAACCAGTATGCGGCGCTGCTGGGCGTGGGGTATGCGTTTTGAAGGCTTAGTTCACCGCCACTTCGCTCGGATGTCGCAATTAGGGTGGTATTCGCATCCGTGGTAAGGTCCCCACGCTTGATACGGGGGACTTTCGATGCCTGGTTTGGAGACCCGTTTTTCAGGCACCGTTCCCGAAAATTACGACAGCGGGTTGGGGCCTTTCATCTTTGAGCGCTTTGCGGAAGAGATGGCTCGGCGAGCCTCGGATCTTCATCCATCGAGTGTTCTGGAGACGGCCGCTGGCACAGGAATCGTCACCCGGCGTTTGCGTGATCGTATCCCGCCGCAATGCGCCCTGATCGCCACCGATCTCAATTGCCCGATGCTCGACTTTGCTGCCCTGAAATTCGATGAGGACGAGAGCGTTGGGATAGAGGCGGCGGATGCTTGCAGACTTCCCTTTGACGATGGCGCTTTCGATGTGGTGATCTGCCAGTTTGGTGTCATGTTTTTCCCGGATCGCGGGGCAAGCTATGCAGAGGCGCTGCGCGTTCTGAAGCCGGGTGGGACATATCTGTTCAGCGTCTGGGGATCATGGAACGACAACCCATTTGGCCGGATAGCCTATTCGGTGGGGGCGGAGTTTTGCCCGAACGATCCGCCAGCTTTCTATAAGATTCCTTTCAGCTACCACGATGCCGGCAGGATCCGATCAGATCTGAAGGATGCGGGATTCGATGAACCGACAATCGATACTCTAACCCATCGCAAGGCATTGGATGATCCTGCCTTGTTTGCGCGGGGCATCGTTTACGGCAACCCGCTTGGCGAGGAATTGGTCGAACGCGGCATTGACCCTGATGTGGTCTGCAACCGGATGGCGGAGGCATTGCGGGCGCAACTTGGGGAATCGATGCCGGTTAAAGCAATGCTTATCGCGGCGACAAAGCCATGAACTATGATATGCCCCGCAGTATCGCACAGGCGCTTTACGCAGCGCCTTTCACCCTCTAAACATCGTCACGTACCCCGGGGAGCGAGCTTCCCCACTTCGATGTTTCGAAAGTGGGCGAAAAAATTCGCTGAGAGGGATGGGTAGCGCCATCCGACCCGTTGAACCTGAACCCGGTAATACGGGCGGAGGGAAGGGAGCCCGAGCCGCAAGACATCCGGGCGCTTACCCCCTCAAGCCCCGGTTGCCATGGCCCGGACGCAGTTGAAAAAGGAGGGGATTATCGTGCCTGTTATCGATGCAACCGCCTGGACAGCGACGCTGCTGGGCCTGTTCGCCACATTCGCCGCCATCGGTGCCCTGCGCAAACCGGGTATCTGGCAAACCCTTGTCAAAGAGGTTGAGGACAGCCCCGCGCTGCAGATGATCTCTGGCGTGGCCGAACTTGCGGCTGGCGCGGCGATCTACCTCGTCAATCCGTGGATTCCCGCCGACATCCTGTCGTGCGTGATGAAGACGATCGGCGGGCTTATGATGGCCGAGGCGCTTGTCGTCGTCGGCTTTTCCGACATCTATTTCCATTTCTGGCTGAAAAACCTGTCCTTCATGCACAAGGGCTGGGCGATCGCCAGTCTTGCCATCGGCGCGGCATTGACCGTGGCCGGGGCGTTTCATTTCACCTGAGCGTACAGAAAGGCTCCCCCCTCAATGGCCGACATCAACAGCAAGCTCGAAATCGGCGTAACGACCGGTCCGATCCGTGGTTCGAAGAAGGTCCACGTCGGCAACCGCCGCGTCGCTATGCGCGAAATCAGCCTGGAACCGTCAAGCGGGGAGCCGCCGGTGCGCGTGTACGACACCAGCGGGCCGTACACCGACCCCAATGCCACCATCGACATTCAGGCGGGCCTGCCTTCGCTGCGCCGCGAATGGATCATGGGCCGCGGCGATGTCGAGGAATACGACGCGCGGCTTGTGAAGCCGGAAGACAACGGCCAGCTCGGCCCCGACCGCAGCGGCGGCGTGCCCGCGTTCCCCAACGTCGTCCAGCGGCCCCTGCGCGCCAAGGCGGGCCAGAACGTCAGCCAGATGCACTATGCCCGCCGCGGCATCATCACGCCCGAAATGGAATACGTGGCAGAGCGTGAGAACCTTGGCCGCGAATTCGTGCGGCGCGAGATAGAGGGCAATTCGTGGGGTGCCGCCATCCCCGAATACGTCACCCCGGAATTCGTGCGGGACGAAGTGGCGCGCGGCCGGGCGATCATCCCGTCCAACATCAACCACCCGGAAAGCGAACCGATGGCCATCGGTCGCAACTTCCTCGTCAAGATCAATGCCAACATCGGCAATTCCGCCGTGGCGTCCGACGTGGCGGCAGAGGTCGACAAGATGGTCTGGTCGATCCGCTGGGGCGCGGACACGGTGATGGACCTGTCCACGGGCCGCAACATCCACGACACGCGCGAATGGATCATCCGCAACAGCCCCGTGCCCATCGGCACCGTTCCCATCTATCAGGCGCTGGAAAAGGTCGGCGGCATTGCCGAGGAACTGACGTGGGAGATTTTCCGCGACACGCTGATCGAACAGGCCGAACAAGGCGTCGATTACTTCACCATCCACGCCGGCGTGCGCCTGCCCTATGTGCCGCTGGCGGCCAAGCGGATGACCGGGATCGTCAGCCGCGGCGGATCGATCATGGCGAAGTGGTGCCTTGCCCACCACAAGGAATCGTTCCTGTATGAACGGTTCGACGACATTACAGAGATCATGAAGGCCTATGACATCGCCTATTCGCTGGGCGACGGTCTGCGCCCCGGCTCTATCTATGACGCGAATGACGAGGCGCAGTTCGCAGAACTCTACACGCTGGGAGAGCTGACCAAGCGCGCGTGGGAGCAGGACGTTCAGGTCATGATCGAAGGCCCCGGCCACGTGCCGATGCACAAGATCAAGGAGAACATGGACAAGCAGCTGGAAGCCTGCGGCGAGGCTCCGTTCTACACCCTCGGCCCCCTCGTCACCGACATCGCGCCGGGGTACGACCATATCACCAGCGGCATCGGCGCGGCGCAGATCGGCTGGTACGGCACGGCGATGCTTTGCTACGTCACGCCCAAGGAACACCTTGGCTTGCCCGACCGTGACGACGTGAAGGTCGGCGTGGTGACCTACAAGCTGGCCGCCCACGCGGCGGACCTGGCCAAGGGCCACCCGGCGGCACAGGTGCGCGACGATGCGCTGTCAAAAGCCCGCTTCGAATTCCGCTGGCGCGACCAGTTCAACCTGTCGCTCGATCCCGACACGGCGGAACAGTACCACGACCAGACCCTCCCGGCAGAGGGCGCAAAAACCGCGCACTTCTGCTCCATGTGCGGGCCGAAGTTCTGCTCGATGAAGATTTCGCAGGAGGTGCGGGAATTCGCGGCGAAGCAGAACCAGCCGTCGGACCGGTTCCTTGCCGCCGATGCCTCAGCCGAGGATGCGGAGAAGGGCATGGCGGAGATGAGCAAGGTGTTTAAGGAAACCGGCTCGGAGCTTTACATGGGTGCCGGGGATCGGGAGCACGATTGAGGGGGACGAGTTTGTAATAAGAAGTGCTGCGGTAATTGTATTTTCATTTCAACCGCCTAATGTCGATGCATAGCATAGATTACGCATAGGCAATAGGTGGTCGCAGTTCCATGAGTTCAATCGTACCCAATAATCCAGTTGCGTTGCCTGCAGTCGGCCAGTTTAGCGGGCCGATGTTAGATGCTCTTACTTCTGCACTAGGAGTAGAGAGATCTGTTTTGGCTAGCGACCAGCAAATAAACAACGCATGGGGCAATTTGCCACAGCTTCTGAATGAAGTTCCGGCGGAACTCAGGGATGAGGGCCTCATGCGAATGTGTGTTGCAGTCGCAACAGGGCTTTTTGATAGTGCGCTAAATTAGGGACCTATATACCTGTTTGACCCATCCCATGCCGTGGGATAAGGCTTCGCCAAAAGGAGCTCATTATGGCTAAGTTCGTTATCTCGATTGCCGATGGTCGCTTTACAACTGAATTAGAAGGCGAGAACGGCGAAGAGATTTCGGCTGAGATGGTGACAGCCTACTCTCAGATGAAAATTGGATGGGCGCTCGGCGAGATCGCAGACCGGCTTGTCGGCATCGACAATTCCTTGAATGCAATCGCTGACGCCTTGCGGGAATAGATAGCCCGGCGCGATGGCTGGGCGATCTGGCTAATTGAGCGGCTTGTCATTTATTCCGGTTATCGGGCTGGTCTCATTGTCGTCGGTATCGTTCGCATCCATATGGACCGCCAAGAGCATTTTGAGTGCAGCGACCTTCTTCTCAAGAAGGCCTAGCCCCTTCGCATCAAGCAGACCGCTGATCAGGACCTGATCGCCACGAATATCCATGTTGATCTTATTCAAGTCGTCAGCGGCGGGCGGCGGCGGAGGTGTTGGCGTATCGGCTGCGGGTTGCATTGGTGTCTCCTGTGTCTGTGCAGGAGAATCTGGGGCCTCATCGGCCCCACCACCATAACTTTCGCTTTCTCGAATATTCTCCACCTCATGGTATGTTTCCATGAAAGCGTTGATCGCGGGTCCAACGGCAGCGTCGGAAAAGCCTTCGCGCATCAGAAATGACTTGATGGTGCCCTCGCTCGGGATTCCATCGGGGAAGCGGCTATGGATGGACTGAAACAACTGGGGGGCGAATGCCGCTTTCAGTGTCGCCGAATCCCTTTCTTCCTGCGTTATGCCGTGCAGGATTTCTTCTGCGGTCTCAGTTACGCGCACTTCACCCTTGCCAGCCTTGGAGAGGAGGTCAAAATGAATGAGTGCGCCAAGCACCGTCATTGAGCGGCCAGTAAGACCTGAATAACCCATAGATTTAGCGGCATCCTCCCGAGTGATCACATTTGTTCGCTCAGTTCGATAGATTTTAGACACCATATCAATGGCTTGCCTAATTGAAAGGCTCGGGTAATTAGGGCTCCTCATCCGCGCCATGCTGCATCTCCTCATTGGAATTCTGGTCAAATACACGAAATTCCAGAGAAACGCTACTGAAACTTCCATCTGTGGAAGAAACGGTTTATAGCGGATTGACTCTGCGACCGGGCCGTGCTCCATATGTTCTGCGGAGTCCTGCAACGGGAACCGGCAGATCGGAGGTGCGTGCGATGTTAGATGTCTAAGCGGGTCCGGTAACGATAGCCGGAACGTAAAAGGGCCGACCCGAAGGCCGGCCCCTGGCTCAACCCAGCGGAGGAACCGCTGTGATCTCGCACGTGGTAATGTTGAGAATCGCATGTTCCTTCGCCAACAGCAAGAGAAATGCGATGGTGTGGGTTTGCTCCTACTTCCGTCTGCGCTTTGGTCGTGTTGAGCACGTCCGCGCACACTGGCGCTCTTTCCCGGCTTAGGCCCTAGCGTCGGTCATTGGGTTTAGACTTCGGTCTTGCCTTCCCATCATCACCTTGGCCCCGCTTCGGCGGGGCCTTTTTCTTGTCTATGCGATCCTTCAATTCCTTGGGATCAGTCTGCAAGAATCTCTGGAAGGCCTCGTCCGGGTCCATATCGAGATATAACGGTTTCTCGCGCTTATTGCCGTTTGTCACGCGATCAATTCCTTATAGGTGAGGCGTCCGGTTGTCTGTGCCAGCAGCGCATTCACGCGGTCGCCTTCGTCCAATTCCCGCAGATTGAAGCGCCATGTCATTTCACCGAGATAGCGGCTCAAATGCTTGGGCGAAAGCCAATGGTGCGTGCCGACGATCTGGCGTTTGAACAGCGCCCACACACTCTCGATGCCATTGGAATGCAGAATGTAGTGGCGAACGTATTCACCGGAACTGTGATTGACGCGATGGTGATTGTAGTCGCGGGCGAGACCGACAAACGAACCGTGCTCATCCGTCATAAGGTTTGCGCCGGGTTCGACGTGCTCGCGAATAACAGACTGAACGTTTTTCGCACCCATATTCGGCGTAATCGTCGTGCGGAGTTCGCCGCCGCGTTCTAGAACGCCCAGAACCGCAATCTTACCTTTACCGCCCTGCTTACCGCCGGTGCGCTGCCAAGCGTGCTTGTTCTTCTCTTTGCCGCCCACGAATGTCTCGTCAGCCTCGACCTCACCTTTGAGGGTGCGGTTGAAGGATTGCGTGCGGATCGCTTCGCGTAGGCGCTGAGTGACGAACCACGCGGATTTTTGCGTGATACCGATATCCTTGGCGAGTTGTGTGCTGGCGATACCCTTCTTGTGCGACGTAATCAGCCAGATCGCCAGCAACCACTTGCGCAGTGGCAGTTTGCTGTCCTCAAAGATCGTGCCGACGCGGATCGAGAACCGCTTACGGCAGTCGCCGCACTTGTGATTGCGCTTGTCAGAAAAGTGATAGACGCGGGTCGAACCGCAGTGGGGGCAAAATGCGCCGTTCTTCCAACGGATTGCCGTGAAATGGTCAATCGCCGCCTGTTCGTCGGGGATGGCTTCCATCATCTGGATCAGGCTGTTGAAGGACTTGAGCATCGGAGTTTTCCCTTTCGATGCCCCATTTATAGGTGTTTATGAGACCCAAGTCAATGGGTCACACAAGTATATAGGTCCCCTAAATTACGCCTGGAATGCTGCAGTCATTCAGCTTCGCGAAAAAGTGCGAAGTTTTGGCATTACAATTGTTCCGCAAATTATCGACAAGGATTTTGATGAGAAGAAGCTTTTAGATCTTCGTGACAGCGAGCTTTTAGATCTTTGTTTAAAGCTAAATTTAATATCAGAAACTGGCTATTTTATGCTCAGTCAGTGCAGGGATGTTAGAAATAATTTTTCTGCTGCTCATCCTACAATAGGTAAGGTTGATGATGACGTGACCCCCAGCTTTCCCCCAGCTGGGATTAGAGCCGGACCGCGTTGTTGCGCATGAGCGCGGTTGAAGCAATGGGCTGCGTAGCGGAGCCCGTAGGGCGTAGCGAAGCTGGCCATTGCTTATCCAGTTTGGCGGCGAACGCCGCCGGGGTGTCGTAGTCGAGGGAAGAATGCGGCCTCTCCCGGTTGTAGTCCTCCACCCAGGCAGCGATCTCGACGCGGGCGTGAGCCATGCTGAGGAACAAAGTCTCATTGAGCAGTTCGTCCCGCATGCGGCCATTAAAGCTCTCGACGTAAGCGTTTTGCATTGGCCTTCCCGGTGCGATGTAATGCCACTCCACACCGATCTCCCCACACCATGCCAGCACCGCATTGCTGGTGAGCTCGGTGCCATTGTCGCTGACGATCATGCCGGGCTTGCCACGCTGCGCGATCAGCTCAGTCAGTTCGCGCACGACACGGCGCCCGGAGATCGACGTATCCGGCACCGCTGCCAGGCACTCCCTCGTCACATCATCGACCACGTTGAGCACCCGGAATCGTCTTCCCGAAGCCATCTGGTCGTGAACAAAGTCCAGGCTCCAGCGCTGGTTCGGCAGCGCCAGCACCGGAGCAGGTGCTCTCGTGCCCACAGCACGCCTGCGACTGCGTCGTCGTCTGACCGCCAACCCTTCCTCACGGTAGAGCCTCTGGGTCTTCTTCCGGTTGATCATGATCCCCTCCCGGCGCAGCAGGATGTGCAGACGGCGATAGCCGAACCGCCGACGCTGGTTGGCCAGCTCGCGCAGCTTCTCACGCAGATCGGCGTCATCGTCCCGGGTGGAACGGTAACGCACGCTCTTGCGATCAGCATCGATGACACGGCACGCCCGCCGCTCGCTCATCCCGTGGCAGGCCTGGAGATGAGCGACAGCTTCCCGCTTGGCGGCGGGCGTCAGAACTTTTTTGCCAGAAGATCCTTCAACGCGGCCTGGTCCAACATGGCATCGGCGAGCAACCGCTTCAGCTTCGCGTTCTCGCTCTCGAGCTCCTTCAGTCGGCGGGCATCGGACACCTCCAGCCCGCCATACTTCGACTTCCAGTTGTAGATCGTCGCTTCCGACACTCCGTGTCGCCGGGCCAGGTCAGCGGTCTTCGCACCCGCCTCAGCCTCCTTCAGCACACCGATGATCTGCTCTTCGGAAAACCTCGTTCTCTTCATCTCGTCCGTCCTTCTGTAAGGGCCGGACTCTAATCCAAATTGGAGGAAAATCAGGGGGTCACGTCACCCAATAATCGCACCCCCTTCGTCGTCCAAGATGGTTGTTCCAGCCCGTTCATCTCGACTCAAAAACGGTCCAGCGGCTTCGCCAGTGAATCTTGTCCTAGGTTAGGGCAGGGTCGGAAGGCTTCCTGGAATATGATCTGGCACGGGAGATGTCACACCTGAAAGGAAAGACCATGGAAGACCGAACTGACACATTGAGCAGAAACGCGGATACAGATCGCGATGAAACTCATAACCTCATCGCGTCCGATAAAGTCGACGGCACGACCGTCCACGCCTCTGATGGCGACAAGATCGGCCATATATCTCATGTCATGCTTGGAAAGCGGAACGGTCGCGTCGAATACGCGGTTATGAGCTGCGGCGGCTTCCTCGGCATGGGAGAGGAATATCGGCCAGTCCCTTGGGATGCTCTCGAATATGACGTCGACGAGGGAGGTTACACCCTCAAAAGCGACAAGTCTCGTCTACCCGATGCCCCCTCTTACGAGCGTGATCGCGAGCCTGAATGGGATCGCGATTACGGGAATACGGTCTATTCGTATTATGGGATGACTTACTGACAATCTGAGACCGATCTGCTCCGGTCCTCACAGTGCCGTGGGGGCGGGGCGGGTCCATCGCTTGTGTATGATTAAGCTAAAGTCGGCATATTTTTTCCGAATTCTAAACTAACCAAGGAGTCAAGTTCATGCATTACATGCTTGTTTTCGATGGCAAAGATGGGGAGCCGGGAAAAGCAATTGAATTCGACGCTCAGGATGCCGCTGGTGCTTTGATCCATGCTCATCGAGAAGCACCGGACCGTTCGGCGACGCTTTGGGAGGGTGAGAGAGAACTATGCAAAATTCGCCGCACGGAAAATGCAGGCGTGGAACTGTGGCAAGTCTTACCGCTCGATTGAACGCTCTGACGATCTGCCAAGTCACTCTTTCAAGCAATCGAACAAAGGAGAGGCGATCCGGCCAGCTATCTGGAAGTGAGAAAAGATTTCACTTCTCGACCGGTCAGTTGAAAACGCTTCTTTCAACGGTTCCAGCCCGTTCGCCCCGTTGGATGATCGCAAATCCGAGCGGTGGAAGCTCGATGCCATGCTTGGATTTCTTGGTGACGCAACCGTCCAGATCAATAAGTTCGTCGCTGTCGTCAGTCGGAAACCATCGCTGATCGAGACTTACGTTGACGACGAAGGTCAGGCAGCGGGCCTTATCAAAGCGATCATAGGCAATCACCGGGGCAACATCGACATCGTAGACCAGTTCATCCCCGCAACGGATCAAAGGCTCCTTCCGCCGCCACGCCATCAGTGATCGAAAAAAATTCAGGACCGAATTTTCGTCTGAGTTTTGCGCCGATACAGAGAGGCAAGAGTGCTCTGGCGGTACGGGCAGCCACGCCTTTTTGGCGGTGGTGAAGCCGGCCTTTGTTTTCGACCGGGTCCACGGGATCGGCGTGCGCACGCCATCGCGGCCCGCGAAATCGGGCCAGAGGTTCTTGCCCCATGGGTCTTGCAAATCCTCGTACTCCAGCTCTGGCTGGGGCAGACCCAGTTCTTCGCCTTGGAAAATGATGCCGCCGCCCAGTAGGGTTGACTGCATGAAAAGCAATAACTTTGCCGCAGCTGCGCGATCACCTTCTTCCTCGGCGAACAATGTGAGATTGGAGACAGCCCTGACCGAATCGTGGTTGGTGAAGACGTTCATAATCCAACCGGACGCCATGAACCGGGCTCGAATGCTGAGCAGGTCACGCCAATCGTCGAGCGATTTTGCGGCGTTGATCAGGTCGAAGTCATAGACCGCGTGCAGGCGCTCTCCCCTCAAGGTATATTTCACGGCCATCCTGCTGGAATCGACATCGGCCAGTTCGCCGATTAGCACACGCTCCGGCTCATAGCTGCGCACTGCATCGCGCATTGCCTCCAGAATGGGGATCGCTTCCGGCACGTCACGATCGAATACATGCAATTGCTTGCGAAAGGGATTGTTGGGGCCGCCGCCGACCATGATGTTCGCTTCGCCACTGGGGGCAGGGGGATTGGGCCTGAGCCAAGGGTCGCAGCAGAGGCATTGTACGGCATCGAGCCGGAAACCGTCCACGCCGCGTTCCATCCAGTATTCGAACACACCGATAATAGCCTTCAGCACGTCGGGGTTGCGCAGGTTCAAGGCAGGCTGGCAGGTCAGAAAGGGATGGTAGTAATATTGGGACCGGCGCGGATCCCATTTCCAAGCCGAACCACCAAAACTGGAAAGCCAGTTGTTGGGCGGCCCGCCATCCGGCGCGCTATCAGCCCAGACGTACCAATCGGCTTTGGCGTTTTTCTGACCTGACCGGCTTTCCAGGAACCAGGGATGCTCTTCCGAGGTGTGGCACGGCACCAGATCGATCAGCAACTTCAGATTTCTGTCATGAACCGCTCCAATCAAATCCAGGAAATCTCCCATCGATCCGAACATGGGATCGACGTTGCAAAAGTCGGTGATATCGTAGCCGAAATCTTTTTGAGGTGAGGGATAGAAAGGCGACAGCCACAGACCATCAACCCCCAGACTCTCAACGTAATCGAGCTTGTCCAGCACGCCCTTAAGGTCGCCGATCCCGTCGCCGTCGCTGTCCTTGAAGCTGCGAAGATAGATTTCGTAGAACATGGCGCCGCGCCACCACTCTGCATCAGCGTGGCTCGATCTCGGATCGTGCAACATCGCTTCCGCGATCAACGCTTCGCGACCGGGCCGCATCAGCTTGAAGCCCCGAACCAGGCGCCGTGGGCGGGAACGACAAGAACCTCGTCTTCCAATACGGCGGCAAAGCTGTGCCCATGTAGCTGTTCGCCGCAGTCAATCAAATCCAGCGGGACCGGAACGTCAGTCGCCGAAAGATTGAACAAGCAGCATATATTTTGCCCATCGTATGTCCGGACAAAACCAAGTACGTCTTGGGGAACGTCGAGGAAGCGCATTTCACCTAGGCGAAGAGCAGGCATTTCCCGGCGCCAGTTCAAAAAACGGCGCATCCGATTAAGGGTCGATCCGGGTAAAGTTTCCTGTTGCCGCACCGATAGTCGACGATGGGGTTCGGTGACGGGTAGCCATGGTTTTGCCTCGCTAAAGCCAGCATGGGGTTTTTCTGCATCCCACGGCATCGGCGTACGCGCACCGTCGCGACCGATGAAGGAGGGGTAGAACTCGCGGCCGTAAGGATCGAGAAGATCTTCATAAGGAACATCGGCGTTCGGGAGGCCGAGTTCGGATCCCTGATACAGGCAGGTTGCACCACGCATGCAGGTTAGGGCGATCAGTGCGATAAGGGCTGCGTCGGGGCTCTCCTCCACGCCCAGACGTGAGACCGCACGATGAAAATCATGATTGTCCAGCGCCCAGCAAGGCCATCCATCATCAGGGCCGAAGCGCAAGTCCGTGGCAGTCTTGCGGATTGTTTCCGCGTTTAGTTCGTCGGCACCGAGCAACCAGTAGCCATAGGCGAGTTGCAGGCGATCCGGGCCGGTATAGGCGTGATGGAGCGCCTCGCCATCGCTTTGATGCAATTCGCCCAGAAGCACCCGATCATCGTATTCGTCGGCCAGCGCCCGCAGCTTTTCAAGGAACTGCAGGTTTTCTGGCTGCGCGATGTCGTGACGATGTTCCTGCAACGAATAGGGGTTGAACATGAAGTGCGACCCTTGCGGTGCTTCCGCCGGAGGATTGTCGATTAGCGAAGGGTCATGAAAATAAAATGCGCAGACGTCGAGGCGAAAGCCATCGACACCCATTTCAAGCCAGAACCGGCACACGTCCAGTACAGCTTGCTGCACGTCCTCGCAGTGATAATTGAGATCGGGCTGGTCGCGCAGGAAGTTGTGTAGGTAGTATTGCCCCCGGCGCGGCTCCCATTGCCAGGACGAACCGCCAAATACGGATAGCCAGTTGTTGGGTGGCGCTCCGCCCGGTGCCGGGTCGGACCAGACATACCAGTCCGCCTTGGCGTTGCCCCGCCCCTCCCGGCTTGCCAGAAACCACGGATGTTCACTGGAAGTATGCGACAGAACCTGATCCATCATTACTTTCAAACCGCGATCATGCGCGGCCTTCAGCAGAGACTGGAAATCCTCCAAGCTGCCGAAAAGCGGGTCGACCGAGAGATAGTCTGAAACGTCGTAGCCGAAATCACGCATCGGCGATTTGGCGAAGGGTGAAATCCAAATGGCATCAACACCCAGCTGCGCGATGTAATCCAGCCGCTGTTCTATCCCTCGAAGATCGCCGATCCCGTTCCCCGTGGAGTCCTGAAAACTGCGCGGATAAATGTGGTAGATGATTGCTCCCTGCCACCATTCCGCGCTTTCATCTGCCATTCGTACCTCGCGTCGTTGCATGTCATGAAACCCAACCGGATGAGGCAGGGCGGGTTCCGGGCCGAACTGGAAAACGGCGCCCGAAACCTCAAAGCCTGGATCAGCCGTTGACGATTACGCCGCCGTTGGGGTGCAGCACTTGCCCGCTCATGTAGCTTGCATCTTCGCAGGCGAGGAACAGGAATGCCGGCGCAACTTCGTTGGGCTGGCCGGGCCTGCCCATCGGCGTCGATTCCCCGAAATGCTCTAGCTTTTCCTTGTCTGCACCTCCACACGGGTTCAGAGGCGTCCAGATCGGACCGGGCGCAACCGCGTTCACACGAATGCCATCACCCACGAGGTTCTCGCTGAGCGATCTGGTGAATGCGGTGATTGCACCCTTCGTCGAGCTGTAATCGAGCAGGGATGCACTGCCCTGATACATCGTAACGCTGGTGCAATTGACGATGCTCGCACCTTTGCCGAGATGCGGGCGGACAGCTTGGGTAAGAAAAAACATGCCAAAAATGTTTGTCTGAAAAGTGCGTCGCAATTGCTCTTCGGTGATATTTACTATGTCGTCGTCGGGATGCTGCTCCCCTGCATTGTTGACGAGAATGTCGATCTTGCCGAACGCCTCCAGAGTTTTGTCGACGATGGTATTGCAAGCGTCTTTCGATCCAATGTCCGCCTTGATGCAGATCGCTTCGCTGCCCTCGTCCTTCACGATCGCTTTGGTCTTTTCGGCATCGTCGTCTTCAAGAAGGTAGACGATTGCAATCTTTGCGCCTTCACGAGCGTAAAGAGCCGCCACGGCGCGGCCGATGCCACTGTCCGCTCCGGTTACGATAGCCACTTTACCTTTTAGGCGGCCGGACCCCGGATAGCGCGGCTGCCAATCCGGTTTGGGTTCCAAGGCGCTTTCGTGGCCGGGAAGCGCGTCCTCGTGGATCATATCGATGGTTTCGGTCATGGCTAACTCCTTCGAGATTACAACGAAACCATCGCCTTGATGGTCCTTGCTCTACCCGAGAAACAGGTCAGCTACCCCTTGCCGCGAGACGGAATGTGAAAAAGAGGCTAGTCTGAGGCGGGAACGAGCACCCCGATTAATGTTTTCATTCCCTGAACTCGGTTGCCGAAAAAGGAATGCGCTTGCTTGCCTGGATCCCTTATTGTGGAGCCGCACCTGTGCCTTCGGCATTGCTCGAACGCTGGAACCTCGATCCCGTTCTTCTTATCGCGTTTGGGGTGGCGGCTGTGGCCTTGCAGATCTCTCGTGCAAGGGTCAGGCGTGGCTCCGCCATCTCAGTTCTTGGTTTGGTAGGTTTCCTTTACATCAGCCCTTTTTGTGCGCTTGGATCGGCCCTGTTTTCAGTTCGTGTCATCCACGATCTCATACTGGCAGCAGTGCTGGCTCCACTATCAGTGGCGACGTTCCGGCTCGACAAAACGCGTCTAGGTATCGGTCTTCCGGTCATAACCGCAATTCACGCGCTGACCTTCTGGCTGTGGCACGCGCCCCCGGCCTATGCCGCTGCGATGAGCAACGATGCGGTGTTCTGGGCGATGCAACTGACGATCGTGGGGACCGCGACGATCTGGTGGGCGAGGGTCTTGCAGGCGGCCGCACCTGCGGCGGTGTTGTCGCTCTTGGCAACGATGGTCGCGATGGGTGCGCTGGGCGCGTTGCTGACTTTTGCCCCCAATGCCATGTACGCGCCGCACTGGCTCACCACGCAGACATGGGGATGGAGCCCGCTAGACGATCAGCAGATGGCGGGCATCATCATGTGGGCACCCGCCAGCGCCATCTACCTGCTGGCTGCGCTTGCCTTGCTGTACCGCATGTTCGGCGACAAGGCGATCCATGAAGCTGCATAACCTTATCCGGAAATGGGCGGTCAGCTACACGAATGCGGGCAAGTATTCTCCCATTGGGGTCTGGTTCCACTGGATCATGGCCGCGCTTGTCCTGTTTCAGCTTTGGGTGGGCTGGATAATGACGCGCAGGCCGGTCGGCGGCGACAAATTGGATGCTTACGAACTGCATAGTGAGATCGGTTTGTCGATCCTGCTGCTTGCCATCCTGCGCTTTGGCTGGCGGCTGTTTATACCGGATCCGATCAATGATGCCGATGCTCCCGGCTGGCAAAGCAAGGCGGCGCATCTGACGCATTATCTTTTTTATGGTCTTTTCGCGCTGCTACCGTTGAGTGGGTGGGCGATGTGGTCGGCAATCCAGCCGGTGGAACCGCTGCGTCTCGCGGGCATCGTGCCGATCCCACCCATGCCATTTCATACCCTGTCGCCGGGATGGCAGTATCGCGTTCTGGATTGGGCAGAATGGTTGCACGTTCTGGGCGTGATCGGTCTGGCCGCGCTGGTTCCGCTTCACGTCGGTGCAGCGTTAAAACATCACTTCTGGGACCGCGACGATACCGTCATTGGCATTCTTCCTGAAATTCAGGACGATCCGGAGGCACCGGACCACCGGCAATATAATCCGACAGGGGTCTGATTTCATTTTCGCGCAAACCGGCAGCCGCCTTCTGCATCGCCCCCATCGCATCGCCATAGCGGCGACCGTCGCGCCATCGCTGCAATTGCTCTGCGATATAGCGGGCACTCTGATTTGTCAGGGATGGGTTCCCGAGACCGACGCCCTGGCCCTGTGATCCATGACAGCTTGCGCACGCTTGCAGGCCGCGATCCGGGTCGCCTTCCCGATAAAGCCTTGCCATCGACGTCGAGCAGCCGGGGGCTGAACCCACCCGGCTTACAGGCGGCAAGGGCATTTGTGCATAATAGGCTGAGACCGCGAGCCTTTCCGCGCTGTCCAGCTTTCCGGCCAGCCACGACATCTGCGGATGCATGCGCTGACCATCTGCGTAAAAGCCCAGTTGGCGGACGATGTATCCTGCGTCCAGGCCCGCTATACGTGGCACCAGCGCGCCATCGCCGACGCCGTCGAGCCCGTGACACGTGTGGCACGCCGCTTCCGGCCCGGCATCGGCACCGGACAGGGCAATCAATTCACCCGTGTCGTCGAACGGGTCTGCTACCGGCGCGGCACCGCAAGCAGCAAGGCATAGAAATGGTCCGAAGGCCACCGATCTGAGGGTCAGGTTATAAACGCGGCGCATGAACCTTGGGAACGGAGAGGCGATTGACCGGTTCCGGTTTGATGGCGGGTTTGCGGGATCACCCCAACGAAATCGATCGAATGGGCCGCTTTGCAGCGATGAAGAGGGCGGGTGTGGCAAGTGCGATGGTTCTGGGTCTCCTTTCCGCCTGCAAGAATCCGGTCGGTTCGCGTTACGAGCCGGACGATGCCGCACAGGAACGTGGGTTGTTGGCGATTAACGAGGCAGGGTGCGCCGCTTGTCACGAGATTCCGGGTGTCGCCTGGCCCAAGGGACGGCTCGGCCCATCGCTTGAAGGCTTCGACGATGTCGGGATGATCGCCGGACAATTGCCCAATCGCCCCGATCTGCTGGCCGCCTTTATTCGCAATGCTCCAGCCGTCAAGCGCGACAGCACGATGCCCGCGACGCCCATCACGCAACTCGAAGCGGTCGATATAGCCGCCTATCTTTACGGTCTTGACCATGATTGACGCGCTGTGGGGTTGGCCTCCGCCGGTCCTAGATCCGGCTGGTCCATATGCCGACAAGGTGACGACGCTGGCCTGGGCGCTCTTTGGCATGGGTCTGGTCGTTACGGCCATCGTTTGCGCCGCGCTGTGGCTCGCGGTGAGGGGATCGCCCAAGATAAAAGCTATGATCGGCGGAGAGCGCGCGATCTGGATCGGCGGGATCGCCTTTCCGGGCGTGGTCCTGCTGGGATTGCTCGTTTGGGGTCTTACCCTGACCGCAAGTCTTACCCAGCCGATCCGAGGCGATGAAATGCGCATCCGCATAACAGGTGAAATGTGGTGGTTCCGGGTGCAATACCTGAACGCCGATGGCGACATTGTCATGGAAGATGCCAACGAACTTCATTTACCCGTCGGGGTGCCCGTCGTGCTCGAACTTGAAGCGGCGGACGTGATTCACAGTTTTTGGGTGCCGCATCTGTCGGGCAAGAAAGACATGATCCCGGGTCGGCGCACTTTGCTACGGGTGCAAGCCGACCGCGCCGGCGAATTCGGCGGTCTGTGCGCCGAATATTGCGGAAGTCAACATGCGCTGATGGGCTTTGTCGCGATCGCACATAAAGCGTCGGATTGGCAGGCGTGGTTCGACGATCGCACCACGCGGGTCGCCCGCACAGAGATGCTTGCCGAGACTGCCCCGCCTGACGCGATGCCCTATCCCGGCGATGCAGCGGCTTATCCCATGGAACCGGAAACGTTGGAACGGTACGATGCCCGGCGCGGCATGCGGCTGTTCATGGAGAGTGGCTGCGCAGCCTGTCACCGCATCGCCGGGACCGAGGCTAACGGACTGGCCGGCCCGGATCTCACGCATGTTGGATCTCGCCGTTCGCTTGGCGCCGGCATCCTGCCCAATAATCGAGGCACGATGATGGGCTGGATCGGCGACAGCCAGTCGATCAAGCCGGGTAATCGCATGCCGAGCTATTACGTTCTGTCAGCAGAGGATATTGGCCACATCGCCGCGTTTCTGGAACTGCAGAAGTGAAGTCGGAGACCGGGTTCGACCACGCGCTCTACGATCGGTTTCCGACCGAGGCCCGGCCCGATGGCGAAGTCCGCGATCTGGAGCGGATCTGGGCCTCGCCCAAGGGCTGGCGGCGGCTGACCGCTGTAAACAATAACTACGTTGGATTCTGGTACATCGTCACGGCATTCGGCTTCTTCCTGGCGGCGGGGGTGCTGGCGCTAGGCATGCGGATACAGCTTGCTGCGCCGATGCAGGATTTTCTTGGCGTCGACACCTATAACCAGTTTTTCACCATGCATGGCACGGTGATGATGTTCCTGTTCGCGGTTCCTGCGGTAGAGGCGATCGGCATCATGCTTTTGCCGCAGATGCTGGCGGCGCGCGATCTACCTTTCCCCCGGCTTTCGGCCTACGCCTACTGGGCGTATTTCGTCGGCGGAACGATGTTCTTCCTCTCGCTTTTGGTCGGGCTTGCCCCGGATGGCGGGTGGTTCATGTATCCCCCGTTGACGTCGATTGCTTTCAGCCCCGGCATCAACACCGACTTCTGGCTGCTGGGTATCGGCTTCATCGAGATTTCGGCCATTGCCGGGGCGATAGAGATCATCGTCGGGGTGTTGCGAACCCGCGCGCCCGGTATGACGCTGGACAAGATGCCGATGTTCGCGTGGGCCATGCTGGTCTTTGCGGTAATGATCGTGGTGGCCTTTCCCAGCGTCATCTTGTGCACGATGCTGCTGGAGATAGAGCGAGCGTTTAACTGGCCGTTTTTCGACGCGACGCGCGGCGGCGATCCGCTTTTGTGGCAGCACCTGTTCTGGTTCTTCGGTCACCCGGAAGTCTACATCATCTTCATTCCCGCTGCAGGTTTGATGAGCATGATGGTAGCGACGGTCGCTCAAACCGAACTTGTCGGCTATCGCCTGAATGTGCTGGCGCTGGTGGCCACGGGCTTTATCAGTTTCGGCGTGTGGGCGCATCATATGTTCGCCACGGACATGCCGCGCGTTTCGGCTGGCTATTTCTCTGCGGCCAGCATGGCGGTCAGCCTGCCTGCGGGCATTCAGGTCTTCTGCTGGATCGCAACGCTGGCCAGTGGCAGGATCCGCTGGAGCACGCCTGCGCTGTTCGTGGTGGGCAGCGTGGTGATTTTTACCATGGGCGGCCTGACCGGGGTGATGGTCGGGATGGTGCCTTTCGACTGGCAGGCTCACGATACCTACTTCATCGTTGCCCATCTTCATTACGTTCTGATGGGCGGCATGGTGTTTCCAATGTTTGCCGCATTTTACCACTGGCACGGCATGACCAGCAGCCGCGCCCTGTCCGAACGGGTTGGGCGTTGGGTCTTCTGGCTAATGTTCGCAGGGCTGCACATCACGTTCTTTCCGATGCACCTGTCCGGTCTAATGGGCATGCCGCGCCGCATCTATACCTATATGCCCGGACGCGATCTGGATCTGCTGAACCTGATTTCGACGATCGGTGCCTTTGTCATGGCGGCGGGCATCCTGCTGTTTCTGGTCGATTGCGCCCGCCGGTTTCGCTTTACGGTCGATAGCGACGTGGGGAATATCTATGGGGGCGGCACGTTGGAATGGTTGCCGACAGGCCTTTATTCGACCCGATCGATTCCTGTCATCACGTCGCGTGAGCCGCTATGGGATCGGCCGGATTTGCCGCGCGAAGTTGCCGAAGGGCGATACTTCCTGCCAAATTCCGCAACCGGGCATCGCGAAACACTGATTACCTCTCCGCTATTGGCAGAGCCGCAATATGTGCAGTTGATGCCGGGCCCGTCTGCATGGCCACTGTCGGCGGCAATCTTCACGGCCGGATTTTTTCTTTCGCTTACCGTGCAGGCTTATGCTTTCGCCATCTTTTGCGGCCTTGTTGCCGTGGTCAGCACGCTGCGTTGGGTCTGGGAAACCGATCGGCCGATCAAGCAGGACAGGGCGGATATCGGGGCTGGCATCGAAGTGCCGATCGCGATTACCGGTCCGCAGAGCCATGGCTGGTGGGCGCTCAACACGCTGCTGGTCGTTGTCGGAATGATCGGCTTTATGGCGATCTTCGCCTATTTCTATCTCTACGGGATCAACGGCGAGGTCTGGCGGGCCCCGCCGCCATTGGGCGAAACCATCGTCATTTTGGCGGTAGAAGCCTTGGCACTCCTTGCCGCTTGGGGCGGTAGGCGGGTGCTGGCATTGCGCAGTGGCCGGTTGGCAGAGGACCTTCCGTGGATCATGCAGGCTGTTGCCGCCGCGCTTTTGACCGGCGCGCTCTGGCTGGACGTAAACGGCTGGCTGGAAAGCGGGCTGCATCCAACTGCAAGCGGGATGGGGGCAACAGTTTTCATGCTGTCCGTGCTTCAGGGTCAGGTCGTGGCGGTGGCTATTATCATGGCCATTTACCTGGCCTTTCGCGAAGCTCGCGGCATCATGACCACGCCGACCAATGTGACTATGGACATCGTCGGGCGCTTCATAGGGTATTGCGCAATACAGGGCATGGCCTTCACACTGGTCCCCCGGATATTTCCCGGTGGCTGAGTTACGCAATCCGAACGATCGGTTGATCTATCGAACGATGGTCTTGGCTTTTGCAATTTGGGCAGGGCACTTCATCCTCGCATATGGCGCGGCGCTCGTCTTTCCCGGAACGGCGACTGCAAACGGAATCGCGCTGATCGCTGCCTGCCTTGCCGTGGTTGCTATGGGCATACTGGCCTTTCGACTGCCTCGGCCACGACCGACTATAGCGGTCGGCTCTCTCTGCCTCTCGCTTGCAGCAATTGTTTTCGGCACTTTACCCGCAGTCGTGGGTTAGAGGGTGAGAGGGAGATAATCGCTTCATCCAGATTGGATGCGGGAGGACAGGAGAAGAGGCAGTCGATGGACCGCACCGTCAACCTGCAAAAACAACCTTTTACCAACACGCTGCATGCCATCGTTTTGGCTTTTCCGGTGGCGCTTTATCCTTCCGCATGGTTGGCGGATATCGCCTATTACAACACCGCCGTAATCCAGTGGACGAACTTTGCATCGTGGCTGATAGCCGGGGCCGATCTTTTTGCCGGGATCCTGCTGCTCTTCGCCGTGCTGGGCCTGTTTTTCGGACATGCTCGGCACGCGCGGGGGCGCGGATTGCTCTATCTCATTGTGGTCGCGGCGATGTTCGTAACCGGCGTCGTCAACGCTTTTCATCATGCGCGAGACGGTTGGCATTCAGTGGGGATGACCGGGCTGGTCCTTTCCGCTGTGTGCACGGTGCTTGCCCTGATTGCAGCCGTGATCGCCTACGGGAGTATCGAGCAACGGGAGGAACGCCCATGAACAGGCTTTTCCTTTCTGTCTTGCCCTTGGCGATAACCGTCGGCGCATGCGGTTCATCCAGCGATCCCTCGCTTGATCAGACCGGTGCGAACCCGGACCTTCCCGAACAGAACGACGCTCTGCTTCCAGCTATGGAAATTCCGACACCTGCGGGATGGAATGGCGAGTTGCCGACGGTCCCCGACGGTTTCAAAATCCGACCGATCGCAGAAAATCTGAAAATCCCGCGACAGCTGTTGATCCTGCCGAACGGCGACATTCTTGTCGCGGAAGGGTCGGGCGGCAAGGCGCCGAAGGTACGCCCAAAAGATGTCATCGCCGGGTGGATCAAAGGCCAAGGCAAAAGTCCGGTTGAGGGCGGTGACCGCCTTACCCTGCTGCGCGATGCGGACGGCGATGGGCAGACCGACTTGCAAACAACTTTCGCCAAAGGATTGGATGCTCCCTACGGACTCGCGTTTGTGGATGGTTCGATCTTTGTCGCCAATCAGGGAAATTTGCTTCGGTTCGAATACACTGATGGCATGACACAGGCATCTGGCCCCCCGGTTGAGGTGACGAAGTTGCCCGCAGTGATCAATCATCACTGGACCAAGGCAATGACGGCCAGTTCGGACGGTTCGAAACTTTATGTTGGCATCGGATCGAACAGCAACGTCGGCGAACGCGGTATGGATGTGGAGGAAGACCGTGCCGTCATCTGGGAAATCGATCCCGAAACCGGCGCCAGTCGCATTTTCGCGTCCGGCTTACGCAACCCGACCGCACTTGCGATTAATCCGTGGACCGACGCGTTGTGGACGGTTGTAAACGAACGCGACGAACTGGGCCCGC
The DNA here is from genome assembly GCF_001028705.1 of Croceicoccus naphthovorans. Taxonomy (NCBI): domain Bacteria; kingdom Pseudomonadati; phylum Pseudomonadota; class Alphaproteobacteria; order Sphingomonadales; family Erythrobacteraceae; genus Croceicoccus; species Croceicoccus naphthovorans. Next base: position 1,789,654 of record NZ_CP011770.1, on the reverse strand, counting down.
AGCTCGTGCCGGATTACATGACCTCGGTCAGGGAAGGGGCATTCTACGGATGGCCATACAGCTATTATGGACAGCATGTTGACCCTCGAATTCAGCCTCAACGTCCTGATCTCGTGCAAAAGGCGATCCGCCCGGATTATGCGCTTGGTTCTCATGTGGCAGCACTTGGATTGAGTTTTACGACGAGCGGCGGGCTGGGCGAGCCATTTACCGAAGGCGCTTTTGTCGGGCAGCACGGCAGCTGGAATCGCAAGGATCCCTCGGGTTACAGGGTGGTCTTCGTGCCATTCGCGAATGGCAGGCCAGCGGGCAAACCCATCGATGTAGCCACCGGGTTTCTCAAGGACGGACATGCAAGAGGGCGGCCTGTGGGCGTCGCCTATGATCGGGAGAGACGCGCGTTGTTTATTGCCGACGATGTTTCCAACACCGTCTGGCGCATTGACCCGACTGTGACAACAGAACAAGCGACCGAACCAATCCGGCGGTCTAATTCGGACTGACGGCACTGGCGCATACCCGACATATAGCGCGAGGCACCTTGGAGACTGCCGGGGTAGGGCCTAATGGTATCGCGTCTCGATATGTCTGATTAATGGATGCTAGAGAATCCAGGCAAATTCGAAACAATTCATGCCCAAGTGCGTTGAAATATTATCGTCCACATCTCTCTGAAAAGGGACGAAATATGTCGATCACAATTATTGGAATTGCAGCTGCGAGCAGCTTCGTCGCCTCGCTGGCGGCCGGTTTCTGGCTCGTGCTTCACCTGAACAGCCTTGCATCGGCCTTTGAGAGCAAAGCCGATCTGGTCGCCTCTGACACACGCGCACGTCATTCAAAGCAAGAAGTGCTGGTCGCGATCGCTGTCCTGCTTGGAGGTGCGGCGCTGTGCATTGCGTTGGCGATGGGTGTGATCGTGGCCTGATAATAGAGATCGAAACCAAGCGCATTTCTTGTGCAACCGAATTGTCGACGAAGCGCATCTTGGCCCTTTGTCGGCAGGGAAGGAAAACCAATGACATCTCCCGCCAAACACCCGTTCGCCACCGCCATTGCCAGTTCCTTGGCGGTGGTCGCACTGTCCGGCTGTGCGACTTCCACCATAGGGGCTAGTGCCGAGAGGGGCGAGGCTCGCCTCGCCGAGATGCTCGCTGGGCGAACTGCTGGCGAGCCGCAAAGCTGCATTTCTGCTTTTGCCGACAATCGCCTCACAGTGATCGACGAAACCGCCGTAGTCTACAATGCGGGCGACACGATCTATGTCGCGAGGCCCGACAATTCGCTCGATACCCAGGATGTGCTCGTCATCGAGCGCACTGGCGGCCAGTTGTGTAAACAGGACTTCGTTCGCACCGTGGACAGAACCCTTGGCTTCACAACCGGCGTCGTGTTCCTCGGCGATTTCGTGCCCTATCGCTGATCATGCGATGGAACCATCGTTGCGGCATACCGCTGGGAAGTTCACCCCGAAAAGGAAGAACAATTCCGTTCGGCATGGCGGCGGGGGAACGAGCTGATCAGGCGGAAGTATGGAAGCCTCGGTTCGAGGCTTCATCGCGCGGTCCCAGGACGATGACAAGATTTGCTTCGTCGGTGTTGCCGAATAGCCGGACGCGGCCAGCTGGCGCGAGGCGTCCGGTGGCGGCATGGCCTGTGGCGAGCTGGTCACGCGCAACTCGTTCCGCGATGCGATCTTCGCGGCGGGTAGTGATCCCATGCTGATGGGAAGTAACCGACGACCTGCTTGAAGCCGATCACGGCGAGAACCCCTGATTTGCATTCGCCGATTCAGGTCATGTATTCCGGCCGCACCAGCCGATCGAAAGTCGCTTCGTCCACCAGCCCGAGTTCCAGCGCCGCCTCGCGCAGGGTGAGCCCCTCGGCATGAGCGTGGGTGGCAATCTTCGACGCCTTGTCATAGCCAATCTCGGGCGCCAGCGCCGTCACCAGCATCAATGACTGGTCGACTAGTTGCGCGATCCGTGCACGGTTGGGCTCGATTCCCTCGACACACCGTTCGGCAAAGCTTGCCATGCCAGTGGCGAGCAGATTGATCGAGCGAATGACCGCAGCACCGATCATCGGTTTGAACACGTTGAGTTCGAATGCACCCTGCATGCCGCCGATGGTGACTGCATGCTGGTTGCCGATCACTTGCGCCGCCACCATCGTCAGCATCTCGCACTGCGACGGGTTGACCTTGCCAGGCATGATCGAGCTTCCCGGCTCGTTGGCCGGCAGGCTCAGTTCGCCTAGGCCCGAGCGCGGTCCCGAGGCGAGCCAGCGGATATCGTTCGCGATCTTGGTCAGCGCGACGGCCAGCGCGCCAAGCGCGCCAGACAGTCGCACCAAAGCATCGTTCGAAGCAAGCGCCTCAAACGGATTGGGAGCGGGCGTGAAGTCGTATCCGGTCAAATCGGACAATTCGGACGCCATCGCCTCACCGAAGCCATCGGGGGCATTTAGCCCCGTGCCGACCGCCGTACCGCCCTGCGCCAGCAACCTGACTTCCCGGAGAGCGAAGTCGATGGCCATGCGATTGGCGTCGAGCTGCGCAACATAGCCGGAAAATTCCTGCCCGAGCGTGAGCGGGGTTGCATCCTGAAGATGCGTTCGGCCGATCTTGACGATGGTGTCCCAGCTCCGTGCCTTGGCATCCAGCGCCGTGCGCAGCCGATCCAGGGCAGGAAGCAGGCGATCCGTAACCGCCAGGGTGGTGGCGATATGCATTGCAGTCGGGAAACTGTCGTTGGATGACTGGCTTTTGTTGACGTGATCATTGGGGTGCACAGGGCTCTTGCCGCCTCGGGATCCGGTAAGGATTTCGTTGGCGCGTCCGGCGATCACCTCGTTGACGTTCATGTTGCTGTGTGTCCCGCTGCCGGTCTGCCAGATCGGCAGCGGGAACTGGTCGTCATGCTGCCCCGCGATCACTTCGCGGGCGGCGGTTTCCACGGCATCGGCGAGATCTGCAGGCAAATCATGCACACGATTGACGCGCGACGCGGCCAGTTTGATGGTCGCCAGAGCGTGAATGACCTCCAACGGCATTCGCTCGTGTTTGGCAAAAGGAAAATTGATCAGGCTTCGCTGCGTCTGCGCTCCCCAATAGCAGTCCGCTGGCACGTCGACCGCGCCCAGGCTATCGATCTCGGCTCGCTTTCCCAGCATTCAATCCCCCTTTCGCGACACGGTCGTGCCCTTATCCCAGAAGTCAGATTGGCGCGCACAGTGCAGCAGTCCCGTTCGCCATCAACTACGCGAGCATGCCTAAGGGGCAATCCTCGGAGCCAAACCATGTCACGTAGATCGATCACGGCCAAGCCTTGGCTTGCTCACGGTCTGGCAAATATGACCAGCGAATTGCGACCGAAAGAGAGATTCATGCAATCGCCTTCGTAATCCAAGCGGGTTGCGGGATTGGCACATGATCGCACGAAAGCGAGTTCAAGATAAGCGAGACGCGATCACAGGTCCGAACTCCTCAGCGACGGCTCCATCAAATTTGGCGATCGAATAACGACCGTGCGCTCCTTCCCAATCGGCATCGATGTCGCGGCGTTCCGCACCGAGGCGCAACGCGATGGATCAAACCCTTTCGGGTCGAGCGGCGCGCCTGAGAAATTCGCTGTCGGCGTCGATCGCCTCGATTATACCAAGGGCTTGCCGAACCGCTTTAAGGCTTTTGGCCGCTATCTTGAATCGTGTGACAGCGAGAACCGGCCGTGCCTAATCCAAATAGCTCCGCCGACACGTCAGGAGGTTTCTGCGTATCAGGAAGTCACAGATGAACTCCAAGGCCTGACCGGTAAAATTAATGGGCAGTTTGCAGAACTTGACTGGACGCCTATCCGCTTCATCAATCGTTCGGTTCCACGTTCAAAGCTCGGGCGTCTCTATCGGCTCTCGCACTGTGGTCTCGTCACCTCCCTGGCTGATGGAATGAATCTCGTCGCTAAAGAGTTTGTCGCTGCGCAGGATCGCGAGGATCCTGGGGTCCTTGTTCTTTCGCGCTTCGCGGGGGCAGCCGAGGACATGACAGATGCGTTGCTGATAAACCCCTACGATATCGATGAGACTGCGAGAGCAATTGATGCAGCCTTCACAATGCCCTTGAGTGAACGGCTAGAACGCCATGCAAAATGTCTCGAAGTTGTGGAACGAACCGATGCCTCTCACTGGTCCGAAAGCTTTTTAAATATGCTAAAATCGAGATTACCGATGTTAGAGCCTTGGGTGTCCGGCGTCAGCGCCCATGGCACAGATTAGGTGTTGAGATTGAAGGAGGGTTTGGGCTTCGTCGTAGTGACGAAGGAACGAAGATGAAGCCCAAACCCTCCTTGCGAAAATCGCCGACGAAGGCCTCTGCCGAAGCCGTGGTGAAAGACATTCGCCGACAGACGCGGCGGCATTTCTCGGCCGAGGACAAGATCCGTATCGTGCTCGACGGACTGCGCGGTGACGACAGCATTGCCGAGCTGTGCCGGCGCGAAGGCATTGCCCAGAGCCTGTACTACACCTGGTCGAAAGAGTTCATGGAAGCCGGAAAACGCCGGCTCGCGGGCGACACCGCTCGTGCTGCGACCACGGGCGAGGTCCAGGACCTGCGCCGCGAAGCCCGTGCCCTGAAAGAATGCGTCGCCGACCTGACGCTGGAGAACCGCCTGCTCAAAAAAAGCATGATCGCGGATGGGGGCGACGACGAATGAGGTACCCCGCCACGGAAAAGCTGGAGATCATCAAGATCGTCGAACAGTCACACCTGCCCGCCAGGCACACACTGCACAAGCTCGGCATTCCTCGCCGGACATTCTACCGCTGGTATGATCGCTTTCTCGAAGGCGGCCCTGAAGCGCTGGAGGATCGCCCCTCGGCACCGAGCCGGGTATGGAACCGCATCGGCGAAGATATCCGCGCGCAGATCGTCGAGATGGCGCTTGATGCGACCGAACTCTCCCCTCGCGAACTGGCCGTGCGCTTCACCGACGAGAAACGCTACTTCGTGTCGGAAGCCACGGTTTACCGCCTGTTGAAGGCCCATGATCTGATCACCAGTCCGGCCTACACCGTGATCAAGGCCGCTGACCAGTTCCTCACGAAGACCACCCGGCCGAACGAGATATGGCAAACCGACTTCACCTACTTCAAGATCATCGGGTGGGGCTGGATGTACCTCTCGACCGTGCTCGACGACTACTCGCGCTACATCATCGCCTGGAAGCTGTGCACCAACATGCGCGCCGAGGACGTCACCGACACACTGGACCTGGCCCTCAAGGCATCGGGCTGCGACAGCGCCACGGTTCTGCACAAGCCCCGGCTACTATCGGACAATGGCCCCAGCTACATCGCGGGCGAACTCGCCGAGTACATCGAGGCCCAGCAGATGAGCCACGTGCGCGGAGCCCCGTTGCATCCGCAAACCCAGGGCAAGATCGAGCGCTGGCACCAGACCTTGAAGAACCGCATCCTGCTGGAAAACTACTTCCTGCCCGGCGACCTCGAGGCCCAGATCGAGGCGTTCGTGGAGCACTACAATCACCAGCGCTACCACGAGAGCCTGAACAACGTGACGCCAGCAGACGCCTACTTCGGCAGGGCTCCCGCCATCATCAAGCGCCGTGAAGCCATCAAGCGAAAGACCATCGAACATCGCCGCTTGCTTCACCGCAAGCTCGCCGCCTAACATCAAACCCCAGACGAGGCCCGCTCTTCGCTAATCCACGCCCCGATCTGTGCCAAATGTCTCGACGACGGACACCTTGGGAAATGACAGCCTGAGCTTTTGGATAGGATGAGTGTGCGGACAATGAAGCGCAGGCTTGGTAGCCGCGAAGTGGAGTGAGACTGATCTATCGGCATAAATCTCGCTAGGGGTCCTGATCAGTGGCTGACGATAACCTTCCAGATGATCATGCCGAGCGTAAGACCGATCTTGCGGAGGATCGGACCTTGCTCGCAAACGAACGGACGTTTGCGGGATGGGTTAGAACCGGGCTTGCTTCAGTTGGTATTGGACTGGGCTTCCATGCCCTTTTTGAAAAAAATGGAGCCCTCCTGGCTGCCCCGCGCTATTTCCACATGCTTCATCCTAGCAGGTATAACCATATTCTACCTTGCGGAACGCAATTCTCGAGCATTGCTGGAAAAGCTTGACGCACATGCCGTTGAACCTGTCCGACGCATGAATCTTCGCATTGTCGCAGTGGTGGTCGGGGCTGGATCATTCATTCTGTTGGCAGGCATCTGGCTGCTTGTTTGATCGAGCATTACCTGGTCAGCTCGGGCCTTAATTTGCGCGCTCGAACAATGATCGATTACGAGTTCTGTGTGATGCTCCCTTTCCTCCGATCTTTTTCGGGATAGTCTTCAGGCTTCACCACGCCCTGTTTGCGGGTGGCATTGTGAAGCTGGCTATTTTGACTTGGATCGTCGGTTTGCGGGTTCAGCGAAGCCTTTTTCGATCGAAACATCAGCGTTGCCTGCTGGAACCGCGGGTTGCCAGCTCACTTCCCTGCGAGACATCAGTTTCAACCGGCTCATTGCTCGAGCGCTGTTCCAATTCGGTACGGGCCCTTGTCTGGTTTACCGGCTTCCTATTGCCGGTGCCGGTTTTCGCAGCTTCTTTAAACTTGTCGAGGGGCTTGCGGGTGACTTCACCCGAATCTTTAGGTTCATACTGGCCCATTGCGAATGCCTTTCGGTGTAATCTTCACTATGAATGACGGTCGGAGAGCGAAACCGTTCCTCAACTTCGCCGGACGCTCACAGGATAAGTTCCTGTAAACTAGACAAGCACGCTGCGGCATTGCCCCTGCGGGTTTGCCTTTCATTTCATTCGGACAAATTTAGGCCGGAATCCGGACCTCGGGCCTGATCACTCTCCGCTTCCGGCGTATGCAATATGACGTTCGTCAGCCAGATGATAAGAAGTACCACGGCCAGTAGGCTGGAGATGATTGTCATCTGTCGGGTCACATATTTTTAAGCATCGAACGCCGCGAAAGTTTCCAAGAGATATCGTGAGATGGTGTTCTGAGGGGAACCGAGCGGCATGGCGGTTCATTTTATCGTTTGATGCTGACAGATCCAATCATGTTGACCATAGCAACAGGGGCGGCGCGCTGGTTTGAATTGGCGGGTATTGCCGTTATCATTACGGGTACATTGGTAGCTTTTGCCCGTACCGCTGTAATCCTGATCGCCGGCAAGAGCTATTCGCAGGAACCTCAATCCGCTTTGACACCGGTTTTCCGCCGCACGCTTGGACGGTCAATTCTGGCGGGATTGGAATTACTGGTCGCGGCGGATATCATCCGCACTGTGGCGATTGAGCCAACACTCAGAAACGCGATGGTACTTGGATTAATCGTTCTGATCCGGACGTTTTTGTCGATTAGTCTCGAAGTCGAAATCGAAGGCAGATGGCCATGGCGCTCTCGATCGTGATTGGTTCTGGCAACGGCCAGGGTAGGATCCTGCTGGATTGGGTACGACCGGCGTTGCCGAGTGGAGAGGAGCAAGGATAGCGCGATGATTGCTGCTTCTGACGCTCAGCTGAGCCGGGCAAAAAGGGTAATGCAAGCCCTAAAACAGCATGAGCTCACGATAGCAACGGCCGAAAGCTGCACCGGCGGTGTGCTTGCGTCAATTCTAACTGACTTGCGGGGCTTGAGCCATGTTTTTGAATGCAGCTTCGTCGTATATTCTGATCAAGCCAAGTGCGATCTTCTGGGCATCGACAGGGTATTGGTGACAAACTTCGGCGCAGTGAGCCGAGAGGTTGCCGAGGCGATGGCCGGCGGCGCGTTGCGGCGATCGAGAGCGAGTATCGCTATCGCAATCACCGGCTTTGCGGGTCCCGGTGGAGAAGGAGACGAAGAAGGGCTTGTGCACTTCGCCTGCGCGCGCGGTCAAAGCCTGCGTCATCGAGAAAAGCATTTTGGCCCGATTGGACGGGATCGGGTTCGGAGACATGCGATCGACAGCGCGTTGGACCTCATCGAAGAAGCAATTGCAGGGTGAGTGCACTTCCGCGTATCTGAAAGCGTGTTGCAGCAAATCGTTCCATTTAGCACTGGGCGACCTGCAGATGGACTGGGAATCTCCGATTCGAGCCCTCAAGCCGAGGGTTGAGGGCGCTCATTAGACATGTGCCGACATTTCGATCGAACCTACCCTTCTCTTCGATCCAGACGGGTGATGCGAGTAAGTCCACTTTTGCACCCGAAGACGCAGAAACGTCTTGCTCGCCACGCGGATCGGGATAATCCTCGGGCGCGGAGGGGACGAAAAGTGATCAGACTTCCCACAGTCGAGCGCGCCATCCTGCGTCAGAAATCAAGAGCTGAAGTCGCTCTCTGGACGGCCGCATCCGTCATAATTCCTACGGCGATGCGACTGGTGATTGATGGTGGCGAGGCAGGCGTGCCGTTCGTCACGTATTTTCCGGCTGTCATTCTTTCGGCGCTGTTTCTGGGTTGGCGATCGGCTACCTTGACCGCGATATTTTCAGCGATCATCGCCAATCGGCTTTTTCGACCCGAACTTCCTGTTTGGGACTTCGAGCTCTCTGATTTTATCATGGCAGGACTTTTTGCGATCTCATGCGGCATTCTCATTAACGTTGGACACATTGTCAGACAGCTGCTCGAAGCGGAACATTCAGCCAGAGATCGCGAAGAAATGCTCAACGCGGAATTGCGGCACCGAGTACGGAACATGCTGACAGTCATCCAGTCTCTCGCCACCAGCACCCTTAGACACTCGGGGCCGGATCAGTTCCTTTCCACATTTTCCAAACGAATTAACGCGTTGGCCAAAGCCACCGAACTTGTAACAAGCGGGGAACAGGACTCTCAGTCGATAGGCGAGATCGTAAGTCTGACGATTGACCCATTTCGATCTGACGGAAATTTCCGACTGGAAGGTCCAGAACTCAAGGTTCCCAATGCGGCCTGCGTCCCCCTGGCGCTTGCGTTACATGAGTTGTGCACCAATGCCGTCAAATACGGCTCTCTTTCGAACTCCGATGGTAACGTGACCATTACCTGGGAGGGTGCCCATTCCGACGATCAGGTGGCGATCACATGGAAGGAGTCCGGTGGCCCCATGGTGAAACAACCGACCAGAAAAGGCATGGGGTCAGGTCTGTTGCGCCCAGGGAGGGGGTTGGATTCGGTTGAGCTTGAGTTTCGTCCTGACGGAGTCAAATGCGCGATTTGCCTAAAAGTCACGCCGGGGAGCGTCCGAAGCGATACGGCTCGCGCGGAAATGAAGGACCTCCTTGACGAGGTGCGTTCGGTCGAGGAGGCGGTTTAGATTTCAGGCATTGCCATTCTTACGTCGTGTTTCCCAACCTTTCTTCGCTGCTTTTGACCGCTTATCATCGCTCTGGCTCGAACCAGTCTTCTTGCCCCCTTTCCGTGAACTTTCGTGGCTGTCCTTTTTGCCGCGCCCCGATCCGGATTTGTTTCCTCCGCCGGATTCCTTGTTTACCGTAGCCCACGCCCGACGTTCGGCCTCCTCATGGCCCACGCCTTTGTTCTCGTATCCTTCTTCTATATGCTCGGCTTTCCGCTTCTGCTTGTCAGTATAGCTGGATTTGTCCCCTTGAGGCATGGCCTGTGGAACAAGACCAGCTTCCTGGCTGAACGTGTGCTCGGCAATGTCGTTTCGGCGGGCATCAAGGTCATGGTGCTTGCAGTCATTGTCGCGATCGGCACCAATCTCTTCGACGAACTGACCGCGCTCGTCGGTGGCGAGCCGGACATTGCCGAGGCGCTCAGCCTGCTGATGGGCGCGCTCACCCTGTTCGGCCTTGGCATCTTCGGTCCCGGCATTGCAGCGGGCCTTGTTTCCGGCGCACCGCAGCTTGGTGCCGGTGCCGCTGTCGGCACGGTGGCAGGCGCTGCGATCATGTCCGGCGGGGCGGCGATGCTCGGTGCGCGCGGCGCGATGATGGCGGGACGGGGTGGCATGGGCGCGATCCGGGCCGGAACCGCGATGGGATCGGCCGCCTCGAGCGCCTACCGGCTTGGTCAGGAAACCGCCGGGAGCGCAAGCATCGGTGCCGGCCTTGGCGGTCTGGCCACCGCTGCCGGAGGCGCTGCATCGCAAGGCGCGAGAGCGGCCGCTTCGCGCATCGCAACCCCACTTCGATCCAGTGTGGAGAAGGGCCGGCAGGTCGCCTGGAACGCCGGGCAAACCTCATCGACATCACCTGCGTCCGGCACAGGGCCGGTGGCCGGGGCGGGTACATCGCCTGCCGGCATGCCTGCCTGGGCGCAGAACCTGCGCTCCGAGCAGACCGCCCGTCATCGCCGGCACATGGCGATGCAGGCGCTGCGCGACGGAGACCGGCCCGGCAGCGGCGCAAATCCCAACCTCAGCGAGAAGGAGTAAACCCCATGATCTTCAAGCGATCGATCCAACGCTATGGGGTGACGCCCCAGCCCGAGACACCCTATCAGCGTGCCGGTCAGCTCTGGGATGAGCGTATCGGCTCGGCCCGTGTCCAGGCCCGGAACTGGCGGTTTCTCGCCTTTTCCTGCCTTGGCCTTACCGGCATCCTGATCGGTGCGAATGTCTGGCAGTCGATGCAGAGCCGCGTCGCGCCCTATGTGGTGGAAGTCGATCGTCTCGGCGAAGCGCGCAGCGTCGCCCCGGCAATCCAGAACTACCAGCCCACGGACGGGCAGGTCGCCTGGCATCTGGGGCGCTTCATATCGAATGTCCGCTCGGTCTCGACCGATCCGGTGCTGGTGAAACGCAACTGGCTCGATGCCTATGATTTCGCCACCGACCGCGCGGCGATCTTCCTCAACGAATATGCCCGCAGCAACGACCCTTTCGCCGGTATCGGCCGGCGCAGCGTCTCGGTCCAGGTGACGAGCGTTGTGCGCACTTCGGACAGCAGCTTTCAGGTCAAATGGACGGAGAGCATTTATGAGCGCGGCAGCCTCGCCAAGACCGAGCGCTGGACGGCCATGCTCACTGTGACGATGCAGCCGCCCAAAACGGCTGATGCCCTGCGCAAGAACCCGCTCGGCCTGTTCGTCAATGCGATCGACTGGGCCCGCGAACTCGATGGCCAGCCATCCCTGTCTCCGCAGCAGGGGCAAGCATCTGACCTTGCTGTGCCCGCAGTCCCTGCCGCCGCGCCCCCGCTGGCTGCCGACCCAGAACAGAAAGGAGTCCGTCCATGATTGCCCGTCTTTCCCTGTCCCTTCCCGTGATGGTGCTGCTTTCAGCCTGCGCCGGGAAGACGCCGCCGCCTGCAATCGCGCTCGACAGCGCGCAGTTTCGGCCTGCCGTGCTTGAAGCTGAACCAGCCAAGCCCGTCGAGATCGTCGAAACACCCGTGCCGCTACCCTTGCCAGGCCAGCTTCTCCCGCTGCCATCGGTCAGGACTGAGGTCGGGCCTCCTACGGCACGGGTTGAAGCGGCGAACCGTGCGGCCACGCGCGAACCGTCGAGCGCAGGCTATATCAACGCGGTGCAGGTCTACCCCTGGACCGACGGCGCGCTCTACCGGCTTTACGCAGCCCCGGAGCAGGTGAGCGACATCGCGCTCCAACCCGGCGAAAAGCTCGTGGCGGTTTCGGCAGGCGATACCGTGCGCTGGGTCATCGGTGATACCTCGAGCGGCGCCGGTGAGACCGCCCGGGCGCACATATTGGTCAAGCCCTTCGCACCGGGGCTCGCGACCAATATGGTCATTACCACCGACCGGCGCGCCTATCATTTGGCGCTCGAAAGCACTGACAAGACCGCGATGGCGGCGATCAGCTGGACTTACCCGCAAGATCACCTGTTCGCCTTGCAGAGGCAGAACGAACGTGCCGAGGAAGCACGGCCGGTGGTGGACAATGTCGCGCTCACCAATCTGCGCTTCCGCTATGCCATTACTGGCGACAATCCGCCCTGGCGCCCCGTCCGGGCATGGGATGATGGCAACAAGGTCTATATCGAGTTTCCGGCCCGGCTCGACCAGGGAGTAGCGCCGCCCCTGTTTGTGGTCGGGCCGCTCGGGCAAAGCCAGCTGGTCAATTACCGTGTCAGCGGCAATCACTATATCGTCGATCGCCTCTTCGGCGCCGCCGAGCTGCGGCTTGGCGAAGACCCGCAGGCTGTCGTGCGCATTTCCCGCACCGATGCGGCGCAGGGGAGGCCACGCCCATGAGCGGTCCCGACAAGGATGACGCTGGCCCGGAACCACGTCCTGATGGGGAGCCGACAGCGCTCCCGCCTGAGCGGGCCAAGCTGAGTGCGGAAAAGCTCGTCCTGCGCGCCGCACCACGGCGTGTTGTCCGATTCCGGCGCAGTGTGATCATCGGCGGAGCCGCTTGCGCCTCGCTCGCCATCTCCGGTGTCGCCTGGATGGCGCTGGGGCCGAAGACGTTGCAGGTTGTCGCCACCGGTGACGAGAAGGCTGTCGCGGACCGGCGCACGCCCGCCGATGCCGTCGCCAATTTGCCAGGAACCTATGGCGAGCTGCCGCCCGGTGTTCCGGTGCTGGGCGATCCGCTGCCCGGCGATCTGGGTCGACCGATATTGGAGCACCAGCGCGGTCTTGGCGTCGATCCGGCAACCGATCGGGGTGCCATGCCGCCGTCCATGAGCATGGAGCAGCAGGCCGCCGAGGCTGAGCGTCAGCGGATCGCTAGCCAGGCGGCGCAGGCCCGCGAAGCAGGCGTCATGGTCCAGTCGTCTGGGCGGGGTGCAGCGGCGCCGGTCACAGGTGCGGATAGCACTCCCACAGGCAGTGCAGCGCCAGGCCAGAGCGAGCAGGCGGGGCGTCTCGCGCTCGATCCGGAGCGGGACCAGAACAACCAGCAGCGCAAGCTCGACTTTGTCGGGAGCCAGGCGGTGGGTGGCATTACCAACGCTCATGCGCTGCAGACTCCGGCATCGCCTTATCAGTTGATGGCCGGCAGTGTGATCGCTGCCAGCCTGATGACGGGGCTCAATTCCGACCTTCCGGGCATGGTTGTGGCGCAAGTGACCGAACCGGTCTTCGATACCGTGACCGGGCGTATCCTGCTCATTCCGCAAGGCTCGCGTCTGATCGGCAGCTATGACAGCGTCGTGGCCTTCGGCCAGCGGCGCGCCTTGCTGGTCTGGCAGCGGATCATCCTGCCCGACGGCAGCTCGGTCCAGATCGACAATCTGCCCGCCACCGACAGCGCGGGCTATGCGGGCCTCGCCGACAAGGTCGACTTCCATAGCTGGCAATTGCTCAAGGGCGTCGCGCTTTCGACCCTGCTGGGCGTCGGCACCGAACTCACGCTCGGCAGTGACGAGAGCGATCTTGTCCGCGCGATCCGGCAATCGACCCAGCAATCCGCCAATCAGGCGGGTCAGCAGATCGTCTCGAAGAACCTCAACATCCAGCCCACCATCACCGTCCGTCCCGGATGGCCGCTGCGCGTGATCGTCCACAAGGACATCGTGCTGCGGCCCTGGGCGGGCGCTCGCTAGACAAGGAGAGCCGCGATGCTCAAGCTCGCAAAACTGCCCGACCGAACGCCGGTCAAACTGGCCATCACCATTACGCCCGATCTCGCCCATGCGCTCGGCGACTATGTGACGATCTACAACCGGACCTACGGCGACAAGGCCGAAGTGGCGGACCTTGTTCCCGCCATGCTCGAGAGCTTTCTGGCCAGTGATCGGGCCTTTGCCAAGGCGCGCAAGGACATGGAGGCGGGGACATGACGCGCAAGCGGACGATCGGCCGCTTGCGGCGCTCGAAGCAGGGCGGATGGGAAGGGGAGATCCACACCCTCTCCATCCAGCGCGCAATCCGTCTCGTGCCCAACGACAATAGGGTCAGCGAAAACGCCCCGGCGTTACGGGTCATGCTGGGCTGGCAGCATATCGGCGATGCCTGGGAGCGCCTGTCACGCACCGAGCCTCCCCGTGAATATTGGCGGGTGCGGATCGACGATCCCCTCTGTCCGCTCAGCGCCATGCTGTTCCCCGATGCTGAAGGCATGACCGCGCAGCTGGTGCTGCAGGTCTGACCATGGGCGAGGGAGCCGAGCGCGTTCTGACCATCCGGGAAGCGGCGGCGCTGCTCAAGGTGCACCCCAATACCATCCGCAATCTGCTGGCCGAGGGGCGCATTCCGGCGGCCCGGGTCGGGCGCCAGTGGCGCTTTCTGGAAGGCGAACTTGTCGCCTGGATTCGCTCGGGCTACGCTGCGCCTGCACGAATGCAGTCAGGTGCCCAACGAAAGGAGGCATTATGGCACTCTGGAAACGTGCAGGAAAATACTACGTCAAGCTCACAGCACCTGACGGAACGCTCATTAGACGCCTACTGGAACGACCGACAGGCTGAAGGCGCTCGAATTTCACGACAAGCTGAAGGCCGAGCTGTGGGACCTTGCCAGGCTGAAGCAGAAGCCGAAACGGACATGGGACGAGGCGGCTTTGCGGTGGCTGAAGGAGAAGGCACACAAGAAGTCCTACCGGGACGACGTGAGCCGGATCCGGTGGTTCACCAAACATCTGCGTGGCAAGACATTGGATCAGGTGAGCAGGGACATGATCGACCGGCTCATATCGCGCCATTTCGCCCGCAAGAGCGATCGCACCAAGGATCTCTATGTCGCGCTCATCCGCGCGATCTTCCGGAAGGCGATGCGGGAATGGGAATGGATCGCGCATGTGCCGGCGTTCAAGACCTATGCGCGCAGTGGTCGGGTCAGGGTGCGGTTTCTCACCCATGATCAGGCAGCCGAGCTCATGGGTCGGCTTCCTGAACACCAGCGCGAGGTGGTGCTGTTCGCTTTGTCGACCGGCCTGCGTCAGGGCAACATACTCCATCTGCGATGGGATCAGGTCGATATGACCCGGCGCATCGTCACGATCGGATATGGCGAGACCAAGAACGGGGAGGCGCTCGGCGTGCCCCTGAACGAGGCGGCCCTTGGCGTATTACGGCGGCAGAAGGGCAAGCATCCGGTTCATGTGTTCACATTTCGGGGCAAGCGCCTTGCCAATGCGAATACGCGGACCTGGCGTGCGGCATTGAAGGCCTGCGGGATCGAGGATTTCCGCTGGCACGATCTGCGGCACACCTGGGCGACCTGGCTCCGGCAGAATGACGTGCCCACCTGGGTGCTTCAGGAGCTGGGGGGATGGAAATCGGAGTCGATGGTGCGGCGTTATGCGCACATGTCGGTGAAGCATCTCCAGCCCTATGCCGACCAGCTGATTTTACCGGGCACAGACCCGCTGATTAATCCGGTCACAGACACGAAAAAGTCTAACTGCCCGGAAAAGCTGGAAAGCCCAGGTCACAAAAATGGTCACAGTGAGAGCCGTCCGCGGCTCAAGCTTGTTGCCGGCCTCGACGTAAACTCTTGATTATAAAGGAAGAAAAATGGTGGACGCACTAGGGCTCGAACCTAGGACCCGCTGATTAAGAGTCAGCTGCTCTACCAACTGAGCTATGCGTCCACTTCGCCGCGAAAACAGCGATACGGCTGCCATCCCGAAAGGGGTGATTCGCCGTGGGAGCGCCCCATATAGCGGCGCGTGCGTGGGATGGAAGGGGGTTCTTCCGCTTTTTTCGAAACGCCTATTCGAACCCGCCACGCACGTCGCGTTTGCCCCAGCGATCGGTCGCCATGATCAGGCCGACGCAGATCATGATCGTCATCATCGAAGACCCGCCGTGGCTCATGAAAGGCAGCGGAATGCCGACAACGGGGGCAAGGCCCATCACCATCATCAGGTTGACGGCGGCATAGAAAAAGATCGTCGCCGTCAGGCCCGCGGCCATCAGACGGCCGAACCGATCAGGTGCATCGCGCGCCACGCGCAGGCCATAGCGCAGCAGGATACCGAATACGAACAGCACGAACAGCCCGCCCATGATGCCCCATTCCTCGGCCATCGTCGCAAACACGAAGTCGGTAT
Source organism: Croceicoccus naphthovorans (assembly GCF_001028705.1). Lineage (NCBI taxonomy): Bacteria > Pseudomonadati > Pseudomonadota > Alphaproteobacteria > Sphingomonadales > Erythrobacteraceae > Croceicoccus > Croceicoccus naphthovorans. The sequence continues at coordinate 1,773,719 of NZ_CP011770.1, read as the reverse complement.
GCGGTTCGGGCAGGTAGTTCAGGTGGCTTTGTGTGCCGTTGCCGAATCCCTTGCCGAAAATACCGCCCGATCCGATGGCGATTTTCGACTGGGTGATGTGATACCCGGTACCCAATGGATCGCTCTCCGGGTCAAGAAAGGTCATCACGCGCTGTTGCTGATAGGGGTGCAAGGCGGCGAAGAAGAGAATTGGAATCGCGATCACGCCCGCTATGCCGCAAGCGATAAACCAAATCATCGGCAATCCGGCGAGGTACATGACGATGACCGCGCCGAACACGATTGCAAGGCTGGTCCCAAGGTCGGGCTGTAGCAGCACCAGACCGACCGGAAAGCCGATCAGCAAGCCGGGCACGACAAGCGAACGAAACTCGCGCGTCGCCCCCGGTGGTAGCATGTCGTAAAAGCGCGCGAGGATCAGGACGATGGCGGGCTTCATCAGTTCGGACGGCTGCAAGGTCATGAAACCAAGGTTCAGCCAGCGCTGGCTACCGCCGCCGACGAAACCCATCGCTTCCACCGCCATCAGCAGCAGGCAGAGCATCACGTAGATCGGGATCGTCATGAACCGCACGAAATCGCGGCTGAACCGCGCGATCACCAACGCCATGACGAGGAAGACGATAAACCGCACGATATGCAGCGCCGCCCACGGCATCCAGTGCCCACCGGCTGCGGAATAGAGCACCGACGCGCCGAAACAGACGAGCAACAGCAGAGGAACGATTACGCCCCAAGGCTGCCGCCCGAAAGTGGTGGGCAAGGTGTGCAGCACGCTCATTGCTGTTGCCCCGATGGCGTGCGCGACGGGCTGGGCGAGGGCGCAGGGGCGGCGGCCTCTGCAGATGCAGCGGGGACGGCGGCGTCGCCTTCGCTGGGGCGCGGTTCGTCTGCAACGTTGACCGGGGCAGGGGCCGTGCCGGCGCTGTCGGCAACGGCATTTTCGATCGCACCGCTTTCCGGCTTGGGCGCGGCGCCGCCATAGGCGCGTTCGTAGGATTGGTATTTGCGCGCAAGCCGTTCCTGCGCGGTGCCGCCCCATTCCTCTTCATAACGGTGCAGCACCTCGAGCGCCTTTTGCGGGTCGAAGAGGTAGGTCATGACATCGCGCGCGACCGGATAGGCCGATGACGAACCCGCGCCATGTTCAATCGCGACAGCACAGGCGTATTTCGGATTGTCGTAGGGCGCGAACGAAATGAAGTGCCCGTGGTCGCGGTATTTCCATGGCACGCCTTTGCCGCCGCGGCCGTAGGCTAGGCTGACCACCTGTGCCGTGCCGGTCTTGCCGGACAATTCGATACCATCCAGCGGCAGCCGTGCGCGCCCGGCGGTGCCTGCGCCGTTCACCACCTCCCACATTGCGTGGCGAACCGTTTCCATATGCGCGGCCGGAATGCCCAGCGTGGGGGCAGGGCGGGGGTTGGCCGTCATCAAAAGACGGGGTTGCAGCCGCCGCCCGGTGGCGATGCGCGACGTCATCACCGCTTGTTGCAAGGGGTTCACAAGGAAATAGCCCTGACCGATGGTGGCGTTCACCGTGTCATAGGTCTGCCATTCCCTGCCGTATTTTTTCAGCTTCCACGGCGGGTCGGGCACGGTGCCGAACGACTGGCTGGCCACGGGCAGCGGGTACTTCCATCCCAGACCCAGCTTGCGCGCCATGTCGGCGATCGGCTGCATCCCGATGCGCTGTGCCATCGCGTAGAAATAGACGTCGCAAGATTGGTAGATGCCTTTGGCCATATCCACCGTGCCGTGCCCGCGACGGTTCCAGCAGCCGAAGACGCGATTTCCGACGCGCAGGCCGCCGCCGCAATAGACTGTCTCGTCCGGGTCGATCCCTTCCTGAAGCAGCGCAAGGCTGACGAAAGGCTTGACCGTCGATCCCGGCGGATAGAGGCCCGACAACACCTTGTTGCGCAGTGGAACATGGTCGTCTTCCGACAACATCTTCCATTCGACACGGCCGATACCGTCGGAAAAGCTGTTCGGATCGAAGCTGGGCATCGACGCGGCGCAGAGCAGATCACCGTTCTCTAAATCCATCACCACGACGGAGCCGGATTCCAGTCCGATGCGTCGGGCGGCATAGTCCTGTAGCTTGGCATTGATTGTCAGGCGGATCGGATCGCCCTGTACGTCCTCGCGCGTTTCAAGGTCGCGCACGATCTTGCCGCTGGCGGTAACTTCGGCCCGCCGTGCGCCGGGTTTGCCGCGCAGGTCCTTCTCGAAATACTTCTCCACCCCGTCCTTGCCGATCTTGAAGCCGGGGGTGATCAGCAGGGGGTTCTTCTCTTCCTCGTATTCTTCTGCAGACACCGTGCCGACATAGCCGAGCAGATGGCCGACCGAAGGGCCGGTGGGGTAGAACCGGGTAAAGCCACGCTGAGGAATAACACCCGGCAGGTCGGGCAGGCGCACGGACAACGCCGCGAACTGTTCCCAATCGACGCCGGTCGCGACTTCGACAGGGCGGAACCCGCGCGCGCCATCCAACTTGTCGCGAAGGTCGGTGACGGAGGCGGGGGTGAGGTCGAGAACCTCGCCCAGAACCGCCAGCGTGCGATCCTTGTCGATCACGCGTTCGGGAACGAGGTCGACGCGGAAATCCGCACGGTTCGACGCCATCGGGATATTGTTGCGATCCAGAATCCAGCCCCGCCGCGGCGGGATCAGCGTCAGGTCGACGCGGTTCGATTCCGAGGCCAGTTCGTACTTCTCGTTCTCCGCCACCGCGAGGTATGTCATCCGCGCGGCCAGGAGCACGCCGATGCCGCCCTGAACCGCGCCGAGGACGAAGCTGCGTCGGTCGAACCGGTTACGCAGCTCTCCGCTAGACACACGAGAGGCCGGGCGCGCGGCCCGCCTTTTTCGGAAGCGCAGCCTCATCCCAGCACCCGGATACGGGCCAGGCGAAGAATGTCGAGAATCGCGATCACACGCGTCAGTAACGGAAAGGCGATGAACGAGATCAGAAGCTGCGGCACGATCAGGCCCGGATCGAACCGGCCACCGGCAATCGCGGCAAAGACGTGGCCAAGAAAAAGGTACGCCGTGATCAGCACCATCGCGACCAGCCAGTCCTGCCAGAACCCGCGCCAGCGCAGCCATCCGTCTATAAGCTCGATCCCGATCATCGTCAGCGACCACAACAGGATCGCGCTGCCGAACGGCTGGCCCGAATAGAGATCGTCGATCAGGCCCAGCGGCGCGCCCGCCCACAATGGCAACAATCCGGGGCGCAACAGCCGCCACCCGATCAGGAAGAGATAGGCCAGCGGCGGCAGCACCGGGGCCGAGGCGATTACCGGCGACAGCGGCATTAGCGAGGCCAGCGCAATGACGATCCACGGCACAGCCGTCGCCAGCAAAAGCGACGGCGCACGATTGATCCGCCGGGTAAACAGGTCCGACCCGGGCAGGCGATCTCCGCCCAGACTCATGCCGGGCCTCGCTTCGCAAACCGCTCAGGGGCGGCGATCATGATGGCTGGTCGCCGGAGACCGGGTCCCGCAGCTCTGTAATCGGTTGCCAGATCGGTTCGACAAGCACGAATTCGCTGGCCGCCGGGTCGGACACGATGCGCGCGACCGCACCGTCGCGGGTAACGCTGCGGACCACCGCGACGGGCACATTGGGGCGGTACAGCCCGCCCGAGCCCGAAGTAACGAAGACGTCGCCCTTCTTCAGCGGATTGATGCCAAGGTCGATCAGCCGGATGATCAGGGTGCCGTCGGCCTGTCCCTGCGCGAACCCGGCGATGTCGCCCTTTACGCGGCGGACCGGCACGACACTCTCGCCATCGGTGATCAGCAGGACCCGCGCGGTGCGATTGCCGACTTCCAGTACACGCCCGACGAGGCCAGTGGCGGACCGCACTGGTTGGCCGACCAGAACCCCGTCGCGCTTGCCCGCGCCGAGCAGGGCGAAACGCCGCGTGCTGGTAGAGCTGGACCCGATGAGACGCGCGGCGGTCACCGCCTGTCCATCGGTTTCGCGCACGGCAAGCAGTGCTTTAAGACGGCGGTTTTCCGATGCGACCGCTTCGGCCTCGGCCAGCTTGGATCGGGCGATCTTCAGCTCTTCTTCCATGCGGGCATTCTTGCTGCCCGCCGCGATATAGCCCGAGATGACATCAATGATCGACTTGCTGCTGCTGCGCCCCGTGGCCGATATGCGGCCCGCCGGGGCGGCGACATCGTTGGCGGCGGCACGCGCGAAGGCGAACGCCGTCGGGTGGATCAGCGATACGACGAGCAGGACAAAGCCGATCGCGGCCCCGCTAATGGCCGCGACATAGCTTGAAAACAGGCCGAACTGCGCTTTTCGTGAAAAGCCGCCCTTCCTGGATAGTCCCGGGCGCTCATGTGGCGGCGCCATCGCCTCGCCCCCTTTCCTTGCGTAAGTGTCAGGCCGTCATCAGCACGCCGCGATAGACCGGCTCTTCCAGAGCGCGGCCCGTACCCAGTGCCACGCACGACAGCGGGTCTTCGGCAACGGTCACCGGCAAGCCGGTTTCCTCGCGCAGATACTCGTCCAGCCCCTTGATCAGCGCACCGCCGCCGGTCAGCACGATACCCTGATCGACAATGTCAGCGGCCAGTTCGGGCGCGGTGTTTTCCAGCGCGATACGCACGGCTTCGACGATGGCACCGATCGGTTCGGACAGCGCCTCGGCAATGTTGGCCTGCGTGATCGTGATTTCCTTGGGCACGCCGTTGACGAGGTCGCGACCGCGAATGTGGATGGTCTCGCCTTCTCCATCCTCCGGCACGGTGGCGACGGCGTATTCTTGCTTGATGCGTTCAGCCGTGGCTTCACCGATCAGCAGGTTGTGATGGCGGCGGACGTAGGAAACGATGGCTTCGTCCATCTTGTCCCCACCGACGCGCACGCTGGTCGTATAGGCAAGGCCGCGCAGCGAAAGCACGGCGACTTCGGTCGTGCCGCCGCCGATGTCGACCACCATCGAGCCGACCGGTTCGGTCACCGGCATGTCCGCGCCGATCGCGGCGGCCATTGGTTCAAGGATCAGGTAGACCTGCGACGCGCCCGCATTGCTGGCCGCATCGCGGATCGCGCGGCGTTCCACGCTGGTCGAACCGCTGGGCACGCAGATCACGATTTCGGGATAGCGCAGCAGGCTCTTCTTTCCATGTACCTTTTTGATGAAGTACTTGATCATCTCTTCCGCGACCTCGATGTCGGCGATGACACCGTCGCGCAAGGGGCGGATCGCTTCGATGCTGTCGGGCGTCTTGCCCATCATCATCTTGGCATCGTCGCCCACGGCCTTCACCTTCTTGATGCCGTTCAGCGTTTCGATGGCGACCACGGAAGGCTCGTTCAGAACGATGCCGCGCCCTTCGACATAGACCAGCGTGTTCGCGGTGCCGAGGTCGATGGCCATGTTCTGAGAGCCGAACTGGAACAGGCGAGAAAAGAATGAAGCCATGGAAGGTGCGGGTCCCTGGTAAAAAATTTTAGCGCGCTTTCGCACACTGGATAGCATTGCTGGCCGATTGCCTAGCCTAATGGGCGACCTATGGATAATTTTTCGTGTGGCTCAACCCGCTTTTCCACACCGTCCGCCTCGAAAAAGCCGGTGTTCGTCGCTAGAGCCGCGTTCATGCCCGTAATTCGACGTCTTCCCGAAAACCTCGTCAACCGGATCGCGGCGGGCGAAGTCGTCGAACGGCCCGCCGCCGCGCTGAAGGAACTGGTCGAAAACGCCATCGATGCGGGCAGCACCCGGATCGACATCGCGCTGAAGCTGGGCGGGCTCGACGGGATCGAGGTGACCGATGACGGTTGCGGGATGACGCCCGCCGAAATGGCGCTGGCGCTGGAACGGCATGCGACATCGAAGCTACCCGATGAAGCCATTGAACAGGTCGTTACGCTCGGCTTTCGGGGCGAGGCTTTGCCCTCCATCGCGAGCGTATCGCGCATGACGCTGGAGAGCCGCCCGCGCGGTGCGGAAGGCTGGCGGCGCGTGGTCGACCATGGCGCTGTGGCGGAAGAGGGCCCCGCCGCGTTGCCACCCGGAACACGGGTGCGCGTGGAGCAGGTTTTCGCCAAGGTGCCCGCTCGCCGCAAGTTTCTGCGCACCTCGCGCAGCGAATATGCCGCGTGCCACGATGTCGTGCGCAGGCTGGCGATGGCGCGGCCCGATGTGGGCTTCACGCTTTCGAACGACGGACGGCGGATATTCCAGGTCGCTCCGGGTGAGGATTTGTCCACCCGCGTCAGCCGCCTTGTGGCGCGCGAGTTGGGCGACAACTCTGTGTCGGTCGATATTCTACGTGGCCCGGCAGACGCACCGATCCGACTGACCGGCATCGCGGGCTTGCCGACGTACAATCGAGGCGTGGCCGATCATCAGTACCTGTTCGTCAACGGCCGCCCGGTGAAGGATCGGCTTCTGACCGGCGCGGTACGCGGAGCCTATTCGGATATGTTGACGCGGGATCGCCATGCGGTATTGGCGCTCTTCCTCGACGTTCCGGCCAGCGAGGTCGACGTCAACGTCCACCCGGCCAAGACCGAGGTTCGCTTTCGCGATCCGGCAATGGTGCGCGGGATCATCGTATCGGGCCTGCGCAACGCATTGTCGAGCGGCGACAAGCGCAGCGCGCAAGCGCCCGATCCCAAGGCGATGGGCAACTGGGTGAGCGAGATCAACACGCCGCCGAAGCAGCCCGACAGCTTGCAAGACAATCGCAGCATTTTCGCCGGGATGGGCTGGCAAGGGCGCGTCGACGCGCCGACACCGCCGATCTGGCGCGATACGGAAAGCGCGATCTTCGCCGAGAACGGCTTCGCGCCGCAGGCCCCGGCAGAAGAGGCCATCGAGCAACCGGGCGATGCCACCACGTTTCCAATGGGCGTCGCGCGCGGGCAGATCGCGCTGACCTATATTGTGGCGGAAGCGGAGGGCGGGCTGGTTATCGTCGACCAGCACGCCGCGCATGAGCGCCTGACGTTGGAACGCCTACGCGCCGCAGGGGCCGAGGATGCGATGGCGCGGTCGCAGGCGCTGCTGATGCCCGATGTCGTAGAACTGGACGAGGCCGACTGCGACCGGATCGAGGAAGCGGCGGATAAACTGGCGACATTGGGCCTCTCGGTCGAACGCTTCGGGCCGGACGCGATGTTGGTTCGCGCGGTACCCGCCGCGCTGAAGGGCGCCGATCCGCAAAAGCTGCTGCGCGATATTGCCGACGATATTGCGCAAAGCGGCGACACGCTTTTGCTCGGTGAGCGGCTCGATCACGTGCTGGCGACGATGGCTTGTCATGGATCGGTTCGGGCAGGGCGGCGGCTATCGGTGGCAGAGATGAACGCCCTGTTGCGCGAGATGGAGCGCACGCCGCGTTCAGGCCAGTGCAATCACGGTCGCCCGACATGGGTGAAACTGTCGATGGACGACGTCGAAAAGCTGTTCGGACGAAAATAAGGGAGAAGTGCGGGTGAGGGCGATGGCATTGGGCGCGCTGGCGGGTGCAGTGTTGCTGGCGGGCTGCGAAGATGGATCAGACCCGGCCAAGGACGCCGCCGACGTGGCCGAGATCGAAGCAATGCACGACATGCCGCCCGCCGATATGCTGAAGCCCGAACGCATCAGCTATACCGATATCGAGAAGAACAACCTGTTCGGTGCGGGTTGCGGCTTTGCGCCCGAGGACAGCACCGCGATCCTGTTCCTTGCGCAGGAGAAGCATGGGTTCGTGAAGCTCGACAAGCGCATCGTCACGCTATCGCCCGATGTCGGTAGCACCGAACTGCCAATGAAGGCCTATGGCAAGTACGACGGCAAGGAATTTGCCGCCGAACTCACCATCGATCAAGCGGCGGACGGCGAACAGTCCGGGATCGAGACAACGCAATATCCCGGCAAACTGGTGCTGCACGATACCAAGGGCCGGACGGTGTTCGAACGGACCGGCACTGTAGGTTGCGGCGCATAGAGCTTCAGTCGGTCCCGTCGGGATCGCGCGTGCGCACCATGTCGGAAACGATCATGTGCAGCACGACATCGCCATCCTGATTCAGCGTTTCGAATCGCGTACGGCGGAGCCCCAGTTCGGGCCGCGACTTACTGCGCCGCTTACCCAGCAAGGTTTCGCGAACCGTCAGCGTATCGCCGGGATTGACGGGTATTTTCCACGCCAGTTCCTCTGCGCCCGAACCGCCGCATACCTGTAGCTGCGAGTCCTTGAAGCGATCCGCGATCATTCGCATGGTCACCGCGCAGGTCATCCATCCGCTGCCTGTCAGCCGACCGAAAAAGCCGGCCTCAGCCGCCTTGTCGTCCAGATGGAAATCCTGCGGATCGTAGCGCGAGGCAAATTCGATCACTTCGTCGCGGGTGATGGGGTAATGGCCGTAGCTTGCAGTCTCACCGACTGTCAGGTCTTCGTAATAGCGCATGGCGCGCTGCGTAGCGCGCCATGCCCATGCTTGCCAGCCGGATTGGTGCCGATGTTAACCATTGTAGCGGAATTCCGGACGCAGACCCTCCGGCCCAAGGTCGGGAATGATGCGATAGCGGGCGACGATGATCGAGAACACGCCGAACAGAACCAGCCCCAATGCCACGAGCGTAAAGATCATTCCGTTGTCGGACAGCGAGGCGATCGCATCGCCCAGCGACTTCACATCGTTGCCGCTTGAAAGGAAACCCGACTGCACCAGCGACCAGCCGATGATGAGGAAAACCACGGCACGGGCGACGTGCCCGGCCTGACCCACCGGCTTGGTGAACGAAGGCGCCGCACCCGACACGCGGTTCATGAAGCTGCCGGTAATGCCTTTCTTGCCCTGCATCACGCCTGCGACGAGGAAACCGATACCGACAATGCCAAGCAGCAGTCCGCCAAGGGTCATCGAAAGGACGGTATTTGCCGCCTCCTGCGTGCTGTCACCGCTGCTGCCGCTGCCGCTGGCATATTGCACGGCGGTATAGGCAAGGACGAGGTGGGCAACGCCGCTGGCCCCGTGGCCGATGCGATGCATCCAGCCCTTGTTGTCCGACCCTTGGTGCTCGACATCGAAAAGCAGCGATGCGAACCGATAGATCGCATAGGCTAGTAGGCCCAGCGCAGCGAGCCACAGGATAACCGAGCCCAGCGGAAGGTTGTCCTGCACATGATTGAAAGCAGCGGCAGGGCCTTCGCGAACCTCGTCACGCGACGTCAGCGCGATATAGCCGAGAAGTCCGTAGACCAGCCCGCGCGCCGCGTAGCCAAGGCGCACGCCCCAGTTGAATTTCTCGGATTTGTCGACCATTTCTCGTATCCCCTTTGGTATTGCGGGATGAACGGGCGACGCGCCGAAAAGTGCCCGACCGGCGTCAGGTTGCGGTAAACAGCATCCAGATTGCCATGCCGATCATGAACAGGTTCTCGGTCAGCGAAACGAAGCCGAGCGGCACCCGGCCCGACCCGCCGACGCAGGCGCATTTCAGCTCTCGCTTCTGGATATAGACAGCATAGAAAACGCTCACCGCGCCGATTGTCCCGATGAACAGCCCGATGGGAATGGACAGCCATGGCAGCAGGTGCCCAGCCATCAGCACGCCCGCCGTCGCCTCTGCAAAGGGATAGACCCGCGCATAAGGCACCCAGCGCCGCGCCAGCAGGTCATAGCCCAGGAACATCGTCGCAAACTTGGTCACGTCTTGCAGCTTCAGCATGGCCAGGATTGCCATAGAGAAACTGACGAACCACTCCGCCGCGCGTACCGTAAGCGGTGTGCCGAACATCATCCAGCTCACCGCCAAGGCCAGTCCGGCGGCGATGGCGAAGACGGCCAGCACCGGCTGATAGCTGACGGCATCGGGATCCTGCACCGGCAGGTTCAGATGGCGGCGCAAGTCCTCGTATCCGCCGATCCGCTGGCCATCGATAAAGGTCTGCGGCGTGGTCGTTACGCCGTGCTCGGTCTTGAACGCTTCGGTTTCTTCCTTGGTGGTGAGGTGGTGATCCTCAACATTGAAGCCGTGCTTTTTCAGCAGGTGCTTGGCCTGAAGCCCATAGGGGCAGATGTGCTTGTCCATCACCATACGGTAGAGGGCGGCGGTTTTCGGGGTGTCTTGTTTGCTCATGAGTCGCGTTGTACATTGCGTACCATGGTACGGAGTCAAACGGAAAACGCAGCGGGGAAACGTCCGTTCCGCATCTCGGAACTCGCGGCCGCGGCTGACGTGGGGGTAGAGACGGTTCGTTTCTACCAGCGCAAGGGCCTGCTGCCCGCGCCGACCGGCCCCGCGACGGGCGGCAGGCATTACGGTGACGACGATGTGCAGCGACTGCGCTTCATCCGCCAATCTCAGGCGGCGGGTTTTAGGCTGAGCGAGATCAAGCGATTGCTTGACCTCGACCGGATGGACGACCGGCCGCAGGCGCGCGCCATGGCGCAGGAACGGATTGCCGCGCTGGATCTGGAAATCGCGCGACTTGAACAGGCGCGCGCATCGCTGAAGAAGCTGGCGAGCGAATGCGCGAAGGGCGGGGCGGGGCCGTGCCCGATCCTGTCGGCGTTCGACCCCGCCTAAATTCCGTCAGACGTTGAACTTGAACAGCATCACGTCGCCATCCTTGACGACGTATTCCTTGCCTTCCTGACGCAGCTTGCCCGCCTCGCGCGCGGGGCCTTCGCCGCCCAGTGCGACGTAATCGTCATAGGCGATGGTTTCGGCGCGGATGAAGCCGCGTTCGAAGTCGGTGTGGATTTCGCCCGCCGCTTGCGGAGCCTTGGCGCCATTGGGGAAGGTCCACGCGCGGGCCTCCTTCGGACCGGCGGTGAAGAACGTCTTCAGGCCCAGCAGTTCGTACCCGGCGCGGATCACGCGGGCGAGGCCGCTTTCTTCCAGCCCCAGTTCGTTCAGGAAGTCGGTGCGATCTTCCGGGGCCATCGCCACGATCTCGCTTTCGATCGCGGCGGAGACGACGACGGCCTGCGCTCCCTCCGCCTCGGCCTTGGCGAAAACCTTGGCCGACAGGTCGTTGCCGGTCGCCGCATCTTCCTCGGCCACGTTGCAAACGTAGAGGATCGGCTTGGCGGTCAACAACTGCGCTTGGGCGAAGACGCGCGCTTCCTCGTCATCCTGCGGCTGCGTCAGGCGGGCGGGCTTGCCTTCGCGCAGCAGTTCCAGCGCCTGTCCCAGAACAGAGGCGATCAGTTTCGATTCCTTGTCGCCCGTCGTCGCGCGCTTGGCGGCGGCGGGGACCCGCTTTTCAAGGCTTTCAAGGTCCGCCATCAGCAGTTCGGTCTCGACCACTTCGGCATCGGCCAAGGGGTCGACCTTGTTGGCGACGTGCTGGATGTCGTCATCCTCGAAACAGCGCAACACGTGGACGATCGCATCCACCTCGCGAATGTTGCCGAGGAACTGGTTGCCCAGACCTTCGCCCTTTGACGCGCCCTTCACAAGGCCCGCGATGTCGACGAAAGCCAGCTGTGTCGGCACGATCTTCGCACTGCCCGCGATCCTGGCGATTTCGTCCAGCCGCGGATCGGGCACGCCGACTTGCCCGACGTTGGGCTCGATCGTGCAGAACGGATAGTTCGCCGCCTGCGCCGCCTGCGTTTCGGTCAGCGCGTTGAATAGGGTGGACTTGCCGACGTTGGGAAGGCCGACGATGCCGCAGCGAAAACCCATGAAATGCTCCGTAATTCAGGTGTGGTGGCCCGATAGAGCGGTGGACCGGGAAAGGCTAGGGCTGATTGATCGCGACAGGCACGGCTTCAACGCGATCGCCAGCCATGCGGCAAAGGCCCGACCCTGTCTTCCAGTTGCGCCATATCGTCCGCCCAAAGCTCGAAAATTCGCGCATGCCAACCCTCTGGCAGGTTATTGGCGCGGCCGGGATTTACGACTTTAGAGACCAGCGGTTTTTGAGACTGGTCGGGCTCGATCTCCAGCCACGTGCACAATCGGCAATAGAAATCCCATGGATCGGCAACGAGATCGTCGAAAAACATCACCTGCACCCGGTCCGGGAAATAGGCCCTCCACCGGTCCAGAGCGGTCGCAAACGAGGAACGCCCCCGTTGCTGCTCGATAAACCGCCACATCGCCTGTTCGTCATTCGCGATATAGCCAAGCCGCGCGAACCAGCGCGCGAATGACCAGATCCAGTCGACCGGATGCCGTAGCGTGACGAGGACCCGGGCCTCAGGCGCAACGCTCGCTGCGTGCGCGACCATCTCGTCGGTCATGAAAAAGTATTGGGGGCTAACCTCACCAACGACCTGTTCGTCGCGGTCGGCAAATGTCGTGCGGTACCAGTCGTCATCGTGCTCACGAAATACGAAATCACAATCCCAGCGGAACTGCCGCGTATCCCGTATGGGATAAAGCGGGTGCGTAAGCCAGTGCTTGATGCGGCGACGCAAGTAGGCGCGATAGCGTGATCGGCGCGGGTCGTTCATCACCGAGAACCGCTGAAGCCAGTTGTCGCCCGGTACCTCTCTGACCATGTTGAAGTATCGCAGCTCTTTTTCCGGCGGTAACCATACGTCGGAAGGTTCGGAGAGCTGGGCATGAACCCATGTCGTCCCCGTCTTTTCAGGGCCTACGCCAAGGAAGCTCGGCCCTGAGCCGCTTGCAGAACGACGCATCAATCCTGCGACCGCAATGCCGTGTCGAGCATGAACCGGGCATCGCCTTTATTAATCCAGTCGCCGATGCCGCAGCGAAAAACCATGAAATGCTCCGTTAGAATTCGGCCTGAAATGCGGCGGCGAGCAGTACTAGGAGAAAGCCATAATTGCCAGTAGGTTCGCACTCCTGCGGGACAGGCCGCATCGCGTGGTAAACAAAACCCTCCGGCCAAATAAGGGGCGGTGCGGGTAGGTTGGGTTTCATGGTTTGTCAGGCATATTCATTAACCCATCGCCACGCGGACAATCGTATTTGTGGATTGTCAAAACGACACGATTACAGAACGCTAGTCAGGTATTCGCCGTGCCCAACATGCCAGAGACCCAACTCGCAAGGAAAATTCTCGCCCAGAGAATGGGACGGGAAATATTCTTCGCTAATGAGCTTTTCGGAGAGCCCGCATGGGACATGCTCCTCGACCTATACGTATGCCGGGCATCCGGAAAGGAAGTGTCGGTAACCAGCCTTTGCATCGCATCTTGCGTGCCCCAGACGACCGCGCTGCGGTATATCGGCCTGCTTGAAGAAAAGGGCATGATCGTCAGCAAGCGCAGCAACATCGATGCGCGGCGCCGGATCATCGAGTTGACCGAACAGGGCTGGACCCAACTTGACAATTATCTGAAGCGAGCCGTGGTCGACGAAGAGGCTCAAGCGGTAAAGATAACGGCCCCGGTCGAACCTTCGCCCGATCTTATTCCCGTATCGGAAATGATGTCGCTTCTCGAAAGCTTTGTGAGAGAGCGCATGTTCGCCCGGCCACAATCCTCCGATCTCGACATCAAGCATCGGCAGACATTGCAATAACGACCTAATCCTGCAAGCGCAGCGCAAGATCGCTCATGAACCGGGCATCGTCGCCCTTGGCCAGCCACTCCGCCTCTGCCGCGATGCCGCCTAGCATGGCGACAAGGTCGTCCATCTCGGCCTTTGCATAGTTGCCAAGGACGTGGCCGGTTACCCGGTCCTTCGATCCGGGGTGGCCGATACCGATGCGGACGCGGCGGAAGTCGGGACTCCCGATGCTGGACAAGTGCTTGTCGATCGATCGCAGTCCGTTGTGTCCGGCCAGTCCGCCACCCATGCGGACCTTTACCTTGAAGGGGGCAAGGTCCAGCTCGTCATGAAACACGGTCAGCGCGTCGATGCTCAATTTGTAGAACCGCATCGCTTCCTGCACTGAAACGCCGCTGTCGTTCATGAACGTCGCGGGTTTGAGCAGCAGAACCTTGTTCGTGCCGATGCGGCCTTCCTGCAACCAGCCGGAAAACTTCTTTTGCACCGGGCCGAACCCGTGCACCTCGGCAATCGTGTCCATCGCCATGAACCCGATGTTGTGACGGTTGAGCGCGTATTTCGCGCCCGGATTCCCAAGGCCGACCCAAAGCTGCATGGCCGCCCCCTAACCAAGGTTCAGCAAAAAGGGAACGCCGCAAAGGAAAACGCCGGCCCCGCAAGGGACCGGCGTTTCGATAAGATTCCGCGAAAGGAGGGGGAGGATCAGTCCTCGCCGCCTTCTTCCTCGGTCGCTTCGCCTTCTTCGCCTTCGGCCGCGGCAGCGCCCTCGGCCTTTTTCAGCGCCGACGGAGCGACCAGCGTGGCGATGGTGAAGTCGCGATCGGTGATCGCGCTCTCGCTACCCTCGGGAAGATTTACTTCGCTGATGTGGATCGAATCGCCAACATCCTTGCCGGTGACATCGATCTCGATCTCGCTCGGGATCTTGTCGTTTTCACAGACCAGCTCCAGATCGTGGCGGACGATGTTGAGCACGCCGCCCTTCTTGAGGCCGGGGGCGGCTTCTTCATTGATGAACACGACCGGCACGGAAACTTCGACCTTGGCGTTCTTCGACAGACGCAGGAAATCGACGTGAGTCGGACGATCGGAAACCGGGTGGAACGCGACGTCCTTGGGAAGGGTGCGAACTTCCTTGCCGCCAATCTCGACCATGATGATCGAGTTGGAGAAGTGGCCGGTGTTCAGCAGCTTGACAAGAGCACGCTCTTCAACGTGGATCGTCTGGGGTTCTTCCTTGCCGCCATAGATGACGGCGGGGACACGACCTTCACGACGCAGTGCACGGGAGGCTCCCTTGCCTGCCCGATCGCGCGCCTCGGCCGTCAGGGTAAGCTGATCGCTCATGATTCTGACCTTCGAAACTTGTTGATACGAATACCGCTTGTCCCAGCGCCTCCAGGGATGACCGACAGGGCAAGCGAAGGCGCGCGCCTAGTCGCGAATGGGCGCAAATGCAAGCGTTACTGGATGCGCGTGGCCTTATAGCCGCGCTTTGCAAGCAAGGCGATCAACCCGTCCGGCCCGCCGATATGCCCAGCGCCGACGGCGACGAAAGGGCGATTGCCCGCGTCCAGTTCGGTCAGAAGCCGGCCGATCCAACGCTCGTTCCGGCGGGTCAGCAATGCGGCGCGCAAATCGGGCGAGGAGCCGAGCCCCATGTCCATCATGCCTGCCAGCTTATCCGCATCGCCTGCGATCCACGCGTTGGACAGCGCTTCGGGCTCCATCTCGTCCGCCTGTGAAACCAGCGATTCGAGCAAGGCCTGCTGCTCGTCGCCGCTCAACTGGTCGAAGATGCGGATCTGTTCCTCCGCAGTTTCGAAACCGACGATGCGGCGGTCTTGCCATTCGGCGACAAGCGCCTGATCGACCCCGGCATTCGGGTCGAGCCGGGACTGCGATTGCAACATGCTGGAAAGGGTTAGGGCGGCGGCCCATGTCTCTATGTAATGAAACTGGTCGGGATCGGCGCCGGCTTCGTCCATCACCTCGGAAAGATCGTCGCGATAGGTGGGTGATACCCGCTCGGCAATCGGGGGCAGGGTGGGGTCGACGGCCAGCCTCTGGAAGATTTCCTGCGTCTTGGCGCGATCGAGGTTGCGGATTTCCACCATCAGCACCCCGGCATCAGCCTGCGCCCGATCCAGCGCCGCACCGTGCCAGTTGACGCCGCGGGGGAGGGCATGGATCGTGCCGAACAGCCATCCGGCAGGTTCGGCCCCATCGGACGCATCGGCCCGGTCCACCCGCCAAAGCGCCGGCTCCGCGGTGCTGCCGCACGCTGCCAGCAAGAGCAGCAGGGGCGCGACAAGCAGCGGGAGCAGGCGGTTAGGCATGGTGTGGTTATCAGTACTCGACGCGGGTGGCGTTCAGGCCCTTGCCTGCCAGCAGCGCCTGGACGCTGTCGTCACCGGCAAGGTGGCCTGCGCCAACCGCGATGAACACGGTACCCGGCGTTTCCATGCGCTGACCGATCCATTCGGCCCAAGCCTTGTTCCGGTTGGCGAGCAGCACGTTATACAGCGTCGGCGTTTCTTCCATGCCTTCGTTCAACAACTTAGCGGTGGCGGCGGTATCGCCCGTGGCCCACGCCTTTTCCATGTCGGTGAACGTCTGTTCCATGTTGGGCAGTTCATCCACGCCCGACATCAGGAACGCGACCTGGTCTTCCTTCGAAAGGTCAGAGAAAAAGCCCATCTGCTGCTCGAACGTTTCCAGCCCGGCAATCGTCATTCCCTTTTCGGCAGCGGCGGCGGACAGGATTTTTTCCGCACCGGATTCGGGCGAATACCCCATCTTGGCCAGCGGCGCGGCGGCCAGCGTGACCCCGGCGAACCACGGGCGCATCTGTTCCAGCGCCTGCGCCGGGATGCCAAGGCTGGCGGTCGCCTTCTCAAAGCGGCCGTACTGGTCCTCGGTCAGGATGGTCGAAAGCCCTTCGCCCTGCGGCGCCATCGCCGACTTGGCGAGGAACGGGCCGATCTGCGATTCGTCGGGGTCGAGAATTTCCAGCACCAGCTGATCGGATTCGGCAAAGGCTTCGGAAACGGCATCGTCGAACCAGACAAGGTCGGGCTTCAAGGCGTGCATCGTGCCGAACAGATAAATCTTGGTATCGTCATCGGCCAGCACCCAAAGCGCGGGATCGGCATCGGCGCGGTCGAACGCGGCCTCTTCGGCGATCGCCGGAGAGCCAAGGCCCAGCAGCGCGGCAAAGGGGGCGAGACGGCGGGTAATCGACTTGAAGTTCATGGCAACCCTCGTTGGACAGGAAAGGAATATATGGACGGTTCGGGTGAACGGGAAGTGACGATCAGCGATATCGCTTCCACGCCCAGACAGCGGACCAGACACCCAGCGTAAGAAGGAAGATCGTCATCGGCTGGATCGGTTCGATCATGCTGGCGCGTTCCAGAAGCCACCACGCGGCGGTGATCGAGGCGTAGAAGTTGAGCGCGATCAACGCGCCGTCGGAATAGGCCCCGGCTTCGTGTTCATCGAGCGCGCGCCACCAGCCCCAGGTGAGCATGGGCACCGCAATGACCGCGACGAGGGCAAGGATAATGGCAATTTCTGGCGTCAAAGCGCCGCCGTCAATCATGGGATTGCCATCCCTGCCGCCAAGGCTGAGCGCAAGCCCGATTCCAATACCCAGCAGAACCGATGCAATTGTCAGCGTGCGGGCTCGCTTGGTGCGTTTGCCAACGGGTTCGCGCATGATGGCGCGGATACGACCATACGCGAACGAAGCCATGACGAGTCCGACGACGGCACTGATGATCAGTGCGACAACGCCCTTGGTGCTAAGGCTGCCGCGCTCGATGGCGGCAATGCTCACCCCGGTTGCGACGCCAAGGAGGAAAAGGGCGACCAGACCGAAAAGTGTAGCGACGATGGCGCGCCCAAGGCTTGAATGAAGAAAGCCGGAACGCTCTGCCCCGGAACCCTCTAGCGTGGCATCAGGATTGGCTGTCATCGAAAATTTCCTCGATCGAGAGTTCAAAAAGGCGGGCTATGCGAAAGGCGAGGGGAAGCGAAGGGTCATGCTTGCCGGTCTCGATCGCGTTCACGGCCTGTCGTGATACGTCGAGCCGAACGGCCAGTTCGGCTTGGCTCCACTGCCGTTCGGCGCGGAGTACCCTGAGGCGGTTGTTCATGCGGGCGGTCCGGGCTCAGCCGACGAGCCGCCCGACGACCATCGTGCCCAACCAGACGGCTTCGACAGAAAGGACGGCAAACATCACCGTCCGCTGATTGTCGGTCGGATTGGCGACGCCCCACCAGAACCGCTTACGCGATTGCTCCAAGGTCAGGGGCGAGGCCGGAGCGGTGCGGCGATCAATGGCGGGAAGCATGGTGTACCTCGTCAGCTTGTTGTTACATTATGTAAGGTATGCCTGACTATATGTCGCGATTCGCTGACCATGTCAACACAACCTGACATAAAGTTCGGATGACCTGACATCGTCGCCATCGCCGGGCATCAGGGTTGCAAGCCTTGTTGACGCCCTGCGCGCCCTGCGTCATGGCCGCGACCCATGAAAGCTGACACCGTGACACGCGATCCGACACGATCCTTTCAGGACATGATCCTCGCCCTCCACGATTTCTGGAGCGCCAAGGGCTGCCTCATCCTGCAACCTTATGACATGCGGATGGGCGCGGGCACGTTTCACCCGGCGACGACGCTGCGCGCGCTGGGGCCGGAGCCGTGGAACGCCGCCTTCGTGCAGCCCTGCCGCCGCCCGACCGATGGGCGCTATGGCGAGAACCCGAACCGGCTGCAGCACTATTACCAGTATCAGGTGATCCTGAAGCCAAGCCCGCCCGAGATTCAGGACTGGTATCTGGAATCCTTGCGCGTCATCGGCATCGACCCGCTGAAGCACGACATCCGTTTCGTCGAGGACGATTGGGAAAGCCCGACGCTGGGCGCATGGGGCCTTGGCTGGGAAGTCTGGTGCGACGGGATGGAAGTCACCCAGTTCACTTATTTCCAGCAGATGGGCGGCTTCGACTGCAAGCCGGTTGCGGGCGAACTGACTTACGGGCTCGAGCGTCTGGCCATGTATATTCAGGGCGTGGACAACGTCTACGACCTTGCCTTCAACCGGGCCTCAAGTAGCGAAGGGGTAGGCCAGACGAATATTCAGGGCGTATCCTACGGCGACGTGTTTCTTGAGAACGAAAAGCAGATGTCTGCATGGAATTTCGAAGTGGCCGACACAGAAGCGCTGTTCGACCTGTTCCGCAAGGCCGCTGCCGAGTGCAAGCTGTGCCTTGACCGGGGCCTGCCGATCCCTGCCTACGAACAGGCGATCGAGGCGAGCCACGTGTTCAACCTTTTGCAGGCGCGCGGCGTGATCAGCGTGCAGGAACGCGCCAGTTATATGGCGCAAGTCCGCGACCTCGCGCGCGGATCGTGTGAGGCCTATATGGCGAAGAACACCGACCAGTGGGCCGCAGCTTATCCGGAGTGGGCGGCATGAGCGGCCAGCTTGCCTCTGGCGCGACCGAACAAAACGCGGATTTCCTGCTCGAGCTCCGCTGTGAGGAAATTCCCGCCCGCATGCAGGCCGGTGCTCGCGCCGATCTGGAACGGCTGTTCCGCGACCAGATGACCGCTGCCGGGGTCGAACATGGCGACCTGATTGTCTGGTCCACCCCGCGCCGCCTTGCCCTGATCGCGCAGAATATGCCCGGGCGGACAGAGGCCGTCAGCGAAGAGGCCAAGGGCCCGCCCGAAGGCGCGCCGGATCAGGCCGTCGACGGGTTCTGCAAGAAGAACGGCGTCACGCGTGACCAGTTGGAAGTGCGCGACGTGAAGGGCCGCGCGACGTACTTCGCGGTAAAGAACGTGCCGGGCCGCGATGTGAAGGATGTTCTGGCCGAGGCGATCCCCGCCATCGTCCGCACCTTTCCGTGGCCAAAGTCGATGCGCTGGGGCGCGCCCTCGATCAGTACGGAGAGCACGCGATGGGTCCGTCCGCTATCGGGCATCGTCGCAATGCTGGGCGATGATCTGGTCGAATGCTCGGTCGGCGATGTTACCAGCGGCACGACGACGCTGGGCCATCGGTTTCATCACGATGGGCCGGTTTCGGTAGATCCGGCTGGCTATGACGACCAGTTGCTGGCTGCCAAAGTCATCGTCAGCCACGAAGAGCGTGAGGCAATGATCCGCTCCACCGCTGCCAAGATCGCGGCGGACGCGGGGTTGGAATTGGTCCGCGACGAGGGGCTGGTGATCGAGAACGCGGGCCTGACCGAATGGCCGGTGCCGCTGCTGGGCCGGTTTGACGAGGCGTTCCTCGACGTGCCGCCCGAAGTGATCCAGCTGACCGCGCGCGTGAATCAGAAATATTTTGTTTGCGAGGATGGACGGGGCAAGCTGGCCAACGCGTTCGTCTGCACGGCGAACATCGCCGCCGACGATCCGTCGGTCGTTGTCGAGGGCAACCGCAAGGTCCTCGCTGCCCGCTTGTCCGATGCGCGGTTCTTCTGGGAACTGGACCAGAAGACGCCGCTCAGGGACCACGCGAAAAAGCTGGAGCGGATTACGTTTCACGAACGGCTCGGCACCGTGGCCGAGAAGGTTCGGCGCGTGGCGAAGCTCTCTGACTGGCTGGTGTTCGACGCCAAGGCCCCGAACGGCGATCACAAACTGGCACGTCAGGCGGCAGAACTGTGCAAGGCGGACCTCGTCACGGAAATGGTCGGCGAGTTTCCCGAATTGCAGGGCGTGATGGGCGGCTACTACGCTCGTGCCGAGGGCTTGCCCGACGAAGTGGCTGACGCGATCCGCGATCATTACAAGCCGGCGGGGCAGAACGACGAAGTACCGACCGCGCCGACGACTGTTGCCGTGGCGCTGGCGGATCGGCTGGACAACCTCCTCAGCTTCTTCAAGATCGGCATTTTGCCCACCGGCTCGAAGGACCCGTTTGCGCTGCGCCGCGCGGCGCTGGGCTACTTGCGGCTGGTGCAAGCGAACGGGCTGGAACTGGAGCTTGACACCGTGGTCCACGCGTGGGACGGACATCGTAATCCGGCTCTGGCTGACAAGGTGACGGAATTTCTGCTGGACCGGCTTGCCGTACAGTTGAAAGACGAAGGCGTCCGCCACGACTATATCGCGGCATCGCGCGAATGGCGCGGGCGGGTGGATTATCGCGTGGACCGGGTTGAATCCCGTGCGCGTTCGTTGGCGCAGTTCCTTGCCACCGACGACGGCACAAACCTGCTCGCCGGGTACAAGCGCGCCGCCAACATCCTGAAGAAGGAAGGCTTCGAGGGCACAGACCGGATTGCCCGCACGGGTGAGGAAGACCCGCTGGCGATGGTCGACGATCCCGATGTCGGGTCGATCGTGGCCGAACGCGGCAAGGTCGCCAGTTACGACCGCGAACCGGCGGAACAGACGCTGGTCGATGCGCTGGACCGGGCCGAACCGTCGGCTTTGTCCGCCGTCGGTAACGAGGACTTTGCCGCCGCGATGACCGCGCTCGCCTCGCTGCGCGCGCCGATCGACGCGTTCTTCGACGACGTCACCGTCAATGACGCCGATCCGAAAAAACGCACTACGCGTCTCGCGCTTTTGGCGCGCTTCGTTGCTGCGGTGCACAAGGTTGCCGACTTTTCCCGGATCGAGGGCTGACTCGGCGCGTTTCTCTCTCTAAAGGGGCGCCAACCAGGGAGATTATCTGCCTTCGCGGGGCGGCACGATGCTGCACCGCAAGGCTTCGCAGAATGAGGGCACAGGTATCATGACGCAGTATGTCTACACCTTTGGCGGAGATGCGGTCTCGGACGATCCGCGCGCCAAGGACAAGACGATCACGGGTGGTAAGGGCGCGAATCTGGCAGAGATGGCCTCTATCGGCCTCCCGGTGCCTCCCGGCTTTACGATCACGACCGAAATGTGCGTCAAATACCTGGCGGAGGGCGCGAACTTCGACGATGCCCTGCGTGCCGAGGTTGCCTCTGCGCTGGGCCATATCGAACAGACCGTCGGCAAAAAGTTCGGCGATCCCGCCGATCCGTTGCTGGTTTCGGTCCGTTCGGGCGCGCGCGTTTCCATGCCCGGCATGATGGACACCGTCCTCAACCTTGGCCTGAACGACGATACGGTGCAGGGCCTCTCCACCGTTTCGGGTGACGAACGGTTTGCGTGGGATTCGTACCGGCGCTTCATCCAGATGTATTCCGATGTTGTCCTCGGCCTCGACCACGGCTTGTTCGAGGAAGCTCTTGAAATCGCCAAGGAAGACAAGGGCTATTACAACGACGTCGAACTGACGGCCGAGGACTGGAAGGCGCTTGTCGCCGAGTTCAAGGCGATTGCGGCGCGTGAACTGGGCCACCCGTTCCCGCAAGACCCCAGCGAGCAGCTGTGGGGTGCGATCGAGGCTGTGTTCGCAAGCTGGGATTCAGACCGCGCGAAGGTCTATCGCCGGTTGAACGACATTCCCGGTGGATGGGGCACGGCGGTCAACGTTCAGGCGATGGTCTTCGGCAACATGGGCGACACCAGTGCGACCGGCGTTGCCTTTACCCGCGACCCGGCGACGGGCGAGCGCGCTTATTACGGCGAATACCTGATCAACGCGCAGGGCGAAGACGTCGTCGCCGGCATCCGTACGCCGCAATACCTGACCAAGGCCGCGCGCGATGCGGCGGGCGCTCAGGCCCCGTCGATGGAAGAGGCGATGCCCGATGCCTATGGCCAGCTGGCGCGCGTGTTCGACCTGCTCGAAAACCACTACCGCGACATGCAGGACATCGAGTTCACCGTTCAGCAGGGCACGCTGTGGATGCTGCAGACCCGCAGCGGCAAGCGCACGGCCAAGGCCGCGCTGAAGATGGCGGTCGACATGGTGGGCGAAGGCCTGATCGACGAGGCGACCGCGATCTCGCGCATCGATCCGATGGCGCTGGATCAGTTGCTGCACCCGACGCTGGACCCCGAGGCGGACCGTAAAGTGCTAACCGTGGGTCTGCCCGCTTCGCCGGGCGCGGCTTCGGGCAAGGTCGTGTTCGATGCCGATACGGCGGAAACATGGGCCGAGCGGGGAGAGGCGGTGATCCTCGTCCGCGTGGAAACCAGCCCAGAAGACATTCACGGCATGCACGCGGCTAAGGGGATCCTGACCGCGCGCGGCGGCATGACCAGCCATGCGGCGGTGGTCGCGCGCGGCATGGGCCGTCCCTGCGTTTCGGGTGCTTCTGCGCTGTCCATCGACCGCAAGTCGAAAGTTGGCCGCATCGGTGGCACCGAGATCAAGGAAGGCGATGTCCTGACCCTCGACGGTTCGACGGGCGAGGTCATGCTGGGTGCAGTGCCGACGATCGAGCCGGAGCTGGTCGGCGACTTCGCGACGCTGATGGAATGGGCCGATGCGAAGCGCCGCATGAAAGTGCGCACGAACGCCGAAACGCCCGCCGACTGCAAAATGGCGCGCCAGTTCGGGGCCGAGGGAATCGGGCTGTGCCGTACCGAGCATATGTTCTTCGACGCGGGCCGCATTTCCAGCGTGCGCCAGATGATCCTGGCCGAAGACAAGAAGGGCCGGGAAACCGCGCTGGCCAAGCTGCTTCCTGAACAGCGCAGCGATTTCAAGGCGATCTTCACAGAGATGGCGGGCCTGCCGGTCACAATTCGCCTGCTCGACCCGCCGCTCCACGAATTCCTGCCGCAGGGCGATGCCGAGTTTGAGGAACTGGCCGAAATCACCGGTTACGGCATCGACCACTTGCGCCGCCGCGCGGACGAACTGCACGAATTCAACCCGATGCTCGGCCATCGTGGCTGCCGCCTTGGCATCACGTTCCCCGAAATCTACGAGATGCAGGCACAGGCGATTTTCGAAGCGGCCATTGAGGTTGCGGTGGAGAGCGGCGAAGCGCCGGTGCCCGAAATCATGATCCCGCTGGTCGCCACCAAGCGCGAGCTGGAGATTCTGAAGGCGTTGGTCGACAAGATTGCGGGTGAAGTGTTCGACGCCAAGGGCAAAACGCTGGAATACCTTGTCGGCACAATGATCGAACTGCCGCGCGCGGCGCTGATGGCGGGTGAGATTGCCGAGGAGGGCGCGTTTTTCTCGTTCGGCACGAACGATCTGACGCAGACGACGCTGGGTGTTTCGCGCGACGATGCGGCCCGCTTCCTGAACCCCTATGTCGAGCAGGGCATCTACCCGCGCGATCCCTTCGTCAGCCTTGACATCGAAGGCGTGGGCCAACTGGTCGAACTGGGTGCAGAGCGCGGCCGTGCGACGCGGCCCGACATCAAGCTGGGCATCTGCGGCGAGCATGGCGGCGATCCCGCATCGATCGCGTTCTGCGAGAAGGTCGGGCTCGATTACGTGTCTGCCTCACCCTACCGCGTGCCCATTGCCCGGCTTGCGGCGGCGCAGGCCGCGCTGAAGGCTTGATCAGAAGCGCGGGGCGGGGCTCCACCCGCTCAACGTAACCACTTCGAACCGTTCGCGGACGAGGCCGTCTTCATCGGCTTCGTCCGCGAAAGCGTTACGGGCGCGACTGAGGGCGGCTTTGCCCAAGGGCGGCCCGGGGTCGGCCAGCACGTTCCCCATTGCCTGCGCCCGCAGATCGCCGACGAGTTGATCGAGGTCGTCGAACTTGACGTCAAAGCTCCACCCATCGACTACCGGACTGGCATAGCCCACCCGCGTCATGAGCTGGCCAGCGGCGCGCACATCGACCTGAGGATGGACGCGCGGGGCAGGGCGGTCGGCATCGGCGGATAGCATCGCCTTGCGCAGGGTTGGCAGGCAACCCGCGGCAAGGAAGCTGGCGATCATCAAGGCATCGGGTGCAAGGGCGCGCCGCATCAGGGCCAGCGCGCCGGGCAGGTCGTTCACGGTATCGAGCAAACCGAGCGAAACAATCAGGTTGAACGGGCCACCTTCGATAGGCGCGTCCTCGGCAACCGCCAGGCCGAGTTCGGGCGATGGATCCGCCCTGACAACCTCTCCGCCCGCCGCCAGCAAATGATCGGCGAATGTTCCGGTCACGTCCCCGATCACCAAGGCGCGGTCAAACGTCCGGTTCAAAAAACCCAGCCGATCCACCGCGTCCGCGGCCAATTCCCGTGCAACGGTCGAGACCGCATTTCCAGTTCGGCGCATTGCGGCCATCCGCGCGCGAGCGTTTAGGCGGCGGCGGGGCGAGAAGATGACGGGCGGTCCCTGCATGGCGAGCGCCTGTGCCGGGGATGCGGACGATGTGCAAGCTTGCCTGTCGCGCAAGTGCAGGCCATTCGAACGGGGTGTCGCTGCGCAAGTTCTTGTCTCCGCTGATCGATTTCGCCTTTCCGCCGCGTTGTCCGGGGTGCGGCGATGCAATTGTCGCGGACGGGCCGAATGGCGACGATGCCTTTTGCACGGCTTGTTGGACGACGTTGCAGATCCCCGGCGAACCGGCCTGTGCCGAGTGTCAGCATCCGTTCGGGGCCGATCATCTGGGGCATGATGCGCTGTGCGCGCGGTGCCTGATCGATCCGCCAATGCATGACGGTATCGTTGCCGCCACCATCTACGGATCGGTGTCGCGCGATATGGTGCTAAAGCTCAAACATGGCGGCAGGATTGCATTGGTCGGACCGATGGGGCGCACCTTGGCCAGTCGCATTGGTGATAAGGCGGGGCACGAACCTATCGTCGTGCCGGTTCCGCTGCATCGCGGCAGATTGTGGCGGCGGGGTTACAACCAGTCGGTGCTGATGGCGCGGGCCATTGCGAAGGCCAAAGGCTGGGCGCTGCAACCCGATCTGCTTGTACGGAAACGGCGCACACCCAGCCTTGGCGGGCTGGACCCGGACCAGCGGCGCAAGGCGTTGCGCGGCGCTATTGCGATGGGCAAGCGATCGGAGGTCAAGGGGCGCACCGTCCTTCTTGTCGACGACGTGTTGACCAGCGGGGCGACGAGCGATGCCTGTGTTCGTGTTCTGAAGAAGGCAGGGGCAGAGCGAGTCGTCATCGCCTGCTACGCGCGTGTTTTGCACGCCGATCCAGTGCCGAAACGCGAAACGCCCGAGGCCGCAAGGCCCCGGGCGTCCGCGTGACTTGACCGGGCAAATGGCGCTACAGGGACCCGTCAATCCCGAGCGGCCACCCGATCCCCCTCTTGATAAGCGACGCCCCCCGGCGCCACCGATCCCTGAACGTCGACCGCGTCAGACAATGTCTGCGACAACGCCAAGCCTTGTTAGGCTCCTCGGCTCCCTCAAGCCGTGACGGGTTTGTGCCTCAACAGCCGTCGTCAGGAAAGGGTCGCGGCGAATTGCGCATAGAAATTGTGCAACACTGTGCCTAACGTGCAACATCCTTATCGTGGCTCCACCCGTAGCAGCTATTTTGGAAAGTCAGGACGATGACCGATACGATCGAGACAACCACTGAATTTCGCCCGAAATTCGATGAGAAGGGCCTGCTGACCGCCGTCTGTCTAGACGCTGGAACCCGCGATGTCCTGATGGTGGCTTTTATGAATGTCGACGCCCTTGCCAAGACAAGGGAGACCGGATTTGCATACTTTTGGTCCCGCTCACGCCAGAGCCTGTGGAAGAAAGGCGAGACATCCGGGCACGTCCTGACCGTGAAGGACATTCTGGTCGACTGCGATCAGGACTGTCTGGTGTTGGTCTGCGATCCGGCGGGGCCAGCCTGTCACACCAATGCGCCGACTTGTTTCTATCGCAGGCTGACCGATGATGGGCTTGAAATGATAGGTTGACGTTAACGTAAACGTCAGCTAGATAGGATGCATGGCCAGCGCCCCGAAAAACACGCCTGACGATTCGAGAACCTGGACGATCGCCGATCTCTCTTCAGAGTTTGGCGTGACAGCTCGCGCCCTACGTTTTTACGAGGAAAAGGGCCTGCTCTCACCAGAGCGTAAGGGCACGCAGCGCATTTATTCCGCCCGAGACCGGGCGCGCCTGCACTGGCTCGAGCGGGCCAAGAGCGTGGGATTTTCGCTGAACGAGGCGGGCGAGATGCTTGACCTGTACGACATCGGCGACGGACGCCGCACCCAGCGCCAGATCACCGTGGAACGATGCCGCGAACAACGCAGCAAGCTGCAACGGCAGCGCGACGATATCGACTGGGCCATCCAGGTGCTCGACGACTTCATTGACGAAGTCGAGAGCAAGATGACCCCGAAAACCGAAGAGGACTGAAATGCCGACTTACACCGCCCCCGTCCGCGACACGCGGTTCGTGCTCGAAAACGTGCTCGATCTGCCCGCACTGGCTGGCACCCCCGGGTTCGAGGATTTCGACGCCGACATGATCGCGCCGATCCTTGAAGAAGCGGGCAAGTTCTTTGCCGAGGTCGTCGCGCCGACCAACCTGCCGTCGGACCGTCAGGGCTGCACCCGCAATCCCGACGGAACGGTGACGTGCCCCGATGGGCTGAAGGACGTGTACGACCGCGTACGCGAGGCGGGCTGGCTGACCCTTTCGCTGCCGCTGAAGCATGGCGGGCAGGGCATGCCGGGCGTGCTGGGCATGGCGGTGGAGGAATACTTCACCTCGGCCAACATGGCTTTTGCCATGACTTCGGGCCTGACCGCCGGTGCCGTAGAGGCGATCATGGCGCGCGGCAGCGAAGAGATGCAGGCGCTTTATGTGCCAAAGATGATCAGCGGTGAGTGGTCGGGCACGATGAATCTGACCGAGCCGCACGCGGGCACCGACCTTGGCCTGCTGCGCACCCGCGCCGAACCGAACGGCGACGGCAGTTTCGCGATCACCGGGTCGAAGATATTTATTTCGTCGGGCGAGCATGATCTGACCGAAAACATCATCCACCTCGTCCTGGCCCGCACGCCCGATGCGCCGAAGGGGACCAAGGGCATCTCGATGTTCGTCGTACCGAAGTTCATCCCCGATGCCGATGGCAATCCGGGGGAGCGCAACAGCTTCTCCTGCGGGTCTATCGAAGAGAAGATGGGCATCCACGCCAATCCGACCTGTTCGATGAACTATGAGGGCGCGACGGGCTGGCTTGTCGGTGACGAGAACAAGGGCCTTGCCGCAATGTTCATCATGATGAACGCGGCCCGGCTCTGGGTTGGACTGCAAGGGCTGTCGCAGGCGGAAAATGCCTATCAGAACGGCGCTGCCTATGCGCTGGATCGTCGTCAGGGTCGTTCGCTGACCGGGGCCAAGGATCCGAGCGAAAGCGCCGACCTGCTGGTAGTGCACCCCGACGTGCGCCGTATGTTGATGGACGGTCGCGCTTGGACTGAAGGGATGCGCGCGCTGGCGCTGTGGACCTGTATGCAGATCGACATTGCCGAGGGCAGCGACGACGAAGCCGCGCGCCAGAAGGCGGACGACATGGTCCAGTTGTTGACCCCGGTGGTCAAAGGCATCGGCACCGACATCGGATCGAACGTCGCCAACGATATGCAGCAGGTCTGGGGCGGGCACGGCTATATCGAAGAAAACGGCATGGCCCAGTTCGTTCGCGATGCCCGGATCACGCGCATCTACGAAGGTGCCAACGGCGTTCAGGCAATGGACCTTGTCGGGCGGAAGCTGCCGATGCACGGCGGTCGCGCTATTCAGGCCTTATTCGCGGAGGTCGATGCGGACGTCGAAAAGGCTTCGGGCGACGAGCGTCTGGCCGAGATCGCAACCGCGCTGGGCAAGGCGAATGGCGAATTGAAAGCCGCTTCAATGTGGCTGATGCAGAATGGCCCTGCCAATCCGAACAACGTCGGCTCCGCTGCCTATTTCTACATGGAAATGCTGGGGCTGGTGTCGATCGGATGGATGTGGCTGCGCTCTGCCGTCGCGGCGGCAAAGGCGCTGGACGAGGGGGCAGAGGACGCCGCGTTCATGGAGGCCAAGTTGCTGACCGCGAAACATTTCGCTCTGGGCCTTTTGCCCGATGCCGGTGCGCTTCGGCGCAAACTTCAGGCTGGGGCAGACACGATCATGGCCATGCCCGCCGATAGCTTCCTGCGCGCAGGTTGATCGGCCAACCCTTCGGAGCAGCATCGCGGTCGACCGGCCCCTTCCGGTCGATCGCGATCTGCGTTTTGGCGCTTATTCCGGCAGAAAATCGGGGACCGAGAGATAACGCTCTCCGGTGTCGTAGTTGAAGCCGAGCACCCGCGATCCGGCGTCCAGGTCGGGCAGCTTTTTCGCGATGGCCGCCAAGGTCGCGCCCGAACTGATGCCGACCAGCAACCCTTCGGTCGTGGCGCATTTTCGGGCCATGTCCTTGGCATCTTCGGCAGAGACCTGAATGGCCCCGTCTATGGACCGGGTGTGCAGGTTTTCCGGGATGAACCCTGCGCCGATGCCCTGAATCGGGTGCGGGCCGGGCTGCCCGCCGCTGATTACCGGCGAAAGCTCGGGCTCCACCGCATAGGCCTTCATCCCGCTCCACTTTTCCTTCAGCGCCTCGGCACAACCGGTCAGGTGGCCGCCGGTGCCGACGCCGGTGATCATCACGTCGATGGGCGTGTCGGCAAAGTCGGCGATGATTTCCTGCGCGGTCGTTTTTACGTGCACCGCGACGTTGGCGGGATTTTCGAATTGTTGCGGCATCCAGCTGTTGGACGTTTCGGCCACGATTTCCTGAGCGCGGGCGAGGGCGCCCTTCATACCCAGTTCGCGCGGGGTCAGATCGAACGTGGCGCCATAGGCCAGCATCAACCGCCGCCGTTCGATCGACATCGATTCGGGCATGACAAGGATCAGCTTGTAGCCCTTGACCGCGGCGACCATGGCCAGCCCGATACCGGTATTGCCCGACGTCGGTTCGACGATGGTGCCGCCCGGCGTCAGCTCGCCGTCGGCCTCCGCCTGCTCGACCATGGCCAGCGCGATGCGATCCTTGATCGAACCACCGGGGTTCGACCGTTCCGACTTGATCCAGACTTCGTGGTCGGGAAAGAGCCGCGACAGGCGAATGTGCGGGGTGTTGCCGATGGTGGCGAGTACGTTGTCAGCCTTCATGGTCGCGGGCTCCTCTATGCTGGCACAGCCAGGTCCTGATCACTCCCGATAAACGGGTGCGAATGTCCGGGCATTCTTCAGTTCGGGGAACCAGAACGCCCATATCACGGTCACCAATATCGCGCCCGCGCCGCCGAAAACAACCGCTCCCGTCGCGCCGAGTAGCGCGGCGGCGATGCCGGACTGCAATTCGCCCAGTTCATTCGAAGCGGAAATGGCAAGGCCGGAGATCGACGACACCCGCCCGCGCATGGCATCGGGCGTGTTCAACTGGATCAACGAGGTTCGCACGAAGACTGAAATCATGTCGGCCGCGCCCAGCACGATCAGCACGCAAAGGCTAAGGATCAGCTCCCTCGAAAACCCGAAGGCGGCGGTGGCAAGGCCATAGACGCCGACCGCGATCAACATCTTCACCCCGACGTTCTTTTCCAGCGGCTTTACCGCTAGCCAAAGCGCGACAAGGCCCGCGCCGATACCGGGGGCTGCACGCATCCAGCCGAGGCCGACCGGCCCGACCTCCAGAATATCGCGCGCAAACACCGGCAAAAGCGCCGTCACGCCGCCGAGCAGAACGGCAAACAGGTCGAGAGAGATCGCGCCCAAGAGGAAGCGATCTTTCCAGACGAAACTGAACCCCTCGCGAATTTGCCGCCACGGATGCGCCTTGCGGTCGACATCGGGTCGCCGCACGGGCCGGATCAGCGATACGAGCAGGACCGAAAGCGCCATCAACCCGACCGCCACGATATAGGGCAGGCTGGGGAATACGGCATAGAGCAATCCGCCCACGGCAGGGCCGAGGATCGAGGCGAATTGCCATGCCAGCGAATTGACCGCGATGGCGCGCGGAATGACCGGCGCGGGGACCAGGTTCGGGGCCAGCGAGCTCATCGCAGGGCCGAAGAAAATCCGCGCCACGCCGTGCAGCGCCGCGAACAGGAATAGAAGCGGCAGGCTGAGCGCTTCGTAATACGTCGCCAAACCCAGCCCTGTGGCCACCAGCATATCGACGCCGATGGCAATGGCTGCCACTCTGCGTCGGTCGAACCTGTCGGCGATCAGGCCCGATACCGGCGTCAACAACAGCAGCGGCACGAATTGCACGAAGCCAAGAATGCCCAGCTGAAACGCCGCCGCGCTTCGGCTCATCCCGTAATCGCTGCGCGCTATGTCATAAACCTGCCAGCCCAGTACAACGACGATCGACATCGTGGCGATAACGCCCGCGAAGCGGACGACCCAGAACAGGCGGTAATCGCGATAGGCCAGCGGGTGCCGCGGGGCAGGGCCGCTGACCGTTGCCTCGATACTGTCTTCCATTCCGCCCCGGCTCAGGCCGCGGGGCTGAAGGTACCGTCAGCCTCGTCCAGCCAGTGCAGGACACCGTCGGATATGGCAAAGAACCCGCCGCGCAGCTTGATCTTGCCGGTTTTTTCCTTGCTCTGGATGCAGGGGAAGGTGCGCAAGTTGTCGATGCTGACCTGCACGGCGGCCTGTTCCATCGCACGTTCGGCATCGCGGCCCTCTGTACCATGGGCCGAGGCGACCTTATCGCGGGCGTCGTCGAGAAGTTCGATCCAGTCGGCGATGAACCCGCCGCGTCCCGGTTCGGCACCCTGCATCGACCGGCTGAGCGCCGCCTTGCAGCCGCCGCACATGCCGTGGCCCAGCACCACGATCTCTTCCACTTCCAGGACCTGCACCGCAAATTCCAGTGCGGCGGAGACGCCGTGATGGCCGGGCGTCGTTTCGAAAGGGGGCACCATCGCAGCCACGTTGCGGACAACGAAAATCTCACCGGGGTCCACGTCGAATACCTGTGCCGGGTCGACGCGGCTGTCGGAGCAGGAGATGACCATTACCTTTGGCGACTGGCCTTCTTTCAACTGAAGCCAGCGTTCACGCTGGGGATGCCACAGCTTTTCCCGGAAACGGTGATACCCTTCGTTGAGGGCGGCGAATGCGTTGTTCGAATCGGTCATGATCATGCCTTTGCCGCCAAGCATTGCGACTGGCAAGCGAGGGGCCTATGTGGACCCCTATGAACGAGATCCCCGCAGCAGCAGACCTGAAGTCCGATCAGCAGAAGGCAGAGCAGGCAGAGCGCCGCCGCAAGCCCGATTGGATTCGCGTGAAAGCGCCGACCAGCAAGGGTTATGCAGAGACGCGCCGACTGATGCGCGACCTGAAGCTGAACACGGTTTGCGAAGAGGCGGCATGCCCGAACATCGGTGAATGCTGGACGAAAAAGCACGCCACGGTGATGATCCTTGGCGACGTCTGCACCCGCGCCTGCCGGTTCTGCAACGTGAAGACGGGGATGCCGCGCGTGCTGGACCCGATGGAGCCGGTCAACGTCGCTACCGCCGCTGCCGAGATGGGTCTGGAGCACATCGTCATCACCTCTGTCGACCGTGACGACCTACCCGATGGCGGGGCCGGGCATTTCGTGAAGGTGATTCAGGAACTGCGCGCGCGCGCACCGAATACCACGATCGAGATCTTGACCCCCGATTTTCGCGGCAAGATGAAAAGGGCCGTGGCCCAGATCGTCGAGGCACGTCCTGACGTTTACAACCACAACCTCGAAACCGTGCCGCGCCTGTACCCAACGGTCCGTCCGGGTGCGCGTTACTATGCGTCGCTCCGCCTGCTGGAAGAGGTGAAGAACCTCGATCCTTCGATCTTCACCAAGAGCGGGATCATGCTGGGGCTAGGCGAACAGCGTCTGGAAATCCATCAGGTGATGGACGACATGCGCAGTGCCGACATCGATTTCCTGACGATGGGTCAGTACCTGCAACCTACGCCGAAGCACCACAAAGTCATCGACTTCGTGACGCCGCAGCAGTTCGATGCGCTGGGCTCTATCGCGCGGGCCAAGGGCTTTTTGCAGGTCGCGTCCAGCCCGCTGACCCGGTCGAGCTATCACGCCGGTGACGACTTTGCCGAAATGCGCGCAGCGCGAGAGGCGAAGCTGGCGAAAGCCAACGCCGGCAAGTGAGGTTCCGCGACTGATGCCCAATATTCGCGAGTCGCGCGAACTGCCTTACAGCGCCGAACAGATGTTCGACCTTGTGGCCGATGTCGCGAAGTATCAGAAATTCCTGCCATGGGTGGTGGCGACCCGCGTCCGCTCCGACAGCGAGACTGAGATGGTCGCCGACATGATGGTCGGTTTCAAAGCGCTGCGTGAAAAATTCACGAGCAAGGTGCACAAGGAACGCCCGACGCGAATCGTGGTCGAATATGTCGACGGGCCGTTGAACCATCTGGAAAATTCGTGGCATTTCGAACCGCTCGGCCCGGGACGCTGCCGGATCGACTTCTGCGTCGATTTCACGTTTCGCAGCGCGGTGTTCGAAACGATGGCCGGGGCCTATCTCGACCGCGCATTCCGCAAAATGGTCGGCGCGTTCGAAACGCGGGCGGGCGAGCTTTACGGCCAACCCGCCGCCTGACCGACAAACCCAGGCTCAGTCTTGCGGCAGCAGCAGTTCCAACGCGCACAACGCGGCCTGGTGTCGCACTTCGGGCCGACCTTTGCATTCGAACTTCCGCAGTTCTGCAGAGGGTTCTTGATCGTCGGGCTGCTCACGCTCAGCCCGCGCGAATACGACGGTGCCGACGGGCTTTAGCTCCGATCCGCCATCCGGCCCGGCAATTCCGGTGATCGCCACGGCCAGATCGGCCTGTGAATTCTTAATTGCGCCGTTCGCCATCGACCATGCAACGGCCACGGATACCGCGCCAAACGTCTCGATCAGGTCGAGCGGGACAGACAGCATCTCCATCTTGGCGTCGTTCGAGTAGGACACGAAGGCCCGGTCGACGACCGCCGACGATCCGGGAATTTCGGTCAGCGCAGCAGCAACAAGACCGCCGGTGCAGCTTTCGGCAATGGCGACGGTGGTGCCGCGCGCCTTGTGCGCCTCTATGACCTGACGGGCCAAATCGACAATATCGGGGGGAAGCAAGGAATCCATGAAGTTCGTCTGTCCGCGTTTCGTGGCAGAATTATGGGGCCTATGCGATTTCGCCACTCACAACCAAGAGTGTCACGTCCGGCAGAGCAGGACCTGTGCCTGCGCCGCGATGCCTTCACCGCGACCGGTAAAGCCCAATCGCTCTGTGGTCGTCGCCTTGACCGATACGGCAGAGATGTCAACGCCCAACAGGCCCGCGACCCGTTCCTGCATGGCCTGACGGTGGGGGCCGACCTTGGGCGCTTCGCAGATTATCGTCACGTCGGCATTGCCGATTGTGTAACCGGCCCCGCGCGCAAGTTCGACTGCATGGGTCAGGAACAAATGCGATTCGGCCCCCTTCCACTGAGGGTCGGATGGCGGGAAGTGCTGCCCGATGTCACCCAGCGCCGCCGCGCCAAGGATCGCATCGGTAAGAGCATGAAGCGCAACGTCGGCGTCGCTGTGGCCCGACAGGGATCGGTCGTGCGGAATGTGAACGCCGCAGAGCCACACGCCCTCTCCGGGGGCGAGGCGGTGGACATCGTAACCGCTGCCGATCCGCATGGATGGTCCGCCGAAGCGCGCCTCTGCCAAGGCGAAGTCCGCCGGGTGGGTCAGCTTTTCGAGCATGGTGTCTCCCTTAACGATGGCCACGCTGCCGCCCATCGCCCGGAGCATCTGGGCATCGTCCGTCGCCTCGCGATCAGCGGGCCATGCGCGGTGGGCAGAGAGGATGGCGTCGCACCGGAACGCCTGCGGTGTCTGAACGCGCCACAGGCCTTCGCGCGAAACGGTTTCGCCAAGCGTGTCGTAGCCGCGCGCCAAGGTGTCGACGACGGGCAGGGCAGGGATTGCGCCCTCGTACGCTCCAAGGCCAGCCAATAGATCGTCGATGACCGTTTCTGGCAGGAATGGCCGGGCGGCATCGTGGATCAACACCGCACCGACATCGCCGTCGGTTTCCAGGGCGCACAAGGCATTTGCCACCGACTCGCGCCGAGACGCGCCTCCGATGACTGATCGCGGCAAAGGCGCTGGGCCGACTGCTCTTGCCAGCGCGTTCTCCTGCCCCTCGGCAATCGCAACCACCACGTCATCGATACCCGGATGCGCGCGAAACCGGTCGACGCAATGGCCGATAAGGCTGCGACCCGCGACAGTGCGAAATTGCTTTGGCACGTCACCGCCTGCGCGTTCGCCCTTTCCGGCGGCGACGATTACCGCGACGGTCTTCTTCCCATTCATCATCGCGCCGTGGCATAGACCGGGCCGTTGCCGCAATCCAGCCCACTCTGGCCCATCCGCGCCCCCTTGCCGATAACGCGGCGATCCCGTATGGGCTGCCTAAATTTTAGGCACATTCGCAAATGCAATATCCGACTCCCCCCTCGCTCGCCCCGATCCAGATCGGGCCGGTCCGCGTCGAAACGCCGGTGATCCTCGCGCCCATGACGGGCGTGACCGATCGCCCGTTCCGCACGCTGGTGCGCCGGTTCGGCTCCGGCCTCAACGTGACCGAGATGATCGCCAGCCCGGCGATGATCCGCGAAACGCGCCAGTCGCTGCAAAAGGCGGACTGGGACCCCATCGAGAAGCCGGTTTCGCTCCAGCTGGCTGGCTGCAGCCCGAACGAAATGGCGGAAGCGGCCAAGCTGAACGCCGATCGCGGTGCGGCAATCATCGACATCAACATGGGCTGCCCGGTGA
Organism: Croceicoccus naphthovorans; assembly: GCF_001028705.1. Lineage (NCBI taxonomy): Bacteria > Pseudomonadati > Pseudomonadota > Alphaproteobacteria > Sphingomonadales > Erythrobacteraceae > Croceicoccus > Croceicoccus naphthovorans. Next base: position 1,738,569 of record NZ_CP011770.1, on the reverse strand, counting down.
AGAAGGTCGTCAACGGCGATGCGGGCAGCGCGCTGATGCGCGACCTGCCGCTGGCGGCCAGCCTGATCAAGGCAACGGTCGGGGCGGTGTCGGTGCCCGTTACCGTGAAGATGCGCATGGGCTGGGACCATGCCAGCCTGAATGCCCCGGAACTGGCGCACATTGCCGAAGACCTGGGCGCGAAACTGATCACCGTTCACGGACGTACGCGCAATCAGATGTACAAGGGCAGCGCCGACTGGGCCTTCGTTCGCAACGTAAAGAACGCGGTCTCGCTGCCGGTGATCGTCAATGGCGACATCTGCGATATCGACGACGCGGCGACCGCGCTGGAACAAAGCGGCGCGGATGGTGTGATGATCGGGCGCGGTGCCTATGGCAAACCGTGGCTGCTGGGGCAGGTGATGGACTGGCTGGGTGAACGCGACGTTCGCCGCGATCCCACGCTGGCCGAACAGTACGATCTCGTCATCGAACACTATCGCATGATGCTCGATCATTATGGTCCGCACACGGGCGTGCGGATGGCGCGCAAACATCTCGGCTGGTACACCAAGGGTCTCTCCGGATCGGCAGAGTTCCGCAACAAGGTGAATTTCGTTGACGATGCCGATGACGTGCTGGCCATGTTGGCCGATTTTTACGGCCCGCTGATCGAGGCGGAACCGGAACGGAGAGCCGCGTGATCTTTGGCGGCGATCGGGACGATTTGCCCGATGGGCTGCGCCAGATCGCCAGCCTGCCGCAAGCGGTGGTGCTGCTCCGTCCGGGCTTGAAGATCGCCTCGGTCAATGCGGCGGCGGAGCAGATGCTGGGGCAGGGTGCGCGCCGATTGATCGGCAAGGCGCTGGGCGCGGTGGTCGAATTCGGTGAACCGCGCATCCTGACAATGATGGCCGATAGCGAGGTGCAGATCAGCGCCCGCGACATAGCGGTAAAGCTGGGCAAGGCCGATGCCGCCCGCGTCAACCTCGCCATCGCTCCCGTGATCGGCAATGCCGGCTGGCAGATCATGACGATGACGGTGCCGACCGAGCTGGAGGGGCTGGAAGAGATCAGCCCAGAGGCATCGGAAAACATGGTTCTGCGCGCACCGGAAATCCTTGCGCACGAGATCAAGAATCCGCTCGCCGGTATTCGCGGTGCGGCACAGCTTTTGTCGCGCAAGTTGAAGGCCAAGGACCGCGCTTTGGCGGAACTGATCGCTGACGAGGTGGACCGGATTGCGGGCCTGATCGACCAGATGCAATCGCTGAGCCGCAAGACCCGGGAACCGGGCGGCGTCGTCAACCTGCACGTTGCGGTCCGCAAGGCACGGGCCGTGGTGGAGGCGAGCGGGCTGGATGGCGTAGTTCTGACCGAGGAATTCGATCCTTCACTGCCCGATATCCGCGCCAGTAACGAGATGCTGATGCAGGTCCTGATCAACCTGATGACCAACGCGATCGAGGCGAGCCGGAGCAACGAGGCTCCGGCCGTGCGCCTACGTACGCGATTCGCCAGCGGGATCGCCCTGCTGGACCGGGCGCGGGGCCTGTCGGTTCCCTTGCCGATCGAAATCACCGTTGCGGACAACGGCCCCGGTATCGACCCCGCCGTTCGCGACCACCTGTTCGAACCGTTCGTTACTTCGAAAAAGCACGGGCAGGGTCTTGGCCTAGCGCTGGTGCGGAAACTGGTGCGCGATATGGACGGGCGGATCAGCCACGACCGGGACGAGCGTGGCGGCTGGACCAATTTCCGCATTCACCTGCCCGTTGCGCAGACCGCCGATGAGCCGAAGCCCAAAATCGAGGAAATCCTGACGTGAGCGCGCCGATCCTGCTGGTCGAGGACGACATTTCCATCGCCATCGTCATTACCACGGCGTTGGAGGACGAAGGGCTGGACGTCGTGCGTTGCGACACGATCGAGGCGCGCGACCGGTTCCTGGCGAAGGACGGCTTCTCGCTGCTTCTGACCGACGTGAAGCTGAAGGACGGCGACGGAATCGAAACCATCGGCACGGTTCGCGATAACTATCCGGAATTGCCGATCATCATCCTCTCGGCTCAAAACACCCTGGATACCGCAGTTCGTGCGACTGACAGCGGTGCGTTCGAGTACTTCCCCAAGCCCTTCGACCTCGACGAACTGATCCGCGCGGTAAAGCAGGCCATCGGAACATCCGCCTCGCGCCCGGTGCCCGAGCAGGGCGACGATGGGATGGCCCTGCCGCTGGTCGGCCGTTCGCCGCCAATGCAGGCGGTCTATCGCATGATCACGCGCGTTTTGCGCAATGACCTTACCGTGCTGGTGCTGGGCGAATCCGGGACGGGCAAGGAACTGGTGGCAGAGGCGATCCATCAGCTTGGCGGGCGCACCAGCGGGCCTTTCGTCGCGGTAAACACCGCCGCAATTCCCGCCGACCTGATCGAATCGGAGCTGTTCGGACACGAGAAAGGCGCCTTCACCGGCGCGGTGAACCGCCATATCGGCAAGTTCGAGCAGGCCCACGGAGGCACGCTGTTCCTCGACGAAATCGGCGACATGCCGATGCAGGCGCAGACTCGGCTATTGCGCGCCTTGCAATCCGGCATGATCCTGCGCGTCGGCGGGCGAGAGGAAGTGCCGTTCGACGCGCGCATCATCGCCGCGACGAACAAAGATCTGCTGCCCATGATAGAGGCGGGGACGTTCCGCGAGGACTTGTACTACCGCCTCAACGTCGTGCCGATCCAGCTGCCGCCATTGCGGGAACGCGGGGACGACATTGCGGCCTTGGCCCGTCATTTCCTTGCGCAGGCGGCGCGCGATGGTCTGCCCGGACGGGCCTTGACCGAGGATGCGGCGCAGATGCTCTGCCGTCAGCCATGGCGCGGAAATGTCCGCGAATTGAAGAACTTCATCTTCCGCCTTGCCCTGTTGGCGCGAGAGGATGTGATCGACGCCAAGGCCGTGCGCGCCGTTCTGGAGACAGACGGTTACAGCCAGATGCCCGCAATCGCCCCGCCGGGAAGCGGCGACACGCCGGAGCGCGGGGACGACCTGTCCGGCGCGCTGGGCCGCTGGCTGGCCGCCAATTCGCCGGAGCCGGGGGAGATTTACGCCCGCGCGATGGCCGCATTCGAACGTCCGCTGTTCACGCACATGTTGGATACCACGAGCGGCAACCAGCTTCGCGCCGCGCAGATGCTGGGGATCAACCGAAACACCCTGCGCAAGCGATTGGTCGAACTCGACATCGACCCAGAGGAATTCTCTCCGCGAGGCACTGGTTAACGCAATCCGGTGGAGCCTTGACGGATAGCCCTTGCATTTTCGCAACAGGACTGTTGTGTCTTGGCCACGATGGAAGCGGAAATCGCCGAAGAAACGCCGCTGGTTGCGCGGCGCAGGCCGATGCTGGGGCCCGACGGGCTGGACTGGCCGCGCTTTACGCGCCGGTTTGGTGTTTTGTGGCACCGCGCCAACGGTTTCCTGCTGCTCGAAGTGCTGTGTGCGACGATCCTGATCGCGGTGGTGTTCGGCGGTTGGCTGCGGCTCGGCACATCTGACTCCGCCGGGCAGCTGTTGCCCACGGTTACGACAACATCGCTGTTGGTCGCGACCCTTATCCCGGCGATGGCGCTACTGATGCTGGCAGGGCGGCGGCTGGCGCTGCGGCGGGCGCGCAAGCTGCTGGGCAGCCCAGGGCGCTACCACGTCCGTCTGGTCTTCTTTTTTTCGGTCATCGCGGCGGTGCCGACGCTACTGGTCGTGGTATTCGCGTCATACCTGTTTCAGGCAGGGGTGGAGTTCTGGTTTTCCGAACGGTCGCGCGGGTTGCTGGAGGATGCGAACCAGCTTGCGCGCGGCTATTACGAGCAAAACCTGCGCGACATCGGCGACGAGACGGTGGCGATGGCGGGCGACGTCCGGTTTTACCTGAGCCAAGCCGCGATCACCTCGCCCGAATTCGCCGAGGCCTATACCCGGCAGGTCATCATCCGCGAATTGAACGAATCCGCGATTATCGAGCGCGGCGAGGACGGCGTGGTCCGCACCGCCGCCATTGTCGACCCCGATGAGGAAGCCGGCCCGCACCGCATCGCGCCGAACGTTTTCGAACGCCTCGCCAAAGGGGAAACCGTCGTTGTCACCGCAACGGCGCAGCGGATCGAGGCGGTTACCCCGCTTAGCATCGATACCGGTACCTATCTCTACACCGCGCGGAAATCCGATGCGGAGGCGCAGGACCAGTGGCAGCGCGCGCAAAGCGTTCTTGCGAATTACGACAGTTTGATCGGCAACGCACGGACTCTGCAATTGCAGTTCAACATCGCACTATTGGGCGTGTCGCTCGCCTTGGTGGCTTTGGCCGTGTGGTTCGCCCTGCGTTTTGCCGATAGGCAGGTGGAACCGCTGGCCGAATTGCTGGTGGCCGCACGCGATGTTGGCGCGGGCGATTTTTCGAAGCGCGTTTCGGGCCGCACTGGCAATGACGAGATTGGCCTCCTCAACCGCGCGTTCAACCGCATGACCGAGCAGATCGCGGGCCAGACGCGCGCCTTGATCGAGGCGAACGAGCTGCTGATCGAACGGCGCGACTTTACCGAGGCTGTGCTCGATTCCGCAACTTCTGGCATCATCTCGGTCGACGAACACGGCGGCATCCTGCTGATCAACGGATCGGCTCAGGCGATGTTGTTCGAAGGCGGGGAGGGTGAGGCCATCGGCCGTGCGCTGTCGAAGATCGCCCCGACACTGGCCGAAGCGGTCGAAAACCGCCGTAACAGCGCCGTCGTCCAGCACGCGCGCGGCAGCGACTCGCGAACCCTAGCGGTAAAGATCGCCAAGACGCGCCATGGTAATGTGCTGACGTTCGAGGACATTACGCGGCAATTGCTCGATCAGCGCCGCGCCGCGTGGTCCGACGTGGCCCGCCGGATCGCTCACGAAATCAAGAACCCGCTGACCCCGATCCAGCTTGCCACCGAAAGGCTCGGTCGGCGATTCTCGCGCCAGATCGAGACCGACAGCGAGCTTTTTGCCGAGCTGACCCAAACGATCATCCGGCAGGTTGGCGACTTGCGTAAGATGGTCGATGAATTCTCCAGCTTTGCGCGTATGCCAAAGCCCAGTTTCCGCGAGGAAAACATCTCTGACCTCGTCCGGCAGGCGCTGTTCCTGCAGGAAGTTGGACATCAGGACATCGACTACCGGTTTGAGGCGGACGAGGGCGACACGACCATCGCCTGCGATCGTCATCAGGTCGGGCAGGCGATGACCAACGTGCTCAAGAACGCGGCAGAGGCGATCGAAACCCGCACCTCGCAAGATGGCGAGGATTTTCGCGGCAAGATCGCGATCCGCATGGTTCCCGATCGCGGCGGCGTCACGGTGACCGTTACCGACAACGGTATTGGCCTGCCCAAGGAAGGCAGCAGGATCGTCGAACCCTATATGACCACGCGCGAGAAGGGCACGGGGCTCGGGCTCGCCATCGTGCAGAAAATCCTGGGCGAGCACGGCGGCAACATCGCGTTCGAGCCTGCCGATACGGGCGGTACCTGCGTGCGGCTGCGCTTCGCGCGCAATCCGCTTGCCGATCTAGACGCAGAAGAGGGCGCAGAGGCAGCCCAATGATCAATCCCGAAAGGACAGCATGGCACTCGATATCCTGATCGTCGACGACGAACGCGACATTCGCGAACTCGTCGCGGGCGTGCTTTCCGATGAAGGCTATGAATGCCGCACGGCGGGCGACAGCGTTTCTGCCCTTGCCGCGATAGACGAGCGGCGGCCCAGTCTTGTCCTGCTCGACGTCTGGCTCCACGGATCGCCGATGGACGGGCTGGAAGTGCTCGACGCGATCAAACAACGCGAGCCGGAGTTGCCGGTCATCATCTTCTCCGGCCACGGGAATATCGACACCGCCGTCGCCGCGGTCAGCCGCGGGGCGGTGGACTTCATCGAAAAGCCGTTCGAATCCGAACGCCTTCTGCTGATGGTAGAGCGCGCGACCGAGACCGAGCGCCTGCGCCGCGAGAATGCGCAATTGCGACAGGGCGAGAGCCTTTTCGACGAGTTCACCGGATCGTCCACCGCGATCAATCAGGTTCGCGCGACGCTGAAGCGGGTGGCTGGAACTGGCAGCCGCGTTCTGATTACCGGCCCGGCGGGCGCGGGGAAGGAAGTTGCCGCGCGCCTGCTCCACCACTGGAGCACGCGGGGCGACAAGCCCTTCGTCACGGTCAATTCCGCCCGGATCACCCCCGAACGGTTTGAGCAGGAGCTTTTCGGCGAGGAACAGGACGGCAAGCTGGTTCGCGCCGGATTGCTGGAAATGGCCGACGGCGGCACTCTGTTCTTCGACGAAGTAGCCGACATGCCCGAATCGACACAGGCGCGTATCCTGCGGGTGCTGACCGATCAGGCTTTCGTTCGCGTTGGCGGCAACCGCCAGCTTCGCGTGGATGTTCGTGTCGCCTCTGCCACGTCGCGCGATCTTGAGGGCGAGATCGCGGAACGTCGGTTCCGTGAGGATCTCTACTACCGCCTGAACGTCGTGCCCGTCACTATCCCACCGTTGGCAGAACGGCGTGGGGACATTCCCGCCCTTGTCAGTCACTTCTTCGCGCGTTTCGCCACCGCACAGGGAATCACCGCGCCCGAGGTCAGCGAAGATGCGATGGCCGTTCTGCAAAGCTACGACTGGCCGGGCAACGTGCGTCAGTTGCGCAACGTGATCGAGCGTACCATCATACTCGCCCCGCGCGATCGGCTGAGCCGGATCGAGACGGACATGCTGCCGCCTGAAATCACACAGGAAGACAATGGCGACGGCACCGGCATCACCGCGATGATGGGAATCCCCTTGCGTGAGGCGCGCGAACAGTTCGAGCGAGAGTATCTGAAGATCCAGATTCGGCGGTTTTCCGGGAACATCTCTCGCACCGCCAGCTTTATCGGAATGGAGCGGTCGGCCCTGCATCGCAAGCTGAAGTCGCTGGGGCTGGCCGATCACAGGTCGGACAGTTGATCGGCAATTCAGTTTTTCCATGCTGCAAATGCGAAAAGGGGTTTGAACATCTGTGGCAGCCGCTAATATAGGTGAGAAACTCGGTCGGAACCGTCATTCCGGCCAGATTGCGGAACGGGATCACTCGTCCGCCAACAACAAAGGAGCCCTTGATGGCTGGCAAGACACTTTCGATCCGGACTCCCTCTCGCGAAGAAGGGGCTGAAGACGCTCCTGCAGCAAGCCCCGCATCCACGCCTGCCCCGGCGCCCAAAAAGGCAGCTTTAAAAGGCCGCAATTTGCAGGACCTGTTCCTGAATCACGTCCGCCGCAACAAGACGCCGGTGACGATGTTCCTCGTCAAAGGCGTGAAATTGCAGGGAATCGTGACGTGGTTCGACAATTTCTCGATCCTGCTGCGCCGCGATGGCCAGTCGCAGCTGGTCTACAAACATGCGATCAGCACGATCATGCCGACGCAGCCCGTCGATGCCGATCAGTTCGAGATCGAGAAGAACGAAAAGCGCAAGCGCCAGTTGCAGGACGTGTTCCTCAGCTCGGTCCGCGATGCCGAAGTGCAGGTCACTATGTTCCTCGTAAACGGTGTGATGCTTCAGGGGCGGATCGCCGCCTATGACCTGTTCTGCATGATGCTGGAGCGGGAAGGCTATGTGCAGCTGGCCTACAAGCACGCGGTTTCAACTGTTCAGCCGGTGACGCATGTCGACCTGTCCGGTGATTGGGACGAAGAAGACTAAGGGAAAAACCCTGACAGAAGACGTATCCGGAGAGGTTTCCCGCGGCGCAAAGGCCGTGGTCGTACTGCCCGATATCCGCGCGGCGCATATCCAGGACCCTGAGGCACGCCTTGCCGAGGGGTGCGGCCTTGCGCTCGCCATCGGGATCGAGGTTGTCGAGAGCTTTATCGTGCCTGTGCGCGACGTACGCCCGGCGACGCTGTTCGGTTCGGGTCAGGTCGACCGGATCAAGCTGGCTTGCGACATGGAGGAGGCAGAGCTTGTCATCGTCGATGGTGCGCTTTCGGCTATTCAGCAGCGCAATCTGGAGGAAAAGATCGGTCGGAAGGTGATCGACCGGACCGGGCTGATCCTCGAAATCTTCGGCGAAAGAGCCGCGACGGCGGAAGGTCGGCTGCAGGTCGAACTGGCGCATCTCGACTATCAGGCGGGGCGCTTGGTGCGCAGTTGGACCCACCTTGAGCGTCAGCGCGGTGGCTTCGGCTTCCTCGGTGGCCCCGGCGAGACACAGATCGAGGCCGACCGCCGCATGATCCGCGACCGCATGGGTCGCCTTCGGCGCGAATTGGAACAGGTGCGTCGCACCCGTGCCCTGCACCGCGCACGCCGGGGAAGGGCGCCTTGGCCCGTCGTTGCGCTGGTCGGTTATACGAACGCCGGAAAGTCTACGCTTTTCAACCGGATGACTGGGGCCGGGGTAATGGCGGAGGATCTGCTGTTCGCCACACTGGACCCGACGATGCGGGGCATAACCTTGCCCGGTGTCGAAAAGGCGATCCTGTCGGACACGGTGGGATTTATCTCCGATTTGCCGACGCAGCTTGTCGCAGCCTTCCGCGCAACGCTGGAGGAAGTGACCGGAGCGGATGTGATCGTGCATGTGCGCGACATATCCAGCCCGATGACCGACATGCAGAAGGCCGAGGTCGAGCAGGTTCTGGCCGATCTGGGCGTGAACACCGGTGAAGAGGACTCGCTGGTCATTCCGGTGGTAGAGGCTTGGAACAAGTGGGACGCGTTGACCGAGGTTCGCAGTGAGGAACTGACCGAGCAAGCGGAGCGCGAGGAGAGGGCGGTCGTGCCCCTGTCGGCGCTGACCGGACTTGGGGTCGTGGCGCTTGAGCGCACGGTTTCGGACATCCTGACAGCTTCGGCTGTCGTGCATTCGTTCACGCTACCGGCAACCGATGGGCAGCGCATTGCGTGGCTGCATGCGCATGGCGAGGTTTTGGATGAGCGAACGGGTAAGGGCGAGGACGGTTCACCTCAGTTGGAGATGGCGGTCAGACTCGACCCGCGCGAATACGGGAAGTTTCTGGCACTTTCATAGTGTTACTGACTATTCTTCAGACTTGACCTGGTTCCACAAGCGGTCTTGCGATTCTAGATTGAGGCTGGCGAAGTCCAGACCCTGCGTTTTGGCAGCGGCTTCCATCCCGCCGAAACGCCGTTCGAATTTCGCATTGGCGCCACGTAACGCTTCTTCCGCAGAAATATTGTTCTTTCGCAGCCAGTTGACGACGGAAAAAAGTATGTCGCCGGCTTCTTCGAGCTTGTCGTCGGGTGTGGTCGCCGCTTCGAATTCGGCGATCTCTTCGCGCAGTTTGTCAGCTGCCCCAACTTGATCTGGCCAATCGAAACCGACACGAGCCGCGCGTTTTTGTAGCTTCTCCGCCCGCAATAGGCCTGGCAAGCCTAGTGCAACGCCGTCAAGCGCGCCGCGCTGTGCCTTGGCCTTGCGCTCTGCATCCTTGATGGATTCCCAATTTTCTCTGACCGCTGCGCTGTCGTGAGCCCTGACGCTATTGAATATGTGCGGATGGCGCCGCTCCATCTTGTCGCAAATACCCTTGGCGACGCGGTCGAAATCGAACGCGCCGGCTTCCTCGGCCATTCTCGCGTGAAAGACCACCTGCAGCAACAGGTCGCCAAGTTCGTCTTCAAGGTCCGAGAGGTCATCGCGCGCGATAGCGTCGGCGACTTCGTAGGCTTCCTCAATGGTATAGGGTGCGATCGAAGCGAAGTCCTGAGCACGATCCCATTCACAGCCGCAATCGGGATCGCGTAAACGCGCCATGATAGCCAAAAGCCGGTTAATTGATGGGGTATGCGGTTTGTCGGTCATCTGATCGCGCTAGATCGACCAGATAACGATGGCAATCCGTGAGGGGATGTCTTGGATGCGCCATCCACCTTTCACGCTAACTTGATAATATATATTATGTTAAATCGATAAGTGGTGCGGAAAGATGTGCAAGCGCCGTCAGCCAAACCCCAGAGACTTGAAAACAATCGCGATCAACGCGAACAGGCCAACCCAGATCGCAATCTGCCGCAGCACTTTACCTTGTGGCACATTGAACGACCGGTAGTTCGCCACCATCAATGCCAGCCAACCCAGCATGCTGATCAATGACACGATCGCCAGCGTGGTCACAGTGAAATCTCCATCCCATCGTAAGCTGGCTCAACATGATCGGGCGTTTCCGCCTGCAAGGTCGCATAGTCCATGGTCTTGTCCAGATGGGTCAGGATAATTCGCTTGGCACCTGTCCGTTCGCCAAGCTCCAGAGCCATCGACAAATTTGCATGTGTCGGATGCGGTTCTCGCTTCAGGCAATCAGACACAAGCACGTCGGTGCCCGCCATCATAGTGACCATCTCGTCGGTGATGTCGCTGAAATCTGTCGCATAGCTGATCGAACCCTTGTCGCCACCAAACCGAAATGCCGTGCTGCGTGCGGGCCCGTGGGGCATCAGACACCAGTCAATGCTCATCCCGGCAACGATCCGCACACGATCCAGCGTATCCAGCGTCACGATCGTCGGATAACCGAACTGCCCTGCAAAAACGTATCCGAAGCGCTGGCGCAGCCTGCGCACAGTTTCCTCGGCCGCATAGCCGGGCATCGGCCCGCCCCGACCATAGCGCATGACCCGCAGATCATCGATGCCGTGGCAATGATCGGCGTGGTCGTGCGTCCACATCACTGCGTCAACGGCGTCTATGTCGTTGGTCAGCAACTGTTGGCGAAGGTCGGTCGAGGTATCGACCAGAACCCTGCGCCCATCGTCTGATTCGACGATAATCGAAACGCGCGTCCGACGGTTCTTCGGATTGGCAGGATCGCAAGATCCCCAGTCGTTACCGACGCGCGGGACACCCGTCGATGTTCCCGATCCAAGGATCAGAAGCTTCACGCCGAAGCCTTAGCGAACAATGCATGAAAATTCCGACCGGTCTGCTCGGCCAGTGCATCGCGTTCGACGCCGCGCAATTCGGCAACAAACGCCAGGGTGTCGGCGACGAATGCAGGCTCGCAGGTTTTGCCGCGATTGGGGACCGGTGCAAGGAACGGTGCGTCCGTTTCCACCAACAGCCTATCTTCAGGAACGATCTTCGCTGTTTCCTGCAAGTCCTTGGCATTCTTGAATGTTACGATGCCCGACAGCGAGATCGTCAGGCCAAGTTGGAGCACCGCTTCGCCGAAAGCCTGCGATGCGGTGAAGCAATGGATCAAGGCGGGAAAAGCCCCCTTCTCCATCTCGCCGCGAAGGATCGACAGCGTGTCATCTTCCGCATCGCGCGTGTGAATGATGATCGGCAGCCCGGTCTGACGCGCTACGCCGATATGCATTCGGAACAGATCCTGCTGAACCGTGCGGTCAGACTTGTCGTAATAGTAATCGAGGCCGGTTTCGCCGATCCCGATGACTTTCGGATGGTCGGCGATGGCCAGCAAGGCGTCCGTACCGAGGTCCGCGTGCTTGTCAGCTTCGTGCGGGTGAATGCCGACGCTGGCCCAGACGTCGGGCTCTCGCTCTGCCGTGGCGATGACGGCGTTCCATTCCGATTGCCGGGTTGAAATGTTGAGGAAGCCCCGCACCCCCCGCTGCCGCGCGGCATCAAGAACCTCGCCCTGACGCTCGATCAAGCCCTCGTAGTTCAGATGGCAATGGGAATCGATCAGCATCAGGCCGCCGCCTCTTCGGGCATTTCCAGCCTTGGGAAGACACCGACCGGCTTATCAACCGTGAACCCGCTGTCGACGAGACGGATGAACCAGTCCGCATCGTCCAACGCGGCGTAATCGCGCTCGTGAGCAGCGATGCCCATCTGGTCCAGCAGCCGATCCACCGATCCGGGAACCACCGGCCGGACAGCGATCGCAAGATCGCGAACACAGCGGAACAGTGTCATCAAAACGGCCGTCATCCGCTCGGGATCAGCCTTGCGCAAAGCCCACGGAGCCATTTCGTCGACGTACTGGTTGCAGGCGAAGACCGCCTTCATCCACCCGTCGAGGCCATCGCTGAACGCCAGATCGGCGAACTTGTCGCGCAGGCTGGCAATGCCGTCCGCTACTGCATTTCCCAATGCAACATCCGCTTCGTTCGGCTCATGACCCGCCGAAAGAACACCATCCAGATTCTTGAAAATCATGGACAAAGTGCGCTGGGCCAGATTGCCGAAGCTATTGGCTAGCTCCGCATTGGCGCGGGTCACGATCGCTTCGGCCGAGTAGGACCCGTCCTGGCCGAATGCGATTTCCCTCAATAAGAAATAGCGCAGCGGATCGACACCGAACTTATCGACCAGATCGACCGGATCGGTGACATTGCCCAAGGATTTGGACTCTTTCTGGCCGCGATTCAGCAGAAAGCCATGCCCGAAGACCTGTTTTGGCAGCGGCAGGTTCGCGCTCATCAGGAATGCCGGCCAGTAAACCGCGTGAAATCGCACGATGTCCTTGCCGATCAGGTGCAGGTCGGCGGGCCAGAACTTGGCGAAATCGTCAGTCTTGTCGGGATAGCCGAGGCCGGTCAGATAGTTGGTCAGCGCATCAACCCAAACGTACATGACATGGTCATCCGCGCCCGGAACGCGCACGCCCCAGTCGAAGCTGGTGCGCGAGACCGAAAGATCGCGTAGTCCGCCTTCGACAAAGCGCATCACTTCATTGCGGCGGCTTGCCGGACGGATGAAGTCCGGGTTGTCGCGATAGAGCGCAAGCAACGGCTCCTGATACTTCGACAGGCGGAAGAACCAGCTTTCCTCCACCGTCCAGTCGACCGGCGTGCCCTGCGGGGAAAGCTTTTCGCCCCCTTCCCCTTCGGTCAGTTCGCTTTCGTCGTAATAAGCCTCATCCCGGATTGAGTACCAACCCTCATACCTGTCCAGATAAAGGTCGTCGTTTGCTTCCATCGCCTGCCAGATTGCTTGGCTGGCGGCATGGTGCTTGTCTTCCGTAGTGCGGATGAAATTGTCGTAAGAGATATCAAGAAGGTCGAACAGGCTTTTGAAATACCCTGACATTTCATCACAAAGTTCGCGCGGCGTAATGCCCAGATCGCGCGCCTTTTGCGCCATCTTCAGACCATGCTCATCAGTGCCAGTCTGGAACCGAACCTCGCGACCGGAGGCGCGCTGAAAGCGGGCCATGACGTCGGCGGCAATTGTTTCGTAGGCATGGCCGATATGCGGCTTACCGTTGGGGTAGTGGATCGCGGTGGTGATGTAATAGGGTTCGGCCATCAGGGCCCTGCTTTCTGCGAACGAAATGGGATTGCAAGGCCCTTGGGCCAGTTAGCGGCCTTCCTTAGGTGCCGCCGCCGCCGCCAGCAAGCCGCCAATTTCAACGACGGCAAGGCCGGGGTCGAAGTTGGCATAGGGGATCTCCGCCCCGAAACGCGTCAGTCGGCTATGGGCTTCAATAAGGCCCGCCTGTCGCTGGCGCGGGGCCTTGGCGGCGCTTTCGGCGCAGATGTTGCGCGCCAGTTCCACGCAGGCAAGCAGACGTTCCCTGTCGGGCCGTGCGCCGATCGCCATGGCCAGCGCGCCACGCCGCGAGAAGTCCGGATCGCCCTGATCTACGATGCCAAGCAATTCGCGGCGGATCGCGGCCAGATCGTTGGCCAGGAATGCGAGCGCCGCACCGGGTGAACCCTTGGCGGCGGCAATGGCCCCTGCAACGGCCTCGTGCTTTGCCTCAGGGGCCTCGCGCCGGACAACGTGCGCGACATCGTCATCGGAAAGCGGCTGAAATCGAAGAGGACGGCAGCGCGACCGTACGGTCGGCAACAGCCCGCCGGGGCGATGCGAGACGAGCAGGAACATGCTGCCGGCAGGCGGCTCTTCAAGGCTTTTGAGCAGCGCGTTGACGGCCGACTTTTCCAGATCGTCCACGCTATCGATCACGATCGCGCGGTTCGCGCCCAAGGTCGGACGCGTCGTCAACCGCCGCTGCATCGCGCGGACCTGGTCGACCGAGATCGACCGCTTTGTGGCATAAGGCTTGCCATCCTCGCGCTTTTTCTCGTCATCGGTGCTGGCGGGCAAGCGGGTCAGGATCAGGATATCCGGGTGCTGGTTCGGTTCAGGTTGCTGCACGCCGGGCGCGGCAACCCGCTCTGCCGCAGCGGCCAATGCGAACTGCGCTTTGCCCACGCCGGTCGGGCCGGTCAGCAACCACGCGTGATGCATCCGGCTGCCCGCCATGGCCGCGCGAAACTCGCGCCACGGTTCGTCATGGCCTAGCAGGGCGGTCATGCGTCATCCATCAGGGACGATAGCGCGGCAATCACGCGGTCGTGGACATCTTCGGGCGTAGCGTCGGCGGAAACGACCGCAAACCGCTCTGGCTCGGCGGCGGCAAGGGCGTTGAAACGCGCGGCGACATCGGCGTGATAGGCCGCACTTTTACCGCCGATCCGGTCCGGGTTTCCGCGATCGCGCGCACCGGCGCGTCGGACCGCTTCGTCGGCATCGATCGTGAACAGGATCGTGCGATCGGGCAGCAGTCCACCACTGCCGATCCGGTGCAGGTTCATCACATCGGTATCGCCAATACCCCCAGCCCCGCCCTGATAGGCGCGACTGGAATCGAGGAAGCGGTCGCAAAGTACCCACTGACCCGCGGCCAAGGCCGGTTCGATCAGGGTCTCGACATGATCAGACCGTGCGGCGGCAAACAGCAGCGCCTCTGCCCTTGGGCCCCAGTCATGCTCCGGCGACAACAGCAATTCGCGCAATGCCTCTGCGCCCGGCGTGCCGCCCGGTTCGCGGGTCACAATATGCGGCAGCCTGCGGCGATCAAGCGCCTTCGACAGCAGAAGCAGCTGTGTCGTCTTGCCGGCCCCTTCCCCGCCTTCAAACGTTATGAAGCGACCTCGCGTCATGTCACCAGACCGACCAGCCCGTTGCGCAGCCGCTGCCACCAGTTTGCCGCCGGGACTGCTTCTGCCGCGACCAGCGGGACCGAGCTTGTCTTGCCATCCGCCGTCTCGATAACGAGACTGGCTATCCGTTCCCCTTCCGCAATCGGAGCCTCAGTCGGCCCAAGGAAACGCACGCGAACGCTGGCATCTGCCGAAGCGCCGCGCGGAGCGGTGGCAAAGACGGAGCGTTCGACCTTCAGCATGACCTTGCTCTCTGCCCCGCCCTGCACCGGCACACTGGCGACGTTCTGGCCTGCACCATAGAGCCGCAGCGCCGACCAGTTTTCGAACCCCCAGTCGACAAAATCGCGCGCGATCTGCTTGCGCGCACGACCGCTCTCTGTGCCGCCAAGGACCATAACCAGCCTGCGCCCGTCACGCTCGGCCGACCCGACGAAGCCGTAGCCGGCCTCGTTGGTAAAACCCGTCTTCAACCCGTCCGCCCCATCGACATAGCCAAGGATCGGGTTGCGATTGTTCTGGGTGATCCCGTTGTAGCTAAAGCTGGGCTGGCTGAAATAGCGGGCGTAGAAATCCGGATGCCGCGTGATGATCGCCTGCGCCAGCGTCGCAAGATCGCGGGCGCTGGTATAAGTCCGCCCTTCGTCCATCCAGCCGTTGGGCGTGTTGAAGTGGCTGTCGTTCATGCCAAGTTCGCGCGCCTTGGCGTTCATCAGATCGGTAAACGCCTCGACACTACCCGCCGCGCCTTCGGCCAGAACGACGCAGCCGTCGTTGGCAGAAACGGTGTCTATGGCGTGAAGCAATGTGTCGACCGAGATTGCCGCCCCGCGCGGCACGAACATCGTCGAACCCTTGCCGCTCCATTCGCGGAAGGTCTCGTCGCGCACCGGCAGGCGCTGTTTCAGGCTGAGAGAGCCTTCCTCGATCATCTCGAACGCGGTGTAGAGCGTCATGATCTTGGTCAACGAAGCGGGCATGAAGCGACGGTCGGCTTCTCGGCTGAACAGCACGCGGCCCGATCCCAGATCGAGCATCAGCGCAATTGGCGCCCCGTCAAGACTTTGCGGCAGGTCCGGTTCGGCGCTCATGGTCTCGGCCGAAGGCTGGGTTGCGACAACCGCCTGCTCCTGCGCCCCGATGCCGCCGGGTAAGGCCAGCGCAACGATGGCCAGTGCCGCGCCAGCCGGGCGGAGAGAACGATTCAAGACGGATCGATGGCGCACGCGGGTTCCCGGATAATGGCGCCCTGCCCGCGCGGTGCGGGTGATCAGCGCCGGATTTCGTCAGCCAGAATGCCTACCGAAAGCGCGTAATAGTTGGAACAGTTGTAATCGAGTATCACCCGGTAATTCCCGGTGAGCAGATAGGCGGTCTGGCCCGGACCGTCCGGCTCGAACAGGATCGCCATCACATCGTCCGAAACGATCTTCTGCGGACGTATGCCCAGCGCCTTCCACTCACGGATCGTGCGCCACTGGCTGTGGCGGGCGAAAACGCGCGGGCACCGCGGCGAAACAAGATCGGTCTTCACTGCATCGCGATTAAAGCCCGACGGCACATAGGCGGGCACGCCCCACGGTTCGCCCGGACGCCAGCCCGCATCGCGGAAGTACGCGGCGATGGAATGCAGTGTGTCGGCGCGGCTGTTCCAGATGTCGCGGGTGCCGTTACCGTCTCCGTCCTGCGCCACGCGCAACCAGACGGAGGGCAGGAACTGCGGATTGCCGATCGCCCCGGCCCAGCTACCCGTCAATTGCGACCGCGCGACCCCACGGTCGATCATCTTGAGCGCGGCGATCAACTCTCCCTCAAACAGATCGCGCCGCCGCCCTTCATAGGCCAAAGTCGCCAGCGACCGGATGGTATCGAACCCGCCCATGAACGATCCGTAGTTGGTCTCATGCCCCCAGATCGCCACAAGGATTTCGCCGGGCACGCCATAGCGCGCCTCTACCCGCGGGATGATAGAGGCATTGGCGGCATAAGTCCGCTGCCCGCCCGAAATGCGCGCGGCATCGACATGATCGCGGCGATAAGGGGCGAAAGGCGGCGGTATCGAGTTGGGATCGTAGGCCTGCGGGCGATCAAGTTCGACGACACGCTGATTGATGGTCAGGCCAGAAAGCCCCGCGCTGATCGCGCGTTCGGAAACGCCCTCTGCCCGAGCCTTGGCGGCCACCTGTTGCAGATAGGTTTCGAACCCGGCCTGCGTATAAACTTGCGCGGCGGCAGGACTCGCTACGGCGATCGGAGCGGCAAGAACCGCAAGATATTGAAGGAAAGGGCGGAATCGGGACCTGAATTTCATGTGCGCAGCATGACACAGCAACAGGGTCATGGGAATCCCGGTTTGCGATGCATGAATGCAGAGGCGTGACAAAGCGATCGCAACCCGCTAGCGGCGAGCGCCGAGGACAGGTGGCCGAGTGGTTTAAGGCAGCGGTCTTGAAAACCGCCGTGCGGGCAACCGTACCGTGGGTTCGAATCCCACCCTGTCCGCCAAACAACCATCCGGTTATGTCTGTTTGCGCCTAATACCCGGCAATAAAACGGCTATTATTCATCATCTTATAGGGCAATTTGCATGAGCCTTGTCGCCAAAGCGTGAAATTGCGCCGACCCTCAATCGCGCGCCGGATTTAGGGATTGCTTTAGGGTTGAGTAAAATCGAACCCTAAAATATGCCCTAACCATCGACAATTTGCCGGGTATGACAAATGGCAAGGCCACGTGATCGGCTGACTGTGAAAAGCGTTGAGACGCTAAAAAAGGTGGGACTTCACGCCGACGGAGGTGGGCTTTACCTCAACGTCAGGAAGAACTCGCGCTCGTGGTCGTTCATTTATCAATGGCAGGGCCGACGCCGTGAGGCTGGGCTCGGTCCGGTCCATTTGGTCTCGCTACATGAGGCACGCGATAAGCGGGACGAGTTAAGGCGCAAAGTCAGGGATGGGATTGACCCCCTAGCCGAGCCCGCACCGTCGACAGTTGTTCCGACCTTTGGTGAATCGGCCACCGATCTAATCGCCTCGCTCGAAATGGGTTGGAAGAACGACAAACACAAGAAGCAATGGCGGAGCACGCTTGAGGGCTATTGCCAGCCCATATGGTCGCTTCCCGTTGACCAAGTTGGTGCGACCGAGATCGTTGAAGTTCTCGCGCCAATTTGGGGCGAGAAGCCGGAAACGGCCAGCCGCCTCCGCGGTCGCATCGAGCGAGTGTTGGACTTTGCAAAGGTCAACGGCCATCGCTCTGGCGAAAACCCGGCACGGTGGCGAGGCAACCTCCAGCACGTGCTCCCGAGCCACAACAAGCGGTCCAAAGTGCGCCACCATCCCGCAATGCCATATGCGCAAGTGCCTGATTTCGTCGCTGGCGTTAAGAAGCGGCATTCCGTGGCCGGGCGGGCGCTGGAGTTCCTCATCCATACGGCTGCGCGAACGTCGGAAGTGCTCCACGCCACGTGGGCCGAGGTTGACCTTGAGGCCAAAACGTGGACCGTTCCGAAAGAGCGGATGAAAATGGGGCTAGAGCACGTTGTGCCGCTTTCCGAACCCGCGCTCGTAGTCTTGCGCGCCATGGCCGTATTCGGGGCCGAGCCCGACGCGCCCATATTCCCCGGCCGGACAGGCAAGCCGTTGAGTCAAATGGCGATGGCTATGTTACTCCGCCGCATGGAGGTGGACGAGTTCACGGTGCACGGTTTCCGCTCCAGCTTCCGCGATTGGGCCGGTGAGGAAACCAGCCACCCGCGCGAAGTGGTGGAAATGGCGCTTGCGCATTTGGTCGGAAATTCGGTCGAACGGGCTTACCGACGAGGGACAGCATTGGCGAAGCGGCGCGAATTGATGGACGCTTGGAGCGCCTACGTTGTCGGCGGACCCATTGGGCACGCGTCAGAATCGGGGGGTTGAATGTTCATAGTTTATCTCGCGGCCGCTGCGGTCGATCCGTTGGCCGTCTGCACGGCTGCGATGCAGGGTTTGGGGTCGGTTCCACGGGAGCAGATTGAGGCGGCTTGCCCTCCACCGCCCAAGCGCAACATTTGGACCGATACAGATGATGGGCGGTGCGACGGAGTTTTCGTATATGCGCGAGACTCCGCAAAGATGGCGTCGGGCTTGCCGTCCGTCATGACGGATGGAATGATCGCGGAGTTCAATCGGCGATTGGAGGCGTGTCAAAAACCGTCGCCGCCCCCGGTCGAAGGACGCAAGACGTTGCGGCTTTGGGATTGACGGGAATGCCGAGCAACGGCGCGAAAGGATGCCAATGTCCAATGTAGCAACTCGAAATGACATCCGCGGCGCTGTTCGCACCCTCACAATGCGGCTGGCAGTCATGACGACGTTATCGGTGCTTGTCATTGGCGGGCTTTTGCTCGCCCCTTAAGGCGTTGGAGCAGTGGATAAATCTGCTCCAAGATCAAAAATCTTCCATCGCGAATCACTAACCGGCCTGCACTCTTTCTGAAACTCGGCGTCCGGCTGCGTCCGTATGCATCCGGCCTTGTCCGACAACGGCAGTCAATACCCGGCAAAAAACCGTGTCTTCACAGTAAGTTATCTTTGTGCATCATTGTAACCGTTCGCTGCAACGGAGCGACGGAAACAGTGAAAGGCAAAGACGTGTTGGATTTCTCAAAGCATCGCTCACGGAGCGAATTGGCAGACACTCTAGGCGTGAGCCGCACGGTATTGTGGCGCCTTGGGCGTGATGGGCGGATTCCCGCCGGCACCCGAGTTCGCGCAAACCGCACAGAATTTACGCCCGCCGAGCAAATGGTCATTGCCGACCTGATTGGCCAACCGGTGGAGGCGTGACGATGGGCATTCTCCTTTCGCCAGTTGAAAAGGCCGAACGTCGGCTCGCTGAATTTCGTGCGGAGTTGGAAACCGCACGTGACCGTATTCGGCCGGACCTAGATGCGGACGATAGGTTTGCAATCAACGAGGACATCAAGACACTGGAGGGCAAAGAGGCGGCCGCGCTTGAGGCGCTTTCCGGAGCGCGCGAGTTAGCGGCCAAGGCCGAGGCCGACGCGGCAAAGGAAGACGCTCGAAATCTGATCGAAGCATATCGGCGCGAGGCAGAACGAGAGGCACCGACGCGGCTGCGCAAATTCGACAAACTGGCACGTTCAGCCGCTGCGGAACTGAACTGGCTAGCCGACCACCGGAAGCGTGCCGACGATGTCAACAAGCTTGCCAGAGAATTTGGTTTGCGAGGGGCTTTGTTGCATAACGTTGGAATGCCTTAAACCTATGATTACTTGATAATATTATACGACGCGGACGGTATTGGGCGTTCCTATTTGTGAGAAGCGATTGAGGATTGCGGCACGGACTTTGAGCTCGGTTATCTGACGCTCAAAGGTGCGCGCTGCGAGGCGGGAGCCCAGCAGCTTGAAGCAGTGCATTTTGGTTTCGACCAGACTGCGGCGATGATAGCCGCTCCACTTCTTCCAGATTGTCCGACCCAGATATTTCATCGCCCGCAGCGTCTCATTGCGGGCATCGACGCCGGGACCGTCCTTTGTCCATGATCGGCCGTTGCGGCGAACCGGGATGATCGGATCGGCGCCGCGTTCGGCAATGGCCGCATGGCAGTCTTTGGTGTCATAGGCACCGTCGCCACCGACGCTGACGATCCGCTCTTCGTCCGGGATCTGCGCCAGCAGGTCCGGCAGGGTCGGCGCATCGCCGGCGGCATTGGTCGTCCCTTCAATCGCCCGGATGTCGAGGGTCCCGGCGTCGATCCCGATATGCACCTTGCGCCACTGGCGACGCCGGGACGCGCCGTGCTTCCTCGTCTTCCACTCGCCTTCGCCCATCATCTTGATACCGGTGCTGTCCACCAGAAGGTGCAGGCCGCCTGAACTGGGGCGTCCGCCCAACTCCACCGGCAAGGTCCGCTGGCGGCGGCACAGTGTCGTATAATCCGGTACGGGCCAGTCCAGACCCGTCATCCTGAGCAGGCTTTGGACCAGCCCCGTCACCTGACGCAAAGGAAGCTGGAACAACCCCTTCAGCGTCAGGCAAAACTCGATCGCCTGAGCGGAAAAGCGCAGCGGACGTCCTGCACGCCCGTCCGGAACCGCAAACCACGCCATCCCAGGATCAAACCAAACCTCCAGCGACCCGCGCCTCTTCAGCGCAGCGTTATACTCGGGCCAGTTGGTCGTGCGATACTTCGTGGGCGTCGGCTTGGGCATCCCGACCATCTACGTCTTCCGATTCCTCAAGGGAATCCATCACTTTGATATGCAACAAAGCCTTTGCGAGGTGTCACCGATGGCGAGGCACTGCATCGCACGATTCCAAATCGCGTCATTCCAGCCAAATTTGAGCAGCGTGAAGTTTGGGTAGATGCGGCTGGCAATACGCCGTCTCAATACCGGCAGCACCCCGACACCGGCGAGATGATCCCTCGTGAGGGTGGCTTCACAAAGAGGTTGCAGTCGGTGCAGATTGATGCGGAACGACACATTCCCGGCGAGATTCCCGGCGGACGATTCAGCGACGTAATCACGCTGATCGGCCTCAAAGGCGAGCGCCTCTTTCCGACCAAATGAAAAAACGCGCCGCCGGGAAAGGGACCGGCGGCGCGCATCAAAGGCGAACAATATGAACGATACGGTGCAGCAAACCGCCAGCGAAGGCGGTTCGGATGACTTCTGCGCGATTCTTCAACCCTTTGCTAAGGGCGGCACGATTAAGAGGCTCTCGGGCCTTGCAGAACTGACTTACCTTGCCGGCCGGGGGTGTGATCCCGAGTGGGCTTGGCGCTCTGACCTTGATGCCGCGTTGTCGGAATTGACTTGGTTCAAAGGCGCACGTTGTCAGCAGGTCCAAGAGTATCTGCACGGTGAGTTTTATCGCGGGTGTGAGGCAAGCCTCGTTCTAACGGCCGTGCCGCCCCAAAGTGCCAAAGACCTCGCCAATGTATTGGCGCCGCTAGCTGCTCGGAATCTCGCCGATGGAGACGCGCCAGCCATTGATGGGGCGACAGCCTCGCTGGCTGGCCAAATAGCGCGTACCCTGCCCGTCAGCATACCGGAGGCGGCGCGCTCTGCGGTCGATGCGATGTTTAAGGCCGGATACCAAGGGTCGATGAACGTAGAAAGTTTGGCAATAGCTTCTGCGCGTGACGGCTGGAGGCAGCGAGGTGGATTCAAGGGGCGACTTCGCGAGATTGAGGACGAAGCGTATTCCGCAAATTTGACCGATGCGCATGAGGCCGTCTCGAACCATGCGGCCACACTTGCTAGGATGGCCGAACACAGCGTCGAAGACTCCGTAGAGATTGCCCTCGCAGCTTCAAAACGGCGCGGGATTGAAGCGGACCCGAAACTTGCGATTTGTGCTCGAAAGGCCGCGCTTGCTGCCATCGAAGAAATTCACCAGCGGGAGTCCTGCCTTGAGGATGGGCCATATCCCGCAAATGCCCAGCCGCCGCAGTGGTGGGTTGAATGGTGTGAGGGCGGTATCCCGGAATCCTTCGACTTAGATCGGGAGCCGGGCCTGTTGGGCGACCTCGCGCGCTGGAGCGTCGATTATGCATTTCGGCCGGTGCCCGAGTTTGCCTCCCTTGTCGCCCTCGCTACTCTTGCGCCCGTATATTCGCGCCGCTTCACGACACCCACCGCTGCCGGGCTGAACCTATATGTTATCGGGCTCGCTGAGACGGGTGGCGGAAAGGAGGCTGTCATTGGGGCGCCGCAAGCATTGCTTGGGGCTGCGAAGCTGGAGTTTTTGATTGGTGCGGGCGATTTCACCTCGGACTCCGCAATCGAATTGGCCCTTCGCAGTCGCCCAAACTTTCTGGCGTGCATTGACGAGGTTTCGGAATTCATTGGGGCCGCGCAACATCGGAATGCCGCCGCGCATTCCCGCACCCTGCGCAAAGCTATGCTCGAACTTTACAGTAAGTCGCGCGCGGACGCGCGTTGGTCCGGCAAGCAAAAGGTCGATGCGGACAATGCCGACAAGGCGGCGGCGCCAATTTACGCTCCGCACCTTTCGCTTCTCGGATGCGCGACGGTCGCCGGTTTTTTTGAGGCGCTCACCGAAGGCAACTTAACGGGCGGGTTCGTAAATCGTTGGATCGTTGTTCGCGGTGGCAAGCCCGGTGAGGTCAACGCCGACCCCAAGCGGCTGGAAGTCCCTGCCGAATTGAGAGCGGCTCTGACAGCCACCTATGCTGATACATCCAAAGGCAACTTGAGCGGTGGTGCCGCACGCGACCCTTACCGCCAGCCGCAAATGCAAGTCGTTCCTTGGGGCGAAGGCGGGGAGGACACATGGCGCGCGGTATTGCTCACACAAGTCGATGCGGTTGATGCTGGCCGCGGTGATATTGCGGGCCGTGCCGCCGAAAACTGCCTCAAGGTGGCAACGATCAGGGCACTTGCTCGCGATGGTCTGAATGCGCGTGTTGGTGAACGGGACATCCATTGGGCTTGGGAACTGATCCGGGCCTCCATCGCGACCGTTGAGAAGGGCGCTCGTGAGAACATGGCCGGTTCCGACTTTGAAATGTTGGTGAAGACGATGGAGCGCCATGTTGTAGACGCGGGGCCGGACGGGATTGCGTGGTCCAAGCTTTTGGAGAAACGCGGCGTCGCAAAGCATACCGACGCAATGCTGGATGGAGCGCTTAAGCGGCTGGAGGCCCGCGGGATAATCTTGAAGCCCGCAATTGGCACTGGCCCGAAAGGCGGTCGGCCGGGCCTTAGGATATTGGCAACGCAATACGTGACGGGGTGAAGGTTATTCGGCGAATAACCCCCAACCTTTCGAAAAACCCAAACCCCCAAAAATCTGCCAAAAATGAGGCGATTTTCTTAGGTTATTCTAAAATATCCTTTTGTCTGAATCTTTGGTGTTCGCATCAGCTCTCTCGTTGCATCCGCAGTTGGGGCTTTAGATATGAAAGTGGCCGCCCATCGGATTGGCTCATTTCTAGAAAAACCCTCAAAATCGGGTCGTTTTTTGGCGGGATTCTGCGCTTTTCGGTTTTTCGAACGGTTAGGGGTTATTCGCCGAATAACTCGGGGCTTGCCTTACCCACCAAGCGAGCCAATCATATTCGCATGGATCAAAATACCTTTGCCGTTTTCGGTACATTGTTCGGCACCTTGGCAACTGCGTTGGCTACGTTCGCGCTCTGGCGCGTCACAAGGGTGCTAGCGGTTGAAACGAAGCGAATGGCCGATGCCGCGATGCAGCCGCAAGTGGTTGCAACGATTGTGCCTAACCCTTGGTCCACTATTCACTTGGACATCACGGTTGAGAACACCGGGAATGCAACCGCGTTTGATATTGAGGTCGGCTTTGACCCTCCACTATCCAATGGCGAAGCAAGAGAGGGCAAATCACTCCCCCTCCAACGAATAAGCGTTCTGAAGCCCGGCCAATTGACGTGACCCCCAGCTTTCCCCCAGCTGGGATTAGAGCCGGGCGGTTGTTTTGCGCATAAGCGCGGTTGAAGCAATGGCCTGCGTAGCGGAGCCCGTAGGGCGTAGCGAAGCAGGCCATTGCTTATTCAGTTCGGCGGCGAACGCCGCCGGTGTTGCGTAGCCAAGCGATGAGTGCGGTCGCTCCCGGTTGTAATCATCCACCCAGGCAGCGATCTCGACACGGGCATGGGCCATGCTCAAGAACAGCGTCTCGTTGAGCAGTTCGTCCCGCATGCGACCGTTGAAGCTCTCGACATAGCCGTTCTGCATCGGCCTTCCGGGCGCGATATAATGCCACTCGACGCCGATCTCGCCGCACCATGCCAGCACGGCGTTGCTGGTGAGCTCGGTTCCGTTGTCGCTGACGATCATGCCGGGCTTGCCACGCTGGGCGATCAGCTCGGTCAGCTCGCGAACGACACGGCGACCAGAGATCGACGTGTCCGGCACCGCTGCCAGGCACTCCCGGGTCACGTCATCGACCACGTTGAGCACACGGAACCTCCTGCCCGACGCCATCTGGTCGTGCACGAAGTCGAGGCTCCAGCGCTGGTTCGGCAGGGCCAGAACCGGAGCAGGAGATCTGGTCCCGACAGCACGCCTGCGGCTGCGTCGCCGCCTCACCGCCAGACCCTCCTCCTTGTAGAGCCGCTGGGTCTTCTTCCGGTTGATCATGATCCCCTCACGGCGCAGCAGGATATGCAGACGGCGATAGCCGAACCGGCGGCGCTGGTTGGCCAGCTCGCGCAGCTTCTCACGCAGACCCGCATCATCGTCCCGGGTGGAACGGTAACGCACGCTCTTGCGATCGGCATCGATGACACGGCACGCCCGCCGTTCGCTCATCCCGTGGCAGGCCCGGAGATGAGCCACAGCTTCCCGCATGGCGGCGGGCGTCAGAACTTTTTTGCCAGCAGATCCTTCAACGCCACGTTGTCCAGCATCGTGTCGGCCAGCAGCCGCTTGAGCTTCGCGTTCTCGCTCTCAAGCTCCCTCAGCCGCCGGGCCTCGGACACCTCCAGCCCGCCATACTTCGACTTCCAGTTGTAGATCGTCGCTTCCGACACCCCGTGCTGCCGGGCCAGGTCAGCGGTCTTCGCGCCAGCCTCGGCCTCCTTCAGCACGCCGATGATCTGCTCTTCTGTAAACCTCGTTCGCTTCATCTCGTCCGTCCTTCTGTCAGGGCCGGACTCTAATCGAGACTGGAGGAAAATCAGGGGGTCACGTCATCGCGACCCTAATGTCCAGATTGCCGATCAGTTGAAGAAGCTACGGGAAGACTAGCAAAATGTGGCCAAGGGAAATCGTAAAGTAAGCGCCAATGTCTTCACGCAAGCTGATCGTGACGAAGAGCGTCGGATTTTGAATGAGAGATACAACCGGGAAAGCGACTAGGAGCCCTACCTCCGCCGCCCGCACCCGGAGTGGAGTGAGGCCTCCTGTAACGGCATGGGTCCTCCCGGACACCCCCGGGGCGCGGGTAACGCGCAAACCCCGGACTATCTCCAGTTTTGAAATTTTTTTTGGAACTTGTTTCTGTCACCCGGGCGAAAGTGGCAGTTTTCCGCGGGAATTTGCGTGAACGGCGAGACAAGTCGCCATTCAAACTGACCTGACGGCCCACAACATTATTTGCCAGCTTGTCGACATGGCATTTCACCGTGGAAAAAGTTCTCTGGCCTCTCAAATGACGGTCCCTGTTTCAGCGCACCCGCTTTGCAAGGTCGCTTTTGCTGAGGCTCGGCGCCGTCGGATCACATATGATGACTTGGAATTTGATAGTGGCATCCTGAGGGGTACGATGAAGCAATGGCGTCGTGCCGTCCAACCGCGGCAATTCTCGATTGAGGCGGTGCTAGGCGCTGTCGGCTGGGGGATTTCCGCCCTCCCGAGTTCGGACGAAATACCGACCGACCTCCGAAGTGACCTAGAAGCTTTGCTACCGTTGGCCCGGCAGATGATTCCGGCGCTAGATTATCTCCCGGACGTTGCCGCGGGTTAGGCAAGGCGATTCCAACGGGCCTGTGGGGCGGGGTACGGCTCGCTATCCTCTCGCCATCATGGAAACGAACAAATCTCGTCCAATTTCAGTGCCGCCGCGCGGGCATCCTCTTGTTCGGGCGCTCTTTAAGAGCATGCGTGAGAAGTCCGTCACCTATAAGCAGCTATCTGCGGCTTCTGGCGTGAAGATTTCGACTTTCAAAGCGTGGCGGCACCATAATTCGATAACGCCAAGGTCGATTCAGGCGGCGCTAAGCGCCGTCGATCTTCGTGCATTGCCGGTCCCATTTCTGGAGACCCTGCCCTCGCCTTTAGCCGAGAAGTTGCGCGAAATTGGCGATAAGCACGGGATTGAACCGCCGATTTCGCAGTTAGTCATGTTGGCTGCGGACGCGCCTAAGATGCGGGCCGGCCAATGCTAACCCAGCCGCTCAAACTTCGCTTTCCCATCGAACTACCCGGCGGCACCGTCTCGGAAGTCACACCGAGGCCTGTAACGGGCTCGGCGCTTGACCGGTTGCTCAGCGGCGATGCTGACTCCGATGCTGTCGTGGCTCGCTGCCTCCGCCTTCCGATTGATGTGGTCTGTGAGTTGGAAATTACCGACCATGACCGCATTGCGCGGGCAATCGCCAGCCTATCCGGGGCGGCCGTGGCGGAAGCCCGCGCCGAGCACCGCGGCAATTTTCAAGTCATCACTGGAGGGCGACAATGACCCAAGCAGAATGCCTCGCCATGGCGGCGGAAGCCGAACGCAAAGCCCACGCCCTTTTTGAAAAAGTGGCAGTGGCGAGAGAAGCGTTGCCGCTCGATGATCTTGGCTATCGGCCCCACACCCCGCCCGGACTTGAAGCGACAATGGCGCGTGCGCAGGAACTGAGCCGAACGGCAAAGGCGTTTCGCGATGATGCCGCCAGTTTCAGTGCAGAATTCGTTCCGCCGAAATCCTATACCGCACCGGTTGGTGCGCTCGCCGAGCCGCAAGCTGTTCCGCTCTCCGCGCTGCGGAATCCGCCCGAGGCACAGCCAGCGCCCAAGCCAGCAGACACGGCCGAAGCTATTGCGGCTCGCATCATCGCGTCGGACGGCCCCGCCACGCCAAAATCCGGCGACCCCGAGGTTGAAGCTATCGCGGCCCGCATAAGCGCTTCCGACGCCCTTATGGATGACGAGGACGACATCGAGAGCGCGGCCCGGCGCATTCTGGAGGCCTAGTCGTGTCGCGCGGCCTATCTGTTTTCGTCAATATCGGCGCCAAGATTGGTTCCAGCCTTCCCGGTGCGGTGCGCACTGCGGAATCGCAGATGGGCCGCATTGGTCGCGCCGCGAAGATGGCGGCCGCCGAAAGCAAGATGGCTTGGGCCGGGATGCGCCGCGATATGGGGCGTTTCAACTCTCACGTCTCCATGCCAGCCGCCGCCGTGAGCGGCCTTGGCGCTCGTATGGTTTACGAGTGGAGCAAGGTCGGCAACGAACTCCAAGCCGTAACGCAAATGAGCGATAGCGCGCGCAAAGGCATTGAAGCCGTGGCGCGTTCCATGCCGGGCAATCCGACCGAAAACCTCTCGGCGGCGCTTGACCTTGCGCGCACCGGTTTCACTCCCCGCCAAATCATGGGCTCGCTCGGCACTACCATCAAATTCGGCAAGTCCGACCAATCCGTTGATATGGCGGAATCCGCCGACATCATGACGAACGTGATGAAAGGAATGGGGCTTCCCGACCGGACGCTTGCGGAAATATCCGCATCGTCAAAGCGGGTGGCCACGGCGCTTTCCTATTCGTCGGCAAAATCGTCCACCGACCTCCGGCTTATGGGCCTGTCATTCAAGTATGCCGCACCGATGGCGGCGCGGCTCGGCATCGACGTTGAGGAACTGGCCGGCTATTTTATGACGATGGCCGACAACGGCATCAAGGGCAGTGAGGCCGGCGTTGCATTGCGCTCCGGCATGGTTCGCCTGTTGAAGCCGACCAAGTCCGCCATGGCTATTCTCGACCGCTACAACATGAAGCTGGACGACTACGTGCACGCCAATA
This sequence comes from Croceicoccus naphthovorans, assembly GCF_001028705.1. Lineage (NCBI taxonomy): Bacteria > Pseudomonadati > Pseudomonadota > Alphaproteobacteria > Sphingomonadales > Erythrobacteraceae > Croceicoccus > Croceicoccus naphthovorans. Next base: position 1,710,146 of record NZ_CP011770.1, on the reverse strand, counting down.
AGAAGGCGACGGCGGATGATGTCGTTTCGTTTCTCGGCGCGCAAGGAATCGACGCGAAGGGCGCGCGCGGCGACATCGCCCGGCTCATGGCGGACGACTCCCTCTCCGGTGCGCCGCTCATCGCCAAAATCAGCGAGGCGGTGGCGGCTGGCATGGATGCCGGCGCCGACGCGGCCGACTTGGACAAAATCAGCGATGGCGTGATGGGCGCGATGACCGCCGGCGTCACCAAAATGGACCTCACGAAGTTCATTCAAGACGGCGTCACCAAGGGCTGGACGGCGTCGGACTTCGCAAACTTTTTCGACACCCGGCAGGGCACCCGCTTGATGACGTTGTGGGGCAAGGATGCCGTGCGCAACATCAATGCGGTTCAAGCCGCGGTTCGGGTGGCAAACGGGCAAGGCTCATTTCTCGACAAGATGTATGCGACCCAGAATAAGGGCGCGGTCGGCTCTTGGGGGAAAATCCAGCAAGGCTTTGGCAATCTCATCATTTCCATGGCGGAATCGGGCGTCATGGACACGGTTGCCAATGGCATGAACGCGGTGGCGCAAGGCATGATGAGCCTGTCCAAATCCAACCCGCAATTGCTCAAATTCGTGACCTACGGCATTTTGGGTGCGGCCGCGCTTGCGCCCCTCGGCTTTGCCCTGTCCGGCGCCGCCGCGGGTTTCCGCATCCTTTGGTTCGCGTTGAGCGGCGGCCTTGGAATTTTCCTCCGCATCGGCTCCATGTTCATTGGCCTCGCGCCCGCGATCCTCACCGCCCTCACCTCGCTCGGGGCGGTCATCATCCAAGGGCTCGCCGCGGCCTTCGCGCTACTGTCCAACCCGGTCGGCTGGGCCATCATCCTTGTCGGCGTCGCGGCGGCGCTCATCTACTATTTCCGGGACGACATCGCGAAGGCGTGGCCCAAGGTGGTTACGTGGTTCAAGAATGCTTGGCAGGGAATCAAGGATTGGGCCCTCTCGATTGATTGGGGCAACATCGGCCTGAAAATCGCCGACGCGCTCACGTTCGGGCTCGCCTCCAAGTTCGGCACGGCCATGTCGCAACTCACCAACACCGTCACGAGCACCGGCAAGGGCGGGCGTGGGCAAAAACCCCGCGGCGCTCGACGCAACGGCGGCCCGGTGAGTGCGGGCGGCTCCTATTTGGTCGGCGAGGACGGGCCCGAGGTGGTCACGTTCGGCCATAATGCCCGGGTGCACGCGAACGGCTCCGCGCCGGGTGGGTCGGTCAACGCGACGATCATCATTCAGGATACGCGCGATCCGCAAGCCAATGTCCGGGCGTTTGATGCTTACTTGCGACAGTTGGCGAGCGGGCAACGCAATTTCCTGAGCGATTAATCAGCCAGCCGCTTTCGGCTCGTGAATTGTGAGACATTGCTATGGCGAAACCAGCCGCACGAATTGTTGCCAACGGGCAGGACATCACTAAGCTGCTTATTGGCAGCGCCGAACAATCTATCCTTGTCTCGCTCCGCATCAATGACGAGGCGGGCCTCAAGAGCGATACGATGGAATTGACCGTCGACAATCGCGAGCCTTTCGACATCCCGCCCATTGGTTCGCTTGTGGAGGTGTGGCTTGGCTATGAGCCCTCGCCGGTCCCGATGGGCAAGTTCCGGCTGGATCATTGGGAATTGAGCGGCCCCCCCAGCATCCTGACCTTGACGGCCGCGTCGGCCGAACTCACCACCGAAATCAAGGGGCAAAAGACCCGCTCGTGGCACGATACCACGCTAGGCCAGATTGCCAGCAAGATAGCCGGCGAGCACTCGCTCGGGCTATCCATTGCGCCGGACCTTGCGAGCCGCGAGGTGGAGCATATTGACCAGCAAACCGAGTCCGACCTCAATTTCCTTTCCCGGCTGGCCAAGCGGAACGGCGCGGTTTTCAAACTCGCCGATGGTAAAATCCTGCTTGCCGAGAAGGGGAGCGATTTGCATCCGTCCGGCACACAAAAGCTGGAAACCAAAATAACGCCTTCCGATGTCGTGAGTTGGCGTATTGAAGAAAGCGAACGCGGCCAGAATGGCTCCGTGAAGTGCCAATGGGTGGACCATGAGGCGGGGAAGCGGAAAACCGTGACGGCGGGCTCCGGCTCGCCAGTGCAGCGCGACAAGCGCCTCTATCGGACGGAGGCGGAGGCCGGCGCGGCGGCTCGCGCCTTGCTGGGGGACCTCCAGCGCGGCAAACGCTCAGGCTCGATTGAGATGGCCGGCAACCCGGCCTTATATGCCGGATGCATCTTGGGGCTCTCCGGTTTTCATGCGGCCGTTGACGGGCAGCAAAGTGTGAGTTCGGTGACGCATGAACTACGTAGCAGCGGCTACACGACAAGCGCCTCTTTCGAATCGGTATGAGCCATTTTGCGTCGTGATTCGTGCGCAAACCTAACGGACCCGACGGACGGCGCACCGGATGAGCGCGACATCGCTCTAAGGCGGTGCAACGGAAATCATCCGTCGGGTTGCAAACCCTCAATTTCCCGACTTAAAAGCATCCCGCGGGACAGTGGCCGACGGCTCACCGCACGAGGGAAACTTGGAACCTGAGGGGGTTATCATGGAAATTCGTGCGATTGAGTGCGCGTCGGCGCATGTGAGTGATTTCGGCCGCTTGTCGGTGCAGATTGATGCGGCGGAGGTCATTGCGGGGGATCGGCCCGGCGGACCCAGCTTTGGCGATGTTATGGCGGTTCGCTCGCTTGAGGCACAGTTGCCAGCACTCCAGCCGCAGACGCTTGACGATTGGCAATGGCTGGCACGGCGGCTGGCGCGGGCCTTAGAGGGCGGCTGGGAGGATATGGCCGTGCCGCTCATCCGGTTGGCGAGCGCCGACCGATTTGCCGCCTAGCGAGACAAGACGGCCGGAGAGGTCCGATTTATCTGTGGATTTAGGGCCCTCCCCGGCGCGCTTTTTCCGACCCTGATCTTTCCCGCCGCTTTTAGGGACTAGGTTAGGGTCGGTCAGCTCGGGCAATCCAAAAACGGCAGAAATCCGCACTTTTTTGGCGAATGTTAGTAGCCCACCCTGTCCGCCACCCTTGTCTGGGGTGGGGGTCAGGGTGATCGAGAGAACACACCATGGTTCGGAGTCGTAGCGAAGCGGCGACGTGGCCGCAGGCCACAATCCAAACCTGTCCGCCAATCTCACCCTAACCGGCACACTTACTGACGAATCCGCCGCGCATCGCTAAGAGCCTGCCATGCCGATTCTCGAATGCGATACCGCAGAACCTGTTTGCGTAGCGGCGCTGTACAGATTCACGCGCTTTGACGATTGCGCCAGTTTGCGCGGGCCGTTGGAACAGGCCTGCCGGGATCACGGCATTCGCGGAACATTGCTGCTTGCATCAGAAGGCATCAACGGCACGATCGCTGGTTCTCCCGACGGTATTGCCCAAGTGCTGGAGCATATTCGCAGCCTGCCCGATTGCGCCGATCTTGACGTCAAAAGGTCGACCGCCTTGGAAATGCCGTTCCATCGTATGAAAGTACGTTTGAAGCGGGAGATCGTAACAATGGGGCAACCTGGGCTCGACCCGCGGGCCAGTGTCGGGACTTATGTCGACGCACAGGACTGGAATGCGCTGATCTCTGATCCCGACACTATCGTGATCGACACGCGCAACGATTACGAGGTCGGGATCGGCACCTTCGAAGGGGCGATCAATCCCAATACGGCGAGCTTTCGCGATTTCCCGGACTGGTTCCGGCGTGAGCGCGAGCGCTTGCTGGGCACCGGGGTTCAGCCAAAGGTCGCGATGTTCTGCACCGGGGGCATTCGTTGCGAAAAGTCGACCGCTTTCCTCAAGCAAGAGGGGGTCGAGGATGTCTACCACCTGAAGGGCGGCATACTGAAATATCTCGAAACCGTGCACGAAGAGAGCAGTCTTTGGCATGGCGAATGCTTCGTATTTGATCAGCGCGTATCGATTGGCCATGGCCTAAAGCAAGGAAGCCTTGGCCTGTGTCACGCGTGCCGCCGCCCGATCAGCCCAGAGGATCGCAACTCGGTCCTCTACGAAGAGGGTGTGAGCTGCCCGCATTGCCATGCCGAGAGGACCGAGGAACAACGCGCGTCCTATCGTGAACGTCATCGGCAGGAGACGCTTGCGGCGGCGCAGGGGCGCGCTCACGTGGGGGCGATCATGCCCGATCTGGCGGATGACGATGCCGATTGATCCGATCCTCTACAGCTTTCGTCGCTGCCCCTATGCGATGCGAGCCCGGCTGGCGCTGGCGATCGGCGCGACCCGGTGCGAATTGCGCGAAGTAAAGCTATCGGCAAAACCGCAAGCGATGCTGGACGCTTCGCCGAAAGGGACCGTGCCTGTCCTCGTGCTGCCCGATAGTCGGGTTATCGACGAAAGCCTGGACATCATGCATTGGGCCTTGGCGCAAAGCGACCCGGAGGGCTGGCTGGCACGCGACGATGCGACTTTGATTGCCACGAATGACGGGCCTTTCAAGCACGATCTGGATCGCTACAAATATCCCGAGCGTCACGGTTCCGATGCAGTCGAACATCGCGAAAAGGGCTTGGACTTTCTGCGCGTGCTGGACGCTAGACTGGTGGCCGACGGGCAGCTTTGCGGGGATCGGCCCGGATTGGCCGATGCCGCGATTTTCCCCTTCGTTCGGCAGTTCGCCGCCGTGGACCGCGACTGGTTCGACGGTCTGCCGCTGCGTTATCTTCAACGCTGGCTTGCGGGCCATCTGGAATCCGACCTTTTCGCCACCGTCATGCTACGCAAAAAACCGTGGTCGGAAGGCGATCCCGTCATCCATTTCCCTGCCGACACGCCGCGAAGCTGACAAAAGGAAACGGCCAGAGCATTTGCCCCGGCCGTCCTTCCTCGTCCCAAGGAAGCCTTACCAGGCCATCTGGAACCCGGCCCGTGCACCTACTTCACCGCTGTCGAAGCCGACGCCCATGCCTGCCGATACCGCCGTCGTCGGACTGACCCGCGCCGCGACCGAGGCGGAACCGGCGACCCTGTTCTGGTAATAGCCAAATCCGCCGGAGACGCCGAAGCTGGTGCCGGGGAACAGCACTGGTGATTCCATCGCCAGTGCCATCGCCACGCCCTCGTTCGCCTTGCGGATTTCACGTCGGTTGTGATCGACCAGATCGAACAACTGGGCCGTCTGTCCTTGCAGATCCATAATAGCCATCGAATTCTGACCGATAGCCATCGCGTTCTGGCCAATCGCCGCAGTGTTCATCGCTACGTCGTTATAGCTGGCAAGACCGGTCAGGCCCGGCGTCGTGCTCAGCCCAAGCGTGCCGTTGCTGTCGGCGGTGACGACAGAGATCGGCCCGGTCTGCGACGCGGTGCTGGCATCCAGCGATGCGACGACGACCTGCCCATCGTTCGTAGCGGTTGCCCCGTTACCGATGGCCACCGAATTTGTACCGGTTGCGCTGGCCTGATTGCCGATGGCGACAGAGGTTTCGCCCGAAGCCACCGCCGCTTCGCCGACGGCAACCGAACGAACGCCGGACGCTTCGGCAAGATGGCCAAGCGCCGTGGCCCGCTCTGCCGTGGCCGCCGAACGCCAGCCATACGCAGTCGCACCCGCCCCAATGGCCTGCGCTTGTCCACCGACGACGGTCGTCGATGGGCCGCTGGCAATCGTCTGCAAGCCGTCCACGCCGTCGCGGTTGCCACCGATGGCGATGGCATCGCCGCCTTCGGCCAGCGCGGTGTTGCCGATAGCGACTGAATTCGTGCCCGATGCAATCGAATCCTCACCGCCCGCAAAGCTCTGGTCGCCAGATGCCGTGGCCTGATGTCCGACAGCCGTCGCCATCATGCCGGTCGCCGAAGATTGCCAACCGAATGCCGATGATCCGGGGTTCATGGCCACGCTCTCTCCGCCGATAGCAGTGGTGGAATTGCCCATCGCCATCGCCGTATCGCCGATGGCGAGCGCGTCGATGCCGTTGGCGATCGACTCGTTACCAATGGCGGTCGAAAAGTCGCTCTGCGCATCGGCGTTCTCGCCAACGGCCAGCGAGCGCTCACCCTGTGCGGTCGCAAGGTGACCCAGCGCAGTTGCGCGCGTACCGACGGCCTGCGACTGCCAACCAACGGCGGTCGCGCCGGGCATGGTTGCATCGGTTTCGCCGCCGATTGCTACCGTCGATGCGGCCGATGCGTTTGCAGGGTCGGTTCCGGCATCATCACCGCCGATGGCGACGGCATCGGTCCCGGTAGCGGTTGCGCCATTGCCAACGGCGGTTGCCCCCGCAGCGGTGCGGTATCGGCATCGGTGCCGCATTCGGTTGCCTCTGTCGTGGGATCGTCGTTCTGGTCGTTGCAGGCAGGCGTTTCGTCAGCCTGCGCCGTGGCGGCAAGGCCCAGCGTAGCCGTCGAAGCCAGCAGGGCCACTGCGAAGCGCGTGTTCAGGATATTCATGTCAGTTTCCTTCCACTCAGGACGAGAAACCGCAGGTGACGACGAGCAAGCGAGCGTTGCGGGAAGCGGACGCATTCGAGTTCGTTACAGTCATGCCCTTCCCCTTTTTCCGCTCATGGCCTGTCGAGCCGCGGGCCACCCTGTTTCGGGTGACGCGTGCAGCTACGAAGTGCAGGTGTGATCGGATGCACAGCGCGGCGAAAAAATTTCCGCTACGCGCGCGCGAAGACGTACAAATGCTATAAATCAGTCATTTACTGTCAGGAACTAGACTTGGTCGAGCGTGCCCGCGACGATAATCGGCAAGGTCGGAGCCGCATGGGGCGCCCCTTCGGCCTGTTCATACGTGACTGCGAAGGTTGCGCCTTCACGCATCAGGTCCGCTTCGTCTGCCGACAGTTCCCGCGCCAACCTGCCATCGGCGGGTATCAGGCCAAGCGACACTGGCGCGCCGCCTTCGGGAATAACCCACAGCTCGGACGCCTGACCTTCGGCGGGCTGCAGGCCACGCGCATTGAGCGACAAGGTCCGGCCATCCGGATCGATGACGCTGGCCAAGCGTACGCCGCCATCCTCTGCCGCCAGTTGCGCGACAAGCTGGCCACTCGGGAAGCCCGTCTCTGTCGGAACCGGAGTGGGAACCGGTGCAACACCGGGTGTTGCAACGAACAATGCGATGGCCGCCGCAGCAGCACCCAACCCGGCAAGGGCGACCGCAATGCTCCACGGCGCGGGACCGCGGCGGATTGGCATAACGACATCGTCGCCCGTTCCATTCAGGTAGACCTCGATCGCCTGCCATACGCTCGCCGAGGGCTGAACGGCGGCAATCTGCTCGGACCACGTGCCCAGCCGGTTCTCCCACCACGAAACCTCGGTCGCAAAAGCCCGGTCGGACAACATCCGCTGGCGCGCTTCGGCCAGTTCCTGCCCTTCCAGGACGCGGAGCGCATATTCGCCGGCCAGCATATCGGGATCGCCAGCCTCAGCCACCAAGACACCCCTTCAGACTGGCGAGCCCGCGCCTGATCCAGCTTTTCATGGTGCCCAACGGTACGCCAACCCGTTCGGCCAGTTCGGAATGGCTAAGTCCGTCAAAGAACGCGAGGCGGATCGAACGGCGATGGTCGGTCTGCAACCCTTCGAGACATTGCTGGACCCGGTCGGCATCCTCAAGGTCGCACAACACTTCGTCAGCAAGCGCTGCGTCGTCCTCGATCTCTGGCAAGGCGTCTTCGTCCATGGGCGTTTCCCGACCGGTCCGCCGTCTGGAATCGATGGCCGCGTTGCGTGCAATCGCGCAAAGCCACGTGATAGGACTGGCCCGATCCGGGTCGAAGCGACCTGCCCTGCGCCAGACTTTTACATAAACGTCCTGCAAGACATCTTCGGCGGATTCGCGATCCCGCTCGATCCGGACAATAACGCCGAACAGCTTTGCCGAAGTCAGGTCGTAAACCGTCTTTAAAGAAGACCTGTTGCCATGCGCGACTTCGGCCAGCGCAAGCGCCAGTTTCGTCCGATTTTCGCTCGGCTCTTTTGATGCCGCTGCATCCATCCCGTTCAGACGTATAGCATAAATTGGTAGAGAGCGAATCTCGATTGCGCTTGACACCAATTGAAGCAGCGATCGACGGTCCGCCAAACATAGAAGGGCCAAGGCTTTCGCCCCGGCCCTCCTCCCCCAACGAAGCGCAAAGGGACTTGCGCTTATCGCGTGCCGGTAACCGACGTGGTACCCGAGCAGAACGTGCCATTCGGCCCGCTGTAGCTCCACGAGCCGGAGCCCGAGAGGTGGTTGCTGTCGGGGATGCGGATCGTGATGGATTCGGTCGTCTCGCCCGGGTCGTCATCGTAAGTGACCGTTTTCGACCCAACGAGACCGTTCGGATCGTCCTTGCTTCCCATCGAGAACGGGATGGTGATACCGCTGTAGACCGTCTGGTACTGTGTATCCGAAAGCTTGGTCACCGATGTCGCGAAGCTCTGCGCTTCGTTTGGACACAAATTGGGCGAGCTTTCCGATGTTGTGGTTGAGGTGGTGCTTACCTGCCATACGCCATCGAACTTACGGACGACGTTGATCATCACAGTCGCGGTGTTCGAATATCCGTCTTCGTTCAGAGCGCGGAACGTGAACTTGTCCGTGCCGAAATAGGTGCCCGACGGGGTATAGGTGAAACTGCCGTCTGCGGTCAGGTTGAGCGTGCCGTGCGCGGGCCCGGTCACCACCTCGTGCGTGTCGGCGCCTTCGGATACGACCTGCGCACTGCCCGACCGGCCCTGAACGACCTCGACAGCGGAATCGATTGCTTTCGGAAGATCGAACAGGAGCTTACCGGGCACGGAAAGAGCCTCCTCCTGCGATCGGTTGATCAGGAACGTGAAGTCGACTTCGGTACCGCTCGCGGGCTGCGGCGCGTCGAAGGTGAGCTTGAAAACTTCTGCATCAACGGCGGTCAGACTGCCGGAGGCATTGCCGCCGCTTACCGAACCCAATGATATCCGCGACGTGGGAACGGTAACGGTCTTCGCCATCTGGATCTGCTCTAGGCCGTCGATCAGGTTGGCAGGCAGGAACGAGAGCGTTGCGATCGCCGTGTCGATAAGCGACTGCACCTTGAACGCCTGCGCGGCAATCGCCGGAGCGGGTGAATGGGTGCGCGTTATGCGGAACGTGCGGGACGTTTTAGGCCGAAAGGCCTGCTCCGATACCGCGATCGTCAACGGACGCGCGCCATTGACCTGCAGGTCCTCGAAGGGGGCCAACGCGGCAGTCTGCTGCAGGCAGATGTTCGCATAGTTTTCCCAGTTGGCCGTGGCATAGATGAAAGCGGCTGTAAGCGCACCAAGCCCGAGGCCGACGCTGCCGATCCCGGCGATGCCGAGGGCCGGCGCGATCTTGCCGGCAAAACCGGCGGTTACCGAGAGGACAAGCAGAGGCCCGAAATAAAGCGGCGCCACCTTTGTCAGGCAGTCGCCGGAAGTGGGCGTGTAGTTGACCGGGATATACCTCCAGGCTTGGGTCGTTTGCCCAACGCTGATCAGGCCATTGGCGGCGAGAAACGAGGCGAGCTGGGCGACGTCGGCATCGTTGGCCGTCGCAAGATTGGCCTGCGCGGTATTCAGCGTCGCCAGATCCGCTTCGAGCCGGGACTTGTCGTTGGCGTTGATCGTCGGGGTGGCAAGATAGCTGTTGATCAGCTGGCGCATTTCGTTCGCGAAGGTTGCCACCTTCGTGCGGGCATCGGGCACTGCGATCGCGGCATTTACGCTGATCGGAACCGAAAACTGGCGGTTGCCGATCGTGATGTCGAGGGTGCCGGTACCTGCCGTCGTCCCGACCGGGACGGCATAGGCAAGCAGGCCGTTGCCGACCGGAATAACCTCGATGGCCTGCCCGTTGAATGTCGCCTGATAAGTGGCTGCGTCCAGATTGATTCCATCCGCCGCAAGGTACCCGATGCCGCCTGCGCGAATGGTCTGCGACCCCAGCATGGCCTCTACGGTTGCCGTCGCGGGCTGAACAGTGATCGTGACCTTGGCGCTTGCTTTCTTGCCCCCGCTGTCGGTGGCACTGGCGGTACAGTCGATCGTGGTGTTCGCGGTAACGTCAGGCACCGTCAGCAGCGTGCCGGTCAATGATCCGCCGGTGCACGACAGCGTGTAATCGAGGTTTGCGTCCTTGTCGTCCGACACGCTGACGGTCAGTGGCACGATCTCGCCGCTCTCTGCCGTGGCCTTTGCGGTCAGTGTGACGACCGGTGCGCGGTTACCGTCCGATCCGCCGCCGCCACACGCGGTAAGCGAGCCGAGGACAAGCAAAGTGGCAATCGTATTTCTCATGTTTCGCGACCCCTGTTGGTCCGCACCGGCCATTTCGTGGCTGGCGGACAGTCCCTGCAATCCGAAGGTGGGTTCGGATCGCTCCGGGCCGGGGGCATAAACCGCGGTGATTCTGCGAAAATCTGCAATTGTGTAGATGTCGGGATTTTCTTCGGATCGCGGCGCAATCCTGACGGAACTTGTCAGAAATATTGAGAAAGTGTTGCGATCAGTTCCAGCTGGCTGCCGCTGTTCGACTTCGACAGGATGCGGTGCAAGTGGGTGCGCACCGTGCCAAGGCCGATGGCCATCGCATCGGCGATTCCGGCCGCCGCCTTGCCGTCAAGCAAGTGGACCAGCACCGTCGCTTCGGTCGGGGTCAGGGCAAAGGCAGAGCGTGCCCACTCCGCCCGCCGAATCGACCGCGCCCGCCCAAGGTGCAACACCACCATCGCGCAGGGATCAAAATCGAGATCGTGCAGGCGGGGTGCCGGGGTTATGTCGATGTGCAGGGGAATGCCTTTGCGATCACGCAGAACAATCGATGCCGGGGGTGCCGCGGTCAGATCGGCATGGGCAAGGCACGCGGCAGCCAGCGCGGTATCGAATAGCGACTGCAGTTCCGAGACGCAGGTGACGACGCGGCCGTTGGCAAGCGAGATCCAGCGATCGCGTGCAAAGGTTTCAGCTGCGGCATCCGAAACCGACCGCACCCGCCCGTGCCGGTCGCAGATCAGCACCGCCGCGCTGATCCGGTCCATTGCGCCGGTCAGCATGGCAAAGGCCTGACGCTCCAGCGCGAGTTTCGCGGAGACCGCCGATTGCGCATGACGAGAGAGCAGTTTGAACCGCTCTTTGTCATCCGTGTCCATCGCCTCTTGCGACTGGCTGCGGATCGCGCAAAGGCCGATCAGCGCATTGTCCCGCACCAGCAGGTTGGTCGTGCAGGTATAGCCCACGTCATGCCGATCCAGCCACGCACCGAATTCGGGTGAGAAGCGCTTGTCCTCCTCTGTCGTATAGTCGGCCTCGTCCCGAAACTGCAGCTCGCGCGAGACACGGCCGATCCGCACGCGCGAATTGACCGTCGGGTTGCCGCCACCTACCAGTGCGAACTCTACATCCGCGCCCGGCGCAATCTCGGTCATGATGTTGAAGTCGACAACGGCGCCCGCGCCGATGCCCACCATCTGACCCGTTCGCGCACCGATCGCATCGGAAAACCGACGCAGCGCCGCATCCCACGGCAACAGCCCAAAGGCTGCGTCGCGAAAAGCAGTGGCGGCAGTATCGAGAGGGTTGAGCGATGGCAGAATAGCACCCGGGGGAAAGCACCAAAGTTCAGACCTTTAATGCATGTCAGCCGCTTTGCACCTGCAATTTTGTATAGCTGTAGAAATCGGACCGGACGAACCGGGGCTACAGTGACGCTTGCCGCCTACCGAACGCCGGGATTTGCCACATCCACGCTCCCGGTGTCATGATTTTTGGTCCCTCTCTCTGAAGAAGCGCCGGCCCAGCGCGAGCCGTGAAAGTCATCGTCGATACCGACATATCTGGCGATGTGGACGATGCGCTGACGCTTGCTCTTCTAGGCAGGCGAGAGCTTGACGTTCTGGCGATGACTCTTGGGCACGAGGCGCCGGGGATTGCGCCCGCTATCGATGCGGTGAACCCTATTAGGCTTATCCAGGCATTCCGATTGGCGCGGTTCTAAAAGACAGCGCCGCAGTCAGTGGTGCCTGGATCGATCAGCCCGACATGGCGGAAGGCAATGAAGCGCACTGTTCGCCCGGCTAGCCAACGGGTCGAAGGTTCTTCGCTTCCAGCGGTACGGTCTTGCGCGGGCCCGGTCCAAGGATCGACCGCAACTGCGACATGCGCGTAATCGTATCAACCTGCGCGGCCGCCAGCGCGCGGCGGAAGCGCAGGCCTGCGCTTTCACCGTGACGCAGCCAACGAACCTCTGCCTCTACCCGGCCAACGTCATCAATGTCGAGAATGACCCAATCCGACCGGCGCAGCGACAGGCGCGGTCCGCGTAGCGAGCACCCCTCGCTGGATACGTCGGAAAGAACGCCCTTGCGCGACAATCCCGGCCCCGACCGAAATCGGCAATCCGCGCTAATGTCGCGACGTGGTTCCTGGCGGCAATGCATGGTTTGAAAGTCCCCAACTTAACATATGCTAACGCAATGATGCTTCTCACTCAGAACCGCCGCGCGTTTCAATTTTGGTAACCATAGCGCACCGCCCCTGTCCCAGCCTTGCACAGTTTGGGGGCGAACTCGGGAACACGCCGCGCGACCAGCAGTTGGATTGACAACCTAAGGCGGGAGGATGCCGAAGGAGAATTACTGTGCAAGGCATCAATCCGCTGGTCTGGATGATCGTGGCCGTCGTCGTCATCGCCCTGCTCGTCATCTGGTACATGATGGCCCGCCGCCGTACCGCCAACCTGCGCAACCGGTTCGGAGACGAATATGACCGCACCGTCGACCATGTCGGTCATACCGGCAAGGCAGAGGCTGCACTGGAAGAACGCGAACGCCGCGTGGCCCAGCTCGACATCCGCCCCTTGACTGCCGCCGAGCGCGATACGTTTTCGCACGAGTGGCACGATATCAAGGCCGTCTTCGTTGAAAGCCCGGCAGAGGCCGTGCTCCATGCCGACCGCATGTTGCCCAAGGTGATGAAGGCCAAGGGCTTTCCGATGGGCGATTTCGATCGTCGCTATGAAGACCTGACCGTCGATCATGGCGAAGTCGCCCGTCACTACCGCGCCGGTCGCGATCTGGCAGAGCGTCAGAACCGAGGTGAGGCATCGACCGAGGATCTGCGTCAGGCGATGATCCATTATGAAGCGCTGTTTGACGAACTGGTCGCCGACGTTGCCGATGACCGCGATCTTGATCGTCGCGACGACGGCCCAGTTACCTCGTCCCGCCCGGTTAGCTCGCGCCCCGTGTCCTCTCGCGCGCAGCCGGTGGACTAAGTCGCAGCGGGGCGCTGCATCAATATCCGGTGTAGCGCCCCGGCTTGTGATAGGCGATCAGGATACCGCTGACCGCAGCCACGCTAAGGATCGAATAGAGCGCCAGTTCGGATGGGATCATGAGCACCGCAGTGACGATGATCGCGGCGTCGAGCACGAAACTCATCCAACCTACGCTCCAGCCCTTTTTCTTTTGCAGCCAGATCGACAGGATGGTCACGCCGCCGACGCCCGCCTTGTGGCGCAGCATGGCCAGAATGCCCGCGCCCGAAGCGGTGCCCCCGGCCAGCGCCGCGAAAGCGGGGTGGATATAGCCGATCTCCATCGACAGCCGCGTGATCGCGGTCCAGATTGAAACCAGCCCGACGGCGGCAATAGACTTGATCAGGAACGACCGCCCCATCGCGCTTCCTGCCAGCAGGAAGAAGGGCATGTTCAGCAGCCAGAACGCCGCATCGACCGTGATCGGCGTGAGGTACGAGACGAGCAGCGCCACCCCGCCCATGCCCGCCGTAACAATCCCGCTGGCCTTCATCAGCGTTAGGCCGATGGCCATCAGGACAGAGCCGGTCGCGAGGCCGTAGATGTCCTCGCCCAATGTGTGCGGCGTTGCTTTCGGGAACAGCGCCTCTGACGCCGAAGCCTGAATTTCAGGTGTCTCGCTCTCCATCGCTGACCGCTAACGCAGCCGGTCGATGGCGGCAAGTTGTCAGCCTGCCATTTGCTGACTTACCTCTGGCAAGCCGTCAGATCGGCTGGGCCGCGCCTCTCGCGTTTGTTGGCGATTGCGCGCGCCCCGGTCGAGCTGACGGATCACCGGACGCGGTTCTTGCGAAGGCAGGGTTTCGTGATCGCAAATCTCGAATTCCATCGGCCGTCTCCCAACAGGCTGTTATGCCACGGGAAACGCCGATGGTTTGCGCCGGTTCCGCCAGATGCGCCGAACCGAAAATCCGGCGCGGCGGGCGGTCGGAATGACTTCAGATATGCACGGCCCTACCATATGCGGCGAGGACGGACTCGTGCATGGATTCGCTGATCGTCGGGTGCGGGAAGACGGTCTGCATCAGCTCCGCTTCTGTCGTCTCCAGCGTCTTGCCGACCACGAAGCCTTGAATCATCTCGGTCACTTCCGCACCGATCATGTGCGCGCCTAGCAATTCGCCGGTCTTGGCGTCGAACACCGTCTTCACGAAGCCCTCCGGCTCACCCAGTGCAATCGCCTTGCCGTTGCCGATGAACGGGAAGGTGCCTGCCTTGACCTCGTAACCCGCTTCCTTCGCCTTCGCTTCGGTCATGCCGACGCTGGCGATCTGCGGGTGGCAGTAGGTGCAGCCCGGTATATTGTTGCGGTCAAGGCCGTGCGGGTGAACGTCCTTGTTGCCGAGTTCCAGCGCGATTGCTTCGGCCGCAGTGACGCCTTCGTGGCTCGCCTTATGCGCCAGCCACGGACCGGGGGTGCAGTCGCCGATGGCCCAGACACCCTTCACGTTCGTCCGACCGAAGTCATCCACCTTGATGTGAAACCGGTTGTCGGGTTCGATATTCAATTCATCCAGACCGATGTTTTCAACGTTCGGCACGATGCCGATGGCGACGATGACGTGGCTGAATTCGACTTCTTCCGCTTTGCCGGACTTGTCGGTGATTTTCGCCTTCACCGCCTTTGCGCCATTGTCCAGAAGCTCGACCTTGGCGCCTGTCTTGATCGTCATGCCCTGTTTCGTCAGCGCTTTTTCAAGGAATGCTGAAACATCGGCATCCTCGACGGGGACGACGCGATCCATCATCTCAACCACCGTCACATCCGCGCCCAGATCGTTATAGAAACTGGCGAATTCGATGCCGATGGCACCCGAACCGATGACCAGCAGTTTCGACGGCATTTCAGACGGGGTCATCGCATTGCGATAGGTCCAGATACGCTTGCCGTCGGCGGGGAACTTGGGCAGGTCGCGAGCCCGTGCGCCGGTGGCGATGATTATATGCTTCGCCGTCAGTTCTTCGGTGCCCTTGTCGCTGGTCACCTCCAACTTGCCCGGCGCCATCAGCTTGCCGGTTCCCATGTGCACCGTGATCTTGTTCTTCTTCATCAGGTGCGTCACACCCGCATTCAGCTGCTTTGCCACGCCGCGGCTGCGCTTCACCACAGCCTCTAGGTCGGCGGTGATTTCCTTCGCCGCCAGACCATAGTCCTTGGCATGCTGCATGAAATGATAGACCTCCGCCGAACGCAGCAGCGCCTTGGTCGGGATACAACCCCAGTTGAGGCAGATACCGCCGAGCAGCTCCCGCTCCACGATCGCGGTCTTCAGGCCCAGTTGCGCAGCCCGGATCGCAGCAACATAGCCGCCGGGGCCCGAACCGAGGACGATGACATCATAATTGGCCGACATACTTTTCAGAGCTCCTGCCCGGTCGGGTACGTCGGGCGGTCTTTTACCGCTCTCGGACGTCCCTCATCATTGACGACGACGAAGGTAAAGCTGCCGCTGCACACTTCCTTCGTAGCCTCTCCATTCCGTTCGCGCGAAATGCCGCGAACCGCTATTTCGATCGAAGTATTTCCTTCACCCGCGATGTCGGCATAGATCGACAGCTCGTCCCCCACCGCCATCGCGCCGGGAAAGCGAAAATCGGTCGCGCCGATCACCACCGCCGTGCCGTTCGCATGGCGCGAGGCGAGCGAACCCGCGCCCAGCGCCATCTGGCTCATCAACCAACCGCCGAACACCCCGCCATAGGGGTTCGTATCGGCAGGCATGGCGGTGACGCGGATGACGGGTTGCCCCATCCCCCCACTCATCAGGCCAGCAAACCCATCGGCTTTTCGATCAGGTCCTTGAACACCTGCATCAACTGCGCCCCGTCGGCACCGTCGATGGCGCGGTGGTCGAAGCTGCCGGTGGCGGACATCACGGTCGCGATCTGCAGGCTGTCGTCGACTACATAGGGCCGTTTTTCGCCCGCGCCGATGGCCATGATCATACCCTGCGGCGGGTTGATGACCGCTTCGAACTGCTTGATGCCGTACATGCCCATATTCGACAGGCTGGCCGTGCCGCCCTGGTATTCCTGTGGCTGCAGCTTGCCTTCGCGGGCACGGGCGGCAAGGTCCTTCATCTCGGTGCTGATCTTCGACACCGTCTTGTCGCCGGCATCGACTACGATCGGCGTAATCAGGCCCGCCGGAATCGACACGGCAACCGAAATATCGGCGCGAGTAAAGCTAAGCAGCTGATCGCCCGCGAACTGCACGTTGCAGGCCGGAACCGCGATCAGCGACTTGGCCAGCGCCTTTATCATCAGGTCGTTGACCGAAAGCTTCACGCCGCTGCTGGCCAGACTGTCGTTCAGTTCGGCGCGCAGCTTCAGCAAGGCGTCGAGGCGGATATCGACTGTCAGGTAGATGTGCGGCACCTGCTGCTTCGATTCCGTCAGGCGGCGCGCGATGGTTTTGCGCATGTTCGACAGCTTTTCCGCGGTGTGCGGGATGCCGAAATCCTGCGCGGCGACTGGGGCGGGCGTGATCGCGGATGCAGAAGCGGGAGCCGGGGCCGCAGCCGCAGCCGAGCCGGCCTTCGCGCCTTCGACGTCGGCCTTGACGATACGCCCGTTCGGGCCGCTGCCCTTGATAGCGGAAAGGTCGATGCCACGGTTCGCTGCAATGCGGCGAGCCAGCGGAGAGGCGGCGATCCGGTCGCCGTCGCTAGACGACGCCGCCGGGGCAGGCTTTGATTCAGGTGCGGGCGTCGGCGCAGGGGCGCTTTCCGCGACTGCCGGTTCTGCCTTTGCTTCCGACTTCGGCTCTGCCTTCTTGGCGGGAGCGGCTGACACGTCTTCACCCTCTTCGGCCAAAGTCGCGATCACGGTGCCGACCTTCACGTTTTCGGAACCGGCCTCAATCGCGATGTCGGCGATTACGCCTTCGTCGATCGCTTCGAATTCCATCGTCGCCTTGTCGGTTTCAATCTCGGCAATGACATCGCCGGGCTCGATCTTATCGCCCTTTTTGACGAGCCATTTGGCAAGGGTCCCCTCTTCCATGGTGGGAGAGAGAGCGGGCATTTTCAGTTCAATTGCCATCGATTTCCTTGAGGGTAGGAAGCAGGAGTTTCGTAGCGTTTTTGCGCTGTGCGGCATGACGGGTCAAGCCACCATCCAAGCGTTTTTCTTGCGTATTTGCCACCGAACGCGCAACAAAGGCGCAACAAAAATAACAAGTGAAACCGCATGCGCGTATATTTGGTCATCATGGACGAAACGCCCGAAGCCCGCGTGGCTCTGCGCTTTGCATCGCGCCGTGCGGCCAAGACCGGCGGTACCGTCCACATCATCGCGTTGGTCCCGAAACAGCAGTTCGTGGCGTTCGGCGGGGTGCAGGCGACGATCGAGGCCGAGGCGAAAAGCCGGGCCGAAGTGCTGGTCATGGCGCCCGCCGGAAACCTGTTCAACGAAAGCGGACGGATGCCCGCGATTTCAGTCCGCGTCGGCGACGGGGCCAAGGTGGTGCAGGAGTATCTTGCCGAACATGGCGAAGTCGCCGCGCTGGTTCTTGGCGCAGCGGCAGAGGGTACGCCGGGGCCTCTGGTCGGCCACTTCGCGGGCCAGCGCGCGGGGCAGTTGCCCTGCCCGCTGATGATCGTGCCCGGCAGTTTGGACGACGAGCAGATCGACGCGCTGAGCTAAACCCTACTTCCGCTTGCCCGAATGGCGGATATTGCCGGGGCGTCCGCGCTTTCCCTGCATGTACCCGGTCTTGTTCTGCCGCTTGGGTTTCCCCTGCGGCCTGCCCCCACGCGGTTCGATTCGGCCTTCGAATTCCGGCGGTTCGAATTTCAGTGCGCCAGTCAGCGGATTGGCCTCGGCCAGACGCAGCTTCATTCTGTCGCCAGAGCGATATTCGGTGCCCGTCCGCTCACCACGTAGGACTTGCGCGCGATCATCGTAATGGAATCGCTCGTCGCCAAGCACCGATACCGGCACCAGTCCGTCTCCGCCAAAGCCGAGAATCGTGGCGAACAGACCGAATTTCTGCACGCCCGTCACGCGGGTATCAAAGGTCTCACCCACCTTACCCGACAGCCACGCCGCGACATAGCGGTCGATGGTATCGCGCTCCGCCTCCATCGCGCGGCGTTCGGTCTTGCTGATGGCGTCGGTCACGCGCTCCAGCGAAGCGCGGTCGCGGTCCGAAAGGCCCGAATGCGCCGGGATCGTCGCGTCTTTCGGCTTAGGCTGTTCCAAGCCATAGGCCTCGACCAGCGCGCGATGCACCAAGAGGTCCGAATAGCGGCGGATCGGCGAGGTGAAGTGCGCGTAAGACCCCAGCGCCAGCCCGAAATGCCCGGCGTTCTTCGGCCCGTAATAGGCCTGCGTCTGGCTGCGCAGCACTTGCTCCATCACCAACGCCTTTTCCGCCTCGTCCGACACGTCCTTGATCAGGCGGTTGAACAGCGAAGGCGTGATCACTTGGCCCAGCGCGAGGTTGCGATCCATCGTCGCGAGATAGTCCTTCAATGCGACCAGCTTTTCCCGGCTCGGCGGTTCGTGCACGCGATAGACGACCGGCGCGGCCTTTGCCTCCAGCGCCTTGGCCGCCGCGACATTGGCGGCGATCATGAATTCCTCGACCACCTTGTGCGCGTCCAGCCGTTCGCGCACCGCGATCTCGGCGATACGGCCCTTTTCGTCCAGCACCACGCGGCGTTCGGGCAGGTCGAGATCGAGCGGATCGCGCGCTTCTCTCGCCCCATGAAGCACCTTCCAGCAGGCCCAAAGGTGTTTGAGATGATCCGCCGCCGATCCGTCGTCGATCCGTGCCTGCGCATCCTCATAGGCAATGACTTCGGCGATCTGCACGATCGCGCGGGTAAAGCGCCAGTCGCGCACGCGCCCGTCCCGGTCGATGGTCATGTGACAGGCCATCGCCGCCCGCGCCTCGCCCTCACCCAAAGAGCATACTTCGGCAGACAGAACCTCGGGCAGCATCGGCACGACGCGGTCGGGGAAATAGACCGAATTGCCGCGTTTGCGCGCCTCACGGTCAACGGCCGATCCGGGGCGGACATAGAACGACACATCGGCAATCGCGACCAGCGCCTTCCAACCGCCCGCGTTCGCCGGGTCGTCATCGGGCATGGCCCAGATCGCATCGTCATGATCGCGCGCGTCGGCGGGATCGATGCCGACGATGGGCAGCGCACGAAGGTCTTCGCGCTTGTCCTCGCTCAGCGGCAGTTTCGCGGCGATGTCCGCTTCGGACAGTGCCTCTGCCGGGAAGACATAGGGTATGTCGTGCTTGTGGATCGCGATCAGCGAGTAGGACTTGGGCGCCAGCGGATCGCCCAGCAATTCCACCACGCGCACCCCCGCACGCGGGCTTTTGCCCGCCGGTTCGGCCAGCACAAGGTTGCCCTTCTCCGCCCCGCCAAGGTCCGCGATGGGCACCGACGACCGCACCGATTTGTCGATGGGCGCGAGCCAGCCCTTGCCGCTGCCATCGATCTCCACCACGCCCATCAGGCTGTCGTGCACCTGCGGCAGCTTCTTCATCGGGTGCGCGAGATAGCCGGTGCCGGTTTCTTCGGTTCGCGCCAGCACCCGGTCACCCTTGCGCAGTGCGGGCATCTGGCGCGATTTGCCGCGGCCCTTGCTTTCGATCAGACGGATGCGCGGCGGCGGCATGGCGTCGTCGGGCTGCCAGTTGTCGGGAATGGCGATCGCGTCGCCTTCCTCTATTGCCACCACTCGCAAAACCGTCACCTTGGGCACGCCGCCCATGCGATGGAACGCGCGGCGGTCGCCGTCGATCAGGCCTTCGTCTGCCATGTCTTTCAGCAGCGCCTTGAGCGCAATCTTCTCCTGCCCCTTCAGCCCGAAGGCCTTGGCGATCTCTCGCTTGCCGGCGGGCGTGTCGGAACTGCGGATGAACTCCATGACCTGCTCTTTATTGGGCAGGCCGGTCGGGCGCTTGGGTGTACGGGCCATTGGCCCTTATTTGGCGATGGCCGACGCCCCGCGCAAGCCGCTGTACCGGTTGCACACGGTTGCTTCATTGCGCAGTCATCCCCGCCGCGCTATTCGGTTTCACATTAAACCAGTTTTCAGCGCTTACCCCCTTGCGCGCAATTCGAGTACGGACCGTCATGAAAGCCCTCTTTTCCGCCGCCCTTATGGGAGCAACCAGTCTGACCGCCCTTCCCGCCACTGCCGCCGATTTTCAAAGCCCCCGCGACTTTCTCGGCCTGCCGCTGGCCGACGCCGCCGATGCCGCGCCGCTGGCTGCGCGCTGCGATGCGGTGCTTTCGGAACTGGATCGTCGTCTTGCGGCGATGGAAAAGCAGAAGGGTCCGTCCACCGTCGATACGACCCTGCGCGCCTATGACGACATGACGAACATCCTGAACAGCGCGTGGGGCGAATTCGCCGTCTATCGCGAAGTCATGCTTGATGCCGAACGTCGCGCGGCGGGGAGCGATTGCGAAACGCGGCTCGAAGAATTCGAAGGCAAGATGCAGCTTTCGCGCCCGCTTTACGACCGGCTGAACGCGATTGACGCATCGGGCGAGGATGCCGCGACGCAGCTGTACCTGAAAGAAATCATCGCTTCGTTCGACCGCAACGGCGTTGGCCTGAGCGAGGACAAGCGCGCCAAAGTGGCCGAGCTGAAGGCCGAAATCGCCGACGCGGGTGCCGCGTTCGACCGCAACATTGCCGAGAGCGACAAGTCGATCAAAGTCCTGCCCAGCGAACTTGCGGGCATGCCCGAGGATTTCCTCGAGGCGCACCCCGTGGGCGAGGACGGCTTGATCACGCTGACCACCAAGTCCACCGACTGGGTGCCGATCCGGTCCTATGCCGAAAGTGATCTGGTGCGCGAACGGCTGATGCGGACCTATTATTCCAGCGCCTATCCGGAAAACGACGCGGAACTGCGCCGCCTGTTTAACGCGCGCGACGAACTGGCCAAGCTTTTGGGCCGTCCCAACTATGCGGCGATGGTGTTGGAGGACAAGATGCTGACCACGCCCGAAGAGGTGGCGGCCCAGATCGACAAGGTCGCCACCGCAGCCCTGCCCGCGGCGCAGAGCGACATCGCGATCAAGCAGGCCATGCTGCAGAAGATCAAGCCGGGCGACACGCTGGACATCTCCAACGGTTCCTACGTCAGTACACAGGTCAAGAAAGACCGTTTCGCGCTCGATCCGCAGGAAGTGCGCCAGTACTTCACCTATGACAAAGTGCGCGACGGTACGTTCCAGCTGGTGGAAGACCTGTTTCAGGTCGATATCGAGCCGTGGGACACCTCCGTCTGGCACGAGGATGTGCAGACCTACAAGATCGTCGACCGCACCGACATTCGCGGCAAGGGCAAGCTGCTGGGGTATTTCTACCTCGATAGCCACCCGCGCGACGGCAAGTATACCCATGCCAACCACGTCACGATCCGGCGCGGCATTGGCGACAATCCGGCAATTTCCGCGCTGGTCCAGAACCTGCCCAAAGGTGGGTACGACACCGGGTTGATGGAACACCGCGACGTGGAAACGTTCCTCCACGAATTCGGCCACCTGATCCACAATATCCTTGGCGGCGGGCACAAGTGGTACGGCCAGAACGGCGTCGCGACCGAACGGGATTTCGTCGAAGCGCCGTCGCAGATGCTGGAGAACTGGGTCTACGACTACGACACGCTCGCCAAGTTCGCAAAGAACGAACAGGGCGAGGTAATTCCGCGCGAACTGGTCGAGAAGATGCAGGCCGCGCGCTATTTCGGGAATGGCGAGAACGAGCGGACGCAGGCGGGCTATGCCAATGCCTCGCTGCGCTACCACCTCGGCCCTGCGCCGGAGAACATTTCGGACGCCTATCGGGAATGGGTAAACGCCTACGCGATGCTGCCCTTCCCCGAGAATACGCATAACGAGGCGCGGTTCGGCCATCTCAACGGTTATTCGGCGGTCTATTACACCTACGGCTGGTCGCGGGTGATCGCGGCGGACATGTTTACCCGGTTCGAAGAGGCAGGGCTGCGCGTTCCGCAAGTGGCGATGGACTATCGCACCAAGGTGCTGGGCGGTGGCGGGACCAAGCCTGCCGCGCAATTGGTCGAGGATTTCCTCGGTCGCCCCATCTCGTTCGACGCCTTTGGCGAACAGCTGAAAAAGGGCGGCGAGGCCAAGTAATCCGGTACGGGGCGCGTCAATGGCGCGCCCCGGCCAGCCTTAGTAGGAACGACCGACGTAGATCGTTTCGACCGAATCCGCACCGGTGAAGAAGCACGGCTTCTCCGGCTTGCCCGCATCCATCGGCGTGTTGCGGATCGTCAACTTCAGCGACTTCAGCTTCTCTACCACGGCATCAAGGTCCGCCCCGGTCGGGCGCGACCATGCCAGTTCGACCCAGCCCGGCTTGTCGTTGCCATCGGCATAGTGCGCGGTCAGCGCGTCGAAATCGGCGATGTCGCGACGGATATTGTCGTCGCGGCGCTTCTTCGCCTGTTCAAACAGGTTCTTCTGGATCGCCTCTAGCGTGCCCGCGGCGCAGAACAGGAAATCGTCGCGGGTCTGGATGTCGAAATCGGGCTTGCCGTCTTCGCGCCACAGGCGATCGCGGCGCAGGACGGAGACGTTGCCGCCCTCCATATCGCGCGGGCCGACCTCGACGATGATCGGCGCGCCCTTGCGCACCCAGTCCCACCGCTTTTGCGCAACCTTGCCGGGCTTGCTGTCCAGTAACACGCGGATCGGCTCGCGGAACGCGCTTTGATCGGTCAGACCCATGCGCAGCTTCTCGCAATAGGAAATCAGATCGGCATCGCCTTCCTTGTCGCGCAACATCGGCAGGATCACGATCTGATGCGGTGCTATACGGGGCGGCACGCGCAGCCCGTCGTCATCGCCGTGCGTCATGATCACGCCGCCAATCAGCCGGGTCGATACGCCCCAGCTGGTCGTGTGGCACAGCGTCTGCTGCCCGCTCTGATCCTGATAGCGGATGTCCGCCGCTTCTGCGAAACCGGTGCCAAGGTAATGCGAGGTACCCGCCTGCAGCGCCTTGCCGTCCTGCATCATCGCCTCGATCGAAAAGGTCGATACCGCCCCGGGAAACCGCTCGTTCTCGGGCTTTTCACCGGCGATCACCGGCATGGCCAGCACCTCTTCGGCAAAGCTGCGATAGAGTTCGAGGATCTTCAGCGTCTCTACCATCGCATCGTCCTTGTCGGCGTGCGCGGTATGGCCTTCCTGCCAAAGGAATTCACTTGTGCGCAGGAACATGCGGGTCCGCATTTCCCAGCGCACGACGTTGGCCCATTGGTTCAGCTTGAGCGGCAAGTCGCGCCACGATTGCACCCAGCGGCTCATCGCCTCGCCAATCACGGTTTCGGATGTCGGGCGCACGACCAGCGGTTCTTCCAGCTTCGCCTCGGGATCGACGACCAGCGTGCCGTCCTTCGCGGTCAGGCGGTGATGCGTGACGACCGCCATTTCCTTGGCAAAGCCTTCGACGTGGTCCGCCTCTTTCGCGAAGTAGGACAGCGGAATGAACAGCGGGAAATAGCAATTGTCATGCCCCGTCGCCTTGATCTCGTCATCCAGCACGCGCTGAATACGTTCCCAGATGCCGTACCCCCACGGACGGATCACCATGCAGCCGCGCACGCCCGATTCCTCTGCCATGTCGGCTTGCGAAACGACGGCCTGATACCAGCCGGAAAAATCGGCTTCGCGCGTGATGTCGAGGGCGTGGCGGATCTTTGAATTCGACAAGGGGAGACTGCCTTCGTTTGATCGGGTCTTTAAAATGCTGGCCCGACGAAGAAGGGGCGCCCATCACAGCCGCCCCATCTTTGTGCCATCGGCACCGGACCATCAGCCCACTAGGCGGGCTGGGACATATTGCCAAGCGGGCTTACTTGCCCAGCTTGTCCAGCTGCTTCTGCATTTCGGACATCTGCTTGCGCAGCGTGTCCAGCTCGTCCGATTTTTCCTCGCCCTCGGCGGGCGCGGCTTCGCCGCCGGCATTCGGGCGCGCGGCCATGAATGCTTCGGTCGCGGCCTGGAACATCGCCATGTTCTGCTGCGCCAGCTTGGCCAGCGGGTTGGTGCCAAGGCTATCTTCCAGCGCCTTGCGCATCTTCAGCTGATTTTCGCGGAAATGCTGCATCGACATTTCAAGGTAGTGCGGGATCATCGACTGCATCGAATTGCCGTACATCCCGATCAGGTCGCGCAGGAAACTGACGGGCAGCATCTGCGAACCGCCGGCCTCTTCGTCCATGATGATCTGGGTCAGGATCTGGTGGGTGATATCCGCACCGCTCTTCGCGTCGATAACCTGAAAATCGACGCCGTTGCGCGTCATCTCGGCAAGGTGATCCAGCGTGATATAGCTGGACGAGTCGGTGTTATAGAGGCGCCGGTTGGCGTATTTCTTGATGATGATCACATCATCTTTCTTCTCGGTATCAGCCACAGATATCCGTGCCTCCTGCCCAAAAGCGGTCACGTGCCGCAGGTTTATGCTGCAACCGCTATTAGCATATGCACAATGGCCGAGCCAACTGAAATAGGGCCAGACGGTTCAGCTACGAATTCTGGGTCCAAGGACGGTCAGCAACTCGTACTGGCTAAGCCCGCTTTTTTGTGCGGCGGAAGGAAGATCGTACTCGACCGAGACCCAGTCGCCTTCGGCGAGATCGGGGGCGGCGGACAGGTCGATCGCGGTCATGTCCATCGAAACGCGGCCGATTACGGGTAATTTGCGCCCTTCGCTGCGCAACATGCCCAGATCGCTCCAACACCGCAGATAGCCATCGGCATAGCCCAACGCGACGATGCCGACCGCCGTGTCCCGTGTTGCGCGGTAAGTGCCACCATAACCGACGGTTTCTCCGGCAGGAACGTGGCGAACTTGCAATATCGCGGCCTCTGGCGTGACGACTTGCGACAGTTTGCCATGCATTTCGTGCCGGGGCACGCCGCCGTAGAGCGCAAGGCCGGGACGGGTCAGGTCGAAACGATACGCTTCGCCAAGCGCGATCCCCGCACTGTTGGCCAGGCTGGCCCGGTGGTGCGGGACGGTGCCCAAAATCGCTGCAAAGGCGGACCGCTGGTGGTCATTCGCCGCACTGTCCTCATCTGCACAGGCAAGGTGCGACATCAAGACATCGACTTCCAACCGAGCCACCAGCGGATCGCCCAATTCCTCTGGACGCAGGCCGAGCCGGTTCATGCCCGTATCAACCATCAGATCGCAGGGACCTCCGCCACTTTCCAGCCAGATGCGCACCTGCTGCAAGCTGTTGAGCACTGGCCGCACACCGGTCGCCCGCGCATAGGCGCAATCCGCAGCATTCACCGGCCCATGCAGGACGGCCAGCGACGCCGCATCGCAATGGTCCAGCGCCCCGACAACCTCACACCAATGCGCCACGTAGAAATCGCGGCATCCCGCTTCCAATAGCGCAGGCATTGCGTTGTGAATGCCCACGCCATAGGCATCCGCCTTCACAGCCGACGCGGTTGCCGCCCGGTCTGACATCGCATCAAGCGCGCGCCAGTTCGCGGCCAGAGCGGCGCGATCGACCGACAGGCGCAGGGCGGGCGGGGGTATTTCCGGGTGCGGCTTGGCGGACATCAGGCGGTGGTTTCGCTATCCTCAAAATCGCGCGGCGGACCGCCCTTCAGGCCCCACGCCGCGACAACAAGCGATATGGCGACGAAGACCCACGTATACCACAGCCCCGAATAGGGATTGCCCGTCTTGGCAATGATATACCCGGCGATCAGAGGCAAAAACCCGCCGAAATAACCCGCCCCGATGTGATAGGGGAT
Source organism: Croceicoccus naphthovorans (assembly GCF_001028705.1). Lineage (NCBI taxonomy): Bacteria > Pseudomonadati > Pseudomonadota > Alphaproteobacteria > Sphingomonadales > Erythrobacteraceae > Croceicoccus > Croceicoccus naphthovorans. The sequence continues at coordinate 1,684,049 of NZ_CP011770.1, read as the reverse complement.
CGACATGGAACTGTACCGGATGCGCGGTGGGAACATCTCTGCCAGCAAAGCCGCAACCCCGCCGTAGTTTGCCGCTGAAAGGAACCCAAAGACAAGGATCAGGCCTACGATACCGACAATGTTGGCAAACGGCGGCACCTGCTTTTCGAAATTGTACCCGTCCTGCTGTAATGCGCCGAGCACGACATCCTTGCGCGCCGCGCCATCGGTCCAGTCGATGCCGGAAAGATCTACCGCGCGCCCGCCGACCGTCATGGCCACCGCATTGGCCTCGGCCAACTCGTACGAGACACCCGCCCCGGTCAGCGTTTCCAGCAACCGTCCGCAGTCCGATTGCTCGTCGCCGGTCAGGTCCGCGAAGGGGTTATAGCTACAGTCCGGCCCGCTGACGACCACCGGATTTCGCTCCGCCGAACGCGCCAGTTCGGGATTGGCGAGCGCGCCAATACCCCACATCAGCGGGAACATCAGGATCAGAATCGCGGCGTTGCCCCAGACAATCGGCTTTTTTCGGCCGATCTTGTCCGACCATTTGCCGATGATCACATAAAACGACATCGAGATCAGCCCGGCAACCAGCATGATGAACTCTACCGTCTCATCCTCGACCTTCATCGGACCTTTGAGGAACGACAAGGTCGAGAAAAACGCGGTATACCAGATCGTCGTCAAACCTGCCGTCACGCCGAACAGTGCGACGAAAATGCGCCTCGGATTGCCGGGATAAGTAAAGCTTTCGACGAAGGGGTTCGCGGCCGTCTCGCCAGCCGCCTTCATCGCGCGGAATACCGGGCTTTCCGAAAGCTTCAGCCGCATCCACAGCGATACGCCAAGCAACAGGATCGAAATGAGGAACGGCACGCGCCAGCCCCAGTCGGCAAACACCTCCGCCGGAATGAACCAGCGACACAAGAGCACGACGATGATCGACAGCACGAAGCCGCCGACGACGCTCGCCTGAATGAACGAGGTATAGAAACCGCGCTTTTCCGGCGCCGCATGTTCGGCAACGTAGATCGCCGCGCCGCCATATTCGCCCCCCAGCGCCAGCCCCTGCAGGATGCGCAACAGGATCACGATGGCGGGCGCGAGCAGGCCGATGCTTTCCGCCGAAGGAACCAGCCCGACCCCCGCCGTCGCCACGCCCATCAGCGTGACGGTGACGAGGAACGTGTACTTGCGCCCCAGCTTGTCACCCAGATAACCGAACAGGATCGCGCCAAGCGGACGAAACCCGAAGCCGATGGCGAACCCGGCCCAGACGAGCAGGGTCTGCAAAACCGCGTTGTCACCGGGAAAGAACGCCGCGCCGATCAGGCCCGAAAGCGTGCCGTAAATGAAGAAATCGTACCATTCGAAGATGGTGCCGACCGACGATGCGCCCACCACCAGTTTCGTGTCGGACTGGCTGAGTTCGCCATCCGGTTCACTTGCCACGACGCCGCCCAAGTCCCTCTCCCCTGCTTGCCGTAAGAGAAACGGCCCTTAATCCGCCAACCCCACCTTTGCCAAGCATTGCGCGGTCTTGGGGAGCATCAGGCCTCCACCCTGCCCAACGCCCGGCATGCCGCGATCCACGACAACATGATCGCGCCGTGCCGCGCCGGATAGGCCCGGGCAGGTGCGATCAGATCGAGGCCGGGCCAGTCGGGCTTGGCATCCTTGCCAACCAGCCATGCGGCCAAATCCATTCGAGCCCTATCGATATCGCTCGCTGTTTTGCCAGTAACGCCGTCGGCAAAAATGGCCGCACTCGCCTGACCGATTGCACAGGCGCGGGCGGCGATCCCGATATCGGAAACAGTGCCCGCGTCATCGAGCAACAGCCCTAGTTCCAACTGGCTGCCGCAACTTGCCGAGCGTGCCGTTCCGCGCAGTTCGAAGCGCGGATCAAGCGGGCGCGCGGCCAGCGATACCGCCGCCGCCAGCACTTCGGGCGTATAGAGCCGCTCCGCGCTCACGCCTCTTCCTTTTGCGCTGCCTCGCGCTCCTCCAGCAAAAGGTCTTTACGCTTCGATACCGTGTCCACCAGCTCGTTGCTGGCCGCATGCACGAAGGGATAAACCCGCGCCTTGGTGACCCATTCAGGCCGCCCCTCGGCGCTCCACGCGGTGTCATAGCCCAGCGCGATGATCGAGAAGGTCAGCACGACCAGCACGATCCCTTTCACCAGTCCAAATCCCAGACCGAGCACGCGATCGACAAAGCCCAGAGCCGATTCCCGCGTCTTCGACCCGGCCCAACGCGCCAGTGCCCGCATCACGAAGAGCGGCACCAGAAGCAGCAGGATGAACGCCACCAACGCTGCATTCAGCCCGTTGTCGGCAAAAAAACCGAGGATCAGATCGGTCAAAACGCCATGAAACAAATAGATTGCAACAACCGCCGCGACCCATGCGGCCAGCGCCAGCACCTCGTGCACGAAACCGCGCGAAAGGCCGCCAAGGGCCGAAAGGGCAACGATCACAAGGACCGCGATATCGAATGCCGTCATGAGGGGACGCTATTTACTACCTAATATCCGGTCAACGAGATTAAGCACGGTTGTGAGACCGTGAAAGTTCACGCCGCCTCCATTCCCCCCGTTTTTCCCGCCGTCCGACGGACCGAATGCGACGTCGAACCCCAGCTTTGCCGCTTCGCGCAAACGGATCGACGAATGCGCGACCGGTCGGATCTCGCCCGCCAGCGATACCTCCCCAAACCACACCGACCGCGCGGCCAGCGGATTATCCGACAGCGCAGAGATAAGCGCCGCCGCCACCGCAAGATCCGCCGCCGGATCGGTCAGGCGATAGCCGCCCGCGACATTGAGGTAGACCTCCGCCGTCGAAAAGCTCAGCCCGCAGCGCGATTCGAGCACCGCCAGCAACATCGCCAGCCGCCCCGAGTCCCAGCCCACGACTGCACGCCGCGGCGTTGCCCCAGATTGCAATCGCACGATCAGCGCCTGAATCTCGACCAGAACGGGCCGCGTGCCCTCCAGCGCCGGGAACACTGCGCTTCCCGCCAACGGTTCGTCGCGGCCCGACAGAAACAGACTGGACGGGTTGGAGACTTCGGCCAGCCCTGCTCCCTCCATTGCGAACACGCCGATCTCGTCCACCGCGCCAAAGCGGTTCTTGATTGCCCGTAACACGCGGTACTGGTGCGAGCGTTCCCCCTCAAAACTCATCACCACGTCGACCATGTGTTCCAGCACCCGCGGACCGGCGATGTTACCGTCCTTGGTGACGTGGCCGACCATGACCATCGCGCAGTCGCTGGTCTTGGCAAAGCGGATCAGTTCCTGCGCACAGCCGCGCACCTGACTGACCGTCCCCGGCGCGCCCTCTATCCGGTCCGAATGCATCGTCTGGATCGAATCGATCACCAACAGGTCGGGCGATTCCATCCCGCCCAATGTCGTCAGGATGTCGCGGACCGACGTGGCAGAGGCCAACTTGATGGGCGCATTGGCCAGCCCAAGCCTCTCCGCCCGCAGCCTAACCTGCCCCGATGCCTCCTCACCGCTGATATAGACGACGCTGCCGCCGCTGCGCGCAATCGCTGCCGCCGTTTGCAACAGCAGGGTTGACTTGCCGATCCCCGGATCGCCGCCCATCAGAACCGCACTGCCCGGCACAAGCCCGCCGCCCAGCGCGCGGTCAAACTCCGCCAGCCCGGTCTTGCGCCGCACCGGCAAGGGCTCTGGCGTATCGAGTGATACGAAAGTAATCGCCCTGCCCCCGCCCGACAGGTCGTGCTTGGCGGAGAACACCGTTTCCGGCGCTTCTTCTACCAGCGTATTCCATTCGGCGCAGTCGGCACATTGCCCCTGCCAGCGGTTAGAGACGCTGCCGCAAGCCTGGCAGACATATCGGCGTTTCGGTTTGGCCATGCCCCTCGCCTAATCGGAACATAAATGGAACGCAAGCGCGCAGGTTTGCCTTTGCAACATGGCCCGCGTGGTGCCATCTATGGGCCATGCGGGAGAAGGAACTACGGATCGCGCTCGTCTGCTACGGCGGGGTCAGCCTTGCCGTCTATATGCATGGCGTGACGAAAGAGGTCCTGAAGCTGGCCGAGGCGAGCCGGGCTTTCCGTGAGGATGAGCCGGCCCCATCGGGATCGCCCGCCGCCTACCACCGTCTCTTGCAGTCGATCCGCCGTCACGGCGGCACGCGGCTGCGGATCGTGCCCGACATCCTGTCGGGCACCAGCGCCGGGGGCATGAACGCGGTGTTTCTGGCGCAGGCCCTGCTGACCGGGCGTTCGCTCGATCCGCTGACGCGGCTGTGGCTGGATTGTGCCGACAGCGATGTTTTGCTGGCACCAGAGGCGCGACCCGGACATCGATTCTCGAAAATCTGGGCGCAACCGCTGGTCGAGTGGGCCTTGCGCCGCCCCGGCAATGCGGTCAGCCGCACTGTTGCGCCGGAAACGCGGGCCGAAGTGCGGGCCAAACTCTCACGCCTGATGCGCAGCCGATGGTTCGCGCCGCCCTTCTCCGGGATCGTTTTTTCGCGGCTGATCGATGATGCCCTGACCGCGATGCGTGACCAACCTCCGGGTCAGCCGCTGGTGCCTGAGGGCCATCCGCTCGACCTCTTCGTTACGACGACGGACTTTCGCGGCTATCGCGCGCCGCTCCACGTCAACAGCCCTGCCGACGCGACCGAGGCCGAGCATCGCCTGTCCATTTCATTTCGCGCACACGGCGGCGAAGCAGAGATGGCCGCCCGCCCAGAACTGGTCATGGCCGCGCGCGCCACGGCCAGCTTTCCCGGAGCTTTCCCGCCGCTGGTCCTGTCGGAGATCGATGAGCTTGCGGAGGAGCGCTGGTTCGAATGGCCGGGGCGCGACCTTTTCTTGCGCCGGATCATGCCCCACCATGTCCATGCAGGCGATCTGGATAGCGTGGCGCTCATCGATGGGGCCGTGCTGGTCGGCGCGCCCTTTGCGCAGGCCATCTCCGCGCTGGAAAACCGGCCAGCTTCACGCGAGGTTGACCGGCGTTTCGTCTACATCGACCCGCACCCCGATTTCCGTCTTGGCGGGATGCGGAGCGAGACGCGTCCCATAGGTTTCTTCACTGCGATCTTCGGCGCGTTGTCCTCGATCCCGCGCGAACAGCCGATCCGCGACGATCTGGAGCGAATCGCCCGCCATTCGGCCGATGCCATGCGGATACGCGGGATTATCGACGCCCTGCGCCCAGAGGTGGAGGCAACGGTCGACAAGCTGCTGGGCCGAACGCTTTTCCTCAACCGACCCAATGCCGACCGCCTGACCAAATGGCGCAGGCGCGCGCAGCAGGCGGCGGCGGAAAGGGCCGGGTTCGCGTTCCATTCCTATGCGCAGGCGAAATACGCCGGTATCCTTGACGGACTGGCGAACCTGATCTGCCGCGCGATAGAGGCCGATCCGCCCGAACAGACCGCCGTGGTCAGTAGCCTGATGCGCCATTTCGAGGCGCAGGGTCTGGTGACTCTGGCTGCCCCCGGCGGCGGTGCGAACGATGACGCCATCGCGTTTTTCCGCATGCACGACATCGGCTTTCGCACACGGCGATTGCGCCTGATGGCGCGCCGTCTGGCACCGGGCGATATTGGCGGAGAGCTGGAGCCGGAGACACGAGAAATCGCGCGAGAGGCGATTTACAAGGCGCTATCGCTCTATCGCAAGCTGGAGCAGATCGAGGCGCTGGGCCGCGATTTCGCCGGGATTGCCGAGCAAGTGCTGACCGATCCGAGGGCAGTTCTGACCGCAATTGCCGAGAAACGGAACCTGAAGGACACCGATCCACAGGTCGACTCGATCCTTGCCGATGGCCTGTCCCCCCTTCCTCGAGAACAGCGGCGCAAACTCCTACTGACCTACCTCGGCTTTCCATTTTACGACATCGCCACGCTCCCGCTGCTCGGCGCGAGGGGTTTGGATGAGTTCGATCCGATCAAAGTCGATCGCATCTCGCCCGAAGACGCCAGCACCATCCGCCCCGGCGGTGCGGTCGCCAGCTTGCGGGGGATCGAGTTCTACAACTTCGGCGCGTTCTTCAGCCGCGCCTATCGTGAAAACGACTATCTGTGGGGCAGATTGCACGGGGCGGAACGATTGATCGACATTACGGCATCGACCCTCGCGGGCGAAGGCGTGGTGCCGCAAGAAGAGATCGTGGCGATCAAGCGCGAGGCTTTCCTCGCGATCTTGGAGGAAGAGCGTCAGGCCAAGTTATGCCGGAGCGGTCTGATCGAGCGGTTGGAAACCGAGGTGCGCGAACGGTTGGGCTGACCGGCGCGCGTTATCGTTTGCCGGTGAAGCCCGCTTTGATCTTCTCGAAAAAGCTCTGCGATTCCGGGCACTGCGCATCGGTTTCGCTCTGCTGGAATTCACGGAGCAATTCCTTCTGCTTGGTCGATAGCTTGCGCGGGGTCTCGACCTTGACCTCGACCACCAGATCGCCGCGCCCACGGCCCTGCAATACGGGCATGCCATCGCCGCGTTTGCGCAGCTGTTCGCCCGACTGCATCCCGGCAGGGATGTTCACGGTGATCCACTCGTCATCCAAGCCCGGCAAGCGGACGGTTCCGCCCAAGGCAGCCTTGGTGAACGTAATCGGCACGCGGGTCAGCAAGGTCGTACCATCACGTTCATAAACATCATGGCGGCGGACGTGGATGAAGATGTAGAGATCGCCCGGAGGCGCACCCATCGGCCCCGCCTCGCCCTTTCCGGACAGGCGGATACGCGTGCCGGTTTCGACGCCCGGCGGGATGTTCACTTCCAGCTTCTGGGCAACGTCGACGCGGCCCTCTCCGCGACAGGCGCGGCATGGCTTTTCGATGATTTCACCGCGCCCGTGGCAGGTCGGGCAAGGCCGTTCGACCATGAAAAAGCCCTGTTGCGCGCGGACCTTGCCGTGTCCGGCGCAGGTGGGACAGCCGCGCCGGTCGGTCCCCGGCTCCGCACCCGATCCGGCGCAGGGTTCGCAGGTCTGCGAAACCTCGATTTCGATCTCGGTCTGCTTGCCGTGGAACGCTTCTTCAAGCTTGATCTCAAGGTCATAGCGCAAGTCCGCGCCGCGCCGGGGCCTTGCCCCCGCGCCGCCGCCGAACGCGCTGCCGAAGATCGTTTCGAAGATGTCGCCGATGTCGGAAAATCCGCCGGCGCCGCCAGCGCCGCCCTGCTGCGCCTGTGCATAGGCGGCGTGGCCGTAACGGTCATAAGTCGCGCGCTTCTGCGGATCCTTCAGACAGTCATAGGCTACGCTGATCGCCTTGAACTTCGCTTCGCTGTCCGCGCAACCCGGATTGCGATCCGGGTGAAAGCGCATGGCAAGCTTGCGATAGGCGGACTTGATCGTCTTGTCGTCCGCCGTGCGTTCGACTTCGAGCAGCTCGTAAAAGTCGACCTCGGTTTCCACTGACACTCGATCCCCACTTGGTCTTGTGTGTTTCGCATTACCCGTGCCGAGATCCCTGTCGGCGGGGCAAATCGAAGGGGCGAATCGGCGAGTCCGATCGCGCCCCGAATTTCTACGGCATCCAGAATACGTCCGGCCCGCTCTCTCCAAGGTTAACGCGAGTGGGCGTACCTTGAAAGGAGCGAGCCGGAAAAATCATGGGATTACCGTTCGATAGGCTCAGTTCTTGTCCGCGCCTTCGTCGACTTCCGAGAATTCGGCATCGACGACTTCCTCGTCGGCACCGGCATCGGCAGGCGCGCCATCGGCGGGAGCCGCTTCGGCCTGCTGCTTCTCGTAAATGGCCTGACCCATCTTCATCGCCTTTTCGGCAAGGGCCTGCGACTTGGCATTGATCGCATCGGCGTCGTCGCCCTCCAGGGCGGTCTTCACCTCGGCCACGGCAGCCTCGATCTCGGACTTCAGCGAAGCGTCGATCGCGTCGCCGTGTTCCTTGAGCTGCTGCTCGGTCGAGTGGACAAGGCTGTCGGCCTGGTTGCGCGCCTCGGCACGCTCCTTGCGCTTCTTGTCCTCGTCCGCGAACTTCTCTGCATCCTGCACCATCTGGTCGATGTCGGCGTCGGAGAGGCCGCCAGATGCCTGGATACGGATCTGCTGTTCCTTGCCGGTGCCCTTGTCCTTGGCGCTGACGTTCACGATGCCGTTGGCGTCGATGTCGAAGGTAACCTCGATCTGCGGAACGCCGCGCGGTGCGGGCGGAATGCCGACAAGGTCGAACTGGCCGAGCAGCTTGTTGTCGCTCGCCATCTCGCGCTCACCCTGGAAGACGCGGATCGTCACGGCCTGCTGATTGTCATCGGCAGTCGAATAGACCTGGCTCTTCTTGGTGGGGATCGTCGTGTTGCGGTCGATCATCTTGGTCATGATCCCGCCCAGCGTCTCAATGCCCAGCGAAAGCGGGGTCACGTCGAGTAGCAGCACGTCCTTGACGTCGCCCTGAAGCACGCCCGCCTGAATGGCCGCACCCATGGCGACCACTTCGTCCGGGTTCACGCCGGTGTGCGGTTCCTTGCCGAAGAAGTCCTTAACGGCCTCGCGCACCTTGGGCATGCGAGTCATGCCGCCGACAAGGACGACCTCGTCGATTTCCTTCGCCGTGACACCGGCGTCGGCAAGGGCCTTCTTCATCGGCTCTTTCGTGCGGGCGATCAGGTGCTCGACCATCTTTTCAAGATCGGTGCGGGTGATCGTTTTGACTAGGTGCTTTGGACCGTTCTGGTCGGCGGTGATGAACGGCAGGTTCACTTCCGTCGACTGCGCGCTCGACAGCTCGATCTTGGCCTTCTCGGCAGCTTCTTTCAGACGCTGCAGCGCAAGCTTGTCGCCGCGCAGGTCGATGCCTTCGTCCTTCTTGAACGCATCGGCCAGGAATTCCACGACTGCGGTGTCGAAGTCTTCACCGCCGAGGAAGGTGTCGCCGTTGGTCGACTTCACTTCGAACACGCCGTCGCCGATCTCGAGGATCGAGACGTCGAAGGTACCGCCGCCAAGGTCGTAGACCGCGATGGTCTTGCCGTCTTCCTTGTCGAGACCATAGGCCAACGCAGCCGCCGTCGGCTCGTTGATGATGCGCAGCACTTCAAGCCCCGCGATCTGGCCGGCGTCCTTGGTCGCCTGACGCTGGGCATCGTTGAAGTATGCGGGAACGGTGATGACCGCCTGCGTAACGGTTTCGCCCAGATAGCTCTCGGCAGTTTCCTTCATCTTCTGCAGGATGAAGGCCGAAATCTGGCTGGGGCTATAGTCTTCGCCACCGGCCTTGACCCATGCGTCGCCATTCTTGCCCTTGACGATGTCATAGGGGACCAGCTCCATGTCCTTCTTGGTCATGGGGTCGTCGAAGCGGCGGCCGATCAGGCGCTTGATCGCGAAAAGAGTGTTGTCGGGATTGGTCACAGCCTGACGCTTTGCAGGCTGACCGATCAGGCGTTCGCCATCCTTAGTGAACGCGGTGATCGAAGGCGTGGTGCGCGCGCCTTCCGAATTCTCGATTACCTTGGGCTTGTCGCCATCCATCACTGCGACGCAGCTGTTGGTGGTGCCCAGGTCGATGCCGATAACTTTAGCCATCTTTACGTATTCCCATCCTTCAATTTTGACACCGTGCCTTCGGGGCCCCCCACATGCGGGCAGGCCCGCCACACGGCTCGTTTCTGCAGGGGCGATATAGGGGCGGTTTTTGGTGGCACAAGGGTTCGTACATCCCTATTTGGGGACGAAATCGAATGCCTGTGGAGCCGTTGAAAATGCGCACGAAACACCTGATCCCCGCCCTGATCGTACCGCTGGCACTGGCCGCCTGCGGTGCCGAAGCGCCCGCGCCCGCGCCGACTGAGGCAGTAGATGTTCCCGCCGCCGCCGATGCACCTGCAGGCGTCTCGCTGACCGCTGCCGAAGTGCGGATGCCCGCGGTAACGGGCCGCCCGGGGGTCGCCTATTTCACCATCGCATCGGAAGATCCGCGCACGATCGTCGGCGTATCGGTGATGGGGGCGGGTCGTGCGGAAATGCACCAGACGACTTCGCAAGATGGCAAGATGTCGATGGCCCTGGTTGAAGAAATCGCCCTGCAACCGGGTGAACCCATCGCGTTCCAGTCGGGCGGATACCACGCGATGCTTTTCGATATGGACGCTACGATTGCGCCGGGCGGAACGACCGACCTGACGATCACTTTCGCCAATGGCGACAAGGCCTCCATCGCGGCGAATGTCGTGCCAGCTGGCGGTATGGCGGAAGACGACATGGCCAATGGCGACATGGCTGGAATGGACCACTGAGCACCAAGTCCCCGGCCTGCCCCGCCGGGGGTACACGCGGATTGACCGATGGCGAGAAATCGCTCGTGCGGTCGATGTTCGGCGATGCGGTGAACGTCGATCCGGTTACGATCCGCCGGAAACGCTGGTTCCCGTTTCAGCCGACGAACACCGCGATGGCCCCGATGGGACATATCCACTTCCCGGCGGAGCACGTTTCCTACGCCGACGATTTCGCCGCCGCGTCGCTAAGTGCGCAGGGCCTGTTCCTGCACGAGATGACACACGTGTGGCAGGCGCAAGAGCGGGGCCGCTTCTGGCTGGTTCTGATGCGGCAGCCGTTCTGCCGCTATGATTATGCGGTCAGGCCGGGTCAGCCTTTGGCGAGTTATGGGATCGAACAGCAAGCAGAGATCGTGCGTCATGCCTTTCTGTTGCGAAATGGATTTGCGTTAAGGGGTGCGCCTGCGTTGGCGCAGCTGGAGAGTATTCTGCCCTTCTAATAGAACGGCGCAGGCTTTCGCCCGCGCCATTTCGCATCATCCAGATCGCCGCGTTATCGCGGATCCACCGGATACCCATAAGTCCCGTAGCAGTCGTCATCCAGACGCCCGTCGCGGTCGTATCCATCGCAGCCGTCGTTCTTGTCGATAAAATAGCCGCCCGCAGCACCGGCTGCAGCGCCCACCGCAGCAGCCGTGCCAATATCCGCACCGGTAACGGCGCCAACCGCAGCACCAGCGGCGGCCCCGGCAGCAGCGCCTTCCACGGCGTAATTCTCTGCACAGCCAGCCGTGGCCAGCGCGGCGGCGGCCATGACGGGCATGGCGATCATCCTGGTCTTCATCGTCTCGTCTCCGTTTCGTGCCCTGTTGCAAGACTTACGGAGCGCGAGACACGAAGTTCCGGGAATGCAGAGACTTTTTTTGTATCAGCCGGGCTTTTTCGCCACGCCGACCATCGCCGGACGCAGCAGGCGATCTTTGATCATATAACCCGACTGCATTTCCTGCACGACGGTGCCCGGCTCGGCTTCGTCTGACGGAATTTCGACCATCGCCTGATGCTGGTTCGGGTCCAACGGCATACCGATCGCGGCGATGCGAGTGATGCCGTGCTGACCAAAGACCTTGTCGATTTCGCGCGCGGTTGCCTCGATCCCGGCGATCAGGCCCTTCAGCTTCTCGTCCTCGCGCAGGTCTTCCGGTACGGCCTGAAGCGCGCGGGTCAGGTTGTCGTGCACCGACAGGATATCGCGGGCAAACCCGGTTGCGGCATAGGCGCGCGCGTCCGACACGTCCTTTTCCATCCGGCGACGCACGTTTTGCGTCTCTGCACGGGCATAAAGCACCTGCTGCTTCGCCTCGGCCAGTTCCTCTTCCAGCGCGGCCAGACGATCGCCCTCACCCGTGTCGTCGGTTTCGTCGCCGTCGATCATGTCCTCGGGCACGCCCTTCAATTCCTGTTCGACCGCTTCGTCGCGGGTCTTGTCGTCGCTCATGACCTAATGAAATTCCTGTCAATTCTGTCCGGGTATACGCCCGAGGCCCCGTGCGGGGTTGATCCCAAGGCTGCGCCCCAAACTCTGTGCGGTGAAATCCACCATGGGGACGAGACGCGCGTAATTCAACCGAGTCGGCCCGATAACGCCCACCACGCCGATGACCCGTCCGTCCCTGTCGCGATAGGGCGAGGCGATGACGGAAGAGCCGGAAAGCGAGAACAGCTTGTTCTCCGATCCGATGAAGATACGGGCGCTCTCCGCCTCTCTTGCTGAGGCAAGCACGGCGGCAACCTGTTCGGACCGCTCGATATCGTCGAGCAGCGAGCGTACCCGCTCGAGGTCCTCCACCGCGCTTTCGTCCAACAGGTTCGCCTGCCCGCGCACGATCAGCACCGGGCGGCGGGCCGCATCCTCGCTCCACACGGCCAGCCCGCGCTCCACCAGATCGCGCGCAGCGGCGTCGAGCGAGGCGCGCTCGCTGGCCAGTTCGCGCTTCACCAGCAGCGCCGCCTCGGCCAGCGTGCGTCCGGCCAGACGTGCGGATATGTAATTGCCCGCCTGTTCCAACGCGGAGGGATCGGTGCCCGGCGGCAGGTCGAGCACGCGGTTTTCCACCGCGCCATCCTCACCCACGAGCACCGCCAGCGCCCGCCCGTCGCCCAAGGGGACAAGGCTTAGCTGCGTGAGGCGCGGTTCGCGGGCGGGCACCATCACGACACCCGCGCAGGCCGAAAGGCTGGAGAGCAATGCGCTCGTCCGGCCCAGAGCATCCTCGATCGGACCGGGGCTGGCCAGTTCACGCTCTATCGCTGCGCGTTCAGCGGCGCTGGGTTCGGCAACCTGCATCATGCCGTCGACAAACAGCCGCAACCCCGTTTCAGTCGGCATCCGCCCCGCGCTGGTATGCGGCGCGGCCAGCAGGCCCAGACGCTCAAGATCGGCAAGGACCGAGCGAATCGAGGCTGGCGAGAGGTTCAGGCCTTCCCCTGCCAATGTCTTCGATCCCACCGGCTGGCCCGAATCCAGATAGCCCTCGACGACAAGACGGAAAATCTCTCGCGCGCGGTCTGTCATTTCGTTGAGCGGTGGGCTGGCCATGGATGCTTATTTAAGCCCTCCCCTTGCGGCCTCAAGCCCGATCGGCCTAACGCGGCGTGCATATCTGACGACATCACGAAGGAATCACCAGAAAATGCGCCCATCCGGCCGCGCCGCAGACGAAATGCGGGCCATCACTATCGAGACCGGCTTCACCAAGCACGCCGAGGGATCGTGCCTGATCAGCTTCGGCGACACCCGCGTGCTGTGCACCGCCAGCATCGAGGAACGCCTGCCGCCATGGCTGCGCGGGAAGGGCGAAGGCTGGGTCACGGGCGAATACTCGATGCTGCCTCGCGCTACGCACACGCGCGGTTCGCGCGAAGCGGCCAAGGGTAAGCAGTCGGGTCGGACGCAGGAAATTCAGCGCCTGATTGGTCGTTCGTTGCGTGCCGTCACCGACCTGAAGAAGCTGGGCGAACGGCAGATCACGCTCGACTGCGACGTGTTGCAGGCCGATGGCGGCACCCGCACCGCCTCGATCAGCGGCGCATGGGTTGCTCTACGCCTGGCCGTGCAGGGTTTGCTGGACAGCGGCGCGATCAAGGATGATCCGCTGACCCGGCGCGTCGCCGCCGTTTCTTGCGGCATCTTCAACGGCACGCCGGTGCTGGACCTCGACTATGCCGAGGATTCAAATGCCGATGCCGATGCAAACTTCGTCCTGATCGAAGGCGGTCAGATCGCAGAGGTTCAGGCAACCGCCGAAGGTGCGACCTATGATGAAGAAGGTCTGCTGCGCCTGCTCCGCCTCGCCCGCACCGGTTGCGACGAGATTTTCAAAGCGCAAGACGCAGCTGTAAAATGAGCGATTCACCCCGTCTCGGTTCCGGCAAGCTGGTCATCGCCACCCACAACGCGGGCAAGTTGAAGGAAATTTCGGCCCTGCTTGCGCCCTATGGCGTGGATTGCATCAGTGCAGGATCGCTGGGCCTGCCGGAACCCGCCGAGACGGGGACGACTTTCATCGAAAACGCGCTGATCAAGGCGCGGGCGGCGGCGCAGGCCTCGCAGATCGTCAGCCTTGCCGACGATTCCGGCCTGTCGGTCGTGGCCTTGGACGGGCGGCCCGGCGTTTATACCGCCGACTGGGCAGAACGGCAGTGGTTCGAAGGGCCCGCCGGGCGTGACTGGTACATGGCGATGGGCAAGGTCGAGGGGATGCTGGCCGAAAAGGGCCCTGAGACGCCCCGCGAAGCGTGGTTTTCCTGCGTTCTGGCCGTGGCATGGCCCGACGGGCGAGAGGCGGTTTACGAAGGCCGGGTCGACGGATCGCTGACCTGGCCGCCGCGTGGCACGATGGGTTTCGGCTACGACCCCGTCTTCGTGCCGCAGGGCCGCGATGCCACGTTTGCAGAGCTGCAACCGGAAGAGAAACACGCGATGAGCCACCGCGCTGATGCGTTCCGCAAGCTGGTGGCAGAGCAGTTCGGCGCCTAGAGCACCGGCCTTCCATAGACATTACCGGCGGGCCAGTACCGGCACACCAGCCAGTCGTTGCCGCCACCCGGCACTACGGCGCATCCGACTTCTGTCGTCTCGCGCCAGATTACTTGCGTGTAGTGGCCCACGTCGGCCCATTGGCCGGTCGTGCTGACCTGCGGGAAGTTGCCGCGTTTGAAGTGGCGCTTTTCGTCCACCATGCCTTCGATCATTTCCTCGGCAGAATAAAACCCGGCGCGGCCATGCCAAAGGTTCTCACCCGCACCGCCGCGTTCGGCGCGGCTGGCGTGAACCAATGAACGGCCTTTCGAAAGTTTTTGCGCATAATCGCGGGCCTGTGCGGCCAGTTTCGGGCTCCAGCGCAATTCGGGAACGCCGACGCGCCGGCGTTCTTCGTTATGCGATTCCAGCAGCCGGTCGGCAAAGCTGCCCTCGCCGATTTCCTCTACCCATTTCAGTTCGCGGGCCGAACCCGACCCGATCAAGCCTGCCGAAAGTGCGATGGTGCCGGCAATGCCCAGCACGATTTCCGTGACCCGTCCCATGCCCCCTTCTTGACATTGCCGGGTTAACAGGCGCTGAAATGGCGGCATGTCGCTTGCCCTTTATATCCACTGGCCGTTCTGCCTGAAGAAGTGCCCCTATTGCGACTTCAACAGCCATGTCCGCGACGGCGTGGACGTGGATGCGTGGCAGAGGGCGTTACTGGCGGACATGGCGTTCGAGGCGGAGGCTACCGGGCGGCGCGAGTTGGGCTCGATCTTTTTCGGTGGCGGAACGCCTTCGTTGATGCCGCCCGCTCTGGTTGCGGGACTGATCGAGCAGGCCGCGCGACATTGGGACTTTGCGCCCGATATCGAGATTACATTGGAGGCGAATCCGTCGAGCGTCGAAGCCGCGCGCTTTGCCGACCTTGCAACGGCCGGCGTGAACCGAACTTCACTCGGCTTGCAAAGTCTGGATGACAACGCACTGAAATTTCTTGGAAGGCTGCACGATGCTAGTGAGGGAATCGCGGCGCTGGACGTTGCGCAAAAGCACTTCGGCAGGGTAAGTATAGACCTCATCTATGCACGCCCCGGCCAGTCCGAGAGCGAGTGGCAAGATGAGCTGCGCCGCGCGCTGGCGTTCGGTACGGGGCACATTTCGCTCTACCAATTAACCATCGAACCGGGCACGCGCTTTGCCACCGATTTCCGGAAAGGCGCGTTCGAATTGCCCGAGGACGACCTGGCCAGCACGCTGTTCACGATGACCGGGGACATGACCCGCGCTGCCGGTCTGCCGCTTTATGAAATCAGCAATCATGCCCGACCCGGCGAGGAAAGCCGCCACAATCTGACCTACTGGCGATACGGTGACTATGCGGGGATCGGCCCCGGCGCGCATGGGCGGCGCTGCGGCACGGCGACGCAGCGTCATCGCAAGCCAGAGAACTACCTGTCCGCCGTGACCGAGCACGGACACGGCATGGTCGAGCAACGCCCCCTTCCCCGTGCGGAACAGGCCGCGGAGGCCTTGATGATGGGCCTGCGGCTTGCTGAGGGGGTCGATCCGGCTGCCCTCGCCCGACGGTTTGCGATTACCGTCCCCGAGCTGGTCGATGCCGACCGTATCGGGTTATACGAGCGACTTGGTTTCGTCACGAGGCACGACGGTCGCGTCGCTGTCACCGACAAGGGCATGATCGTCCTCGACAGCCTGATCGCCGACATCGTCTCGCCCAGCCTGATGGACGCCCCGTGAGCGAGGAGCCGGACTTTCGCGTCGAGCGCCTGATCGGCACGTGGCATCGGCACCTGACCCACGATTTGCGGCGTTCCGAGCACACCGTGCGGGCCTATACGACGACTGCCCGGCGCTTTCTGAGATTTGAAAACGTGGAGCCCGAATGGGGGCCGTTGGCCGATTGCGATCACCTGACGATGCGCCGCTACCTGGCGGATCGGCGCAAGGATGGTTTGACCAACGCCTCGACCGCGCGAGAATTGTCGGCTATCAAAACGTTTCTGAAGTTTGCGGCGCAACAGGCTGGCAAAAAACAGGAAAATGTACCGAGAATGCGCGGGCCGCGCGTCAAGAAAGGCATCCCCCGCGCGGTCACGCCGGATGATGCAATCGGCTTGGCCGATCTCGTCGCAGATGAGCCGCAAGAGCTATGGATCGGGGCTCGCGATCGGGCGGTTCTGCTGTTGCTCTACGGATCGGGCCTGCGCATTGCCGAGGCATTGTCACTCAACGGCGATGCCCTCCCGCTAGGCGACCGGCTGACCGTTACCGGCAAGGGATCGAAGCAGCGAACGGTTCCGCTTCTCCCCTTGGTCAAGCAGGCGATCGATGCCTACGTCGATGCCACGCCCTACACCCTGAACCCGCACCAGCCACTGTTTCGCGGGGCGCGCGGCGGTCGATTGTCGCAAGGGGTTCTCCAAAAGGCGGTGGTACGGGCGCGGCAGGCATTGGGACTGCCACCATCGGCGACGCCGCACGCCCTGCGTCATTCGTTTGCGACGCACCTTCTGGCCGCCGGGGCCGACTTGCGCAGTCTGCAGGAGTTGCTGGGCCATGCAAGCCTCGGTTCGACGCAGATCTACACCAAAGTCGACGCGGCAACGCTACTCGATGTCTATCGCAATGCCCACCCGCGAGAGGCGGAGTAGCTATTCGGCGGGGTCTTCCGCAGGCGTGCTGGGCCGCCACGTCATCACGCGCCAGGCGTACCAAACCGCACCCACGGCGATCATGCCGATCACGATATAGCCCAGCACTTCCTCAAAACCCGTGAACCAGCTGGCCAGCAGGGTTGCACTGCCGATCAGGGCCGCATTCCACACGGCGGACCCCAAGAACGTGAAAATCAGGAACCGCCCCGTACCCATGTGCGCCAAGCCGGCGGGCAGCGAGATGATCGTCCGCATCAGCGGCGAGAAACGCAGAAAGAACACGACCCACTGGCCGTGCTTGCGAAAGAATTGCGAACTGGCCTCAACATGGCTCCAGTCCATCGTCAGCCAGCGGCCATGCTTTTCGACAAAGGGGCGCAATCGTTCATACCCGAGCCGCTTGCCAAGGTAGAACCAAGCATAGTTGCCGACGGTAGCGCCCAATGTGCCCCACCAGAGCACCTGCCAGAAATCCATCCGACCGGCATGAACCGCCACGCCTGCCACGCCCATGATGACTTCGCTGGGGATCGGCGGGAATACGTTTTCCAGCGCCATAAGGAAGGCGATGCCAAGATAGCCGCCGCCTTCGATCAACTGGATGATGAAGTCGTTCATATTTGTCCCAACGGATCAACGAGCCGAAAGCTCCGCCTTTTGGCGCAAGGGCCGCGCCGTTTGCCTTATGTGGCGGCGCGTTCGGCGATTCGGCGCTCTATCGCGTTCCAGATCATGCCCGACGTGTCGGTGCCGTTGAAACGGTCTATCGCGACGATCCCGGTGGGGCTGGTGACGTTGATTTCGGTCAGCCACCTGCCGCCGATCACGTCGATGCCGACGAAGACGAGGCCCAGCTTTTTCAGTTCCGGCCCCATCGCGGCGCAGATTTCCTGTTCGGTCTCGGTCAGTTCAGTTGCCTCGGCGCTGCCGCCTTGGGCAAGGTTGGATCGGAACTCCCCCTCGCCCGGCAGGCGGTTGATCGCGCCCGCGACTTCGCCATCGACCAGCACGATGCGCTTGTCGCCCAACGAAACGTCGGGAAGGAACGGTTGGACCATGAAGGGTTCGGGCCAGGTCTGGTTGAAAATCTCTACCAGCGCGGACAGGTTCGATCCCTCTGCATCCACCTTGAACACCGCCTTGCCGCCATTGCCGTGCAACGGCTTCATCACGATGGCGCCCCCACTCCAATCACGATGTTCGCGCTGAAATTCGCGCACATCCTCGATCCGGCGGGTGATCAGCGTCGGCGGCATGAACCGAGCGAAATCGAGGACATAGACCTTTTCCGGCGCATCGCGGACGGAGACCGGATCGTTGATGACCAGCGTCTCGCCCTTGATCCGCTCCAGCAGCCAGGTGCCGGTCAGATAGCCGATATCGAACGGCGGATCCTGCCGCATCAGCACGACATCGACATCGCGGCCAAGGTCGATGGTGCGATGCTCGCCCATCGTAAAGTGGTCGCCCTCAACACGCTGCACCGTCACCGGCGCGGCCCATGCCGTGACGCGTCCGCCGCCCTGCCCGTCCGACTTCCATGCCAGCGTCCGCACATCGTAGTGGAACAGTTCGTACCCACGCGCCTGTGCCGACAGCATCAGGGCAAAGCTCGAATCCCCGGCGATGCCGATCGATTCCATCGGGTCCATCTGGACGGCGACGCGCAGGGGTGTTGTCACGGGGATAAGATCCTTCAGAATTGGCCGGCGTTCGCCAGATGGCGTGGCAATCGCCCCGGCGCAAGGAGCAGGACATCAATCCGCATGTCGTCGCCGTCGGTCAGGTAGTTGTGCGCCTCCGCCTCCGCAGCAGCGGATACCCGGGCGAGGCGGCGCGCATCGATGGCCAGATCGAGGTCCACCGCCTTTTGCCGCCACTTTACCTCTACGAAAATCACCATCGACCCGCGCCGGGCGATCAAGTCGATTTCGCCCGCCGGATTGCGCACGCGTTCGGCAAGGATGCGCCAGCCCTTGGCACGCAGATACATCGCTGCCGCAGCCTCGCCCTTGCGGCCCTGCTTCTCGGCACGGATGCGTTTGGGGGCGGCGGTCACTTCAGTTCCATCGCGCGAGCGTAGAGCGCCTTGCGGTCCAGCCCATGCGCCTTGGCCAACCTTGCTGCCGCCTGCGACGGCTTGTGATCGCCCAGTTCGGCGCGGAGTAGCGCATCGATGTCGAGATCGGCGGCCGGCTCCTCGCCCGGCGGCCCGATCATCAGCACGATCTCACCTTTCGGGGTATGCGCGGTGTAGTGATCGATCAGGTCTTGCGGCGACCCGGTACGACATTCCTCGAACTTCTTGGTCAATTCACGCGCCACCGCGACCTCTCGTCCCGGCAGCGCGGCGTTGATCGCACCCAACGCGCTGACCAGCCTCGGCGCAGTCTCATAGAACACCAGAGTCGCGCGCACCGCGCCCAGTTCCGCGAAGATATCTCCCCGCGCCTTGTCCTTCACCGGCAAGAAACCGCCAAACAGGAACCGGTCCGTCGGCAAGCCCGAAAGCGTCAGCGCCACGATCAGCGCGCTCGGCCCCGGCACGCTTACCACGGAGATGCCTCTCTCGCGCGCCTCTCGCACCAGTTTATAGCCTGGGTCGGAAATCAGCGGTGTGCCCGCGTCGGACACCAGCGCCACCGGCCGTTCCGCCGCCAGTGCCAGCAGGTGTTCGCGCGTCGCATCGCTAGCATGATCGTCATACCGAATCAGGCGTTTCTTCATTCCGGCGTGGTTCATCAGTTTGCCGGTAACGCGCGTGTCTTCACAGGCCACCGCTTCGCAGGCCCCCAATATCGCAATCGCGCGCGGGCTAAGGTCGCCGAGATTGCCAATCGGGGTCGCGACTATATAGAGGCCTGATTCAACTACGAGACGTGTAGACACGGAACTTTCAGGTGCGTCGGACATAGGGATGCAGATGCACGGGGTTTTCAGGGAGATGCAAGCATGATTACGCGGGTCAATGCCTCGCGCCGCCACACGGTCCGCGCTGGACTGGCCGGGATGACCGCGCTGTTGCTGGCCGGTTGCGCCGGAATGGTGCCGAAAAGCGAGGCTCCGCCTCCGCCTCAGCCCGACCAGCCGACCGCCGGGCAGTTGCCCTCTGGCGACGAGACGCGGCATCGCATCGCGCTGCTCGTGCCGCTGTCGGGCTCGAATTCGGGCGTGGGCCAGTCGCTGTCGAACGCGACGACGATGGCGCTGCTCGATACGAATACCTCGAACATTCGCATCACCACGTATGATACCGCCGCTGGTGCGCGGAATGCGGCGCAGCGCGCGATTGCGGACGGGAACCGCCTGATCCTCGGCCCGCTGCTGTCGGACAATCTTGATGCGGTGAAGTCGATTGCAGGCCCCGCGCGGGTGCCGATCATCAGCTTTTCGAACGACGAGCGCGCGGGTGGAGACGGCGTCTGGGTGATTGGGCAAGTGCCCGCTCAGTCCCTAGAACGGTCGATGAAATTCGCGGTCGGTCAGGGCATGACGACGTTCGGCGCGCTGGTGCCCAGCGGCGACTATGGCCGCGCGGCCAGCGATGCGATCATGGACACTGCCCGCGCTTCCGGGGCCAAGGTCATGGCCATCGAAAGTTATGACCGCGATGCGACCTCGCTTTCCAATGCGGTGAAGCGTCTGGCTGCCAAGGGCGATTATCAGGCGGTGATCATCGCCGACGGGTCGCGCATGGCGGTCCGTGCCGGGCCGCTGATCCGCGACGCCGAAAAGGCGGCGAAGATAATCGGCACTGAATTGTGGAGCGGCGACGAGCAGATTGCCCAGTCCTCCGCTCTGCGCGGCGCATGGTTCTCCGCGATCAGCGACGGACGCTTCAAGCGTTATTCCGACAGCTACAAGAGCCGGTTCGGCGCTTCGCCCTATCGCATTTCGACGCTGGGCTATGACGCGGTCCTGCTGACCATCAAGGTCGCGCGCGACTGGAAAGTCGGCGATCGCTTTCCGACCCGCCCGCTGGCCGACGCAGGCGGGTTCATCGGGCTCGACGGGGCATTCCGTTTCGACGAAGGCGTCGTGGAACGCGCTTTCGAGGTTCGCGAAGTCACTTCGGGCGGGGTCAAGGTCGTATCCCCCGCGCCGACCAAGTTCTGACAATCACGCCACCACTGGCGATAACTTACCCCGCGCGCTTGCTTCACAGGCGCGCGGGGCGTTAGCGTTCGCGTTATGTCCGACGATCTGTTCGAAAATGCACCCGCCGGTTCGGCAGAGGCCTATGACAGCTCTGCAATCGAGGTTCTCGAAGGGCTGGAGCCTGTTCGCCGCCGCCCCGGCATGTACATCGGCGGTACGGACGAACGCGCGCTGCACCACCTTGCCGCCGAAGTGCTCGACAACTCAATGGACGAGGCGGTTGCAGGCCACGCCAACCGGATCGAGGTAACGCTGGAGGCCGGGCCGGACGGCACCGCCGGCACGATTACAATCAGCGATAACGGTCGCGGCATGCCGATTGACGAGCATCCGAAGTATCCGGGCAAGTCGGCGCTGGAGGTCATTCTCACCACGCTGCATTCGGGCGGCAAGTTCAGCGGCAAGGCCTATGCCACCAGTGGCGGTTTGCATGGTGTCGGCGTTTCGGTCGTCAATGCGCTGTCGGTAAAGACCCGCGTGGAAGTTGCACGCAACAAGGAAGTCTACGCGCAGGAATTCTCGCAAGGCCTGCCGACGACGAAGCTGCAAAAGGTCGGCGCGGCGCCCAACCGGCGCGGCACCACGGTCAGCTTTACGCCCGACCCGGAAATTTTCGGGGCGCAGAAGTTCAAGCCGGCCCGCCTGTTTCGCCTCGCCCGGTCAAAGGCCTATCTGTTTGCGGGCGTCGAAATCCGCTGGAAATGTTCACCTGAGCTGGCCAGCGACGACGTTCCGGCAGAGGCTGTGTTCCAGTTCCCCGGCGGTCTGGCCGATCACCTGAAAGAACAGGTTGGCGCGCGCGAATGCGTGACCAGCGATTTCTTCGCCGGGTCGCAGGACTTTCCCGCGAACGAAGCCGGGCAACAGCAGGGCCGCGTCGAATGGGCGATCGCATGGCCGCTGTGGTCCGACGGATCGTATAGCTGGTACTGCAACACGATCCCCACGCCCGACGGCGGCACCCACGAACAGGGGTTGCGGGCCGCGCTGACCAAGGGGCTGCGCGCGTTCGGCGAACTGGTGAAGGAAAAGAAGGCCAAGGACATCACGCCCGACGACGTGGTGACCGGCAGCGAGATCATGCTCTCGCTCTTCATCCGCGACCCGCAGTTCCAGAGCCAGACGAAGGACCGCCTGACCAGCGCCGAGGCCGCGCGCCTTGTCGAAAACGCAGTTCGCGATCACTTCGACCACTTCCTCGCCGACAATATGGAGCGCGGGAAGGCGCTGCTCTGCTCCGTCATGGAGCGGATGGACGAACGCCTCCGCCGCAAGCAGGAGCGTGAGGTAAAGCGCAAGACCGCGACCAACGCCAAGAAACTACGCCTGCCCGGCAAGCTGACCGATTGCAGCGGCGAAGGGGATGGCGATACCGAACTGTTCATCGTCGAGGGCGACAGCGCAGGCGGCAGCGCCAAGCAGGCGCGCGACCGCAAGACGCAGGCGATCTTACCGATCCGCGGCAAGATCCTGAACGTCGCTTCGGCCAGCGCTGACAAGATTCGCGCCAACCAGGAAATCGCCGACCTGACGCTGGCGCTGGGCTGCGGCATTCGCAAGGATTGCGACCCGGAAAACCTGCGCTACGACCGCGTCATCATCATGACCGACGCCGATGTCGACGGCGCGCATATCGCGACCCTGTTGATGACGTTTTTCTTCCGCGAAATGCCGGAAATCGTGCGGCGCGGGCACCTCTACCTCGCCCAACCACCGCTCTATCGCCTGACCGCCGGGAAAGAGAGCCGCTATGCCCGCGACGACGCGCACCGCGCCGAGCTGGAGGCGACGGTATTCAAGGGAAAGAAGGTCGACGTGGGCCGGTTCAAGGGCCTTGGTGAAATGAACCCGCAGCAGCTGCGCGAAACGACGATGAGCCCCGAAAGTCGCAGCCTGATCCGCATCACCCTGCCGCAGGAATTCGAACAGCGGGCCAGCGTCGGTCGACTGGTCGACGAACTGATGGGCCGCAACCCGGAACACCGGTTCAACTTCATCCAGAACCGCGCCGCAGAGATCGACCGCGACCTGATCGACGCCTAGGCAGCGCGGGGCGGTACGCATTTTAGCAAGAACGCCAAGATCAGGGCCAATACAAACGGCATGATCGGCACCCCGACCTGCATCGCCAGCGGGCGGGCAATGATCGGCGCAACAAACGCAAGTGCGCAGCCCCAGCGTTCAAAGTCGCGAAATCCCGTCGCCGCGATCCACAGCAGCGGGAAGCCCAGCAAGAGCAGATCGTAATCGAGCGCGAATGGCGTCGCCAGCGCCGCCCCGGCCAGCACCAACGCCGCCAAGGCGTCGCTCCACCCGCGTCGCCAGCTTGCCCAAGCGATTGCCGCAATCACAGTGATGCTGGCAATGGCCTGCAACGCGAAGGCCACCCCATCGGACAGCCCGATCAACCTCGCCCCTGCAAAAACCGTTATCATCTTGGCGAAACCGATTTCGCCACTGGCCGTCGCATCCTGCGCCTTTGATGTCAGCGCGTGCCAATCGGCCCAGACCTCCGGCCCGAAAAGCACCGTGTTCACCAGTGCCAGCATGGCCGCGCTGAACACCGCCGCAGCAATGGTGCGCCAACTGCCGGTCAGCAACAACGCAACCGGGATCAGCAAGCCGAACTGCGGCTTGAACGTCGCGAGGCCCAGCATCAGCCCGGCAATTACCGGCTTGCGCGGTACGAGAAACAGGCCCGCCCCCAGCAGCGCGGCACTGAGGAAACTCGTCTGCCCATGCGTAATCGTCAGGAACACCGGCGAGAATGCCGCCAGCCACAGGGGCAGCGATAGCCGGAAGTCCAGTTCCTTCAACCAAACCCGCAATGCCGCGACATAGGCCGCGCCCGTTATGGCAAGCCACGCGGCAATCGATACGAAGTAAGGCGCAAGCCCAAGCGGCAGGCAGAAAATCAGGAACAACGGCGGATAGAAAAACGCCGGATAACCACCCGGCGCATCGAACACCGCACTCTGCACCGCGACATGCGCGGCGGCATCATAGGGTGCGGCTCCGGCGATCAGCATCTTGCCGGCTGCCCAGAAGCTGAGGAAATCGGTGCCTAGTATATGCCCGAACCGATCCACCCCGCCGCGCGAGGTCGCCAGCAGGAAAGCCAGCGACAGCAGGTTAAGCCCCGCCAGAATCCAGCCATAATGCCGAACCGACCTTGCATCGAGGCGGCTACCCGACCGCATTTCAGTGCAAATCCGGGCTACGATACCTGTCATGCGATCCCCTTCGCACGCGCAGCGAAACCGGTTGTCATCATGCTGGCCACGCCCTACCTCAAGTCCAAAGCACAGTTAATCAGGATCGATCAATGCAGCGTTTCGAAGGCACCAGCAACTATGTCGCGACCGACGATCTGAAAGTCGCCGTCAACGCGGCCGTAACCTTGCGTCGCCCGCTTCTCGTCAAAGGGGAACCGGGTACGGGCAAGACGGTGCTGGCCCATGAAATCGCAAAGGCCACCGGCGCGCCGCTCATCGAATGGAACGTGAAATCGACGACGAAGGCACAGCAGGGCCTGTATGAATACGATGCGGTCGCTCGTCTGCGCGATGGCCAGCTGGGCGACGAACGCGTCCACGATATTTCGAACTACATCAAGAAGGGCAAATTGTGGGAAGCATTTACCGCGCCCGAACTGCCCGTCCTGCTGATTGACGAGATCGACAAGGCCGACATCGAGTTCCCGAACGACCTGCTGCAGGAACTCGATCGCATGAGCTTCGATGTCTATGAAACCGGAGAGCGGATCGAGGCGCGCGAACGGCCCATCGTGGTCATCACCTCGAACAACGAAAAGGAACTGCCCGACGCATTCCTGCGCCGCTGTTTCTTCCACTACATCAAATTTCCCGACGCCGACACGATGCGCGACATTATCGAGGTCCACTTCCCCGGCATCCAGAAGGCACTGGTCAGCAAGGCAATGGAGATCTTCTACGAATTGCGCGACGTGCCGGGACTGAAGAAAAAGCCCAGCACCAGCGAATTGCTGGACTGGTTGAAGCTGCTGTTGGTCGAGGATATGCCGCTGGAGGTTTTGCAGGACCGCGATCCGACCAAGGCGATCCCGCCGCTCCATGGCGCGCTGCTGAAGAACGAGCAGGACGTCATGATGTTTGAACGCCTCGCGTTCATGGCGCGGCGGCAGGGGCGCTGAGCGCGCGACCATGCTCCTCAACTTCCTCGACGAACTGCGCGCTGCGGGCATTCCGGCCAGCCTGAAAGAGCATCTCGTCCTGCTCGAGGCGCTCGACCGCGAAGTGATCGAACAGTCGCCCGAGGCGTTCTATTACCTCAGCCGCGCGACGTTCGTGAAAGACGAAGGCCTGCTCGACCGGTTCGATCAGGTGTTCCAGAAAATCTTCAAGGGCGTTTTCTCTGACTACGGCCAGAACCCGGTCGACATCCCCGAAGACTGGCTGAAAGCCGTGGCCGAGAAGTTCCTCTCACCCGAGGAGATGGAAAAGATCAAGTCGTTGGGCGACTGGGACGAGATCATGGAGACCCTGAAAAAACGGCTGGAGGAACAGAAGGGTCGGCATCAGGGCGGCAACAAGTGGATCGGGACAGGCGGCACCAGCCCATTCGGCAACGGCGGATACAACCCCGAAGGCGTGCGGATCGGCGGGGAAAGTCGGCACAAGCGCGCGATCAAGGTTTGGGAAAAGCGCGAGTTCGCCAATCTGGACAACACCAGGGAACTGGGCACCCGCAACATCAAGATGGCGCTGCGCCGGTTGCGCCGTTTCGCGCGCGAAGGGGCGGCGGACGAGCTGGACCTCGATGCCACGATCAAGGGCACTGCGCGGCAGGGTTTTCTCGACATCCATATGCGCCCGGAAAAGCGCAATGCGGTGAAACTGCTGCTATTCCTCGACGTTGGCGGATCGATGGACCCGCATATCAAACTGTGTGAGGAACTGTTCAGCGCCGCCACGGCGGAGTTCAAGAACCTTGAATTCTTCTACTTCCACAACTGCCTCTACGAAGGGGTCTGGAAGGACAACCGGCGCCGCTGGAACGAGCGGGAGAAGACGTGGGACGTGCTGCACAAATACGGGCACGACTACAAGATTGTCTTTGTCGGCGACGCGGCGATGAGCCCCTATGAGATCAGCCACCCCGGCGGCAGCGTCGAACATATGAATGAGGAATCGGGCGCGACATGGCTGCAACGCGTGGCGCACACTTATCCCGCCTGCGTCTGGCTGAACCCCGAACCGCAGCGCGTCTGGGATTACAATCAGTCGAACAAGATGATCAGACAGTTATTGAACAACCGGATGTATCCGCTGACGCTGGACGGGCTGGACGACGCGATGCGAGAATTGAGCCGGAAGCAAGGCTAACCTAATACAGCAGCAGTGGCGCAATCGTCTCGCGCCACTCGCCCTCATCCTTGCCCGCCACGGCATCGAGATCGTCCGCTTCGCTGCCCGCATCGTCGACCCATTCGCGCAGCGCGGGGCCGCCGTTGATCACGTCGATGGCCAACCGGTCGAACTCATACTCGTAGGGAAAGTCGCGCCAGATCGGGTAATCGGGATAGAGCCGCCGGATCGCCTTGAACGCCAGCGCCTGCAAGCGCCACGGACGGAAGGCGTGATGATCGTAAAACGCACCCTCGGCGTGGACCATCAGCGCATTGCAAAGCTGTCCGGCGTGCTTGTGAAAAGTCGGCTCGAAAAAGCATTCGCGGATTGCACAGCCCGTCAGCCATTCCGGCGCGAAGCGCTGCATCTCGCCCAACACTGTCTTCGCGTCGATGTCGGGCGCGCCGAACAGCACTTCAAGCGGGCGCGTCGTGCCCCTGCCCTCGCTCAGCGTCGCGCCTTCGATCATCACCGTACCCGCATAGGCACGCGCCATGTTCAGGTTGGCGGCATTGGGGCTGGGATTGATCCAGATGCGGCTTTCGGGCCAGCCAAAACCCGGCCCTTCGGGCTGCCAGCCCTCCATCTCGACCACCCTATAGCGAACGTCGAGATTGAAGTGCCGGATGAACCAGTGCCCCATCTCGCCCAGCGTCAATCCGTGGCGCATAACCATCGGACCTGCGCCGACAAAACTTTCCTGCCCCGGGATCAGCAGCGTACCCTCAACCGGACGACCGGCGGGGTTCGGGCGATCCAGCACCCAGACTTCCTTGCCTGCTTTCGCCGCCTCTTCCAGCATGTAGAGCAGCGTTGTCACAAAGGTATAGATACGGCAGCCAAGGTCCTGCAAGTCGAACAGAAAAACCTCGGCGGTATTCATCATCGCCGCAGTCGGGCGGCGCACTTCGCCATAGAGGCTGAAAACCGGAATGCCGTAGACCGGATCGACCTCATCCTCGGTCTCGACCATGTTGTCCTGCTTGTCGCCCTTCAGCCCGTGCTGCGGGCCGAACGCGCTGGTCACGTTCACCCCCGCCGCAATCAGCGCGTCGAGCGAATGGGTCAGGTCCTGAGTAACCGAAGCGGGATGGGCGACGAGGGCGACGCGGCGGCCGTCAAGCGCGGCGCGCAAGCCGTCGTCGGCGAGCAGGCGATCGATACCGAATTTCATGCAGGCGCTGCTGCGCCAAGCTCTAATGCAAAGCAAGCCGGATCGTGAAAATCGGGCCGTTCACCGCCATGCGCGAGCGCCCAGTAAGACATGTGCCCGCCCGACTCCTCTATCACCGCTGTCAGTCCCGCATGCGACATGCCGCGCAAGTCCCCCTCGGCAATAAAGGCGACCGCCGTTGCCATCATGTCGCCGCTCTCGACCGAGATCTCGGGGATGTGGATAGGGTCGAACGACTTCATGCCTTCGCGCACACTGTCGAACGCATAGGCCGCCCATCGGCCAGAGGGCGCAAAATTGTATTCGCGATAGGCCGCGCCATCGCCCTTCAGAAACAGTTCGAAACAGGTCGTGCGCCACAGATCGTTCTGCCGTCCCCTTCCCGCGAATTCCGGCAGAACCAATTCATCGATGCCGGTAATGCGATACCGCGCCATTGCCCGCCCGTCGGAAAGCCTGACAAGATCGGCAAGGACCGACCGGATGGACCGCGGCGGATGCGCCGGGTGCGGAATCAAGGGGCTCATGGCGCGCACTCTGCGCCGCGCCGCAATATCTGGCAATGTCATTCGGCATGGATCGCGCACGGTTTGGCCGCCACTCACGGCATCTTTGCCTTGGTCGATCCGCGTGCTAGGCGGCGCGGCATTATGAGCACCTACCAGTCCGAGCTTTTGAACCTGCTGTCCTCGCGCGGCTACATCCACCAGATGACCGATGCGGAGGGGCTTGATGCCCTTGCCGCGAAACAGGTCGTGCCGGGCTATGTCGGATTTGATGCGACCGCGCCGTCGCTGCATGTCGGCTCACTAGTGCAGATCATGCTGCTGCGCCGCCTGCAACAGGCCGGGCACAAGCCGGTCGTCCTGATGGGCGGCGGCACGACGCGGATTGGCGACCCCACCGGTCGCGACGAAAGCCGCAAGATGTTGAGCGACGAGACGATCGAGGACAACATCGCCTCGATCCGCAAGGTCTTCCGGCGTCTGCTGACCTTTGGCGACGGGCCGACCGATGCAGTGATGGTCAACAACCACGACTGGCTGGGCCAGCTTGGTTACATCCAGTTGCTGCAGGAAGTGGGCACGCATTTCACCGTCAACCGGATGCTGACGTTCGATTCGGTCAAGCTGCGGCTGGATCGCGAGCAGCCCATGACCTTCCTCGAATTCAACTACATGATCCTGCAGGGATACGACTTCCGCCACCTGTCCAAGGAAATGGACGTGCGCCTGCAGATGGGCGGGTCGGACCAGTGGGGCAATATCGTCAACGGCGTCGAATTGGGCCGCCGCATGGACGGGCAGGAACTGTTCGGCGTGACCACCCCGCTGCTGACTACGGCCAGCGGGGCCAAGATGGGCAAGACCGCCGCCGGTGCGGTCTGGCTGAACGAGGATATGCTGCCGAATTATGATTTCTGGCAGTATTGGCGCAATTGCGACGATGCCGACGTGGGCCGGTTCCTGCGCCTCTTCACCGATGTTTCGCTGGAGGAAATTGCCAAGCTGGAAACGCTGGAAGGCGCGGCGATCAACGATGCCAAGGTCCGCCTTGCCAACGAAGTGACGGCGCTTGTGCGCGGCCCCGAAGCTGCCGCCGCCGCCGAAGCCACCGCTCGCGAAACCTTCGCCGGTGGCGGGCTTGGCGCGGATCTACCGACGCTGGATATCCCGGCGGACGGTACGACGGTCATGGAGGCGCTGAAGGCGTTGAACTTCGCGGCTTCGAATGGCGAGGCAAAGCGCAAGGTCGGCGAAGGCGCTGTAAAGCTGGACGATGCACCGGTCGGCGATCCGAACCAGATCGTGACACTGAAATCGGGCACCACCGCCAAGCTCAGCCTAGGCAAGAAAAAGCACGCGATCCTGCGCAGATAGTTTTACCCGGGGCGGCTGCGGAAACGTTCACCCAAAGCCGCTCCGTTTACCAATTGTTCGCCATTGGCGGTTACCTTCCCATTCACACGGACAGGAAGGACCCCCAATAGTGATCGGTGGCGCACAACTCTCGGTTACAGACCTTCGCCAGGCAGCTCGCCACCCGGTCGATTACCCGGTTCTGGCCGAACATCGCCGCATCGGCGACATCCACATGCACATCACCAATGTCTCTTCCAACGGCTTCATGGTCGAAGGTGATCTGACGATCGGCCGAGGCGAACGCGTCATGCTCCGTTTGCCCGAAATTGGCCGGATAGAGGCCCACGTGATTTGGGTGGCCGAAGGCCGCGCCGGGTTTCAGTTCGAACGCATTTTGCGCCCCGATGCCTTTGCCTGCATGGTGAACGAGATGAAGCCGCGCGCTAAAGCGAGGCCCAGACTTCGCAAGTAGAGGCTGCGCAGGGAAGTGCGCGCCCTTGTAAATCCGTGCCATAGCCCGCACATCGCGGGGCAATGACAGAACAACTTCTTAAAAACATCGCGTTGTTGATCGACGCGGACAACACCACCCCGGCGGGTATAGATCCGGTGCTGACGGCCCTGGCCGAATTGGGCCAGGTCAACATTCGGCGCGCCTATGGCAACTGGGCCAAGCCCGGCCTGAAGAACTGGGCGCAGATCACCAACGATTACGGGATTCGCCCGCAACAGCAGTTCGACCTGACCAAGGGCAAGAACGCGACCGACATGGCGATGACCATCGACGCACTCGACCTGCTCTATCAGGGTAAGGTCGACGGTTTCGGCATCATGAGCAGCGATAGCGACTTTACCCCGCTGGTATCCCGGCTGCGGCAGGACGGTCTGGTCGTTTACGGCTTCGGATCGAAGAACCGCGCGCCGCAAGCATTGCAGACCGCATGCACCCGCTTCATCGATATCGACGCCCTGATCCGCGACGATGCCGACGATAGCGACACCGGTGGCAAGTCGAACGCAAAGTCGGACAAGGAACCGGTAGACGAAGCATTGATCACACTGCTGGGCAAGGCATGGCGCGCGGCCAATCGCGGAGAGGACGGCTTTGCCCGGCTTGGCGAGGTCGGCCAGATCGCGGGCAACCGGTCGAACTTCGACGTGCGCAACTATGGCTACAAACGGCTGACCGACATGATGGAGGCGCTCCCCAATTTTGAGGTGCAGCGCCGCAACGGCCAGTCTTGGGTAAAGCGTTTGCGCTGATTGCCAACATTCAATGAAAAGGGGCGGCACCTGCGAAGGCGCCGCCCCTTTTGTTTTCAGATCGGATAAAAGATCAGGCCGCCTGATCGTTCACGTAAGCGATCCAAAGCCGTGCCAGCGACGAACGGGTCGTGCCCTGCACCTGCTCGAACGTGGACTTCGCCTCGTCGAACTTGCCTTGATCGGCCAGCGCAATGCCAAGGCCGGTCAGCGCGCGATCCTTGTCGGCCACGCCAGCCGAAATGGCCTTGCGGTACATCGCTTCGGCTTCGGCACCCTTGCCGTAACCGAGGTAGACGTCACCGATGGCCGATGCGGCTGCACCGTCGCTGGTGCCCTTGGCGTCGGCGTTCAGTTCCTTGAGGACCTGATCGTAACGCGACTTGGCCAGCTTCAGCTCGTCAGCCGCCAGCGCGCTGCCAGAGAACATGCCCGCGGCATTGCCCTTTTCAACCAGAGCGACAACCTCTGCCGGACGACGGCGCGCGTCGGCTGCGGCAAGGTACGCCATGTACTGGCGGCGATCGCTCAACGCGTCGGCGCGATACATCAGACGCAGCAGGTCAAGCTCTTCTTCCTTCGAATAGGACGAAAGCGCGGAAAGAACCTTGTACGCTTCGGTCCGGTATTCGGCGCGCGGATTGCTTTCGATCACGCGAACGGCCCACTTGGCCGCCTCGTCGTTCAACCCGTTGTTGGCGGCAATTGCCAGACCACGGAACGCCGAGACATCCGAAGCGGCTTCACCGGCAGCCTTGCGCTGGGCGATACCCTTGTCGATCGTGGCAAGCGCCTTCGCAAAGTTCTGATTCTGGACGTAGACCTCGGCCAGCGTATCGGACACCGCCGGGTCGTTCGGCATCAGCGTGGCGGCCTGTTCAAGATAGGTGCCCGCCGCTGCATAATCCTTCATGTTATAGCCAAGCTGACCGGCGGCCAGATAGACCTTGCCCTGGCTTTCGGCAGGCAGCTGACCACTGTCGAGCATCAGCTTGATGCCCTGATACTGCATGGCGATATCCTGGGTCTTGGCTCCGATGTTGTAGATCAGCTGACCACCGGTGAGCTTTTCGTCCGCAGACGCGATCGTGGCGGCAAGCGCAGGCACGGCGGCCTTGGCACCGGCGGCATCGGTTTCAACCTGCTTGGCCAGCGGCTGGTAAGCGCCGACGAATTCCTTCGAGAATTCCCCAGCCGATTTCTTCTTGGCCGCAACGGCCGGTGTGGCCACACTGACCATGCCAACGGTACCCATGGCAAGAACAGCGGCCATCGCGGCGCGCGAGATCGAACGTTTCATCAATTGCTCCTCAGTCATCCAGCGCAGCGCCGACCATCCCGGTTCGCCACTGCTCACATAATTTCGTTCGGGCGACGCCATGCCGATTTTTACCCAAGGAGGCAACCGGACACCGGGGTCGCTCGGTGCTTGCAATCCAACTAGGGGACCGCGACTGAACGCGCATTGAATGATGCGTTGGAAAGACCCATCCGGCAGTCCGGTCCAACAATGCGGCGAATTGTGGAAAAAAGGACGATTTGCAGGGCACAAATGCGCCGTTTGCTGGCCATTCCAGCCCCCCTCGCCTAGGGTTTTTCATGATCTGAATCATAGAGCCACAAGAGCCGCAATTTCGTGAACGACCTGACCGATTCTACCCCCCTGCCCGGCGATCCCGATATCGAGCCGATCGACATCGTCGATGAGATGAAGTCGAGCTATCTCGACTATGCGATGAGCGTGATCGTCAGCCGCGCGCTGCCAGACGTGCGCGACGGGTTGAAGCCGGTGCATCGCCGCATCCTCTTCGCCAGCCAGGAAGGTGGTTTCGTCGCCGGCCGGCCCTATCGCAAGAGCGCGAAGATCGTCGGCGACGTGATGGGTAACTATCACCCGCACGGCGACAGCGCCATTTACGACGCGCTGGCCCGCATGACGCAGGACTGGTCGATGCGACTGCCGCTGATCGACGGTCAGGGCAACTTCGGATCGATGGACCCCGATCCCCCGGCATCGATGCGTTATACCGAGGCGCGTCTGGCCAAAGTGGCGAATTCGCTGCTCGACGATCTCGACAAGGATACGGTCGATTTTGCCGACAACTATGACGGTTCGCGCTCTGAGCCGACGGTGCTTCCGGCGCGTTTCCCGAACCTTTTGGTCAACGGCGCGGGCGGCATTGCGGTCGGCATGGCGACCAATATCCCGCCCCACAACCTGGGCGAAGTGATCGACGGCTGTCTTGCCATGATCGAGAACCCGGGCATCACGGTGGACGAGTTGTTCGAGATCATTCCGGGGCCGGATTTCCCGACCGCACCGCTCATCCTTGGCCAGTCGGGCGCGCGCAATGCCTATCGCGAAGGGCGCGGTTCGATCCTGCAACGCTGCCGTCATGAGGTGGAGACCGGACGCGGCGACCGTCGTTCGATCGTGTTGACCTCGATCCCGTTTCAGGTCGGCAAATCCGGGCTGGTCGAAAAGATTGCCGAGGCCGCGAAGGACAAGCGGATCGAGGGTGTGTCCGACATCCGCGACGAATCGAGCCGCGAAGGCATGCGCGTCGTCGTCGACCTGAAGCGCGATGCCTCGCCCGAAGTCGTGCTCAACCAGATCTGGCGTTATACCCCGGCTCAGTCGAGCTTTCCGGCGAACATGCTGGCGATCCGTGGCGGTCGTCCCGAAGTGCTGAACCTGCGGGATATCCTGCAAAGCTTCATCCACTTCCGCGAAGACGTCATTACCCGCCGCACCAAGTACGAACTGAACAAGGCGCGCGAACGGGCGCACATCTTGCTCGGCCTTGTCATCGCGGTTTCGAACCTTGACGAGGTGGTGAAGATCATCCGTGGTTCGGCCAGCCCGGCAATTGCGCGCGAAAGCCTGTTGGCCCGCGAATGGCCGATGGGTGAAATCGCACAGTACATTCGCCTTGTCGAAGCGATCGAGGATGATGACGACCTCGACAAGCTGCCGACCTATCAGCTTTCCGAAACGCAGGTTCGCGCGATCCTCGACCTGCGTTTGCATCGCCTGACTGCGATGGGCCGCGACGAGATCGGTGCAGAGCTTGAGAAGCTGGCTGCCGATATCGCAGGTTATCTCGCGATCCTTGGCGATCGGGTAAAGCTGTACGAGGTTATGAAGGGCGAACTGCGCGAAGTGCGCGACGCCTATGCCACCCCGCGCCGGTCCGAGATCGCGCCCGCGTGGGACGGGATCGAGGACGAAGATCTGATCGAACGCGACGAGATGGTCGTGACGGTCACGCTGGGCGGCTATATCAAGCGAACCCCGCTCTCCACCTTCCGCGCCCAGGCACGCGGCGGCAAGGGCCGCGCCGGGATGGCGACGAAGGAAGAGGATGCGATAACCAACCTCTTCGTCACGAGCACGCACAATCCGGTCCTGTTCTTCTCGACCGCGGGCAAGGTCTATCGCCTGAAGGTGTGGAAGCTGCCCGAGGGCGGTCCAACAACGCGCGGACGACCGATGGTGAACCTGCTGCCGCTGGCCGAGGGTGAGACGATCCAGACGGTGCTGTCTCTGCCGGAGAACGAGGACGAATGGGGCGGTCTGAACGTCATGTTCGCCACCGCCAACGGCACCGTGCGCCGCAACTCGATGGCGTCGTTCACCAACGTGCCGTCGAACGGCAAGATCGCGATGCGCTTCGACGACGATAGTGACGATATCCTGATCGGCGTGGCGCTGCTGACACCAGACGACGACGTCCTGCTGGCCAGCCGTCAGGGCAAAGCGATCCGCTTTGCCGCCGACGATGTGCGGGAATTCCAGTCGCGGACGTCGACCGGTGTGCGCGGCATGACGCTGAAGGGTGATGACAAGGTCATCTCGCTATCGGTGTTGCACAAGTCCGACCTCGACAAGCGTGAGGAATACCTTCGCGCCGCTCCTTGGAAGGAAAACGAGGCCGAAGCGACGCTGGATGCCGAGACGATGGCCGCGATGGAAGATGCGGAGGAGTTCGTCCTTACCGTCTGCGCCAATGGTTATGGCAAGATGAGCTCTGCCTACGAATATCGCCGTACCGGCCGTGGCGGTCAGGGCATTACCAATATCGACAACATCGGTCGCAACGGCCCGGTCGTCGCCAGCTTCCCCGCTCACAAGGGCGAGCAGCTGATGCTCGTCACCGATCAGGCCAAGCTGATCCGAATGCCGTTGACCAGTCTGCGTGTGATCGGTCGCGGCAGTGCGGGCGTGCGCCTGTTCGATGTGGCCAAGAACGAACACGTCGTCAGCGCGGCCCGCATCGACGAGCAGGAAGCGCCCGAGAATGAGGCCGAGGAAGCGGTGGTTGAGGAAATCGTGGGTCGCGACGCCGATCCGACGACGCCCGAAACCACGCAGGATCGTGACGATCCTCCGCCGACAGACGTTTGATGCGAATAGCGAGCGGGCGTCAGGCCCGCTCGCGCCGCAGACGACTGACCACGCCGGTCGCAATCATCAACTGACCGGCATAGTAGACAGGCCAGACCAGCCACGCGGCGATGCTATTGTCGCGCAAGATCGGGCCTTGTGTGGCAAACAACAGCAGTTCGGAAACGACGAACAGCACCGCACCCACGCCCACGCGATAGCGCGAAAATCGACTGGTCCATGCCAGAGCCGCCATGATCGCCATCAACAGCGAGAACCCGGTCGCGAGGGCCCGACCCTCTTCGCCGGCCAGCAGCAACCACGACACGACCGGCACCGCAATCGCCAGCACAAGGGCCAGCGCCTTTTGCGAACCGACGATGTTTTCACGCCGGTTCGACCAATAGAGCCAAATCGCGGCAAGCAGAGAAAAGCTCATCACAGTACCGGCCGCGGCGAACTGCAACTCGCTGAACATGTCGGCAATCGCGGCCAGAACCAGAACCGCGGTAAGCAACATGCCGTCGCGCCCCAGATGCCGCTGAAACGCGTAAACCGCCAAAAGGGCGACCGGCACGCCTTTCCAGACAAACTTGTAAATGCCCGGAATCGCCGGATCGCCGCTCAGAAACAGCCAGGCGAGTGCGACCAGCAGGCTGGCGAACAACCACGGCCTGCGCTCGACCAGTGCGCGTTTTACCATGATGCGACCTTCATGCCTGCGTCCCCCGGATAAATTGCATCGAACGCCCCCTTTGCATTTGCCATCGGGGATAGGCAATCGCTAACGCGCGCCAATGGAAGATCAGGGCATGACACATCAGGTTCACATCATCGGCGGCGGACTGGCCGGAAGCGAGGCGGCGTGGCAGCTTGGCCGTCGCGGCATTCGCGTGCGCCTGTCCGAAATGCGCGGAGGTGGCGATACGACACCCGCGCATCAGGGCGATGGGCTGGCGGAACTGGTGTGCTCGAACTCGTTCCGTTCGGATGACGACACCGCGAACGCGGTCGGCCTGCTCCACCACGAAATGCGGCAATGCAATTCGTTGGTCATGCGCGCTGCGGCGGAGGCACAGGTCCCAGCCGGGTCGGCGCTGGCCGTGGACCGCGATGTCTTTTCCGCTCATGTCGAGAAGGCGCTGACCGAACTGCCCACCGTCGAAATCGTGCGAGAGCGGGTCGATGTTTTGCCAACCGATGGCCTGACCATTGTTGCAACCGGCCCGCTAACCGCCGCTTCGCTGGCGGAGAGCATCGGCGGCGCGACGGGCGCGGACAGTCTTGCCTTCTTCGATGCCATCGCACCCATCGTCCATCGCCATTCTGTCGACATGGACGTCTGCTGGATCCAGTCGCGCTGGGACAAGAAGACCGAGGCTTCGAATGAAGACGGCGACTACATCAACTGCCCGATGAACAAGGAGCAGTACCTTGCGTTTCGCCAAGGTCTGCTCGATGGCGAAAAGACCGAGTTCAAGCAGTGGGAAGCCGACACGCCCTATTTCGAAGGCTGCATGCCGATAGAGGTCATGGCCGCGCGGGGTGAAGATACCCTGCGCTTCGGCCCGATGAAACCGGTCGGCCTGGACAACCCGCACGACCGCACGCCCGAATTTCCGCAGGGCCGCTGGCCGTATGCGGTGGTGCAGCTGCGGCAGGACAACAAGCTGGGCACGCTGTGGAACATGGTCGGGTTTCAGACCAAGCTTAAGCACGGCGCGCAGGTCGACCTGTTCCGCACCATCCCTGGTCTGGAGCAGGCCGAATTCGCCCGGCTGGGCGGGCTGCACCGCAACACGTTCCTGAATTCGCCGCGGTTGCTGGATCGCCAGCTTCGCCTGAAATCTGCGCCGCATATTCGCTTTGCCGGGCAGATCACCGGCTGCGAAGGCTATGTCGAGAGCAGCGCGGTCGGGATGGTTGCAGGGATGATGGCGGCGGCGGAACTGGCGGGAGAAAACTGGACTTCACCCCCTCCTACGACTGCATTGGGCGCATTGCTGTCGCACATCACCGGCGATGCCGAGGCAGAGAGCTACCAGCCGATGAACATCAACTTCGGCCTGTTCCCGATGCCGGAAGAGCAAGTGCACAAGAAAGCGCGCAAGGCGTTCTATACCGAGCGGGCCAAACGCGACCTGTCGGCGTGGTTGGGCACGGCGCAGCCCGTTCCCGCCTGATCAGCAGGAGCAGCTGGGCTTCTTCTTCGGCTTCCGCTTCGGCGCGGTCGTCGCGAATTCGGCTTGCGTCAGGCGGTCGTTCTGGTCGGCATCCGCCCCTTCGAACCGATTGACCGTCGTCACCGCCCACTCCTCGAACGTCAGCAGGTTGTTGCCGTCCACGTCCAGCTTGCGGAACGCGGCAACGCGGGTCGACAGCATTTCGTTGCGCGTAATGATCAGATCGCGGTTGATATCATAGCGCGCAAACCGGCGCTGCTCGTCATCCATCTTCGCCGCCGTCGGTAAGGCGGGGCCCTGCAATTCGGCTACATCCGCACTGGGCAGTGCCTCCGGTTCGGCGCTCATGGTCTCGGCCGAAGGCGGGGGTGCGGCAACCGGGTCCAGCGCCCTGCCCTGCCACCAGAACAGGCCAACGGCGACAAGCAGCAAAGCCCCGAAGGCTCCAATGATCGTGCGGTTCATGATGTACGTCCTATTGCGGAGCGTATTTCTAACCGGTTGAGAACGAGTGAAAACCCCGCATCGCCATTCTTCAACGGCCAAGCCACCCAGTGCGCAACGCCGCCAGATAGCTGCCAAAACCGCCAGCCTGCCCCGCCATGGATCGCATTGCCAACTGTTCCAGAACCCGCACAGGCCGGGCGATCCGCGGCATGGAACCCTCCGCCGCCGCGCGATAGAGCGACAGCGCCATCGCGCGTTCGCCCTCGTCGGACAGGTGCGATGCGATGTCCGCCAAGGCCCAGCGATACCCCGCCCGAACCGCGTCTTCGGCCTGATCCGATTTGCCAGCCAACCGGGCGATAGCCCCCGCCACATCGCCCCGCGCCCCGGCCAAGGCCGCGACGGACGCGGCATCGAGCGGCTCTTCACCCACCAACATTTCCCACCCTTCGGCAAGCCGGGCCAAGACCCGCGCTTCCCCGCCCCATTTCGCCAGTGCGGCAAGCAACGGCTCACCGCTCGGCCGATCATCAGCGGGCTTGTCCAGAACCTCTCGCCACCATGTCAGCCGCATCTGCGCCAGCATCGGTTCGCTTGCGGTTGCGACGATATGCGCGAATCGGCGATCCAGCGCGAAGAATCCGCCCCAGAATGAACGCGATGCGGCAGGTGCGAAGGTCAGCGAAAGGCGCATCGGCGGCGGAAACGATGCCAGCGTCTCCTCCCAAAACCCCCGATTGTCAGGCGTATCGCTCACTAACATTGCGTTAACCATGTTCCTTCAAGGGGTGATTACCAGAAACCGCCTAGATTCAGGGTGAAACTATCATTTCAGGCGTGCGCCAAAGGCACATCTGGACCTTAATTTGCAAGGGAGCAATCGATGGTCCTCCAAGCTTCGACCCGCAAGGCCAAGACATTTCTTAAGCGTTTTCGCAAGGATACAAGCGCCAATGCGCTGATCCTGATGGCCTTCGGTGCTCCGATGATCGTCGGCGGCGGCGGCTTTGCCATCGACTTTACCCAAATGTACCTGTGGCAAAGAGAGCTTCAGTACGCAGCCGACCAAGCCGCGCTGGCCGGGGCATGGGAACTTGCTGAAGACCCCAACAGCCTGGAGTTCCAAGCACGCGGCCTTCGCGAGTTTCAGGCGAACGAGGCGGTGACCAAGGGCATCAGCACCAACCCCAACATTTTCATGTCGGATTATGCCGGGGAAACGAACAACGCGGTGACGGTCGAAGTCAGCGCGACCCGGATGCTTCCTTTCACCAGCTATTTCACCGGCAGGGCAAGCACCGTATCGGTGCGCAGCCAGGCAGCCTTCAGCGGCGGCCTTGTCTGGACCGAATGCCTGAAGGCTGTCGACCCCGAAGCTGCGGGCGCGATTACGTTCAACGGTAACGCCCTTTTCACCGCGGGTTGCGGCATCGCCGCGCTTTCGACTTCTGCGCGCATCTGCGCCAATCAGGACGATGGATCGACCGGCTACATCGACGGCGAATGCATCACCTATTGGTACGGCGAAGACGCCATTGAAGCGAACGGCACGCCGACCATTCAGGCCGGTACCATCGTCGCCGCAGGGACCATCGATGACGAGATCGAGGAACTGAGTGACGACGAAATCGTCGAGAACTTCGACGGC
Organism: Croceicoccus naphthovorans; assembly: GCF_001028705.1. Lineage (NCBI taxonomy): Bacteria > Pseudomonadati > Pseudomonadota > Alphaproteobacteria > Sphingomonadales > Erythrobacteraceae > Croceicoccus > Croceicoccus naphthovorans. The sequence goes on along the minus strand of NZ_CP011770.1, from coordinate 1,644,605 downwards.
CTGTACGATCAATTTGCCGACCTTGTGCCGCCGATCGAAGCCGTGGGCGACACTCCGGGAAGTTATACCTGCAAGACCACCGGCAAGGGTAAGAAGAACGACAACGGAAACGCGCCGCAAATCGGCGTGGCCACACCGGGCGTCTATCCGGGCGGCATTACCGTTAGATGCGATACGGTGTTCGAAGCTGGCATCTATGTAATCGACGGCGGCGAACTCTCGATCGGCGGCAACTACAGCACACTGGCGAACGGCGTTCTGTTCATCCTGACCAATGAGGCCGGCCTGAAAATCAACGGCACATCCCAGAATGGCGAAAGCAACGACATCAACCTTCAAGGCATCACAAAAGATACCCTGATGGGTCAGCCCTACAACCTCAGCGAAGAGTATGCCGGCAGGCTCGAAGGCATGTTGATCTATGAAGATCCGGAATCGGAAGGGAACAATCCTACCGGCGAAGGCAACGGCAACATGATGAACGGCACGTCCGACACATGGGTCAGCGGCACGATCTATATGCCGAAAAGCACGCTGTCGCTGGGCGGAACCGCGCAGGTCGCGAACATCTGCCTGACGATCATCGCCAACAAGATCAAGCTGTCGGGCACCACCGACCTTACCAGCTTCTGCCCGAATGACGGCCCGACGCACGGCGAGTTCGTGTTCCAGGGCTCCGTAAAGCTGGTTGCGTGAGGCTTGCCATGAAGTTCCTCAAACGCCTTTGCCGCGATGAACGCGCATCGACGCTGATCGAAACCGCGTTCGTGGCGCCCGTACTCGTCGCGATGACGCTTGGCGGGGTAGAGATCAGCTCGATGGTGGCGCGCCAGACCGAGCTGCAGACGATTTCCGCCAATGCCATGGAAATCATCATGGCCTCTGCTCCGACAAACCAGGTAGAGGCCGATCAAACCATGGCGGAGGTCAAGGCCTATATCGCCCAACGCAGCGGCCTGACCGCGTCTAACGCGGGCCCCGAGATCGGCGAAGGGCAAGCGACCGTCTACATGCGCTGGCGCTGCGGCAACAACAGTGAACGCCAGGCCGAAAAGGGATGCGCGAACGAGGCGCAGACCGAAAGCGTGTTCCTCGTCATCTATATGCGCGACAGTTACTCGCCCGTGTGGACCGAATACGGCATCGGCAGCAATTTCGAGTATAAAGTCAAACGATCGGTGCAAATCGGATGAGCAAGCAAGGCTTCCTGAACCGCTGGCGCAAGGACGAAACCGGCACGACCATTATAGAAGTCGCGATCCTGTTTCCCGTGTTGATCTCTATGCTGATCGGCGTGTTTCAGGTCGGCCTCTATCTTCAGGCGCAGAATTCGGTGCGCAGCCTGGCTGGCGAGATGAGCCGGTATATGGCCGTCGAAGCGCAGAAGAACAACGTGCTGACCGACTCGCAGATCGAGATCAAGGCCTTCACGCTCGCCGTTACGGCACCCTATATGCTGCAGGCGGACCGCTTGCAGGTTTATATCGACGATTCTCCGACCCAGGACATGGATCGCGTGCGCAAGATCGACGTCAACATGATCTATGACGTGCCCAGCCTGCTCGGCTTTTCAAAGGTTCCGGTCCTGACACTGGACTATACGCGGACGGTCTTCGTGCCCGCTCCGCCACCGCCCGAGGATGAAGCCGTTGGAACCGGCGACGGCACAGATGGCGGTGTCGATGGAACGCCGGACAATCCCATCGGCACCTGACACAAAAAAGGGCGGGAATTCCCCGCCCTTTTTCATTGGCAAATCACTTCCGCTCAATCGCGGTAGCAGACCTTTTTCACCGCCTCGATAATGCGCGGCGTATCGATCAACGCCGCCTTTTCGAGATTCGCGGCATAAGGCAGCGGCACGTCTTCGTTGTTTACCCGCATCACCGGCGCGTCGAGGTCGTCGAAGCCCTGCTCCATGCAGATCGCGACGATTTCGCTGGCGATAGAACACGTCGGCCAGCCTTCTTCGGCCACGACCAGACGGTTCGTCTTCTTCAGGCTGGCCAACACGGTTTCCGCATCGAGCGGGCGCAGCGTGCGCAAGTCGATCACTTCGGCATCGATCCCCTCACCCGCCAGGGTCTCGGCGGCTTCCAGCGCAAGACCGACACCGATCGAGTAGGACACGATCGTGACATCGCTACCTTCGCGCATGATCCGCGCCTTGCCGATGGGCAGAACCCAATCGTCAACCTCGGGCACGTCGAAGCTCTTGCCATAAAGCAGCTCGTTCTCAAGGAAGACCACCGGGTCCTCGCTCCGGATCGCGGCCTTCAGCAAGCCCTTACCGTCCGCCGCATCATAGGGCGCAATCACGACAAGACCGGGAACGCTGGCGTACCACGGGCCATAGTTCTGCGAGTGCTGCGCACCGACCCGGCTGGCCGCGCCGTTGGGTCCGCGAAACACCACCGGACAGCGCATCTGGCCGCCCGACATATAATTCGTCTTCGCCGCAGAGTTGATGATGTGGTCGATCGCCTGCATCGCGAAGTTGAAAGTCATGAACTCGACAACCGGGCGCAGACCGCCCATCGCCGCACCGGTGCCGATACCGGCAAAGCCGTACTCGGTAATCGGCGTATCGATCACGCGCTTCGGCCCGAATTCATCGAGCAGGCCCTGCGTCACCTTGTAGGCACCTTGGTATTCGGCCACTTCCTCGCCCATTACGAAGACACGGTCGTCGGCGCGCATTTCCTCTGCCATCGCATCGCGCAGGGCTTCGCGGACGGAGGTCGACTTCATCGCCGTGCCTTCGCGCACTTCGGGATCCTTGGCGATCTTTGGCGCGGCCTTGGCGGGATTCGCTGGCTCTGTCGGCGGCGTTTCCTTGTCTTCCGCCTTGGCCTCGGCTGGCGCATCTGAAACGTCGCCGCCATCGCCGTTCAGCACCGCGATGACGGTGCCGACCTTCACGTTTTCGCTACCCTCGGGCACCATGATTTTCCCGACAGTGCCTTCGTCGATGGATTCGAATTCCATCGTGGCCTTGTCGGTCTCGATCTCCGCAATGACGTCGCCGGGCGAGATTTCGTCGCCTTCCTTGACCATCCACTTGGCCAAGGTGCCTTCCTCCATCGTCGGGGAAAGTGCGGGCATTTTCAGTTCGATCGCCATCAGTAGCTCTCCACCAATACGTCGGTGTAGAGTTCGGACAGCCGCGGTTCGGGCGAGCTTTCCGCAAAGTCTGCCGCTTCGCCAACTTCGGCGCGGATCGCCTTGTCCATGTCCTTCAACTTGCCCTCGTCAACGCCGCGCTTGACCAGTTCGGCCTTCGCCGCCTCGATCGGGTCGTGCTTGTCGCGCATTTCCTTGACCTCTTCCCGGCTGCGATACTTCGCCGGGTCGGACATGGAGTGGCCGCGATAGCGGTAGGTGTTCATTTCCATCAACACGGGGCCGCCGCCGCCGCGCACGTGTTCCAGCGCGACTTGCGCAGCGCTGCGCACCGCAAGCACATCCATGCCGTCGACATCCATGCCGGGAATGCGGAACGCGGTGCCGCGACGGTGGAATTCGGTTTCCGCACTGGACCGCGCGGTGCTGGTGCCCATTGCATACTGGTTGTTTTCGATGACGAAGATGATGGGCAACTGCCACAGCGCAGCCATGTTGAAGGTCTCGTAGACCTGCCCCTGGTTCGCCGCACCGTCGCCGAAATAGGCGAGGCACACGCCGCCGTCTTCGCGATACTTGTGCGCGAAGGCGAGGCCTGCACCCAGCGGAACCTGCGCACCGACGATGCCGTGGCCGCCGTAGAACGCGTGTTCGGTGCTGAACATGTGCATCGAACCGCCCTTGCCGTGGCTGATTCCGGCTTCGCGCCCGGTCAGTTCGGCCATGATCACTTTCGGATCGATACCATAGGCCAACATGTGCCCGTGGTCGCGATAGCCTGTGATGACGCTATCCTTACCCTCGGCCAGCGCGGACTGAAGCCCGACGGCAACCGCTTCCTGCCCGATATAAAGGTGGCAGAAGCCGCCGATCAGACCGAGGCCGTAGAGCTGACCCGCCCGTTCCTCGAAACGCCGGATAAGCAGCATCGTTTTATAGAATTCGAGAAGTTCATCGTCCGAGGCCTTATACGGCCCAACTTTCTCATACTTTTCCTGCAACGAACGCAGGGCGAAATCGGGATCATCCGCAGGCGAAGCGACAGCGGCCCGCGCCGGGCCGCTCTTCGATTTCCGTGTAACCAATCGAGCACCTCAAAATCTTGGTTTCGCGTGCCGAAGAGGGAGAGTGCACGCGTTCCGTAACGACGACTACAAGACCAGTTGCCATTTCTGCAAGCGCGAATGGCGCGAATGCAGATGCATTTCGCTCAATCGTCTCGCGAAACGACCACCTCGTCCGGGTGCGCCACATTCAGGTTGCTGCGCAGCAATTCGCCGACAAGGTCGGGGTCGGCGTTGTTGGGATCAAGCAATTCGACCCGGTTGGCGATCCGCTCCCGCTCTGCCCGAAGCTGCGCCAGTTCGGCATTGCGCTTTTCGAGCACGGTCGCGGATTCGCTCCACGCGCGCAGTCCGGTCGGCCCGACAAGAGCCATCGCGCCAAGAAAGATCAGCGCGCCAACAGCCACGACCCGCCCGAAGCGACGCTTCGGCAGGTGTGGACGGGCAACAACCCGCCGACGCTTTCCCAGCTGCAAGAAATGGTTTCCGGCCATTAAGGATGGGAATCATAAAACGCGGTTCGCCGCAAGTACGCGATGCACGAAATTCGTTACGGTGGATAAGAATTGCGCTGTGTTGAGGCGGTTGGGCGGTTTTCGGACTGCCTTTGCTGGTTCCAGCTTGCCGACGACAGGATTGTCCTTCGCTTCACAACGGACGTCTCCGGCGCGTTGCGCCTTCACCTGCGAACCTGGGCCGATCCGTTATGACCCACCAAAAACTAAACCGCCCCCGGATGGAGACGGGTTTGCCCTTGGTGCGCCGAACCGGACAATAGTGGGCACTCAGATCTTTGGAGATTTTCAATTGCCCTGCCCCGTTGATGTCTGCTTTGCGCCATGTGTGGACGGCTCTCGGTTGGCAAGGGTTTGGTGAGCTTTTGCGGGGGCTGGCCGGTGCGGCCATGTGTCCGGCCCTCAGCCAGGTCCGGCGGCTGCCTTGCACGGCACTGCGGATAACTGCCATGGCGCCGGCGAACAGCGTCTGCTGCAGATAGTGGTTGCCGGCCTTGGCGACCGAGACCATCCGCCACGCCAGCATCCAAGCCAATAACCTCAACTTCCGCCATGACACTTCTCGTCCGAACAAAGCGGAGCAGATCACATCTGACTCCACCGGGGGTGAAGATTGCTCCAGTGCATCAATCTCGGACGTTCGACACAGTCTTGGAAGATGCTGGAAACAGGGTTTTCTTTCTCGATCGCGGCGCACGCTACAATGAATCTGCGACAGCGGTAACGTGGTCAAGGTTTCAGGATTAACGGCAATCCCGCTACAATCATGACTACTTCGTCGGCGCTGGCAGCTATCTGTTGGTTTAGCCGTCCAGCTTCGTCTCGAAAACGGCGGGCAAGACTGTTCTCAGGTACGATACCGCAACCGACTTCGTTAGAGACCAGCGCCACCGGGCGCCTTGATTGTGAGATGGCTTCGCATAGCTCCCTTGCCGGAACCGGCCTGTCGGTCAGGATCAGGTTTGAAAGCCATAAGGTCACGCAATCGACGAGGATTGCGTCGGCGTGCCGATCCGCATCAGCGATTGCATTCACCAGGTCGATAGGAGCATCGATGGTATGCCAGCGGGGCCCCCTGTCACATTGGTGACGCTCTATGCGTTGTTTCATTTCGGTATCGAGCGGTTGCGCCGTCGCGATAAAGGCGAGCTCGCCGGCATTTCTTTCGATGCGTTGCTGGGCGTACCGGCTTTTGCCCGATCGTGCGCCGCCAAGGACAAGCAGACTGCTCACGCGCCTGGACCCCGTGCCAAGGCGATCAGCCCGTCGATATCGAGCGAATTCTCAAGGACCTCAGCAATGACGTTCAACGCCGTGTCGACCCGACTGCCGTGTTCGCCGCCGTGGGATCGCGCACCGATCCATGCCAGCAGAACCTGCCGCAATGCGCCCGAAGCCAACATGCCGTGACAATAGGTTCCGATTACCGTTCCATCGGCGCTCTGCGCACCGTCGGGGCGCCCATTGCCCAGCATGGCGAAATGTCGGGCGGTATCGGGACCCGTGGTGCGGCCCATGTGTATCTCGTAACCGTCGAAAGTCGCATCGAAAGCCTTGCCGCTAACCTGCATGACGCGCTTTTCTGCGCAGAGGACGGTCTCGACGTCCAGAAGCCCAATTCCATCGGCATCGGCCACGCACCCCTCGACCCCGTCGGGATCGCTGATCTTGCGGCCCAACATCTGGTAACCTCCGCATATTCCCAGGATTGCGCCGCCACGCCGGTGGTGGGCGATGATATCGATGTCCCAACCCTGATCGCGGATGAAGGCGAGGTCGGCGATCGTGGCCTTGGATCCGGGCAGAACAATCAGGTCGGCGACAGGAATCGCAGTTCCGGGCGGGATCATTGTCAATTCGACCCCGGGTTCGGATTTCAGAGGATCGAGGTCGTCGAAATTCGCGATACGCGGCAGGATCGGGCAAGCTATACGCTTTCGTCTGGGGGTTGGCCCTGCCGCGCGCTCTAATACCACCGCATCCTCACTGGGCAGGTGATGTGCCCTGTCGAGCCACGGAACCACGCCGTAACCTCGCCAGCGCGTCAGTTCCTCTATGGCGGCATAGCCATCGTTGAATAGCGCCGGATCGCCGCGGAACTTGTTGATGATGAAGCCGCGTATCATTGCTTCGTCTTCAGGCGCGATCACGGCCTTCGTTCCGGCCAATGCGGCGATTACTCCGCCGCGATCAATGTCGCCCACCAGAACGACGGGAACACCTGCTTTTCGCGCAAAACCCATGTTGGCGATGTCGCCTGCGCGCAGGTTGATCTCTGCCGGTGAACCTGCACCTTCGACGATTACCAGATCGCAGCGCGCGCAAAGGCGGGCATGACTTTCCATTACAGCGCCCAGCAGATGCCCGCGCGCTTCGCGAAATGACGAAGAGCCCAAGGTGCCGCGCACCTGCCCATGCACCACGACTTGCGATGTTCGGTCTGCCTGCGGCTTCAGCAGGACGGGATTCATGTCGACATGTGGCTTAACGCGCGCGGCGAACGCCTGCAGCGCCTGTGCGCGTCCGATCTCTCCCCCCTCGGGCGTCACTGCGGCGTTGTTGGACATGTTTTGCGGTTTGAACGGTAGGACCGATATTCCGCGATTGGCCAAGGCCCGGCATAGCCCCGCGACCAGCACCGTTTTCCCGACATCGGACCCCGTGCCCTGCAACATCAACCCGGCCATGCCGATACTCCTGCGATGATCCAGAGCAGCGCACATGCCCTGACATAGATACCGATTGCCTTACGCAGATGCCGGGCGCCTGCCTGCAAGCCTTGGCCTATGACGGGCCTCTCGTAGCGGACGCCGTCGTAGCTGATCGGCCCGGCCAGCGTTATGCCCAGCGCTCCCGCCATGGCCGCTTCGGGCCATCCGGCGTTGGGCGATGCGTGCTTGCCACGATCGCGGTGCATTATGCGCCAGCCGCCGCCACCGCCCAGACAGATGAGGGCGCCTGCGATGCGGGCAGGCAGCCAGTTTGCCAGATCGTCGCACTTTGCCGCGGCCCAGCCGAAGTCACGCCACGGTTCCTCGATATGTCCGATGAGGCTGTCTGCGGTGCTGAGGGCCTTGAAAGCCCAGATGCCCGGCAGTCCCAGCAACGCCAGCCAGATCAGGGGCGCGACCACACCATCGCAAAAGCTTTCGGCAAGGCTTTCGATTGCGGCACGCGATACGGCCGCCTCGTCCAGTTCGGCGGTGTCACGCCCCACGATATTCGCGACGGCACACCGTGCTCGCTCAAGGTCGCCGTTCTCAAGCGCGACAAGAACAAGCCGGACATGATCCAGCAGGCTGCGTTGTGCGATTGCCGGAAAGACGAGGATCGCAGTAGCGAGCCAACTGTAGGAACCTAAAATGTATGCTGCGATCAGTTCGGATACCCATGCTCCGGCGCCTGCAAACCCCATGACCAGCACGAGCGTCGCTGCACCGCCGATGCGGCGCATGTTTGGCGTGCCATGCGGCTTGTTCCATCGACGCGCCCCCGCGTCGATCACGCGGGCAAATGCTCCCACCGGATGGCCTATGCGCCGATAGAGCCATGCGGGCCACCCTAATGCTGCATCAAGCGCCATTGCCGTGAATGCCACCGGTTCAGCCATGGGCCAGCACCGTGTGGACACGATCCAGAGCCGTGCGATCGGCAGGGATGCCGAAGCGGAGCCAATGATCGTTATCGCAAAACGGGCGGGTCAGAATCTGGTGGCGCGCAAACCGTTCGAACAGCTCGCCGGCCCGTTCCGTTTCGACCAGTCTGAATAGCGGAGAGCCGCCAGTCGGCACAAGCCCGTGTGCCAACAGGACTTCGTCCAGAGCCCTTGCTCGCAGCGGAAGATTTGCACGTGTCGCGGCGATCCAACCACGATCCGCATAAGCCTTGGTCCCTATCTCGATCGCGGGAGCCGAGATCGGCCATTCTCCCAGAAGGTGCCGAAGCACGGCGGTAATAGGCGGAGGCGCGATGGCGAAGCCAAGCCGGACGCCAGCAAGCCCGAAAAACTTGCCGAACGAACGCATGACGACAAGATTTCGCTCATTGCTCACGAGACCGGCCACGCTCGTATCCGGTGCAGGGTCGGCAAATGCCTCGTCAACGATGAGCCATCCGGCCATTGCCTCCTGATCGCCGAGCCATTTGCGCAGCGTCTCGTGCTCCACGACGCGACCGTCCGGATTGTTGGGATTGGCTGTCAGCAGGGCGTCTGCCTTGCTCTCGCAATGGCCGATCTGGCCCGGTTTGCTGACTGCAAAGACTTCTGCATGGGTGCGATAGCAAGGCGGCAGATATCGGCCCGGAAGATCGATAAGGTTTCCAAGCAGGCGCAAGCCGATTTCGCTGCCCGGAACCGCGCAGCACAGCGCCGGATCAACGCCGAAGTACCGGGCCGCGACCTCCTCCAGTCGGGCGAGAGACGATGGTGCGGGCAAGGCCTGCCAATCGAACCGCAGAGGCTCTGGCATTGGCCAGGCTACGGGATTGATCCCGGTCGACAGATCGAGCCACGGCAGGTCGCCATCCCCAAATTGCGCACGCGCGTCATCAAGCCTGCCACCGTGCCAGCGGAACCCATCGTTCATGACATTGCCACCCATGCCAGCAGCAGGGTCGTCTCCACAATCTCGATCCCAGCGCCGTGGCTATCGCCCGAGATGCCACCAAGGCGGGATCGGCACCACAATGCCCAAGCTCCGATGGCGGGAATTGCGACCACCAGCGAAGGTAGATACCAAGCCATTGCCGCGGCAAGTACGCTCCAGATAGCAAGGTGATGCCAACCTGTGGCGGCGGCGAACATCGTGCCCATTCCCTTGTGAAGAGGCGGCAGCAGCAGTGCCCAGGCGAGCGGACCGATCCTTGCCGCGCAGCAGATCGCGGGCAGAACCCAAAGGCCGCCGCGTTCGGCAATCAGGGACAGCAGGATCAGCTTGGCCACAAGCTGCATTGTGATGGCAACGACACCGAAGCTGCCGACATGCGGATCGGCCATGACAGCCGACAGGCGCGTCGGGTCCTTGTGCGAGGCCCCGGCCGCGTCGGCCACGTCAGCCAGACCGTCCAGATGCAGCGAGCCGGTGATCGCGGCCCACGCGGCAACTCCCAGAAGAGCGGCAAGCAACGGTTCGACCGACTGGCCCGCGAAAGCTGCGCCCCAGACGACTGCGCCGATGACCGCGCCCGTCACAGGAAACCACCGCATTGCAGCGCCGGCGTCATGGGTATTCGCACTGACCGCGGGCAGCGGTATGCGGGTCATGAACTGAAAGGCGATGACGAGAGATTTCACGTTCGCAGTCCCGTCACCTGTCCCGACAGCGGCGCGCCCGCGTCATCTTCGCGCCAGATTCGCGCCAGATACGCAGGGAGACGACGGCACCGTATGGCAGGTCGAACGCCCATACACCGCGATGATCAAGGCCCGTCAGAACCGATATGGCCGCTCGCATGGCACCGCCATGCGTGACCACGAGGGTCGATCCGCCGATCGCGGAAATCGCGGAAGAAACCCTCTCTTTGAGCTCGCCCCATCTCTCTCCGCTGGGCGGCGGGTTGGCATCGGGGTCGGACCAAAAGCTTTGCAACTGGCCCTGTTCAATCGCGGCCGGATCCAGCCCGTCCCACGCACCGAAGTGGAGCTCGCGCCAGCGCGGATCCAATGCGAACGCGATGCCGCGGGCTCGTGCGATGGCAGCTGCTCCGGCTTTGGCCCTTTCGAGATCGGAGGTTGCGACCGCATCGAAGTGCAGCGCCTTCGACCGGGAAACCAAAAATGCCTGGGAGCCGGGCACGGCCGGTTCGTCGCCATGACCAAGCAAAAGCCCCGGTCGCAGCGGCGGACCGTGGCGCATGAGATGAAGTTTAAGCGAAGTCATGGCACACCGGCCACGGCCGCCTCGGCAAAAGTCGCCATCCGGTCATGCGCCGAAAGCGCGGATCTTACGATCTGGGCGGCAACCGCTGCACCGGATCCTTCGCCCAGCCGCATGTCCAGCGCGAGCAGGGGTTGGAGGCGCAAGGCAGCAAGCAAGCGGCCATGCGCACCTTCGCCGGATTGATGTGCGGCAAGGCAATGATCGACGATCCCCGGTACTTCGCGTGCCAACGGGGCAATGGCCGAACATGCAATGAACCCGTCAAGCATGACCGGAATCCGCTTCTGTCGCGCGGCCAGCATAGCACCGGCCATGGCCACGATCTCGCGTCCTCCCAACCGCCGCAGAGCTTCGAAAGCGCTGGTGCAATGCTGCTCGTGCAGGACCAGCGCTCTGGCCACCAGATGCCGTTTGCGAGCAAACGTAGCGTCGTCGACGCCCGTGCCCCTCCCGACCCAGGATGCCGCGCCGCCGCCGAAACTGGCCGCGCAAAGCGCCGCGGCGGGAGTCGTGTTGCCGATGCCCATTTCGCCGGGCAAAAGCAGATCGCATTCACCGGAAACGGCTGCCGCGCCGCTGTTCAGCGCATCCAGGCATTCCCCTTCGGACATCGCCGGACCATACGAGATGTCAGCCGTGGGGCGGTTAAGATCGAGCGCGATGACGTCTAGGCTCGCGCCGCAGGCGTGGGTCAGCGCATTGATTGCAGCCCCTCCGTCTCTGAAGTTGGCTACCATTTGCTCGGTGACTTCTGGCGGAAAGGCGCTGATCCCCTGCACGGCGCAGCCATGGTTGCCCGCGAATATCACCGCTGCGATCCGGTCGGCCCTGGGGCGCGGATTGCCCTGCCACTGCGCCATGAAAACGGCGATCTCTTCCAGCCGACCCAGCGAACCGGCGGGCTTAGTCAGTTGCGCCTGCCGCGCTTCTGCAGCGGCACTGGCGGACAGGTCCGGCGCGGGCAGGCTGTGAAGGGCATCGGTAAAGGCGTCGGCAGTGGCGAAGAAGGTCATGTCACGATTCCCCCTTCGGGAGGAACGCGCACGATGAAGTGTCCCTTCACGCCCTCGGGCCAGTCGGCATAGCGCACCTGCCCTTCGGCGCTGGCGTCGTGGTTCAGGGCATAGTCCAGAATTGCCCGCGCGCTTTCGCCGTCTGGTGCGAAATCGCCAAGCACGTAACCGATCTTGCCGGGCGCGCGAACATGTATGGTGCAATGGCGCGAACAGGCGAAGAGGCAGGCCATTTCCTCGATCGCGATGCGGGCGTAGCGGCTTTCCGCTATTTGCAATTCTCGCAATTGCGCGGCCAGCAATGCACCGCCGCGCTGCCCGCCGTCGTCGTCCCGCCGGTCGGCAGACAGGCGGCACGTGCTGCAAACCACGACCGATGGCCCGTTGCTGGTACGCGCAAGCATCAGAAACGGGCCCTTGCGCCGAGATAGGCGCTGCGGCCCAGCGCGGCGTACCCGCTTGCCGTCGCGTAATCGGTATCGAAAAGGTTCTCGACCCGCCCATAGAGCGAAAGGCTCTCTGCCAATGTCACTTCGGCGCGTAGATCCGTCAGCCAGTAATCGCCGAGCATGATCCCGCCCGACCGGTCGAGGCTCTTGCCCGCGTAACGAAGGGCAAGGGACAACGAATGCCCTGCAGACGCTGCGTAGCCGAGCGCTGCGTTGGCAAGATAGCGCGGAACGCGGGGCAGTTGTTCGCCCTCGCTCGCTCCCACGCTCCGGTCTTCCGCGTCGATCCAGCTGACATTGCCGTTTGCGAAGACCGGGCCGAACTGCGCGGAACCGGCTACTTCCACGCCACGGGCACGGCTGCGGTCGATGTTGGCGTAGTATCCGAACCGTTCCACCTCGGTCCCGGGAATGAAGCACTGCACGGGCGGGGTGCCGGTGGTGGGGCAATAGGCAAAATCGATGAGGTTTTCGCTTTTCCGCTCAAAATAGGTGACGGAAACGAAGGCGCGGTCATTGGCCAGACGCTGCTCGATCCCGGCTTCCCACCCCTTTGCGCGTTCAGGTTGCAGATCCTCCGATCCGTATTGCGTGAACAACTGGTAGAGCGAAGGCGCCTTGAACCCTTCCGAATAATTGCTGCGCACGACGGTGCCACCATCTCCGGGCGCGAAGCTGGCGCCAAGGCTGACAACCGTATTGCCGCCAAACAGCGAATGGTCGTCGTGACGAACGCCGCCTTCGGCCGTGAACCCTTGCGCCGGTGTCACGCGCGCCTGTGCATAGATGCTGTCGATATCGGCTTGTGCACGCGTTGCGCTGACCGGATCGGTAGTATTGCGGGGCGATGCGGTTCGCATCCGCTGTTCCTCCCGCTCCGCTCCGAATGCCACGTCGATGGCATCGGAAATGTCCAGTCCGCCCTGATACTCGTAACGCCGCGTTCGGCCCTGCGCATCGAAGGTTTGTGCGCGGACCGTGCGATCGGGATCGAAATTGTCGCGATCCGTCCGGTTTTCGATGAAGGCGAAGCGGTTGTTGAAGCGCCCGTCCAGAAAGGCCGCTTTCAGCCCGGAATAGGCAGACCATACTTCGGTCAGTCCGTAGGCTCGGCTGTCGCCTGAGAATCCGTCGAAATCATTGCGCCCGCTCGCATAGTATCCGCGCAGGTCGAGCGAAAGGTTCGGCGTGAGCCTTGCCGTCAACGTGCCGCTGCCCGATTGGCGACGGTATCCGTCGCGCTCTGTTCCCGTGTCGCGGGCGGAAATGCCGTCGGTGGTGAACGTGCTGCCCGCGATGCGCCAGTCGATAGCCTTGCTGCGGCCGCCTGCTCCGGCACGGGCGCTCAGCGTATTGCGTGATCCGCCTTCGATCGCAACGCGCCCTTCCAGCGGCGCGTCGGGACGGGCGCTGACGACGTTAACGACGCCCCCGATGGCATTGCTTCCCCACAGTACCGACTGCGGACCGCGCAGGATTTCTATCCGTTCGATGTCGTCGGCAAAAAGGCCGCCGAAATCGGCGCCGCCGTCCGTGGTGGAGGCATCGGAAAGGCGCATGCCGTCGATGACCAGAACGCTGTGCCCCGCATCGGCACCGCGCACGCGCAGTGACGTGGCCGCACCATAGCCGCCGTTGCGGGACATGCTGATGCCGGGGGTGCGGACCAGAATGTCGGTAATGGAAATTGGCTGTTCAGCCTCGATCTCATCAAGGTCGAGCACGGTTACAGACGATGCGACACGGTCGATTTCCACCGGCATGCGAAGCGCGGCTACGACGATTTCGTCCGAAGCCGTGTCTGCCTGAGCGGCAGGTGTAATCGAAAGTCCGGCGGCGATGGCCGGGATGGTCAGGAAACGGTATTCGGGCATGAACAATCCCCACAAGTGACAAGACGCCACGCGCGGATCGCACCGGGGGAACAGCCTTTACGCAGCACGCACAGGCCATCCCGCCCGGCACGCGCCGCGCGAGGCAATGGCTGTCGTTTCGCGAGGGAACTTCCCCGTTCGGCCGGCACACCCTGTCCGGACGAAGAACGACGGCGTCAGGCAGGTCTCCTGGCTTGCGGGTCGATGCCGGTTCGGCCGCCTTCTCGGGGCTTTTGAAACCCCAATGGCATGAAGGCCGATGGCTCTCCGCTCACAGTTGCAGGGGCAGCCGCGGTCTTGAACCGCGTTCCCTTTGAATCCCCTTGCGGGGAACCTGTCGCTTGGCGCGGCGGGTAGGCGAGCGAATGCGATATGACAAGCCACTTATGCTTGCATGGCGCGCGCGCCGCGCCTATCGACAGGCGCGTAACGGGTGCCCGCAAGGGCTTAATCGGGAAGTCCGGCAGGGTGGTTCAGGTCATCCGCATCCGGCACTGCTCCCGCAACTGTGACTGGTGAGCGTTTCGCCATTATGCCATTGGAAAGAAGCATTTCTTTCCGAGAAGGCGGTGATTTCGCGTTGAACCGGTAAGTCAGGAAACCGGCCCGTTGCCGTCGTTCTTCGCCCGGGCGGGATGTACCGGACGAACTAGGGGCCGATCCCTTGCTGGACGACACGTGTGTGTGCGTTGAAAGGGAGGGCCGCGTCATTCGGCACTCGCAAAGAATGTTGCGCGCCACGATTTGTCGTCGTGGCCTTTCCGTCCCGTCGCTTTGCGCGGCGGGCAACGCATCGTTGTATCCGAAATGGAGATCGATGATGACTGCCTTGCTTACCCAATCCGCGCCGCGCCCTGCCATCCGGCGGTTCGATGCGATACTGTTCGCCGTCCTCGCCACCGTGATGCTGGCGACGCGGCCCCATTCGCTCAGCGAATATATCCACCTTCCAGAGACCAGTCTCGCAAGCTTTCTTGTGGCTGGTTTCTACATTCGCTCGCACCTTGCTTTCCCCGCGCTCTTCGCACTGGGTTTCGCGATCGACGTCGTGACGATCAACCTGATGGGCGGTTCGGACTTCTGCTTTACCGCTGCCTACTGGATGCTGCTGCCCGCTTATGGCGTAATGTGGATGGCCGGCCGGTTCGGCGCCGCTCGCATCGGCATTACCCCGGCTCGCTTGCCTGCGCTGATTGCAATCCTGTGCGGTGCGGCGCTGATATCCAACGCGTTTTCCAGCGGCGGTTTCTATGCGTTGAGCGGCCACTTCCCCGATGCAACCATCGCAGGCTGGCTGCCGCGGCTAGAGCGGTATTTCCCCGGCACGCTTATTGCCACGCTGAGCTGGGCGGGCATCGCGGCGGTCGCGCACATCATGGCCGAGAGGCTGGCTGGATGGACCGTTCCGGACAGCAGCCGGTGACCGGCGCCGACAAGAACGCGATCAACCTCCGTCACAAGACCCGCACCGCAAAACACAAGCAGGTCGTGGACAAGCGAATCGCCGCAGCCAAGGTCGACAAGGGCTTGCTCCTCGTCATCACCGGGAACGGAAAGGGCAAGTCATCCTCTGCGTTCGGCATGGTGGCCCGCACTTTAGGCTATGGCCTCAAGGCCGCGGTGTTCCAGTTCATCAAGGGCAAGGAGGAAGTGGGCGAGCGCGCATACTTCGTCCGTGATCCGAACATGCGCTGGGAACGCTGCGGTGAAGGATTCACCTGGGAAACGCAGGATCGGGACCGCGACATCAGCGCCGCACGAGCCGGTTGGGAAAAGGCGAAAGAGGCTCTGGCCGATCCGACAGTCCATCTCGTCGTGCTCGACGAACAGACCTACCTGGTGAATTACCGCTACCTATCCTTGGAAGAGATCATGCCCGCGATAGAGGCGCGCCCGGCGATGCAGCATGTCGTCATCACCGGGCGCGCCGCGCATGACGTGTTCGTCGAAGCCGCCGATACGGTCAGCGCAATCCGCGATGTGAAGCACGCCTTCCGGGCAGGAGTAAAAGCCCAGCAGGGCATCGATCTGTGAGCGGGGCGGTGCAATGTCCTGCACTGCTGGTCGCGGCAACAGCATCAGGTCAGGGCAAGACGACGGTCACCGCTGCGTTGGCCCGTCGTTATCGCAATGCCGGGCTGCGGGTGCGCGTCTTCAAATGCGGGCCTGATTTTCTGGACCCCAAGATTCTTGAGCAGGCTAGCGGACACGCTGTCTACCAGCTCGACCTCTTTATGGTTGGCGAGGATGAGTGCCGACGCCTCCTATTCGAAGCGGCGAACGAGGCCGATATCCTTCTGGTCGAAGGGGTCATGGGCCTATTCGACGGTGATCCATCGAGTGCGGATATCGCCGCGCGCTTCGGCTTGCCAGTTCTGGCCGTCATCGACGCTTCGGCCATGGCTCAGACTTTCGGTGCAATCGTACACGGGTTGAGCGAATACCGCGACGACGTCCACGTCCATGCCGTGATTGCCAACAAGGTGGCAGGCAGCAGACATGCCGATATGCTCCGAGAGAGCATGTCGAAGACTGTGCAGTGGTTGGGCGCGATAGAACGCGACGCCGTCCCTGTCGTGCCATCCCGGCATCTGGGACTTCTGATGCCACGTGAGATCGAAGATATCGACCAACGCCTAGACGATTGCGCCGAAGCGTTACCGGCGAGCGTAGATACTCTTCCACCGCCTGCGACATTCGAGGGCGGTCTATCCCACAGTTGGTTCGGCAACGAGTTAAAGGGGGTGCGCATCGCTATCGCCCGCGACGCATGTTTTGCCTTTATCTACCCCGACAACGTGAACCTACTGGTTGAGTTGGGGGCGGATTTATACTTCTTTTCTCCGCTGGCGGACGACAGGGTGCCAGAGTGCGATGCAATCTGGCTGCCCGGCGGGTATCCGGAATTGCATGGCGAAACCTTGTCGGCAAATCACGGATGGCAACGTGATCTTCAGCGACACCATGCGCAGGGAAAGCCGATCTTGGCTGAATGCGGCGGCATGATAGTCTGCACTGAGGAACTGGTGACCGTGGAGGGGACCAAGCATCCGATGATTGGCATCATGCCGGGCCGTGCAATTATGCAGAGGCGGCTGAGCGGTCTAGGCCTTCAGGAACTCACGCTACCCCATGCCAAGCTTCGCGGGCACAGCTTTCACTATTCGCGGCTAAAGACAAATCTTGATCCCTTCACTCATTCGCGCAATCCGAACGGTGGTCGTGACGAGGCAGTGTACCGCCATGGGTCGCTTTTAAGCAGCTATATTCATCTTTATTTCCGATCCGATCCGGCGGTGATGGCTGAGATGTTCTCCGGGCGCTTTTGCGCCCCATGATCTCGCACGTTCCTTGGTCGAAATCCATGCCCGAAAGCTGCCGTTCGTTCACGATTGAGCTGGTGGCAATTTTGCGCCTCCACTCCGGTTGTTCTGCCTCGCGGCCCATTTTCTGAAAGGCGGACATCAGGTTCGCTGAGCCTTGAGCACCGGCGCAGATAGCTTGTCCGGGCTGATCCGGGGCAGCTAGCAACCTGCCTTCGCCTACTCGCCCAATTTTCCCCAAAGAGGTGCGTTGTCGGCATAGCCAGCGGAGCCGAGCGGTGAGGATTCCCTCTCGGCGACACTGTGAGAGGCGGTCCTCATGCGCGATGTCCTGGCCGAAGAAGAATTTTCAAACTGGTTTGCACGGTTCCTTCCGGATCCCTTTGCCCGCCATCTCGCGTGTTTGCACACGCCGGCGGATTTGAGCGATCGAACCGATGGGCGGCTGGCGCATCTGGATGGTCTCAACCTGTCGCGAGCATTGGCTGGCGACATTCGCCCGCCTGGCATTGGAGCTTGACGATGAGGCCCCTTTACCCAGCGATAGTCGTGGCAACTTGAATTCGCCAAGATCGCGAGCCAGAATGCGCTTGCCGGCTTGGCACTTCTGAAAGGGACGGGATGCGACCGCTTGATCGGGCTACGAAATGAGCGGACCGCCATCAGTAAGTGACGGCGAGTCCGTGCGGCGGCTTAATATCAATCTTCTATATCCGCTCGATGCAATCCTCCATGCCCCGACTTTAACAGAAGCCGGCCGCCGCGTACGGCTTAGCCAGTCGGCGATGAGCCATGCGCTCCGCCGCCTGCGAGAACATTTCAGCGACGACCTTGTCATCCATGCGGGCGGCGAACAGCAACTCACCCCGCTTGGCCTCGCGCTCAAAGGTGAGGTACGACGAGTGCTACGAGACGTAGATGGGGTATTCAATTACGCGCTGTCCTTCGATCCGCTAACAAGTTTGGGCACTGTCACCGTTGCCGCTTCGGATGTCGTGGAGCAGATGTTGTTAGGGCCGGTCGTCCGACGGCTGCTGGCCGCTGCCCCCGGTCTTTCGGTCGACGTCATTCCACTCGATTTGTCGGCACCCCATCAAGCGCTCAATCGAGGGGCCGACCTGCTTCTGCTACCACAAGACGTTGCATTGGCGGAACTCGAAACCTTGCCCATCCTGACGGAACATGTGTCCTGCATGATTTGGACCGGCCATTCCTCGCTGGCCGGACAGTACGAGATTGATGACGCAGAATACCGTGCCGCACGCCATGTTGTGGCTCGTGACGAAAGGACGCCGGTTCTCACCGTCAACCCGCACACAGTCGAATTGCTGAACGCGCGCCGTATCGCCATGCGCACCAGTTCGCAGGCCGCATTGCCCGCCATCGTCATCGGCAGCGATCTCGTCGCTACTGGCAGCGTCTGGCTTTTTCAGCACTTTGCCGAAACAATGCCGGTGAAAGTGCTTTCGGCTCCTTTCGAAAGGGAGGTAACATTGATCGTCGCGCAGTGGGCCGCGCACCGGCGGCGCGATCCGATGGTGGCGTGGTTTGTCGAACAGATTGAAAGCTATGTTGCGCTCTTCACCAACACCGCCAGGAAACAAGGTGATCGATCGCGTTCATGACGTCCATGAGCACTTCGAATTTGCCTGCACCTCGAACGCTGCATAGCCTTTCCACGACGGCACGATCCCGCTGGTAAGCCAAAGTCGGGCCACAGCTATAATAACGCCGTCGTTCAGGGGGGCGCGGCTGCGGTCGCACCCGAATTGAGAAGCGACTGCCTTTTCTGCCGCAAGGCAGCATCGTCCAGTAACCGGTGTTCCGCTTTGGCGGGCGGGTGCTTGCACTCGCACGGGGCTGTCGTTTGGCTATCAAGGAGGTCTATCCATGTTGCATATGACTGCCAGAATCCACTCTCTGCTCGGGGCCGCAAGCCTTGGCATCATGGCTGCGGCCGCCACCGCGCCGACGTCCGCCATGGCGCAACAGGCCGCGTCAATCGACTTGCCCGCCATGCCCCTGGCCGATGCGCTGCGCACGATTGGCGAACGGACCAACACCCCGGTGGATTTCGATCCCGACGCGGTTCGCGGCGTGACCTCGCAGCCCGTCAGCGGCGCCATAGGCGCAAATGCCGCGGTACGCGCCGCCATCCGAGCCACGAATCTTGCTGTGCTCCCCGATGACAATGGTGGATTGACCGTCGTCAACGGCATTGTAGTCAGGGCACGCCGTGACGAGGCCGAAACGAGCATCCTCGTGCGCCAGACCTCCACCTCGGACCGCAACGGCCTCAGCCTGCGCGATCAGCCGCGCAACACGCAGGTCATCTCCGCCAAGACGATCGAGGAGCAGCAGGCGCTCAACATTACCGACATCCTGCGCAACGCGGGCGGCGTGTCGGCGCAGTTGAACAACCCGAACAGCGGCGCGTCGTACACCGTGCGCGGCTTTGCCGCCTCTGGCCTCGTCAACGGCCTGTCGACCGGGTCGCAGTATGGCGTAAACGCGGGCGCGGACCAACCGATTGCCAATATCGAGCGGGTTGAAGTCCTGAAAGGTCCCGATGCCCTTCTGGCCGGGTTCGACAACCTGGGCGGCAACGTCAACGTGGTGACCAAGAAGCCGAGCGCCGACCCGCGGCTCGCGGTCAGCCTCGACGTCGGCTCCTTCGGGCTGGTGCGCGGCGTGATCGATGGCAACACCGCAATCACCGACAATGGCAAGCTTTCGGCCCGCGTCATTGCCAGCAAGCAGACGATGGATCACAATTATGGCGGCTACACTGGTAACGATGACGCCTTGTTTGCCCCGACGCTGCGTTTCAAGGACCGGCTGACCGATATAATCTTGGGCGCAAGCCTTTCCGAATCAGAGACGGGGATCGGGGCATATACCCTGTTCGACCGCACCACGGGCGAAATCGTCGAGCGCGATCCTTCGATCCCGATCTATTCGCCCGACGCCGATCTGGAGGCGAAAACCGCACGCTTTTATTTCGACCTGACGCGCCAGATCGTCCCCGGCATCGAGATCGTCGCGCGCGGATTGCACGACGACGTCACGCTTTTGGCGCAAGCGCCGTCGCTGGGGTACGGTCGCAACGGGCTGACCTTGGCGTACAGCGGCTCTCAGCAAAAAGGCAAAACGGATTCCTTCGATGGGTTCGTCCGGGTCACGGCGGATATCGGAGATTTCCTGAACGCAAAGTTCAACGTCGGATACAATTACAGCTCCGGCACGACCGTACAGCGCAGCGGCAGCGACTATATTCAAATCGTCAATCCGCCGCTTGGCGAGAATACCACTGTTCCGGTGATTCCCTTCCCACCACTGGGTGATCCTCTCTTCGAGAGCAAGGGCAAGCAGGAAGCGGTCTACGGCCAGGCACTGCTCGATTTCGGGATGGTCAAGCTGATCGGCGGCCTGCGCAAGAACTGGTTCGAAACGTCGATCACGTTCCTGATCCCCGGCATCCCGCCGGGCGTTCCGCAAAAAGAGAACGGCATTACGCCCAATGCGGGTATTATCTTCGACGCGACTGATTGGTTGTCGCTTTACGCCAACTATTCGCGCGGCGAACAGGCGGTATTCACGCAAAGCCTGAATGGCGACATCCTGCCGAATATCGAGACGACCAACAAGGAAGCGGGCGTCAAGCTTGACCTGTTTGGCGAAAGGGCGACGATCAACGCGTCCTACTTCGATATCCAGCAGGACAACACGATAGACTTTAGAGGACCCGCGATCGGCTTCGTATCCGCCCCTGGTCAGCGCGGGCGCGGTTTCGACGTCAATGTCGCCGGACAGATCCTGCCGGGCTGGACCGTTCTGGGCTCTTATACGCACACTAATTTCAAGTTGCTGACGGTAACGTCCTTCCAGACGGACGTGGCGCGCCAGCCGCAGGATACCTACAGCCTCTACACGACCTACCGCACCCGCCTGTCGGACGATATCAGTGGCGGGTTCGCAGCGGGGCTTTACGGTCGGTCAAGTTCCTATGCCGATCGGCTGGGACAGTATGTCGTGCCGGCGGCGCGGCAGGTCGACCTGAACGCTTTCGTCACCGTTGCCGGGTTCGACGTGAACCTGGGCGTGCGCAATGTGTTCGATCGGCGCAACTACAACACCACTTCCACCGATACCTACGTTCCTGTGGACGAGCCGCGCAACGTTCGGCTTTCCGTTACCAAGCGCCTCTTCTGATCGGGTATACCTGACGGATGATGCCGCAACCTGCCAATGTCGAGGAGACCCGCCGCGAGGCGGTGACGTGACCCCCAGCTTTCCCCCAGCTGGGATTAGAGCCGGGCGGTTGTTTTGCGCATAAGCGCGGTTGAAGCAATGGCCTGCGTAGCGGAGCCCGTAGGGCGTAGCGAAGCAGGCCATTGCTTATTCAGTTCGGCGGCGAACGCCGCCGGTGTTGCGTAGCCAAGCGATGAGTGCGGTCGCTCCCGGTTGTAATCATCCACCCAGGCAGCGATCTCGACACGGGCATGGGCCATGCTCAAGAACAGCGTCTCGTTGAGCAGTTCGTCCCGCATGCGACCGTTGAAGCTCTCGACATAGCCGTTCTGCATCGGCCTTCCGGGCGCGATATAATGCCACTCGACGCCGATCTCGCCGCAC
Source organism: Croceicoccus naphthovorans (assembly GCF_001028705.1). Taxonomy (NCBI): domain Bacteria; kingdom Pseudomonadati; phylum Pseudomonadota; class Alphaproteobacteria; order Sphingomonadales; family Erythrobacteraceae; genus Croceicoccus; species Croceicoccus naphthovorans. The sequence goes on along the minus strand of NZ_CP011770.1, from coordinate 1,622,730 downwards.
CATGCCAGCACGGCGTTGCTGGTGAGCTCGGTTCCGTTGTCGCTGACGATCATGCCGGGCTTGCCACGCTGGGCGATCAGCTCGGTCAGCTCGCGAACGACACGGCGACCAGAGATCGACGTGTCCGGCACCGCTGCCAGGCACTCCCGGGTCACGTCATCGACCACGTTGAGCACACGGAACCTCCTGCCCGACGCCATCTGGTCGTGCACGAAGTCGAGGCTCCAGCGCTGGTTCGGCAGGGCCAGAACCGGAGCAGGAGATCTGGTCCCGACAGCACGCCTGCGGCTGCGTCGCCGCCTCACCGCCAGACCCTCCTCCTTGTAGAGCCGCTGGGTCTTCTTCCGGTTGATCATGATCCCCTCACGGCGCAGCAGGATATGCAGACGGCGATAGCCGAACCGGCGGCGCTGGTTGGCCAGCTCGCGCAGCTTCTCACGCAGACCCGCATCATCGTCCCGGGTGGAACGGTAACGCACGCTCTTGCGATCGGCATCGATGACACGGCACGCCCGCCGTTCGCTCATCCCGTGGCAGGCCCGGAGATGAGCCACAGCTTCCCGCATGGCGGCGGGCGTCAGAACTTTTTTGCCAGCAGATCCTTCAACGCCACGTTGTCCAGCATCGTGTCGGCCAGCAGCCGCTTGAGCTTCGCGTTCTCGCTCTCAAGCTCCCTCAGCCGCCGGGCCTCGGACACCTCCAGCCCGCCATACTTCGACTTCCAGTTGTAGATCGTCGCTTCCGACACCCCGTGCTGCCGGGCCAGGTCAGCGGTCTTCGCGCCAGCCTCGGCCTCCTTCAGCACGCCGATGATCTGCTCTTCTGTAAACCTCGTTCGCTTCATCTCGTCCGTCCTTCTGTCAGGGCCGGACTCTAATCGAGACTGGAGGAAAATCAGGGGGTCACGTCACCGATAGCATCGTTTCGGCCAGCATCATGAAGCGAGGCGTAATGCCCGCTCCTGAAAGCGTCAGGCTCTGCGATCCCGTGGCGGTCTGACTGTCTATCACCCCAGCCTTAGCAGAAGCGTGGCCCCCGAAATTCATGGCGATGTATCCGACGTACCCCCCGCACTGTCCGTATCCGATACCGTGAAACTGGTGTCGTTGGCAGCAGAAACCGTCACTCGGTAATAGGCTGGAGATGCCGAACTGGCTGGCTATACAATAGCCCCGGTGGAGGAAAGAACGCCCACTTTCTCGACCGGATTGACGTTGTTAAACGCCCTGTGCCCGCTTCCGCATTGGCTTATCGTCGACCCGTCATAAGATGCATACACCCGTGAAGCGGAGCAAGCCAAGATGGCTGAACTGGCTAGCCAGTATTTGGCTAACGCTGCGAATCCTGTTTTGGCTAACAAAGCAAAAGGCACTGATAATGCGCCATAAATTAGGCATTGTGGTGCGCCCGACAGGATTCGAACCTGTGGCCCCCAGATTAGGAATCTGGTGCTCTATCCTGCTGAGCTACGGGCGCCCCGCAAGCGCGTTTAGTCTGCGCGTGTCAGCCTGACAACCAGTTGTATTGCAGGCTTCAGTTTACCGCGTCGGGCGGGGTCAGCGGGAATAGCAGCGGAGCGATCTCGACGCCCTCGTCGATCAGGTCCTCCACCTCTTCGCGCGTAGCTTGGCCGTGGATCGCTTCCGCATCGCGCTCTCCATAATGGATCGCACGCGCCTCCTCGGCAAATTCACCGCCCACCCAGCGGGATTTTTCCAGCGCCGCCTTCTGCACTTCGGCCAGTTTGGCAAAAACCTCGCGCACTTCGGGCGTGATATTGGCGACCGGTGCGGGCGGCGATCCCGTCATGGGCACGGATTGCGAATCCGGTGCCGGATCGGGCCGTCTGATCGGGGCCTCTACAACCTGATTGCCTTTACGCCCGACTGCAGGGGCCATCACAGCCTTGCCGACATTGGGCGAGCCGCATTCTGGGCAGCAGAGCAGGCCCATTTCGTCCTGACGCGCGAAATCGTCCGAAGAGCGAAACCACGCCTCGAATCGATGGCCGCCATCGCGGCAAGAAAGATCGAATACGATCATGATGCCTGCGACTTAGGGATTTCGCGGCGGTTGGCAAGACTGGGAAGCTGGCGACGCACTTCGGCGATCCGGGACGGGTCGATCCGGGCAAAGCCGACGGCCGGCCCATTGCCGCCCATGTCCAGCACAACCGTACCCCAAGGATCGACGACCATCGAATGCCCATAGGTCTCGCGCCCGTCTTCGTGCCGCCCGACCTGCGCGGCGGCGATAACATAGGCGCTGGCCTCAACCGCGCGGGCGCGGAGCATCAGTTCCCAATGTGCCTTGCCGGTAGGCACGGTAAACGCAGCAGGCAGAGCGATTGCATCGCACCGCGCATCGCCCAGCGCGGCAAACAGCGCGGGAAAGCGAATGTCATAACAGACCGCGAGGCCCAATCGGCCGATCGGCGTCTGCGCCGTGACCACCGCCTTACCGGGTTCGTAGGCGTTCGATTCGCGCCAGCTTTCGCCGGTATCCAGATCCACATCGAACATGTGGATCTTGTCATACCGCGCGGCGATTTTGCCTTCGGGCGTCACGAGAAACGAACGATTGGCGAAACGCTCCCCTTCGCCGCGCACGGCTAGCGATCCGATGGCGACCCAAATCCCCGCCGCTTTTGCAGCATCGCTTACAGCCGCAAGAACAGGATCGGCGTTCTCGTCTACGATATGCTGGCTGCCCCGCTTACGGTCACGATCCAGCAATCCCGACATCTCTGGCGTGAACAGCATCTGCGCCCCACCCGCCTTTGCCTCTTGGATCGCAGCGACAAGCGCCTGCGCATTGGCGGCAGGGTCGATCCCGGTATTCGCCTGATACAGCGCAATCGTGACAGGTGCGTCGGCCATCGCCCGGGTCAGAGCCCCAGCAGCGGATCGAGCTCGCCCGCCCGATCCAGCGCGGCCAGATCGTCGCTGCCGCCAATTGCCTTGTCATCGATAAAGATCTGCGGAACCGTGCGGGCACCCGGCTTTCGCTCGACCATCTCGGCACGCTTGGCGCGGTCCATCGTGGTGTCGTATTCGGTGAATTCAACGCCCTTGTTCTTCAATAGCGCGATGGCGCGGTGGCAATATGGGCACCCGAACTGGGTATAGATCTCGATCTTTGGGGCACCTTCGGTTGCGGCCACGCTGGGTCCTTTCTGCAATTAATTTCCTGGGCTCTTGCGGGTTTCAAAACCCTCTTGAACCGATCTGTTCCTGACACCACATGATCATCGGCAGGGCACGCCGCAAGGGTGCTTTTGCCAGTTCGCAGCCGATTGGCCGGATGCCCACGGGGTCTGGCGACACGATCGGCAAACCAGTGAATTGCTTCTGTTGGAGGATTTGCAAGATGAACCGTTTTGATTTCACCCCCTATCGCCGCACCACCGTCGGGTTCGACCGGCTGTTCGACCTGCTCGAGAATACGGGCCGGGCCAGCCAGGGCGACAACTATCCGCCGTTCAACATCGAACGTCGCGGCGAAGATACCTATCGCATCACCCTCGCCCTCGCCGGCTTCAAGCCAGAGGATATCGAGATTACCGCACAGCAGAACCTGCTCGTCGTCCAAGGTCGCAAGGCCGAGGAGGCCGAACAGGGCGAGTTCCTGCATGTCGGCATCGCACAGCGCGCATTCGAACGCCGCTTCGAGCTGGCCGATTTCGTGCTGGTAAAGGACGCGCAACTGGCCGACGGCTTGCTGGTGATCGACCTTGAACGCGAAGTGCCAGAGGCGATGAAGCCCAAGACCATCGCGATCAACGGCACCAAGCCGCTGAAGGTCGTCGACGGCAACAAGGGCGAAGACAAGGCCGCCTGAGCCTGTCCATCCTTACGTAAACAAGAGGGCGCGGCCATTGCGGTCGCGCCCTTTTTCTTTGGCGATTGATGTAAAGCGCGTGCCCGCAAAGAAATGGGGGCGGATCCGAAGATCGCGCCCCCGCGACGTCACCGCCGCCTTGCCCCTCAGAATGACTATCCGGGTCGCAGAAAGACAGTCACCCCGGGGAAGCAAGCCCTTATAACACTCTTACCATTCTTCCGCGATATCTATCAGCGCTTCGCGGTCCAGAATGGTAACTCTGCCCTGATTTAGGGCAACTATGCCGCAATCGACCCATGCCGAAAGCTGGCGATTGATCTGTTCGCGGGACATACCCGCAAAGTTGCCAAGCTCGCCTTGACTTAGCGCAAGTCGCAAACGCGCGCCCCCGTCTGCGGATTGCCCATCTTCGGCCCCGCCGATCATCAGCCGCAGCAGAAACCGGGCAAGACGCGGACCGGAGGTATAGGCCCGCTCCGCCTCGATCGTCAGGTTCGTCTGGCGGAGCCTGCGCGCCAGTGCCTGCATCAAGCGCATTGCCATTTGCGGATGCCGCTCGGTCAATTCCGCAAAAGCCCCGCGCGTCAGGCGCAGCGCCTCGCACTCGGTGAACGCGTGGACGCTGGCCGTGCGCAGTCCGCCGTCGATCATCGCGATCTCGCCCAGAACCTCACCCGCCTCGGCATAATCCAGCACGATTTCGCGCCCATTGGCGGCCAACACGCTGACCCGCGCCGTGCCCGACAGCAGGATGAACAGGGCATCGCCCTCCTCCCCCTGTGCCATGATTTCCTTACCAGCGGGGAACTGGCGCACTTGTCCACGCGCGACGATCTCGCCCAGCTCTTCATCAGAGCAATCGGCGAACAGGCTGCCTTGCGGCAGCAGGTCGCCCAAGCGACTGATATCGACCGTCTGCATCGGTGTGACGCGCCCCGTTGTCCGTCCCGAGGGGATCGGAAAATCCCGAAACCTGCGCGAGCCGATCCGTCCTGCCCGCCAGATTAACATTTCTTGTAAGGAAGGGGCTACTCAATCAGACGGGCGCTTCGCAAGTGTTTTCCGAAAAAACCGCAGAATTACGCGAAATCTAAGGGAAATTACACAAGTCGCGACTGTTCCAGCGCCGCGCCGATAAACCCTGCGAACAGGGGATGCGGATCGAACGGGCGGCTCTTGTACTCTGGGTGGAACTGCACGCCGACGAACCACGGGTGGTCGGGACGCTCGACGATTTCAGGCAGCAATCCGTCGGGTGACATGCCGGAAAAGATCAGGCCGCCGTCTTCGAGGCGGTCCTTGTAGGCCACGTTGACTTCGTAACGATGGCGATGGCGTTCGGAGATATCGCCGGAGCCATAGATCGAGGCCGCCTGGCTGTTGCCAGAAAGTTTCGCCGGATAGGCACCAAGCCGCATCGTGCCGCCAAGGTCACCGTCGGCGGCGCGCTGTTCAAGACCCTCTGCAGTCATCCACTCGGTGATGATGCCGACCACGGGTTCGGAAGTCTCGCCAAATTCGGTCGACGAAGCACCCACGATCCCGGCGGTGTTCCGCGCGCCTTCGACACAGGCCATCTGCATGCCGAGGCAGATACCAAAGAACGGCACGTTGCGTTCGCGGGCAAAGCGTACGCTCTCGATCTTGCCCTCGCTGCCGCGCGTGCCGAAACCGCCGGGGACGAGGATGCCATGCATCGGTTCAAGCTGGGCGATGATGTCGCTGTCGTCCTGTTCGAACAGCTCGGCATCGATCCAGTTGATCTTCACCTTCACCCGGTTGGCCATGCCGCCGTGAATCAGCGCCTCGTTCAATGACTTGTAGGCGTCGGGCAGGCCGACATATTTGCCGACGACCGCGATGGTCACTTCGCTTTCCGGGTTTTCATAGCGATCGACAATGTCGTGCCACGTTGCCAGCTCGGGGCTTGGGGCGGTCATGCGGAAATGGCGTAGCACCTCGTCGTCCAAACCCTCGGCATGGTATTGCAGCGGGACAGCATAGATGCTGCTGGCGTCCAGCGCGGGGATGACCGCCTCTGGCCGGACGTTACAGAATTGCGCGATCTTGCGGCGCTCACCCTCTGGCAGCGGTTGTTCGCAACGACAGAGCAGCACGTCGGGTTGCACGCCTAGAGACGTCAATTCGCGCACCGAGTGCTGCGTCGGCTTCGTCTTCAGTTCGCCTGCCGCCTTGATATAAGGCACCAGCGTCACGTGGATCGCGCAAGTATCCTCACGCGGAAGCTCGTTGCGCAGCTGGCGGATCGCCTCGATGAAGGGCAGCCCCTCGATATCGCCGACGGTGCCGCCGAATTCGCAGAGCACGAAGTCCAGCCCTTCGGTATCGGCCAACGCGAATTCCTTGATCGCATCGGTGACGTGCGGAATCACCTGCACCGTCGCACCCAGATAATCGCCGCGCCGTTCCTTGGCGATGATCGACTGGTAAATCCGGCCAGACGTAATGTTATCGCCCTGATGCGCCGAAACGCCGGTGAAGCGTTCATAGTGCCCCAGGTCGAGGTCGGTCTCCGCTCCATCGTCGGTCACGAAAACCTCGCCGTGCTGATAGGGGCTCATCGTCCCCGGATCGACGTTCAGATATGGATCGAACTTGCGGATGCGAACCTTGTACCCGCGCGCCTGCAGCAGCGCTGCGAGGCTTGCCGCCATGAGACCTTTGCCGAGCGAGGAGACCACGCCGCCGGTGATAAATATGTACCGCGCCATGGGAGTCGGGCCTTAATCAATAGGCGCGCCTCGCCGCAAGCGATGCGGACGCCGGTTTGCACAAAAAATCGGAAAAACGCGTTAGCAGGGGCCTTCGCGCCGGAATTATTCGCTGGCAGCACCCGCAAGCGGATCGTCGGAAGCCGGTGCCGCGCTCTCAACCGGAGCCGGAGCGACGGAGTCGCCCGCCGCCGGAGCCAGCGGATCATTGATCGGCAAGCTACGATCGAGCGAGGTGTCGACGTCGCCACCCGAAGTCGTTTCCACCGAGACTGCGGCCAATGCGATCGACAGGATCACGAAAATCGTCGCCAGTATCGTCGTCGCGCGGGTCATGAAGTCCGCCGCGCCGCGCGCGCTCATCAGGCCCGACGGGCTGCCGCCGACGCCTAGGCCGCCACCCTCCGAACGCTGCGCAAGAACGACGCCGACCAGTCCCGCGCCAACCAGCGCCTGGACCACGGTGAGAAACAGGAAAAGCGACATTACGGATAAACCTGACAGAAAATCGGATGTATTGCCGCCGCCCTTACCCCCTGCGATCAGGCGGTGCAAGCCGTGCGGGCGTCAGCTTTGTGCCTCAGTCCTGTTCGGACGCGGCGACGACGATCGGGACGAAACCGTCCGCCGTCAGGCTGGCCCCGCCGACAAGCGCACCGCCGACTTCGGGCACGGCCAGCAATTCGGCAGCATTCTCGCCCTTTACCGAACCGCCATAGAGGATGCGAACCTCGGCCCCTTCCTCGTCGCCATACTTTTCGACCAGCACTTCGCGCAGGCGCCTGTGCATCTTGGCGACATCGCCAGTCTGCGGCACGCGGCCGGTGCCGATGGCCCAGATCGGTTCATAGGCGACCGACAGACGCTGTGCGTTATCGGGCAATGATGCGGCCAGCTGGCGCGCGACGATTTCCTCGGCCTCGCCCGAATCACGTTCGGCTTCGGATTCGCCGACGCAGAGAATCACGCCCATGTCGACACCCTGCGCCGCTTCGGCCTTGGCCTTGACCATCTCGTTGGTCTCGTTGTGGTCGGCCCGCCGTTCGGAGTGACCGACGATCACGAAATCGGCCCCGCCCTCACGCAGCATGGACGCGGCCAGATCGCCGGTATGTGCGCCCTTTTCGGCGTGGTGGCAGTTCTGCGCGCCGACGCCGATACCGTTCAGGCTTTCCCGCATGGCGGCGATAAGGGTGACCGGCGGGGCAAGGGCAACCTCCACCTTTGGCAGGCGCTGGGCAGCCCGGTCGATCGCGCGCGCCTCTGACAAGGCGGCCCGCATCCCGTTCATCTTCCAATTGCCTACGATGTAGTAGCGCTGGCTCATGTGCCCCTTCCGTGAAACCTGCCTGAAACCTGTTAAGCCCCCTGCCCCCGAACATCGAGGGCGGGGGTGGCGGCTAGCCCAAGCAGGTCGCTCTGTCAAAGCACCATCGCGCGATCGGTTGCAGCGCCGCGACCAGCGGTCTAGAGCGGCGCGCAACAACGGCGGCAGCAATGCCGCGCCTTACTCGGTTCGACGGATTCAGGACGCATGATCCAGACATTTCGCAAGATTTTCCAATCACCTCTGGGATTGGTGCTGACCCTTGGCTTCGTGGGCCTGATCGCGCTGGCCTTTGCCAGTGCCGATATCACCGGCTCGAGCTTTGGCGGCATCGCGGGTGGCGAGAAGGTTTCCACGGTCGGCGATCAGCGTATTTCCACAAGTACCTATCGCGAAACGCTGAATGGCGCGTTCGAACGGGCGCGGCAGGAAAATCCCACGCTCACGATGGCTGAATTTCTGGACGGCGGCGCGGCCGAAGGCGTGCTGGACCAGATGGAGGAACGGCTCGCGATATATGCCTTTGCGCTGGATAACGGCGTCCGCATAGGCGATTCGCTGGTGGGTAGCGAGATCAAGGACATCCCCGCATTCCAGGGCCCGGACGGCAAGTTCAGCCAAGAGGCCTACATCGCCGCCCTGCAACAGCGGGGAATCAGCGAAAAGCTGCTGCGCGAAGATCTGGAGCAGGGCCTGTCCGCCCGCATGATGCTTTTGCCCGCGCAGATCGGTTCGCGGATGCCCGAAAAGCTGGCGATGCAATATGCACGGCTGTTGAACGAAACGCGCAAGGGGTCGGTCGCCTTTATCCCTTCGGCTGCCTATGCCGCAGATGTTCAGGTGACGGACGCGAAATTGCAGTCCTATCTTTCGGCCAATCGTGCGCGATTCTCGCTGCCCGAACGGCGGACGGTGCGCTATGCCGTGCTGGACGATGCGGTGCTGGGCGATATGGCGGCGACCGATGCGGAGATCGCCGCGCGTTATGAGCAGGATCGCGACCAGTATCGCGGCAAGGAAGGGCGCACGCTGACACAGCTGGTCCTGCCGACCGAGGCCGCGGCGAACGCGGTTCTGGCCGAAGTCTCCAATCCCTCGCAGCTGGGGGCGGTGGCGCAGGCCAAGGGGCTTTCGACGGCGATCGTAGAGGCGGAAGATCGCGCCGATCTAGCCTCCAAGACCTCTGCCGCCGTGACGCAGGCCACCTACGATGCCGCGAACGGCGCCATTGCCGGTCCGGTACGCGGTCCGCTTGGTTGGTACCTGATGCGCGTCGACGCGGTGAACGTCAGCGGCGACCGCTCGCTGGATCAGGTGCGCGGAGAGATCGCCACAAAAGTGACCGAGGAAAAACGCCGGGCCGCACTGGCAGAGCGCGCTTCGGACATCGAATCGCAGCTGAACGGTGGCGCGAATATTAGCGAAGTGGCGAAGTCGTTCGGTGGCGAAGTCCGCACGACCGATCCGCTGCTGGCCGATGGGCAGCCATTCGGCAACGGCACGGCCCCCGATGCCACTGTTCAGCGCGTCGTCCCGGCAGTTTACGCAATGTCGGAAGGCAGCGATCCGCAGATCGCGGTTGCCGCCGACGGCCAGTCTTACATCGTCTTCGCCCCTGGCAAGATCACGCCCAGCGCCCCGCCGCCTTTTGCAGAGCTGAAGCCCACGCTGGAGCGTGTCTATCGGCTTGAGCAAGGGTCCAAGCAGGCAGAGGCCGCCGCGAACAAAATGCTCGCCGCCGTGAAGAAAGGTACGGCCCCGGCCAAAGCGCTGGCCGATGTCGGCAAGCCCACGCCGCCACTCGACCCGATTTCGCTATCGCGCCAGCAACTGATGAGCAGCGGCCAGCAGGTACCCCCGGCCCTCGCCCTGATGTTCACGATGGCCAAGGGTTCGACCAAGAAACTGGAAGCGCCGCGCAATATGGGCTGGTTCATCATCGACCTGGATGAAATCGAAACGCCGGATATCAAGGCCGACGATCCGCTGGTGCTCGCCACGCGTCGTCAGCTAGGCCCCGTCACCGGTGGCGAGCTGGGTGAGCAGCTGACCCGCGCGATCCGCGACGACATGGGCGTGACGCGCAACGAAACGGCGATCAAAGCCGTGACCGACCAGTTGACCGGCAACCGCTGATCCAAGGTAATGGCAGGCCCGATGACCGACCGCGATTGGGACCAACATGCGCTCGCCGAACTGGTGGCGGGGCGGCCGGGCGTCGTCTGGCGGAAGGTTGTGGCCGATTGCGACACGCCGGTTGCGGCGGCGGTCAAACTGATTGAGCCAGGCCGCGGTGATTTTCTATTGGAATCGGTGGAAGGCGGCGAGGTTCGCGGTCGCTACAGCCTGTTGGGCCTCGACCCCGATCTCGTTTTCCGCGCCCGCGTCGACAAGGCCGAGGTCAATCGGGAATGGCGGCATGATCGCGAGGCCTTTGCACCGCTCGATGCCGATCCGCTGACCGCGCTGCGTGCACTGGCCGAGGAATGCCGATTCGACGTGCCAGACCCGCTGCCGGGGGCGCTGGCCTGTCTGGTCGGCTATTTCGGGTACGAGACGATTGCACTTGTCGAGCCGACGATCACCCGCCCGGCGGAGAGCGATCTCGACGTTCCCGATATGCTGTTCGCGCGCCCGACGCTGGTGCTGGTGTTCGACCGGTTGCAGGACGCGCTGTTCTGCATCGCGCCGATCTGGCCAAGCGAGCGCGAGCCCTATGCCGAAGTGGATCATGCCCGCGATCGGATAGACGAGTGCCTGGCAAAACTGGCCGCCGCCCGCGTTCCGGCACAGCCCTGCCCCGACGATGTACCCGAACCCACGCTCAACCCAATCTTGCCTGCGGGCCGTTATCGCGAGATGGTGCTGGCCGCCAAGGACTACATCACGGCGGGCGATATATTTCAGGTCGTGCTGGCCCAGCGGTTCACCACGCCCTTCCCGCTGCCGCCGCTCTCGCTCTATCGCGCATTGCGGCGGATCAATCCTTCACCGTTCCTCTACTTCCTCGACCTGCCGGGCTTTGCCCTGATCGGGTCGAGCCCGGAGATTCTGGTACGCGTGCGCGATGGCGAGGTCACGATCCGGCCCATCGCCGGAACGCGCCCGCGCGGCAAAGATGCGGTAGAAGATCGCGCAAATCGCGACAGCCTGCTGGCTGATCCGAAGGAACGGGCCGAGCACCTGATGCTGCTCGATCTGGGCCGCAACGACGTCGGCCGGGTGGCCAGCAAGGGCAGCGTTCGCGTGACCGACAGCTACATGGTCGAAAACTACAGCCACGTGATGCACATCGTCTCGAACGTAGTGGGCCAGTTGGACCCGTCGCACGACGCGGTCGACGCCCTCTTCGCGGGTTTCCCGGCGGGCACCGTCAGCGGCGCGCCGAAGGTTCGCGCGTGTCAGGTCATCGCCGAGCTGGAGAGCGAAACGCGCGGGGCCTATGCGGGCGGTGTCGGCTATTTTTCGCCAGACGGATCGGTGGACAGTTGCATCGTCCTGCGCACCGCGTTGGTGAAGGACGGCACGATGCACATGCAGGCGGGTGCGGGCATCGTCGCCGACAGCGATCCCGACTATGAGCAGCGCGAGTGCGAGGCGAAGTCCCGCGCTTTGGTCGCCGCTGCAAAGGAAGCCCTGCGCGTCGCGCGCGAAGGCGGTTACGGGCAGTGAGGCTGTTTGCGGCGGCGGTATTGCTGCTTGCCGCGTGTTCGGACGATTCCGGCAAACAGGCAAAGGGCGATCCGATCTGCAAGGCGGAGGTCTTCGAGGGAAGCCGCTTCACGCACTGCACCGTAGATCCGGCGAAAGCGCGGATCGAGCTGGTACTGAACGGTGCGGACCGCAAACCGCTGCGCAGTTTCGCGAAGCTGGAGGCCGAAGCCCCAGTGGATACCGTCCACCTCGCGATGAACGCCGGGATGTTCGACGATGACGGCCAGCCCATCGGTCTGCTCGCAATCGATGGCAAGGAAGTTCACGCCCTGAACGGCAACGATGGCCCCGGCAATTTCCATATGCTGCCGAACGGCGTATTCTGGGGTGGCGACCAAACCTGGCATGTCGACACCAGCGATCATTTTGCATCGCTGGAGATGGCTGCGCCCCCGCCCTATGCCACGCAGTCCGGCCCTATGCTGGTAATCGACGGCGAACTGCATCCCGACTTCGCCGGGAACGGCGCATCAAAGCATTTCCGCAACGGCGCCGGCGTGGACGATCAAGGTCACGTCCACTTCGTCATCAGCGACGATCTCGTCAGTTTCGGACGCTTCGCACGGTTCTTTCGGGATGAAGCCAAAACGCCGAACGCGCTTTATCTGGATGGCGCGGTTTCCGCCTTGTGGTATCCTGAAGAAGCGCGAAAGGACGGGGCACCGCCGCTTGGCCCCTTGATCGTCGTGCATAAATCGCCAAAGGCAGGCGCATGAGCCGCATTCTCGTCATCGACAACTACGACAGCTTCACCTGGAACCTTGTCCATTACCTGATGGAAATGGGGGCAACCGTCGATGTCGTGCGCAACGACGCGATGTCGGCGGCAGAGGCGATCCGCAGCGATGCGAGCGGCTTCCTGATCTCGCCCGGCCCTTGTACCCCGACTGAGGCAGGCATCAGCCTCGACCTCGTCGCCGCGTGCGCCGACGCGGGCAAGCCATTGTTGGGCGTATGCCTTGGCCACCAGTCCATCGGACAGCATTTCGGCGGGCGGGTCGTGCGGGGCGGGTTGATGCATGGCAAGACCAGCCCGGTCGATCATGACGGGAGCGGTGTCTTCGCGGGGCTGCCCTCGCCCTTCATCGCGACGCGCTATCACTCGCTGGTGGTGGAGGACATTCCCGAAAGCCTCGTTGTAAACGCCACCACGCCGCGCCCGGGCGAGGACGGCACCCATGCGATGGGCTTTCGCCATGCCGAACTGCCGATCCACGGCGTGCAGTTTCATCCCGAGAGCATCGCCACCGAACACGGTCATGCGCTGCTGGCTAACTTCCTGACGATCTGCGGGATCGAGGCTAAGGCCCCCGACAAGGCGGCCCTTGCATGAGTTATTCGATGGCGGAGACAGAGGCGCTGTTCGGCCAGATGCTCGATGGGCAGATGGTCGACGATGCGATTGCCGACCTGTTGGTTGAGATGGCTGATCGCGGCGAGACTGCAGAGGAAGTCGCCGGCGCAGTTCGCGCGATGCGTGCGCGGATGCTTACCGTTGCCGCACCCGACAACGCCATCGACGTCTGCGGCACAGGCGGCGATGGGCAGCACTCGCTGAACGTTTCGACCGCCGTCGCCCTTGTGGTCGCCGCTTGCGGCGTGCCCGTGGCGAAACACGGCAACCGCGCGGCCTCGAGCAAGGCTGGCGGTGCGGATACGCTGGAAACGCTGGGTCTGGACCTTGCCCGCGCAGGACATCAGGCTGAGGCAACCTTGCCCGATCTGGGCATCGCCTTCCTGTTCGCACAGGCGCACCATCCGGCGCTGGCCCGCATCGCACCGATCCGCAAGGCCTTGGGCCGGCGCACGATCTTCAACCTGACTGGTCCTCTGGCTAATCCGGCAAGCGTCCGCCACCAGCTGGTCGGCGTTGCGCACCCCGATATCGTACCGCTTTATGCCGAAGCGATGCGTTTGCTGGGCACAGACCGCGCACTGGTGGTTTCGGGAATGGAAGGTCTGGACGAACTCTCGATCGCCGGGCCGAGTCGGGTCGAAGGCGTCGGATTCGATGCGCCCGCCGAATTGGTGCCAGAGGATGCAGGACTTGCCCGTCATCCACTCGACACGATCAAGGGTGGCGATCCCGATTATAACGCATTGGCACTGCGCCGTCTGTTACAAGGCGAATCCGGTGCCTATCGCGATGCGGTCGTGCTGAATGCCGCCGCCGCGCTTTGGGTTGCGGGGGAAGCGGACAACTTACCCGCCGGGGCGGAGGAAGCAGCCGAAGCCATCGACAAGGGGCTGGCCAACGCGCTGCTCAATTGCTGGATCGATACGGTAAAGGCATGACGAACAAACTGATCGAAATCTGCGACACCAAACGCGCAGAGGTCAAAGAGCGAAAGGCCTCGCTTACGCTGGCCGACCTCGATGCAGAGGCGCTGACCCGCGAACCGGTCCGCGGGTTCGAGGCGCGCCTGCGCGAGGCTGCCGCCGACGGGTTCGCCCTGATCGCAGAAGTGAAGAAAGCTTCTCCGTCCAAAGGCCTCATAAGGAAAGATTTCAGCCCCGAAGATCATGCGCGCGATTATGCCGCCGGTGGCGCAACCTGCCTCTCGGTTCTGACTGACGCGCCCTTTTTTCAGGGGCATGAGGATTACCTGATCGCTGCGCGCAAGGCCTGCACCCTGCCGGTGCTGCGCAAGGATTTCATGGTCGATCCGTGGCAAGTGGCCGAGGCCCGCTCGATCGGGGCCGACGCAATCCTGATCATCGTTGCCGCGCTGTCCGATGCGCAGATGGGGGAAATCGAGATGGCCGCGATGGAACGCGAAATGGACGTTCTGGTCGAAGTCCATGACGAGGCGGAGATGGAACGCGCGGCTCAGCTCAAATCTCGTCTGATCGGCATCAACAACCGCGACCTGCGCACCTTCGTCACCGATCTGGCGAACACCGAGCGACTCGCCCCGCTAGCCCCCGAAGGATCGCTATTGGTCGGTGAAAGTGGAATTAGCAGCCAGACCGATTGCCTGCGGCTGTCGCATTCCGGCGTGCGCACGTTCCTCGTGGGCGAGAGCCTGATGCGGCAAGCCGATGTCGAAACGGCGACCCGCACCTTGATGACAGGCGCGGCGTGAGCGGGCTTACCCACCTCGACGATCAGGGCAACGCCCGCATGGTCGACGTGGGCGGCAAGGCCGAAACGCGCCGTGTAGCCGTTGCCAGCGGACGGATTCGCATGTCGACAGAAGCGCTCGCCGCGATCCGCGACGGTGCGGTAAAGAAGGGCGATGTGCTGGCCACGGCGCGGATCGCCGGGATCATGGCGGCGAAGCGGACGGGCGAATTGATCCCGCTGTGCCATCCGATCGGGCTGGATTCGGTGACGGTCGATTTTGCGTTCGAGGATGATGCGCTTCGGGTGACTGCAATGGCCGCGATTTCCGCCAGGACTGGTGTGGAAATGGAAGCGATGACAGCCACTTGTGTCGCACTCCTTACAATCTACGACATGGCCAAGGCCTTGGACAAAGGCATGGTCCTGGAAGAGGTCCGCCTGATCGCAAAAGATGGCGGCAAATCCGGCCGCTGGCGCGCGGAGGGTCATCAGGACCTGGAGCTTTGAAAGCCCTGCTCAGCCTTGAGGAAGCACAGCGGCGTCTGCTGGACCTCGCCAAGCTAACACCTAGCGAACAGCTTCCGGTGGAAGCGACGCTTGGTCGATACCTTGCGGCACCAGTGAAGGCCCTACGGACTCAACCCGCCTCGCCGCTATCGGCGATGGACGGCTGGGCGATAAGAGCCCACGACATGCCGGGGCCATGGCGGATCGTCGGCGAAAGCGCCGCTGGGCATCCATACAAGGGCACGGTCGCACCGACCCAAACAGTCCGCATTTCAACCGGCGCCCTTTTGCCCGACGACGCGGATGCCGTTCTGGTGCAAGAGGATTGCACGGCGGACGGCGATACCTTGCGTTTCGCAGGTGAGCCGCCGGAGCCGCTCGACCGTCATGTGCGGAAGGCGGGTCTCGATTTTTCGAAAGCGGAGCAACTGCTTGGCAGCGGATCGCGCATGTCACCCGCCCGCATGGCCTTGGCAATCAGCGGAGGGCACGCCACCGTCAGCGTGCATCGGCAGCCACAAGTGGCGGTGATCGACAGCGGCGACGAACTGGCTCTGCCCGGCACAGCACTCGCGCCCGGCGCGATCCCCGCCAGCAACGGTCCGATGCTGGCCGCACTCTGCGCCCAGCTGACTGGCAACATCCGGCGCATCGGCCCCGTGCCGGACCGGATCGAGGCGCTGTCCGAGGCGATGGAACAGGCACGCGATGCCGATATCCTGATCACCAGCGGCGGCGCGTCGGTCGGCGATCACGATCTGCTTGCGCCCGCGCTCAAGACCATCGGCGCGGACGTCGACTTCTGGCGCGTCGCGATCAAGCCCGGCAAACCGATCATGGTGGCGACGCGCGGGCCCCAAGTCGTGCTGGGCCTGCCCGGCAATCCCGTTTCCGCATTCGTAACCGCTCATCTGTTCGCCCTGCCTTTGCTTCGCGCCATGCAGGGTGCAGGCAACGCCTTGCCGGTAGGGGAGAGTTGGCCAAGCAGCTCCGCCCTACCCGCCACGGGCAAGCGCGCCGAATTTCTGCGCGGCCGGTTCGGACCCGATGGCGTTGCGCCAGTCTCGGTACAGGACAGCGGGGCCCTCGTTCCATTGGCGAATGCCGATTGCCTGATCGTGCGACCGGCAGCGTCTGCACCGGTTGCCTCAGGGGAACCGGTCTCGGTTATCCGCATATAGGCGCTGACCGCTTGACGATACCGATTTTGTTTCTTAATTGTTCCTTATTCGTTCGCATTTGAACGACGGATAGGGGAATGACGATGCTGACCCGTAAACAGCATGAACTGCTCAATTTTATCCAGCACAAGCTGGAAGAGACCGGGATTTCGCCTTCTTTCGAGGAGATGAAGGAAGCGCTCGACCTGAAATCGAAGTCGGGTGTGCACCGGTTGATCTCTGCCCTCGAAGAACGTGGGTTCATCCGTCGCCTGCCGAACCGCGCCCGTGCGCTGGAGATCTTGCGGCAGCCTGACGATGTGACCGGGACCGCACGGCAAAAGACGCCGTCGAATGTGGTGGAGATGCCGAAGGCCAAGGCTCCTGCGCCCTCGCCCGCCAACGATGTTATCGAGATCCCGCTGCATGGCCGGATCGCCGCGGGCGTTCCGATCGAGGCGATGGAAGATTCGCAGACCCTTCCCGTGCCTGCGGCCCTTTTGGGTGCTGGCGAGCATTATGCGCTGGAAGTTTCGGGCGATTCGATGATCGAAGCCGGGATTTTCGACGGTGATTTCGCGCTGGTCCGCAAGACCGATGTTGCCCGCGATGGCGAGATCATTGTGGCGCTGGTGCGCGGCGAAGAGGCGACGTTGAAGTACTTGCGTCGCGAAAACGGCATGGTACGCCTCGATCCTGCCAATGCATCGTACGAAGCGCAGATCTATGCGCCGAGTGAGGTTCAGGTGCAGGGTCGCCTGGCCGGACTGCTGCGGCGCTACCACTAAGCACCGCTTCACCAACCGTGCCGGTCGCCGACCGGACGGACATATCGGACGGTGCGGCTTTTGAAATCGAGAGCCGCACCACCGCGACGCGACAATTCCCGACCATCCAGTTTCAGCCAACGCGGGCGGCAGATGTCCGGCCATGCATTCTCGGCAATCACAATGTCGCTTTGCGCGCAGGCGGCGGCAAGGCTCTTTGCCTCAGGTCGTACAAAGCCCTTGGCAATCAGGATCGTGGTGCCGTCTTGGGCTGCCAATCCACAGAAATTCTCGTCGCATCGCGCGTCGGGCCAATCCGACAGCGGATGCGATACGGCGGCAAGCTCTTCCGGATCGTGCCCCGACACTTCGGCAAGGGCATCGCGCGCAAAGGTTCCGTCTGGGCGAAGCAGGTACAGGCCATCATTTCCGGCCAGCGCGACATGACGGCCGTCTTCTGAAACCAGCAAATCAGGCGGACGGAACGTGAGCAGGGCAATCAGCCCAACCGCCACGGGCGCAAGGCCCCAAAGCCGAAGCCGCCCGCTCCAGATCGCCATCCAGAAGCCACCCGCCGCAATCATCACCACGATCCATGCAGGGATCAACGGGGCCAGTCCGACCGAACCGGGCGCGGCAGATACCTCTCGCGCCAAGCTCAACAGCACCCCGATTGCCTGCGCCGCGAGCCACCAGAACGGCGCGGCCAACCCAACCGCCTCTGCCAGCATCGCCACGCCGAGCAGCGGCATAATGGCAAGGGTGGTCAACGGAATGGCGACAAGATTGGCGACCGCGCCGTAAAGCCCGGCCCGGTGGAAATGGAACAGGACGAGCGGCGTCAACGCAATCTCGATCACCAATCCGGTCAGGAACAGCAGGACAAAGCCCCGCGCAGTTCGACTTAACCAAGACCGCCGCTGTGCGCCCTCGCGATAGGCGGCGACGGGCTTCGCGGTATGCAATGCGACGATCGCGACTACGGCGGCAAAGCTCATCTGGAAGCTGGGGCCGATCGCCGCTTCGGGCCAGAACGACATGATCGCAATCGCGCCAAGCGCGATTATGCGAAGCGAGAGCGCCTGCCGTCCTAAAGACAGCGCCACCAGTATCAAAAGCGCAGCCAGGCAGGCGCGAACGGTCGGCAATGCCGCGCCTGTCAGGATCGTATAGCCAACCCCGGCCAAGGCCCCAACGGCGGACGCGACAAGCGGCAGCGGCACGCGCAGCGCCAGCCACGGCCAGAGCGCCAGTGTACGCATCGCACAAAACCAGACGATGGCGATCACCGCACCGACATGCAGCCCGCTGATCGACAAGAGGTGGGACAGCCCGGCATCGCGCATCGCCTGCGCATCGGCACTGGTCATTCCTGTGCGATCTCCGGCCAGCAATGTCGCCGCAATAGCCGCCGCAGAGGGGGCCGCTCCCGCCTCCGCCATCCTCTCCCGAACCCGGCCCGACAGGCGGTCCCGCACGGAACGGGGGGCCTTGTCACGGCCCGTGATCAGAACTTCAGGTTGACTCAGTACCGATCCCGTCGCCGCAATCCCGTCGAACCACGCACGGCGGGCATAGTCGTAAGCGCCGGGAACCAAGGCTCGACTTGGCGGAACGAGGCGCAGCCGCGCCTCTGCCGTAGCCCCTTCGACCAGTTGCGACGCGTCGAACCGATCCGGCACCGAAATACGCGCCCGCACCGGAGCATCGCTGGACATTTGCGCCAAAACGACCAGACGGACGCGGTTTCTTGCCGGATCATCCTCTCGTTCCAGAATGCGAAAAGCGGCCTGCTTCACCAAGGGCCGGCCCAGCGCAGGCGTGCCGACCAATTCCGATCGCGCCCAGATTATGCACATCCCGGCAATGAACGCGATGGCAAGGGCGGCAACCGCATTGCGCAAGAAAGGATAATCTCCACGGCGCAGCACAAGTTGAGAACTGCCCGGAAGAAATCCAAACAAACCTATGATAATAAACCATTCTGATGACGATGGTAAAGCAAACCAAGCGCCGATGCCCGCCAGCATTGCCACCGCGATCCACGGCATCCTTTCGAAAGGGCGGTCCGCCAGCGCAATTTCCGCCCGGTCCAGCCAAAGGTCCGGGCTGGACAAATTGCGAAAGCTTCCCCATTGCCGCAACCGCGAAGGCGCTGGCAAATTGCCCGACCCTCCGCCCGAGACTGGAACGGCGGCATTATCAGCCATCTGAATCTGCCTTTCCGTCTGCGGCCCACCCGATAGACGCATTGAAAGGAAGCGTACCCAGATGGCAAGCGGCACGGCAGCGACAGTCACCGACGCAAACGGCGTCGCGAAACCTGTCGTCACGCGTTTCGCCCCCTCGCCCACGGGCTTCCTGCATATCGGCGGCGCTCGCACGGCGCTGTTCAATTGGCTCTATGCACGCCATCACGGCGGCAAGGCGCTGCTGCGGATCGAGGATACCGACCGCGCGCGTTCGACCGAGGCAGCCATCGACGCCATCCTCGACGGGCTGGACTGGCTGGGCTTCGACTATGACGAGACACCGGTGTTCCAGTCCCAGCGGGCTGGGCGTCATGCTGCGGTCGCACATGCGTTGCTTGATGCGGGCCACGCCTACAAGTGTTTCGCCACTGCCGAAGAGCTTGAAGCGATGCGCGCCGAGCAGCGCGAGAAGAAGCTGCCCATGCGCTATGACGGGCGCTGGCGCGACCGCGATCCTTCCGAGGCACCGGAGGGTGCACCTTACGTCGTGCGCCTGAAAACGCCGACCGATGGCGAGACCGTCATCGAAGACGCGGTTCAGGGCAAGGTTCGCGTCAAGAATGCCGAGATCGACGATTACATCCTTCTGCGGTCGGATGGCACGCCGACCTATATGCTGGCGGTCGTGGTCGACGACCATGACATGGGTGTCACTCACGTCATCCGCGGTGACGACCACCTGAACAACGCTTTCCGCCAATTGCCGATCTATCGCGCGATGCAGGCCATCGAGGGCGGTTGGGACGAACCGGTCTATGCTCACATCCCCCTGATCCACGGGGCGGACGGGGCAAAGCTGTCCAAGCGCCACGGTGCGATGGGCGTCGACGCCTATCGCGACGAACTGGGCCTGCTGCCCGAAGCGGTGTTCAACTACCTGCTTCGTCTTGGCTGGGGCCACGGCGATCAGGAACTTTTCACGCGCGAAGAGGCGATCGCCGCCTTCGACCTGCCTGCCGTGGGCAAGAGCGCGTCGCGCTTCGATTTCAAGAAGCTGGCGAACATGAACGGCCTTTACATGCGCGATGCCGACGATGCGCGCCTTGCCGATCTGGCCGCACCGCGCATCGCGGCGCTGGAGACGGGGTTTGTCGCCGACAAGCATCGCGACCTGCTGATCGAGGCGATGCCGTCGCTTAAGGCGCGGGCCAAGAATCTGGACGAACTGGCCGCTGGCGCCTTGTTCCTGTTCCGCGAACGCCCGCTGCCCATGGACGAAAAGGCGCAGGGCCTGCTGACAAGCGATGCCCGATCCTTATTGCATGACATTCTTGCCGAGTTGAAAGTCTGTTCGGATTGGACTAGCGAGCAGCTCGAAGCCAGCCTCAAGGACATGGCAGAGCGTAAAGATCTCGGTCTTGGCAAGCTGGCACAGCCGCTGCGTGCGGCACTCACCGGCCAGGCAACGTCGCCTGGGATATTCGACGTGCTGGTTCTGCTTGGACGCGAAGAGAGTCTGGCGCGCATCGCCGCGCAGGCCGTCGACGTCCCGGCGGATGGCGCATCTGCGGATTCATGAATGGAGGGAACCCACGTGGCGGATAACAAGGCCAACCTGAATGTCGCTGGCAGCGACTATGATTTTCCGGTCAAAAGCGGAACGATCGGACCCGATGTGGTCGACATCGGCAAGATGTACGGTCGCACGGGCATGTTCACGTATGACCCGGGCTTTACCTCTACCGCCAGCTGCGATTCGGGCCTGACCTATATCGACGGCGAAGAAGGCGTCCTGCTCCACCGCGGCTACCCGATCGGTCAGCTGGCCGAAGATTCCAGCTTCATGGAAGTCTCTTACCTGCTGCTGAACGGCGAACTGCCGAGCCAGGAAGAGTATGAGAATTTCAAGTACACGATCAGCCGCCACACCATGCTGCACGATCAGCTGCGCGGTTTCTATCAGGGTTTCCGCCGCGACGCGCACCCGATGGCGATCATGTGCGGCGTGGTCGGCGCACTGTCCGCGTTCTATCACGACAGCACCGATATTTCGGACCCTGACCACCGCAAGATCAGCAGCCACCGCCTGATCGCCAAGATGCCGACGATCGCGGCCATGGCCTACAAGTACTCGATCGGTCAGCCATTCCTCTATCCGGATAACTCGCTGAGCTACACCGGCAACTTCCTGCGCATGACCTTTGGCGTACCCGCGGAAGAATATGAGGTGATCCCGGCTGTCGAAAAGGCGATGGACCGCATCTTCATTCTTCATGCCGATCACGAACAGAACGCCTCGACATCGACCGTGCGTCTTGCCGGTTCGTCGGGTGCGAACCCGTTCGCATGCATCGCGGCGGGCATCGCCTGCCTGTGGGGCCCGGCGCATGGCGGCGCGAACGAAGCCGCGCTCAACATGCTGAAAGAGATCGGCACGCCCGACAAGATTCCGCATTATATCGAGCGTGCGAAGGACAAGAACGATCCGTTCCGTCTGATGGGCTTCGGTCATCGCGTCTACAAGAACTACGACCCGCGCGCGACGGTCATGCAGAAGACCGTTCGCGAGGTGTTCGATGCGCTCAAGGTTACCGATCCCCTGTTCGAAACTGCCCTGCGGCTTGAGGAAATGGCGCTGAACGACGACTATTTCATCGAAAAGAAGCTCTTCCCGAACGTCGACTTCTACTCCGGCGTCATCCTCTCGGCCATCGGCTTCCCGACCACGATGTTCACCGCGCTCTTCGCACTGGCCCGCACCGTGGGCTGGGTTGCGCAGTGGAACGAAATGATTTCCGACCCCGGCCAGCGCATCGGCCGCCCGCGCCAGCTTTACACCGGGCCTGCAGCGCGCGACTATATACCGCTCAGCCAACGCTGATCGGGCATAGATAAAAGGAGTTAGGGCGATGCCGAGAGTTCTTATCAGGGTCTTCGGCGTCGCCCTTTTCCTTTCAGGCCTGCTCTGGACGCTGCAGGGCCTGGGCCTCGTGATGTGGCCCGCGAACAGCTTTATGCTGGGCGAAAAGGAATGGGCCGCCTATGGCGTTATCGCCGCGGCGGCAGGCGTGCTGATGGTCTGGGTCACTCGCAGGCGGAACGACCGCCCCTGATCAGGCGCCAGGGAGCGTGATCACAAAGCGGTTGCCGCGTTCGCCAGCGACCGTTGCCTCTATATCGCCGCCCATCGCGCGGGCCGTCATCAACGAGATGTAGAGGCCAAGGCCCGATCCGGTATCGCCGCTGCGGCCAAGCCGTTCGAACTGTTCGAACATGCGAATACGCTCTTCGGACGACAGCGGCTCGCCTTCATCGGAAATCGTGGTGATCGTGCGCCCGCCATCGCGCGCAACGTGGATTTCCACTTGCCCCTGCGCGGGCCCGTAATCGATGGCGTTGCCAACGATGTTCAGGAAAATCTGGAGCAAGCGCCGCCGATCCGCCCGCGCCGTGACCTCGTCACCGGCCAGCGTGATCGCCACGCCCCTTGCCTCGGCTCTACGTTGCAACAACCGCCAGGCGGCTTCTGCCGTATCGCGCAACGACACCGGCTCGGCCTGGATCTCCAGCGTGCCGAGCTCTATCGCCTCCGCATCGCCAAGTTCTTCGGCCAGTTCGCGTAAATGCGTTCCTGCGCTGACGATATCGCTTGCATATTCGCGATACTCGTCGGGCAGCGGCCCCGCCAGACGGTCGCGGATCGCCTCTCCCTGCTGCACGATGCGTGAAACCGGATCGACCAGCGCTGGCCCAAGCATCTCGCTAAGCAGGTTCTGCGGCAACAGATCGTCGCGGCGGTTCGCCGCCTCGATCTCGCCCAGTGGACGTAACAGCAGTTGAAAGCCCGACTGCGCCGGGGTCAGCAGAAGATGCCAGTCCCGCTCCGATCCGGCCACGCGCACCGTCATGCCGCCGCGCGCCTGCCACACCGGCGGCGTATCCGTCTCTCCGCCTGCAAAATCGAACAGGCGGGTCCAGTGCTGACCCCGCTCGCTCCGCGCCCGCCCCAGCATCGTTTCAAGATCGGCGGTCTGGCTCTCCATCGCCACGACGCGCTGGCCCGAATCGAGCCAGACCACGCCTTCCGCCAGCAGGTTTTCGATTGCGAGCCGCGTTTCAACACCGTCGGCCTGCTCCGCCTCGGTAAGCGTTTCCTGCCAGTCGGACAGTCGGATCGTGCACCCCTCGGCATCGGGCACGACATCGGCCCAACCCTCAAGCCTGCCCCCCGAATGGCGCATCGCCAGCGGACGACCGAGCCGCATTTCGAAAGACCGCGCCTTGCGCACCAGTTCCAGCAGGTCTGGCGCGGCGATCAACCCGGGAATGTCGCCGCCACAGGCCACCTGCATCGCGGCCAGCGGCTTGTCGGCCGAAACCAGACGGTCGGCCACGTCGCTGCGCGCGACGATCGGCTCCACGGCCGCCTCTTCGATGGCGGTTTCAGCCCCGGCCATCGTCCGAAACTCCCTGCCCGGTCAGCAGCGCGCGCGCATCGCCGCCCTGCAGGCGCCCAAAGCCCTCGGGAAGTGTAATGTCGGGGTGGATGGAATAAAACTCGCGCTCGATTTCTCGGTCTCCCAGCCCGGCGGCGCGTAAAGACAGCGCAAGGCGCGCGAGCTGGCTCTCGCTGGTGGCGACGGCGACGGTATCGCGCGAATCCCCGGTGGCGGAAGCCAGCGCGGACAAGAACACGGCCACGCCAGCATGCGTGATCGACAGCGCGGCAAAGGCCCCTGCCCCCAGCGCCGCGACAAGCCGATTGGCCAGCGCGATGCGGCACTGCGATTCGTCGTATTCCTCGCGGATGGCGTGTTCGGTGTTACGGGCATGCGCCTCGAAAGCGAGATCGCCGGCAACTGCGTGGCGCAGGGTTTCAAGCAAGGCGTAGAGCACTTCGGCCGGCAGTTCGGTAACAGGCAGGCTCATCCGCTGCTGGTGGCGCGCAAACGCGGCTTGCGAAGTCAGCAGGTCCATAGCCAGCGCCGAACTTGTCGGATCGTCCGCACCGATCAGCGCCTGAAGCAAAGGCGACAGCGCCGGATCGACCCCGGCTCGCCGCTGCATCGATTCGGTCAGCTGCCATTCCAGCGCGACCGAGTGGAGATGATCGACGATTGCCGGATCGTCGATCAGAGCACCGGCCAGCGGCTCGATAATCGAATCGGCCCATGCTCGCGGGTCTTTCTCGCCCGCCGCCTGCGCCAGCTTGAACCCGACCTGGCGGGCCAGATCCTCTGCCATGGCGCGCACGCGGGCGACGATGGCATCAGAGAACATCGAGCGGTCTTCGGTGGCGATCAGCTGGCGCAAAACGACGCCCCGTGCGCTCAGCACACGGTCGCCGCGCTTCAGCTCTACGCGCATTACAGACTGTAGGCCCGTGGCCTTTTCGAGTTCACCCATGTAACCGACCTATCACCCCATGGTTAAAGTCGCGTTAGTTTTCGACGCCATCGGCGCGGACCACGGTCAGCCCCGCCCAAGCGAGCAGGATCGCCATCCCGCCCAGCATCGCGACCGGCCCCAGAACGCCGCCCGCAATCGCGATGGCAAAGACAAGGCATTGACTGAAGCGATCCTCAAACCAAGGGCGCGCCATGGCGAATGGAAATCCCTCTGCCGCGATCCGTGTCACCGCGATCCACACCGTAGCGACAAACCACGGTCCCAGAACATCGAGGCTCTGGCCCCAATCCCACCCACTCAGCGCCAAGGCGAGCAATAGCAGAAGCAGGAGATCGAGCGCGATATGCGCAACCAACGGCTTGTGATCGGGCAAGGCTGACGCCAAGCGCCCCTGCCGCTCCGCATCCTGAAGAATGATCGCGCCCCGCACGGTCAGCCACGCCAGCCCCAAAGCGATCAGCGCGCTCGCAAACATGCCGAACGCGGCCAAGGCGACGGCAGCGGCAACCGGCACAAGGGCAAACCACCAAACGAGCACCGGCGACCGGTCCGCCTCGAACAGGCGATTGCCGAACCGCCCTACCAGCAATCCCGCAAGCCGCGAGCCCAAGGTTCGCCCCCGCGCCGCCTCCAGACTGTGACGCAACCGGTGTGCCTCTATCGCCAGTCCGTCGGCCTCGCTTTTCACGACTGCCCAGCGCTTCTCAGTCAGAGCCTCACCCGGCACCTGCCGCACCGTCACGCCCGCCATCAAGGCAATGCGCAGCAGGGACGAAGCGACGTCGCAATCGCGCGGCAACTGGCGCAAACGCTCGGCCAGAGCGCCGGGGATGACCAGCACCCCTGCCCACGCGTTCTCGGCGTCGATTCGCTCAAACCCGGCGGCAAGACCCGCCTCGATTGGCAAAACCGCCACACCGCTCGTCTGCAACAGCGGCAGCAACAGCACCGGATCGGCGATCAGCGCATCGCCCAGCACCATCAGCTCGTCGGCGGCAGTAACCTCAGAACACAAGGCCGGAGCATCGGCGATGATCCGCACCTCCATCCCCGCTTCGCTGGCCAGCGCCACCGCGTCGTCAAGCCCTACCGCGCGGCGATCCGCCAGCAAAAGCAGCCGCTTGGCACCCGCCGCGACCACCAGTTCCAGCTGCTGCTCGATCACCGATTCGCCGCCCACGCGCACGCCGGCACGGGTCAACAACCCGTCGACAGCCAGAGGCTCCAGCATGGAAAGTACGGCAATGCGCAAACCGTTTATCGCCCCACGCGCCCGAACTCGATGGCCGGCGCGAAATCTCGTGTCCGAAACCCGGTTCATGGGGCCCGCCGCGCCGCTGCGCAAGATGGCAGGAATCGATCGCCCGAAAACGACACGAAACTAAGGTCGGCTTGGGGGAAAACCGGTTAATTGTTTCGTGCGCGCGGGGGCAAACGGTGATAGTCGTCAATACCATGACAAGACGGCGGAACATCGTGCCCTTCGGGGAACAGGAAGAACAGGTCGCTGAAGGCGAACCGGCAACTGAAACCTACGCAAGTGAAGAGGCCACGGAATGGTACGAACCTGACGTTCCCGTCCGTCGCAACCTTGGCTGGATCGCACCTGCGGTCGGCGTTGTTGCCTTGCTGGCGTGGACGGCATTCTTCGGATGGGCCAACCAGTCGGCGATCATCGCACGCCCCACGCCTGCGGAATGGACCGTTCTGCTTGCGCAATGGTCAATGCCTGCCGCTTTCGTCATCGCACTGTGGCTGCTGGCCATGCGCAATAGCCGGGTGGAGGCGACGCGATTCGCCGATGCCGCCGCCAACTTGCGCGCCGAATCGCGCGCGCTGGAGGATCGGCTGACGCATGTGAACTCTGAACTGTCGATCGCGCGCGAATTCATTATCGCGCAGGGCCGCGATCTCGAAGCGCTGGGTCGCATCGCCAGCGAGCGGTTGAGCGAGAGTGCGGGCAAGCTCGAGCGCCTGATCGGCGACAATTCCGAACGCGTCGACCGGCTAGAGACCGTGAGCACCGCCGCGTTGGAGAACATGGAGAAGCTGCGCGGACAGCTTCCCGTCGTTACGAATGCAACCCGCGACCTGACCAATACCATCGGTCAGGCTGGCCAAGGCGCGAGCGAGCAGTTCGACCGTCTGTCCGAAGGGTTCCGCGAAATCGGTTCGGCCAGCGAGGAGAGCACCTTCAAAGTCGACGTAATGCGCGAGCGCGTGAACGAGGTGCTGGGCGACTTCAATCGCTGCGCCGACCAGCTGGGCCAAATTGCCACGGACCGCTTTGCGGCGCTTGATACCGAAAGCGCAGCCTTGCGCGAGCGCATGGAACAGCAGGAAATCGCCGCATTGTCCGCCGTAAGGTCGCGCGCCGACGAGCTTGAAGGTCTGCTTGAAACCACACGTGCCAAGCTGTCCGAGACCGAGGGCTATGCGCTGAACGCCCTGCGCGAACGTCTGCGCACGGTCGAAACCGCCGCGACCGACCTTACCGGCAAAATGCGCGAGGACGAGGGTGCTGCCCTTGCCGGTTGGCGCAACCGTATCGCAGGGATCGAGGCCGATGCCCGTGCGCTCTTCAGCCAAGTGGATGCCAATTCGACCGAAGCTTTGGATGCCGCCGGGGCGCGGATCGCGGCGCTTTCGGCAGAGATCAGCCGACTGCATGGCGACCTGCGCCGCCAGGGCGAAACGCTCGATGCCGAGATCGAGGAACGCTACGCCAAGAGCGAGGACGTGGGCCGCGGCTTGACTGAACGCCTGACCGCCCTAGTCGCCGGGCTGGACAGCGAGATCGAGGCGCGGCGCGTGCGCGGCGCACAGGCAAGCCGCGCTTTGGTCGAGGATCTGGCCGACACTTTCGCCAAAATGGATTCCGAACTCGAGGCACGCACCCTGCGCGGTGAAGAGATCGGGCAAGTCTACGCCGACAAGATCGCCGCCGCGCTTACCCGTCTCGATGCTGAGATCGACCAACGCGCCACGCGCGGGGAACAGCGCAGTCAGGCGGTCGCGGCACGCATCGCCTCGGCCATTGCCTCGCTCGACACGCAGATTGAAGAGCGTGCGCAGAAGGGCGAAGCGACCGGCCAGATGCTGACACGCGCGATTGGTCAGGCGCTCGAGAACCTCGACACCGACATCGAGGCACGCGCCGAAAAGGGCCGCGAATCAGCTTCGCTGATGTCCGAGAGCCTGCGCACAGCGCTCGATGCGCTGGACAGCGAGATCGAACGTCGCCGCAATTACAGCCGCAACGCCGCGCGCGAGTTGGCCGAGGGTTACGCCGACGAACTGGCCGCACTGGATCGGCAGCTGGAAGATCGTCGCAACCGTCACGAGGCAGCCGGTCGCGAATTGACCGAGAGTCTGCAGGGCCTGTTGATCGAGTTCGACCGCGGCTTTGTCGAACGTCGCCAGCGGCACGACAACGCGATGGCCGCGCTATCGCGTCATGCCGAGCAGATTTCCGCGCAGCTTGGCGAATATGGCGCCAAGATGGAAACCGTCGCAGGCCATGGCCGCGATGCTGAAGCCGCAATCGTTGCGGGCCTTGGCAACCTCTCGGCCAAGCTGGAAGCAAGCAGGGAGGCCTTGTCGGGCACCGATAGCGCGGTCATGCAACTGACCGACAGCTCGGTCCGCCTGCTCGAACTGATCGAGGCCAGTTCCCGCCACGCGCGCGAGGCTTTGCCGGGTGCGGTCGGTGAGGCTGAAGAACGCCTTGAAAACGTCGGCAGCCGGATTGAGGCGCTGCAAGGCGCTTTGGGCGACGCGGGCGAGCGCGGCACGGCGCTTACGCAAGCGCTGGACGCTGCACGCGAAAGCACCGGGGCCGCACTGGGCGAGATCGAGAAGCTGCACGACACGCTGCGCGAGCGCGGGTCGGAGCATGCCGATCAACTGGGCGAACTGCGTGCCACGCTTTCGCAGGCACGCAGCGACAGCGAGGCGATGGCCAGCGCGGCGGAAGCCACGCTGAACGGTGCCATCGCACGCCTTGCCGAAGCAAGCCGAGAGGCGGTTGCGAACATCGAGGGCACATCGTCCGACGCAGTTCGCTCCATCGCCGAAAAGTTGGCGACCGAGAGCGGCATCGTCGTTACGCAGGCCCTGCGCGAGAGCACGAGCGATGCCTTGGAAGGACTGGACAAGGCCGTCAGCCGCGCGACCGTCGCAGCCCGCGAAGCCGCGACCGAACTGCGCGACCAACTGGGCCGCGTCGACGAGATCACCGGCCATCTGGAGGCGCGCATCAACGCCGCCCGCCAGCGCGCCGAAGAAGACATCGACGAACACTTCGCCAAGCGGGTTTCCCAGATCACCGAATCGCTGAACTCGACCGCCATCGACATCGACAAGGTGCTGTCGGCGGAAGTCAGCGAAGCGTCGTGGCAGGCCTATCTGAAGGGCGAAAGGGGTATCTTTACCCGCCGCGCCGTGCGGCTGATCGATTCAGGCGAAGCGCGCCGGATTGTCGATCATTACGAGGCCGAGGACGAATTCCGTGAGCATGTGAACCGCTACATCCACGACTTCGAGGCTATGCTGCGCAACCTCCTTGCCACACGCGACGGGAATTCGCTGGCGGTGACGATGCTGTCGTCGGACATGGGCAAACTCTACGTCGCGCTGGCCCAGGCGATCGAGCGTCTGCGGCGCTGATTGCCAACGCAGGACCGATCGTGCGGCCTTTGCCGCCGATCGGTCAGCGGTTGCTTGCTGCGCGGAGTAGTTCCTGTTCTTTCACGATGTCTGCGGGCGGCGAGATGAAGTTGATGTCACTCGCCGTGATCCAGCCCTGCTCATAATTGAAATAGAACGCAGCGCAGAGAATGGCCGCAAGGATCGAAGCGCGAACGGCGACGCGACCGGGACGAAAATTCGCAGGCGCGCTGTCTGCCTGTCCGGCGATCAATTCCTCGCCGGTTTCCCGGTGCGTTCGGATGCCGAAGGGCATCACCAGAAATGCCGACATGACCCAGAACAACAGGTAGATCGCAAGGACGGAAGTCCACTGCATGGTCGCGCGCTCCTTCAGGCGTCGTAGTAGTCGATCACGGTAACTTGCGGGTTCTTGCCCGACCAGCGTCGCGCTGCCCGACGGGCCGCAAGCCGCGCCGCTTCCTGCACGGCAGCACGGTCTTTCGTCTTGCCGCCTTTCAGCTTGGCAACGGCAGACCGGATATCGTCCTGCGCCTCGGCCAGAAAGTCCGCCTCGTCCTCGTCCAGCGGCAGCCCGATGGGTTGCAGCAAGGGCGCGGCCTTCGACCCCTTGGGCGGCAGGATGACGGTCACGTGGCCATTGGCCGCCAGTCTGCGTCGCTCGACAATCGTCTCGCCATCAGCGGGAACGATGATGTCCCCGTCCAGCACGAGCCTTCCCGTGCGCGTCTCGCCGATCTTGCCCGGCTTGCCGGGGGCGAGGCGCACGATGTCGCCGTTCATCTGGAAGACCTGTGCCGGAATGCCCGCCGCCTTGCCGACGCGCGCCTGCTCTCGCATATGCCGCGCCTCACCGTGCACGGGGACAAGGATTTGGGGGCGCAGCCAACCGTACAATTCTTCAAGTTCGGGGCGTCCCGGATGGCCCGATACGTGAATCAACTCGTGCCGGTCCGTCACCACGGTGATTTGGCGCTGGGCCAACTGGTTCATGATCCGCCCGATCTGAAGCTCGTTCCCCGGAATCTGACGGCTGGAAAACAGAACGACGTCGCCCTTCTGCAACTCGATCGGATGACTCTCCGAAGCGATGCGGGCCAGTGCCGCGCGCGGCTCGCCCTGCCCACCCGTCGCAATGATCAGGACTTCGCCGCGCGGCAGGCGCATCGCGGTATCGAAATCGACAGTGTCGGGGAAATCGGCGAGATACCCGTTCGCCTGCGCCGCATCGATGATCCGGTCCAGCGAACGCCCGGCAACGCAAAGCTGCCGTCCGGTGTCCTTCGCCGCCTGTCCCAATGTCTGAAGCCGCGCGACATTCGACGCAAAGGTCGTGACGACAACGCGCTTGCCTTCATGCTTCGCGATCTCGGCATCGAGCGCCTTACGCACGGCGCCTTCAGATCCCGACGGCTGCGGATTGAACACGTTGGTCGAATCGCAGACCAGCGCCAGCACGCCCTCATCGCCGATCTCGGTCAGTTCTTCCGGGGTCGATGGCTCGCCGATCTGCGGGTCGTCGTCCAGCTTCCAGTCGCCGGTATGGAACACCCGGCCATAGGGCGTTTCGACCAGAACCGCGTTGCCCTCTGCAATCGAGTGCGCCAGCGGCAGGTAACGGACCGAAAACGGCCCTGTGCCGCCCGGCGTGAACGCATCGAGGTGATCGATAATGTTCAACTCGACCTCACCGACAAGATCGGCCTCTTCCAGCTTGCGGCGAACGAGGTCTGCGGTGAACGGCGTTGCATAAAGCGGCACGCCAAGATCGGCGGCGAAATACGGCACCGCACCGATATGATCTTCATGCGCGTGGGTCAGGACGATGCCGACAAGATCCTCGGCCCGTTCCTCGATAAATTCGAGGTCGGCGAAGACCAGATCGACGCCCGGATAACCCGGATCGGCAAAGCTCATGCCAAGGTCGACCATCAGCCATTTGCCGTCGGCACCATAGAGATTGACGTTCATGCCAATCTCGCCCGACCCGCCGAGCGCGAGGAAAAGCAGTTCTTTTTGAGGAGTCATCGCGAGGGCTTAGACGCCCTTTCGGCCAGGATGGCCAGCCCCTTAAGCGTAAGATCGACATCGACCGCGTCGAAAATGTCGGTGTGCTTGTCGAACAACAGCGCCAGACCGCCCGTAGCGATCACTTTCGCCGGGCGACCGATTTCGGCCTGCAACCGCGCGACGAGCCCTTCGATCAACGCGATATAGCCCCAGAACACGCCGATATGCATCTGCGCCTCTGTATTCCGCCCGATCAGAGAGGTCGTTTCGGTGGGCGCTTCGATGGCGATGCGCGGCAGTTTCGCCGCCGCATTGACCAGCGCGTCGAGCGATAGATTGATGCCCGGCGCGATGATCCCGCCCTTGTACGCACCGTTGAAGTCGACGACGTCGAGCGTGGTCGCGGTGCCGAAATCGATGACGATCAGGTCTTCCGGGTGATCCTGATGCGCGGCGATGGCGTTGACCGCACGGTCCGCGCCGAGCGATTTGGGTTCCTCGACATCGATGCCGATCCCCCAGCCTTCCGGCCCCTCGCCTGCGAAAACCGGGGCTTTCCCGAAATACTTCTCGCCCAGCACGGCAAGGTTGTGCCGTGCGCGCGGCACGACGGTCGAGACGATGACCATGTCGACCGCATCGAAGGACAGGCCCTCCAAGGCGAACAACTGCATCAGCCAGACCGCATATTCGTCCGCCGTGCGGCGCGCGTCGGTGGCGATGCGCCAGCGGGTGCGGACTTCCCGCCCATCCATCAGCGCGAAGACGATGTTGGTGTTTCCAACGTCACAGGCGAGCAGCATGGTGGCTCAGTCTCCCTCGGTTTCCGGCAAGGTCACCTCGCCAGCGTGAACAGTGCGGATCGTGCCGTTGGCAAGGCGCAACTGCAACGCCCCATCATGGGCGAGCCCGGCAAACCCGCCCGATGCGTCATTACCCGTGACCCCGGCCACACGCACGGCTGCACCGATGTGCGGCCCTCGGATGCCCCAGCGGTCGATAGTGTGAGCGAGACCGTCCTTGCGCCAGGTGCGCAGTTCGATGCTCATCCGTTCCGCGAGTCGGTCGGCAAAGTCGTCACGGTCGATGCGCAACCCATGCGTGGCCACGGCGGTCGTTGCCTTGTCCGGCAGGTCTGGCGCCGCAGCAAGATTGACGCCGATCCCGACGACAACCGTTTCTTTCGAACGCTCCAGCAAGATCCCCGCCAACTTTGCACCGTCGAGCAGGACATCGTTCGGCCATTTGAGCAGCAAGCCCTGTGCATTGCCGAGGAATTTCGCGATCGTGTCGAACAAAGCGACACCCGCGACCAGCGCAATCGTCTGCGCCGGTGGATCGTCACTGCGAAGCTGGACTGCGGTGGAGCCCATGAAGTTCCCGGCCCCGTCGAACCACGTCCGACCGAGCCGCCCACGTCCCGCGCTCTGGCGATCGGCGATCAGCCACGCGCCTTCGGCTAGGTTTTCGCCCTTGCCAAGCCGCGCGAGGAGCTCGCCGCTGGTCGAGCCGATCTCTTCGACCCGTTCGATGCGATGGCCGCCGATCATGCGGCGCCCCGCCCTAACCTACGAAGAACAGCGCAGCGGCTGCCTTGTCCGCCAGATCGCCCAGCCACGGCGTTGCCAGATAGCCGAGCGGCGAGATCACGAGGCAGGAGACGAGCAACAGGATCTTGTGCGCCAGACCATCAACTCCGCCTTCGCCTTCAGCCGCGACGACATTCGCCGGTTCGTCGAAGAACGCGATCTTGACGACCTTCAGGTAATAGAACGCACCGATTACGCTGGCCGCGATGCCAAGAGCGGCAAGCGCGATCAGGTCGGCATTCACCGCTGCCTGAAATACGACGAACTTGCCCCAGAACCCGAACAGTGGTGGAATGCCCGCAAGACTGAACATGACAGCCGCCAAGGCCCAGGCCAAGGCCGGACGCGTGCGCGACAGGCCCGCCATGTCGGAAATCGCCTCAACCGGGTTGCCATCCGCATCGCGCAGCATCAGCACCACGACGAAGCCAGCCACGCTCATCGCGACATAGATCGCGAGATAGACGAGCATAGCCGCCGCACCTTCCTGAGTTGCGGCGGCAAGGCCGATCAGCAGAAAACCGATGTTGTTGATCGACGAATAGGCCAGCAGGCGCTTGATATTCGCCTGCCCGATTGCGCCCAGCGCGCCGACCACGATGGAGGCGAGCGAAACAAAGATCACGATCTGCTGCCAGGCGCCAACCTGATTGCCGAAAGCATCGAGAGCGACGCGCATCGTCAGGGCCAGAGCGGCAACCTTGGGCGCGGTGGCGAAGAACATCGTAACCGGCGTCGGCGCGCCTTCGTACACGTCGGGCGTCCACATGTGGAACGGCACTGCGCTGATCTTGAAGGCCAGACCCGCCAGCACGAAGATCAGGCCGAACAGCGCCCCTGTCGACATCGGACCGTCCAGCGCCAAGGCAACGGCGGTAAAGTTCGTCGAGCCCGAGAAACCGTAAGTGAGGCTCATGCCGAACAGGATGATGCCCGAGGCCAGCGCGCCCAGCACGAAGTACTTGAGGCCCGCTTCTGCCGAACGCTCATCGGTCCGCAGGAACGCGGCCAATACGTAGGCGGCAAGGCTGTTAAGTTCCAACCCGATGTAAAGCGTGAGGAAATCGGTCGCCGAGACCATCATGTTCATGCCGAGCACGGCGAACAGGACAAGCACCGGATATTCCGCCCGCATCGCACTTGTGCCGCCGACACCGGCGCGCGCGAAGAACGACGGCGCAACGATCAGCGCGGCGCCACCGGCCGCATATATCAGCAACTTGGCAAAAGCAGAGAACGCATCGGCGGAGTACTGGCCCATGAACGCCACGCGATCCGGCCCCATCAGCCCGCCGCACAGCGTGGGCGCAGCGATGAAGGCACAGGCGGCCAGGGCGGCCACCGCAATGATCGAGATGGCGCGCGAACCCTTCTCACCCATCCATGCCGCGGCAAGGAGCAGGACAAGGCCCGTCACCGACAGCACTTCTTCGGCTACGATCAGCTGCAGCGATTGCGAGAAGTCGGTCATCAGTGTGCCTCCCCCTCTGCGGCGTGGGCTTCGCCATGCTCCACAGCTCCGGCCTCCGGCTTAGGCTCGCTCAAGTGCGCATCGCCAGCGGGTGCAGCGGCTTCCAACCTCTGGTCAAGCCACTCGATATCTGAGCGCATCGGCGCAAGGAAGCTTTCCGGGTAAACGCCCATCCACAGCACGGCGGCGGCCAGCGGCAGCATCATCGCCCATTCGCGCTTGTCGAGGTCGGGCATGGCAGCGGCATCGGCGTTCACCTGTTCGCCAAACGCCACGCGGCGGTAAAGATAAAGCATGTAGGCAGCGCCAAGGATAATGCCGGTCGTGCCGATGAACGCGACCCAGCTGGAAATCTGGTAGATACCCGCCAGCGACAGGAATTCGCCAACGAAGCCGCTCGTCCCCGGCAGGCCGATCGAGGCCATCGTGAACAGCAGGAAGAACAGCGCATAGCGCGGCATGTTGATCGACAACCCGCCATAACGGCTGATCTCACGCGTGTGCAGCCGGTCGTAGATCACGCCAACGGCAAGGAACAGCGCACCCGAAACAAGCCCGTGGCTGAGCATCACGATCATCGAGCCTTCGAGGCCCTGCACGTTGAAGCTGAACAGCGCCATGCAGACGATCGCCATGTGCGCGACCGAGGAATAGGCGATCAGCTTCTTCATATCGTGCTGAACCAGCGCGACGAGCGAGGTGTAGACCACCGCCACCATCGAAAGGCCGAACACCAGCCATGCAAAATGCGCCGAAGCATCTGGAAACATCGGCAGGCTGAAACGGATGAAGCCATATCCGCCCATCTTCAGCAACACGCCCGCCAGGATGACCGAACCAGCAGTAGGCGCCTGAACGTGCGCGTCAGGAAGCCACGTGTGGACGGGCCACATCGGCATCTTCACCGCGAAACTCGCAAAGAACGCCAGCCACAACCAGTTCTGCGCCCCCGCCGGGAAGTCGGTCGCCATCAGCGTCGGGATGTCGGTCGTTCCCGCCTCGCGCACCATCCAGAACATCGCGATCAGCATCAGGACCGAGCCGATCAGGGTGTAGAGGAAGAACTTGTATGAGGCGTAGATGCGGTTGTCGCCGCCCCAGATGCCGATGATCAGGTACATCGGGATGAGGCCAGCTTCGAAGAAGATGTAGAACAGGAACAGATCCTGCGCAGCGAAAACGCCAATCATCAGCGTTTCCATCAGCAGGAACGCGGCCATGTACTCGCCCACGCGCTTTGTGACAGAGAGCCAACTGGCGCCTATGCAGATCGGCATCAGGAAAACCGACAACATGATCAGCA
The DNA here is from genome assembly GCF_001028705.1 of Croceicoccus naphthovorans. Classification (NCBI taxonomy): domain Bacteria; kingdom Pseudomonadati; phylum Pseudomonadota; class Alphaproteobacteria; order Sphingomonadales; family Erythrobacteraceae; genus Croceicoccus; species Croceicoccus naphthovorans. Next base: position 1,586,971 of record NZ_CP011770.1, on the reverse strand, counting down.
TCAGCGCGATACCGTCGATGCCCAGCGCGTAAGAGAAGCCCGCGAAGACCGGTGCCCGCTCGACAAACTGCCACTGCGCGCCGCCGATGTCGAAATTGGCCCAGAGCACAACGCCAAGCGCCAGATCGATCAGGGTCGCGACCAGCGCGACCATCCGCGCAGTCTGTGCGGGGACGAAGAAACAGATGGCGGCACCGACCAGCGGTACCAGCAGCATCAGCGAAAGGATGGGGAAGTCCATTGTGTAGTTGCCCGTCCCTTAATGTCCGAGTCCGTGGGCCAAGACCCAGCTGATCGCGGCGACAAGCCCGAGCAGCATGACCAGCGCGTAACTGTAGAGATAACCGGTCTGCACCTTCTGCGCATAGCGAGACCCCTGCGCGACGACCCATGCGGCACCGTCCGGCCCGAACCGGTCGATCGTGCCGACATCGCCCCACTTCCAGAACTTGCGACCTAACCAGAAGGCCGGCTTCACAAAGATCGCGTTGTAGAGCTCGTCGAAATACCACTTGTTTTTGAGGAACGTGTAGACGCCCCCGAACATCCCCACGAACCGGCCCGCAGCGGCAGGATCGCGGATGTAGTTGTTCCATGCGATGACAAGGCCGACCAACATCACCGCACCCGGCGCAATTTTCACCCATGTGGGTACGTTATGCATCGCGTGGATCAGGTGCTCGTTATAGAAGATCGAACCGCTCCAGAATTCCGCACTGTCGAGGAAGGAGTGGCTCCAGACTGCACCGGCGAAAACGGCGCCGAGCGAAAGCACGACGAGCGGAATCAGCATGACCCACGGGCTTTCGTGCGGATGATAACCGCCGGTGGTGTCCGCGCCCGCCTCTTCCGGGGTTTTGTGGACGGTATGCTGGATATGCTCGCTCTCGATCCAGCGCGGCTTGCCCCAGAACGTCAGGAACATCAGGCGCCACGAATAGAAGCTGGTCAGCAGCGCCGCGACGATACCCATGACGAAAGCGAACTGCCCCATCTCGGTCCCGCTGGCGAATGCGCTCTCAAGGATGGCGTCCTTCGAGTAGAAGCCCGCAAAGCCGATATGCAGGAACCAGATCCCGACACCGGTAATCGCCAGTGTGCCCGCCATCATCGCCCAGAAGGTGATCGGGATATGCTTACGCAAGCCCCCGTAATAGCGCATGTCCTGTTCGTGGTGCATCGAGTGAATGACCGAGCCCGCGCCAAGGAACAGTAGCGCCTTGAAGAACGCGTGCGTGAACAAGTGGAACATCGCCGCGCCATAGGCGCCGACACCCGCAGCAAAGAACATGTAGCCCAGCTGCGAACAGGTCGAATAGGCGATCACGCGCTTGATGTCGGTCTGCGTAGTGCCAACGGTCGCTGCGAAGAAACAGGTCGCCGCGCCGATGAACGTCACGAACGTCAGGGCCGCCGCGCTCGTCTCGAAGAGCGGCGAGAGGCGGCAGACCATGAACACACCCGCGGTAACCATCGTCGCCGCGTGGATCAGCGCGGAAACCGGGGTCGGGCCTTCCATCGCATCGGGCAGCCACGTGTGCAGACCAAGCTGGGCGGACTTACCCATCGCGCCGATGAACAGCAGGATGCAGAGCACCGTCATCGTATCGAGACGCATGCCGAGGAAGCCAATGCTCGAGCCCGCCATTTCGGGCGCGCGGTCGAGGATTTCGGGGATCGACGTCGTCTGGAACACCAGAAACACGCCGAAGATGCCCAGCATGAAGCCAAGGTCTCCGACGCGGTTGACCACGAAGGCCTTGATCGCGGCGGCATTGGCGCTGGGCTTCTTAAACCAGAACCCGATCAGCAGGTACGACGCAAGGCCCACCCCTTCCCAACCGAAGAACATCTGGACGAGGTTGTCCGCCGTGACCAGCATCAGCATCGCGAAGGTGAACAGCGACAGATAGGCGAAGAAACGCGGCTGATCCGGATCCTCGTCCATGTATCCCCACGAATAAAGGTGGACGAGCGCCGAGACGCTGGTGATCACCACCAGCATCACCGCTGTCAGCGTGTCCACGCGCAGCGACCAGTCGAACGTCATTGCGCCCGATTGCACCCACATCAGCACGTTGGTCACGCCCGGCTCTGCCGAACCTGTCATAAAGCCGAGGAAGATCGGCCAGGACAGCGCGCACGACAGGAACAGCGCGCCGGTCGTTATCGCCTTTGGAAAGACGGTGCCGAAGCTCTTGTTCGCAAACCCTGCGAGGATTGCCGCCAGCAGCGGCCCGAAGACGATGATCTGGATCACGCGTTATCCCCGCATCCGGTGGATGTCGTCGACCGCGATCGTACCGCGGCCGCGGAAGTAGATGACGAGAATGGCAAGCCCGATGGCCGCCTCGCCCGCCGCGACGGTCAGGACGAACATCGCGAAAATCTGCCCGGTCAAGTCGCCCAGAAAGGCGCTGAACGCGACGAGGTTTATGTTCACCGCCAGCAGGATCAGCTCGATCGCCATCAGGATCACGATGACGTTCTTGCGGTTGAGGAAGATGCCCAGCACGCCCAGCACGAAAAGCATCGAGCTGACGACGATATAATGTTCGACACCGATCACAGCGATACGCCCTTTCCGACTTCGGGACGGACATTGACCGTCGCATCCTCAGGACGGCGATAGACCTGCCGCCGCACGTTCTGCCCACGCGTTCCCGCGCGTTCGCGATGGGTCAGCACGATGGCGCCGACCATTGCGACCAGCAGGATCAGGCCCGCCGCCTCGAACAGGAACAGATATTCGCCGTAGAGCAGCCCACCGATACTCTCGATATTGGAGCGGCCCGCGATCGTCGCGGCCGTACCGTCGGCCACGCCCAGTTCCAGCGTGCCGCTGCGATAGGCACCAAGTCCCAGCACCAGTTCCGCCAGCAACACGACGGCCAGCAGCATACCCAGCGGAAAGTTCTTCATGAACCCGGCGCGCAGTTCGGCAAAGTCGATGTCGAGCATCATGACCACGAACAGGAACAGCACGGCGACCGCCCCGACGTAGACGATGACCAAAAGCATCGCGATGAATTCCGCACCGACGAGCACCATGAGCCCCGCCGCGTTGAAAAACGCAAGGATCAGCCACAGCACGGAGTGCACGGGATTACGGCTCATGATCACCAGCACGGCGCTAGCGATCAGGATGGCCGCGAAGAGGTAAAAGGCTAAAACGTGGATCATGAATAATGTCCCTGCGCGCGGCCCCTAGCGATAGGGCGCATCGGCTTCAAGGTTCGCGGCGATCGCACGCTCCCACTTGTCCCCGTTGGCCAGCAGTTTCGCCTTGTCGTAGAGCAATTCCTCACGCGTTTCGGTCGCGTATTCGAAGTTCGGCCCCTCGACCACGGCATCGACCGGGCATGCTTCCTGACAGAAACCGCAGTAGATGCACTTCGTCATGTCAATGTCGTAGCGTGTGGTGCGGCGGCTGCCGTCTTCGCGCGGTTCGGCCTCGATCGTGATCGCCTGCGCCGGGCACACCGCCTCGCACAGCTTGCACGCGATGCAGCGTTCTTCCCCGTTGGGATAACGACGCAGCGCGTGTTCGCCACGGAAACGTGGCGACAGCGGGTTCTTTTCGAAGGGGTAGTTGATCGTCGCCTTGGGCTTGAAGAAGTACTTCAGCGTCAGCCAGTGGGCCTTCACGAATTCCCACAGGGTGTACGACTTGATGAGTTGCAGGGCGGTCATGCCGCACCTCCAACCGGGCCGGTAAAGTGACCGGTGGCCATGAGATACCCCGAAATCAGGAACACGAAGAACAGCGAGATCGGCAGGAAGACCTTCCAGCCAAGCCGCATCAGCTGGTCGTAACGGTAACGCGGCACCGTCGCCATGACCCAGCTGAACATGAAGAAGAAGAAGAACGTCTTGAGCAGGAACCAGATGATTCCCGGCACATAGTACAGCGGCGCCCAGTCGATCGGCGGCAACCAGCCACCGAAGAACAGGATCGTGTTGAGCGAGCACATCAGCAGGATGTTGGCGTATTCACCCAGCCAGAACAGCGCGAAGCTCATCGACGAATATTCTGTCTGGTAACCGGCGACGAGTTCCGATTCCGCCTCGGTCAGGTCGAACGGCACGCGCTGCGTTTCCGCCAGAGAAGAGATGAAGAACATCACCCACATGGGGAACAGCAGAAGATTGAAGAAGTAACCGTTGATCAGCCCGAACCCATGCCCGCGCTGAGCGTTCACGATCTCCGTCAGGTTGAACGTGCCCGCCCACAGCACGACGCAGATCAGGATAAAGCCGATGGAGACTTCATAGCTGATCATCTGTGCCGACGCACGCATCGCTGAGAAGAACGGGTACTTTGAGTTCGAAGCCCAACCCGCCATCACCACGCCGTAAACGGACAGCGAACTGATCGCGAGAATGTAGAGCAGCCCGACGTTGATGTCCGCCAGCACCACGCCCGCATCGAACGGGATCACCGCCCATGCGCCCAGTGCCACGGTGAAGGTCACGATCGGGGCAAGGATGAAGATGCCCTTGTTCGCGGCGGACGGGATGATGGTTTCCTGCAGGAAGACCTTCAGCCCGTCGGCAAAGCTTTGCAGCAGGCCGAACGGGCCGACCACGTTGGGACCGCGCCGCAGATTGATCGCAGCCCAGACCTTGCGGTCGACATAGATGATCATCGCGACCGACAGCATGAGCGGTAGCGCGATCAGCAGGATCCCGCAGATCGTGGCAATGAACCACGCCCACTCGTAAGTCATGCCGAGCGATTGGAAGAAAGCAGTCATTCCGCAGCCTCCGCGAGTGTCTCGCCGTGGAGCAGTTCAGCCGAGCAGCGCTGCATCGTCGGGCTGGCCCGGCAGATCGCGTTGGTCAGGTAGAAGTCGGCCACCGGATAGCCAGTAATCACGCCCGAAGCCTCGCCACCACCGGCCGGAAGCGCGGTGCCGAAATCGGCCAGCCCTTCGGTCGCGAGTGCAGGCGTATCGGCAAACATGGCGGCGCGAAGCTGATCGAAGCTGTCGAATCCGACCGAAACGCCCAGCGCATCGGCCAGCGCACGCAGGATAGTCCAATCCTCACGCGCGTCGCCCGGGGCGAACACCGCCTTCTCGGACCGCTGCACGCGGCCTTCGACATTGACGTAGGTGCCAGCCTTTTCGGTATAGGCTGCGGCGGGCAGAATAATATCCGCCGCATGTGCGCCCTTGTCGCCATGGTGGCCAATAAAGACCTTCAGCGCATCGGGGAACTTGGTGAAGTCCACCTCGTCCGCCCCCAGCGCCAGCAGAAGCTTCGGATTGGCGGCAACGATGTCGGCCATGCCATTCTTTTGTGCGAGGCCGAGCATCAACCCGCCCATGCGCGAGGCCGAGAAGTGGAGCGAGTTGAACCCGTTCCAGGCCGTCCCATCCTCAAGGGCGCGAACGACGTTCCATTCCTTGGCCAGCGCCAACGCCTTCCCCAGCGCGCCACGGCCTAACGCCGCACCGCCAAGGATGATCGCCGGACGTTCGGCATTGGTCATCGCGTCGGTGACGTCGGGAGACAAGCTATTCAACACAGCGAGGTCGTTGCCGAGGAATGTCGCCGGATAGGTCGTTTCCCACTCCGGCCCGACGATAAACACCTTCGCCCCGCGCTTGACCGCCTTGCGCAGCCGCACGTTGAGCAGCGGTGCCTCGTGCCGGATCTGGCTGCCGACGATCAGGATCGCGTCGGCATTCTCGATCCCCGCCAGCGTGGTGTTGAAATTGACCGCTGCAAGGCTGTCCGTCGCGTAAGTCAGCCCGGTCTGGCGCCCTTCGATCAGGGTCGACCCCATCGCGCCGAGCAGCGCCTTGGCCGCGAACATCGTCTCGCAATCAAGCAGGTCGCCGTATACCGCGGCAATATCCTTGCCCGGCTTGGCGGCCTTGATCTTCTTGAACGCGTCGTCCCAAGTCGCGGGTTGCAGCTTGCCAGCCTTGCGCACGAAAACCTTGTCGAGACGGCGACGCGTCAGTCCATCGACCGCATAGCGGCTCTTGTCGCTCAGCCATTCCTCGTTGACGTCATCGTTCACGCGCGGAAGCGCGCGCAGCACTTCGCGGCCACGGCTGTCGATCCGGATGTTCGCGCCCATCGCGTCCATCACGTCGATGCCGAGCGTCTTCTTCAGTTCCCACGGACGCGCTTCGAACGCATAGGGACGACTGGTCAGCGCACCCACCGGGCACAGGTCGATCACGTTGGCCGAAAGCTCATGCTTGGCCGCGTGTTCGAGGTAGGTCGTGATCTGCATGTTTTCGCCGCGATAAAGCGCGCCGATCTCATCCACGCCCGCGATCTCTTCCGAGAAACGGACGCAGCGGGTGCAGTGGATGCAGCGCGTCATCGTCGTCTTGATGAGCGGGCCCATGTTCTTTTCGGTGACCGCGCGCTTGTTCTCGTCATAGCGCGTCGCGCCGCGGCCATAGGCCATCGACTGGTCCTGAAGGTCGCATTCGCCGCCCTGATCGCAGATCGGGCAATCGAGCGGGTGGTTGATGAGCAGGAACTCCATCACCCCTTCGCGCGCCTTCTTTACCATCTCGCTGTCGGTGCGAATTTCCTGCCCCTCGGTGGCCGGCAATGCGCACGACGCCTGCGGCTTGGGCGGTCCCGGCTTCACCTCGACAAGGCACATGCGGCAGTTGCCGGCGATTGACAGCCGCTCATGATAGCAGAAGCGCGGGATTTCCTTGCCGGCAAGCTCACAAGCCTGCAGCACGGTTGCGCCTGCGGGGACTTCGATGTCCTGTCCGTCTACCTTGACTGTCGGCATTATTCGGCGGCCTCCGCCATGTTACCGGCCTCTTGAATGCGGCGTTCCAGTTCGGGGCGGAAGTGCTTGATCAGGCCCTGGATCGGCCACGCGGCGGCGTCGCCCAACGCGCAGATCGTGTGGCCTTCCACCTGCTTGGTCACCTGCTGCAGCATGTCGATCTCGTCCACGCTGGCGTCGCCGACGCGCAGGCGTTCCATCATGCGCCACATCCACCCTGTGCCTTCGCGGCATGGCGTGCACTGGCCGCAACTTTCGTGCTTGTAGAAATAGCTGATCCGGCTGATCGCCTTCACGATGTCGGTCGACTTGTCCATGACGATGACCGCCGCGGTGCCAAGACCCGAGCCAACCGCCTTCAGACCGTCGAAGTCCATCGGCGCGTCCCAGATTTCGGCTGCCGGAACCAGCGGAACCGAAGAACCGCCGGGGATCACCGCCAGCAGGTTGTCCTTGCCGCCACGAATGCCGCCGCAGTGCTTTTCGATCAGCTCGCTGAACGGAATGCTCATCGCTTCCTCGACTACGCAGGGCTTTTCGACGTGACCGCTGATCTGGAAAAGCTTGGTGCCCTTGTTGTTCTCTCGCCCAAAACTGGAGAACCACGTCGACCCGCGCCGCATGATCGTCGGCGCAACCGCGATCGATTCGACGTTGTTGACCGTGGTGGGGCAGCCATAGAGGCCCGCGCCCGCCGGGAAGGGGGGCTTGAGGCGCGGCTGGCCCTTCTTGCCCTCAAGGCTCTCGATCATCGCGGTTTCCTCGCCGCAGATATAGGCGCCCGCACCGCGATGGACGAAAACGTCGAAGTCATAGCCCGAACCGCAGGCGTTCTTGCCGATCAGGCCGGCGTCGTACGCCTCCTGCACGGCAGCGAACATCGTCTCCGCCTCGCGGATATACTCGCCACGAATGTAGATATAGGCCGCCCGCGCCCGCATCGCGAAGCCCGCGACCAGCGCACCCTCGATCAGCTTGTGCGGATCGTGCCGGATAATCTCACGATCCTTGCACGAGCCCGGTTCGGATTCATCGGCGTTGATGACGAGGAAGCTGGGACGACCGTCTTTCGATTCCTTGGGCATGAACGACCACTTCATGCCGGTGGGGAAGCCCGCACCGCCACGACCGCGCAAGCCCGACGCCTTGATCTCGTCAATAATCGCATCCTGACCCTTGGCCAGAATGTCCTTCGTATTGTCCCAATCGCCACGGGCCCGCGCGGCGTCTAACCGCCACGATTGATACCCGTAAACGTTGGTGAAGATGCGGTCCTTATCAGCCAGCATCCTTGTCTCCTGTAGGAGTCTTTGACAGGGCGAGTGCGCCGATAATCAGCATGGCGAGCCCGGTGATCATCACCCCGTCGCCAAGATCGACCCAATCGAAATACATCATGAGCGCGCCCGCAATGATCGCGACGCTACCCACCGCGAGTGACAGGCGCGAGGCTTTGCGAAGGGCAATCAGGTTCATGCCATCCCCCCGAACACGAAGATCGCCGCCGCGACGAGGATCACGACGAGCGCGACCGTCTTGACGATGCCCTTCAGCACTTTCCAGGCGACGAAGATCGCCAAGAGCGCGACGATGATTACGACAAGCGAGTCCATCACTCGGCATCCTTGCGCTTTACCAGGCCGAACGCCAGAAAGGCGATCCCTACGGCGAGCAGCATCGCGCCCATCACCCCGCCCGGGCCGACGAAGTAGACGGCAAGCGCCGCCACCACGAACAGCGTGCCCGCAAGAACGAAGTTCTGGCCGGTCACGTTCATTACCAGTCGCTCCGGTAATCGTGGTTGGCATCGACCATCTTGGTCAGCGTGGTCGGCCCGCCGACGGGCTCGACGGTGTGACGACCCGGCTCCTGCGTTCCGGCCTTGGGCGTTTCGCCAGCGGCCAGCGCATCCAGCACAGCGTCCATGCGTTCGCCGGTCAGGTCTTCGTAGTTGTCATCGTTTATCTGCACCATCGGGGCGCTGGCGCAATTGCCCATGCACTCCACCTCGGTCAGCGTCCACAGACCGTCCTCGGTCGTATGGCCCTTCTTCATCCCGCGCTTCTTGCAGGACTCCATGACCGCATCCGAACCGCGCAGCCAGCACGGGGTCGTGCCGCAGACCTGCACGTGGAATTTGCCCACGGGAACAAGGTTGTACATCGTGTAGAACGTCGCAACCTCGACCACGCGGATGATCGGCATGCCAAGATAGGCGGCGACATATTCCATCACCGGAATCGGCAGCCAGCCCTGCGTCTCGGTCTCTTCGCCCACCTGCCGCTGCGCGAAATCGAGCAGCGCCATGACGGCCGACTTCTGCCGCCCTTCGGGATAGCGCGCGATCGCGGCCTTCGCCTTGTCTTCCCACGCGGTGGTAAAGGCGAACTTGCCCCAACGCTCGCGCAGTTCGGGGCTGTCGGGATAGATGTAACGGTCGGCCATTAGCGGACGAACTCCACGCGGGCGCACTTGTCGCCCTCGAAAGAATAGATCGCGACCACCTCGAACGGTTCGACAAGGTCGGACCCGTCGGTCGCGGGGCCGCGCGTCACGTGTTCGCGGAAGAGGACGTAGTTGCCGACTTCCTGCGCCGAGACGATTTCGGCCCGGTTCTGCGGCCAGCGCGCGAATGCGGCGGCCAGACCCGTGCTCGTGCCTTCGCGTCCCTTGCGCACGACATCGCCGCGATAGTTCGCCTCGCACGCGTCCTCGGTCATGAACGCGACATAGGCATCGGCGTCCTGCGCGTTGTAGGCATCGATCATGGCGCGCGCGATGTCGGTCAGACTGCGCGCGGCGGTTTCGGTTTCAAGAACTTCAGCCACGCGGATCGCCCCCGTTTCTGGCCCGCTTGCGCTTGAACGCTTCCCAGTGTGCCTGGCCGAACATGTAGAGTTCAAACCCCGCGATGCAGGCGATAACGTCGGGCAACCAGTCGGCGGTATCCGCGCCGAGGTACAGGGCGAGGAAATAGAAGGCGATCAGGATAAGGCCCGTGGTCGCGGCCAGAACGCTCACTTGCTCGGTAGAATTCAGCCTCACCGGTCGCACTCCCCGAAAACGACGTCGATCGCGCCCAGAATGGCGGTCGCGTCGGGCAGCATGTGGCCTTTGCACATCATGTCCATCGCCTGAAGGTGGCTGAACGCAGTCGGCCGGATCTTGCAGCGATAGGGTTTGTTCGATCCATCGGACACAAGGTAGACACCGAACTCGCCCTTGGGGCTTTCGGTGGCGACATAAACCTCGCCCGCGGGGACGTGAAAGCCCTCTGTATAGAGCTTGAAGTGATGGATCAGCGCTTCCATCGAGCTTTTCATCTCGGCACGCTTGGGCGGCGAAACCTTGCGGTCGAGGCTGGCAATCGGCCCTTCGGGCATCTCGCGCAGGCACTGCTTCATGATCTTGGCCGACTGGCGAACCTCTTCGACACGGACCATGAACCGGTCGTAGCAGTCGGAGTTGGTGCCCACCGGAACTTCGAAATCGATCCGGTCGTACACGTCGTAGGGCTGACTCTTGCGCAAGTCCCACGGGATGCCGGCGGCGCGGATCATCGGGCCGGAAAAGCCCCATGCCAGCGCGTCGGCCTTGGAAACCACCGCGATGTCGACGTTTCGCTGCTTGAAGATGCGGTTGTCGGCAACAAGGCTGATCGCATCCTCGAACAAGCCGGGCAGACGATTGTCGAGCCAGTCGGCGATATCGGTCAACAGCTTCAGCGGCACATCCTGATGCACGCCGCCGGGGCGGAACCACGCGCTGTGCATACGGGCGCCGGACGCGCGTTCGAAGAAGTTGAGGCAATCCTCGCGGATTTCAAACATCCACAGGTTCGGCGTCATCGCGCCAACGTCCATCACGTGCGACCCCATGTTCAGCATGTGATTGCAGATGCGGGTCAGCTCGGCAAAGAGCACGCGCAGGTACTGGGCGCGCAGCGGCACCTCTACGTTCAGCATCTTTTCAATGGCCAGAACGTAGCTGTATTCCTGCGCCAGCGGCGAACAGTAATCGAGCCGGTCGAAGTACGGTAGCGCCTGGAGATAGGTCTTGTACTCGATCAGCTTCTCGGTCCCGCGATGCAGCAGGCCGACGTGCGGATCGACGCGTTCGATGATCTCACCATCAAGCTCCATCACCATGCGCAGCACGCCATGCGCCGCGGGGTGCTGAGGCCCGAAGTTGATCGTATAGTTGGTAATGACCTCGTCGCCGGTGGTCGGCGACTGTTCCAGCTGCATACTCATGCCGTACAGGCCCACACACCGTTGTAGGGATCGCGCTCACCCTCGGGCACAGAGACCGTCAGGGTTGCCGCGCCGTTTTCGTCGGACTTCACGATCGTCACCTTGTACGGGAAACCGTCGTCTTCACCCGTCCGCTCCAGGATCGGACCGTTGACGAGATATTCGCTGCCGTCGTTCTGGGCATAGAGCGCCATCGCGGCCTTTCCGTTCGGACGGACCACAGCGGCACCGGCCTTTTCCTCGTCGGTCGGCGCACCGACCGAGAGCACGACCCCGCCATCCTCGACGGTGAAGGTGCAGAAGCCCGCGCCCTTCGTGCTATCGGCGATCACGACGCCATCGTCTGGTTCCAGCGTCAGAAGGTCGATGTACGAATATTCGATATCGGCATTGGGCTGCTCCGCATCGACCTTCACCTGATCGGGCGCAAAGCTGATTTCCTCAGCCGCAGGGGTTTCGCCGACGACGATAGGTTCCTCGGCAGGCTGGTCGCAGGCGGCCAGCGCCAGCAATCCAAGAAGTGCGATACGGGTCTTCATTCGCCGTCCTCCTTCTTCACCTCGGTCGCCTCGGGCGTATCCTTTGTCTTGCCCTTGCGCTCTTCCTTGGCAGGGCGATCTTCGGTCGGCTTGGGCGCATCGGCGTCCTTGCCGCCCGTTTCCTCTGCGGGCGCACCGGCGCTGACCTTGTCCGACGCCTTCGCGTCAGTCTTGGCCCCGGCCCCGGTGTCGGACGGCTTGTCGGTGGTCTGCGGCTTGTCGACCGGCGGCGGTGCGGGCGTTTCGGCCGCCTTCTCGTCACCCGGAAGCACGTAGTCCGCGCCTTCCCACGGGCTCATGAAATCGAAGCTGCGGAAATCCTGCGGCAGCGTGACCGGCTGATAGACGACGCGCTTGTCTTCTTCCGAATAGCGCAATTCGACATGGCCGGTCAGCGGGAAGTCCTTGCGGAAAGGATGCCCTTCGAAGCCATAGTCGGTCAGGATCCGGCGCAAGTCTTCGTTCCCGGCGAACAGCACGCCGTAAAGGTCGAAAACCTCACGCTCCAGCCAGCCCGCGTTGGGCCAGATCGACGTGATAGAGGGAACCGGCGTCGCCTCGTCGGTCGAAATCTTGATGATCACGCGGTGGTTCTTGGTGACCGAAAGCAGGCAGTAGTTGACCTCGAACCGCTCCGCACGGCTGGGGTAATCGACGCCCGCGATCTCCATCATCTGCTGGTATTCGTGATCGTCGCGCAGCGTGCGCATCACATCGGCCAGAGCAGCGCGCGCGACCGTCAAGATCAGTTCGCCATGCTCTTCATGCACGCCGACGACCTTGTCGCCCAGCGCCGCCTTCAACGCATCGCCAACGCCCTCGTTCGAGGCGTATTTCGGAGCGGAATGCAGGACAGCCATCGTCCTTCCCCTTACCGCGAAACCGTGCCGACGCGGCGGATCTTCCGCTGCAACTGCATCACGCCGTAAAGCAACGCCTCTGCAGTCGGCGGGCAGCCGGGCACATAGATATCGACCGGCACGATTCGATCGCAGCCGCGCACGACGCTGTAGCTATAGTGGTAATAGCCACCGCCGTTCGCGCACGAACCCATGCTGATCACGTATTTCGGGTCCGACATCTGGTCGTAAACTTTGCGCAACGCCGGGGCCATCTTGTTGCACAGCGTACCGGCAACGATCATCACGTCCGACTGACGTGGCGACGCGCGCGGGGCGGCGCCGAAACGCTCCATGTCGTACCGCGGCATGTTCACGTGGATCATCTCCACCGCGCAGCAAGCGAGGCCGAACGTCATCCACCACAGCGACCCGGTGCGGGCCCACTGGAAAAGCTCCTCGGTGCTGGTGACGAGGAAGCCCTTGTCGTTCACCTCGGTCTGCAGCGCGTGGAAATAGTCCTGGTCCGGCTGGCGGACCTCGCCCGGCTTGGCAGTAGGCATCTGGGCCGTAGGCAGGTTTTCACTCACTCCCATTCCAGCGCTCCCATCTTCCATGCATAGACAAAGCCGATGACCAGTTCGCCAAGGAACACCATCATCGTGATCCAGCCCGGCCATCCGGTAAGATCGAGGCTGACGGCCCAGGGAAACAGGAACGCCGCTTCAAGATCGAAGATAATGAACAGGATGGCGACAAGGTAGAAGCGCACGTCGAACTGGCTGCGCGGATCCTCGAACGCGGGGAACCCGCACTCGTACTCCGAGTTCTTTTCCGCATCGGGATTGTGCGTGCCTGTCAGGCGCGCGACGCCCATGGGCAGAAAGACGAACAGGGCGGAGAGCCCCACCGCGACCCCGAGGAAAATCAGGATCGGCAGATATTGCGAAAGATCGACCAAGTCAGACTCGCTTTGCTAGTCGCGTTGCGGTTGCGAAAAGCGCCCTAGGCATATGGCGCGCGTGGCGCAAGGGGGGCTTTCGCCTCTATCCCTACGCATTGGCCCTCCACCCCGTCCCTATGCGAACGCCGTTACGCACGAAACCGCAAAGGCCGAAGCCGCCATCAGCGACCCCAGCGGCAACGCGCTGCCCCCGCCGACATCGCGGCCCGCTAGTTTCAGCACGACGGCAGCGGCCAGTCCGGACCCGGCTGCGATCACTACGGTCGATACCACGCCCATCGGACCGATCCACAGGCCGATCGCGCCAAGCAACCATGGATCGGCCGCGCCCATCCCCTCTCGCTTGCGAATCGCCCGGTATGCCAGCGCCGGTGCCGCCAGCATGGCGAAGCTGAGCGCACCGCCCGCGAGGCGTTCCAGAAGATAGGGGCCGGATGGCGGGGTGAGCAGGAGCAGCAATGGCGACGTTACCGCCAGCAAGGCGATCAATTTCGGCGGCAGCCAATAGTGGCGCAGGTCGATCAGGGCCAGCAACAATAATTGCCAACCGAACAATGCCGCGATCGCGATCTCTGAAATCGTACCGCCTGAAACGGTCGCCAAGCCGCCAATCGCCGCACCGCCCAGTTCCGCCAGCAGATGAGCCGGATCGATCGCGCCCCCACAACTCCGGCACTGGCCACGGTTCATGAGGTAGGAGGCTACCGGAACCAGATCGCGGATGGCCAGTGTCCGCCCGCAGGCATCGCAATGCGACCGCCCCGTCACAACATTCTCGCCTCGCGGCAGGCGCGTGGCCGCCGCACCGATGAAGCTACCGATCAGCAGGCCCAGCCCTGCCCCGGCCAGAACCAGCGACCCGTCCATGTTCAGCTGCTCATGGCTCGCCCGTGCCCCAAAGCAGGTGCGCCGCCATCCAGCCCGATTTTTCGCCCACCGCAAAGCGGCACCACCCATCGGCGCAATCGCCCAGCGATCCGGTCACGCCGGGTTCGGCACGCCACAACAGCTTGCCCTTGCGCGAGGGTTCGGCGCGGATCGCGACGGGCTCGTCCCCGATCACGATGGCGCTGCGTTCAAGGGTGAGGAAGCGCGAAACGATCCATCCCCGCGCACCGTCCGGGTCCTCGACGAGTCGCCACCCGCTCAATTTGCGCACGACTTTCAGCGGCAGACCCTTGCGCTGATATACCCACTCGATCGGATAGACCTCGCTCGGCCCGACGCGCATGTTCGCTTCATCCGCGCGCAGCGATACCCAGTAGGGCACGTCTTCCTCCGCATGAGCGGTCAGCGGAACGGTGGCAAGCGCGACCAGCGCGGCAAGACGGATCAGGTGTTTCATCGCCTTTGCGCATACTGCTCCGACAGGGTCATCGGCAAGCGTCCGGCTTGACCTGCCCCCGGCTGTGGACGTAGCGGCTAAAGAATGTCGAACCGCGCCGATGCCATGCCGTCCTCTTCCGAAAACCGCCGCATAGAGGGGCGCGCCCGTGTCGGCGTTACCCGACACCTGCTGCCATCGGTGGAACGGCGGATGGAAGAGCTGTTCGATGTGACTCTCAACCGCGAAGATCGCCCGCTGACGCGTGATGAAATGCTGGCGCTGGTCGGATCGGTCGATGTGCTGGTGCCGACCGTGACCGATCATATCGACGGCGATCTGATCGCACAGGCCGGACCTTCGCTAAAACTGATCGCCAATTTCGGCGCGGGCACCGATCATATCGACCTGAAGGCCGCGCGCGCCAAAGGCATCATGGTTACGAACACCCCTGGCGTTTTCACAGAAGATACCGCCGACATGACGCTGGCGCTGATTATCGGCGTGATGCGGCGGATGCGCGAAGGGACGCGGATCATCCGGCGCGGCGAGTGGTCTGGTTGGGCGCCCTCCACCATGCTGGGGCGCAAACTGGCGGACAAGAAGCTTGGCATTATCGGCATGGGCCGCATCGGTCAGGCCGTCGCCCACCGCGCCCGCGCCTTTGGCCTGAACGTCAGCTATCACAACCGCCATCGCCTGCCCGAAGCGGTCGAACGGATGTTGGGTGCGGACTATGTGCCGACGCTGGACCAGTTGCTGGAGACCGCCGACATCGTCAGCCTCCACTGTCCGGCTACGGCAGCGACGCACAACCTGCTCGACGCCCGCGCCATCGGCTTGATGAAGCCCAGCGGCGTGATCGTGAACACCGCGCGTGGCGAGCTGATCGACTACGAAGCGATGATCGAGGCGCTGGAAACGGGCCGCCTGTGGGGCGCGGGTCTGGATGTCTTTCCGAACGAGCCAGAGGTCGACCGGCGGCTTGTCGATCACCCCTATGTCATCACCCAGCCCCACCTAGGCAGCGCGACCGAGGAAGGCCGCGCAGCTTCGGGTGAGCGGGTGATTGCCAACATCCGCGTCTGGGCCGACGGCCACCGCCCGCTGGATCAGGTGCTGGAGGGCTGGGCCTGAACCGCCCCAACCCTTCGCACATCAATCCCCCGTCAGGATACGGTCGACCAGTTCCTTCACCGTCGGCGTATAGCCGTTGGAATAAAACGGGTCCTGCTTGAAACGATACGCCGCGTGGCCCGCAAAGGCGAGGTTCTCGTCCGTCTCACCGCCATGCGCAATGTCCTGCAGGGTTTTCTGGATGCAGAAGCTGCGCGGATCGGCAAGGCGGCCTGTGGTGTAATCGCCATGGTCCTTCCACGAAGAGAACCCGCAGTGCGAAAGGCAGCCCATGCAATCGGCCTGGTCCTTGCGGATCATCTCACGCTCTGCCGCGCCGACGAAGATCACGGTGTCATCCGGCGTTTTAAGCGCACTGTCGTGCCCATCGGCGGCCCAGCCCCGCGCGCGATCGCGGTCATGCGGCGTGACCCAGAAGTTCTTGCCCTTCACCCCGACGTCAAGCTGCACGGTGTGATCGCCTGCTTCGACGCGCGAATACGGAATCTGACGCTCCGACCGGCCCTCAAGGCTGCGCAGGAACGGATTGCGGACCGCCGAAGAGTAGAACCCGGTCGGCGAGAACTTGTGGAGCAGCACATCGCCAGGCTCCAGCGTGCGCAGCATGTCCTTCCACCCTTGCGGGATCGGGCTTTCCTGCGTCAGCAACGGACGCGTGCCGAACTGGAACGCGATCTTGCCGATCTCTGGGTTGTCGATCCAGTTTTCCCACTCGCGCAGGAACCAGACGCCGCCCGCCATGACAATGGCTGTGTCTTCCGAAACGCCTTCCTTGCGCATCGTGGCGCGCAGTTCGGCGACGCGAGGATACGGGTCCTGCGGCTGGCGCGGGTCTTCGGCGTTGGACAGACCGTTGTGCCCACCGGCCAGCCACGGGTCTTCATAGACCACCGCCGCCATCAGTTCGGGCACCTTGGAGTACGAACGCTTCCACAGCGCGCGGAATGCCCGGGCCGAAGAAATGATCGGCAGGTAATTCACATTGTGGCGCTGCGCGATTTCGGCCAGCTTGTACGGCATGCCCGCGCCGCAGGTGACGCCGGTGATCATGCCCGGCGTGCGCTCCAGGATATTTTCCAGAATTTCCTGCGCGCCGCCCATTTCCCAAAGGACGTTGATGTTGATCGCGCCCTTGCCGTTCGACATCTCGTAGGCACGCTTCACCTGTTCGACACCGCCTTCGATGCCATACTTGATCAGCTGTTCGTGGCGTTCGCGGCGGGTCATCTGCTCATAGACCTGCGGTACGATCTTGCCCTCGGCGTCATAACTGTCGGCGTTCACCGCGCTAACCGTGCCGATGCCGCCCGCCGCGGCCCATGCGCCCGAACTCATGTGGTTCGTCGCCGAAACGCCCTTACCGCCTTCGATCAGCGGCCAGACTTCGCGGCCGCCATAAACGATAGGCTGCAGCCCCTTGAACGTCATGCTTTTGCTTCCTTTTCGACCGGGGCGAGGCGTTCCTCTTCCGGCTCTTTCGCATCATGCCCCAGTGCAACATCCTGCACGCAGGGCTCTATATCCATCGGATCGGGGCGGGCCCCGTCCGGTTCGAAACGGGCGTAATAGCCCGGCAATTCCGGGCGGCGAATAAAGGCCGCCAGTTTGAACCCGACCGATTCGAATTCGCAGAACAACAACGACGGCGGAGTCCCATGCTCTCCCGTCGGGCGGTCCGAATCCACCACTATGACCTGCCCGTCCTGCTTTAACGCGGGGTAGAGCCGCCAGAGGAACGCGTAGGGCTCCTCCACCTCATGGTACATATGGATCAGGAACACCCGGTCGAAACTGTCGGGCGGCAACATCGGGTCGTCAACCTCGCCGCGCTTGATCGATACGTTGTCGAGCCGTTCGCGCTGCACCCTCAGGGCTAGCCGGTCCAGTGCCTCCTGATCGATATCCTGCGCCAGCACCCGGCCCTTAGCGCCAACCCGTTCGGCAAGGCGGGTGGTGTAGTACCCCTCACCCGCGCCGATGTCGGCCACGGTCATGCCCTTTTCAATGCTCGCCAGGTTCATGACCGTCGTCGCTTCGTTCCGGTCGTCGCGCGCGCGTTCGGTCGAGAACTGGTTGCTTGTCGTTTCAGAGACCGGGCGGTCGGCCTTCGGGAATTCGCGCGCACTTGCGGGGCGTCCGTCGCTAGCCTGGTTGATGTCGCAGCCGGACAGACCGGCCGCGATCAACGCCAGCGAACAGGATGCCGCAAGGGCGCGAAAAGGCGTCAATCGACGTCCTCCACCTCGACACTCTCACCCGTCACCCGCTGCGCCAATGCGGCGGAAATGAACGGATCCAGCCCGCCATCCAACACTTCGGTCGGGTTGGTCGAAACGTGTCCGGTGCGCAGGTCCTTCACCTGCTGATACGGTTGCAGAACGTATGATCGGATCTGGTGCCCCCACCCGATCTCGGTCTTCGCGGCGTATTCGCCAGCGGTAACCGCCTCACGTTCGGCCAGCTCTTTTTCATAAAGACGCGCTTTCAGCATGTTCATCGCGGTCGCGCGGTTCTTGTGCTGCGAACGGTCGTTCTGGCTGGCCACCACGATACCCGTCGGCTGGTGGGTGATGCGAACGGCGGAGTCGGTCGTGTTGACGTGCTGACCGCCCGCGCCCGATGCGCGATAGGTGTCGATCTTAAGGTCGGCCGGATTGATCTCGATCTCGATATCGTCATCGATCACCGGATAGACCCAGCACGAGCTGAACGAGGTGTGCCGCCGCGCGCTGCTGTCATAGGGGCTGATGCGGACAAGACGGTGCACGCCGCTCTCGGTCTTGGCATAGCCATAGGCGTTGAGGCCCTTGATCAGCAGCGTCGCGCTCTTGATCCCGGCCTGTTCACCCGCCTGATATTCGACCGTCTCGACCTTGTACCCGCGCCGCTCGGCCCAGCGGGCGTACATCCGCAGCAGCATCTCGGCCCAATCCTGGCTTTCGGTACCGCCTGCGCCGGCATGAACTTCGAGGTAGGTGTCCGAACTATCAGCCTCGCCCGAGAGCAGCGCGCCGATCTTATCAGCGTCGGCCCGGTCGGCCAGCGCCGCAAGGCTTTCGAGCCCGTCTTTCACCGTCGATTCGTCGCCCTCGGCCTCGCCCATCTCGATGAACTCGACCGCGTCGTTCATTTCGGCGCTGATGGTCTTCACCGCGCCGATCGCAGATTCGAGTCTGCCGCGTTCGCGCATGACTTCTTCCGCGCCTTTGGGGTCGTCCCACAAGGTCGGGTCTTCAACCCGCGCGTTCAGCTCGTCGAGACGGCGCAAAGCGACATCCCAGTCCAGAGACCGGCGGATAAGTGCAAGTGCCGCATTGATGCGGTCGATATGGGCCTGCCCTTCGGCACGCATGATCAATTCTCCGTAAAGCGGCGGTCCGCTTAGCCCAGCGGTCCCGTAATGCAAAGTGGCGCGACAGGCATAATCCCGCGCGCCGTTTCAGTCCCTGCCGATGCAACGCTATTTCTTCAGCGCGCGAACCGCCGCCAAAGTACGGGAAACGTGTTCGCGCCAATCCATGTCGGAATGCACCATCACGATACGGCCGTCCTGCGCGATTACGTAGGACGTACGATCCGTCAGCCCCGTGTCCGCCCCATCGCGCCTTAGCGCAACGTCATAGGCCTTGATCAGGCCCGGTGCTGCGCGGGCGACCGCAAACTCATCGCGGCAAGCTTCGGTCGAAAAGCGTTTCAGCGTTTCGAGGTCGTCGTTCGACATGCCGACGACCTGCGCCCCCGCCGCGCGGAAATCGTCCATCGCTTCGGCAAAGGCGTGCGCCTCCAGCGTGCACCCTTGCGTGAACGCCTTGGGGTAGAAATAGAGCACGACCGGCCCCTTCCTCAGCGCATCGGACAGCGTGAAACGAAACGACTTCCCGGCCAGCGCGCCAGTGGTCGAAAACATCGGTGCCTCCGCCCCCTTCTTCAACGAAGCGGCGGCGGTTCCGGGAAGGGCGAGCACGGCCAGTGCGGCGGCGGCGAAAATTGCGATCCTTTTCATGCCGCCATCAATGGACCGCGCGCGCGGCAAAGTCCATCGTGCGCCGCAGCGGATACGATCAGTAGATGCCGCCCTGATCTTCGAGGAAGGTGTCATCGATCCGGCGCGGCCCTTCGGTACGGGTCACACGCTCTTCCGAAGCGGCGCGCAACGCGGCAATGGCGGCCATGCGTTTTTCCTCCAGCGTCTGGCGATCCAGCGAGCGGCGCGGTTCGGTATCGGGCTTGAACGCTTCCCAGATCGTCGCCGGGGTCCATTCGTCGCTAGGCCAGCCATCGAACACGCGCTTGCCGCTGCGTCGGTCGATACGTACCATGCGAATATCGGCGGGCGCACGCACAGGCGTGGTCGGCCAGCGTGCCTTGGTTTCCTCGATCAGCTGCTTGATGATCGGGCCCGCGGTGTTCCCGCCCTGCACCCATCCGCCCAAGTTGCGCGGCTGATCGAACCCGATATAGACACCCGCGACCAGATCGGACGAACCGCCCACGAACCATGCGTTCGTCGGGCCAGAGGTCGTACCGGTCTTGCCAAAGATCGGCAGTTCAAGGCTACGCAAGCGGACCGCCGTACCGCGCGTCACCACGCCTTCCAGCATGTGCACGACCTGATAGGCGGTGCCCGCGTCCAGCACCTGCTTACCCGCAGGGGTCAGGCGCGGCATTCCCTTGCCATCCCATTGCGGCGCGCTGCAGGTGTTGCAGCGGCGCTTGTCCGCGCGCCAGATCACCTTTCCGTTGCGATCCTGCACATAGTCGATCACCGACTGATCGTATTGCCGCCCAAGGTTGGCCAGCGCCGAATAGGCGTTCACCATCTTGGCCACGGTCGTGTCGCCCGCACCCAGCGCAAAGGACAGGTAATTGTCATAGTCGCCGATGCCGACGCGGCGGAACGTGTTGGTCACATTCTCCATGCCGGCATCGTTGGCGATGTGGATCGTCATCAGGTTGCGCGATTGCTCCAGGCCCCAGCGCATTGTCTGCTGACCTGCCCCGCGCTGATTGCCGAAGTTGCGGAAACACTTCTCGCCCAAGCCAGCGCCCTGCCAAACGCAGAACGGCCCGTCTTCCACCAGCGTCGCCGGGGTCATGCCCTGATCAAGCCCGGTCGCATAAACGAAAGGCTTGATCGTCGAGCCCGGCTGGCGTTCGGCCTGGGTCGCACGGTTAAACGAACCGAGCCGCGAATCGAATCCGCCCTGCATGGCTAGCACACGACCGGTGCGCGGATTTTCCACGACCAGCCCGCCCGACACCTGCGGCACGGTGCGGACCACCCATTCGGACTTGTTTTTCGGCGCGGCGACAATGACATCGCCCGCCTTCAGGCTGTCCGGCAGGTTCGACAGCGGATGCTCTTCCCCGTCGGCAAAGCCGATCTTGGCGCTGTTGCCGCTACGCTGCGTAACGACACCGACCTGCCAATCCTCGTAATCGACGGCGAGGTTCGAGACGATGAGCTGGGTCTGCCAGTTCTCGTCCATGTTGATCTTGGCGATCGGGCCGGTCCAACCCTTACCCGAATGATAGCGCAGTAACCCGGCCCGCAACGCTGCGCGCGCGGCCTTCTGCAATTCCATGTCCATCGAGGTGCGGACCCACAGGCCGCCCGCATAGACGGAATTAGGCCCATCCTCTGCCTTCTCGCCAAACCGGTCTAGTAGGCGACGACGCACTTCCTCTACGAAATAGCCGCCGGCGGGATCGTAGTTCGCGGACCTGCGTGGGACGAGGCCCAGCGGCTTTGCCTTCGCGGCCTCTGCCTCTTCGCGGGTTGCCCAGTCGTTCTTGACCATCTGGTCCAGCACGTAGTTGCGCCGGGCGATCGCCAAGTCCTTGTACCGCGCGCGTCCGTAGCGTTCCGGCGCCTTGGGCAGGATCGCAAGGAACGCGGATTCGTGAAGCTCAAGGTCCTTCACGTCCTTGTCGAAATAGGCGCGCGCTGCGGCCTGAACGCCAAAGCTCTGTCGCCCCAACGGAATTTCGTTGAGATAGAGTTCGAGGATCTGCTGCTTGGTCAGAACGCCCTCGATCCGGCGGGCGAGAATCATTTCCTTCAGCTTGCGCGTGATGGAATATTCGTCGCCGACAAGAATGTTCTTCGCCACCTGCTGCGTGATGGTAGAGCCACCCTTGGCCCGCTGCCCGCTGCCGATCTTCGAGACATAGTCGACCACCGCACCGGCCAGACCGCCGAAGTCGACGCCACCGTGTGTCCAGAACGTCTTGTCCTCTGCCGAGAGAAACGCGTTCTGCATCTGCACCGGGAAATCGACATAGCGCAGCTGCACGCGCCGTTCGCGGGCATAGCTGTTCACGATCTCGCCATCGATGCCGCGCACCATCGTCGGCAGAGGCGGTTGATAGGTCAGCAGGCGATCCGCCGACGGAAGCCCCGCGCCGATCGCGTAATAAGCCGCGATCATAAATGCCACGCCCAGCGCGAACAGCGAAAGCAGCCAGCGGAACACGCGGCTTTCGCGCCAGCGAGAGGCAAGGTGGCCGCGCGCGAAGGCAAGATCGCCCCGGGCGCGGTCGAGATAGGTCTGGAAATGCGATCCCACGGTCATCGTGAAGCGCCCTAGCATGGCAAATCGCGGACAGGGAAGCGGCTTCGCGTCGAACCGTGGACAGGTCGCCCCACCAGACGCGCGTTTCAGCCGTTTGCGGGCAGCAGAAGATAGGTAACGATTGCCGACGCCAGCGCATCGGCAATCGCCTTGCGCCCTTGTGGATCGGACAGGCGCGCCGCGTCGTCGGGGTTTGTCAGGTACCCGGCCTCGAACAAGACGCCCGCCCGTTCGAACGTGCGCAAGACCGCGAAATTGGCCGAACGGCGGAACGGCGTATGTGTCGGCATCGCACCGCGCAGTTCATCCGCCATAGTCTGAGACAATCGTGCCGATTCGAGATTCGCCTCACGCCGCACCAATTCCGCCAGGATCGCCGCGATGTCGTCAGCCCCACCGGTATCGGGCAATCCGCCGCCCGACCGGTTCTCGCTATTCGCAAGTCGCTGCGCCGCGCGGTCCGAAGCGCGAGCGGAGAGGACATAGACATTCGCCCCGCTTGCCTCTGGCACCGGCGCGGAATCGGCATGGATCGCGATAAAGGCATCGGCGCCCAGTGCCTTGGCCAGTACGGGCCGCGCTTCCAATGGCAGAAATCGGTCGTCTTCGCGGGTGAGGGCCACGCGCACGCCGCCCAGTTCGATCAACCGATCGCGCACCGCCAGTGCAAGCGCCAGCGCGATATCTTTTTCGATGGCACCGTCCGGGCTGCTCGCCCCCGGATCAAACCCGCCGTGTCCCGGATCGATCACCACGAGCGGGGCTTGTGCGCCTGTGCGATCCGATGCGACGATGCGCGGCAGCGCCGCATCGCTTGCGGGCGGCAAGGCATTGGTCACGACCGGATAGCCCGCCGGAAACGCCAGACCCAGCCCCGATCCTAAAAGCAGTCCGACGATACCTGCCAAGGCGACGGCGAGCGGCAGGAAAAATCGTCCCAGCCTCTGGCCCCACCCCACGCTTTGCACCTCGTAATCCATAGACATAGAGCTATCCCCCACAGTCGGCCCGGCACAAGCCGACGCGGCGATTGATGCTCACAAAGTTGCGTCTTCGCTGCTTTTTGTTGCTCCATTACCAGAGCGATGCTAGCAACGGTAACAACCGGGGCATGAACGGCCCGCTCGGTTTTCAAGCCCTTTCCAGGCCGCACCAGATGCGCCGGGCGGAAGCGGCGCCTTCGGAAGAGGGCAGGAAACCCCGCCGGACCGGATGTGCAGATCACCGGGTGCGCCAAACGGCAACCATGCATGCGGGCACGAAGATATGCTTCGTGCCGCCGGGGTGTCGTACGGCCAAGGAAGCAAGGACTACAATGGTCGAAACAGCATCGATTCCGGCGCACCGCCTGCCCCATGGGCCGGCCCTGCGCGGCGCGATGCCGTCCTGTCGTTTCGCGGCCGACCGAACCCATTCACGCAATTTCTCTCCGGCCGGGCGCATTGCCTTTGCCGGTTTTTTCGAACCTTTCGCGCCGAACGGCGGGCCGCGTGCCCCCGAAACCCGGCGCGATCCAATGAATAGACGCGCGACCCGGGCATGGCGGCTTGCCGCCCCGCCCGGCATTTCGCGCGCATGGAGATTAATCGATGACCACGCGTATGCTGATCGATGCGCGCCACCAGGAAGAAACCCGGGTGGCGGTGCTCAAGGGCAACAGGATTGAAGAATTCGACTTCGAGTCGGCTGAACACAAGCAGATCAAGGGGAACATCTACCTCGCCAAGGTAACGCGGGTCGAACCGTCGTTGCAGGCGGCGTTCGTGGATTTCGGCGGCAACCGCCACGGCTTCCTCGCCTTCAACGAAATCCATCCCGACTATTACCAGATCCCCAAGGAAGACCGGGACGCATTGCTGGCCGAAGAGGCTGAGCATGCCGAGGAAGAAGCGCGCCTTCGCGCCGAGGAAGACGCCGACGAGAGCGAGATCGAAGCCGAAGAGCACGATCTGGACGACGGTGACGAGCACGAGGCCGCAGATTCGCTGGCCGAGGAACTCGCCGATGGTGATGACGACCACGGCGGTCTGGAGGAAATGGACACGTCCGAGAAGGACGACGTCTCTACGATCGAGGACGGCAACGTCAGCGGTCCTGACGACGATGACGATTCGGACGACAACAACGGGGGCCGCCGCAACAACCGCCGCCGCAAGGGTCGCCGTCAGGGCGGCAACGGCTCTCGCGCCCGTGCCGCCGACGAAGCGCGCGCCAAGCGCCTTGCCCTGCGTCGCCGCTACAAGATTCAAGACGTTATTCAGCGTCGTCAGGTCCTGCTGGTGCAGGTCGTCAAGGAAGAGCGCGGCAACAAGGGTGCCGCTCTGACCACCTATCTCTCGCTGGCCGGTCGCTATTGCGTCCTCATGCCGAACAGCAGCCACGGTGGCGGGATCAGCCGCAAGATCAGCAGCGCGGCGGACCGCAAGCGCCTGAAGCAGATCGTCTCGGAAATGTCGCTGCCCAAGTCGATGGGCTGCATCGTGCGCACCGCAGGCCTGTCGCGCACCAAGACAGAGATCAAGCGCGACTTCGACTACCTCGCCCGACTTTGGGACGAGATCCGCGAAAACACCCTGAAATCCAGCGCCCCGGCCCTGATCCATTCGGACAGCGACCTGATCAAGCGCGCGATCCGCGACATCTATAACCGCGAGATCGAGGAAGTGATCGTCGAGGGTGAGCAGGGTTACCGCTCGGCCAAGGAATTCATGAAGCTGCTGATGCCCAGCCATGCCCGGCGGGTGAAGCAGTATGCCGATCCGGTGCCGCTGTTCCAGCGCTATGGCGCAGAGGATCAGCTGACCGCGATGTACGATCCGGTCGTACAGCTGAAATCGGGCGGGTACCTCGTCATCAACCCGACAGAGGCGCTGGTGTCGATCGACATCAACTCGGGCCGCTCCACCAAGGAGCATGGGATCGAGCAGACCGCGCTGTCCACCAACCTGGAGGCCGCGCGCGAGATTTCGCGCCAGTTGCGCCTGCGCGACATGGCTGGGCTGGTCGTGATCGACTTCATCGACATGGAGCACAACTCCTCGATCCGTAAGGTCGAGAAGTGCATGAAGGATTCGCTGAAGACCGACCGCGCGCGCATTCAGGTCGGCCGCATTTCCGGCTTTGGCCTGATGGAAATGAGCCGCCAGCGCCTGCGCACCGGCGTGCTGGAAGCGACGACGCGCGAATGCCCGCACTGTGATGGCACCGGCCTTGTCCGCACGGCGTCCAGCGCTGGCCTGTCCGCGCTGCGCCTGATCGAGGACGAAGCGGCCAAGGGCAAGGGCAGCGTCATCAGCCTCTATGCCAGCACCGAGGCGGCGATCTACCTGCTCAACGCCAAGCGTGCCGATCTGGCCGAGATCGAGGACCGCTATAGCGTCAGTGTTGAAGTCATTCCCGAGGGCGAGAACGAAGGCGCGAAGATGCGCGTCGGATCGTCGGGTCCAAAACCGCGTAACGCGCCGAAATTCGAAGTCATTCAGGTAGAGGAAGACGACAACGATCCCGTCGAGGATGACGAAGAGGACGAAGTCGAGGAAAACCGCGGCAACGACAACAGCGACGATGACGGCAACCGCCGCAAGCGTCGCCGTCGCCGTCGTGGCGGACGTCGCAACCGTGGCCGCAATCGCGATGACGAAAACGGCAGCGAAGGCGACGATCGGTCGGACGATGAAGGATCGGAGGACGGTAAGGCCGACGATCAGGCTCAGCCCGAAATCGTTGAGGCAGCCGCTGAGGCCGAGGCTGACGCCGCGCCCAAGAAGCGCCGCCGCCGTTCGCGTCGCAAGACGGATGGCGATGCCGCGCCGCTAAGCGAGGAAGCGTCGGAAGGCGAAACCGAGGCAAAGGCCGAAGAGCCTGCCGCCGAGGTTGAGGCAAAGGCCGTGCCTGCCGCCGAGCCGGAAGCCGAGGAAAAGCCGAAGAAGCGCCGGACGCGTCGCAAGAAGGCCGAAGAGCCCAAGCCCGATGCCGAAGAAAAAGCCGAGGAAGCGGCTCCTGAAGCCGAGGCCGCTGTTTTCGAAGCAGAGGCTGAAGAGAAGCCCAAGAAGCGTCGCACGCGTCGCAAAAAGGTGGAAGAACCTGCGCCCGAAGCAGAGATCAAGGCCGAGCAGCCCGCCGTAGAGCCTGAACCGGCTGCGCCGGAGGCGTCCGAACCCGCGCCCGCCAACGACACCAATGGTGAAACCGGCGAGGACGGCGAACCCCGCCGTGGCTGGTGGCAGCGCACTTTCGGTAACTGATCGACGATCCCGGCCCTGCCGCAAAGGCGGGGCCGGCGGTCACCATGCGATGGTTCGACCGTCCCAAGCAAAGAACTCGCCGCTGTCCTGTGGTGAAAGACCGGACAATACGTCAAGCAGACAGCCTGCGGCATAGTCGGCATCAAACAGCTTTTCGTTGGGCACATTCCCGCTAAACGGCTGCGACAGGGCGGTTGCCACCGTCCCCGGATGCAGCGCGGCAACGATCGCCCGCGGATTGCTACGCCGAAGTTCTATCGCAAAATTGCGAACCAGCATGTTGAGCGCGGCTTTCGACGCACGATAGCTGTGCCATCCCCCCAGCCCATTATCCCCGATCGAGCCGACGCGGGCCGACAGGAATGCCATGCGCGCCGCCCGATCTTTAGCCAATAACGGCAGGACATGCTTGCCGACCAAGGCCGGACCGATGGTGTTCAACGCAAAAACATCGGCCATCGCGGCAGGGTCGATGGCACGCCACGTCTTTTCAGGGGCAATCCCGGGATCGCGCGTCAAGATGCCAGTAGCCACGATCACGAGGTCTAGCGCGCCTTCCTGCCCCATCTCCAAGGCAGCGCGCTCAATGCTGGCCTCGTCGCGTAAATCGAACGCCAGCGGCGCCGCGCGTCCACCGGCTAACCCCTCGCCCCTCCGCGACACGCAATAGACACGGGACACATCGCTCCGGCTTAGCAGACGATCGACCAGTGCCGCCCCGATCCCGCCAGTCGATCCGAATACGGCGCAGCGCATCAACCGCCTCGGCCCGCCATGATCGAGCGGACCAGCACGAGGTCCGCTTCCTTGTCCACGTCGACCGCCGCCAACCCATCGCGCGCGGCCACCACACGGGCGTCCACCCCCACGCGCAGCCCCAGCCTGCCCGCGACCTGTTGCATCGTCAGCCGCCCCAGCACGAACCGCAGCAGGGTTCCGACCCCCAACTGCATAGCAATCCGCAACGGCCGCTTCCGGTTCGCCTCCACTGTGCCCCAAAGGTCGATCGCACGGCGCGCGGCGGCGGTTTTCAGCAGAAACAGATTGCACCCCGACCAGTGGCCATCGGCCATCCGTATCCAGGTGCGCTTGCCATCTGGCACAGCCGCCTCAACCGTATCGCGATTGGCGAGCAGGATCGACAGGTCGCACGTCTCTGGCGTATCGGCCACGAAGTCGCGCACCCAATCGGCACGCAACAGCGGATGATCCGATGTCGTCACCAACATCGGCGCGCCGAATCGCTCGAATGCCGCAGCAACGCTGGCGCTGGGTCCGCTTTCCGCAGGCATGGTCTCGGCACCTGCCTGCCCGGCAAGCTTTAGAATCTCATCGACGTTGCTCGTCACGACAACCCGCGCGAATCCCGCGTTCCGAAGGGCCTCGCAAACCCATGACAGCATCGGTTTGCCCTCGATCTCGATCAACGCTTTATGGCGATAGCCCTGCGCCAGCGCGAAAGGCTCTCCCTCTGGTCGCGACCCCGCAAGGATCAGGGCGGTCATTAATGACAGGTCCGGTCGAATATCGTTCATCTCCGCGCTCATAACTCCACATCGCCGCATGGCCCAGCCTGTTGAACGCCCAAACGCCCCCATACGGGGATTACGCGCATGTCAGGCATTGCCGTTCGCAAATCGCCCATCTAAGCGCCTTGAACATGATCAGGTCCGATAACGCCCCCACGGTCGTTTCCGTCGGAGAGAACCCCACGCTGCTATGGGGACTCTCGATGGGCGAACGCACGCGCCGCATTGCGCGGTCGGCGGACCTGCCGCGCGACAACTGGCATGCGCGTGAAAACGGTCCGGTGCTGTTGGTCAACGCCGCGTTCGCCTACGATCCGTGCTGGCTGCGCGAATTGGGTCGGCGGCCCGATACGATGCTGACCTTGGGCGGCGTGCCCGCATTGGCGCATGTTTCCGATCCCGTACAGGCGGAGAAGATCCGCACGGCTATGCTGGAAGGCATCGATTGCGAGCCCTTGCCGCTGACCATCCTGCGCTATGAAGACGGGCCGACGGTAGAAAACAAGCAACTGCGCAAGCGGGAAACACCGTTCCTGATTGCGCTGAACCCGCAAACCGTCCGCCCGATCGAACGGGCCAGCTATTTCGGCGCCTACAAGGGCGTGACCGATGTTCTGACCAAGTACCTGTGGCCCGAATGGGCGCTGGTCATTACCCGCATTGCGGCACGGCTGAACATCACGCCGAACATGGTGACGGCAGTCGGCGCGGCGTTCTGCCTTGCGGCCACCGCACTGTTCGCCTTCGGCCATTACTGGCAGGGCATGGCATTCGGGCTGGTGTTCATGGTGCTGGATACCGTTGACGGGAAACTGGCCCGTTGCACGATCACGTCCAGCTGGTGGGGCAACGTCTTCGACCACGGCATAGACCTGATCCACCCGCCGTTCTGGTGGTGGTTCTGGGCGACAGGGCTGGTCTATTGGGGACTGGCGCTCGATCCTACGACCTTTTGGCTGACCCAGATCGCGATACAGGGCGGCTATGTTGTGCAGCGCATGATCGAAGGGCTGTTCATGCGGCGGCATCAGATGATGCACATCCATGTCTGGCGGCGGTTCGACAGCTGGTTCCGCCTGATCACGGCGCGGCGCAATCCAAACATGGTGATCCTGTTCGTCGCCACGCTGTTCGGACGCCCCGATATCGGCATCGTAGCGGTGGCGTGGTGGACCGTAATTTCGCTGGTGGTCCATTGCATACAGCTGTTGCAGGCAGAGATCGCGGTGCGTCGACACGGCCCGATCAAAAGCTGGCTTTCGGGAGATGCGGCATGAACCCCACTATCGAGAAATTCGGGTATCCGGCTACGCTGATCCGCGAATTCGAACACTGGGTCGTGCTGCTGCGTCCGGCCCAGCCGACTCTGGGCAGCCTCGTACTTGCGGCCAAGTCCGAAGTCACCGATTTCTCCGCCCTTCCCCCGGCGGCGTTTGCGGAACTGGAGCAAGCGACGAAAGCGATCGAAACCGCGCTGCGCGGCTTCGTCGATTATGCGAAGATCAACTACCTGATGCTGATGATGGTGGACCCCCAAGTCCATTTCCACGTCATCCCGCGCTATGATGGCGCGCGCGAATGGGGTGGGCACAGCTTCACCGATGCAGGCTGGCCGAAGGTGCCGGACCTCGGCTCAGCTATCGCGCTGACCGACGCCGACATCGCGGCCCTGCGCGAAGAACTCTCCGCGCTGCTCGCCTGATCAGCCGACCCAGCGATCGGTCAGTTCGGTCGCGATCTCGATATCGTTGAGGAAGTCGACCTCGGCCCAGTCCAGCCCTTCGATCGACTTGGTGCCGACCTTGCCACTATCGGCGATCATGTCGATCACCTTCAGGTACCAATGGTTGACACCGTCGGGCGTACGCATCGTGTCACGCACGGTATTGCGGAACAGTTCCGCCCCCTCGCCTCGAAACGCAAGGAACCCGATCGATTCGGCATTGCTGACTTCGGCCGTCAGCGTCTTGCCGATGCGGGCAAGCCGCCCGTTCTCCCCGCGCGAGACCTTCATGTCGTCGCTGTCGTAGGACGGCTTTACGTCGACCGTGACCGCGATGGGCCAGTCGGAGCCTTCCTGAACCTTTCGTACGATGTCTTCCGAAATCAGCGTATCGCCATTCAGGATCAGGAAGTCATTCATCATCTGCTCACGCACGATCCAGCACGAGCCCAGGTTGTCTGCCACCTTGAAGAACGGGTTGAAATGACAGGTCACCTCCACC
Organism: Croceicoccus naphthovorans; assembly: GCF_001028705.1. Taxonomy (NCBI): domain Bacteria; kingdom Pseudomonadati; phylum Pseudomonadota; class Alphaproteobacteria; order Sphingomonadales; family Erythrobacteraceae; genus Croceicoccus; species Croceicoccus naphthovorans. Next base: position 1,556,567 of record NZ_CP011770.1, on the reverse strand, counting down.
CGCGGGTTGTCGATGCGGGCGATGGCCGCTTCGACCATGTCCGTCATGAAGCCGGTGACAACGTCGATCCGCTTCACCCCGCCGCGGGCCAGCATCTCTATCTGCCATTCGATCAGCGACTTTCCGGAAAAGTCGATCAGGCACTTCGGACGCTCGGCGGTCAGCGGCAGCAGGCGCGAGCCCTGCCCCGCGCTCAACAGAATGGCATGTTCGATCATGGCCAATCCGTTAGGCAACTTGAACCTTTCCCGCAATTGCCTTGGCCAGGCTGCACACAGCACGGTGCGCAATTTTGCACGGACGCTTGCGCGATGGCGGGCGGTCGTCCATTCGGCGTCGAATATGGCTAATCGCGCGGAAACCTCTCCGCAAAACCGATCCCTGATGGGACGAATGGTCGCGAACCTCGCCTGGCTGATCGCCGGGAAGGGTTTCGGCGCGGTATGCTCGCTCGTCTATCTGGCGATTCTGACGCGTACGCTGGGCCTGAAAGACTTCGGCCACTTTGCGCTGATTTTCGGCACCTCGCAGGCGCTGATCGCGATCTGCGGGTTCGAAACGTGGCGCGTCGTCGTGCGATACGGGGCAGAGCACGTTCACGCCAAAAACTGGGACGCGTTCGGGCGGTTGTCGATGTTGGCGGGCGTGCTCGACGTTGTCGGTGCGCTGTTCGGCACGCTGGTCGCCTATCTAGCCTTCTACCAGTTTGCCGACATGCTGGAACTGAACCCGGCGCTGGTCGACATGGGTTTCTGGTTCAATGTCGCGGCGGTCTGGGCGCTGGTATCGGCCCCCACCGGCGTGGTCCGCGCGCTCGACCGGTTCGACCTGGCCGTTTATGTCGAAGCGCTGGTCCCGCTGGGCCGACTGGCGGCAGCGGTCGGCATTTGGCTGACCGGACCAAGCCTGGTGAAGTTTTTCATCGCATGGGCGCTCATCGACCTGCTGGAGGCTGCAGTCTACTGGATCATCGCCCGCTGGCTTTGCCCGCAGGCGATCAGATTCAAGAACCTTCGGTCCATCGGGCAGACCAAGCAGGAAAATACCGGCGTCGTGCGGTTCTTCGGTGTCACGTACGCCAGTGCCTCGCTCAACGCGCTCTATCGCCACGGGCCGCTGCTGGCGGTGGGGTACTTCGTCGGGACCAGTTCAGCGGGCCTCTATCGCCTTGCGCACCAGTTGGCGCAAGGATTGGCCAAGCTTTCCACCCTGCTGACCCGCGCCGCCTATGCCGAGATTGCCCGCGCCCGCGTCGCGTCGGACATCGCGGCCTTTCGCAAGCTGGTTGTGCAAACCACGCGTCTGGCGGGGCTTGGCGGGTTGCTCGTCGTTGCCGTCGTCTTCGTCGCAGGCCGCTTCCTGCTGGAACTGATCGCGGGCGAATCGTTTGGCGCCGCCTATGTCGCACTGGTCCCGCTGACCATCGCGGCCAGCTTTGAACTGGCGAGCGTGGCGTTCGAACCTGTGCTGCATTCGACCAATCGGGCACGGCTGGCGCTGCGGGCGCACTTCGCGATTGTAGTGGCGACCTCGGCAATGCTGCTCCTCCTCGCCCCGACATATGGCAGCAGCGGTGCAGCCTGGTCGGTCGCGATCGGCGGGTTGGTCGGCTATCTCGTGATGGGGGGCATGACGCTCTATGCGATCCGCAGGCTGGAGTCCTGAGGCGCTCAATCGTCGTCTGCGCTATCCTCACCCGCACTGCCGGCTGCTGCGGCGGGAAAGGCATAAGTCCAGATCGTCGCACTCGTCGCCAAAGCACCCAGACGCAGCAGCAGACTGCTGAGCGCGAGCGAACCCGGCCCCGGCACCAGCCACAGCAGAAGTACGGTCCCGCCCAGCCCACCGACAGAGGCGAGTGAGACGACCTGCTTCATCTGCCGGACCTCGCTGACACGCCGCAGATAGCCCATGCCCCGCGATGCCCGTGCGACTGCGCTTCCGAACGGACCGACGACGAAGTGCAGGATCGAGTGGCTGGCGTGATAGAAAAACCGCCGCATCGAAAGCGACGCGGTCAGGGTCAGAAACTCTCGCCACGCGGGGACATAGTGCTCGGTCCGCTCTATCTGCCGTTCCGTTGGCGGTTTCTCCCGCCAGAGCGCGAGAGTGATTGTCGTCACCCACTCCCGCGCGGCGAGCGCCAGAACCGCCGCCTCTGCCGTCGGCCAGATCAGCAGGACAATCGGCACCATGATTGCCGCGGACCACGACCGCACGACGCGCGGAACCGCCGAACCGAATCCGCGCGCACGAAGCGGTCCGTTGTATCGCGCGGGGAAACCCAAAGCGATCATGGCGATAAGGGGCACCAACTCCCGCTCTTCGAAAAAGACATAGAGCAAGGCAATCAGGCCCAGAGCGACAAGTCCGCCGACCAGAGAGGCCCCTTCCAGTATCCATGCGCGCAGTCTGGTCGCACGGAATATCTCAGGCGCAGCCGCGCGGCGACGGCGCACCGCCCCGACGGTGGCAATGGCGCTGATCCCTTGGGCTGCGTTTGCGCAAAAATGCACGGCAATAACCAAGGCCAAGGCGCGTGGTCCGATCTGGATGAGGACCGTTCCCCAAAGCAGAAGCAGAGCGAGAACCGGAACCAGTTCGCGCTTTATCAAACGACCCCAGGGCATCCGCTATTGAATCCAGGGTGTCGGCGCAGACCCGCCCCGCGCCATCCCCCACGCCTGAATAAAGCGGATCGGCTGGATGCCGATGGTCAGCACGCTCCACACTGCGGCAAGGACAAATCCGGCAACCGGCTGGCCTAGGATCAGACCAACCGTCATGATCGCAAGGATCGTGTTCCGACGGGCGATGATCAACCGCAGGTATTGATCGAAAGGCTGCCACATGTACTGGTTGAAGCCGTAGACTTTCTTGAACCCGACTTCGACAAGTCGCCCGACAACATAGCTTCCCACGATCACCACCGCCGATCCGACGATCAACGCATGATCCGCCGAATCCCGCAACAATCCATAGGCAAGGCACCCCCACCAGACCGGCGGGTGCACCAGATCGGGAATATGATCTAGCTTGTTCCCGAACGGGCTGGACGTGCAGGTAACGCGCGCCAACTTGCCATCCACGGTATCGAGGAACGTCATCGTCCAGGCGAGGATCAGTCCTTCCCCAATCATGCCCTCGAAGAAAAGGTAGGCGGTGACGAAGGTCAGCACGATGCTCGTCATCGTGACGGCATTGGGCGTAACGCCGATCCGGGATAGCAGACGGACCAGCCAGAAAGCCGGCACCGGCCAGACATAGCGCGTCACGATATCGGTAATGCCCTTGTAGACATCCTTGAACAGCCGCCATTCCGCCGCCGCGACCGGCATGGCATCGACATCCAGCACCAGCCCGTCCTGCTGGCGGCGCAGCTTGCGATTGTACATCGCACTCAAATCCGCATCGCTCGCCCGGCGCAAACCGAGTTCAGCGCAGCCGCTGTCGTCGCGCAATGATGCAAGATCGATTTCGGATCCGCCATCCACCACGACGGCGGCAGCATCGCCGATCGGGCTTTTCACGACAATGCCGGGATTTGCGATCATCCAGTCGAGAGTCACATCGCTCAGAATACAACCCGCATCGGCGACCAGGCGGCAATCCGCCATCGAAGGTGAGCGCGACGCCACCTGCCGGCGCAGCCGTTCGGCGGGAGTAATGCCATAGATTCGGCCCTTCGCCGATCCCTGCACCTCCAGGCCTGCAACTGGCTCACCCGCCATCAAACGTTCCGATTCCCTTGCACTGCGACGGCCCCGTGCCAGCGGCCGGTCAGACGTCTGACCGCGCGGATAGCACAGACCCGGCCCCCAAGCCGTGTCGGCTTAAGCACTTGTCACCAGTCGATACAAAATGCCAGCCGGTATTGTGACAACACCGAAAGCAATCCCCACTCAGGCCTTGCCGAAATCCGCGACCGACCAACCCCGCCCCTGCGCCCGCCGCGTCGCGCGCGCCGATGCGGTTACGAAAACCGCCTCGTCCGACCATTCGAGCATCGGCGCGTCGGCAAAGCTGTCGGAATAGGACCGCACGTGGCCATTTTCGGCATCGATCCCCATTTCCGACAGGTAGGCGGAAATGCGCCGCAACTTTTCTTCGCCGTAACAATTCCGTCCGTCGATCCGAACGCCAGAGAAATCGGCCCAGCGGGTTGCGATCACGTGATCTATCCCGGCAAGCTGGCCTATTCTCTCGGCATAGAAAGCCATCGCGGCGGTGGCGATTATGATCAGTCGCCCTTCGGCCCGGTCGCGCTCCATCGCCCGCGCGGCACCAGTCGCGATCCAGCCCGGCACCGCCGTAGCTGCGAATTCGCTGGAAACCTCCGCCAGTCGCCTGTCGTCGATATTCGCAAGGAAAAGTCGCAACCCGAACTGTTTAAGCGCCTGCCGTGAGAATGCGCCCAGTTTGTAAATCGCCATCGCCACGATCCAGACCGGCGCGAGAACCAAGCGCCACGGCGCAATGCGACGCGCCGCGAACAGCAGGAAGGGCGTGAACGTCGCCCGGCGCAGCAAGGTGCCATCAAGGTCGTAAATCGCGATATCCTGCCGCAACAATCGGTTCCCCAGCTTCGGTCGCCAGCGGTTAGGCGTTCGGCTGTTCGGGCGCAAGCGATCACGAAAAAGCGTGATGCCGCAGCGCAGCACCCTTGACTTGCCGCGCGCGGTCATGTTGACGCGGGCAGGCATTCCATTTCGATTAGTCAGGTTGAAGCACCGATGGCCCAGTTTGCCCTGCCGAAGAATAGCCGCATCAACGGCAAGACCCGTACGCACAAGGCGGAAACCGGCGGAAAGGCGCGCAACTTCAAGGTCTATCGCTATGACCCGGATAGCGGCGAGAACCCGCGCTACGACGTATTCGAAATCGATCTGGACGCCTGCGGCCCCATGGTGCTCGACGCGCTGATCAAGATGAAGAACGAGATGGACCCGTCCCTGACGTTCCGTCGGTCCTGCCGCGAGGGCATTTGCGGATCCTGCGCGATGAACATCAACGGCCGAAACGGCCTCGCCTGCACCACCGCGATCGAGGATTGCGGTTCGGGCGAGATTCGCATCACGCCGCTGCCGCACATGGACGTGATCAAGGATCTCGTCCCCGATTTCACGCACTTCTACGCACAATACGCGTCGATCCGCCCTTGGCTGCAAACCGTAACCCCGACCCCGTCGGGCAAGGAACGTCTGCAGTCGCCGGAAGATCGCAACAAGCTGGACGGTTTGTACGAGTGCATCCTGTGTGCGTGCTGCTCCACTTCGTGCCCCAGCTACTGGTGGAATTCCGACAAGTTCCTTGGCCCGGCGATCCTGCTTCAGGCCTATCGCTGGCTGGCGGACAGCCGTGATGAAATGACCGGTGAGCGTCTGGACGAGTTGGAAGACCCTTTCCGCCTCTATCGCTGCCACACGATCATGAACTGCGCGAACGTCTGCCCCAAGGGTCTGTCCCCGGCGAAGGCCATCGCCGAAATCAAGAAGATGGAAGCCGAACGCCTCGTCTGAGCCTTTTTCGGTGCAAGACGACGGCTGGAGCATCTACGACTTTCGCGGTTCGGGAACGTGGCCGGAGCATTGGCCTCCTGTCCACTACCGTCCAGCGGGCGAGAACGCGTACGAATTCAAGGTCGATACCGATGCGCGCCACGGAAACCTGCTTTCCGGGCTGCACGGCGCGTTTCTGGCTGGACTGGGGGAACATGTCCTCGCCATCCCGCTCATGTCCCGCGCCATGCAAAACGTCACCGTATCCTACGCGATCGACTATCCCGGCGCCGGAAGCGCAGGCAAACCCATTTTCGGCAACTTGCGGGTAAAGCAGGAAACCGGGCGCATGCTATTCCTCAGCTTTGAGATGGCCCAGGATGATCGCTGCATCGCCCATGGCAGCGGCGTAGTCCGCAAGTTGCCCGGCGTATGAGCGGGCTGCTCGCCAGATACGATGCGCTGATCGCCGCGGGGGAACTGCGCAGCGATGCCGACCAACGCCTCGCAGCAGAGGCGCTCGATGCCCTGCAGGCGCAACTGGAAGTTGCCCCGGCCAAGGGCGGATTGCTGAAACGCCTGTTCGGCGGCGAGGCCCCTGCCCCGCGCGGCATTTACATGTGGGGCGGTGTCGGGCGCGGCAAATCGATGCTGATGGACCTGTTCCACGAAACGCTGGATGTGTCGGCGAAACGGCGCGCGCATTTCCACGAATTCATGCTCGACGTTCACGCCCGGCTTCGGGCAGAGCGCAAAAAGGAAAGCGGCGATCCCGTCCTGCCGGTCGCCGCACAGATCGCCGCCGAATCGCGCGTGCTGGCCTTCGACGAAATGGTCGTGAACAATTCCGCCGACGCCATGATCATGAGCCGGCTGTTCACCGCCCTGATCGCGGCGGGGGTGACGATCGTGACAACATCGAATCGCGCGCCGTCGGACCTCTACAAGGACGGTTTGAACCGAGAACATTTCCTGCCCTTTATCGCCCTGATCGAAAGTCGCCTCGATGTCCTGACGCTCGACGGACCGACCGATTACCGACTGGAACGTCTGGGCGGGATGGATGTCTGGTACGTCCCCACCGGGCCAGAAGCGACGGCGAAGGTGCGCGAGCTCTTCTATCGCCTGACCGACTATCCGCCCGAAGATGCGGAGCATGTAACCGGCTGCGAACTGGCCGTCGGCACCGGGCGCACGATCTTCGTGCCGAAGAGCCTGAAGGGCGTCGCGGTTTTCTCCTTCAAACGGCTGTGCGCAGAGGCACGCGGCGCGTCCGATTACCTTGCCATTGCGCGCAACTATCACTCGGTCATCGTCGTCGGCATCCCGCAGATGGGGCCCGATATGCGGAACGAGGCGGCCCGCTTCGTCACCCTGATCGACGCTCTGTATGAACACGGCGTAAAACTGATCGCCACCGCCGACGCGCGCCCGGCAGAACTGTACGAGGCTGGCGACGGACGCTTTGAATTCGACCGAACCGTCAGCCGCCTGATGGAAATGCAATCGGCGGATTACCTGGCCCGCGGGCATGGGGAGCAATAGGCACAGCGATGTGCCCTCTTGAGCACGTTCGAATGTAGATTATCTGCAGGGCATTCCGGCGGCCCCGCAATCGGGCAACCCCGCCGATGTGGATAATAACATGATCGAAATCAGGCCCTTCGACGGCTTGGGCAAGGCCAATCTCGGGTGGCTGGACACCAGCTTTCACTTCAGCTTTTCCGGCTATCACGACCCGGATCGCATGAACTGGGGGCGTCTGCGCGTCTGGAACGACGACTGGATCGCGCCGAAAAGCGGCTTTCCCGAACACCCGCACCGCGACATGGAGATCATCACCTATGTCCGCAAGGGAACCATCAGCCACCGCGACAGCCTTGGCAACAGCGGCGCGACCGAGGCAGGCGACGTTCAGGTCATGAGCGCCGGCACGGGAATTGCCCACGCCGAATTCAACTTGGAGGACGAGCCGACCGAGCTGTTCCAGATATGGATAATGCCCGACCGCACCGGCCTGCCGCCGTCATGGGGCAACCGCGCCTTTCCCAAGGGCGGCCGTTCCCGACAGTGGGTAACACTGGCCAGCGGTGACGCTGAAGGCTCCGGCGAAAACGATCCTCTGCGTATCAATGCCGATGCGCGAATTCTGGCCGCCACACTGAATGTCGGTGAAACTCTGGCTATGCCACTCGATCCGGCACGGTATTATTACCTCGTGCCGATCGACGGTTCGATCGACGTGAACGGCAAGGCCGCGCATTCGCGCGACGGTATTGCGATTAGACGGGAAAGCGCGTTGCAGATCACTGCGGCGGATACGGTCGAGCTATTGATGGTCGAAACCGCCTGATCAATGCAGCCGGTGCGGCGGCGCCTTGCAATTCTTCACATAGGTTGCGTGATCCCGCCGCCGCACCGCGCCTGCCATCAGGCCGTCCGGTCCTGAAAATCGCGCACCCGGCGCAGGCTTCTCTAGCATCAAGGTCATGCGAATCTCGCGCCAGATCGCGTGACATTCGGGTTGGCAAAGCATGGGGATCAGCGCCGGGCTGCCCGCCAGCACGACCTGAACCGCCGCACCGGTCGCAGAATCGCAAAGCGTTGCGAGCGCCGCAAGCGTCACTTGCGGAACCAGTTCCGCCTCGTCGACAATCACCAGAACGCTGTCCGATCCCGGCCACGACACCGGTGGCAGGGTAGCTAGCCGTGCAAACGTGAGCCCCTCTGCCCGAAGCAGGTGTTCGATAGAGCGACCGCATTCGTCGCCATGCAAGTGTACGATCCGGCTAAATTCGGCGCCCGCCCTATGCCCGATGTCCAATAACAAGGCATGACGCTCCGCCCTCGTTGGCGCGGTCAGCACGACTGCACGGTCCCGCCTTTCAAGTGCGGTCAGGCACCCCTGGATTACGCGGGGCGGCCCTGCTTGGATCTGAGAGAACCGGATGGGGAATTTCCGGGTATTCAGCTGCGATAGGTTGACGGACATTCTTGCGGCCCTCGCTTTGTTCCGGCCTAAGCAATGCCTTGATAACGCTGCCGGAAAAAGCCGAACTACCTCCGGATCGCACCCTAAGTCGCGGGCATCCTTCGCAATCACCCTCCGATTTGGAGGTAAATCATCCCGCGACGAGTACCTCGTGCGCTGGGCCATGGCCAAGGAACTCCGCCGGACTGGCGCTGGCCCCATAAGCACCGGCGCAGAAGATCGCGACCAGATCGCCTTCCTGCATCATCGGCAACGAGACCTTGTCCGCCAGCCGGTCGATCGGGGTGCATAGCCTTCCGACAATCGATTGCGGCGCGCCAGACGCGGCCTCGTCCATGCGGTTGGCGACCGCGACCGGATAGTTTCGGCGCACGACCGTACCGAAATTGCCCGATGCGGCAAGCTGGTGATGCAAGCCGCCGTCGACCACCACGAAGGTCTCGCCATGGCTTTGCTTCACGTCGAGCACGCGGGTCAGGTACACGCCCGCCTCACCCACCAGCCAACGGCCCAGTTCAATCGCGAACTGCGTATCGGCATAAACATCGGACAGGCCCGCAAGCGTTTCGCCCAACGCTGCACCCACGGCATCGACATCCAGTGGCGCGTCACCCGGAAAATAGGGAATGCCGAACCCACCACCAATATTGCAATGGGGCAGCGGAGCGTCCGCAGCCTCGGCCAGCCTGACAGCCAGCGCGACGGTTTCGCGCTGCGTTTCGATCACCGAATCGGCGGAAAGCGCCTGACTGCCCGCAAAGATATGAAATCCGCGCCATTCGGCACCGGCAGCGATTATCTCTTGCACGAGTGGCGGCACGGTTTCCGCATCGATCCCGAACGGCTTGGCCCCGCCGCCCATCTTCATGCCCGACCCTTTCAGGTCGAAATCCGGGTTCACACGAATGGCCAGACGCGGCGACTTGCCGATGCGGTCCGCCACTTGCAGCGCCCGTCGCAGTTCCCCGGCGGATTCGAGGTTCAGCGTAACACTGGCGGAAATCGCGGCTTCCAGTTCCGCATCGCTCTTACCCGGGCCGGCGAAGCTTATCCGCGATGCCGCAACACCTGCCCCCATGGCCATCTGCAACTCGCCCGCCGAGGCGACATCGAACCCGTCCACCAGCCCCGCCATGTGCGCGAGAAGCGGTGCGAACGGATTGGCCTTCATCGCATAGTGGATCGCCAGTCGATCCGGCATTGCCCGCCGCAACTGTGCGACCCGCGCGGTCAGCATAGCGGCGTCATAAACGAACAACGGCGTTCCCCCCGCTTGCGCCACCCAGTGCGATGCGGGCTTGCCCTCTATAACCAGTTCCCCCGCCACAGAGCCAAAGCCCGCCGGGATCGGTCCCATAGCCTTCATGCCGCCTCTCCCGCCAGTTCGCGGGCCAGCCCGACCCGGTCCAATTTTCCCGTCGCCCCTTTCGGCAGCGCATCGCGCCAGTGGATCGCCTGCGGTTGCATATAGGTCGGCAGTTCGCGGCGCAGCGCTTGCACCAGTGGAGCCGAAACATCGTCGGGGTCGGTTCCTGCGGGCGCGCGGACGACAAGGTGGATCGCCTGCCCCAGGGCCGGATCGGGCAGGCCAAGCGCCACGCATTCGGCGACGAAACCGGTGGCGAGGGCAATCTCCTCGATCTCTTGCGGGCTGACCCGCTGGCCCAGCGACTTGATCATCGCATCGCGCCTGCCCACGAAATAGAGCAATCCTTCGGCGTCATACCGCACCCGATCGCCGGACCATGCCGCGATGCCGCCCGATTTCGATCCGCTCGGCGCTGGCCGGAACCGTTCGGCGGTCTTGTCGGCATCATGCCAGTATCCTTGCGCCACCAGCGGCCCTGCGTGTACGAGTTCCCCCTCCTCACCTGGACCAGCCAGATCGCCGTCATCCTTCACGACAAGAACCTCGGCATGGGGGATAGCTCCGCCAATCGAGGTCGGATGCGCGTCGATCAGGTCCGGCGGCAGGTAGGTAGACCGAAAGGCTTCGGTCAGCCCGTACATCGCATAAAAGTCCGCATCGGGAAAACGGGCGCGAAGGCGACGGACCAACGGCTCGCCCAAAGCGCCGCCACTGTTGGTAAGGCGGCGGAGCGGCGTCACAGCCTCTTGCGGCCAGACCTGTTCCAGCAATTGCACCCATAGGGGCGGCACGGCAGCCAAGGTCGTGATCCCATGCCGAGCGACCGCCTTCACCACTTCGCGCGCAAGCAGATAGTCGATTGGAACGACCGCACCGCCCGCAAACCATGTCGAAAGCAGCTGGTTCTGCCCATAATCGAATGCCAGTGGCAGGACGGACAGGGTTCGGTCGCCTTCGGTCAGATGCAGGTAGTGCGCAACCGCCTCCGCACCCAGCCAAAGGTTCGCATGGCTCAGCATCACACCCTTCGGACGTCCGGTCGATCCGCTGGTATAGAGAATAGCCGCCAAGGCGTTCGGATCATGGTCGCTCGGCCCTATCGGCAGCGCATCGGCGGCGGGCGGGCGGTCCGCTTCATCCAGCAAGATGCAGCCTTCGGGCACATCCGCCGCAGCCAGCCCGTCCAACCGCCCCTTGTTGGCGATCAGCAGCCGCGCACCGCTGTCGGCCAGAATATGCGACACCTGCGCGTGCTTCAGCGCGGGATTGACCGGCACGTGGACCAGCCCCGCACGCGGCGCAGCCAACGGCAGCAGGCAGGTCAGCCAACCCTTGCCCGACCAGCTCGCCACGCGGTCTCCGGCGGCGAACCCCTGCTGAGCCAGCCATCCTGCCAACATGCCAATCTCCGCCTCCAGATCGGCGTAGGTCAGCACCCTGTCTTTTAGAACGAGCGCCCGTGCATCGGGCGCGCCGCGCAGCGTCAGCCGGTCTATCGGTTGCGGGTCGACGGGAAGAATCGCGGCGCTCATGCAAGGGCGCATAGCATGGGTGCGCGCAGGCACCATGCCTGCAGACGGGTTGCCCAACGCGTTTCGGGGAGGTAATGGCCGACGCCCATGTGCGACACAGTACCCTCTGACACCCAGTCGACCGATACGGTCCTGCGCGCGATCCTCACTGACGTTCTGGCCCTGACGCCAGAGCGTGTGGCGGCTTTCGATGCGGATACCGAACTGTTCGGCGCGCTGCCCGAACTCGATTCGCAGGCCGTTGCGGGCTTGTTGACCGAAATCGAGGATCGCTTCGACGTCATCGTCGAGGATGAGGATGTCGACGGTGAGATGCTGGAAACTTTCGGCGCGCTCTGCGCCTTCATCGACGCCAAGCGCGCCGAGTAGGCGTTACTCCGCCGCTTCGCGCGCAAATTCCAGCGTGGCGAGGAAGCGTTCCGCATCCAGCGCCGCCATGCAGCCCGTGCCGGCAGCCGTGACTGCCTGACGATAGGTGTGGTCCATCACGTCACCACAGGCGAATACACCTGGAACCTCTGTCTTCGGCGTGCCGGGTTCGACCAGCAGATAACCGCTGTCGTCCATCGGCAGCTTGCCCTTGAACAGCTCGGTCGACGGCGCATGACCGATGGCCACGAACGCGCCTTCGGTGTCGAACCGGCTCTCCTCGCCCGTCACGGTGTCTTTCAGGATCAAGTGCGTCAGGCCCTTGCCGTCTTCACCCTCGAACCGTTCTACGGTCTTGTTCCAAAGTGTTGAAATCTTGGGATTCTTGAACAGACGTTCCTGCAGGATCTTCTCGCTGCGAAGCTCGTCCCGGCGGTGGATCAAGGTCACGTCGTCGGAGTGATTGGTTAGGTATAGCGCCTCTTCCACGGCGGTATTGCCCCCGCCGATCACGACGACTTTCTTGCCGCGGTAGAAAAACCCGTCGCAAGTCGCGCAGGCAGAAACGCCCTTGCCCGACCATTCCTGCTCACCCTCTACGCCCAGCCATTTCGCCTGTGCGCCGGTGGCGATGACCAGTACTTCGCCGACGTATTCGTCACCGCTGTCGCCCTTGGCCACGAACGGCGATCCGCGCGCAATATCAACGTCGGTGATCGTGTCCCACATCATCCTCGTGCCGACATGCTCGGCCTGCGCCTGCATTTCCTGCATCAGCCACGGCCCCTGGATCACGTCGCGGAAACCGGGATAGTTCTCAACATCGGTCGTAATGGTCAGCTGGCCGCCGGGCTGAAGCCCCTGCACCACGATCGGCTCCATCCCAGCGCGCGCGCCATAGATCGCGGCGGAAAGTCCGGCCGGGCCGGAACCGATGATGAGCATGCGGGTCTTGTGTGTCGTCACGTCGCTTTTCCCATGAAGAATCGGGAAATGGAGATAGGCAGCGTTGCCGCAAAAGCAAAGGCCGTGCGGATCGCCTATGCCGGTCTTGTCAGGCTGACGGCGGTTGCCACCCCGGCGGGGCCAGCTCGAACCCGGCAAAATCGAAGCCGGGTGCAACGATGCAGGTCACCAACGTCCAGTCGCCCGTGGTTTCGGCGGCCTGCCATTGATGCGGTGGGATGGGATGTTGGACTAGCTGCCCCGCCATGACATCGCTGCCCAGCGTTACCGCATCATCCGACGTTCGGAGGACCAACGGCGCACCCGCGTTGTAAATCCACATCTCGGACGCATCGACCCGATGCCAGTACGAATGCTCGCCAGATTTCAGCAGGAACAGGATACCAGTCGCCAGATCGCGCCCGCCATCGGGACTCGGCTCGCGCCAAGTTTCGCGAAACCACCCGCCCTCAGGATGCGGGGCAAGATGAAGGGCTTCTATCAGGCTATCGGCATCGATCATGCCGAACGATTACGGCGCGGCGGCACCGGTAAGCAAGGGATAGGGATTGATCGGCGTTCCCCTCCACCACGCTTCGTCAGGCGTCATCCGCATCACCGCGAAATGCAGGTGCGGAGCCTCTGCATCGGCATTGCCCGACGATCCGACGGTGCCAAGCGTCTGCCCTGCCCGCACAGTTTGGCCCTCGCTCAGTCCGGGCGCATAGCCCCGCAGGTGAGCGTAATAAGACATCCGGGTTCCGTCGAAGCTGCGAATATAAACCGTATTGCCGCCAGCTTCGGACACGAACAGTTTTTCAACCCGCCCCGGAGCCATCGCCACGACAGGTGTGCCTTCCGGAGCCATGATGTCGATGGCCTCGTGCCGTCCTTTGGCGCGAACATCGTCGAACGAATCGACCAGTTCTGCGGAAGCCACGCCGCGCACCGGAATGCGCAGGCCGCCGACAGCAGCAATCCCCGCCCCCGGGCCGGGATCTTCGACAGGCAAGGCAACCGTCGTCAGCCCAGCATCGGGAGCAGCCGCTGTTTCTGCTGACGTATCGGCAATGGCCGAAGTCGACGGGCTCGTCTTGCGCACATCGCTCATCATGATCACCCCGCCCAGCGCCCAAGCAAGCGAGGTTACGCCCGCCGTGACCAGCACGATGCGAGCATCCCGCCAGAACGAGTGCTTCGCGCGCACCGGAGCTTGCTCATGGGTGGTCACGGCGCTCATTCCTGAAAAATGACCTGCGTCGACTGAGACACCATCTCGGCCAGTCGCGCCGCGTCCCAGTTGGTCAGCCGGACGCAGCCGTGGCTTTCGGCTCGTCCGATCGTCTGCGGCTCAGGCGTGCCGTGGATGCCGTAATGTTCCTTCGACAAATCGATCCAGACGACGCCCACGGGGCCGTTGGGTCCGGGCGGAAGCTGCTGCTTTTCTTCGCTATCCGCGACGTCCCAGAACAACGACGGGTCGTAAGCGAAAGGCGGATTGTGTGCGACGCCAAGGATTTTCCACTCGCCGATGGGGAGCGGGTCGTGGCTCGAACCGCTGGTGATCGTGAAGGCCGCGATCAGCTTGTCGCTGGCGTCATAGACCTTCAATGTGTCGTCCGATCTGTCGGCGACGATCTTCGCGGCATCAGGCTGATCGCTACCAACTCCGAGCATCCGCAGGGTGTCGCGCCAGTCTACATCCATATCGCTGGAAGCATCGATGAAGTCGGCACCGATATTCGGCACGCGGATTTGCTGACCGGCCGCGAACGTCGACTTCGGTCCGGGCGTTGCGCCGCCTTCGGGCGTTTCAGTCGCGGTCGGGCTAGGCGTCGGAGTCGCACTGGCCGTGTCGACCGGCGACGGCGAGGCACGATCGGCGGGTGCGGTGGTGGCAGGCTTTCCGCCGGGGTTCAGCATTTTCAGCGCATCGACCGTCGTGTGGAACCGCTCCGCCAGCTTTTCGTCGAGCGATTCGTAACCAAGCCGCGACATCTTCGCCTGATCTGCAGGATCGTCCGGGATAGTCTCGAACCGCCCGACCGCGAAGTCCTCCGGTATCGTCACCACGCGGGTCGCTGCTATGTCCTGCCAGCGGACAAGCGCCTCTTTAGTGGCATCGTCCAGCGTGCCCGTCTCTTCCAGATCGTTGGCTTCCTGAAAGGCAAGCAGCGCGTTCTTGGTCGACATACCCATCTCGCCATCGATCACCCCCGGCGAAAAGCCGAGGCGGTCGAGCACGACCTGCGCCTGCATCGTCGGGCGCTCTTCACTGTCGGGAATTGCCTGCTCTTGGGCTGTATCGCCGCGATCGTTGCTGCGCATGGCATCGGCGTAATTGTTGTCGGCCTGCTCGGTCGCAGTGGGCTCTGGCGCAGGGGTTTCGTCAGAGCCGCCTGAGCAGGCGGCAAGCGCGAGAGCGGTCGAAAGACCGAGCAGAAGGGCGGATTTGCGGATCATGTGGCGTCCCGGGGTTATGGTCTGGTTACCCCGACTAACGCGCAACTGCCCCCTTGGGTCCGCCGTACGGCGCGTCAGGCCTCGGCTTCGGGTGGCGGAGCCTTGGCGATGGCCTCGGCAAAGGCCTTTACCGCAGTGACCTCATCCCCGTTCCAGACCGCGCCAGACACCGCCAGAAAGTCCGCACCTGCACTGATCAGCGGGCCGCAATTGTCAGGCGTGATCCCACCGATGGCGACACTGGGCAGTTCGACGTAGTGATACCACCAGTCGAGCAGTTCCAGCTCTGCCCGGTGTTCAGTGTCCTTCGTGGTGCTGGGAAAGAACGCGCCGAACGCGACATAGTCCGCACCCTGTTCGCCCGCTTCCAAGGCAAGGTGGCGGCTGGCATGGCAAGTCACCCCGATCTGCGATTTGGGGCCGAGTTTCTCGCGCGCCTCTTTCACCGATCCATCCGATTGGCCGAGGTGCACACCATCGGCTTTCAACCGGTTGGCCAGCGAAACGTCGTCGTTGACGATAAACGCCACGTCGCGATCCGCGCAAATCTGCTGCAGCGGTTCGGCGAGTTTCGCCGCCTCATGCTGGTCCAGCCCCTTCACGCGGAACTGGAACGCGGTGGCAACGCCTTTCCCGGCATCGAGCGCGCGGGCAAGCCGGTCGGGAAAGTCGCCCGAAACGTCGAGCGGGGAAATCAGATAGAGCTGGCACGTTGTGTTCATAAGCCGCCCCTTAGTGCGCCAAGGATGGAGTGTGAAGCCGAATGACGATCCGAACGACTACCGGCGCTGCTGCGTTGCTCATGGCCGTGGCGACAGGGGGCTGCGTGACCTACCCTGCCGATCCCGTGCAAGACTCGGCGCCGGCGCGCAGCTTTGTCGGCTTGGGACAGCCTGTGTCGCTCGGCGGCGGCTATGTGGCCACGCCGCGCAAGGTCTACGAAGACAGCCGGTGCCATGTCGGAGTGCAGTGCGTGTGGGCCGGTCGCGTCGTCGTCACCACGCAGATCGACGGGCCGGGCTGGAGCGAAACCTTAAACCTCGTGTCCGGCAAGCCACTGCGTACCCACGGCCATGAGTTCCTGCTTATCGAAGTCCTTCCCGCGCAGCACCCGCAAGAGGACATCTCGGAGAGCGACTATCGATTCAATTTCGTGATGGATTAAAGTCTGTAAGCAAAAAGGGCCGCGCTCCGATGTGAAGCGCGGCCCTTTTTGTTTTGGGTCAGATCGATCAGGCGACGCTGGCTGCGTGGATCTGGTCGATCGCGTCACCCAGCGTCTTGTCGAATTCCGCATCCGACTGACCTGCGCGCAGATCCTGCAGCAGGCCGCGGCTGAAGCTGGCGATCATGCCCTTGTTCTTCGCCAGTTCGGCGCAGGCCTCGTCGGTCGAATATCCGCCCGACAGAGCGACCACCGCCAAAACCTTGGGGTGCGCGATCAGGTCGGCATAGAGATTTGCCTCGACCGGGATCGAGAGCTTGAGCATGACCTGCTCGTCGATGCTCTCAAGGTTCTTGAGGATTTCGGCCTTCAGGATCTTTTCACCCTCGGCGCGGCCCTCGGCCTTGATGTTGTATTCAGGCTCCAGCATCGGGACCAGCCCGGCGGCAAGGACCTGACGTCCAACCTCGAACTGCTGCGCGACGATGGCGGCGATGCCTTCGGGGTTCGCTTCGTTGATGACCGAGCGTTCCTTGGTGCCGAATACGCCCAGCGACTTCGCGCGGGCCAGCAGAGTGTCGAGTTCCGGCATCGGCTTCATCATCTGAACACCGTTTGCTTCGTCTTCCAGACCCTTATCGATCTTGATGAAGGGAACGATGCCCCGATCGATCAGCGCCTGCGGCGTCGGCTTGCCTTCGACCTGACCGTCCATGGTCTTTTCGAACAGAATCGCGCCGATCACCTTGCCGTTCGAGAACGAGGGCGATGTGATGATGCGGCTGCGCATCTCGTGGATCTTGGCAAACATTTCGTCGTCACCGGACCATTCGCTGTCCTCGACCCCGTAACCGCGCAGCGCCTTGGGCGTCGAACCGCCCGACTGGTCGAGCGCGGCGACAAAGCCCTGCCCGTCAGCGATCTGCTTCTTCATGTCCATTATCGTTTTTCCCTCTTGGTATTTTGCCGCCGCTTTTAGAGCGACAGGGCGGCAACGCCAAGCAGTTCCTTACCTTCCATCCATTCGAGGAAAGCACCGCCAGCGGTTGAAATATAGGTGAAATCCTGGGCTACCCCGGCATGGTTAAGCGCAGCAACGGTATCGCCGCCGCCAGCCACCGAAACCAGAGAGCCTTCCTTCGAAAGCGCCGCCGCCGTCTTGGCCAAAGCGACCGTGGCCGTATCGAACGGCTCCGTCTCGAACGCGCCCATGGGACCGTTCCACACCAGCGTACGACAGGTCTTCAGGACATCGCCCAGCGCCTCGACCGCCTGTGGCCCAACGTCGAGGATCATCTCGTTTTCGGCAACTTCGTGGACGTTACAGGTGCGCAAGCTGGCCGGGTTGGCCGCGAATTCCTGCGACACGACGACGTCGTAGGGCAGATGCACGGTGCAGCCCGACTGGTCAGCAGCTTCCATGATAGCCTCTGCAGTGCCGGTCAGGTCATGCTCGCACAGCGACTTGCCGACATCGACCCCGCGTGCGGCAAGGAAGGTATTCGCCATGCCGCCGCCGATGATCAGGTGATCGACCTGCCCGACAAGGTGTTTCAGCACGTCGAGCTTCGACGAAACCTTGGCCCCACCGACAACCGCCGCAACCGGCTTTTCCGGATTACCCAGCGCCTTGTCGAGCGCTTCCAGCTCCTTCTGCATCGACCGTCCGGCATAGGACGGCAACAGCTTGGTCAGCCCTTCGGTGCTGGCATGCGCGCGGTGGGCGGCAGAGAAAGCATCGTTAACGTAGAGGTCGGCATTCGCGGCGATGGCCTTGGCGAATTCGGGATCGTTCTTTTCCTCACCCGGCCAGAAGCGCGTGTTCTCAAGGATCGAAATATCACCGTTTCGCATGATCCCGATGGACTGGGCGACGATGTCGCCCGCCACTTCAGGCACGAACATGATTTCACGGCCCAGCACGTCCTGCACTGCATCGACCACCATAGACAGGCTCATCGTCGAATTGCGTGCGCCCTTGGGCCGCCCGAAGTGTGCGAGCAACAGAACTTTCGCCCCGGCATCGGCCAGTTCGAGAATGGTCGGGGCAGAGGCATTGATGCGGGTCTTGTCGGTGACCTGACCACCGTTCATCGGCAGGTTCAGGTCGACACGGACCAGCGCCACCTTGCCGGAAACATCGCCGACATCGTCCAACGTACGGAAGTTGCTCATTCTTCTATCCTGATTTCATCGCCGTTAGAGATCGTGCCCTCGGCTAGCACGCGGCCCAGCACACCGCCGCGCCAATCGGGCGCCAGCGCACCTTTTAATCCGACGTGGATTTCTTCCATGCGGCTGCACGGATCGCATTCCTGAACGACTTCGATGACGACGTCATTGCCGATGCGGATGCGGGCGCCTTCGATGCGCGGAAGGGAAAGCCCCTCGACCAGCAGGTTCGCCCGGCGCTCTTGCCAAGGGATCGCGCCGGGTTCCAGGCCGAGATCGGCCATCGCCGCGGCGCAGCTATCGGCTTCGATCAACGAAACCTGCCGTTTGCGCGGGCCATCGGGCTTCATCGCGCCGCGATAGTCGCCCGCGATGCCTTCGCGCACCGTGACCTTCGCAGTCTCGGTCAATTCCATCGGCCCACGCGGACGATCGTGCCGCGCAATGCCGCCCAATCGTCCCGTGGTGCCCATGAAAATGCGCCTTTCGCTTACAGGAAGCTCGCCATCTTGCCGGCAGTGTCGATCATGCGGTTCGAGAAGCCCCACTCGTTATCGTACCAGCTGACGACACGGGCAAGCTTGCCTTCGAGAACCGCGGTTTCGAGGCTGTCGACCGTCGAGCTGGCGGGATAGTGGTTGAAGTCCGACGAAACCAGCGGCTGTTCGGTGTAGTCCAGAACGCCCTTCATCGGGCCTTCGGCTGCGGCCTTGAGCGCGGCGTTGATCTCTTCCTTCGTCGTATCGCGCGCAGGCGTGAAGACGAGGTCGATCAGCGAAACGTTCGGGGTCGGCACGCGAACCGACGAACCGTCCAGCTTGCCCTTGAGTTCTGGCAGGACGAGGCCGACCGCGCGGGCAGCGCCGGTGGTGGTCGGGATCATGTTCTGCGCACCGCCACGCGCACGGCGCATGTCAGAGTGCATCTGGTCCAGCATACGCTGGTCGTTGGTGTACGAGTGGATCGTGGTCATGAAACCACGCTCGATCCCGATGGCGTCCTGCAGAACCTTCGCCACCGGGGCAAGGCAGTTGGTGGTGCACGACGCGTTCGAAACGACGTCGTCTTCGGCGGTCAGGGTATCCTGGTTCACGCCGAACACGATGGTCTTGGAAACACCCGAAGCCGGTGCCGAGATCAGCACTTTCTTTGCGCCAGCGGCGATGTGCGGGCGGGCCGCTTCGTCCGACTGGAAGAAACCGGTGCATTCCAGAACCATTTCAACGCCCATCGCAGCGTGCGGCAGCTTGCCGGGTTCACGCTCGCTGGTGACCTTGATGGTCTTGCCGTTCACGGTAATGCTATCGTCGCCAACTTCGACGGTGCCGGGGAAACGGCCATGGGTCGAATCGTACTGGAACAGAAGCGCGTTGGCCTTGACGCTGGCAAGGTCGTTGATCGCAACGAGTTCGAGATCGTGGTCGTCACGCTCCAGGATCGCGCGGGCCACTAGCCGCCCGATACGTCCGAAACCGTTGATCGCAACCTTGGTCGCCATGACTTGTAAACTCCTTGTTTATTCGCCTAGTTTCGCTTTGATCTGCGGCACGATCGCATCGACCGAGAACCCAAAGCGTTCGAAAAGCTGTTCCGCGGGCGCCGATGCGCCAAAGCGGTCAAGACCGATGTTGAGGCCGTTCACCACCGAACCGCCGTGCGTGAAGCGCTCCCAGCCCAGCGTCGTCCCTGCCTCGATCGAAACGCGAAGGACCGTGTCGGGTATCACTTCCTGCCTGTAGGAAGCGTCCTGCGCCTCGAACAGTTCCATGCACGGCATCGAGACGACGTCGGCGCCGATGCCGGCCACTTCGAGAGCTTTCGCAACGTCGCAGGCCAAGGCCACTTCCGAACCCGTCGCGATCAGGACGACCTTGCGCGCAGCTTCCGCCGACTTCAGGCGATAGGCACCCATGGCCGACATGTTCTTGAGCGGGGCCCAATCAGCATCACCCTCACCGCGAAGCTGCGGCAGGTTCTGGCGCGACAGGGCGAGAACCGACGGGGTGTGCGCGTTCGCCATGGCGATCGCCCAGCATTCGGCCGTTTCGATCGTATCGCACGGACGCATGACGTTGAGATTCGGGATCAGGCGCAGGCTCATCACCTGTTCCACCGGCTGGTGCGTCGGGCCGTCTTCGCCAAGGCCGATGCTGTCGTGCGTGAATACATAGGTCACGCCGACCTGCTGGAGAGCTGAGAGACGGACCGCATTGCGGCAGTAGTCCGAGAAGATCAGGAACGTGCCACCATAGGGCGCAATTCCGCCGTGCAGCGCCATACCGTTCATCGCGGCGGCCATGCCGAATTCGCGGATGCCGTAATAGACGTAGCTGCCGTCATAATTGTCGATGGTGATCGGACCCGTCGACTTGGTCTTGGTGTTGTTCGAACCCGTCAAATCGGCGCTGCCACCGATCATGTTGGGAAACGCCTCGGTCAGGGGCCCGAGCGCCATTTCGGATGCCTTGCGGGTGGCGACCTTCTTGGGCTCTGCGACAAGACCGCGGATATAGTCCTGCAGCACGGCGCCAGCGTCCGCACCTGGCAGCGTGGTCGACGCTTCATAAGCCTCGGCACGATCCTTGTCGGCTTCGTAGCGCTGATGCCATGCCTCGCGGGCGGCAGCACCGCGTTCACCGGTCTTTTTCCAGGCGGCGGCGATGTGATCGGGGATGACGAAAGGTTCGGCGGTCCAGCCGAGTTCCTTGCGCGTGGCGGCAACCTCATCCTCGCCAAGTGCCGCGCCGTGCGTCGCGCTGGTACCCTGCTTGTTGGGCGCGCCCTTACCGATGATCGTCTTGCAAGCGACCAACGATGGGCGCGGATCGGCCAGCGCCTCGTCAATGGCGCGGCGAATGTCGGCGGGATCATGCCCGTCGCAACGCACCGTGTGCCATTTGGACGCGCGATAGCGGGCTTCTACATCCTCACTAGACGACAGTTCGACCGAGCCGTCGATGGTGATGTTGTTATCGTCCCACAGCACGATCATGCGGCCAAGGCCGAGGTGTCCGGCAAGGCCGACCGCTTCGTGGTTGATGCCTTCCATCAGACAGCCGTCGCCCGCGATCACCCAGGTGCGGTGATCGACCAGATCGTCGCCGTGTTTTGCATTAAGGTGCCGCTCTGCCAGCGCCATACCGACGGCCATCGCCAAACCCTGACCCAGCGGGCCGGTCGTGCATTCCACCCCATCGAGCATGAAGTTTTCCGGGTGTCCGGCGCAGGGGCTGCCCAGCTGGCGGAAATTGCGGATCTCATCCATCGTCGGATGCGCGTAACCCGTCAGGTTCAGCAGCGCATATATAAGCATCGAGCCGTGGCCCGCCGACAGGACGAAGCGATCGCGGTCATCCCACTTCGGCGCGGCGGGGTCGAACTTCATGTAATCGCTGAACAGAACCGTGGCGACGTCGGCCATGCCCATCGGCATTCCGGGATGCCCTGAATTCGCCGCCTGCACCGCGTCCATGGAAAGTGCGCGAATAGCATTGGCCATATCGGCCAGGCTGGCGGTTTCGGTCGTCATAATCAGGTATTCCCCGTTCGAATGGCGGAGTTTCAAAGACAGGTGATTCGGTTTCGCGCGTGCATTGCGGCGCGCCCCGCCCCGCGTCAAGGTTACGGCACCGCCCGGCGCTGTCCTTGCCCGGATTATCGCATTCCGGGGCTATAAATGCCGGTTTCTGTCCAGAACCGGTTTGCGCATTGCGGCAATGGGTTGCATCGCACACCTGTGAACAGGGCCGAACTTCGGCCGGAGGGATAGTGCAGGATTTGGAATATGGCAGGATCGGATAGGCTTGAAGTGGACGGCGCGCTGGAAAGGCTGGATGCTGCGCTTTCAAGGCTGGAGGCGGCGGTGGTGCGCCCGCGTAAAGACGACGGCGAATTGCACGACCTGAAACGCGCGCACGAGGCGATGCGCGCAAAGGTTGGCCATGCGTTGGCCGACCTTGACGGTTTGCTCGAAGAATTCGGGAGTCACGGCTGATGGCAAACCTCGATCTCGACATTGGCGGCCGCCGCTTTGCCGTTTCGTGCGAACCGGGCGAGGAAGACCACCTCTTCCAGCTGGGCCGCATGGTCGACACCCGCGTCCGCGATGCCCGCGCCGTGGGCCAGACCGAACCGCGCATGCTGCTCATCGGCGCCTTGCTGTTAGCGGACGAGCTTTCGGCCATGCGCGATGGCGATACCGGGCCGACGATCAACCGCGATGAAGACAAGGCGATGGCCAAGCGGATCGATTCGATCACGCAGCGTATCGAAAATATCGCGCGGCACCTTGAGGGTGTGGACGCGCATCCCTAAGTTTGGGGCGGCGGGTTCTGCCCGGCACGAACCGACAGAACATCCCTGAGGCTATAACCAATCCTAGGGGGCTGTCCCTTGGCCGGCTCGTGGGCCGGCTGAAACGGCCTCCACCTGATGCTTAGGCGTCAGAGGATTTCATACGGGAAACGACCCACGGTGGGCCCGCCACTCGGTTGCACCGGTCTTTGCGCCCATGCCGGGCTGCAAACGGCGGCTTTCTGCGCTTCGGTGCTCGCGACCAGCCGGTCGCTGCGCTCCGGTTCTCGAAATCCGCCTTTTTCGCATCGGCCTGAACGCAAATCCCGGCGCAACCGCTGCGCTGTATGGGGGGCATTCTTGGATAAGCGGGCATTGCGGGAACGGTTGCGGAAAGTTCGGCGGGAGCATGTTGCTTCGCTGGACGATACGACGCGGGCGTTGTTGTTTCGGCGACCACCTTCGCCGGTTATGGCGATGGTGCCGGATGGTGCGGTTATCGGACTCTACCATGCCCTGCCGACAGAGGCTTCGGCGGCGGGGTATGCGCGGTTCCTATCCGAAAAAGGCCATGTGATCGCGCTGCCCCGGTTTGCGGACCGCGATGCGCCGATGGAGTTTGCCGCATGGTCGGACCCTTGGGGCGATGCCGATCTGGCGGTCGGGCCGTTCGGGATGTTGCAGCCTGACGCCGAAGCTGACCTTTTAACCCCCGACATCGTTTTTGTACCGCTTGTCGGCTTTACCGCCAGCGGGGCGCGTCTTGGCCAAGGGGCCGGACATTACGACCGTTGGCTGGCCAGAAACCCGGCTGCCGTACCCATCGGGATGGCGTGGGACGCGCAAAGGGTGGACCTTCTGCCTTTGGAACCGCATGACAGGCCCATGGCCGCTATCGTCACCCCCACCCGCCTCTATGGCCCTTTTTCGGAGCGAGAGGCATGAGCCAGCCCGACTGGAAACCTACCTGGCGCAAGCCTGTCGGCATTCTGCTGCTGATGGCATTTCTGACGCTTTATGCCATCCTGGCCGTATCGTTGATCGAACCGATTTCGCGCTGGCACGTGTTGTTGCAGGTGCCGGTCTATCTGGTGCTGGGGATCGTCTGGCTTCTGCCGCTGAAACGCTTTCTGATTTGGATGGAAACCGGGCGCTGGTCAGCACCCGAATAAATCGCCCTGCCGGAAACGAAAAAAGGCCCGCATTTCTGCGGGCCTTTTCTTTCCCAAGTGGCGCGAGTGACGGGACTTGAACCCGCGACCCTCGGCGTGACAGGCCGATACTCTAACCAACTGAGCTACACCCGCGCATTTAAGCGTCTGTGCCGCTTGGGAGCCGCGCATCTAGTAGAGGGTTTTCGGACTGTCAACGCCCTTCCCTCTGCTTTTTTGATCAAACCGCAACAGGCGCGGAAATGTGCGCCTGCGGGGCGTAATCGGAAACTGCGAAATCCTCTATCCGATAGGCGAAAATCGAATCGGGCTTGCGCAAAATCGCCAGGCGCGGCGAACCCGATGGGGTGCGCTGCAACTGTTCGGTCACCAGCGCCTCGTGATTCAGGTAAAGGTGAACGTCGCCGCCCATCCAGACGAATTCACCCGGTTCCAGCCCGACCTGCTGCGCCAGCATCACCTGCAGCAGTGCCGCCGACCACAAATTGAACGGCAGGCCCAGCGCAACGTCGCAGCTGCGCTGGAACATCAGGCCGTTGAGTTTCCCGTCGGCAACATGAAACTGATAGGTCTTGTGGCACGGCGGCAGGGCCATCGCGTCGAGTTCCGCCACATTCCAGCCTTCGAGGATATGCCGTCGACTGCCGGGATTGTCGCGCAGGCTGTTAACCAGATCGGCGACCTGATTGATCCCCTCGCCCTTACGAAAGAGCCCGTCGCCCACAGGAACATAAGTCGGCCAATCGACCCACTGCTTGCCATAGACCGGCCCCAGATCGCCCCAGCGGGCCGCAAAAGCCGCGTCATCGGCAATTCGCGCGATGAAATCGTTCAGCGAAATTTCCTCGCCCGTCTCGCGAACATAGGCCGCGTGGGGCCATTCGTTCCAGATACCGACACGCTGTTCGACCAACGGGCGAATGTTCGTCTCGCCCGTCAGGAACCATAGGAGTTCACGCGTGGCGGTCTTCCAATAGACCCGCTTGGTGGTGATCAGCGGCATCTGACCGCCGGAAAGATCGAACCGCATCGATTCGCCGAACAATGACCGCGTGCCGACCCCTGTACGGTCGCGCCGTTCCGATCCGCCTTCCCAGATGCGGCGCATCAGGGACAGGTACTGGTCTTCGTAATGGGCCGTGTGGGCCGGGCGATCTGCAAGCTGGCTGGCCATGCGATGCACTCTAACCGAACGGCCGCCCCGGCGGTAGGCATACCACAGCAAAACACGGGGAAATCGCCAGTTTGCTTGGGCCACGGAAAAACCTTTGCAACCCCGCTTGCCAGTCAGGCAAGACCCCCTTATAGGCGCGCACCTGCCTCGCCGCGGAGTTGTTCGCAACTTGGCGGCAGACCATCGGTCGGGGAGTAGCTCAGCCTGGTAGAGCACTGTCTTCGGGAGGCAGGGGCCGGAGGTTCGAATCCTCTCTCCCCGACCAACTTATTATAAATTCGACCGCTCCGTTCAGTGTGTAGCCTTTGAGCCCGCGCGCTATGGCCATCGACAGGGTATATTCCTTGGCCAGCAACGCGCGATCCGTTTCAAAGGTACGATTTCATGAACGCGACCAACATCCCCACCGGCCTGCAAGATGCTCTGTCTCAGCGCGGCTATACCGATCTGACCCCCGTGCAATCCGCGGTTCTGGAGCAGGAGGCAATCGGGCGCGACCTGATCGTTTCGGCCCAGACCGGTTCGGGCAAGACCGTGGCATTCGGCCTGTCGATGGCGGCGGATTTGCTCGACGAGAACGAGCGACTGCACCGCGCGCACGGCCCGCTGGCGCTGGTGATCGCGCCGACCCGCGAACTGGCGCTTCAGGTCAGCCGCGAACTGGCGTGGCTCTATGAAAAGGCCGGCGGACGCATTGCGACTTGCGTTGGCGGGATGAACCCGTCGCAGGAACGCCGCGTTCTGCAATCGGGCGCCGATATCGTCGTCGGCACGCCGGGACGTTTGCGCGACCATCTGGAACGCGGCGCGCTCGACCTGTCGAAGCTGAAGGCCGTGGTGCTCGACGAAGCGGATGAGATGCTCGACATGGGGTTTCGCGAGGAGCTGGAAGAAATCCTCGACGCGACGCCCGATGATCGCCGCACGCTGTTGTTCTCGGCAACCATGCCCCGTCCGATCGAGGCAATGGCGCAGCGTTACCAACACAAATCGCTGCGCATCACGACCATCGGTAAAGAGCGCGGGCACGGCGACATCTCTTACCAGGCGGTGACGGTTTCCCCGCCGGAGATTGAGAACGCCGTGGTCAACCTGCTACGCTATCACGAGGCAGAGACCGCGATCCTGTTCTGCGCAACGCGCGAAAAGGTCCGCCATCTGCACGCAACCTTGCAAGAACGTGGATTTGCCGTCGTCGCGCTGTCAGGCGAACATTCCCAGTCAGAACGAAATCAGGCGTTGCAAGCGCTCCGCGACCGGCGCGCGCGGGTCTGCGTTGCCACTGATGTGGCGGCGCGCGGGATTGACCTGCCGACGCTAAGCCTGGTGATCCATGTCGAAGTGCCGCGCGATGCGGAAACGCTGCAACACCGCTCGGGCCGCACCGGGCGCGCAGGTAAAAAGGGCACCGCCGTGCTTATCGTGCCGTTCTCGCGGCGCAGGCGAGTGGAATCGATGCTGAAACACGCGCGGATCGAAGCGCAGTGGACCGAAGCGCCTGACCGCGACGCGATCCGTGCAAAAGACCACGATCGTCTCCTTGGCAAGCTGTTGGAGCCGGTGGAAATCGACGACCGCGATCGCGCACTGGCCGACCGTCTGCTGGCAGAGCGCAGCCCGCAGGAAATCGCGGCCATGCTGGTGCAGGCGCACCGGGCGAAGATGCCCGAACCCGAAGACCTGATCACCAATACACCTGAGGCACGGCGCGAGGCGCAAAAAGAGCGGCATCGCCCCGGCTTTGAAGACACCGTCTGGTTCAGGATGGACATCGGACGACGCCAGAACGCCGATCCGCGCTGGGTGCTGCCGCTCATCTGCCGCCGCGGGCATGTTTCGCGCAACGAGATCGGCGCGATCCGTATCGGCCAGCACGAAACCTTCTTCCAGATTCCACGCAACGTCGCCGACAAGTTCGCCGCATCGGCCGCGCGCCCGTCGGACGACGATGGCGACAACGTCCAGATCGAGCAATCGGCGGAAGGCCCCGGCGAAACCGCGCAGTTTCCGCGCCGCAAGCACGCCGGATCGCGTGACAATGCCAGCGGACCGCACGGCAAGCCCAAGCGTTTCCACGCGAAAGGCGGCAAACATCAGCCGCGAAACGCGGGTCCGAAAACCGACTTCAAACGCGCAGGACGCAAGCCGAAGCGGCCTGGAAAATGAAGCGCGAGCAAAGGTGCGCGAGGGTCGACATCCGGTTTGGCTTCGTTAATCAGTGGTAGCGGAGAAGCAACCATCCGCCAATCAATATACCATTTGTTTCCAATAGATTATACCTCTACCGGTGAACAGACACCCCCGTTGCTACTCCCAATAAATCTACGTTTGCACTTCTCCGAATACAGATGTGATCATTGGATCACGCCCTATAGCCGCTATGGTCCGCCTAGTATTATATCGTATTTCGCCAACGACACAGTACCGCCCGGCCTCACGCTTAATCGCAGCAATAGGAGTAGGTGTGTGGTTCGCAAGGCAAGCATATTTCGCGACGAACCGCCGGCCCTGCGCGCGGGCATCGAAGCGACGGAAGAACAGCGAACTTTTCGAGCAGGAATTCCGATCCCGGAAGGTGCCGGTGACGTAAGTTGGGAGATCGCCGCAAACGTCGATTGCCTGGTTGCGAGCGTGCCACAGCCCAGATGCAGAATCGTCCACATGCATGGCGGCGGCTATTTCTGCGGTAGCGCGGCCCATTACGCCGAATTCGCGACTCGCCTTGCCCAAGCGATTGAAGCTGAAATCTGGGTGCCGGACTATTGCCTCGCGCCGGAAAATCCTTTCCCGGCCGCCGTCCGCCAAATGATCGCCGTGATAGACGTGCTGGCTGACCATCCCTGTCCGCTGCCAATCTTCCTGTCCGGCGATTCCGCTGGTGGCGGCCTGGCCCTGGCCCTTGCATCGATCATGCGGCGCCCACTTCCGGTCGCTGGCATCCTGATGTTGTCGCCATGGGTAGACATGACGATAACATCGGACGGCTACAGCCGGTGCGCCCAAAGTGACCTGCTGTTCTCGCAGGAGGCGGCCGAGAACGCGGCGAAGTGGTACCTGCAAGGCGAGGATTCCCGGCACCCGCTCGCCTCGCCCTTGTTCGCGGATCTGAGTGGCTTACCCCCGGTGACGATCCTTGTCGCCTCTGACGAGGTTCTCGCGGATGACGCGCTCGCCCTGGCAAACCGCATGCTCGTGTCGGGCGTGCAGTTCCAACTGGTCGCGGTCCCGGGTGTTGCTCATGTCTGGCCGGTTCTGAACCCGGATTCGGTCGCCAGTATCGATGCAGACAGAACCTTGCGCCACTTCGTGGACCTCGCGCTGGAAGGCCGCCAGCCGTTACGTTAGGTGCAACCGCGCCCGTCAACGCATCGCACGGTCGCGCATAAGGCATTCCTGCGCCGCGCTTGCGACCAGATGGCCGTCGGAAACGAATATCGATGCTCGCGCCAAACCGCGGCCTTCGCCCGCCCATGGGCTGTCGATTACGGTCAGCAACCATTCGTCCGCACGAACATCGCGGTGGAACCACAAGCTGTGGTCAAGACTGGCCACCTGGATGTCGAACGGGATATGCGGCTTGGCCGCCGTCGCAATCATCGCCAGGTCGCTGGCATAGGCCACGATCGCGCGGTGCATCCATTGCGGCGCCTCCACATCGTTCGCGGCACGGAACCAGAACCTGATCCGAGCAGATCGATCATCGTCCGGCATGTAGGGAAGCGCGCCGACAGGCCGCAACTCGATCGGGGAGTTGCGCATGTAGAAATACCATCGATCCTTCTGTCCAGCGTCGGGATGGCGGCTCACGGCCACATGCACAGGATCCAGCTCTTCCGGCTGCGGAACTGCCGCCATGGCCAGTTGGTGATGGTGCCCCCTGGACAATCGCGAGAAAGACGCGACGAGGTTGAGGAGAACCTGACCTTGCTGCGTCGCGATGACGCGGCGGTTCGCGAAATTGCCCCCGTCGAAATCGCTCTCGACCGAATAGTCGATCTCGTAGTCTTCAATCCCCCCGCGAAGGAAGTAGGCATGCAGCGAATGGACAGAGCGGTCGCCCGGCACCGTTTTGCTGGCCGCTGCGAGAGCCTGGGCTACGACTTGGCCGCCATAGATGCGCCCGGTACCGCCGATCTTGCGCCGACCGCGAAACAGTCCTTGGGAAACGGGCGCGACGTCAAGCAGGTCGACTATGTCCGTCTCCTGCCGCGGATCGTCAAGCGACGCATGGAAGTCGCGGTCCGAACCTTCATGCCGATCAGTCATGCACACGTCCTACAGGATAAAGCGAGGCGTCGAGCGCACTCGACGATGCCGGTTGTCGTTGACCGCATCAATCCACAATGTCGCCCGTAAGCGGAATACGGTGCAGCCGGATACGCGGCATTCGCAATATGCGGCAAGCCCCCGCCCCGTCCTCAGACTGCCTCGATCAGGCTTGTATTGCTGCCGCCGCCCCTGAAACTGACGACGATGGCGACTGGGTCCGTGCAGGCTTGATCCATGCGGCATCGATGGTGCTTTCCACCTTCTTCCAGCGCGTCGGCACCGGCAGGTCATGCGGACGGTACGACGGTGACAGAACCTTGAGCAGGTTACCGAGAATGCTTTTGGCGAGCATCCTGCTTACCCCTTTCTCGCGCTTCTTCGATGCCTTGCACTCGGCCTCGGTCATGCCCGCGCGATCAGTCTCAAGCAGGTACTTCTTCACCTTTCCGGCATATTTTCCAAAGAAATACAGCTGGTAGAAAAATGCATAGATCCGCATCCAGTAACCACCGTGAATCCGCTTGAAAACGTCGTAGCACACGTGACGGTGTTCGAATTCCTCCAGAAGATGCCACCGGAACATCATCTCCATGTTGGGATCGGACCCTTCCAGATAGGGATCCAGGCTGTCTCCGCACCATGACATGGCCGATGCCGGCCCAAGCGTTTCGAACCCTTCGCAGTAGGCGGTAAGGAAAGCGAGTGACTTGGTCTCAAACAGGCGCTGATAGTGCGCTTCGATCTCGCGCTCCAGTTCCGGAATACGGTCGTAGCCGTCCCTCACCAGCACGGCATTTGCAGCCTCATGTGCAGCCGTATGACAGGATTCCTGCTTGATGAAGGTCTTGATATCTGCGCGCAAGGCAACTGAGGCGGGATCGTCGCCGTGGATCTCCTTACGCGCCTTGGCCATCACGCGGTTCAGGAACTTTTCGAGCGCAGGAATGCCGAGAGAGGCAGCATTCTGCGTCTGCGCGAACTCTACATTGCGCGCCCAATGAGCGCGAGTGTTGGAAAAGTCGAAATCAGGTTGCCGAACGCGCATGGTCAATCTCTTTCCTTAATCATCAAATACGGCAGGAGAGCGGCTTCATCGCAATTGGCGGAAGCTGTTCCTGACTTCCTGCGCAAAAATGTCCGGTCGCTCCCACGCTGCGAAATGGCCGCCCGTCGTCTGCTCGCTCCACCAGATGATGTTGGCGTAGGAACGTTCGACCCAACGGCGCGACGCATTCAGAATGTCGCCCGGAAACTGGGTGATCCCGGTCGGCATGTTGACAACCTCTGAGCCCGCGGGCGTCACTCGGTTCTCCCAATAGAACCGGGCGGATGACGTGGCGGTTCCAGTGAGCCAGTAGAGGGTGATGTTGTCCAGCATCTCGTCCACGGTCAGGATGCTCGCCACGTCACCGTCGTTATCGGTCCATTCCTGCAACTTCTCGTATACCCACGCCGCCAGACCGACGGGACTGTCGTTGAGCGCATAGCCGAGGGTCTGCGGACGAGTGGACTGCTCCTTCGCATAGCCGCTGCCCTCGTCCTGATAGAACTTGGCTTTGCCCAGCATCGCTTGTTCCTGCTGCGTCAAGGTCGCCATGTCCTCCGCGGTCGGCGGGACGAATGCGAGGTTGAGGTGAATGCCAAGGCATCCTGGCGCTTGTTTTGCGCCAAGCACCCGCGTCACCACGCTGCCCCAGTCGCCACCCTGCGCCACCCAGCGGTCATAACCGAGACGCTGCATGAGAGTGGCCCATGCCGCCGCGGTCCGATCAGGACCCCAGCCCTGCTCTGCCGGCTTGTCGGAAAATCCGTATCCGGGCAGCGAGGGCAGTACGAGGTGAAAGGCGTCCTTCGCGTCGCCACCATGAGCGACGGGATTGGTCAAAGGGCCGATCAACTTGACGAATTCGAGGACCGATCCCGGCCAGCCATGCGTCATTATCATCGGCAAGGCATCGGGCTCTGGCGAGCGAACATGCAGGAAATGGATGCCCAGTCCGTCTACATTCGTACGATACTGGCCAAGGCCGTTGAGCATACTCTCGCACCGGCGCCAATCATAGCCGTTGGCCCAATAGTCGCAAAGCGAGCGCATCCTGTTGAGCGGCACGCCCTGCCCCCAGTCGCGGACTGTTGCGGCCTCAGGCCACCGCGTGCGGATCAACCTTTCATGCAGGTCGTCCAGCTCTGACTGCGGGACGTCGATCTGAAACGGGACAACGGCTTCAGTCATGGCAAATGCAATCTCTCCAACCCGTCGATCGAACCAAGCGACATTTTGATTGCCCCAGGCACCAATATAGTCTGAAGCGGCAATCCATCTACGTTCCAGAATATGGAACGGTTTTTATTTTGCATTCCATTGGCAATAAAGGCAACCATAATTTTGCTTGTCGAGCAGCCTGTGGCACGGTCGAACGGAGGTGAAATGACATGAATGCATCGCTTGCCGCCGGACAATCGGCCCCGACATCGAATTTTGACGCCGAGGAAGTCGCCTTCATCGCATCGATCCAGCAAGCCGTCGAAGAACGCGGGCTCGACAACGTCACCCTCGACGATATCGTTCGCCATTCCGGCATTGCGCGGACCACGTTGTACCGCAGGCACGGCGGCCGCGATTCCATCATGGCTGCATTTCTGCGGCAACGGCTGTCGGCGGATATCGAAGAATGCCGAAAGCTTGCCATCAGCCCCGCACCATTCGTCGAGCGGATCGAGCAGCTGATCGTCTTCGCCATTCTGGCAGCGCATCGCCACGCTTGGCTTCAACGCGAACTGGAACGCGGCCTGTCGGATCCGTCTCTCGACCTGCTTGCCTCGGCGATGAAGGATGCATCCGATCAGACCCTGGCCCCACTCTTACGGCAGGCCAAAGCCGACGGAATATGCCGATGCCCCGCACCGTTCGAGGAACTGCACCGCTGGTTACTCGTGCAGATATTCGAACTCAGCCGCAGACATTTCGCGACGAACGACGAAGCTTGCCGCGTTGTGCGGACGTTCGTCATGCCCGTTCTGGCGCTGAACGCGGCCAGCACGGAAACCGACGACAAGATCGATTTCATCTATCGCCGGTTGCTCGAGATCGAGAAAGCGACACGGCAGGGATCGCAGCCTTGCCCATAAGCCGGCCCTAGCCCCGACTTCCGGCTTGTATCTTTAGTTCAGATTACCAACCGTTCGCTCGATCACTTCGCGGGCATCGAGCAACTTGCTTTCGAGCCAGCCGATCTCGTCGAAGCCTTCCCCGCCCGTGGCATTGATGAGGTCGACCAGGATTCGCGCTTCGATCTGTCGCACGGCCGGGCTCTCGCCAGCAGCAGCGATGGCCAGCTCGATCATGTGCAGCGCCTGTTCGAGCGCGCCCTGGGCGCGCAGCTCCTCGGCCTTGGCGGCAAGCGCGTCGGGCCCGCCGAGCATCTTGGCCAGGATCGGGCCAATGGAAACTCCTGGGCTGGCGTAGAGTTCGGACGTCAGATCCTGCCGGAACCAGCCGGTATATTCTTCCCAGATGCTCCGTACGTACCAACGGGTGGGACCGCGACCCAGGCGCGAAAGCCTGAGATCCGCAGGTAATTCGACGAGGGCGGAATTGAGGCTCTGGTCGTCGCCTTCTCCAGCACAGTCGATCGTCACTTCGGGACACGGAACACTCGCCCCGCCGACGTCAGAGAAGACGCATTCTTCGACCGCACCGCTGTCGCCGCACCCATCGAAACGGATTTCTACGCGGGCAATTTCGGCATTGCGCAGCGGGGCAATGATAGCTGCCTTGAGCCGTTGGATTTCACTTTGTGCCTGCGCCGCGCGCTCGGCCTGGCGGACAGCAAAATCCGCCATGATCGCCTGAAAATCAGTCATCAGATTTCTCCTGCAATGTGAGGGCAAGGACCGATCGTCTTGCCCACGATAACAGGCGATCTCTTTCCTCTGACGGCCTGCGCCAGCGCCGATGGCGCTGGCGCGATGCCGGACGCATCAGTCGGTATCCTGAGCCGCGCGCTTGGGAGAAGTTCCAAGCGGACCGCGGCGATCAACGACGGTAATCCGACGGGATTTGGCTTCGATGACGAGGCGCTCCAGGACCCCGTTTCCGGGAAAGGCGACGACATAACGGGGGTCGAGCGAGAGCATACGCTCGTTGCGCTTGAAGCCTGCGCGCGCGCCCAGGCGCATGTCGAGGGAGAAGCTGATTTGCGGGACGTTGCGTCGTTCCGCCCACGAGGATGCCAGGCGATCTACGCCCTTGGTATCACCGCCATGGACAAGCACCATGTCAGGAACCCGGTCGTGGACTTTGTCCAGAGTAGCCCAGACATTGTTGGCAAAGGTGAGCGCGTCCTGCTCGTTTGGATGGCGTGTGCGGCCACCGGCAAAGATCACCGGCGTACCTTCTGGCATGGCGGCGCGGCGCTTGGCTTCAGACCGGGCTCGGACGAACTCGCGGCCCTCCACAAGCGCGGAAGTCAGCATGGCGCTGTGATTGAAGCGCGAACTCGACACGGGCTTCCACGAGGAGCCGAATTCGTTGAGATAGAGGGCAGCCGCCACCTCGCGCATCTCTTCGAGAGCGATCATGGCCCCTTCGGCACACTGCGCACGCTCAACCTGGGTCTCGAGTTCATGGGTGTGAATTTCGGATCCATCGGCAGTGGCCAGAAGCGCTCGGACTTCGTCGGTTGCGCGGTCGACTGCGGTCGATTTCCGCGTCGCGGAACGGTGGAAGATGTTGACGAACGCCCAGCCGAGATCCTCGGCATCGGCCTCCAGCGCAGTCCCAGAGACCATCGCAAATAGATCGGACCAGACAGCTTCGAGCGTCTGGACGACCGCATCGTGGACCGGAAAATCATTGGTGGAAACCGGGGCAGGACCAATCGAAAAACCGGAAAGATCGAGGCCGGCAAGTTGGTCTGAAAATGATGAGTGCATGGGGATTGTCCTCCTGACTGGCGTGAGGCTGACGCACCCGCTCATGGCTGCGCCAGCGAGAGCCCGTCGGGGCCAGCTTGAGGCAGTCTCCGCACCCGACAGGGGAAACCCGCTTGGGCAGGCTGGCGCGGGCAGGCCAACGGCCCACAGGGCCGGGCCAACTCGGGCCTGCGCAAGCCGGGTTGCGGAAGACTGGCGGCTGGCCCAGGGCCTCTCTCGCATGGCTTCAGACCATGAGTGCACATGCAGGCTTCGTCAGTCAGGACTGGTACATGTGTTCACTCACGAGTGAGGGCGCATTCAGGCCACCCGTTTTGCGTAGACGCCCTCACCGTTCGACATGTGACCGAGGCAGACGTAGTCGCCGAACAACGCTTCAAAGCGCGAGGCGATCTGGGACAGCCAGCGTTGTGCTCTGGGCGATCTGGCCGTGCGCCAATCGGCATCCCAATAGGCGCCATCGTCGCGCTCGACGATCCACACCGCAATCAGGCCGGCGTAAACCGACACGCCGAAATCCGCATAGGCATTGCGCATGAGGATACGGTCTTCGCGGCCTCGCCAACCGTCGTGCGCGATCAGGGAAGGGAATGCCTGCCCTGCGCGCTCGCGCAGATCCTCGCGGAGCCATTCATATTCGAAGTCCCAGTCGTCGTCGTTTTCGACTTCGAGCACGGTGAAGGCGACAATGGCCCCGCTGGGATAGCTGACCGATCGGCCCATGATGCCCTCCTTCAAGCGGCCAGCGCAGCGTCGGCAGACGCTTCGTCAATATCATCGGCAGAGGTCCGTCCCCCGAGTCTGAGCAGAAGCCTTGATGCTTCCTCCGCCTTTGCGGCAGCGGTGAGAATGGCACGGTCATCCTGCTTCAGGAGCTTGAGCCAATGCTCGATATAGCTCGCATGGCTATCCAAGTGTGTGACTGGCAGACCGAGTTCAGCGCCGAGCATGGCGCTCGAAAGTTCGGCAATGAGTTCCTCGGCAGCGTAAGCTGCAGAACCAAATCGATTCTTGAGATTACGGTCGAGGCGGCTGGCATGACCGGTCCAATGCGATAGCTCGTGCGCGAGCGTCGCGTAATAGTGGTCGAAGCTTGAGAAGAGATGCAAGGGCGGCATTGTCACCCGGTCAGCCACTGGCTCATAATAGGCTTCGTCGCCCTGATGCCGCAGCACGGCCGGAATACGGGCAAAGAATGAGTCGAGTTCAGCCTGACGGCCCTCGGGTTCCACCACCTCAAGCGTCGCAGCGGGATGGAAACGCTCGGGCAGACCTTCGACCTGATCAGCATTGAAAACCGGATAGGCCTTCAGCACACGACGACTTTCGTCGGTTTTTTCGCCGGTTTCGGGTGCTTCTACTTCCTTGGTGTAGCTCTTGTAGAAGATGGCGATGGTGGATTTTTCACCCTTGCGCACCTGTGCGCCCAGTTCTTTGGCCTGATTGTAGGTCATCCAGAACGGCGAGGCGTAACCGCACATGTCGGCAACCATCCAGAGCCAGAATACATTCATGCCGCGATAAGGGATGCCGCACGCCCGCAATGGGCGCGAGACTGGCACACCGCGCCATGGCTTGATCCAGGGCTTCGTGCCGGACTCGAGGCGGGCGATGATTTCCTGGGTGATACGGGTAGCAGGCGACACTCCGCCGCTTTGTCCCTTGCGATAGGCCATGTTGGATCTCCTGAAATGGCCTGACGACAGTTCCGTCGGTCAGTGCCGGAGATCCCGGAGCCCCCTCCGCTCTCTTTCCATGAAGGAAGCGGCCCCCCGGCATGTGCCGGAGGACCGCTTCACGGTGGCGAGCAGCCGTTCCTGTCAGGAGGAGGTCAGGCGGCCAGCTCGCTCGGGGGCTGATTGTCGTCGTTGGCGACGAAATCCGCGTCGGGACTTTGCGCTTCGTTATCGGCAGGAATTCCCGGCTGGTCGGCAAAGCGCATGACTTCGGGCACCCAGGCGAGGGCCCTTTCCCGAACTTCGACCTCGGTGATGTAGGTCCCCGCGAAGACGCGCTCGGCGCTCATCGCGAGATCGCCCTTTTTCACCGATGCAAAGCGTGAGGACAGTTCCAGACCGCCAACATCGGTGAGCGCATCAAGGATGACCTGCTTCGAGACGCGGTCGAAGTAGTTTGCCGCGGTCGGACGCCACCATTGCGCCATGTCGATGCCGATCGTGCTGCCCAGATGATCCTGGAACGTGATCTGACGTTCGCCTGCCATGTTGAGGCTCGCCTCGAGTGTGCGAGCGACGACGAAGCCGAGCCATGCTGCGCGACTTTCATCAGCGAGTGTCCGAAACATCTTGAAGCGCGACGAAACGTCTTCGCCAGATCGCCAACTCTCATCGAGACCCGAGCGCAGGTCCGCAAGGGATGCGCTTGCTGGCGCATCCTTCGCTTCGAACCCGACAATCGGACCCGCGGGGACGCCGCCGCGTAGGGTCGTTGCCGCGCGTGACCGCCAGTCGTGTGTGTCGGCATCCGCGAGGGTGAAGACCATGATGTCGAGCGAAAGGCCGGGATCCGATGCCACGTGGAGCGCGAGCACGTCACGACGTTGCATCGCAAGTTCGTCGACCAGACGCTTGGAAAGCGCTGCACGGCGTTGGCCATCAATGCCGACACTCGCAACGACTTCGACGACATCTTCGTCACCAACGACTTCGATGTCGCGCTCGCCGTAGAACACCGGCTGGAGAACCGGTGTGCCGTCGCGCGAGAGAACGAGGATCATTCCGGCATCGGCCTTCAGTTCGGGTGCCAGCTCCGGGGGCTTTGCCCGAATGTCCTGGCATTCGCGCTCGATCGCTTCGATCGTCGCCTCGGCCGCAGCAATTGCTTCTTCGGCGCTGTCTTCGTCCTCAAGAATGGCCGCATGCTCGTCGTACGAGGCATCGAGCTCGTCAAGGCGGGCCAGTTCGGCGTCAGTCAAAGGAGCCGGCTCGGCTGGAAGTCGAATGAGGCCTTCGACGAGATCGTGACTGGCATAGGCGTCAAGCGTCGGCTTGACCCAGGCAAGCCCCTGCTCTGCTGCGAGCGCCTTGGCGCGCTTTTCCATCTCCTCTGCGGCGAGCGTTTCGAGAAGCGCGACATCAACCCAGGACTCGCTGTCATCGTCGTCGAAGAGTTCGCGTTCGATCCGGCCACCTGCAGCGGTATATGCGTCGCGACCGACAAGACGGGCCCGAGCATCGCTGCCGCGAACCGTGCCGGAGAGCACCATGCGCCGGATGCTGTCGGCGCTGGGCGCATAATAGCCCGAGGACGACTGTTCATAGACGCGAGCCTGAATTTCTTGATCGGAGGTCGCGCCGAAGGCTTTGGCGAGATCGAGAGTGATTTCACCGGATGCCAGAGCATCGAAGACGACGGGTGCAAGGGTCGCGAGACGCAGCCGGCCTTCGACGAAGCGGACCGTCAGTCCGAAGCGGCGCGCGACATCTTCCGTCGAGGCACCAGCATCAATAAGGGCAGCGAACGCCTGCGCTTCGTCGGCTGGATTCATCGCGAGGCGATGGAAGTTTTCGGCCAGGCTCGTTTCGACTGCGATTTCCGCATCGTCCTCAAGCACGAGGCAGGTAACCTCGTAGCCCTTCGGCAGGACTTTCTCTTCGGCAAGCGCCAGCAAGGCGCACCGGCGTCGCTCTCCGGCTTCAACCTCGAATTTGCCGCGAGCCGCAGGCCGAACGATGAGGTTCTGCAACAACCCGTGGGCTGCAATGCTCGCCTTCAGTTCGGAATCTGCGGCGGGGTCACCGTGACGGCGCACATTGCGAGGGGACTGGACCAACTTGGTCAGCGGGATCGACTTGATCATGGGACTTACTCCTGATTGCGAGCTCAAGCATCGACCATCGACGCTCCTTCGGCTCAGTCAGAAGCAAGCTTCCTTTCCTCTTCTATGGGCGCAGTCGTTAATAGGGAAACCAGTCATTTACTGGTAAGATGGCATGTCACGCCAATATGATGCACGGCCCAACAGACATGTGGAACGAAGACAACGCCATTTACGACGATGGTGAATGGATTACCTGGACTGAGATCAACACACATCTGGCGCGTTTGGAGTTCGAAGCCCGGTTCCCGAACCTCGACGTCGATCTGGTTCCGATATTTCAAGACTTGCTCGCTGTTGCGCAGAACTATTACGAGCTCACGGGCAGCCACCTTCAGGTGTATGGCGATCTCGGTGAACTCTATGGGGCCATCACTCACGGGCTCAAACTGCACCGGAATTACGCACAAGGGTCGGACGGCAAAATTGGCAATCACTTCGTTGAAGTGAAGACGATTACGCCTTTCAAGAGCAACGATACAATTACGCTCAATCTCAAGCGCAACTTTAGCAAGGTCCTGATCGTGAAGATTGATTCTGACTTTGAGGTGCAGGGCAAGCTGATCGACCGCAAAGCCCTGCCTAAGGTGAAGGGCACTTCGTTGAAATTAAGTTGGGCGGATGTCGTTTCATAGCTGGATTGCCTTTTGGCCTGCTCGCCGTGGATCTTTCGCTCAAGCAGAACCCACCAGCCGAAACACCGCCCCTGTACCAGCGTCTCGAACAAGATCGACACCCATTCCGTCCCAGTGGTAGTCGAGGTGACGTCCCTGAGTGGGGTCGGATGCACAATCCGGGTAGAACAAGCCGACACATTCACCACCCGGATGCCGGATGCTCGGATAGACAAGACCTTCGGCCCCGCCCCCTTTGAGATCAACAGCGAGGGCTTGCGATGCAGCATAGTTGTCGGGATCAAGCGCGGGATCACCTGCGGCAAGGCTCCTGAGATCGTGAAGATCAGCGCTTACCGAAAGGATGATCTCACGAAACTGTGATGTCCAGCCTGGGGCTTCTACAGTGCGAGCCATGAAGCGGGCATGGTGATGGATTGTCTCGAACAGCGCTGTTTCAAATGCATTGCCCGCGTATAGGACGCCGTAGGTCCCATCGGTGAAGCGACTGGGCCGGTCAGTGCTGACATGCGTGAACGGGGCCATCAGATAGGATGCGCCGTTGCCCCCTACCCGGCGATCAGTTGGCACGAGATCGAGATTGCCGATCGTCGCCATGATGCGGGGATTGGTCTTTTGCTCGGCAGAGATCAGCAGCGGCCAATCTGCGGGGTCTGCGATATCTTCGAACAGGTCGATCGGTGGAAAGGCACTGCGGATAATCCGTACAGCACCTTTCCACTCGACCTGGGCAACCGCAATCACCTTGGGATCAATCACCAGGCACCACGTTCGGCATCAAGATAGCGACGCACCCGCATGATATCGGTCAGCTCGCCGCCAAGCATGACGTCGAGCGCACTCGCTCCGGCAAAGGCGGCGTTACCTGCCTTGATCCAGGCGTAGCCACGTTGGGCTTCGGAAAAGATGATCCTCAGCGCCTTGTGGATACCCATCAGGTTGGAGAGCCGCGCCGCACCATCGCGCGAGACACGGCCCGGCCCCTCAGCTTTCCAGCGCCGATAGGAGCGAACCGGCATGTCGAGCAGAGTCGCTGCCTGTTCGTCCGTTACTTCCCATTTCCCAAACAGGTTCAGCACGGCGCGGAACATGGCCGCTGCTTCCTCCTGGGTTACAGGATCGGGCCGGAAGGCATGGGGGACGGTATCAACGGGTTGCAGTGCCAACATGAGCATTCTCCATATGGCATCATATATCACTTTGGATGCCAATTGGCAATATAGGACTGCCTCATCCGACAAGTCCCGCCAAGACCGCCACCGCGCTCGTCGTCGGGACGAAAAGTCGCGTCTGATAGCGTATGATCTCGGTGAAGCACCCATGTGCCTTGTACCAGTCGAGGCGCGACGCCGACCAACCAGCCAGTTCGAGCCGCTGCGCGCCATTGACGAGGCTGCGCTTGAGCGTAAGCGCTTCGCGGCTTTTGATTTGCATCGGTCGCCCCGTCCCGAGCACCGCATCGACGATTTGCTCTACTGAAAAGGCATGTTCGTCTTCGAGCCCAAGCGCCTGGCACAGATCGGGCACGCAATGGAGCGGAACCTCCCGACCTAATAGCGAGCGTCCGTCTCGCGCCGAGATCCGGCTGACGCGAACATAGTCGGAAGGTAGTTTGTCCCACACCGGAAGCAGTAGGCCGGTTGCAAGATGCAGGCGCTCGCGCTTGTGATTTGAGGCGGCGTCATCGACCTCCACCTGCCACAGGCGGCGAAATTCGGTTGGATCCACCGCTTCCCAGTTGCTCTCCTCGAGTTGATCGGCAGTGATGTGTCCGTGCTTCAAGGGGCGGACAAGCTCGAAGCGGGCCACACGCGTACCTTCGTCGGTGAGCAGACTTCGCGCTGGGACCAGCAGCCCGATCCGGCCTGAGCGCGCATTACGCAGAAGTTGCTGACGCGAACCTGAAAAGCCGTAGAGCTCTTCCAGTCGTTCGAGACGCAATGGCTTGAGCGCGCGGGCGATCTCGAGTTCCAGGAGGTGCGTAGTCGCACCCGACAGCGCATCAGTGCGCAGTAGCGTGTCGGTCAGCACCTCGTAATGCTCTACCGCAATAGTCTCGACCCCAATGTCGAGCGTGCCGGCCTGGCGTGCTGCATCGATCCGCGCTTCGACGAGGCCGAGAAACTCGTCAAATATCCCGTTTTGCAAAGCAATCGGCAATGCGAGGATGCGATTGAGCCAGCGCTGGATTGTTGGCAGGTCATCGACCATCCCGCCGTCGGGCCCTTCGACCCTGAGCCCGCTCAATTCCTCAAACCGAGAAAGCGTAACGGCTTCCAGCTTGCCTGCGAACAACAGGCCGAACCAGCGATGGAGCGCCTCCTTGGCGTAGGTGCTCTCGAGATTGTCGGCAGGATCGAAGAGGTTCTGCCCACCTGTCTGGCGCTGCCCGCGGGTTAGCGCGCCGAGGCTGTCTAGCCGACGTGCAATGGTCGATATAAACCGACGTTCGCCACGCACATCGGTTGTCACCGGGCGGAACAGAGGGGCCGATGCCTGATTGGTGCGGTTGGTACGGCCAAGGCCCTGAATTGCGGCATCGGCCCGCCAGCCCGGCTCAAGCAGGAAATGGACCCGGCGCATCTGGTTCTTTGCCGCAAGGTCGGCATGATAACTGCGGCCGGTGCCACCGGCATCGGAGAAAACGAGAATTCGCTTGGTTCCGTCCATAAAATCTCGCGTCTCGGCGACATTGGCGCGCGGAGAGCGCGACTGGAGCACCTGGCACCCATCGCGTCCGACGATCAGGCGGCGGGTACGGCCGGTGACTTCGGCGACCTGATCGACACCGAACCGTTCGATGATCGCATCGAGCGCCGTCGCGATCGGCGGCAAGGCACAGAGCTGCTCGATCATGCTATCGCGCGCGGCAAGCGCCGAACGACAGAGAGCAGGGGCACCGTTCTCATCACTCATCGGTTCGGACCGGGCATTGCCATTCTCGTCCGTAAACACGGCCATCAACCGAACCGGGAAGCTTTTGGTGAGGTAATCGACCACGTATTCTTTGCAGTCGCAGTTTATGTCGAGCGTCGCAGCCGGAGGCGCGGGATTGCGTCGGTTCGTCATGATTTTACTCCAGATAATTACCGGTCCTTCGACCTCAACATGTCGAAGGAACCACCATGCCAACAAGATCATTTGTGTCGTTTCAGCCTGCACCAAGCAGGGTTGGAGAGCCGCCCAGTACTAACGCCCTATTCAGTGCATTCCTCTCCTCTCTGTCGGTTGAAGAGGGAACAGCCTGTGCGGTCCTGTACAGCGCAGCGATCCGCCATTTTCTGTGTTGGCTGGGACTACGCGGGATTGCGCTCGGGACGGTTGATGATCGCATCGTGCGCCGTTTTGAGCAGCATCGATGCCGGTGCCCAAGGTATTCAGCGCAAGCGACAGCCTACAAGGCCGATCTTGCGGCGCGTGTCAGGCGCTTTGTCCGGTTTCTCGAAGACCAGGGTTACATCGACGTAGCCGATGGGATTTACGATCTCGGGCGTCATCTTGCTGACTATTCGCATATGATCGATGGCCTCCAACTCGCGAAGGGGGTGGCGCAAGCCTACCGTTCAGAGGCGGAGCACTTCGCGGCCTGGCTGCGGGTATCGCGATGTCCATGGACCGATGTCGATGACACGGTCACCAAACAGTATGCCGATCACGATTGTCGGTGCCCGGTTTTCCGCAAGCGCGGCAAGCTGACCACTTCCGGCAGGAAGCGACGGCGGCGTTGCACACGGCACTTCGTTGAGTTTCTTCGTGATCGGCGCGCCATCGCTCCGGTCGCGGTGAAGGTGGTCGAAGATCCGCAGGTCGCGGCATATGTCGGTTGGCTCAGGCAGGATCGAGGCGTGACCGACGAGACGATCCGGCGATACCGGGCAGAGATTGAGCGGCTGATGCCCATGCTCGGCGCGCCGGCACAATGGGATGCTGCCACTCTGCGAGATGCGTTCGAGCGTCGCAGCAAGGAGATCCCGGGATCGGCTTCGCTGCTCGCCACGATCATGAGGAGCTATCTTCGGTTTCTTATTGGCCGAGGCCAATGCCGCCCAGCGCTGCTGCACGCAATGCCTTCCGTACGGAGATACCGGCTTTCGGCATTGCCGCGCTACATCGACCCGGCAACGATCGAGAGGATCATTGCAGCCTGCCCGACAGGTCGGCCGGTGGAAGTTCGGGATAAGGCGATCATTCTCCTGCTTGCCAGACTTGGCCTGCGAGCAGGAGATATTCGGGATATGCGTCTCGACGATATCGATTGGCGATCCGGCCATCTGAAGGTCAAGGGCAAGACGCGTCGACCGGATCGTTTGCCATTGCCACAGGGTGTTGGCGACGCGATCTTGGCATATCTTGCTGCGGCCCGCCCGACGGCCATCGAAGCGCACCTGTTCTTGCGTTCGCAAGCCCCGTTCCGGCCATTCAGTTCGTCAGCCGAGATCGCCGGCATCGTTGCACGCACACTCGAGCGCGGCGGGATCGAAGGTCTGCCGACCGGATCGCACATATTCCGGCATTCGCTTGCAACCAACATGCTGCGCTCTGGTGCAGGCCTGGAGTCCATCGGGACCATCCTGCGCCACAGCTCGCCCGAGACCACCGCCATTTACGCCAAGACCGATCTGCCGATGCTCTTGAAGATCGCACAACCCTGGCCCGGAGACCTGTCATGATAAACGCACAGATTTCGCGGTACGTCGCTTTGCATCGCAGCCTCGGTCGCAAATTTTTCGAGCAGGAGCGCCTGCTTCGCAAGTTCGGCACCTACGCGACTGGCTTCGGAGACAGCCACACCCGTATCGACCGCATCTACGACTGGTGCCGAGCGACGACTTCGCAGAACACCGCGCGGACCGGCTTCACTTTCGTGCGCAACTTCTGCTTGTTTGCCCATGCCGAGGATCCAGCCAACCAGGTTCCGCCCGCCGGTGTGTTTGGCCGGGGGAAGCGTCCGCGACCAACGCCGCACATCATCCAACCGGAACAGGTCCGGGCGATCATGAAGGCGGCGCTCGATCTTCCGCCCAAGGGCATGATCAGTCCCTTCACCTATCATTACCTGTTCGGTCTGCTGGCGGCGACCGGTCTGAGGATTTCCGAAGCTCTAGCACTACAGTGCGACGATCTGGTCGAAGACGGTCTGATCGTCCGCGACGGCAAGTTCGGCAAGCAGCGCCTAATCGCCTTGCAGCCATCAATCCGTCAGGCTCTCGAGGCCTATCTCGCAACCCGGGCAAGGCTCGGTGCCACGGGCAACGATCTGTTCGTGACGATCCGGGGAAGAGCACCCCATAAGGTCCGCGCCCACGTCGTGTTCGTCAGGCTGGCGCGACAGCTCGGATATCGTGGACCAACCGGGACTGCAGGTATGCGGCTTCACGATTTGCGGCATACCTTCGCCGTACGCTCGCTCGAGTCCTGCTCGCCGGACCGGGACGCCGTGACGCATCACATGGCCGCGCTCAGTGTCTATCTCGGTCACACCTCGGTCGCCAACACCTACTGGTATCTCGAAGCCACGCCAGTGCTGCTGCGCGACATCGCTGCCGCGAGCGAGGATCTGTATCTGGGAGAAGCGGCATGACGGCGCTTGCTCCCCATCTCACAGCCTTCCTGCGCGAACATCTGCCGCGGGAACGCGCCGTAAGCCCGCATACGGTGAAGACCTATGCCAACTGCTTCGTCCTGCTGGTCCGGTTCGCATCCGATCGGCTGAAGCGTCGACCGACCGATCTCGAGATCGAGGATTTCGGCACCGACATGATCATGGCCTTTCTCGGCCATGTCGAGGTCGAGCGCGGCAGCTGTGTGCGGACCCGCAATGGCAGGCTCGCTGCGATCAGATCCTTCTTCCGGTACATCGAGTATCGGGTTCCGGCGTGTCTTGACCAGGCGCTTCGGGTTCGATCGATCCCCAGCAAGAAGGCAGACAAGACGCTGATCGATTATCTCGACCGGGCCGAGATCAAGGCATTACTCGACGCGCCCGATCCTCGGACACGGCTCGGTACGCGCGATCGCGCTATGCTGCACTTGACCTATGCAGCGGGGCTTCGGGTATCGGAACTCGTGTCGCTGCAACTGCGCGATTTCCCGGATCGATCGCTCTCGACGGTCCACATCATGGGTAAAGGCCGTCGCGAGCGGGTCTTGCCGCTATGG
The DNA here is from genome assembly GCF_001028705.1 of Croceicoccus naphthovorans. Taxonomy (NCBI): domain Bacteria; kingdom Pseudomonadati; phylum Pseudomonadota; class Alphaproteobacteria; order Sphingomonadales; family Erythrobacteraceae; genus Croceicoccus; species Croceicoccus naphthovorans. Next base: position 1,511,587 of record NZ_CP011770.1, on the reverse strand, counting down.
AAAGAGACCCAGTCCGCACTCCGCGCATGGCTTGTCATCCGTCCTGAGACTGAGGTCGCCGAGGTATTTCTCAACGCGAACGGGCAGCCCATCACCCGCGATGGCTTCGCATTCCGTCTCGCCAAACATGTCAACGCGGCAGCAAAGAAGCAGCCGTCGTTGCTGCGCAAACGAGTCACGCCGCATGTATTGCGTCATTCCTGCGCGATGCACACGCTCGCAGCGACAGGCGATATTCGCAAGGTCGCACTATGGCTTGGACATGCCAGCATCCAGAGCACCGAAACATATCTGCGCGCCGATTCAGAGGAGAAGCTGCGGATTTTGGCTGCGCATGGCGGGCCGGAAATCAGCCCTGGACGCTTCAAGCCGCCGTCAGACACTCTGATCGCCATGCTCAACGACGTCCGCAAGCGGGCATAGCCTTCGGCCACGCTGCCCCAACCGCACAATTATCTGGAGTAAAATCATGACGAACCGACGCAATCCCGCGCCTCCGGCTGCGACGCTCGACATAAACTGCGACTGCAAAGAATACGTGTAATGCTGAGCTCAACATTACACGTATTCACGGGGGGAGAGATCGATTTCGAGTGCTTCACGTTCCGCATCGGAGAGATCAGCAAGGCGGCGGTTGAGCATGGCTTCGGCGGTCGAGACGAGTTGCACTACAACAGCGTTGCCGTCGACAAGTGCCGTATCAATCGCAGGCAGCAGGCTCGGCAGCTTCATGGATAAAAGGAGCTGCGCGAAGAAGCGCTGCTTGGTGCCTTCAAACACCGAAAACGCAGCCGATTTGGCACCTGAATTGAGTGTCTCGCCACTGTCAGTGTCGACGATCCGCGTTGCCTCGAGAGCTTCGCGCAGGTTGGCATGAATGATTGCCCAGGCGTCTGCATAGGCGTCATAAACCGCTACCTGGTCGGGGGTCAGGCAATGCTCGAGAATCTCGTACTCAACTCCGGCGAATGAAAGTGCCCTCGCCGCGTACAGTCCGAGTGCCTTCAGATCGCGCGCGACCAGTTCCATTGCAGCGATACCGCCATCGCGGATGTCTGCGACGAAGGCTTCACGATTGGCAAAAGCCGTCTCGGGACCCCACAGGCCAAGACGGGTGGCATAGGCGAGATTATTGACGTCGGATGCCCCGGTCGCCGATGCGTAGAGCACTCGGGCGCGCGGCAACAGATTCTGGATGCGAACACCGGCAATGCCCTGTTCCGATCCTTTGACCTTACCACGTGAGCCCTCCCCGCCTGCGGCGTTGGCCATCGCATGGGCTTCGTCGAAGACGATGAGCCCGTCGAAGTCCTCCCCTGCCCATTCGAGAATCTGATCGAGCCGGGTCGCGTCGCTTCGACCCGAACGGAGTGTCGGATAAGTCACGAAGAGTATGCCCTCGCGCATCCCGATCGGGACACCGAGCTTCCATTGGCCAAGGGGCTGGACGTCGATGGGAAGGCCGCCGAGCGCGCTCCAGTCGCGGCGGGCATCTTCGAGCAAAGCTTCGTTCTTGGAAATCCAGATGTGGCGCCGTTCGCCCCTCACCCACCGGTCGAGGATGACGGAAGCGACTTGTCTGCCTTTACCTGCGCCAGTTCCGTCACCAAGAAAGTAGCCCATGCGGTAGGCGTGCCCCTCGGCGCTCGCCTTCAAGGCGCAGCCCTTGTCGTCGGGCTCAAACCGTCCCGGCAGATCGCGGGCATGCGCGCTTGCGGCATAGATCAGGGTCTCGGCCTGCGCAGCGGATAAGGCGCCTCCAGCAATGACGCTCGAAGGAAGCTGAGGCACCACTTCGGGCACGGGTGCGGTTATCGAACCCATCGCAACGGATTCGACCAGCGGGGTCGGATGCGGGACCGCATCTGCAATCGAGATCCGGCTCGGTCGGTAAGGCAAATAATGCCCAACCTGACTTTCGATAGGCGCAGGTGCTTCGAGCGGAGTAAAATCAAGCGGCAGGATCGACGGCGCCGCAGCGGCTGGATGGACCTTAAGTGGAACCGGCTTCGTCCTGTTCGCAACCAGCCGAAGTGGCAATGCTGGCTTGATGCCAATGCTGGGTCCCGCGGGCAGGCTTACCCGGTCAGGGAGCATATCGATCAGCAGATGAAGCTCGGCAAAGTTTGCCGGCTGGGCGATGATCGGGCTGGTACCATCCTCAGCCTTGTCGAGAATCAGGAGCCGGGTTGAGATTGAGGTGCCTTGCTTGATGAAACCGCGCTCGATCGTCGCGTTGAGACGCAACGAGACGGGACCAGCGATCCCGGCAAGGAACTTCGGAAGCTCGAACCATTCTGGCATCACTGCGACCAGGCGGCCACCGGGCAGAAGGCGCTTCCAGGCAGAACGCAAGTGCCGGTTGCCAGTGCGGCCATCGTGGCCCCTCTCGATACCGTGTGAATAGGGCGGGTTCATCAGCACCACGCTCGGACCCACGTCGGGCGTGAGAAGTTCGTCGATCAGTTCCGCGTCAAATCCGGTGACTGTCGCTTCCGGAAACACAGCGCCCAGACATTCGCGGCGCAGCGGCGAAATCTCGTTGAGAGCAAGACGCGCAGCTGCCTTTGCCGCCCATACGCCCAGCATCCCGGTCCCGGCCGACGGCTCGAGAACCAGTTCATTGGCAGAAATCGCGCATGCCTTTGCAGCCATCCAGGCCAGACGGGGCGGCGTCGCGAATTGTTGCCACTCGATCTGCTCATCGCTCCGGTTGGACTGGGTCGGGACCAGACCTTCAAGGCGCGTGAAAGCCTCATCGGCAAAGCTGGATGACATTGCAGGTGAGAATTCAGTTGCCTGCGCCAGGAACAACACCTGCGCCAATTCAAGTGCAGCATGGGCATCGCGTATGGACCAGCGTCCTTCGGCGTCGCTACCGCCGAAGTGATCGGCCATTGTTGCATTCACAGTGAGCCGTGAAATTGCTTGATCTGCAGCGAGCCGCGCGGCCAGCGCCCTCGCGGCTGCCAGCACTTGCGGCTCGGCGGGATCGGAGAATGCGAAAGCGGTATTTGCGTGTGACATGAGAGACCTCCTGAAGAGGCCCTGGGTTTGTCCGGGTGTCCGTTCGGATGGATCCGCCCGGGGGCCTCACAAGGCCCCAAGCCCGCTTTCCTCTCACCGACATTCAGACCGTAGCTCGGACTGAGCGCATGAGCACATCATTCCAGTCGTCGCCGGTTAGCTCCGGACGCCTGGTGACAATCAGCCGCCCTTCGCAAGCGTAGGCCTCTCGCGCACGCTCTTCAGCAAGGTGCCCGCCCGCATCATTGTCGACAAAGAGATACAGCTGGTGCACCGATTCCGGGATTGTGGCCAAGCCGAAGCGTTCGTTTCCTAGCGTCGCCCAGCAGGGAACCTTGAACATTTGCATCGCTGAGAGGGCCGTTTCGTTTCCCTCTGCGAGGCCAAGGCGTCCCCCATTCGGGTACGCGAAACGCACCGCCCCAGAACCGGGGCTGCCTAACGCACGCCTGGGCTGATCGAAAGAAGCCAAGCTGGTTTTGTCGAGGTCAAGGAAGGAGCGGTGCAGCGCCAGAATTCCGGCATCATTGCGCACAGCCGCCACCATCGCGGGTAGAAACCGGACAGCACCCATTGGCCCCAGCGGCATATGCGGGTGGAAACGCAGCTCCGGCGAAGAAATCGTGATGCCTCTGGACACGAGGTACTTCTCGGCGGGGCTGCCAGCGATGGTCGACGCCTCACGCCAGAGCCTCAGCGCATTGCGATTGGCGACTTCCTCGCGCGGTTCGGCCACGATCGGACCACTCGTGCCATCGAACAGGTCCGCAATTCGTATTCCGAGCCCGGCCATGGCTTCTATCACCGCCTCGTTCGTGCAGCCGGCAAAGCAATGAACAAGAATTGCGCGCTTTCCGAGTGTGATGCTTAGCGAAGGAGTGCGATCGTCGTGGGCCGGGCAGCAGCACATTCCGCGCGAACGCGACCAGGCACCGCCCAGCTGCTCGACTATCTTGCGCGCGCGGTTTTCCAGTTGCAGACCTTGGAATTGGGATGATCGGTGTTGGTGCATGGGGGCATCTCCATCGTAACGTGCCTCCACCCGCGCAGCCTCCGCTCTGCGTCGCTGACGTTTCATTTTCCTACATCGGATGTTCTATATATGTTCTTTCCCGATTCGACACCAAAGGATTCGGGAATGAGACTGAAATGGGCAGTAGTTGCAGGGGCAACGACAGGACTTGGGTCCGTCCTCCCCGCTCACGCGCAGGAGATGGAGCCCCCTCAGATGACCGTTGCCTCGGAGTTGACGACCGACGGCTTCCGCGTTGCAGAAGGGACTGATGGCTTCCTTCTCGTCGAACATGGCATTTGGAGAAAGCCTCCAACGGTCTCGTCCGAGCCGCCGGCTACCGATACGGGTCGAAACTATCTGCCCTATCGATATCCAAAGCCCCAAGGCAGCGCGCCATCGGGATTCCGTCGGGCAAGCTACCTTCCTCATGTTTACGCTGCTGAGGCTCAATACTCGCTACCAAGCGGCCTTCTCGACGCTCTTGTATGGACGGAATCACGATATAATCCGATGGCCATCAGCAAGGCCGGGGCCGCAGGTTTGGGGCAATTGATGCCAGGGACAGCGCGGGACCTTGGCGTTTCAAATCGCTTCGATCCCAAGGCGAACATCTTGGGTGCGGCCCGATACCTACGCCAGATGCTGGACAAGTTCGGGGTAGTTCATCTAGCCCTCGCTGCCTACAACGCAGGTCCAGGTGCCGTCGAGCGCGCAGGCGGTATTCCTCGCAATGGCGAGACGCCGGCCTATGTGCGCGAAGTGCTGCGCCATTGGCGTTTTTAAACGGGGGGTGTTGTGAGCGCGGGTCGAATACGCGTCTCGGGAATTTTAAGCCGCGGTAGACGCGGGATGTTCCTGACCACGACAGACGAAGTCGTCTGGATCATCGAGAGCGAAGAACCCGAATGCGAATTCGTCGGATCAGCGGTGATTGTCGAGGGGGTTGTCGCAGGTCGAGATCGTTTGCGCGCAGACTGGATTGGACCGGTCTGATCGAAGCCATAATTATCAGGCTGCGCGCTTCCCTGCCTTCTTGATGTCGATCACCTTCCCGCCGCTCAGATAGTCAGCCCAGTCCTGCAGCATCCGGCGCCGAGGAGCCAAGTATTCAGCGGCATTGTAAGCTCCACGCACGTCGTTTTTCTCCGAATGCGCGAGCTGTAGTTCGACCCAATCCTCATGGTATTTCCTGATCCACATGGGCGGCTTGCCGAACTCGACCAACTGCTCATTGGCCCAGGTGCTCGCCAAGCCCCGGAAGCCGTGTACGGTTTGGCGACTGTGGTATCCGAGGCGATAGAGCGCGTAGATCATTGTGTTCTCTGAAAGCGGCTTGTTTGGGCCATTACCCGGGAAGAGAAACTCGCCAGGCGCTGCTGCTATCATAGATTTCGCGATCTGCGTTGCCTGCTGCGAGAGGGGCACCAAATGCTCTCGTCCCATCTTCATTCGCTCGGCTGGTATGCGCCAAACAGGTGATTTGCCGCCCAAGTCTTCAAACTCGGATTTGGCGGCGAAACGCAGTTCCTTGGTTCGAACCCAAGTCAGGAGCGCAAAGAGAACTGCGTCACGGGTGATCGCGGACCGTCGTTCGCCCTCTTCCTGGTAGGCATGCAGCTTCTCGATGAATGCGGGCAACTCGCTGAGCGGCAGCCGGCTCATATGCTTCACTCTTGGTCGCGGCTTTAGAGCCCCGCGCAAATGTGTCGTCGGATCGTTCGAGGCCAGACCACACGCGATTGCGAACTGGAAGACTTGCCCCACCCCTTGTTTCGCACGCCGGCTAATATCGAGCGCGCCTCTTGCTTCGATCTTGCGGATCATTGCCAGGACGTCGGGTGCCGAGATTTCATTCACGAGTTTCTCGCCGATGGCTGGAAAGACGTCTCTTTCCATGCGCGACCAGACGCGTTCGGCGTGCGCGGCATTCAACGCGCTCTTTCGATTTTCATGCCATCGTTTTGCGATCTCGAAGAAGGTGGCTCCCTCCTGCGAGATCACTTCGCCCTTGGATCTCATTGGATCCTTGCCTTCAGCGAGCAACGCCTTTGCGGCTGTGCGCTTGTCGCGCGCGGCAGCTATCCCGAGCTCTGGGTAAGCGCCGAACGAAAGCAACTTCTCCTTGCCCGCGAAGCGGTACTTCATCCGCCACAACTTTGACCCGTTCGGCTGGACGAACAGGAAGAGGCCCTCCCCGTCGGCCAGCTTGTAGGCGCGCTCGCGTGGCTTGGAATTTCGGGCCTGAATCTCCGTGAGAGGCATTGGGGGTATCGCTCCTTTCCGATACTCCGCGAAAATACCCCCAAAATACCCCCACACCAAATCTGGCTGCATGTGGAAGACCATGGGCGCATGCGGACGCGAATCACCCGCAACCCTCTGCTTTTCTTTCGATTTTTGGAAAAATGCGGAAGCTAGTGGAAGCTTCCGGATCAAGGAATGGTAGCGGAGGAACGCTCTGGTCTTGACCGTACCTTGCGGCGGATCAGGGTCTAGGCGCAGCTAAATGCTTGTTTCCACCGGCATAATCGCAGCGTCCTTTGCGCCGCAGTTCCGGCACACCATACTCCGCTCCGCCGCATCGACCTGCAATGATCGCCGCCGCTTGTGCAGTTCCAGCATCAGCTGAAGCGCATTCCAGACCGTCACGTTGCGGCAGGCCATGCACGTCACTTTGACGTCATAGCCCCGCCGCGCGAAGTCGCTGATCGAATCCAGTGATATCCGGCCCATGCGTCGCAGATGGAACATTCACGGAACATCGGCAAGGCATCAGGATCATCCATCGGGGCTTCGGATGATCAACTCGCCCACTTTCTGCGCATCGCCCTGACTGATCGTATAGGTCGTCTCGACCACGTCGAACGGGAAGGCGGCGAAGATCTCGCGAACCTGTGGCGCATCGTTGATGGAAAGAATGAAGCGCCCCTCGATCGACGCAAGCCGATCGGCGAGTACTGCGAAGTCATCGCGCGAGAAGACGTCTTTGCCGTAGTCTGTCTCCGAACCGAAATAAGGCGGATCCAGATAGAACAGCGTGCCGGCGCTGTCGTACCGCGCGATGAACTCCGCGAACGGCAGTCGTTCGATCACCACGCTCGCCAATCGTTCGTGCAGCTCTTCCAGCTGCGATGCCAGCTTGGTCACGTCGAACCTCGCCGGACGCTCGACCATAACGCCGAAGCTGCGCCCGCTGACTTTCCCACCGAACGCCAGTCGCTGGAGATAGAGGAACCGCGCCGCACGCTCCAGATCGGTCAGTGTGGACGGATCGACTTTTAACAGCCGCTCGAATCCACTTCGCGTCGTCAACTGGAAGCGCAGCATATCCATGAATGCGATGTAGTGGCGCTGCAGGATCCGGAAGAACGTGGCCACATCTTCGCTGATATCGTTAATGATCTCCGCCTCGGCCCGACGGGTCCGGCGCAGGAAGACTCCGCCCATGCCAACGAACGGCTCGGCATAGGTCCCGCACGGATGCGCATCGATCATCCGCGCAAGCCGCTTGGCCAGATTTTTCTTGCCGCCGATATAGGGCGCGGCCGGACGGACGGGATTACAACGTTCGGGCAGTAGCTCCATCTCGATTTTTACCTTAGGACGGCCCCGCCCGGTGCACGGGCGCGGGGCGTTAGCGGCAAGGCCTGCCGCGCGTGACGAGGGTTCACTCGTCGGTTGCCGTGTTAGCGCACGGCACCCCCGCTCCGGCCTATGGCCGTGCGGACGTGTTCAGAAAATCTTGAACCGCGGCTGCGCATTGCGCACCGCCGCCCGGTCCCGCGCTTCGCAGTCGCCCACCGTCTTGACGATGTCCGCCTTGTCGCGGTTGGCCTTCTTCAACTGCCCGGTCTGTTCAACGCCGAACTTCTCCCACCCGGCTTTGTCGAGGATCAGAGCATCGATCATGGCATTGGCATAGTCCAGCGGCGACCCTGCAAAGATCACCTCGTCCGGGTACTCCACCTTTTCCGGCGCCTTCGTGCCCGGAACCGGCGCGATCAGGCTATCGGCCACCAGCGCCGAACAGCCGGTGTCACTCGCAATAATCGGGGTCAGCCCGACACAGCCCGTCGCGAGCAGCGCGGCCGGAACCGACAGGGTCGCGGCGAGCAGAAGCCGCATCGATCTTGGTCTTCGCATCTTCGACGTCCTTGTCCGTCTGGGCGTCGGCACGCTCGTTGTCCGCCGACGTGTTCGCGGCATCCGCGCCGCTTTTGATCGCGGCATCGGCCTGACCGGTCGCGATCTCCGCCTCGCTGGCCTTGCGCCCGCCCACGTCGAGGTGCCCGGTTGCCCAGAGCGCCCCGACAAGGGCGAGCACGATGGCGGCAAGGATCAACCCCGCGCGGATCATTCCCCGCCGGTGTCCGCCGCTTCGGCCAGCATAGCTTGCAGACGGTCGTGGCCCGCGTCGTTCTCGACGATCAGCACTTCGCGCGCTTCACGCAGTTTCGCCTGGTCTTCCGGACCCTGCGCGCTGATCAGCAGCTCGAATCGCTCGATGAATTCCTTCGTCTGGGCGATGATCGGACCGACCATCATCAGCAGGCGGATCAGGTCTTCGACTGTGAACTTCATGCCGGGTCTCCATTGGCAAGCGTCAGCAAGGCGGCAATCGCCGCACGCGCATCGATCAGGGCGGTTTCGTAGGTATCGGCGTTGCCAGTGTCGTAAGCGGCCCGCGCCAACAGGACGGCGGCGTAGGCCTTCTGGTCGGCAGACGCGACTTTCACCGCCGTCTCGCCCTTGATGAACCCGGCTTTCACGCCGACCTCTGCGGCGGTTCGGGCTGCGGCATAGGCCAGTTCGACGCCATAGGCGGCCTGTTCGTCCAGCACCGTGGTATCGGCGGCAGAACCGGGGGATGCGGGAATCGTCTCGCACGCCGTCAGCATCGGCACCGTCAGCAATGCCGCCGCGAATGCCAGCGCGGGTCGTCGTCGCGGCAAAGGCAAGGAAGCCGACAGCCAGCCATGATGACGTGCGAAAATTGGATACAGGAACACCGCCAAGGCGGCGATGAGCAACATCAACAAGAGCATCTTCATTCTCCTTTGCTTTCAATTCGTGGCATGACGCTGAAATCAATCTCAGGGCACATGCCGGGCAGGATGATGGTGTTTGCGCGGCGACCGTGCGGCTTGTCGGTCCAAGCCTTTTCGCAGAGCGCCCTGCCAACCTTGCCGGAGAGGACGCCGCACAGTCGGTTCAGCAGGAAATCGGGATCGTCCGCGCGTTCGGACCAAGGGATCGCTATCAGGTCGATGTCGCGCGCCATCGATCCATGCAGGGCAAGGGCATAGCCACAGCCGCGCGCAGCCAACCGCAGGTCCGGCATCACATCGTCGAGAAACTGATCGACAAAGGCGCGAGACGCACGCCGAATGACATCAGAATCCTTTCTCACATCAAAGTGGGCGCTCACCTCATTCTCCTTGGTCGACCGGCACGGGATGCGCCGGATCGTTGGTCACTTTCACTTCGTTGGGATTGTCGGCACGGCCGAAGTAGAAACCGATCACCATGCCCGCGAGCGAGTTGATGCCGCCGATCAGCTGCACCACCACTTCGCGGTTCTGCTCCGGCACCACGAAAAAGCTCATGACGATTACCGCCCCGCCGAACAGGGCGAGTACGACAAGAGCCAGCAGGAACCGGATCAGTTGGCGGGACAGCCAGGTCACGCCGCCCGCTCCAACGCACCGCGCACGGCAAGCCGCAGATCCATCGGCTTCGGCTTAACCGGCTGATAACCGGGCTTGCGCACCTGATAGACCAGCACGTCGCCATCGCTCGACCAGCGCCCATCGAAGAACAGGTCGCGCTCGCACTTGCGCCGCCCGATGATCTCGCGGGGGGTCGACCAGTTCATGATAGCCTTGCGAGCACCGGCAACGTCGCCCTTGCAGAACAACTGGACCCAATGCGCCTCGCGGATAGCGCCGGTATTCCAGTGGAACGACAGGGCAGCGGCCAGCTGGTGTTCCTTCAGAGCGATTCCCTTGAAGGCGGCAAGCACGTCAGGCTGATACTTCGTGCGCAACAGCCATTCATAGACTTCCAGCGCCCGTTCCAGCGTCGAAGGATTGTCGACATAGCGGCCCACCTTGTGCCCGCTATCGTCGGTCACGCCGATGCCCCACGTCCACACGCCAACGCTGTCGAGGTATGCTTCCAGCACCACCCCTTCGTGATCTGCGATTTCCAGCAGGGTACGCTCCGAAAGCCGTGCTTCGGTCATTCTCAGTTCTCCACGAAAAAACCCGCCATATGGCGGGCTGATCAATCCTCGGACTTGTCGTCCGTCAGCACCGCCTCGGGCGGCTTCGTCCCGTCCACCGGGTAAACCGTGTGATCGGCCATCAGCGCGTCGACCTGCGCCTGATCGCTCATCTCGCGCCGCCGCGCCGCCGCCACATCGCTCATCGCGTGTTCGGCGGCCCAGACCACGGCCTTGGCGCCAAGGTTCAACAGCCGCTTGATCAGCCGCACGCCGCCGAACGCGATGCTCGCGGCGATCATGGCGGCAACCAGCGGGTCGGCGTTGGTGACGCGCACCATCCACATCGCGAAAAGCGATCCCACGCTTCCAACGCCCAGCGATACGATCAGCTTGCGCCGGATCTCGGGCAACGTCTTGCCCTCGTCGTAAAGAACCGCGGCCAGCGCCAGCCACCCGGCAACCATGCCGAACGCGATCGCGGCGAAAACGGGGTTTACCGCGCCAAGCACCGCGACGATCATCGCCGGACCGTACTTGACGCCAGCTTCAGGCACGACCACCGGATCAGCTCGCCGTTGCGGATACGCCGAAGACCACCGCAAGCAACCAGAAGAAAGACGACGCGGCGACCAGCCTGCGCGATCGACGCAGGGCCACGGCGGACATCCACGCGCCCAGCGCCACCAGTGTCCACGCCGCCGCCATGATCGAACGGAATACGTGATCGTCCTGGCCGAAACCGGTCAACCGACTGGTGAACGGGATGACCGTGCCGGCCAACAGCGCGAACAGCAGAAAAGCGACCAGAGCCGACCCGGCGAAGATCAGCGTCAAAAGCGAGACGGCCACGGTGCGATTGCCCTCGTCAAGATAACGGCGCACCTGCACGCGCAGCCAGAAGGACAAGGGCCATATCGCCAGCAAAGCGCCACCGGGGGACCACCACCGCATCACGTCGGCCCAGGTATCGACCAGATCGTTCACACCCGCACCCCGGATTGAATCCGCTTCAACGCCGCCTGCGCAATGCGCCGCGCCACGATCCGCCGCCGAACCGCCCGCCCCACGACAAAAACCCCCGCCAGCGCACCCGCGCCGACGAGGGCAAGCAACCTGCCCTTCATTTCATGACCCCGTTTTTACTTGATGTTCAGGATGTTCGGTCAGAGATTGCGCGCGATTCCGATGGCTGAGTAACCATGCAGACAGTCCCTTTATTTCTCCAAGACGATCCCGACACTTCGTCTATCCCTGCGGCGGATCGCCCGTTGTTCGATGAATTTCGAACGAAGGGCTACGCTGTCATCGACCTCGACATCGCCGACCTGCCCGACCGGATTATCGAGGGCGTCAAATACGGTAGCGACCCCACCCGAATTCAGGACGCTTGGAAAACGGTGCCCGCCGTCAAGGAACTGGCGCTCAACACTGAGGTCGAACGCGTGTTGGCCCTGCTATACGGGCGAGAACCGTTTGCCTTTCAAACTCTCAATTTCCCCGTCGGCACCCAGCAACTAACGCACTCCGACACGATCCATTTCAGCAGTCTTCCGAAAGACTTCATGGCTGGCGTTTGGGTCGCGCTGGAGGACACCGACGCCGAAAACGGGCCGCTGCATTATTATCCCGGCTCGCACACCATGCCGCACCTGACGATGGACGATCTTGGCGTCTCGAAATGGGGTAAAGGCGGCTATAAACTTTACTCTGAGCACTACGAACCGGCAATTCGGAAGCTATGCGAAGGAATGAAACCGTTGGAAGCGCATTTGCGGAAAGGGCAGGCCTTGATCTGGTCCGCCAACCTTTTGCACGGTGGTAATCCTATAATTGACCGGTCTCGCTCGCGGCAAAGCCAAGTCACTCACTACTATTTTGAAGGCTGCCGATATTGGACGCCGATGATGTCTACAAACAAGCGTAGATTTCACCGCACACCGTACAAAATCAGGTCCGGTAAGGCAGTAACCCCCTTTGGCGAATATCCAAAATTGCTCGCTGAGGCCGGAAAGCTATGCTTTGAAGCATATCGATCGCTTTCGTCAAAGTTCTGATCTGCCATCAAGTCCTCGGCCACGGCGTTGACGGCGCGGTGAAACTGTCGTCGGTCGTATTCAGGGCCTCATGCGAGAACCGCCATTCGCCCATGTAACCGTTCAGGCCAGCACCGCCACCCAGAACCCGCCCCATAACTGTCGTGCCAGTGCCTTGGTAAACCGGGCCGGATAACGTGTTTTTGGCGATTAGCGTAGCGGTCCCACCAACCGGCCCCGCAAACAGTCGGACAGTCGGATAATCGCAGGTCGCGCGGACAAAATAATCGACGCCCGTTGATGGGGTCCACGTACCTTGGACGACATTTTGCGTTGCAACCGTTCCATCGGTCGTGGAGACAAATATAAGTTGTCCGGTATTTTTCAAAAACGAGAACATCAGCTCGTTCGTCTTGTCGTAATTTCGAACAAGAATGATCGGGTCGGCAGTGCTGTTAAACCTCACCGCTCCTTCCAGCGTCCAGTCGTGATCGCGCATGACGATCGATGGGTGGAACCACGCCTCCGGTAGACTGCGATCCAGTTCGACGCTCTGCGAGCCGTTGAACGAAATCGCGTTCGCGCCCATCAGCGTTACCGCCGTCGTGGTCTTGGCCGTGCCATAAGAATCCGTACCAGCCCAACCGTAATTCAGCGCCTCGTTGCCTGTTGCCGCCCCCCCGGTGATCAAGATTGGCACCTTACGAAAGGCATCGCTGGTGGCGACTTTTTCCTTGAAGCCCAAAACTGTCGCATCGCGGTATGCACTCAAAGCCGAGGCGGTCCAAGCTGTCGGGTCATACGGGGATGCGACGATATTGCGCTTGAGGCCTACGCCCGAAAGAACGTCGCGGGTGGAGCCATCGTAATTGCCCTGCACGGTATCCGTCGCATCGCCAAATCCGCTGAAGGACGCTGTGCCCGACGTATGCACGCCGGAAACGCCGATAAGAGCAAGCGCAGGGGTCGTGGGCAATGTGATCGCCGCAGGATCGAGGCTCCCAACCTGCGAAACACTCAGGCGTCTCGGATGCAGATTGCGGAACACATAGAAGTGCGCAACGCACCCGCCCGGTGCTACAGCAGCGAAGAAAGAACCCGTGACCGCTCCATCGACCAGTGGCTCCATCTGATAAAGAATTTGCAGGACACTGGTCGCGCTGCCGCCTCCAGACGTTCGCTGGTCCCACGTCAGTCCGTAAAAGCCGGGGTTGTCGTTCATGCCGTTAGGTACAAGCGTGTTTTCGAACGACATCGCATAGACGCAGATGATCGTGTCGCCTGCCTTGATCGTCGAAGGACTGGCCTCGCCCCCGGTCAGGCTGTTGAGGTTGAACGCCTGCGATCCGCCCGGCCCCCATGTGTAGGACTGCCGACCGACGAACTGCATGGTTTGACCGCTCCCCCGCCGCCGCACCGCCAGCGGGCCCATCATCGCATAACTCATGCGTCGGTCGCCGCGTCGGTGTTGTAGATCACGGTCACTTCCTGCAGCTTCGCATCGACCGTCAGCGTATCGCCGCCATCCGCCGCCTTGCGATAGAACTGCAACGCCACGCGCTTGCCCTTGGCCGGGGTGCCGCCGATGGTCATCGCCGCCGTCGTCGCGCTCTTGTGCGTCTTGTTTGCGCCCTGACAGGTATCGGTGACTTCGACCGCCGTTCCCCATGCGCCGTCGAGATCGTCGCCATCGCCGCGACACAGGCCCTGAACGCCCCAGATCACGTCGCCGGTCGTCCCGGTCGTCGTCCAGTGAAAGATAAAGGCCAGCGTACCCGCATCCCAGCTTTGCGGCAGCATAAGGCTGAACTGCGCATATTCCTGCGTCGCTGCGTCGAAATCGAGGCTGTCGACCATGTGCTTGTTCGTCGCGGTCTCAACCGACCCCGCCGCCGCCCCGTTCGTCGTGCGAACCTTCATCGCCCCGGCAGGAATGGAAATCTGCTTCAACCCCGCACCGCCGCCGGGAATCGCGATATCCGCTTGTCCACCGCCCGCATCGGTGACCACCACCCCCGCGCCGGTAAAATTGAAAGCAGTTGCCGCAGCGACAACCGTGCTTCCATCGTCCTTTGCCGCGACAGAGCCTCCCCCACCACCGCCCCCGGTGATGTTCACATTCAGGATGAACCAGTCACCGCCGACCGTTGCCTGATCTCCACCCGCGTTGTCCGCGCTGGCGATGATGACGTCGCCCACCTCGACATCCGCGCCCGATGCCCCGCCAATCTTGCCTGCGACCGACACCAGCCACGCATCGCCGATCACACCCGCCGGATAGTTCGGATTGGCCGAGCAATCGATCGCCCCCTTGAAATCGAACAACCCTGCCACGGCGTTGTCGACATAGGTCTTCACCGCCTTTTGCGTGGCAATCAGGCTGTCGCTGTTTGCCGCAAGCGCCCCATCGGTATCGACGTCGAGCCCGCTGGCCGAACCGCTGCCCAGCACCAGCGCCGCCCATGCACCGGAGACGTATTCAATGCGGACAGCTTCGTCCTCGACCCACAGGATCTGGCCCTCTGTCGCGACGATCAGGAAAATCCACCCGCTGGCCGCATCGGTGCCCACCGCGATGGCCAGCTTGCCGTCATGCCCCGCCCACAGGCCGGTGGCCGATGCCGCAACCAGATAACAGGCCCCGTCGTTGCACGATCCGGGCGGCGCCGTCAGGTCGCGGTCCAGCACGCTGCCGCGCGATACTGCCTCCAGCGCGCGCAGCGCGGCATTGTGCGGCACCCACGGGGATGCCTGTGCGGCTGCCCATTCGATCAGCCCGTAAGTCGGTGTCGTCATGTCTTTGTCCGTTCAGAAGGTCAGGGGATAGCCGCGAAGGTTTAGCGTCGGGTTCATCTGGTAGAGCCTGGCATCCGGGGCCGTGCCCAGCGGCGCGCCGAAATCGGTGATCTGATCCCCCTCGGCATAGGTGATCGGCAGGCTTGTTCCGGTCAGCGTGCGGACGACGGTTCCGCCGTCCAGAATGTCCAGCTCCCACGCCTCCGACGCTTCGCCCAGCGGCACGTCCTGCCCGTTCAGTGTGGTGGCGCCGATGCGCGTGCGCCGCACCGCATCGAACAGCCAGTCCGCCCCGCTCTGCGCCGTACTGCCATGCACCGCCGCATAGGGCCGGTGCGCCGCGCCGGTGAACGCCACGTCGAAGGCATCCTCGGTATTGATCCCCCGGCCCACGGTGTGCGCGATATAGCTGTCGGTATCGCCGATCTCGCTGGCGCCCATCGTGTGCTTTTTCGCCGCGTCCAGCAGCACGAAGCGTTCCCCGGCCACATGGCCCGGCATCGCCCGTTCCGTGCCCCGCACGCCCCGCAGAAAGCCGCTCAGCGTATAGGTCAGGTCGTCGGTCAGCGTCGCGGTCTGAAACTGCACGATCTCTTCCCCGATCAGGGCCAGATTGAGCGTGCCGTCGTCGATCAGGTCGTCCAGCGTCGCGCTGACCAGCTCGCCCGAATTCAGCACGACCTCGATCGTGCTGGCATTGTCGACGTTCCACGGCTTGGCATCGGGCAAGGCTGCGCCCACCGTGCCGATATAGGCTTCGTACAGGCTGTCGATGCCGTCCCATTCCAGTTCGAAAGTGTCTTCGTCGCCGGTATCGCTCTGCGCGAAATCGGCCCCGGGCCATGCGCCCTCGTCACCCAGCGGACCTGCCGCGATATAGGCAAAGGGCGTGGTCTGATCGTGCGCGTCGACCAGCAGGGGCAGGTCCATAACCGCGCCCTCGGTCTCGGCCAGGGTGTAGATCTCCGCCGGCGGAATACCATCGGCCCCCGCCCCGGCCGCGCCGGACAGCACCGCCAGTTCGGGCGCGTCGGCCTCCCACTCCATTTCCAGCGCACCGCTGGCCGGGATCACGACCCGTGTGCTGCGCATGGTCAGCGCCGAATTGCCGAACACCGGCGTCCACACGTCGCCCGGCTCTATTCCCATGTCGCGGCGGGGCAGCGAGTTGCTGGCCTGCGTGATGCCGAACCACTTGCGCCGCAGATACCGGTCGGCGAACTGGCGCGCCTCGTCCGGGTTCAGCGCCAGTTTGGTCATGTCGATCGACAGGTCGCGCACTCCGTCCACCGCCGACCCACGCCGCTGCGAAACGGCGGTATTGGTCTGCTGGTCCGCATCGACATCGGCAAAGTTCAGAAAGATGCGCCGGGGCAGGTCGGTATCCGAAGGCGATGGCAACCTGTACAGCGGGTCGGCCTGCGCGAAATCAGTGATGGTGCCCAGCGATTCCCCACCGCGCCGCACCGCTTCCAGCAGGAAATCGTGCGGGCGAAAATCGAAATCGTAGACATCCTGAAGCGGCCCGACGATCTGCTTGGCGGAACTTTGCGACCAGTTGAATCCCGTAACGATGATCGCCTCGGTCTGGGAGACATCATAGTCGTCCGCCACCATGCCCACGCGCCGCGCGATATCCATCAGGATCGCGCTCAGCGGTACGCTGTCATCTTCGGGCAGCGGCGCTTCCTCCACCGGATCGCTGGATGACCAGAACCACGGCAAAGGCGGCGCTTCGATCTCGATCACCTGCTGCGAATCGTACACCGGAATGAAGGCACCCACCCCGACATGCTGGTGCTTTTCATAGGCCCAGTTGCTGCCCGGCGTGTACAGGATCGTCAGCTGAGTCGGATGATTCACCCGCGTGCGATCTTCCATGTCGACAAGGTATCGGCCTTGCTCGAACCCATAGCCCGCATAGTACATGGCATAGGCAATCTGCGTTTCGTCAAGCCAATAGCTCGGGTCGTTCGCGGCATAGAAATCGCCCGCGTAGTATCCCGTAAAAATATTGATCAGCGGCAGCTCCGCCGCTGCTACGAAGGCATCGTATTCGGCGTCCTTCCCGGCGTTATAGACGCTGTCGTCCCACGGAACCGGATAGCGCGATGCCTGAACTGCTGTTTCTATATAAGTCGGGGATCCGGTATTCGACCCACTCGGGAAGTTGCTCGGTTCGGGTTGATACTGGCGATAGGCCCACCCGATCTGCATGTATTCCGTATCGCCGCCATCGCCGCCGCCGCTGCCGACCGGCACGCCGTTTCCGTCTTCCCCGCCCATCTGCGCGGGGGCGCGGCTGACCTCGACCGAAACGATCGGCATGCGATTGCCGACCTTTTCCAGCGGGATATCCTCCAGAAACAGATAGGACTGGCCCCGATAGGCCGGGCAGGTGCCGGGGCCGTATTTCGCCTCGGTGCTGGCCAGCATGCGCGGATCGGGTTCCTGCGTCGCCGAACCGTAATAAATCCGCATGTTCGACGACAGGTCGTAATCGTCATCCAGCTTGTAGATCTTCGCGCCCGATGCCGTGGCGTCATAGACCAGGTGCCCGTCGAACTTGATCTTGCGCACGCCCGATATGGCATGATCGGCAATATGCACCGCGAAGGTGCCGAAATAGGTGTATTCGTTGTACTTGCCGCCCTTGGTCTTCCGCTTCTTCTTTCGCTCGCGGATATCCTCGGCATAGAAACACGGGCAGGTCAGCCAGCGCCGCCCGTAACAGTTGTTCAGCGGCGTGCCGTAATCGGCCACCGTCGCCGTCAGGTCCTGCATGCGCGGACCCTCGATTTCCTGACTCGCCTGCATGGCCATCTGCGCCGCCATCAACGCGGCGGTCACGGCCAGAGAGACGGGATCGACCGCCATCAGTTTGCCCCTTCTTCGAATTTCCAGCGCCACACGCTGGCGACCGCCCGCCGCCAGATCGACGCCATCGGCACCTCGATCACGCAGTCCGGGCCGCGCGAGTATGTGTGAATCATCCGCCCGGCACCGGCGTAGATCGCCAGATGCTGCGGCTTGCCCGAAACGGTCAGCAACAGGACATCGCCGTCCTGCGCGACGTTCACAGGGTCAAAATTGCGCCGCATCCCGGCGACGAGACGATCCGCATCGACCCTGTCGCGATAACCGACGAACTGCGCCTCGATGCTGTCCGCGCCGGGCAGCGCCAGTTCGCGCGCCACGCCGACGATCAGCCCCTTGCAGTCGCAACCCTTGCCGCGCAGCGCCTGCCCCCACGCGAACGGCGTGCCGATCCACCCGCGCGCGGCGGTCACGATATCCGCCCCGCTGATCATGCCGCCCCCGGATGGGCCGAAGTCAGCCCGCCGGTGTCGCCGCCCAGCGTGCCCCGCCGGCGGCTCACGCCGGTTCCCGGCGATGCAATCTTGAAGTATTGCTCGGTGCCCGGAACTTCCGGATGCCCACCGAAATTGATCACGTTCTCGTTGGTAAGGCAGGTCGGCAGTGTCGGATCGTCGGAAAGACGCAACTTCGAACATCCGCGATAGAGTGTCAGCGTATCACCCACCTGCGGCGCGACCGGCATCGGCGCCAGCAACTCTACCGACGCGGTATCGCCGGTGAACCGGAACACTTCACCCTCCAGTCCGGCCAGCGCGCCGCTATCGAAAGTCACATCGCCGAACTCGAAGAAATCGTCGGGATGCTCACCGCCGATATCGACCGCGAAAGAAAACGAGCTGGCGACATAAGTCACCTCGCAGGCATAGGGCGTGCGCACCTTCGTGCACTTGGCATCGCCGTAATCGTGCGTGCAGTATGGCGACAGCACCCGCCCGATCGACTGGTTGAAGCCATCGGCGGCATTGCGCACTTCCAGAACCCAGCGTCGCCCCTCGACCCGGTATTCGCCGACCCGTCCGGCCATCAGCGCGGCGACGGGCAGCGGATCCGCCACCCCCGGCGATGTCCAGCCCAGCCAGACCCGCGCCGAACGCCAGTACCCGCCCAGCACCCGCTCTTCGGTAAAGGCCCCGCCGATGGGGCCGGACATCTCGAAATGGCTGGCATCCATCCCGGCAGCCAGCGTGATCGCCGAATGCATCATGCCGGGCGTGCAGGTTTCCGTCCCGTCGCCAAGCCCAAGGTCGATCGACAGAGGACGATCCCAGGTCGTCAGGCGCTGCCGGTTGCCTTGGCGCGATTCGACGATCGCGATTTCGGCCCCCTTGCGCGGCGATTGCGCCAGCGCGGCGTCCAGCAGGGGATCAAGCGTGCGGGCCATTCAGCGCACTTCCTGAAGCGGCACCGAACCGGCGCTGCGCGAATTGATCGTGTCCCAGCTGACCGACAGCAGGTCTTCGGTGAACCGCACCGGCACGTCGAATTCGTACCCGCAGGTCACCGCCACACCCGCACCGGGGGCAACCGCAAAAGTCACCGTGCCGTCACCGCGCTGCACCGTGAACCCGCCAACTTGCGGCACGCCGTCCAGCGCGACCACCACCGTGCCGGTTACCGGCCAGCGGATCGGATGGTCGTACAGCCCGCCGACGTCGGCATAGCGCTTGACGATGGCAAAGACCGTCTCCACCCCGTCGCCCGTCCCGATCGGCTGATCGGTGGCCGTCGGCGCAGTCTGGCCGTCCGCCGCGCTGGTATATTCGATCCAGTCTTTCAGCAGGAACCCGCGCGATGCCCCACGCCGCGCCCGGTGAAACGCGCGCAGCGATGCGATGTCGGCGGGCGTGCGCACATTGTGCGCGATATCGTATTGCGCCAACGGGTTCTCCCACCGTTCCTCGCGGTCCTCATCGCCCGAATCCAGCGCCACGACATCGGTCAGGAACGCCGGACCGCCGCTCGACCCCTTCGACCAGTTTTCGGGCAGGCGCACGTCGTCGATCATCGGTCGATCCCCCCGGCC
Organism: Croceicoccus naphthovorans; assembly: GCF_001028705.1. Classification (NCBI taxonomy): domain Bacteria; kingdom Pseudomonadati; phylum Pseudomonadota; class Alphaproteobacteria; order Sphingomonadales; family Erythrobacteraceae; genus Croceicoccus; species Croceicoccus naphthovorans. The sequence continues at coordinate 1,491,587 of NZ_CP011770.1, read as the reverse complement.
AGTCCCTTGCGGGCCGTGCGCGCCAGACCGGTCTGCGTCGCGCGGTTGACCGCGCTTGCCGTCCGGCGTGGGTCCGCGCCCTGCGGAATGTTGATGGTCTGCACCAGCGTCGTGCCGCCACCGCCTTCGCCCAGCATCCGGTGCGACTGCTGGTTGCTGTGCACGCGCATGCCGCCGCCCCGGGTCAGCTCCATCAGCTCGCGCCCGTTCTCGCCCACCCAGAACGGGCGTTCGATCGGCAACCTGTCGGTGCCCGATGCAAAGTTCATGATGCCGCCGGTCATGTTGGTGCCGTCACCGTAACCGGCATAGGCCCCGGTCGCGCCCGCGCCGCCGCCGATGCTGCCGGCAACCGCCTTGATCCCGATGCCCAGCAATCCGCTCAGGCCCCCGCCGCCGCCACCGCCGCTGGCCAGCATGGTGATGACGCTCAGCAGCGAATTGCCGAAATCGTGCAGACCCACCTCGACGGATTGCAACGATTCGCCGGTGCCGATGGCGGTGGCGCCCAGTTGCGACAGGTCGTCGCCCGCGCCCAGCGCCACCGCATTCAGCGCCTGCGCCGCCTGCAGGCCGGACGTGCCGACCATCGCCAGCGATCCCGCCGCCGCATCGCCGGCGATCGGCAGGTCGGCCCGCGCCGACGCCACGTTCTTCTCGCGGTTGTTGCCGGTCAGCCCGTCGATGAAGTTGGCAACCGGCACCTCGAAATTCTGGTACAGCAACCGCTCCAGCGGCATGCGGATCAGTTCCTGCAACACGTCGCGCGCATTGCCGCCGTTCAGCGCCAGATCGCTCAGCGTGCGCCCGACGTCATCGCCATAGCCGCGCCATGCATGCGCCGACTTGTCCGCCTCATACCGGATATCGGCCAGCGACTCGGCCATCTGATCCATCCGACGGTTGAACTGGTCGTCCGAAATCGCACCACCATTCAGCGCCTCGATGGCCCGCTCGATCTCTTCGGTCAGCTGCTCCAGCGGCGTCTTGACCATATCGGCGATCCGCGCCGCTTCCGCCTGCTTGCGATTGAACTCCGCCGTCGCCGCAGCAGCATCGATCTCGCGCGCGGCCAGCTTGCGCAGCTGCTCGGCCTTGGCCTCCACCGCCGCCGTCGCCTCGCGCGTCGCCGCCGTCTCGTCGAACGTCTCGTCCGCCATCTGCGCCGCCGCGCGCCGCGCCGCGACCTCGCGCTCGATCTCGTCGCGGTTGATACGCCGCGCCGCTGCCTCGATGGCATGGCTGCGCTCCACCGCCTTCAGCGCCGCGCCTTCCAGCCCGGTCTTTTCCTCGGCTTCCTGCGCCCGGATCAGGTAACTGGCGATCACGTCGTCGTTGGATTCGATCACCCGGTCCGCCGCCTCGCGTGCCTGTTCCGCCTCGCGCTTCAGCCGATCGGCCTCACGCTCCGCATCGGACTTGCCCGACCGCCCCCTGCCACCGCCGCCACCCTTCGAAGCGGAGCCGCCATACCTGGCTTCAAGGCCCTTTAGTTGCGAAGCGACGTTCGTGTTATCGACGATGTCGGGATTGATCGCCCACGTCGGCTCGTCCCGCATATCTCGAAATCCACCGCTCCGGTCCGTCTGACCTCGCATGCGGGCCAGACCGTTCTTGAACTGGGTCTGCCTCGAACGGGCGGTTGCCCTTTGCTCATCACTGGCGAACCACGAATCGAGGACCATCTGTTCCTGCCGCACCCCGCGTTCCAGCGTCCATTCTTTCCACCAGCGGATTGCACCGCGCGTCTTTTCGGTGAAGGTGTCCAGCCACCCGGACAAGGTGCGCAACATTGCAACGGCAGGGCCGGAATTGTCCTCCCCAAATGCGGTCAGCAGATCGCGCCACTTGTCGGACAGCTCGTTCGCCGCCGTGGTCAGCCCGTTCGGCCCGGTCCCGGCAGCCATACGAAGACCGTCCAGATAGACCTTCTGCGCTTCGGCAGTCTTGCCGGTCTCGGCAAGGTTCATGATGGCAACGCGCAGCGGATCGTTCAGATCTTCGGTCGCCTCGTAAAGCGCCTTCATGTCCTTCTTGGCCAGCGCCTCCAGCACCGGACGCATGTCCTCGACAACGTCGGTAACATCGGTGCCCAGGGCATCTGCCAATAGCGCGGCAACATTCAGCGCCTCGTCCAACCCGGCCTTCGTCAGGTCAGGCACCTTGGCCAGCGATGCCGCCGCTTGCAGCGCAGCCTCTTCCGTCTGGTTGGTGGCATCGACCACCCGACCCGCCATCGCCTCGATTTCGCTGGCGGCGGAATCTGTACGATTCCCGCCCAGCGAAAGCGTGGCATAGAAACTGTCGACCGCCTGCTCGTGCTCCATGTAGGCTTGTGCACTGTCCCACACGAACTTTGCCGCCGCACCGATTGCCGTCGCCGCCGCCGTCCCCAGAAGGGCTGCGGACTTCATCGACATCCCGGCCTTGTCGCTGGACTGGTAAAGCGAATCCCACGCCGCCGCCGTCTCGCCAAGGCCCTCGCGCATGGCGTTCTGTTCCATGCCGACGGCGGCCATGATGGTCTGATTGCGATCCCGTCGGTAACCCTCCGGATCCATGACCCGCTGGGCCTGAAATTCCGGACTGCGGTCGACCGCGCCCTTCGCCGCCGCCACCGCGTTGCGCAGCCGACGGGTGTACTCGCTGACTTCCTTGTCCGCGCCGTTCGCCGCCTTGGCGACTTTGCCGAACGCCTGATCGCCCGCGGCACCGACGCGCTTGAAGTCGCGCTCCACCTCGCCGATGCCCAGCACGCGCAGCGCCATGTTGATCGCGCGTTCGACAGCCATTGCCTTGGTCTCCTGTGCCTATCGGTGCTTCGCCGCTGCCTGCATTTCCTTGTCCCGCGCCGCCTGCAGCTTCGACCATGCGACCAGCACGATCTCGATGCTGGTCACCGTCATTGCGGCCTGGTCCTGCACGCCGCCCGGTTCGGGCAGCACGCCGTCGCGCCAGTTCCGCGCAAGCCGCACGATCTCGAAACAGTCGTCGGGCAGATATTCGGGATGGATATGCAGCCAGCGGACGCCGGCGGCCTGTTGCCCGACGAAACTGTCGTTCCGCAGCGGGCAGGTGGGGGTGTAATCCTCGCCGCCGGCAAATTCCTCCGGGTCGAAGGCATAGGCGGCGGCGACGATCAGTTTTTTCTTTGCGGACCTTCCGGGGCCATCAGCCGGAATGCGAACGTGGCCAGTTCCACCCGGTGCGCTGGGGGGATGGACCGATAGATATCGGCCTGCAGCATTCCGTCCTCGTCATGCGGCAGGGACTGTCCGTGGATCGATTCCAGCAACAACCGCACCACCTCGATCCGGCTGACCTCGTCCCAGTAATCCCGGTCCGCCACCAGCTCCGCATAAGGGGGCCAGTGCCGCTCCAGACTGGCCTCGATCGCCATCACGTCGGCCCGCATCGCGGTCATCTCGACCAGTCGTTCCGTCTCCTGTGCCGATTTCATCACGGCGCGCTTTTCGAAGTCCGGCTCGTCGATATCGTCCTCGTCGATCGGTTTCAGCAGCTCGTACCACCGCTCGACGATGGCCTGCTGCCGCTCGCCCTCTTCGGTTTCGCCAGCCACCTTGGCCATCTCGCCCAGCCCGGCCAACGCCGCCACCCGGAATTCGGTGGCCGACGGGCGCCGGACTTTCTGGCGACCGAGGATCCGCCGCATCTTCGCCGGATCGTACAACGTCGGCGTGCGGAATCCGTACTTCGTGCCGCCGATCTCGCAGATATGGCGGTCCTGAACGCTTGCCAGCATGCCGCCCTCAATAGACCAGGTAATACAGCCAGCTGTCCGGGCCATAGGGCTCGAACGGCAGTCCGTCGGCGCTGATGCCGTCAAGGTCGTCGTCTTCCTTGCCGGTGTAGACGATCGACGGCAGCAGCATCGAAACGCGGTTGCCGGGCGTCTCGCCCCAGTTCAGCCACAGCTTGCGCTGCGTGCCTGCCACCATGTCGGCGAAGGCGTTGCGAGCGGTCAGGGTCAGCGTCTGCGGATTGATGCGCCCGGTCGGCTTGCGCCGGGTGATCCGCGCCGGTTCATAGCCATAGGTCTCGCCCGGGCAATCCGACATCACGATCTCGTTTCCGAAATCCAGCGTGAAGTTGCGGAAACATACGCGCTGGTCGTCAAGAAACGCGTCCGCCGCGCGCAGCGGGCGCGGACGCACCGCGTCGAACACGGCGCCGGTCGGGTTGGCGACATCGGCGGGATCGGCCAGCTTGCCGCGCAGCGTCGCGGTGAACTTGCCGGTCTGGCGCGTCTGCACCGCAAACGACAGGTTTGCCGCCGCACCGGTCAGCTTCTCCAGAATGGCGTTCCCCGCTCCGGCGTTCTTCTTGTAGAGATAATCGGTGATCGTCTTCAGCGCGGTCGATGCGGGCACGAACAGGTTACCTGCGTGCACGACGTACTCGCTGGTCGCATCGGGCTCGGTATCCCATGCGGGCATGACGGTCGCGACTTTCGTGCCGGTATTGTACGCGGTGATAACGCGGGTCTGGCCGGAACCCGTACCGCCGTCCAGCGTGATTACGAATCCGGTCAGGTCGGTCGAAGGTGCGCCGGCTGCCAGCGTGATCGTGCTTGGTGCGCCAGCCTGCGCCGTATCGTCCAGATCGGCGGCAAGGATCGTCTCGGCAAGGCCCGCCGCCTGCAGGTACGGCGTATATTCGGGCGCAGTGCCCGGCGTGCCGCTGCCCTTGGCAAAGAACCGGTGGGTCCGTTCCATGAACCCGCCGCCGACGATGGACTGCGTGGTGTCCAGCGAACCGGTGACCTCGTCGGTCTGTTCCAGTTCAAGGTTGGGATTGGCCCGCGGCTCTTCCACCAGCACCGCGTCGGTCGCGGGCGCGGGGACGGCATCGGTGCCCGAAGTGGCCTCGACCTTCGCGGTCACAAGCCGGTTGCGGGTCAGGAAGTCGCTCATCGATTGGTCCTTTCAGGTCCCGGGATGGATATCAGTTGGTCTGCGTGGACGGCGGCATCGGGCCGCCAGCAGGGGCATCGGGCTTGGCGGACGCCTTTTTAGCCCCCGACCCTGCCTCGGCCTTCACTTTGGCTTCCTGCGCCGTCGTCTGGATCGTGCCTGCCGCCGCGCGGGCATCGGCCACGCTGCGGAACGTCTCGTCGCTCTTCGTGCCGATCACGCGGGTATCGCCGCTCCGGGTGGCAAAACCCGTGCGGTGTTCGGGGATAGTCTCGGCCATGGCCTTGGTCCTTCTCGATGGTTGCGCCGGTCAGGGCGCGGGTGTCGATGCATCGCCCTCGCGGGTCATGTAACGGACGGCGAATTCGCAGAACTGACCGGCCAGCACGTGCGCGCCATCGGCGGCACGCCCGATCTGCGGTTCCTCGATTCCGGTCAGCATCACTTCCACGGCCAGTCCGCCCAGCTGCACGTCGTCCGGATCGGTCAGCGCGTCGCATACCGCGACCAGCGCCGCGTCGAGCTGTTCCTCCGCCGAACCCTCCGTCGTCTCGCGCAGCATCCAGCCTACGCCGATCTCCAGCCACCGGTCCTCGATACCGCCGGTCAGCCAGTTCGGATCGCGATCGCCGCCATGCATCAGGATCAACGCGTCCATCTGGTCGACACCGATGGGCTCGCGCGGGTTGACGATCACGCCATTGAACGCCAGCGCCGACCTGACCGCGTCCAGCTTTGCCTTGACGGCGGCATAAATCTGCATCCGGACGGAAGCCATCAGACCTGCCCCCCGGATTGCGACAGCCGCTGACCCAGCAGCGCGTCGAAGTGCCGCTCGAACACCGCACCGCGCGTCGCCATGATCGTCTCCAGCCCTTGCAGCGACGGCTTGAACGTCAGGCTGCGGACCAGCGTCGCCAGCAGTTCGGTGCCCTTTGCCGCAGGCCCGCCACCGCGCTTGCGGCGCAACTGAAACAGCTTCTTGCCGTCGTCCGCTTCGACGAAGAACGTGTCGCGCTTCGACAGCGGAAAGAACCCGGTCTGCTGGCCGATCTGCCCTTTGCCGCGTCGATCGAGGCGAATCCATTCGCCCTTCTGCGGCTTCACCGTTCCGCCGCGCATGTGCAGCAACAGGAAGTCGACAAAGCCCCCGCCACCGCGATACCCGAACTTCGAATAGATCAGCGACGTGAACTGCCCTTTCTCGGACACATCGTCATAGGTCACGCTCTGGACAGAGGCGTTCGATACGCGGCGGTGATTGTTGCCGTGCATTTCCGAACCGGTGAAGTGCGCATCCAGAAAACTGCGCATCTTCTGCTTGATCTCGTCGGTGCTGGTGACCGCCGCCTCGATAGAGGATGAGCGGATGGCCACAGCGCCCTGCTGCAGCCCTGCCTCCATATCGCGGGCAGCCTTTTCGGCCAGAAACTCGACAGTAAAACCCTGCCCCCGAGCGCCCTGGTAATCGGCACGGGCAAGGCCCTGATTATGAAAATTCATGAACCGCGTCGTGCGGCTCGATTTCGGGATCATCCCGCCCGATCGTGGAGCCCGCGCCATGTCAGACGCTCCGGTCGATCAGTTCGCACGACCAGATCGCGCCTTCATGATCCAGTCGCGGCAGACCCGCGATCTCGAATATCTCGCCGGTCTCGATCCCGTCCGGCTCGTCCAGCATGCGGAATGTGCCGCGCCGCACCACGGCGGGCAGCTCCGCGAATTGCGCCCAGATATGCAGCTGCGGTCCTTCCGCCTGCCGTTCGCCCGCGTCGAAAACCGCCCGTCCCTGCCCGCGATCCACAATCACCAGACACGGCGTGGAATCCTCGATCGGCGCACCCGGGGCAAGATAGACCGCCGCCTCGGCGTATTCTCCGAATAGGAAGAATCCCGCCAGATCGGCGGCGGTCTCGACGGCCATGCGTCAGTTGCCGTTCTGCTCGGACTTCTGCTGCGCGGCGGCCACCGCCTGCTGCAACGCTTCTTTCTCGCTGGTCAACGTGGCGACTTCGGCCTCCAGCTCGGCGACGCGCGTTTCGGCCTTCTCGGCTCGCTCGGTTTCGGCCTTCAGCGCGGCGTTGTCGCCCTTGGTGCCGGTCTCCGCAACGCGGGCATCAACCTCCACGATATCGCCACGACCCTTCAGATGGTCGATATCCTTGTTCGTCAGGCCAAGTTCCTTCTGCTTTTCAGCAGTCAGTTCCTCGCCGTTTTCCAGCTTGGCGATCTCGCCCTTCTTGGTACCGCCCGTCAGTTCGCGGGTTGCCACCAGAATCTTCGTCGAATTGGCCATGGTCATCTCCTGTCCTTGAAGGCCCTGTGGAGGACGTTGCCCGGTCCGGACATGCCTCACCGCGACGCCCAAGGCTGGACGGCGGGATGAAGACGGGGGTGCGGATCAAGGGAAACCGCACCCCCGCCGTCTACGGTCTGCTGAACGCCGCCTCAGCGGACCGTTGCAGCCAGCGAGGCATTGACCCGCTTGGGCGCAAGGATCGGCGCGGTGATGGTTTCAACCCACTGCGCGCCGGTGTTTGGATCAATCCACTCGTGCGGGAAGTATTCGCCCGGACGGTAGTGGTTCTCGGCATGCTGGACCACGCCGCACAGCTTGCTGCCAGCATAGCCAGCCCGGCTGCCCATCATAACGGTATAGTCTGGCACCAGCTTCTCGGTGTTGAAGCTCTCGTCCATCTGAAGATCGTTGTAGACGTAGAACTCGACCGAACCGATGCGGCCCTTGAACTGCGGCGCGCCCGGCACCCCGGCGGTGAAGCCAAGGTCGATGGCCGCCGTCTGGCCCAACTGACGATCCAGTGCCTTTTCGGTCTTGGGATCAGCGGAGAAGTAGCCCCACGCCAGCTTGTCCATCACCACGATATCGACGGCGCTGCCCGATGCTTCGCCGACTTCATTCATCCACGCGTCAACGTCATCATAAGGCGAAACGCCGCTCTCACCCCAGCGGGCAGTGGTCAGCAACGTCTTGGTCAACGAACCGGTTCGGTTGAAGTTGACGACGGTCGACGGATAATCGTCGCCCGAAATCGTAACCGATCCGGTGCGCAGGATGCTGCTGGCCATCCATTCCCGCGTCCGTGCGATCCGGTTCATCTGGCTTTCCAGATACATCTCGCGGATTGCGGCCTCGCGGTCGGCTGCTGACATTGTCCCGCCGATCGCCTCCCCGGCCATCCGGCGCAGGACTTCCTTACCGGTGATCTGGTTCTTCGGCTTCATCGACGCCGGGATGATGGTTTCCTTCTGGAAACCGCGCGGCTGCTGGATCTTGCCGGGGGCAAGCGGAGCCACGAACGGAGCCCGGCGCATATCGTCCAGCACACGGTCGAAATAGACCTCGGACGTGTCGAACTCGAACACGTCGGGGAAAAACGCCAGTTGCAGAAAGCTGCCGCCGACGAAGGCGCTCGGGACGAGCGGCAACAGCTCGTCGCGAGAGAAAGTAGCAAAATCGTTCATGAGGGGATCCTCCCGAAAAGAAAAACCCGCCACGGATCACCGGGGCGGGTCATGGGCCTCTCGGCCCGAGCCAATGGTCAGGGATTGTGTCAGTCGTCGATCGGCAGGCCGATATCGCGCATCGCGTCACGAATGCTGGCGATGGTGTGGCCGGTGCCCAGTGTAAGACCCGATGCCACGATCCCTCCAGAGCAGGTTTCGTAGCACACCGCCTCGACATCGCCGCCGCTGGCGTCGACATCCTGTGCCAGCACCAGAGCCGGGGTCTGCGAACCGTCACCGGCTGCAGAGGCCGACAGCTTGTACTTGCCGCTGGCGGTGATCTTGCCCAGCACCGCACCGGCACTGCGGACTTCACCCGAAAGGACGGTGATCACGCGCGTGGTATAGGTACCGCCCGCGATGATCTGCGGATCGGTAACCGGGGTTCCGGCCGTATAGGCCGCTTGTTCGTATGCCATGGATTGTCACTCCGAAAGCCGGGCAGCCCACGCCCGGGCTTCTATGGGCGATTGGGGTTCAGGCGGACGCGGCGGCCTTGCGCTGCGCATAATCCGCACCGCGATTGGCCTTCGGCTTCACGCCCGGCGCTGCCGCAGTCGCGCCGCCTTCGGGCAGTGCTGCTGCCGGAACGGCCTCGGCCTTGACGTCGGTCAGCGCAGCGCCCTGCTTGGCCTTCGCCGCCTTGGCCAGCCCGATGGCGAAATCGCCTGCGCTGGTACCGGCCTCGATCGCTTCGCCAAGGCTGGCCGAAATGGTCGACCCGGCGTCCATTTCCGCCAGCTCGGTAATGCGCGCGCGCTCGGCGGTTGCGCCCGCCGTTATGCCCTCTTCGCGTCCCTCGGCCTTGGCGGCCGCAATCTGCGCTTCGGTGATTCCCGGCTGCTGTTCCGCCGCCGGCGCGGGTGCTTCGTTGCTCATCGCGGTTTCCTTCCTTGCTGAGCGCGCTCCGGACGGAGCAGATGATCCCGACCGTGAAGCCGGGGAATTTACACGCTGGGCGAAGTGCTTGAACGCCTCGTCCCAGCTCATGACGTGATCGACGAGCGACTGCGAAACCGAGTCCGCCCCCGTGTAGTATCGGGCCTGCTGCGCGCGGATTGCGGCGGCATCGATTTGCCGACTGTCCGCGACATGCGCGATAAAGTCGGCGGCGGCGGCGTCGACCTCGCCCTGAAGCTTGCGTCCGATTTCCTCGCCCAATGGCTGATATGGATTGCCGTCGGCCTTGTGCTCGCCGCTGGCGATCATGGTGACCGCAATGCCATCCTGATCCAGTTTTTTAGAAAAGTCGGCATGCATCAGGATCGCCCCGACATGGCCAACGCGCGCATAATCGGGCGCATAGACGTTACCGACCCCCGCACTGCACGCGATGGCATAGGCGGCGGAACAGGCCGTTCCACGGATGATCGCAGCAACCGGCTTTTCGAACGACCGGATCTGGCTGCACAGTTCCAACAGGTCGACGCATTCGCCGCCGCCACTATCGATATCGAAAGCAACACCCGCAACGTGCGCGTCGCCCGCAGCATAGCGCAACTTGTACGACAGTCCGTCATATCCGGTCGCGCCGGAAAAAGGTTCAAGCCCGTTTTCAGCCATAAGAGTGCCGCGCACCGGCAGAACAGCCAGCCCATTCCAGACCTCGTAGGGATCGAGGACGTTCCCGTCCCAGTCCCGGCGCGCCAGCGATGCATCACCCGGCATCTGGTCGAGTTCCACCCGCGCCGCAGCCGCGACCGAGGCAAGCGATGCCATAGGTCGACGTTCGGATTCCTCGCCCGACACAACCAGCGCGCCGATATTCAACTTCGGCCCCATCACTCCCAACGCAATCTCCGCGCGGTCGCGTGTGACCATCAGCGGACGGTTGAACATCCGCTCCTGAATATCGGCCAGGTTCCACTTAGGCAGCGTCATCGGTCGTGTCCTTCTTGTCGCCCTGATCGCCCTCACCGTCGCCCACGGCCTTGGTCCCGCCGCCCTGCTGGTTGGGAATCGGCAGCCCCCCGTCGACGAACTTGCGGTGCTCCGCCACACGCCGGTCGACGTTGGCATCGTAATCGCCGCCATTGATGGTTGCGGCGATCTGCTGTCCGGTCTGCCAGCCATGCGCCTCGTGAACTTCGAACGCCTTGGCCTCGCGATACGGGTCCAGCGAAATCTTGCCGTCTCCCGCCCAGCGCACCGAACACCACGCCGCCCGCATCCGCGGATCGTCGAGGAAACCCGGCAGGTCATAGATCCCGCGAACGACCTGCTCATACAGCCAGCATTCGCGGGTCGGCGCGCACCAGTCCGCCGCAAAGCGATCGAACCGGCGCACGATTTCCTTGTAGAACAGCTCCAGCTCGCCTTTCGACGCGGTATAGCTATTGTTGAACCGCGCCATGAGCACACCGAAAGGCGTGCCCGTCGCGGCCCCGATCATCGTCACCAGAGTCTCGAAGAACTTCTCGTAGACCGGGTTTTTCGCTTCCGGCGAAACCAGCTTTACGTCGGCATCGTCTTCGGTCTCCAGCACCATGCCGGGTTCCATCGCGATATTGCTCGACGTGTTCGCGGGCAGCGTCTCTGGCACGTCTTCCGCCTGGACCAGCTCACCCGTACCATATTCCGGCTCCGGCATGGCCGTCGCCCCCGGCGTCTTGTAAATGATGGACAGCATCGACTGCAGCACCATCGACAGCGCCGCCGCGTCGGTCGCATCCATGAACACGCGCACCAGTTCCAGCACCGGGGCAAGGAACGGCACGCCCCGCGCCTGTTCCGCCCGCTTCTTGTCGAACACCAGGATCGACGTCGGCAAGGCAGTCGTCTTGCCCCACGCTTCGTAGCGTTGGGTATCGTTGGCCGTGCGCGCCGATGCGTAAGGTTCGCGCGCCTTCTTCAGCACGTGATAGGCCTGCGCCGCGCCGTATGCGTCCAGCTCGACCCCGCCGACGACGACCGGACCGTTCTCACCACCGTGGCGCTTGCCATCCTGATGGTTGAACGGACTGACCACACGGTCGGCCTCGACCAGCTTCCACGCGGTATAGTTCACCCGCCCGATCTGTTCGTCCGGCCAGCAGCGCAGGCCAAGGATGTCACCTGACTCCAGCATGCCGCGCAGTACGATTTCCTGCAGCCCGTATCCGGTCGCCGCGCGCTCGGCATCGGGATCCTTCGACGTCATGTATTCATCGAAGTCGCGCATGATCCGCGCTGTCCAGAACTGCTTTTCCTCTGCGGTCAGCCCCAGCAGATCGGCGTCCAGATCGGGAATCGCCATCAGGCCGGTGCCGACCGTGAAGGTCACATTGCGCTCGATCGCCGCCGTCGCGGGCGGCAGGTTCATCGCCGCGTCGCGCGACCGGGCGATCAGCGTTTCCTGCTGTCCCAGCGCATCGCTGTTCGCGGAACGGGCGCGCGCTTTCCAACCCTTCGTCTGCCGCCGATCGGACTGCCCCGCCCGATATCCGCCGCGCCGGTCGATCCGCCCACCGGGTTCGGTCAGCGCCGTCGCCATCGCGTTATAACTCGCCCGCGCGGCAAGGCGCTGCGCCCCGCGCTTTGGCGAGACGGCGGCGATCGCGCTGTCCAGCAGGGTTGGTCGAATCGGTTCCATCAGCGGGTCATGTTCACGAACCGGCGGGCACGACCGCGTACCGTGGTGGCACCGCAGGCCCGGGCATAGTCTGCCTCTGCCTGTGTCTTGCCGGCACGGATGTCCCTCAGGTTCGCGCGGGTCAGGCGGCGGCCATCGGGCATTTCGTAGGACTGGTTGCGCAGCACGGCCAGCTCGGCGGCCTGATAAGCCTGCACGAGCGCCAGCATCCGCGCGATTTCCTCGCTCGACACCGCCATCGGTTCATCCTGTCAAATCTGTGTGAAGGCGTCGCGAACCCTGCCGCGCACGATGCGGGCATGATAAAACCCGCCTTTGCGGGGCGGGTTTCCGATTGGCTCGCGACGCCGATGGTGTGAGGGTTGTCAACTAATTCGCTGCCACTCAAGACCGGTCGCGCAAATTTCTGCGATCAACCCGCCCGGCGTGTCCGGATTCCACGCCGCTGCCGGGGCCGTGAACCCCCGGTTTTCTGCGCTTTTTCGATCTTGACCACAGGGCTTGCAGTGGGGTCGAAATTGTCCACCGGATCGCGATCCGGCGGCCCCGTCTCCAGTTTCGCAGGGCCGCCACGCGGCGGTCTGGCCCATGCCGGCACCCACGCCAGTGCCGAGTCGTCCCCGCCGAATCGCAACAGCACGGCACGCGCATAGATCATCAGATCCCACGTTTCGTTCGCATCGTGCGGATCGCGGATCCAGACGTCGCCCTGCTTGGTCTCGGCGCGAAGTTCGGCCAGATACTCGGGCGCGATATCTCGCGGAAACTGGACATAGCCCGGACCGTCCTCGCGGCGATTCAACGCGACATTCGCGATATCCTTCAGCCGTGCGACGTTCGGCAAGTACAATTCAGCCTGCGGGGCACCTTTGATCTGGCGCTTCGCATCGATCGTCGGCGGCGGCAGCTTCCGTGCCTTCGGATTGTTGCCGCCCTTGATCAGCGTAATCGCCGTAGGTGGCAGCGGGGCACGGCCAGATCCGGCGTCACCGGATACCATCGCATGCCACCAGGCAAAGGCATTATCGGTCGCCGCATCCAGACCGCCCGTGTCGACCGCCGTGTTGAACAGCTTCATCCGCAGATGCGGGGCGCCAGCCAAAGGATAACTGCGGCTCATCACCTTTTCGTGAATCACCGCCCAGTCCTCCGGCCGGGTGAACGGACGCAAGGGCCGTTGTTTGCCGTTCTCTTCCACGGTCAGGATCGGGAACCGGTCGATCAGCCACGCACGAAAGTGAGTCCCGAACCCCCAGACCCCGACTTCAAAACGGTTGCCCTGCTGATCGATCGTCGCGATCAGCACTTCCACACCCGGCGGCACTTCGCCCAGCGCATAGGCCGATGCCTTCGCCCGCAGCACCAGCTCGTCCTCGCTGACCGGCGCTTCACCGCTCGACCGCACCCGGTAATTCCGACCGAGAATGGTCTGGTCGAAAGACTTCAGCGGACCCTCGTCCTGTTCATACTCCAGCGCAATCTCGGCCCGCCGCGCACGCTGCGCGATCTCACTCCACGGTCGGAAGCCCTGCACACCATCGAGGCGGAACGACGCCCGCGTGTTTTGTTCAAGCTCGCCGGTTTTGCCCGTCGGATTTTCGCTGCGTGGCACAGCCGTCTCGCCGCGCCCGATCCAGCGATGCGTCTCCATCAACGCCCGCTTTTCTTTCTGACCAAAGCAGCAACCGCACTTCGGACAGGCCATCTCGGCACTCGCCGCTGCGTCAGCCGGTGACCCTCCACGATCGAACATCAGCTGCTCGTATTCCATCGGAAACGGCGTGCCGCATTCGCTGTCGAGACAATCGACCCAAAGCCGTTCATTGGTTCCCGCCGCGACAAAGGCCTCGATGCCCGCGCGCGGCCCCAGCTTTGGCGAGCTGTTCACGTAGAGCATCGTCTGGCCGAACGCCTCGAAGCTGCCCATGCGGCCATGCGCCAGCGATACCGCGTCGCCCTGATTGTCGATGTCGGTCGATATCTCGTCCAGATCGTCGATGCGGATGCGCGAGAACGGCAGCGCCCGCAGACGCGAACCCGTCGGCCAGAAAAAGAAAAAGTCCGCGCCATAGAACCGCTTCAGGTTCAGCGTGTCGGATCCCGCCCCCGGCAACAGCCGCGACTTCAGATCGCCAACATCTTCGAATGCAACGGCGTGCTCGATCATCTTGTCGAACTCTTTCTTGACGTAGCTTTCTATCAGCACCCGGTCCGGCCCGATGAACAGCGTGTCCGCCTGGTCGTAGATGATCGTATGGAGCTGGCTATTGTTGCCGATCTCGGACTTACCGACCTGACTGGGGCCCATGACCCCCACTTCCCGGTGCGGCGAATCCGACCACAGGCAGTCCATTATCCGGTTCAGATGCTCGACATAGAACGGTCCATCGCCCCACGGTCCCGAGTAGGCACCCGGGTTTTCCAACACGCGGTGGCGAACCGCCGCTGTCGATGGCGATACCCGCTCGGGAAAGCGCATCTGCGACAGGCACGATGCCACCAGCATCTGTGCATCGGCGAATGCCAGCGGATCGTGCTGCCCGAAATCAAGCATTGCCGTTCCCACTTCGCGGCAGGGCAAAGCTTTCCACGAACCCGTTCACCGCCTTTTCGATCAGGTCGCGCAGCGGCTTTACGTCCTCCGGCGTCAAACCCATCTGTGCCGCGTACTCACCTGGAACCATCTGCAGCCTGCGGCGCGCCTCGACCGCGGCATGCGACAGCAGCGGGACCAGATCGCCGGTCTCGACCAGCTCGCCCATGATCCGGCGCAGCTTGATGCGCTCCATCGTGGCCGAATATTCCTCTTTCCGCGCCTTGCCCGACAGCGCCATCATGTCTTCGGACTCGGCCTGATCGCCAAGGATATCCAGACGAAGCTGCTGCAACTGCGCTTGCCGATCGGCTTCCGCCTGCTGGCCCTCGTCGCGCAGAGCCTTCCACCATGCAAGCCCGCCCTCTGTGTCGATGCGATAGGGACGCCCCTTGTCGCCCCGTTCGATCAACCAGGCCGGGGTACCGTCGACGGCCCGGACATAGCCACGCATGGTCTCGCTCGTGACCCCGCACAGTTCCGAAAACTCGTCGATATTGACGATCATCCCGTCAACTCACTGCCCGACCGGGCCGTAAACCCGACCAAAAAGCCAACCAAAACCGCGACTTGCACAAAAAATCACAAAACCCCCACGCCCCGCGCTGCCGCACCCCATTGTACGAAGGCGACCCCGGGAGGACCCGCGAGGGGGGCGGGCAGGCCCCCGCCGAAATGCAAGCGAAATCGCACTCGGCTCGGCCCGTTTTCCATCATCCCGGCACATCATGCTGCCGCCCCCCGCCGCGCCGCATCGCCATCGTCGGCCCACGGCTCTTGCGGAGCCTCCGGCCCCGTCACCTCGAACCCCAGCGCCCGCGTCGACAACAGCCACGCCACCTCGCTCAGACCGTTCCACCAGCGCGCGTACTCGGCCCGCCCCCATTCCTTGCGCCGATCATCCCACAGCACGATGACCGGGCAGTACGCCCCCTTGCGCCCCGGCCCCTGATACTCGACCTGCGCCTTCTCCCACGGCTTGACCCAGACCGAGGCACGCACCTTGCGGTCCGGCTCCATCCATGCCGTCGGCCGCACACCCGCCAGCGCAAAGGCCCGCACCGCCCCGCCGCCTTCCGCAGCCCGCACAGCGTTCGCCACGGCCAGCGCCGCCGGATGCACATCGTCGCTGATCGTCACCCCGCCCCGATCGATGCGACAGCCCAGATGTTCGATCTGCATCAGCTGCCCCACCCCGTCGGTCGAGTACCGGATGACCTCGTACTCCGCCGCCTCGGCCTCCATCACGCTCAGCCCGACCCGCTCGTACCGGTCGACCATCTGCGGCCCATAGGCCCATGCACACAGCTGCTCGACATCGATCCGCCCGGTCCGCTCCCACGGGCGCCGCAGCGGCATGATCCCTTCGCGGGCCTGCACCACTTCGCTTCTCAGAACAGTTACCATGGGTTTGATCCTCTATCTTGTGGTCAGGATGGTTACGGACAGGACGGACAGTTACAGGCCGGGTCCGCACATAGGCGCACAGGCGCACATAAGGCCTGACATGGTGAAAACCCTCCGTAACTGTCCGTAACCATCCGTTACCCTCGCAAATTCAATGCCTTACCGCACGGTCCCGCCACCACGAACCATCCGTAAACCGTCCGTAGCAACTGTCCGTATCGGCCCCGCCATGCCGCCCAACCGCCACCCCGCCGCTGTCCATCGACCCGCATGCCCCGGAAATACGGATAGTTGAGCCCAACTGTCCGTAACCGTCCGTACACAACATCTTGTGGTTGCCCGCCGCGCCGATCATCGCCAGTCACCCAGCCCGTCGTCGCCGTCACCAAAGCCGCCACCCGCGCCGCGATCGTCGTCGCGCACAGGCGGGCGCGCACCGCGCGGCGCATCGTCCGCTTCCTCGCCCAGCAACGGCACGTCGTCGCGCAACTTGATGCCCTTGCGCACCTTGTACCCGCGCCCGTCCTTCTTCCCCTGTATCTGCCGCTGGGTCAGCTGCTTGCCGAACTTGGTGGTGTTCCAGTTGTCGGTGCTGATCTCGTTCTTCTCCAGCCACGCCTTGAAATCCTTCCAGAGCACGGTGGCCCCGGTCTCGGCTTCCTTGTCGGACTGGTCGCACCGTTCCTCCAGCCACTCGGCCAGCGGACTGGATTCGGCCCAGAAATTCTCCAGCGCCTCGGCCATCACCTGCGGCACCGGAATGCGCCGGTCGGCCAGCCAGTCCAGGCATCCGGCGATCATCCAGTTCAGGATCCCCGCCTTTTCGGTCATCAACCGCTTGCGCAGCCGCTCGGGCGCCTCGAACCCGCCCTCCACCGTGCGCAGGTCCACCGGCCACAGCACCAGTTTCAACCGGCGGCGAAAGCCTCGATCGTCGCCCGGTATGCGCGGCAAGGGGTTGACCTCGACGAACAGCTTCCATCGCGGCTTGTACGTGATCTCGGTCTTCGCCCCGGATCCGCGCGCGGTCACATGCCCGCCGCCGGTCACCATCTTCAGCAGTTCGCCGTCCCACGCCACGTTCGGCGCGGGTTCCTCGCTCACCACCATGCGGATATCGCCCGCCAGGCGGACAAGGTCCGACCGGTGCTCGCTGCCCGATTTCTGGAAACTGGCCTGCAGGAACGTCTTCACCGGGGAATGCCGGTAATAATCGCCATGCAGGTCGGCGATGATCTCGTGTGTCTTCGACTTGCCGTCGCCGCCCAGCCCCTTGTGGACGTAGAATTCCTCGCAGTCGGTCAGGCCGGTCAGCGTCTGCCCGTACATCCGCGCAAAGATCGCGCATTGCTCGGCATCGGGCTGCACCAGCGACAGCCGCTCCAGCCACATCGGGCATTCCGCGTTCGGATCATAGGCCACGTTGGCCACCTGGCTGATCATGTCGGCGGGGTCGTGCCCTTCCCGAAAATCGGCCCGCCACGGTCCGCCGTCATCGGCGGGCGGCAGAAAGCGCAATGTGCCGTTCAACACGTTGTAGGCAAGCGGATCGACGTCGAAATCTTCCGACCATGCGCGCAGCGCGGGCAGCACCTTGGCCTGCGTCAGCATCGCGCTGGTCTGCGACGCATTGCCCGATCGCACCGCATGCCCGCGCAGCAGCTTCAGCCGCTCCAGCGCGCGCTGCGGCGTGCACCACTCGCCATACTGTTCCCTCAGCGCCGCGGCATCGGGCTTTTCCGGATCGCCGACCAGATCGGCCAGCGCCGCCGCCTCGTCATTGATATGCCGCGCGACATCCAGCGCCAGCGCCCGCGCCCGGTACTCGCCCTCGCGCTGCGACCAGCGCTGCCCGTCGAACGCAGACCAGAACTCGTCGTCCACCCACTTGAGCAGTCCACCGGCCAGCACCTCGACCCGCCGCGCGTTCCCGGCATCGTTGCACTCGAACCACGCCATCATCAGCGGATCGGCCACGGCAATAGGAATCGAACTAGTCATGGCCTACCGGTTGGCGGTCCGCGCCACCTTCAGTTCGGCTGCTTGAGGCCAGTTTATCCGCCATTTGCGAGGATGGGTGTCGCGCCGCATAAGCGCTACGCATCGCCGACAACATGATCTCTAAACCACGCTCGGCAATCTCGGCGTCGGACATGCCCCGTACAGACGCCTTGCCAACCTTTCGCAACCAGCGACGCGCGTTATAGGTCTTCATCCCCCACCCCGCGTCATCCGGTCGATCTGGGCGGCGATGGCGGCGTCGCTGGCGGCGCGCACCTTGGCGGTGGGCGGCTTCGGCGCGGTCTGGTCCTCGCCGGCGAACATCTTCACCAGCGCCCGGTCGCGCGCGTCGTCCATCATCTCGTCAAAGGCGAGTCCCTGCCCGTCGGCCACCATCCGGTACAGGTCGAACAACGCCTCCGCCTCGTCGACCACCTCGCGCCCGTGCTTCTCGCACTCTTCCTGCCACCGCACGACTTCCTCGATGCGCCTGGCCGAAAAGCCCGCGTCCTTCGCTTCCTTGCGAACCTCCGCAATGTCCTCGTTGATCTCGCGCCGCTGATCGCGCAGCGCCCGGATGCGCCGCAGATACCCCAGCAAGATCTGCTTGGCATGCCCCGACGAAGGGTCGCGCGCGCCGAAAGAGGGGGACTTGGTCATACGGTCTGACCCAAAGTGGTACTTTGGGTCAATGGCACGGCGTCTGACAAACTTGCCTTTAGATCATCGAGATCGCGCTGCGTGCAATGAAATGCCCTGCCGTTTGGAACCATGTTACCGTCAGCCACGACCGCGGTCTCACCTGTCATGGGATCGGTGAATTCGGTCCCGGCCGGGACGACGATTATGGGAAAACTGCTGAGCGGATTTAGCTGGTTGCTCACTGCACCCGCTCCCCATCGAAAAGCGAGGACTGCGACCTTGCCCCTCGGCCCGACAGACAATCCGGCCACGACCGCATCCAAGGCAGGGGCTCGCGAAGGTTCGACGCATCGGCCTCTGACCAGCGAAATGCGCCCAGCTGGCCCACGCTGGGAATCGGCTCACATGCCACCGGATCGATCAGCGTCAGCGCCCATGGACCGAAAAACCACGGGCTGTCGCTATCCTTGACCACGCCGGTGATTCCCACCGAGCCGATGATCCCGCCGCGAACAAGATGGCAAGGCACCGGGCAGACGATGCCAAGCGTCCGCAACATGAACCCGCTGGCTGCCTCGAATTCGTCGCGCGTCATCCCCGTCGCCGCGTGAACCGCCAGACGGTCATGTTTGTCCATGCCGCCCATCGTGATCGCCCGCTTCACGCGGTTCTCTACGTCTTTGCCGCCATGGATGATCGCCCATGCCCACGGTTGCCGAACCGAAATCGCAAACTCCGGTAAATCCATCAAACCAGCTCCCTTGCAGCATCGTTGAAATCCATCCCCGGCGGGGCGCGCATCGCGTTGACGGGGCCTGCCCCGACGCGGCGCCAGCCCTTGACGAACAGCTCGCCGCAGACCCGCGCGCGCTCTGCGCCGCTGATCGCGCGGCGCGCGTAGGGACCGCGCCGGGTTTCCTGCACCAGCTCGCCCTGAAACTGCCCGGTCTCGCGATCCTTGCGCCCGCGCAGCGGGGCCATGTCCGAATCGATCAGGCCCGTCACAGCGCCGCGATGGCCCGGTACCGTGAAACAGGGCCGCTCCGGATCGGGCCGGATATCGTGCAGCGTCCACACCCGCTCGCCGCCATACTTGCTGCGCGCGAAGGCCAAGCCGCCCTGCAGGTTGTCCAGGCTCAGCGTCGCCACGCCCACCGCGTCGCCGTCCGCGCCGCCGATATACATGCCCGACAGCACCGTCTCGTTCCCCTCACCCACCCACAGGTGCGCTCCGGGGCGATAGGGACCTATGATCACTGCGCCTTGCCCCACCGGGCCCAGCATCCGGCGCTTGGGCAGCCACGGGTCGGCATCGTCAGGCTTGGCCCACGGCTTGCGCCGCCGCATCGTGCCCTCACCATCGGGCGACAGGTACGTCACATGCACCCCGATCACCCGCCACGTCAGCGCGCCATCCGCCATGCCGGGCAGCACCACATCCGCGACCACCGCCGGCGCCACCGGGCCTTTCATCGGATCGTCCCCCTCGCGCCACAGCGCGCAGGGGCATTCGGACAGGTATCGGTACGCCGCCAGTCGCGCATCGGTCACCGCCCCGGCGGGCACGCCGCGCCCCAGCAGATACCGCCGCACCGGCCCGTCCTCGCGCCGCGCCTGCCGCCATATCCAGCGGCCCATCGCGACCGGATCGATCATCGGCGGACCACGCCGCTGCCGCACCGGACCCGGATTGCGCGCCCGCTGCACCGGCGCCGCATCGCCGCCGATGCCTGCCCCATGCGAAATCCCGGCCTCCACCTCGCAGCGCGCCAGCGCCTCGGCAAAGGGTACCTGAAACGTGTCCTGCACGAATTTCACGACATCGCCGTGCCATTGGCAGCCATAGCAATGGGCCTGCCCTTCCTCGGCATAAACGGCCAGACTGGTCGACGTGCTGCCATGAAACGGGCACTGCCCCCGCCGCTGCCGCGACGTGGCCGTGCCTGACAGCTTGACGGTGCGCTCGATCACATCCGCGATCGGCAACCGCGCCTTCACCGCATCGATCCGCGCGCGGATGGTATCGCCGGAATCGCCGGTCACCCCACCCTCCGCAATTCGTCCAGCGCGATCGCGGCGTCGGCGGCGGACCGGGTCCAGCTGAGCCCCTCGCGCCCGCGCATCCACGCAATCAGCTCTTCCGCCGAAGGATCGCCCGGCATCGCCACCACCAGAGGCGCCTGTAACACCGCGCGCATCCTGTCGGCCTGCCGCATCGCCAGCGACAGGTCCGCCGTCGGCCCGTGGCCCGAAAATTCCAGCATCCGGTCAGCCAGCGCCCGCAACTCGCGCGCCTGCCGCTGCACCGCCGCACGCGACGGCAGGATCGGCCCGGCATCCATCACCACGGGGCTCACCATGTCAGCCCCCATGACGCCATGTCTCGGCGGACCGACCCGTCGCGACAGGTGCAGGCATCGACGCGGCACCCGCAATAGGTGCACGGCGCGGCCCGCCCGCGCAGCACGGTCGGCATCGGCGGATCGGCCCGCAGCGTCTGTCCCGTCCGCGCCTCGCTGTTGCCTTCCAGCACCCGCCCGCTGATATTCAGGCGAATGGTCCGCTGCTTGCGGCTTCCGCCCCGCGCGATGAACCCCTTGTCTTCCAGCGCCCGCAACAGGTCCGACACATGCGATTCCCCGCTCGACCGAAGATGCTCCGCGATCTCGCTGTTTTTCGGACAACGCCCGTCGGTCTGCCGTTCCAGAAAGCGCAGCACCTTGCGCTCCACCGGCGTAAGCCTGTCGGTCGAGAGGGAAACCGCGTCCACCGGGTCAGACCTTCATCGGCATCAGCACTTGCAGCAGCCGCGTGCCGTCGTCGGACGTCACCGCCTCCACCAGCACCGGCCCCGCCGCATCGTCGCCGAACGTCATGCGCACGTCGTCGCTGGCGATCGCGGTCAGCGCCTGCCGCCAGAACTCGCTGTTAAAGCCCACCGCAATCGGGCGGCCTTCGTAAACGACGGTCAGGTCCTCGCTGCCGCCGCCCAGCCCTGCCACCACGACAGAAACGGTCGCAACATCGTCCGCCGCCGCGAACCGCACCGCACGGCTCTTGCTGTCGGTCAACGCGGCAATGCGCTGGATCGCGGACAGCAGGGCCGCGCGCGGCAGGGTCACTTTCGCCGGATCATCCACCGCGACGATGCCGCTGAAGATCCGCGCGTATTCGGGAAACGTGCCGTCCACGCACTTGCTGACCACCACCACCTCGCCCCCGTCGGCGGCGGGCATGGCATAACGCAGCAGGTCGCTGTTCAACCCGCGCTCGATCTCCACCTCGGGCACATGGTCCGAATTCTCGCCGGTCTTCACCGCCTGCCCCAGCAACTTTTCCAGCAGCGTCACGGTCCGGCGCGGCACGATGGTATCGGGCAGCCGCATCGCGCCTTCGGGCACGTCCAGCGACAGGCGGGCAAGACGGCTGCCGTCGGTCGCAACCATGCGCAGTTCGGATGCCGCGCCCTGCTCCTGCCACAGGTGCCAGAACACGCCGTTCAGGTAATAGCGCGTCTCTTCGGTGCTGACCGCATGGGCCACCCGCGCGAAGGCATCGTCCAGCGCCGAACAGGCCATCGCGAAATCCACCGCCTCGCCGATCGGCGGGACGGCGGGAAAGTCGGCCGCCGGCAGGCAGTCGATCCGGAACCGCGCCCGCCCCGACGTGATCGTCACCTGCCCGGTATATGTTTCGGTCAGATCGTCGGGCGCGCCATCGTCGGTTTCCAGCGCCAGCGTCACCATCGCATCGGGATCGAACCCTTTCAGTATCTTTTCCAGCGCCTTGCCCGGCATCGCCACGGCAAACCCGCGCACCGTTGCCGCCCAGTCGTCACCGCTCGGCCCGTCCCGGTCGTTGCTGGCCAGCGACCGCGAAACCCAGCAGTCCAGGTCGGTCGCGGTGACTAATATGGATCCATCACGCACTTGAAACTCGACATGGCTCAGGATCGGGATTTCGGTGCGCCCGGGCACCAGCCCCGCCACGTCCTTCACCGCCGCATGCAAGGTACCGGCCCGCACCCGCACCGCCCGCTTCCGGGTATCGCGGGGTTTTACTTCTGCCCTACCGCTCCGCTGCTTGATGGCGTCATCGTCTGCCCTACCGCTTCGCTGCTTGAGGGCGTGGGTCACATCCACCGGCCCATCACCGGTATCGATCTTGACGGTTGTCTCGCTCATGATGGCTGGTTCTCCGGTTCCACCCGGTGCAGCCCCTGCCCGATCACCGCGATCAGGCCGTCAAGGCGATGCACCTCGATCCGCAATTCGAATGCCTCGACCAGACCCGCGTCGTCGGCATCGCCGCCCAGCTTGTGCAGCCGCTCGCGGTGCTTCCCCAGCTGCGCCAGAATGGCCTGCCGCTCGGCCAGCACCTCGGCGCTGTCAGGCCGGTCACCCTCGCCCGCAAAGACCTGCGCCGGATGCGCCGCCATCACGCCCTCGCCGCTCATGGCCGGTTCTCGTCATCGAACAACGCGATCGCGCGGCGCAGCACGTCGTCCAGCGCCTCGGCTTCCTCGCTGGCGAACGTCACGCCGTGTACGGTCACCCGCGCGGCCTCGGCCCCGGCTGCGCGCAGGCCGCGCGCGACTTCGTCGGTCAACTCGCACGCCCGGTGAAACGACATCGGCACCGCTTCCAGCAAGCCTTCGCGCACCACCTCGATCACGATGCGCGCCGGGTTCCAGACGGCCACCGCCATCACGTTCCAGTCGCGACTGCCAACCGGAAACGCACTCACCGTCTGCGACGGGCGCGCACCCATCGGCGGCAACGCGCGACAGGTCAGGCCCTGCGCCGCGATGAAATCCGCCGCCGCGATCATGACCGCACCCCGGCAGCCATACCGGCAACCCACGGACGGTCGGTCCGCACCACGATATAGGCGGGCCCGCCGTTGCGCTTGCCGATGTAATGCGCGCGCAACATGCCGCGCTCGTCATATTGCCGCACCAGCAGGATCATCGCCGCCGTCGTCGCCTGCCGCAGTGTCGGGCGTACATCGCACAGCCGCGCATAGGTGATCCGCGCCCCGGCCTGCGCCGCCATCAGCCATTTCGTCAGGTCGGCGGGCGTCAACACCTGCGCATCGCGGGCATTCGTCGCCCCGCGCGGTGCCGCCCCCTGTTCCTCTACCCTTGCCATGAAATTCCCCATCATCGATCCCGTTGAACCTCTGCCTCGCGAAACAACCGGCGCGTCAGGATGAATCGGGATCGTCGCGCTCCATCGCGGCGCGGCACTGGCGGACCACGTCCTCCAGCTGGTCCAGCTCGCGGCACATGTCGGCCCGGGCATTGTCCGACATCGCGGCGCAGGTGGCGGACAGGTTGTGCCCCGCCATCTGCGCCATCACGTCGGCGCTTTCGGCGGCAAGACGCGCCATCCAGTCGCCCAGATCGAAATCGTCGGATCGCGGATCGGCATGGCAATCCAGCGACAACCCCTGCGCCCGCGCCAGAGCGCGGGTGATATGCGGCGCACCCGGTGCCCCGGCGCTCAGCGCCTCCACCTTGCGCACGATATCCAGCGGCATGAAACTACGCGTGCTGGTCGACCCGTAATCGGAAATCACCGACTGCGTGCGCCCGACTTCCTCACCGACGAAAACCTGCCCGCCCGCCGCGCGCACCGCATCGGCGGTGGCCAGCTTCAGCGCCTTTTCCTCGGGCGAAAGGCGAACCGTGCGATCGGTCGTCATGCCGCCACCCGCTGCGGGCACCGCGCATCGCGGCATTGCCGCACGGCAGGGTCGTCCAGCGACAGGTCACACCCGCCGCAGCGTCCCGTGCCCGCTATCAAGCTTAACCCATGCGCGAAAAGGCCCCCCGAACCCGGCGGATTGGTAGTCGGTCTGGGTTCGGGGGGCCGACCAGCGGCAGCGTGACGGCCACTACCATCGGCATTTTCGTATTCGCTTTGCATGCACAGGTCCGCCGAACCCGGTATGTTGGGGGCCTCCACGGGCCCGGCGGACCGACCGATGGCGGAGTTGAGGCCACCGCCATCGGCGCAATCGTTCACATCGGGCCCCGCCGCCTCGCGATCCGGCTCGCCATCCGCCGTGTCTCCGATATCGGGCCCGATATCCGGCAGCGCATAATCGGGCGACGGATCGCCATCGGGGCTGATACCGCTGACCCTGTGAATGAACTCGCCAACTTCCGCTGGAATCCCACCATCGACCCGTCCGTCGGGGGCGTTGCCATCGCCTCCGGCTTCGGCCACCGTACGATCGGTCAAATCGCTGACGGAGGAAGAATGGCTATCATTAACAAGGACGAGGCCCGGATCGCAATTCGCGAAGATGGTCGCATCGTTTTCGAAGTGCCTTTGGATGGCCGCAGACGAAAGATTGTCTTTGAACCAGACGCCGCCCTGCAGTTTGGTACCGTTCTTGCCAACGCGGGCTTCGACGCGATGCCGAAGGACCCCGGCTTGCCCACCGTCACCGACCTTCACCTCAAACCCTTTGACGATAGCGGCATGGCTGCCTTGCGGCTGACCCTGAAAGACTTCGGGGGACCCGCCGCATTCCTGATCGACGCGCACCATCTACTTGCTCTTTCCGAGGCGGCACGCGGTGCCTTGGAACTCGCGCAACCGGGCGGGCGTGCCTAATATTTCGCGGGAGTCGACAGGTCCAATGATCTCGACCCATTGCCCGTTAAGAAATCTCCGCCAGCCCGAAGGACTCGGCAATGCAAAGCCATCGGTCATTCCCCCAACTCCCGATCGTTCCGCCAGTCCCAGGGCACCCACCTCTCGCCATCCCACCGTTCGGACGGTCGCCCGTCGCAGTGGAAACGAGAGCGCGGGACGAAAGTGGCGTTATGAATGGGGCGCGGGCTGACAGGCTTGCCGCCCGAAACGGGCTTGATGTGATGCTCGATCATGCGGCAGCACCTTCCTCAGATACCCACGCTTGCATCGGAATCTCTCCGTTGGTGTGTCTCTCGATGAGAGCCGCAACCTCTAGTGTCGGGCGCATTTTGCCCTGCCGGATGCGATTTACGATCGATCGATCCTTGCCGATCACGACGGCAAGGTCCGCGTCGCTGATCTTGTTGCGTTCCATGTAGGCTGCGAGCATTGTCATGATGCAGCGTTATTGTGCAAGAAGTGCACATTCGTCAAGCCCGCAATGTGCAAAATATGCGCACGACATTTTTGTGCGTGAGTTGCACAGAGGCGCGGTGGACACTGAATGGATCAAAAAGCGAAAGCGCGAACTCGGCGTGACCGATGCCTCACTTGCTGCCGCGCTGGGCGTTGAACGCTCGGTCGCGAACAAGATTGTGAATGGCAAAGTCGACATGAACGCCCGCCGCGCCGACGCGGTTGCAGACCTGTTGCAAGTGTCGCGTGACGAAGTGCTTTTTCGCGCTGGCATCACGACGTCCGTTCCCCCGCCGATGCCTTCTTCACCTGCAACCGACACCGGCGAGGTCGTACAGATACAGAAGCTGGACCTTTCACTCTCAATGGGGTCAGGGACGTTGATTGACGGCTATGTAGAGGCAGAACCCGTCAACTTCGATCTGGCCTTTATCCGTGCGATCACCCGATCCCCGTCAAACAATCTCCGTCTCGTTACCGGGATCGGCGACAGCATGTATCCAACCCTGAACTGGGGCGATGCCATCATGATCGACATCGCGGATCGCCAGCTGGCGCGGCAGGACGGCATCTACTGGATCGACCTTTACGGCGCTGCTGGCATCAAACGTCTTCGCACCGTCGGGCGCGACCGCATTCTCGTCATCTCGGACAACCCGGCAATGGCCGATCAAGAGGTTGATGCGGGGGACTTGCGCATCGAAGGCCGCGCCATCTGGGTGGCAAGGGGCTTGTAGATGCGCGGAAAATCATTGGCTGAGCGGATGGCCGAACCGGTCACCAAATCTGATCTTGCTGGCGTTCTCGCTGACATGGTCGTCGCCATGCGCGATATTCAGATCGCGCTTCTCGGCGTACAGATCGACGACAGGGAAGTGCTCAAAAGACAGATCGACGAAATCGGCAAGCGGGCGGACGCCATGTGGACTCGATATAAAGCCATGACGGGGCAGGACGATGATTGAACCCACCCCTGTCGACCTTACGTTCATGCGGTTGCAGCTGGCCGAAAAGGATAGGCAGATTGCGGACTTGAAAGGCGGTGGGGGAGATGGCACATTCGATGGTATGGACCACCGCGTTTCCCGTCTCGAACACCGCCTCGACAAGCTGGGTGACGGTTTGGGAGAGGTTGAGGTCAAACTCGCCACCTTGAACGAGAAGGTGTCCCATCTTCCGAGCAAGAGCTACATCGACACCCGGCTCCTTATCATGCTGGCGGTGATCGCTGCTCTCGTTGCCTTTGCCGACAAAATTCAGGCATTCTTCGGTTAGCCTTTGACCCTTCCGCAGATGTCCCTCGCCGTCGTTGGGATCGATTACCCCAACCGGCGCGGTCCTGGCCGACGCTTCGAACTCTCTCTGTGCTCGCCCGGCGAACCGGTCGAACTGCGCCGGGAACCTGAAAACCCGGCTGACCCGCGCGCCGTTGCCGTGTTCAGTGCACGCGGCATTCAGATCGGCTATCTGACTGCCGAACGCTGCGGCCGCATCGGCGCCCTCATAGCGTCAGGCGTCGAAGTGCGCGCCATCTTTCAGGGTATCGGCCCTACGGCGGCTTGGGTGCGCGCAGCATTCCACGGCGAATCGCCCGATTTGCCCCTGCCTCCCCCAACTGATCCAGCATCCCAAAGTCGGGAATTTTGGCCCGACGAGGATTAGTCGGACGCCTGGATGTGCATTTGATGCACTTTGAGACTTGATCATGGTGTGCAATTAGTGCACATACCCCTGCGTCCATCAGGGAGAAACCCATGCTCGAAACCAAGGCAGCCTTCCCGTACCCCGGCAGCACCGGCTATCTGAAGCCGCAGGGCGACCCGGTCCGCATCATCCAGCGCCGCGCCGATGGACGCCTGCTCGTTCAGAAGCTGTCGCCGGTCCAGCATCTGGCCCCCGCCTCAAGTAGCGCAGCGGTAGGCGGAGCAAGCCGCACCTTAACCGCGCCCGCCGCAGACGTCTGCGAACGCCAGATCGACGCCATCGAGACCCGCGCCCAGCAACGTCGGCGCGCCGCGTGATGAACATTTACGCTCAAGTAGCCGAAGGCGGTAGCGCTGCCGAAATCGCCGCCCGCGAATACCGCCTGCGCCGCAAGACCGCGCAGCAACAGGTCGCCGCCAACCGCATCACACCCGCCCGGGCAGAGGCGCTGCTACGCCCGTGGACGGCCATTGCGGTCCTCTCGGGCGCGGACTTGCCCGAACTGGCGGACGTGCTGGCCCGCGACTTCGATCCGCAGGGCCGTGACCGCACGACCCGGCTGCTCGTCGCCCGTGATATCTGCCCTCGCGCCAAATGGATCGCCGAACTCGCCAACGCCCGCGATCGCGGCATAGAGGCGGCGGAACGCAATACCGAAAACGTCGAGCGTGCCCGGGGCCTGCAGGCCCTCGCCCGTCACTTCGCCTGCGACCCTGCCGGCAAACACCACCTGCCGGGGTATCAACCCCTACCCTCTTCCGAGCGGCAAGCCGCATGATCGAGCAGCGCCCCAATGGAGGCTACGGCCTGATCTATGCCGACCCGCCGTGGGCATTCAACACCCACGATGGCCGCCGCCGCACGCCTACGCAGAAGACCTTCCGCGAAGCGGAAGACCACTATCCGACCATGAGCGTCGAGGAAATGTCCGCCCTCCCGGTGGCCGATCTGGCGGCGAAGGATGCCGTGCTGGCCATGTGGCTCGTCGGCAGCCACCTCGACGTCGCGTTCGATCTCGCCGCCGCGTGGGGTTTCGACCGCTTCGTGACCGACCTGTTTTACTGGGCAAAGCAAAAGCTGATCCACGCCCAGCAGGTCGACATGTTCACCGGCGACATTGCGCCGCTGCCGATGTCGATGGGCTACTTCTCGCGCAAGCAGATCGAACCGTGCTGGCTGTTCCGGCGCGGCAAGGGCCTGCCGGTCCGGGCGCACGACGTCCGCCAGCTAATCGTCGCTCCGCGCCGCGAACACAGCCGCAAACCGCCAGAGGCGGCAGAACGCCTCGAACGCATGTTCGGCAACGTCCCCCGCGTCGAACTCTTCGCCCGCGAACCCCGCCCCGGTTGGGCTGCGTGGGGCAACGAGACCGACAAGTTCGCCGCCCCGGCCTCAAGCAGCGCAGCGATAGGCCAGAACGAAGCGGCCAAAATCATCCCGCAACCGGAGATTGCCGCATGAACTTTGCGCAAACCTATTGGCGCGAACTGCTCGTCACCGCCTTCGGCCTCGCCGTCGCCGCGCTGATCTTCAATGCAGGAACCCTCTCATGATCGAAACCCTGCGCACCTTCACCCGCAAAGACTGGCACGAAAGCGCCGCGATCCTCGCCGCGGTGATCGCCCTGATCGCCGCGTGCCAAGCCCTGATCCTCTTGCTGGAGCCAGCACAGCCATGAAACCGGAACCGTACTACCAGGACTGGATGCTCCGCGACGACCCGATGGCAGAGGCCCTGCGCACCCGCCGCCGTGGCCTCGTCACCCTCAGCCTCGCCTCGGCCCCCATCTGGGCCGCCCTGATCTACGGCGCCGTCGCCACACTGGGGCGGCTGTGATGGAAAGTCAGGTCAAAGCCATCCAACATCTGATCGACGAAGGCGCGCTCTTTGTCATCAATCACAGTGGCGGGAAGGACAGCCAAGCCATGACTGTGATCGTCCGCACATTGGTGCCTGACGATCAGCTACTCGTCGTGCATGCAGAGTTGGGTGATGTCGAGTGGGATGGCTGCGAAGAGCTGATCCGAAAGACGACAGCGGGACTGCCTCTCATCGTCTGCAAATCGGTCACCGACTTCTGGACGATGGTTGACCGCCGTCGCATGTTCCCGTCACCGTCCAACCGGCAGTGCACCAGCGATCTGAAGCGCGGGCCGATTGAGCGCGAGGTCCGCCGCTACCTCAAGGCGAATCCGCAGTTCAACGGCCTGATTGTCAATTGCATGGGACTTCGCGCCGAGGAAAGCAGCTCCCGCGCAAAGCTCGAAACACTCAAGGTATCTGCCCGCAACTCGAAGGCTGGGCGCAACTGGTACGAGTGGCTGCCGATCCACGATATGAGCGAGACCACTGTTTTCGCCACGATCGCCCAAGCCGGACAAGAGGCCCACTGGGTCTACGCAGCTGGAATGCGCCGCAAGAGCTGCGCCTTTTGTATCATGGCCTGCGACAGCGACCTGAAGCGCGCCGCCGAACTACGCCCCAAGTTATACGCCCGTTACGTGGCAAAGGAACGCGAGCTTGGTTTCACCCTTTCCATGAGCCGCCGCAGCTTGCCGGAAATCACTGGAATCGCGGCATGACCACTCTCCCCCAACTCGCCCTCGCCGAACTCGACCGCCGCCGCGCCTCGCTGCGCAAGGCCGTCGCGAACCGCATGGCCACCGCCGATCAGGCCGACACGAAACTGCGCTGGTGGTGCGTCATCGCGCTGAAGGCGGGCGCGGTCCTGCCGCCCGATCTGGCCGCGCAGTTCCGCCCCGGCATAGACCCGCGCGACATGATCTGGTGGGACGTGCGCCCGGACGGAAAGGACCCGCTCGGCTTCCAGCACCAGGCGATGGCGGAACTGTCCCGCGCGACCTGCGCCGCAGAGGCGATGCACCGCCATGCCCCGACGCCGGAAACGCATCAGCGCTACCTGCGCCTGCTGGAACTCTACCGCGCCGTCGCCCAGCCCATCATCGGCCCCCTCCCCCTCCCGCCCCGCGCGGAAGGCCCGGTCCCAGCCATCGAACCCGAAAGAAAGGCAGCTGCATGAACCCCGGCGAATCCATCGCCCTCGCGGGTCTGATGATCCTCGCTGCGTTCTGGTTCCACCCCGAACTGGCCGCCGCCGCGCGCCCGTTCCTACCCGAATGGTGGCAATGATGGCTGACAAGACCAAGATCGAATGGGCCGACGCGACCGTGAACTATGTCAACGGCTGCTCCGTCCTCTCGCCCGGATGCAAGCACTGCTATGCGATGAAACAGGCGCACCGCTTCCCCGTGCGGCAGGGCCTGACCGAAAAGACGGCGGGCGGCATGGTCTGGACCGGCGAGGTGCGGGAAAACCCCAAGGCGCTGGACCAGGTGCTGCGCTGGCAAAAGCCTCGCGCGATCTTCTGGAACGCGCACGGCGACCTGTTCCACGAAAGCGTGCCCGGCCAATGGATCGACCAGCAATTTGCCGTGATGGCCCTGACGCCGCAGCACCGGCATATGGTCCTGACCAAGCGCAGCGAGCGGATGCGAGAATATTTTTCGGGATATTTGGTCGAAAGAATTGATTGCGAGATCGACGCGATCATCGCTGAGCACGTCGACCCGCTTCATCGGCGGTCTGATGACCTGCGCGCTATTGCGCCGGACCTCGATGAAACTTGGCCACTCCCGAACGTATGGCTCGGCGTCAGCGTCGAGGACCAGCGCCGAGCCGATGAGCGCATTCCCGACCTTCTCGCCACCCCCGCTGCGATCCGCTTCATCAGCGCCGAACCGCTGCTGGGGCCGGTGGATTTGCTGAATTACTTTGATCCAACGGGCGCATGTTGTGGTGGTGAACCGGAATACCGCTGTGACGTGTGCCCGTCCGATGCGCCGTGGCGATATTCAGAACCATCGTCCGATGGTCAGTGGGCCTTCGACCCGCAGATCAACTGGGTAATCGCCGGCGGCGAATCCGGCCCCAACGCCCGACCTATGCATCCCGACTGGACACGATCCCTGCGCGACCAATGCGCCAGCGCAGGCGTTGCCTTCACGTTCAAGCAGTGGGGGGAATGGTTGCCGTGGGAACCCGGCTGCCCGCCGGAGTGGGAATCACAGAACGGTCGTCGTGAGGATCATCACGCATTGCTGCCGGTCGACATCGATGCTGATCCGAAATGGGATGACGGACTTTGGGCAATCCCCGAATTCGAGCACTTTGCGTTCCAACGCGTCGGCAAGAAAGCCGCTGGCCGCCTGCTCGACGGCATCCAGCACGACGCGGTGCCCACCCCATGACCGCCCCCGCGCGCATCCCGGTCGATGACGATCCGCTAGACGTGATCGCCATGACCATTGCGCGCATCCTCGCGCGGCAGCATCATGCCGATTCGCTCGCCGCCACTCCGGAACCCATAAATGCGCACCGCGATCTACGCCCGCTTCAGCAGCCAGCTGCAGAAAGATAGCTCGATCGAGGATCAGGTGCGCATCTGCTCACAGAGGGCAGAGCGCGAAGGTTGGACGGTCACGCAGGTCTTTTCCGACTATGCCATCAGCGGCGCGGTGCGGAACCGCCCCGGCCTCAACGCCCTGATCGAACACATCGCCGCCGGCAAGGCGGAAATGGTGCTGGCAGAGGCGATCGACCGCCTCTCGCGCGATCAGGAAGACCTTGCCAATATCCACAAGCGGATCCAGTTCGCGGGCGCGCGCATCGTCACCCTGTCCGAAGGCGCGATCGACGAACTGCAGATCGGCTTCAAGGGCACAATGGCCAGCCTGTTCCGCAAGGATCTGGCCGACAAGATCAGGCGCGGCCAGTCGGGCCGGGTCGCCAGCGGACGCGTGCCCGGCAATATCGTCTACGGCTATCGCAAGGTCCACAAACTGGACGCGCGCGGCGAACCCGAACGCGGCCTGCGCGAAATCGACGAAGACCAGGCAGAAATTATCCGCCGCATCTATCGCGAATATCTGGATGGGGAATCGCCGCTGGCCATCGCCCGCCGCCTGAATGCGGAAGGCGTGCCGGGGCCGACTGGAAAGGGCTGGAACGTCAGCACGATCAACGGCGATGCGGTGCGCGGCAACGGCATCCTGTGCAACGCGATCTACGTCGGTGAACTGGTCTATAACCGCACCCGCATGGTCCGCGATCCGGAAACCCGCCGCCGCGTCCCCCGCGTCAACCCGCGCGAAGACTGGCAGATCACGCCGGTCCCCGATCTCGCCATCGTCACCCGCGCCCAGTGGGAAGCGGTGCGCGAACGCAAGGCAGAGTGGAAGGACTGGGATTTCAAGAGACAGCACCGCCCGCGCAAGCTGCTGTCGGGCCTGATCGCCTGCGGTCAGTGCGGCGGCAACATGGCGATCGTCGCCGACGGGAAATGGGGCTGCACCAACGCCAGAAGGCAGGGCACTTGCACCAATCGGCGCACGATGGACAACCCGGCACTGGAACGCCGCGTGCTGGCCGGAATGGAAAGGGAACTGCTGTCGCCCGACCGCATCGCAAGGGTCGTGAAAACGTACCACGAAGAACGCGCGGCCCTGCAGTCAGAGGAACGCGCCACCCTCGCCCGCCAGACCAGAAAGGCCGCCGAACTGGACCGCCAGATAAACCGGCTGATGCAGGCGATAGAGGCAGGCGCAGACGACATCCCCGAAGTCGTCGCGCGGTTGAAGGCACTGAAGGAAGACCGCGCCAGTGTGGCCGAAACGATGCAGGACGCATCGGCTGCAAAGGTGGTAACGCTCCACCCGAACATCGCCAACGCCTACCGGAAGGCAGTGGCTGACCTGACGGCCTTGCTGGACGACGCCAGCCCCGACAACGCAAGACAGGCCAGAAACGCCCTGCGCGCCCTGATCGACCGCATCATCCTCACCCCAAAGGAAGACGCCCGCGGCATGCACATCGATGTCGAAGGAAGACTGGCGCTGCTAACAGCCCTCGGCCAAGGCCAAGCCCCAAAACTGCGCAAAGGTACGGTATCGGTGGTAGCGGAGGAGGGACTTGAACCCCCGACACGCGGATTATGATTCCGCTGCTCTAACCAGCTGAGCTACTCCGCCCCATCGGGCATCCGGCATCCTGAAACGCCGGGCAGGCGCGGCACATAGGGCGCAGGTTTCGCGCGGTCAATGCCTGTTGCGCCCCTTCCCGCGAAAAGGCCATTTTCCAGCGACTTCCCACGGGCCGCCATCGTAGAAATACATCTCCAGCGCGGGAAATCGGATCGGGCCGGGCATGATTTGCGCCCCCAACTGTGCCTGCAGGTCACGCGCCTCTTGCGAGGTAATTTTGTTCTGAACCGTTACATGCAGGCGCGGCCGGTGATCGTCCTGCGCAGTCAGGCATCCCGCAAACCGGTCGGCAATCCGGTCGCGCAGGTCCAGCAACTCCGGGCTTTCCAGCCTGATTGCGGTTCCCCGACCCAGCGACATCACACCGACGACCTCACCCGGCACCGGCCCTTCATTCGCTGCCAACTCGGCCAACAGGCGCCGCAATTCGTCCCCGCACGAAGGCGGAATTGCGTGAAACAGGGTAAGGTGCGCGTCGAGGTAGTTCCGATCCGGCGGGAAATGCGCGCGCCGCAATCGATTGGCGACAGCCGCCAGTTCCGGCGGCAACGTCGCGGTGACGATGATCGGGCGCGCATCGGCCATGTTCAGATGCTAGGCCATTCCACGCAAGGCGGCCAGCACGTGTTCGGGTGCGCTTTCGCCATAGGGATCGCCGTTTTCGCCCGCGTCGTTGATGCCGGGTTCGGGAAACCATCCTACGACTTCGTTATCGCGGACGATCATCGCATAACGCCAAGACCGCATGCCGAAACCCAGATGCCGCTTGTCAATCAGCATGCCCATCCGCCGGGTGAAATCGCCATTGCCGTCGGGCAGCATGCGGACCATCTCTACGCCAAGATGCTTGCCCCACTGGTACATCACAAAGGCATCGTTGACCGAGATGCAAAACACCTCGTCCGCCCCAGCTGCGCAAAGATCGTCGTGCAGACGCTCGAACGCGGGACATTGTTCGTTCGTGCAGGTCGGGGTGAAGGCACCGGGCAGCGAGAAGATTACCACGGTCTTGCCCGCCCATTCCTGTCGCACCGGGTAATCCTGCCAGCGGAAGGGGTTGTCGCCGCCGATGCTTTCGTCGCGCACGCGGGTTTTCAGAACTACGTCGGGAATGGTGGTCTGCACTGGGTCGGGTCTCCTGTAAGTCGATTTGCCTGCTTAACGGGAGCATCGCGGCGCGGTTCCATCCTTGCGCAAGGGCGCAAGTTTGTTAGTCCGGTGGCGAGAGGAATTCGACATGGCCAATCCGCCAAAAATCCTGTTCGTGCACGGCGCAGCCGCCGATGCGCGGGTCTGGACCCCGATCATCGCCGCCCTCCCTGCCGAATGGCAGACAGAAGCAATCACGCTTTCCTATTTCGGAGAAGCCGAGTGGCCCGACGACGGGTCGCGTTTCGGACCACGGCTCCACGCGATGGAGGTTGCCGCGCTGGCCGATGCCATGGGCGGCGACGTGCATCTCGTCTGCTGGTCCTATGCGGTCCATGTCGGGCTTCAGGCGTTACTCGACGCGCCTGCCCGGTTTGCCTCCGCCTTGTTCTATGAAGCGGGCCTAGCCCAATACGTGAGTGACCCTGACGACCGCGCTACCTATGGCAAGGACGCGCACAGCATGTACGGGGCCGTCGGGGCGGTGATGCAAAAGGAGGGGCCGGAAGCGGCGGTGCGCCAGCTGGTGGGGCGCAGTTTCGCCACGCTGGCGCAGGATCGTCAGGCCATGTACCTGTCGAACGCCCCGATGCTGTCGCTTTTGATGGGCGGTGGAGAGCCTCCGACCGAGATCGGGCCGGACAAGCTGGCCACGATCAAGACCCGCTGCTGTGTCGCGATGGGCGCGAATACGCGCCCCGCGTTCAGCATTCCCAGCAAGGCGCTGGCCCAGCACCTGCCCAATGCCACGCTGGACATTGTAGCGGGCGCCGATCACTTTATGCCCGAAACCAATCCCGCGCTGTTTGCGGCGATAGTAGAAGACTGGATCGGCGGAGGCGCATTTGGGTAGCGAGGACTGGTATCGCGGACCGGACTGGAGCGCCGAAACGCGCGAACTGTTCGAGAAGAAGATTGCCCGCGCCCGCAGGCAGAAGGCGGCGTACTTGTGGATCAAGGCCGATGGCATTGCGGCGGAACACCCGGACGATGCAGAGGCGCTCTTCGAACGCTCGCTGGCCTGCAACGACGAGTTCGAGACCGCCCGCGCCCTGAACGCCCGCGCCAATGCCCGCGCAAAACGTGGCGACGTTAGCGCGACGCTGGACGATCTGGCGCTGGCGGCACGGACAGAGCGCGACAAGGTAAAAGGCCTGATGAGCCCGGCCCGGTGGGAATATGCCGCGCTGGTCGCCACCGGGCGGCATCGTGACCGCTATGACGAAGCGCTGAAGCTGATGGGCTGGCCGATTTCCGACATGTCCTTTGCCGGGCAGGTTGCGCTGGCCTTCATCCACCACGATCGCGGAAATGGCATTCGGGCACGGCGCGCTGCGAAAAAAGCACTGGAACGCGCGACGATAAAGGGAGAGCAGGCCCCCGGCGTGCCGCTGCCCGATGTGCCAGCGTTTCCCAACCCGCTCTACGACCGGTTGCTGGTGATAGCGGGCTTATGGGACGATGCCGAGCTTGGCCCGCCTCCCCCGGTCTGGCCGGAAAGCTAGCGGGCGGTAGGCCCTGCCCACTGGCGGCGTTCCTCTGCGGCACGGAGGACCTCGTAAGCCAGTTGCAGTTTGTGGAATTCCTTGGCGGCTTCGTCGTCGCCCGGCTTTACGTCCGGGTGCACTTCCTTCGCCTTGGCGCGCCACGCCTTCTTGATGGTCGCAAAGTCGACATCGTATTCCAGATCGAGCAGATCGAGTGCGTTGATCTCGTCCCGGCTGCGCGACCCGTCGCCGGAACCGGTCCAGCCATAGTGCGCACTTTCGCGGAACCCGGCATTGTCGCGCTGTTCGTCGGCGGCGCGAGCGGCGGCTTCCTCTGCCGACAGCCCGGCGAAATAATCCCAACCCTTGTTATACTCGGCGGCGTGGGTCTGGCAGAAATACCAGCGTTCGTTGCTGTTCGGGCTTTTTGGAGCCGGACAGTCGCCCGATTCTTCGCAGCCAACCCGGTCGCAAAGGCGCACGCTCTGCGCCTCGCGACCAGCTTCATAGCCGCGCCAGCGGGGGAATCCCCAGTCTATGGAACGTTTCGATCGGGCCATGTTGCAGTGCAATTAGCCCGATCGCGGGCCAAGGGGAACCTCCGCTGGCAGGATTGTGGCGATTACTGAATGGTGACGGTAACCGCACGGCGATTCTGGGCCCACGACGATTCGTCGGAACCCATCGCAACCGGACGTTCCTTGCCATAGCTGACGGTCGAGATACGCGATGCCGCGATGCCGAGGCTGACAAGGTAGTTCTTCGCCGCATTGGCACGCTTTTCACCCAGCGCGAGGTTGTATTCGCGGGTGCCGCGTTCGTCGCAGTGGCCTTCGATGGTGATGCGCTTGTTCGCATACTGCATCAACCACTGAGCCTGGCTCTGCAACGTGGCCATGTCGGCGCTGTCGATGTTGAAGCGGTCGGTGTCGAAATAGACGGTGTCCGATGCGACCGAGGCGATGAAGTCAGCCTGGCTGCCCGGAACGGGGCCACCGGGCGTCGACGTCGAAGTTGCGACCGGGGTCGGGGTGGGCTCGGGCGGAAG
Source organism: Croceicoccus naphthovorans (assembly GCF_001028705.1). Lineage (NCBI taxonomy): Bacteria > Pseudomonadati > Pseudomonadota > Alphaproteobacteria > Sphingomonadales > Erythrobacteraceae > Croceicoccus > Croceicoccus naphthovorans. Next base: position 1,454,343 of record NZ_CP011770.1, on the reverse strand, counting down.
TTCGTCGGGCGTCGTCTTACACGCGCCAAGCGCGAGCGAACCGGCGGCGATCAGCGCGATCGGGGCAACCATACGGGTGCGCAGGATGGACATAGGGCATGCTCCTTCAGGTGTGGGTCCGGGCACATCCCGGATCCCGTTCTTGTTGACGCGCTTGGCGGTGCGACCCGGCCCGTTCACGCGATGGGTGTGATACCCTAACGCGCTTAAGGCCGAACCGGTCCCCACGAAGGGTCGGAAGCATCCTCTGGCGTTTCGAGTTTACGCAAATGACGGCCGGTCAGGTCGACCTGCCACAGGCCGGTGCGGCCCGATCCGCGTTCGGTGCGGAAGAACTGGATGATGCGGCCGTTCGGGCTCCATGTCGGGGCCTCGTCCTGCCATGCGTTGGTCAGGTGGCGGACGTTGCCGCCGCCGGGGCTCATCGTGGCGATGCGGAAATTGCCGGTGATGTGGGTGAACGCGATCTGGTCGCCGCGCGGACTCCATTCCGGGGTCGCGGCACGGCCGCCGAAGAAGCTGATCCGTTTTTGATTGCCGCCGTCGGCGTCCATCACATAGATTTGCTGGCTGCCCGAACGGTCGCTTTCGAACACGATGCGCTTGCCGTCGGGCGAATACGATCCGCCGATGTCAATTCCGGGGCTGTTGGTCAGCTTGACCGGCGTGCCGCCACCCGCGCTAGACACGCGATAGATGTCGGTATTGCCCGCCGTGGCCATCGAATAGAGGATGTAGCGGCCATCGGGCGACCAGCGCGGGGCGAAAGTCGGGTTGCTGCTCTGTGCGACCAGCGTCTGCGACTTGCTGTTGATATCATAGACATAGATGCGGGGGTTGCCATCGTTGTACGAAAGGTAGGCGATCTTTGAATAGTCTGGCGAATAGCGCGGGGTCAGCGCCGTGCTCGATCCGCTCGTGATGAATGTGTGGTTCGCCCCGTCGCTGTCCATGATGGCCAGACGCTTGCGCCGGTTACCCTTCGGCCCGGTTTCCGCGATGTAGGCGATCTTGGAATCGAAGAACGGGTCTTCGCCCGACAGGCGCGAGTAGATGAGGTCGGCGCACTTGTGCGCGGCGCGGCGCCAGTCACTGGGGCTGACGACATAGCCTTCACGGACCAGCTCGCTCTGCAATTGCACGTCATAGAGGTAGCAGCCGACCGTCAATTGCCCATCCGCCGCGGCGCGGACGAAACCGTGCACCAGCATCTCACTGCCCAGCGGGGTCCAGCGTCCGAACTGCGGGTTGGTCGCCTCGGTAAAGGCAATGCGCGGCAATGCGTCCGGGCCGACGGGGCGGAACAGGCCGTTGTTCTTCAGGTCGGCGGTGATGATGCGCGCCAGCTCAACGCCCAGTGCAGAGGTGGTCTTGGGCGCGGCGGCGGTCGGCACGTCCTGCTGCGCGGGAAACGCGGGGATCGCGATGCCAAGATCCTGCCATTCGCTCTCGTCCGAAACCGAACCGGTCAGGCCGCCATCCTGCGCCAGCACGGGCTGCGCGGTGAAGGCAAGCAAGGCGGCGCTGATCACGCCGGCGATGTTGGTGCTCTTGGTCATCCTCAAAGTCTCCGGTCGAAGCGGAACGAGCTCACGTTCTTCCACTGGTCATAGTATTCGCGCGGCAGGTCGAACGGTGCGGCCAACTGAACCGCGCGGATGGCGAGTTCGGCATGGCGGTCGGCCTGTGCGCTGTTGCTGTCGGTAATACCCGCCTGGCTGACGACCTGCGGACGCCCTTTCAAGGAACCGTCCGCGTTCATCTGCCACGACAGTATCGTTACGAGCTTTTCCGCATCCACGCCCTGCGGCGCATTCCAATGCGGGCGCAGCTGGCGGCTGATCGCGCTGGACAGCGAGGCGGCCGTCAACGGCCCGGCGCGGGCTGCGGGCTGATCCGCATCGCTGCCTCTGCCGCCAGTGCCGGTCAGAAAGTCGTTGCCGATCCGGCTGCCCTGCGAGGGCGCATCGGGACGGCGACGGTCGGATCGGTCAGCGGGTTGCGGTTTGCTGGGCGCTGCGGGCTGAGCGCGCGTCTGCGACGGAGCGGGGACGAGCGCAGGGCGGGTTTCCGCCACTTCGCGTGGGGCCACGGTGGATTGCACGGCCTGCGATGCCTGCTGCGCTTCACCGATCTCCGCCCCGACCGATGGCGCGGGGTTGGCCATCGGGTTGGGCGAAATCGATTCCAGCGCGATCTCGTCCGACACGGTCACCGCGATCCGGTCTGGCACGTCCATCTTCGGCGCATCCTTGTCCCACAAGGCAAGGATCAGCACCAAGACGACATGCAGGGCCAGTGCGACGGCAAGGCCCAAGCGGTCGTCGCGCCCGAACCGGGCGGCATGGCCGATTTCAGAGAAGGGCGTGGCTAGACGCATTCGTTCAGGCCTATGGGCTTTCCGATGAACCGTGGGTGACCAACGAAATCTGTCGGAAACCCGCCTTGTTCAGCGCGCCCATCACCGCCACGACCCGCCCGTAATCGAGCGCACGGTCGGCGCGTAGCACCACCGGCGGCGCGGTCTGACCGCTGGGCGAAATCATGGCCAAACGCTCTGCAAAAGCCCCGGCGGGGACGCGCGTTTCGTCGATGTAGATCAGGCCCTGTTCGTCGAGGCTGACGGTCACTTGCCGGTCCTGATTGTCCAGCGCCTCTGCCTGACTGTCTGGCAGATCGACCGGAACGCCTGCGACCAACAGCGGCGCGGCGACCATGAAAATGATCAACAGCACCAGCATGACGTCGACCATCGGCGTCACGTTAATCTCGGCCATCGGGGCGCGACCGCCCCTGCCCCGGCGTCCGCGTCCCCCGCCCGGCGATGCGAGCCTTGCGCCCACTTACATCGCCTCCAGTTCGCGGCTGAGCGAGGCGTTGAACCGGTCGGAAAAGCGGTAAAGCTTTGTCTCGAACGCATTCACCCGGTGCGAAAAGCGGTTGTAGGCGATGACCGCGGGAATGGCCGCGAAAAGCCCGATGGCGGTAGCGAACAGAGCCTCCGAAATGCCGGGCGCGACGACCGCCAGCGAGGTGTTCTCCTGCGCGCCGATCTGGAAAAAGCTGTTCATGATGCCCCACACGGTGCCGAACAGGCCGACAAACGGCGCGACCGACCCTACGGTGGCGAGGAAGTTGAGCTTCTCGGCCAGCGTATCGCTCTCGTTGGTGACGGCGGCATCCAATGTGCTGGACAGCCGCTGGCGCAGGCCGTCACGGTCTTTCACGCCGCCGCGGGTCGAAGCTTTCCATTCACCGATGCCCGCCGATGCGATGCGGCGCGAAGGCAGGTCGGCATCGCTGCGCACCAGCGGTTCGATATCGTCTGCCTGCCAGAACCGTTCCTCGAACGCGCGGTTGCGGCGGTCGATGCTGCCCATTTTCATCGAAAAGGAGACGATGATCGCCCAGACCCAGATCGAGGCAAGGATCAGACCCGCCATCACCGCCTGAACGACGATATCGGCATCGAGGAAGAGTTGCACCGGGTCCAGCCGCGTCGGCGCAGCGGTGGTGGTGGCAGCCGGAACGGCAACGGACAGCAGGTCTGGAAGCAGGATCGTGGCGAGCAAGGGCGTGGCCTCAGGTCAAAGGGGAAAGAGTGTCGAAGGCGGCAAGCCAGCTTTCGGGCTGACGACGCGGGCGGCCTTCGGGGGAAACGAATGCGACGCGAATGTCCATCTCTGCCAGCAGGTCGCCATCGCGGGTGGCGCGCTGGTTCATCTCAACGAATGAGCGGGCGATACGGTTTGACCGCGTCTCGACCAGCACCGCATCGCTCAGCCGCGCTGGGGCGGCATAGCGGATCGACAAGTCGGAGATGGCGTAATGCCCCTCGCCCGCCTCCATCGCGGCACGCTGATCCACGCCCAACACGTCAAGCAGGTCCGAACGGGCCCGTTCGAACCAGCGTAGATAGTTGGCATGATAGACGACGCCGGTCAGGTCCGTATCCTCATAGAAAACGCGCACGGGGTAGTAATGCACGCCGTCGCGTAACGATCCGGTGATCGGTGTCGGAAGCGGCTCTGACATGGCAGGCGGTTTCATAGCCGCGCCTCGATTCGTCGCACAAGCGGCTTATTTTTGCCTGTGGAAGGCCGGATTCATCGGCGATTCAGAAATCCGGCGATGATGTGGCTCAGCCCGGCGTCAACATCGGGCCCATGACCCGCCCACCCAGCAGGTGGACATGCAGGTGCGGCACGATCTGCCCGCCTTGCGGACCGATGTTGTTGATCAGGCGATAACCCGCATCGACGAGTTCCATGTCGCGTGCGATCTTGCCCACGGCGCGGACAAAACCGGCGATCTCTTCCGCCGGGGCGCGTTCGGAAAAATCGTCCCAGCTGACGTACTTGCCCTTCGGCACGACCAGCACGTGGATCGGCGCGACGGGGGCAATGTCTTCGAAGGCGAAGGCCCATTCGTCCTCGTACACCTTCGTGCAGGGCAGTTCGCCACGCAGGATCTTCGCGAAGATGTTGTTATCGTCGTAGGGTGCCTTGGGGTCGACGGGGCTCATTCCGGAGTCCTCGATGCCTTCTCCACGATGCCCGACACGCCTTCGCGCCGGTCCAGTTCGGCCAGCGCGTCGGCAAGCGTCAGGTCGCGCGATGCCAGCACGACGGCAAGGTGGAAGATCACGTCCGCCGCTTCGCCCACCAGTTCCTCGTCCGAACCGGCCAGCGCGGCGACGACGGTTTCAACCGCCTCCTCACCCAGCTTGCGCGCGGCATAGTCGGGGCCGCGATCGAACAGCTTTGCGACATAGCTTTCGTTCGGATTGCCGCCCTTGCGACTCTCGATCGTGGCGGTCAAGCGGTGCAGCGTGGACAGGGTCTTGTCGGTCATGCGTCAGGCTTTGACGCGAGCCTCGGCCAAAAGCAACAGCCGGGGCTCAACCACCGCTCAATCTTCCTGCACGAAGATGCGATCGCGCGCGCTTCGCAGGTCGCCGCTGCTGATCTGTTGCTCCATCCGGTCGCAGTCCCGCTCGCGATAGGCGCTCTCCGCCTCGTCGATGGCCTCAAGGCTCTCGCCCAGCTTTTCCAGCGCCTTGCGCGCCATGGCGATCGCACTTTCGAACATTTCGCGCACCACGAAGTCCGCCGGCGTTCCGGCCAGCCGGATCACGCCGCGCCGGTCGAAGGCGCGGACGAAGATCGCGGTATCGGGGAAATGTTCGCGCACTGCAGAGATTAGGTCGGGTCCGGCCCCTTCCCCGTCCATACAGAACAGCACCGCGCGCGCATCGTGTGCCCCCGCCTGCCGCAACAGGTCTATGCGCGTGCCATCGCCGAAATAGACGCGCGCGCCAAAATTGTTGGCCACGTCGATCATCTCGACATCGCTATCGATGATCGTGACGCGAATACCCGCCGCGACCAGCATCTGCGCCACCGTCTGGCCAAAACGGCCATAGCCGACGACGACAGCACTGGCCCCGTCAGCACTCGGCCCTTCACGCTCTGCGCCAGCATCCGGCGCGGCGCGAAAGCGTTTCATAATCATCATAAGGAACGGCGTCGCCGCCATCGATATCGTGACTACCGCCCCGAACAGGCTCGCCGCCTCTGGCGCAATCAGCAATCCGTCCTGCGCCTGTGCGAACAACACAAACCCGAATTCGCCGCCCTGACTGAGCAAGAGGCCCAAGGCGAGCGCGTTGCGCCATTCCATACGGATCAGCAGGCCGATAGCGAAGATGACCGCCGTCTTGGTCGCGATCAGCGCCAGCGCCATCAGCGCGACGAAGGCAGGCCGCTCGGCAATGGCGCTGAGGTCTAGCAGCATTCCGATCGACAGAAAGAACAGGCCGAGCAGGATGGAGCGAAACGGCTCAACGTCCGCCTCCAGCTCATGCCGATATGGTGAACTGGCCAGCATGACCCCTGCGATGAATGCACCGAGCGCGGTCGACAGGCCGAGCATCTGCATCAAGGCCGCCGCCGCAACGATCGTGAACAGCGCGGCGACGACAAACATCTCCCGCTCTCCCAATACGCCGATCAGGCGGAACAGCGGGCGGATCAGGAAGCGGCCCGCAAGGATCAGACCCGCGATCGCGACGACAGAGATTACCGCAAGCTGCCAACCCGGCGGGCCTTCCTGCACCTCCGGATTGCGGCTGAGCGCGGCGATGATCGTGATTAGCGGGATCAGCGACAAGTCCTGGAAAAGCAGGATCGCGAAGGCCCGCTCCCCAAACGGAGTTCGCAAGCGTCCTGCACTTTGCAGCATCGGCAGGACCTGGGCAGTCGAGGACAAGCCTAGAGGCAGCCCGATGGCCAGCGATGCGGCAAGGCTGAAGCCGGTGAAGGTATAGATCACCGCACTGACCGCCAGACCGCACAGGGCGACCTGTGCTAGCCCCAAGCCGAAAATCTCGCGCCGCATCCGCCACAACCGGCTTGGCGCGAGTTCCAGACCGACGATGAATAGCAGCAGCGTAATGCCGAGTTCGGCGATGTTGATCTTGGCCTCTGCCCCGCCGACAAGGCCCAGCACCTGCGGCCCGACGACTGCGCCCGCGACCAGATAACCCAGCGTCGCCCCCAGCCCGAGGCGGCGGAAAAGCAGCACGAAGGCCAGCGCGAAGCCAAGGAGGATCACCCCCTCTGACAGCATACCGCCGGCACCGCCTTCATGCATGATCAGCCCCCTTCGTGCCGGACCGGACCGGCGTGGCGCAGCGAGACGTAGGCGCAGGGGCCGCCCACGGCAATGGACCGGGCGGCGGAACAGCGGCGGACGTCAGAAATTTTCTGCGGTGGGACGAGCCATTGGGGGGGGCATGCAGCCCGCCCCACCGCAGATGGACAGCGACTATCGAGGAGAATTAGCCCGGCTTTAGGGAGCCATCGGGCCGTCGAAGGCAGTGCCGAAGAAGTCACCTTTCTTCCACACCGGTCGCGTGTCCATATTCGCGATACCGAATGCGATCTCATACCCGAGATCGGCGAAACGCGCGGCCTGATCGTAGTCGATCAGGTCTACCTCGTCAGACGGTTGATGGTAGTGCGCCTCGATGAACGAGAGCAGCGCTTCCTGACCGCCGTTGCCCGGTCCGCTATCGAGATAGACGGAGGGCACACCTTCCTTGATATAGGAATAGTGGTCCGAACGGACGAAGAAAGCCTCATCCGGGTTGGGGTCCTGTGCCAGCGCAACGCCAGCACGCGTGGTCGCGGCCTCGATCACCGGGAACAGGGTCGACCGTTCGCCGCCATAAGCGATCACGTCGCTGATCGGGTAGGTCAGCATGGGCATGTCGATGTTGACGTTGGCCACCACGCTATCGGCCGGAACCACCGGGTTCTGCGCGTTGTAGGACGAACCGATCAGGCCCATCTCTTCCGCCGTGACCAAGGTGACGAGCACCGACCGGCGCGGCGGGTTGATCGCAAGGCGGCGAGCAAGATCGATCATGATCGCACTGCCGCTGGCGTTGTCCATCGCGCCGTTGGCGATGGTGTCGCCGCTGTCGTCCGCCTCCATCGAACCAAGATGGTCCAGGTGCGCAGTCATCACCACGTATTCGTCGCGCAGCTTCGGGTCGGATCCGGGGATCAGGCCTATGACGTTGCGGCTCTCGACAGTCTTGAACGTCCGGTCCCAGCCGATGCGCGCGGTCATGTTCATGTCGAACGCGGGAACCGCACCATCGGCCTTGTTCGTCTTGTCGACGACTTCGTCGAAATTGATCTGCCGCGCCGCCATCAACGACCGCGCCGCATCGACGTTGACGGCGGCATAGCCGCGCAGGCCGGGCCGCTCGTTATAGGGGGTGCCGTCCGCAGCAAGCCATGTCGCTTCAGGGTGATGGCGGTAATAGCCGACCAGTTCCTCGAACGGAAAGTTCTTGGTCGACTGCTCGGTCTGCAGCGAGATCATGCCGACCGCGCCGCGTGCCTGTAATTCGCGTGAGGCACGCCCGTTGAAATAAGCTCGCTCTTCACCGCCAAGGAAGCTGGGCGCGCCGCTGATCACGACGGCTATCTTGCCCTTGACGTCGACACCGGCGAAATCGTCGCGGCCATAGCGCGCATCGACATAGCCCCGGCCCACGAAAACCAAGGGCGCCTCAATCGATCCGCTAGCCTCGTCGCCGAGCGAATCCGGGATGTAATCCTCGAACTTCACCCAATCGGTGGGGGCGCCGGGGCCGGAAAAGGTCAGCGTGTTCTTCGCTTCATCGCCATAATTGCTGATGCGCAGGGGCACGGCCTGAAAATAGGTGCCGTTATCGCCGCCAGGGGCCACGCCCAATGCCGCAAAGCGATCCGCCGCATATTGCGAGGCCTTCTGATACCCCTCTGTCCCCGTCTGGCGTCCGGCCAAGGCATCGGACGCAAGATAACGCACGTCGCCTTCGATGCCCGCCGCGTCGGGGGCGGTGACAGGTGCGGTCGCCGTCGTGGCGCAGGATGCAAGCGACAGCGAGGCCGCCGCTAGGAAAATGGTACGCATAGAGATGGGGGTCCGGACAGTGCGCGATTTGGTTGCGCCCGTAACCAAGTGTTACGAAATTGGCAAGACCGCGCACGACGAACCGCCGATACGGCTCGACAATCAACTTCGCGCGGGCAAACCCGCCGCGCGCAGGGCATCGTGCGCCTCTGCGATGGTGTGCTGGCCAAAATGAAAGATGCTGGCCGCCAGAACGGCGCTGGCATGGCCCTTCGTTACCCCCTCGACCAAGTGCTCGAGCGTACCGACGCCGCCGCTGGCAATCACCGGAATTCCAACCGCATCGGCGATCGTCCGGGTCAGGTCGAGGTCATAGCCTTTCTTCGTTCCGTCACCGTCCATCGAAGTCACCAGCAATTCGCCCGCGCCCATCTCGGCCAAACGCCGCGCATGTTCGATCGCATCGATCCCGGTCGCTTTGCGTCCACCGTGGGTGAAGATTTCCCACCGGCTTTCCCCAGCGCCATCCCCGGACTTGTCCGCAGGGTTATCCACACGCGGTCCACAAACGCCCTTTGTCGAGACCCTGCGCGCGTCGACGCTGGCAACCACGCACTGGCTTCCGAAACGTTCGGCGATCTCGGCCACGACTTCCGGGCGAGAGACGGCGGCAGAGTTCACCGCCACCTTGTCGGCCCCAGCCAGCAAAAGCTCGCGCGCGTCGTCTGCGCTACGCACCCCGCCGCCAACCGTGAGCGGCATGAAGCACACTTCAGCGGTGCGCCGCACGACCTCGATCAGAGTGCCGCGCCCTTCGTGGCTGGCCGATATGTCAAGGAAGCAAAGCTCGTCCGCCCCAGCAAGGTCGTATGCGCGCGCCTGCTCCACCGGATCGCCCGCATCGCGCAATTCCACGAAGTTCACGCCCTTCACCACGCGCCCTTCGGCAACGTCTAGACAGGGAATCACGCGGACGCGAACAGTCATGCGAAAACTCCGAAAGCGCGCATCATAGCGAGGTCAGTCCCGCGCCGCCATCTTGAGCGCTGTGGCAAGGTCCAGCCGCCCGTCATAGATCGCGCGGCCCGTTATCACGCCCTCGATACCCTCGTTCGCGTGGAGCGAAAGGATATGGATATCGTCCAGCCCCTTCACCCCGCCGCTGGCGATGACGGGAATGTCGACCGAACGTGCCAGATCGACCGTCGCCTCGATATTGCAGCCCTTTAGCATCCCGTCGCGACCGATGTCGGTGAACAGCAGCGATGCGACGCCCGCATCTTCGAACCGGCGCGCCATGTCGACTACCGGCACGTCGGACACATCGGCCCAACCCGCCGTGGCGACCATGCCGTCCTTGGCATCGACCGCAACGACAATCCCGCCTTCGTATTCGCGGGCCATGTCTTTGACGAACTGCGGGTCTTTCAGCGCAGCCGTACCCATCACGATCCGCGCCACGCCGGCATCGAACCAAGCCTCGACCACCTCGGGCGTGCGAATGCCGCCGCCCAGTTGCACATAGCCTTCGAACGCGTCGACGATGGCCTCAACCGCTTCGCGGTTGCGCGCCTCACCCGCGAACGATCCGTCTAGATCGACGACATGCAGGTGCATCGCCCCCGCTTCGGCAAAAATCTTCGCCTGCGCGGCAGGATTGTCGCCATAAACAGTCGCGCGATCCATATCGCCTTCGGCAAGCCGGACGACCTGACCGCCCTTAAGGTCGATTGCGGGAAAAACGATCATTCTCAGGTCTTTCTCAGGCTTGTTAGGCTCAGGGCTTCCAGTTCAGCCACGCTTCGAGCAATTCGATGCCGTAGCGCTGGCTCTTTTCCGGGTGGAACTGCACGCCAAGGATGTTGTCGCGCGCAATCGCCGCGGTGATCGCACCGCCGTGGTCGCTGATCGCGGCGATGTCGCGGCCCTCGTCGGCCACGAAGTGGTAAGAGTGGAGGAAATAAGCCTCGCCGCGCTCAATCAGTTCGGCACCGTCGTGGTGCCTCATCGGCGCAACGTCGTTCCAGCCCATGTGCGGGACCTTGATCGCTGGATCGGTCACCTCGATCGGCAGGACTTCGCCCGCGATCCAGTTCAGCCCCTTGTGCACGCCATGCTCGACACCGCGCGTGGCCAGCAATTGCATGCCGACGCAAATGCCCAGGAACGGCGCGCCGCCATCCAGCACACGCTCTTCCATGACGGAAACCATGCCAGGTATCGCCCGCAAGGCCTTGATACAATGCGCGAATGACCCCACGCCCGGCAAGACGATACGTTCGGCGACACGAACGACTTCGGGGTCGCCGCTGACCTTTACCTGCTCCGCCCCGGCGGCACGCAAGGCGTTGGCTACCGACTGCAGGTTGCCTGCGCCGTAGTCGATAAGGGCGACGTGCGAAGGCATCGGGTCAGGCCTCTATCGTACCCTTGCCAAGCAGACCCTTGGTTGAGGGAATCGCATCGCCCTTGCGAGGGTCCAACTCGACCGCCTGCCGCATCGAACGGGCGAAACCCTTATAGATCGCCTCGATAATGTGATGGTTGTTCTGCCCATACATCAGCTCGACGTGGAGCGTGATCCCCGCCGCCTGCGCGATAGACTGAAACCAGTGCTCGAACAGCTCGGTATCCATTTCGCCCAGACGCGGCTGCGAAAAGCCCGCTTTCCAGACCAGCCACGGACGCCCCGAAATATCGAGAGCGACGCGGGCCAGCGTCTCGTCCATCGGCGAATAGGCCTGTCCGTACCGCGCAATTCCGCGCTTTTCGCCCATCGCCTGCAACAACGCCTCACCCAGCGCGATGGCGCTGTCTTCGACGGTATGGTGCTGATCGACATGCAGGTCGCCGTCGACCTTAAGCGTCACGTCGATCAGGGAATGGCGCGAAAACTGCTCGATCATGTGGTCGAGAAACCCGATCCCGGTGGCGATGTCGTACTCGCCCGTCCCGTCGAGGTTTACGACGACCTCAATGGCGGTTTCCTTGGTGTTTCGGCTGATCGTTCCGGTACGCATGAGGGTCGCTATAGGCGCGCTGCCGCAGGGTGCAAGACGCCTTGCGCACCATAGGCCGCATCCTGCCTCGCTTTTATACCGATGTCAGTGGGTTAACCCCCACCCTGCAACCGATCCAGCAAGCAATATCGCCGGGAATAGCCCGTTTTCCCGCTTGACCCGGCCCGCCCAAGGGGCCAATCCGTGCCGCATGAGCGAGAGCCCACCGGACAGCCTGATCCCCTATGACGAAATCGTGCAGGAAGCGCTGCGCGCCGTCGTCGGACGCGTATTGCACGAAGTAGAAACCTCGGGCAGCGAGCTGCCGGGGGCGCACCATTTCTACATCACCTTCAAGACCGGCGCGGCGGGGGTTTCCATCCCCGCAGACTTGCGTGCCCGGTTCCCGGACGAGATGACGATCGTTCTGCAGAACAAGTTCTGGGACCTGTCGGTAGAGGAAGACCACTTCTCGGTCGGGCTAAGCTTTAACCAGATCCCGGCCAAGCTGGTGATTCCCTTCGCGGCAATCACCGCCTTTGTCGATCCGGCGGTCGATTTCGGGCTGCAATTCCAGGCGGTGGAAACCAGCGACCTGCCCGAACCGCACGAAGATGCGGAGAACGATTCGGAACTGGCGGGCGTCGGCGACGTTTCCGATACAAGCCCCCCGACGATGGCTCCAACGTGGTGACCGTCGATTTCGGCAAGAAGAAATAAGGGCCACCTGTCCGGCGGCCCGATGAAGAACAGAGGACCGCAATGCCAAAGCGCCGCATTCCCGGATTAAGCCCCAACCCGATGACCAATCTCATCGTGACCGACATCGCCTTGCGCGGTGCCGGACGGCTGGCGCGGCATTTCACCGAGAAAGCCCTGCTGCGCACACGGTACAGCAAGGATGACGCCGAAAAGGTGGTCGAGGGGCGCTCTATGGCGCAAACGCTGGCCGCCGTTGCCGTCGCACGCATCGCCACCCGATCGTTGCCCGGTGCAGCGATCGTGGGCTCGGGCATTCTGGCCAAATCCCTGTGGGATCGCTCTCGCGGAAAGCGCACTGCCCGCTCCGAAGGGCGCAAGCAGATGCGCGAGCGGATGGCCAACGCCGAGAAATCCGGACTGTAAAAGGGCAAAACATCGCTTTGCGCGCTTGACCGGGGCCCCGTGCCGCGGCCATCAGCGCGCATGGCTGACCAATCCGAAGAGAACTGGCCCGAAGACGACGGTGCGCCCGGCCTGAAACGGCGCGGCCTGATGTTCATCCTGTCTTCGCCATCCGGCGCGGGCAAGACGACGATCGCGCGCAAACTGCTGGCCTCCGACCCAGAGATATTCCTGTCCGTCTCGGCAACCACCCGCCCGATGCGGCCCGGAGAAGTCGAGGGCAAGGACTATCACTTCGTCGACAAGCCAACGTTCGACACGATGGTCGAAGAGCACGCCTTCCTGGAATGGGCGCATGTCTTCGGGCACAGTTATGGCACGCCCAAGGCGCAGATCTGGAACGGGATGAAGGACGGGCGCGACTTCCTGTTCGACATCGACTGGCAAGGCACGCAACAGCTGAACCAACGCGCGCATGAAGACGTGGTACCGGTCTTCATCCTGCCGCCCAGCATTGACGAGTTGCGCCGCCGCCTGATCGCGCGCGGGACTGACGATACCAAGGTGATTGACGCCCGCATGGAACGCGCGCGCGCGGAAATCAGCCACTGGTCGGAATACCGCTACGTCGTGGTCAATGACGACGTGGACCGCTGTTTCGAGCAGGTGCGAGAAATCCTTCAGGCCGAACGCATGCGGCGTGAACGCCAGACAGGGCTGGTCAGTTTCGTACGCGAATTGTTGGACAACAATCCGCCGCCGGGCGCCTGATCTAGAACTTCGCGTACCAGCGCAAAGCAGCACCCTTGTCGTCCGCGATGCTGGCGACGTGGCCGGGATCGCGACGATAGAACAGGCTGGCCGTCAGGTTGCCGCCCATCCACGGGCCGGTCCAGCGCACCTCGCCATCGATTTCGCGCCCGCTGGGCGTTAGCGACAGAGTTCGGCGGCCGAACGTGGCAGTTTCTGTCGCGTAGTCCCAACCGGTCGGCAAGGTCAGCGCGATTCCGCCGTTCTCGACCCGCAAGGGCTGCGCGATCCGCAGGCCAAGCGCATCGCCACGGAGCAGCACGCCGACCTTCTGCGCATCAACGCTCCACGCGCTGCTCTGAAAGCGCGAACCGCTTTCGACCATGCCTGCGGCCTGCGGCATCGTGAAACCGCGCCGATAGTCCGCCGTCAGCGACCAGCCCGGTGCGGGCTGCCAGCCTGCGGTCGCATCGAAGAACAGGCTCTCCGCCCCGCCCGCGCCGATGCTGTCGGCAAAGCGTGCGCCGAGCACCGTCTCGTCCTCCGCCAGCCAGCTTGCCCCGACCGCCAGATCGACCGCGCCGCGCGACCAGTCCAAGGCCCCGCCGTATCGCGCAAATCCTGCCTGTTGGCCCCGGTCGAACCCGTCATGCGCAATCCGGTCGGTCCAGACATCGCCCGTCTCGGCGCTGACCGTAAGACCAAGCGGCCCCATCGCGTGGCGCACCGCAACCGCGCCATCGCCGCGCGCCGTAAAGCCAAGGTTCGATCCGCCCTCGCCCGCCAGCAGGAACGCCGGGCGCACCTTGCCCGCCAGCGAAGCTTCGAGACCCTGCGCGCCTTGGCGCAGCGCAAAGGCCAACTGCGTATTCGGCGCGATCCGCGTTGCGATGCGTGCGGCCAGAAGGCGCGCTTTTTCCGCATGTTCGTCGTCCAGCCGCAGTGGAACAGGCTGCGCCGCACGGACGCTGCCCGGATCGACGGTAAAGGCGATGGACGTCTCGCCCGCCTTCACATCCAGACCCTGCGTGCGGCCCGAAACCGCGTCGTACAGCTTGGGGTCGAGCCTTGCGTTGCCGATTCCGGCGGCAAGGTTGGCGGAATAGGCGCGATCGTATCCGTCGAGGATAACGGTCGAGAGCGGCAACCGCCGCGCCGCATCGCCCATCGCGGGCCCCAGCACGCCAGTGCCATCGCCAAGCACCACCGCCGTTTCGGTCCCGGCCAGCGAAAGCTGCCCCTGCGGTGCCATCGCGCCCGCGATATCCAGAACGCCATGCCCAAAGACCGCGTCGACCCCAGCCGCACCCGCCTCGCGCGCGCCGTTCAGGATCAGGTCGATGATCTCTGCCCCGGTCAGGTTCGGAAAAGCCTACGCCAGCAAAGCCGCCGCTCCAGCGACTTGCGGGGCAGAGAAACTGGTGCCGTTGTTGACGTAGATGTATTCGGTGCCATTCTCGACCTCGATATAGAGCTCTCCGTCCTGATAGACGCAGCACACATCCCCACCCCGCGCTGTAATGAAGAAATTGGCGTCCGATCCGGCCTTGTTGCTGAAAGCCGAGAACTGGTCATTCTCATCAACCGAACCGACGATGATTACGTTCTGCGGCGCGGCGGCAAGCAAGCCGCTGGCGAATGGATCAGGGTTGTCGGGATCAAGGCGCGGATCGATCGACCCGCCATCGTTGCCCGCCGACACCACGACGACGATCCCGGCATTGGCCGCGCGGACCATCGCATTGGTCAGCGCGAGACTTGGCGAACCTCCGCCCAGCGAGATGTTAATGACCCGCGCATCGGCCTCTATCGCCCGGTCGATCCCCGCGGCAATGTCATCGTCGAAGAACGAGCAACCGCTTGAAGAGTCAGTCGGGTCGAAATTACTGCACGTGCCCGGCGCATCGGCGCGCAGGGCCACGACGGTCGCATCATAGGCAATGCCCATCACGCCATAGTTATCGCGCGCAGCGGCGGCGACCATGGCCACCTGCGTGCCGTGGCCATCCTCGTCATCGATGGCGCGATTGCCCGCCACATCCATTGAAAACGGAGAGATGCGCCCCGCGAATTCGCGGCTGTCGCTGTCGATTCCGCTGTCGATCACGGCGATGGCCACGCCCTGCCCCGTCACCCCGACCTGCCAGGCGGCCACGGCATTGTGCTGCGCGGGCCCATCGGACGTGCGGTATTCCTGCGTGTTGAACGATGCAGTCGGCGTGGGTGTCGGCGATGGGCTCGGACTGGGCGTGGGGCTTGGAGCCGGGGCGGGTGCCGGGGTCGAGATCACCCCGCCTCCGCCACCGCCGCCTCCACCGCCACAAGCAGCCAGCGCGGCAATGGCGCATCCCGACAAGGCAAACTGAAATGTGCGACGACCCTGCAATGCCCGTACCCTTTTGATCGAACAGACCCCTTCGGATATTGCGAATACCCGCAAGACGATGGATATTCGGTGAATATTTACCTTCGCAATAGCGCCGCGAAATTTGCGAGACCCTTTGTGCAACCCTGATAGTCCAAAGCTCGGCTTGCCCCCGTGGGTTTTGCGCACTAGGCGGCAATGCGAAATTCGTACCGCTTTATGCCAAGGATGCCGCAGACCCCATGACCGACCACGCCAGCCTGATCTCCGCCATCGACGCCGCCTTCGAAGATCGCGCCAATGTCACGCCCGAAAGCACGGACGTTCGCGCCAATGTCGAAAAGGCGCTGGCCATGCTCGATTCGGGCGAGGCGCGCGTGGCCGAGAAGCAGGGCGACGAATGGGTCGTGAACCAGTGGCTGAAAAAGGCGGTTCTGCTGTCGTTCCGCCTGAACGATAACGAGATCGTGCCCGACGGTTCTGCCGGTGCCCCGGCCTATGACAAAGTCCCGTCGAAGTTCGCCGGTTGGAGCGACACGCGCTTTGCCGAGGCCGGCTTCCGCGTCGTCCCAGGTGCCGTCGCGCGTCGCGGTTCGTACATCGCCAAGGGCGTGGTGCTGATGCCCAGTTTCGTTAACATCGGCGCTTTCGTTGACGAAGGCACGATGGTCGACACCTGGGCGACCGTCGGTTCGTGCGCGCAGATCGGCAAGAACGTCCACCTGTCGGGCGGTGCGGGCATCGGCGGCGTGCTGGAACCGCTGCAAGCCGGACCGGTGATCATCGAGGATAACTGCTTCATAGGCGCGCGTGCCGAAGTAGCAGAGGGCGTGCATGTCGGCGAGGGTGCGGTCCTTTCGATGGGCGTCTATCTTGGCGCATCGACCCGCATCGTCGACCGCGCAACCGGCGAAGTGCACATGGGCAAGGTACCGCCCTATTCGGTCGTCGTACCTGGCGCGATGCCGGGCAAGCCGCTACCAGATGGCACGCCCGGACCATCGCTGTACTGCGCGGTTATCGTGAAGACCGTAGACGCGCAGACCCGGTCGAAAACCAGCATCAACGAGCTGCTTCGCCCCTGATTTGGACCCTTCCGGCCAATCGGCGCGGAACGAAACCGGCGGCAATCCCGTTTTCCTGTGTGAAGGGCGGCGCGCATGACCCGCGCGCCGCAACCGGTCGCAACACGATCGAACACAGGAGTTTGAGAATATGGAACGCCACGGCGACGAAGTCGACGTCACGACCACCGAAGCCCGCGCGGGCAGCACGCCGCACATCGTACGCTATGTCCTGCTGATCAGCCTGTTCCTGGCGGCGGCAGCGATGACGATCGTCTGGGTAACGGGCGCTGCAACGGCTGACGATCCGACGCCCAGCGGCGCGGAACTGAGCAGTTCGCCCGCGGCTGCGGATGTCGAAACGACCACGACCGATCCAGCCCCGGCCGAAAGCGCCGAGTGATGGCGGACAACAAGTTCCGCAAGGACCAGCATGTACAATGGAGCTGGGGCAACGGCACAGCCAAGGGCCAAATCGAGGAGCGCTTCGAACGTGAGGTTGAGCGCACCCTGAAGGGCAGCAAGATCAAGAAAAACGGCAGCGAGGACAATCCCGCCTACCTGATCAAGCAGGAGGACGGTGACAAGGTTCTGAAGCTGGGTTCAGAGCTGGAGGCCGCGAACTGATGCCCGCGCAGTCCAAAGCCCAGCAAAAGGCGGCGGGCGCTGCCCTTTCCGCCAAACGCGGCGACACCAAGGTCGAAGACCTGCAAGGCGCCTCGAAAGAGATGTACGATTCGATGAGCGAGAAGGAACTGGAGGACTTTGCCTCCACCAGTCGCAAGGGCCTTCCCGAGCACAAGGACTGAACGGATGCCGAACCTGTCGCGCTTCGTCGAAGCGCAGGACGGCATCTATGCCGATGCATTGGACGAGCTACGCGCGGGGCAAAAACGCACCCATTGGATGTGGTTCGTTTTCCCCCAATTGGTCGGACTGGGTCGCAGCGACACGGCACGTTTCTACGGTATCTCCGGGTTGGACGAAGCGCGTGCCTATGTCGCACATGATGTTCTCGGCCCTCGCCTGGAAGAATGTTGCGATGCCGTGCTGGATTGGTGGGGGCGCAAGTCTTCCGACGATATGTTCGGCCCCATCGACAGCGTGAAACTTCGCAGCAGCATGACCTTGTTCGAACGTGCCGCGCGCAAGCCGGAGAAGTTCGGTGCCGTGCTGGAGGGGTTTTACGCGGGCACGCGCGATCTGGAAACGCTGCGCCGGTTGGCGTGATGACTTCATATGGCGGCCCGCGATTGCGTCGGGCCGGAAGGCAGGAGACAATTGGAAGGACAAGCCGTCGAACAGACGATAACGATGCTGTTGCCGCAACTTGGCTGGGCAACGGCGATGATTATGCTGTGCGTTACCGTGCACGGCCTTGGGCTCGCGCTGCTGACGCATTTCATCCACCCCGCCGAATCGAGCCAGCGCGCCACGCACCTGCCCCCGGTCTCGGTGCGCGGCATCCTGATGACGCTGGCGATCGTCTATGCGCTATTCATCCTGCATGGGATTGAGATCTGGCTCTTTGCGGCATTCTTCCGCATCGTCGATGCCCTGCCCACGCTGGAAACCGCGGTCTATTACTCGGTCATCTCCTACGGCGCGATCGGGTACGACGACGTTGCGATGACGAAGGAATGGCGCATGGTTGGCGCGTTGGAAGGAATTTGCGGAATTATCCTGCTGGGCTGGTCGACCGCGTACTTCGTGCAGATGCTGGGCCGGATCGACCTCCGCAAATAGTCAACCAGTCGCGATCCGTTTCGCCAGCGCCATCGCTGCGACAGGTGCCCGTTCTTTCGCACCGTTAATGCAGAACGCAAAAACGTCGCCACCGTCTTCAGCCCATGTCAGCGCCTTCTCGGCAAGCCGCTCTAGATCGGCCCTGGGCAGGCCGCGCTTCAGCCGCGACTGCATCGTCTTTATCCGTGCGTAGCGAAAATCCGTGATGCGTTCGTCGATCGTCGGCACTTCAAGAGCCTCGATATAGGCAATCGCAATGCCGCATCTGCGCGCAAGATTGTAGAATTCTGCGCAAGCAAAACTCTCGTTCTGCACTTCGATAACGTGGCGCACCGCCAAGCCGTCGACCTTGCCCGGCAGCAGGTCGAAGAACGCCCGCATATCTACGGCATCGAACGCGCGGGATTTCGGCATTTGCCAGAGGATCGGCCCCAACCGGTCACCAAGTTCCGCAATGCCTTGCGCAAAGAACCGGTCGACTGCCTCACCCGCTTGCGCCAGCTTCTTGCGGGTCACGATGTAGCGCGATCCCTTTAACGCGAACGCGAACCCCTCTGGCGTCTGAGCACGCCAGTTTGCGAACGTTTCAGGCTTTTGCAGACGATAGAAAGTGCCGTTCACCTCGATAGCGCCCAGTTTTCCGGCGGCATAGGACAGTTCGTCCTTCTGCCGCAGATCATCCGGATAAAAAGCTTCGCGCCACGGCGCATAAGTCCATCCGCCGATGCCGGTGCGGATGGTCATTGCAGAAGTCGCAAGTGCAGGCGCATGATGGCCCAATGGATGGACGAGGCAGCAGTTCCGAAACCGGGGGAAAGCGGATCACGCGCTGGCTTCTTGCCGCGCTCTACCTGATCGCAGGCTATGCGCATCTGGCGGCCCCCGCGCCGTTTCTGAGAATAACGCCGGATTGGGTGCCGAAGCCGGAGCAAGTCATCCTGCTGACAGGCATCGCAGAGGCGGCCGGCGCGATCGCGTTGATCCAGCCGTGGAACCTGTCGCTGCGCAAGGCAGGCGCAGTCGGTCTGGCGCTCTATGCGCTGTGCGTCTGGCCCGCAAACGTCAATCACATGCTGATCGATTTCGCACAGCCCTACGGTGGCTGGGATGCCACGATCATCTGGGCCTACCACATACCCCGGATGCTGCTGCAACCGGCGCTGATCTGGGCGGCCCTGTGGTCCGGCGGGGTCATCGGCTGGCCCCGCCGGACGGAATCACGGACTTAGCCGAGGTGCTTCGACACCGCAGCGGTCATCTTGAACATCGAAATCTTCTCGTTGCCGATCACCGCGCCCAGCTTGGCGTCGGGCTCGATCATGCGCTTGTCGTCCTTGGCCTGCAGGTCGTGCTTCTTGATGTATTCCCACACCTTCGAAGTCACTTCACCGCGCGACATCGGGCCCTTGCCGACGACGGTTTCCAGCGTCGGAGAAACCGCAACCGGCTTGTTGATCGCATTGTTCTTGGCGGCCATGCTCTTGGCTCCCTTTCAAACGGGATCGATTGATCGCACCCGGCTCATTCCAGGTCGATGTCGTCCCAATCCTCAATTTCCTTCTCGCGAGCGTAAGTTGCGGTAAGCAACGATACCCCCACAACGTGCCCGTCCATCGCCTCGACCAGCGCCTTGCGCGATGCACCGGGGCTAAGCGAAAGAGGCGTGTCCAGCGCGAAGAGCTGAAACACGAACGTATGTTCGTCCTCATCTTCAAGCGCGGGCAGCAACCAGTCGGAATTGCCAGCACCGTTTTTGCCAGTGCGCGGGGGAGTTTCGCCTTCCATCAGCTTGCCCCGCTGCGGCGCGATGCCCCAGACGAGCCAGTGACAACGCGCATCGGCGCTAACATCCTCGACCACGACGGCCATTTCCATCGTCCCGGCAGGTGGCTGGCTCCACTCCAGAGGCGGCGCGACCGCGTCTTCTTCATCGGCGGTGAACGAAGGATCCAGACCCTCGCCACTCTGGAACGCGGCACTGGTCAGCTTCAGTCCGCCAGCGCCCAGCAGCTTTTCCGCGCCAACGGCGGCAACCGTCAGATCACCAGCGCCATCGTGCGCGGTGCCGAGGGCGTTTTCGAGCCAGGCGGGACAGGACTTGGGCATTACGTATCGAACTCTTGAAGCAAACGGTGTTCATCTTCGGACATATGGAAAAAGGCGCCCCCCTGCGAGGGGCGCCCAATCCGTTTTGCCCGGTTTTCCCCGGCGATTACGCGCCGGAGGGGGCTTTTTAAGCGCTTATGCGTAGGCATTGCGCCGTCCGAAGGATCGATAGAAGCGTCCGAAATCAAGATTCGGCTGCTCGCGCATCTTCTGGCGCAAGGTCTGAACGATCAGGCGCGCACGGCGGCGGCGGGCCTTTGGCGAGTGGAACGGGATCGTCTCGTCAGGCTGCGCATACGTGAGCCGGTCGATCAAACGGCGGCGTCCTTCCGCATCCTTGGGCAGTGCAGCAGCGGGTGCAGCGGCCAAGGTGGGTGACGCATTGACGTAGCCTTGATCGTTCCATTTGCTGGACCACGATAAACCGCCTTCCGGTATCGCCGCAGTCCGAACCGGCGCAGTTTCGCGCACGTTCTCAGATGCCGGGACGGAGGCAACCGTTGCAGACTTCACCGCACGGTCCTTCGGCTCGAACAGCCGACCGACCGGTTCCGTCTGCGCGGCGGCCACCGTCCCGGCGCGGTTCCGGCGCCTGCGACGCGCCGAACCCGCCATCAAAAGGCCGATAAATCCAAATCCAAGGGCAGCCGCACCGCCCGCCATCACCAGATCGGCATTCGCTTTCGATCCTTCGTTGCCGGTCGTGATCGGTGCTGGCGTGGCAACATCACTGGTAGGCAGCGCTGCGGAGGCTTCTGCGCCCTCCCCGTCGTCAATCAACGGAACGTCGGCAGCCGAGGTTTCGGCGATAATATTATCCGCCGAGATGGGCGATGGATCGGCTGGAGCAACCGGCCCGACGCGTCGTGTAGTCGTGCTGCGCGATGTCGATGTGGCGGCCGGAGCAGTTTCCGCAACAGGTTCGGGCTCGGCGATCGGCTCAACCATGGGTTCACTGGTTGCTGCAACATTGGGGATCACGATCGGTTGCGTAGTGGTGGTCGCGGGTTCGCTGGCCACGACGAGCGGAACGGTCGTCTGGGGCACGGTAGGGACCACGATGTCTTGCGGAAGCTGCGACGCCTCCTGCGCGATCGAGGGGGTTGCAGCCAAGGCCAACGCCGCGGCAATCGCGGAACCGGCCGAATGGAGGGTGTGAGCGTTCGTCTTCATATCGAAAGGTTAACAGGGCTTGTCAGAAACGGGTCCAGCAAATCGGGCGAAAATGCGGCAAGCCGAATAGATCTGAACGACAAGACGAAAATCCCTAATTCGGAAAGTAACGAGCATGAACCGAGAGTAATTCTTCGGTTCATGAGGCATTCACCCAAAGCGCTATTCCGTTCATCTGCGCTTAATTTGAACAGCCATGCTTGACGGCTTTCGAATTGCAAACGATAGCCTCACGCATGCCCCGCCCCATCGTCATAACCGCATTCGCGCCGTTCCCCGGGGTTGCCGACAATCCCACGCGGACGCTTTTGGAATCGCTTCCCAGTTCCGGCGACACGATCCTGGAGCAAGCGCAACGTATCCTGTTGCCGACCGAATATCGCCGCGCCCCGGAAACGCTATTGCAAGCGCTGACCGAACGACCGGCGGCGATAATAATGACCGGCTACAGCCACCGCGCCACCTGCATAACGCTGGAGGCGCGGGCAACGCAGGCGTGCCTGCCGGATCGGCCGGACGCCGCGGGCCGGTTTCCTGATGCTCCCGATCCGTTAATGGCCGAAGCGCATGAAACCGCCGCCAATATTGCAGCTATTGCACAGAGCCTGCGCGTCGCCGGGCTTCCTGCCGCACTATCGGACGATGCGGGCGGCTATGTCTGCAACCATATCTACCACGCTGCCTTATCAGGGCCCTGCGCCGGGATCGACGCGCCGCCGGGATTGTTCGTACATCTGCCCGCCCTGCCCGATACCGACTTGGCGGCCACGGCTGCTTCCACGCTGCCGCTGGCGCAGATGCAACGCAGCCTTGGAATTATCGCTCGCGCCTTGATCGACGGCGGCGATATCGTCTGACTTGGCGGTCATCAATAGTTCACCTAAGTCGTTGCATATGAGATCATATGTCGGGCAATGCGCCTACGGGATGGGAACGAAACCTTGAAAGCATCGAAGTTTTCAGCAGCAATCGCCGCAACTGCGCTTCTGGCTGCCTGCGGCGGAGGCGGTGGATCTTCATCGGGCAGCGGCGGCAGCCCGATCAGCGGCACGCCCACACCCACGCCGACCAGCACGACAGCGGCCTGCTCGCTCGCGGATCAAAAGGCTTTTGCCCTTGCCAAGATCGACGAGTGGTACCTTTTCCCCGATCTGATCGACAAATCGGTCAATGCCTCCACCTACGCGACGGTGCAGGACTATATTGACGCATTGGTAAAACCCGCCCGCGATCAGCGTAAGGACCGGTACTTCACCTACGTAACTTCGATTGCCGAGGAAAATGCCTATTACTCCTCCGGCTCACAGGCCGGTTTCGGCATCCGGCTCGGCTACGACACCGTGAACAACGCGGTCTATGTGATAGAGGCGTTTGAGAATGCGCCCGCATTGAACGGCGGCCTCGATCGTGGAACCCGCATTCTTGCCGTAGGAACGAGTGCCGGAACCATGCGCGACACGTTCGACATAATGGAAGGCGGCGGACCCTATGCGTTCAGCGATGCGCTCGGTCCATCGGACAGCGGCGTTACGCGCTACATGCGTATTCGAACGGCAGCAGGTGTAGAATCCACGGTTGCACTGACCAAGACCGACTATGCGCTTGATCCGGTTTCCGACCGCTATGGCGCGAAGGTTATCGACGATAACGGGACCAAGGTCGGCTATATCAACCTGCGCACCTTTATCGATACGGCAGAGCCCGATCTGAGGGCGGCATTCCAGACCTTCCGCAATCAGGGTATCGACCGGGTCATCATCGACCTGCGGTATAACGGCGGGGGGCTTGTCTCCATCGCCGATCTGATGGGCAACCTGCTAGGCCGGGACAAGAACGGTGAGGTGTTCAGCCGAACGACGCTGCGTCCTTCGAAAGCCTCCCTTAACACCACCGAATATTTCAGCCCCCAGCCGCAATCGATAACCCCGATGAAGATCGCCTTCATCGGCACGACGAGCAGCGCATCTGCCAGCGAGCTGGTGATCAATTCGATGATCCCCTACCTCGGCACGAACATGGCGCTGGTCGGCACCAACACCTATGGCAAGCCCGTGGGGCAATACGGCTTCGACAACGCAGCATGCGACCAACGAATGCGCGTCGTCACCTTCCGGACCGAGAACGCCGACGGCAACGCCGACTATTTCGACGGCCTTGCGACGACTGTGCCGGTAACCTGCCGCGCCAACGACGACATTTTCCGCCAGCTTGGCGACCCGCAAGAGGCGTCGGTTGCCGGTGCTCTCGATTTCCTGGCGGGCCGAAGCTGTACGGCCATCGTTGGCGGAGCGCAGAGCGCGCAATCGGCGGGCGGACGCCGCGTGCTGCAGCCAGAGCGCCCGACGACGGCGCAGCGCGAAGTGCCCGGATTGTTCTGAAGACTACGAAACCGCGAACCGGCGGGGTGCGAAACGCCTTTGCGCGCCGCTGGTTAGCGATCCGTCAATTGTGCAGTTGCGAAGAACGCAACCGAGATGCGGTTATTGCATTTGCTGCAACGCACCATTCCATGCATCCTAAATCTCACAAAGACAGTGGATGACCTGAGGCAATCCCATAGCAAAAAGGAATTGCTTCATGAAAAAGATTACTCTCTCTCTCGCCATCGCCTCTGCCCTGATCGCCACGCCCAGCCTTGCCAAGGCCGAGAGCGAGCAGTTCACGCGCGAAGGCACGGAATTCAGCTACACCACTCAGCAGCGCGGCGATGTTACCGTTATCATCGGCAAGGAAAAGGACGGAACCCGTTTCCGCCTCTACGTATCGGACGACAAGGTTCGCGGTCATTATGACGGCAACCGCATCTCGTTCGACCGCAGCGAAATCGGTCCCCACCCGATCGTAACGGTCGCCCAGCGCTGATCGATCTACCGCCCCGGTGCCTATTCCACGGCACCGGGGCGAAGGGATTGCAGCAAGACTTCCAGGTGTGCGCGGCCAAGGCGGCTCCACACATTGTAGGTACAGGCCTGTCCTGCCACGCGCACATAAGCCAAAGAATTATCGCCAACACCATCGGGCGTATCGGTGCTGTACGGCGCGGCCCCTTCTATTCCATAGCCGGCGAATGCGGGCTGCGGCAGATCGGGTAGCTCGATGAAATAGGGCCATTGACCGCGTATCCGCGCACGCTGGCCATCGGCTGAGTCAGCCGGGACCAGCCCCGGTCCTGCAACGCCAAACGCGCTGCGAACGTCGTCGGTATCGAAGGCCACGCCCCAGCCGCCTGCAAAATTCGCGCGGCGCGGTTCGCCTTTCGCTCCACCGTCGCTGGTCAGGACAAGTGGCGCGCACTGCGCCTTGTTTTCGGCAGTCGCCCACTCGTTGCGCGTCAGATCGACGGCCAGCCGCTGTGGCGGAATGGGTGCCGCATCGGGATCGACGGGAGGTGACGGTTCAACGGGCGGTTGCGGGGTCGATGGCGCTTCGGTTCCGGACTTTTCCGGATCGGGAGGCGCATCGCAGCCAGCGACACTCACGCTCGCCACGATTGCAATCGCGAGCGCGCGGTGCTTTCGGCAAAGGCGGCAAGCATTCTGTTCCATCGCCCCTAAACGCACAGGTTCGGCGCAGGCTCCGCGGCCCGCCTCTAGCACGGCACGCATGACCGTTGGCGTCGCCGCCGGTAGTCACGGCTTTTGCTTGCCCAAGCCACGCGATTGTGCTGCCCTTTTGCGATGGAGAGGTACGATTACATCATCGTAGGCGCGGGCAGCGCAGGCTGCGTTCTCGCCAACCGCCTCAGCGCCAATCCGTCGGTTCGGGTCCTCCTGCTGGAAGCAGGCGGTCGGGACAATTATCATTGGATCCGCATCCCGGTCGGCTATCTCTACTGCATCGGCAATCCCCGCACCGATTGGTGCATGAGCACGCGCGAAGAGGCGGGCCTGAACGGGCGCGCACTCCGCTATCCGCGCGGCAAGGTTCTGGGCGGATCGTCCTCTATCAACGGCATGATCTATATGCGGGGCCAGGCCGCCGATTACGATGGCTGGCGACAGATGGGACTGCCCGGTTGGGGCTGGGACGATGTTCTGCCGCTGTTCAAACGGGCGGAGGACCACTTTTCCGGCGACGGTCCCGCGCATGGCGGCGGTGGAGAAATCCGGGTCGAACGCCAGCGGCTTCGCTGGGACATCCTCGATGCTTTCCAACGCGCGGCCGATCAGGCCGGAATTCCGCCAACCAGCGACTTCAACGACGGCGACAACTTCGGATCGGGCCTGTTCGAAGTGACGCAACGCGGTGGTCTGCGATGGAGCGCCGCCGACGCCTTTCTCCGCCCGGTCAGAAAGCGCGCCAATCTTCACATCGTGACCGGCGCGACGACTGATCGCGTCGTGTTCGAAGGCTTCCGCGCCGTTGGCGTACGGTGGCTTTCCAACGGATCGTGGCACGAA
Source organism: Croceicoccus naphthovorans (assembly GCF_001028705.1). Classification (NCBI taxonomy): domain Bacteria; kingdom Pseudomonadati; phylum Pseudomonadota; class Alphaproteobacteria; order Sphingomonadales; family Erythrobacteraceae; genus Croceicoccus; species Croceicoccus naphthovorans. Next base: position 1,428,224 of record NZ_CP011770.1, on the reverse strand, counting down.
GCGCGGGCCGATGCGGAAGTCCTGCTCTGCGCCGGTGCGATCGGATCCCCCGCCATTCTGGAACGGAGCGGTATTGGCGATGGCAAACGCCTTCGAGAATTGGGCATCGATCCCCTCGCACATGCCCCGGCGGTTGGCGAGAACTTGCAGGACCACTTGCAGATTCGCTGCGCATGGGCGGTGTCCGGCGTATCGACATTGAACGTTCGCGCCTCGACCTTGTGGGGCAAGGCCGTGATCGGCCTCGAATACGCGCTGAAGCGGTCTGGCCCCATGGCGATGGCGCCCAGCCAATTGGGCGTCTTTGCGAAGTCCAGCCCGCGAGTGGCGACGGCCGATCTGGAATATCATGTCCAACCGCTAAGCCTTGAGGCATTCGGCGGCGCGCTTGATCGCTTTCCAGCCTTCACCGCCAGTGTGTGCAACCTGCGCCCGTCGAGTCGTGGTTCGACGCATATCGAGCGGAGCGATCCATCCAGTCATCCTGCAATCCGCCCGAACTACCTTTCGACAGAGGCTGATCGGGACGTCGCCCTCCAATCCGTTCGCCTCACCCGGCACATCGTCGACCGGCCGGCGCTCGCCCGCTATGCGCCGCAAGAGCTTCGCCCCGGACCGGAGCACGTTGACGCTGCCTCTCTGTTGCACGCAATCGGCGACATCGCGACGACGATCTTCCACCCCGTCGGCACCGCCGCAATGGGCAGCGTCACCGACGCCCGCCTTCGCGTCATGGGCACGCAAGCCCTGCGCGTGGTCGACGCATGGGTCATGCCCACGATTACTTCTGGCAATACCAATGCGCCCACGATGATGATCGCCGAAAAGGCAGCACAGATGATCCGCGAGGATGCCCTCATCTAATCCGCTTGGGCCTGATCTGCTTGCGCCGGTACGCCCCGCTACGGCATGACCCGATCCATGGACCGCATCCTCACCCTTACCCCGGTTTATTCATGAGGCCGCAGCAGCGAAGTGGATGGGCCTTGATCTGACGTTGGCGGCGTAGTCCGGGCGAGCGTCTTCGACGGCATTTTTCACCGCGTCAGGATCAATGGGCTTTTCGAGGTTGATGGAATGGAGCTCGGAGTTCGGCGGCACAGCCGCACCGCCTAAGTAGGTGCAGGCCTGAGATTGGTGGCGATGGCTTTCAAAACGGAGGCATCGGGACAGGCTGACGCGAAGGCGACACGGATGCGAGTGGCGCTCTCAATGACGCGGGCAGCGACCTTGAGCAGCCTGAGGCGCAACGTTGCGAACTCGGCGGTCGCGAGCGAGGCTGCCTTGGGGATTTCCTGCTGAATGCGCCACAGGAGCCAGTATGCGGCGGTGTGCAGGATGAGGCGCATCTGATTGGCGTTGGGAGAGCGGCACGAGGTGCGATCGCTGGCCAGCTGGGTCTTGTGCAGCTTGATCAGGTTTTCGGCCTGACCGCGCGCGCAGTAGAGCGTATCATAGATGTGCTCGGCCGAGCCTTCGGTCAGCGAAGTGACGACATAGCGGATGTCCATGCCCATCGTACTGGCCTCGATCCGGGCGACGACGCGGCGCTGGCACTTCCAGCTTTTGGCCCCGTAGCGGGTCTCGGCATAGGTGCGCAGGACCGGGTACTGGCGCTGAGCGCGTTTGACCGCACAGGCATCGGCGGCAACGACGATTTCGGGATCGGCGCGTAGCACGGCGTTGGTCGGCAGGCCGAACACGTAGTCGACGCCGCAACCCTCGCAGACGGCCATGACCTCGGGCCGCCCATAGTGCCCGTCGCCGCGGATGGTGATGTGCGTTTCGGGCCATTGCCGGCGGATGTGGCGCACGAGGCGCCGGATGTGACCGGCAGCTTCAACACCAGACGGTGTCTTGCCGGTGCGCAGCAGCATCGCCACCGGCCGGCCAGTGGCGGTGTCGTAGACATGGATCGGCAGGAAGCAACGCTCGCCATGATGACCATTCCAGAACGACAACTGCTGATAGCCATGGACGACATCGCAGGTATCATCGATATCCAGCGTCACCGCCGCCGGCGGGGCCGGATAGCTGGCGCAGTAGATGTCGATCATCGCGGCCAGCATCTTCGCCAACTCGCGCGTGATCGGTGCATTCTCCCACCGGCTCATCGTCGGTTGGCTGGCCAGCCCCGCGCCCGATCCCGGCAGCTTGCCCAGGGCCAGGCGGAAGCCCGGATCGTCGCGCAGGGCATCGAGATCGTCGGCATCCTCATAGCCGCAGGCGATCGCGAACACGCGGGCACGCAGGATGTCGTCGAGGCGATGGATCACCCGCGCAGGATCGCGCGGATCGGCAATGCAAGTCGCAAGCCGCTGGCAGATACCCATCGCGCGCTCGGCCTGCGACAGCAACAGAACGCCGCCGTCCGAAGTGAGCCGACCACCGTCGAACGCGGCTGTGACTTTCTTGCGGTCGACCGCTGGGAATCGGAAGGGGCTTGCGATATCGTCGTTCATGGCGGGTGTGGCCTGTGGCATTTTCTGCCCTGCAGCAGGGCCGGTGTAGACACCCAGTTCCTAATTCAGATCAGAGGCTTATGCCACTCCCGCCAACCCTTCGTAGCCAACCCCGTGAATAAGACGGGTTACACTCAACCCCGCCATCGACGGAGCCTGCGAGGCCGATGTCGTGCGCCCTACGCACAAGATCCGCACCGGCAACGAACGCTATGACCCCGGCGGCGGCGGCATCAACGTAGCCCGCGTCCTCCACCGCCTTGGCGCGCCGGTCACCGCCGCCTATTGCGCGGGCGGGGCCAGCGGCGGCTTGCTGGACGACCTGATCGACCGCATCGGCGTACCGCGCCATTGCATCCCGGTGTCGGGCCAGACCCGCATGAGCCTTGCCGTGTTCGAACGCAGCAGCGGGCAGGAGTTCCGCTTCGTACCCCAAGGCCCGGAACTCTCACCGCCCGGGTGGCAATCGGTGCTCGACTTCGCCGCCACCGCCGAATGCGAGTGGCTGGTGGCCAGCGGTTCCCTGCCCCGCGGCGTGCCTGACGACTTCTACGCCCGCCTTGCCGACACCTGCGCCGGTCGAGGCGTGCGCATGGTCCTCGACACCTCCGGCCCCGCCCTTGCTGCCGCGATCGAGACCGGCGGCCTCGCCCTTATCAAGCCCAGCCTTGGCGAGTTCGAGGCGCTGACCGGGCGCAAGTTCGGCGGCCCTGCGGACATCGGCGACGCTGCGCACGGCCTTGTCCGCAGCGGCAAGGCCCGGATCGTCGCCGTCACCCTTGGCCATCGCGGGGCCGTGCTGGCGGACGAGAGCGGCTCGCTCTGCCGCGCCGGGCTGGACGTTCCGGTGCAAAGCGCGACCGGCGCGGGCGACAGCTTTGTCGCTGGGATGGTCCACGGCCTTGCCAGCGGGATGAGCACCGCCGACGCGTTCCGCCGGGGCATGGCCGCGGGCACCGCCGCCGTTCTTACCCCCGGTACCGACCTGTGCCTGCCCGCCGATATCGACCGCATGTGGGATGCGATCGGCGCCGACGATAGCTGCGGCTGAACGATCAGGAGCACGCCTCTACATAGCCCAGCACCGGCATCGTGCCGACGTGCATTTCGGTGACCTTGCCGTCCGCATCCAGTTCGAACCGCACCGCCGGGTCGCCGCTGTCGGCATTGGGCGCGGTCAGGTATGTGCCGCCTTCGATGTACTTGTGCGGGGTTTCACGAAAACCGGGAAGGTTGGCGTCGATGTCGGCGCGGGTAGAGCCGATACCGATCCCCTCTATCAGCTTTACGTCGGAGTTCTGACCAACCGAAACCCGGCGGACAGCTCCGTCCTCGACGATGGCATAGGCACCGGGATAGCTGGGCGAGATATAGACTGAACCGCACCGAGATTGCCGGAGGCTCCAACTCCTGAGTAGGATGGAGCATCATGAGCAAGACGACGAACAAATATTCTCCCGAGGTTCGCGAACGTGCGGTTCGCATGGTTATGGACAACGCCGGTGGGCATGAGAGCCGCTGGGCTGCGATCCTTTCGGTTTCCGCCAAGATCGGCTGTGCAGCGCAGACGCTGAACGAGTGGGTAAAGAAGGCCGAGGTTGATCGCGGCCAACGAGCCGGTGTCACGACCGAGACGGCAGAGCGGCTAAAGGCGCTGGAACGGGAGAACCGCGAGCTGCGTCAGGCCAACGAGATCCTGCGCAAGGCATCGGCATATTTTGCCCAGGCGGAGCTCGACCGCCCGTCCAAACGATGATCGCGTTTATCGACGAGCATCGCAACGATTATGGGGTCGAGCCGATCTGCCGTGTTCTGCCGATCGCCCCATCCACCTACCACGAGCATGTCGCGCAGCGGCATGATCCCTCGCGGCTGTCGGCCCGAGCGCGTCGTGATCAGGCCCTCAAGCCCGAGGTGCTGCGCGTGTTCGGCGAGAACTTCGGGGTCTATGGCGTCCGCAAGGTGTGGCGGCAGATGAAGCGCGAAGGCTTCGACATCGCGCGATGCACGGTGGAGCGGCTGATGCGCGATCTTGGCCTGCAGGGCGTGATCCGCGGCAAGCCCGTGCGCACGACGATCAGCAACAAGGCGGCGCCCTGTCCGCTCGACCAGGTGAACCGCCAGTTCCATGCTCCGGCGCCCAACATGCTGTGGGTATCAGACTTCACCTACGTCGCGACATGGGCGGGGTTCGTCTACGTCGCGTTCGTGATCGACGTCTATGCCCGCTATATCGTGGGCTGGCGTGTGAGCAGGACGGCTCATGCGAACTTCGTGCTGGATGCCCTGGAGCAGGCGATCCATGATCGGCGGCCTGTCCATCGGGGCGGCCTTGTCCACCACAGCGATCGTGGCAGCCAGTATGTCTCGATCCGATATAGCGAGCGCCTGGCCGAAGCCGGAATAGAGCCGTCGGTTGGCAGCGTCGGCGACAGCTATGACAATGCCTTGGCCGAGACGATCAACGGTCTCTTCAAGGCAGAAGTGATCCACCGGCGCGGACCATGGCGATCCTTCGAAGCTGTTGAATATGCCACGCTGGAATGGGTCAACTGGTTCAACAAAAGGCGATTGCTGGAGCCGATCGGCAATATCCCACCCGCCGAAGCCGAAGAACGATATTATGCCATGCTGGACGACAAATCCGTGGCAGCGTAACTCAAACCAAATAGCCTCCGGCAATCTCGGTGCGGTTCACGACCACCAATTGATAGCGGCGTGATCCGCTAAAGAGGGCGTGCCGCCAGTCCGTGTTGCAATCGGACGAGAGTCATTCTGAAGCGTTTCACCGGAGCCGGTATCGGCCTGGATGACTAATACCTAGAACAAATTGCTATTTTGCTGATTGTGGCTCGCGCAGATCTTGGTTCGCCCCCATCTGCCCCTCGCCCTTAGCGAGTGACGAGGTACTCGGAATACCCGAGTAGCCCTCGATTGATTTCGCACTCGCCATGCCGGGGGCTTCGGATTTGCCGCCGATCAGGTCTCGCGTGGCTCTCTCGATGCGGTCGCCGATATCCTTGTCGACATTGCGCCAATAATCGAAGGCACGAACAAGGATCGGTTCGCTGACGCCATCGGCCAGATGACCGGCAACGTTATCGACAAAGCGATCCCGCTGTTCATCATCCATAACCTCGCGCACCAATGCACCGGCCTGACTCCAGTCGTCGTCGTCCTCGCGGAGGGTATAGGCCGCGCGCACCATGTCGCCATCCGACATCCACGTCGCTTCGCCGCCCACCTGCGGCTCCGCGCCGGGGCCGCCATACGAATTGGGTGCATAGACCGGGTCGACCGCGTTCACCGTCCGCCCCTTACCCGCGCGCGAATAGCTGTGAACCTCGGCGTTCTTCGCCCGATTAACCGGGATCTGCTTGTAGTTGACGCCCAACCTCGCGCGATGCGCATCGGCATAGGAAAACCCGCGTGCAAGCAGCATCTTGTCTGGAGACAGGCCGATGCCCGGCACCATGTTGTTCGGTTCGAATGCAAGCTGCTCGATCTGCGTATCCCAGTCGACCGGGTTCTCGGTCAGCGTCAGCTTGCCGACCTCGATCAGCGGATAGTCGTCATGGGGCCATACCTTGGTGAGGTCGAACGGATTAATCCGATAAGTCTTCGCCTCCTCAAACGGCATAATCTGCCATTTCAGCGTCCAGCTGGGGTGGTCACCCTTGGCAATCGCCTCGAACAGATCGCGGCGGTGGAAGTCACCGTCGATCCCGGCCATGCGATCGGCTTCATCTTGCGTGAGGTGGGCATTGCCGCTCTCGGTTCCCTGATCGGTGTGCCAGTGGAACTTGACCCAGAACTTCTCACCGTCTTCGTTGATCAGCATGTATGTGTGGCTGGAATAGCCGTTCATCTCGCGCCAGTTTTTGGGGATACCACGGTCGCCCATCAGATAGGTTACCTGATGCGCACTTTCTGGGCTGAGCGTCCAGAAGTCCCACTGCATATCGTGGTCGCGCAGACCGTTATCGGCGCGTCGCTTCTGGCTGCGGATAAAATGCTGAAACTTGAGTGGATCACGAATGAAGAAGATCGGCGTGTTGTTGCCGACCATGTCAAAATTGCCATCCTCGGTATAGATCTTCACCGAAAAGCCGCGGGGATCGCGCCAAGTGTCCGGGCTGCCGCGCTCCCCTGCCACGGTGCTGAACCGGACGGCGCACTCCGCCTTGGCGCCGGGCTGGAAAATCTTTGCCCTCGTATACTTCGAAACGTCGGCGGTTGTCTCGTAGTAGCCGAAGGCCCCCGATCCCTTGGCGTGCGGTTGCCGCTCGGGAATGCGCTCACGATTGAAGTTCGCCATTTGCTCGATGAGGTAGTGGTCATTGAGCACTATCGGCCCATCGCGCCCCACGGTCAGCGAATGCTCATCGCTTTGCACGCGGATGCCTGCATCGGTCGTCGTGTATGGGCATTTGGGGGTGTCGGTCATCGGAAAGTCCTTTGCTTGCGCTTAAAACCCGAACAGTTGGGAGGACCGGTCGTTCCTTTGATCGGCGCGTTAGGCGGTGGAATGTTAGCGATTGTCGATCGCGCAACTGTCCTTGCACCCCCGTCGGTGGATGGCGGCACTGGCGCTTCAATTGTCACGTCTACCGCGCAGGCTCCGATGCAAGGCTGCGACGATGAAAATGGCTAAGTTCGCGTCCACGCCAATCTCAGACCGGGATGAGCACAACAAGCTTGTGATCCGGCCGCTCCGCAGCATTGAAAGTACATTGCTTGAAGGTCAGTTCACCCTCTTCTGGGTGGAGAAAAGTACGGATACCGCCCTCACGCGCGACTACGCCTTGCGCCTCCCATTCGTTCGCGAAGAAAGCCGATTTGGCCTTCAACTCTTCAATTATAGTCGCGAGGGCAGGATCGTTCAGGATCGAAGCGCAGTCTGCCCTGAATTCGAAGATCAGCCGCCGGGCCCGCTCCTCCCAGTCGACAATTAACGACCGGGCCGAGGTTGAGAGAAACGTAAAACGAAGTAGGTTGCGATCTTCATCGCGATCCAGCCAACCGCTGAACAAATTTTGCGCCGCGCCATTCCAGCAGGTCACGTTCCAGAGACTGTCCAACCCGTAGGCAGGGGATGTCTGCGCCGAAACCATTGCCAGCACCGAGGCAGGTGCCGGTGCCGTCGTGTCCATTGGAGCGTCAGGATCGCGACGACCGCCCAATTCGAACAGATACCGACGCTCCGCTGCGGTCAGCTCCAACGCTTTGGCCAGACGGTTCAGCGCCTCCGGCGAGACATTGACCTCGCGTCCCTGCTCGATCCACGCGCACCATGTAGTACCAATACCGGCACGCGCGGCCAATTCCTCTCGCCGCAAACCGGGCGTGCGACTTCGGCGTAGGATTCCTTCAGGCGGCATTCTTTCTCGATGCGCCCGAATGAATTTTCCGAGCTGCTTGCGCGGGTCTTCGTATTCCATAGGCATCCTTATAACAGGATAATTGCATATCTTGTAACAGGCTGACTACTGCGCTTCCATTGCGGTACAGGAGGCAATTCATATGACACGCACGCATGAAAGCGCCGTTCAGGCGCAATTTGGCGAACAGGCGCAAGCTTATGTCGCAAGTTCGATACACGCGAATGGCGCAGATCTCGACGTCTTGGCGGCGGTGGCCGCGCAAGCAAGGCCCGACCGGGCGCTCGACCTTGGCACGGGCGGCGGTCATGCAGCGTATCGACTGGCCGAACATGCCCGCCGCGTCACCGCTGTCGATCTCTCCCCAGAGATGCTCGCAGTCGTTGCCGTCGAGGCGGAGAAGCGTGGGTTGCCGAACATTGAAACTTGTACGGCGCGGGCCGAATGTTTGCCGTTCGAAGATGGCACTTTCGATATGCTCGCCTGCCGCTTTTCCGCGCACCACTGGGGCGACTGGGAGTCCGGATTGCGGGAAGCGCGCCGAGTCTTGAAACCGGGCGGCATCGCCATGTTCTTCGACGTGGTCTCGTCCGAATACGCGTCATGTGACACGCATCTTCAGGCGATTGAGTTGCTGCGTGACCCCTCACACGTTCGCAACCGAAACGAGAGCGAATGGACGAGTGCGATGGCCAACGCGGGGTTCCGTCTCAGAAAAACCGAAAAGCGGCGAATTACCATGGATTATATTTCATGGGTCGACCGAATGCGCACGCCCGAAGCGCATCGGATCGCGATCCGCTCGCTTCAGAAGTCCGCGGCGGCACAGATCCAGACGTATTTCGCGATCCAGGCGGACGGCTCGTTTTCAGTAGATGCTCTGCAGATCGAGGCCTCGGCTTGTTGCGCCCATGGCCTGTGAGAGGGAGCAATAATGAGCTGTGTGCCGACTTTCTGCTTTGGATAGCCGAGGCTGACTTATCGGGCGTTCGTACGAACAGTTCACCTGTCGCAGCCACCATTCCGGTAAGTCGGCCTCAAGCGGTCATTTGCATCTTTGGCCAGCGCCGCATCCAACATGGCAAGCAGGTCGACGGTGCAAGCAGAAACTAAGCACCGCACCGCGTCGTCGATCGGTGTTGTCCGTCGGATGACAAATCGCCTTGTGTGGACATCCGGTAGCCGCACCGCGTGAGCATCTTGCTTGGCAGAGGTCTATGAATCCACCAGCCATACGCCATCGGCTTGCGCATTCTGGCTCAATTTGCAGACAAGTTCATCGCCTTGCCAAAGTTCCGCATGATATCCGGTATCGTGCGTACTCAGGACGTTGAGTGCACCTGATGCGTCCTCCGCTTCGAACCTGATCGTCTCGTGCTTGCCGGTTCTATCGTCGGAAAGTTCAATGCGAAACTTCTCCATGATCTCCGATCCTTTCTTGCAGAACTTGATCGCAAGCGCAGGAAATGCCGACTCGCGACGGTACCCGTCAGGCCAGAACATATCATATTGACGCAGCCCGTTCGCAGAATCAAGCGAGCTGGGCGTGAAGCCCGATAGGTTGAACGTGCATCTTTGAAGTCTCTCAGCCGCGGGTCCAGCCCTTGGCAGCCATGCACCGATCCAAGGCAGCCTCGCGCCCAACCTGTTCGGGGATCACGTCCACCTGCGTATGGCAGTCTGCAAGCGCCTGATCGAAAGGCTCCGCGCCAGAACCTGTCCAACCGGGATCAGTGGTGGCACAAGCGGTCAGCAGAGCGATCGCAGAAAACCCGCAAGCCGGACGAACGATCATCCCAACGACTCCCTGAAAACCGAAGAACTAATCTTCTGGTATCAGCCGCGCAAGCAAGCACGTTTCGGGGAGTACGGACCGGTAAGGCTCGATCAATGGTCGCGAAAGCACCGATGACCGAAACTGTCATTTTTCAAAGCAATCGGACCGTAGACTTACCTGAATCCGGCTGCTTATCACTCCTCGGCAATGCCAAGACAATCCGAAGACAATCACACGAACGAATGGTTGCCGATCAGCATGGCGCCAAACATGAAGCCGCTTTGGACCTATAGTGCAAAGTACAGCAAAGGCGGAAGGCATGCCTATCAGGACCTGACCGGTCGCTGGCGCGGTATCAATGCCAACGGTACAGATGGCGAACTTCCATCGGATCCGACGCACTTCCAATATCTCCCGGCCCCGCCCGATGCTGAGGATCGGAAAACATAGAGCTTCTATCCCACTGAAGCTGGGAAACTGTCAGTCGTGAAACGCCCGAATGCGGGCACGCTCAAACGCTGGTCGTTGGCGCGGGGGAGCGGCGGCTTGGCCTCCTGTTCAGCGCATAAAAAACGCCACTCGCGACGATGCTCGCGACGATAACAGGTTCCATATAGGTCGGAGGAAACCAGTCTCCATAAAGAACTGTCATGTAGGCAGTGGCCCAAACGATTATGGGGCCAGCAATGCAAACCATAACGATGTGCTTGTTGAGCAACTCTGGGAACAGCAAAAACGCCAGCAGCACCGCAAATGCCCAAGGCGAGGCAAGGAATGCGCCCAGGAAAATCCCTTCGAACGCAGTTCCAGCGACCGGTAAACCTGAGATTTGAAATGCAACCCAGCACGATGCGACAACAAGGCCCGCGGCGCGGGCAACGAAGCCACGCTTGATCAGCGTCATTCTGAGTGACAGATCGGCCATGGCCCAAGATGCGCTCGAACGTGGCGGAAGGCAATCATCCGCGTTCGCGCTAGCCCAGACACCGACGCGGTCCTGAACCGATTGGCCGCACTTGAGCCCAAGGTACTGGCCTGCATGCACGGTAGCGCATGGCGCGGTGACGGCAGGGCGAAACTGAAGGATCTGGCTGCCGCGCTGGAGCAGTGAAAGCGAACGTCGGCTGCTATCGCAGCTTATCCCGAGCAATTTTGGAAATCGCCGCACCCTTCCGGAAGTGGGACGTCAGCTTTCGGCACCGCGGTCCGGAACTTAGACACACTGTTGCAATCCATTCTCATTAGCCTTAGTGGCCCTCCCGTTCAGAGGAGGAAACATGCGTATCAGTCAGCTTTTCGTGTATTCGGCGTCGGCTCTAGCCCTGGCGGCACCAGCAATCGCACAGACGGCAGACCAGGCGAATGCCGCAAGTCAGGCAACGAAGGATGCCACGTCAGACATCGTAGTGACCGCCGCACGAACGCAATTGCCGGTCAGCGCTCTTCCCCTGACGATTGACGTGATCGACGCCGAAACCCTGGACCGGCAACTGGTCATTTCTGGTTCGACGGTAGATGCCGTATCGGCCCTCCTGCCATCCTTCTCTCCGACGCGCGAAAAGTTGAGCGGCGCGGGTGAAAGCCTGCGTGGCCGTTCACCTCTCTATGCGATCGACGGTATTCCTCAGTCGACGCCCGTTCGTGACGGCTCGCGCGACGGCTACACCATCGACCCGTTCTTCATCGACAGAGTCGAAGTGATCTACGGATCGAACGCCCTGCAAGGCATTGGCGGAACCGGCGGCGTCGTCAATCAGGTCACTGTCCCCGCACCGAAGGCCGACGGCATGACCGTTCGTACCCTGCTGCAGGGAACGGCAGCAGATGGCTTCGATGGCGAAGCGCTTGGCGGCAAGGTTGCCGCACTGGCCGGGTGGCGCAGCGGGGCGCTCGATGCCTCTGTCGGTGGCGCATTTGAACGACGCGGAGCGTTTGTTGACGGCGCAGGAAATCGCATCGGCGTCGATGGTACGCAGGGCGAAATTCAGGACAGTGATAGCTGGTCGGTTTTCGGACGGATCGGCTATCAGCTTTCGCCCGATGCCCGCATCGAACTGATTGCCAATCATTTCGAACTGGAGGGTAACAACAACTACGTCATCGTTCCCGGCGACAGGAGCGCGGGCCGACCCGCGTCCAGCACGAAAGGCGAAACGCCGGGCGATCCTCCTTCAAACAAGGCGGACATGCTCTCGCTTTCGCTCACCGACAGCGAACTCGGCGGCGGCGCTTTCACCTTGCAAGGGTTCTACAACCGCACGCAGGACACCTTCGGCGGCGGCACCTTTGCCACGTTCCAGGACCCCGATATCGATCCGACCGGACAACTGTTCGACCAGTCGGCCAACAAATCACGCAAGATCGGCGGCAAGGTCAGTTACGAAAGGTCCGTCCCCGGCTTTGACGATCTGGTTGTCACGCTGGGCTTTGACGCCTTGATCGACAAAACCGAACAGACCCTAGTCCAGACAGGCCGCGCATGGGTGCCCGAAACCGAATTTCGCAGCTACGCGCCGTTCGCTCAGGCGAACCTCAAGCTTGCCGACGGCCTGGTGCGCCTTGCGGGCGGACTGCGCCATGAGGACGTGAAACTGAAGGTCGCCGACTACGAAACATTGGCCTCCTACGGCGCGACGGATGCAAGCGACATCTCTACCTACGAACCCGTCATCGTTGGGGGCGGCAATCCGTCTTTCAGCAAGACGCTGTTCAACGGCGGCGTCATCGTCGAGCCGATTGACGGCGTTCGCGCCTACGGCAGCTACGCGCAGGGCTACACGATCGCCGACGTAGGCCGCATTCTGCGGGGGATTACCGAGCAGGGCGTCGATATCGACAACTACCTCTCGCTCGAACCGGTAATCTCCAACAACCGGGAACTGGGTGCCGAGGTCGAACGCGGTCCGGTGAAGGCGAGCGCAAGCTACTTCTGGTCTTCCAGTGAGCTTGGATCGCGACTGGTACTGACCGGAGACGGCATTTTCGAGGTCGTGCGCGCTCCGGTTGAGATCGAAGGTCTGGAGCTCAGCCTCAAGACCAGAACACCCGTCCCCGGTCTGGACGTATCCGTCGCCTACAGCCACCTCATCGGCAGGACCGATGACGACGGCGACGGCGTGCTAGAAGCCGAATTGGACGGAGCCAATATCTCGCCCGACCGCCTCAATCTGGCCGCCGACTACGCCCAGGGCCGTTTCAGCGCACGGGCACAGGCACGCTTCTATCTTTCTCGCACGTTCAAGGGGCAGGTGCCCGAGAGTGCATTCGACGGGTACACGCTGCTCGACGCCTATCTCGGCTATCGGACCGGGTTTGGCCTCCTCTCGCTGGGTATCCAGAATGCTCTCGACGAATATTACCTGACCTACGACAGTGATACCGTGCGGACATTCGACAACTCCCGCTATTTCGCAGGGCGCGGGCGCACATTTACGCTTTCGCTGCAAAGCGAGTTCTGATGGCCTTGTTGGCCACGTTGCACCGATGGGCCGGAGCGACGATCGGATTGATCCTGATCGTCATGGGCCTGTCAGGCATCGCGCTGATCTGGGAGGGTGAGTGGATCGGTCTGCCAGGCGCGGATACGCCTATAGAGGCTTCACCGTCCAGTCTCGCACGGACGGTAAAGGTGGCATCGGCGCATCACGATGGCCTGACCCGCATTACCTTCGCCAGCGACGAACTAGGGCTGCATCAGGCGGCCTACAACGACGGAAGCGGCGCCTACTTCGATCATACCGGAGCGGTCGTCGATCAGTGGGGCAGCGTTTGGGGCCGTCCCGAGTTGTGGATCTTCGATCTGCATCATTATCTCTTTGCCGGTGAGGCAGGCGAGATCGTCGTTGGCATAGCGAGTATCGCAGGTGTCCTCTTCGTTGTTTCGGGCGCGATCCTGTGGTGGCGCACGCGCAGGACATTCTCTTTCCGGCTCTGGCCCAAGCGCATTTCGCGAAGTGCCATTATTCGCCAGCATCGCGATCTCGGCATTGTCATGACACCATTCCTGTTGCTGACAATGTTGACGGGCAGCGCCATGATTTTTGAGCCAGTCTCTGCAGCCATCGTCGCTCCCTTGCCGGAACGGTCCTCGCTATCCCGGACACTCGAAGCCCGCCTGACTCCGGACGACATGTCTGGATTCTTCGACATTGCCGGACGCAATTTCCCGGACGCGGAAATCCGCAGACTTCAGCTATCGGATGAGGGGGCGACATTGCGCCTGCGCCAACCATTTGAATGGACCCCTAATGGCAGGACGTATGTGCGCATTGCCCGATCCGGGACCGTCACTATCGATGCACCCGACGGCACGTTCGACCAGCAAAGCGTCAGCGAGAAATTCTATCCTCTCCATTCCGGTAAAGTCGGCGGTCCCGGTTGGAAAATCGTTCTCACGATAACCGGCCTGAGCCTTATCATTCTGGGAGCGCTGGCCAGCCTCAGTTTCTGGACATTGCGAAACATTAATCGTTGAGGCTCTCAACTGATCGCTGACAAGAATCCCCTCCGGCCTGGTGGTGATTTGAACTGCTTTCGGATCAGCTTCAGTCGCCGGGCCAATCCATCAGATGCAGTCTGGAACAACCTTTTCAGCATTTACAACGCTACGGCAGTAACGCCCCTTGCTTGCAACGAAGCCATTGTCGACGCCAAGAGCAAGATTCGCGAAGTTTCGACTTCTCCTGTCAGCGCATAAGCAAATGGCCCGGTTTCCCAATAGGCAAGGTTTCGATTTTCCCTGCTTTCAGTGAGTGGGGCGGCTTCTGCCGGAGTCTCTGCGCGGCGTGCGTAAAGGACCACTCGCTCCAGTCGATCGGTATAGAGTACCAGCGCGACAGAGTTTCCTCCATCCGAGGGGAACACCTGCACATCTGCCAGACGCCATGACGTGGGGATGCCCGGCAGGACAATCCCCAACGATCTCGCAATTTCCGATCGATCGAGAACGGCAGTCTCGACCTGCGATTGCATGGCCTCGCGGACCAAGCTTGTCGAATACGATGCATTTGCCTCGTCCACAAAGCTCGCTGCATAGGCCGGTCGGGTCAGATTTTCGACCAGATCGTGTGCTGCCCATCCCATTGCCAGCAATGCCAGTGCCGCAGCTGCTCGTCGCCAGCCTGACGAGCTTTTTCGGCCAGCCCGCTCAGGGAAAGCCAGGACTTTGCCAAGCTGCATCTTCCGGCCCTGCAACGTTCCCTTGCTGCCCCCCGGCAGACGTCTGAACCCGATGTCCGGCCAACGCTCTGTCCAGCGCCGCGCAACGATACGCTCACCGGGCCGCGCGGCATCGTCAAGGAGTATCACGCCGCCGGGGGAAAGACGATCGAAGAGGGTTTCTGCGGCACCGCGGACAAACGGGTGGATGGCCCAAGGGGGACCATCGATGATCAACAGGTCTATCGAGTGGGGAACGTCCGGAAGATCATACCACGCGCCGGGCCAATCCCCTATTCGGGCTCGAAGCGGCGCGTGTTGGATATGGGCTCGTACCCCGAAATCATCGAGCCAATCGTTGGTGGCCGACACGAACTGGGCATGCTGGTCAAAGCTGTGCAGACTGCCGCCGCCGTTCATCTGAAGGGCCCTTGCACAGACGAGCGTCGACGCCCCCGCGCCCAATTCGACTACGGTTCTGGGGCGCTGCGCTTCGATGGTATCGACTATTCTATGCAGAAAACTGGTGTCTGCCTTCCAGCTTCCCAGATTTGGAAGTGCATCGTCCGGAAGGTTCAGTCGGTTCAGCAGCCGCCGCTTGCTGGCCTTCGAACCACCCCAAAGACTGTAGAGGAGCCATGGCCATCCGATGGCGCCATACAGTAGGCGATACGCGCTGTCCGACCAACCCGCTTCGTAGGTCTCGCACTCATCACGCAACGCTCGAAGCGCCGTAGTTTCCCTCGAAGTCATACAGGCAAAACTCCGCGATCGTCACCACTGCGATCATGACCGATAGATGGCCCGGATCACTTACAGGGACAATGGCAATCAATAAGATGCAATCGCGATCAGGACATCCAACCCGATCAGCCCCGCAGCGAACAGGTACGTATATCTGGCAACCGGCGGCATTCCTCTACGTGACCCGCTCTGCCAGACATATGCCAGAGCGGCCCAGCACACGAGCGCAAACACGATTGTCAGACCGAGCAAAATTGCGGGGTCTACAAAGACCAGTGCTACGACGACACCGGCGATTATGTTCAGGCCGTAAATAGCCAGCGCGGTCGCGGCGTGCCAAACCGCCAATAGAATTCGTTCAGGAAGCATGTTGCCTCGGCGCAAATTATGCCGCTCGTTGCTTTCACAGAGAACCGTCTTGGTCCAGCAGACGTCTCTTGCGTTTTCGCCGGAAGTGACTTGGACGGCGTAGCCCCATGTCGGAAAGTTCGCCGATACGCGGCCAACGCCGCTTGATCCGCACATATGTCCGCTTCGCCACCTTGATGTGTCGCAGCGAAAGCCCCACGCCCGCCGCCAGTACGAATACGCCCCCGGGGCCGGGCAACAGGCCGACGATCGGCGAGACGACGATGAGCGCCGGTCCGAGAACAACAAGATGCAGGCGCACCCGTCCGCCTCGCCCGGACGACGGCCGTGCCGGCCTTTCATTCATCTTCGCCAAAGCCGAAATTAGACGGTACGACCATCACTTGCATCTGTCCGGAGCTAACAAAATAATTGCGGTCGCCCTCGCGCCTTCAGACCACCTGAAAGTCATGGAGGCGCTTGTTGCAAATTTCGATTCCAGGCAACGCGAAACAGGTTGGCGCGCGGCTAGATCACCCCTTTTTGCGGCGGGACGCTTCCGCCGCTCGTGGTTTTTGCGATGGTGTCGTCTGCGTCGCTTTCGCACCTGTCTCGCAATCCGTGAGCGAGATTGCCAACGGCACAGATCACAGCTTGCTCGGTTTGCCCCACCAGATTCGGGGTGACCGGAAATTTGATCTCCACACGATACTTGCCGATGTCGCTGGTGCTGAGGGCAACCTCGACCCGGTCTGTTACCTTGCCTCCACCCTCTCCCATGACCGCGAGAACAGCTTTCCGGATTTCGCTTTGAGCAGCGAAAAGGTTGCCTTTCGGCTCGAACGTCAATTGAATCGTGTGCCGCAACTGGCCCGCAACTGCGGCCTCTACCCGAAGCGGTGTTCCGAACAGAAGACTGTGAGGCAGGATCACTTCGCGTCCCGTTGCCAACATCGAACCTTCGCGCCTTTCGAACTCGGCCAGTCTCGTCACCAGCAGGTTATGGTCCAGCACCTCACCGCGCGTTCCGCCTAGTTCGATAAAGTCGCCGACCGCATAGGCCCGGGTAAAGGTTCGCAGGGCCGACCCCGAAAGACAGAGGATCAGTTCCTTCATCGCCACGACAACCGCGACGGCAAATGCCGTTAGCGAAAGCGCGAAGGTTCGGAGTTGCGGCGCCCAGATCATGATGAGGCCCACGAGGGCCACGAGCATCAGGAAGTTCCGCGTATTTGCCGACCAGCGCCTGACGATAGGTTGGGTCAGGTCGCCTCTCTGGCGAAGGGCCCGGCTCAATATGAGCTGAATCGCGGCCAATATGGTCAGCAACGCGATCGAGGCGAGAACATCAGAGCTGTAGAGTTGCTGTGTAACGCTGTTTGGCATGTCTGGTCCGGCTGATCTGCAGATGTGCTGAATGACGGTATCGCGCAATGCTTGCAAACCACGATTTACGACGACAATGATATGAAGCCGTTGGCGGCAGACGGATTGTCGTCATTTCAGATAGAAACTAGGTGCATCGAATGGATTTGCTGGCCCTGCTCACCGACCCCGCCGCATGGCTGGCGCTGCTCACACTTATCGCGCTCGAGGTCGTCCTTGGGGTGGACAACCTTATCTTCATCGCCATTCTTTCGAACAAGTTGCCGGCGGAACAGCAAAGCCGCGCGCGGCGGATCGGTTTGTCGCTGGCACTTATTATGCGCATCGGATTGTTGATGTTGATCGGCTGGATCGTCACCTTGCAGACGCCGCTTTTCGATCTTGGCATCAGCGGAGCACCGAACGAGTACGGCGAGACCACGTTCGAAACTGCCTTTTCTGGACGCGACCTCATCCTACTGGCGGGCGGACTCTTCCTTCTGTGGAAGGCCACCAAGGAAATCCACCACTCGATGGAGCCAGCCGATAACTCGGGCGATTTGCTGGACAAGACACCGGGCGTCGGTGATGCGGTCAAGGCAAGCTTTGCGGCGGTCATCGCGCAGATCATTGCCATCGACCTTGTCTTCTCGGTCGATTCGATCCTTACCGCGGTTGGCATGACCGACGAAATCCCGATCATGGTGACGGCCGTCGTGATCACGGTTTGCGTTATGATGGTTGCGGCCGATCCGCTGGCCCGCTTCATCGAGAAGAACCCGACGCTGGTGATGCTTGCTCTCGCGTTCCTTGTGATGATCGGCCTTGTCCTCATCGCGGATGGTTTCGGCTTCCACGTGCCGAAGGGCTATATCTACGCGGCGATGGGCTTTTCGGTCGGGGTCGAGATGTTGAACATGGTCCAGCGAAACCGGCGACTAAAGAAAGCCGCATAGTGGGATAGGGTTAAGCTCCTCGATTGGGCGCAGCGAAGCGGCGATCGGTAGATGGAGCCTGTATCAATCGCAGCATGTATGAGTGGGCCGACAAGAGACGGTCGAATGTCGGGGTCTGAGCACGAAAAGCCGCCCAGGCACCCAATTGCGTTCGAAAGAATCAAATCAAGATTGGCATAATGAATCGCGTCGAGGCGGCAGGGCAGACATCGCATCTCTGGCCGTTTTAGGCCTGACAGGTCAGATCAGCTGTAACAGTGGCGAGATAGTCGCTCCCAACGCAATCGGCGCTTGATCGGCGGTCAGCACGGTATAATGCTGTGCGCCGTCTTACCAATGGATCGCTAAACAATGCCGAACCCTGCCCAGCATTGCCGAGGCAACTGCGCTCGCCGGCGTGGTAGCGCGACGAAGTCGTAATTGCCGTGACTAGCGTCAGACCCGGCGCGGTAGCGCGCCTGTTGCATCCGCTGCTGGCCTTCGCGCTGCTGATGATCAGCGCGCAATCGGCGCATGGCCTTGCCCTTACCGACAGGCCGGTAGTAGCGGGCCACACAGGGCTTTCCGCACTTTCGGTTTCTGCGCCCGACTGCATCCTCGCCTCGGTCCGGGCGGAAGTGGCGTGCCGGATCGTGCCTCTGCCGAGCGGGCCGGTCCCCAGCACAGTCGGAATCTTCGCGCGCACTCCGCTTGCGGCCCCAGTCGTTCGCATCGTTCACGCCGCGTGCCCCGTCTTGCCAACGCGGCATCGCCTGCGCCCACCGCTGCGCGCACCGCCTGCCTGCTGAAGCCAAACGACCGCGCCCCCTGCGCGGTCTGTTTCCTCCAGACAGGATCTACAGAGATGACCGATACTATCGCGGCCCCCGCAGGGGCCGGAACCCGCACGCGTGCCGAGCAACTTCTGGCCCGCTACCCCGACCTTGCCGAGACCGAACTAGCCGAACTTCTCGCGCTGTTCCGCAAGAAACTAACCGCCATGGATCAAGCGATGATCGCCAGCGAGGAGCATCTTGCCCGGCAATATACCGCATTCAAGCGTGATCACATCAACCGCTTCAATCTGCACGACCTGCGAAATGCGGGCCTGTTCGTGCTGATTGTCGTGGGACCGATCGTAGCGATCGCTTTCTACTACGCTGGCTAATCGTAACCGGATATGCGGGGTCGGGATCACCGGCCCCGCATATCTCGCGCGCTAAAGTCCACGAGCGGGATTAGTCCCGAGACGCCTTGCTCCGGCTTTCCCGCAACCCTTTGAGGAATTCGCGGATGCCGTAATTGCGTTCTTTCGGAACCGATTGCCTGCTCATGCATCATTCCAATGTAGGATGGCGCGAAAGATGCTGCCGTCGCTGCTACATTGGCTACGGCGCAGACCAAACCGGAGCATCCGCCATCATTGTCGCAGGAGGACAAGGTGGTTGACACTACAGAAATGAATGACGTGGTAAGTCCTACCACGAAGAACCTCGATGATGCCCGTCGTGAGATCGGCAGGGACGAGGGCCATAACCTCATTGCGTCCGACAGGGTGGAAGGGACCAACGTCTATCGTCCAGATGGCGAGAGGATCGGGCGCATTCGCCGCTTCATGGTCGGGAAGAGGACCGGCCAGGTCGAATATGCCGTCATGAGCTTCGGCGGCTTTCTGGGAATGGGTGAGGAGTTGCGCCCCGTTCCATGGGAAGCACTGGATTACGACGTGAACAAGGGAGGCTACATCGTGTCCGCGGAAGAGGATGCGCTGCAGAACAGCCCATATATTCGCGAAAATTCAGAGCCTGCATGGGACCGCGCCTATGGCATGCATGTCTACGGCTATTGGGGCATCCCTTACTGATGGACGCTTTTCGGCTCGGCGCGCACATGGTGCTGGGCCGACGCGAGGCCCCACGATTGCTGTCTGACCAACAGGTGGGGCCGGAGGCGGTCGTTGATCGGCCGCCTCTTTGCGGTTGGGCAATGGAAAGGAAACACAGTGTCTATTCGTTCGCTCGGCATCGTAACCACGTTGGCTTTGGCCGGTTGTGCCTATTCCCAATCCGATGATGTCGCGAGCCAGTCGTCACCAGCCGGGTCGCGAGACTGCTTCTTCTTGTCGCAAGTCAGCGGATTCAACGATGCTCCTGATATCGAGCGCGGATCGGACCGCATTTACGTTCACACCGGACCTAGCGAGACCTACTTGTTCGAAACGTTCGGTAGCTGTCCCAACCTCAATTATTCGGAAACGATCGCCTTCGACCAGAACGGTCCCGGCCAGATATGCCGGGGGATCGACGTTGATCTGCTGGTACCCACCAGCATCGGCGTGCAACGCTGTCCGGTGCGAATGATCAGCCGGGTTCCGGAAGACGAATGACATTCGTCGCGGCCTACTGGTGGCGGGTCAAGCCGGGAAAGGAAGAGCAGTTCCGAAAGGCCTGGTGTCGCGGAGCCGAACATATCAGGCAGCGCTATGGCTCGCTAGGATCACGCCTTCACCGAGACGATATGGGCCGCTTTATCGGTGTTGCCGAATGGCCCGACAGAGACACCTGGCAGCGGGCATAAGACGCCAAGATGAAATACGATGACGCGGCATCGCGGGCGGCCTTCGTCGAGGCTCTCGAGGAGTGGGCCGATGAGCCACTCTTGTTGATGGAGGCCACGGATGACCTGGTCGACCGCATTCGCAATGATCCGACCACATAATGGAGAGTCCTGGATGTCATTGCAGATGCAGCTTGGCGAATTGCCTCATTTCGCCAACAAAGCCGTAATTCGTGTCGCCTTGCATCGTCGTTAAAACTGGTCATTCGTTCAGGCGGTGAATTACGGCACCTCCTGGGCCGGTTGCTGACGGTCCGCTATTGAATACTGTGACAGACAAAGCTGCCTTGCTACTGATGATCTCCGTATGGGGCCCGTCTCTCAAGATCTTCGGCACCAGTGACGAGCGCGAAGTGTCGCTCGATCAGTTGGTCAGCGGCGACCTGCTCCGCGTCCGTCCGGGCGACAAGGTGCCGGTCGATGGCGAAGTGACCGAGGGGGCGAGCGCCATCGACGAATCCATGATCAGCGGTGAGCCGCTGCCCGTATCCAAGCAGGCTGGCGACAAGGTGATCGGCGGCACGGTAAACCAGACGGGCGGCTTCGTGATGCGCGCCGACGCTGTCGGCAAAGACACCATGCTGTCCAAGATCGTCCAGATGGTCGCCGAGGCACAGCGCAGCCGGGCACCGATCCAGCGGCTGGCCGATCAGGTCGCGGCCTGGTTCGTGCCTTTGGTGGTCGTGATCGCGGTCGTTACCTTCATCGTCTGGGCAATCTGGGGGCCTTTCCCGGCGCTGGCCTATGCGCTGGTCAACGCGATCGCCGTTCTCATCATTGCCTGTCCATGCGCTCTTGGCCTCGCAACGCCGATGTCGATCATGACCGGGACCGGCAAGGGCGCCCAGAACGGCATCCTCATTCGCAACGCCGAGGCGCTCGAGACCTTGGAAAAGATCGATACCCTTGTCGTCGACAAGACCGGCACGCTCACCATGGGCAAGCCTGATCTGGTCGCGGTGACGCCTCGCGATGGGCTGGACGAGGCGGTATTCCTCGCTGTCGTATCTGCGGTCGAAGCGGGCAGCGAGCACCCCCTCGCCCATGCCATCGTCGAAGGCGCGAAGGCGCGCGGCGTGACTTTCGAGGCTGCATCGGTTCTGGCCTCGACCACCGGAGAGGGTGTCGAAGCGCGAGTGGGATCGCAGAACGTCGCCATCGGCAATGAGAAGCTGATGCGCCGGCTCGGCATTGATGATGCGGATTGGCTTGGCTCCGCAGACGCGGGCCGCTCGCAGGGTCACACGGTGATGTTCGTCGCAATTGATGGTGCGCCGGCGGGTCTGATAGCAGTTGCCGACCCGATCAAGCCAACCAGCGCGGCAGCCATCCGGGCGCTGCACGAGCGTGGGATCGAAGTGGTCATGCTGACAGGCGATAGTCGTGCCACCGCCGAGGCCGTGGCCCGCCAGCTCGGTATCGACGAGGTTGAAGCCAACGTCTCGCCCGAAGACAAGCATCGTAAGGTCGAGGCTCTCAAGGCATCCGGCAAGCGCGTTGCGATGGCGGGTGACGGCATCAACGACGCGCCCGCGCTGGCTGCGGACGTCGGCATTGCGATGGGCACCGGCACCGACGTGGCGATCGAAAGCGCCGGCGTCACGCTGGTCCGCGGTGACCTGACCGGTGTCCTTCAGGCCATCGTCCTGTCGCGTGCCACCATGCGCAACATCCGCCAGAACCTGATGTTCGCATTCGGTTACAATGCGCTCGGCATCCCTGTGGCAGCGGGCGTGTTGTTCCCCGCCTTTGGCCTTCTTCTCAATCCGATGATCGCGGCTGCGGCGATGAGCCTTTCTTCGGTATCGGTCATTGCAAATGCCCTGCGGCTGCGCGGGCTCAAGCTTCCGAAGCTAGCTAGTTCGTAGCGCGTTCGGGAAACCTCCCCGGTCGTGGCCGGTTATTTGTCCGAACGCGATTCAAATTGGCGAAACAGGAGGATCGGCATGGCCGGAACACATCATTCAGATCACCAGCACAACCACGTTGGCGGCGGCAATTACTGGCGCTTCATGGCGATGGTTGCGACCTCGACCGCGATCATGTTCGGCCTGATGTATCTCAACACGTTCGAGCTCGATCATGTATTCTGGAGCGAAACGCGTTTCTGGATGACCTTCGTGATGGGCGGCATGATGATGATCGTCATGCTCCTTTTCATGTGGGGCATGTACAAGGACAAGACGAAGAACATCGTCATCCTTGGCGTTGGCGCGCTGGTGTTCGCGGTGGCTCTCTGGCTGGTTCGCAGTCAGGCAACCATCAACGATGAAGAGTACATGTCGGCAATGATTCCGCATCACTCGATCGCCGTCCTGACGAGCAGCCGCGCCGAGATAACCGACCCGCGTGTGCGTAAGCTGGCCGATTCCATCATCGAGGCTCAGGTAAAGGAAATTGCCGAAATGGAACTGCTGCTCAAAGACATCGAGAAAAACGGGGAGATGGGCGACGGCACACCGCTTTCCGCACGGACGACCGATCTAACGCCAGAACTGCTGCAGAAGGCTGCGAACGCTGTCGAACGTCCTATCGGCCCCGAAGTGCGTGACGAGGTTAAGATGGGCGAGTAAGACTCACCGAGATCGATTGGTTCAGATGGCTAGTCACCGGTTAGCTAACTCGGTGCGCGAAGTCGATATCAGTCATTGCGCGACTACCGCCGGCCATTGACAGGCTGGGTGCAAAACTTGCCATTTCGCAGTACCTGATATGCTGACTGCAGCCGCGAGGTGTAAAAGGGAATGTGCTAAAGGCGTGTGACCACTTTTGGGTTGTGTCCCATTATGCAAACATAGGATTTGTTGTCGATTTCTGTTGATAGATAATGTGAACGAATGCAGACAAGTGATTGATTTTTAATATTTCTGTTGACTCTTAATCAGCGGGTCCTAGGTTCGAGCCCTAGTGCGTCCACCATTTTCCCCATATCACGATTGATCGCGCAGGCCTTCTGGCACTGCCTGGTCCCGATTCTCGGGAACTCCTTTTGCCGCTGCGCCTTTACACAAGGCACGGGCCTAGTCGGGCCTTCGCATTTGCCTGCCGCGCATCGGCGTGGCAGCTTCGAGGGGTAATGGAAGAACAAGCTCTGGTCATAGCGCTAGTCGGCATTCTCGGCATCGGCGCGCAGTGGGTGGCATGGCGGACCGGTTGGCCCGCCATTGTGCTGATGCTGGGGGCGGGCTTTCTCGCCGGGCCGGCGCTGGGAATCATCGATCCGCACCATGCCTTTGGCGAATTGCTCGAACCGATGATCTCCATCGGGGTCGCGCTGATCCTGTTCGAAGGCGGGCTCAGCCTCGATTTCCGGGAACTACGCAGAACTGGCAGCGCGGTGTGGCGGCTTGTCGTCTTCGGTGTGCCTTTCGCATGGTTTTTCGGATCGCTGGCCTGCTATTACATTGCCGGACTGGTCTGGCCGGTTTCGATCCTCTTCGCGGGCATCCTGGTGGTAACGGGGCCGACGGTCGTACTCCCCATGCTGCGGCAATCCAGCGTGGCACAGCGGCCATCCGCGGTGCTCAAATGGGAAGCCATCGTCAACGACCCATTCGGTGCGATGTGCGCGGTGCTGGCCTATGAGTACTTCCGCGCCTCTGCCAATGGGGCCACGTTGATCGACGTCCTGCCGGGACTGGCCTTTGCCACACTCGCGGCCGCGGTTCTGGGCTATGCCGCCGCTTGGCTCATCGCGTGGAGCTTTCCGCGCGGGTTCGTGCCTGAATACCTCAAGGCGCCCGTGCTGCTGGTGGTGGTGGTCGCGCTGTTTGTCGGGTCGAACATGATCCAGCAGGAAACCGGGCTTGTCGCGGTGACGATCATGGGCGTGGCACTGGCGAACATGAACGTCGATTCCCTGCGCGACATTCATCCGTTCAAGCAGAATATCGCAGTGATCCTCGTCTCCGGTATCTTTATCCTGCTGTCTTCGTCGCTGGAGATCGAAGCTATCGAGGCGCTGGAATGGCAGTTCGGACTGTTCCTGCTGGCCGTGCTGTTTCTCGTCCGCCCGGCAACCGTGCTGCTCAGCCTTGCGTTCAGCCCCATCCCATGGAACGAGCGGCTGTTCCTCGCATGGATCGCCCCGCGCGGTATCGTGGCCGTCGCAATTTCCGGTTTGTTCGCATTGCGCCTGTCGGACCTTGGCTATGCCGATGGTACGATCCTGATCACGCTGTCTTTCGCGGTCTGTGTCGCCACCATCGTCGCACACGGCTTCACCGTCGCGCCGGTATCGCGCTGGCTAAAAGTCACCGGATCGACGTCGCCCGGGCTGCTGCTGGTCGGGGCGACGCCTTGGTCGATTGCCTTGGCAAGAGATCTGAACGCGATGAAAGTTCCGGTGACCATCGCCGATACCAGCTGGTGGCGCCTGTCGGCCGCGCGTCAGCAAGGGCTTTCGACCTATCACGGCGAAATTTTGGCCGAAGCGACCGAGCATTCGCTTGACCTGTCGCAATTCCAGGTACTGGTCGCCGCGACGGAGAACGAGGCTTATAACGCCTTGGTCTGTAATGAATTCGCCCCGGAAATCGGGCGCGATTCGGTCTATCAGTTGGGCGAGACAGGCCACCACGACGATCCCCGCTCCCTTCCCCCGTCGATCCGTGGGCGGGCCCTGTTCCAGTCAGGCGTCGACATGAACGAAATGCATCGCCGCCAGCAAAAGGGATGGGAATTCCGCAAGACGCGCCTGTCAGAAAAGTTCGACCTGGACGCTGCCCGCGCCGCCCTTCCGGCAGAGGCCGACTTCCTGCTGTTGGTGCGCAAGGACGGCAACTTGCGCTTCTTCACCCATGCCGCCCGCCCCACTCCGGGCCCGGGCGACACCGTGATTTCCTATTCGCCGGCGGAAGAACCCGACCACGAGAAAATTCAGGCTCGCCGAGAGAAAAAGGCCAAGGCAGAGGCAAAAGCCGCGCCCAAGCCAGCATGACGAGAGACCATACCATGAGGAACCCCGCCACCCTGATCGGCCCCGTGCTACTCGCATCATTGACGCTGACCGCCTGTAACAGTCAGGAACCGGAGCCGGAAACGGTCGTCACGCCAACGCCGGAACCGACACCCTCTCCCATCTCGATCCTGCGCGAATCGCCAAAGCCTGTTGTCGATGATCTGCCGATGAAGCCGCTGGAAATAACCGTGCCATTTGCGGAAGGCGGCTATTTGCTGTCCGAAGCAGCCGAGGAGGCCGTGGCCGAAATCGTAACGTCGGAGCAGTTCAAAATGGGCGGCCTGATCGTGCTGCGCGGCCACACGGATTCGGTGGGCAACGACCGTGCGAACCTGAAGGCATCGGAGCGCAGGGCGCAGGCTGTTGCCGATGCGCTTGAGGAACAGGGCGCAAGTTCTGAAAATATCGAGATTATCGGTATCGGAGAGATGCGACCCATCGCCCCGAATGCCAAGCTGGACGGAACGCCCCACGAAGAGGGTCGCGCCAAGAACCGCCGTGTCGACGTTACGATCGAGCCACCCGAATTAGAAGACGACCCGGTACCGGAAAGCAGCGACCCGGCAGCTGGGCCGACGCCCAGCCCAACCTGATAAAAAAGCGTGTCTCTGCCGTTAACCATCAGGCCGCGCATTTCAACGCATATGGCGATGGCCGGTCATGCAGCGAAAAGTTAACCACTTTCATGTAATGCCCACCGGGTGAAACGTCCGGATTTCGCCTTTCCTTTCGCCTCGGCCCACAGGGGCACCAAGACGCGCCTGTGGCAACTTGCCGCAGCCCTGTTCGGCATGGTTCTTCTGCAAACCTTGGCGGTGCCTTATGCCATAGAGCTTCTACCGCGCTCCTTCGCGGCCCTTGTCGATCCCCGACAGCCTTCGGGAAAGATCGTACTGATCGATATCGATACCCCGAACTTTTTTTCGGACCGAACCGTCGCACAGCGGCAGGCCGAGGCCGTTCGCATCGCATCCGATGCTGGTGCGGAGGCTATTTTCATCGAGGGACGCTTCAGCGAAAACGATGTGGGCATTCCCGCCCTTGCGGAAGCCATCGCCCGGAGCAGGTCGCCCGTCACCATCGGTTGGCCCCCCGGCTTTGGGACGAACGAAAAAAGCATCGGCCTCCGCATGGATCGGCGCGCCTCGTTTCCCGGAGTGCACGAAACCGTCGACGCTAATCAGGTTTCGTTGTTCGGTTTCGTCGTAAGCGGCGTTTCCCCATACGAAATCGGCGAAGAAAAGTACGACACCTTTGCATTCGCAATCTCTGGAGCATCGCAGCAACCGGGCGCTTTCCCAATCGACTATCGGTACCGGACAGAGGATCTGCCGGTCGAGTCGCTACTCCAGCTTGAGAACGCACCTGATGCCCGATCGTCGATTTCCGGAAAGCGGGTTGTCATATCGGCGGCTGCGAACACCGAAGACGATCTCGTTCTGATCCCGACAAAACTCGGCCTTCCGACGATTTATGTGGCTATCCTCGCGGCAGAAACTCTTTCGGCAGGCCCCCCGGTTGCAGTCGATCTAACCGCGTCCACCTTGCTGCCTTTCATCGTCATTGCATTTGCGATCTTCATGCGCCGACAAGAGCGGCGTAAACTTTACCTCGTTTGCGGCCTTGCCCTGTTTTTCCTTCCGTACATTTTGGCGCCGTTTGGTGTCATTGTCCCAACCGGCAATGGCATCGTACTTCTTCTGCTGTATCTGGCTTTTCGTGCTCGGGCTGCATGGATGGAGCGCGCCGCCGGGATGGAACGGCTGAGCGGTCTGCCAAATTTTCATGCTTTGGAAGACGATTACGCGGCTCGTCAGGGGCGGCTGGTGGTTGCCAAGATCGAGAATTACGAAGCGATCCTCGCAAGTCTCGAACCGGCAAGCCATTCGATTTTCGTCCGTCAGATCGGTCAGCGGCTGTCCATCGGCGGCTCGAACCGAATTTACACCGATACTACTGGCCATTTCGCATGGTTCGACGATCTGGAGCATGCCCGCAGCCACGTCGCGGGCCTGCTCGCCCTGACCAATTCGCCTATCAGGATCGGTGACCGAACCCTAGATTTCAGTGCGTCTTTCGGGTTGCTCGATTGCGAGATCGGCAAAGCGAGACAGGCGATCAGCGCAACGGTCGTCGCCGCTGAGCAAGCAGCGACACGGCGGACCCAGATTGCTTTTGTCAGCGAGCAAGACGGCTTCGATGCCAATTGGCAATTGTCGCTTCTCGCTTCTCTCGATGCCGCTATCAAGCGAGAACAGATTTACCTGCTTTATCAACCGCAACGGTCGTTTGCCGACGGCTCGCTGGTTGGTTGCGAGGCACTTGTCCGGTGGCGGCATCCCGAACGCGGCGTCATCAGCCCGTCCCAGTTCATCCCCCAAATCGAGCGCGCTGGTCGCCTCAAGCCCCTGACCGCGCATACTTTGCGGCTGGCTGCGCGCGCCTCGCGCAGTTTCGAGCGCGAGGGGCTTCGCATCAGCGTCAATGTCTCGGCTACGATGATCGCCGATGACGACTTCCCCGCATTCATCGAAGAAAACGTCTTGGCGAGCGGGGGTCGGCCCGAAGCAATTACTATCGAAGTGACCGAGACCGCCAAGATTCCAGACCTTGATCGCGCCGCAAACAATCTCGGGAAATTGCAATCTCGGGGGTTCCACATCGCACTCGACGACTTTGGGACAGGCGAGGCCAACCTGTCGCTGCTGGTTGCGCTGCCTTGCGACGAACTGAAGATCGATCGAAGCTTTGTCGTGCTGGCCCAGCACAGCGATCGGGCACGAATGGTGATCGGCGCCCTCGCACAGACCACAAACCGTTCGGGCATGCGATTGGTGGCCGAAGGTATCGAGACCGAAGACGATCGCGTCATTCTGTCTGAGCTTGGGTGCGAGATCGGGCAAGGATACTTCTTCGGTAGACCCCAGCCATTGGTCTCCGTTCTTGAAATGCTGGACCAGCAGGCAGAGACCCCTCCAGAGAAATTAACGCTTTATTAACCACGATTTTATGGTTAACGTGAGGCCCTCAAGAACGGAGGCCTCTTATGAAAAAGCAGAACAAAGGATTTCTCGACGACATCCTGAATGCGCTGAACTGGTTCATTGTTACGCGCTGATCCGATCCGGATTGCAATTTGAAAACCCCGCCATCGTGCGGGGTTTTCTCGTTTTTGAGAGGTCCGGAACCAGCGCGAACATCACAATGTGATGCCAGCTTGCGTGGCACATTTTAATGTGTATGACCGCAATCATGAATACCCAAACCGAATCGATTCAGGATCGAATCAAGGCCCTCGTCCTTGAAGGAACCATGCCCCGCGCCGCGATTGCCCGCGCCGCCGGACTTCATGCCAACAGCTTGCGCGATTGCACGGCGCCTACGTGGAACCCCACGTCGGACACTCTGGCAAA
Source organism: Croceicoccus naphthovorans (assembly GCF_001028705.1). Lineage (NCBI taxonomy): Bacteria > Pseudomonadati > Pseudomonadota > Alphaproteobacteria > Sphingomonadales > Erythrobacteraceae > Croceicoccus > Croceicoccus naphthovorans. Next base: position 1,399,066 of record NZ_CP011770.1, on the reverse strand, counting down.
GCTTGCCGCTTTCCTCGACAAGCGCAACGATCGGCCCATCCTGTCCTCGCCCGAAGAAATTATCGACGAGGCACGCAATGGCCGGATGTTCATCCTTGTCGACGACGAGGATCGCGAGAACGAAGGCGACCTGATCATCCCCGCGCAGATGGCGACGCCTGCGGCAATTAATTTCATGGCCACGCATGGTCGCGGGTTGATCTGCCTCGCCATGACCAAAGACCGGGTAGACCAGCTTGGCCTCGAACTGATGAGCCGCAACAACCGGACCCGGCACGAAACCGCTTTCACCACCTCAATCGAGGCGCGCGAAGGCGTTACCACCGGGATCAGCGCGGCGGACCGTTCGCGCACGATCACCGTCGCCATCGATTCGTCGCGCGGTGCGGACGATATCGTCACGCCGGGCCATGTCTTCCCACTGGTCGCGCGCAATGGCGGTGTGCTGGTCCGCGCCGGCCATACAGAGGCAGCGGTGGACATTTCCCGCCTTGCTGGCCTGAACCCGTCGGGCGTGATCTGCGAGATCATGAAGGATGACGGGACGATGGCCCGTATGGATGACCTGATCGAATTCGCCCGCAAGCACGACCTGAAGATTGGCACGATCCGCGACCTGATCGCCTATCGCCGCCAGAACGACCATCTTGTCGAACAACGCGGTGAAACCCGCATCAAGAGCATGCACGGCGGAAGCTGGACCGTTTACGCTTTCTATAACAAGGCGACTGGTGACGAGACGCTGGCGATGACGCTGGGCCACATCGACCCGGACAAGCCGACGCTGGTCCGCATGCACGCGCTCAACTTCCTTGACGAAGTGCTTGCCGAAGAGGTCGAACGCAGCGGTCAACTTGCCCGATCGATGAAGATGATCGCGGACGAAGGCGCGGGTGTCGTCGTCATCATCAACCGCTATCGTCGTCGCATCTGGTCCACGCTGCTTCAGGCGCATTCGGGCAAGATCGCGCCGCCCGAGATGGACGAACTGCGCGATTATGGCGCGGGCGCCCAGATCCTGACCGAGTTGGGCGTGCACCAGATGATCCTTCTGACGAATTCACACCATTCGCTCGTCGCGCTTGAAGGCTATGGGCTTTCCATCGTAGGCGAACGCCCGATCGAGGGCTGATCCGCCCTTGCCTCTTGATATCCGGAGAGCCGCGATGGCCCGCTTCCTTATCGTCGAAGCCCGCTTCTACGACCACCTGAACGACATGCTGATCGACGGAGCGCGCACCGCGCTGGAGGCAGAGGGCCATTCCGCCGACGTTCTGACCGTACCGGGCGCGCTGGAAATCCCGGGGGCGATCGCACTTGCGGCCGAGAGCGGCCAGTACGATGGCTATGTCGCTATCGGCGTGGTGATCCGCGGCGAGACATATCACTTCGAGATCGTCGCGGGCGAGAGCGCACGGGGCATAATGGCGCTGACCATGGACGGCATCGCCATCGGCAACGGCATCCTGACGGTCGAAAACGAAGAACAGGCATTGGTCCGTGCCGACCGTAGGCAAAAAGACAAGGGCGGCGAGGCGGCGAAGGCTGCGGTTGCGCTGTTGGCGCTTCAGTCGCGGTTCGCGGCCTGATTAACCCGGCGGGCGGCGATCAGAAGATCGTCACCCGCTCTTCGGGCGAGAGGTAGAGCGCCTCACCCTTCTCAACATCGAAAGCACGGTACCACGCATCTATATTGCGCACCGTCTGCGCGCGATAGCGGTCGGGCGCATGGCCGTCTGACTGGATCTGGTCACGCAGCACCTTGTCGCGCGTCTTGTCCGCCCAACTTTGCGCAAAGGCGATAAAGAAGCGCTGATCGCCGGTAAAGCCCTCTATCACTGGCGGTTCCTTGCCACCCAACGAGGCGCGATAGGCATCGTAGGCTGCCTGTAAACCGACGAGATCGGCGATGTTTTCCGAAAGCGTCAGGTTGCCGTTGATCTGCAGGTCCGGGAACGGGCGATAGGCGGAGAACTGATCGGCCAGCTTCTGTCCCCGGCGTTTGAATTCCGCCTTGTCGGCAGGGGTCCACCAATTCCGCATCTCGCCGTTCTGGTCGAATTCCGCGCCGACGTCGTCGAAGCCGTGCACGATTTCGTGCCCGATGGTCGCGCCCAGCGCGCCGTAATTGAATGCGGCGTCGGCTTCGGGGTCGTACTGCGGCGGCTGCATGAAGGCGGCGGGGAAGTTCATCGCGTTCTGCACCGGCAGGTTCAGCGCATTGATCTCGTGCGCGGAAAGCCACCATTCGTCGCGATCCACCGGCTTGCCGATCTTGGCCAGTTGCCGCCGGGTCGCCGCCTTTTCCGCCGCGATGGTCATGCCGTAGGCGCTCCGGCCACGGAATGTCAGACCCGTATAGTCATCGGGTGCCTTGGGCTGGCCAATGCCGACGACCATCGTGCGAACCTTTTCGACCGCGGCGTCACGCGTTTCGGGGGCCATCCAGTCGCTCGCCTGAAGCCGAACCTCGAACGCCTCGCGAATACGTTCGACCATGATCTCTACATCGCGGCGCTGTTCTTCGGGGAAATGCCGCGCGACATAGACCGCACCCAAAGCATCGCCGAGGATCGGACGCATCGCCCGGATCGCCAGTTCGCTCCGCGGACGCTGTTGCTCTCTGCCAGCAAGCCGTTTGTCCGCGAATTCGAAGTGAGCGACGCGTATCGGACGCGGCATGACATCTGCGTGTTCGTCGATCTGGTGGAACGCCAGCCAGTCCTTCCACGCATCCAACGGCTCAGATGCGACCAGATTCGACAGGGCCGGAATGGCGCGCTCATGAAAAACGGAAAACGTGCCCGCGTCCTGCAAACCCGATGCCCTGAAAAACGCGTCCCAGTCCATGCCTGGCGCGCGGCGGGCGAAATCCGCGCCCTCCCACTGAGAGCCTCGCGCGGCAAGGTCGTAGCTCTCGATCCGGGTCATGTGCGCCTGTGCGATCTTGGTTTCCAGATCGAGCACCGCCTGCGCCCGCGCATTGGGCCGGTCAAAGCCCGACAGCCGGAAAACCCGCGCGATATAGGCACGATAGGCCGTGCGGTTCGCTTGCATTTCCGGTGTATCCGACACGTAGTAGATACGATCCGGCATTCCCAGCCCACCTTGCAGCAGATAGGGCGTCATTGCGTCGCCGGTCAGCGGTTTCGACACGAACAGGCCGAACAGGTTTGCGGTGTCGAAATCGGTATAATTGAACGGATCGACATCGGCGCGCAATTGTTCGCCGATCACGCGCGACAGGTCCGTCACGCTCTCGATCTTTGCAAACCGATCCAGATCGCGCTGCACAGGCTCCATCCCCGCCCCGTCAATCGCGGTGGTGTCGGTGAACGCGCGGTAATAGCGCGCGATCAGCGCCTCTGGCGTGCCGTCGTCCTGCGGTTGCCCGGCCAGCTCCTCGACCATCGTTTGCAGGCGTTGTTGCGTACGGTCATAGGCGAACGACCATGCGCCCACGCTGGTCTTGTCCGCCGGGATTTCAGTCGATGCGATCCAGCTGCCGTTGGCATAGTTATAGAAGTCGTCGCCCGGATCGACACGCGTATCGATTGCTTCGACCGAGATGCCGATGGCAGTTCCCTGCAACGGCTGACGCGCGTCCTCTCGCCCCGATGAACAGGCGGTCACAAGGCCCAGCGATGCCAACAGCACGGCGGGCAAGGCGAAGAAGGCTGGACGCAAAGGGACCCCGGGGGAATTTGTGGCAGAAAAGTGGCGCACCTGCCTTCTAGGCAGGTTTTCGCCGCTTCGCAATTACCCCCGGATGAACCTTCCCGCTTTGGGGCGGGTCGCCTTACGGCTTCACGTTAAACGCGCTGGTCCCGGCATAGAATGCCGATGCGCCCAGCTCTTCCTCGATACGGATCAACTGGTTGTACTTGGCCAACCGGTCCGACCGGGCGAGCGATCCGGTCTTGATCTGACCGCAGTTGGTCGCGACGGCGAGGTCGGCAATGGTGCTGTCCTCAGTCTCGCCCGAACGGTGCGACATGACGGCGGTGTACTTGTGCCGCTGCGCAATCGAAACCGCCTCCAGCGTCTCTGTCAGCGTGCCGATCTGGTTGACCTTGACCAGCAGCGAATTGGCCAGGCCCTGCCCGATGCCCAAGTTCAGCCGCTTTGGATTGGTCACGAACAAGTCATCGCCAACCAGCTGGACCTTGTGTCCGACCTTGTCGGTCAGCGCCTTCCAGCCTTCGAAATCGTCTTCGGCCATGCCATCCTCGATCGACCAGATCGGATAGGCGTCGCACAGGTCGGCCAGATAGTCGGCCATTTCGACGCCGGTCAGCGAAAGACCCTCGCCCGCGATGTCATAGCGACCGTCGGCGAAGAACTCGGTGCTGGCGCAATCGAGCGCGAGGACGATGTCGTCGCCCGGCTTGAAACCAGCCTTTTCGATCGACTGCATGATGAAGTCGAGCGCATCGCGCGTGCTGGCAAGGTTGGGGGCAAAGCCGCCCTCGTCACCCACCGCCGTGGCCAAACCCTTTTCAGACAGGCCCTTCTTCAGAGTGTGGAAAATTTCCGCGCCCCAGCGCACCGCATCGGCCAGCGATTCCGCGCCGACCGGCATGACCATGAATTCCTGAAAATCGATCGGGTTGTCGGCATGTTCGCCGCCATTGATGATGTTCATCATCGGCACCGGCAAGACATGAGCGTGAACCCCGCCAACGTAGCTGTAGAGCGGCAGTCCGCGCGCATTTGCCGCAGCCTTGGCCACGGCCAGCGAGGTGCCGAGGATCGCGTTCGCACCAAGCCGCGCCTTGTTCTCTGTGCCATCCAGCGCAATCATGGCCAGATCGATGTCACGCTGGTCTTCGGCGTCGAGACCGATCAGCGCCTCCGAAATCTCGTCGTTCACGGCATCGACGGCCTTCAGCACGCCCTTGCCCAAGTAACGCGTCTTGTCCCCGTCGCGCAGTTCGACGGCTTCGTGCGCGCCGGTCGAGGCACCAGAGGGAACGGCGGCGCGACCCATGGATCCGTCTTCAAGCAAAACGTCCACTTCCACCGTCGGGTTGCCGCGGCTGTCAAGGATTTCACGGCCGTGGATGTCGATGATGGCGGTCATGGTCTGGTGCCCCTTTTTGTCAGGTACTTGGCGAGTGATTAATGGGCGCGCGAAAGTCGCGCGTCTGTGTTACGCTCGCGCCCTAGAATGCGGAACAATCGCTGGCAACCGCCGTTATTGCCACGAAAGGGAGGAAGATCGCTCTTCCCGTAGACGCATTCAAACCAAAGCCGCCCGGTCCGCGGGCGGAGTCAGGAAGAAAGATGGAAACCATGGCCGAACCGATCGAACCCACGACCCCCGTAGAGCCGGTGTCCACCAATCGCGCCGAAGCGAAGGGGCATTTCTCCAAGGCTCTTGACGAAGCCAAGGCCGGTGCAGCCGCGCTAAAGGCCGAAGCGATGGAAAAGGCAGGCGCTTTCAAGGCCGACGCCAAGGTCAAGGGCGACACCTATAAGGGGCGTGCCGGTGAAAAAGGCGACCAGCTGAAGGCCGACTTCAACGCCTATAGCGAACAGGCAAAGAGCAAGGCCGCCGAACTGGCCGTTGAAACCAAGGGCAAGACGAGCGAGGCGATGGTATCGCTGGGCCGTTTCGCCACCGACAACGCGACCACGCTGGATGAAAAGCTGGGCGTGAAGTATGGCGACTATGCCCGCTCTGCCGCCGCCAGCCTTGAGCGCAATGCCGCCAAGCTGGATGCCAAGAGCCTAGACGAACTGGGCGAAGATGCGCGCGAGATGGTGCGTAAGAGCCCGGGTACCGCGGTTGCGGTCGCAGTCGGCGCAGGCTTCCTGCTGGCCCGCCTCTTCCGCTCTAAGTAATACGAGCAGCACGCATCACGGGAACAGGGGGGCATGCTGGATAGCACCCGATATGATACCGCAAGCCCGGTCGGCGACGAAGGCGTCGCCGACCGGTCCTTGGCCGACGACATCAAGGCGCTCGTTTCGGACGGACGTTTGCTGGCCGAAGCCGAGATCGATTTTCACAAGAAACGCGCCATCTATGGCGCCAACGAAGGCCGCAAGATTGCGACCAACTTCGCCATTGCGGGGGTTCTCGCGTTTTTCGCTGTCATGGCGCTGGTCGTCGGGCTGGTTCTCGCCTTGGGACAGATCATCACGTACTGGGGTTCGACTGCTGTCGTTACCGGGGCGCTGGTAATCGTTGCACTCATCTTCGTTTCCAAGGGAAAGTCGCGTTTGAACCGGTTGAAAGCCGTCTTGTCGGAGGATGAGGCATGACCGAGTCCGAAGTCATCGAAGCAAAACGCCTGCGCCGCGCCGCGCGCGATGTGTTCGACACGCAGAAGGACCTTGTTAAAGCGGACCTCGATGCCGCGTCGCTGGGAAAGCGTGTGGCAACGCGACTTGTCGAAGACGGCAAATACATGGCCGAAGAAGCCGCCGATGCGGCCAGCAATCATAAAGTGATCGCAACAGCAGGCGGTCTGGCGCTGACCGGATGGCTGCTGCGCAAGCCGCTAATGGCCTTTGCCGCCTCGGTCTTCGGTTCGGGCGGAGATACGCCTGACGAGGAAGCCGAGCACGAGGAAGCCGAGCCAGAACCGCAAGACACCGCAGAGGATGCGCAGGCCGATTGATCGGCGGAACCTCAGGCCGTTCGCTGCATTGGTTTTACAAAGAAACAGTTGAACCGGGATCAGGCCCGGTCCCCACATTCGATCCAGAGGACATGACCGCCATGACCGACCCGCAACCCACCCCGATCAATGACACCCCCGCCAACGACGTTCCGGTCGTTGTCGTCGAAACCACGCCCGAGCCGCAGACGCTGTCCGAACGCGTTTCCGCTGCGCAGGCCCGCCTTGCCGAACGCACCGCCCCAGCCCGGGCCAAGGCAAGCGAGCAGGCCAAGGCGGCTGCGGGTGGTGCGAAGGCCTTTGTGAAAGAACACCCGGTCATCGCCATCAGCGGCGCGATCGCAGCCGGCGTCGCCATCGCCTATGCCCTGCCCGGCAAACCGAGCCGCAAGCTGCGCAAGAGCACGCTGGCACTGGGCGGCCTCGTCGCCGAACTGGCCGCGACTTATGGGTCGAAGATGATGACGATGGCCGAGGAAGCTGCCGAGGCAAGCCAGGAAAAGCTGGGCGAGATCGGCGAGAGCTTTGCAGCCGCCAGCGGTAACCTTGCCGATAGCGCAAGCGATACGGGCGTTTCCGTGCTGAACAGCGTAAAGCGCGCGGGTCAGGCTACCGCTTCGCAGGCCCAGTCGCTGGCGGGTAAGATCAAGCGCTGATCGCCCATAGTTTCTATTAGACGAACGTCGGCCCGGTGCATCCCTTGCGCCGGGCCGATTTTCGTTTAGAGGGTCGCGAATTGGCCGACTTCAATGGCGGAGCGGTCACTCCCTCAACTGTTATGGAGCCCTTCTCATGACGCAGAAGCTGCATCTTGTGATGGGTGGCCGGGTCACCGATCCGCGTTCGCTCGATTTCGCCGACCTTCCTTCGGTCCATCTCGTCGGTGTCTTTCCCGATTATGCCAGCGCCGAGGAAGCATGGCGCGCCAATGCCCAGCGCACGGTTGACGATGCCGAGATGAAGTACGTTATCGTCCATCTGCACAAACTGCTTCAGCCTGATCTGGAAGGCTGATAGCCGCAAACGAAGAACCCCGCACGGCACGGGCCTTGCGGGGTCCTTCGTACCATACGCTGCCGCTGGCGTCAGATGAACTCGATCTTCTGGACGAGGTAGAAGCGGTCGCCTGAAGGCACGGTCACCTCGATCTCGTCATCGACCTTTTTGCCAATCAGTGCACGGCCCAGCGGGCTGTTGTAACTGATGCGGCCCTTCTTGGCGTCCGCTTCTGTTTGGCCGACGATCTGGTATTTTACCGGCTTTTCGTCGTCATCCAGCAGGGTCACGGTTGCACCGAACACGATCTTGTCGCCCGACAGAGAAGTCGGGTCGATGATCTGCGCGCGGCTGATGCGGTCTTCCAGATCGGAAATCGTCGCTTCGATCTGGCCCTGACGCTCTTTCGCAGCGTGATACTCGGCGTTTTCAGACAGGTCGCCATGGGCGCGTGCTTCCTCGATGGCGTCGACCACGCGGGGGCGTTCCTCGCGCAGCGCCTTGAGGTCAGCCGTCAGCTTTTCATAGCCTTCGGCCAGCATTGGGACCTTTTCGATACTCGCCATAAACCTTCAATCCTTCAACGCGTTTTGCCGTCGTCGCGACGCCCGGCAGGGTCAAACTTGCCGCCGCCCCCGCCCTGTTAGGGGTCGGGTACGCCGGGAAGCCTGATCTGAGGGAAAAACGCTACCGGTCAGCCATAATAAGACTGAAGCGATCGCACTTCAAGCGTGCCGCCACGTTGGGCCGCGATTGCGTCCGCCGCGACGATGGCGGCAGCCGCCGTCGTGTAGATCGCAACCTTCGCCTCCAGCGCGGCCTGACGGATCGAGGCGGAGTCCTTCAGGCTCTGCCAACCCTCGGTCGTGTTGAAGATCAACTGCACGTCGCCGTCGATGATCCGGTCCACGATATGCGGGCGCCCTTCGGCCACCTTATTCACCCGCTGAACGTCCACGCCGTTGTCGGCCAGGAACTTCTGCGTGCCGCCGGTGGCGACGATGGAGAACCCGTTATCGGCCAGCTTTTTGACGGCTGGCAGAATGTGTTCCTTGTCGCTGTCCTTCACCGAAACGAACAGCTCGCCCTTTTCGGGCAACAGCGCGCCTGCGCCAAGCTGGCTCTTGATAAAGGCGGCGGTGAAGTCGGTGTCGATGCCCATGACTTCGCCGGTGGACTTCATTTCGGGCGACAGGACCGGATCGGTGCCCGGGAACTTGTTGAATGGGAACACCGCTTCTTTCACCGCGATGTGATCGACCTTGCGCTTGATCTTGGGCAGGTTGGCCAGCTTTTCGCCAGCCATGACGCGCGCGGCGATCTTGGCGATGGGATCGCCGATGGCCTTGGCGACGAAGGGAACGGTGCGCGATGCGCGCGGGTTAACCTCGATCAGGTAGACTTGCTGTCCTTCCGGGCCGTCCTTGATCGCGAACTGAATGTTCATCAGGCCCACGACTTTCAACGCGCGGGCCAAAGCGTCGGCCTGCCGCTCCATCTCTGCCACGATATCGTCGGACAGGCTGTAAGGCGGCAGCGAACAGGCGGAATCGCCCGAGTGAACGCCCGCTTCCTCGATGTGCTGCATCACGCCAGCAACCACCACGTCGGTGCCGTCGCACAGCGCGTCGACATCGCATTCGATGGCATCGCGCAGGTACTGGTCGATCAGCACGGGGCTGTCGCCCGACACGCGCACGGCGGTTTCCATGTACTCGTCAAGCTGCGCTTCGCTGTCCACGATTTCCATCGCGCGACCGCCCAACACGTAGGACGGGCGGATCAGCACCGGATAGCCGATCTGCGCCGCGATCCCACGCGCCTCTTCCTGGCTGCGCGCGATGCCGTTGGCGGGCTGTTTCAGGCCCAGCTTGTTGACCAGTTTGGCAAAGCGTTCGCGGTCTTCGGCAAGGTCGATGGCATCGGGGCTGGTACCAAGGATCGGAATCCCCGCATCCTCAAGATCCTGCGCCAGTTTCAGCGGGGTCTGACCGCCGAACTGCACGATCACGCCGTGCAGCGTGCCGTTCGACATCTCTACGGCGAGAATTTCCAGCACGTCCTCGGTCGTCAGCGGCTCGAAATAGAGCCGGTCCGACGTGTCGTAGTCGGTCGAAACCGTCTCCGGGTTGCAGTTGATCATGATCGTCTCATAACCAACCTCGTTCAGCGCGAAGCACGCGTGGCAGCAGCAATAGTCGAACTCGATTCCCTGCCCGATTCGGTTCGGTCCGCCACCAAGGATGACGACTTTTTTGCGATCCGACGGGTCGGCCTCGTTCTCCGCCTCTCCGAACAGCGGAGCCTCGTACGTCGAGTACATGTAGGGGGTAATCGCCTCGAACTCGGCGGCGCAGCTGTCGATGCGCTTGAACACCGGGCGCACGCCCAGCTTGTGGCGCAGCTTGCGGATTTCCTCTTCCGAGGTGCCGCCCGCCATCGCGCGCAGCGTATCGTGCAGCAGGCCCGAACGCTTCGCCTGGGTTTCGCCCATGCCGCCGGCCACGCCGATGGAGCGGACCGCCAGCGTGGCGAGGCGCTTGTCGGAAAAGCCCATCGCTTTCAACCGGCGCAGGCCCGCGGCATCGCCCGGAACGCCGTTTTCGACGATGCGGGTCTCTTCCTCGATAATCTGGCGGATGTGCGACAGGAACCACGGGTCGTACTGCGTGATCGCGTGGATTTCGTCCTGCGTCATGCCTTCGCGGAAGGCCTGCGCCACGATCAGCAGCCGTTCGGGCGTCCGTTCGGCCAGACGCGCGGTTATCACGTCCTTGTTCGCGCCTTCCAGCTCGGCAATCCGGTTGAATCCGTCAAGGCCCGTCTCAAGCCCGCGCAGCGCCTTTTGCAGCGATTCCTTCTGGTTGCGACCGATGGCCATAACCTCACCCACGCTGCGCATCGCGGTGGCCAGCTTCGGCTCCGCACCCTTGAACTTTTCAAAGGCAAAGCGCGGGATCTTGGTGACGACGTAATCGATCGTCGGTTCGAAGCTGGCGGGGGTCGCCCCGGTGATCTCGTTGGTGATTTCGTCCAGCGTATAGCCCACGGCCAGCTTTGCCGCGACGCGCGCGATGGGGAAGCCGGTGGCCTTCGACGCCAGCGCCGAGGAACGCGACACGCGGGGGTTCATCTCGATCACGATCAGCCGCCCGTCTTCGGGGTTCACCGCGAACTGCACGTTCGAACCGCCGGTTTCGACGCCGATTTCGCGCAGCACGTTCAGCGACGCGGTGCGCATGATCTGGTATTCCTTGTCGGTCAGCGTCATGGCTGGCGCAACGGTAATGGAATCGCCGGTGTGGACGCCCATCGGGTCCACGTTTTCGATAGAGCAGATTATGATGCAGTTGTCCTTGCGGTCGCGGACGACTTCCATCTCGTATTCTTTCCAGCCGAGCAGCGATTCCTCGATCAGGACTTCGGTGGTGGGGCTCGCGTCGAGGCCCTCGCGCACGATCTTGTCGAACTCGGCCTTGTTGTAGGCGATCCCGCCGCCGGTGCCGCCAAGCGTGAAGGACGGGCGGATGATCGCCGGCAGGTTCGTGTGTTCGAGCACCGCGAACGCCTCTTCTACCGTATTGGCAACGCCCGAACGCGCCGATTCCAGCCCGATCTTGTCCATTGCCTTGCGGAACCGCTGGCGGTTTTCGGCCTTGTCGATGGCATCGGCATCCGCGCCGATCATCTTCACGCCGTACTTTTCAAGCGTTCCGTTCTCGAAAAGCTTGAGCGCGGTGTTCAATGCGGTTTGTCCGCCCATCGTGGGCAGCAGGGCATCGGGGCGTTCCTTGGCGATCACGCGCTCGACGAATTCGGGGGTGATCGGCTCGACATAAGTCGCGTCGGCCATTTCCGGATCGGTCATGATCGTGGCGGGGTTGGAGTTCACCAGGATGACCCGGTAGCCCTCCTCCTTCAGCGCCTTGACCGCCTGCGTGCCCGAATAATCGAACTCGCACGCCTGACCGATGATGATCGGGCCTGCGCCGATGATGAGGATGGACGAGATGTCAGTGCGTTTGGGCATTTATTCTTCCGTTTGTCCAACGCAGCCCCAACCGTCGCATTCGACGCCAAAGCTGTCTTCAATCTGGAGGTATGTCTCGGTCAGGCCACGGATGGCCTCTTCGTCGGCTTTCTGTGTGCGAACAAGAAACAGCCATGGTAGGCCATCTTCATCGCGCTTAAGTTCGAGGAGGTCGAAACCGTATTGCGAACTCGCTGCGGCCAGACGCTCTAGCGTTTCCATGTCACCACGAAACGAAACGTCGATCTCGCGGGGGATATGCGCGATGTCGCCGTTTTCACGGAGACTCCGCAACACATCGAGATCTGCTTCCCAGACCTTGTTCCACCTTGCGGGATCGAACTCTGCCATCAGAGATCGGCCACGAACTTCTCGAACAGGTAGAAACTGTCCTGCGGCCCCGGACTGGCTTCAGGGTGATACTGCACGCCGAACGCCTTCTTGCCCTTGATCGCGATGCCGCAGTTGGTCCCGTCGAACAGCGACTTGTGCGTCTCGATCACATTTTCGGGCAGCGTGTCGCCGTCGACCGCGAAGCCGTGGTTCATGCTGGTGATCTCGACCAGACCCTCGGTCTCGCCCCAAACGCCGCCAACGCGCTGCACCGGGTGGTTCGCCCCGCGGTGGCCCTGGAACATCTTCGCGGTCTTTGCCCCGGCGGCCAGCGCCAGCATCTGGTGGCCAAGGCAGATGCCGAACAGCGGCACGTCCGCATCCAGCAGCGCCCTGATCACCGGGACCGCGTAGACGCCTGTCGCCGCCGGATCGCCGGGGCCGTTCGACAGGAACACGCCATCGGGTTTCAGCGCCATAATGTCGTCATAGGTCGCCTCTGCCGGCACCACGGTCACCTTCGCACCCGCCTTCACAAGGTTGCGGAAGATGTTGTCCTTCGCGCCGAAATCCATCGCCACGACATGCGGGCGACCGTCTGCGCCCGGCTGGTCATAGCCCTGCCCCAGCGTCCAGTGGCCGCCGGTCCAGTCCTCATGACACGAACGCGCCACGGTCTTGGCAAGGTCCATGCCTTCCAGCCCCGGCCACTCCTGCGCCTTGGCGTGCAGCGCCTTCAGGTCGAACTTGCCGTCGGGGCTATGCGCGATCACCACGTTGGGTGCGCCCTGAATGCGGATACGGCGGGTCAGCGCGCGGGTATCCAGCCCAGCGATGCCGATCTTGCCCTTTTCCGCCATCCAGTTCGGCAGGTCGCCCATAGAGCGAAAGTTCGACGGATCGGTCACGTCCTCTCGCACCACGCAGCCCAGCGCCGAATCGCACAGACCCTCTACGTCGTCGGGGTTGGTGCCGACGTTGCCGATGTGCGGGAACGTGAAACAGACGAACTGACCCGCATAGCTGGGGTCCGTCATCACTTCCTGATAACCGGTCATAGAGGTGTTAAAGCACAGTTCGCCAACGGCTTCGCCCGTGGCCCCGAACCCCCTGCCCCATGCGACATGCCCGTCGGCAAAGACGATGACGGCGGTTGCGTCTTTTGGTTGAGGCGCGTGCGAAGGGGCGGCGTCGGCCATAAAAAAGGCGCTCCGTTACAGCGGTGAATCCGGCGATGTGTGTTAAGGCGCCACGGCTAGACATGGTGCGGCGCAGCGTCAAGGCTGGCAGGCCTGTTTCTTTTTGCCTTTTCCCGCCCTATCTGCCCCGCACACCGTAATCATCGAACCCGCAGGACGAAATCATGCTTCGCGACGACCTGAAAGCCGCCCAGATCAATGCCATGAAGGCCAAGGACAAGGAACGGCTGGCTGCCGTGCGCCTGATCCTTGCCAAGGTAAAGGATCGCGACATCGAACTGCGCACCGGTGAGACCCCGGCGGACGACGACGCGATGATCATCGAGGTCCTGCAAAAGATGGGCAAGCAGCGCCGCGAATCGATCACCATGTACCGCGACGGCGGGCGCGAGGAACTGGCCGCAGCCGAAGAAGCCGAACTGGCCGTGATCGAAGAGTTCCTGCCGCAGCAGATGGGCGAGGGAGAGACGAAGGCCGCGATCGAGGCGATCAAAACCGACCTCGGCGCCACCGGCATGAAGGACATGGGCAAGGTCATGGCAGAGCTAAAGGCACGCCACGGTGCACAGCTTGACATGAGCAAGGCCAGCGCCCTCGTCAAAGCGTCTCTTTCGTAATACCTTCCGGGGATGGCGCTTTCTCCCCAATGGCTGGACGAACTGCGAACGCGGATCACGCTTTCGGGTGTGATCGGGCGAACGACACGGCTGACCAAGGCGGGGCGGGAGTGGAAGGCGTGTTGCCCGTTCCATAACGAGAAGACGCCCAGCTTCACCGTCAACGACGAAAAGGGTTTCTACCACTGCTTCGGCTGCGGCGCGCATGGCGATGCGATTCGCTGGATGACCGAACAGCGCGGCATGCCCTTCATGGACGCGGTGAAGGAACTGGCGGCAGAGGCCGGGATGGAAGTGCCTGCCCCCGATCCGCGCATGGCCAAGGCGGCGGAACAGCGCGCATCGCTGCACGACGTGATGGCGGCGGCGCAGGCGTGGTTCGTGGACCAGCTGGCCGGACCTGCAGGGGCCCAGGCGCGGGCCTATCTGGAACGGCGCGGGGTATCCGCCGCGACGATCCGAGAGTTCGGCTTTGGCTATGCCCCCGATTCGCGCGGCGCGATTGCAGAGGCGCTGTCGGGCTTTCCGAAAGAAATGCTGATCGAGGCGGGCTTGCTGATCTCGGTCGAGGGGAAAGACCCATACGACCGGTTCCGGGGGCGGTTGATGCTGCCCATTCAGGACCGGCGCGGGCGGGTGATCGCATTTGGCGGGCGCATCCTTGCCGACGTTCCCAACGCACCGAAATATTTGAACAGTCCGGACACGCCGGTCTTCGACAAGGGGCGCACGCTTTATAACCTGCACCGCGCGGCGGCGGCTTCGCGCGGTTCCGACCGAATCGTCGTGGTCGAAGGCTATATGGACGTGATCGCGCTGGCCGCCGCCGGAATGGGCGAAGCAGTCGCGCCGATGGGCACCGCGCTGACGGAGAACCAGCTGGAGCTGATCTGGAAGCTGGTGCCGGTGCCGGTGCTCTGTTTCGACGGCGACAGCGCGGGCCAGCGCGCGGCGATGCGGGCGATCACGCGGGCGCTGCCGATGCTGAGGCCGGGGCATTCGCTGTCGATTGTGACTTTGCCAGAGGGGCTGGACCCCGATGACCTGATCCGCCGCGATGGGACGAGCGCGATGGAATCGGTTCTGGCCAAGGGCGAAAGCCTTGTCGATGCGATCTGGCGTGTCGAGCACGCAGCCGCTCCGCTGCGCACACCAGAGGACAAGGCGGGCCTTAAAGAGCGGCTGATCCAGCATACCGAGACGATCCAGCACCCCGACATCCGCTCGCTCTATCGCCGCGAGTTACTTGATCGCTATGGCGCGTTCGCGTTTCCAAAGCGCGAGGAACGCGCCCCCTTCAAATCCGGCAAGTTCGACCGCCGGCCTTTGTTTCAGCAGCGGACCGCCCCTTCCCCGCGCCTCCGCCAACTGAACCCAGCCGCTGCGCGCGCACGCCTGATCGCGG
Organism: Croceicoccus naphthovorans; assembly: GCF_001028705.1. Classification (NCBI taxonomy): domain Bacteria; kingdom Pseudomonadati; phylum Pseudomonadota; class Alphaproteobacteria; order Sphingomonadales; family Erythrobacteraceae; genus Croceicoccus; species Croceicoccus naphthovorans. The sequence goes on along the minus strand of NZ_CP011770.1, from coordinate 1,383,857 downwards.
CGGTCCTGACCGGTCTCACCCGCCATCCCGCGGCGCTGGAGGCAGAGGTTGACCGCCTTGCAGGTCTGCACCCCGACGACCTTGACCAGTCGCGATTGCTCGACGCGATGCTGGAATTTGCCGAGACGCGAAAATTCCTGCCCACAGCTGATCGCAAGGCGCTTGAACCTGCGGAAATTGCGGCCATATTGGCGAAACGTGGACTGGCCCTGCCCGACAGGGACGCAATCGGCGGCATGAAATTTGCCTTTTTGACCGACTGCACGAGCGAGCCCGAGGCCACGCGAGAACTGGTGCAGGCAATCGATCTGCTGGTTGAGAAGCCAGCGATAGAGGCTGCACTGGCACAGGCAACCGCCCGGTTCGCCGAGGATCCTGACGGTTCTTGGGCAGAACAACAGCGTTTGCTGAAACGAAAGCTGGAATTTGAGCGCCGTCTTGTGCAAATGGCGGCTTCGCGCGCGGATGCGGCGGCCTGAATGAACCGATTTCGGGACGCTGACACAGGTATACGGGATAAAAATTAGCCAATGGCGACGAAGAGCGACAAGACCGAAAGCGGCGATGCACCGCTGATCGATCTCAACGAAGCCTCCATCAAGAAGCTGATCGCTCGCGCGAAAAAGCGCGGCGTGATCACTTATGACGAGCTGAACGAGGCGCTGCCCTCTGGCGAGATGAGCTCCGACCAGATCGAGGACATTCAGTCCGCGCTTTCGGATATGGGCGTGCAGATCGTCGAGAGCGACGACGATTCGGAAAGCGACGACAACGACGGCGATAACGACGGCCCCGACGAAATCGGCGGCAGCGACGATAGCGACGACGACGACAGCCCTTCTTCGGCCAAGGAAAACAAGGCCCCGGCCAAGAAGAAGGAAACGGTCGAGCGGACCGACGACCCCGTGCGCATGTACTTGCGCGAGATGGGCGCCGTCGAACTGCTGAGCCGCGAGGGCGAGATCGCCATCGCCAAGCGGATCGAGGCTGGCCGCGACATGATGATCATGGGCCTTTGCGAAAGCCCGATCACCTTCCACGCCATTATCCAGTGGTCCGAAGCGCTGAATAACGAGGAAATGCAGCTGCGCGAGATTCTCGATCTCGACGCCATGCTTTCCAAGGAACCCGCGCCCGAAAACCTCAACGACGAGGACGATGGCGACGGCGAAATCTCCGAAGAGACCGCCGGCCCGTCCTATAAAGAGGACGATGACGACGACGAGGAAGAGGAAAGCGCCGACGGTGAAGACGGCGAGGAAGGCTCCTCGCGCCGCCGTGAAGAGGACGACGAAGAGGACAACACCCTCTCGCTCGCCCAGATGGAGGCCGCGCTCAAGCCCGATGCGCTGGAACGCTTCGCCCGCATTACCAAGCTGTTCCAGAGCTTTGAAAAGCTGCAGGACGAACGTGTCGAGGCGATGGGCCGTGGCGAGGATTTCCCCGCCGCCAAGGAAGCCAAGTACGAGAAGCTGCGTGAAGACCTGACCGCCGAGGTGGAATCGGTGCAGTTCCACGCCGCGAAGATCGAAGGGCTGGTCGACAACCTCTATTCGTACAATCGCCGCCTGACCGCGCTTGGCGGCCAGATGCTGCGCCTTGCCGAACGGCACAAGGTGAAGCGCGCCGACTTTCTGCAGGAATATGTCGGGCGCGAGCTGGACGATACCTGGCTGGTCGACATGGCCAAAAAGGACAAGAAGTGGGCTGCCTTCGCCGAGAAGGAAGCCGACGCGGTCGAGCGTATTCGCGCCGAGATCGCCGACATCGCCAGCTCTACCGGCATGGCGCTGCACGAATTCCGCCGCATCGTGAACATGGTGCAAAAGGCAGAGCGTGAGGCGCGCATCGCCAAGAAGGAAATGGTGGAGGCGAACCTGCGCCTCGTGATTTCCATCGCCAAGAAATACACCAACCGCGGGTTGCAATTCCTCGACCTGATCCAGGAAGGCAACATCGGGTTGATGAAGGCGGTCGACAAGTTCGAATACCGTCGCGGATACAAGTTCAGCACGTACGCCACGTGGTGGATCCGTCAGGCGATCACCCGCTCGATTGCTGATCAGGCGCGCACGATCCGTATCCCGGTCCACATGATCGAAACGATCAACAAGCTGGTCCGCACAAGCCGCCAGTTCCTGCACGAACAGGGCCGCGAACCGACGCCGGAAGAAATGGCAGAGCGTCTTTCGATGCCGCTCGAAAAGGTTCGCAAGGTGATGAAGATCGCCAAGGAACCGATTTCCCTTGAAACGCCGATCGGCGACGAGGAAGATTCGCATCTGGGCGATTTCATCGAGGACAAGAACGCGATCATCCCGGTGGATGCCGCGATTCAGGCGAACCTGAAGGAAACCGTCACCCGCGTTCTGGCGTCGCTTACCCCGCGTGAGGAGCGCGTGCTGCGCATGCGTTTCGGCATCGGCATGAACACCGATCACACGCTGGAGGAAGTGGGTCAGCAGTTCAGCGTGACCCGCGAACGTATCCGCCAGATCGAGGCGAAGGCGCTGAGGAAGCTCAAGCACCCGAGCCGCAGCCGCAAGATGCGCTCGTTCCTGGATCAGTAAGAGAAAGGCCCCGCTACGGCGGGGTTTTTCTTTGGCGCGGGGTTAGAAGAGAATTCCCACCGACAGTTCGGCCCAGACGGCAAGGAAGATCAGCAAAGCCGCAGCGGCGAGGCCCCATTTCGTCACGCTGGTGGATGGGACATAACGCACAATACCCTCTATCGCGCCGCCGACGACCAGCAGCATCGATGCCATCACGACGAAATCGCCGGCATCCCAACGCACGTCCGGTGTGAAGCGCATGGCGACCGCTGGCACCAGCAGGATAAAAGTTGCCAGCGTCCAACCGGCAATGCGCCACAGGTTCGCGGGACCGTCGTTGGCATCTTGCAGCTTCATCGAATTGCTTTCGTCTCGGATCTAGAGCCGGTAACCTAGCCAAGGCACGGGTGGACTTAACCGGACCTCGACGAATGGCCTGATCGGTTCGATCAACGACAGCAGACGGCCGATCTGGAGGAGAAGGCCTTGAGCGCCCTGAAGCGCTGACACCTATCCACGCGACTTGGGAAAGCGCGCACGGTTTGTCTTGGCATCCGGCTGTCCATGCGACTATGGGCAGCGCCATGAAGATCGCGATCGCATCCGACCATGCCGCCGTCGACCTCAAGGCCGACTTGCGCGAATACCTGATCGAACAGGGGCACGAGGTCGCCGACCTTGGCCCCGACACCGCCGACCGGGTCGATTACCCGGACTATGGCTACAAGCTGGCCTCTGTCGTCGCAGACGGCACCGCCGATTATGGCGTGGCGCTCTGCGGATCAGGGATCGGCATTTCCATCGCCGTAAACCGCGAACCGAAATGCCGCGCGGCGCTGGTATCCGAACCGCTGTCCGCCGCGCTTGCCCGCGAACACAACGATGCCAACGTCATCGCGATGGGCGCGCGCCTGACCGGGCCGGACATGGCCAAGGCCTGCCTCGACGCGTTTCTTTCCACCGACTTCGGCGGAGGCCGCCATGGCGCCCGAGTCGACAAGCTTTCCAACCCCGCCTGCTAAGGGAACCAGCGCCAGTGACCACCGAAACCCTGATCCGCGCCCCCGGCTTTTTCACCGACGATCTGGCCGCGACCGACCCCGCCATTGCCAAGGCGATCGACGCCGAAATGGCGCGTGAGCGAAAGCAGATCGAACTGATCGCCAGCGAAAACATCGTGTCGAAGGCCGTGCTGGAAGCGCAGGGCTCGGTCCTGACCAACAAGTATGCAGAAGGCTATCCGGGCAAACGCTATTACCAGGGCTGTGCGCCTTCGGACGAGATCGAGACGCTGGCCATCGAACGCGCCAAGCAGCTGTTCGATTGCGGTTTCGTCAACGTTCAGCCCCACTCCGGCGCGCAGGCAAACGGCGCGGTGCTGCTGGCCACGGTAAAGCCGGGCGATACGATCATGGGCATGAGCCTCGACGCAGGCGGTCACCTGACCCACGGGGCGCGCCCTGCGCTTTCGGGCAAGTGGTTCAACGCTGTGCAATACGGCGTTACGCCCGATACGCACCTGATCGACTATGACGCGGTAGAGGCGCTGGCCAAGGAACATCAGCCCAAGTTGATCATCGCGGGCGGCAGCGCCTATCCCCGCATCATCGATTTTGCCTGGATGCGCGCGATTGCGGATCAGGTTGGCGCGCTGTTGCACGTGGATATGGCGCACTTTGCCGGGCTGGTTGCGGCGGGTGTCCACCCTTCGCCCTTCCCGCATGCGCATATCGCAACGACGACGACGCACAAGACGCTGCGCGGACCGCGCGCGGGCATGATCCTGACCAATGACGAGGCGTTGGCCAAGAAGATCAATTCGGCGGTGTTCCCCGGCCTTCAGGGCGGCCCGCTGATGCACGTCATCGCCGCCAAGGCCGTGGCCTTCGGCGAAGCGCTGCGTCCCGAGTTCAAGGACTATGCCAAGAAGGTGGTCGAGAACGCACAGGTTCTGGCTGCTACGCTGAAGGAACGTGGGGCGGAAATCGTCTCGGGCGGCACCGACACGCACCTCGCGCTGATCGACCTCACCCCGCTGGGCGTGACCGGCAAAGACGCGGACGAAGCGCTGGAACGTGCGGGCATCACCTGCAACAAGAACGGCATCCCGAACGATCCGCTGCCACCCACCAAAACCAGCGGCATCCGCGTCGGTTCGCCCGCCGGCACCACACGCGGCTTTGGCCCGGAAGAGTTCCGCGCCATCGGCCACATGGTCGCCGACGTTCTCGACGGACTGCGCCGCTGCGGCGAGGAAGGCGACGCGCAAGTGGAACAGAACGTGCGCCAACGCGTCGAAGAGCTGTGCGACCGCTTCCCCATCTATGGGTGAGAGCGGCGTAGAGCTGAAGGAATACAAGACGTGCAGTACGAAAAAGAGGGCATGAAGCCCGAAACCAAGACGGTCCTGAAATGGGGTGCGATTGGCGCGCTGATCGCCATTCCCGTGCCGTTTGTCGGCCCGATCATCGGTGCCGCGGTTGGCGGCGGTCTCGGCTACGCCAAGGCCAAGGGCAAGATCTGAGGATCATCGATTGCGCTGTCCGTTCTGTGCCCATGAATCGAGCCAGGTAAAGGACTCGCGCCCCGCAGAGGATGGCAGCGCCATCCGCCGCCGCCGCCAGTGCGAAGGCTGCGGCGCGCGGTTCACGACATTCGAACGCATCCAGCTGCGTGAAATCACCGTGCTGAAATCTGGCGACCGGCGAGAGCCGTTCGCGCGTGAGAAGCTGGAGCATGCAGTGATGCTCGCCTGTCGCAAGCGCGGGATCGATCAGGAACGGATCGACCGGCTGGTTTCGGGCGTACAGCGCCAGATCGAAACGCGCGGAGAGAGCGAGATCGGCGCAACCGAGATCGGCGAGATGGTGATGGAAGGGCTTCGCCAGCTCGACCCCGTCGCCTATATCCGCTTCGCCAGCGTCTATCGCGAATTCAGCGAGGCACGGGATTTCGCGCAATTCGCCGAAACCGTGCGTGATGCGGGGCAGGACGAGGCATGAACCCCGTCATCGTCCTCGTCCGCCCACAATTGGGCGAGAATATCGGCAAGGCCGCACGGGCCATGCTTAACTTCGGCCTGACTGAAATGCGCCTCGTCGCCCCGCGCGATGGTTGGCCCAACCCCAGCGCGGGCCCGGCCGCCAGTGGCGCGGACGTGGTGCTGGAAAGGGCGCAGGTCTATGCCAGCGTCGCCGATGCCGTGGCCGATTGCGAACATGTGCACGCGACCACGGTACGCAAGCGCGGCGTGACCAAGCCGGTGCTGACACCCGAAGAAGCCGCGCGCGAGATGGCGACGGCAGAGGGCCGCCATGCGATTCTGTTCGGGCCGGAACGGTCGGGTCTGGAAACCGACGATGTTGCCATCGCCCGCAATATCGTGACGGTGCCGATCAACCCGGAATTCGGATCGCTGAACCTTGCGCAGGCGGTGATCCTGATGGCCTACGAATGGTCAAAGACCGCAAATGCCACGCTGACGCAGCCGACGGCGGAAGACACGCTGCCCCCTGCCCCGCAGGAAGACCTTGATGGCATGATCACCCAGATGGAGGCTCTGCTGGAACCAAAGGGCTATTTCCGCCCCGAAAGCCGCGCCGCCGCAACGAAACGCACACTGCGCACCATGCTGACCAAGCCCGCGTGGAACCACCTTGAGGTTCGCACGATGCGCGGTGTGCTCTCTGCGCTGGGCAAACCGGATCGGGACTAGCGCCCCTTCACACTACTTGCGCAGCCGGTCCCATTCCTCCAGCTCATAGGCGATGGAGGCTTCGACAAGGCTGTCCCAGGCATCGGCCACAAACCCCACCGGCACGCCCATGTCCAGCGCGTGGGCCTTGGCCGCCTCTATCACCGCGCGCTTGCGATCTTCATCCCGCACGGCATCGCGGGTTTGCTTTATCCGCGCCGCCGCGCGCATATAGCCGAAACGCGTGGCAAGCAGTTCCATCAGCGCCCGATCGGTGGCATCGACCCCGGCGCGTACGTCCAACATCGTCCGGCAATCGTCCGGCTTTGCGACACTGTTATCCATACGGCGCGCATTGCCCAAACGCGCCCGCGTTGTCGAGGCGGGAGTTCGGCTTGACTTCGCCCCGAATGTCGCTAATGCGCGCGGCTCCACGTCACGGCCTGCGTTTTGCGCGGGTTTGCGACAGGCCCCGCACCCCGGTGAAGCGGTGGCCGCGTCCGACAATCGGTCGGGCGGTGCGATGCCGGGCTTTGGGCCCTGCCACGGTGGCGGGGACAGCATGTTGGAGCATACGATGACGAAGCGCACCCGCGCCAAGCATAAACTCGACCGCCGGATGGGCGAGAACATCTGGGGCCGTCCGAACAGCCCGGTTAACAAGCGTTCCTACGGCCCCGGCCAGCATGGCCAGCGCCGCAAGAGCAAGGTCAGCGACTATGGCCTGCAGCTGCGCGCCAAGCAGAAGCTGAAGGGCTACTACGGCGACGTCACCGAAAAGCAGTTCAAGGCGACCTACCTTGCCGCTTCGCGTATGAAGGGCGATACCGGCCAGAATCTGATCGGTCTTCTGGAACAGCGTCTCGACATGGTTGTCTATCGCGCCAAGTTCGCGCCGACCGTGTTCTCGGCTCGCCAGGTCGTCAACCACGGCCACATTCTGGTCAACGGCGTGAAGTGCAACATCCCCTCGCGCCGCATTCAGGTTGGCGATGTCATCAGCCTTGGTAACAAGGCCAAGGAAATGGCGCTGATCATCGAAGCGCAGAGCCTGCCCGAGCGTGAGATCCCCGACTACGTGTCGACCGACGGCAACGACAAGGTCACCTTCACCCGCGTTCCGACGCTGGACGAAGTGCCCTATCCGGTGCGCATGGAACCGAACCTGGTCGTCGAGTTCTACTCGCGCTGATCAGTCGGATAACCGACCGAATTCAAGGAAAAGGGCGGGTCTTCCCGCCCTTTTTCGTATGCGCCGTAATCTTGCCCTTTTTGCGATACCAAACAGGGGTTTACTGCAGGGAACCGAGTGGCAAGTCGGGCATTTATCCGGCACTATGAAATATCGTTTCGTCACCCCCCACAAAGCCGGAAAATGGTACCCCGATCTAAAGGTTGCGATGAAGCAGGCCTGCGCGATCGGTGCCGGGTATTACGACAAGGCCAGCGGCCAGTTCTTCAAGTACCGCGAAACGCAGCTGCAAGTGCGCAGCGACGACGGCGACGCCCCGCTGGCGGCCTGAACCTACTTGCGCAGGTAATCGCGGCGGAAGTCTGCGGCAAAGGCGGCAAAGCGTCCGTCTGCGATAGCAGCGCGCATGGCCTGCATCAGTTGCTGATAGAACGACAGGTTGTGCTCGGTCATCAGCATCGCGCCCAGAATCTCGCCCGCCTTGTTCAGGTGGTGCAGATAGGCACGTGAATACTTGCCGCACGTCGGGCAGGTGCAGCGGCTGTCGATAGGATCGTTGTCTTCGGCAAACTTGGCATTGCGGATGTTGAGCGGGCCGTTCCACGTAAAGGCCTGCCCGTTACGGCCGGACCTGCTTGGCAGCACGCAATCGAACATATCGACTCCGCGCTCCACCGCGCCGATCAGATCGTCGGGCTTGCCCACGCCCATCAGATAGCGGGGTCGGTCGTCGGGCAATTGCCCCGGCGCGAAGTCCAGTGTGGCGAACATCGCCTCCTGCCCCTCACCCACGGCAAGCCCACCGATGGCGTAGCCGTCGAAACCGATCTCGGTCAGCTTCTGCGCCGAAATCCCACGAAGATCTTCATCCAGAGCGCCCTGCTGAATGCCGAACAACGCCGATCGCGCGGCGTGCTCCTCGCCGCTGTCGAAACCGTCACGGCTGCGCTTGGCCCAGCGCATCGACATTTCCATGCTCTGCGCGATAACGTCGCGCGACTGATCGGCGCGCGGGCATTCGTCAAAGGCCATGACAATGTCGCTGCCCAACAGGCGCTGTATTTCCATGCTGCGTTCGGGTGTCAGCATGTGGCGCGACCCGTCGATATGGCTGGCGAAGGTCACGCCTTCCTCGGTAATCTTGCGCAAGTCCGACAGGCTCATCACCTGATACCCGCCGCTGTCGGTCAGGATCGGGCGGTCCCACCCCATGAACTTGTGCAATCCGCCAAGCCGCGCCACCCGTTCCGCCCCAGGGCGCAGCATCAGGTGATAGGTGTTGCCAAGGATGATGTCGGCGCCGGTCCGCCGCACGTCCTCAACCTTCATCGCCTTGACGGTGGCGGCGGTGCCGACGGGCATGAAGGCGGGCGTACGGATCGTGCCGCGCTTCATGGCGATCTCGCCAGTGCGGGCCTTGCCGTCGCGGGCGTGGATGGAAAACGCAAATCGGGTCATCAGACCCGCGCCCCTAGCCGCTCCGCCGCGGACTTGCCAGCCTTGCAAGCGCGCCGGGCGAATTGGCAATTGCCCTGCGGCCAAGCGGCGCTATGCGGGGCAGCATGGAAATCGAACTTTGGCTGATCGCCAGCTTGGCGTGTTTGGCCATCTTCACAAGCTTTATCGACGCGGTCGCAGGGGGCGGCGGGCTGATCATGATGCCCACGCTGCTGTTCGCCGGGCTGCCGCCGCAACTGGCGCTGGGCACCAACAAGGTGCAGTCGATGTTCGGCACCTCCAACGCGTTCCGCAACTATGCGAAGGCCGGGCTGGTCGATTGGCGCAAGGAAAAGTGGCTGGCGTTGCTGGCGTTCGTGGGCGCCGCGGCGGGGGCGATTTTGGTGCAACAGATGTCGGCGCGCATCCTGAACCTGATCGTGCCGCTCTTGCTGATGGGTGTTGCGCTCTACGTCCTGCTCAGCCCGCGTATGGACGATCGTCAGGCGAAAGAGCTGATTTCTCGTAAAGGCTATGCTCCGTTCGCGGGCGGGATCGGGTTCTATGACGGGTTCTTCGGGCCGGGCACCGGTTCGTTCTTCGCCGCGACGCTGGTGGGCCTGCGCGGAGAAGGACTGACCCGCGCGACCGGCCATGCAAAGCTGTTCAACATGATGACCAACATGGCCGCCGTCATCGTCTTTGCTGTCGGCGGCAAGATCATCTGGACGCTGGCGCTGGCCATGGCGGTCGGGTCGTTCATCGGGTCGACACTGGGCGCGAAGTTCGCGGTGAAGCACGGGGCGAAGATCATTCGCCCGCTGCTGGTGACCATCAGCCTGCTGTTGACCGCAAAGCTCATCTACGACTGGTTCGCGCCAGCCTGACGAGACCGGCCCGGAAGCTCAAAAGTCGTAGATCAGTGTTACCCGCGACTGGGTATCGGTTTTTTCGCTGTCATCTGGCGGACTTGTATCGTGTTCGAACCGATAGGACAGGCGCGCCGAAAAGCCGCCGCCGATGCCCGCCTGCAAGCCGGTCAGGCTGGTATAGGTGCTGTTCTCGCTCTGCACGAAGGCCGATGCGACTTGCGTCAGCGTCAGGTTCTTCGCGAACGTCCACGACAAGTCCATCGCGGCCAGACCGGCAATATATTCCTCGTCATCGTCGTCGAGAAAATCGGTCTGCCGCCATGCGGGGCCGCCCTTTACTTCCAGCTTCAGATCGTCGCGCTCAATAATGCGATAGCCGATGCCGCCCGATACCGAATAGCGCGAGGAAAAGCCCTGAATGCGGTCGCGCTCCGCTTGTCCCAGCCCGTAGACGAAGGCCCGCTCACCAATGTCGTAGCTCGGCTCATACGCGGCGAGAAAGCGCTCGCGCGTCGTCTCGCCATCGCTGCGCAGGTAATCCGCCTGCCCTTTCAGCTTGTGTCGCCAGTCGATGCCGATGCGAGCCAGCGCCAGCGAGGCGCTAACGCCGATGTCGTTGCTGTTGCCGGTGGAACGTAGCGCGCCCAGTTCGCCCTTTCCTTCCCAAAAGTCGAACAGCCCGGCGCGGCGGATTGCGTTTTCCTTCGCCTCCGCTTCTGCCTTGCGTTTGCGGGTCAGGCGATTGTCCCACACCTGTTTCAGCTCTTTCAGCTGATCCGCCTCGTCGGGATAAGCCCCAAGGGCCGCTGCGTGAACCGCGGCGACCTGTTTCGGATCGCCCGTCGATTCCGCCGCGCGGATCATGGCGATAACGGGCTCCGGCAGTTCGGCATGAGCCGGAACCGACAGGAATACAGACGACAGAAGGGCGAAACGAACGGCGATCCGGGTCATGCCGGTCCGCTAGCAATCAATCGCGCAGTCGCCAACCCGTACGGAAGATCAAACTGATCGCGACGATGCAGACGGCCAAAAACGCCATCGTCAAAGAGAATGCGACCCCGATGCTGACGTCCGATTGTTCGAAAAAGGTCCAGCGCAGGCCCGACACGAGGTAGACGATCGGGTTGAACAGCGCGACCGTGCGCCACGGTTCGGCCAGCATGTCGATCGAATAAAACGTGCCGCCAAGGAAGGTCAGAGGCGTCAGGACCAAGAGCGGCACCATCTGCAACTTCTCGAACCCGTCGGCCCACAGGCCGAGGATGAAGCCGAACAGTGAAAACGCACTGGCCACCAGCACGATGTAGAAGAACGCCAAAACCGGGTGCGCGATGTGATAATCCACGAACAGCGTCGCCGTGGCGAGGATGATGCCCGCGATGATCAGCGACTTGGTCACCGCCGCGCCGACGAAGCCGACCAGCGTTTCCGCCACGCTGACGGGTGCGGAAAGCAATTCGTAGATCGCCCCGGTGAAGCGCGGCATGTAAATGCCGAAGCTGCCGTTCGAGGTGCTTTCGGAAAGCAGGGTCAGCAGCAGCAGGCCCGGCACGATGAACGCGCCGTAATCGACCCCGCCCACATCGCTCATCCGGTTGCCGATGGCGGCCCCGAACACGATGAAATAAAGGCAGGTGGTAATCACCGGCGAGATGATCGTCCCGAACACCGTGCGCCATGCGCGGCTGACTTCGCGCACATATATGGCCCATGCGCTGCGGGCGTTGAAACCGATGGTCATGCCGCGACCTCCGGTCGGTTCTCTACGAGGTCGACGAAGATGTCCTCCAGCGTGGATTCGCGCATATCGATGGCGTGATAGGCGATGCCTTCGCGCGCCAGCGCCTGCGCGATGTCGGCAACTGCCTCTTTCCCGCGGCCGGACCCATCGCCGCCGCGAAAGCACAGCGCCTTGCCGTCGTTCGCCAGCGACAACCCTTCGCGCGCGACTGACGCAGGGATGACCGACAACGGCTGGGTCAGGGTAAACTCCGCCTCGGTCCGGCCAAGCCGCTTCATCATCGCGTCCTTGTCATCGACCAGAAGTATCTGCCCCTTGTTGATCACCCCGACGCGGTCGGCCATTTCCTCGGCCTCTTCGATGTAGTGCGTGGTCAGGATGATGGTCACGCCCTGCTCGCGCAGCTTGTCGATCTGGCGCCACATATCGCGCCGCAGTTCGACGTCGACGCCAGCAGTCGGCTCGTCAAGGAACAGCAATTCGGGATCGTGGGCCAGCGCCTTCGCGATAAGCACCCGCCGCTTCATCCCGCCCGACAGCATCCGGATCTGCGAATTGCGCTTGTCCCACAGGCTTAGCGAGCGAAGGACTTCCTCTACCCGCGCCGCATCGGCGGGCCTCCCGAACAACCCGCGCGAATAAGTCACCGAATGCAGGACGGTCTCGAAAATATCGGCGGCCATTTCCTGCGGCACCAGCCCGATCCGCGCACGGATTTTGCGCCAGTCGCGCTTCAGGTCCATGCCGAACGCCTTAATCGTGCCGCCGGTAGGACGCACCAGACCGCAGACCGCGCCGATCAGCGTGGTCTTGCCCGCGCCGTTAGGGCCGAGCAAGGCGAATATCTCGCCTCTGCGAATTTCGAGGTTCACCTCGTTCAAAGCCTTTACCGGCGGGGCCGCACCGCGGCCAGCGTAAGTCTTGTCGAGGGAGGTTATCGTCAGGATCGGATCGGCCACCGCGAGAATGTGAGGGCTGATCGCCGCAAAACAAGATGCGGCTAAAGTTGAATGGGGAATTTGACGGCGATCAATGCGGGGATTGCCGTAACCTGAGAAACCAAACCTGCACGTGCTTCCCGGCTCGTGTCTTCTCCCACTCGAAAGCCCGCCGTCGCGCTGATGGCGGGCTTTTTTTAAGGACTAACGTGCGAGTTCCACGACCGGAGTCTTGATCACGAACGAAATGCCGCCGGGATCGAAACTCAGTTCACCGGAATGCTCGCCCCCGAAACCGCGGCGGATCAGGCGAGAACCAAAGCCCATGCTCGGCGGAGCCTCTACACGCGGCCCGCCGCTTTCGACCCAGCGGAACGCCATGTCCGGTCCGTCCATCGCCCAAGAAATTGCGACCGTGCCGCTTTTCGAAGACATCGCGCCGTACTTCACCGCATTCGTGGCCAGTTCGTGCAGCATCATCGAAAGCGCCATCGTCGTCTTCGATCCTATCGACAGGTCGATGCCCGAAATCGCCACCCGTTCCAGATCGACGTGCGGTTCCAAAGAAGCGCGGACCGCGTTGCGCAACGAACCGGTCGACCAATCCTGTTGCAACAACACCTCGTGCGCGTGGGCCAGAGCGCCAAGCCGGTGCTGGAAGGATTCGAACGCTTCGTCCTCACAACTATCGCGCAGGGTCTGGCTGGCGATCGCCTGAACGATGGCCAACGAGTTCTTCAGTCGATGCGCCAGCTCTTCGTTGACCAACGTCAGTTCGCCCTGCACCTCGACCGTGCGGGTCGTCTCGATCACGGTATCGAGCATGCCTTGCACCGTGCCGTCGGCCAAACGCAGCGGGCTGTAGCAAAACGTGAAATGCGCCTGTTCCGGCCGCCCGGCGCGATTGATGATCAGCGGAAAGTTTTCGATGAACGTCGATTCCCCGGCCAAGGCACGGTCGGCAATCGGCCCGATCTCGTCCCACGCTTCTGCCCAGATGTCGGAGAATGACCGACCAAGCGCCTCTTGCTTCTTGCCAAGGATCGGGCGGAACGCATCGTTATAGATGGTGATCAGGTCCGCCCCCCAGACCAGGGCGGCGGGAAATTCGGAATCTAGGATTTGCTGGACTGTCGCCTCAAGCTCTCTGGGCCAATCGGCACGGGGGCCAAGCGGATTCGACGACCAGTCGTAGGCGTCCACCATTGCGTGCATGGCCCGGGCATCGCTGCCTTTCGAAAGCTGACCCATATGCACGAAAACTCCACGACGCCGACGCACAGGGTGGACGCATTCGGTGGTCATTACAATGGGCGCGATTCGCGGCCTTCAACCGTTCGGCAACAACAAGCTGCCGTCACCGTAACTGTAAAAGCGATATTCGTTCGCGATTGCATGGGCATAGGCACTGCGCATACAGTCCAGCCCCATCAGCGCGCTGACCAGCATGAACAGCGTCGATTTGGGCAGGTGGAAGTTCGTCATCAGCCCGTCGATGGCACGGAACCGGTATCCGGGTGTGATGAAGATTGCGGTATCGCCTTCGAACGGGTGGATCACGCCATCCTCGTCCGCCGCGCTCTCCAGCACGCGTAGCGATGTCGTGCCGACCGAGATCACGCGGCCTCCGGCGGCACGGGCGGCGTTGAGGCGGTCTGCCGTCGCCTTGTCCATGCGGCCCCATTCCGAATGCATCGCGTGGTCGTCGGTATCGTCCGCCTTCACCGGCAGGAACGTGCCTGCGCCCACGTGCAGCGTCAGCGTCTCTCGCCCGATCCCGGCGGCGTCGAGCGCGGCAATCAGGTCCGGCGTAAAATGCAGCGCCGCAGTGGGTGCCGCAACCGCGCCATCCTTTTCGGCGAACATCGTCTGGTAATCGCTGCGGTCGGCCTCGTCCGTCGGGCGCTTGCCCGCGATGTACGGTGGCAGCGGCATGCGCCCTGCCCTCTCCAACAAGACCTCGACCGGCTCTTCGCCCTCGAACGCCAGCGTGAAGCTGCCGTCGGCGTGGCGTTGTTCGGCGATTGCGCTAACGTCGGCGGGAAAGGCGATGCGGTCGCCTTCCTTCAGGCGCTTGGCATTGCGGATGAACGCCTGCCAGCGGCGCAAGTCGATCCGTTTGTGCAGCGTTGCGCCGATCCGCGCCTCGCCCCGCAGACCTTCCAGTTGCGCCGGGATCACGCGGGTGTCGTTAAAGACCAGCACATCGCCCGCGCGCAGCACTTGCGGCAGGTCGCGCATTGTCAGGTCCGCAAATGGCGCATCGCCCGCGGCCACCAACATGCGCGCGGAATCGCGTGGTCGCGCCGGGCGCAGCGCGATCCGTTCGGGCGGCAGCTCGAAATCGAATAGGTCAACCTTCATCGCCCGGCGCCTAAAGCCTTTTCAGAAAAAGTTGATAGACTTTTTCGTTTCGAAAAGGCGCAAAATCAGAACGCACCGTGGGCGACGGGTTGAAAAGGTCAGTCTACGGCTTCTTCAACCGCATCGCCGGCGGCGGGCAAGTCCTGCCCCACGCCTATCGGGGCCGAAAGCATGTCCGACGTGATCTCGCCGGTCATCGGCGTCGTCGCGGGCGGGGCAAGATGCTGGCTGCCCAAAGAGGCTTGCAGGATCTTCGTCGGGCTGGGCGGCGGCGATCCGCGCGAAATTGAATCGACATAGTTCATGCCCGCGATCACGCGGCCGAAATTCGTGTATTTCCGGTCGATCTGCATCGTCGGATAGAACACGATGAAGAACTGGCTGTTGGCAGAATCCTCTTCCTGCGCGCGGGCGGCGGCTACTGTGCCGCGCAAGTGCGGCACCTTGTTAAACTCCGCCTTCAGGTCAGGAAGTTCCGAACCGCCCATGCCAGTGCCGGTCGGATCGCCGGTCTGTGCCATGAAGCCTTCGATCACGCGGTGAAAGATCACGCCGTTGTAGAACCCCTGCTGGGTCAGCGTCTTGATCCGGTCCACGTGCTGCGGCGCCCATTCGGGCTTCAGCCGAATTGCCACGCGCCCACCGTTCGACAGGTCGAGAAACAGGATATTCTCTGGATCATGATCCAGCGAGGTATCGACGGTCCAGTACGTCTTCGGATCGATCGGCACAGGTGCAGCCTCAACCGGCGCTTCCTCAACCGCCGAAGTCTCTGCCAGGGCATCGTCCTGCGCGGCGACGGGCGTTGCGATCATAAGCGAGGCGGCCAGCGCGATCGGTGCCGCGGTAACCACGCCCGCCAGGGTACGAAGACTGAAATTCATGCGCTGTATCGATCCCGAAATTAACTCGATCCGCCGCTTAGACGGGCCACGCTGTCGATGCAATGAACGGTTAGTAGTCGCCCCGGCGGCCCTGCTGTTCCACCCGCTCGATCACTTCCTCGCAGACCTTCGGGCTGACGAAGCGGGTGATCTCGCCGCCGAACATGGCGATTTCCTTGACGAGTTTGGACGCGATCGGTTGCAGCGATACGTCGGCCATCAGGAACACGGTTTCGATATTCGGGTCCAGCTGCTGGTTCATGCCCGCCATCTGGTATTCGTATTCGAAGTCCGCCACGGCGCGCAGCCCGCGAATGATGACCCGTGCGCCCTGTTTCTGTGCGAACTTGATCAGCAGGGCGTTGAACCCAACGACCTGCACATTCTCGATGCCCAGCGCCTTCACCTCACGCTCCACCATCGTCATGCGTTCTTCGGGGGTGAACATCGGGTTTTTCGACGGGTTGGTCGTCACGCCGATGATCAGCTCGTCCACCAGCTTCGACCCGCGCCGGATGATGTCGAGATGCCCCAGCGTGATGGGATCGAACGTTCCCGGATATATGCCGATACGCTTGCTCAAACCATGCCTCCCAAACGCGGTAGTCCGCGCCGATTACCCCTGTTCGTGGCGGTCAAATCAATAGTCCCGTTCGGTGATATAGCAGGCGACAGCGCGCAGCACGTCGGCCTCCGCCCCGTGCGAAGCCAGATGCCCGACCGCCTGATCGACCAGCACCTGCGCCTGTTCGCGCGCCCGGTCCGCGCCCACTAGAGAGACGAACGTCGCCTTGCCCGCCGCCGCATCCTTGCGCAGCGCCTTTCCAGCCAGTTCCTCGTCCCCTTCGTGGTCGAGCAGATCGTCGACGATCTGGAACGCCAGCCCGATATCGCGGGCATAATTTCGCAAATGCGTCCGCCCCTCCGGAGGAATGCGTCCAAGGATCGCGCCCATTTCGACCGACGCGCCCAGCAGGGCACCGGTCTTCAATTGCTGAAGCCGGGTCACGGTGTGCAGGTCGAAGCCGCCCTCGCCGCCTTCATCCCCTTTGGCGGCCTGCTCCGCCATCATGTCCATCATCTGGCCGCCCGCCATGCCATCCATCCCGCTCGCCTTGGCCAGCGTGGCGACCAGTTCGGACCGGATGAAGGGATCGGCCGTTACCTGCGGGCTGATCAGGATGTCAAAGGCCAGCGCGTGGAGCGAATCGCCCGCCAGCACCGCCGTCGCCTCGTCGAAGGCGACGTGCACCGTCGGCTCACCATGGCGCAGG
Organism: Croceicoccus naphthovorans; assembly: GCF_001028705.1. Lineage (NCBI taxonomy): Bacteria > Pseudomonadati > Pseudomonadota > Alphaproteobacteria > Sphingomonadales > Erythrobacteraceae > Croceicoccus > Croceicoccus naphthovorans. Next base: position 1,366,906 of record NZ_CP011770.1, on the reverse strand, counting down.
TCGTCATCGTCCATGCAGGGCAGGTCATCGTGGATCAGCGAATAGACGTGGATCGCCTCTACCGCGCAGCCCGCCCGCACTGCGGAATCGCGGGTTACGCCATACATTTCCGCCGTCGCCGCCAGCAACAAGGGGCGCAACCGCTTGCCGCCGCCGATCGCGGCGTGGCGCATCGCGTTGACCAAAGGCGCGCGGGCATCGTCGGGAACGGGCAGCAGGACATCGAAATGCCGGTCCACATCCTCACGCATCTGCGTCAGCGCGGTCCCCAACAGGTCCGGTTGCACGATCCCCTCCACCGCCATGAGGTTCAGACCCCACCTTCGTCGAACGGTCGCGTTCCGGTCGGCGCACCGTCCGGCCCGGCGACGATCTTCTCAATCCGAGCCTGCGCCGCATCCAGCCTTGCCTGGCAATGTTTGCGCAGCGCTTCGCCGCGTTCGTAAAGCGTGATCGATTCGTCGAGCGCGACATCGCCGCTCTCAAGCCTGCGAACCACGTCTTCCAGCGCTTTCAGTGCCTGTTCGTAGGTCAGCTCGGAAATCTGATTTTGGGCCTCATCCATGGGCGATAGCAATGGCGGCGCATGCCCCAACGGTCAAGCGTGTGGTCAAGCGCGGCAAAAGGGCTGCCACAGATCATTTAGGGACTGGATCGGGGGCCCGCCGGTGGTTAAGGGCGCGGGGCATGAGCGAGATCACTCCTGACGTCGTCGAGGCCCACGGCCTTTCCCCCGAAGAATACGAGCGTGTCCTGCACGCGTTGGGCCGCGAGCCGAACCTCGTCGAGCTTGGCATATTTTCGGTGATGTGGTCGGAGCATTGCTCTTACAAATCCTCGCGCTTCCACCTGAAAAAGCTGCCAACCGAGGCGCCGTGGGTGATCTGCGGTCCCGGCGAGAACGCGGGCGTCATCGACATCGGTGACGGTCAGGCCGCGATCTTCAAGATGGAGAGCCACAACCACCCGTCCTACATCGAACCCTATCAGGGTGCGGCGACGGGCGTCGGCGGCATCCTGCGCGACGTGTTCACGATGGGCGCGCGCCCGGTGGCGAATATGAATGCGCTGCGCTTCGGTCGGCCCGATCATCCGAAGATGAAGCATCTGGTCAAGGGCGTGGTCGAGGGTATCGGCGGATACGGCAACTGCGTCGGCGTGCCGACCGTTGGCGGCGAGACCAATTTCCACAAGGCCTATGACGGCAACATCCTGGTCAACGCGATGACCGTGGGCGTGGCCGATGCGGACAAGATTTTCTATTCCGCCGCGACGGGCGTGGGCAATCCCATCGTCTATGTCGGATCGAAAACGGGCCGCGACGGCATCCACGGCGCGACGATGGCGAGCGCCGATTTCGGCGACGATATCGAGGAAAAGCGCCCGACCGTGCAGGTTGGCGATCCTTTCGTCGAAAAGCTGCTGATCGAGGCCTGCCTTGAACTGATGGCCACCGACGCCATCGTCGCCATTCAGGACATGGGTGCGGCGGGCCTGACATCGTCCTCAGTCGAAATGGCGACCAACGGCAAGGCGGGCATCCGGCTCGACATGGACAAGGTGCCTTGCCGCGAAGAGGGCATGACGCCCTATGAAATGATGCTCAGCGAGAGTCAGGAGCGTATGCTCATGGTGCTCAAACCCGGCTGCGAGACACAAGCCGAAGAAATCTTCCGCAAATGGGAGCTGGACTTCGCGGTCATCGGCGAAGTCACCGATACGCAGCACATGGTACTGGAATTCGGCGGCGAGGTCGTTTGCGATATTCCGCTCGGGCCCCTTGCCGCAGACGCGCCGGAATACGAACGGCCCTATATCGGGCGCGAGGAATATGCCGCGTGGGCCAAGGTCGGCCCAATGGGTGAGGTACCCGAAACGCATGACGTGGCGGCGGACCTGCTGAAGCTGGTTGCGACGCCCGACCTGGCAAGCCGCAAGTGGATCTGGGAGCAATACGATTCGCAGGTCGGTGCGGACACCATGCAGAAATCGGGCGGCGACGCGGCGGTTGTGCGCGTGCACGGCACGAAAAAGGCGCTGGCGATCAGCACCGATTGCACCCCGCGCTATTGCTATGCCGACCCCTACGAAGGCGGCAAGCAGGCCATTGCAGAGGCCTATCGCAACATCTCCGCCGTTGGCGCGACGCCGCTGGCGGTGACCAACTGCCTGAACTTCGGCAACCCGCAGCGACCCGAAATCATGGCGCAGTTCGTCGGATGTCTTCAGGGCATGGGCGAGGCTTGCCGCACGCTCGACTTCCCGATCGTGTCGGGCAACGTCAGCCTTTATAACGAAAGCAAGGCGACCGGCGGCGGCTCCGCCATCCTGCCGACCCCCGCCATCGGCGGCGTCGGGTTGATGCAGGACCATGAGACGATGGCCACGATTCGCTTCAAGGCTGAGGGCGAGCAGATTGTCGTGATCGGCGGCGAATCCGGACACCTCGGCCAGTCGCTATACTTGCGCGATCTGCACGGCCGCGAAGAAGGCCCGCCCCCGCCGGTCGGCCTCGATCTGGCCAAGCGCGCGGGTGAGACGGTGCGCAAGCTTATCGCAGATGGCGCGGTGACCGCCGTGCACGATTGCTCCGACGGCGGGCTTGCCGTGGCGCTGGCCGAAATGGCGATGGCCAGCGGCATCGGTTGCGCGGTTGCCCTGCCCGAAGGCCGCGACAGCGCCGCCGGGTTCTGGTTCGGTGAGGACCAGTCGCGCTACGTCGTCACCGCTAAAGCAGCCGAACCGATCCTCGAAGCCGCCGAAGCCGCTGGGCTCGCGGCGATCGCGCTGGGCGATGTCGAGGGTGACGAGGTGGTGTTCCGCAGCGTGGGCGGCGAGAGCCGGGTTAGCGTTACGGACCTGAAGGCGGCGAGCTTGTCGTTTTTCAAAGAGTGGATGGAGAGCTGATTAGCATTCCCGAAGTCGGCAAATTGCAAATGGGTGTGGCCACACATAGTTGTTTTCTAGAGCCCATTCGCATAACTACTTGTCATGTCTATACTCGTCGCTGCTGCCGGACTGCTCGCCGTTCCAGAAATAGTGCCTGATACCGAGTCCTATCCAAGCAAGTCATTGCGCAGTGCGGAATCTGCTGCGGCTCTCATAGAATTCGTGATTGATCCCGATGGCGATCAGATAAGTTGCACGACACTTGCCGCATTCGGTTCAGAAGGTCTGGCAAACGACATTTGCAAACTGCAGCGTAAGGCTCAATTCGAGCAAGCCTTTTCAGCGGCAGGTAGGCCAACTTACGGAGTTGTGCGTGCTTTTATCAAATACGCGATTCCCTTCTTCGAACATCGGAAAGCAGGACAAAGCGAAAACATCATGAGCCTCGTGGCACCGGGCATTACGCATGAAGTCATAGGATCCGTGCTGATCCGGGGTGATCGCCTCCCTAGCCCCAACGCTTTAAAGAATTTGGAGAAAACCCGAATTGTCGCTTTGCCCGACGTTACTTTCGATGTGAAATCGCTACCCGGCAGCGACGATGACTTTATTGACGAACGTGTTACCGTCGAAATTGACGACAGAAGCCAAGTAACCGCTTGTACTCCTCTCTCGAGGACAGACTCTGATCAAGTCGTTAGCGACTATGCAAAGGCCGCCTGTGAGAACGTTATAGGCATGCATATGCCTGATGCACTTACGATTGATCAACGACCGGTCGAACATGTAAGGCATCTAGAGGTACGGTTCGCCATCGCTCGCGATAAGTAGGCGATTCTAGACCCATAGATCAGGCCATGCTTCGCCCGCCACCAAGCAAACCTCAATCCACCCAATCCGACTGCGGCACGCCCAACAGTTTCAGCACACTCGTCAAATCACCGCGATCGACGAACCCGTTCGCCGCCGCCTTGGCCTTGGGCTTGGCATAATAGGCAACGCCGTAATCCGCCGCCTCGATCATCGGAATGTCGTTCGCGCCGTCGCCGGTCGCAAGGCTGACCGCGCCATCGCCAAGGCGCGCCATTTCCTCGTTCAGAGTGGCCAGCTTCGTGCCGCTGTCCACGATCTCCGCCGCAAGTTTGCCGGTCAGTTTGCCGCCCGCCACGCCCAGCACGTTGCCGACAACACGCTCGAAACCAAGCATCTCCGCCACAGGATCGGCGAACGAATGGAACCCGCCCGTCACCAGCACCGTGCGGCATCCGCGCGCCTTCAGTGTCTCGACCAGAACCCGCGCCCCCGGCATCGGGCGAATTCGCTCGTCCAGGCAACGGGTAATCGCGCTTTCCTCAAGCCCCGCCAAAAGTCCGACCCGCTCGGTCAGCGCGCTGGCGAAATCCAGTTCACCCTGCATCGCCCGTTCGGTGATGTCGGCGATCCGCTCTTTCAAACCCGCGAAGTCGGCCAGTTCGTCGATGCATTCCTGCCCGATCATCGTCGAATCCATGTCCGACACGAACAATTGCGGCACCGTGATCGGCTTGTCCGCCATCAACATGTCGCACGGTCCGAATGCGCCTTCCAGCACGCCGCGCACAGTTGCCGGATCGCCGTGGGGCAGCATCACTTCCAGCACGTCGGAGCAGAAGTCCAGCATGGCCGCCTGCGCAATCGGCGCACCGGCCCGTTCCAATTCCGCCGTCGCCTTTGCCAGCGCGGTTTCAAGAATGGCCGGGTCTGCTATCAGCCGGGCGATGAGCACGCGTCTTTTCTCCGATGGTCTGGATCCTGGTCTGGAATCAGGTCTTCCAAAGGTCGCGCTCATTGCAGGGCCGACGGCCAGCGGCAAGAGCGATCTCGCGGTGGACCTGGCGCTTAGCTGTCAGGCGGCGGGGCAACCGGCCGTGGTGATCAATGCCGACAGCGCGCAGGTCTATGCCGATTTGCGCGTGCTGTCCGCGCGCCCCAGCGATGACGAGATGCGCGGCGTGCCACACGTTTTGTTCGGCGCGTGGGATGGGGCCGATCCCTGTTCGGCGGCAGACTGGGCCGCGCGGGCGAAGGCGGAAATCACCGAGGCACACGCCGCGGGGCAATTGCCGATCCTCGTCGGCGGAACCGGTCTTTACCTGCGCACCCTGATAGACGGCATTGCACCGATCCCGGCCATCGAACCTGCGATCCGCGCCGAAGTCCGCGCCCTGCCCGTGGCCGAGGCGCATCTGGCGCTAATCAACGAAGACACGGCGGCGGCGCAGCGCCTGAACCCCGCCGACACGACCCGCGTCGCCCGCGCGCTGGAGGTTGTGCGCAGCACCGGGAGAACGCTGGCCGATTGGCAAAGCGAGCTGGAGGGCGGGATCGGCGCGGACATCGACCTGACCGCAGCGATCCTGCTGCCCGACCGTGAGACGCTTTACGCACGGTGCGACCGCCGCTTCGCCCTGATGCTGGAGCAAGGCGCGGTCGAGGAAGTACGCGCCCTCCTCGCCCGCGACCTCGATCCCGACCTGCCTGTCATGCGTGCCATCGGGGTGCCGGAAATTGCGGCAATGCTGCGCGGGGAGATAGACGCGGCGGAGTGTTCGGCCCGTGGCGCGCAGGCGACTCGGCGCTATGCGAAACGGCAGTTCACGTGGTTCCGCCACCAGCCCCCAAAGCATTGGCAATGTTTCCGATCAGAGAATTACACCAAAGAGCGAATTCACGAAACAATATTTCAAACTCTACGGTTGACATGATATTGTATGTCTCCTAGTTGCACCAACGAATGGAATTAGGGAGAGACGGCCCGGGCGCACGACGCCCGGGCCGATTTTCTTGGCCGAACCCACTTTTCGAACGGAGAATGATTGTGACCGAGCGCAGCGGCGCCGACATCCTGATGGACTGCCTCGTCGACCAAGGTGTCGACACGGTATTCGGCTATCCTGGTGGTGCGGTCCTGCCGATTTACGACGCCCTCTTTTCCGACAATCGCGTGCGTCATATTCTCGTCCGGCACGAGGCCGGGGCCGCCCACGCGGCGGAAGGCTATGCACGGTCCACCGGCAAGCCCGGCGTCGTGCTCGTCACGTCCGGCCCCGGCGCGACCAACGCGGTCACCGGCATTGCCGATGCCTTCATGGATTCGATCCCGATGGTCGTTCTGACCGGTCAGGTCGCAACCGCGATGATCGGTACAGACGCCTTTCAGGAGGCGGACACCGTCGGCATTACGCGCCACTGCACAAAGCACAACTATCTGGTGAAAGATCCGGCTGATCTTGCGGCGACCATCACAGAGGCGTTCCAGATTGCCACCACCGGTCGCCCAGGCCCGGTCGTGATCGACATTCCCAAGGATGTTCAGGTCGCCAGCGCCCCGGTTCAGAAGCTGGAGAAGCCGAGCCGCTATGCGCCGCCCCACGCCGGCGCCGACGATGCGATCGCCGAAGCGGTCGCTATGCTGGCGGCGGCCAAGGCTCCGGTACTTTATAGCGGTGGCGGCGTCATCAATTCGGGGCCGGAGGCGTCGGAGCTGCTGCGCGAATTGCAGACGCTGACCGGTGCGCCGATCACCAGCACGCTGATGGGCCTTGGTGCGTTTCCTGCGCAGAACAAGGCGTGGCTGGGAATGCTGGGCATGCACGGCACCTACGAAGCCAACATGGCGATGAACCGGGCCGATCTGGTACTCGCCATCGGGGCGCGTTTCGACGACCGGGTGACAGGCCGGGTAGAGGATTTCGCCCCCGATGCGAAGAAAATCCACATCGACATCGACCGGTCCTCGATCAACAAGACTGTGCGGGTGGACCTGCCGATTCTGGGCGATTGCGCCAGAATTCTACGCCAGATGATCGATCAGTGGAACGCGACCGGGGCCAAGGCACAGAATCTTGGCGAATGGTATGCGCGGATCGACGGATGGCGTGCGCGCCAGTCGCTGGCCTATCCGCGGTCCGAGGAAGAGATCATGCCGCAGCTCGCGATAGAGCGGCTGTATGAGCTGACCAAGGACCGCGATCCGATCATCACGACCGAAGTTGGCCAGCACCAGATGTGGGCGGCGCAGCACTTCCACTTCTTCGGCCCGAACAAGTGGCTGACCAGTGGCGGCCTTGGCACCATGGGTTACGGCCTGCCTGCCGCCATCGGCGCGCAGCTGGGCAACCCGGGTTCGCTGGTTATCGACATCGCAGGCGAAGCCTCGATCCAGATGAACATTCAGGAACTGGGCACGGCCAGCCAGTATCGCCTGCCGGTCAAGGTTTTCATCCTGAACAACGAATACATGGGCATGGTCCGCCAGTGGCAGGAACTGACCTATGAATCGCGCTATTCGAATTCGTACAGCGACGCGCTGCCCGATTTCGTGAAACTGGCAGAGGCTTATGGCTGGAAGGGAATCCGGATCGACGATCTGGCCGATCTGGACAGCGGCATTCAGGCGATGATCGATTACGATGGCCCCGTCATCGTCGATTGCCGCGTGGCAAAGCTGGCCAATTGCCTGCCGATGTTCCGGTCGGGCGCGGCGCACACCGACATGATCCTCTATGGCGACGATACCCAGCGTGAGGTTACCGCCGAAGCGAAGGCATCCGTCTGATGCATATCGAAAAACGCGCGGCGGAGCGCCACGTCCTTGCCATCACCGTCGATAACGAAAGCGGCATCCTCGCCAAGATCGCGGGCCTGTTTACGGCGCGCGGGTACAATATCGACAGCCTGACGGTCGCCGATATCAGCGAGAACCATACCGTTTCGCGGATCACCATCGTCACCCACGGCCCGCCCGAAGTGATCGACCAGATCCATGCCCAGCTGGAACGCCTGGTCCCGGTTCACAAGGTAGCCGACCTGACCGAACTGGGCCCGCACGTTGAACGCGAACTGGCGCTGGTCAAGGTCGCCGGGCAAGGCGACACGCGGGTAGAGGCACTGCGCCTTGCCGACGTTTTCCGCGCCAAGGTGGTGGACAGCACGACCGAGAGCTTCATCTTCGAAATCACCGGCGCGCCGGAGAAGATCGACAGCTTCGTTTCGCTGATGCGCCAGCTTGGCCTTGTCGAAGTCGGTCGCACCGGCATCGTGGGCATGATGCGCGGCGTGAACGGAGCGTAACGCCGGGTCCAATTTCGTCTCATACGATACATTTGAAGCAACCATCCAACATCGCTATGCGCCGCCCCACGTTTTACCGGCGCGCAGGCCAAATCAGCAGGCGTAAAGCCAAGGGGAATTGAAGTGAAAGTCTATTACGACGCCGACTGCGACCTGAATCTGGTCAAGGACAAGAAGATCGCCATCGTCGGCTATGGCTCGCAGGGCCACGCCCACGCCCAGAACCTGCGCGACAGCGGTGTCGCCAATGTTGCCATCGCCCTTCGCGAAGGCTCTGCCACGCGCAAGAAGGCCGAAGGCGCCGGTTTCAAGGTCATGACCAACTCGGAAGCTGCCGAGTGGGCCGACATCGTGATGATCCTTGCGCCCGACGAGCATCAGGCCGCGATCTATAACGACGACATCGCCGGCAAGATGAAGCCGGGCAGCGCGCTCGCCTTCGCGCATGGCCTGAACGTCCACTTTGGCCTGATCGAAGCGCCGAAAGACATCGACGTCATCATGATCGCGCCGAAGGGTCCCGGCCACACCGTGCGCGGCGAATACATCAAGGGCGGCGGCGTGCCCTGCCTGATCGCGGTACACAACGATGCGACCGGCAATGCGCATGACGTTGCGCTGGCCTATGCCAGCGGCGTTGGCGGCGGTCGTTCGGGCATCATCGAAACGAACTTCAAGGAAGAGTGCGAAACCGACCTCTTCGGCGAACAGGTCGTTCTGTGCGGCGGCATCACCCACCTGATCCAGGCCGGCTTCGAAACGCTGGTCGAGGCGGGTTATGCCCCCGAGATGGCCTATTTCGAGTGCCTGCACGAGACCAAGCTGATCGTCGACCTGCTGTACGAAGGCGGCATCGCCAACATGCGCTACTCGATCAGCAACACCGCCGAATATGGCGACATCAAGACCGGACCGCGCATCATCACCGATGAGACCAAGGCCGAAATGAAGCGCGTTCTGGCCGACATTCAGGCGGGCCGCTTCGTCAAGGATTTCGTCCTCGACAATCGCGCCGGTCAGCCCGAGCTGAAGGCAAGCCGCAAGGCTGCTGAAGCGCACCCGATCGAGAAGACCGGTGCCCAGCTGCGCGCGATGATGCCATGGATCACCGCGAACCAGTTGGTGGACAAGGAAAAGAACTGATCTTTTTCCAATAAGCCGAATATTGAAGGCCTGCGCATCATCCGCTTGATGCGCGGGCCTTTTTCGTTAGCGTTGCGCCAACACGTCCACAAAAGGGTTTCCATGCGTCGCACATTGATCGCCATTGCCGCCGCCTGCCTCACCGTTCCGGTCTCCGCCCTTGTTGCGCAAGGCGATGCACCGCAATTCGCGCTGGGCCAGCCCGATCCGGCGCTGGTAAAGGCGGGAAGCTACGCCACCGATCCGCACCACACCCTGGTCGGCTGGCGGGTCAATCACCTTGGGTTCAACGACTATTTCGGCATTTTCGGCGATGTCACCGGCACGCTGGACCTAGACCCGGCGAACCTTTCTGCTGCCAAAGTCGACGTCACTATCCCCGTTGCCAGCGTCACCACCGCTAGCGCGGGATTGACCGAGCACTTGCTGCGCGCGGGCAAGGACGGGGGCAAGCCCGACTTCTTCGGCCCATCCCCCGCCCCTGCGCGCTTCGTATCGACGATGGTCACGCCAACCGGGCCGATGACCGCACAGATCGTCGGCGACCTGACGCTGAACGGCGTGACCGCCCCGGTCGCGATCAACGCGACCTTTACCGGGGCCGGACCTGCGCCGATGAGCAACAAGGAAACGGTGGGCTTCGAAGGTCGCGCGCTGTTGAAGCGCAGCACGTTCGGTATCGACATGGCCATCCCGCTCGTCTCGGACGAAGTGGAACTGGACATCACCGCCGCGTTTGAGAAGCAGTGATGCGCCGCCCCGCATTCGCCCTGCTCGCCCTGCCCCTTATCGCCGCTTGCAGCGCGCAGGAACCGGGCGACCCGCCCGCCGGGACGCCATCGCCGACCGAAACGCTGGCATCGGCGACATGGCAGCCGCCCGAATCCTGCCCCGGCTGGGCCGACGCGGATCGTCCGTCGGGATCGAACTGCTATGGCATCCTGCCCGAGCGCTGCGGCGCGGATCGCGCGGTTGTCTATGTTGGGCAGGCGATCACCACCGATATCAAGACCGTTCTGCAAGGCATAGCGCCGGACGGGATACGCGTAATCGGTCCGGACGATGCGATCACCGACGACTTGCGTGAAGGTCGGCTGAACGTCTCGACCGATGCCGATGGCGTGATCACGAAGGTCGATTGCTACTGACCGCGGCGTGATGCTGTCCTACAGGGGCGGAATGCGGCAGGCTGTTTCGCATGTCCTGCCGTTCCGCCCCCCTCTCAATTGCCATATCCGATCAATGCGAATGGATTGATCGACGGAATTTCACTTACCCGTGTCAACTTCGTCAACTTCCAGCGCTTATGCTGCCCGCGCAGTCCCGGCGAATCCGGGCTGGACAAACGGGAACCGACACAGCATAGCCACTTGCGAAATGACCGTGATGCGCATCCCTTCGGCTTTTGGCCTACTGCTTCGACTTACACGCCCCCGGGCGTGACCTTTGCGCTGTCCGCGGGCGGCGCGCTTGTCGCCCGGGGGACTTGAAGCCGCACCACAGTTCGAAACAGCCAAGAAGTTCATAAAATGACGATGCTGCAAGACCCGCAGGTCAAATACCGCCCCTTCCCCACGATCGACATTCCCGATCGGACCTGGCCTAATGCGACCATCACAAAGCCGCCGCGCTGGCTGTCGACCGACATGCGCGATGGCAACCAGTCGCTGATTGATCCGATGGACAGCGTGAAGAAGAACCGCTTCTTCGATCTTCTGGTCAAGGTCGGCCTGAAAGAGATCGAGGTCGGTTTTCCGGCGGCGGGCGCGACCGAGTTCGACTTTATCCAGAACCTCGTCCGTTCGGGCCGCATTCCCGACGACGTGATCGTGCAGGTCCTGACGCAAAGCCGCGAAGACCTGATCAAGCGGAGCTTCGAAAGTCTGCAGGGCGCGAAGCAGGCCATCGTCCACGTCTACAACGCGGTCAGCCCCGCGTGGCGCGATATCGTGTTCAAGATGAGCAAGGACGAAGTGCGCGGCATTGCCGAGGCAGGCGCCAAGGTCATCCGTGACGAGGCGGCGAAGTACCCCGACACCGACTGGCACTTCGAATATTCGCCCGAAACGTTCAGCACGGCGGAGCTGGATTTCAGCATCGAGTGCTGCGAGGCGGTGATGCAGATCCTGCAGCCGACGCCCGAGCGGCCGATCATCCTGAACCTGCCCGCGACGGTCGAATGCGCGACGCCCAACGTCTATGCCGACCAGATCGAGTATTTCTGCCGCAACCTGCCCAATCGCGACAGTGCGGTGATTAGCCTGCATACCCATAACGACCGCGGCACTGGCGTGGCTGCCGCCGAACTGGGCGTGATGGCGGGTGCGGACCGTGTAGAGGGCTGTTTGTTCGGCAATGGCGAGCGGACAGGCAACTGCTGCCTCGTGACCGTGGCGCTGAACATGTACACGCAAGGGGTCGATCCCGGCCTCGACTTCTCGAACATCGACGAGGTGATCGAGACGGTCGAATACTGCAACCAGATCCCCGTGCATCAGCGCCACCCCTATGGCGGCGAACTGGTCTTCACCGCGTTTTCGGGCAGCCACCAGGACGCGATCAAGAAGGGGTTCGAAGCGAACGAGCAGCAGAACGACCAGTACTGGCGCGTTCCCTACCTGCCGATCGACCCCGCCGATCTGGGCCGCAATTACGAGGCTGTTATCCGCGTGAACTCGCAGAGCGGCAAAGGCGGCTTCGCGTGGGTTCTGGAACAGGATCGCGGGCTGAAACTGCCCAAGCGAATGCAGGCGCATTTCTCGAAAGCCGTGCAGCGCATGGCCGACGAGACAGGTCGGGAACTAAACGCCGCCGATATCTGGGATGCGTTTCAGCACGAATACCACCTGTCCCGGCCGCAGCATTTCCAGCTGGTCGATTATGAGGAACAGCGCACCAAGGACGGCACCCGCGTCTTCACCGGCACGGTCAGCGAAGGCGGCAAGGAACGGACGGTCTCGGGCCGGGGCAACGGGTTGATCTCTTCGGTAATCGCCACGCTTTCCGAAGCGTTCGGGGTTACGATGGAAGTGCTAGACTACACCGAACACGCGCTATCGAAGGGCAGCGATGCCAAGGCGGCGGCCTATGTGGAGTGCATGACGGCAAGCGGCGATATCGTCTGGGGCGTGGGCATCAGCGCCGACGTAGCCACCGCCAGCGTGCGTGCGATCCTGAGCGCCGCAAACGCGGTACATCCGGCGAGTTAGGGAAGTAACGAAGCGGGCGAGAGGCGGTTCAGCCGTTTCCGCCCGTTGCGCCCCACAGCGCTTCGGCCATTGCGTCAAGATGGGCAAAGTCCACGCCGTGTCCGATAGGATCGCGGCGGTTCAGCACCATCGGGCTCTTGCCCTCGCCCTTCAACCGTCGGGCAAGACCGCGCTGCACCAGCCGGATGCGCGAAAGGGCGGCACTACGCGCCTTCCGCTCATTCCTGAGCCTTGCCTGCGACCATTCCATTTCGACTGCGCCGACCCTTTCGAGCACCAGTTCGTTATAAATCCTGTGCGGCCCCCGGTGCAGCGGCAATCTGTTATTCATCGCAGCCTTTTCCGTGGCCGGCAAAAGGATGCCGTTCGCGTTGAAATCGTCAAACCAAACCGCGCGCGGGGCAACGGACGAGAGCATGACCGCTAGGCTGCGGACCCGCAACAGCTGTCTGGGCACCAAATGGTGCTTTTGCCAGTCGCGCCGAAAGCCCCGCGAACCCGGGCGATTAACCATGGAAAAACGACGCATGATCGTTGGTACACCAATAGCAGCTTCTCCCGTCCCTCAATTAACGTCTCGGAGAGAGAGTTTAAAAAATTGGTGTCCTTTTTAGGTTAATTTTTGAACCGTTCGCAAATGGAGCAATCTCGAAACCGCCATATCCCTCGATTTCGATGGTGTCTTCATGCTCGACCGGGCCGTTTACCACCAGGTAATTAATAAACCTGATCGCGACCCTTGCGCGATCCAAGCCCGACAGGTCGGAAGAGGCGGGAATGGTCAGTTCCTGCCCGCAGAAAAGCGATAGCCCGGTGCTGACCAGAGTGCCGCCAGCATCCGCCGTCATCCCGACGAGACCGAGCGCGGGAAACGCTCCGCCTCCGAGCCAGCCGGTAATCACTTTAACGAAATAGTCCGCCGACATCGCCGCGGAGGCGGGGACCCATCCGGCGGCGAAAAAGCCTTCATCCGCCGCCATCGCAAGCGCCAAGCGGGATGCGGTCAAGACCGACTCCAAAGTCCAGCCACGCCCCGGATCATCGACCAACGCAATCTTGACCGTCTCGCCCTTTTCCAGAAGGTCGGGCCGAATATCGAAATGGCTTTGCGGACGATCGCAACCAGGCCAATCTCCATCCGAAGCCTTCGACACGAGCAGGCGATGCCCATCGACCGACACGACCATGTCCGAATCGTTTCCCGACACGCTGTCGGCATCAAAGCCAGCCAGCGCCAATAGGTCGGCCAGCTTGCGACGATCGGGCGCCGCCCCATCGAACCAGAGGACGTAGCCGATGGAAGGCGCGGCCCCGGCGCCTTTCGCAAAATATCCCCTGCCCTCTGGCATGTTTACAGGCTCCTGCCGCTGAAGCGCGACGCTATGCCGACCCTCGATTTCTCGTCGACCCCCCAAAGGTCCGATATGTCCACGATGGACATTGTTGTCGTTAAGACCGTTAATGCCTGTTAGGCAATCGCCATGAACAATCCGCCCGAGATTGAGACGTAACAACAAATTTTATGTATTCGTTGCGCATAATCAGAACAGACCGATGCTTAGCCCCTCCCCCAAAGCGGCCCCCATATCGGCGCATTCTTGACGCGCTTTTTCCGGCAAAGATTTCGCTGCCAGTATAGCCTCGGGCGTCTGCGCCGCAAAGTTCACGATCAGCGGATCCGCTACGCGTTTCAGCCGCCAGCCCGCTACAATCCGGTCGATCTGCCGCGTGGCGCCCTCTCCATCCGACCCTGCCGCGATGGCAGTCGCAAAAGCGCGCCCCTCGATCTGGCCGAGCAGCGGATAGTAGGTCGTATCAAAGAACTCTTTCATCGCTCCGGTCATACTCGCCAGATTTTCGGGGCAGACGAAAAGATAGCCCTGCGCAGCCAGCATCGCTGCTGCATCGGCATCAGTGCAATGAAGCAATCGGGCCTTAGCGCCCGCAGCCTCTGCGGCGGCCTCCGCCATGGCACGTGCTCCGCCGGTGCGGGAATGCCATACGATCAGGAGGAGCGGTTCGGCGGTCATCCCAATAGGTTTCAGCGGTCTCTTGGGGAAAAGCAAGCGCGCCGCCCGGTCCCGTGTTTACGCGATGGGTCCGGCAGGAGTATCTTCCCGAGATGGCATCCCGATCCGATCCGATAACGAACCCCGCTGGCGACGGGCTGGAGGCGCTGGCCTGCGGCGTGGCCGCGTCGCTCTCCGGCAAGGCGTGGCGCTGGCGCGGCGGCAATATGGCGTTGGGGTCCGGCGGGATGCAGGCGGGTGAAGATCTGCTGACCCAGATCTTCACCGCGCGCGGCATCGCGCCCGACGATATAGAGCGGCACCGTACGCCTACCTTGCGCGGATTTCTGCCCGATCCGTCGATTTTTGCCGATATGGATGCCGCCGCCGACCGGCTTGCGCAGGCGGTGCTGAGCGGCGAGCCGATCACGGTCTACGGTGACTACGACGTCGATGGGGCGACCAGCAGCGCGCTTCTGACGCGCTTGCTGCGCGATCTGGGGGCCGATCCGGGGCAATATATCCCCGACCGCTTGCTGGAGGGATATGGCCCTTCCGGCGAGGCACTGGTCCGTCTGGGCGAGCAAGGCAGCAGCCTGATCGTCACCGTCGACTGCGGTGCGATGGCGCATGAGGCGCTGGCCATGGCGCACGATGCCGGGATCGAGGTCATTGTAGTCGATCACCACAAGTGCGCAGCGGAGAACCCGCGCGCGGTGGCCCTGGTCAATCCGAACCGTTTGGATTCTAGCGACGAGGCAGCCTCGTACGGCCACCTTGCCGCCGTGGGTGTCGCGTTCCTGCTGGGCGTTGCCCTGCTGCGCACTTTGCGCCAGCGCGGTTTCTTCGCGGATCGCCCCGAACCGGATCTGCGCGGACTGCTCGACCTCGTTGCCCTGGGCACGGTGGCCGACGTAGCCGCGCTGCATGGCCTGAATCGCGCCTTCGTAGCGCAGGGTCTGAAGATCATGGCCCGGCGCGACAACATCGGGCTGGCTGCGCTGATCGACGCAAGCCGCCTGAATCGCGCCCCGCAATGCAGCGACCTTGGATTCGCGCTTGGCCCCCGCATCAACGCCGGTGGCCGTGTAGGCGAATCGACTCTGGGCGTGCGACTGCTGGCCGGTGTGGACCAGGCCGAGGTGCGCGATATTGCAGCTCGGCTAGACGCGCTGAATGAGGAACGCCGCGCGATCGAGGCGGACGTACAAGAAGCGGCGGAGGCCCAGATCGCAGGCCAGCATAACCGCGCGGTCGTGGTGCTTTCGGGGCGCGGCTGGCACCCCGGGGTGATTGGCATTGTGGCTGGACGCATCAAGGAAAAGACCGGCAAGCCCACCATCGTTATCGCTTTCGACGAAGCTGGCGAGGGCAAGGGGTCTGGCCGCTCCATTTCCGGCGTCGACCTTGGCGCGGCGATCATCGCGGCGCGTGGTGAAGGCCTGTTGGTCAAGGGCGGCGGTCACGCGATGGCGGCAGGCATGACCGTGGAAGAGGCCAAGATCGACGCTCTCGCCGACTGGCTTGATTCGCACCTTGCCCGAGATGTCGAACGCGCACGGGCCTCGCAGGCGATGCTGGTCGATCTTTCCGTCAGTCCCCGTGGGCTGCAACCCGATCTCGTCTCGCTGCTGGAAACCGCAGGTCCCTACGGTGTCGGCTGGCCTGCCCCGCGCGTGGCGGTCGGGCCGGTTACGCTCGTCAAAGCCGATGTTGTCGGTCGCGGCCATGTGCGCGTGATCGCCAGCGGAGCGGATGGCGCGCGGTTCAAGGCTATCGCCTTTCGCGCCGAGGAAAGCGACATGGGGCAGGTTTTGCTGCACGGGTCGCGGGGCCGAAAACTGTGGCTGGTGGGCCGTGCGAAGATCGACGACTGGGGCAGCACCCCCGCGGCAGAGCTGCATATCGAGGATGCAGCATTTGCCGACTGACGATAGCTTTGCAATTTCCTGTAATTGAGCCTTGACCGCCCGCAATACGCCCCCTAAGTGCGCGGGCCTGCCACCGACGTGGCCCCTTCGTCTAGCGGTTAGGACGCGGCCCTTTCACGGCTGAAACACGGGTTCGATTCCCGTAGGGGTCACCACGGTGCGCACGGCGCGCACCCTTTGCGACGCGGCCCCTTCGTCTAGCGGTCAGGACGCGGCCCTCTCACGGCTGAAACACGGGTTCGATTCCCGTAGGGGTCACCAACCCTTCCGCAAAATGACAGATATATTACAGTGGCGCACCGCGTTCGCTCCGCCTATTGGCCTGCCATCGTGCCGAGCCATGTGATTCATCCTTTGCCCGCATCGATGCCGCCATTGGGCGCGCACGCGTGAACGACCGGGTGCCTTGGGGCGGAATGGCGCTGGCCTTGGCCGGGTCGGTCACGCTGTTTCTTTCGACATTCGAATTCTGGCTCTCGCTTGCCGTGCTGGTCGTGTGGATCGGGTCCCTGTGGCTGTCGCGCCCTGCCCCCGACCGCATGCGTCCGCGCGACGAAGGATCGACGATCACGCAGGATTCGATGCGCGATCTGATCGAACCGCTGAACCTGCCTTATCTCGTCATGGAGCATGGTCGGATCACGCTGGCCAACAAGGCCGCGCGCGACGTGCTGGGCGGCCACGTTATCGGACAAGATGCGCGCGTTGCTTTACGTCATCCAGAGGCGGTGCGACTGCTCGACAAGAACGTTGCGGGCGAGGCAACCATTCGCGGGCTGACCGGGCCGAAAAGCGTGTGGCAATTTTCGCTGCGCCCCGTCGATACACGGCGTGCGATGATCGAACTGGTCAATCGCACGGCAGAGGCGGACATCAGCCGCGCGCACACCGACTTCGTCGCCAACGCCAGCCACGAATTGCGCACGCCGCTGGCCTCTATCATCGGTTATGTCGAAACGCTGATCGATGGCGAGAACCCGGACAATGCCCGCCCGATCAAGCCGGAGACGCGCGCCCGCTTCCTCGAAACCATCGCGCGCGAGGCGAAACGGCTTCAAGCGCTGGTCGAAGACCTGATGTCGCTTTCCCGTATCGAGGCGGAGAAGCACGAATTGCCGCCCACGGTCTTCGACTTTGGCCCCAGCATCGATACGCTGATCGCTGGTATGCAGACGCTGCACGGCAAAGACCGGATCGAATTCAAACGTGCGCATCTGCCGATGCCGATCCGTGGCGACGAACAACAGGTGCACCAGCTCGTCCGCAACCTGATCGAAAATGCGCTGAAATACGGTGCCGATGATCAACCGGCGCGCGTTTCGCTCCAGCTTCAGGGCGACCTGCTCGAACTGACGATCCGCGACACGGGTGAAGGCATTGCGCCCGAACACATCCCGCACCTTACGCGACGGTTCTATCGCACCGATCCCGGTCGCAGCCGCGCGGTAGGCGGTACCGGTCTTGGCCTCGCCATCGTCAAGCATATCGTCGAACGTCACCGAGGCCGACTCGCCATCGAAAGCACGCTGGGCGTCGGCACCACGGTGATCGTGCGGTTGCCTCGATGGCAGGACGACAGCGCAGCAGTTTCCGCCTGACTTGTCGCGAACACCGGGGAAAGCGCCGGAAAACACGCGCTGTCCACAGGATTGCTACAACAATCCGACAGACTGTAACAAAACCGTCACCTGCCGGTCATACGGGCGTCGCCAATTCAACACGGAATTGCAACGAAAGGGGCTAACCTGCCATGAGGACCATCACCACGTCGGCCATCGCGATGATCGCGGCAGCCGGTCTTGCCACCCCCGCCTTCGCCCAGGACAGCGAAGCCGAAGCGATGCGCGCCGAACTGGAAGCGATGCGCGCGCAGATGCAGGCGATGGCCGCACGGATCGATTCCCTTGAGGGTCAGCTCGTCACCGCACAGGCCAAGGCCGATGCCGCGACCGAAACCTCCACCACCGCGTTGGCCGCTGCTGAGGAAGCCAAGAGCGACACCTCCGTAAAGTGGAAGGGCGCCCCGCAGTTCGAAGGCAATGGCTTCACCTTCAAGCCGCGCGGCCGGATGCAGTACGACGTCGGTTACCTTGGGGCGCCGGATTCCTTCACCGACAGCGCGGCCGGTTTCGGCAGCGAGCTGCGCCGCGCATACCTTGGCTTCGAGGGCACGATCCCCGGTGGCTTCGGCTATCGTGCAGAGGTCAACCTTGCGAGCGAGGAGGTCGAGTTCACCGACCTCTACATCACCTACGCCGCCAGCGAATCGGTCAAGCTGACACTAGGTCATCAAAAACCGTTCTGGGGCCTTGAGGAACTAAGCAGCGATCTGTTCACCTCTTTCACGGAACGCGCGGCGATCAACACCGCGTTCGGGTATGAGCGCAAGGTCGGCCTTTCGGC
This sequence comes from Croceicoccus naphthovorans, assembly GCF_001028705.1. Taxonomy (NCBI): domain Bacteria; kingdom Pseudomonadati; phylum Pseudomonadota; class Alphaproteobacteria; order Sphingomonadales; family Erythrobacteraceae; genus Croceicoccus; species Croceicoccus naphthovorans. The sequence goes on along the minus strand of NZ_CP011770.1, from coordinate 1,348,210 downwards.
GGCGATTTCTTCGGGCGACGTGCTGGCGCAAGGCGGCATCTTCACCGACAGCATCACCGACCTGAACAACGACGACGGCGACAACGAACTGGCCTATAGCGGCCGCGTCGTCTTCATGCCGAAACTGGGCGAAAACCAGCTCCACCTTGGCGCGAACGTCAATTATCGCGACGCGAACGCGGTGAGGAGCGTGAACTATCGCGTTCGTCCGTCGATCCACACGCCCGACGTGCGCTTTATCGCGACCGGCGGCATGCCCGTGGAATCGGAATTGGCCTACGGGCTTGAGGCTGGCTACATCGCAGGGCCGTTCCATGCCGCTGCCGAAACGCACTGGCAAAAGGTCGGCCGCCCCGGCCTTGCCGATCCGACGTTCTTCGGTGGCTATGCCGAAGTCGGCTATTTCATCACCGGCGGCGACAGCCGTGGTTACAAGAACGGCGCGTTCGATCGCGTGAAGCCGACCAACGGAGTCGACAAGGGCGGCCTTGGCGCGCTGCAGGTCAACGTGCGGTACGACTACCTCGACCTGAACGATGCCGGCGTCGTCGGCGGCAAGCAGGACGGATACGAGTTGTCGCTGATCTGGACGCCGACCGATTATACCCGGTTCCTGATCAACTATGGCCGGATGGAATACACCGACGCCGCGATTCCCGGCGTGGATGGCGACCGTTCCTACGGCGTCGATGCCTTCGGCGCGCGCGCCCAGATCGATTTCTGATCGAATTAACTGCTTAAAATCAAACTATTAGCAATTCCATCGCCGCTGCCGGGTTGCTGTCACATCCTTGTCATGGGATGGGCATAGAGCGCCCGGCAAGCATTTAGCGGAAGGGGTATTTTCCAATGCGTTTCACCAAGTCCATCGTTCTCGCTGCCATTTCGACCGTCGCGCTTGCCGCCTGCGGTGGAGAGCAGGCTGCTGCCTCGCGCGATCAGATCAAGGCCGTCGGTTCGTCCACCGTCTATCCGTTCGCCAAGGCCGCAGCGGAAGAATTCACCCGCTCGTTCCCGCAGTATTCCTCGCCGATCATCGAATCGACCGGCACCGGCGGCGGCATCAAGCTGTTCTGCGCCGGCGTAGGCACCGGCCATCCGGACATCGCCAACGCGTCGCGCCGGATGAAGGCAAGCGAGTTCGAAACCTGTGTGCAGAACGGCGTGACCGAGGTGATGGAGATCGAAGTCGGCAAGGACGGCATCGCCATCGCCGAATCGAAGGAAGGCCAGAACTTCCCGCTGACCACGCAGCAGATCTATGAGGCGTTGGCCAAGGAACCCTATGGCAAGCCGAACACGACCAAGAACTGGTCGGACATCGACCCGTCGCTGCCGAACGAACCGATCCTCGTTTACGGCCCGCCCAGCACCTCGGGAACGCGCGACGCACTGGCTGAACTGATCCTCACCGAAGGTTGCAAGGCCGACGCCGCGACCGCCGCGCTGAAGGAAAGCGATGAAGACCGCTTTGAGCAGATTTGCACCGAAGTGCGCAGCGACGGCGCCTATGTCGAGCAAGGCGAGAACGACAACCTGATCGTTCAGAAGCTCGCTTCGAACCCCAAGGCGATCGGCATTTTCGGCTATTCCTTCCTTGAAGAAAACGCCGACAAGCTGCGTGGCCTGACCATCAACGGCAGCGAGCCGACCTACGAAAATATCGCCAGCGACAATTATCCGGGCGCGCGTCCGCTGTTCATCTATGTGAAGAAGCAGCATGTCGGCGCGATCCCCGGCCTGGCCGAATACCTCTCGACTTGGGTCGATAACTGGGCCAAGGGCGGGCTCTTCACCCAGAAGGGCATGATTGCCTCTCCGGAAGAGGCGCAGGCGAAGTTCGCCGATGTCGTGTCCAACATGACCACGATCAGTGCCTCTGATCTGAAATAGTCGGGACGTACGTCTAACAAAATGTCGCCTGCGATTTTTGTTCTATTAGCCGTTGGCCTGGGCCTTGTCGGGTGGCTTGCCGCCAGGCAAAGGGCCTGGGCCTTCGCGTCGCAAGGCGATACGCGCCTGCACTCGCTGCCCCGGTACCATGCGTGGTACGTGGCGCTTTGGGCATTCGTGCCCGCGCTGGTCTTTGCGCTGGTGTGGAACTCGGTCAGCCCCGGTCTGGTTCTGCAATCGGTGCTGGCCGATCCGGCTGCTTCGGCTCTGCCCGCGTTCGGCATGACCCGCAACACCATTCTGGCAGAGGCGCTGGCCGTCGCGCGGGGTAGCGCGCAGGGCGTCTTCAATCCGCTGGCCGAACCGCTGATCGAGCCGGCCCGCGCGGCGATGCAGCGTTATTCGATCATCGGGATCGTCGTCACGCTGCTCATCGGCTTTGCTGCAGGTGTCTATGCCTTCCTGCGCATCCGCCCTGATTTCACTGCCCGCACGCGGGTTGAACGTGCGATCATGTGGCTGCTCATCGGAGCCTCGCTGGTCGCGATCCTGACCACCTTCGGTATCGTCATCTCGCTATTGTTCGAGACGATCCGCTTTTTCGGCATGGTCAATCCGATCGAATTCCTGTTCGGCACCCACTGGTCGCCGAACCCGATGGGCGACCCTGCCTATACGAAAAGCGAAGATTACGGCGCACTGCCACTGTTCTGGGGCACGATCTATATCGGCGCGATAATCGCCATGATCGTCGCCATCCCGCTTGGGCTGATGAGCGCGATCTACCTGACCCAATATGCCTCCTCCGGCTTTCGCAAGTGGATGAAGCCGATGCTGGAGATCCTCGCGGGCGTGCCCACGGTGGTCTACGGCTACTTCGCCGCGCTGACCGTCGCCCCGATCATTCGGGACGGGGCCCACGCCATCGGCATTTCCAGTGCAAGCAGCGAATCGGCGCTGGCCGCCGGTCTGGTCATGGGCGTGATGATCATTCCTTTCGTCTCCTCGATGGCCGACGATTCCATCGCAGCCGTTCCATCAGCCATGCGCGACGGCAGCCTGGCAATGGGTGCGACCAAGGCGGAAACGATCCGCAAGGTTCTGATCCCTGCCGCCCTGCCTGGCATCGTCGCGGGCGTGATGCTGGCGGTCAGCCGCGCGATCGGCGAGACGATGATCGTCGTCATGGCCGCCGGTGCCGCCGCGAACCTCTCGGCAAATCCGCTGGAGAGCATGACGACCGTCACTTACCAGATCGTCGCGATGCTGACCGGCGAAGGCAGCTTCGACCACCCGGCCACGCTGTCGGCGTTTGCGCTCGGCATGGTCTTGTTCGTCGTGACCCTCGCCCTGAACTTCATCGCCCTGCGCGTCGTAAAGCGCTATCGCGAAGCCTACGAGTGATCCCGACATGAGCAGTACCTCAGCCGGACCGACCACCGCCGAAGCCCGCGCGGCGCGCAATGCGCGGCTGCAGGCGCGGCTGGAAAAACGCTACGCCGCAGAGCGCCGGTTTAAGCTGTTCGCACTGGCCTCGGTCGTGTTTTCTGGCATCGTTCTTGCCATCCTGTTGGTAACGATGACCGCCAACGGCATCGGTGGATTTACGCGCGCCGAACTGGACGTGAAGGTCGATTTCCCCTCTGCGGGTCTAACCGTGACAGAAGGTCGCCTGCGCCAGCCCGGTGCCGAAAGCGCGTTGCGCAGCGCAGGTCTTCCCGAGGTTCTCGCCTTCTCTGCCACCGAGGCTTTTGGACAGGACGTTGCCGATCAGCTTGGCAACGGGGCATGGCGCGATCTGGCCAAGCAACTTGTGCGCGATCCTTCGATGCTGAGCCGCGACACGGTGGTATCAGTTCCGGTGGGCCGGGACCTTGCCTCTGCCGTGCGCGGCGACGGCAACTCCGAAATGCGCGCAATGGCGCAGCGGCTTGAGGAACAAGGCGTGCTTCACCGCGCGTTTGACTGGGGCTTTCTTGAGCGCGCCGACGCGACCGACCCACAGGAAGCTGGCATATGGGGTGCACTGAAGGGCTCGCTGCTGACGATGATCGTCACTCTCGCCCTCGCATTCCCGATCGGCGTGCTGGCGGCGGTGTATCTTGAAGAATACGCACCCAAGAACAAGTGGACCGACATTATCGAAGTGTCGATCAACAACCTTGCCGCAGTGCCTTCGATCATCTTCGGCCTGCTGGGTCTGGCCGTTTTCCTCGCGATCTTCCCAAGCTATCGCTCTGCCCCGCTGATCGGCGGCATGACACTGGCGCTGATGACGATGCCGGTCATCGTGATTTCGGGGCGCAACGCGATCAAGTCGGTGCCGCCCTCGATCCGCGACGGTGCGCTGGCAGTCGGCGCTTCGCCGGTGCAGGTGGTGTTTCACCATGTTCTGCCGCTGGCCCTGCCCGGTATCCTGACCGGTACCATCATCGGCATGGCCCGCGCGCTGGGCGAAACCGCGCCGCTCCTTATGATCGGCATGCGCGCCTTCGTCGCCTCTCCGCCCGATGGCTTTACCTCTCCGTCAAGCGTGCTTCCGGTGCAGATTTTCCTCTGGTCCGATGAAATCGACCGGGGTTTCGTGGAACGCACCAGCGCGGCTATCATAGTGCTATTGCTGTTCCTGCTGGCCATGAACGGTCTGGCAATCTATCTGCGCAATCGGTTCGAAAGGCGCTGGTAAGGATGAAGATGAACAATCCCGAACTGACTTCCACGGCCCCCGGCACGTTTACCGACGCGGGCCCGGCGAAGATCAGCGCCGACAAGGTTTCGGTCTATTACGGTGAGAAAAAGGCGATCGACGAAGTCTCGATCGACATTCACACCAAGTATGTGACCGCGTTCATCGGCCCGTCGGGCTGCGGCAAATCGACGTTCCTGCGGACCCTGAACCGCATGAACGACACGATCCCCAGCGCGCGCGTCGATGGCGAAATCCTGTTGGATGGCGAAGATATCTACCGTTCCAAGATGGACGTGGTGCAACTGCGTGCACGTGTCGGCATGGTGTTCCAGAAACCGAACCCGTTCCCGAAGTCGATCTATGAGAATATCGCCTACGGCCCGAAAATCCATGGTTTGGCCGAGAGCAAGAGCGACCTCGACGGCATCGTCGAACAATCGCTGCAACGCGCCGGCCTGTGGGACGAGGTGAAGGACCGTCTGTCCGATTCGGGCACCGCGCTTTCGGGCGGTCAGCAACAGCGCCTGTGCATCGCCCGCGCCATCGCGGTCGATCCCGAAGTGATCCTGATGGACGAGCCTTGCTCGGCTCTCGACCCGATCGCCACCGCGCGAATCGAGGAGCTGATCGACGACCTGCGCGGGCGCTATGCCATCGTGATCGTCACGCATTCCATGCAGCAGGCGGCCCGCGTTTCGCAAAGAACCGCGTTTTTCCACCTCGGAAACCTTGTAGAATACGGTCGCACCAGTGACATATTCACCAATCCGCGCGAAGAACGGACCAAGGATTACATCACCGGACGCTACGGCTGAGGACACGCGACGAGCAATATGGAACACACGGTAAAGGCCTTTGAAGAAGACATCACCCGCCTGCGCGGCCTGATCGCGGAGATGGGCGGCCTTGCCGAATTGTCGGTGCAGGAATCGCTGGACGCCATCGTCAACGGCGATGACGAACTGGCGCAGAAGGTCATCGCCCGCGACAAGGAGATCGACGCGCTGGAGATGGAGGTCGACCGTCTGGCCGTCCGCATCATCGCCCTGCGCGCGCCGATGGCCGACGATTTGCGCGAAGTCATCGCCGCGTTGAAAATTGCAGGCGTGGTCGAACGTATCGGTGATTATGCCAAGAACATTTCCAAGCGTGTCGGCAAGATCGAAGGCCGCCGCCGCTTCGAACCGCTGGCGCTGATCCCGGCCATGGGCGAAGTCGCGGCCGAAATGGTGCACGATGTGCTTACGGCCTATGCCGCGCGCGATCCGCAACTGGCCAGGGAAGTCATCGCCCGCGACGCCACGGTCGATGCCTTCTACGATTCGATTTTCCGCAACCTCGTTACCCACATGGTCGAAAACCCGGCCACGATCGGGTCCGCCGCGCAGCTGCTTTTCGTGGCGCGCAATGTGGAGCGGGTTGGCGATCATGCGACGAACGTTGCCGAGATGGTGCACTATGCCGCGACGGGCACCTATCCGCCCGATCGGGAAGAAGCCACGCATTGACCCGGACAGATCTTTGTCGTCCGGTTGTCATACGGCGGTAACGAAAGGCGTGTGAAGGAGAACCAGTTTAGGTTCCAATGACCGGAAAGGGCATGTCCATTGCCAGCCCCTCGCCTGCTGCTAGTCGAAGACGATCTTTCGCTGGCCGAATTGCTGCAATATCGCTTCGAATCCGAAGGTTATGACGTCGCGACCACCGCCGATGGCGACGAGGCCTTGCTTCTCGCCAACGAACAGGCGCCCGATCTCGTCATTCTCGACTGGATGGTCGAAGGCACCAGCGGCATCGAAATCTGCCGCCGTTTGCGCCGCGACAAGGAGACAGCGCACGTTCCCATCGTGATGCTGACCGCGCGCGGAAACGAGGACGACCGCATTCGCGGCCTTGAGACCGGGGCCGATGACTACATAACCAAGCCGTTCAGCCCCCGCGAACTGATCGCCCGCGTCGGCGCCGTGCTGCGCCGTGTGCGTCCGGCGCTGGCCGGGGAAACGCTTGAGGTGGGGGACATCAAGCTCGACGCTACAAGCCATCGCGCCACTCGTCGCGGACAGGCCCTGCAACTAGGGCCGACCGAGTTCCGGCTGCTGAAGTTCTTCATGGAGCATCCGGGCCGCGTATTCAGCCGTGGCCAATTGCTCGACGCGGTCTGGGGCACCGGCAGCGATATCGAATTGCGTACGGTCGACGTCCATATTCGCCGCCTGCGCAAGGGGCTTACGGTCGACGGCTGCAAGGACCCGGTCCGCACCGTCCGATCCGCCGGCTATGCTTTCGAGGCGGTCTGAACCTTCCGAAAATTTGCCTGTGGACTCGGCCTTTTCACAGGCCTAGCCTCCCCCTCTGCGTAAAGGGATGGCCCTGAGTGGGGACTGGGTCGCCCATACCTTTGCCTTGAGAACCCGCAGGCTTTCTGCCTGGCGGGATGGCAAATGGGAGACGCCTGATGAAAATGCTTCGTATGCTCGCACCGGTTGCACTTGCCGCGGCCACCTTGACTGTGCCGCAAGTCGCGCTGGCGCAGGATTCAGAGTGGCCGATGACGTCTGGCGAGTATGTCGATGTTGCCGGAATTTCCATCGATGACGGGCATGGCCTCGACTACGCAAAATTCCTCGCCGCGACATGGCGCAAGGGGCAGGAATTCGCAAAGTCGCAAGGCTGGATCACCGGGTACGAAGTTATGTACAACGTCCACCCACGCAAGGGTGAACCCGACGTCTACTTGCTGACCCGCTTCGTGAAATGGGCTACGCCCGAAGAGGAAGAGGCACGGGGCAAAGTCTATCGCGCACACATGGCAATGACCGAAAGCCAGATGCAGGCGGCCTCTGCCGGACGTGCTGAGTATCGCCACGTGCAAGGTTCGATGCTGCTGCAGGTCGGCAAGTTCAAGTGATCGATGTCTGATTGGGGCGACCCTTGCGGTCGCCCCTTTTCTAGCGGCAATAACCGCCGAATCCGCGCTGCGCCTGATCGAGATGGAAGTGATCGGCGTGGAGCGCGTTATAATCGGGTGAAAGCGTCGTGCCAAAAACGTCGCAGGCCCCGTCACGGGCGGCCCGCAGGAACGCGGCGGTTTCATCCCCGGCATCCCAATCGCGCAACACACTGACGGTTCGCCCGTCGGCCAGTTCGAACCCGGCGATGTCGATGGCGTTGCCGGTGGCATGTTCGCTCCACCGCCCGGTCGATGCGCCGTTGACCCGGCGGCAATTCGCGGTGCCAAGCTGGCTGATCCGCACGACGCGGCTGCCCAGCAATTCCTCTGCGGCGGGCTGTACGCGGTGTTCCAGCCACCACGCCAGCCCCGCGTGAACGCCGCAGGTCGCATCGGCGCGGGCCGGTGTGAACGACAGGCCGAGTTCGGGATCGGCATCGGGAATCAGACGATCTTCGCGCAGGCAGGCATCCTGACCGACAGGCTGCAGTTCATCGAATGCGATGCCGGACCGTTCCAGAACCGCCCGGCAATCCGGCCCGCCATCGCGCAGGGAAGTCAGCTTTTCGCCGGTCGCCCACCCCTCTTTCTGCCCGATCGTCAACGGCGCGCGCGGATCGTGTTCCGGGTGCCGCGCCAGCCAATCCAGCCCGTAGAGCACCGCGCCGCCGATGAGCAGCGCGGCGACGATGGCATAGTCGAACCGGAACGGGCGGGTTGGCAGCTTGGCAAATCGGAACATCATCAATGAAAGTCGCGAGACTTCGGAAGTATCCTGCCGACACCTTTTGCCGGGTCCTTCGGAATAATCCGCACGTCACGCGGATGCCGCCCCTGAAACCCGCATTCGCGATTGCCCGCAGGCGGCGGCTCCCACGGATCGAGCGGGCCTAAATCGGCCGCCCCATCAGGCGCACTGACATAAGGATCGTCCACCCCTTCGCGCAGGTTGTCTCGCGGATTGAACTTGTCGGATAGCGGGCTGGCGACATGGTCGGCACGCGCCAGTGTCATCGGCAGGCGATCTTCGGACAAATGGTCCAGCTGGTGCGTCGCATCCTCCATATGCACGACGATCACGTGGATCACCTCGTCATCGTATTCGACGCGGCCCCGCACCTCCATCAGCCGCGCGCCCATCACCACCTTGCGGTATTTCTCCTTCAGGTGCGGCCAGACGACAAGGTTGATGACCCCGCTCTCATCCTCCAGCGTGATGAAGCAAACGCCCTTGGCGCTGCCGGGCCGCTGGCGGATCAGCACCACGCCCGAAACCAGCACGGCAGAGCGGACCTTGCGGGCGCGCAGATCGGCGGCGCGCACGAAGCCGCGCTCTGCCAGATGCGGGCGCAGGAAAGCCATCGGATGCGCCTTTAACGACAGTCGCGTGGTCTGGTAATCGGCGACGACTTCCTCGGACAGCGGCATCTTGGGCAGGCGGGCAGGCGCGTGTTCCGCCCCCTCGTCCCGCGTCCGCGCGTGTTCGAACAGCGGCAAGGGCGGCGCGGAAACAAGGCTGCGCGCATCCCACAGCGCCTGCCGCCGCGACAGGGCGATCGATCCGAAGGCATCGGCGCTGGCAAGCCGCTCGACATGAGCAGCAGGAATGCGGCTGCGTTCGCGGACCTGCGTAACGTCGGCGAACGCCCCTTCCTGCTCGCGCGCGTCGATCAGCATGGCGGCGACGTGTTCGGGCAAGCCATCGACCATGCGCAGGCCGAGGCGCAGCGCCACGCGGTCACCCGCGACAGGCTCCAGCGTACAGTCCCATTGGCTGGCGTTGACGTCGGCGGGGCGGACTTCGACCCCATGCTCCACCGCGTCGCGCACGATCTGCGCCGGGGCGTAGAACCCCATCGGCTGCGAGTTCAGCAGCGCACAGGCAAAAGCCGCGGGGTAGTGGCATTTCAGCCAGCTCGACACATAGACAAGGTGCGCGAAACTGGCCGCGTGGCTTTCGGGGAAGCCATATTCGCCGAACCCGCGGATCTGGTTGAAGCAGCGTTGCGCAAAGTCGCGGTCATAGCCGCGACCCACCATCCGCTCGACCATCATGTCCTGCAATTCATCGACCATGCCCCGGCTGCGGAACGTCGCCATCGCCTTGCGCAGCCGGTTCGCTTCTGCGCTGGAGAACTTCGCCGCATCCAGCGCGATCTTCATCGCCTGCTCCTGAAAAATCGGCACGCCCAATGTACGCCCAAGAATGCTGGACAATTCGTCGGGCGGGCCGTGATCGGGGCCGGGCGCGGGGATTTCCACCCGTTCGGCCCCCCGGCGGCGTTTCAGGTAGGGGTGCACCATGTCGCCCTGGATCGGACCCGGGCGGACGATCGCGACCTGGATGACAAGGTCGTAGAACTCACGCGGGCGCAGGCGAGGCAGCATGTTCATCTGCGCTCGGCTCTCCACCTGAAACACGCCCAGCGAATCCCCCTTGCGGAGCATCGCGTAGGTATCCGGGTCCTCGCGCGGCACGGTGGCCAGCGTCATGCGGCTGTTGTGGTGATCGGCCACGAGGTCGAGGCACTTGCGCACGCAGGTCAGCATGCCCAGCGCCAGCACGTCGACCTTCAGAATGCCCAGCGCCTCGATATCGTCCTTGTCCCACTCGATGAAACTGCGGTCGGGCATGGCGCCGTTTCCGATCGGTACAGTCTCGGTCAGCGCGCCATCGGTCAGGATGAAACCGCCAACGTGTTGCGACAGATGACGCGGCATTCCAATCATTTGCTGCGTTATCTTCAGAACCCGGCGCAAGTGAGGATCGGTAATGTCCATCCCGGTTTCGGCGGCATGACGCTCTCCGATCTCGCGCCCCCATCCGCCCCACACGGTGCCAGCCAGCGCGGCGGTCGCATCCTCGGACAGGCCCATCGCCTTGCCCACCTCACGGATCGCCATGCGCGGGCGATAGTGGATGACCGTGGCGCACAGCCCGGCGCGGTGGCGGCCGTATCTTTCGTAGATGTGCTGGATCACCTCCTCGCGCCGCTCATGCTCGAAATCGACGTCGATGTCGGGCGGCTCCTTGCGCTCTTCGGAAATGAAGCGGTCGAACAAGAGCGCATGCTGGGCCGGATCGACGGCGGTGATCTCAAGGCAATAGCAGACGGCGGAATTGGCCGCGCTGCCCCTCCCCTGGCACAGAATCGGCGGATCGACCCCGCGCGCGAAATCGACGATGTCCTTGATGGTCAGAAAATACCGGGCGAGATCGAGCTTTGCGATCAGCGCCAGCTCACGTTCCAGCGTCGTACGAACTGTATCAGGCAAGCCATTGGGATAGCGTGATTTTGCACCTTCCCATGTCAGGATTTCAAGGTGCCACTGCGGAGTGCGGCCCTCGGGATAAATCTCTTCAGGGTATTCGTAGCGCAATTCTTCCAGATTGAACCGACAGGCATCGGCAACGCTGCGCGCCGCATGGATCGCATGGGGCCAGCGGGCGAAGAGGCGGCACATTTCTTCCGGGCCCTTCAGGTGCCGCTCGGCATTGGCGTGGAGCAGGTGCCCTGCCTTCGCCACCGTCGTCTTATGACGGATCGCGGTCATCACATCCTGCAACGGGCGACGGTCGGGCGCGTGGTAGTGCACGTCGTTGGTGGCCAGCAGAGTCAGCCGGTTCGCACGCGCCAGCGCATCGAGCTGGTCGATCCGGGCGAGATCGTCGCCGGTATAAAGATAGCTGGCCGCCAGATGCCGCATCGCCGGCAAGTCGCGTGTCAGATGCGGCAGCAGGTCGGCAAAGGGCAACCGTGCCTCCACCCGCTCCGTCTCGCCGCCGCTAAGAGATACGACATTGCCGGGCACGCGCACCGTGAACCGCGCCGCCAGATCGCGCGGCGGCAGCAGGATCAGGTGGACGCCTTCGGAATGCGCGGCCAGCATGGCAAGGTCGATCTCGCACACGCCCTTGTCCTGCCATTCGCCGTTCAGCGTCTGCATCCGCCCCTGCGAAATCAGGCGGCAGAGGCGGCCATAGGCAGCGCGGTCGGTGGGATAGGCAAGAAAGCTCAGGCCTTCCACCGTCTCTATCCGCGTGCCGATCACCGGACGGAGCTTCAGCGTCTGCGCCTCGGTATGAACCCGCACCACGCCCGCGAAGCTGTTGGCGTCGGCGATGCCGATCGCATCATAGCCCAACGCGCGGGCAGCCATCACCAGGTCCACCGCGTCCGATGCACCGCGCAAAAACGAAAAGCATGAAACCAGCCCCAATTCGACGAAAGAGGCGCGCGTTGGCGCGTCGATCAGGTCTGGATCGAGATCGATCCGGCGCTTTTCGGGCGTGAGCGGTCCCTCTGGCATGACATCACGCCAGTTCCGTCAGCCGCGCAGCCACGGCGGCCAGATCGGCGCGGAACAGCCGCTCCTGCTCTTCCCGCCCCGCTCCATCGAGCCGCAGCAGATACGACGGATGCGCGGTGACCCACAACTCGCTCCCATCCTCCAACGGGATAGGTGCACCGCGCACCTTGCTGATCGACACCGTCTTGCCTAGCATCCCGCGCGCGGCACTCGCCCCCATTGCAAGCACCAGTTTCGGCTGCACGATCATCCGCTCGCTCTCCACCCACCAGCGACAGACGTCGATCTCCTTCGCGCTGGGGTTCTGGTGCAGCCGCCGCTTGCCACGCTGAACATACTTGAAGTGCTTGACCGTGTTGGTGACATAGGCCGCACCACGGTCGATCCCGGCCTGCGCCAGATGCACATCCAGCAATTGCCCCGCCGGACCGACAAAGGGCCGGCCCTGCAAATCCTCCTGATCGCCCGGCTGTTCGCCGACGATCATCAAGACCGCATCCTGCGGCCCCTCACCCATCACCGCGGTGTTGTGCAGTTCGCCGATGGGACAGCGCGCGCAGGCGTGGATTGCCTTGTCGATGGCATCCAGCGTCTCGGGCCGCTCACCCATGTCGAGCGCGCCCTTCTCCACCATCGTCGCCTCTCGTGCCTGTGCCCCTGCGATCAGTTCGGGGATGATCTGCGCCTCCGGCATATTTTTCCAGTACTTGCGCGGCATTTCTTTCAGCATCGCGCCAACCTTCAGGCGGGCGGGGTTGAAGATCGAGGCATAGTAGCTGCGCCACAAATCTTCCGCCGGGTCGCCATTGGGCGCATCGGCGCGGGTCGCAGGCGGGCCTTCGCGCAAAGTCTCACCATCCCAGTGCAGGCTGCCGTGCGGCGTCAGGATCGACCAGCGCATGTTGGCAAACCGCCGCGTGAAGAAACCTGCATTGTGGCGCAGGATATGGTGGAACGGTTCAAACCACGCGACGTAGTGCTCGCCCCCATTTTCCTCCTCGACCACGCGGAAGCGAACGAAGGCGCGCATCTTGTGAATGTCGCGCCGCACTTCACGCGCCATTTCAGCCATTGCGCGAACATCGGGATCGGCGGCGTCCTCGATCAGTTTCGGCTTGGCCTGCAACCGCCAGAGCACACGATATAGTAGAGAAAACCGCGTAGAATCAGAATTCAACAAGACAGTCTTGGCAATTTCCATGAATCGCCGGGATACACGCGGCGGCGGTGCATCGCGGTCCGGCACCGGCAAGCGCCTGTCACCATGAGTGAACAGGTCCCCCGCCTGCCCGCCCGGTTCGGTCCATGCCACGCGGTCGGGCGGAACGTCGGCCATCAACAACCGCCGCGCATGATCGCGCCATTCCTCGAAATCGTCGGAGGACGCCATCGGCACCACGTAATAAGTGCCAAGCTTCACGTGTTGCAGGGCCGTCATGCCACAAACAGCTCCAGCTGTTCGACCTTAGGCGCGATCAGGGCTTTCAGGTCCGCCCGGTCGGTCAGCAAAACAGGCCGCCAGTCCACCGTCACGATGAACGGCTGCACCTTCTTCACCGAGACTGTCAGCTTCGCCACGTCATCCAACCGCAACCGCCGATGTCGCCGCGCCGACAGGATCTGGCCCACCGCGCGCGTGCCCAGCCCGGGCACGCGCAGCAGCGCCTCCTTCGGCGCGCGGTTCACGTCGACCGGAAAGCTCTCGCGAAACTTCAGCGCCCAGGCCAGCTTGGGATCGATGTCGAGCGGCAGCATCCCGTCCGCGCCTGCCGCCTGCGCCACCTCGTGCGGGGCGAAGCCGTAGAAGCGCATCAGCCAGTCCGACTGGTACAACCGATGCTCGCGGATAAGTGGCGGGCGCTTCAGCGGCAAAACCGCGCTGGCATCGGGGATCGGGCTGAACGCGCTATAGTACACGCGCCGCAGTCGGTGGCGGGTGTAGAGCGAACTCGCCCGCGTCACGATATCGGCATCGCTCGCCGCATCGGCCCCGACGATCATCTGCGTCGATTGCCCGGCGGGCGCAAACCGGGGCGCGTGGCGGAACCGCTTTTTCGCGTCCTTCGCCTCGACAATGGCATTGTTCATCCCCGCCATGGCCCCATCGATCTGGCCCGCGTTCTTGTCTGGCGCGAGGCGGGTCAGCCCGGCATCGGTCGGCAGCTCGACATTGATCGAGACGCGATCGGCATAAAGCCCCGCGCGATGCACGATCTCCGGGTCCGCCTCGGGGATGGTCTTAAGGTGGATATAGCCACGAAAATCGTGCTCTTCGCGCAAGATACGCGCGGTTTCTACCAGCATTTCCATCGTATGGTCGGAACTGCGTATAATGCCGGAGGAAAGGAACAGCCCCTCGATATAATTGCGCTTATAGAACGTCAGCGTCAGGTCCGCGACTTCCTGCGGCGTGAACTTCGCCCGCTCTACGTTCGAGCTTTTGCGGTTCACGCAGTAGTGGCAATCGAACACGCAGTGGTTGGTCATCAACAGCTTGAGCAGCGAGATGCAGCGCCCGTCCGGCGCATAGGCGTGGCAGATGCCCATCCCTTCGGTCGAGCCGATGGCCCGACTTCCTTTTGGCCCGCCCCGACTGTCCCGCTTCGACGTGCCTGACGATGCGCAAGACGCATCGTACTTTGCCGCATCGGCAAGAATCTTCAGCCGGTCGAGAGTAGATTTCTGCGCCATATGTTCTTCTTATGTTCTTTTTCTCAGCAAGCCAATATCCTTTGTGAATCGGCCTGTCCAAAACGATACTCTTGGGGGAAAATTGAAACTGGTTGCCACCCGGACAGCGCCTTGGACGTCCTGGACGGTGTGCCTACTGGCAAGATTGTCAGTGACGCGGCAATGGAACCGATGGGATGACAATGAGTTAACCACGAGAACCGCGGAATTCCGCCGTTTTCTTTTGCTTCCCAGAAATAGTTAACGCATAGTGTTAGAAATTCGCGATTCGAGAGATCGCTCACCCGCCGCGCATTGCGCGATGGATGAAAACAGTCATTTCGCAGAGACGTTTTTGACGGTTAAGCACGGATGGCCTCCGTGTTGGGGCGGTGGAGTTCATCTTCATCGCCCCTTTTCGTTTCAGCCGAACAGCCCGTGCAGGAACCATTGCGGCAACCCGCCCCGCCCGTCGCCCGCCAGCCCGGCGCGATAGACCCAGTAACGGCGGCCCTGCCCATCCTCGATGCGGTAATAATCGCGCAGCCGCGTACTGCCCCTTTCACGCCACCACTCCGGCGCAATCCGTTCCGGCCCCTCCGCCCGCGCCACTTCGTGCAACGCCCCGCGCCAGCGGAAACGGTGGGGCAAGCCATCGGGCGTGGCGTAGAGCACCTCGATCATTTCCGCCCGGTCGAGCAGTTTCAGCGGGCGTTGGTGAAAGGCCAATTCGTGCTGCGCGGCGGGCAGCGGTTCCAGCGGCGGGTGCCAGCGTTGCGCGCGTTCGGGGATGTGGCTGGCATGCGGCACGGCGCGGCGCACCGCCTGCGGGCCAAGCCGGGTGGAGAGCCGGTCGATACAGGCGGCTAGGCTGGTGCCGTGTTCCTCGCTGCTTTCGCCCAGCCTGTCCTGCGTCAGGCCCAGCGGCTCGGCCCAACTGGCGGTCAGGCGCACCATTTCGAACCCGAAGCCCGCCTCCAGACTTTCGTTCGCGCGGGTCAGCTTTTCGTTGAAGAGGCGGCAGAGGTGATCGGGATCGCGACTGGCAGCGGCAAGCTCAAGGCGGCGCTGCACCACTTCGCCATCCACACGCCAGCAGGCAAGGTCGATACGCCGCGCGCCCTCGCCCCGCCCCTCCAGCTCTCGCACCAGCGCGGCGGCGAGGTCGGCGATGACCACTTCGAGCAGCGTCAGGTGGCGGATCGGCTCCATCAACCGGCGCTGGACCATCACCGGATGCACCGCGATCACCGGCAATAGCGGTTCCGGCACCCGGCCCAGCAACTGGTCATGGCGCAGCAGCGGGTTCGCGCTGGGCGTCTTGCGATTGCGGAACCGGCGGGCCAGCGCGTCGCGCCCGATCCCGGTCAGGTCGCCAAGACGCTTCAGGCCCAACCGCCGCAGCACCAGCAGGACATCGTCATCAAGCCGCAATGCCGCCATCGGCAAAGGGGCAAGGCGATCGGCCACATCGTCCCCTTCGGGCAGGATCGCGCCAGACGGCCCGTGGTGTGCGAGCGCCCATGCCGCCCCCGCCGTTGGCCCGATGGCAAGGCGCGCGGCAAGGCCGTGCCCGGCCAGCACCCGAGCGGCATCGCCCAGCAAGCGGCGCTCTCCGCCGAACAGGTGCGCTGCGCCGGTGACGTCGACGATGACCCCGTCGGGCGGGTCCATCGCGCTCCACGGCCCCCAACGCTGCGCCCAGACCGCCATTTTCTCCAGAAATGCCAAGTCCCCTGCGGCATCGGCAGGGTGCGTGACGACAGCAGGGCACAGCGCGCGGGCATCGGCCAGCATCGCTTCCACCCGAACGCCCTGTGCGGCGGCAGCGCGGTTGACGGCGGCGATACGCGGCCCGTGCGCGGTTTCGCGGATCAGCGCGACGGGGTGGGCATCTTCCCCCTCCCCCTCGGCTAGTGGCGAACCGTCAGCGCCCTTCCTGCCGGGATTGGGGCGCAGCCGACGCCAGCGATCGATCGACAACCGCGCCAGCCAGATCGCCATCACGCGGCGTGACGACGGTTTCGGCGACGATAGGGGCACGGTCGCTGCGGTCATGCTCTCCCTCCTGTCTCGTGATCCACCAAGTACCGGGGCGCAGGCCCCTTGCGCGGAACAAGTCCGCCTTCCACCGCGCCGCACCGGGTGCCTGCGCGTTCCAGCGCGGGGCTAGCGACGGGGCCGAAGCCACCTCCCACCGCATCCGCGCCGCGCCCAGATCGCGCCGCGCGTCGAGCCTCACCAGCCACAACGGCACGCCATGCCGCTCTGCCGCCAGCACAAGGCGGCGCGAGGCGGTAAAGTCGAACTCGCGCGGGTTGCCCGCGACCTCACCGATGACAAAGGCAAGATCGCGGCAACGGATTCCTTCCTCCAGCGCGAAGAGCGCTTCCGCCGCGTCTTTCACCGCGACGTGCACCATCCGGTGCCGCAGATCGCGTGGCAGGCCCGGATGATAGGGCCGCCCGCCCAATCGCATCGCAGCCCGATCCTGTACCCATAGGAAGCAGCGCTCGTCGCTCACCTCCTCCGGCACGGCCTTTTCGGGCTGCAAGTCCGGTGCAATTCTGGGTGTGGTTTCAGCCAACGCAATCGCCAGCCCCGCGCCGCTAGCCTCCGCCCCCGGTGCAAAGATGTCGCCCGCACCCCGAAACGCGAAATGCGGTCCCCACGCACCAATCGCGTGCCCCTCCCCGGACGCAGACTCACCATCCCCCAGCCATCGAGCGGGAGCGAGGCGGGCGGCCGGGAAGATCCCCGGCGGCAGCGGATCGGCTGCTGCCGCCGGGACATTCCCGCCGCGAGGCAGGGCGGCGGAATCGGTCATGTAAATCGGGTGCCGTTAGTGGCGAATCGAATCTCTCAACGAAATTTGTTCTTATTATGTTCATGCCTTCCCGTCCATGCTCCCGGTCCGTCGCAGCACATCGTTTCTCCACCGAAAATCCGGAACGCCTCACCCGCTTTCCCGTTGGTGTTTCAAACGAAAGGATTTTTACCATGAAATACGATCAAGGCGATCCGAAAGAATTGAAACATGAGTTTTGGGAATCTTTGGTCGATTCCCCGTTTCTGATGCTTCAGCTTGATGCCGACCCCGACAGTGCTGCCCCGATGACGGCCCAACTGGACAAGCATGCCGATAGCGCAATCTGGTTCTTTACCACCCGCGACAATCGTTTTGCCAAGATGGGACCTGCCACCGCTACCTTCAGCTCCAGTGGCCACGATTGCTTCGCCCGCTTCGAAGGCGTGCTGAGCGAGGAAACCAGCCGCGAACGGCTTGAAAAACAATGGAGCAATATGGTCGAGGCGTGGTTCCCCGAAGGTAAGGACGATCCCAACCTGCTAATGCTGCGCATGGATCTGGGCGACGCCTCGATCTGGTCCGGCAAGTTGGGTGCCTTCAACGTCGCCCGCATGATGCTGGGCATGGACGTTACCGACCATATCAAGGGCGGTCATGTAGAGACCGCGCTCTGATCTGACCCGATCCGCTCGTCACGGATCTCGGTAAGGGTCGCCCTGAAAGGGGCGGCCCTTTTCGTGTGAGTTACACAAGAAGACCGGGGAACAATCCAAACAGCAGGATCAGCGCCACCGCCACCGGTGCGACCCATGCGATCAGCCCGCGAAACAACGCCAGTCTGGCCCCGCTCAGCCCCGTCTGAGCCGCCATCAACCCGCGATCCATCCGCCAGCCGGTAAACAGCGATACGCCAAGCGCCGCCAGCGGCAGCATGACCTTGCCGGTCAGCCCGTCGATCGAATCGAGAATGTCGTTTTCCGCAAAGATCGGCCAGAACGACAGCGGCCGTACATCGGACCACACGTTATACCCCAGCGCGCAGGCAATCCCGATCAGGAACGCCGCCCCGCCCACCAGCGGTGCCGCGATCCGGCGGCGCAGGCCGACCCGGTCGATCACCAGCGCCGTCGGCCCCTCGAGCAGCGAAATCGAGCTGGTCAGCGCGGCAAAGAAGATCAGGATGAAGAACAGAAATCCGATCAGCGCCCCGCCCGGCATCTGCGCAAAGGCGATAGGCAACGACTGGAACACCAAAACCGGCCCCGCCGCCGGGTCCAGCCCCACGGCCAGCACGATCGGAAAGATCATCAGACCCGACATCAGCGCGACGCAGGTATCGGCAAGCGCGATCATCCCCGCCGTCGGCGCGAGTTTCAGGTCATCGCCCAGATAGGCCCCATAAGTGATCAGCGCCGCCGAACCGAGCGAAAGCGAGAATAGCGCTTGTCCCAATGCTTCGTTCACGGCGACAGGCGTCAGGCGCGAAAAGTCGGGCGTGAACAGGAACGTCACCGCTTCTGCAAAGGCCCCGGTGAATGCGCCATAGATCGTGATCCCGGCCAGCAGCACGAAAAAAGCGGGCATCATGATGCCCGCCGCACGCTCAATCCCGTTGTGCACGCCGCCCGCGACGATCATCACCGTCACCGCCATGAACAGCGCGTGCATCAGGATCAGCTCGCCCGGATTGGCAAACAGCTCGCCCATGCGCCCGGTAATCGCATCCTGGCTATCGCCCGCAAAGGCCGGCGCAAACGGGCTGCCCTGCCCGACAACCTCGCCCAATTCGAAGATCATCACGATCACGTAATGCAGCGCCCAGCCTGCCACGACCGAGTAGAACGACAGGATCAGGAACGCGGCAAGGATTTCCACCCCGCCGAACATTCCCCAGCGGCGCGATTTGCCCGATTGCGAGGCCACATTGGCAATCGAGGTCGCCGCATCCGAACGCCCCGCCCGGCCGATCATCACTTCGGACAGCACCAGCGGCAGGCCTAGCAAGGCGACGCACGCGATATAGACCAGCACGAAAGCGCCGCCTCCGTTTTCGCCCGCCAGCGTCGGGAACCGCCAGATATTGCCAAGGCCCACGGCCGCACCGATGGCTGCCATAAGAAACGCGCTGCGCGAGGACCAGCCCTCGCGTCCTGCTGTTGAGCCTGCTCCCGCCATACCCCGTCTTCTCCGACTCTTGGTTTCAATCGTGCCTTTTTGTGCAACGAAATGTCCGTCGCGTCGAGGTACGCTTTGCCTTGGCCGACAGCTTCGCTAGAAGCGCGCACATGTCCACGACCTTTCAGCTCGACACCGCGACCAGTCGCGCCAATCCCACGCCAGCGCCGATGAAGCGGCTGACGGTGCCAAAGATCATGCGCCGCAAGTTCGAAGGGAAGACCGAAGAGCCGCTCGTGATGCTGACCGCCTATACCGCGCGGCAGGCGCAGTTGCTCGATCCGCATTGCGATATGCTGCTGGTGGGGGATTCGCTGGGTCAGGTGATCTATGGCCTGCCCAGCACGCTACCCGTTACGCTGGACATGATGATCGCCCACGGCGCGGCCGTGGTGCGTGGATCGTACCATTCGTTGGTCATCGTGGACATGCCGTTCGGCAGTTACGAAGCCAGCCCGCAACAGGCGTTTGAAAGCGCCAGCCGGATCATGGCCGAAACCGGCGCGGCAGCGGTGAAGCTTGAGGGCGGTCAGGCCATGGCCGAAACCATCGCATTCCTGAGCGCACGAGGCATTCCGGTGATGGGCCATGTAGGCCTGACCCCGCAGGCGGTGAACGCACTGGGCGGATACATGGCGCGGGGACGGAATGAGGCTGAAGAGGCAAAGATCATCGCCGATGGCGTCGCGGTGGCAGAAGCAGGCGCGTTCGGCGTGGTAATCGAAGGCGTGGTCGAGGATATCGCCATCGCCCTGACCGAAAAGGTCGCCATTCCCACCATTGGCATCGGCGCGTCGGCCCAATGTGATGGTCAGGTGTTGGTTACCGAAGATATGCTGGGCATGTTCGAGCGGGTGCCGCGATTCGTGAAACGCTATAACGACATCGCGACCATCATTTCAGACACTGCAGCAACCTATGCCAGGGAAGTGCGCGAACGCAGCTTCCCCGGCGACGAACAGATCTATCCGGCCCGCAAGGACTGAACCAAACGGCCTGTCGGTCGTTCATCCCCTTTCAACTTCCATTACAGGACGCCTTCCCCCTTGAAGACGCTTCTCGCCCACTACCGCGGCTCGTTCATCTTTACCTTCATTTGCCTTGGGCTGGCTGTTTGGCTTGGGATTTCGCAAGGCGATGGGATCGCGGGCGTATTCAACGTCCTGTGGATTGTCGTCGTGCTCTCGATCCTGGAGGTTTCGCTCAGCTTCGACAACGCCGTGGTCAACGCCACCGTGCTGAAGGACATGCCCGAAAAATGGCAGAAGCGGTTCCTGACCTGGGGTATCGCCATCGCCGTGTTCGGCATGCGTATCGTATTCCCGCTGGCCATCGTGGGCATCGCGGCGAAGCTGAACCCGATTGAAGCAATCAACCTGTCGCTGAACGAGCCGAAGCGGTACGAGGAAATCGTATCCTCCGCCCATGTAGGAATCGCCGGGTTCGGTGGCGCGTTCCTGACGATGGTGGGCCTGAACTTCTTTTTCGATGGCGAGAAGGACATTCACTGGATCCGCGCGATCGAGAAGTTCCTTGCCAAGGTTTCGAACATCAAAGCAGCTGAAATCGCACTCCTCGTCCTCGGCCTCTACGGCATATCCGTGATGCTGCCAGAGGAGGAGGCGCTGACTTTCGTGACCGCGGGCATGCTGGGCATCGTCACCTATATTGCGGTCGAGGCAGTCGGCACCCTGCTCGACATGTCGGACAACAAGGCGGCAGAGGGCGCGGCGCGGTCGGGGCTTGGCGGGTTTCTCTATCTGGAAGTGCTGGATGCCAGTTTTTCATTCGACGGTGTCATTGGGGCCTTTGCGCTGACCAACAACATGCTGATCATCGCGCTGGGCCTGTCGATCGGTGCGATGTTCGTTCGTTCGATGACCATCCATCTCGTCCGTGCCGGTACGCTGGCGCAGTATCGCTACCTAGAGCACGGCGCCTTTTGGGCGATCATCGTGCTGGGCGTGATCATGTTATTGACCGCAAAATTCCATATTCCTGAAATCATCACCGGCCTGATCGGCGCAACCCTGATCCTGATCTCGCTGTGGTGGTCGGTTCGCTATTCAAAGCGTCACCCGGAAGAGGCGAACGCCGTCATCGATTAGGCCTGCAGGTCGTACTGCTTCATCAGGTCGTAGAGCGTCGGGCGGCTGATCCCCAGCATCCGCGCGGTGGAGCTGATGTTGCCCTCGCTGCGGGCCAAGGCGTGGCGGATGACCCGGCGATCGGCCTGTTCGCGTGCGGCCTTCAGGTTCAGCGCATTGGCCAGTTCCTCGTCCGGCTCTGCAAGGTCGAGATCTTCTGCCGACACCAACTTGCCATCGGCCATGATCACCGCCCGCTTCACGCGGTTTTCCAGTTCGCGGACGTTGCCCGGCCAATGCCATTCGTCGATAGCGGTCAGCGCGTCGGTGGCGAAGCCCGATACTTTCGGGTTCATCTCCTTGGCAAAGCGATGCAGGAAATGGCGGGCCAGTAACGGCGCGTCACCCGCGCGTTCGGCCAGCGTCGGGATGGTCACGACGATCTCGGCAAGTCGGTAATACAGGTCTTCGCGGAATGTCCCTTCGGCGATCATCGCCTGAAGATCGCGATGCGTGGCGCAGACGATGCGCGTGTCGACCGCAATGGCCTTGCGCCCGCCGATCCGTTCCAGCGTGCGTTCCTGCAGAAAGCGCAGCAGCTTTGCCTGCAAGGCCAGCGGAATGTCGCCCAGCTCGTCCAGGAACAGCGTACCGCCCTCGGCCAGCTCGATCTTGCCCTCTCGCGTCGTCGTCGCCCCGGTGAAGCTGCCCTTCTCATGCCCGAACAGTTCCGATTCCAGCAGTTGTTCGGGTATCGCCGCGCAGTTGATCGCCACGAAGGCCCCGCCGCTGCGTGGGCTGGCATCGTGCAATCCGCGCGCCAGTAATTCCTTCCCCGTCCCGCTCGCGCCTTGGAGCAGAACCGAGACATCGGCCGGAGCGACCCGCTCGATAGTCCGCGCCACACGCACCATTTCGGGCGAGGACGTGATCAAGGTGCCCAGCACACGCTGGTCCTCACCCACTTTAGCGGCCAGCGAGCGGTTCTCACGTTCAATAGCTCGCAGGTTTAACGCGCGCCGAACGATCAGCGCCAGTTCGTCGATCTTCACCGGCTTGGGATAAAAGTCATAGGCCCCGCGCTCGATTGCCTGGAGCGCGGATTCGTGGGCTCCGTGGCCACTGGCGACGATCACCTTGGTATCGGGCTTCAATTCCATGATCGCGTCGAGCACCGCAAAGCCCTCGGTCGTGCCATCGGGATCGGGCGGCAGACCAAGGTCGAGCGTCACGACATCGGGTTCGATACTGCGCAGCGCGGTAATAGCTGCATCGCGGTCGCCCACGACAGTTACGTCGAAATCATCCCACGCCCATTTCAGCTGCGCCTGCAAGCCGGGATCGTCCTCGATCACCAAGATCTTGGGCAGGGTCTCGCTATCCTTGGCCATCAGGCTACCTTCCTTGCGGGATCGATCCGGGCATTGGCGCGGGGCAGCCAGACGATGAAGCGCGTGCCGATCCCGACCCGCGATTCCACTTCCAGCCTGCCGCCCATTGCACGCACCATTTCGCGCGCCTCGAACGCGCCGATGCCGAAACCGTCGTTCTTGGTCGAAACGAAAGGCTTGAACAGCCCGCCGCGCACGAATTCGGGCGACATGCCGCAGCCCTTGTCGATTACCTCGATACCGACCAGCTTGTCGGTCCCGGCGAAATGCACCTGTACCGGCGTGCCGGGTTCGCTCGCCTCTATTGCGTTGCGCACCAGATGGCGCAGGACCTGATCGAGCGCCTCTCGATCCGCCAGCAACTGCGGTGCGCCGGGGCCGACCGCAACCAGCCCACCGGCAATCTCCGGCTTCAAAGCGTCCGCCACCACTTGCGCGCCGTCAACAGTCATCAGCCCACCCTGACCATGCGCGCCATAGCCCGACAGCCGGCCTAGCAGGCCTTCCAACCGATCCGATGCGCTGCGCAGCGTCACCAGCATATCGGCCCGGAACGCGGGCTTTTCGATATGGCGTTCGGCATTGCTGACCATCAGGCTGAACTGGCTGGCCAGGTTCTTGATGTCGTGCATGACGAAGGCGATGCGGCGATTGAATTCCTCGAACCGCGAGGCCTCCAACAAAGCACCCTGCGCCCGATTCTCCGCCAAGTGTGCGGCCAGTTGCTGTGCGACGATGCGCAGGATGTCGTGATCTTCCCAATCCAGCCTGCGCGTATAGCTCGGACGCGCCAGCACGATCACGCCGATCACGCGATCCTCGACCAGCAGCGGCACCATCAGCCACGCGCGCGGCGATCCGATCAGCCAATCGGGCAGAAGGTAACGGTCGAGAGCCATCTCAGTCTCGTCACGCACCGCGTCCAACGAAACGATACCGCCGCCCCGCTCCAGCATACCCAACGCCGCGGCGTTCATGGCAACGGGCGGAACCTCCAGCGAAGACCAGTTCCAACGCGCGGCCAGAGTGACCTGACCGTCGTCTCCGGGGGCCAGCAGCAAGCCCGCCGGACTGTCGACAATATCGGCCAGCGCCTGCACCGCGCGCTGCTCCAACGGCGGAGCATCGACACCGCGACCGGCGATCGTCTTCGAAAGCCTCAGCCATTCCTCACGATAATCATAGCGATGGCGGAACAGGTTGCGCGTGACGACCTCTGACAGCCAGTGGCGCAGGCTGCGCGATGCGATCAGCCCGCCGATGGCCACCGCAAGGACGACCGCCCCGAACCGCCCCAGCACGCCCAGCGACAAGCTGCTGCGGGCCAGCGCCCCGTCGAGGGTGAAGAGCGCGAAGAGATAGAGCGCGATGACCAGCAACGAGAGGGACTGAAAGGCAACGCTACGCGACGGGGCAAACGCGCGCGTGATCTTTTGCCGCGCATCGAACCACAGCAAAACCGCAACCGTACCCCAGGCCATGGCCCGCGCGATCAACACCGCATTCGGCAATCCGCCCCACAAATAGGCAACCGAATAGACGTTAAGTTCACACCCCCAGCCCAGCACGAGCGCACCCGCCATCCAGCGCAGGCGCGGCTGCAATTGCGGTCCTGCCCCGACGTAGAGGTTGTGTACCAGTACAAGGAACCCGATGGCGAAGAGCATGTGGAAGATCGCCGAAACCTTGGCGATCAAACCGAAAGCGGCCGGATCGACGAAAATCTCGGACAGCGCGACCAGTGGCACTTGCGCCAGTTCCGCAACGGCCAGCGCCACGATCACTGGGCCGACGGGCCGCAAGCTGGCGTGACGACCGTCTGCGGCGAACAGCGCTCGGATCAAGGCCAGCCAGACAAGATTTCGCATGGCGGTGACCAGCCAGACGGCCCGCACGTCCAGAACCTGCGGTGCGTTGGCCAGCAAATGAACGGCGGTCACGCCCAGCGCGGCAATCACCAGTGCGCGCAAGGCGACCGGCCTGTCGCGGCGCCAGAGCATAAACGCAACCGTCAGACAAACGAGGGCCGACATGGCCTGGACGCTGACGGCCACAAGCGACCAGGCGGTGATCGGCATGGCCGTCACCGCTTGCACCGCAAGCACAAGGCCGGGCCGACCGGTTCAGGAAAAGTGCAATGCCCCATGACGCCGTAGATTTAGCCGGGACATGGTAAACGACGGGTAAAACTAAAGGCGCCGAAAACGCTGGTCTTCGACGCCTTCGTTTGTCCTTGTAAGCGGGTTACTGCGAAATCCGGTCCGTCGCCGCATCGGCGGCATCGCCGACGCTTTCGGCTGCGTTGCCGACGCTGTTCGCGGCATCGGCGACCGCATTGTCCTTTGCGACTTCGGCGGAATTGTTGTTCATGAAAAAGAACACGCCGATGACAAGCGCCACGATCAATACGATCGCGATCACCCACCCAGCCCCTCCACGCGACCGTTCGGGCGCATCATGGATGATTTCGGTGTGGGTATGGGTATCGCCAGTCGGCGTACGGGTTTCGGTAATTCTTTCTTCGACCATCACGGGTCTCCCCAATTACAACTTGGGGATTAAACGTTCAGGTCTTGTCAGAAGTTCCGGATGCCGCCGCAGCGACCGGCAATCAGCCGCCCAGCAAACCGTCCAGCGTGCGCCGGAAAGCCGCGCCCCGACCGGCCTCGGACTTTGAAATTGTGTCCAGCCAGTTTGCGATTTCGCCAGTGGTTTCCTTGTCGCCCGAATGCGGGTCGATCATGGTCTTGCCGTTGTCCATTTAGCAGTCCCCGAGTGTTTTCTCACTCGCCAAAAAGCGCTTTCCTTACATTCATGTCAATAGCACGAATGTCGTAGGTGCTGCGATTTTTGACCATGTGGTAACGCCGCAACATTACTCTGGTTCCTAGCATTGCAAATCGTGCACGGATCGCCAGATTGTCGCACAATGCTTTCCCGACCGGTTTTGCCTGAATCCGCTTTTTCTGCCTGCAATGCGGTCGATCAACTGGAAATAGAGGCTGCGGCAGCGCGAATCACCCTGCGATTCGTGCCTGATGCGCTGGCCTTCGTCAGTCTGAACGAGGCGGACGCGATGACTCAGATCCGCGATAAACGAAAGGCCGCCAACACGATCGTCGGCCTGGCAACCCGCGCATGGAAGGCAGCCCGGATCGCCGCGCTTGACGCAGGGGTCGACGAATTCCTGACGATGGGGCCGCTCGAGCCTGCTGAACTGGCCGCGCGGCTGGAGTTGCTGGCAACCGGGGCAGCGGTACCCTCTGCGTTCAAACTGCACCGCGTTGATCGATCGGTTGCGGTAGTAGGTAAGCGCCACCCCCTGACCGCGCGCGAAGTCGATCTCCTAACCATGCTGCTCGACGCCAAGGGGCGTTACGTTACGCACAATGCTCTGCTTGAACGGTGTTGGGGCTCACCCGATCTCGACAGGCAGAAACTGCGCGTTGCCATCAACCGGCTGCGCAAACGGATAGAGCCCGATCCGGCCCTGCCCCGCTATATCCTTGCCGAAGCCGCCATCGGCTATCGCATCGGCACCGGCGCACCGATGCAGCCGGCCGGATAACTACATGTAGGTGATGACCAGCATGATCGACAGCACGGTCGCCATCAGGATCACCAGCGGTACACCCGTCCGAAGATAGTCGCCGAACTTGTACTGCCCTTCTTCCATGATCAGCATGTTCGTCTGATAGGCAATCGGCGTTGCGTAACACAGGTTACACCCGAACAGCACGGCCAGCACCAATGGCTCCACCGGCAACCCCAACGTCTGCGCAATGCTGAAGGCAATGGGCGTGCCAACCGTGGCCGCCGCCGCGTTGGACGCAAAGTTGGTGAGCAAGGTCACGAACAGCATCACCGCAGCAACGATCGCCGCCGGTGGCAGGAATTGCAGGCCCGCGGACAGCAATTGCCCCAACCAGCCCGCCGCCCCGCTTTCAAGGATCAGGCGACCGATGGCGATGGACGCGGCGACAAGCACGATGACATTGGCCGAGAGCGCCCGCCCCACACGGTCGAACTTTACGCAACCGGTGGCAAACATCAGGATCGCACCGCCCAAGGCCGCAATGGCGATGGGCCACAGACCGATGCTGGCCGTGAAGACCGAACCGAACATGATTGCGCCAGCAAGCCATGCCTTGGATCGGCGCGGCACCTCGACCACGCCCTCCAGAAGGAGCAGACGGTCGCTCTCCGCAAATTCTTCGATCTCCGCCAGCGATCCCATGACCAGCAAAACATCGCCAGGACGCAATTGCAGTTCGGAATATTCGTGCCTGCCCACATCGGGGCCGCGAGTCTGCTGGTGAATGCCCAAAACCGCCACCCCGAACTGACCCGCGACGCCCGATGACGGGATCGTCAGGCCGACAAGGCGCGATTCGGCGGTAACCGCCATTTCGACCACGACGACATCGCTGGCATGCCCGCGCGCGGCGGCGTTGATGCGTTCGACCACCCAGGCCGGAGCGACGCGGGCCTTCAGGCTGCGCATCGCCTCTTCCAGCGCCTTGTGCGACCCGCTGACCGGCAGGCGCGAATTGGCGGTAATCTGCCGGTCGAGCGAACCTTCGAACTGGAAATCCTCTGGCATTCGCGCCTGAAGATCGCGCGGCGTTTCCCCGATCAGGTCGCTATCGTCGTCGACGCGTAGCGTAGCGGAAAACACCCGGCGGTTGCGTGCAAAAGCCTGCCCATTGTCAGGCAACAGGCGCGGCATCACCAGCCACAGGTACGGCAGCGCAAACAGCGCCGCGACCGCGACGATGTGCGTATAGTCGAACACCCGCATCGGCCGCATGCCAAGATCGGCCGCAATCGACACAACCAGCAGGTTCGTCGAAGTGCCGATGGTCGTAGCCATGCCGCCGATCAGGACCGCCGCGTTCAGCGGGATCAGCGTTTTCGAAGCCGCCATCGCCCCGCGCTCTGCCAGCGCCACGAACACGGGCAAGAGAAGCACCAACACCGGCGTATCATTGACCATCATCGACAACGCCATCGCCAGCACGAGCGATACGAACATGCCCAGAGAGCGGTTGAACTTCCAAACCTCGGACAATAGCCGCGTCGCCGGTTCCAGCGCGCCGGTCACTACCAGTCCCCGGCCCATGATCATCAGCGCACAGATCGTAATCAGCGCCGGATGACCGAAGCCGGCGAATGCCAGCGTCAGTCCGTCGGTCTGGTGCTGACCCTCCAACGGAAAGAAGAACAGACCCAGCGCGATAATGACGATGGTCACAAGGCTGACGATTTCGGTTGCGATTCGCCCGCGCGCAAAGGCCACGAACATCGCCACCGTCAACAGCATGGCGGCAAGTGCGTGAAAGGGTGGGATGCCGGGCATGTCCATCATGGACTACCAGCCCCCCGTCTTTAATGCCATGCCAATAGAAGCCATCGCGCTTGTAACACGATGGTCGATGGTGCCCCTGGCCCGACTCGAACGGGCACGTCTTGCGACAAACGATTTTGAGTCGTTCGCGTCTACCATTCCGCCACAGGGGCACACCACGGTCATGCCCATGACAGGGCCGCGCGGGTGGCTGCTCTTAGCGAGGGGTTGCCCGGTATTCAAGCGACCCTTCAAGCAGATTTCAGCGCGCCGACAAGCAACTTGTGAAGCCGAGAGTGCAGCGCATCGTTCCCGGCCAGAATCGTGGCATCGCAAATCTGCTGCGAACGTCCGCGCCAGTCCGAAACGAAGCCGCCGGCTTCGCGCACCAGCAAGATTCCCGCCGCGGTATCCCACGGTTTCAGGCCCGATTCCCAGAATCCCTCGTACCGGCCGGCAGCCAACCATGCGAGGTCGAGCGAGGCCGCACCGTAACGGCGAATGCCTGCAACGCGCGGTGCGATGGCGCCGGCGATCTTGCTCCATTCGTCGAAATTCCCAGCTCCGGCAAAAGGGATACCGGTGGCAATCAGCGAATCGGCAAGGTCGCGCCGGGCCGACACGCGCAGCCGCGCATCCTGAAGCCACGCGCCGCGGCTTTTTTCCGCCCAGAACGTCTCGTCGGTGACCGGCTGATAGACGACAGCATGGGTCACCTCGCCCCAGCCGGTACCGTCCAGCGTCGGCTCCTGCACCGCGATGGAAATCGCGAAGTGCGGCAACCCGTGCAAGAAATTGCTGGTGCCATCGAGCGGGTCGATAATGAAGCGCGGCTTGCCGTCCTCACCCTCAAGCTCTCCGGCTTCTTCCATCAGAAAGCCCCAGCCGGGGCGCGCGGCGCGCAGTTCGTCCCACAAGGTGCGCTCCGCCGCGCGGTCGGCCTTCGACACGAAGTCGGCGGGCCCCTTGCGGCTGACCTGAAGGTGTTCGACTTCGCCGAAATCGCGACGCAGACGCTGTCCGGCCTTGCGGGCGGCGCGCTCCATCACGCGAATTAGTCCGGTAATTGCCATGATCAGTCCGCCTTAGGAGGCTTTTCCGACATAGGTGCGTTCGTAAACGTCGACCACAATGCGGGTCCCGCTTTCGATATGCGGCGGCACCATCACGCGCACCCCGTTTTCCAGCACGGCTGGCTTGTAGCTGGACGAAGCGGTCTGGCCCTTCACCACGGCATCGGCCTCGACAATAGTCGCCTCGATCTGTTCGGGCAGCTGGACCGAAATCGGCTTTTCTTCCCACAGTTCGAGCGAAACCTGCATTCCGTCTTCAAGGAACGCAGCGGCATCGCCCAGCAGGTCCGAGGGTAGCATGATCTGGTCGAACGTCTCGGTATCCATGAAGACGAGCATGTCGTCTTCGGCATAGAGATACTGGAAATCCTTGGTATCGAGGCGCACGCGTTCGATCGTGTCGGCACTACGGAAGCGGACGTTGGTCTTGCGACCGTCCTGCAGGTTTTTCATCTCGACCTGCATATAGGCCCCGCCCTTGCCCGGCTGGGTATGCTGGATCTTGGCGACCTTCCAGATTCCGCCTTCGTATTCGAGGATGTTGCCGGGGCGAATGTCGACGCCGCTGATCTTCATGGGTGTTCAGCCTGTATCTATGCGTGAGGGGCCTGTCCGGCCCGTCCGATCTGGTGGAAAGCGCCGCCCTTAGCTTCTCACGCGCGGTCGGGCAAGCGAGCGCTTCCATTGCGGGCGTTGCGAGGTGGCCCATGCTGCCCTATCGTCTGCGCATTCGGCGTGGAACTGGAAGGACACGGGACACCGGCATGGACGACAACTCCGACCTTCGGGACATGATCCGCACGATACCCGATCATCCCAAACCCGGCATCCTGTTTCGCGATATTTCCACCCTCATGCTCGACGGCGGCGCGTTTTCCGCCACGATCGATAGGCTGGCCGACGCACTGGAGGGCGATCCACCGGACCTGATCGCGGGAATAGAGGCGCGCGGTTTCGTATTCGCCTCGGCCCTCGCCTATCGCCTTGGCTGCGGCGTGCTGATGCTGCGCAAGCGCGGCAAGTTGCCGGGCAGCACGATTTCCATCGAATATGCCCTCGAATACGGCACGGATATGCTGGAGATGCACGATGACGCCTGCGGACCCGGCGCAAATTTGGTGCTGGTCGACGACCTGATCGCCACCGGTGGTACGGCATTGGCCGCAGTCGAACTGTTGCGCCAGCGCGGCGCGCGGGTGAATCAGGCGCTGTTCGTGATTGATCTGCCCGATCTGGGCGGCGCGGAACGGTTACGAGAGAAGGATGTCGCGCCGCACGCCCTGATCGCATTCGAAGGCGAGTAATTTTCTTTTCCGCCAACAGTCATCGTTTTACCGCGCTGCACCTAAAAAAACCGGGAGAAAAGCTGAGGTTCAGGTGTTCCCGTTCAAATGCCCCGCTTGCGTTGCGCAATAAAATTTCATAGCTGCGAAGGATGCAAATGAAACTAGTTCGGAATGCGATGCTGTGCGTGCTGGCCGCTTTTGGCCTTGCCGCCTGCGATCGTGAGCGTGAAGTCGATATCGCATCGCGCGATGGCATCCTTCTCTACGGCAACGGGTCCGAGCCCAAGGGGCTCGACCCCCACCTCGTCACCGGGGTTCCGGAAAACCACATCATCTCGGCATTGATCGAAGGGTTGATCGCTTATCACCCGACCGACGACCTGTCCCCCGAACCGGGGATGGCCGAAAGTTGGGAGCATAACGGCAACTTCACGCAGTGGACCTTCAAGCTGCGCGACGCAAAGTGGACCAACGGCGATCCAGTCGTCGCGGGCGACTTCGTCTATAGCTGGCAGCGGATGCTGACCCCGGCGCTGGGCGCGGAATATGCGCCGATGCTTTACGTCATCAAGGGCGCACAGGATTTCCACGAAGGCAAGACCGACGACTTCTCGACCGTCGGTGTAAAGGCGCTGGACGACAAGACGCTGCAGGTCACGCTGGAAGGTGCAACGCCCTATTTCCTCAACATGCTGAAGCACTACAGCTTCTTCCCCGTGAACCCCCGCGCGGTCGAGCAAGCAGGCGGCATGGCCGACCGGGGCAGCAAGTGGTCGACTTTCGACAACTATGTGGGGAACGGCCCGTTCAAGCTGAAAACCTGGGTCACGAACCAGGTTATCGAAGTTGAGCGCAACCCCGATTATTGGGATGCCAAGACCGTCAAGCTGAACGGCATCCGTTTCTTCCCGGTCGAGAACGCCGCAACCGAGGAAACGATGTTCCGCGGCGGCCGACTGCACATCACCAGCACGGTGCAGCCCGACAAGATTCCGGTCTTCAAGGAAAAGATGCCGGACATCCTGCACATCGACCCGTACCTCGGCGTCTATTTCTATCGCGTCAACGTAACCCGGCCGCCGTTCGACAATCCGAAGGTGCGCGAGGCGCTGGCGATCTCTTTCGACAAGCAGTTGCTGGTCGACAAGGTTACCAAGGGCGGTCAGGCCCCGGCTGTCGGCTATGTCCCGGCGGGTATCCCCGGATACCCCACGTCCGACACGGTGCAGTATAACCCTGAGCGCGGACGCCAATTGCTCGCCGAGGCAGGCTATCCCGGCGGCAAGGGCTTTCCCAAGGCGGAAATCCTGATCAACACCAGCGAAGCGCACCGCAAGATCGCAGAAGCCATGCAGGCGATGTGGCGCAAGGAGCTGGGCATCGATGTCGGCATCTATAACCAGGAATGGAAGGTCTATCTCGATAGCCAGTCGAACCTGGACTACGACCTGTCCCGCTCGGGCTGGATCGCGGACTATGTCCACCCGTCGACCTTCACCGACATGTTTACCACCGGCAACGGCAACAACGATACCGGCTGGTCAAACCCGCAGTACGACCGCCTTGTCCAACAGGCGCAAGTTGCGCAGGACGAACCCGAGCGGCTGGAAATTCTCCATCAGGCAGAGGAACTTCTGCTGAAGGAACTGCCCATCGTGCCGATGTACTGGTACACCCGCGTATATCTGCTCGACCCACGCGTGCAGAACTGGAATCCGAAGCTGCTGGACAACCGCAACTACAAGTACATCTCGCTGGCTGCGGACAAGAACGGGACACAATAGCCCCATGGCAAAATTCATAACGCTCCGGTTCCTGCAGGGCATTCTCGTCCTGCTGGGAATCTACGCCGTAACGTTCTTCCTTGTGGCGGCAACGCCGGGCAGTCCGTTCAGCACCGAACGCGCCATCCGGCCCGAAATCCTCGCCCAGATCGAGGCGTTCTACGGATACGACAAGCCGACCTGGGAACGGTTTCTGTCCTCGCTCGGCAATCTGCTGCGCGGAGATTTCGGGCCTAGCGCGGTTTACGCCAACCGTTCTGTCACCGCCATCATCGCGGAAAGCTTTCCCGTCTCGCTGAAGCTCGGTTCGATCTCGCTGGCCATCGCGATCCTGCTGGGGGTTCCGGCGGGTATTCTTGCGGCGGTGAAGAAGAACACGTGGCTGGACTATGTGCCGATGTCCACGGCGATGGCGGGCATCTGCCTTCCCACCTTCGTCATGGGCCCGTTGCTGGCGCTGGTCTTCGGCCTGATCTTCGCGATCCTGCCGGTGGCCGGGTGGTTCGGCCCCGAATTCGTCATCCTGCCCTCGGCAACGCTGGGCCTCTACTACGCCGCCTATTTCGCGCGCCTGACGCGCGGCGGGATGCTGGAAATGCTCAATCAGGACTGGGTCCGCACCGCCCGCGCCAAGGGCGTGGCGGAAAGCACGATCGTGTGGAAGCATTGCCTGAAGGGCGGACTGATTCCGGTTATCACTTTCCTCGGTCCTGCTCTGGCGGGCATCATTTCGGGATCCTTCGTGGTCGAAACGATCTTTCAGGTTCCCGGCCTTGGCCAATGGTTCGTGAAGGGCGCGCTTAACCGCGACGATTTTCTGATCCTTGGCCTTACCGTTCTTTTCGCGGCGCTCATCGTCCTGATGAACCTGCTGGTCGACATTGCGCAGGTCGCGCTCAACCCACGGCTGAAGTATGACTGATCATTCCGAAACCGCTGTACTCGGCAACGAAGCCGCACCTCCGCCGGTAAACTCCGCATCGGAAATCGCGGAAGAAGAACTGGTCCAGGGCTCCTCGCTCTGGAAAGACGCGTGGTCGCGGCTGAAGAAAAACACGCTAGCGGTCGTCAGCCTGATTATCTTCCTGTTGATCGTGGTGTTCTGCGTCGTCGGACCGGTTTTCGTGCCCTATGACAGCCAGACGCAGGACCTGTTCCTTGGCGCTACCGGCCCCTCGGCGGAGCATTGGTTCGGCACCGATACGCTCGGCCGCGACCTGCTTGTCCGCACGATGGAAGGCGGTCGCATCTCGTTGATGGTCGGCCTTGTCGCCACGGTCGTCAGCCTTGCCATCGGCGTTATCTATGGCGCGACCGCCGGTTATCTGGGCGGACGCGTCGATGCGGCGATGATGCGCTTCGTCGACCTGCTCTACGCCCTGCCCTTCACCATCTTCGTCATCCTGCTGATGGTCGCCTTCGGGCGGTCGATGTGGCTGATGTTCGTTGCCATCGGCGCGGTCGAATGGCTCTCGATGGCCCGTATCGTGCGTTCCGGCGTCATGGGCCTGAAGAAGCAGGAATTCGTCGAGGCGGCGGTTTCGCTGGGCTACAGCCACAAGCGGATCATCCTGCGTCATCTTATTCCCAACGTGCTTGGCCCCGTCATCGTCATCGCGACGCTGACCGTGCCTGCCGTGATGTTGCTGGAGGCGTTCCTGTCGTTCCTCGGCCTTGGCGTTCAGCCGCCGAACGCTTCATGGGGCGTGCTGATCAACGAAGGGCAGCAGAACATGGAAATCTTCCCGTGGCTGCTGATCTTCCCGGCGTTCTTCTTTGCCCTCACCCTTTTCTGCCTGAACTTCCTTGGTGACGGCCTGCGCGACGCGCTCGACCCCAAGAGCGCGAAGGACTGATCCCTCATGGCACTACTCGACGTCAAAGACCTCAGGACTTCTTTCTACACCCGCGATGGCGTAGTGCGCGCGGTCGACGGCGTGTCCTTCTCGCTAGACAAGGGCGAGACGCTGGGCATCGTCGGCGAATCCGGATCGGGCAAGTCCGTCACCTGCTATTCGTTGATGCGGCTCATCCCCGAACCTCCGGGCCGGATCGACGGCGGCACCGCGATCTTCGACGGGCAGGACCTGCTGAGGATGAGCGAGAAGGAACTGCGCAAGATTCGCGGACGCCGGATCAGCATGATCTTCCAGGATCCGATGACCTCGCTGAACCCATACCTGCGGATCAGTACCCAGCTCATCGAAGCGCTGCGGTTGCACTACGACGTCGACAAGAAGACGGCGGTGAACAAGGCGATTGCCGCGCTGGAAGAAGTGGGCATCCCCGAAGCGGCCAAGCGCGTGCACAACTATCCGCACGAATTTTCCGGCGGCATGCGTCAGCGCGTGATGATTGCGATGGCGCTGATTACCGAACCCGACCTGCTGATCGCGGACGAACCGACCACCGCGCTCGACGTTACGGTGCAGGCGCAGATTATGGACATCATCAAGCGCCGTCAGGAAGAGCTGGGCACCGCGGTCATCCTGATTACGCACGATCTTGGCGTCGTGGCGGGCACCTGCGACAAGGTGAATGTGATGTACGGCGGCCGCATGATGGAAAGCGGCACGGCGGACCAAGTGTTCTACAACGCCCGTCACCCCTATACCCGGTCCTTGCAAAAGACGATTCCGTCGCTGCAGACCAAGGGTGAGGAACTTTACACCATCCCCGGACTGCCGCCAGACGTGTCGAAGCCGATTCAAGGCTGCGCGTTCTATCCCCGTTGCCCCTATCCCAAGACCGGCAAGCCTGAGGGCGATCGCCCCGATCTGGTCGACATGGGCGACGGCCACTGCTTCGCCGATTGCCGCTTCTGCGATTCCTCGGCCCCGATCGAGAGCGTGCTATCCAAGGTCGACAGCCCCGATGAAGTGATCGACGCGGGAGCAGCGCAATGAGCGAGCATGTCGAACCGGCCGTTCCGGTCAATCCGCGCAGCGATTTTCTCGTCCTCGACGACGTTCACACACACTTCGACATGGGCAAGCACCTGCTGACCCGTGAGAGCAAGGGCGTGGTCAAGGCCGTCGACGGCGTGACCCTGACGGTGAAGGAAGGCGAGATTCTCGGCCTCGTCGGCGAATCCGGCTGCGGCAAGTCCACCCTTTCGCGCACCGTGATGCAACTGATCCGGCCGACTTCGGGCCGCATCTTCCTTGAAGGCAAGGAACTGTCCGCGCTGTCCGAAAAGGACATCCGGTCGGAACGCATCAATTTCCAGATGATCTTTCAGGACCCCTACGCGTCGCTAAACCCGCGCATGACGGTTCTGGATACGCTGGCCGAAGCAATCCGCACGCGGCATCCCGACGTGAAGGGCGATGCCCTGCGCGCCCGCGTCGCCGACCTGCTGCGCACCGTGGGCATGAACCCGACGCAGATGAAACGCTATCCGCACGAATTCTCGGGCGGTCAGCGTCAGCGTGTTGCGATTGCGCGTGCCCTTGCGCCAGAACCAAAGCTGATTATCGCGGACGAACCGGTTTCGGCGCTGGACGTTTCCATCCAGTCGCAGATCCTGAACCTGCTCAAGCGGCTGACGCGCGAGATGGGGCTGACGATGATCTTCATCAGCCACGATCTTTCCGTCGTGCGCTACATAGCGGACCGGATCGCGGTGATGTACCTCGGTCGCATCCTCGAACTGGGCGAAGCGTCGGACATCGTCGACCATCCGCTGCACATCTATACGCGTGCGTTGATGAGTGCGATCCCCGCGCCCGATCCGCGTTCGGAAAAGACCCGCCATCGCATCGTGCTTCAGGGCGATCCGCCCTCGCCCATGAACCCGCCCAACGGTTGCAACTTCTGGCCGCGCAGCCCGTATGAGCATGATGAACGGATGAAGCATGAAGAACCGATACTGACCGAAATCCGGCCCGATCACTTCGCCGCGAATTGCCCGTTCTGCCTGCAAGGATCGGATGCCCCGGCAGAGGCGATGGCCAAATAGGCCCCGGTTCTTCGGACCAAAAAGCGGCGCGTACCAATGCCGGTACGCGCCGCTTTTTTTCGGCCTGTCAGGCCCCGAACAGACCCCGTGCCTGCCCGGCGATCAGCGCCAGCATAGATGGCGAAACCGGCACCGCGCTCTCGGCCCGGGCCACCATCGCACGGAATTGCTGGATCGTGCCATCGTTCTTCGCCGCCCAGCTTTCAACCGCCGCTTTGGGATCTGCCTTGGCGGTTTTGCCGCGCAGCAACTTGCGCAGGAATTCCAACCGCATCTGCTGCAGATCGCGCGACAGGCCGGCGACCAGCAAGCGTTCCCACGGGTCCGACGGGCTCATGACCGCCGCCGTCTGCTGCGCCCAATCGATGCCAAGCCGCGCGCCGAGATCGGTGAAGACGCAGGCGATGGTGCGCGCATCGATCCCGCTATCCGCCGCGAGACGGGCAAGTCCGATTGCGCCGTCCAGCTGATAAAGGTGCACAACCGCCGCCGTTTCCTTGGCAGGTGCACCCTTGCCGCCCAGATCTTCGCGTAATTGCTCCGAATGCGTGCGCGCCGCGCGCTCCAAAAGCCGGTCGGTATCCTTGGAAAGCGCCTCGACGTAAGGCGCCAGTTCGGCATGAATCGCCTGCGGAGAGACACTTTTTCCGTCCAGTCTCAGCAGGTCGGCGATATGCCCGCGCACGGCGCCCGCCATCCGATCGAACAGGGCAAGCCGCGCTTTTTCCGGCATCGCCCCCGTTTCGATCCGCTGCCAAAGCGCCTTCAGGTCGAATAACGCATCGGCAGCGACAAACGCCGCCGCCACATCGGACAGCCGCGCGTTCTCTTCTTCCGCAACCTCAAACGGCAGCACGATGCCGAGCCGGTTGATCACGCGGTTCGCCAGTTCGGTCGCCACTATCTCACGCCGCAACCGGTGCTCCTCGATATATTTGCGGAATTTGTCCTGCATCTCCACGGGGAACGAACCGATTAGCGTGCCTTCGACCGCCGGATCGTCGGGCAGGTCGTGATGCTCGATCGCGTGTTGCAGCACCAGTTTCGAGCTGGAGAGCAGGACCGCCAGTTCCGGGCGGGTCAACCCGTGCCCTTCCGCCGCGCGGCGGGTGAACACATCGCTCGTCGCCAGCCCCTCGGTCTTGC
Source organism: Croceicoccus naphthovorans (assembly GCF_001028705.1). NCBI lineage: Bacteria > Pseudomonadati > Pseudomonadota > Alphaproteobacteria > Sphingomonadales > Erythrobacteraceae > Croceicoccus > Croceicoccus naphthovorans. The sequence goes on along the minus strand of NZ_CP011770.1, from coordinate 1,310,638 downwards.
GGTCGAGGTCGCCGCCGTCTTCCAGCTGCTCGATCAGGCGTATCTGCGACGCGGTGGCCGCCGATCCGCCTTGCTCCGCCACAGACAGCGCCAGCGTCTGCAAGCGGTTGTCTTCCAGTACGATCGCTGCGACCTCGTCGGTCATCTCGGCCAGGAAATCGTTACGGCGTTCCAGCGACAACCGCCCCGCCTTTCGCGCGGCCTCCAATGCGATCTTGATGTTGACCTCGTTATCCGAGCAATCGACGCCAGCCGAATTGTCGATGAAGTCGGTGTTGATCCGGCCTCCGCCGAGCGCAAATTCGATACGGCCGGCCTGCGTGATGCCAAGGTTTGCACCCTCGCCGATGACCTTGACGCGCAATTCAGACGCATCGACGCGCAGCAGGTCGTTGGAGGGATCGCCCACCTCGACATGGTTCTGCGTGGTCGCTTTTACGTAAGTGCCGATGCCGCCGAACCACAGCAAATCCGCCGGGGCCTTCAACACCGCCGAAATCAAGGCGTCGGGTTCCATCTCCTTGTCCTCGACGCCCAGCGCCTCGCGCGCCTGTTTCGACAAGGGGATGCGCTTCATCGTGCGCGGAAATACGCCGCCGCCCTTGCTGATCAGCTTTTCGTCGTAATCGGCCCAGCTGGATCGTGGCAGGGCGAACATGCGCTCGCGCTCTTTCCAGCTTTTCGCCGGGTCGGGATCGGGGTCGATAAAGATGTGACGGTGATCGAAAGCGGCGACCAGTTTGATCGATTTCGACAGCAACATACCGTTGCCGAAAACGTCGCCCGACATATCCCCGCAGCCGACGACCTTGACGGTGTCGCTCTGCACATCGACGCCCATTTCGAGGAAATGGCGCTGCACCGAAATCCATGCGCCGCGCGCGGTGATGCCCATCGCCTTGTGGTCGTATCCGTTCGAACCGCCACTGGCGAAGGCATCGCCCAGCCAGAAGTCGTGCTTCATCGCGATGGCATTGGCGATGTCGGAGAAGCTGGCCGTGCCCTTGTCCGCCGCGACGACGAAATAGGGATCTTCGCCGTCAAGGATACGCACGTTCCGCGGGTGCACGACCTTGCCATCGACAATGTTGTCGGTGACGGACAACAGTGCGCGGATAAAGACCTCATAGCTGGCCTTGCCCTCTGCGGCCCAGCTGTCGCGGTCCTTCAACGGATCGGGCAATTGCTTGGGATAGAACCCGCCCTTCGCGCCGGTCGGCACGATGACCGCGTTCTTCACGCGCTGCGCCTTCATCAGGCCGAGAATTTCGGTGCGATAATCATCACGACGGTCGGACCAGCGCAGGCCCCCGCGCGCCACCGGTCCGGCCCGCAAATGGATGCCTTCGACGCGGCGCGAATAGACGAAGATCTCGCGCCACGGCAGCGGCTTGGGCAAGCCGGGCACGCCCGCGCTGTCCAGCTTCAGGGCCAGCGCTTCTTCCGCGGCGGGTGAAAACGCATTGGTGCGCAACACCGCCTCTATCACCGCGTGAAAATGCCGCAGCAGCCGGTCGTCGTTGATGGCGTTGACCTTGACCAAACCATCGCGGATCGCCTTGCGCGCCTTTTCGGACGCGGCATCGGGATCCGCGACCGCCGGATCATGCATCGCATTGAACAAGGCGATGAGCGCACGTGTAATGTCGGGCGCGCCGACAAAGGCGGAAACGGCAGTGGCGACGGTAAAGCCCAGACCGCCCTGCCGCGAATAGCGATAGATTGCGCGCAGCAATTCGGCATCGCCGCGGCCCAGGCCGGTCGCGACGACAAGGCGGTTGAACAGGTCGTTCTCTGCCCGGTTGTTCAGCACCACCGCAATCGCTGCTTCGATATCGGCGGCGCGTTTCAGGATCGCCGGAATGTCCTCCGCGCCGTCCAGCCCCAGCACGAAGTCGTGCACCGTGCCGATCCGCCTCTGATCCAGCGGGGTCGGGATTTCGGCCAGCACGCGAAAACCGAAGTTCTCCAACGCCGGAACCGCATCGGACAGCGGCAGGGTGCCTTCGTACTGATAGACCTTCAGCCGCAGCTGGTTTTCGGGATCGCTGTCCAACCGATAGAGCCGCGCATCGCGGCGCAGCGACGGATCGTCGTCGGGCAGAGCGGCCAGCGTTTTCATGCGGATGATGTCGAGCGCCGCCTCCGCAGCGCCATAGTCCGCGCGATAGGACACCGGAAAGGCGTTGCCGAACCGCGCGGCCAATGCCGCAGCGCGCCCCGCCTCTTCATGCTGCGCCAGTTCTTGCTCGACCGCGTCTTCCCAGCCGCGCAGCATCGTCTGCAAGTGCGCGTCCAGCTTCTGCTCGTCGAGCGAACCTTCGACCTTGCGAATGTCGAGGACGAAGCGCAGCAATGCCAGATTGCCGCCCTCTATCTGCAAGGCCCAGTCGAGCGTTTCCGCCCCAGAATCGCTTTCCAGCAGGTCGATGATGCGCAGCCGCGTCTCGGTACTCATCAGGTCGCGCGGCAGCCAGACGAAGACGAACAAGTGCCGGGCCAGCGGCGCCTCGACCATAGCAAGGCGCGGACGCGGCATGTCGTAAAGTCCCGACATCATCGTCGCCAGACGTGCGATGGCATGATCCTGCAAGCCTATCAGCAGATCGTGCGGCAGCACGGTCATCGCGTGCAGCACGGCCTTGCCGGTATGACCCTTCGGATCGAAGCCCAAGCGCCGGGTCAGCTCTCCGAATTCGCGGCGCATGCGCGGCACGTCTTCGGGCGGAGTGTTAAGGGCCGCGCTGGTCCAGACGCCCGCGTGGGCGGAAATGGCGACGACCTCGCCATCTTCGAGGACTGGCACGAGAAACAGGTCGAGCGGGGTCGAGCGGTGAACCTTCGAAAGCTGGTTCGCCTTTACCACCAGCGGCGCATGGTCCAGAGCCTCTCCCTTGCGATCGTCGAACCATGCGAAGGCGCGGTCCCAGGATGCGTCTGCCAGCACCGCCTCCGCGCTCTTGCGGCAGATGCCGTGGACTTCCTTTTGGCTGCCATCGCGCATCCGGGTCACATGCCCCAGCTGCGTCAACATGCCGCCCGCGAACCAGTCCAGTAGCGCGCTGCCTTCGGGATCGGTGATCACGCGGGAATCGCGCAGCATGGTGGCGATCAGTTCGGGCCAGTCCTCTACCGCGGCGCGCACGTCGGCCAGCGTAGCCTGCAACGCCTGCTCGATCTGCTTGCGATGCGCGCCATCGACGCGGCGCGCCTCGACATAGATCATCGACTCGCAGTCGCCGCCTTCGCGCTCCTTGCCAATCGAGACCAGCGTGCCATCCTTGTCGCGCTGAACCGGAACGATCGGGTGGACCAGCGTATCGGCCACAAGCCCGAATTCGCCGAGCGTAGAGGCGATGGAATCGACCAGGAACGGCATGTCGTCGTTGATGATCGCGATCCGCGTGCCGCGCCGTCCCTCGGGCGCAGAGGCGATGACGATGGTCGCTTTGCCGCCGCTGCGCTTTTCCGCGGCCTCGATCAGGAACCCGGCGATCTCTCCGCGTCTTCCCTTGGGCAAGGGTTCGTCACCCGGAAGTTCGGATTCCCGGATATGGTGGACCAGAATATCGATCTGAGACTTCGAAGCCTGCGCCTTTGCGGTCTGCGGCTTGCTCTTGGTATTGCTCAATGTCCCTCGCCTTAATGCTGGAGTTCGGGCCACGACGGGCCAATGCGACGCCCCATTCCTGAACCCGCCGCACGGCGGTTCGATCCCGGCCTTTTTCGGGGAGAGGGGGTGGGAGTGGCAGCAGTTGCCGACATGCGCGCATGTTTGCCACTGGTTACACCGGCAATCAACGCGAAGCGGTCACCAATGCACCGCAAAATGGGCGCAATCTGGCGGCCCTGTCATGCTGCATTGGCGAAGAACAGGTTGACCGGGCCCGCCCCCGGCGCACATAGGTGAATTGCAATGATGACCCTGCCGCATCCCCCGTCGCCCGATCCTTCGCGCGATGCCCTGTTCCTCGATTTCGACGGCACGCTGGTGGACCTTGCCCAGACGCCAGACGCGGTGGTCGTGAGCGAGGCGCTGAAAGATCGGTTGCTGCGATTGAACGCGATGTTCGCCGGCCGGCTGGCGCTGATCAGCGGGCGTGCGATTTCTGTGCTCGACGGTTTCGGCCTGCCGACCATCGCTTGCGCGGGCAGTCACGGGGCGGAATGGCGGCTTTCGGGCGAAGCGACGCGAGCGATGCCTCGGCCAGACGCGCTCGACCTCGCCAAACAGGCGTTCATCGATTTTGCCACGAGCCGCGACGGGGTGATTTTCGAGGACAAACCGCTTGGCGCTGGCCTGCATTTCCGACTGGCCCCCGATCACGGCGCGGCCTGTATCTCTTTGGCGAAAAGCCATGCCGAAGGGCTGCACCTGCAACATGGCCACGCCATGATCGAATTGCGCGTTCCCGGCGTGCACAAGGGGACCGCGCTGGCCGAACTGATGCGGCAGGCACCTTTCGCCGGCTATCGCCCGATCTTCCTTGGCGACGATGTCACGGATGAAGACGGGTTCGTTCAGGCACGCGACGATGGCGGCTACGGCGTGCTGGTCGGCGCCAAACGAGACACGAAGGCCAGCTACCATCTGCCCGGCCCCGAAGCGGTCAACGACTGGCTCGATCGTATCGTGGAACAGCGGGAGGCGGCTGAATGATGCGTGGTTCGCATCTGATACAGGGAGTGCGCCCGTGGGACGCCTGATCGTCGTATCGAACCGGGTATCGATGCCCACGCCCGACGGTGCGCAGGGCGGACTTGCCGTCGCGCTTCAGGCGGCCTTGCGCGAATCCGGCGGGCTATGGTTCGGCTGGTCGGGGCGAGAGGTCGACAAGTTCACCGGATCGGTCAGTTTCGAGGAAATCTCCGGCGTACGCTCTGCGGTGGTCGATCTGGAACCGCAGGATGTTGAGGAGTACTACAACGGCTTCGCCAATCGCACGCTCTGGCCGCTGTTTCATTATCGCATCGATCTGGCCAAATATAACCGCAGCTTCGGCAGCGGGTACGAACGGGTGAACAAGCGGTTTGCCGAACCGCTGCATGTCATGATCGAACCCGGCGATACGGTCTGGATCAACGATTACCACCTGATCCCCATCGCGTCCCAGCTGCGCGAACACGGCATCCGAAACAAGATCGGGTTCTTTCTGCACACGCCGTGGCCGCCGACGCGCCTGCTGGTCTCGCTGCCCTATCACGAGCGGCTGGTGCGCACGATGTTCGATTATGACGTGCTGGGGTTCCAGACGGCGGAGTGGCTGGAAAGCTTCCTGCACTATTGCCAGAACGAGCTGGGCGGCACGATCGACGGCGAATACGTGTCGTTCGAGGGCAAGACCCTGCGCGCGGTGGTCTGCCCGATCGGGATCGACTTCGAAAACTTCCTACAAGCATCGAAAACCGATGCGGCGCAGGCCCTGTCCGAACGGGTAAAGGTTTCACTGCGCCAGCTTTCGATGATCGTCGGCGTGGACCGGCTGGATTACTCGAAGGGGTTGGAAGAGCGGCTCAACAGCTACGAACATTACCTGCAAAAGCACCCGGAATCGCACCGTGCCGTGGTGCTGATCCAGGTCGCCCCGCCTTCGCGCGGAGAGGTCGAGCATTACCAGCACGTGCGCGATCACCTGAACGCCATGTCGGGCCGGATCAACGGCGCCTTTGCCGAAGTGGACTGGACACCGATCCGCTATGTCAATCGCGGCTATAACCGGGATGAACTGACCGCTCTCTACCGTGCCGCGCGGGTCGGACTGGTAACGCCCTTGCGCGATGGCATGAACCTTGTGGCCAAGGAATACGTCGCGGCGCAGGACCCGGACGATCCCGGCGTGCTGGTCCTTTCGCGCTTTGCCGGGGCCGCCGCGCAGATGCAGGAAGCGCTGCTGGTAAACCCCTACGCGCCCGAGGAAGTGGCCGATGCCCTGCACAAGGCGCTGACAATGCCGCTTACCGAACGCAAGCAGCGCCACGCCGCGTTGCTGGAAGGCGTCAAGAACGAGGACGTCCACTGGTGGCGTGAAAAGTTCGTGCGCATCATCGAGGAAACCGACTGCCGTCAGGGCGTGGCCGCGCAATAAGGCTGACGGACATGCCTTCCGCGGTGTTAACGTTTGCGCAACGCTGATCGGGAAGCCTTTCGCAACACCTATCTCGCTATTTCCGCAGGTCTGCTGCCCGTAGTCCGGGCATGGGAGATCGCGATGAAGGAAGCAGGTTCAGCCCGGATCATACTGGCCACGGCAGGCATTGCCCTGTCGATCATGGCGGTGAAGACCGTCCTGCCCGCCATTCCGCTGATCGCTACGGTTCTGGCCTCGGTGCTGGGCCTTGCGCTGATCTTCTCGCTATATCGTTCGGATTCCCGAACCCGCCGCGCCGCGTCTATGCGGCTGGCAACGTCAGAAGTGGAACTGCCAACCGACGCCGATAGCCCGGCAATCCGAGCCCGGATGGAAACCCGCCCATTGCCGCAGATCGCTCCCGGCCCGCTGACCCGCGTGGCGCCGGATGCCGAAAAAGCCGCCGAACCCTGCACACGCGACCGCGTGAAGGCCGCGCAAGCCGATGCGGTTCTGGATTTGACGCCGGATATGGCGCTGAGCGTCGTTCGAAGCGAAGCGGGCTAACCCCCGCGCAATAGCTGCACGCCATAATCGCGCTCGAACAGATAGAGCGCGATCCGAGCCGCCTCGCCCCGCGCGCCGGTCAGGCCACCGTCACGATCCATCAATAGCCGTGCGTCGTCGTGCGCCGCCTCCAGTAATTCGCTGATCTGCTCGGGCGTGGCGACAATGAAACTCTGTTCGCCCGATTGCCGCGTACCAAGGATTTCGCCGCCGCCGCGTAGGCGCAGGTCCTCTTCGGCCAGGCGAAATCCGTCCTGCGTTTCACGCATCAGGGCCAGCCTTTCGCGCCCTGTTTCCGACAGCGCACCGCCGCGCAACAACAGGCAAACCGACTTCTCCGCCCCGCGCCCCACACGCCCGCGCAACTGGTGCAATTGGGCCAAGCCGAATCGTTCGGCCTGCTCGATCACCATCAGCGAAGCGTTGGGTACATTGACGCCGACCTCGATCACCGTGGTCGCGACCAGCACCGCGACCTCGCCGCTGGCGAAGCGCGCCATGTTGGCGTCCTTGACCTCGGCCGGAAGCTGGCCATGGACCAAGGTAACCGCCGCATCGCCCAGCGCCGCACACAAGGTATCGAACCGCTCCTCGGCGGCGGCGATGTCCTCGGTCTCATGCTCACGCACCATCGGGCAGACCCAGTATGCCTGCTTCCCCTCCGCCACATGGCGATGCAGCCCGCCGACCACATCATCCATCCGCTCCACCGCGACGACGCGCGTGTCGATCGGTTGCCGCCCCGGCGGCATCTCGTCCAGCTTCGACACCTCCATCTCGCCGTATTGCGCAAGGGTCAGCGTGCGCGGGATCGGTGTGGCGGTCATGGCAAGGCAATGCGCGGTGCCTTTGGCCTTCTGTTGCAACAACAGCCGCTGCCCGACGCCGAAGCGGTGCTGCTCATCGATCACGACAAGGCCAAGATTGCGGTAATTCACGCTGTCCTGAAAGATCGCATGGGTACCGATCAGCACGTCGATGCTGCCGTCCAGCAAGCCCATCAGGATCGATTCTCGCGCCCGGCCCTTATCCCGCCCGGTCAGGATCGCGATTTCGATCCCGGTCCCGCGCGCCATTTCGCTCAGCGTCTCGAAATGCTGCCGTGCAAGTATTTCGGTCGGGGCCAGCAGCGCCGATTGCGCCCCGCCCTCAGCCGCGATCAGCATCGCGTGCAGCGCTACCGCCGTCTTGCCGCTGCCGACGTCGCCTTGCAGCAGGCGGAGCATCGGGTGTTGCTGGGCCATGTCGCCCTCGATCTCGGCCACGGACCGTTTCTGCGCTCCGGTAAGTTCGAACGGCAGGCGCAACTTTTCGCGCAAGGCTCCATCGCCGCATAAAGGCACGCCCTTGCGACGGCGATTATCGGCTTTCACCAGCATCAGGGCCAGCGCCGAAGCAAACAGTTCGTCATAGGCCAATCGGTCCCGCGCCGCCTTGTGCTGCCCCTGATGCGCCAGAACCAGGGCATCGCGCCACGCTGGCCATTGCTGGCGGTCAAGCTGCCCCGGCTCTATCCATTCGGGCAGGTCAGGCAGTTCGCCCAGCGCCTGATCCACCAGCGCCTGCAAACGGCCTTGCGTCAGTCCCTCACTCAATCCGTAAACCGGCTCGCAAGTCGCGCCCAGACCCACTCCATTTTGGCCCGGCCCGCCCTCATCCGAAACATGATCGGGATGCACGATCTGAAGCATGTCGCCGTATTGGTCGAGCCGCCCTGCCACCCAACGCCTTTCATTCAGCGGCAACTGCTTTTTCGCGCTGTACGAAGCGCGCCCGAAGTAGGTCAGCGAAACGACATTGCCGATCTCGTCGGTGGCCAGCACGTTGAACGGCCCCCGCCCCGTCCGGCTGGCGCGATATTGCGTGGGCGTCAGCGGCACGATCACGTTCTCGCCCACGACCGCATCGTCCAGGTTCGCGATCACGCGCCGGTCGATAAACCGTTCGGGCAAGTGATAGGCAAAGTCCTTGACCCGGCTCAGGCCCAGCTTGTCGAGCGGCTTTTCCAGCTTTGGGCCGACGCCTTTCAGGCTTTCCGCTTCGGCGAACAGGGGGTTGAGGATTTCGGGCCGCATCCCTTTCCTTTAGCGCCTTGCGCCCGCCGGTCCACGGGGGTAACCGGCCCGCATGGTGGATAGCGCACGTCTTGGCCGATTGAAATTCCGCGCATGGCATCGCGGCACGCGGGAAGCCGACTTCATGATCGGTGGCTTTTTCGACAAGCATCATGCCATATGGGACGAAGCCCAGTGCGACTGGTTCGAGGCTCTGCTGGAAGAAGACGACGTCCACGTCATGGCTTGGGCGATGAACGTCGAACCCGCACCGGAACGCTATGAAGGCCCAATGATGGAGGCGATGCGGCGGCTGGATTACGTGCACGTCCATCGCTGACAATTCCGGGTTGCGCCGGAACCGCCGGACGCCCAGATAGTCCCCTTAGAAATGGCTGACCTTCCCCGTATAATCGCCGCGGAAAACCCGCTGGTGCTGTCTTCGCTTGCGCGCGGCGCGTTGCCGCTCGTCCTTTCCGACCTTGCCCGCGCGGCGGCGCATGGCAAATCGCCAGCGCGCGCCGTGTTCATCGCGCCCGACGAGCAGGCAATGGCGGCGGTGGCCGATGCCGCCCCGTTCTTCGCGCCCGAACTGGATGTGATCGAGTTTCCGGCGTGGGACTGCCTGCCCTACGACCGGTCCAGCCCCGCCCTGTCGGTCAGCGCGCGCAGGCTGGCGGCGTTACAGGCCTTGCAGCGCAAGCGCCCAAAGGACAATCACACCCCGCAGCTGCTGGTCACGACGGTCAACGCCCTGCTGCAACGCGTGCTCACCCCGTTCCGCATTCGCGAGGCGACGCGCCTGCTGGAAGAAGGGACCGAGATCGGGCACGAGAGCCTTATCGCCCTGCTCCAACGGCAAGGCTACGCCCGCAGCGACACTGCGATCGACGCGGGCGAGTTCGCGGTGCGCGGATCGATCTTCGACATCGTGCCCAGCGGGCTGAAGGCGAAGAACGACAAGGGAGAACTGGAGCAAGCCGGTCTGCGGCTCGACTTCTTCGGTGACGAGCTGGAGAGCCTGCGCCTCTACCATCCCAATACGCAGCGCACGACCGGCACGGTGAAGCAGCATCTGCTTCTCCCCGCCAGCGAGGCCTTGCTGGACGAAGACACGATCAAGCGTTTCCGCAGCCGTTATCGCGAACGCTGGGGCGCGGCCGCCACTGGCGATCCGCTCTATCAGGCGGTCAGCGACGGGCGGCGGCTGGCTGGCATGGAACACTGGCTCCCGCTGTTCGAGGACAAGCTGGCGACCCTGTTCGACCATCTTGGCGACGGGGACGTCACGATCATCGACGGCGGCGCGCTGCGTGCGGGTGACGAACGGCTCGACGAAATCGTCGACTATCACCGCGCCCGCACCGAATCCGCGCGCACCAGCCCCGGCGCCTATCGCCCGCTAGCTTCGGATGCGCTGTACCTCAGCCGCGAGGAGTTCGAAGACCGGCTGGAGGGCTGGCCCGTCCACCGCACCTCGATCTTCGCGGAGCCCGAGGCGGAGCGGACCATCGACTTCGCTTTCACTTCTGCCCGCGACTTCACGCCAGAGCGCACGCGCGGAGACAATGTCTACGATGTTGCCGCCAAGTACCTGAAAAAACAGGCCGATGGCGGCAAGCGCGCCATCCTCGCCTGCTACTCGGAAGGCGCGCGGAAACGCATTGTCAGCCAGCTTGGCGAGGCCGGAAAATACGAACCCGCCACCGCCGAGACGTGGCAGGAAGCGCTGGGCACGGCGGCCAAAAAGCGCCCGGTCGCGGTCGTCCTCCCGCTCGAATCCGGTTTTGCGACAGACGATCTTGAGCTGGTTACAGAGCGCGACCTGCTCGGCGACCGCCTTGTCCGCCGGAAGAAGCGCAAGAAGGACGCCGATGCCTTCATGGCCGAGTTGCAGGCGCTCCAACCCGGTGATCACATCGTCCACATCGACCACGGCGTTGGGCGCTATCTCGGCCTGCAATCAGTGCCGGTGGGCAAGAGCCCGCACGATTGCGTCGCGTTGGAATACCACGGCGGCGACAAGCTTTATGTGCCGGTCGAGAACCTCGACGTCCTCTCACGCTACGGCAGCGGTGAGGAAAGCGTGCCGCTTGATCGTCTCGGCGGCGAAGGCTGGCAAAAGCGCAAGGCCCGCCTGAAAGAGCGCATCCGCGAGATTGCGCACGAATTGCTGGCAACGGCGGCCAAGCGTGCCTTGCAAAAGGCGCCCGTGATCGAAGCCGACCCACAAAGCTACGATCCATTCGTCGACCGTTTCCCATGGAACGAGACCGAGGATCAGGACCGCGCCATCGGCGACGTCATGCGCGACCTTGAGGACGGCAAGGCCATGGACCGTCTTGTCTGCGGCGACGTCGGCTTTGGCAAGACAGAGGTGGCCCTGCGTGCCGCCTTCGTCGCGGCAATGGCCGGGCAGCAGGTCGTAATGATCGCGCCGACGACGCTGCTCGCCCGTCAGCACTACGCCAATTTCTGCGAACGGTTCGCCGGGTTCCCGCTCAACATCGGTCGCCTCTCGCGCCTCGTCCCCGCCAAGGAAGCCGCCGAGACTCGCGACGGGCTGGAAGCGGGCAAGATCGACATCGTCGTGGGCACCCACGCGATTCTGTCAAAGAGCGTGAAGTTCAAGCGACTAGGCCTTGTAATCGTTGATGAAGAACAGCGCTTCGGCGTCACCCACAAGGAGAAACTGAAGGCTCTGCGCGCCAATGTCCACGTCCTGACGCTGACTGCCACGCCGATCCCGCGCACGTTGCAAATGGCCATGTCGGGCCTGCGCGAACTGTCGGTCATCCAGACGCCGCCCGTGGACCGCCTCGCCGTGCGGACCTACGTTATGGAGTGGGACGACATGATCGTTCGCGAAGCATTGCTGCGTGAACACCACCGCGGCGGCCAAAGCTTCATCGTCGTGCCCCGCATCGCCGACATGCCCCGGATCGAGGATTGGCTGCACGAAACCGTGCCCGAGGTGAAGGCCGTTACCGCCCACGGTCAGATGGGTGCGGGTGAAGTGGAAGAGCGGATGAGCGCCTTCTACGAGAAGAAGTACGACGTCCTGCTCTCGACCACCATCGTCGAATCGGGCCTCGATATTCCCAGCGCCAACACGATCATCATCCACCGCGCCGATCGTTTCGGCCTTGCCCAGCTATACCAGCTGCGCGGCCGCGTCGGCCGGTCGAAGTTGCGCGCCTACGCCTACCTCACGACCGAGGAGGACAAACAGATGTCCGAGGTCGCGGAAAAGCGTCTCAAGGTGCTGGGCGATCTCGATACGCTGGGTGCGGGTTTTCAGCTGGCCAGCCACGATCTCGACATTCGCGGCGCGGGCAACCTGCTGGGCGATGAGCAGTCGGGCCACATCCGCGAGGTCGGCTTCGAGCTCTATCAGTCCATGCTGGAAGACGCGATCCTTGCCGCCAAGGCGGGCGAACTGGGCGTGGTCGAGGATCGTAGCGGCCTTTCCCCGCAGATCACCGTCGATGCTCCGATCATGATTCCCGAGGATTACGTCCCCGACCTATCGATCCGTATGGCGCTCTATCGCCGCCTGAACGAAGCGAAGGACAAGGACGAGATCGAGGCGATGGCGGCAGAGATGATCGACCGTTTCGGCCCGCTGCCTTCCGCGACCGAAAATCTCGTCAAACTCATCGAGATAAAGCTGCAGGCCTGCGAGGCGAACATCGCCAAGATCGACCTTGGCCCACGCGGTGCGCTCGTGGCTTTTCACAAGGACGAGTTCCCAGATCCGATGGGCCTGATCGGCTATGTCGAGCGGTTGAAGGGCACGGCACGCCTGCGGCCCGACAACAAGCTGGTGATCGAGCGCAACTGGGGTGATCCGAAATCTCGCCTGAATGGCCTGTTCCAGCTTACCAAGGGCCTGTCCGCCATCGTTCGCCGGGCGATGAAGCAGACCGAAGCGGCTTAACAGGCGCACGAAGGTTCGTTGCATTGTCTGCCCCTGACCCATAGGGTCCGCCACGAATTCGGGGGAGTCGGAAGACAGTGGCCAAGGCCCGCAAGAAGCTTGAGAAGCTGGCGCTGACCGCGTCGCCTACGGACAAGGCGCAGACAGCGGCAGAGGAAATGCGCGCCGCGTACGACTTCGTCCCGTTCGAGGATGCCGACGGCATCGTCGTTCTGGGCGGCGATGGCTATATGCTGCAAACGCTGCACCAGATGATCGACAAAGGACGCATCCTGCCCGCGTACGGCATGAACCTGGGCACGGTCGGTTTTCTGATGAACAAGCGCGAGGCGAGTCGGCTACCGATCCTCGAGCGTGTGAACCGCACCCGCCAGTTCGAGGTTTCGCCGCTGATGATGACGGCCACTACGCATGGCGGGGATACGATTACCAGTTGCGCGATCAACGAAGTCTCTCTGCTGAGGGAAACGCGCCAGACCGCAAAGCTGGAGATCAAGGTCGGCCACAAGGTCCGCATCCCCGAGCTTGCCTGCGATGGTGTGCTGGTGGCGACGCCCGCCGGGTCCACCGCCTATAATTTCAGCGCCAACGGGCCGATCCTGCCGCTCGGTTGCGGATTGCTCGCCCTCACCCCGATCTCGGCCTTTCGCCCGCGGCGTTGGCGCGGGGCGATCCTGCCCGACCATCTGCCGATAGAAATTCGCTGTCTGGATGCAAAGAAGCGTCCGGTCTCGGCCGTGGCCGACCAAAAGGAAATTCGCGATGTCGACTCGATCCGGGTGGAAGTGGCGCACGAACGCGACCTGACGCTGCTGTTCGACCGGGGCCACAGCCTGGACGAACGCATCGTGGCGGAACAGTTCGAGATCTGATTTCGGCGGCACTGGCGAAGTTGTGAAAAATGCTGCCAAGTCAGGCTTGCCAAAGCCGCCCGCGCCCCATATAGGCGCACCCCTGCCCGCCAGATGGGCTGCTCCCCGATAGCTCAGCGGTAGAGCATTCGACTGTTAATCGAATGGCCGTAGGTTCGAATCCTACTCGGGGAGCCACTTTTTCATTCAGCGTTGTTCACGACCGCCCACAAAACAGGGCGCAACCCCGCAGAACTGCGCGCTTTTCCTATTCATAACCGTTCATTGACATTCGCCCCCATTCGCGCCTAATGTGTGGTACTCAGTGTAGGAACAAGCACTGACCCAACTCAGACAACCCGAGGGGGCATGTTATGGGCAAACTGACGGCGGCCAAGGTCAAAACACTGATCGACAAGCCGGGACGTTACAGCGATGGCGATGGATTGATCCTGTTTGTGCGCGCACCGGGGCAGGCTTCATGGGTCGCGCGCTTCCAACACAACAACAAGCGCCGCGACTACGGAATCGGCAGTGCCAAGCTCTACAAGCTGGCAGAGGCGCGAGAGAGGGCTTGGGAGGTCCGCAGGGCGCTTGCCGATGGTCGAGACCCCCGAACCCTATGGGAGCAGCCTGCACCGCTCCTGCGCACGTTCCGTGAGGCCGCAGAGGATTTCCTGAGCGCAAAAACGGATGATGTAGGCACCAAGCGCCAGAAACAGGACCGATCGAACCTTACCCGCTATGCCTTCCCTTCGCTGGGTAGGTTGCAGGTCCAGACGATCGAGGCAGACCGAATTGCCGATTGCCTTCGCCCGATATGGACGACGAAGCCCGAGGTCGCGCGACAGGTCCGCAGCCTGATTGTCCGCATCCTACGCTTCACCCGTCCCGATGGCGCGCTGTTCGTGGGCACACTTGGACCCGCGATTGCCGATCGACTGCCCAAGCAGCCATCCAAGGGGAATTTCAGCGCCCTGCCCTATCAGGAACTTCCCGCGTTCATGGACCGCTTGCAGGGCAAGTCCAGCATGGGCGCGCTTGCCTTGCGTATGCTTATCCTGTGCGCCAGCCGCAGTGGCGAGATTCGCGGTGCGACATGGGATGAAATCGACTTCGCTCAGGCGGTGTGGACGATTCCCGGCGATCGAATGAAGATGAGCAAGCCTCACCGCGTCCCCCTCACCCCGCAAGCGCTCGCTGTGCTGGAAGAGGCCAAAGTGCTCCGACGCTCCGATTATATCTTTCCGAACGGCAAGGGTGTGGCCCTCTCTGACATGGCATTGACCAAGACGCTGCGCGACATGAGCATGAATTGCACCGCCCACGGGATGCGCAGCACGTTCCGCGACTGGGCCGCAGAGCAAACATCGGTCGCAGGCGAGATTGCCGAAGCGGCACTCGCTCATGCCGTACCGAACGCAGTGGAGGCATCCTACAAGCGCACCGATTTCTTCGATAAGCGCCGCGACCTGATGAATAATTGGGCACGTTTCGCCACTGGCGAGGATAGCGCTGAGATCGTCGCGCTGGCGAACGCGCAGTGAGCGAAGATCCATTCCTGCGGCACATTACACCCGACGCGGTGGAGGAAACGCTCGCAGGCTATCAACTCGTGCCTAGAATGAGCTTCGATCGCGTTGCCGGTGCCATTCGGCAGGCCTTGGGGCCGACGGTGCCGTTTCCGCCGATTGGTTGCGAGGAGGCCAGCGGAGAAAAGGAGTTTCCGTCCAATCTAACAGCATCCAAGTCGGCCTGGGGGCAAGTGTGGGATAAGGCGGGGAAGGCTTACGGCGCTATCAGGCGCAGCGATGACGAATTGCGCCACCACTTGTCTGAAGCCGACTTGGCGCGCCTTGACGCTGCCGAAACGGCATTGGGAGAACTGTTAGAGGTTGCCTTCAGGCTGAAGGACAGAGAACCCGAGCGGACCCGTTGGCGTGATGCCCGTGCCCAATCGCTACGTGTCGAGCGCGCTTTCCAGTTGTCGCACGTTTTTAGGTTCGCGTTTGGTCGCGACCCCACAATCCTGAGCGAAGATTGGGCCGCCGATGCGACCGGCGGGCCGTGGCCGGATTTTTATCGTCGAATCATGGCGCTTGCATTCACCGAACCGAAAACACGGCGCGATGAAGTCGTCCTAGCAGCGGCCAGAGACCAGATATTGAAGCTACGCGAACGCTTCGGAGACGATGGCGAGGAACTATTCTCGCCGGATTTCGCGAGAGAATAAAACCCCGTCCGTAGAAGGGCACCACGACATAGTTGGATAGTCGTCCGCAACCATTCGGAGGACTGTCATATGAACAACTCGGCAAAGATCGCATACACCGTACCGGAGGCGCTGAGCGCGCTCGGCATCGGTCGAACCAACTTCTACAAACTCGCCAACGAAGGCAAAATTGATCTGCGTAAGGTTGGCGGGCGCACGCTCGCAACGGCAGATTCGCTTCACCGCCTCATCAATGAGGCCCCCGCCGCACATGAAACGGGGGACGTATGATGGACGCGAAAAACCCCCACGCACACAGCGCAAGGGCTTCGAATGTTGCGGCTAACAACTCGAAGTTTCCTACCATTCCGGGCACAGAAAATCCAACGATTGTTGACCGCTCCATTACGATCGGACGCGGCGACAAGGGCCTGTTCATGGTCTCGGTGACACCGCCGACCGCAGACCACCCACCGCAACTCTTCGACAACTACAGGCAGGCGCGCGGCTTCGCGGGCGGTCTGAGAATGTGCTGTCGTTGGCAGATTGTTGACGAAACGGGAGGCGGGAAATGACCGATTTTGACGAACTGCACCGCGCCTATCGCATCGCCAAGGCCGCCTTCGATTCTCACTCCGCTTTCGACTATGCACCAAAGGACGAGCCGGAGGGGTATCAGGACGAACTGAACCGTCTTTCCTCCATCACTACGCGGGCGATGGATGCTCTCTTGATGTGCCCAGTCGGAACGCAGCGCGAACTGGCCGAGAAGCTCGACATCATCGTGCGCGAGGAGATCTATGATGGCTGGCATCTGTGCGACGAGATTTTCGCAATCCTTCGCATCGATGGTCATCGCGTGCTGGACAGGAGGCGCGCATGAATATCGCGCACCTAACCCGTCTTATTCACGGGGTTGGCTACGAAGGGTTGGCGGGAGTGGCATAAGCCTCTGATCTGAATTAGGAACTGGGTGTCTACACCGGCCCTGCTGCAGGGCAGAAAATGCCACAGGCCACACCCGCCATGAACGACGATATCGCAAGCCCCTTCCGATTCCCAGCGGTCGACCGCAAGAAAGTCACAGCCGCGTTCGACGGTGGTCGGCTCACTTCGGACGGCGGCGTTCTGTTGCTGTCGCAGGCCGAGCGCGCGATGGGTATCTGCCAGCGGCTTGCGACTTGCATTGCCGATCCGCGCGATCCTGCGCGGGTGATCCATCGCCTCGACGACATCCTGCGTGCCCGCGTGTTCGCGATCGCCTGCGGCTATGAGGATGCCGACGATCTCGATGCCCTGCGCGACGATCCGGGCTTCCGCCTGGCCCTGGGCAAGCTGCCGGGATCGGGCGCGGGGCTGGCCAGCCAACCGACGATGAGCCGGTGGGAGAATGCACCGATCACGCGCGAGTTGGCGAAGATGCTGGCCGCGATGATCGACATCTACTGCGCCAGCTATCCGGCCCCGCCGGCGGCGGTGACGCTGGATATCGATGATACCTGCGATGTCGTCCATGGCTATCAGCAGTTGTCGTTCTGGAATGGTCATCATGGCGAGCGTTGCTTCCTGCCGATCCATGTCTACGACACCGCCACTGGCCGGCCGGTGGCGATGCTGCTGCGCACCGGCAAGACACCGTCTGGTGTTGAAGCTGCCGGTCACATCCGGCGCCTCGTGCGCCACATCCGCCGGCAATGGCCCGAAACGCACATCACCATCCGCGGCGACGGGCACTATGGGCGGCCCGAGGTCATGGCCGTCTGCGAGGGTTGCGGCGTCGACTACGTGTTCGGCCTGCCGACCAACGCCGTGCTACGCGCCGATCCCGAAATCGTCGTTGCCGCCGATGCCTGTGCGGTCAAACGCGCTCAGCGCCAGTACCCGGTCCTGCGCACCTATGCCGAGACCCGCTACGGGGCCAAAAGCTGGAAGTGCCAGCGCCGCGTCGTCGCCCGGATCGAGGCCAGTACGATGGGCATGGACATCCGCTATGTCGTCACTTCGCTGACCGAAGGCTCGGCCGAGCACATCTATGATACGCTCTACTGCGCGCGCGGTCAGGCCGAAAACCTGATCAAGCTGCACAAGACCCAGCTGGCCAGCGATCGCACCTCGTGCCGCTCTCCCAACGCCAATCAGATGCGCCTCATCCTGCACACCGCCGCATACTGGCTCCTGTGGCGCATTCAGCAGGAAATCCCCAAGGCAGCCTCGCTCGCGACCGCCGAGTTCGCAACGTTGCGCCTCAGGCTGCTCAAGGTCGCTGCCCGCGTCATTGAGAGCGCCACTCGCATCCGTGTCGCCTTCGCGTCAGCCTGTCCCGATGCCTCCGTTTTGAAAGCCATCGCCACCAATCTCAGGCCTGCACCTACTTAGGCGGTGCGGCTGTGCCGCCGAACTCCGAGCTCCATTCCATCAACCTCGAAAAGCCCATTGATCCTGACGCGGTGAAAAATGCCGTCGAAGACGCTCGCCCGGACTACGCCGCCAACGTCAGATCAAGGCCCATCCACTTCGCTGCTGCGGCCTCATGAATAAACCGGGCTAACAAACGGCGCAATCCCGGTCGCACGTGGCGATCTTGAACGCATCCTGCACACACTCACAGCAATGCAGGAAACCAGCGGCCTTGCAGCGGCCATCATCCTTGAACGACTAGACCAGTTGGACGGCGACTCCGACGTTGAACCGAACGGCGACGAGCTGGACGGCAACTTAGGCGAGGACGATTTCTGCCCCCATCGACCCGGCATGTGGGGTGGCGGCGTAGGCTGTCCGATCAGCGATCCCGGCGGCTGTGAGCATGACGGGCGCGAAGAGGAGCACGAACAATGACGGGCCGCATCGTGTCACTGGCTGCATTCCGCGCCGGGATATCGACAGATGGGCAACGCCTCGTCGATCAAGTCAGGCTGGCAGACTACGAATTCCAGATGCGCGCTGTGCATAGGGAAATGGAAATCTTGGCGGAGAAACTGTCGTGGAAGGACAGGGTAGCGATTGCCAAGGCCATGAGAACTCGCCGGTGGGAAATATTCCAGTCCAAACATGATCCGGAGTAAGCGATGGGGCAGGACCGCTCAACCTATCGCGATAAGCGAAAGCATGTCCGATCGTTCAAGAAGCAGATCGACACCGACGCATGGCGGGCGCTTAGCGGCTCTGCCGTAAAGGTCATGCTGGCGATGGGCCTATTTGAAAATGGCGATAACAACGGCGAGTGGTTTTTCAGCGACAGAACCGGCGCAGAGATGACCGGCCTCTCACGGAATACTGTTCGCCGCGCCATTGCCGAACTTATCGAGATGGGCTTCCTCTATTGCAGCGAACGCGGTGGATTTAGCCGCAAGACACCCCACGCGGCCAAGTACGGCTTCACGTGGCTGGCCGGCCCATCGGGACCGAACCGCGCCCCGTCACACGCCTATGAAAAGTGGAAACACGAAAATTCACGGGACCAGTTTCTGACACGAGCGGGCGCAGTTTCTGACATTGGCTTGGAAACGTCGCATCCCACTGGCGCAGAACTTGAGCCAGATGGAATGGAAAAACCTGTCATTTCCGCCGATGCCCATTTCTCAGATATTGAGCCACAAACAGTTAGCCAGGGGGATAGGTTAGCGGGACTGGAAACAGAACAACGGAAACAAGCCAATTCATGTACGCGGGCCGAATTGGACGCTTTGCGCCAATCAACGCTCGATCACCTCGGCAGGCATGATCCGGGGGAGCAATCACGCCTCGCTGACAGTCTTGGCATCCCTCATGGCACGCTCAGCAAGTTCATTCACGGACGGAATTTGCCGGAGAGATACCGGGATGCATTATCCGATGCGGTGATGGTGTTTTGATGGTGAAAGGCTCGCTGACCCCTATTCCTCCCGCACTAAAAAGGGCTGGCTCTGCCGTTCAGAGTCGAACCTAACTAGGAAATGCTTGTTTTCTATGGCCATGCCCAGCGATCACAGAACGCGTCACCGATTTTCCCACACTATGACCATCACATTGACCCGATAAGCTCGCAAAATGCGGGAGCGTCCGTAGAGGGTGCCGATCGAACAGCGCACAGTGCTTGTGCCGTGACAAAGCCTATCACCCATAGACCGCTCAAGCGACCCGGCGGAAAGCCAAGCAAGCCCCCGGCCAATGCGCTTGCACTGGTGCGCGAATATGCAGCCGATGGCTTCTCAGTCGTCGGTGTGGCGGCAAAGCTGGGCACGACCCCCAAGACGTTCAACAAGTGGCTAGAGGCGCAACCCGAACTGCAAGACGCGTTCGATGCGGGCCGCGAGTCCGAACGCTGGGCACTGCATAACAAGCTGTTCCGGCTGGCAATGGAACAAGACAACGCTCCGGCTGCCATGTTCCTCCTGAAAGCACGTCACGGCTACCGGGAGGGCGACCAGAGCGCGCAGGGCGGTGGTGTGAGCGTCACCATCGCCCTGCCTGGGGCCATGTCACGCGAACAGTATGCACAGAAAGTGAAAGGTACGATCGATGGACAGAGATGAGTTTGGCGCAATAGGCGATGCGTTCCGCAACATTGGCGGGATCATGAAGGAACGCCATAGGCAGGAGGGGGCTGGCGCAACGCCACCCTTTCCGCACTTCCACGACCATCTGAGCCGCGAGGCCAAGCGCATGATTGCGAATGGGCAGGCCGATCTCGGCAATGCCGTGCTGGCGTTCCGTGCTGCCGTCGAGGATGCAGACAATGAGTAACGTGCCCGACCCGACCGTACAGGCGCTTGCACACATCGCCGACCGCATGCTGCGTGATATGGGCGACCACAGCATTGCACAGCGCATGCAGGGCGAGGTCAGCAGGCTGCGCGACAGCGCCGCCACACTGGACGACCTGCGCAAGACACGCAGCCCGTACGACACGCCGTCTGCACATGTGATGAAGATTGGAAAGGCCAGCAAGAAGTTCGACAGCGAAATCACCGCCATGATCCAGCGGGCGACTGACCTGTATCGAGCGGGCACGCGAGATATCGAGGCTCGAATTGCTGCCAAGGTCAACTTGAAGCAGAACGAATATGCGCAAGAGGTGCGTGCCCGCTTTTTCGGCATGGATGGCAAGGCCCGTGCCGCCTTCATCAAGGATATGGTCGATAACAATGACGGCCCCTTGCTGGCGGCGATCGTGGAGGCATCCCCAACGCTTTCCGGCATCACCGCCGAGCAGAGCGCGGCCTACAAAAAGATGATCCTTTCCCGGCACGCCGGGGCTGAGATAGACGAGCAGGCCAGGCTGGACGAGGTACTCGATGCCGTCAGCACAGCAAGCCGCTCGGCCGGTAATTTTGCCAAGGGGCTGACCGATCCGAGGCAGTTGGCGCGGATCGAGCGCGAAGCCGCCGAAGCCGACGCCGCCAATGAAGCCTTCAATCAGGCGATGCAAAGTGAATCTGGAATATAACCCCTTCCAAGCAGAGGTTATGGGCGTCCCCGAGGATACCGATGTCTTTCTCGGCGGGGGGCGCGGCGGGGGCAAATCCTATGCCCTCGCCCTTTTGGCTTTGCGCCATGTCGTGAAATACGGGGCGCGGGCGCGCATCCTCTACATTCGCCGCAGCTACAAGGGCATTGCCGACTTTGAATTGATAACGCGCGAACTGTTCGGCGGGATTTACGGCGCACAGGCGCGTTACAACGGCGGCGAGCATGTCTGGCGCTTTCCCAGCGGCGGTTACATGGAACTTGGCCAGCTTGAGACCCATGCCGACTATGCCAAGTATCAGGGCCGCACCTTCACGCTGCTGATGGTGGATGAGGCGGGGCAATATCCGGACAGCGCCTTGCTCGACATTCTGCGCTCGAACCTTCGCGGGCCGCAGGATGTGCCGATCCGCGTCGTCATGGCGGCAAATCCGGGCGGCGTGGGCCATTACTGGCTTGCCAAGCGGTATGTTTTCAAATCAGCCCCGTGGAAGCCCTTTGACGAGGAAAAATCCGGTCGCGAGTGGGTCTATGCGCCTTCGACGTTCGCAGGGAACAAGTTCATCGACCGCGCGCAATATGGGGATCAATTGCGTTCTAGCTGCCCTGACGATCAGGAGCTTCTAAAGGCGTGGATCGATGGCGATTGGGCCATTGTCCGAGGTGCCTATTTCGCGAGCGTGCTGGACGAAAGCCGCAACGCGGTGGACCCGTGGGCGGAAATCCCGAAGGGCTGGCGAACATACCTGACCCACGACTTTGGCAGTAGCGCGCCGAGCGCAACCTACATCGTTGCCAAGTCACCCGGCGCCGAGGGTCCGGACGGCAAGTTCTATCCCCGCGACAGCCTTGTGCTGGTGGACGAACTGGCGACCTGCAAGCGCGACAGGCCAACCGAAGGCCTTGGCTGGACTGTGCCGATCTTGGCGGAGGAAATCGTTGCCATGTGCAAGCGCTGGGGCGTCCGAGCGCAAGGTGTGGCCGACGATGCGATATTCGCTGCCCACGGACACAGCAATGGCAGCATTGCCAACGAGTTTTCACGTTATGGCGTCCTGTTCAGTCCGGCAAAGAAAGCCGACCGCCTAACCGGCTGGAACATCATGCGCCGCATGCTGGCCGACGCTGGAAAGCCCGATTTGCCCGGACTCTATGTGTCGCGCGTCTGCGAATATTTCTGGTCAACCGTGCCCTATCTCGCCCGCGATCAGAAGCGGGTTGAGGACGTGGATTCCAGCGGCCCCGACCATGCCGCCGATGCCGTTCGCTACGGCTGTCTGCGGCAAGACCGGACCATTCAACGCGTCCGGATTGGGGGATATGATGGAAAAGCCGAAAGACCCCGCGCCGTGGTCGCCGGAGCGCCTTTGGTTCGATGCGCTTTTAAATCCCGAACGACCGCCAGAGAAACCCGTCAAGCCTGAGAGTAAGGACTGATGCCCGCACCGACGATCCCGACCCTCACGCCCGCACCCGACGCACCCTTGCGTTCGCAAGCGCCCGCTACCTTCACGCCTGCGGCGGAAGCCTTTGTCGATTGGCAAGGTGACTTCCCCACGGAAATGAACGCAGTCATTGCGGCGATTGCAGCGATGGCGGCCTATATGGAGGGCCTGACAGGCTCCAGCGGGCCGATTACTGCCACGGCGCTGACAATGGCGACAAACCGCCTGCTGGGCCGCTACAGCGCCGATACAGGCGCGATAGAGGAAATCAGCCTTGGCGACGGGCTGGACCTGACAGGCGGCGTTCTGGACCTTGCCGCGACACCCTTGCTGACAGCAAACGACCTCTCCGATCTGGCCGACGCACCGACCGCGCAAGTGAACCTTGGCTTTATCGTCGTTGCCGATCAGGCGGCATACGATGCGCTGACCCCGGACGCTGACACATTCTATTTTGTGCCGGAGGCGTAAATGCCGATCTATCGCGGGGCAAATCAGGTTGCGGCGCTCTACCACGGCAGCACGGCAATCGGGCGCGTCTACCACGGCAGCACGCTAGTCTATGACAGCACGCCAGAGAGTGCGGAAGTCGAGCGCGTGCTTTTCATCGGCGTTACCGGCAGCGATGTAACGGCGGTGGGTGGGGCCTATGCGACGCCTTACAACGATGACAGCCTTGGCCCAGCGGGAGAGAATACAGACCCCTATGGCATGTATGCACCGGGCGTGAGCAACATCGTCACGGTTCCGGCGGCGCTCGACGGGGCGCTGATGCGCGTCCTGATGCAGCGCGGCCCATTTGCTGATGACGTTAGAGCATTCCCTGTCCTTAACGGGGCGCAACCAAAGCAGTTTGGGGCGCAATACTGCGACATGGACCTCAACGGCGTCTGCTACATGAACCTGACGACCGCGCCCTATATCTTTTCAGAGGACGACGAACTGTACGGCGTGGCCGGGTTGGCTGGCTCTGGCACAGGTGGTTGCCGCGCCGATCGTACTTGGTTCGCGATGGAAAAGCTGCCCGCTGGGACGCCTTATTGCGTGGCTGTGCGCACAAGCAACTATGACGCGCCAGAAAATGCTTTCCCGATACCGCTCACCACGATGCTGGAAAATACCGGCGATTTTACGTTACTCGGCAACGGTACTATCCGCATCGACGTTGCAGGCTTCTATCATTTCGCGGGCGCGTACAGCACGGTAGGCGCGGCCAACGCCGAACGGCTGAATCTTCTCAGCACCGGCAATCAGGTCATCCCATATCAGTCCACTCAGGGCGTTACCGGTCAGCGCGCGTTCTCTGCATCCGGCCCGCCGCTGGGTCTGTCGTCTATCCGCAGGGCTATAAACCCGGTTCGGTTGCAACGGTCAGCGATAACAACTGCTTCCTTGCAATCTGGAAGGCATCGGACAATCCGCGCATCCTGCTTCGAATCCCGACCGCGCAGGCTCTCACACAAAGCACCTGGAATATCTTGGA
This sequence comes from Croceicoccus naphthovorans, assembly GCF_001028705.1. Lineage (NCBI taxonomy): Bacteria > Pseudomonadati > Pseudomonadota > Alphaproteobacteria > Sphingomonadales > Erythrobacteraceae > Croceicoccus > Croceicoccus naphthovorans. Next base: position 1,286,573 of record NZ_CP011770.1, on the reverse strand, counting down.
TTGGGGCAGCAGCGGCACCGCCGATATTGTTTATGATACGACCGGCGGGGCGTTCGATCCCGACACCAGCCAGACGCAGCTTGTCGTGCCATCGGGGCACAGCAATGCCAAGTTCTGGATTGGCGGAACCAGCACCAGCGACGAAATGAGCATTGGGCTTGTCGGACACCCCTACCTGCAATTCATCTCCAGCGGGCAGGTGGCGACTTCATTCGTGGGCGCGAACCTAGAAACGCCGTGGCTTGAGGCCGATCCCGGCGACCCATTCCATGTGCAGTGCTACGAAACGCTTTCTGGCAAAGCGATGGTATCGAGCAACTGGACCTATTTCGGAGCCGAGTTTGCCTAGCCCCCAAAGGGCTTGTCTCTATCCAGCGATTTAGGGCGAGAGCGATGGCTCATTTAGAAAAAGCGCCGATCTCGACGGCACGACGCCCGTCCCTCTCGGCATTTGCCAATTTCTTAAGCGCGGATCTCTCGACTTTCCCACGAAAACGATAACCGTCAGCGGTATAGGCTTGTATCACTGTTCTTGTAGTAATGATCCCCCAAGGGGCCTTACGAGTGAAAAGCGGTCCCGTACGTCCGAACCGCTCTGCATGCTGCAGAATGTTATCACGCCCGATACGGCTCGAAACTTCACTGCCGGGAGCTATTATATAGGGCGGAGATAGCATTCCTATGCGAGGTTCGAACATCTGAACAGCGTGTCTTAAGCGCATCCACTCAGGACCCCATTTGAACCATCCTGTGCGCCAGCCCAAGCTTCTGACCTCAGCATCGCGCCCACCTACGTTGACGACGCTAAATGTCATTACATGCTCGGTATCGTCGCCAATGAGAATCAATTGCTCACGCAAAGAGACTGTAAGGTTTGGACGGCTCGCCCGTCTCGCCAAACGCAGCGAAACGATGACTGCCGCCAAGGTTGCGGCGGCCCCGGCAACCTGACCGATAGCTGATATAGCTTCCCAATTCATCGACACCCCCAAAAGGGAATGCTTGCACAAGAATCGCGGCTCGGGCAATGCGGACGAATGTGGGAAAAATAGTCTCGATAAACCAGTTTTTACTAATATTACCGTTTTATATCATCTCGTTAGTGGAAATCCGTGCTAATCCTACTCGGGGAGCCACTTTTTCAAACTCGCCGCCACCTTTTCGCCATCGTTGATCGATGAGCCGAAATGCGCGTGCGACGAGCGCCGGACCCGATCCGTCGGTTCAGCCGTTCTCTTATCAAACGCAGGCAAAACCGCCTGTTTGCAAATAGATAAGGAGAGCCATGATGGGCGAACTTACGGAAAAGGTAAAAGGCAACGTCAACGAAGCCATCGGCAACGTAAAGCAGGAAAGCGGCAACCCGAACACCCGCGCAGAAGGCCGCGAGCAGGAAGCCAAGGGTGAAGCCCAACAGTTCAAGGGCGAGGTCGAAGGCAAGCTGGGCAACGACATCTGATTGATCAGCACTGACAACGAAAAGGCTCCGGAATTCCCGGGGCCTTTTTCGTGTGGGCGGCGATTATGCGGCTTCGCTGGTGTCTTTGGTACGTAGTGCCGTGAACTGCGCATCGCTGAGAATCTCGATCTCCGGTTCCAGGCCCATGCATTCGGCCAACTTCTTCATGTCCTTGCGCACAGGGGGCACGGAGAGAGCGGCGTGACTTTCATGAATCGCCAACAGCAGGGTACCGCCATCCGCCCGCAGCCGCGCCGCCTGTAACGATGCTTGCGACTGCATCCCCAACCGGCGGGCCAGTCGCGTGGCGAGGCCCCATGCCGTCGCCAGCTCCAATTGCTCTGTCGATGCCAGTTCGGTCAGAATCGGTGGCATGCCGGTCGCGCCGCCGTTGGCGATGGCCGCTGCCGCCATCATCGCGCGATCGGCATCGTCCACCCCCAACCAGCGTTTGTAAAGCGCCCAGTCCATCGCGTGATTCAGGCGAAGGTTGGGCTCCACCTGCAACGACGCCAGCGAGAGCATCGTCGCGGCGAGCCGCAACCGCTCGTTCCCGTTGCTGCTGCGCGGTACGGCATCGACGGTCCAGCCCGCGATCCGGGTGCATAACATCGGCGGCGCGCCGTGTTGGCCCGCGAACAACGACAGACCCGCCAACAGCGGGTCCTGCGCCTTTTCCGCCGCGCTGAGCCGGTTATAAAGTAAGCCTTCGCGTAGGCCCCACGCAGAAAAGACCAGACGCTCCGGCTGCAATGTCTTGAGCAAGCACCCCAGCAGCGCCGCCGCATGCGGCAAAATCTGGGCGCGCATGGAAGATACGCGCGGAATTGTCTGCAAATCCTGCGCCGAGGCCTTGGCCGTGCGCCGCGCCAGCTTGGCCGCCATCCCGACATCAACGCACAGCCCGTGCGGGTCGGATAGCGGGTGCCCCTGCTGCTCCATCGCCAGCACCGCCATCGTCCGCCATGTTCCGCCGACAAGGAACAACGTGCCGCCGGTCTCGCGCTTCCAGCCTTCCTGCTTCAGCGCCTTGCCCACGCGGGACTGGAACTTGTCCTCGCCATCTTCACGCAGGGCCGCCAAACGCAACGAGCCTAGCGGCAAGGTGCTACCCTCGCCCGGTTCGTCACCCGAAATCTCGATCAGTTCCAGGCTGCCGCCGCCAAGATCGGCCACCGTACCCACAGCACCGGGGAATGCCCCTATCACGCCCAAAGCGCTGGTCTGCGCCTCTTCCTTGCCGGAAATAATCCGCACCTTCAGGCCCAAGGCCCGCACCTTCGCGATGAAGGCCTGACCATTGCCCGCGTCGCGCACGGCGGCGGTGGCTACGGTCTCTACGTCCTTGATGCCAAGGTCCGCCAGGATCAGCGCAAACCGCGCCAGCCCGATCAGGGCCAGTTCGACGCAATCGTCGCCCATATTCCCGGTCTGCGACAGATCACGGCCAAGGCGGGCCGTCACCTTTTCGTTCGCGAGCACCGTCGGCGCGCGGGGCGATCCGCCATAGACAACCATACGCACGGTGTTCGATCCGATATCGATGATCGCCCGCTTGCCGTTGTCGGCGGTCCAGTTCCCCTCGACGCGGCGGCGATAGGCGCTTTTTCCCGTCTGGTACGACGTCACACGCTGGCGCCCCGACGCAGGGCGAGACGGGGTATCTGGTCTTCGGACAGGGCCTGTCCACGGCCCGACAGCGACGGGTTGGTCATAAAATAGCGATGCAGGTTAAACGGCTTGGTCCCGCTCTCGACGCGCGTATAGGAACCGTCCGGCTGAAGCAGCCAGCTTTGTTCGGTATCGAGAAGATTGGCGACAAGCACTTGCTGTAGAACCTGATCATGCACCGTCCGGTTCCGGATCGGTACCATGGCTTCGACCCTGCGGTCGAGGTTGCGGCTCATGGCATCGGCCGATGTTATGAACAGGCGCGCCCGCGGGCTGGGCATGCGATAGCCGTTGGCAAAGGCCCAGATGCGGCTGTGTTCGAGGAAGCGCCCGATGATCGACTTGACCTCGATGGACTCCGAAACCCCCGGAATGCCCGGCTTCAGGCAGCATATGCCGCGCACCACCAATCGGATCGGTACACCCACGGCGCTCGCTTCGTACAGCTTGTCGATCACGCCCTTGTCGGTCAGTGAATTGAGCTTCGCCCAGATTGCCGCCGGACGTCCCTTGCGATGGTTGGCGATTTCGCGGTCGATGTTGCGGTAAATCGTTTCGCGCATGGCGATGGGGCTGATGACCAGTCCCTCTGTCTTGCGCGGTTCGACATAGCCGGTGACAAAATTGAACAACCGCGACGCGTCCCTTCCCATGCGCGGATCGGCGGTAAAGTACGACAAGTCGGTGTATATCCGCGCGGTCACCGGGTGATAGTTGCCGGTGCCGAAGTGGCAGTAGGTCCGGTATCCGTCCCCCTCGCGCCGCACGACCATGCTGACCTTGGCATGGGTCTTCCAGTCGACGAAGCCGTAGATTACCTGCACGCCCGCGCGTTCAAGCTGGCTCGCCCAGAGGATGTTCTGTTCCTCATCGAACCGGGCTTTGAGTTCGACCACGGCGGTGACCGATTTGCCCGCCTCTGCCGCGGCGATCAGGGCGTTGATGATCGCGGATTGCTTGCCCGCGCGGTACAGCGTCTGCTTGATCGCGACTACATCGGGGTCTTTCGCCGCCTGCCGGACGAAGTCGACCACCACCTCGAAACTTTCGTAGGGATGGTGGATGACGATGTCCTTCTCGCCGATGGCGGCGAAGCAGTCTCCGTCATGCTCCATGATCCGTTCGGGGTAGCGCGGGCTGTAGGGCTCGAACTTAAGGTCGGGCCGGTCCTCATCAACGATCTCGGCGAGACCTTCCACGCCGATGATCCCGTCAGTCTTGATGACAATGGCGTTTTCGAGGCCCAGCTGTTCGCGAAGCAGCGCCTCTGCCTCGGGATCGAACTCGGCATCCAGTTCCAGCATGATGACCTGCCCGCGCCGCCGCCGCTGAATAGCGCTGCGGAAATAACGGACGAGGTCTTCGGCCTCCTCCTCGATCTCTATGTCCGAATCGCGGATGACGCGGAACACACCGTCGCCCTCGATCCGAAAGCCGGGGAAGATCAGGTGGGCATAACGGCAGATCAGCCGCTCTACCGGGATATAGCTTGCCTCCTCGCCCGGAATGCGCACGAAACGCGGCACGGCAGAGGGGACTAGGATCATCTCTACCACGCCCTGCCGGTCGATCAGGCGGGTCAGGTTGAAAAGCAGGCCCATGCCCTGATTGGCGACGAACGGAAACGGATGGGCCGGATCGATCGCCTGCGGGGTCAGGACGGGCAGGATGTGCTGCTCGAAATGCTCTTTCAGCCACGCGCGGGCATCGGCATCCAGCCTGCTTTCGTCGGCGACGTGGATGCCGGTTTGGGAAAGCTGTCCGCGCAGATCGCGCCATGCGGCCTGTTGGCGGAACTCCAGATCGCGGATCGCCTTGCGGATGGCGGACATCTGCTGCGACGGGGTGCGCCCATCGATGCTGAGCTTTGAAATCCCGCGCTGCATCTGCCCGGCAAGACCCGCCACGCGGATCATCACGAATTCATCGAGATTACTGCCGGATATGGACAGGAACCGCAGCCGCTCGAGCAGCGGGTAATCCTCTCGCGCAGCCTCTGCCAGCACGCGGCGGTTGAACGACAGCCAGCTGAGTTCGCGATTGGTATAAAGCGCGTCGGCAGGCAGCCCGTTGGCGGCAGGCTCGTCGGTCGTCGGAACTGGACTCTGTTCGTTCATCGGCCCTGTCGCTGGCATGCGTTGTTCCGGGGCGGTGCAACCCGTGCCGCCACCCCCTTCGCAAAGGGCCATGAAGGCGGCGCGTTACACCAACGTTACGGTTTCACAACGCAGGTCCGACAGTCAAGCAAACCGTCGCGGCAGGCCGAACGCAAACGGGGCCGGGATGGCGATCCATCCCGGCCCCGTGTCCGTGCGGCTTGATATCGTTCATCGCGGGCGTTGGGGGTATCCCTTACGAAAACGATCCGTCAGCAGCAGTCAATCCCGCGCCGGTCAGTCCACCCGGGCCATGCGAGACTGTTCGAAAGAAACACTATAGGTCCGCGCCAGCTCTGCCCTGGCCAGTACGCGCGAATCGATCCATTCGCCGTCGACCGTTTCCAGCTCGTAACGCTCGGCCACGGCGGCCTTCTTATAGGCCTCACGCGCGTCGGCGGTGCGACCCGTCGCCAGATAGGCGGCGGCCAGATTGATCAGGCGGGCCGGATCGTGGCGATCGCCTTCTTCCAGCTGGGCAATCGCCTCTTGCGGATTACCGTTGGTCAGAGCGTCGTATGCAACTTCGGTGGTGTCGGCAGTCGAAGGCGTGCCTGCTGCAAGGGCCATCGCGATAATTGTTCCAAGAGCCAAGACATCTCTCCTCATTCGATAAGTTGAGGCAAGAATGCGGTTCGACCCGCCGATCTGCAACGAAAATGTCATATAGTCATCGAACTGTAACATTTCGGCGGTGCAGCAAACCGTCGGAATTGCAGCATTCCTGACAATCTGCGGTCACTTTTCACGGTTTATCGCAAACTGTGGATTGCCATCGAACTGTAATCCGGCGGCAAACAAACTGTCACTTCCCACGCCTAGCCCGGCCCTCGCGAAACGCATTCGCTTTTCTGATTCTCGGTACTTGAGGGGACCGCTCGTCGTGACAAATCTTCATCGTTCACTCGTCATTGGCTGCTCCGTGCTGGCACTCGCCGGCTGCGGCGGTGGCGACAAGATCGTCTCGCCCGGCACGGGCGGCGACATCATCATCAACAACCCGACCCCGGCACCCACCGGCGGCACGCCCACGCCTTCGCCGACGGCTTCGGTCACCCCGGCAGGCAGCTGCCCGACGCTGACCGGCGTTACCGACGATGGCCTGATTTCCGGCCCGACCGGCACCTATCGCGTCTGCCTGCTGCCGAACCAGATCAATGCCTCGATGGACCTGCCCTATGTTCCGGGCCTGCTCTATGCGATCGACGGCCGCGTCGATATCGGCAGCGATGGCGGTGCCGCGCCCGACAACAGCGACGGCCTGACCGACACCAACGTCACGCTGGGCATCGATCCGGGCGTTATCGTCTTTGCCAAGACCGGCCGTTCATTCCTGCTGGTCAACCGCGGCAACAAGATCAACGCGGTCGGCACCTCGACCCGCCCGATCGTCTTTACCAGCCGTCAGAACGTGATCGGCACAGCCACGGCCAGCAGCGAAGGCCAGTGGGGCGGCGTGATCGTTTCGGGCCGCGCGCCGGTCGTCGACTGCGCCGAAACGCTTGCCACGCCGGGCACCGTGGATTGTCAGCGCCAGATCGAGGGCGAGGACCAGCCCGCCCTGTTCGGCGGCGCGACCGTCGACGACAACTCGGGCACGATGAGCTATGTCCAAATCCGCTACTCGGGCTTCGTCCTTGGCGAAGGCAGCGAGCTACAGTCGCTGACCACCGGCGGCACTGGCACCGGCACCAAGTTCGACCACATCATGTCGTACAACTCTTCGGACGACGGCATGGAATTTTTCGGCGGCTATGTCGGCATGAAATACGTGGTCGTTGCCGGTCAGGGCGATGACGCCATCGACATCGACACCGGCGCACATGCCGGCCTTCAGCACGTTATCGTCGTCGAACGCCCCGGCGTCGGCAACTCGATGAGCGAGATCGACTCCTCGAACGGTCTGGTCGATGCCACGCCGCGTACCGACGTTCGCATCTCGAACGCCACGTTCGTCGGCAACTCCGCATTCCCGGACGGCGCGGGCCTCTATGTTCGTGGCGGTGCCGATTACTGGCTGACCAACTCGATCGTGGTTTCGCCGCAGGACGAATGCGTGCTGCTGCGCGACAATGCCACCGTGCAGACGACCGGCCCCGACGAACGCGGCCCCGTCGTGTTCAACTCTGTCGCGATGCAGTGCGGCGGCGACGGCGCGTTCAGCGATGCCCGCAGCCTGGGCGACGAAGGCCTGGCCGAGTTCAACAAGGACAGCAACAACGACGCTTCGGCGACCGACCTGCTGATGGCCACCTTCTTCAACACCGCCAACGCCAACAGCTATGCCGCGTTCAACACGGCCAACCTTGAAACCAGCTTCTTCTTCGCATTTGACGATACCGACCACATCGGTGCCGTGAAGGACGCGACCGACAACTGGTACGAAGGCTGGACCTGTTCTTCGTCGTACATCGACCTTGGCAACAACGTCGGCAGCTGCGCCAGCCTGCCGGTCTACTAAGCGAAAACTCAGGGGGAAGTGTGCGGCAGCGATCTGCCGGGCACTTCCCCTTCTTCGCATTCGACAACATCAAAATTCACGACCATCAGGGGGTCATCACGATGTCCAAAGGCAAGCAGGTCGCCGCGCTGCTTCTGCTCGGTTCCGCACTTTCGTTCCCGCATATCGCCATTGCGCAGGGCACCGGGGGCGCACCGGGCAATACCGGAACGGGCCTGTCACCCGCCGATGGCGAAACGACCGGCGATTCGCTTGTCGAGCAAACCGACGGCGCTGAAGACACCTATGATGACGAGGTCGAGCAACCCGACATCTCCGTCCCCGGCGGCGCGATCGTCGTGACAGGCCGTCGCAACCGCGACGTGGTCCGCGCCTCGACGCAGGTCGTGAACGTCCTCTCGTCAGAAGAAATCGCACGGACCGGCGAAGGCGACATCGCCGGTGCCCTGTCGCGCGTAACCGGTCTTTCGGTCGTCGGCGACGGCTTCGTTTTCGTGCGCGGCCTTGGCGACCGCTATTCGCTCGCCCTGTTGAACGGCCTGCCCCTGCCCAGCCCCGAACCGCTGCGCCGCACTGTTCCTCTAGACCTGTTCCCGACCGACATCGTGTCGTCGTCACTGGTCCAGAAAACTTACTCCGCCAACTTCCCCGGCGAATTCGGCGGCGGCGTCATCAACCTGACGACCCGCGCCATTCCCGACGAAAGCTTTCTGAAGTTGTCGGCCAGCATCAGTGGCGATTCCGAAACGACCGGCTTTAACGGCCTGACCTATTACGGATCGGGCAGCGACTGGACCGGTTTCGACGATGGCGCACGCGGCCTTACGCCAGAGCTGAAGGCCTATTTCGACAGCGGGCTCAGCCTCGACAATCCGGCCATCGATCAGCAGGCCATTGCCGGAACGCTGGTCGATCCGAACCTTGCCCTGTTGCAGCAGGTCGACGATGTGCCCGCCAACTTCTCCGGCTCGCTTTCGGCAGGTACGGCGGTCGACATCGGCAGCGATGCGCGGCTTGGCATCATCTTCAACGCCTCGCTTTCCAACAGCTGGCGCAATCGCACCGCGATCAAGCAGACATCCGCCGACCTGGTGAACATCGACACCGATTTTACCGAGTTCCAGACGAACCAGAAGATGGTCGCCAGCGGCCTTTTGGGCATCGGTCTGGAATGGGGCGACCACAAGGCCCGCTTTACCAATGTGTTCATCCGCGACACGTTGAAGCAAAGCCAGCTTGCCATCGGGTACGACGCCGATCTGGATAACACCCGCCTTGTCCAGGACAACGGCTGGTTCGAACGCCAGTTGTTCGACAGCCAGGCCGTGGTCGAACTGGACTTCGGCCGCCTTGGCGTGGACCTGCGCGGCGGCTTCGCCCGCACGGATCGTGAAGCTCCCTACGAATACAACTTCGAATACGTCCGCACCGACCGTGAGAGCGATCCGATCGGCGATGTCTTCATCAACCTGCTGAACGGCAACGAAGGTGATGCCTCCGTCGCGTTCTCGGACCTGAACGAAGAGCTCTGGTACGGCGGGATCGATCTCAACTACGAAGTGTTCGATGCAACGCAGCTGACGTTCGGCTATGCCCACACCGACACCTCGCGATATTCGGAGCGTCGGGCCTATACCTTCCGCGCGACGGGTTCTGGCTATATCCCTCCAGACGTCGATGCGATCGATCCGACGCCGTATCGCGTTATCGGATCGCGCTATCCCTCGGTCTTACTCAGCCCGCTGTTCATCGATTATTTCAACATCGGCCTGATCGACCAGACGCCGACGACCCCGGCGTTCCAGGCCGACCTCACCATCGATGCGGGCTATGGCAAGATGACGTGGGCGGGGCTAAGCGGCCTGACCGTCGATCTCGGCGTCCGCTATGAAGACGCGACCCAGATTGTCGCCCCGGTCAGCGTATTCAGCGACACGGCGGTCAATACCGCCGCCGTCACCAACATCGCGAACGATTACTGGCTGCCCTCTGGCACGATCACCTACGAAGTCACGCCGGAACTTCAACTGCGCGCGAGTGCTTCGAAGACGATCGCACGCCCGCAGTTCCGCGAGTTGATCTTTCAACCCTATCGCGATCCCGATTCCAGCCGAGTTTACGAAGGCAACCCGTTCCTGAAAGACAGCGAACTGACCAACTTCGAAGCGCGCGCCGAATATTACCTCGGTCGCGGCAACCGCGTGTCGCTGGCCGGGTTCTACAAGGACATCGAGCGTCCGATCGAAGCCTATTCGAACTTTTCCGACAACAGCCAGGTCACGCGCTATGCCAACGCGCCCGCCGCAACGCTCTGGGGTGCAGAGTTCGAGCTGAACTACGGCATCGACCTCTATTCGCTTGGTTCGTGGTTCGAGACGAAGCGTGCGCTGGTCGTCACCAACTACACCTATACCCAGTCGGAGATCAAAGTTTCCGACGGGGATACGACCGCCACCTTCCCTTCGCCCGTGCCGCGTCCGGCGAACCTGTTCTTCAGCGACGGTCTGCCGCTGACCGGGCAGTCGGACCACCTGCTGAACGTTCAGCTGGGCATGGAAGATACCGACAAGCTGCAACAGTTCACGGTCCTGTTCTCCTACGCCAGCAAGCGCGTGACGAGCCGTGGCACGCTGGGCCTGCCCGACATCGTCGAAGACCCCGGCCTGCGGATCGACCTTGTCGCGCGCGAAGGCACGGTGTTCATGGGCGTGCCGATCGAGATCAAGGCGGAAGCGCGCAACATTACCGGCCGCGACCATTTCGAATATCAGTCGGACGGCACCAACCGTATCGAGATCAACAGCTATGACGTCGGTCGCAGCTTCTCGCTGGGTATCTCGGCGGAATTCTAGATCCCTGCCCCGGACCACCGGGAATTATAAAACCCGGGTCGCTGCGAAGCGGCCCGGGTTCTTTTTCGTCCGTATTGATCGGAGCGGAAAGCATCAGGGACTGTCGAGAACGTAGCCCATCGCGCGAACCGTGCGCAGCATATCGCCGGCCCCTGCGCCCTTCAGCGCGCGGCGCAACCGGCCGATCCAGACGTCGACGGTCCGTTCGTCGATCGGCGGGTCCAGCTTGCCCAGACCTTGGATCAGGTCATGGCGGCTGAGCACCCGGTCGGGGTTTTCGACAAAGAAACGCAGCAGGCGAAATTCGTTCGGACGCAGCGGCACCGGCTTGTCGCGCCAGCGGGCCTGCAGCGCCAGAAGGTCGACGGTCAGATCCCCGAAGCGGATCTGCTGCGTGATCTGGCGCGGGCGGCGGTCCTGCGCGGCGAAGACCCGGTCCAGCACGGCGGTACGATCCAGTGGCCCGACCATGTAATCGTCCGCCCCGGCGCGCAGCGCACGGCGACGGTCCTCTGCATCGTCCTGCTCCAGCACGATGGTGACATGCGCGGCCTCTGTCCGGGGATCTGCACGAAGACGACGACACATCTCCAGCCCGGAACAATCGTCCATCACCCAGTCGAGAAAGGCCCACATCTGCCCATCGAGCAAGCGCCTTGGCCCGCCGCCGTCGATCCGGTCGAAGGTAAAGCGGGTTCCGGCATGCTCGAAATCATCGAGCGTGTCGCCGATCGGATCGCTGAGAAAGATATTGACCACGTCCACGAGGGCCCCCGGAAATCGTACGTTCCAAAGGCAAATGCCGCGCCTGTATGACGCATTCGTGACTACCAGACCGACAAATTGGCCTTCCGATAATCGGACGAATATCGTTCGGGTGGAGCGAAAAGTGCGGTGCGCAAGAACCGGCGCGCAGCGGCCATCATGGCCGTGAGCACCGGAAGCGCAGTGAACCGTGCTTTGCAGCCCTCCCGAGCGGGAAACGAAGCTGGCCAGAGGCCAATTCCCCTCAGGCCACGGCCCCATGACAGTGTTTGTACTTGTTGCCACTTCCGCAGGGACAAGGCGCATTGCGGCTGATGTCCATCCCGGCCCACGGGTTCTCGCTCTCCGCACCGCCCGGCCCGGCCTGCGCAAAAGTCGAACCCGCCAGCGCGCCGAACAGCGCCTGACGCTTCGACGAACCGTCACCGTCGTTGGAATTGTCCTCACCCGTCAGCGGATTGATATGGCCGGTCATCATGCCCGCACCCGGATCGGTGTTGGTCAAGAAATCGGGCAGGTCGGGCAGAACCGGCGGCTCCGGCTCAGCCATGCGCAGCTGGCTGGTCATCAGGATCTTGGTCACGTCCTCGCGGATCGCCTCCAGCATGCGTTCGAACAAGCCGAAAGCTTCCTGCTTGTATTCGTTGATCGGCGTCTTCTGCGCATAGGCACGCAGGAACACCACCTGACGCAACGCGTCGAGCGTGGCGAGGTGTTCCTTCCAGTGGTGGTCGAGGCGGTCGAGCAGGACCGACTTTTCGACCTGACGCCAGATCGAGGGATCGCTGTCGGCAAACTTCGCATCCATCTTGGCATCGGCCATCGCGGCAAGGCGCTGCTCAAGATCCTCGGGCTCGATCCCGTCTTCCTGCATCCATTCGTCAATGGGCGCAGGCTCGCCAAGGATGTCTTCGACCTTGGCCTTCAGCCCCTCGATATCCCATTGTTCGGGATAGGACCCCGGCGGGCAGGCAGCGCCGACGATGGCGTTCACCGTGTCGTTGCGCATGTCGATCACGACATCGTCGACTGCGTCCGCGTCCATGATGTCTTCGCGCTGCTCATAGATCACGGTGCGCTGGTCGTTCATCACGTTATCGTATTCCACGACCTGCTTGCGGATGTCGTAGTTGCGCGCCTCGACCTTCTTCTGCGCGGTCTCGATGGCCTTGGACAGCCACTTCGACCCGATGGCCTCGCCATCCTCAAGGTTAGAATTCATCATCTTGGAGAACAGCGTGTCCGGCCCGAAGATGCGTAGCAAGTCGTCTTCCAGGCAAAGGTAGAACCGCGACAGGCCCGGATCGCCCTGACGGCCCGACCGACCGCGCAGCTGGTTGTCGATACGGCGGCTTTCGTGGCGTTCAGTGCCCAACACGAACAGGCCCCCGGCATCCAGCACTTGCTGGCGCTCCGCCGCGATCTCTTCCTTGATGCGGGCCACGGCGGCATCGCGCTCTGGGCCCTCGGCCATGTCGCCCAGCTCGTCCTCGGTGCGGAATTCAAGATTGCCGCCCAGCTGAATGTCTGTGCCGCGGCCCGCCATGTTGGTGGCGATTGTCACCGCGCCCAGACGTCCCGCCTGCGCCACGATATGTGCCTCCATCTCGTGCATACGGGCGTTGAGGACGGCGTGCTTCACGCCCTCTTCCTCAAGGAATTTTGACAGCAGTTCGGACTTCTCGATGGAAACCGTGCCGACAAGAACCGGCTGGCCCTTTTCGTTATGCTCGCGGATAGAAGCGGCGATGGCACGGAACTTGTCGTGCGTGTTCTTGAAGAACTGGTCTTCCTCGTCGATGCGCTGCACCGGCAGGTTGGTCGGAATTTCCACGACGTTCAGCTTGTAGATGTCGAAGAATTCGGGCGCTTCGGTCGCCGCCGTGCCGGTCATGCCCGACAGCTTCGGGTACATGCGGAAATAGTTCTGGAACGTGATCGAGGCCATGGTCTGGTTCTCGGGCTCGATCTTCACACCCTCCTTCGCCTCGACCGCCTGATGCAGACCGTTGGACCAACGGCGACCATCCATCATGCGGCCGGTGAACTCATCGATGATCACGACCTTGTCGTCCTTCACGATATAGTCCGTGTCGCGCTTGAACATGTGCACGGCCTTGAGCGCCTGATCGAGGTGATGCACGACCTGCGTATTCTCGTAATCGTAGAGGTTCTCGGTCTCCAGAAGACCCTCGGCCAGCAGTACCTGCTCGACCTTTTCGAGGCCATCCTCGGTCAGCGTGATGTTGCGGGTCTTCTCGTCCTTCTCGAAGTCCTCTTCGTCCATCCGCTTCACCACCGCGTCGATCGCGATGTAAAGGTCGGACTTGTCTTCGGTCGGGCCGGAGATGATCAGCGGGGTGCGGGCCTCGTCGATCAGGATCGAGTCCACCTCGTCGACGATGGCATAGTTGAAGGGGCGGTGCACCTGCTGCTCGCGCGAGTGCTTCATGTTGTCGCGCAGATAGTCAAAGCCCAACTCGTTATTCGTCGAGTAGGTGATGTCGCAGGCATAGGCCTCGCGCCGCTGGCTTTCGTGCAGGTTCGGCACGATCACGCCGACGGTCAGGCCCAACCATCGATAGAGCTGTCCCATCCACTCCGCGTCGCGGCGGGCGAGATAGTCGTTGACGGTCACGACGTGCACGCCCTTGCCCGATAAACCATTCAGATAAGTCGCCAGCGTCGCGACCAGCGTTTTACCCTCACCCGTGCGCATTTCGGCGATCTCACCGCGGTGGAGCGCGATGCCGCCGATCATCTGCACATCGAAATGGCGCATGCCGAACACGCGCTTCGACGCTTCGCGCACCACGGCAAAAGCCTCTGGCAGCAGCGAATCGAGCGTTTCGCCAGCATCGAGCCGTTGCCGGAACAGCACGGTCTGGTTCTGCAGTTCCGCGTCGTCCATCGCCTCGTACGTGGGTTCAAGCGCGTTGATCTGGGCAACGATCTTGCCCATCGATTTGACGTAGCGGTCGTTGGACGAGCCGAAGAGCGACTTGGCGAAAGAGCCGAACATGCGAATTTTCCTTATGGAATTGGCCCAATGAATGCGAAGTTCGGGGGCCGAAATGCTGGGAAACGGGCCGCAGCGGCAAAAGTGCCACGCGCCCGGAACGGGTGGGGAATGCAGCGGCGCAAGGCCGCCGCGCAATCAACCTATTCGAGGGGCCGGTCGGCCAGCATGACGACGGGCAAAACGATCGTGACGGTGCGCCGCGCGCCCTGCGTCTCGAACGCGCCCGAACGGTTCGCGCGGGACGACAGCGTCTCGCTCGCCTCCGCTTCGCGGCGCACATTCTGGATATGCGCGCCCGACCGGTTTTCGCGTGTGATTTCAGCCGCTTCGCCTAGATACCCCATACGCGCCTGCCCCGGCGCAACCAGCGCGGCGAGGCCCAGCCAAAGGGCAGCAAGAGCAAAAATCCGTTTCATGCGAGCGCCAAGATAAGAGCGCCGCGCCGCAAAATCCACCCGCATAACCGTATTTTGCGCAAGAGAACCGCTTGTTAGGTGAAAGGCCGGGCGCTAACCGCCAGCATCATGGAAACATCGCCCCTCGCCCGCCCCTTCCCCGTCATGCCCGCCATCGACGGTGCCGTACCGCGTGTGGCGCGCGCGCAGTACAAGACGTGGGACCGCTGCGACCTGACTTATGTTGAGATGGCTGAGGGCACGAGCGTCGCGGGCGTATTCACCAGGAACGTCTGCTGTTCGAGCGAGGTCGAACTGGGCCGCGAGCAGATAAAGCTTGGCCGTGCGCGGGCGCTGGTCGTCAACGCGGGCAATTCCAACGCCTTCACCGGCTATCGCGGGCGTGAGGCGGTAGAGCAGATCATGGCGCAAGTCGCCGGGCACATCGGCTGCGAGCCGAGCGACGTCTTCGTTTCCAGCACCGGCGTCATCGGCGTGCCGCTCCCCAAAGACAAGGCAGAGGCTGGCGTGGCCAACGCGCTGACTGCCGATCCCTGTGATTGGGAAGCCGCCGCGGAAACGATCGGCACGACCGACACGTTCGCCAAGGGCGCGACCGCCAGCGCCATGATCGGCGACACCCGCGTGGAATTCAGCGCCATCATCAAGGGCAGCGGCATGATCGCGCCCGACATGGCGACGATGCTGGGCTATATCTTTACCGACGCGAAGGTTTCGCCAGGGTTCCTGCAACAGTGCCTGTCCGCCGCGAACGAGGCTACGTTCAGCTGCATCACTGTCGACAGCGACACCAGCACCAGCGACACCGTCCTTGCCTTCGCCACCGGCAAAGCCGGGAATGCCGAACTGACCGGCCCGGACAGCCCCGGCGCAGACGCCTTTGCCGCCGCGATCCACGACGTGTGCCGCCAATTGGCACATCTGGTCGTGCGCGACGGCGAAGGCGCGCAGAAGTTCATCGAGATCGCCGTGAGCGGCGCGATCAGTGACGATAGCGCGCGCCGGGTCGGCCTCGCCATCGCGAACTCGCCACTGGTGAAAACCGCCATCGCGGGTGAGGACGCCAACTGGGGCCGCGTCGTCATGGCCGTGGGCAAGGCAGGCGAACCGGCGGATCGCGACCGGCTCTCCATCGGATTTGGCGGCACGTGGGCCGCAAAGGACGGTCTGCCGCTGGCCGATTATGACGAAGCGCCGGTGGCCGCGCACCTGCGGGGGCAGGACATTCGCATCGATGTCGATCTCGGCATGGGCGACGGACGCGCCACGGTCTGGACCTGCGACCTGACGCACGGATACATCTCAATCAATGCGGACTATCGGACCTGAAGACATGACCGAACTGACCATCTGGGGCCGAATCAATTCCCACAACGTGAAAAAAGTCGTCTGGCTGACCGAGGAGATCGGCCTGCCCTATGTGCGCCACGATGTCGGCCTGCAATTCGGGATGGACGATGCCTATCTGGCCAAGAATCCTAACGCATTGATCCCCACCATTGACGATGGCGACCTGACGCTTTGGGAATCGAATACGATCCTGCGCTATCTGGCGGCCAAACACGGTGGGGAGCGCTGGTGGCCCGCCGATCCGGCCGTGCGCGCATTGAACGAGCGGTGGATGGACTGGCACTTCGGCTATGCCAGCGCACAGCACGGGGCATTCTGGCAAAACGTTCGCGTCCCCCCAGATCAGCGTGACCCAGATGCCATTTCCCGATCCGTAGAGGCTACGGCCAGGCGCATTGCCGTGCTGGAAGCGCATCTGGCCTGCAACGACTACCTGTCGCAGGGCGATTTCGGCATCGGGGACATCCCGATGGGCTGCTACATCCACACCTGGTTCGCCCTGCCGATCGATCGCCCGGCCTTTCCCAACGTGCGTCGCTGGTATGACCGGCTGCTCGAACGTCCCGCCTATCGCGAATATGTGGCGATCCCGCTGACATGAGCGATACGCTGACCCGCGAAGTCCACGCTCTGATGCAGCGCGTGGCGGAAAGCGTGGTCCTGCCCCGCTATCAATCGCTGGCCGCGCACGAGATTGTCGAGAAAAAGCCCGGCGATCTCGTCACCATCGCCGACCGCGAAAGCGAGGCGATGCTGGCCGAGGGGCTGGCGCGCATCTTGCCCGAAGCGGCCATCGTCGGCGAAGAGGCAATGCACGCCGATCCGACGCTGATGGAGCGGCTGGGCGATACGCTGTGCTGGATCGTCGACCCCATCGACGGAACGCGCAACTTCGCCGCAGGTCGCCCACCGTTCGGCCTGATGATCGCACTGGCGGAAAAGGGGGAAACCAGGGCGGGCTGGATCTATGACCCACTGCAGCAACGCCTGTGCCATGCGGCATTGGGCGGTGGCGCTTTCGTCGATGGCGAACGCGTTGCGGCGCGGGAATCCGGCGAAACGCCCCCGGTTGCGGCAATCTCGATGATCTTCATGGACGAGATGCAGCGGCATCGCATGAAGACCGCCATCGCGCCCCATTATCGCCTGACCGACATCCCCTACTGCGCGGCGGAGCAGTATCCCCGCCTTGCGCTGGGCGTGAACGATGTGTCGATTTTTGAACGCACACTGGCGTGGGACCACGCGGCGGGTGCGCTGTGGCTTAACGAAGCAGGCGGCCAATGCGCCCGGTTCGATGGATCACCCTATCGCGTGGACGAGTGGGAGCGCAAAGGCATGATCGCCGCGTCCAGCCCGGCCCTTTGGGACGGGCTGGCGCGGCGGCTGGAACCTTAAAGTTCCGATTCGAGCCACGCCTTGAGCGCACCCTTCGGAGCTGCGCCCAGCTTCTGCGCGGCGGGCTTGCCGTCCTTGAACAGGACCATCAGCGGGATCGACTGAACGCCCATCTGCGCAGCAATGTCGGTGTTCTCCATGATGTCGACCTTGGCGATGGTGACCTTGTCGGCCAGCTCGTCGCTGATCTCTTCCAACGCGGGGGCAATCATCTTGCACGGACCGCACCAGTCGGCCCAGAAATCGACCAGCACGGGCTTGTCGGATTCGAGAACGTCGCTCTGGAAGCTGGCGTCGGTGACGGCTTTGGTCGGCATGGGAATTCTCCTGAAAGCTTTGCACCTAGATAGGCGCGGCACGCCCGTTGGCAATCCGCCGCAAGGCCAATCAATTCTAGGCCCCCCGTAACCGGGCCTTCTCCGGCCCTATCAGGCTGTCGGGCAGAACGAACAGCCGCGGCGCATGGGTATAGAGCAATGCGCACTCGACCCGCCGTCCGGGATGAATCGCCTCAAGAGCGCAGGCATATGCGGCCATCTGGCGGATATAGGCGGCGGGGATCGCGGCAATGTCAGTGGGCGGACGGCGGGCGGTCTTGAAATCCACCACGCGGATCGGCGCTGCGGGCTCGGCGGGAAGGCACAGCCGGTCAATGGTGCCAGCCACGACTTGCCCGCCCACGGTTGCGGCCAAGGGCACCTCTGGCAGCGCATCGGGTCCGAAAACATCGGCAAAGTCCGGATTGGCCAGCGTCGCCACCGCCGCCGCGACCATCTCGGCCCGTTCGGCGTCGGACAGGTCCGCCGCCTGCCGCGCCAGCCATTTCGCGCCGGCCTCCGCGCGCCGTTCAGGCAGCAGTTCGGGCAATCGTTCAAGCAAACGGTGGATCAACACGCCGCGCCGCGCCGCAAATCCCGCATCGCCGCCCGGCCCCGCCGGCAGCGGCGGATCGGGCGCATCGTCGTCCTCGCCCAGTGACGATGGCGCGAGCGGGCGCGGCGGGCGCGGTTCCTCGGCCACCGGACGCGTCAGCCATGCGGGCACCAGCGGAAGCGGGGCCTGCGTGGCCCCGGCGGGCATCCCGTCCTGCACCGGCGCGGGCGTGCCCCATGTCTTCGCCGCCGCCCAGATATCGTCGTCGCGCCAGTCATCCTCGACCAGCGGTTCGAGCCGCGCGTACCAACTGTCGGCGGGCGCTTCGGTCTTTTTCGCGGGCAAAGCACCGGCCACGAACAGCGCCTCTTCCGCCCGCGTCATCGCAACATAGAGCAAGCGCCAGTGTTCTTCGCGCTCGGCCTTGGCGGCAGCTTCCTGCGCTTCGGCCAAAGGCCCCAGTCGTTCTTCCTTGCGCAGCCCCGGCATCGGCAGACTGCGCGCAGCGATGCCGGTGGCGATGTCGATCTCGTCCAGTTCCAGCGTGCGCGGCGGCGATTTGTCGGGATCGTCGGCAGTATCTGCCAAGATGACGATAGGTGCTTGCAGGCCCTTCGATCCGTGCACGGTCATCACGCGGACCAGCCCGCCCTGCTGCTCCGCCTCGCGCTTCAACTCGCCCTCGCCCGCGTCGAACCAGCGGATGAACCCGGTAAGGCTGGGAACGTTGCTGGCAGAGAATGCCAGCGCGGCGTTCAGCAATTCGTCGATGGGATCGTTCGCCTCTTTACCGAGCCGCGCGACCAGCGCCCGCCGCCCGCGCCACGGCCCGGCAAGCAGCCAGTAAAGCAACGCCTGCGGCGGCGCGTAATCCGCCTCTGCCAGCAAATCGAGCAACATCGCCCGCGCCGCCAGCGGCTTCGGCTCGCTCGATCCGCGCAAATGATCCCACAGCCGCATGCCCCGATCGCGATAGCCATAGGCCAGCAGATCGCCCTGCGACCACCCGATCAGCGGCGAGGTTAGCAAACACGCCAGCGACAGGTCATCGTTTGGCTGCGCAGCGAAGCGCAAGGCCGCCATCAGGTCCCGCACCGCCAGCGGCGCACCAAGCCGCAGTCGGTCCACCCCCGCAACCGGCACGCCCCGGGCATGCAGTCGCGCGACGATCAGCCCAGCCAGTTCCTTGCGCTTGCGGACAAGCACCATGACATCGCCCGCCTGCGCATTGCGCGCGCCGCCCTTGGCCAGCGGATAGCCCTGCCGCAGCCACGCCTGCACCTGCCGCGCGATATTGTCCGCCACGCGCCGGTCGGGGCGGGACAGCCACGATTGCTCGTCCTCCGGCTCTTCATCCTGCGGATCGTCGCCAGTCGATCCAACGGCGCGCCAGATCACGACCTGTCCGGGGCGATTGTCGCCAATGTGCGGTTCGGGATCGTCCTTCAGGCCGAATTCGCGCGGGCCGATGGCCTCGATCGCGGCATCGACGAAATCCAGCACCGGCTGCGCGGTGCGGTAGCTGCGCCCCAGCCCATATTCCTGCAACGGGCGGATTTCGGCATCGCCACGCAGGGCATCGAAATTCGCGCGCGTCGCCTCGATCCGGCTCTTCACCCGCTGCTTGGCGGCCTCGAAATTCTCGGGGCTGGTCCCCTGAAAGCGGAAGATCGCCTGCTTGTAGTCGCCCACCACGAACAGAGTGCGCAGCCGGTCGCCTCGCGCACCTTCGCCCGCGAAGAATTCGTCGGTCAGTGCGTCAATAACATCCCACTGCGCGGCGTTGGTGTCCTGCGCCTCGTCGATCAGAATGTGATCGAACCGCCGGTCAAGCTTGTAGCGGATCCAGTCCGCCATGTCGGAACGCTTCAGCAGCCGCGCCGCCTCGTGAATCTGATCGTCGAAATCGACCAACCCCTCGCGCGCCTTGGCCTCGCTCCACTTCAGCGCAAAGGCCCGGCCCAGCGTCAACGCCGGGGCGAGCCACTGGGCCAGCTCGCCTAGATTGCGGGCGCGCTCCACCGCATCGAGGCTTTCCCCAACCCGCGCCGCGTATTCGGCGTAATCGGGCAAGTGCTTTTCAACGGACTTGAGCGATTTCACGTCGCCCTTTTGCGTAAACACTGCCGCGCGAAGCTGGTCGAGCAGTTGTAGCCGCACATCGGCCCCGCTGGCCAGCCATGGCGCGGCCACTTCCTCGAACTTGCGTGCCGTCGCAGTGCCCCAGGCCAGCTGTGCCTCCAGGCAGCGCCGCAGCGATCCGATGTCGAACGCCGCGTCCTCGCACAGCGCCCGCACGTGCTCCTCGCCATGATCGGAGGACAGGCCCAGCAAACGATGCACGCGCGGCAACAGAGGCGGCTGCCACGCCCCCGGCCCTTCCCACGCAGGGCGCGCTTCGGCACAGGCCATCAGAAACCGCTCGACTCCCGACTGGTCGGTGCGCAGTGCCAACATCGCCAGCGCGTCGATCAGCGTCGTATCGCCTGCTGTCTCCGCATTGAGCAACATCTCGGCCAGCGTATCGCGGAGCAGGATTTCGCGGTCGCGATCCTCCATCGGCCGCGTGCCGGGGGCCAGCCCAGCCTCTAGCGGGAACGCCGAGAGCAGCCATTGCGAGAAGGCGTGGATCGTCTCGATCCGCAAGCCACCGCCGGGGCAGTCCAGTACGGCGGCAAAGCGGGTTCGCGCACGCGCTACCGTTTCCGGCCCCGGATCGGCCCCGATCGCAATCAGGTCCTGCGCCAGCGCCACGTCATCTGCCCGCACCCACCCCGCCAGCACGTCGTTCACGCGCGTCGCCATTTCCGCCGCGCCCGCCTTTGTGAAGGTGAGGCACAGGATCTGCGACGGCTCGATCCCCGGTCGCAGCAACAGGCGCAGCACCCGGGCCGACAGAACCTGCGTCTTTCCCGTTCCGGCGCTGGCCGAAAGCCAGACGGTATCGCGCGGGTCGACGGCATCGGCCTGACGGTCTTTAAGGGGATAGACCTTGGCGCTCATGCGTCCTCATCCCGGCCCTGCCACTCGTCGAGGCGCATCAGCTGATCGTAATCGTTGTATCCCGCCAGGTCGGGATTGAGCCGAGCTGTGAAAGCCTCGCTTCCGACGATCCAGCGGTCGATCGCATCTTTCAGGAACCGAGCACTCTCGAACAGGAAATCCTCCCGCGCGATGCCCGATTTCTTGCGGCCCTCAAGGATCGGCTCGACCATATATCCGAACCCGTCCTTGCCCTTCGCCAGCGACCAGTATTCGAACCGCGTGGGGGTTCCGCTCACGCCATCGAACCCGTCGCTCTCCGCGATCAGGCCGGTCGTGCCCAGCTGCAAGGCAAAGCCCTGCTCGACCATGCTCGCGCTGGGCGGCATGCCTGTCTTGTAATCCACCACGGCCAGCGTCCCATCGGGCAGGCGGTCGATGCGGTCGGCCTTCGCCGTCACCGTCACACCGTCGAAGCGCATCTCGCCCTTCTTCTCGACCAGCACGACTTCGCGCCCTTCGGCGGTCAGCCGCACCTGCTCCGCCTCTACCCAAGCCAGCCCCGCCATCAAACGCGGTTGCCACAGCCCGCGCATGAATGGATGGTTCGACAGGTCCGACAAATGCCCCGCCGCCAGAGGCAGCAGTGTGCCGGGTGCGCAGCCGAACTTGTCGTACCATTGTTGCAGGATGGCGTGCACCGCCGTGCCTTTCCAAGCGGGCGTCGGCTCTTCGTCGATGGATTCCAGGCGGCGCAGGCGCAGGATATGGCTGGCGTAGAACTGGTACGGATCGGACCGCAGGCGATCCAGCGCGGTGGCGCTGATTTCCACCTTGCGCTGATCGGCATCGGGCTTCGGTTCAGGGCGCGGATAGGGCGGCGCAGGATCGGCCTCGTCCATCGCTTCGGCCAGCTTAGGCGCTTCCGCCTCGACATGCGCGTCGAACTGGTCGCCCAGCATGGCCTTGACCCGCAGGACGAAGCGGCTGGCGATTACCGGCCCGCCGACATCACGGCGCGCGTGGCTCAACACGACTTCGGGCGCGCCCAGCGCCGCGGCAAGGTCGTGCGCGGCAAGGCCAATGCGGAAATCCCCACCCGGCACGCCCAGTGCACGCAACACGGCAGGGGCGATCAGCGGGTCGGTCGATGACGGCGCGGGCCACGATCCCTCGGTCAATCCGCCGCAGATGACGAGATCGGCGCGGCTCATCCGTGCCTCGATCAGGCCATAGATTGCGATACGCGGGTGCCCGCCCCACAGCGGTCGCACGGACTGCTGATCCATTGCATCGCGCAGCACGTTGGCGATTTCCGCCGGGTCGAGCGGTGTCGCCTCATCCCGCGCGGCCATGCGCAAATCCTCGACGAACCCCGCCAACGCGCGTCCATCGGCATTGGCCCAAAGCGCCGTTCCGCACAGCGCCTCCCCCGCCGTCGCCAGCGCATCGAGCGCCTCCAACAGCGGCACTTCCTCTGCCTCGCCCATCGCAACGAGCGGTGCGAGCAGGGCTTCCAACCCCTGCCACCATTCCGCCAGCGCCTTGTCGTCACGCTTGCGGGCCAGTTCCATCACCAAGCGTGCCGGCGGCTCCAGCCCCACGTCCAGCCTTGGTCCGCGTAATTGCAGGTCGAGCCGCCGGACGTGCTGCAACCACTTGCGCCGAGCGTCTCCCTCACCGCCCGCGAACGGGTGGGACAGGGCCGACAACAGCGGTAAGGGCGCGGCCCTCGTGGCGATCACCTCGGCCAGATGCAGGAACAGGCGCCCCGCCACCGTTTGCGGCAGGGGCATGCCCGCCGAATCGTCAGCACGGATGTTCCAGCTGGCCAGGTGCGCGATGACCCGGCCCGCCAGCCCGCGATCGGGCGTGACCAGCGCGATTCGCTTCTCCGGCACCTCCAACGCCTCACGGATCAGCACCGCGATGGCCTTCGCCTCCGCCTCAGGATGCGCGGTTTCCATGATACGCACGCCTGCCAGCTTGCGTCGTTGCGGCGGCAGATCGACCCAACTGGCCGACTGTTCGGGCGGAAGGAACAGGTTCGAGATCGCCTTGCTGCGTTCGGGCGGGGCAGCGCCCATGCCGCGCCGGTGCCAGGCGCGCACTTCGCCCCGGTTCACGCCCATGCGGTTCAGCAGCAGCTTCAGGTGATACTGCGGGTGCGTCACCGCATCGCCCGCACCCAGCGGCGGCTCGTCCGGATCGTCGGAATGACCCGCCGTGCCCAGTGCATCCCAGACCGCATCGTCAAGCGACAGGTCGAGATCGGGCAGCACAACAGCCCCATTGGATAGGCCCGCGACCACACGCAACAGGCGCGCAATCGCCGGGCTGGCGCTGGTCACGCCCGCTGCAACGATGGGATACGCGGGCGGCGCTTCACGCCAGCGCCGGGCGGCGTGGTCGAACAGGGCATTGCGGCGCGTCGGCGCATCGACTTCCCCCCGACGCTCCAACTCGGCGCTCCACTGCGCCTGCACCAGCCAGAACAGCCGCAAGTTCTGCTCCCAGTGATGCGCCAGATCGCCGACGATGCCGCGCACCCGATCGCCCAGCAGGTCGGCGGGATCGATCCCCTCAACCTGCAAACGATCAAGCGCGCGCGCAATCTCTCGCGCCTGTCGCAACAGGGCGGCGCGGGTCGGCACCGTCCGCCCTTCGGCCCGCATCGCCTGTTCCAGCATCGCCGCCAGCGACAGCCAGCGCCGCGTCTGATCCGCGGCGGGCGGCACGTCCGCGCCGTCGCCAATCGGATCGAGCAGCGGGCCAAGTGTTTCGTCAAGTTCGATATCGCCGATCACCGCCATGCGCGGCAGGAGCAAGCCCTCACCCGAAAGCCTCACGAACGCCTCTGTCACCGTGCGAACCGCGCGGCGGCTGGGGAGCAGCAAGGTCAGGCGGGCGAGACCGAAGCGATCTTCGGCATAGCGCGGAATCAGGCCAGCGACGAGGGCATCGGCAAATCCCCGGTGCGCGGCAATCGAATAAATATTCATGCGCGCGTGTTCAGACACGCGTGAACAGCTCCTCGGCCGGGGCGATATGCTCGGGCTGGCCGATCTCTATCCACTCCCCGCTATGGATCGTGCCGTATAGGCGGCCTTCCTCGATCGCGCGGCTCCAGAATACATTTGTGCTGAACTTCGCCTCGTCTGGCGGATCACGCAGCAGGCGGGATGAACACAGCTGAATGCCGCTGAACACGAAGGGCGCGACGCGGCCCGCCTTGCGGCGGCTTACCCGCCCGGTTGCGTCGAGATGAAAGTCGCCCACCCCGCGATAATTGTGCGCGCGCGGATGCGGTACAAGCAGAAGCAGCGCGTCCATCTTCTCCGCATCCCACGCGGTCGAAAGCTGGCGAAACACATCGCGCGGGCCATCCAGCCACATGGCATCGGAATTGAGGCAGAAGAACGTATCGCCCAGCAATTCCTGCGCTTTGACCAGCCCGCCGCCGGTTTCCAGCAACTGCTCCCGCTCGTCAGAAACGGTGACTTGGGGGCTTTGGCGCAGCTTCACATGCGCCTCGATCGCATCGGCAAGGTAGTGCACGTTTACAACCGCGCGCGAAACGCCCGCCGCCGACAACCGGTCCAGCGCGTGATCGAGCAGCGGCTTGCCGCAGACCTTGACCATCGGTTTCGGGCGGCTGACCGTCAGCGGGCGCATCCGCTTGCCCAGCCCGGCCGCCATGACCATCGCGACATCGGTCGCCAGCGGTTCCTTGCCCAACGTCACGCGGGCGTCGCCCCCCCCTTGGCGCGCAGGTCGGAAGGAATATTCGCGTCTATCCACCGCGCCAGCGGTTCCAGCGCCGGGTGCGCCAGATCGCGTTCCATCAGAGCCCAGACTCGCGGAATCAGATCGAGATAGCGGTGCTTGCCGTCACGCCGCGACAGCCGCACGAATATGCCGACGATCTTGGCATTCCGCTGCGCGCCAAGCCGGGCATAGTCGGCCAGAAACGCCTCTTCATCGGCAACATGCTGCAAGTAATGCCGCAGCATCTCTGCCTCCAGCGACGGATCGACATCGCGCCGAGCGTCCTGCAACAGCGAAACCAGATCGTAGGCCGGATGCCCGTTCAGCGCGTCCTGAAAATCCAGCAAGCCCTGCCCATAGGATTCGAACCCCGCATCATCGGGAGAGAGCAGCATGATATTCTCGGCATGATAATCGCGCAGCACGGTCACGCCCGAACCTTGCGCGGCCAGAACCGGCTCCATCACCTCGCGCCAAGCGGCCTCGTACCCGGCATCGTCCACAGACAGCCCATGCGCAACGCAGAACCACTCGGTGAACAGCTTTGCCTCACGCAGGTATTCGTTCAGGTCATAAGGGCGGAACGGCCCGGCGGGCGCGGCGTGCAGCTTGGCCAAAACCGACAC
Organism: Croceicoccus naphthovorans; assembly: GCF_001028705.1. Classification (NCBI taxonomy): domain Bacteria; kingdom Pseudomonadati; phylum Pseudomonadota; class Alphaproteobacteria; order Sphingomonadales; family Erythrobacteraceae; genus Croceicoccus; species Croceicoccus naphthovorans. The sequence continues at coordinate 1,260,774 of NZ_CP011770.1, read as the reverse complement.
GGCGTCGCGATAAACCGGCGTCTCGTCATCGGGCACATCGTCGAGATGATCGCGCATCCGGCGGTGCCCGAAATCTTCGAGCAGCACCAAACCCTGGGCCGCATCCTCGGCCAGAACCTGCGGCGCGCGAAAGCCGTGCTGCAACAGGTAATGCGCCGCGTTCAGAAACGGGCGCGGATCCTCGTTCGGCGGCGGCGCGTCCATCAGCATCGCGCTTTCGTCGCCGCGCACAATGCGGAAATAGCGCCGGAAAGAGGCGTCGCCAGCCAGCGGCTCTATCGCCGAATCGCCCCACCCGGCGGCATCCAGAAAGGCACGAGCATGGGGCGGAGCGGTATCGGGCGTAACAGCAGCGTTCATGGCAGGCGGTCTAGCCAATCTTGCCCGGCAGTGACAATCGCCAACCGCCCCTCATCCGCCGTTTCCAACCGGATCGAGAGGCATCCGCGTTCATGCGCGAAACCGCCGGCGTGTTCGGGCCATTCGGCAAGCAGCGCAGCGCCATCGCGATAGTCGTCCAATCCAAGTTCCTCGACCTCTGCCGGATCGTCCAACCGATAGAAATCGGCATGAACGAGCGGCAGGCGCACGGCGGGCGGATCATAGGTCTGGATGATCGCGAACGTTGGGCTGGGTACTTCGCCCTCATGCCCAAGCGCAGCGACAATCGCGCGGGCGAGCGTGGTCTTGCCCGCCCCCAGCCCACCCGACAGCGCGACGACATCGCCGGGGCGCAACAGGCGCGCGATCCTCGCACCAAATGCCTCGGTGGCGGCAAGATCGGGCAACCGGGTCGGCGCAGCGTCGGTCACGGCAGCGCGATGGTTGCGGTAATGCCTGAATTGGCGTGCTGCATGAATTCTATCGAACCGTCGTGCGCCTCGATCAATTCACGCGCGAGCGGCAGGCCCAGACCCGCATTTTGCCGCGCAATCTCCGCCTCCGGCCCGGTCGCTCCGGTCTGATAGTGGATCATGATGCGCGGCCCTTCTCGGCGGCGTTTCAGGTCGATGTTGATCCGCCCGTCCTTCCCGGTCACCGCAATCGCGTTGTCTATGACATTGCCGATTGCCCGCGCCAGCCGTCGCGGATCGCCGATGACCGTGCCCGCCGTGCGGTCGCCGCGCAGGTTAAGCGTAATCCCCGCCGCCTCGATATTCTGCGCGCGATCGTGCACCAGCCGGGTCATCAGAGGCATCAGTTCGATCGTCTCTCGCGCCAGCGGCAACAGCCCCGCCTCGCTCTGCGTCAGGTCCAGCACCGATTCGATCTGGTCCGACAGGCGCGCAGTCGATTCGAGGATCGCAGTGACATATTCCGCCCCGGCCTCGCTCAACTCACCCGCAACACCGTCGCGCAGCATCTCGGCAAACCCGGTGATAGAGGTCAGCGGCGTGCGGAACTCATAACTCATGTTCGCCAGGAACCGCGTCTTGACCGCATCCGCCTCGACCAGGGCCTGATTTCGTTCGAGCAGCGCCGCTTCGGCCTTTTGCGAATCGGTGATGTCGAGGCTGGTCAGCATGCCGTTCCCGTCGGGCAGCGGCACGCCCATCAGGGCCATCGTCCGACCATCGGACAGCGTCACCCGCCCGCCCGTCTGCTCGCGGCGGAGCGTTGCCGCCTCGATCACCATCCCGATCCTTCGCGCATCGGACGGGGCGTTCAGGCGCGGGGCCAGCGCCTCCAGCAAGGCATCGATATGCGGGTGGCTGCCAAGGAAGTCTTCCGACAGCGACCATTCGGACGCGAAGCGCCGGTTCCACAATTGCAGACAACCGTCGGGAGCAATCACGGCAACGCCTTCGAACAGGCTGTCCTGCATCGCAGTCCGCACCCGCAACAGGGTATCGCGCGCGCTGGCCAGTTGCAGCTGTTCGGTGCGGTCCTCGACAATCATCATCAAGCCGCCATCGGGCATTGGCTGGGCAACGATGCGCAGGTGACTTCCGTCGGGCAGCACCCATTCCTCGTCCTGCGCCTCGCTGGCGGTGAACCAGTTATCCTTTTCGCGCCGCCATGCCGGAAAATCGCGCACTTCTGGCAAGCGGCCCGCGTCGCGCATCACGCCGAACACTTCGCCGATGGGCGTCGATTCCTGCCCGATACTTGGCGGCAGGCGAAACAGGCGCTGCATCGGCAGGTTCACGAAGATCAGGTTGCGACCGGCATCGAACTGCGCGACGCCAGAAGACAACTGATCCAATAAAGCCCGCTGCGCCGCGCGGAATGCGCGATATTCGCGGGCAAGCATCTCAAATTCTTCGACATCGATGGCATAGCCCGCGATACCTTCGTCTCCGACAGGAAGGTCGCTGACTTTTACCGCGCGACGCTCGCCCTCGATCGTGGCCATCAGGTTGCGCTGAATCGCCTGACCGCTTTTGCGCGCTTCCAGGGCGACCTGTTTCGCGGAGACGCCCTCATGCTCCTCGACCAGTTCGATATTGCTGGCCACCACGTCTTCCGCGCTCTCGCCGCCGACCGCCGCGACATAGGCGCTGTTGACGAGACGAAGGCGACCATCGGCGGCGCGGAACCACATCGGTACCGGCGCGGCTTCGATCAGGCCGACAAGCGAGGAAAAATCGGTCCGAGCACGCTCTGCACTTTCGGTCAGGCGGGCAATCTGGGTCGCGCTGTCGCTGGCATCGACCAGCCAGACCAGCACGGCCCCGCCGCGCGATACCTGCGGATCGGCCAGATGCCCCGTCACCGCCAGCGCGTGCCCCTCTCCCTGCGGATGCAGGACCATGCGAAACGGGGCGGCGGAACTCAGCGTGCGGCGGACATGTTCGTACAGGGCGTCGATCTCCGCCCGCGGCACCCCGCGCGCGCCCTCACCCGCCAGTTCGGTGATCGTATTGGGCAGGGCATCCAGCCCAAACCAGCCCGCCAACCGGTCCGACGCCTCTATTCGCCCATCGGCCCGCACCAACAGGGGCAAGGCAGGTGCCTCGTCCATCATCCGGGTCATGCGCAGAACGCGCAGCTTGTCGCGGCGGGCGGTGAGCGAACTGCGCCGCGCGGCCAGCAGCGTCCAGGCGGCGGCCGCGGTCCAGCACGCCATCATCAGGCCCAGCAGCACGAGCGCCGGAACCCCGATCTCTATCGTATCCTGACCCCACCAGTTACCCATGGATCAACGGCTATGCCCCTCCCGCGCGCAAGACAACAGGCAGGGGCGATAGCACCCGGAAAAAAATCAATTTCCGTCAGGATATCGCCACGGGGCGACGAACCGAAGCCCGCCGCCCCGCAAACGGGCGATCAGTAGCGGTAATGCTCGGGCTTGAACGGGCCTTCGACCGGCACGCCGATGTAGTCCGCCTGCCGCTGCGACAGCGTGGTCAGCTTTACGCCCAGCTTTTCAAGGTGGAGCGCCGCGACCTTTTCGTCGAGGTGCTTGGGCAGGACATAGACGTCGTTCTTGTACTCGCCGCCCTTGGTATAAAGCTCGATCTGGGCCAAGACCTGGTTGGTAAAGCTGGACGACATGACGAAGCTGGGGTGCCCGGTCGCGCAGCCAAGGTTCACGAGTCGGCCCTTGGCCAGCACGATGATCTGCTTGGCGGGTTCATCTCCATTGGCAGGCAAGGTCACGACATCGGTACCGGGCTTCACCTCGTCCCAGTCGTAGTTGTCGAGCGCGCTGATCTGGATCTCGCTGTCGAAGTGGCCGATGTTGCACACGATGGCCATGTTCTTCATCGCCTTCATATGCTCGCCGGTGATGACGCCCTCGTTGCCGGTGGCGGTCACAAAGATGTCGCAGCGTTCGACCGCCTCTTCCATCGTGACGACTTCATAGCCCTCCATCGCCGCCTGCAACGCGCAGATCGGGTCGATTTCCGTCACCATGACGCGTGCGCCGCCGTTACGCAGCGAATCCGCACTGCCCTTGCCGACATCGCCAAAGCCGGCAACGCAGGCGACCTTGCCGGCCAGCATCACGTCGGTCGCGCGGCGGATCGCGTCGACCAGCGATTCCTTGCATCCGTAAAGGTTGTCGAACTTCGACTTGGTGACCGAATCGTTCACGTTGATCGCGGGGAAAGGCAGCTTGCCGTTCTTGGCAATGTGATAGAGGCGGTGGACACCGGTCGTCGTTTCTTCCGAAACGCCGCGGATGTTGGCGACCGATTTCATCAGATAACCCGGCTTTGCCTTCACAAAGGCTTTCAGCGCGCGCTGAAACTCGATTTCCTCGGCATTTTCCGGGTCGGGCAGTTCGTCGCCCGCCTCCAGACGGGCGCCCCACAGCGCGAACATCGTGGCATCGCCACCATCGTCCAGGATCATGTTCGCCGTTTCACCGTCACCCCAATCGAAAATGCGACCGACGTAATCCCAGTAATCGGCAAGGCTTTCGCCCTTGATCGCGAAAACCGGAATGCCCTGTGCGGCGATGGCGGCGGCGGCGTGGTCCTGCGTCGAAAAGATGTTGCACGTCGCCCAGCGGACCTCTGCACCCAGCGCCACCAGTGTTTCGATCAACACTGCGGTCTGGATCGTCATGTGAAGCGATCCGGTGATCCGCGCGCCCTTCAACGGCTGCGATGCGCCATATTCCTCGCGCAGCGCCATCAGGCCGGGCATTTCGGTTTCGGCGATCGCGATTTCCTTGCGCCCATAGTCGGCAAGGGCGATGTCGGCGATTACGTAGTCGTTCTGGGCTGCGGCAGTGGCCACGGGCTGCTCCTCTGGAGGCATGAAACAGGAAAAGCGGGTAGAGTACCCGGATGGCTCCGGCCTCTACCCGCTCTCCGTCCTCAGGGCAAATATAAAGAAACCTTTATATCACCCCGCGGCCCTGACACGATCACCGCGGCCCCCCTCGTGACCCGGTCGAAACCATCGAGGCGACCCCCGCAGTGATCCCCTGTTTCATCCACGCACCCCTGGCGGCTGGCGCATGGACGAACCGTGTGCCGGTTTTGCGTGCCTCACTTTAAAAGGAGGAAGCGAAGCGCGCGGGCCGGCTTTTTGCAAGCAACTGGTCAGCCGCCGCCAGGAGTCGGTGGCTGTCCCGATCCGCGGCGAGATCGCTGGTTACCTGCTTCAATTCCGCGCATTCCAGCCAAGGATGGCCCTGACCGTACTGGTTGGCCATGCTGACGCTGATCTTGTCCAGATGACGCTTGGCACCCTTGGCGCCGTACTTGCTGTTATACGACGTTTGCAGCGTGCGGGCGGCACCCTGCAGCGCGACGTTATGCTTCACCGCAAACTTGTCGTAATCGCGCTGAAACCCGTCGGCCCCATGGCGGCAGCGCAGCGCGGTCACCATCAGCATGATGTCCAGCTTGCGCAGCTTTTCGGCGCTGGAATAGTCGCTGGCTGCGGCCTGAGCCGGCGTGAAGGCGGCGGCGACAAGCCCGGCCGATGCCGCGGTCGCAATGAACTTTCCGAAAATTCCCATTGTTGATGCTCCCCGATCGATGAATCTGGCTGGTCTTCGATGGGGTGCAGCCTCCGCCAATAACTTTACGGAAACTTAAAGGCAGGCAGTAAAGCGATTTTAACCACGATACGGCGGGTCACGCCTTGCGGTGTCACAGACCGTCGCTATCTGTCGCCTGCGCAAGACACGCTTGAAAGGATAAGCACATGACGATTTCGGTTGGGGACTCGCTGCCCGATGTGACGCTGGTAAAGGCAACCTCGGAGGGTCCGGAAAAGGTTTCGTCGAAGGATTACTTCGCGGGCAAGAAAGTCGCGCTGTTCTCGGTTCCGGGCGCGTTCACCCCGACCTGTTCGGCCAAGCACCTGCCGGGCTTCGTCGAAAAGGCGGACGAACTGAAGGCCAAGGGCGTGGACGAAATCGCCTGCACCGCCGTCAACGATCCCTTCGTCATGCAGGCGTGGAAGGAACGCGACGGTTCCGAAGCGATCACCATGCTGGCCGACGGCAATGGCGAGATGGCCAAGGCGCTGGGCCTGACGATGGACGGTTCGGGCTTTGGCCTGGGCCAGCGCGGATCGCGTTGGTCGGCGGTTGTCGACGACGGCAAGGTCACGCAGCTGAATGTCGAAGAAGGCGGCAGCTTCGAGGTATCGAGCGCAGAGCACATGCTCGGCCAGCTCTGAGAGCCGGATCGATCCCAATAAGAGAGGGGCGCCTGCGGGTGCCCCTTTTTTATGGGCGGGTATCGCCGAGCAGGTCGCGATAGACCTGCTCTACCGAAGCGGAGGCGGCGTCCCAGGAAAAGCCCCCGCTGCGGTTGCGGGCGGCCTTAACCATAGCTTTGCGACTGTCCCGGTCGGCAGCAAGCCCAGCCAACGCCGCGACCGCCGCATCCAGATCGCGCGGTGCGTAGAGAACCCCCGCCGCCCCGTGATCGAGCAATTCGCGCGATCCCGGCGCATCGGCGGCGACAATCGGCAAGCCCGCCGCCAAACCTTCCAGCACGACGTTGCCAAACGTCTCGGTCGTGCTGGGATGGTGAAAGAGATCGGCGCTCGCCACCGCGCGGGCCAATGCTTCGCCCTCCAGATGCCCAGTCAGCACCGCATCGTCGAGCGGGCCGAACGCGCTGCGCCCCGGCCCCTCACCCACCACCAGCGGGCGGACGGGCAGACCTTGCGCCCGCAAACGGCGGATCGCCTCGACATAGTCGGCGATGCCCTTTTCCAGCACCAGCCGCCCGAAAAACAGCACCGCGATTTCGTGATCAGCGATGCCCTGTGCACGCCGCCAATCCGGCGAACGCCTCGCGGGATCGAACAAAGCGCGGTCAATACCCCGGCTCCAGACGCTGGCCCGCCGATCGCCCCGCGTTTCGCGCATCTGCGCCGCCAGTGTTTCGGTCGGCGTAACGACATGGTCGCTGCGGCGATAGAACCGGTCCAGATGCGCTTCGGCCAGTGGGCGCAGCCAGCCTATGCGGTAATAGTCGAGATAGGTCTCGAACAGGGTGTGCTGACTGGCGACCACGGGCACGCCGATTTGCTTGGCGAAAGTCTGCGCGCGGGTGTTCAGGATGTCGGGCGTGGAGACGTGCACGATGTCTGGTTTGAACTGCGCGATGTTGCGCCGGATCGCTTTGGGCAAACCCGTCGCCAGCCGAAACTCGCTCCGCACCGGCAAGGCAATCGATGGGACCGGCACCAGCGTTCCGGCAGGCTCGAAAGCGGGGGTATCGGTAACAGGCGAATAGACCCGAACCTGATGCCCCGCCGTGCCCTCCAGCCAGCCGACGAGGCGGTTCAACGCCTGATTCGCGCCTTCGCGCAGATAATTGTAATTGCCCGAAAACAGCGCGATGCGCATCCGATCCCTCCGCCCGTGATGCGGCGCTTATAGTCGGCGGAAGTTCAATGTCGCGTTGATCGTGAACATCGCCAGTCCGGCAAAGACCGACACGAACACCCGCGCGACGAGGTAGTTGATCGCGGTATATTCCAGCACCAACGCATAGAGGCCCATCGTAATGGCCAGCCCCATGCCCCCGGTGGCGAGGAAATAGACATAACCCTTGCCCACCGCACGGTCAGTACCCCGGAAAATCCACGTTCGGCCCAACAGGTAGTGCAGCGAATTGGCGACGACGAAGCCGACGGTGGCCGCCAGAACCTCGCCCACGGCGAATCGTTCGACCAGCACCCACAGGACCGAAAAGCTGACCGCAAAGGCCAGGCACGACGCAACCGTGTTGCGCCCCAGCATGGCCGCCGCCCGCCGGGAAAACAGCCGCGCGATCAACCCACCCTTGCGATGATCGGCGACGACCTTGGCCGCCGCAGCGCCCACGCCGCTCATTCCGCGAGAAGCGCCAGTTCGCGGGCATTCGGCCCAACCGGTGCCGCGTCGTGCGCATCGGGCCAATCCCCCCGCCGCCGCACGAAGGGGTTCACGAACAATGCGGGCAGTTTCAGGAACAGCAGTTCGGAATGGATGAAGGTGTCAACCGCCCGCTCCCACCATTTCGGATCGCGCTTGCCGTTGGCCTTCAGCCAGCCATCGTAAGGCGCCCAGTGGCTCGGTTCGTCGCGATGGATGATGGCGAAGATCTTCATCAGCACCTTGTCGTCACGCACCAAGGGATGCGCCAGCAATATCTCGACCTGCCGGAACCCGCGCTGCTCGGTCAGCGAGATCACGCGGCAGAGCTTTTCGAACTGGCCGTCGTCGTCGATCACCTTTTGCGTATCCAGATCGTCGATACGCTTGCGAAACATGATCTCGACAAACCGGTCGATATGCCCGCAGGTGCGATCCACCGACAGCGGCATCGCTCCGCGCAATTCGAACCAGCGGCGGAACATGTCGTAGTGCTTGCGCTCGTCCGCGCGGTGGCGTTCCACCGCCGCGATCAAGACATGATCGTCGGGCGAACGAGCGCGGATCGCATCGAGGACTCGATCGATCGCGGTATATCCTCGATGCTCGTTATAAAGGTAGATCGACCCCAGAAGGTCCAGATATCGTTCGCGAAATCGCTTTAACATGAAAGAGTTGTAAGGATCGCGCTGTCACACGTCAATCGTACCGCACGAAACGATCGCCCTAATCCATGTGGCGCAGGCCGATCCGCAGGTAATCCCAACCGGTTATCGCCGTCAGCAGCGCCGCAGCCCATAGAGAGATCATCCCCGTCCAGTACACGAACGCCACGTTCGGCAATGCGCCAGACACGATCAACGCGCCCAGCGACAGCATCTGAAACGTCGTTTTCCACTTGGCCAGTTTCGACACCGGAACCGAAACCTGGACGCCCGCAAGGAACTCTCTCAGCCCCGAGACCATTATCTCTCTTAACAGGATGACGAGAGCCGCCAGAACATGAATTCCCGGTATGATACCGGTGTGGACCAGCACCAGGATGACGGCGGCGACCATGATCTTGTCGGCGATCGGATCCAGAAAGATGCCCAGTCGGCTGACCCGCCCGCTGGCCCGCGCCAGCATCCCGTCGAAATAATCGGTAATGCCCGCGACACAATAAAGCGCAAAAGCGATCCAGTGGCCCAACGTCCAGTCAGGCCACCACAACAGCGTAACCAGCAAGGGAACCGCGAAAATGCGCGACAGGGTCAGGATGTTTGGAAGGGTCAGCATGGTCCGCGATCGTGTCTCATCCCGGCGCATAGCGTGAAAGCGCGCCGGGCAAAAGCGTTGTCGGGGGTTGCCCTATCGCCTGTCCCCATTAAGCACGGGTGCCACACCCCCGCATGACGACTACCACCCACCTTCTCACCCGGCGCCGTTTCCTGCCCCTGTTCGTCACCCAGCTGCTGGGGGCGTTCAACGATAACCTGTACAAGAACGCGATGGTGCTGTTCGTCGTGTATCAGGTTTACAGCACGGCAGAGCAGGAGGCGCAGTTCTCTGCCATCGCGTCGGGCCTGTTCACCCTGCCCTATGTGCTGTTTTCCGCCGTATCGGGACAACTGGCCGATATGCGCGACAAGGCGGCGATTATCCGATGGGTGAAGCTGGCCGAAATCGGGATCATGGCGATCGGCGCGGGCGGGTTGATACTGGCGTGGCTGGACATCGCCGTCACGACGGTTGCGATTCCCCTGATGCTGGTGGCTTTGACCGGACTTGGCGCGCATTCGACGTTTTTCGGACCGATCAAGTACGCGATCCTGCCGCAGCACTTGCAGAAGAATGAGGTGCTGGCGGGCACCGGCCTGATCGAGGCGGCAACCTATCTCGCTGTGCTGGCGGGCACGATCCTTGCCGGGTTCATCGCGGTGGAAATCGCCGCCGCGATCGTCATGATTATCGCGGTCATCGGCTGGTTCAGCGGGCGTCAGGTCCCCCCTGCTCCGGCTCAGGCCGTGGGCGAGTCGGTGGATTTCAACATCATCCGCTCCTCGATCAACGTCGTGCGCGCCACGATGGAGGAAAAGCGGGTATTCTACGCGATCCTTGCGATCAGCTTTTTCTGGACCATCGGCGCGGTGCTGTTCATCGAGTTCCCGCCACTTGCGAAGAACGTGCTGACCGCAAGCAAGGAAGTGGCCAGCCTGTTCCTCGTCGTCTTTTCCATCGGAGTCGCAGCCGGGTCGATGACCATCAACGCGCTGTTGAAGGGAGAGGTTTCGGCCCGCCATGCCCCTGCGGCGGTCGTGGTTATGGGCCTGTTCGTCGTGGCTTTCCACCTCGTCTGCAAGGCATGGCCGCAGCACGAAGGGCTTTATTCGATCAGCGAGTTCGTGGTGCAGCCCTTGGCGATTCCGCTGCTGTTGTGCCTGTTGGGCATCGCGGTCGCGGGCGGCATTTTCGTCGTGCCGCTCTATGCGTTTCTGACCACCGTGGTCGACAAGTCGCAAACCGCACGAACTGTTGCGGCGAACAATATCGTCAACTCTGCTGCGATGGCCGCCGGGGCCCTTATCGCGATGGGCCTGACGTGGCTGGGCGTTGCGATCGTGGATCAGTTGCTTCTGGCGGCGGCGATGTGCGTGATCTCGGCGTGGTTGGGCTGGATACTCTATCAGGCAGAAATCGAAGAGCCCGCCATCGCGGAATAGGCGATCAGGCGAAGAAGCCGATCACCGCCATAAAGCAAGCCGAATAGGCCATCAGGAAATCGCGCACGTCCTGATTGGTAATCCTGAACGTGCCGGTGTCGTCTTCCGCAATCGGCGGCAACGCCGCGCCCTTGCGTCGCCCGAATGTCGGCCGCCGCAGCATGGCCGCCCGGAACCGGCGCGGGGCGGCGGTGGGGGCCAGTGCGGGCTCACGAGCGGGTTCGAGGGCGGCAGTCGGCATCGGGCGTCAGGCTCCTGATCTGTATCGCGTGCGGTGCGGTAATCCTGTGGGTTGGTTCACCCGATTAACGTCTCGCGCGCGGTAACCGTTCCTTAAATACGGGCCTTTACGTAGCTATCCAAGACGTCTTGCGCCCTCTGCCCCGGACCGGGACAATGGCGTTAACCATCGCATCCCGCTCAGGCCGCGAAGCGATGGAAAGATCAGCCTTTTTTGGACATCGACAGGATTTTTTTCCACTCGTCGGGCATGACCTCGCTCACGGACAGGCGCGATTGCTTGACCAGTTCCATCTCGGCCAGTTCGGGCGTCGCCTTCACCTGTTTCAGCGTGACCGGATGGTCCAGCTTCTTCACCGGCTTCACCTTCACTGCGGCCCACTTGCCCGTCTCATCGGTGGGATCGGTGATGCCCGCCACGCTGATCTCGGCAATGCCGACGATCTCCAGCCCGATGTTGGAATGGTAGAAGAAGAACCGCTCGCCCTTTTTCATGGCGGCGAGGTTGTTGCGCGCACGATAGTTGCGCACGCCGTCCCACGTCCCCTCACCCTCTTCGCAAAGGTCGTCCCACGAATAGACGTCGGGTTCGGATTTCATCAGCCAGTAGCGTTTGGCCATAAGGCACCTCCTGCCCCGCGGCTAATAGCCAGCGCTGCGCCGGGCGCAACCGCGCCGGGCATGATGTGCAGGAAAGGTGGGGAGATCGATGGTGGAGCCGAGGGGGATCGAACCCCTGACCTCTACAATGCCATTGTAGCGCTCTCCCAGCTGAGCTACGGCCCCGAAATCCATCGATTTTCATCTGCGGCCCGGCCTGGGTGGCGAACCGTTTCCGACTGTGCCGAAGCGCGTCGGGAGCCGCTCTTTAGGGACCGGCCTTCCCCCATGCAAGAGGGAAATTTCGCGTTTTTGCCGCCTGTCCGATTTAACCGAACAGGCGGCGCATTCGCGGATCAGGTATCGTCGCTGTCGTCGTCCTTGGCCTTGGTCACGCCAAGATCGTCGTCGCCGCCAAGATCGACATCGTTGTCGGGCGAATCGTCATCGTCGTCGACGTCGATGTCCAGATCGTCGTCGCCAAGATCGCTATCGTCCTGCTTTTCGGTTTGCTTCTGTTCCTCGTACGGGATCGGCTGTTTCGACTTCAGCACCGGCTCGGGCGTCCATTCGTTGCCGCATTCGATGCAGGTGACCGGATCGTCCTTGCCGAGATCGTAGAAGCGGGTGCCGCACTTCGGGCAGGTGTGCTTTGCACCCCATTCTGGCTTGACCATGAATTTCCTCGTCTGGTTGCCCCGGATGCGGGGCGCGTTTGGTGGTATTTGCGTGTTCTGGCGATATCTGGGTGCGCGGAATCGGGCCTGCAAGCGACCTTGGCCCCGCGACGAAGCGCGCGCCTTGCCATAGGGGCGCGCCCCTGTCAAAAGCCGCCGCCGAACCGGAGCCGTTACCTTTCTGATGAGCCAACCTGAAACGCCCTCTCCCCGCCGCTTTTCCGTCGCTGGACCGTTGACCGGACGGGTCCGTGTGCCGGGCGACAAATCGATCAGCCACCGTTCGATCATGTTCGGCGCGCTGGCCGTGGGCCGCACCACCGTGACCGGGTTGCTGGAAGGCGAAGACGTGATGGCCACCGCCGCCGCGATGCGTGCGATGGGCGCGGGCGTAGAACGGACCCGCGACGGCGCCTGGAACATCGACGGCGTAGGCGTCGGCGGCTTGCTGCAACCGCAGGCAGCGCTGGACATGGGCAATTCGGGCACTTCGACCCGCCTGCTGATGGGCGTGATCGCCAGTCACGGGATTACCGCGACGCTGACCGGCGATGCCAGCCTGTCGAAACGCCCGATGGGGCGCGTGACCGAACCGCTGTCGCAGATGGGCGCGGATTTCACTTGCGCGCCGGGTGCCAACAATTCTCAGACGCTGCCGCTGACGATGCGCGGCGCGCATCCGGCAGTGCCAATCGAATATCGCCTGCCGGTCGCCAGCGCGCAGGTGAAGAGCGCGGTGCTGCTGGCCGGCCTGAACACGCCGGGCATAACGACAGTGATCGAGCCAGTGCCGACGCGCGACCATACCGAACGCATGCTGACAGGGTTCGGTGCGCAGTTGACCGTCGAGGAGATCGACGGCGACCGCGTAATCCGCATTCACGGCGAGGCAAACCTTCGTGCTCAGCAGATCGTGGTGCCGGGTGATCCGTCCTCCGCCGCGTTTTTCGTCGTCGCGGCATTGCTTGTCGAAGGCAGCGACCTCGTGATCGAGAATGTCGGCCTGAACCCCACCCGCGCCGCTCTGTTCGATGTGCTGCGCCAGATGGGCGGAAGCATCGAAGAACTGGACCGCCGCGAAGTTGGTGGAGAGCCGGTCGCCGACTTGCGCGTGCGGCATTCCGCGCTGACCGGGATCGATGTCGATCCGGCGGTAGCGCCTGCGATGATCGACGAGTTTCCCGTGCTGTTCGTCGCCGCCTCGCTCGCCAAGGGGCGCACGGTCACGAGCGGATTGGACGAGTTGCGCGTCAAGGAATCGGACCGCCTTGCCGCGATGGCCGCTGCGCTGACGCTGGCGGGTGCGCGTATCGAAGAACGCGAAGACGGCCTTGTCATTGATGGCACGGGCGGTACGCCGCTTACCGGCACCACCACCGACGAAGCAGTCGTCACCCACCTCGACCACCGCATCGCCATGAGCATGGCCATCGCGGGCCTTGCCAGCACTGGCGGCGTGGAGGTGGACGATACCGCCCCGATCCGCACCAGCTTCCCGACATTCGAAGTCCTGCTGGCACAAGCCGCGTCAGCCCAGTGACAGTTCCGCCGATCGACATGCCTACGCTGGTCGGCTTTGCCGGCATGGCCTGCATCATCTTCGCCTATGCCTACCTGACCGGAAAGGCCGAACCGAACCCTTTCGTGCAGCATGGCGTGAACCTGCTGGGCGCGGCCTTGCTGACCGTATCGCTGGTCTATCACCCCAACCTGCCCTCTCTGGTGCTGGAAGGGTTCTGGGCCGCCATCGCGATCTGGGGTCTGGTCAAGGCCATGCGCAATCGCAGGAGCGCCCAATGAAACGCCGCATCGTCATCGCCGTCGACGGCCCCACCGCCAGCGGCAAAGGCACGATCGCGCGCGGCTTGGCCAAGCATTATGGGCTGGCGCACCTCGACACCGGATTGCTCTATCGGGCGGTCGGTATGCAGGCGCGGATGATGGGTATCGACCCGGATGATCCGCTGGCGGCGGTAGAGGCAACCGGTTTTCCCGATTCGCTGCTCAAAGACCCCGAATTGCGCGGCGAAAACGTCGGCGCGCTGGCAAGCCGAGTCTCGGTGCACAAACGCGTGCGCGCCGCTCTGCTGGAACGCCAGCGTGAATTCGCCGCTCGCCCCGGCGGCGCGGTGCTGGACGGGCGCGACATCGGCACCGTCATTGCGCCCGATGCCGACGTGAAGCTGTTCGTCACCGCCAGTGTCGAGGCCCGCGCCCAGCGCCGCCATGCCGAGATGGTAAGGCGGGGTCAGGACGTGACGCTGGACGCGATCCGCGAGGACCTGATCGCCCGCGACGCGCGCGACCGCAATCGGGCGGAGGCCCCGCTGGTCGAAGCGCCCGATGCCGTCACGCTCGACAATTCAAACCTCAATGCCGCGCAGTCGCTGGCCGAAGCGATCCGCATCGTTGACGACCTGCTGGCCCGCAAGGCCGCCGAATAACGCGAAGATCGCGGTTTTCCTTGCCTTTCGCGCGCATCTGACTTAGACGCGCGCCCGTCCCTAACAGCCTCGGCTTTAACGGACCTTCGCGGCAGTATTCGGCCATCGCGGAGAGCTCGGCCCTCTTGCCCCGCTAGCCCCGCAATGGTGCGGGAGGCGGTGAAAGACCCCGGTAAAACCGGTGGCCGGTAGCAGACAGAACAGGAAGACCTGAACACATGGCAACTTCAGCCAATCCCACTCGCGACGATTTCGCGAAAATGCTCGACGAAACCCTCGGCTCCGAAGCCGATGGCGGTTTCGAGGGCCGTGTCGTCAAAGGCACCGTCACCAACATCGAAAACGGCATGGCGATCATCGACGTCGGCCTGAAGAGCGAAGGCCGCGTGCGCCTTGCTGAATTCGGCCGCAACGGCGAAGACGGCGAACTCAACGTCGGTGACGAAGTCGAAGTTTTCGTCGACCGCGTCGAGAACGCCGACGGCGAAGCGATGCTCAGCCGCGACCGCGCCCGCCGCGAAGCCGCGTGGGATCGCCTTGAAAGCGAATTCGGCGAAGGCAAGCGCGTCGAAGGCTCGATCTTCGGCCGCGTCAAGGGCGGCTTCACCGTCGACCTCGACGGCGCCGTGGCCTTCCTGCCCGGTTCGCAGGTCGATATCCGCCCCGTCCGCGACATCGCGCCCCTGATGGGCATTCCGCAGCCGTTCCAGATCCTCAAGATGGATCGCCGCCGCGGCAACATCGTCGTTTCGCGTCGCGCCGTCCTTGAAGAGACCCGCGCGGAACAGCGCAGCGAACTGATCGGCAACCTTGAAGAAGGCCAGGTCATCGACGGCGTCGTCAAGAACATCACCGATTACGGTGCGTTCGTCGACCTCGGCGGTATCGACGGCCTGCTGCATGTCACCGACATGAGCTACAAGCGCGTCAACCACCCGAACGAGGTGGTGAACATCGGCGACACCGTCACCGTCCAGATCGTCCGCATCAACCCCGAAACGCAGCGCATCAGCCTTGGCATGAAGCAGCTGGAATCGGATCCGTGGGACGGCGTCGGTGCGAAGTACCCGGTCGGCGCGAAGCTGGCCGGCACCGTCACCAACATCACCGAATACGGCGCGTTCGTCGAACTGGAAGCGGGCATCGAAGGCCTGGTCCACGTTTCGGAAATGAGCTGGACCAAGAAGAACGTCCACCCCGGCAAGATCGTCTCGACCAGCCAGGAAGTCGAAGTCATGGTGCTGGAAGTCGACGCCGACAAGCGCCGCATCAGCCTTGGCCTCAAGCAGGCCCAGTCGAACCCGTGGGACGATTTCGCAGAGAAGTTCCCGGTTGGCTCGACCGTCGAAGGCGAAGTCAAGAACGCGACCGAGTTCGGCCTGTTCATCGGCCTTCCGGGCGACGTCGACGGCATGGTCCACATGTCGGACATCGCGTGGGGCATTTCCGGCGAAGACGCGCTGGCCCTGCACCGCAAGGGCGAGCAGGTTCAGGCCGTGGTTCTGGACGTCGACACCGACAAGGAACGCATCAGCCTTGGCATGAAGCAGCTCGAAAAGGGTGCCCCGTCGGCTGACGGCGCTGCCTCGGCATCGGGCCTCAAGCGTAACGACGTGGTCACCGTCACCGTTCTCGAAGTCCGCGATGGCGGCCTCGAAGTTCAGGTCGGCGACGATGGCGCAACCGGCTTCATCAAGCGTTCGGACCTTGGCCGCGACCGCGACGAACAGCGTCCCGATCGCTTCCAGACCGGTCAGAAGGTCGACGCAATGGTTATCGGTTTCGACCGCACCAAAAAGCCGAACTTCTCGATCAAGGCACGCCAGATCTCGGAAGAGAAGCAGGCCGTGGAACAGTACGGCTCGTCCGATTCCGGCGCGTCGCTGGGCGACATCCTCGGCGAAGCGCTGAAGGGCAAGAACTAAGCCGCAGTGTCGGCGGTGGCGGGCAGCGCAAGCTGCCCGTCGAGCATCACGGGATTTACGCCCGTGACGGCCCCGCCAAAAGCAGACAGGCCCGCCGCTCCCCCTGGAGTCGGCGGGCCTTTTGCATTCCCCAAGCCCAGCACCTATCTGTGACGCCAAGAGGAGGCGTCATGCTCGAAGTTCACCAGTTCCCCTGCCTGTCCGACAACTACGGCTATCTGCTGCACGACACCGACAGCAACGAAACAGTCTGTATCGATACGCCCGACGCCGACGCCTATTTGCGCGAGGCGGCCGCTAAAGGCTGGCAGATCACCCAGATCTGGAACACGCACTGGCACCCCGATCACGCTGGCGGGAACGAGGCGATCAAAGCTGCCACCGGATGCACCATCACCGCGCCGGAAGTCGAAGCGCCGAAAATCGCGGCTATCGACCGCACTGTCGCTGGCGGCGATACCGTCAGGATCGGTGCTCACGAAGCGACCGTGATAGACGTTGGCGGACACACGATTGGGCACTGCGCCTATCACGTACCATCGGCAGGCATCGCCTTCGTCGGCGATGCCGTCTTCGCGCTGGGTTGCGGACGCATGTTCGAAGGGACCGCGCCGCAATTCTGGGCAAGCCTTAAACGCGTACGCGATCTGCCGGGCGAAACGCTGCTCTACTGCGCGCACGAATATACCGAATCGAACGTGCGCTTTGCGACCCACGCCGACCCGGAGAACCGCGCGCTGGCAACCTATGTCGAGGAAATCGCCGAGCGTCGTTCACGCGGTGACCCGACCGTGCCTGCCCGCCTCAGCCGCGAATGCGAGACGAACCCGTTCCTGCGCGCCGACGATCCGGACATGCAGGCGCGCTGGGGCGGCGGCGACGCGGTCGAAACCTTCGCGGCGCTGCGCAGCGCGAAGGATTCGTTCTAACCGCCCCGCGCGGCGTTCAGGTCACCTCAATCGCGAAACGGGCTAGCAGACCGCCCGGAACGACCTCCACGGTCAGTGGCTCAGCCATCCCTGCCGAAAGGCGGGTCGCGAGGCGCAGGCCATTGGCCGGTTCGATTGTCGTCGGCGCGGCATTCAGCGTTTCGCGCCACGCAAAGACGAGCTGACCGCAATCCCGCATAAGTGCCAAATCGACCCGACCGCCCAGTGACGACAGCGCGCCATGCGCAATCGCATTGGCTTCCAATTCACCCAGCACGATTGCCACCGTCCGCGCCGTGTCGCTGTCGACATGACTTTGGGCGCAGGATCGATCCTGCAGGACGGATCGCCCCGCATCTTCGACAGGCTTCGATCAACGATGACACCAAGCGGGATCAGGGTAGCACGGTCGGAAATCAGGTCGAATACACTCGTCAGCCGCTCAAGCCGATCCAGCAAACGTGCCGAAACCTGTTTGCCCAGCGGATCGCCGCCCAGCGACAAGCGCGCCAAGGCACCGATGGCCGCAAGGTGGTTGCGCGCGCGGTGCATGGCGCGGCCGTCGGCGGCCTCCTTACGCAGCTCCTCTTCCTTCCACCACGACAAGTCTCGCGAACTGCACAGCACGTGCGAAACGCGCCCATCGGCCGCACGGATCGGCGATACCGACACTTCCCACCAGCGTGGATTGCCCTTGGCGGTCGGACAGTATGCCTCGAACCGGCTCTTCTGACCCAGTGCCGCTTTGTAAATGGCGTCGCGCAGCAACGGGCGGCTTTCCTCTGGCCACAGATCGGCCAGCGGCTGACCCGACACCTGCGCAAAGTCGTCGATTTCCATCGCGACCCGGCCGTTCGGGTTCATGTATTCGAGTTCCCCCAGCGGGCTGAGAACCTTGATGCAATCGGGGCTCTGATCAAGGATATTCCAGACAAGGTTGCCGTAATCGACGCCCAACGCCGTTAGCTGGCGAAGCTCTCCCATCCCTCTCGTCCTTTTTTGCACAGGCTGCGACCACCTGCACAAACTGGAATAATATGTAAAAAACGACGAGTCGATCCAAAGGATCGACCCGCCGCAATTTTTCCAGCAACTTTAGAGGGCTAGGCGCTCAGAGCGCGGAGATCGTGCGATCCACCAGCGCGCCGTCGGCACTTGCGTCGTGCTTTTCGGCGATGATCGCACCGGCCGCGGCAGCCGAAGCGCGAGCCGCGCGTTCGCGCAGTTCCTCGACCGCGGCGCGCTCGGAAGCGGCGATCTTTTCCTCGGCCATCTTCTTGCGACGCTCCACCATCGCCTTGCCATCGGTTTCGGCCTTGGCGACAATCGCGTCGGCCTCGCTGCGCGCATGCTCCAGCATGGCCGCAGCGTCCTTTTCGGCATTTGCGATCTTGTCGGCGTATTCCTTGCGCAAGGCTTCGGCTTCGGCACGCAAGGTCTTGGCCTCGTCCAGCTGCGACTTGATCTCGGCAATCTTCTTGTCGAGGCCGCCGGTGATCAGTTTGGGCACGCCCTTCCACAGCAGGATGGCGATAAAGGTAAGCATCGCAAGGCTGACCCACGCCGTCGGGCCGATAAAGCCGAACGCGACGGGAACGGCATGTTCGCCGCCGTGATCTTCCTCAAGCCCTTCGAGGTGATCGGCGTTGTCGAGATGCTCCTCGACAACGGCCGAACCGTCGGTGGCGGCAAGAACGGTCAGGAAACCGGACATTTAGAGGGCCTCCTTCACGGCCGTGCGTGCGGCTGCGGGCGACACCGCGATACCGGCCAAACGCTGCACGATCTCGGCTGCCGCCTCGCTGGCGACGTCCTCGATCTCTGCGGCGGCGGCGTCGCGCGCCTCGGCAATCCGCTCATCCGCTTCGGCGAGTTTCTTGTCGATGCGCTTTTGCGCGGCGTTCAGCTTCTTTTCGGTCGCGGCGGCGGCATCGGCCTTCGCCTTGGCGATGACGGCCTGTGCTTCTGCACGATTGGCGTTCTCACGCTTGCGCCATGCCTCTTCCTCGGCATCGGCGTTCGCGCGCGCCTGTTCGGCAGCGGCAAGGTCGTCGGCAATCTGCTTGTCACGCAGGGCGACGGTATCCATCACCTTGGGCACCATACCCTTGCCGATGACGAAGAAGACCAGACCGAAAATCAGCAGCAGCCAGAAAATCTGGCTGGAGTAGGTCGCGGCCAACTGGCTTATCTGGGGCATCGCGGATGGCGTCCTGTCACGTGTTCAAGCAGTAACAAATCAGGTGGCCTGCCCGGCCCGCCACGATGGGCGAGCCGGAAAGGCCGGTACGTTCGATCAGGCGACGAAGATCAGGATCATCGCGACGACGAACGAGAGCAGGCCGAGAAGTTCGGCGGCGGCGAAGCCGATGAACAGGCGGCCCTGCTGACCGTCGGCGGCACCCGGGTTGCGCAGCGCGCTTTCCAGGAACGAACCGAAGACGTTACCCACGCCGATGGCGGCCATGCCGGCACCGATAGCAGCGAGGCCCGCACCGATCAGCTTTGCGCTTTCTGCGTCCATTTCCATAACTCCTTTTCCTTGAATCTCAGATAATTGGCCAAAATTGGCGATAGATAAACTTAGTGAAGGTTCTCTGCGTCGTTGATGTACAGCGAGCTCAACAGCGCGAAGACGTAGGCCTGAATGCCGGCGACCAGAATTTCCAGAGCGCAGATCGCCACCATCAGAATGAAGCTGAGTACCGCGACGACCGGGCCGATGCCTGTCGCCATCGCGTTCAACCCGTCGATCACGAAGCTGGACAGCACTTCCAGCAGGACGTGGCCGGCCATCATCGCGACGAACAGTCGCAGGCCAAGGCTGAACGGGCGAACCATGAACGACACCAGTTCGATGCAGAAGATCAGCGGGATCATCGGCAACGGCGTGCCGTGCGGCACGAACAGGCTGAAGAAATGGAACTTGTGCTTGGCGAATCCGACGATCAGCACGATCGCGAAGCTGATGATCGCGAGGATGCCGGTGATCGTGAAGTGGCTGGTAAAGGTAAAGGGATGAACGCCAACGACACCCAGCGGCATCAGGCCCAGAACGTTCGCGAACAGGATGAACATGAACAGCGAGAAGATATAGGGCACGTACTTGCGCCCTTCCTTGCCAATGTTCGCTTCCAGCATATCGTCGACAAAGCCGGTGAAGCTTTCGACGGCCACCTGCCAACGGCCGGGGACCAGCTGACGCTTCAGACCGCCCGCCACGAAGATCCACAGCGCGACGGCAGCGATCGCCATCCACAGCGCCGAGTTCGTGAAGGCGATATTATAGCCCAGCAGTTCCAGGTGATCGGTGCCGAACATCGGCTCGATCGTGAACTGGTGCATCGGGTCGACTTTGGCTTCGGTTGCCACGCGTGTTTCCCTGTCGCCTTATGAACGACAGCGCCCCTTACTTATCCCCCCAATGGGATCAGTCGGGACGCCGGTTCGAAATCCGTATGATGTTCCTGAAGGCAACGATGATCCCAAGGAACAACATCACCAACAGACCCCAGGGCGACGTATCGGCGAACCGGTCAATGACCCAGCCGATAAGCCCGCCTCCGATAAGCCCGCCAAGCAGTTCCGCCAGTACCTTTGACCCCATGCGATAGTTCGCATCGGCCCCCTGCACTTGCGGCCGGTTGCGATCATCTTCACGCTGTCGGGCGGCCTTCAGCCGCTCGTCCAGCGAATCGATGCGCGCATCCTCGCCAACGGGCTCCCGTCCGGATTGTTCGTCGCTCATGCTGCTCCCCTCTTTAAAAAGGCCCGGCACGCGCGGCAAAGCACCCCGTCTAGGGCGCGGCCCCTTTAGGAAAGGGGTTTGGCCAAGTCAACATGGCCAAATGGTCGAACGCGCCTGTTTTTCCGCGCTGCAGAAATAGGTACAAGAAAGGGGCGGGAATGACCCGCCCCTTCGCTGTTGCAAAAACTCTGCCCGATCAGCCCGCCGAAGGACAGCGGGGATCAAGCCGTGCCGGGCCGGAACCGCGGGTCTGCCACGAACCGTCGGGGGCCTGATACTTCTCTCCGGCAGAGGTGCGCGCGATCAGCAAACAGCCCTGCGTAAAGGCAAATTCCTCTATCGTAACGCTCTGCGCCCGGGCGCGATCGGCATAGCTGGCCTTGCGGCGAATGTTCAGGTCGTCGACCAGCGCCTTCAGGCTGGGCGAAGGCGACCCGACGAATCCGAGGTAGCCGTCCATCTTCTCCCCAATCGTGCCGTTGGCGCGGGCGGCGGCATAAGCCGGGTCGCGGTCTGCGGCGAACGAGGGCGCGGCCAACATCGCGGGCGCGGCGGCCAGCGCCAGCGCAATTGCGATAATGCGGTTCTTGCGGGTCATCAGAAGATCTCCGGATTTTCCGAGATGTTCTCCTCCGCCGAATCGACGAGTCGGTAGAGCACCTCCTGCTTGATGTTCACATTGAGCTCTATGACGATCGGTTCTGCCGGGGCGTTCACGTTGATGCAGGCCGAAAGCCCGCATAACACCGCGCCAGCTGCGCCGATTTGCGCCATGCGCCGCATTCTTCCCCCCGTGACCATCATCGGGGCGATATGCCTGTCGCGTGTCGCAAAGGTCAATAAAGCCGTCCATTTGGCAGCATTCATGGCATTGTCTCGCTTTCGGATGGCTGAATATCGTTGCCGTTCACTTCCGCCCCCAACAGC
The DNA here is from genome assembly GCF_001028705.1 of Croceicoccus naphthovorans. Lineage (NCBI taxonomy): Bacteria > Pseudomonadati > Pseudomonadota > Alphaproteobacteria > Sphingomonadales > Erythrobacteraceae > Croceicoccus > Croceicoccus naphthovorans. Next base: position 1,238,799 of record NZ_CP011770.1, on the reverse strand, counting down.
GGCTCGCCCTCTCCGTCGATCAGGCCCAGCGAGCGCGGATCGCGTACCGATGCCGGGTCGTAAAGCGACTTGAAGCTGGAGAGCAGCTGCATAAACGGTGCGCGCACGTTGACGTCGAAGCGGATCGGCAGGTTGGCGAGCCGCTTGGTGATGATGTTGCTGGTCGCCCCCTCACCCTGTGTCACTCCGTCGATGCGGACCTTGGTGACGATCTCGCCCTCAAGCCGCCCGTCCAGTCCGATACGCATCTTTTGGTAATCAAGCGATTTCAGCGCGTCGAAGGCGAAGTTGGCGATGGGGGTGATATCCTCGTACGTCAGTTCGCCGACGTAAGACACGTTGCCGCCCGGCTGTCGCGAGTTGAGCACGCCGCCTTCGATCCGCCCGCCATTTTCGTCGAAGATAAGCGGGATCGTGCCGTCGAACGTGCCGGTGGCGGAAAGATTCGCGAGTTCCATGCGTTCGAGGAACTTGGCCGCGTCCAGCCCCTCTATCACGAAAATATAGCTGCGGACCTCGGTCTGGCCGAGGTTCATGCGCGTCGGCTGCATCGTCAGCGTTCCGCCCATGAACGGGAAGGTCGCGCCATTGAGGTCGAGCGCGAGGTTCTCGCCGATCTGGAAATCCACGACCCCCGAATCGACGACGATGCCGGGGTTGATCTCTCGAATCGACAACCGCTGATTCGGCGCGGTTTTCAGCGCAAGCAGGTCGGTGAACTCGACCGTTCCGGAGAGGCCTGTGACCGGCCCGAACGCGGCGGCGAAGTCCAGCGAATCGGTGCTGAACGACCCGGTGGAGGTTACCCCCGCCTCATCCCAGTCGATCCGTCCGGTGCCCGTGACGGTACCTTCGGCGTTGGCGATGGTGCCCAGCGCAAGGCGGGTGACGGTGTCGGGCTGAAGCTGATCGTCGAAGGTAATGCCGCGCACGGCAAGGTCGGCATGGCCGGTCCCGCTCGACAGGCGGTGGACGATATGGGTGTCCACGATTTCGCGATCCGTCGTTTCCTCGCGCAGCAGGGCGTCAGCGGTGATCGTATCGTCGGCAAAGCGCAGCGTCGCATCGCGGGCGACCATCGGCTGGAACCGGGCATCCGTCTGCCGGTCGGTCACGCGAATCGCGCCGTTTTCGATGATCAGCGCATCGTCGCGCCATGCCCAATCGCCAGAGGCCTGCGCTACGTCCAGCGGCACGGCGGCAAGCCGGAACTCTGCATTTTCGAACCGGCCCGAAATGTCGGAGCCGATGTCGGCGGTCAGCTCGCTTAAACGAAAGCGCGTGGCCGATTCGTCCGGCCCCAGCGAAATGTCGAGATCGCGCGCCACCAGCGTACCGGGAATGCCCAGCCCCACCGGCCCACCGCGAATTGTTGCCGGGGTGTCACCCAGCGTACCCGCCAGATCGAGCGACGGCACGCCCGCCGCAAACCGCGTGCCCGCCGCATCGCTGCGCAGGATCGCCCCGTCACGCGGCGCACAAAGCGTCAGGTTCTGGCGCTGCAACGTCAGGCTGGCCAGTTCGAGCCGCGCGAACTTCGGCGTAACGCAGCCCGGCCATAGCGCCAGTCCGCCACGTTGCCGCCAACCGCCGCTGACCGGCAGTTCCAGCCCCTGCACCATGCCGCCAGGAATCGCCCCGCTGGCGTTGACCGTCCCGTTCAGCCGCACCGTGCCTGCCGCATCCTGTCGCACGTCGAGCGCAGGGATCGCCAGCCGCGCATCGCCCGCGGCATATTCGGCCATCGACACCTGCATCCGCCGCTCTCCGCGACCGGCCTGCTCCATGCGGCCCGATATGCGCGGCATGTTCTGTCCGCCGGTGGTGAAATGTCCGGCCAGCCGTGCGGGCGCGGTCCCGGCACGGCTCCACTGACCGCGCGATATTTCCAGCAGCGTCGCGCCGCTGGTCCCGTTCCACACGAAATGGGGCAGGATGACAGAAGCGCTGTCCTTGCCGAATCGCGCCTGAACCTCGCCGTCCAGCGTGCTGCGGGCCCCTTCGCGCGCCAGTGCACCGCGCATCTTGGCCAACAGCGGAGCCAGCAAGGTGCCATTCGCCTGTGCCTGCAAGTCGCCCAGCGTGCCATTCAGCCCGCCGCCGGGGCGCAGGCCCACGCCGCTGAAGCTGCCGTCGAAGGCAAGGTTGCTGAAACCCTCGCGCGCCCGGATCGCGCCATCCACGCCAACTCGCGTTAGTGCCACGCCCGCCAGCGATGCCTCCGCGCCGGTCAGGTCGACATCGCTGGTCAGTCCGCGCGAATCGATGGACAGCGCAATGTCGCCCGCCAGGCTGCCCAGCGATTGCCCGGCGTAGGCAAGCCGTCCGCTCAGCGCGCTGGCCTTGATCCGGGCGCTGTCCATTTCCTTCGATGCGGTCGCATTCAGGTTCAACATCGCCTGACCCAGCGCGAAATCACGCCGTTCGCAATCGATGCCCGCCAAGCGCAGCGGGCCGGAGAAATTCGGCTGCTCGTCCTTGATCGTGATCGTGCCGTAAATGCTGGCATCGCGCGCGGTGCAGTCGCCATCGGTCAGGCGCGGGGCGACTGCGCCCATCACCCCGCTGAAACCGCCCCGCAGGTTGCCCTGCCCCGCCAGCTTCACGCCCATGTTGCCATAGTCTGATCGGATCAGCGCCCGCCCGTCATCGATGGCCACGCGCATATCGGGCAGACGGAACGGCTGATCCGACGGCCCGGTATAAAGCACGCGGTCCAGCGTGCCGAAGCTGACCCGCCCGTCCACCAGCCGCCCATACATGCGCGGATTGACCAGCCGCACCCCGCCGATGCGCGGCATGCCGAAGCTGTATTTGATGACCACGACCGCGCGGTCCACCGTCATGTCGGGATTCGTCGGATCGCCGATCACGACATTCTCGATCACCTGCTGTCCCGGACCGATCGAGGCGATTTCGTATCGCGCGGGCAGGTCGTAGCTGGCCAGTGTATCGGCAATGAGGCCGTCCGCGATGCGCTCGCGCGAAAACCATGCGCCGACCAGCGCGACGACGATCACGGCCCCGCCCGCCAGCGCGGCACGGCGCATGCGACTGCGACGACGGGGCGTCAGCGGGAGGTCGTCGGGACCGACTTCGGGATCGGCGGCACTTTCGCTCATCGTCAGGCTGCGAAGAATATCCTGTTCTGGCCGAGCAGGTTACGCCCGCGCGGAATTCGTTTTATCATGGCCGCGCCGCAAGTCTTGCGCGGGGCCGTAGCCAAAGGCAATGGTCCAAAACGATTATCGGCACGAACGGTGCCGCAACCGGGGACGCATTTCTTTTGAGCAGCGGTCAGGACAGTCTGCCCATCGGCGACGGCGGCAATGCCCCCGGTGGTAAACCGCGCAACGATGGGACCGATCCGAAAGGGCACCGTGCCCGATTGCGCGCCCGGATGCTGGACGGCGGCAGCGACGCCCTGGCCGATCACGAGATCGTCGAATACCTGTTGATGACCGCGATTCCCCGGCGCGATGTGAAGCCATTGGCGCGGTCGCTTATCCAGCGGTTCGGCAGTCTGGCGGGCGTATTCAACGCCGATCGCAAGGCGCTGGAAACGCACCCCGGCATGGGCGAGACCAGTGCCGCGGCCCTGAAGATCGTGGCGCTGGCAACCCGCCGCCTTGCCCGTGCCGAAGTGCAGGACAAGCCGGTGCTGGGATCGTGGCAGGCGCTGATCGACTACCTCACCATCGATATGGCGCACCTGACGGTCGAGCGTGTGCGCGTGCTCTATCTGAATGCGCAGAACCGGCTGATTCAGGACGAGCACCTTGGCGACGGATCGTTGGACGAAGCCGCGATCCACCCGCGCGAAGTGATCCGCCGCGCGATGGAACTGGGCGCGGCAGCGCTCATCCTTGTGCACAATCACCCCAGCGGCAACCCGGAACCCAGCCGCGCCGACATCCAGATCACCAACCGCATTGCCGAGGCGGGGCGGTTGCTGAACATCACGGTCCACGATCATATCATCATCGGGCGTGCGGGGCATGTGTCGCTCAAGAGTAAGGGCCTGATCTGATGTGCATCGCCGTCTGCGCGTGGCGGTGCGACCCGGATTACCCTTTGGTCGTCATCGCCAATCGTGACGAATTCCACGACCGCCCCACCGCGCCGCTGTCTCGCTGGAACGATGGGAGCGGAATCACCGCCGGACGCGACCTGAAATCGGGCGGCACGTGGATCGGCGTGTCGGAACAGGCGGGGCGGCTGGCATTGATTACCAACTTTCGCGATCCCACGAATTTCCGCGCCGATGCACCATCGCGCGGGGCACTGGTCACCGATTGGCTGACCGGCGACTGGCACCGGGTGGAGGATCGTTGGTCCTCGCTGGCCGACTACAACGGGTTCAGCCTGATCCTGATCGACGGGCCGCACGGCTGGATCGTCGACAACCGCACGATGGCCGAACCGCGCGCGATGGACTTGGGCGGATACTATGGCCTGTCGAACGCTGCCTTTACCGATCCCTGGCCCAAGGTCGACCGGCTGATCGACGATATGCGCGGGGTGCTGGACTTCGGCCCACCAAATGAAGATGCCTTTTTCGCAATGCTCGGAAAGGGCGGTCCGAGGGCCGAGGCCGACAGCGAAAACGCACCGGTGTTCATCCGCGACCCGCTTTATGGCACGCGGTGCAGCACGGTTGTCGCCATCGGCAAGGATGGCACCGGAACCATCGCCGAACGCCGTTTCAATGCCGAGGGCTTCGAAACGGGCATGACGCGAATCGACCTGACCTATCGCGGCTGAGGGTGCGCGCGGGCGGCGATCACGATCCCCGCAACGATCATCGTCATGCCAACCGCGTGATACCAGTGCAGCGGCTCTGCCAGCAGCAGCGCTGCCAGCAACGCGCCGATGATCGGCATCATCGCAATCGCCTGCCCCGCCTGCGCCGGACCGGCCCGCGCCACGGCGGCGTTGTAAAAAAAATAGGCGAGAACCGAGGGGAACACCCCCGTATAACCCACGCCCAGCGCTGCGCCTGTCGACCATTCAAAGTGCCGCCCCGGCACGACCATCGCCACCACAGACAGTACCAGGGCACCGCCCAGAAAGGTCACGAAGAGAAAGCTGGCGGGCCGCACCTTGGGTGCGAATTGCAGTGACAGCGTATAGATCGCCCACGTCACGCAGGCGGCAAGCACCAGCGGATCGCCCTTGCCCAGTTCCAGCCCCAGAACCGCATCGATGCTGCCGCGAAACACCGTGAACGCCGCGCCCAGTACCGACAACACGATACCCAGCACTTTCATACGTGGCTCTTTCTGCCCCAGCGCCAAGGCCCCAAGGATCAGGACAAGCCCGGGAATCGCCGCCTGTATCAACAAAGCATTCGTCGCCAACGTTTGCGCCAGCCCGGCATAGAGCAGCGTGTTGAACCCCGCGATCCCGGCAAGACAGATGATGGCGGTCGCTTTCCACCCTTCGCGAATCTTCGGCCAGTCGGTGCGCAGGTGCGGCAAGGCCAGCGGCGCGACGACCAGCGTGGCCCCGATCCAGCGCAACAGCGAAAGCGAGATCGGGTCGATATCGTTGCGCACCGCGCGCCCGACGATCGAATTCCCCGCCCAGAACAAGACCGCGCCGCCCAGCATCGCGTAAGTCAGCAAGTCATACCGGCGCGTCGTCATCGTCGTCCTTCGCGCCGATTGCGGGCCGGAAACGGCTGGCGCGGCGCGCGCCCTAGCATCCCGCCGCGCGCCTGTCGCCCGTGGATCGGCCTGTGGATCGGGACGCGATCAGACCGCGATGATCCTTGCCATTTGCGCCCCCTCCCCCTAGCCGCCCTGCCAAACGCAGCCTCTGCTGCACCGAACAAAGCCAATTGCCCCACGGAGTCGACCATGGTCCCACGTTATGCCCGCCCCGCGATGACCGCGATCTGGGAACCGGAGATGAAATATTCGATCTGGTTCGAGATCGAGGCGCACGCGACCGACAAACTGGGCGAACTCGGCGTCGTTCCCGCCAGCGCGGGCAAGGCGCTGTGGGACTGGTGGAAGACGAACCCGAAGATCGACGTAGAAGCGATCGATGCGATCGAGGCCGTGACCAAGCACGACGTAATCGCCTTCCTTACGTGGGTCGCCGAAAACGTCGGCGACGAGGCGCGCTTCATGCACCAGGGCATGACCAGCTCCGACGTGCTGGATACCACGCTGGCCGTGCAGCTGGACCGCGCCGCCGCGATCCTGCTGGAAGACCTCGACAAGCTGCTCGCCGCGATCAAGACCCGCGCTGAAGAGCACAAGTACACGCCCACCATCGGGCGCAGCCACGGCATCCATGCCGAACCGGTGACTTTCGGACTGAAAATGGCCGAAGCCTATGCCGAGTTCAGTCGCTGCAAGGAACGCCTTGAATTTGCCCGCAAGGAAATCGCCACTTGCGCGATCAGCGGCGCGGTCGGCACCTTTGCCAACATCGACCCCAGCGTCGAGGAATACGTTGCCGAAAAGATGGGCCTGTCGGTAGAGCCGGTCTCGACGCAGGTCATCCCGCGCGACCGCCATGCGATGTTCTTCGCGGTGCTGGGCGTGATCGCTTCGTCCATCGAACGTCTGGCCGTCGAAGTGCGTCACCTGCAGCGCACCGAAGTTCTGGAGGCGGAGGAATACTTCTCGCCCGGTCAGAAGGGTTCGTCGGCCATGCCGCACAAGCGCAACCCGATCCTGACCGAGAACCTCACCGGCCTTGCCCGCGTGGTGCGCGGTGCGACCGTTCCGGCGATGGAGAACGTGGCGCTCTGGCACGAACGCGACATCTCGCACTCCTCGGTCGAACGGTTCATCGGGCCGGACGCGACCATCACGCTCGACTTCGCCCTCGCGCGCCTGACCGGCGTGATCGAGAAGCTGCTGGTTTACCCTGAGCGGATGCAGAAGAACCTCGACCGCATGGGCGGCCTCGTCCACTCGCAGCGGGTGCTGCTGGCCCTGACGCAAGCCGGGGTCAGCCGCGAGGATGCCTATCGCCTTGTCCAGCGCAACGCGATGAAGGTTTGGGAATCGGACGGCGAACTGTCGCTGCTCGACCTGCTGAAGGCCGATGACGAAGTGACCGCCGCGCTGACGCCGGATCAGATCGAAGAGAAGTTCGACCTCGACTATCACTTCAAGAACGTCGACACGATTTTCGCCAGAGTCTTCGGATAACAGGTGTATTCGGGTAAGGCCTGTTCGGACAATCGAACTCTGGCCAATCGCCGCGCGCCGGTTTAGCGTCGCGGGGAAAGCGGGATTAGCGGGAGAACAGGTTTGCAGATCGTAAAGACCGTCGTCTGGGCTGTGATCGTCGCGGGGCTTGCGGTGTTCGCCTATGCCAACTGGTTCCGGGTGGAAGTCGCGATCTGGTCGGGGCTGGAACTGGAAACGCCGTTGCCGGTGCTGATCCTGACCTCGTTCCTGCTGGGCCTGCTGCCGATGTGGCTGTTCCACCGGGCCGCGCGCTGGCGGCTGAAGCGGCGGATCACCTCGCTTGAGGCGGCGCAGGCCTCTCTGGTCGCCGCGCGTGAAGAAGAACAGCACACTTTCGTGCGCGATAGCGAGAAGCCCCAGCCCCTATGAGCAACCCCGTCTACGTTGCGATTGACGTTCCGCGCCTCGATGCGGCGAAGGTGCTGGCCGAAAAGGTCAAGGGCCACGTCGGCGGCGTGAAGCTCGGCCTCGAATTCTTTTGCGCGCACGGACATCACGGGGTGATGGAACTGGCGCACGTTGGCCTGCCGATCTTTCTCGACCTGAAGCTGCACGACATTCCCAATACCGTCGCCGGCGCGATGCAGGCGATCCACGTGCTGGAACCCGCCATCGTCACTGTCCACGCATCGGGCGGGCGCGCAATGATGGAGGATGCGAAAGCCGCTGCGGGTGAAAATACCAAGATCGTCGCGGTCACGATGCTGACCAGCCTTGACGAGAACGACCTGTCGCGCACGGGCGTCGCCGGCTCTGCCCACGATCAGGTGATGCGCCTTGCCGAACTGGCCGAAGCCGCAGGTCTCGACGGGATCGTCTGTTCGGGACAAGAGGTCGGATCGGTCCACAAGCAGTGGAAGAACGGGTTCTTCGTCGTCCCCGGCCTGCGTCCGGCAGGCAGCAATGTCGGCGATCAGAAACGCGTCGTCACCCCGCGTCAGGCGCGCGACGACGGGGCCAGCGTGCTTGTCATCGGCCGCCCGATTTCGAAGGCAGAAGACCCGCTTGCCGCCGCCCGCGCGATAGAGGCGACGCTCTAGGCATGGTCCTTAGCCTCGTGCTTGCCGCAGCCGTTGCTGCGACGACCCTGCCCCCCGAAACCACCGTTCTGGCCGCGCCGGAGCCGGGGTTCGCCCTGCCGGTCTGTTCGCGCAATGCCGCCGGGGCGGTCGATGGCGGGTGGGACCCGCAGGATGCCGACGTGATAGCGATGGAGGCGGCACTTGCCCCGGTGCTGCAATCGCTGGCCGCGCAGCCCGGCTATACCCCCGGCACCGAAACGCCCGATCCGCTGAGCTATATCGTCGCCGATCCGCGCTGGAGCCGCGAGGTGTTCGGCATCGTCCGCAACGGACGACGGATCATCTACGGCAATTACCTGCCCTCCTCAGTCGAACCGAACCCCAAATACATGCCGACCAGCGTGTGCGATGGCGGCCCCGTGTTCTTCGGGGTAGAGTACGATATGGGCACCAACGCAATAACGCATATTGCATTCAACGGCGGTCTGGGCGGCCCGTTCTGGCCCGATTACGCGCGGTGAAAGTGCCCGTTGAAATCGGGGCGGCGCGCCCGTCCGACCTTCCCGCGCTGAAAGACATGATCGAGGGCGCCTATCGCGGCGACCATGCCCGCATGGGCTGGACCCATGAGGCAGACCTTGTCGGCGGCGAACGGATCGAGCCGGAGGAACTGGTTACGCTGTTCGCCGATCCCAACGTCGCGATCTTCGTCGCGCGGCAAGGTGCGGACATCGTCGGCTGCGTTACCGTCACCGACAACGGGGCACTGGCCTATCTCGGCCTGCTCTGCGTCGATCCGCCGTTCCAGTCTGCGGGTCTCGGCTCTCGCCTGTTGACCACGGCAGAGACGCTGTGCGGGCATCTGGGGTCGCAGGCGATCGAGATGACGGTGATCGAAAATCGCACGGAACTGATCGCGTGGTACGAACGCGCCGGATACGTCCGCACGGGCGAGCGCAGGCCGTTTCCGGTTGCACAGCCGGTGCCGCTGCACTTCGTGGTTCTGGAAAAGCGTCTCGCATCCGCCTAACGCCGCCCGCATGGCGACGACTCGTATCAAGATCTGCGGCATCAATGCGGCCAATGCGCTGGAGGCGGCGATCGGCGCGCATGCCGATTTCGCCGGGTTCGTGTTCTATCCGCCCAGCCCCCGCGCCCTGACTCCGCGCGAAGCGGCGCCGCTGGGTGAACGGGCGCAGGGCCGGATCAAGCGCGTCGGCCTGTTTGTTGATGCCGAGGACGACCTGATCGCAGAGGCGGTCGCTGCCGCCGGGCTCGATGCGCTGCAACTCCACGGCACAGAGGCACCGGGCCGCGCCGCAGCATTGAAGGCCCGGTTCGACCTGCCCGTGTGGAAGGCACTGCCCGTTGCAAGCTCGGACGATATCGAGCGCGCCAAGCTCTACCGAGAGGCCGCCGACCTGATCCTGTTCGATGCCAAGACGCCCAAAGGCACGCTGCCCGGCGGGATGGGCCTGCGCTTCGACTGGACCCTGCTGGCCAGCTATCGCAGCCCAATCGCCTGGGGTGTTGCGGGCGGGATCGGGCCGGACAACGTGGCCGAAGCGCTTGCCATCACTTCCGCCCCGCTGGTCGACGTATCCTCTGGCGTGGAAAGCGAACCGGGGGTCAAGGACGTGGACAAGATCGCCGCGTTCTGCAAAGCGGCCAGAAACGTTGGATAAACCCCAACGCCGGGAAAGCATGATGAACGAGACGCCCCAACCGAACAGTTTCCGCAACCAGCCGGACGAGCGCGGCCATTTCGGCCAGTTCGGCGGTCGCTATGTCAGCGAAACGCTGATGCCGCTCATTCTCGACCTTGAAAAAGAATACAACAAGGCCAAGACCGACCCCGCCTTCAAGGCGGAGTTCGAGGACCTGCTGGAGCACTACGTCGGTCGTCCCAGCCCGCTCTATTATGCAGAGCGTCTGACCGAGGAACTGCGCAAGTCCTCTCCGGAGGGTAAAGGCGCGCAAGTCTGGTTCAAGCGCGACGAACTGAACCACACCGGCGCGCACAAGATCAACAACTGCATCGGGCAGATCCTGCTTGCCGTGCGCATGGGCAAGACGCGGATCATTGCCGAAACCGGCGCGGGCCAGCACGGCGTGGCAACGGCGACGGTGGCGGCGCGCTTCGGCCTGCCCTGCGTCGTCTATATGGGCGCCAAGGACGTGGAGCGGCAGCAGCCCAACGTGTTCCGCATGAAGCTGCTGGGCGCAGAGGTGAAGCCGGTGAAGGCCGGGGCCGCGACGCTGAAAGACGCGATGAACGAGGCGCTGCGCGACTGGGTCGCTAACGTACACGACACGTTCTACATCATCGGCACCGCGGCGGGCCCGCACCCCTATCCCGAACTCGTTCGCGATTTTCAGAGCGTGATCGGGCGCGAGGCGCGCGAACAGATGCTGGCGCGCACCGGGCGACTGCCCGACCTGCTGGTGGCGGCGATCGGCGGCGGGTCGAACGCGATCGGGCTGTTCCACCCATTCCTTGACGATGCCGAGGTAAAGATGCTGGGCGTGGAAGCCGCCGGGCACGGGCTGGACAAGGAACACGCGGCTTCGCTGGCGGGCGGATCGCCGGGCGTGCTGCACGGCAACAAGACCTATCTGTTGCAGGACGAGGACGGCCAGATCACAGAGGGCCACTCGATCAGCGCGGGCCTCGATTATCCGGGCATCGGGCCGGAGCATTCGTGGCTGAAGGAAACAGGCCGCGTCGACTATACCTCGGCAACCGACAAGGAGGCGCTGGACGCATTCCAGCTGCTTTGCCGGACCGAGGGCATCATCCCGGCGCTGGAACCCAGCCACGCCATCGCGGCGGTGGTGAAAGTCGCACGCGAAATGCCGCAAGACGCGATCATCTGCGCCAACCTGTGCGGGCGCGGGGACAAGGATATCTTCACCGTGGCCGACGCGCTGGGGGTGGCGTTGTGAATAGCGTTTTCCCCTCCGTCATCCCGGACTTGATCCGGGATCCAGTGCGGGATGCACTGCGCTATCTGGATTCCGGCCTTCGCCGGAATGACGAAGGCGTGGAGGTCTCTCGATGACCCGCCTCGCCAACGCCTTCGGCAAGCCGCACCCCGCCCTCATCTGCTTCGTCACCGCCGGTGACGGCGATACCGCTTCCGTGCTCGACGCGCTTGTCGAAGGCGGGGCCGACGTGATCGAGCTGGGCATGCCTTTCACCGATCCGATGGCCGACGGCCCCGCGATCCAGCTCGCCAACTTGCGCGCGCTCGGCAAGGGAACCAAGACCGCCGACGTGTTCAAGCTCGCCACCGATTTCCGCGCGCGCCATCCAGAGGTGCCGCTGGTCCTGATGGGCTATGCCAACCCGATGATCCGGCGCGGCGCGGACTGGTTCGCGGACCAGTGCCAGAAGGCCGGGGTCGACGGCGTGATCTGCGTCGACACCCCGCCAGAGGAAGATGCCGAGCTTGGCCCCGCGCTGCGCGGTGCTGGCGTCGCCACGATCCGCCTCGCCACGCCGACAACCGATGCGGCGCGCCTGCCGCAGGTGCTCGAAACCGCGACCGGGTTTCTCTATTACGTCTCGGTCGCCGGGATCACCGGGTTGCAACAGGCCGCCACCGATTCCATCGAACAGGCCGTTGCCCGCCTCAAGGCCGGAACCGACCTGCCCGTCGCGGTCGGCTTCGGCGTGCGCACCCCCGAACAGGCCGGCGCGATCGCGCGCGTCGCCGATGGCGTCGTTGTCGGATCGGCCCTGGTCGAACTCGTCGGCAAGCATGGCGCCGACGCCCCCGCGCATGTGCGCGAACTGACCGCCGCCCTTGCCCACGCCGTCCACATAGCGAAGGAGACCGCCTGATGAGCTGGCTCACCCGCGTTCGCAACCGCATCCCGTTCGTCACCAAGCGCGATACGCCCGACAACCTCTGGCAGAAATGCAAGAAGTGTCAGGAGATGCTGTTCACCAAGGATTACGAGGAAAACCTGTGGGTCTGCCCGCGCTGTGACGATCACGGCCGCATTGGGGCGGATGCCCGGCTGGGGCAGATCATGGACCCCGGTTTCGAGGTGCTGCCCGCCCCGACGGTGAAAGAGGACCCGCTGAAGTTCAAGGACTCCAAGCGGTACACCGACCGGCTGAAAGCCGCGCGCCACAACGCGCCGCACCCCGATGCGCTGACCAATGCGGTCGGCGCTATCGACGGGCGCAAGGCGGTGGTCGGCGTGCAGGACTTCGGCTTCATGGGCGGGTCGATGGGCATGGCCGTGGGCGCGGCGTTCCTTGCAGGCGTCAGCCGCGCGGTGGCCGAGAAGGCACCCTATGTGATCTTTACCGCTGCGGGCGGCGCGCGGATGCAGGAAGGCATCCTCTCGCTGATGCAGATGCCGCGGACGACCGTGGCGATCCAGCAGCTGAAGGCGGCGGGCCTGCCCTATATCGTCGTGCTGACCGACCCGACGACGGGCGGTGTGACCGCCAGCTATGCGATGCTGGGCGATATCCAGATGGCCGAACCCAACGCCCTAATCGGCTTTGCCGGACAGCGCGTTATCCAGGATACGATCCGCGAGAAGCTGCCCGAAGGGTTCCAGCGCGCCGAATACCTGCACGCGCACGGCATGATCGACATGGTCGTGCATCGCAAGGACCTGCGCGGCACGCTGGCCGAGGTGATCGACTACCTGATGGCGGCGAAACAGGCCGCCTGAACGGCGCACGCTGATGCGCGATTTCGCGGTTTCGGACAGTCCGGCGGTGCAGGCGCAGCTTGACCGGTTGGCGGCGCTGAGCCTGCCGCAAGGGCGGTTGGGGCTGGACCCGGTGCGCGAATTGCTGGCGCGGGTGGGCAACCCGCATGAACGCCTTCCGCCGGTGTTCCATATCGCCGGAACCAATGGCAAGGGTTCGACCAGCGCCTTTCTGCGCGCCATGCTGGAGGCGGACGGCAAGCGGGTGCACCAGTTCAACAGCCCGCATCTCGTCCGGTACAACGAGCGTATCCGGCTGGCGGGTGAACTGATTTCCGACGATGCACTGGCGGACGTGTTGGCCGAGGTGCTGGACGCCGGGTCGGATATCGGGGCCAGCTTTTTCGAGATCACGACCGCGGCGGCGTTCCTTGCCTTTGCGCGTACGCCTGCCGATGCCTGCGTGGTCGAAGTCGGGCTTGGTGGGCGGTTCGATGCGACGAACGTAATCGCACGGCCCGCCGTATGCGGGATCGCCTCGCTCGGGCTGGATCACGAACGGTTTCTGCTCGCGCCCGAAGATGGCGTGCCGGAGCATCCGATGGCACGCATCGCGTTCGAGAAGGCGGGCATCGTCAAGCCGGGGGTGCCGGTGGTGACCCAGGCTTACGGTACGGAAGCAGAGGCCGAGCTCGAGCGTGCGGCTATGGTCGCGGGCGCGCCGCTACACATGCGGGGCAAGGACTGGGACGCGACGGCAGGCGCGACGATCGAATATCGGGACGGACACGGGGCGCTGACTTTGCCGCTGCCCACTCTGCCCGGCGCATTTCAGGCGGATAATGCGGCGCTGGCGGTGGCGATGCTGCGGCATCAGGATCAGATGACGGTATCGGCGGAGGCGCTGGCAGTCGGCGTGCTGGACGCGCAGTGGCCCGCGCGGCTGCAATGGTTGGGCGATGGGCCGTTGACGAAGATCGTGCGTCCTTCGCGGGTCCTGCTTGACGGTGGGCACAACCCCGATGCGGGGCGGGTGCTGGGCGATTTTTTCCGCAAACTCAACGCCCCGATCCATGCGGTCAGCGCAATGCTCGATGCGAAGGATGCGGGCGGATTTCTCGCGCCGTTCGCCGACAGGTTGGCCAGCTTCACCGCCGTCCCGTTGCCGTCTCACGATTCCTATCCGCCTGCCGATCTGGCGAGGATCGCTTCCGAAGCAGGCGTGCCCAAAACTTCCACAGCCGCCAGCGTTGCCGACGCCCTCCGTGCCCTGAAAGGCGAAGGCCCGGTCCTGATCTGCGGCTCGCTCTACCTCGCGGGCGAAGTCCTGCGCGCCAACGAGGAGTGGCCCGACTAAGCTCGTTTGCTAAACCGGCGCGACCATCCCCGCGCCCTTGCCCAGTCGCCGCACGCGAATCCATTCGACGATACACGCAACCACCGCGACAAAGCCCAGCAGCGTGGTCAGGATAAACACCGGGTAATACCCCTGCTCGTCGATCATCTGGCCCAGCGCCCCGCGCCCCAGCGTGCCGATCAGGAACGTCAGCGAAGACAGCAGCGCGTATTGCACCGCCGAGTATCCCTTGGCCGTGATCGACGACAAATAGGCCACCAGAGCAGCCCCCGCCAAACCGCCCGCAAGGTTCTCGCCCGCGATGGCCACCATCAGCTTTGCCAGCCGTGCATCGCCGCCCAGCCATTCGACCAGCATCGTGAACCCGGTAAAGTTCGACACTGCCTGCATCGTGTACCCGCCCAGTGCGAGATCGGCATAGAGCAGGTTCGACAGCGCCGCCGTCAAAGCGCCCAGAAACAGCACGGCCATGCGCCCGATAAAGCTGAACAGCGCCCCGCCCAGCGCGATACCCGCCATCAGCGCGCCGACGCCGAAGAACTTTGACGCAACCGCAACCTCGTCCTTCGTATAGTTCAACTCGCCGAGGTAGAATGGATAGGCAAAGCTGCCCCAAACGGTGTCGGTAAAACGGTACGACAGCACCAGCGTCAGCACGATGATCACCGCCCAGCCCAGCCGACCGACAAACTCCGCCAGCGGGAGGATCAGCGCGCGGTAACCCTGATCGACGAAACCATCCAGACTGCCCTTCTTCGGCGCGGCAGCCGCCAAGACATAACGCCCCTTGCGCCGCCAGTTTTCCAGCACCGCTGCGATGATCACCGGCACCACGACCGTCGCGATCACGATCACCGGCCCCATGTTCTGGATGAATTCAACCGAATCGGGCCGCGCGTCGGGATCGCTGGACAGCGAGCGGACCATGAACACGCCTACCGTCACCAGCGCCCAGGCCCACAACACGCCAACGATGGCCAGCGCCCAGCCGCGCACCTTCGGGCTCAGCTGCCCCGCATCGCGCAGCACCCGCAGCGATTCGTCGTCGGCAGCGATAGAGGCGACCGTCTGGTCCGGCTCGGGCGCGAAAATCGCGGCCAGCGCGACCAGCCCCATCGTCGCACCCAAAATCGCATAGACCGTCGGCCAGCCCAGCCGCTCTGCCATGAACAGCGCCAGTGCGCCGCCGACCAGAACCGCAGAACGCCAGCCCAGCTGATACACGGTGGAAAGAATATCGATCGTCGCCACCTCGTCCGCGACATCGACGCGCCATGCGTCCATCACCACATCCTGCGTCGCGCTGGCAAAGGCGCCGATCCCGGCCAGAAGCGACATCATGCCGATGGCGCTGCCCGGATCGAGCCGCGAGACGATCACCAGGATCACCGCCAGCGAAAACTGCGCGGTCACGATCCATTGCTTGCGATGGCCCAGCCGCTTGATGCCCGGAATGTCGATCCGGTCCAGTAACGGCGACCACAGGAACTTGAATGCGAAGGCCAGTCCGATCAGCGAGAAGACGCCCATTGTCTCAAGATCGACCTCGGCATCGCTCATCCACGCATAGAGCGTCGAGAGCAGCAGCGTATAGGGCAGGCCCGACGCAAACCCGAACAACAGCATATAGGCCGTCTTGCGATTGCCCAGCGACGACAGCAATTTACGGAAGCCCGGTTTCGTATCCTTGGCCGGTTCGGCGTCGGGATTGCTTTCGGCTTCGTTGATCGTCGTCATGCGCGCTCCCGTATCTGCACCACTTCAAACTAGAGACAGTCGCGAAGGTTGCAATCGCACGCCGGACCTGTCCCCCACCTTGTGCATCAAGAGCGGATGGCGCATGGCGCTGCCGTGAACAAACCGCCCAGACAGCCGCCGGGTAAACCGCCCGTCCCCAACGACCGCCGCCCGGGGAAGCGCCCGCCGTTCCGGCGCAAGCCCACCGGCGCGCCCAAACCGCCCGCCAAACCGGCGCAGGACGGCCCGCCGCGTGAAGGCGACCGCATCGCGAAGTTGCTTGCCCGCGCAGGCATAGCCAGCCGCCGCGAGGTGGAGCGCATGATCGCCGACGGTCGCATCGCCATCGACGGTGAGGTTCTCGACACGCCCGCCACAGTCCTGACCAGCCTGCGCGGCGTGACGGTGGATGGCAAACCGGTCGGCGCGCCCGAACCGACGCGGCTGTTCCTGTTTCACAAGCCCGCGGGCCTGTTGACGGCGGAGCGCGATCCCAAGGGCCGCCCGACGATCTACACCGCGCTGCGCAATGCGCTGCCACAGGGAACGCCGCGCGTGATGCCGGTGGGACGGCTGGACTATAATACCGAGGGTCTGCTGCTCCTTACCAACGACGGTGAGTTCAAACGCGCGTTGGAGCTGCCATCGTCCGGAATTCCGCGCACCTATCGCGCCAAGGCGATGGGCAAAGTCGGGCAAAACGATCTGGAGGCGCTGTTCGAGGGCATCACTGTCGACGGCGTGCACTACGGCCAGATCGAGGCGAATCTGGAACGCCGCAACGGCCTCCAGAACTGGATCGAGATGACGCTGACCGAGGGCAAGAACCGCGAGGTTCGCAACGTCCTCGAACATCTCGGACTGCAGGTATCGCGCTTGTTGCGCATCGCCTACGGCCCGTTCGTACTGGCCGACCTGCCGCGCGGAGCGGCGGTGGAAGTGCCGCAGGTAGAGGTGGAGCGGTTCCGCAAGGCCATGAAGCGCGAGGCGGCGCGGTGAAAAGCCCGAAAAAATCCGGCCCCGGCGGAATGCGCATCATCGCGGGCGAATGGCGCGGGCGCAAGCTGGTCGCGCCCGATGGCGAGACCACGCGGCCCACGGCGGACCGGACGCGTGAGACTTTGTTCTCCATGCTGGCCAGCCGGATCGGGAGTTTCGAAGGTCTTTACGTCGCCGACCTTTTTGCCGGATCGGGCGCACTGGGGCTGGAGGCTCTATCGCGCGGCGCGGACCGCGTGCTTCTGGTCGAACAGGACGCCAATGCGGTGAAGGCGCTACGCAAGAACATCGCCAGTTTCGACGCCAAGGCGAAGTGCGATGTGCGGGCATCGTCGGTCATGGCGCTCGGCCCCGCACAGGAACAGCCCGATCTGATCATGATGGATCCACCCTATGAAACCGGGGCGGGCGCGGTGGCGCTCGACAAATTGAACCGGCTCGGCTGGATCGCGCCCGGCGCGTGGATCAGTATCGAGACTTCGCGCAAGGAAGATCTCTCCGTCGCCGGGTTCGATGTCGACACCGTGCGCGACAGCGGCAAGGGGCGCATTCACTTGCTGCGCCTCGCCAACATCTAATCGAGGCCTGCGCCCGATAGCGATTACTCTGCGGGCGCTTCGGCCTCTGCCTCGGCAGCTATCGCCGCGTTCTGCTCCGCCGTGCGCATCTTCTCCGCCGGGGTCAGCCCGCTGGCAGGTGCGCCCGGCCAGTGATCCAGCGGCGCGTTGCCGAAATTCAGGCCAGCCTCACGCGGGTTGATGCAGCCGTCCTGCGACTCGGGCGTGCAAACCGGATAGACCGTGTCGCCCACCTTTACCTTGATGGCATGGCCCTTCTCGTTCCGCTCTACGACTTCGGCCTTCATCTCTTCGTGATGGTCGGCCAGTGCCGGTGCGGCGACCGAAACCAGCCCGGCGGCCAGCGATGCTGCGATCATTTTCTTCATGGAAATGTTTCCCCTTAATTCCATTCCGATGTCGGGGATTAGGCCGCATCAGGGCCGATAAGGCAACCCCGATCCCATGACATGGTAAACGCGCACGAAAAGGGGCGGTGGCGCCATGGCGCGCACCGCCCCGCACCCAAGGCGCAGGGATCGCTTACCCGCGCCCGGTGTGCTTCATGCGATTACATCTGGCTGGCGGGCTGCCCCGGCCAGTAATCGAGCGGCACGTTGCCATAGTTCTTACCGGCAGCGCGCGGCTGGATGCAGCTATCCTGAATCTCGCCGCCACAGATCGGATACTCACCTGTGCGAGCCGCCGGCGCGGGTTCGACCGTCGCGTTCGACGCCATGACCTTCGTCGGCTCCTGCTGCGCGGCGATCTGCGCATTGATCGAATCCCAAGCCGCCAGTTGCTGTTCCGGCGTCATGGCCAGAATCTGGCCGCGCTGCGCATCGGTCAGCGCCCACCATGCGGTCTGCTGCTCTGCCGTCAGATCCCAGTAATAGGTCTGGTAATTGTTCGGCCAAGCCCAATAGGCTGTGCGGTAATCCGCCGGCCAATCCCAGTACGCGGTGCGATAGTCGGCGGGCCAATCCCAGTATGTCGTGCGATAGTCGACCGGATAGGTCCAGAACTCGGTCTGATACTCATACGGCCAACCCATATAGACCGTCTGGTACTCGGCGGGCCAAGCGTCGTACTCGGTCTGCTGTGCGGCATCCAGCGCGTCATAGCCACGCTTGTCTTGAACACTGTTCGTGCCGCCGACGGCGTCCTGCGCGGTCGCGATGGTCGGGGCGGCGATAGTCGCGGCGCCAAGCATCACGGCGGCGCCAGCCTTCAAAAGGGTTTTCATCAGGGTCTCCTGTAATCGGATTGATTTTGGTTAAGAAACGCCGTTCGTGTTGGATTCGTTCCGCTTAGCGCCTTGCGTGCGCGCGCGGCGTTCCCTACCTGTTCACGGGTGAGCGACCGCGATTCCCCCCTTGCCGCCAATCTGCCCGAAACTGCCGGAAACCCGCAGGAACCGTGGCTTTTCGGGCTGAATCCGCCGCAGAGGGATGCGGTTCTGACCACCGAAGGCCCGGTTCTGATGCTGGCCGGGGCGGGAACCGGCAAGACGGCGGCGCTTACCGCGCGTCTTGCACACCTCGTCGCAACGCGTCGGGCGTGGCCGAGCGAGATTCTGTGTGTCACTTTCACCAACAAGGCCGCCCGCGAAATGCGCGAACGCGTTGGCCGGATGGCGGGCCCTGCCGTCGAAGGGATGCCGTGGCTGGGCACGTTTCATGCGGTCGCGGCAAAGATGCTGCGGCGGCATGCGGAAATCGTCGGGCTGCAATCGAATTACACGATTATCGATACCGACGATCAGCTCCGGCTGTTGAAACAGCTGATCCAGTCGGAAAATCTCGACGAAAAGCGCTGGCCCGCGCGGCAACTGGCCGGGCTGATCGACCGCTGGAAGAACCGCGGGCTGAACCCGGCGGACCTCGATGCGGCGGAGAACGAGGCCTATGCCAACGGCAAGGGCGCGCATTTTTACGGCCTTTACCAGAACCGGCTGAAGGCGTTGAACGCCTGCGATTTCGGCGACCTGCTGCTGCACATGCTGAACATTTTTCGGCGTGAGAAGGACATTCTGGACAGTTATCGCCAGCGGTTCAAATATATCATGGTGGACGAATATCAGGACACCAACGTCGTTCAGTATCTGTGGCTTCGTCTGCTCGCCCAACCGCGTCACAATATCTGCGTTGTGGGCGATGACGACCAGTCCATCTATTCATGGCGCGGCGCAGAAGTTGCCAATATCCTGCGGTTCGAAAAGGATTTTCCCGGCGCGAAGGTTATCAAGCTGGAGCAGAACTATCGCTCCACGCCCGAAATCCTCGCCGCCGCATCGGGCCTGATCGATGCCAATTCCGAACGTCTGGGCAAGACGCTGTGGACCGAGATCGGATCGGGCGAAAAAGTCCGGGTGATCGGGGTGTGGGACGGATCGGAGGAAGCCCGCCGCATCGGGGACGAGGCAGAGGGTCTGACCCGACGTGGGATCAAGCTCTCGCAGGCAGCGATCCTTGTCCGCGCGCAGTTCCAGACGCGCGAGTTCGAGGACCGCTTCATCCAGATCGGCCTGCCCTACAAGATCATCGGCGGGTTTCGCTTTTACGAGCGCGCCGAAATTCGCGATGCCCTCGCCTATCTGCGCGTCATCGCCCAGCCCAGCGACGATCTTGGGTTCGAGCGGATCTACAACACGCCGAAACGCGGGCTTGGCGCAAAGGCGCTGGAAAAGCTGCATGTTCACGCGCGGGCGCAGGGCATTCCGCTGGCGCAAGCGGCGCTGGAAATCTGCGATACCGACGAACTGCCCGCGCGGGGGCGCAATACGCTGCTTGCCCTGATGCGCGATTTCGCGCGTTGGCGAGAGGCTGCGCAGACGCTCAGCCCGGCCGAACTGGCGCGCACGGTGCTGGACGAGAGCGGCTATACCGCGATGCTCCAGGCGGAAAAATCTGCCGAGGCGGCGGGGCGTCTGGAAAACCTGTCCGAACTCGCCCGCGCGATGGAGGAGTACGAGACGCTGGGCGCATTCCTCGAACACGTCAGCCTTGTCATGGACAACGATGCAAAGGATACCGAGGATACGCTGACCATCATGACGATGCACGGCGCGAAGGGGCTGGAATTCGATCACGTCTTCCTGCCCGGTTGGGAGGAAGGCGTCTTCCCGTCACAGCGCGCAATCGACGAAGGCGGCCTCAAAAGCCTCGAGGAAGAGCGCCGCCTTGCCTATGTCGCAATCACGCGGGCGCGGCGCGAATGCACGATCCTGCACGCCGCGAACCGGCGCATCTATGGCCAGTGGACCAGCTCTATCCCAAGCCGGTTCGTCGAGGAATTGCCCGAGGCGATGATCGAGATGGAGACGACGATGACCGGCGGCGCCTCGCTATGGCGGGCACAATGGTCCGAAAGCGGCGATCCTTTCGCCCACGTCGCCAAGGCGCAGCCCGCTCGCACGATGACCCGCGGCCCCGGCTGGCAACGCGCAGCGGCGAGTGAATACGATCCGACCCCGCGCCGCATCCCAGAGGCACGGCGCAGCGCCGCCAGCTTTGCCGCGAAGGCCCGCACCGACATCGCCATCGGGGACCGCGTATTCCATGACAAGTTCGGCTATGGCGAGGTCATCGGGCAGGAAGGCAACAAGCTGGAAATTGCGTTTGAAAGCGGAACTTCGAAGCGCGTGATCGACAGCTTCGTAAGGCCGGCCTGAACGACAGGCATGCCCGCCGCTCCGCCGCCGATTTGACTCAGCGGCCCTCGCTTGCGACCCTTGGGGCGAATGCGGCGCCACTGCGGGCGTCGGTCCAGACGGCGCGCCGTGCGCCGAACCGTAAAATCCCAAAGGAATTTTCATGCAGACTGCGAAGAGCGGTGACACCGTCCTTATCAACTACGTCGTGAAGACCGGCGATGGGCAAGTCGTGGGCAACACCGGACAGCAGGGACCACAGGCCGTGACCATCGGCGGCGATCAGATTTTCCCGCAAATTCAGGATGCGCTGACCGGCATGGAGGTCGGCGGCGAAACGTCGGTGACGATCGAAGCCGCCAACGCCTTCGGTCCGCGCAGGGAAGAGATGATCGTCGAAATCCCGCGCGCCAACCTGCCCGCAGAGCCGGAACCACAGCCCGGCATGCAGCTAAGCGCGCAGCAGCAGGACGGGAACACCGTCAACATGGTGATCACCAAAGTCGGTCCCGAAGCGATTACCGCAGACGGCAACCATCCGCTTGCGAGTCAAGACCTGACGTTCGATCTGAAGCTCACGGAAATTCAGGCCGCGGCCTGATCCGAAACCAGATCTGACCTAAAACGCCGAAACGCCGAGGAAGTCGGGCACCGGGCCGTTCCATGCGCCCGGTTCGCTCGGCTCTTCGGCCTCGTCGCGGCGCGGGCGCGACTGACGCTCTGGCTTGCGATCCGCCTTTTCGGCGCGCGGCTTGCGTTCGCGCTTGGGCCGCTCTTCGCGTTCATCCTCACGCTCGTCATCGTCGCGGCGCGAACGGCTGCGGCGGGCTGGCTTTTCTTCCTGCGATTCGGGATAGCCGTGTTCGGCGAAGTGCGCCTTGAAATCGAAAGCGGGCAGCTTCGACTTGGTCAGCTTTTCCACGTTATCCAGCGCTTCGGCATCGTCGGGCGCGATCAGGGTGAAGGCGCGGCCCTTGGCCCCGGCGCGGCCCGTACGGCCCACACGGTGGACGTAATCGTCAGGGTGCCACGGACAGTCGAAATTGACGACGTGGCTAACGCCCTTGATGTCCAGCCCGCGCGCGGCAACGTCGCTGGCGCATAGGATATTGATCTTGCCTTCCTTGAACTGCGCCAGTTCGGCCAGCCGCGCGGGCTGATCCATGTCGCCGTGAATTTCACCGGTGCGGAAACCGTGGCGTTGCAGGCTCTTGTTCAGCTCTCGCACCGTCGTCTTGCGGTTGGCGAAGATGATCGCGGTGCTGACATTGTCGTTTTCAAGGATCCAGCGCAGCGCCTCGCGCTTTTTGCGGGCGGGCACGTCCATCTTGAACTGCGCGATGTTGTCGTTCGTGCTCGCCGCGCGGCTGACTTCGATGTTCTTGGGGTTCGACAGGAACCGGTCGGCCAGCTTCTTGATCGGCGGCGGCATCGTTGCGCTGAACAACAGGGTCTGGCGCGCCGTCGGCAGTTTTTCGCAAATCGTCTCGATATCGGGGATGAATCCCATGTCGAGCATGCGGTCCGCCTCATCGATGACCAGCAGGTCGCAACCGGTCAGCAGGATCTTCCCCCGCTCGAACAGGTCCATCAACCGGCCCGGCGTGGCGATCAGCACGTCGACGCCTTCGTCCAGCGCCTTCACCTGATCGGCCATCTGCACGCCGCCGATCAGCAGCGCCATTTTCAGGTCGTGGTTGGTGCCGTACTTCTCGAAGTTCTCGGCAACCTGCGCCGCCAGTTCACGGGTCGGTTCAAGGATCAGCGAACGCGGCATCCGCGCGCGGCGGCGACCGTGCGCCAGGATGTCGATCATCGGCAGCACGAAGCTGGCCGTTTTGCCCGTACCCGTCTGGGCGATGCCGATCAGGTCGCGCATCATCAGCACGCTGGGGATCGCTTGCGCCTGAATCGGCGTCGGTTCGTCATAACCGGCCGTTTCGACCGATTTCAGCAATTCTTCAGACAGGCCGAGATCGGCGAACTTCATGCAATCATCCCTGATAACAGGCGGGTTTTAGCGAAAACGATCCCGGCACATCGAAAAGGGCCGGGCACGAAATGAAAACATCGTGATGGGCAAGGCGGGGCCGCCCTGCGTCCCAGGCCGTTACCGCCGCAACGGGCGGGCCCGGAATATCTTGCGCGCCGCTATGCGCAAGACCGGCGAAAAGTCAAGCAGAAGCGCCATTCGGGCGGGGGATCGTGCGGCTCAATCGCCGTCGGTTTCAACCTCGTGAAACGAGCTGAGCACGCAATCCGCGCCGGACCGGGCATGCAGTGCCTCTCTCCCCGCGCAGAGCAAACCGTCCTCGGACCGTTCGACGTAGAACCCCGAATAGAAGCTGCTGACCTGACAGGTCCGGTCGAACTTGGTTCCGATCACACGTTTATCGCGCAGGTAGAGCAGCAGGTTGCGCCCGCTGCCCAGCCGCACACCGGCGATGTTCGACAGCGGGATGCAATCCTCTATCGGGCGGCGCGAGTGCACGACGATAGGTTCTTCGTCGGCCTGCACTTGCGGACGGCTGACGCGACTGAGCGGGGTGATCCGCACGATGACGCGCTGGCGCACTTCCGTCCGGGTCTGGAACTGGATGTCGGAAAACGGCACCGCGGCCTCTTCCGGCAAGGGCACGTCTGCGCTCGCGCTGGCCAATGCCAACGGGAAAAGCAACGATGCGCCAAGCGCCAGTCCCAAAGTCCCTCAACTCCTGCCTGAACGAGTTACAGCGATAGGCACGGCAAGCGCCGCGCCGCAAGTGCCGGATGTCGGTGTGCCCTAATGATACGCCGGGATTGAATGACCGGTGAACCGGTGCCACCTCTGGGCCAGCACAGAAACTCTGGGCCAGCACGTAGAGCCTGGGAAAAAGGCAAGAACCGATGAACGACAACGCCATAATCGATAGCCGCACAGATCAGGCAGGATTCTTCAATGCTGCCCGCGCGATTCTGGGCGACAAGGGACTGATCACCGATCCCGACGATATCGAGCCATGGCTGACCGACTGGCGCGGGCGTTATCACGGCAAGGCCCTCGCCCTCGCCCAGCCCGCCAATGCAGATGAACTGGCCGGTGCGGTGCGACTTTGTGCGGAGCGAGCAATTCCCATCGTGGCGCAGGGCGGCAATTCGGGCATGGTCGGCGGGGCGACGCCCGACGATAGCGGCACGGCGCTGCTGCTCTCCACCCGGCGTATGACCGATATTGCGATCGACGCCGATGCCATGACCGCAACCTGCGGTGCAGGCGCGATCCTTCAGGTGCTGCACGAGGCGGCAGAGGCGCAGGACCTGCGCTTTCCCCTGTCGCTGGGCGGCAAAGGGTCGGCCACGGTGGGCGGGCTGGTCTCAACCAACGCGGGCGGCACGCAAGTGCTGCGCCACGGGGTGATGCGCGCGCTGGTTCTTGGGTTGGAGGTCGTGCTGGCCGACGGCAGCGTGCTCGACATGACTTCGGCGTTGAAGAAGGACAATCGCGGGTTCGACCTGAAGCAGGTCTTCGTCGGGTCCGAAGGTACACTGGGGATCGTGACCCGCGCGGTGCTGAAACTTTCGCCCGCCATTGCAGAGCGGCGGGTCGCGGTGGTCGGACTCGATTCGCTGCACCGGGCGCGTGAACTGCTGCTCCATTGCGATGCGGCGCTGCCCGATGCGCTGGAGGGGTTCGAGGTTATGCCGCAGTCCTGCATCGATGCGGTGAAAGCCTATAACCCCGATACGCAAGACCCGCTGGAAACGCGCCACGCGTGGTATGCGCTGCTGGAATTCGTGGCCGACCGCGCCGGGGCGGAAATGCTGGGTGAGCGGGTGGAGGAAACGCTGTTCGCCGCGCTGGAAAAGGGCCTTGGCGACGATGCCGTGATCGCCGCGAACGAGGCGCAGGCAGAGGCATTCTGGACAATCCGCGAGACGATCTCTCCGGCCGAAAAGGCCAAGGGACCGGCGGCGCAGCACGACATATCGGTTCCGGTCGAGAAAATGCCCGATTTCGTCGAGGCGGCCACAAAGCGAATCCTTGCCGACCACCCCGACCACGAAGTCGCCGCCTTCGGCCATCTTGGTGACGGCAACGTCCATTTCCACGTCATCGCCCCGCGCGGGGCCGATGCGGCGGAGTGGGGGCCCGCGACCGGCAAGGACATCAGCCGTTTCGTCTATGACTTCGTGACCGAATGGGGCGGATCGATCAGCGCCGAACACGGCATCGGGCAGGACAAGCGCGACGTGCTGCACGCCACGCACGATCCGGTTGCGCTGCGCACAATGCAGGCGATCAAGCAGGCGCTTGATCCGCAAGGCATTCTGAACCCCGGCAAGCTGATCTGAGCAATTGGCCCGATATGGCGGCGATAATGGCCGCCAGCCGCCTTGCGCGGGCGGGCGCAACTCCCTAAACCCCGCCGCACGTTCGCCCCAGGGCGACCACGACATCCGATTTTCAACCGTTTTTCCGAACCGGAGAGTACCCATGGCCAGCGCGCCGAACGCCAATCTACCCATGTTCTACAAGAGCCTTATTCCGCTCAACAGCAACCAGCACGGTGCCTTCAAGGCAAAGTCGACCGACAAGGCCCCCTGGCTGGCGAACGAGCACGCGATTCCGCTGACGGTCGAGGAATTCCCGATGGCGCAGCGCCATTTCCCGATCATCTTTTCAAGCGGCGAAAACCCGGTTCCACTGGCGCTGATGGGCCTGAACGAAGGCGTGAACGTATTCTTCGACGAAGACGGTTCGATGGGCACCAACTGCTATGTCCCGGCCTATGTCCGCCGTTATCCCTTCATGCTGGCACGGCTGCAGCCCGATAGCGACCAGCTGTCGCTGTGCTTCGATCCGTCGACGGACCTTGTCGGCGAATTCGACGATGGCGAGGCGCTGTTCGCCGATGGCCAGCCCAGCGAAGCAACCCAGAACATCCTGAAGTTCAACGAACATTTCGAGACTGCCGGTCAGAAGACCAAGGCGTTCATCGACGAGTTGAAAAAGCACGACCTGCTGATGGACGGCGAACTGTCGATCGCGCGCGATGAAGGCCAGCCTTTCGTTTATCGCGGGTTCCAGATGGTGAATCAGGAAAAGCTGAAGGAAGTGCGCGGCGACGTGCTGCGCCAATGGAATCAGAACGGCCTGTGGATGCTGATCGTGGCGCACCTGTTCTCGCTCGACCTGACCCGCGAAATCTTCTCGCGCCAGATCGCGCAGGGCAAGGGCCCGCAGCTTCAGCCGCAGCCGGCCAACGCCTGAAACCGCCGAAATCCGGGGAATTCGGCGTGACCTGCGCCAATCCTTCGGCTTTCAAGATAGCGAAAAAATAAATCTTGCCTGATGCACTCTTGCAACAGGATGGCGGATAGCCTATTTAGAGGATGTCCGGGTCGGGCTTCCCTCATGGCCTACCGGACTGACGCATTAGCGTGCGTCAACCTCCCTGAACCTTGACCACCCCGTGACTCGTTACGGGGTGGTTTTTTATGTGCCGTACATTTGCACGCCTATTCCGCCGCCTGAACCCAGCGAACGGATCGATCCGTCAGCGTAGCGATCAGCGCTTGCACCAATCCTGAGACCAGTTCGGCCTGATCGCGCACGCCCGCGCCGGGGCGGTCGGTATCAAGGTAAAGGCTTCGCGCAACTTCCAGCTGGATCGCATGCACGCCCTTGCGCGGATTGCCATGCCGGTCGAGCACATAGCCCCCCGCATAGGGCCGGTTATAGGCCGGGACCGCCCCGCCCCGCACCATCGCATCGAGCGCGGTGTCGATCAGTTCACGGTCGCAGCTCGCACCGAACCGGTCGCCCAGCACGTGCCGCGCCGGGGGCATCCCCTGCCGCGCTGGCAAGTCGGGCATCGAGTGCAGGTCAAGCAGCAGCACTTCGCCCCACAGGCGCTGCATCGCCTCCAACGTACGCCCTAGGGCATCGTGATAAGGTGCATGAATGCCCGCGATGCGCCGCTCTGCCTCACTCGGCTCCATCGGATGCCGCCACACTTCACCCACGCCCGGCAAGCGGCGAGGAAACAGGCCGAGGCCACGCAGCGAACGGCTGCCCAGCGTACCGCCGCGGGGCATCTTCCGGCGCAGTGCAGCCCGCTCCGCCTCATCCGCGCGAAACATTGATGGGTCGAGATCTGTCGGTTCGCGGTTCAGGTCGATCATCGCGCGCGGCGCATGGGCGACCAGCAGGGGCGCCTTGACCAGCGCCGCAGCTTCGCGCGCAACGTGATCGACAAAGCGATCCTCCAATCGCTGACAAGACAGGTCCGCGCTGCGCATCCGGTCGAGCACGGCGGGCGGATAGGCGCGGCCTGCGTGCGGCACCGCGATCAGGACCGGCCCCAGCGACGCATGGCCGTGCAACGTGAAGGCGGGCCGCGACAGGCCGGGAATTGACCCGCCGGACTCGATCTCTCCGCGCCTTTCAGGTGCTGTCGGTTCGGGATTTGCGGGGCGGCTTTCGGGCATTGCCGGTCACGCTGTCCCGCCCCGGCCCCCGCGTCAATGGCGGTGTGCCCACCCTGCCCAGCTTATCGCGCCGACCGACCGCTTGTCCCGATCATGCACAGCGCGTGCAAACTGTGAAAATATTAAGGCATTTTGTTATAGTGCCCGGATCGGGGATAATGGATCGGTCACCATGCGCGGCATGGTTCGCACGCCATCCACAGCGTTAACTACGCGTCTTTTCGGGGCGCGGTAGCAAGGGTTACGAAGGGCTCATCATGATTCGCATTCTGCTCGCCGAAGACGAAGATTCGATGCGCACCTATCTTGCCCGCGCGCTGGAAAACGCCGGGTATGAGGTTGTGGCGGTCGATCGTGGCACCCACGCCCTGCCCCTGCTGACCGAACAGCATTTCGACCTTTTGCTGTCGGATATCGTCATGCCCGAAATGGACGGCATCGAACTGGCGCAGCGCTGCGCGCAGGTTTCGCCGACGACGAAGGTGATGTTCATCACCGGTTTCGCCGCCGTGACGATGAAGGCCAGCCGAGAGGCGCCGCAGGCCAAGGTCCTGTCAAAGCCGTTTCACCTGCGCGATCTTGTGCTTGAAGTCGAACGGCTTTTCGACGGAACGATGGCGCACGCCAACCTGTAATCCGCCCTTTCGCAGCGGATTTCAAAAAGCTGTAAAATCGGGGTTGCCTGCCCACCGCGCTGAGGCTAAAGGCCTGCCCCTGCCCACCGGTATGCGACGAAGCACCGGGACCGGGATACCGGATTGGGGCCATGCCGATGGTGTGGGCGTATAGCTCAGTGGTAGAGCACTATGTTGACATCGTAGGGGTCGCAAGTTCAATCCTTGCTACGCCCACCATCGGGTAAATCCGAACAGCCTCGCGAATTCCTACTGCATCCGATGTGGACGCGGCCAATATGGACGCAGGTTGCCGTTTATCGGCACCAACGGCGCACCGATGCGCCTTGCGCTTGGCCCTTGCTTTGCTAAGAGGCGCGCAAATATTCTTTGGCACGTCGTTCGGCGCGCCCTCCCTTCAAAGAAACGATAGAGACAGGAAGCCCCATGCAGAAGATCAAGGTAGCGAACCCGGTCGTCGAGATCGACGGCGACGAGATGACCCGCATCATCTGGCAGTGGATCCGCGAACGCCTGATCCTGCCCTACCTCGACATCGATCTGAAGTACTACGATCTCTCGGTCGAAAAGCGTGACGAAACCGACGACCAGATCACCGTCGACTGCGCCAATGCGATC
Source organism: Croceicoccus naphthovorans (assembly GCF_001028705.1). Lineage (NCBI taxonomy): Bacteria > Pseudomonadati > Pseudomonadota > Alphaproteobacteria > Sphingomonadales > Erythrobacteraceae > Croceicoccus > Croceicoccus naphthovorans. Next base: position 1,209,860 of record NZ_CP011770.1, on the reverse strand, counting down.
AAGGAATACGGCGTCGGCGTGAAGTGCGCCACGATCACCCCGGACGAAGCCCGCGTAGAGGAATTCAACCTCAAGAAAATGTGGCGTTCGCCCAACGGCACGATCCGCAACATCCTTGGCGGTGTCGTATTCCGCGAACCGATCGTCATCGACAATGTTCCGCGCCTTGTCCCCGGCTGGACCGACCCCATCGTCGTCGGCCGTCACGCGTTCGGCGACCAGTATCGCGCGACCGACACGCTTATCCCCGGCAAGGGCACGCTGCGCCTCGTTTTCGATAGCGAAGACGGCAAGAACGACCTCGACCTCGAAGTCTACGAATTCCCCAGCTCGGGCGTCGCGATGGCGATGTACAACCTCGACGATTCGATCCGCGACTTCGCCCGCGCGTCGTTCAACTATGGCCTCGGCCTTGGCTGGCCGGTTTACCTGTCGACCAAGAACACGATCATGAAGGCCTATGACGGGCGCTTCAAGGACCTGTTCCAGGAAGTCTTCGACACCGAAGGCTTTGCGGAAAAGTTCAAGGAAAAGGGCATCCACTACGAACACCGCCTGATCGACGACATGGTCGCATCGGCCCTGAAGTGGAGCGGCAAGTTCGTCTGGGCCTGCAAGAACTACGACGGCGACGTGCAGTCGGATACGGTTGCGCAGGGCTATGGCTCGCTCGGCCTGATGACCTCCGTCCTGATGGCGCCCGACGGCAAGACCGTAGAGGCCGAAGCCGCCCACGGCACCGTCACCCGCCACTATCGCCAGCACCAGCAGGGCAAGGCGACCTCGACCAACCCGATCGCATCGATCTTCGCGTGGACCCGCGGCCTGATGTATCGCGGCAAGTTCGACAACACGCCCGATGTCGTGAAGTTCGCCGAAACGCTGGAGCGCGTCTGCGTGAAGTGTGTCGAGGAAGGCAAGATGACCAAGGACCTTGCGCTGCTGATCGGCCCGTCGCAGGACTGGATGACGACCGAGCAGTTCTTCGAAGCCATCGTCGAGGGTCTCGAACAGGAAATGAAGAACTGGGCGTAACGCCCGCGCCGGTTCCGGCACGATAGAGCAAAGGCCCTCCGCCCGGTTCGCGGGCGGAGGGCCTTTCTTTTTGCGCCCGCCCGTCGTCTGCCCCCTCGCATTTCGCGGCCCAGTCGCTAGATGGTGGCGCGATGACCGAACGCAGCAGCAAAGCCCGCCTCGAAGTCCGTCAGGCCAAGGCCACGGACGTATCCGCCATCGCCGCCCTGATCCGTCGGGTCTATATCGACCTGCCGCCCTATACATTCGGCGAAATCCGCGGGCAGCTGAACAACTATCCCGAAGGTTGCTTCATCGCGAAGCTGGACGGCAAGCTGGTCGGATACTGCGCGTCGATGCGCGTCACCAACAGCATGGCGATGCGCCAGCACACCTGGGACGAGATCACCGGCAACGGCTTCGGCTCTCGCCACATGCCCAATGGCGAATGGCTCTACGGGTACGAGATGTGCGTCGACCCCAAGGTACGCGGCACCCGCATCGGGCGCAGGCTTTACGAAGAACGCCGCGCGCTGGCCGAACGCCTGGAACTGTCGGGCATCGTCTTCGGCGGGCGTATGCCGAACTACACCCGCAACCAGCGCAAGGTGAGCAGCCCGCAGGACTATCTGGACAAGGTGGTCGAGGGGAAGATCCACGACCCCGTCCTGCGCTTTCAACTGGCCAACGGGTTCGAACCGATCGGCATCCTGAAGGGCTATCTGCCAGAGGACAAGAAGTCGAAGACCAACGCCGTCCACATGGTCTGGCGCAACCCGTATGTCGACAAGGACGAGCCGAAGAAATTCCGCGTTCCCCGCGACGTCGAACAGGTGCGCATCGCCACCTGCCAGCTGCAGGCGCGGCAGGTGAAAGACTATGACGAGTTCATGCGCGGCGTCGAATATTTCGTCGACGTTGCAGCAGATTACGAGGCAGACTTCATCCTCTTTCCCGAACTGTTCACCCTGCCCCTACTGTCATTCGCGGATCAGGAATTGAGCAGTCAGGAATCGATCGAGGCGCTGTCGCACTATACCCCGCAGATCAAGAAGGCGCTGTCGAAGATGGCGTTGGAATACAACATCAACATCATCGGCGGTTCGCACCCGACCCGGATGGAGGACGGCGACATCCACAACGTCGCTTATGTCTGCCTGCGCGACGGGTCGATCCACGAGCAGGAGAAAATCCACCCCACCCCGAACGAGGCATATTGGTGGAACATCAAGGGCGGCGACAGCATCGACGCGATCCAGACGGACTGCGGCCCGATTGGCGTGCTGATCTGCTATGACAGCGAGTTTCCCGAGCTTGCGCGCCGTCTGGTGGACGAAGGCGCGCGGATCATCTTCGTGCCATTCTGCACCGACAGCCGTCAGGGTTACATGCGCGTCCGCTATTGCGCGCAGGCCCGCGCGATCGAGAACCAGTGCTTCATGGTGATGAGCGGCAATGTCGGCAACCTGCCCAATGTCGGCAACGTGGACATTCAGTACGCGCAGTCCTGCATCCTGACCCCGTGCGACTTCCCTTTCGCCCGCGACGGCATTGCCGCAGAGGCGAGCGAGAACGTCGAAACGCTGACCATCAGCGACGTGAACCTTGCCGACCTGTCATGGGCCCGCGCCGAAGGCACCGTCCGCAACCTCGCCGACCGACGCTTCGACCTTTACCAGATCGAGTGGGCGGATCAGGTCGGCAAGCCGCAGACCGCACTGGCGGGCCGCGACGAGGACACGAGCAGCAAACCGCTGGGCACGCGCACGATGGGCGGCGGCTGACGCCGGGTCGGGGCGGCGGCTGACGCCGAGTCGGGGCGGTGCCTGAGGCCGGATCAACGCGCCCAGATCAGCGCAGAAAGCTCTCCAGATAGGGCATCATCGCCTCGCCAGCCTTGCCGAACAGGCCTCGATCCCATGCAATCGTCGCACCGGCGACCATCGCGCCCAGAACGACCGCCCAGACGATCACGCCAAGGCCGCTCTTCTCCTTGCGATAGACAAGGTCGTGATAAACGGGACGGGGTTTGTGCGGTGGTCGTGCCATGACCGGATTATCGCACGAAATCGGTGAAGGTTTCGTTGCCAAACCCCTGTGTCCTACAGATAAATTCCGCAATAGAACCGCACAGTCATGATCTGCGATCTCACCCATTCCCATTATCACCTGATCGACTGGATCGATCAAAAGGTAAATATTGATCGATCCGATTTTTCCTTATCCCGTGTCAACTTTGTCAACTTCCACGGGGTCGGCAGTCATTTTCGCATGGGAACGCTGATTGTCTGGCCTTTTGCGACTCGGACCCGTAGGACCTGATTCAGATGGCGAGCGAACTGCATTTTTCCCCGGTCCTGTCCGATGCGCTGGTGATCCTTGGCGCGGCAGGCATCGTCATTCCGGTCTTCGCCCGGTTCCGCATCACCCCGATCATCGGGTTCATCCTTGTCGGCATGCTGGTCGGTCCATTCGGTCTGGGCCGGCTCGTCTTCGATTATCCATGGCTGCAATACGTCACGATAACCGACCCACAAGGGTTAGACCCATTTGCCGAATTCGGCATCATCCTGCTGCTCTTCACGATCGGGCTGGAGCTATCTTTCAACCGATTGTGGCAGCTGCGGCGCATGGTCTTCGGCCTCGGCGCGCTGGAACTGACGATTTCGGCGGCGCTGATCGCTTTTGCGCTGATGACGATGGGGCAGTACTGGACCGGGGCGCTGGGCCTTGGCCTCGCCCTCGCCCTGTCCTCTACCGCGCTGGTCCTGCCGATCTCCGGCACGAAAAGTCCTGTCGGCAAGGCGGCGCTTTCCATGCTGCTGTTCGAGGACATCGCCATCGTCCCGATCATCTTCCTGCTGGGCGCGATGGCGCCCTATGCCAGTTCGGACGGGATGGAGGGCCTCTGGTACACGATCTGGACCGGCGGGTTGACCGTCATCGTCCTGATGATCGGCGGCAGGCTCTTGCTACCGCGTCTGTTCGCCCAGGCCGCACGTACCAAAAGCCCCGAGCTGTTTCTTGCCGCCAGCCTGCTGGTGGTCATCATCGCCTCACTGGCTACGGCGGCGGTCGGCCTGTCGCCCATCGTCGGCGCGCTGCTGGCGGGCCTGTTGATTGCCGAAACCGAATACCACACAGAGGTTGAGGGGATCACCGCGCCGTTCAAGGGGCTCGCGCTCGGCATCTTCCTGATCACCGTCGGCATGGGTGTCGATTTGGGTGTGATCATCGACAATGCGTGGCCAATCTTTCTGGCCGTCTCGGCCGTTCTGCTGGTCAAGGCGCTGGTCACGGGCGGGCTGCTGCGCATGATGGGCGCGCGTCGCGGAACGGCGGTAGAAACGGGCATCACGATGTCCAGTCCGTCCGAGACCACGCTGATCGTGCTGTCCGCGGCGGCCACCGCGCAACTGATTCAGCCCCAGACCGCGCAGTTCTGGCAGATCGTCACCGCCATCGGGCTGACGATCACGCCGATCCTCGCGCTCTTGGGCCGCAAGGTCGCTCGCCACGTCGATACCGCGCCCGCGACTGACGAAGCGAGCCAGGAGACGGATCCATCGGAAGGACGCGCGATCATCCTTGGATATGGCCGCGTGGGGCAACTGATCGCCGACATGATGACGCGGCACGATCAAAGGTTCCTCGCTATCGATTCCGACCCGGAACTGGTCACGCTCGCGCGGCGGCGTAAACACCCGTTGATGTTCGCCGATGCGCGCGGCCCGGCGTTGGACCGAATCGACCTTTCGAAAGCCAGCGCCATCATCCTGACCATGGACGAGCCGGTTCTGGCCGGTCGATTGCTGCGCAAACTGCGCGAACGCTATCCCGACATTCCGATCATTGCCCGCGCCCGCGATACGGCGCATGCTGCCGAACTCTATCGCGCCGGCGCGACCGAAGCCGTGCCCGAAACGCTTGAAAGCTCATTGCAATTGTCCGAAGCTGTGCTGGTCAACGTTGGCGTGGCAATGGGACCGGTCATCGCCTCGATCCACGAAAAGCGCGACGAATACCGCGAACAGATCATGCGCGAAGGCGAGTTGACCAAGAAGCCTAAGCTGAAAACCAGCTTGGCCAGCAGGAACAGCGAAGCATCGGGCGAACCGGTCTGAAGGCCAGCAGATTCAGCCCGCCAGCGCTTCCTTCACCGCAGCAATGGCATCATCGGCCTTGGACCCATCCGGACCACCGCCCTGCGCCATGTCGGCCCGGCCGCCGCCGCCCTTGCCGCCCAGTGCCTCAACACCCTTGCGGACAAGGTCGACCGCGCTGAACCGCTCTGTCAGGTCGTCGGTTACGGCCACGGCAAAAGCCGCACGACCGTCGTTCACCGCCGCAATCGCCGCGACGCCGGAACCGAGTCGCTTTTTCGCCTCGTCCAGCAAACCGCGCAATTCCTTGGGATCCATGCCGTCCAGCACCTGCCCCGCGAAAGCGACACCGCCAACCTCTTCGTCCGTAGGCGCAGCAGCCGCGCCGCCACCGGTCGCACCGGCGAGCGCCAGCGCCTTCTTGGCCTCGGCCAGTTCGCGATCCAGCTTCTTGCGCTCGTCGATAAGCGCCGCGACACGGCCCGCAACCTCATCCGGCGCGGCTTTCATGATGCCGGCAATGGCCTTCAAGGCATCTTCGCGCCCAACAAGCCACTGGCGCGCAGCTTCGCCGGTCAGAGCCTCGATCCGGCGCACGCCAGACGAAACGGCGCTTTCCGACACAATGCGAAATACCGAGATGTCGCCCAGTGCATTAACGTGCGTGCCGCCGCAAAGTTCGACCGAATAGTTGCGACCGCCATCCGCCTTGCGCCCCATCGACAGCACGCGAACCTCGTCGCCGTATTTCTCGCCGAAAAGAGCCATAGCCCCCGCCTCGATCGCATCGTCGGGACTCATCAGACGCGTTGCAACCGGTTCGTTTCCGCGAATTTCGGCATTCACTTCCGCTTCGATGGCGCGAATATCTTCATCGGTCAGCGCCTTGGGGTGCGAGAAGTCGAAACGCAGACGATCAGCCGCTACCAGCGACCCCTTTTGTGTCACATGCTCGCCAAGCCGATTGCGAAGGGCCGCATGGAGCAGGTGCGTCGCCGAGTGGTTCGCACGGATGGCGTCGCGCTGCTCCGCATCGACGGACAAGTGAACTGTTTCACCAACGGCAATCGCGCCCGCCTCAACCGTTCCCTGCATCGCGTGAAGGCGGCCGAGAGGCTTTGCCGTATCGCCGATCTTGATGACAAGCCCGCTTGGCGCGGTGATCGATCCGCAGTCACCGGCCTGCCCGCCACTTTCGCCATAAAAAGGCGTCTGGTTGGTCAGCACAACGACGTCCTGCCCCGCTTCCGCAGATTGGGTTTCCACCCCATCGACCAGCAGCGCGACGACTGTGCCCTCGCCTTCGGTGGAGGAGTAACCGGTGAATTCGGTCGCGCCTTCACGTTCTGCAATGTCGAACCAGATCTCGCCGGATGCCGCATCACCGCTGCCCTTCCACGCGGCACGGGCAGCAGCCTTCTGCTGCGCCATCGCCATGTCGAAGCCCTCACGATCAACGCCAATACCGCGCGAGCGCAAAGCATCTTCGGTCAGATCGTAAGGGAAGCCATACGTGTCGTAGAGCTTGAAGGCGGTCTCGCCCGGTAGCTCGTCGCCATTGGCCATGTCGCCGGTAGCTTCATCAAGGAGCTTGAGGCCCTTGTCGAGGGTCTGGCGAAAGCGGGTTTCCTCACGCTCCAGCACTTCTTCGATCAGTGCTTGGGCACGGGTAAGGCCAGGATACGCCTGCCCCATCTCGGTCACCAGCGCGGGGACTAGGCGGTGCATCAACGGCTCGCTCGCACCCAACAGATGTGCATGCCGCATGGCGCGGCGCATGATGCGACGCAGCACGTAACCGCGCCCTTCGTTCGACGGCAGCACACCATCGGCGAGTAGGAAGCTGGTCGAACGCAAGTGATCGGCAATGACACGGTGGCTGGCCTTATTGCCACCCTCGGCCTTCACACCCGTCAAACTTTCCGAAGCCTCGATCAGGGCGCGGAATGTATCGATGTCGTAGTTGTCGTGAACGCCCTGCATGACCGCAGCGATGCGTTCGAGGCCCATGCCCGTATCGATCGAGGGCTTGGGAAGCGGTTCACGCAAACCGTCGGCCTTCTGTTCGAACTGCATGAAGACGAGGTTCCAGATCTCGATAAAACGATCGCCATCCTCGTCCGGCGATCCCGGAGGGCCGCCAAAGATGTGATCCCCATGATCGTAGAAAATCTCGCTGCACGGTCCGCACGGTCCGGTATCGCCCATAGACCAGAAGTTATCCGAAGTCGGAATGCGGATGATCTTGTGATCCGGAAGACCCGCGATCTTTTTCCAGAGATCGAATGCCTCGTCATCGGTGTAATAGACGGTTGTCGTCAGCTTCTCTGCAGGAATGCCCCACTCTTTGGTGAGAAGCGTCCAGGCATGTTCTATCGCCTGTTCCTTGAAATAGTCGCCGAACGAAAAGTTGCCCAGCATCTCGAAAAATGTGTGATGCCGCGCGGTATAGCCGACGTTGTCGAGATCGTTGTGCTTACCACCGGCGCGAACGCACTTTTGCGAAGAGGTTGCGCGCGGCGGATCGCGCGTTTCCAGTCCGGTAAAAACGTTCTTGAACGGCACCATGCCCGCGTTCACGAACATGAGCGTGGGATCGTTGTAGGGCACCAGCGGAGCCGAATGCACTTTTTCGTGTCCGGCCTTCCCAAAATAGTCGAGGAATGAGGCCCTGATGTCGTTCGTCGAAGTCATGGCCTGCCAGTTAGGACAGCCGCGCATTTCCGACAAGCCGCGATGTGGCCACAATTCCCGGTCTTGGTAATCGGGCCGCTCGACAAAAAGGGGCGAGACCGTCCTGGCCCCGCCCCCATTTGCATTTTCGTTCGCTCAGAAAATCAAATCACTCTTCGTCGCCGCTTGGACCAACCATCATTTCCTCGGCAACCTCGTCGGTCTTTCCGCGAATAGCCGCTTCCAGCTTGGCGCACATCTCGGGGTTTTCCTTGAGGAAGGTCTTGGCATTCTCACGACCCTGCCCGATGCGAACCGAATCGTAGCTGAACCAAGCGCCCGACTTCTCGACGATACCCGCCTTGACGCCGAGGTCGAGAATTTCGCCGATCTTCGAGATACCCTCACCGTACATGATGTCGAATTCGACCTGCTTGAACGGTGCGGCGACTTTGTTCTTCACCACCTTCACGCGGGTTGCGTTGCCAACAACCTCGTCGCGCTCCTTGATTTGGCCGGTGCGGCGAATGTCGAGGCGGACCGAAGCGTAGAACTTAAGCGCGTTGCCGCCCGTCGTCGTCTCCGGATTACCGTACATCACGCCGATCTTCATGCGCACCTGGTTGATGAAGATCACCATGCACCGCGAACGGTTAATCGAACCGGTCAGCTTGCGCAGAGCCTGGCTCATCAAGCGAGCCTGCAGACCCACGTGGCTGTCGCCCATCTCGCCCTCGATCTCGGCACGGGGCACCAGCGCCGCGACCGAATCGACGACCAATACATCGATAGCGTTCGAGCGAACCAGCGTATCCGTAATCTCCAGCGCCTGCTCGCCCGTATCTGGCTGAGATACGATTAGTTCATCAATGTCGACGCCAAGCTTCTTCGCATACCCGGGGTCGAGCGCGTGTTCCGCATCGACGAAAGCGACGGCGCCACCGTTCTTCTGCGCTTCGGCTATCACGTGCAGCGCAAGCGTCGTCTTGCCCGAGCTTTCCGGCCCGTAGATTTCCACGATGCGCCCGCGCGGCAAGCCGCCGATGCCAAGCGCGATATCCAGCCCGAGCGATCCGGTTGAAATCGATTCGATCTCGATCGCCTCACGGCTGCCGAGTTTCATGGCCGAGCCCTTGCCGAAGGCCCGGTCGATTTGTGCGAGCGCCGCATCGAGCGCTTTTTGCCGATCCACGTTGTTTTCCTTGTCCACCAGCTTCAGGTTCGCAGCCATCGTGGCCTCCTGTCGTTTCGTGTTGCCCCCCGGTCTTTTCCAACCGGCCGACTCGCGGTGTATCCCATTTGTTCTACAGGAACAAGAGGAGAACGAAACGAAGCAGAAGTTCCGATATGCTCAAAAGCAGCCTACGTCTATCCGCGTGCCGCGCCCAGCACCCCAGCGACCTTTTCCCCGATCTGTGCGACAGAAAAAGGCTTTGGCAGGAAATACATGGACGCAATATCGATTTCGCGCCGCAGCTGTTCCTCGGCATAGCCGGACATGAACAGGATCGGCAGATCAGGTTTGATCTTGCGAATCTCGCGCGCCATCGCGGGGCCGTCCATCGTCGGCATCACCACGTCGCTAATGATCAGGTCGAACTCGCCACCTGCGCGAATGACCTCAAGCCCCTCTTCGCCGTCCGAAGCGGCCGTTACCGTGTAACCCTGTCGCACCAGCGCCCGTTCGGCCACTGCACGGACGGTATCCTCGTCCTCGACCAACAGGATGCGACCGGTGCCGCCAAACGCCGCACGGGGCTCGGTTTCGATCTTGGCTTGCGTAACGATCTCACCTGGCACCGGCACGTGGACCGGCAGGTAGACCGTGAACCGCGCACCCTGTCCCGGCTCGCTTTCGGCAAAAATGAACCCGTCGGACTGCTTCACGATGCCGTAGACTGTGGACAGGCCAAGCCCGGTACCCTTGCCGGTTTCCTTGGTCGAATAGAACGGCTCGAAGATCTTGCCGATATTGTCGGCGGGAATGCCCTCACCCGTATCCTCGACGATCAGCGCGGTATAATTGCCCGGCGGCAGGATTTCGTTCTTGAGCGCCCGCACATCGCGTGCAGAAACTTTACGTGTCGAGATGGTCAGCGTGCCGCTATCCCCTTGCGACAACATCGCATCGCGCGCATTTACGGCTAGGTTTACGATAACCTGCTCCAACTGCTGCGGGTCAGCACGAACGGCGCCAAGCGCGCGGTCGTGCTTTACCTCAAGCCGGATTTTCTCGCCAATCAACCGCTTCAGAAGCGCCGAAACCTCGGACACGATATCGGGCAATTGCAGCACTTGTGGCCGCAGGGTCTGTTGGCGCGAAAACGCCAACAATTGCCGGGTAAGCGACGCCGCACGGTTCGAGTTCGCCTTGATCTGCTGAATGTCGTCGTAATCGCTGTCGCCCGGGGCATGGCGCAACAACATCAAGTCGCAATAACCGATGATCGCCGTCAACACGTTGTTAAAGTCGTGCGCAACGCCGCCCGCCAACTGGCCCACCGCCTGCATCTTGGTTGCCTGCGCTACCTGACGTTTAAGGCGAGTTTCTTCCGTCGTGTCCTTCAGGCTGAGCAGAACGGCGGCTTCGCCAAGCCCGCGAACGCCAGCAAGGCTAAGCGCCACCGGATCGTCCGGCGTGGAGTGCAGACGCACCGGCATCGCGCCAGAACTGGGTGTCCCCGCTGCATGGCGTCGGATCGAATCGGCCAACGCGCCCTTGTCTTCACGAACGACAAGGTCGGACGGATAGGGCGGAATTTCGCCGTGCGTTTCCAGACCGGCAGCCCTGCGGAAGGCTTTGTTAGCAAACAGGAACCTGCCCTCACGGTCGGTCATCGCAAGGCCGAGCGGCAGGAGAGCCAACAAACTCTCGATCTCTGGCAGGGCTGCCGAATTGCCGGAACTCAAGCCGCCCTCGATGATCAGAAACAGGACCGGCGGCTCGCCAGACTGCTTTTGGTCGATGATATCGGGATCGACGATCGGCAAGTGGATCAGGCGCAGATCGTCGCCACTGGTCCCCTCACGCGCGTAAAAGATGCGGTCGTACTCGTCGGCGGTCAGGTACTCCACGAACTCGCGGCCCACCAGATTGGCGGGAATTTCCCCGGCGGCACGACGCGCAAATTCGCCATTCGTACCAAGAATTTCACCATTCGCGCTAACCGCCACGGCATGGATACCCGCGATGCCCAGTGCGCGCCCCAGCTTGTCATCCAGCTGCCGCACCAGGCGGGCGGCCAGATCGACCGTCTCGACAGGGGCAAGTTCCCAAACGAGGTAGTTCTGCCCACGCCCCGCCCGCCGCAGAACAGCATGCCAGCGACCGCTTGTGCCGACGAGCGCATCGGTGCTGGCCTCACCCTTGCGCCAGGCTTCACGGGCAGTGCGCGCAAGGCGCTCTTGCGAGTCCTCATCCAACGCCAGTTGCGGCGGGATGTTGTAGAACCCGAACCACTCTCCATAACGGCTGTTGGCACAAACAACCTTGCCGGAGCGCTCGGTAATCACGGTCGCGACATCGGGTCGCTCGATGGCTGCAACCGTCACTGACCAGTCCGGCGCGGCCAGCTTGGCCTCCGCGTCGTCGGGCGCTCGCTTCATCGCACTGCGCAGCACGACGATAAAGACGATCAGCGCACCGGCGTAAGCAAGCGTCAGCTCCCACAATTCGGTCATCAGCTGGATCGCCACGGCGCTGGCCAGAACAGCCGTCGCGATCATCGCCCAATCGGGCAGGCTACGGACCGAGCTCTCGCGAATGGGTCCCAGCATCAGGCACTGCCCTCTGCATGGCGTGCGCGTTCAAGCCGTTCGCGGCGGGCCCGGATTATCTTCTTGCGCTTGCGCGCGACCCACCAACGCCAGCCCCATGACGAGAACAGATAGCCGAGCGCGCTACAGATCGACGCCAGCGCGACAAGACCGAACGCCGTCACGAGCGTCTCGCCCGTCAGCCATTCTAGAAACTTGTCGAACTCGGTCTGCTGCATCGCGGTGCTGACCGGGGCGATGATTGTGACCTCATCGACGCGAAGCAATGTGCTGCCCAGCCAGTTCGCGAACCACCAGACGAAGGGAATTGTCGCGGGGTTGGTGATAAAAGTTGTCGTGGCCGCAACCGGAACATTGGCCCGAAAAGGCAAAGCCAAAAGCGCGGCAACAAAAATCTGGCCCAGCGGAATGATGATCCCCGCCGCTATACCCAAGGCGACCCCGCGCGGAACCGACCTGCGGGTAAATCGCCAAAGTTCGGACCGCAAAACGCGGTGTGCATAGGGACGGATGAAGCGGTTCTGCTCCATCTGTTCCCGCGTTGGCATTTTCGATCGCGTCCAACCGATGATCCGGCCGGCAAGGCGCTGCGCCATGATACCCTTTTTCGTTCCGATAACCGCAGATAGCCAGCGGCCATGCCCCCTTATACGCCGCGTTTCTACACAGGTGGTGAACGGCGTCACAGCTCCATGACGACGTTTACCATAATTGTCATCATTCTGCCGGAAATAATGCGCCCGAACGGATCGCAGGATCGTCCGATTGTTCCGGCGGGGGCGTCAGCCGTTTTCGCGCAACAGGCGCGCCTTGTCCCGCTTCCAGTCGCGGTCCTTGATGGTGGCGCGCTTATCGTGGGTCTGCTTGCCCTTGGCCAACGCCAGCTCGACCTTGGCTCGCCCCTTGCCGTTGAAATAGACCGACAGGGGCACAAGCGTCATACCCTTGCGCTCTACCGCGCCGAAAAGCTTCTCGATCTCACGCTGATGCAGCAGCAGCTTGCGCGGCCGCTTCGGCTCATGATTAAAGCGGTTGCCGTGGCTGAATTCGGGAACGTTGGCATTTACCAGCCAGACCTGTCCATCGCGAACCTCGGCATAGGATTCGGCAATAGATCCTTCACCCGACCGCAACGACTTTACCTCGGTGCCCGTCAGCGCGATTCCTGCTTCGAACGTATCCTCGATAAAGTAATCGAACCGCGCTCGCCGGTTCTCGGCGACGGTCTTTACTTTCTCAAACGTGGCGGGCTTCGGTCTGGCCATAGGGCAGGCATGTAGGGGGCGGTTCGCCTATGCGAAAGCCCCCACCTTTCAATTCAAGCCGGTTCCAGCAACCCGGCATGTTCCAGCGCCGCATCGACGGCGGCCTTTGCCTTATCCGAACAGGTGACCAGCGGCAGACGCAGTTCGTCGGTCATCCAATCGTGCACGCGACTAAGCGCATACTTGCACGGCGCGGGGCTGGCATCCTCGAACATGGCGTAATGGAGTGGATAAAGCCGATCGTTAATCTCTCGCGCGCGCGCGAAATCGTTGTCGACGCAAGCCTGCTGAAATTCCGCGCACAGTTTGGGCGCAACATTTGCGGTAACCGAAATGCAGCCCATCGCGCCTGCCGCGTTGGCCGGAAGCGAAAGCTCATCGTCGCCTGACAGCTGGCAAAAATCAGGTCCGATGCCCATGCGATGATCGACCACGCGCGACAAATCGCCGCTGGCGTCCTTGATCCCGACAATCCGATCCGGAAAGCGCTTCGCCAATTCGCAGACCGTTTCAGGCTCGATATCGGTAACCGTCCGCCCTGGCACGTTGTAAAGCACGATCGGCAGATCGCAATTTTCGGCCAAATGCGAGAAATGTGCGATCAGCCCGGCCTGGCTGGGCCTATTGTAATAGGGAGCGACGACCAGTGCCGCGGTTGCGCCATAACGCTTGGAAAACGTCATGTGCATCAGCGCATTTGCCGTATCGTTCGAACCGCACCCGGCGATAACCGGAACGCGACCTGCCGTATGTTCGACACAAATCTCGATTACACGATGATGCTCGGCATTGGTCAGCGTGGATGCCTCGCCCGTCGTTCCACAGGGGACGAGCGCTTTGGACCCATTCTCGATCTGCCAGTCGATCAGGCGGCGAAACGCATCTTCATCGACTGTGCCATCGCGAAACGGGGTAACAAGCGCTGGTATCGACCCTGAAAACATCGGGTAAGCTCCGGTAAATATGGAATATGCTGTTCGTAACTGGATTATGGTTAAGACGGAACACACTGCCTGCCTTAACGTTCACCGGCTGATAAGGAGGGTTTCCCTATAATGTCCAGCATGGTCACACGTCGATTCATTATGCGTCGCACAGGCCTTTTGAAGGCCGGTCTTGCCACAACTGCCGCGTTGGGGTGCGTTTTCGCCCTGCCCGCCGCCGCGCAGGAAGGTGATGCGCAGGCGCAGACGTTCGGCCAGATCGAATGGAACCCTTCGGATTGGGATAAAGCGCGGATGCGTTCGCTGGCGGCGCGTCCGGGGCCGATGACCTATGCCGTCACTCGCTGGAATCAGCTGATTGAACAGCGGAGCGGTTCTTTCGAGGAATATGCCGGGTTCATCAGCCAATATCCCGGCTTTCCTCGCCAAGATTACCTGCAGGGCAAGGCAGAGGCGGCGATGGCCGATACCTATGTCGATCCGGCTCGCATGGTGGCGTTTTTCGACAAGTACCCGCCGATCAGCAACACCGCCCGCGCGCAATATGCCTTGGCACTGCGCGCAGTCGGTCGCCCCGAAGCGGCAACCGTCGCGCACGAAGCTTGGCGCGGCGGAACCATGTCGCCCACAGCAGAGGCGACGATCCTGTCGATGTTCGGCAACCGCTTTACAGAGGCGGATCACGTCGCGCGCATGGACGAACTGCTGTGGCAGGCCGATCTTGCTGCTGCTCAGCGTCAGATATCGCAAGTTCGTGGGTCATCGCGCGCGTTGCTGATGGCACGGCTCTCGGCGGCGCAGGGGCAGGACCCGGCGACGATTGGGCTGACGGTTCCAGCCAACGCCAATAGCGACCCCGGCTATCTCTACAATCGAGCCCGGCAGCTGCGCACAAGCGGTCAAAACATGGCCGCGCGCGGATTGATCGCAAATGCTCCGGCCCTGTCCAGCTTGCCTTCGGACCAGCGCGCTTTCGTAACCGAGATGCGTATGCAGGCGAGCGATGCGTTGGCCATCGGCGATGTCGGCACGGCGGTGCGGATCGGCAAGCGCGCACTGCAGGCTTTCGGACCGAAAGACGACGTGTCGCAAATGTCGAGCGGCATTCGCGACGAGTTCGAAAAGCTGTTCTACCCGGTTGGCGAAGCCGCGCTGAAGCGTGGCGACGCGGCCAGCGCCGCCGCGATGTTCGAGGCATATGGTGCCTCGCAACGCACGGCCCCTGCCCGCACCAAGGGTTTCTATTTCGCCGGTCTTGCCGCTGACAAGGCGAACCTTCAGTCGGTCGCAAAACGCAATTACGAGGCGGCGGCCGCCTATCCCGACCAGTTTTATGGCCAGCTCGCCCATGAAAAGCTGGGCCGCGCGCTAGAGGTGCCGACCGGCGTTCTTCCCGCGCCTTCGATGGCGGCGCGTCAAGCATTCAATGCGCAGCCACTCGTACAAGCTGCTCGCGAAGTTGGGCGCATGGGTGATTGGCGCACCGCGGTCTATTTCTTCCGCGAACTGGGCCAGCAGGCCGATTCGCCGGAAGATTGGGCGTTGATTGCAGGGTTGGCGCGCGAAACGGGTCGCCGTGACCTTGGCGTTATCGCGGGACGCGAAGCATCTACCGCGCAGATATATGCCTTTGCACCCTATGCTTTCCCGCGAATCGACGTTCCGACCGGCACCGATCGCAATTGGTCGATGATTCACGCGATCAGCCGTCAGGAAAGCCAGTTCGCCACCGATGCAGTCAGCCATGCCGGTGCGCGCGGGCTCATGCAATTGATGCCGGGCACCGCGCAGGAACAGGCGGGCAAGATGTACATGAGCTACAGCCGGGACTCGCTGATTGGCGACCCGCAGTACAACATGCGCCTCGGCTCGGGCTATTTCGCGCGGATGATGGACGTGTTTGGCGGATCCTATCCGCTGGCGGTCGCGGCCTATAACGCCGGGCCGGGCAACGTGGGCAAATGGCTGCGCGCGAATGGCGATCCGCGCACCGGTGCGGTCGACTGGGTTGATTGGATAGAGGCGATTCCGTTTACCGAGACGCGGCGCTATGTCGCGCGCGTGCTGGAAAATGCGGCTTATTATGATGCTCTTTACCCCGATGCGGGCAACAAAAGCGGCGACTATCCGCTGAGCTATTACCTCGGGAAACGACCTGGCCAATGAGTCGGAGCCATTAACTGGGGGCTAGTAATGGCGTTCGCTGCGCCACCCGATTAAGACCGTTGGCATGAGCGACGTTGCGAAAGTTAAAGGCAATCCGATTACGCCAGCGGGCTATGCCGCGATGCGTGCGCGTTACGACGTGCTGCTTGGCGAAGAGCGTCCGAAGATCGTCGACATCGTCAGCTGGGCCGCCGGAAACGGCGACCGGAGCGAGAACGGCGATTACATCTACGGGCGCAAACGGCTTCGCGAAATCGATCGCGAATTGGCGCACCTGTCGCGTCGGATGAAATCAGCACGTGTCGTCGATCCGGCGGACCAGCCGGACAAGGGACGCGTCTTCTTCGGGGCTAAAGTAACAATTGCCGATGAGGACGACGAACATCGCACCGTAACTATTGTCGGTGACGACGAGGCCGATGCCAGCGTATCCCGAATTGGATGGGGCTCTCCCCTCGCCCGCGCGCTACGCGGTGCTGCGGCTGGCGACTTGCGCACCGTAAGATTGCCAAGCGGTGAGAAAGAGTGGGAAATCATGGATATCTCCTATGATTAGGTGGCTACTCCCCTCACTTGCATTGATATCCGCACCCGCCGCCGCGCAGCCCGAACCCATTGCCGCACATGAAGGATGGGGCGCTTTCCGCGAAGGCCAGAAGTGCTACGCCATCGCCCTGGCCGAACCCTCGCAACTGGCCCGTCAACGCCAGCCTTTCGCCAGCATCTCCGCCGGGCCGGGCAATCAACGCCTAACCTTGCGCTTGTCCCGCACGCTGGCACGTGACGCGGTAATCACCCTCGATGTGGGCAATCGCCGCTTCCGGCTGACCGGCGGCGGGGACACGGCGTGGAGCGGCGGCGACAGGACAAGTTCCGACCGCGAAGTCGTGGCGGCAATCCGTAGCCGCGATACGATGACCGTTGGCGCGCGCGACCTGAATGGTCACTATTTCCGCGATTCCTACCGGCTAGAAGGTGCGCCCACGGCAATCGACGCCGCCATCGTTGCCTGTCGCTGACATACGAAAAACGCGGGGCCGGTCGCCCGGCCCCGCGCATTTTCTCGTTCGCTCTGCTCGCGCTTAGAAACGCATGCCAACCGATGCCACGACCTGATGACGGTCAGTGTCGATGTCGAAACGGTCGCTGTCAGGCAAATCCTGAAAGTCGATTTCCGCTTCGCTGTACTTCGAATAGCGATACTCGATCTTGGTAAACATGTTGTCGCTCATCGCGTACTCAAGACCCGCGCCAAGGCGCCAGCCGTCGGTGTCGATGTTCTCGTCCAGCTCGTTCTCACCATCAGTGGCCAGAACGTTGTAGCGGGCGTTGGTATAGCCGCCCTTTACATAGGCTAGCAGGTCGGGCGAAACCTTGGCGCCGACGCGGGCACCGACATAAAGATCACGACCTGCGTCCACGCGGCCAAGACCGAAGCCTTCGAAATCGCCGCCATTGCTGTACTCGGTCTTTGCGGTCGAGTCGGTGTATTCGCCTTCGACACCGACAACCACGCCGCCCATATCGACGTCATACCCGATACCGACACCGTACATCAGGCCATCGATGCTCTCGTCATCCTGATCGTTGATGTCATTGTCGGAAGTGGAGCCCGCCTTGGAAACGTCATAACCGATGATGGCCTCGACGCGTGGGCCGGTGAAGTCGCTGGACCCCATGTTCTGGGCAGCGGCGGGCATCGCTACGACACCGAACGCGGTACCGGCGGCGAGAATTGCGATAGTCTTTTTCATGGTAACTCCAATCGTTTCCCTCATCCCCATTTGCGGGGTGGACCAGTGAAACGAAGAAGCCGATTTGCTTGTTTCCTTAACGCCAGACAACAGGGTAACTCGCCGAGATTTCGGCACATTTCACCGTCGAAATGTGCGCGATTTGCGGTGAGATTCCACCCAATGCGTTTTCCGATCTGAGTGTGTCTTGAAACCGGATCGGCGGCACCCTTTGCGCGGGCGCACGCACGCTCTATATGGCGCGTCATGCAGATGAATATGCCAGTTCCGGGCCATATCGACCCCGTCCCCGTTCCCCGCGAAGTTACTCCGCGTGAAGATGGACGGATCGACTTGCTCGGCCTCCCCAGGAAGCAGATCGCCGCCCTGTTCGAGCAGGCAGGCCTCGACGCACGTCAGGCGAAGCTGCGCGGCAAGCAGGTGTGGCACTGGATTTACCACCGCGGCGTGTCCGACTTTGAAGCGATGACTGACATCGCCAAAACCATGCGTCCGTGGTTGACCGAACGTTTCGTCATCGCTCGCCCCGAGGTGGTGGAGGCCCAGCACTCGACCGACGGCACGCGCAAGTGGCTGCTGCGCACCGCCGACAACCACGATTTCGAAATGGTGTTCATTCCCGACGCCGATCGCGGCACGCTCTGCGTGTCGAGTCAGGTGGGTTGTACACTCAATTGTCGGTTCTGCCACACCGGGACGATGCGGTTAGTGCGCAACCTGACTCCGGGTGAGATTGTGGGACAAGTGATGCTTGCCCGCGACGCGCTGGGCGAATGGCCAAAGGGCCGGATGGACGGCCTGGACGTCGAAGAGAGCGAAGGCGACTACACCTCCGACGGGCGCCTGCTCACCAACATCGTGATGATGGGCATGGGCGAACCGCTCTATAACTTCGACAACGTCCGCGACGCGCTCAAGATCGTAATGGATGGTGATGGGCTTGCCTTGTCGAAGCGACGCATTACCCTTTCCACCAGCGGCGTCGTGCCGATGATGGAAAAGTGCGGCGATGAGATCGGGGTGAATCTTGCCGTTTCGCTTCATGCCGTCACCAAGGAAATTCGCGACGAAATCGTGCCGATCAACAAGAAGTACGGCATTGAGGAATTGCTACAGGCCTGTGCCGACTATCCCGGCGCATCCAATGCCCGGCGCATCACCTTCGAGTACGTGATGCTGAAGGACAAGAACGATAGTGACGACGATGCGCGCGAACTGGTCCGCCTGATCAAGAAGTTCAAGCTGCCCGCCAAGGTCAATCTTATCCCCTTCAATCCGTGGCCGGGTGCGGTCTATGAATGTTCGACGCCTGAACGCATCCGTGCATTCTCGAACATCGTCTTCGAAGCCGGGATCAGTGCCCCCGTCCGCACCCCGCGTGGGCGCGACATAGACGCGGCTTGTGGCCAGCTTAAGACGGCGGCGGAAAAGAAGAGCCGTGCCGAACTGGACCGCATCGCGGCAGAGAAACAGGCTGCTTTGGAGGACTGATCAGTCCGCGTCCTGCCGATCGTATTCGGCGCGAGCAGCTTCGATCTCCATACGGTTTTCCAAGACCCAGTGGCTGAGCCGCCGTACAGGCTCTGCAAGCGAGTGCCCCATTCCCGTCAACGCATAGTCAACGCGCGGTGGTACGGTCGGCGTAACCGTCCGGCTGATCAACCCATCACGCTCCAAGTTGCGCAGAGTACGCGTCAGCATCCGTTGCGAGATGCCATCGACCGCGCGGCGCAACTCGTTAAAGCGCCGGGGTTGCTCGCCCAGCTTCATCACCACTTGCATCGACCACTTGTCCCCCACGCGCGACAGCATGTCGGTTACGGCGGCGCACGCGCCGAATGCTTCGATCAGGTCGGTATCACCGATGTGCCCTTCGGACGTTCGTGTGCCTTCTTGCGCAAGTGTGGGGGTCAATTCCATATCCGGGTAGTTATCGTTTTATACCGGAGATTACCAACGTGAATATTCTACACATCGACAGCGCAACCACCGGCGCGGCATCCGTCACCCGCGCCCTCACGGCAAAGATCATCGAAAAGCTAAAGGCGGATAATCCCGATGCCACCGTCACATATCGCGACCTTGGCACCGAACCGCTCGCGCACCTCAATCCCGTTCTCGTCGGCGCAATCCGCTTTCCGGACGAAGACAAATCTGACGATATGAAGGTTGCTGCCGAGGCGGAGCGCAAGGTTCTTGATGAATTTCTGGCCGCTGATGTCGTCGTGATCGGCGCGCCGATGTACAACTTTACCATACCGTCCAACCTGAAGGCTTGGATTGATCGTCTCGGGATCCCTCGGGTCACCTTCCGCTACTCAGAGAACGGACCAGAGGGTCTTGTCGATGGACGGAGAGTAATCGTCGCCTCTTCTGCTGGCGGTCGGTACCAGCCCGGTCAGCCCCCACTAACATTCCACGAAGGTCTAATCGAAGCATTCTTTGGCTTTATCGGAGTGGATGACGTGACCTTCGTTCGAGGTCACGGAGTCGGTGCGTACGGCCCCGAACAGGCCATTGCCAACGCGCAAGAAGCGATCGACGCACTTTAGGGTTGAGCGGCGATCAAGGTTAAATTCGGGTTAAGGGCATTTCATCGCAACCCGGCAACCACTTGTCCCGCATTGTGTTTCTGCATGGCCGGTTCATCGCAGGTTCCGGTGGCGAAATGCAGATTCGCATCCAACCGCTGATCCGGGAGCAACCCGGGCAGGTGGAAGGAAGAAAGGACGAATTATGAAAAAGACCCTGATCGTAGCGGTCGCAGCCGCGGGACTGGCCCTTCCCGCCGCTCCGGCTTTCGCAGACCCGCCGTCCTGGGCCCCGGCCCACGGCTATCGCGACAAGCACGAACGCAGCTATCGCCGTGGTGACCGTTATTACGCGCCGCGCCAAATGCGCCGTGGCGACCGCTATTGGCGTGGTGATGACGGTCGCTATTACTGCAAGCGCGACGATGGCACGACGGGTCTGATCATCGGTGCTGCCGGTGGTGCGCTTCTTGGCCGCGAGATCGATGGCGGGCGTGACCGTACGACCGGTACGATCCTCGGCGCTGCCGCAGGTGCCATCATCGGCCGCTCTATCGACCGTGGTGATGCCCGCTGCCGTTGATCAAGATAGAAAAATGACATTGGGGCCGGACACTATCGGGTGTCCGGCCCTTTTGTTTTGTGATCTCGCCGCTTCACAACCGGCTGCAGATGTGGTCCTTTGCTGGCCATGATTTCCGCGAAACGACCCGCAGTCCTCATCACCGGCTCTGCCCAAAGACTGGGTGCAGACATGGCCCGTCGTTTTGCCGATTCGGGATGGCACGTGATCGTGCACTACCACAGCTCCAGCACTGATGCCGACCGCCTGGCCGACACGCTGGAGAGCGCGGAGACGGTGGGGTTCGACATCTCCGATCTCTCGGCCATTGAAAAGACCGTCAAACGTCTTGCTGGAGCGCTCCTCGAATGGTGCGTTTTGATCAATTGCGCCGCCGTGTTCGAGCCTGACACGGCGCATGCGATCGATCCGGACGTGTTCGACACGGCAATCCGCACGAATGCCGAAGGCCCCGTGGCGTTGGCACAAGCGTTTCTTGCCCAAGCGCAGAGCGATCGAGGGCGGTGTGTTATAAATGTGCTCGACCAGAAGCTCGCGAATATGAACCCCGACTTTTTCAGCTACACCATGGCTAAGGCGGCGCTGGCGAACGCGACCCAGATGTTGGCAATGGCCCATGTGGGATCTGACGACAGGATTTACGGCCTTGCCCCGGGTGCAATGCTGCCCAGCCACGATCAGGTCGCGCACGAGCATGAGATTAGCGGCCGCATGAACCTGCTGCACCGCCTGACCCGGCCCGACGAGCTTTCGGAGGCTGCGCTGTTTCTGGCGAGTGGCGCGCTGGAAAGCGGACAGACGATCTACGTCGATTCCGGCCAGCATCTGATGTCTCAACCGCGCGACGTTTTGCACCTCGCACGCGGCGAAAGCTGAGACACTTTCGGAATAAGCTTGTAGGATCAATCGCATGAGCGCATCGGAAAGCATCCTTGATCGGTTTTTCGCATCGATGATCGATCATGGTGTGCTGACCGTTCACCATGCCAGTGGACGCATTTCCAGATTCGGCGCGCCCTCTCCCGGTTTTGAGGAACTGGAAATCACGCTGGGCGATGGCGTCGCGCGTCAGATCCTGACCGACCCGCGACTTGGCGCTGCCGAGGCGTGGATGGACGGCAAGCTGCACATTGCAGGCGGCGGGATCATGGAATTGATCCACATGCTGCGCGCCAATCGCCGATGGGACCACGGACAGGGCCTGCGCGCGCCGACGTTCTTCCGCCGAATGAAGGATAGACTTTCGTTCGTCCGCACTGCCGTCAACCACGCGGCCAGTTCGAAGAGCAACGTTGCGCACCATTACGACATCGGCAACGACTTCTATCGCCTGATGCTTGATGCACCGCACATGCAATATTCATGCGCCTATTGGCCGGACGGCGTGGAGACGCTGGAACAGGCACAAAAGATGAAGCTGGCGCATATCGCCGCCAAGCTGGCGCTCGAACCGGGACAACGGGTGCTCGACATCGGGTGCGGTTGGGGCGGCATGGCGATTTTCCTCGCCCGGCGCGCGGGCGTTCATGTCACCGGCATCACGCTTAGCGAGGAACAACTGGCGCTGGCGCGCGAGCGGGCCGAGGCCGCCGGCGTTTCGGCCCTGACCCGCTTTGAACTCGTCGACTATCGCGACTTGGCCAAGAGCGGCGCCACTTTCGACCGTATCGTATCGGTCGGCATGTTCGAACATGTAGGCCGCCCCCAGTTCGAGGCTTATTTCCGCTCGATTGGCCAGCTCATGCATCAAGGCGGCGTTGCGCTGGTCCACACCATCGGGCGCATGGGTAAGCCGGGCACGACCGACGCCTTCACGCAAAAGTATATCTTCCCCGGCGGCTATATACCCGCGCTGTCCGAAACGGTAGCGGCCAGCGAGAAAGTACGCCTGATCGCCAGCGATGTCGAAACGCTGCGCCTCCACTACGCCAAGACGCTGCGCTGCTGGTACGACCGGTGCATGAACCACAAGGAAGAGATCGAGGCGATGTACGACCCCCGTTTCTTCCGCATGTGGACGTTCTATCTGGCCGGCGCGACGTCGGCATTCGAGAATGGCGGAATGTGCAACTTCCAGATACAGTATGTCCGCGACCGGTACGCACTGCCCCTGTCACGCGATTATATGGCATCGGCAGAAACGCAGCTGAACGCTTGAACCGAAGGCAGTGTCGCGCCATGCGACGGCGATGTCTGTCGCTCCAGCCCCACTGACGCGCCGCGCCATATTCGCGCAGGCCTGGCCGATCATGGTCGGGCAGGCGACCGTGCCGCTCGTCGGGATCGTCGATACGCTTGTCGTGGGCCGAACGGGGGATGCTGCCGCACTGGCGGGCGTGGCGCTGGGTGCGACGATCATCAACCTCGTGTTCTGGAGCTTTGGCTTTCTCCGCATGGGCCTTACCGGTCTGGTCGCACAAGCTGACGGCGGTGGTGCAAGGCGCGAGGTCGAGGCCCTGCTCTTTCGCGGCATCGGCATCGGATTTGCACTCGGGCTGGCGCTCTTCGCGCTGCATGTGCCGATCACCGCGCTTGCGCTTGCCATGATGTCTGGCGGCACGCAGGTAAGTGGGGAGGCTTCAGCCTATGTATCGGCCCGTTTTTTCGGGGCACCTGCTGCGCTGGCGGTCTATGCGATGACCGGTTGGCTGCTCGGTCTTGGGCGGACACGCGACGCATTGTTGCTGCAGATTGTGATGAACCTCGCCAACGCCGGGTTCGATGTCGCCCTCGTCTGGGGAGCAGGGCTTGGCGCGGGCGGCATCGGTGCGGGCACGGCAGGGGCGGAGTGGCTGGCCTTGATAACCGGCCTTGCGATTTGTTCTCGCATTGCCGGGGTCGGCCCGCTGGCGCTTTTGCGCCGAACGCCTCGTGCAGACCTGCTCGATCCAGAGGCCTTGCGCCGCTTGTTCGCCGTGAATCGCGACCTGATGATCCGCACGATTGCCCTGCTCTTCGCCTTCACGTGGCTCGCCAATGCCGGGGCGCGTCTGGGGGCGACCACGCTGGCGGCGAACCATGTCCTGTTGCAATTCGTTTCGGTCTCGGCCTTCGTGCTCGATGCATTTGCGTTCACGGCAGAGGCGCGCGTTGGACAAGCGATCGGTGCCGGATCGCGCGAGAGATTTTTGCGCTCCGTTCGCCTGACCAGCGAGTTCGCAATCGCTGGCGGGCTTGTTCTCGCAGCGATCTATTGGCTCGCGGGCGGCACGGTCATCAACCTGATAGTCACCGATCCAGCCACCGCATCCATCGCTGTGGCATTCCTGCCTTTCGCCGCGCTCATACCGCTGATCGGCGCGCCGTCGTGGATGCTCGACGGCGTGTTCATCGGCGCGACGCAAGGCAAGGCGCTGCGCAACGCTGCAGTGTTGACGACCGCGCTCTATGTCGCGCTCGATCTGACCCTGCGCCAGACGGGCAACATCGGCGTCTGGATCGCTTTCACAACGACCTATCTGCTGCGTGCGGCGACCCTTGGTGCCTATATTCCCGGCCTTATGCGGTCGATTGATGGGAAGGATATACTTGCGAACAGCGCAAGCGCCCCCTAACCGGCGCGCATGAGCGACTCCATCAAGAAAGTGGTCCTTGCCTACTCGGGCGGCCTCGACACCTCCGTCATCCTGAAGTGGCTTCAGGTCACCTACAACTGCGAAGTGGTGACCTTTACCGCCGACCTCGGCCAGGGTGAGGAACTGGAACCCGCGCGCGCCAAGGCGCAGCTGATGGGTATTCCGGAACAGCACATCTATATCGACGATTTGCGCGAAGAATTCGTTCGCGACTTCGTTTTCCCGATGATGCGCGCGAACGCCAAGTACGAAGGCGACTACCTGCTCGGCACGTCGATCGCACGCCCCCTGATTTCCAAGCGCCTGATCGAGATCGCACACGAGACTGGCGCCGACGCCATCGCGCACGGCGCGACCGGCAAGGGCAATGACCAGGTCCGCTTCGAACTGTCGGCCTATGCGCTCGATCCCGATATCAAGGTCATCGCCCCGTGGCGCGAGTGGGACCTGAATTCCCGCACCGCCCTCATCGCGTGGGCGGAACAGCACCAGATCCCGGTGCCCAAGGACAAGCGCGGCGAAAGCCCGTTTTCGACAGACGCAAACCTTCTGCACACATCTTCCGAAGGCAAGGTGCTGGAAGACCCGTGGGAAGAGACCCCGGACTACGTATATTCGCGCACGGTGAACCCGGAAGACGCGCCCGACACTCCCGAATATATCGAGATTGGGTTCGAAAAGGGTGATGGTGTTTCGCTGAACGGCAAGCCGACATCGCCCGCCACGCTGCTGACTGAGCTGAATGAACTGGGACGCAAGCATGGCATCGGGCGTCTCGATCTGGTCGAGAATCGCTTCGTCGGCATGAAGTCGCGCGGCATGTACGAAACACCGGGCGGCACGATCTACGCCGCTGCGCATCGCGGTATCGAACAGATCACGCTGGATCGCGGCGCGGCGCACCTCAAGGACGAGCTGATGCCGAAATATGCAGAGCTCATCTACAACGGCTTCTGGTTCGCGCCAGAGCGCGAGATGCTGCAGGCCGCTATCGACCATTCGCAGGCGGCAGTGAACGGCACCGTCCGGCTGAAGCTCTACAAAGGCTCGGTCTCTGTCGTCGGTCGCAAGTCGCCAAACTCGCTCTATTCCGAACGCCACGTGACGTTTGAGGATGACGCGGGCGCATATGACCAGAAGGATGCGGAAGGCTTTATCAAGCTGAACGCGCTGCGCCTGAAGCTGTTGGCCAAACAGGGCCGCTAACCGCACCTGCAAAAATCGGCGCCGCGACTGCGCGATTCGTTCGCTGTTGCGGCGGAACCGCGCCAAATGACGGGTTTGTCCACTCTTGTCCACCGGGAATCGCATGCCCTGTGGAAAAGTAGCCGCTTGGCCGCTTGAACGACTCACGCTGCGGAGGCACCTTTGGATTGTCGAAAGGGAACGAACCCGCTGGCAGACCGGCCGAAAGGCCTGGAACGACAGAGGAAATTCAAAACCTTCCGATATGCCAGTGCAAACCGCACGGTGCAGCCAGAACCAGCGTTCGTGATCTTCGGATCGTGAATGAGGAACCGGGCAGATCGTGAGAGGAAAGACCGGCATGGCCGAATCTTCGGCCCTGACGTGGACGAAATGGCGCGAAGCCTCCCTTGTGGAAGTGGAACACCGGATCGGGTGAAGCGACAGGCCACAAGAAGATGCGGCTTCGGATCGGGAAGCGAACGGAACGGGAGAAGAGAACGCTCTTCCAAACCGAACCGACCCCCCGAACGATCCGGATGCCGGCGCGAGCGCCGGGCGACATAGGCCTTCGAACCGCCAGGTGCGATAGCCGAAACGCCGGGCGCCAAGTTCCCCCTGGGACCACGCGACGGTGAGAGTGGGGCCGGCAGTGATGCCGGCCCCATTTGCGTTCCGCGCCCTCTCCACCGACCGAGTCGCCGCCATCTCCAATCCGCCCGACCGTTCCCGGAACCGGGGCCGAATGTGGCGGAATTGAGACGGAGCGAAACCTTTGGTTCGTTTTTGCGTGGTATAAGCACCTGCATGGACGGGACTATTCAGAAACGCTCCGCACAGCGTCGGGCCTCTCGCCTCGCGCTCGGTTTTGCCATCGTCGCCCTCGTGCCGGCCACCGCCGCACTGGCGGTTAGCGAGGACGTGCAGGCCGCACGCCCCGGCTTCGAAACCGACCTGCAGAGCGACATCGACCTTGCCCCCCTGCCCGGCATGGGCAACGACGCGGCCCCCTTCGCCGAACCCGAACCGGCCAACGATGCCTCCGACGTGGCAGAGGAGCTGGGCATCGGCATGGCCAGCTGGTACGGGCCAAAATTCGCCGGTCGCCCCACG
The DNA here is from genome assembly GCF_001028705.1 of Croceicoccus naphthovorans. Classification (NCBI taxonomy): domain Bacteria; kingdom Pseudomonadati; phylum Pseudomonadota; class Alphaproteobacteria; order Sphingomonadales; family Erythrobacteraceae; genus Croceicoccus; species Croceicoccus naphthovorans. Next base: position 1,183,177 of record NZ_CP011770.1, on the reverse strand, counting down.
GCCAGCGGCGAACGGTTCAACCCTGCCGAATACACCGCGGCGCACCGCACCCTGCCCTTTGGCAGCAAGGTCCGCGTCACCTCGCCCCGCACCGGCAAGTCCATCGTGGTCCGCATCAACGATCGCGGCCCGTTCCATGGCAAGCGCGTGATCGACCTGTCAGAGGCCGCCGCCGACGCCATCGGGCTGAAGGCCCGCGGGCATGACCGGGTAACGCTCAGCCTCCTCGAAGGCTAAGCCGCTCCACCCTATTCCGCCGGAGCAGCCGCTTCCTCCGCCACGGCCTCTGCCGCTGCGGTCGCGTCTGCGTCGGGCGTTTCCTCACTCTCGGGCGCTTCGCTGGCGACAGCCGCCGGCTTGGCCGCGCCGCCTTGCGATACGCCGGTCTGCTTCATGCACCAGCGCAATTGCTCCATCGCGCGGTCCTGCTTCGGCCCGCTCAGGTCGGCCAGCGTCAGCCGCTGCTGCGCCAGTCGCCCGGTCAGGCAATCGCACAACTGTTCCTCCTTGCGCGCGCTCTGGGCGAAATGGCCCACGACATCGCGGCAGGTCAGCACCTTTTCGGCGCGCTGTTCATCTTCCAGCCCCGGCTTCGGATCGTCGCCACACGCCGCCAGCAGCAGGGTCGACGCCATCAGAACCGCACCAGCCATTGGGAACCGCACCATCAATACTCCGTCCTGTCCGCTTGCGACCCGTCCATCGGGTTCAGCCCTACGCCACGGTGGTAAAGGCCGGGTTACCGCGCGCCTTCATCGCCCGATTGCGCTGGCCCCGCAAGGGGCAGGTCGCCGGTGCGAGGCCCCCTACCCCTGAATCGGAATTCCCTCTCGCCACTGTTTGACCGGCAGGACCCAGTCCTCTGGCCGGGTCTGGCGGCTGGAAGTTGACGAAGTTGACACGCCCGGCAAAAATTCCCGGCACCCCTGCGCCCGATCTGGTTCGGGGCCAGCCTTGGGGCCTGTGTCGGGGCCTTCGTCGTCAGAGACATCCTCGCCCCGCTCCGCCATCAGGCGCGCGATTTCGTCCATGCGCGATGGCGCGGGTTCCGGTTCGGGCGCGGCGGGCTTGGGAACAGCGGGCATGGGATCGGCGGCGCGGACCGGATCGGGTTCGGGCGCGCCATCCCCATCCGCATCGTCCTCTTCAACATCCCCATCGCTATGCCCCACATTCTCGGCGGCCCATTCGGCGTCGCTACGGATCCAGTCGTCGCTGCCCAACCGGTCCAGCGCGCCGTCCCAGTCGGCCATGACTTCTTCCAGCACGTGCGGATCGGTGCCGCTGGCCTCCAGCGCGTCGCGATTGCGGTCGAGCAGCTGGATAAGCAGCTTGTCCGAATAGACCCGCGTTTCGGCGACCAGCTCGCCATGATAGAAATGTTGCTTGATCGTGCCGTTGATCGCCCGGTCCCACGCCGCTTCCTCAAGAGCATGGGCCGCAAAGGCGCGCGCCGCATCCCACGCCTGCCGAAAGGCCCGCGCATCGGACCGCCGCCGCAAGGAATAGGCCGCCTGAGCGCTCATCCCCACGCGCGCACAAGCCGCCCGCACCGACCCGCTATCGGCCAGCGCCTCTGACGTGACCCCCAGCTTTCCCCCAGCTGGGATTAGAGCCGGACCGCGTTGTTGCGCATGAGCGCGGTTGAAGCAATGGGCTGCGTAGCGGAGCCCGTAGGGCGTAGCGAAGCTGGCCATTGCTTATCCAGTTTGGCGGCGAACGCCGCCGGGGTGTCGTAGTCGAGGGAAGAATGCGGCCTCTCCCGGTTGTAGTCCTCCACCCAGGCAGCGATCTCGACGCGGGCGTGAGCCATGCTGAGGAACAAAGTCTCATTGAGCAGTTCGTCCCGCATGCGGCCATTAAAGCTCTCGACGTAAGCGTTTTGCATTGGCCTTCCCGGTGCGATGTAATGCCACTCCACACCGATCTCCCCACACCATGCCAGCACCGCATTGCTGGTGAGCTCGGTGCCATTGTCGCTGACGATCATGCCGGGCTTGCCACGCTGCGCGATCAGCTCAGTCAGTTCGCGCACGACACGGCGCCCGGAGATCGACGTATCCGGCACCGCTGCCAGGCACTCCCTCGTCACATCATCGACCACGTTGAGCACCCGGAATCGTCTTCCCGAAGCCATCTGGTCGTGAACAAAGTCCAGGCTCCAGCGCTGGTTCGGCAGCGCCAGCACCGGAGCAGGTGCTCTCGTGCCCACAGCACGCCTGCGACTGCGTCGTCGTCTGACCGCCAACCCTTCCTCACGGTAGAGCCTCTGGGTCTTCTTCCGGTTGATCATGATCCCCTCCCGGCGCAGCAGGATGTGCAGACGGCGATAGCCGAACCGCCGACGCTGGTTGGCCAGCTCGCGCAGCTTCTCACGCAGATCGGCGTCATCGTCCCGGGTGGAACGGTAACGCACGCTCTTGCGATCAGCATCGATGACACGGCACGCCCGCCGCTCGCTCATCCCGTGGCAGGCCTGGAGATGAGCGACAGCTTCCCGCTTGGCGGCGGGCGTCAGAACTTTTTTGCCAGAAGATCCTTCAACGCGGCCTGGTCCAACATGGCATCGGCGAGCAACCGCTTCAGCTTCGCGTTCTCGCTCTCGAGCTCCTTCAGTCGGCGGGCATCGGACACCTCCAGCCCGCCATACTTCGACTTCCAGTTGTAGATCGTCGCTTCCGACACTCCGTGTCGCCGGGCCAGGTCAGCGGTCTTCGCACCCGCCTCAGCCTCCTTCAGCACACCGATGATCTGCTCTTCGGAAAACCTCGTTCTCTTCATCTCGTCCGTCCTTCTGTAAGGGCCGGACTCTAATCCAAATTGGAGGAAAATCAGGGGGTCACGTCATCGCAAATCTTAGTCGACCCACATTTCCTAAACTATTCCGATAATGCCATATGAACTAAAAAATTATACACAATTGATTGAAAACTCATTCCATTCCTAATGAAATTGACGAGGTGAGCACGAAAAACGGCTGGCAGCGAAGCATTCGCTTCGCCACCAGCCGTTCCCTTGGCATCCCCGATCCCCCAACCGGGGACGAAGGATCAGCGGCGCGCCGCCTCGCGCGCGGACTGGACCGCCGGAAGCAGCAGGGCGGCCTGCGGCTCCTGACCCGGCGAGCGCAAGCGGCTCGGCGTGGCGGGGCGGGTGGAGCCGGTGCGGGCGCGGGCCGCGCCATCGGTGCCATTGAACACCTTTACATGCGGGCCGCCCCCTGCCCCCGGCGCGGTAATCACATCGGCCCGGCCCCCATTCTCTTTGGCTCCATTCACATCGCCGCTGGCCACGCGAACGCCGCTGCGGCGCTGGTCGGTCCCCATGTGATCGGGGCGCGGTTTGGCCTGCACGCAGCAATCCTCTTCCCCGCCGTTCGCCGCCTCGCTCTCGCCCTTGATGTCGCCGATCTTCAGGTAACCGGCGGCCATCGCCGGGCTGGAGGCCAGAACCGCCGTGGCGGCGATAATGCTCAGGATCGTTTTCATCGTCTCGTCTCCTCTACCCCGCGCCGCCTTGGCGGCCATGCGGGTCAAATCCATCCGCCGGACCGATCCCGGCGATGAAGAGGAGATAGCGCGCGCCCGGCCCCCGCGCGGTGACGCGGCGCACAGTGGTCAAATTTTTGGAGCTGGTCAGGCGTACATGTTGACGCAGGCGTCGATAATGCCATCGCCCTCAGGGTATTTGCCCGACAGCATTTCGGCCGGGTTCAGATCGCGGTTGCGGAATTCGACGATCACGCAATCGCAGGTCAGTTCGGCGCGGCGCGTCGCGGGGGACTGCCCTTCGGCGGTGAACTGCGGTTCGAAATGCGCGACGCAAAGGTCCTTGGCCCCGCCGACCTCGCCCTTGTCCTGATCGGTGCGGTATCCCAGTTCGGCGGCCAGATAGTAGGTGGCATAGCCGATGACGGCGAACAGCACCAAGAAGAACACGAAACCCTTTGACCGATTACTCATGACGCCCCCGCGCGAACCCTAACTACCGGCGCAGGGATGGCACAGGACGGTTAACAACGCGTTTGCCATGTGGGCGTTTGCCATTTGGGCGTTTGCCATGTCGCGGCGAAGGCCTGCCCCGTGCGCCTGGCGTCCCAAGGCGGCCTAAAGGTTCACGATGCCATCGCGATGCAGGCGTCGGCGATTTCCTGCATCTCTGCCCGGTCGCCGGTGATCATGTCGGTCAGTTCCAGTCCGCGCCGCTTGAACTCTGCACGGGTGCAGCGGCACGCGGTCTCTGCCGCGACCTTGCTGGGCAGGCGGTCGCTGAACTGGTTGACGCATTGCGCCATCTCTATCCCGTCCGTCCCGCCGCCATAGGGTTCGGCTTCCACCCGGATCTCTCGCGCCCAGTTGAACGCGAAGTAGAAGGCGATGCCGCCCGATATCAGGCAGACAAGTGCCTTCTTCACAAAGTCGCCCATGCCAGTCCCCCCGGTGGCGTTTCGTCACTATCGCGCGGGTTACATCCCGTGCATCATCAACTGGCCGCGCACCGCGCCGCCGGGATATTCCGCATTGTGGACGTTGACATAGTAGTCGGCTGGCGACGCCAGCATCGCGGCCAGCAAGTCGGCATCGACATCGGCGCAACCCTCTGCCTTGCCCGTGGCGGGCGCCTCAAGCGGCACGGCGACCGGCCCGTTCGCCCCGGCGGGCGCGGTGTGGATGTGCGCCATGGTGGCGGCGTCGATCTTGTTGACCATCAGGCGATAGCAAAGCTGGCCGTCCTTCACCCATCCCATGAACTGCCCGCGACCATCGGGATCGCCTTCCGGCACCTCGTTCGCGCCCAGCAGGCCGGTCATCAGCATCTGCGAATGCCCGTCGGCCTTGGCGGGCATCTCCTCGTGATGACCCGCAAGCGCGGGTGTGGCCACAAGCGCGGCGGCGATGGCGATGGCGGACTTGTTCATGATGCGACTCCTTCTCCGATACGAAGACAGCGTATCATGCCCAGCGGCGAACCTCTACTCCGCCGCCTCGCGCCCCATCTCCATGCCCAAAACCGGCAGGCCCAGCATGGGCGCAAGGTATTGCCCGGTAAAGCTGCGCGGGTTCTGTGCCACGTCCTCCGGCGTGCCCTCACCCACGATCTCGCCCCCGCGCACCCCGCCTTCGGGGCCAAGGTCAAGGATCCAGTCGGCGGTCTTGATCACGTCGAGGTTGTGTTCGATCACCACCACGCTGTTCCCCTGCTCCACCAAGCGGTGCAGCACTTCCAGCAGCTTGCGCACATCTTCGAAATGCAGGCCCGTCGTCGGCTCATCCAGGATATAGAGCGTCTGCCCCGTCGACCGGCGCGACAGTTCCTTGGCCAGCTTCACCCGCTGCGCCTCACCCCCTGAAAGCGTCGTCGCCTGCTGGCCGACCTTGACGTAGCCGAGGCCGACTTCGTTCAGCATGTGCATCTTGTCGCGGATCGGGGGGACGGCCTTGAAGAACTCTTCCGCGTCCTCGATCGTCATGTCCAGCACGTCGGCGATGGACAGGCCCTTGAACTTCACCTCCAGCGTTTCGCGGTTATAGCGTTTGCCGTGGCATTCCTCGCACGTGACGTAAACGTCGGGCAGGAAGTGCATCTCGATCTTGATCAGCCCGTCGCCCTGGCACGCCTCACACCGGCCGCCCTTGACGTTGAAGCTGAATCGCCCCGGTTTGTACCCGCGCGCCTGCGATTCCGGCAGGCCGGCGAACCAGTCGCGGATGTTGGTGAAGGCGCCGGTATACGTGGCGGGATTCGACCGCGGGGTGCGGCCGATGGGCGACTGGTCGATCTCGATCACCTTGTCGCAATGTTCAAGGCCGGTGATCTTGTCATGCGCCCCCGCCACCACGCGCGCGCCGTTCAACGTCCGCGCGGCCCCGGCGTGAAGCGTGTCGATGGTAAAGCTCGACTTGCCCGAGCCGGACACGCCGGTGATGCAGGTGAACGTGCCCAGCGGGATCGACGCGGTCACGTCCTTCAGGTTGTTCGCCCGCGCGCCATGTACGGTGATGGCCTTGCCGTTACCCTTGCGCCGCTTCTTCGGCACCTCGATCTCGCGCGTGCCGTTCAGGTAAGCGGCGGTCAGCGACGCTTTCGACTTCAGCACCTGCTTCAGCGTGCCCTGCGCGACGACTTCGCCGCCATGCACGCCCGCGCCGGGGCCAAGGTCCACCACGTGGTCCGCCGCGCGGATCGCGTCCTCGTCATGTTCAACGACGATGACGGTATTGCCCAGATCGCGCAAACGCTTCAGCGTTTCGAGCAGCCGATCATTGTCGCGCTGATGCAGACCGATCGACGGTTCGTCCAGCACGTAGAGCACACCCGACAGGCCCGAACCGATCTGGCTGGCAAGGCGGATACGCTGGCTCTCACCGCCCGACAGCGTGCCCGACGTCCGGTCGAGATTCAGGTAATCCAGCCCCACGTTGTCCAAGAAGCCCAGCCGCTCGTTGATCTCTTTCAGGATTGCCTTGGCAATCTGGTTCTGCGTGTCGTTCAACTGTTCGGGCAGCGCGAGGAACCAGTCCTTCGCATCGGACACGCTCATCTTGGTGGGCGTCGCGATGTCGGTCGCCCCAAAAACACTCGGGATCTTCACCGCCAGCGCCTTTTCGTTGAGGCGCTTGCCATCGCACACCTCGCACGGCTGCGCGGTCTGGTACTTGCCCAGTTCCTCGCGCATCCACGCGGACTCGGTCTGGAGCATCCGGCGGTTGAGGTTGCCGATCACCCCTTCGAACGGTTTCTTGACCGTGTATTCCTTGCGCCCGTCCTTGAAGGTCAGCGGGATCGCGCGGCCCTTGGTGCCGTAGAGGATGATCTCGCGGATTTCCTTGTCGAAATCCTCCCACGGGGTCGTCAGGTCGAATTCGTATTCGCGCGCCAGACTGGCCAAGACCTGCATGTAATAGGGCGACGGTGGGTTGGACTTCGCCCAAGGCACGACCGCGCCTTTCTTCAGGCTCAGGGCCTCGTTCGGCACCACCAGTTGCGGATCGAACAGCAGCTTTTCGCCCAGCCCGTCACAGGCCGCACAGGCCCCTTGCGGCGCGTTGAACGAGAACAGGCGCGGTTCGACTTCCTCAATGGTGAAGCCGGAAACCGGGCAGGCGAACTTTTCGCTGAACACGATGCGGTTGGCGGGGATGCCTGCCCCCTTCATCTGGCCGCCGGTTACGTTCGCGCCCTTGGCCTCATCCTCACGCCCCGGCACGACGCCATCGGCCAGATCGACATAGGCCAGCCCCTCGGCCAGTTTCAGCGCCTGTTCGAACGAATCCGCCAGCCGCGTCTCAATCCCCGGCTTTACCGCGATCCGGTCGACCACGACCTCGATGTCGTGCTTGTATTTCTTGTCGAGCGCAGGGGCTTCCTCGATCAGGTACATCTCGCCGTCGATGCGCACGCGCTGGAACCCGGCCTTTTGCCACTCGGCCAGTTCCTTACGGTACTCGCCCTTGCGCCCGCGCACGACGGGGGCCAGCAGATAGAGCCGCGTGCCTTCGGGCAGCGCCATGACCCGGTCGACCATGTTCGACACCGTCTGCGCCTCGATCGGCAAGCCGGTTGCGGGGCTGTAGGGCACGCCGACACGCGCCCAGAGCAGGCGCATGTAGTCGTAGATCTCGGTCACCGTCGCCACGGTGGAGCGCGGGTTGCGGCTGGTGGTCTTCTGCTCGATAGAGATCGCGGGGCTCAGGCCGTCGATATGCTCCACATCGGGCTTCTGCATCATCTCGAGGAACTGGCGTGCATAAGCGCTCAGGCTCTCGACATAACGGCGCTGCCCCTCGGCATAGATCGTGTCGAAGGCAAGGCTGGACTTGCCGCTGCCCGACAGGCCGGTGATCACGATCAGCGCATCGCGCGGCAGATCGATGTCGATGCCTTTAAGGTTATGCTCGCGCGCGCCGCGCACCTTGATTTCGGTCAGCACAGGACAAGCCTGTGCTTTGGGATCGTGGTGAGTCTCATATGGCGAATGTGTTCCGCAAATGTTCCGCGCCGTCAAGCGCCACCGTGGGCTTGTCCGCCCCAAGATGAGCGATGTGGGGCGGATGGGGCGGATTGCAACGGGGGGTTGAGTTGACCGGCGGCAGATAGCGACCCCATTGCGGACATGTCGCAAATCGCGGGTTCAATGATTGGAAGCAAAGTCGTCGAGGTCTATCGATGGACAGCGATCCATGCCGGCAGAGGTCTCATCAACGGACAATCTGCGATCACCATCAACATCCATGCAGTCGAACGTGGCGAGCGGCCCGGCGAGCAATTCCTCAAGTGTGAGGTAGCCGTCATGGTTGGTATCTTGGCTGGTGTAAAAGCCGAGTATTGCTTGCCGCTGCGTCTGCAGATCGACGACCGTTTCAACAGTAGACGTATCGTTCAGCGGTCGTTGGAAAGCTTCGTCCACCATGTTTGCCATTTCGGAGCGGCTTAGCTTATTGTCGCCATCCTGATCCCAATATTCCACGGTCTTAATGTAACCAGAGATTGCCGCTTCGCGAGTGTTTTCGGCTGGTACCTTGGCGGCGCAAGCAGCCGCACAGGCTAGCCATACGGCCGAAAAAGGAAGGATCAGGTTCATCTGTTCAGAATATCAGAGCCACGACGTCGCACAACGTCAGTTTTCCACCCTAATTCCTGACATTCCAGCATTCCGCTAATCTCAGCAAATGTCCCACCGCCTCTTCATCGCCATCCGCCCACCAGAACCGGTCATCGACGCCATGATCGACGTGATGGACGGCATCGAGAACGCCCGCTGGCAGGATGAGGCGCAGTTGCACCTGACGCTGCGCTATGTGGGCGAAGTCGATACCCCCACCGCCAACGACATCGCCGATGCGCTGGGCCGCATACGTTTCGCACCGTTCGACCTGACCTATCGCGGCGTCGGGCATTTCGAGCGGAGTCATTGGCCCAGCGCCGTCTGGGCTGGCGTGGTGCCCTCGCCCGGACTCGACACGCTGGCCAAGAAGGTGGAGCGGGCCTGCGTTTCTGCCGGGTGCGCGCCCGAAACGCGGCGGTTTACGCCGCATGTCACGCTGGCGCGGCTTAACCGCAGCAGCGGCCCGGTGGGCGACTGGATGGCCCGGCACGGCGACTTTGCCTGTGCGCCGGTGCGGGTCGATCATTTCACTCTCTACGAAAGCACGCTGTCGCACAGCGGATCGCACTATGATCCGGTGGTGCGGTTCAGCCTTGCTTGAGGTCAACGTCGGCGACCAGCCCTTCGCGATAGTGGCAGGTGTAGCGCAGCACATAGACCGCATCGCGCATCGACACGATGGCCTCCTGCGCAAACCGGGCGCAAGATGCGCGGCAGGCCTCGGGGGACCATGTCGTATCCTGCATCATGATGATGTTCTGCACATAGTCGTTGGTCAGCCGGAACGTGCAGTCCAGCGCGGCGCGCTTGCGGATGTCGGTGACGTTCGGACGCTGCGCCGGTTCCGCGGCAAATGCGGGGGCGGCAAGGCCCGGCATAAAGGCCGCCAGCAGGATAAACGCGCGTTTCACCGGGCCTGTTTAGCCGCAGCAGGGCCGCCGCATCAAATGACAATCAGCGCCCGTTCCCCCGGTGACCCTGTCCAGGACACTTCGACCTGCCAGACGCGGGCGATCAGGTCGGGGGCCAGCGCCTTGTCCGGCGGGCCGTCGGCGGCGATGCGGCCCCGGTCCAGCACCACCACCCGGTCGGCATGGTTCATCGCGGCGGCAAGGTCGTGCAGCACGACGACGACACCGCGACCACGCTCCGCCTCTGCGCGCAATTGCCGGATCAGGCGGCGCTGGTGCGCAAGGTCCAGACTGGCGAGCGGCTCGTCCGCCAGCATCCAGCGCGGATCGCCCGCCAGCACCCGCGCCATCGCGGCCCGCGCCTTCTCTCCGCCCGACAATTGCGAGACGGGACGGTGGGCCAGCTGCTCAAGCTCCATCGCATGGATAGCCTCGGCCACGGCGGCGGCATCGGCCTCTCGTGTAGCCCACGCTGGGCGCCCCGGCACCGACCGCCACGGCAATCGGCCCAACCCGACGAGCGTTTCGACCGAGATGTCCCACGCGACGTCCGCCTGTTGCGGCAAATAGCCCAAGGTCCGCGCCCGTTCGCGCGGCGGGATCGCGGCGATGGCGCGGCCATCCAGTTCGGCCGTGCCGCTCTCCTCTGGCAACAACCCCGCCAATGCCGAGAGCAGACTGGACTTGCCCGCCCCGTTCGGCCCGCAGATCGCCGTCAGCTTTCCGGGTTCGATGGCCAGCGTCGCGCCTTCTACCACCATGCGCCGCCCGCGCCGGATCGACAGATCGTTCGCTGCCAGCATCACGCCAGCTCCCGCCGCAAGCGCAGCAGCAGCGCAAGGAAGAACGGCGCGCCCAGCAGCGACAGCGCAATGCCCAGTCTGAGCTCGCTCGCCATCGGCAAGACGCGGCACAGGGTATCGGCCAACAGCACCAGCAACGCACCGGCCAAGGCACTGGGCACGATCAGGGTGGACGGGCGGCGGTCGGTAAACGGACGCACCAGATGCGGCACCATCAGGCCGACGAAGCCGATGATGCCCGCCACCGCCACACCCGCCCCGATGACCAGCCCGATGCCGATCACGATCCACCATTGCAGCCGCTTCGCCTCTACCCCCAGCGACAGCGCCGCTGCCTCGCCCAATGTCAGGGCATCGAGCGAAGCCCCGGTGCGCCACAGCACCGCCAGACCCGCGAAAGTGAGCGGCGCGGCAATCCAGACGTCGGCCCAGCTACGGTCGGTCAGCGCGCCCATCAGCCACGTCACGATCTCGCTGGTGGCAAAAGGATTGGGCGAGAGCGAGATGGCAAGGCTGGTCAAGGTGCCCGCAAGGCTGGCGATCATCAGGCCCGCCAATGTAAACAGTGCGATACCGCCGGTCCGCCCGGCGATCAGCGCCAACAACGCCATCGCGCCCCCGGCCCCGACCAGCGCGAAACCGGGCAGAACGAAGGGCACGCTGGCAAGGCCGAGAAACAGCGCCATGACCGCGCCGAATGCCGCGCCGGGCGCAATGCCGAACAGGCCGGGATCGGCCAGCGGGTTGCGCAAGTATCCCTGCATCGCCGCGCCTGCGCCGCCCAGCCCCGCGCCGATGATCAGCGCCAACACCCCGCGCGGCAGGCGCAGTTCCATCAGGATCGTCGTCGCGTTCGGCACCGGATCGGCCCAAGGCGCGATCCACACCCGCCCCGCCAACAGCGACAGCGGAAGGACCAGCGCGATGCCCACCAGGAGAATGAGCGAGAGCCGCTTCATCGCAGCTCTCGCCAAATTTCAGCCAGCCGCCCCGCCGCTTGCGGGATCGTCGGCCCGCCGCACCATGTGAGGCGCGTGTCGAACGGTTCGGTCCGGTCCGCCAGCACCGCCAGTGCCGGGTGCGACTGCATCCGCCCCGCGCCCGCGTTCAGCACGACCGAAGGCGGATCGGCCAGCACATCCTCCAGCGGGACGACAGCACCCTGACCCAGCCCGCGTCCGACCGAGAAGTTGGTGAAACCGGTATGCGCCAGCAGGTCCGACACCAGCGTCGCCTCCCCCGGCACCAGTCCGCCCGCTTGCCAGATCAGCGCGGGCACCGGCTTTTCCGGCCCGGAAGGATCGGGGGCGGCATCGGCCAGCGCCGCATCGATCCGCGCCACCAGCGCCTCGCCCGCGTCTTGCCGACCGGCCAGCGCGGCGAGTTCGCGGACTTGCGCGCGGGCGTCCTCCACCGAAGCGATCGACCCGATCTTCACGACGCGCAGGCCCATGCGCCGCAGCGCCTGTTCGGTCGCGGGCGGCAGGAACGTGCCCGCCACCACCACATCCGGGGCCAGCGCGGCAATTTCCTCAGCGGCACCCGATGTCGCCGGAAACCTTCGCGCCAATGCCACATCCATCGAGGCACTGTCGGGATCGTGGCTGTAGTGCGAAACGGCCATCAGCCGCTCTGGCGCGACTTCGGCCAATATCGCGTCGGCGCAGGGATTGAGCGAGACGATCCCGGTTTCTTTTGGGTGTGGCCCCTCAGCGGGCATCGTCTCGCTCGTGGCAGGCGCGCAGGCGGTCAGCAGGATCGCTGCCAAAGCCCCCGTCGCGCCCACCTGTTTCGTCATGACCCGCTCACATCCGGAACCTTATCCCCGCATAGGCGCTGCGCCCCGCGGTCGCATAGCCCGCCGCCGTCTGATAGCCGCTGTCGAACAGGTTCTCGATCCTTCCAAACGCTTCTACCGGCCCGAACGGCAGCGATGCGCGCAAGTCGACCGTGGCGAACCCGTCCAGTTCGGTCGTGTTGTTGATGTTCTCGTAGCTATCGCCGACCAGCCGCGCGTCGGCACCCAGCGAGAGCAACCACGGCGTCTGCCAGTCGATCCACGCGGCCAGCGCATGGCGCGGGCGGCGACCCAAGTCGTTGCCCTCCGTAAAGCCATCGGGCGTGCGGTCCACCGCCTTGACGTAGCTATAGCTGGCCCCGGTCTGCAGCGTCGCCGATGGGCTGGCAGCCAGTTCCACCTCGAATCCCTCGGCGCGCGCGCGCGAGGTATTGTCGTAGTAGCCATAGGGCCGCGTGGCGCATAGCCCATCGGTAATGCCGAAGCATGAGGCAAAGCCGATCAGGTTGCGGCTGTCGCGGCGAAAGGCCGACAATGCGATAAACAGCGGCCCGCCGCGACTGCCCTTCTCGATCCCGATGTCATAGGCGCGGCTGGTTTCCGGCTGAACGTCCGGGTTCCCATAGTCGGAGAACAACTGGTACAGCGACGGCGCCTTGAAACCTTCGCCATAAGACGCGCGCAGGCGTACGTCGGAAACCAGATTGACCGTGCCGTTCGCGCCGAACGACCATTCGTCGCCAAAGCGCGAGTGATCGTCATAACGCACGCCCGCCGCAACCGAAGCCGCTTCGCCATACCAGCCAAGCAGCGCGTGGCCGCTGGTGGTGTTGGCCTTGGCATCGTCGCCGAAGGTGGTGTCGAACCGGGTCCATTCGCGATCCGCCCCGAAATCGAGCGCGACCTGCCCCGCCGGCGTGATCCGGCCGAACAATTCGGCCCGCTCGGAACGGCCTTTGTAGGCGTACTGGAATGCCTCGTCCTGCGCCGCGTCGTAATAACGCCGCCGCGTGTCCGAAAGCGCATAGCCCGCATCCAGCGTCAGCAGGTCGGTCGCATAGTGCAGCCCGGTGCGGCCCGAATACTGGCGCGTGCGCGAATAGTCTTCGGTATCGGCAAGGACATAGTCGGGCGCGGGAAACCCATCGAACTCGGTCCGCCCGTTGGCAAAGCGCCCGTTGGCAACAATCGCCAGCTCCGGCGTCAGGTCGTACCGCGCCCGCCCTGTCAGCTGCCACTGGCGGAACCCGTCATCCTCGGTGCCCGATGCCGCGCGGCTGAACCCGTCGGTGTCATAATACGATCCGGCCAGCCCTGCGGCGAGCGGGCCTTGCACCGTGCCCGCCGACAGCGTGGCGTATTTCGTATCGTCGCTGCCATACTCCAGCGATCCGGCCACGCCGTTATCGATCCGTGTAACGACGTTCATCACGCCCGAAATTGCGTCCGATCCCCAGACGACCGAATTCGACCCGCGCAGCAACTCGATCCGCTCGACATTGCCCGCCAGCAGGTTGCCGAAGTCGAACTGGTTGCCGATGTCGGACGCATCGTTGACGCGCACGCCGTCGATCAGGACCAGCAGGTCGTCCGCTTCACCGCCGCGCACGCGCACGCCGGTCAGAGAGCCCGGACCGCCCTCGCGGCTCTGCGTCACGCCCGGCAGGCGCGACAGCACGCGGGTCAGGTCGGGGCCCTGAATGCTCTCGATCTCGTCAAGGTCGACGACGCTGACCGGCTGGCCGGTGCTGTCGATCGACAGCGGCAACCCGGTGGCGACGACGACGATGGCATCGGACCCGCCCGACGCCGGGGGCGCGGGTTGGGCATATTCGATCTCTTGCGCCAAAGCAGGCTGGGCAAGTACGGTGGAACTCAACAGAAGCAAAATAGTACGCAAGGGGAACCTCCCATATGAACGACACGCGTCGCTCATGCGGGAAAGGCACACCATGCGCCCGTCTCGCTGCCCCCGGTACACCCCGCCCGCTGGCTCGAACGACCGGTATGGGCAGGTCTCCTGGCTTCCGGGTCGGGACCGTTGCTTCGCCTTCCCGGTTACCCAGTGGCACTTGAAGCACGGCTCGCCGGTTACAGTTGCGGGGGCAGCGCCGGATTGGCAGGATGTTTCCTGCGCACCGGCTTCCCTCTTCGTGCCTCGTCCCTTTCGGAAGTCGGCAACCCTTACCGTCGCGGCGGCCATTAGGTGCATTGCGGCAAACTGGCAAGCCTGCCTGTAAACGCCCCACTATTGCTATTGCGAACTGATTGCAAAGATAGTTAGCAATACCGACTTTTTGCCGGTTGCAATCCCGGTTTCACGGGCCTAGGGCCGACCACCGAAACGGGGCATGCGGTCCTTGCGGGCAATCCGTGTGCCATGACTATCAAGTTCACCCATCGCCCGCAGCGCGACAGGAGGAACAGGTTAAGATGGCACGCAAGAAGATCGCCCTGATCGGTAGCGGCATGATCGGCGGCACGCTCGCCCATCTGGCGGCGAAAAAGGAAATGGGCGACATCGTCCTGTTCGACATTGCCGAGGGCATGCCCCAGGGCAAGGCGCTCGACCTTTCGCAGTGCGGCCCGATCGAAGGTTTCGACGCAAACATCACCGGCACGAACGATTATGCCGACATCGCGGGTGCAGACGTCATCATCGTCACCGCCGGCGTGCCGCGTAAACCGGGCATGAGCCGCGACGACCTGCTGGGCATCAACCTGAAGGTCATGAAGTCGGTCGGCGAAGGCATCAAGGCCCACGCACCCGACGCGTTCGTCATCTGCATCACCAACCCCCTCGACGCGATGGTCTGGGCACTGCGCGAATTCAGCGGGTTGCCGCACAACAAGGTCGTCGGCATGGCCGGCGTGCTGGACTCGGCCCGCTTCGCCACCTTCCTTGCATGGGAATTCGGCGTTTCGGTGAAGGACGTGAACGCCTTCGTGCTGGGCGGCCACGGCGACACGATGGTCCCTGTCCTGTCCTATTCCACGATCAGCGGCATTCCCGTCACCGACCTCGTCAAGATGGGCAAGTCGACCGACGCGAAGCTGGACGAAATCGTGCAGCGCACCCGTTCGGGCGGCGGCGAAATCGTCGGCCTGCTCAAGACCGGTTCGGCCTATTACGCCCCGGCCACCAGCGCCATCGCGATGGCCGAAGCCTACCTTGGCGACCAGAAGCGCATCCTGCCCTGCGCCGCGCACCTGACCGGTGAATACGGCGTCGACGGTCTCTATGTCGGCGTACCCGCCGTGATCGGTGCCGACGGCATCGAACAGGTCGTGGAAATCGAACTGAACGACGAAGAAAAGGGCAACCTTCAGGTTTCCGTCGATGCGGTCAAGGAACTGCTCGAAGCCTGCAAAGGCATCGACGGCTCGCTGGCCTGATCGTCGCCCCGACAATAGTATAGTCTTTCCGGCCGCCCCGGCGCCTATTCGGTAATCCGGTGCGGCCACCCTCCCTCAGGAGAGCGATTTATGTCCATTCTCGTAGACAAGAATACCAAGGTCATCACCCAGGGCATGACCGGCAAGACCGGCAGCTTCCACACCGAAGCGGCGCTGGCCTACGGCACGCAGATGGTTGCGGGCGTGACCCCCGGCAAGGGCGGCACCACCCACCTCGACCTGCCGCAGTACGACACCGTGCACGAGGCGAAGGCCGCCACGGGCGCGACCGCCAGCTGCATCTATGTGCCGCCCGCCGGTTGCGCCGATGCCATCCTTGAGGCCATCGATGCCGAGATCGAGCTGATCGTCGCGATCACCGAAGGCGTTCCGGTGCTCGACATGGTTCGCGTAAAGCGCGCGCTGCAGGGTTCGAAATCGCGCCTGATCGGCCCGAACTGCCCCGGCGTGCTGACGCCCGGCGAATGCAAGATCGGCATCATGCCGGGTTCGATCTTCTCGAAGGGTTCGGTCGGCGTCGTGTCGCGTTCGGGCACCCTGACCTATGAAGCCGTGTTCCAGACCACGAACGCCGGCCTTGGCCAGACCACCGCGGTCGGCATCGGCGGCGACCCGGTCAACGGCACCAACTTCATCGACGTGCTGGAACTGTTCCTGGCCGACGACGAGACTAAGTCGATCATCATGATCGGTGAAATCGGCGGCAGCGCCGAGGAAGAGGCCGCGCAGTTCCTGAAGGACGAAGCCAAGCGCGGTCGCAAGAAGCCGATGGTCGGCTTCATCGCGGGCCGTACGGCACCTCCGGGCCGCCGCATGGGCCACGCCGGCGCCATCGTTTCGGGCGGCCAGGGCGGCGCGGACGACAAGATTGCGGCGATGGAAGAAGCGGGCATCCGCGTCTCCCCCTCGCCCTCGCTGCTCGGCGAAACGCTGGACGGTCTCCTCAAGGAAATCGCCTGACCTGAACACGGCACCGGGCGCGGCGGAGAGGGAAACGCCGCGCCCGATGTCCGAATTTTTTCCGGGACGATCCGGTCCCGGCGCATTTGTGGACCAGTGCCATGGGTAAAGAGAACCAGTCCTTCCTTCCCGAAATGGAGCCCGACGGCCCTCAACCGGGACCGTCGTGGGCCCGCAAGGGCTGGCCGCTGGACGATAGTGCCAGCAACGACCTGACCGCATCGCTCGATCCCACGCGGATGAAGGCCGAAATCAAGGCCGCCGCCGAGAAGAAGGGCGCAAAGCTCGACGAAAAGGCGGTCGAGGCCGCGTGCGACGATTCGGTTCGCGCCATGCTGCTGATCCGCACTTATCGCGTGCGCGGGCACCTGGCCGCCGATCTCGATCCGCTGGGCCTGACCAACCGCGATCTGCCTGCCGACCTGACGCCCGAATACCACGGGTTCGGCAAGGACGACCTCGACCGCCCGGTCTATATCGGCGGCAACCTGGGCCTTGAATGGGCGACGGTGAACGAGATCGTCGAAACCCTGCGCGCGAATTACTGCGGCAAGGTCGGCCTTGAATACATGCACATTGCCGATATCGAGGAACGCCGCTTCCTGCAGGAACGCATGGAAGGCAAGGACGCCTCGATCGACTTTACCCTGATGGGCAAGAAGGCGATCCTGCAGGCCGTTATCCGCGGCGAGCAGTACGAGAAGTTCCTCGGCAAGAAATACGTCAGCACCAAGCGGTTCGGCCTCGACGGCGGGGAATCGATGATTCCGGCGCTGGAATCGGTCATCAAGTACGGCGGGTCCGACGGGGTGAAGGAAATCGTGTTCGGCATGGCCCACCGTGGCCGGTTGAACATCCTCGCCAACGTGATGGCCAAGCCCTACAAGGTCATCTTCCACGAATTTTCCGGTGGCAGCGCCAACCCCGACGATGTCGGCGGTTCGGGCGACGTGAAGTACCACCTTGGCACCAGCACCGACCGCGAGTTCGACGGGACGAAGGTGCACATGAGCCTTGTGCCCAACCCCTCTCACCTGGAGACGGTGGACCCCGTCGTGCTCGGCAAGGTCCGCGCGCAGCAGCGGTTCCATGACGACATCGGTTTCGACGAAAAGGGCCAGCACAAGCATCGGCAGGTCCTGCCCGTCCTGATCCACGGAGACGCGGCCTTTGCCGGTCAGGGGATCGTCTGGGAATGCCTCGGCTTTTCCGGCATTCGCGGGTACAATACCGGCGGCTGCATCCACTTCATCATCAACAACCAGATCGGGTTCACCACCAGCCCGCAGTTCGCGCGATCCTCGCCCTATCCGTCCGACGTGGCGAAGGGTGTCATGGCGCCGATCCTGCACGTCAATGGCGACGATCCGGAGGCGGTGACCTTCTGCTGCAAGCTGGCCATCGAATATCGCCAACGCTTCGGCCGCGATATCGTCATCGACATGTGGTGCTATCGCCGGTTTGGCCATAACGAGGGTGACGAGCCCAGCTTCACGCAGCCGCTGATGTACAAACAGATCCGCAAGCATCCGGGCGTCGGTTCGCTCTATGCCGAACGACTGCGTGCCGAAGGCGTGATCGACGATAGCTTCGAGCAGGACGCGATCGACAGCTTTACCAACCTGCTGGAAGAAGAGTTTGAGGCGGGCAAGACCTACAAGGCCAATCAGGCCGACTGGTTCGGCGGACGCTGGGCGGGCATGAACAAGCCTGCCGACCCCGAAACCGCGCGCCGCAACATCGCGACGGGGATCGAGGGTAAGCTGTTCGACGGCCTTGGCCGCACGCTGACCACCGTTCCCGACGATGTGCAGGTCCACAAGACGCTGAACCGCGTGCTGGATGCAAAGCGCGACATGTTCGCGGGCGGCACCGGTTTCGACTGGGCGACGGCAGAGGCACTGGCCTTTGGGTCTTTGCTGGCCGAAGGCTTCTCGGTCCGGTTGTCGGGTCAGGATTCGGGGCGCGGCACGTTCAGCCAGCGTCACGCGGTCTGGGTCGATCAAGAGACTGAGGCGAAGTACATCCCGCTGTGCCACGTGCCGCACGGCCATTTCGAGGTCTATGACAGCCCGCTTTCAGAATATGGCGTGCTGGGCTTCGAATATGGCTATGCTCTGGCCGATCCCAAAAGCCTCGTCCTGTGGGAAGCGCAGTTCGGCGATTTCGCCAACGGCGCGCAGATCATGATCGACCAGTACATCGCCAGCGGCGAGGCGAAGTGGCTGCGCGCCAACGGTCTCGTCATGCTGCTGCCGCATGGTTACGAAGGCCAGGGGCCGGAGCATTCCTCCGCGCGTCTGGAACGTTTCCTGCAACTGTGCGCGGGCGACAACATCCAGGTGTGCAATATCACCGAACCGGCGAACTATTTCCACGTTCTGCGCCGCCAGATGCTGCGTCCGTTCCGCAAGCCGCTGATCATCATGACGCCCAAGTCGTTGCTGCGCCATCCGATGGCGAAGTCGGCGAAGGAAGCGTTCCTTGGCGAAAGCCACTTCCGCCGCATCGTGTCGGACACGACCGAAATCGCGGACAAGGACGTTAAGCGCCTCGTACTGTGTTCGGGCAAGGTCGCATACGACCTGATCGAGGCGCGCGACGCCGCAGGGCTGACCGATACCTCGATCGTGCGGATCGAACAGCTCTATCCCTTCCCGGGAGAGCCGCTGGCGCTGCGCCTGTCGCGCATGACCAACCTTGAAAAGGTGGTGTGGTGTCAGGAAGAACCGAAGAACAACGGTTCGTGGTTCTTCGTCGAAAACCAGATCGAACAGGCATTGTCAGAGGCCGGGGCCCCGGTATCGCGCGCCCGCTATGCCGGACGCGCGCCCTCGGCATCGCCCGCGACGGGCCTCGCCAGTCGTCATGTCGAACAACAGAACGCACTGGTTGCGGATGCCCTCGGCCTCTCGGTCGAAGATGTCATCGCGGCCCGCCAGAAATAAGCTCGTAAAGGGAACGAACCGATGAGCACCGAAGTCAAAGTCCCCGTACTGGGCGAATCGATCACCGAAGCCACCATTGGCGAATGGCTGAAAAAGCCCGGCGAGGCGGTGAAGCAGGACGAGCCGATCTGCAGCCTTGAAACCGACAAGGTCGCAATCGACGTCAACGCGCCGGTCAGCGGCGTGATGGGCGAAACCATGGTCGGCGAAGGCGAAACCGTCACCGTCGGCGCGGTTATCGCGACGATCACCGATGGCGCGGGTGCGGGAGACAAGCAGGTTGCCCCGCGTGAGAACGCGACCGCATCGGTCCCGTCTCAGTCCGAACCGGAAGCGTCGGACGACGACGCCGTCGTCCTGTCACCCGCAGTGCGCCGCGCGGTTCTGGAACACGGCATCGACCCCAGCAAGGTCAAGGGCACCGGCAAAGACGGCCGCCTGACCAAGGAAGACGTGCTGGCCGCCGCCGAGGCGAAGAAGAGCGGTTCGGCCGCCGCACCCGCAGCCGCGCCGGCACCCGCCGCCAGCGAGCCGGCCGGTTCGGGCCGCAATGTCGAGCGGGTGAAGATGACCCGTCTGCGCCAGACGATCGCCAAGCGGCTCAAGAGCGCGCAGGACACCGCCGCCCTGCTGACCACGTTCAACGACGTGGACATGAGCGCGGTGATGGAGGCGCGCGAAAAGTACAAGGACCTGTTCGCCAAGAAGCACGACGTGCGCCTGGGCTTCATGGGCTTTTTCGCCAAGGCCGCCTGCCTTGCGCTGAAAGACGTACCCAGCGTCAACGCCCAGATCGAGGGCGACGAAATCCTCTACCACGATTTCGTCGACATCTCGGTTGCGGTTTCGGCCCCGAACGGGCTGGTCGTGCCGGTGCTGCGCGACGCCGACAAGAAGAGCTTTGCCCAGATCGAGGGCGGCATCGCCGACTTCGGCAAGCGCGCCAAGGAAGGCACGCTGACGATGGAAGACATGAAGGGCGGCACCTTTACCATCTCCAACGGCGGCGTCTTCGGATCGCTTATGTCCACCCCGATCATCAACCCACCGCAGAGCGCGGTTCTGGGCCTGCACCGTATCGAGGACCGCCCGGTCGCGATTGACGGCAAGGTCGAAATCCGCCCGATGATGTACATCGCCCTGTCATACGACCATCGGATTATCGACGGGCGTGAGGCGGTTACGGCACTGAAGATCATCAAGGAAGCGATCGAAGACCCGACGCGCCTGTTGATCGACCTTTGAGTTTAAAGCCCGCTTCCGATCGGGGGGCGGGACAGAATTGCAATTTTCCGTTCGTGCTGAGCCTGTCGAAGCACGCGCAAAAGTCAGGAGGCCGAAATGGCTGAATTCGACTTCGACGTTATCGTGATCGGTGCCGGGCCCGGCGGCTATGTCGCCGCTATCCGTGCCGCGCAACTGGGCCTGAAGGTCGCTTGCGTGGAAAGCCGCGAGACGCTGGGCGGCACCTGCCTGAACGTTGGGTGCATTCCTTCCAAGGCGCTGCTCCACGGCTCCGAACTGTTCGAGGAAGCCAAGGACGGCACGCTGGCCAAGTTCGGCGTGAAGATCCCTGAGCCCGAACTCGACCTGGAAGCGATGCAGGGCGAAAAGGCGACCGCGGTCAAGGAACTGACCGGCGGCATCGCTTTCCTGTTCAAGAAGAACAAGGTGACGTGGCTGAAAGGCCTCGGCTCGTTCGTCGACAAGCATACCGTGAAAGTCGATGACGCGCAACACACCGCCAAGAATATCGTCATCGCCACCGGATCGTCGGTCACCCCGCTGCCCGGCGTGGATGTCGACAACGACGGCGGCGTGATCGTCGACAGCACCGGCGCGCTGGCGCTGGACCGCGTGCCGAACAAGATGGTCGTCATCGGTGGCGGCGTTATCGGGCTGGAGCTTGGCTCGGTCTGGCGGCGTCTGGGTGCCGAAGTCACCGTCGTCGAATTCCTTGACCAGCTGCTGCCCGGCATGGACGGCGCCGTGCGCAAGGAAGCGGCGAAGATCTTCAAGAAGCAAGGCATGGAGCTGAAACTTTCGACCAAGGTCACCGGGGCGACCGTCGAAGGCGGCAAGGCCACGCTGACGCTCGAACCGTCGAACGGCGGCGATAGCGAAACGATCGAGGCCGATTGCGTCCTCGTCGCCATCGGGCGTCGTCCGAATACCGAAGGTCTGAACCTTGCAGCCATCGGGCTGGAAACCAACCAGCGCGGCCAGATCGAGACCAACCACGATTTCCTGACCAAGGTCGACAGCGTCTGGGCCATCGGCGACTGCATCCCCGGCCCGATGCTGGCTCACAAGGCCGAGGACGAGGGCATCGCCGTCGCAGAAAACATCGCGGGCGAGACCGGCATCGTGAACCACGCCGTGATCCCCAGCGTCGTCTACACCATGCCCGAAATCGCGGGCGTGGGCCTGACCGAGGAAGCCGCCAAGGAAGCGGGCCACACCGTCAAGGTCGGCAACTTCCCGATGATGGCGAACAGCCGGGCCAAGACCAACCGCGAGCCGGAAGGCTTCGTAAAGGTCATCGCCGATGCCGAGACCGACCGCGTGCTGGGCGCTTGGATTATCGCATCGCTGGCCGGCACCATGATCGCGCAGGTCGCGCAGGCCATGGAATTCGGCGCGACCAGCGAGGACATCGCCTATACCTGCCACGCTCACCCGACCCATTCGGAAGCGGTGAAGGAAGCGGCGATGGCGGTTCGCGGGGCCCCAATCCACATCTGATCTTAACCACCGGTTTGACACAAGACCCTCTGCCCGCATCAAGTAGACGCGGACGGAGGGTCTTTTTTATGCGCCTACTTGCCAAGCTGCACATCTGGCTGGGGTGGATCATCGCGGTGCCGCTGCTGTTCTGGACGGTCAGCGGCCTTGTCATGGTTGCCAAGCCAATCGAAGAAGTGCGCGGCACGCACCTGATCAAGACCGAGGCGAAGCGCCCCCTGCCCCCAGGCTGGCTGGCGGCGCAACTGATCGAGGGTGAGGATCGCCCGGTCGAGATGCGTACGCGGATGCAGAACAATTCTGTCGTCACCAGCGCGATCTATGCCGACGGCAAGATCGAGCGATACTTCGCGCGCAGCGGTGAACGCGTGCCCGAAATCGACATGGCCGCCGCCCGCACCATCGTCGCGATGGAGATCGAGGGAGGCGACCGCATTGCCGAAACGAAATTCTTCGATGCCGAACACGCCCCGTTCGACCTGCGCCGCCCGATCCCGGTGTGGCAGGTTACGCTGGAGGATGGCACGCACGTTTACGTCGGGCGCGACAGCGGGCAGATAGAGGCCGTGCGCACGCGGTTCTGGCGCGTGTTCGACTTCTTCTGGGGGCTGCACATCATGGACCTGCAAGAGCGGGAGGACACGCATCATCCGCTGCTCGTCGCCTTTACCGTGTTGGCCGTGCTGATGACGCTGATGGGCGCGGTGCTGATGTTCCGTCGCCGCAAGGCGCGCGTGAAGACGCGGCCCGCACCGGAAACCGCATGACGCCGGTCCTGCCCGTCCTGCCCCCGCTGCTCGATGTTGCGGGCACCGCGGTCTTTGCGCTGACCGGGGCGCTGTTGGCCGCGCACTTGCGGCAGAGCTTCGTGACGGTCGCGTTCTTCGCACTGGTCACAGGCGTGGGCGGGGGGTCGGTGCGCGATGTGCTGATCGGGGTGCCCGCGTTCTGGCTGGCCTCGCCGTGGGTCGCGCCCGTCGTGCTGGCGATGGCATTGGCCGCATGGTT
The DNA here is from genome assembly GCF_001028705.1 of Croceicoccus naphthovorans. Taxonomy (NCBI): domain Bacteria; kingdom Pseudomonadati; phylum Pseudomonadota; class Alphaproteobacteria; order Sphingomonadales; family Erythrobacteraceae; genus Croceicoccus; species Croceicoccus naphthovorans. Next base: position 1,159,982 of record NZ_CP011770.1, on the reverse strand, counting down.
CGTGCCGGTCCGGTTCTGGCCCGCGAAATTGCTGGAATGGGCCGATGCGCTGGGCCTGGCGACATTCTCTGCGTTGGGCGCTGCCAAGGCGCTGGCGCTGGGCGTTGCGCCCCTACCCGCCATCGTTCTGGGCGTGGTGACGGGCTGTGTCGGCGGGATAATCCGCGACGTGCTGGCGGGCGTACCGTCGATCCTGATGCGGCCGGAACTCTACGTAACCGCCGCCGCGCTGTCGTCCGCGCTATGTGCCGGGGCGCTGCTGGCCGGATTGCCGCAGGGATTGGCACTGGGCATCGCCGCGCTGGCAGGGTTTGTCCTGCGCGGCGCGGCGATTGTGTGGAAGATCGAGCTGCCGGCCTATTCGCGGCTGCCGGTCGATCCGGACTAGCGCCTAACCGCGCGTACCCGTCGCCGGAGCCGAAGCCGTTTCATAGCGATCGTCTGCCGCGCCGCGTTCCCACGTGCGCTCACCATCGCTTTCCTCGCGCTCGACCTCATAGGCCGGGGCCTGCTCTTCAGCACGGGCGCGGGCTTCGGCATAGTACCGATCATCGCGCTCAGACCCTTCGGCCCCCGCGTCAGCCCCCACACCGGCCTGGGCACCGCGCCATTCGCTCTCGTAATCGTCCCAATCGGCGTTGTAATCGTCGCTGGCCGCATGACGGTCGCCATCAATGTCGATGTCGCGGATGCGTCCGTTGTTGTCGATTTCGCAAGAATAGCGGCCACCGCCGCGCAGCTCACCCTCGACCTGCCAACCCGACCCGTCGCGCTCCGCCGTGTCGACAGAGGCCACGCGGGCATCGCGCTGCACTTCCTCGACGCAATCTTCGATCGCGCCATCGATGCCGCGGCGTGCGCCATAGCTGTCGGATCGGTCGTAATCGCGGTCGCGGTAATAGTCACCGCGATCTTCATAGCGCTCATTACGATAGTCGCGATAACGGTCGTCACGCTCGCGATAGCGGCGATCGCGCGAATTCTGCGCCGCCTTGGCCACAGCAACCACGCCGCCCAAAATCAGGATACCGGCCAACACATCGCCGCCACTCGGCCCGCGATGACGGTGCCGCCAGTACCGGTCCGACCGGCCCCAGCCGTTGGCGGTTTCGTCGGCCACACTCCAGCCAGAGGCAGCGGCCTTTATCGATGCGGGCACCGGTGCGGCATGAGCCGGCAAGGCAAGCGATCCGGCGGCCAGCAATGCGGCGGCCCCGGCGGATTTACGGAAACGGATTTTCATGGTGCGACCCCTCATCCGATGCCGACTCGCGCGGCATCCAGTCGCCGGAAAATAGCTCTGGCGGGCTTTCCACTTCCTGAACCGTGGATAAACGAAGGGCCCGGCAGGAAGGGGAAGAACTGCCAGGCCCCCGTTGGAGCATTCACGAGATCTGCGTTTTACAGGCCGCGAATGTTCTTGAAGTCGATGTCGCGGACGCGTCCGTTGCGGATCTCGCACTCGAACCTGCCGCTGTCCCAACCGCGCATGTTGTCGCGATATCCGCGATAGTCACGATCCCAGCCGCGGCCATAGCGTCCACCGCGATATCCGGTGTCAACGGCGATGCGACCCTTGACCTTGAAATCGTCACGGCCCTTGCGGTCCACATCGCGGATGTCGGTTACGTCGACATTGCGGAACCCGCGGCGCGCGGCATAACGCTCTGCGGCATAGACGCACTGTTCCACGGCCCGACGGCTGGTGTCCCGCCCGTTATAGCGGCGGTCGTTGTAGCGACGGTCGCCATAACGGCGATCGCGATAGTCGCGATCGTAGTAGTAATCGTCGTTGCGGTTGTTTTTGCTGGCCGCGCTGGCGACGGCGGCGATACCGCCGATGATCAGGGCGCCGGCGATCACGTCGCCAGCATCGATCCCGCCACGGTCATGATAGTCGCGGGCGAAAGTCGGCGACGCACCGGACAGGGCCATGACGCCGGCCGCTGCAGTGCCAATGATGGCTTTCTGAAATGTTTGCATCGGTGCGATCCTTTGTCTGTTTCGCGGACCGGATAGTCCGCACAAGACATGGGATAGCGATTCGCCCGTGAGGCCAACCTGAATTCGCGCGACAGAAACTGTTCATATTTGTATCAAGTTATATGAACAACGCTGGACGCAAATGGGGCGCCGATCGCGATATGCAACCGGCGCCCCCTGTGGCTTGCGAAGATCCCTCGAAAATCAGGCTTCTTCGTATTCCTCTTCATCGCTCATCACCGGGCCGGAATCCTGGCCCTTGGCGTCGACGTCGCGGTCGATCAGCTCGATGATGGCAACCGGCGCGGCGTCCGAAGCGCGGATGCCGGCCTTGATGATGCGGGTGTAGCCGCCTTCACGATCCTTGTAGCGTTCAGCCAGAACGTCGAACAGCTTGACCAGTTGCGCATCGTCAAGCAGCTTGGACTGGGCCAGACGACGGTTCGACAGTCCGCCACGCTTCGCCAGCGTGATCAGCTTTTCGACATAGGGGCGCAGTTCGCGCGCCTTGGGGGTCGTGGTCTTGATCTGCTCATGCTTGATGAGCGCCGCCGCCATGTTGCGGAGGAGCATCTTGCGATGGCCGGTCTTACGCTGGAGCTTACGCCCTGCAATCTTGTGACGCATTAGTCTTTCCTTCCTGTGCCGACCCTTCCGGGCGGAAAAGTGGTGCCCACTTTTCCTGAAGGGGTCGGGCGTTCGTATGGGGGCCGTGCAAGGTACCCCGATCCCGGTGCGCAATAACGGCCCGCACCATTAGCCGTCTCTAAAACCCATCAGCCCAGACCCGGGGCGCCGAAGGCGACTCCCGCAAGGGCGAATGCCCGCCCGAGCTTATGCGAGGAAGCCAAGCTGGGCGGATGCCCAGCGGCCGGCGTTTGAGGGGCCCCCGCAACGCGGGGACACACCATCAACCAAGCAATTCCTGCTCCAGCTTCTTCGCCATTTCCTCGATGTTCTCCGGCGGCCAGCCGGGGATGTCCATGCCGAGGCGCAGACCCATCGAGCTCAGGACTTCCTTGATCTCGTTGAGCGACTTGCGACCGAAGTTCGGCGTGCGGAGCATCTCGGCCTCGGTCTTCTGGACCAGGTCGCCGATGTAGATGATGTTGTCGTTCTTGAGGCAGTTAGCCGAACGGACCGACAGCTCCAGCTCGTCCACCTTCTTGAGGAGGTAGCGGTTGAGCTGGTTGGCGTCGCTCTCTTCCGGGGTCGCGGCAACGCCGGCAACCTGCGGAACGGCCTGCGGAATGCCTTCCTCGAAGTGGACGAACAGCGCCAGCTGGTCCTGCAGGATGCGGGCGGCATAGGCCACCGCGTCTTCCGGCGCGACCGTGCCGTCGGTTTCGACGGTCAGCGACAGCTTGTCGTAGTCCAGTTCCTGACCGACGCGGGCGTTCTCGACCTTGTACGAGACCTGACGAACCGGCGAGTACAGCGAGTCGACCGGAATCAGGCCGATCGGCGCATCCGCGGTGCGGTTCTGCACGGCAGGCGAATAACCCTTTCCGGTGTCGGCGGTCAGCTCCATGTTGAGCGTCGCACCTTCGTCGAGGTGACAGATCACGAGGTCCTTGTTCATGACCTCGATGTCGCCCGAAACCTGGATGTCGCCGGCGGTGACTTCGGCCGGGCCGGTGGCGGACAGGTTCAGGCGCTTCATGCCTTCGCCTTCCATCTTCAGCGCAACCTGCTTGATGTTGAGGACGATGTCGGTGATGTCCTCGCGCACGCCTGCCAGCGAGGAGAACTCGTGCAGGACGTTGTCGATCTTGATAGACGTAATCGCCGCGCCCTGCAGCGACGAAAGCAACACACGGCGCAGCGCGTTGCCGAGCGTCAGGCCAAAGCCGCGCTCCAGCGGTTCAGCAACGAAAGTCGCGCGCAGCTTGGCATCGCCCTGCGACTTGATTTCGAGGCTGTTGGGCTTCTTGAGTTCCTGCCAGTTCTTGATGTTGACGGACATGGACTTCCCCTAGGGTTTGTCGGTTCTTTATCGAGACCCGGCCTGTCGACGGAAAATGGCCGGGACCCGTATGCTCGATCCGGGTGGGCGAGTGCGTTTGGGCGGTGCCGGGATCCTTCGGCAACGCCCCTCGCCCGTTCGGATCAGACGCGGCGGCGTTTCGAGGGACGAACGCCGTTGTGCGGGATCGGGGTCACGTCGCGGATCGAGGTGATGGTGAAGCCCACCGCCTGCAGAGCGCGCAGCGCGCTTTCGCGGCCCGAGCCGGGGCCCTTCACTTCGACCTCGAGCGTGCGGACGCCGTGTTCGGCGGCCTTCTTGCCCGCGTCGTCTGCTGCGACCTGCGCAGCGTAGGGAGTCGACTTGCGGCTGCCCTTGAAGCCCATCATGCCCGCGCTGGACCAGCTGATCGCATTGCCCTGCGCATCGGTGATGGTGATCATGGTGTTGTTGAAGCTGGCGTTGACGTGCGCAACACCGCTGGAAATGTTCTTGCGTTCGCGGCGCCGAATGCGCTGGGGTTCGCGTGCCATGTCTTGGGTTCCTGTATCCTGAAGGGAAGAATAGGGTCGCTAGAAGCGAGCCTTACTTCTTCTTGCCGGCGATCGGCTTGGCCTTGCCCTTGCGGGTGCGCGCATTGGTGTGCGTGCGCTGACCGCGGACCGGAAGGCCCTTACGGTGACGAAGGCCGCGATAGCAGGCCAGATCCATCAGGCGCTTGATGTTCATCGCGTGTTCGCGACGAAGATCGCCTTCGACGAGGTAGTCGGCGTCGATCGTTTCACGGATCTGCAGGACTTCCTGGTCGGTGAGGTCCTGGACACGGCGAGCTTCGTCGATACCCAGCTTGGCGGCGATGTCCTTGGCGGACTTCGGACCGATACCGTGGATGTAGGTGAGCGCGATGATAACGCGCTTGTTGGTGGGGATGTTTACCCCGGCAATACGAGCCACTTAATTCTCCATGCTCCACAGAGGTTTGACCATCGGGCCACCCCCTATCTCAACGCTTGCGATGCCCGCCACTTTGTCGAAGCCTTGCCGCTGAACGGCAAAAAGCCCGGATGACCCACGCGATGCGCGGACCGGCCGGACCAACCCGATTTATGACGAGCGAGGGGCGCGCTTACGGTGATTCGCGCTACAAGTCAACGGGCGCCGCCCCAAGACGCCGCCGGACTTCCGTCCTTCGCTGACCATCCTATAGCGCAGCATGTCGCCCCGGTCAAAATACGATCAGAAATTGCTGGCAAAGGCGCCCCCGTCCATCAGCAGGCTTTGCCCGGTAATGAACCCCGCCTTGTCGCTGCACAGGAAGGCGCAGGCCGCGCCGAATTCCGACGGATCGGCCAGCCTGCCCACCGGAATTCCGGCGACCCGGTTGGCAACCGCCCGATCGAACGTGATGCCCTGCTTCTCTGCCGTCGTGCGGTTGAGTGAGGTTTGCCGATCGGTATCGAACATCCCCGGAAGCAGGTGATTGATAGTTACGCCGTGCGGTGCAACCTGCCGCGCCACGCCGCCAAGGAATGCGGTCAGCCCGGCCCGTGCCCCGCTGGACAGGTCCAGCCCCACGATAGAGGTCATGACAGAGGCCGAGGTAATATTGACGATCCGCCCCCAGCCGCGCTCGATCATCCCGTCGATCACAGCCTGAACAAGCGCGATCGGCGTGGCCATGTTCATTTCCACGCCCAGATGCAGGGCCGCATTATCGATCTGGCGGAAATCGCCGGGCGGCGGACCGGCGGCATTGGTCACCAGGATATCGGGGTCGGGCATGGCGGCCATCAGCGCCGCGCGGCCATCGGGCGTGGTCACGTCGGCTGCGACGGGAATCATCGTCGCGCCCGTCTGCCTGGCGATTTCGTCAGCCGTGCGCGTCAGCCGGTCGGGGTCGATCCCGTTGACGACCACGGTGCAACCCTCTGCCGCCAAAGCCTCGGCACAGCCGCGGCCAAGCCCCCGGCTCGACCCGCAGACGATGGCCTTGCGGCCCGCTATCCCAAAATCCAAACTTTCCGTCCTTTCACCATATGCGCCGTTCCGGTCACAACCGCCCAGTCAAACCGCCGCGTTCAGACCACGCCGAATGCCAGCATCGCGTCGGCCACCTTCTTGAACCCCGCAATGTTCGCGCCGCGCACATAGTCGGTGTAGCCGCCGCCCATTTCGCCATAGGTCAGGCAGCGATCGTGGATGCCATCCATGATGTCGCGCAGCAGGACCTGGAGCTCTTCTTCCTTCCACGCGCGCCGTGCCGAGTTCTGGCTCATTTCCAGCCCCGAAACGGCGACCCCGCCCGCGTTCGCCGCCTTGCCCGGCGCGAACAGGATCTTCGCATCCTTGAAGACGTGCACGGCCTCGAGGTTGGAGGGCATGTTCGCCCCTTCGGACACCGCGATGCAGCCGTTGGCGACCAGCGCACGGGCATCGTCGCCCAGCAACTCGTTCTGCGTCGCGCAGGGCAGCGCGACATCGCACGGAACGTTCCACGGCGTCTTGCCCTCGTAGAAAGTCGCCCCGGTGAATTCCTGCGCATAGTCGCTGATCCGCCCGCGACGGTGCGTCTTGTGCGCCTTGACCCAGTCGATCTTCTCTTGCGTCAGTCCTTCGGGATCGTGGATGAACCCGCCCGAATCCGACAGCGTCACCGGTTTGCCGCCAAGGTACAGGATCTTCTCCGCCGCGTGGGTCGCCACGTTGCCGCTGCCTGAAATGACCGCAACCTTGCCGTCGAGGCTGTTGCTCTTGTGCTTCAGCATATTGTCGAGGAAATAGACCGCGCCGTATCCGGTCGCCTCGGTCCGGATCAGCGATCCGCCCCATTCCAACCCCTTGCCGGTCAGTACGCCGGTGAACTGGTTGGTGATGCGCTTGTACTGCCCGAACATGTACCCGATCTCGCGCCCACCGACGCCGATGTCGCCAGCCGGAACGTCGGTATCCGCGCCGATGTGGCGATAGAGTTCGGTCATGAAGCTTTGGCAGAAACGCATGATCTCGCGCACGCTCTTGCCCTTGGGGTTGAAGTTCGACCCGCCCTTGCCGCCACCCATCGGCAACCCGGTCAGCGCGTTCTTGAAGGTCTGCTCGAACGCGAGGAACTTCAGAACGCTTTCCGTCACGCTGGGGTGGAACCGGATACCGCCCTTGTAGGGGCCGATGGCGTTGTTGTTCTGCACCCGCCAGCCGCGCTGAACGCGGATATTGCCGCTGTCGTCTTCCCAGCAGACGCGGAACGATACGACGCGATCGGGCTCTGCAATGCGGCGCAGGATTTGCTGTTCGTGGTATTCTTCCTTGTCCGCGATGAAGTCGAAAATGTCTTCGGCCACTTCCTGCACGGCCTGGACGAATTCATCTTGGTGCGGGTTGCGGCGCTTTACACCCTCCATGAACGTCGGCAGGTCGACGTGATCGGAAACGGCCATGAACTTTCCCCCCTTTTGACGCCGCGGGCGAGTCGCCGCGACAGAACGAGGCGGAGCATACGCCCTCAGCCCAGGGGGGAAACCCGTTTAACCGCTCTACCGGGTATCGAATTCGTCCAGGGGTTCGGCCGGGGCATCGGCATCGGCGGGCGGCAGTTCGGCTTCTTCGACGGCCGCTTGCGCCGCGTCGACATCGTCGAGAAAATCCGCGCCGAAGCTTGCCGCTTCTTGTTCCACCTGCGTGGCGGGGACATCCATTTCGGCAGGCGCTTCTTCCGGTTCGGCAGCGGTGGATGCGGGCAGTTCGATCGCCTCCGGCCCCTGACCTGCAACGCCCAGCTGTGCGGCAAGGCTGGCGAGTTGCTCGCCGACCACGCGGTCCACCGCCGGGCCGATCTGGTCGACCGAATAGCGCATCGTGCCGCCGACGACATATTCGAACAGGATACGCGTGCCCGCGTCTTCCTGCTTCAGCGTCACGGTCAGGACCGCGCCGACCGGCTCGCTCTGCAACGGGCCCAGCGCCCCCGACAGGCGCAGCGCCGTGCCCGGATCGGCGAAAAGAACTTGCATATGCCGCACGCTGCCGGGGCTGGACCGACCTTCGCCCACCGGCAACATCTCGCAAAAACAGCCCAGCGCGCGCGGGTCGAGCGTCAGGTTGTCCGGCTCACCCGAAAAGGTATGCGCGCCGTTCCACCAGCCCGAAGGTTCGATCAGCGCCGCCCACGCCGCATCGGGCGTTGCCGCCACGGTTGCGGTGTGACGCGAGACGAAGCCGCTTTCGCCGATCTTCTGCATCTCGGCTTTGGCGGGCGCGCCCAAGGCCATGGCAGCGCCGGTAGCGGCAAGCGAAAGTGCGATACGCATGGAAAAACCCCTTCCCCGTCCGAAGCTTGTTCGGAAGCGAAGGGCTAGCACAGCGCCGCGCGGCGTCAAACCGCGCGGGTGTGGATCACTGTCAGGAATCGAGGATCTTGCAGATGGCCGCCGTCACCTCATCGATGTCGGCCATGCCGTCGACGCGGCTGACAATGCCGCGCGCTTCGTAGACCGGCAGGATCGGCGCGGTCTTGGCGCGATATTCGGCCATGCGGGTCCGCACGGTTTCCTCGTTATCATCGGGGCGGCGCTTGAACTCGGTGCTGCCGCACTTGTCGCACACGCCCGGCTGCTTGGGCTGTTCGAACGTGTCGTGATAGCCCTTGCCACAGCTGGCGCAGGTAAAGCGCCCGGTGATCCGCTCGACCAACGCGTCTTCGTTCACCTCAAGCTCGATCACATGAGCCAGGGTGCGGCCATGCTGCGACAGGATCTCGTCCAGCATCAGCGCCTGTGCTTCGGTGCGGGGATAGCCGTCGAAGATCGCGCCGGTGCTGGGCGCCATACCCGCCAGCTCTTCGCTGATCAAAGCGGAGACGATGGTGTCCGACACCAGTTCGCCCGCATCCATCACGGCCTTGGCCTGAAGGCCGACCGCCGTCTGCGCCTTGACCGCCGCGCGCAGCATGTCGCCGGTGGAAAGCTGGCGCATGCCATACTTGTCGACCAGACGCTGCGACTGTGTGCCCTTGCCTGCGCCCGGAGGGCCGAGGAGGATAATGTTCACGAGAAGACTCTCCCTGTTGCCCTGCCGCGGTAAATCAGCGCAGCCGCCCCTTCAACTTAGCCTTTTTGATAAGATCGCCATACTGGTGCGCCAGCAGGTGGCTTTGAATCTGGGCGATCGTATCGACGGTGACGTTCACGACGATCAGCAGGCTGGTGCCGCCAAGGAAGAACGGCAGGCCCGTCTGGGCGATGACCCATTCCGGCAGAACGCAGACCAGCGCCAGATAGGCCGCACCGATCACGGTGATGCGCGTCAGAACGTAATCGAGGTAATCGGCGGTGCGCTTGCCCGGACGGATACCGGGGATGAAACCGCCGTTCTTCTTCAGGTTATCCGCCGTTTCTTCCGGGTTAAAGACAACCGCGGTGTAGAAGAATGCGAAGAACACGATGCCAATGGCGTAAAGCGTCAGATAAATCGGCTGACCATGCTGAAGATACTGGTTCAACGTAACCAGCGCGCCGCCGACCGCACTATCGGTGCTGATCGAGTTCTGCGCGAATTGCGTGATCGTCAGCGGCAGCAGAAGCAGTGACGACGCGAAGATCGGCGGGATAACGCCCGCGGTGTTGATCTTCAGCGGCAGGTGCGAACGATCCGCCTGCATCATGCCGCGCTGGCTGGCGCGCTTGGGATACTGGATCAGCAACCGGCGCTGCGCACGCTCCATGAACGAGATGAAGAGGATCAGCAGAACGATCACCGCAAGAAACGCAAAGATCAGGAACGGCGAGATCGAGCCCGAGCGGCCACCTTCGAACAGCTGTGCCGTTACGGTCGGGAACTGGGCGATGATGCCCGCCATGATGATCAGCGAAACGCCGTTGCCGATGCCGCGCGACGTGATCTGTTCGCCCAGCCACAGCAGGAACATCGTGCCGCCGACAAGGCTGATCACCGCGCCGATGCGGAACATCAGGCCCGGCACGACAACCGCGTGAAGGCCGCTCGACGCTGAAAAGGTTTCAAGGCCGACCGCAAGGAAATATCCCTGCACCGCGGTCAGGCCGACAGTGCCGTACCGGGTATACTGGTTCAGCTTCTTGCGCCCGCTTTCGCCTTCCTTTTTCAAGGCGGCGAGCGAGGGGTGCAGCGCCGCACCAAGCTGAACGACGATAGATGCCGTGATATAGGGCATGATGCCGAGCGCGATGAGACTCATCCGCTCAAGGCTGCCGCCCGAGAATGTGTTGAACAGGTCGAGCACGCCGCCACGCGTCTGCGCGTAGAGATCCTGAAGGATCAGCGGGTTCACGCCGGGAAGCGGAACGAAGCTCAGGAACCGGAAAACGATAAGCGCACCCAGCGTGAACCAGATGCGCTGCTTAAGCTCCGTCGCCTTGCCGAAATTGGCAAGGGACATGTTGCTCGCAATATTGTCGGCGCGTGATGCCATGGTCTTGTATCTAAAGCCTTGCGGATCGTCCGGCTGGAATGGCGACGCATGGGCCGCCTGCCGGTCAGGAACAGGCCATATAGGTCACGGGCGAGGATGCAACCACCCTCGCCCGTTCCTTGTCCCGATTATTCGGCGGCTTCGGCCTTGGCGGGCGCGGTCGTTTCGACCGAACCGCCCAGCTTCTCCACCGCCTCGCGCGCGCCCTTCGACACGCCGGCGACCTTGAAGCTCGCCTTGGTGGTCAGTTCGCCCTTGCCGAGCAGACGGACACCGTCCTTGCCACCGCGCGCAAGGCCGGCGGCCTGCAGCGCTTCGTGGTCGATGACGTTCTTGGTATCCAGCTTGCCTGCGTCGATGAACTTCTGGATCATGCCCAGGTTGACCTGCGCATAGTCCTTGCCGAACGGGTTGTTGAAGCCGCGCTTCGGCAGGCGCATGTGGAGCGGCATCTGGCCGCCTTCGAAGCCCTTTACGGCAACGCCCGAACGGCTCTTCTGGCCCTTCTGACCACGGCCAGAAGTCTTGCCCTTGCCCGAACCGATGCCACGGCCCACGCGCATGCGGCGATGGCGGGCACCTTCGTTGTCACGGATATCTGTAAGTTTCATAGCAACACTCGCTTTCGCTTTGGTTCGCGTTGGTGGGCCACCCGGCCCGGAAAGCGCGCGCATTAGGGGATCGCGCCATGCTTGTCGACCCCCCGATAATGCGGCCGAATTTCTTGGCGGGGCTTGTGACCGAACCTTGTCGGGGTTACTCCGATAATCCAATGCGTTGCGGATATTTCATGGGGGGATCGAAATGCTGCGCTACGGATCCGTTTTGCTTGCCGGCCTGTCGCTTTTTCTCTTCAGGCCTGCGGAGGTGGTGGCTCTGACAGCGACGCGCCTGCCCGATCGTGGCAACACCGACGCCGTCGCCCAGCCCGACACCCACCGCGACGCCGACACCAACAAGCGCCGCGATCACGTGATTGCAGCAAGCCCTTGAGAAGGGCGAATTGCAGTTCGATCCGGTCACTGTCCAGATCAGCGCCGGGTTCGCAAGCGCCTTTGCCGACGGTGTCGTCATACCCAGCGACGATTCGCGCGTGATCGTCTTGGGCGGGCGGACCGCCACACCCGTCGACAGCTGGGCCCAGGGGTATCTCTTTCCGCAAGCAAAGACCCTGTACGCGCCGATGTTCGACGCCAACGGATTTTCGAACCAGCGGCGCGGATCCCTGACCGGGATCGACTTCGTGTTGCCCGGCGGCCAGTCCGAATTCGAAGTCGTCACCCGCGATTCCGGACTCGCCAGTGGGGTATTTCTTTCTGTCGACGGGGCCGAAACCTCGACAAGCGCTCTGGACTTCCTCGCCCAACAGACGGGAAAGCGGCGATATACCCGCGTGGTCATGCCGCCCTCTGCGCAAGATCGCAGGATTACTCTGCGCGGCAGCGCGATGATCTACAGCGGTCTCAGGCTTCCGTCGGGTGAAGCACTGGGATCACCCCCTGCGTTCGAAGGACCGACCGCAGTCTTTATCGGCGATTCCGTCACGGAAGGTACTGGGGCCGGCCACGTCACCCGATCGTGGGGGGCATGGATGGCCTCCATGCTTGGTTGGCACGATCCCATTCTGGCGGCCGTCGGAGGCACCGGATATTTGCAGCGTCTGGATGAAAAGCTGAATTTTGCCGACCGCCCGGAAGACGTACTGGAGGCCGTGAATGGTGGACCGCCGGATGTCGCCGTAATCGCGGGCGGCATCAACGACTGCGGACGCCATGAACCCGCAGCGCTGGAAGAAGCGGCAAGACACTATTTCGAAGTATTGCGAGATGGTGCGCCCGATATGGTCATTTTCGTCTTCGGTCCGTTCTCCAGTTACTATGGCTATGGCGAAGACCTTACCGCTTGCCGCGATGCGATTTTTTCCGCCGCCAATAGTGTCTCGGGCACTTATACCGTCGATGTAACGGGTTGGGTCACACCGGAAACCCGCGACGTGATTTTCGATGGCACGAACAACGGCCCGCATCCGATTCCGGCCGGTCATAGGCTTTACGGAGAATACGGCGCGACGAAATTACGGCAAATCATTCAAGCGTTCTAATAGTACTACGACATGCTTTCGGTTTAGGCGATTCCAGTCCCGCACTCCCGGGCCGTTGCAGATATTTTAAATGTACATTAAAGGATATCTGATCATGATTTTTTCCAATCCGTGAGAATTTCAAAATAGAGAGGCATTCGTGGAACAAGATACCTCCCCCACTTCCGAAACGCTGATTACGTTGACCTCGGACATCGTTGCTGCGCACGTCAGCAACAATTCGGTCGACATCGGCGATGTATCATCCCTGATCAGCAGTGTTTACAGCACGCTGTCCGGCCTTGGCCAAACGGTGGCCGAAGAAGCGCCGCCCGAACCGGCTGTTTCCGTGCGCGCATCAATAAAGCCGGACTATATCGTTTGTCTTGAAGACGGTAAGAAGCTGAAAATGCTGAAGCGTCACTTGATGACGCATTACAACATGACGCCGGAAGACTATCGCAAGCGCTGGAACCTGCCTGCCGATTATCCGATGGTTGCCCCCAACTACGCGGAAAAGCGTCGTGAACTGGCCAAGAAGATCGGTCTGGGCCGCAAGCCCGCGGCGACCAAGGCAGCACCCAAAAAGGCTGCCGCTCCGAAGAAGGCATCTGCGCCGAAGAAGGCAGCTGCGCCGAAGACAGCAGCGGCCCCTAAGAAGACGACTGCGAAGCCTGCCGCGAAAAAGGCCGCACCGCGCAAGCGCGCGCCTGCTAAGAAAGCCGCCGCCGAATAACGCGCGGCGACACAGTCCTGAAACGAAAAAGGCCCCCTTTATCGCGAAGGGGGCCTTTTTGTTTGGCGCCGGGCTTCGACGAAAGAGTTTAGCCCTCGCCTTCCGGATACAAGTCGCGGTGAATCAACCGCACCGTGCCCGCCGCCATAATCAGCAGCACGATCGCAAACGGCAGCCCGGTAACGATGGCCGCCGTCTGCAAGGCGCTTAGCCCGCCAACAAACAAAAGCCCTGCGGCCAAAACGCCCATCGCAATAGCCCACGTCACGCGCGGAATGAATCCCGCCTCGTGATCACCTCCTGATGCGATCATCGCCACGACCAGCGCCCCGCTATCGGCCGAAGTAACGAAGAACGTCGCTACAATAATCACGGCTGCGCCCGACAGAAGCGAAGTCAGCGGATAATGCTGCAGGAACGCGAACAGCGCATTGGGCAAGCTGTCCGCCGCCGCCTTGGCAATGCCGCCTTCTCCGAACAGCTCGATATACAGCGCGCTGTCGCCGAAGATCGTCATCCAAAGGAACGTGAACAGAACCGGCACCAGTAATGTGCCAAGGATGAATTCACGGATTGTGCGTCCATAGGAAATGCGCGCGATGAAAATGCCGACGAAGGGCGACCAACTGATCCACCACGCGTAATAGAAGATCGTCCAGTCGATCTGCCATTTCCCGCCGGTGTAGCTTTCGGTCCATGTCGAAAGATAAATGAACCGCTGCGCGTAATAGCCAAGGTTCTGAATAAAGGAATCGAGCAGGAACACCGTCGGCCCTGCGATCAACAGGAACAGGGCCAGCCCGATTGCCAGCGCCATGTTTGCCTGTGAAAGCAGCTTGATTCCCTTTGTCAGGCCCAGTGCGACCGACAGGGTGGCAAGGCTGGTCACGAAGGCGATGATCACCATCTTGGCGGTCAGCGTATCGCCGGTGCCGAACAGGAACGTCAGCCCCGCATTGATCTGCGATGCGCCGAACCCCAGCGATGTCGCCACACCGCAAACGGTGGCGACGATGGCAAGGATGTCGACCAGATCGATGGCGATCTTCGGCATGGCGGGCCAAAGCTCGCTAAGGAAGGATCCGATGCTGAGCGTCTTGCCGCGATTGAACGCGACATAGCCCAGCCCCAGCGCGATAATCACATAGATTGCCCAGGCGTGCAGGCCCCAGTGCAAATACGTCAGCCCCATCGCATGTTGCGCATTACTCGCCAGTTGGCGGGTCGTGTCGACGTTGGGGGTGGAAAACTGCGACAGCGGCGGGTTGGAGAAATGCATGACCGGTTCGGCCACGCCATAGAACAACAGGCCGATGCCCATCCCCGCGCTGAACAGCATGGCGAACCATGCCGGGCGGGTGAATTCGGGCTTTGCGCCCTTTCCGCCCAGGCGGACCGTGCCATAACGGCTGATCGCGATATAGGCGCAGGTAAAGAGCAGCAGGTTCACCGTAAGGATCAGGAACCAGCCGAAATTCACCGTGGCGAACCGCTGAATCGCACCGAACGCTGCCTCCGCATCCTCATGATTGACCAGCGCAAGCGAGAGCAGCGCCGCGATCAAACCGATCGAGCCATAGAATACGGTCGGATTAAAGCCCGTTCCGGAACCGGGTACTTGCGTTGCCAACTACAGGTTGCTCCCCATCACTAATTCCCGGCCCTGCCCGTCGCCCCGCCCCGACGGCAAACCGGTAACGATCAAAACCAAGCCCTGCGCGCTCTTGCACAGGAAGAGCCGGATGCGCAGGATCTACATCACCATCAAAGTAAAATACCGACGATTCAAATAATATAATCATGCATACTTCACGCATTTCCGACTTTTCGAAAGAATATAATATATCTCAGATCTCTTATGAGCAATTCTGGGGTTTCGCAAGGATTGCTGTCTCACAGTCACACTGCGCGACGTTTCGATCACATCGACTGTTGAAACCTGTCTGCAAATCGTGCAAGCGCCGCGCCGTTCGGACACGAATCTCAATGAATCTGCGCAAGACGCTACTAGATTCAGAAGCAATTCGAATCGTTTCATTACGATTTCGTAATGGCACCGTTTCTGCGCGCGAGGCAAAACGCGCAGGTGGAACATCGAAAGCAAGCAGGGGACCTAATTGTGTTGAAGTTAAGTTATGGCGCGTCGGTCGGCGCGCTGGCGGTTGCTATTGCCGGTCCGGCGGTCGCGCAGGAAGCCGTCGCACCGCGACAGGGCGGATTGAACGAGATCGTCGTCACCGCGACGAAGCGCACCGAAAGCCTGCAGGACGTGGCGATTTCGGTGAACGCGCTGGGTGAGGATGAACTGGACAACCTCGGCGTCGATACTTTCGGCGATTACCTCGACCAGCTGCCCAGCGTTACCGCCGGTGCCAGCGGCCCGGGGCAGAGCACGATCTATATTCGCGGCCTTGCCTCTACCACGCCGAACCTGACTACCGCCGGCGTCGCGGGCCTTGCGCCCAACGTCGCGCTGTATCTTGACGAACAGCCGCTCGCGCAGCCGGGCCGCAACCTTGATGTCTATGCCGCCGATCTTGAACGGATCGAGGTGCTGGGCGGGCCGCAGGGCACGCTGTTCGGCGCATCGTCGCAGGCCGGCGTCGTTCGCCTGATCACCAACAAGCCCAGCCTGTCGGGCTTTGCCGCAAAGGCCAAGGCCGAAACGTCGTTCACCAAGGGCGGCGAGACGAGTTACAAGGGCGAACTGATGCTCAACATGCCGGTCACTGACCGGATCGCACTGCGCGGCGTCGTCTTTCTCGACGATCAGGGCGGCTATATCGACAATGTGCAAGGCACCCGGTCGATGCGCGACAGCGCGCGTTTCCGCGAAGAAGGCACCGTCCGTTACAACGGCGTGCCGGTCAGCAGTGGCCGCGCGGGATTCCAGTCTTCGCCGGAAGACCTTGCCTATATCGACAGCGAGGTGACCTTTATCGAGGCCGACAACGCGCGTCTGGTCGAAGACAACTTCAACGACACGCAATACGCGGGCTTCCGCGCATCGGCACTGTTTGAAGTCAACAACGACTGGACCGTCACCGTTTCTCATATGCGGCAGAGCCTTGAATCGGACGGCGTGTTCTTTGCCGATCCCGAACTGGACGGGCTGGACGATCTGGAAATCCAGCGCTTTTCGGACGATCGTCTGGAAGACGATTTCTCGAATACCAGCTGGACCGTCGAAGGCCGCATCGGCGCGCTGGAATTGCTGTACACCGGTGCCTATACCGATCGTGAGACGCAGCAGAACGTCGGCTATTCCGACTATCTCTTCGTCGGTCAGTACATTCCGTACTACATGTGCGACACGGCGGTGGCCTATCCGGGTTCGGTCGACGTCGCCCCTGCCGATCCGACTTGCTATGCACCCAACCTGTCGGTCAGTTCGAACAGCGACACGACCGTGTTTACGCAGGAACTGCGCTTCTCCACGCCGCAGGACCTGCGCGTGCGGGCAACGGTTGGCGGGTTCTATTCGGACCTGACGCTGAAAGAACGGAACGACTATTTCTACGCGTCGGAAATGGTGCGCGGCGCCGATGGCGTAACGCGCGGTTTCGCGCCGATCTATCCGTTCACTAACACAGAGGTCACCGGCACGACTGGCCGCGCCTTCCCCGGGTACTTCAGCGATCCCGGCCCGCTGCCCGAAGGGGCAGGCTTTCGCAACGACGTAAAGCGAACCGACAAGCAATGGGGCATCTTCGGCGAAGCTTCGTTCGACATCGTGCCCGACGTGCTGACCATCACCGGCGGCGCGCGGTACTATGACGTAGAGGTCGATCTGGAAGGCGCGGCGACCAGCGCGTTCTGCAAGCTGAATTCGCCGATTTTCGGCGCCAACGCGGGCGTTCCGGTCGAAGACCAGGTCAACATCCCCGGCTGCGGCGGCGGTAACCTGTCGCTGCTCTATGGACCGGACAATGAATTCGGCAATCCCGACAAGGCAACGGCCAGCGGCGTGATCTTCAAGGGCACGCTGACCTTCACGCCGACAGAGGACCTGCTGTTCTACGCGACCTATTCCGAGGGCTTCCGCCCCGGCCTGCTGAACCGCCCAGGCGGCACGCAGGGGCCCGGCGACTATGTCGTGCCTTACGAGCTGGAGACCGACGAAGTCACCAATTACGAAATCGGCTGGAAGACCGAGCTGATGGACCGTCAGCTGCGCCTGAACGGCAGCGCGTTCTATGTCGATATCTCGCGGTTGCAGACCTCGATCTTCGATCCGAACATCGTCAACCTGGTCTATTCGGACAACGCGGCGGATGCCCGTATCTATGGCGTGGAAGGCGACTTTACCGTCGCACCCTATGCCGCACCGGGCCTGACGGTGACGGGTGCATTCTCGTTCCTCGACACCAAGATTACCGAGGTGCTGATCCCGACGAACGACGTGATTGAAGGCGAATCGCTGGCCTATGCGCCGGAGTTTCAGGGCAATCTGCGTGTCCGTTACGAATGGGACCTGTCCGACAGCCTGACCGCGCACATCATGCCGCAGGTGAACCATTCGGGTTCGAAGTACACCGACATCATCGAGATCAACAAGCTGAAGCTGGATAGCTACACGACGTTCTCTATGACGGCGGGCGTTACTGCGGACATGTGGTCGGCGGAACTGTTCGGTGAAAACCTGACCGATACGCGCGCTGAAGTTGCGGGCAACTTCAACTTCGACGTGCCGCGCATCACGACTAACCGCCCGCTGACGGTCGGCCTGCGGGTAAAGTTCGACTACTAAGGCAGCCATAACGGCGTAACGGCGGCGGGCGGGCGATCAGAGCCCTTGCCCGCCGCTTTGCGCTTCTGGCAAACGAAGGACGCACGATGGCCGATCACGATGCCCAGCTGCGCGCCGGACAGGACGCGCTTCGCGAAAGCCGCTTTGCCGACGGGCTGGCGGCGGCAGAGGCGGTGCTGGCCGCAGAACCGGACCATGCCGACGCGCTCTATCTGGCCGCAGTGGCCTGCCGCTATCTGAACCGGTTCGACGCGGCGCAAGGTTGGCTGGAACGGCTGAACGCCGCACGGCCCGAATATGGCCGCGGATGGCAGGAACAGGGCCACCTAAATCGCGCGATGGGTCGGCGCGATGCCGCGATCGACGCCTATCGCCGCGCTTGCCGGTTTAACCCTGCGCTAGAGGCTGGATGGCGCGCGCTGGCCGATCAGTTGGTTGAGGCCGGCCGCCCCGGCGAAGCGCAAGGCGCACGGGCAGAG
This sequence comes from Croceicoccus naphthovorans, assembly GCF_001028705.1. Taxonomy (NCBI): domain Bacteria; kingdom Pseudomonadati; phylum Pseudomonadota; class Alphaproteobacteria; order Sphingomonadales; family Erythrobacteraceae; genus Croceicoccus; species Croceicoccus naphthovorans. The sequence goes on along the minus strand of NZ_CP011770.1, from coordinate 1,141,546 downwards.
GCCGAGCGGCTGAAGGCCCTGCCCCGCGAACTGGCCGCGGTGGCGAACCATCTTTACGAAGGGCGCTTGCTGCGGGCGGAGGAAATCTGCCGCCACTTCCTGCGCCGCTATCCCAAACATACCGAGGCGATGCGCCTCTTGGCCCGCATTGCGAGAGAGCTTGGCATTGTCGACGACGCGGAATTCCTGCTGGAAAGCGCCGTCGCCTTCGCGCCCGACGACGTGACGCTGCGGCTCGACTACATTCAGGCGCTGCGAAAGCGGCAGAAGTTCGCCCGCGCCCGCGAAGAGGCGGAAGCGCTGCACGCGCGCGATCCCGGCAACCCGCTGTTCCAGTCTCACCTTGCGATAGAGCGGATGCAGACCGGCGATTATGACGGGGCCTTCGACCTGTTCGACCGTATTCTGCAGCGCCTGCCGAACGATCCCGCTACCCTCACCTCGCGCGGGCATGCACTGAAAACGCGCGGTTTGCAGGACGAGGCAATCGCATCCTATCGCGCCGCGACGCAGAGCGCGCCGACGTTGGGCGATGCGTGGTATGCGCTGGCCAACCTGAAGACCTATCGCTTCGACGATGCCGAGATGGCGACGATGCGCGAAACGCTGGCGCGTGGCGACATCGCGTTCATGGACCGGGTGCATACGTCGTTCGCGCTGGCCAAGGCCTGCGAGGATCGCGGCGAATACGAAGACGCGTTCCGCCACTACGCAGAAGGCAACGATCTGAAGCGCCGCCAGTCCGGATATGACGCGGATCGCATGGCAGAGGAACTGGAACGGCAGAAATCGGTCTGCACGCCAGACCTGTTCGCCGCGCACGAGGTCGAAGGCCATGCCGCACCCGATCCGATCTTCATCGTGGGCCTGCCGCGTGCGGGGTCAACGCTGCTCGAACAGATTCTCGCTTCGCACAGCATGGTCGACGGCACGCTGGAATTGCCCGACATTCTCTCGCTCGCCCATCGACTGCGCGGGCGGCGTGCGGGGGCCAGCGAGTATCCCCAAGTCCTGCACCGCCTGACGCCGCAGCAGCTCAGCCAGTTCGGACAGGAATATATCGCCAACACCCGCATTCATCGTCAGGGTGCGCCGTTCTTCATCGACAAGATGCCGAACAATTTTCGCCACATCGGGCTGATCCACCTGATCCTGCCCAATGCAAAGATCATCGACGCGCGCCGCAACGCGATGGACTGCTGCTTTTCCGGCTTCAAGCAACTGTTCGCAGAGGGGCAGGAATTCACTTACGGCCTGTCCGACATCGGGCGCTATTACCGCGACTATGTGGATCTGATGGAACATTGGGATCGCGTGTTGCCGAACCGCATCCTTCACGTGCAGCATGAAGACGTGCTCGACGATCTGGAAGGTCAGGTGCGGCGGATGCTGGACTATCTGGGACTGCCGTTCGAACAGGCGTGCCTCGATTTCCACAAGACCGACCGCGCGGTGCGGACCGCCAGTTCGGAGCAAGTCCGCCGCCCGATCAATCGCAGCGGCGTCGACGCGTGGAAGCCGTTCGAACCGTGGCTGGATGAATTGAAGGCCGCACTGGGACCGCAACTGGTCAGCTAAACCTCGTCTGAGGCAGGTTCCAGCGGCGCGGTCATCGTGGTCGTGCGCGGCAGGGGCTGGAACGGTTGTTGCAGGGCATCGTCCACCGCCTCTGTCCGGGCCTGTCGCCACACCGCAAAGACCAGCGCCAGCGCAAGCGCCCCGCCGACAAACCAGAACAGCCCCGCCGCGCCGAACGCGGACATGGCGACCGCTCCGCCCAGCGGTCCCGCCACCGCGCCGATCGAATAGACGAGGATCAGCCCGCCACTGGCACTCAGCCGCTGATCGCTGGTCAGGCGGTCGTTGGTATGCGCGACGCAGAGCGGATAGAGCGCAAACGCCAGCCCCCCGAACAGCGCACCGAACACCGGCAACAAGGCCGTGCCGCCCAGAGCGCCAAGCGCCAAGCTGGCGGCCAATCCGCACATCAGCACAAAGACGATCACCCGCCGCCGGTCGAACCGATCCGACAGGTGCCCCAGCGGCCCTTGCAAGACGACTCCGCCCGCAATCACGCAGCTCATGAACACGCTGACGCCCTTCAGGTCGAGCCCAAGCCTGCTGGCATAGACCGGACCCAGCCCGTAAAACGCGCCAAGGATCAAGCCCGTCGTGCCGACACCCACCATACCGAGGGGCGAGGCGCTGTATAACAAACGCAGCGACAGCGTCTCCGGCGTGCCCGTCTGCGGCCCTTCGATCCGGGTCAGCAACACGGGGATCGCCGACAGGGTCACGAGGATGGAGGAAATCACGAAGGGCAGCATCAGCGAACCGCCCATGTTCAACAGGAACTGCCCCGCCGCCTGCCCCGAATAGAGCGCGATCATATAGGCCGCGAGGATTGTCCCGCGCGTCAGGCTCTCCGCCCGCTGGTTCAGCCAGCTTTCAAGGCAGACGAACACCCCCGCCACGCACAAACCGTCGATCAGGCGCAGCACCATCCAGAACGCCGGATGCATATAAAGCGAATAGGCCAGCGTCGAAGCCGACAAGAGCGAAACGACAGCAGCAAAGGCGCGGATGTGCCCGACGCGAGCGATGACCGGCGAAATCCGCAACGACCCCAGCATGAGCCCGGCAAAGTAGGCCGCGGCCATCACCCCGATCACCGGGGCCGAAGCATTCGCGCTTTCGAGCCGGATGCTGAGCAGCGTCGCCACGAATCCGTTACCGAGCATCAGCAGGAAAATCGCCAGCAACAGGCTGCGCACCGGATAGATCGCCGTCAGCATCGCGCCTCTATCGCCGATGGCCCGCCCAATTTCCAGTGTGGTGGGCCGGTGCATCCACGCCACTTGGGCGGCAGCGCGGATCGACAAAAGCGGCCTGGTAAGCCATGCCCGCCCAATGATCCCGTGCATCCAATCCGCAGCATGACCAAACAGGTCCGCATCGGCGCGGCGATTCTGGCCGCTGGTGCCTCTCGGCGTTTCGGAGATGCCGACAAGCTGACGACCGCTCTCAACGGTCGAATGCTGGGTCAGCATGTTGCCTACCTGCTCGCCGATCTCGACTTCGCCGAACGATGGATCGTGACTGCAAGCCAAACGCATCCGTGCAGAGAAGCGTGGGAAGCGGCCAAGTTTGCGATCGCCGTAAACGAATGCGCGGATACCGGAATGGGCAGCTCGGTCGCCATTGCCGCTCATCTTGCCCAACAGGCCCGGTGCGATTTCCTGCTAATCGCGCTTGCCGACATGCCCCTCGTCCCGGCGGGCCACTTTATCGATGTAATCGCCAAGGCCGTCGCGTTAGGCCAGACAGCCATCGCCGCATCGACTGACGGAGATGCGCGCATGCCACCGGCCGTCTTCGGTTCTCATCATTTCGACGAATTGGCGAGGTCGACGGGCGATGAAGGGGCCCGCGACCTCCTTCAGCAGGCCGCCACGGTCGAATGCAGCGGCACCTGTCTGCTCGATATCGATAATGAACGCGATCTCGCCATAGCTCGCAAATCGCTGGGACGCGACTAAGTGCACTAAAAATGCGGATGGATACGGTCGTATTCGAACACGATCTCGCTCAACACCGACAGGGCCAAGGCATTCGGTGTCCGGGCCGATGGCGTAACACCCACCGGCCCCCTGATCCGGGCAAGATCCTCTTCGGCGACACCAGCGGCGCGTAGCCGCGACAAACGGTCCTCGCGCGCCTTCGCCCCGCCTTGGGCACCGACGTAAAAGCTGCCGCCGCGCAAGGCGTGATGCAAGATAGCGCCTTCCCACTCATGATCGTGGAACAACAGGATCGTTGCCGTCCAGCGATCAGGCGATGCCATATCGGGTGCTTGGCCAAGCGAGAGCGACTCTGGCCGCATGCAGACCATCGGCACATTCATGACCAGCGCCAAACGATCGAGCGCCGACAGTTCGGGATCGACCCCGAACGCATGGATGCGAAGCGCTGGCAGGTAGCGACGCGTCGGCAGATAGATATTTTCGGGTAACGCCAAACCCGCCGGCTCGCGACAATCGAGCAAGGCCACAGTGTCCCGGCATGCTGCCCGGTCAGGTGATGGATCGATCAGGATGTCGAGCCCTCCCCCGCAAGGCAGCCGGAAATCAATCAAGGCCGATCCCTTGCCATAACGCCGGACCGATGGTCCAGACGCCGCCGCAACGTCCGCGACCAGTTGCTGCTCCAGACATCCGTCGGACAAGCTTCCGACAACGGTACCATCAGGCCTGATCGCCAGTTGTGCCCCGACGCGCCGCGAAAAACTGCCGTCGATGTTGACGATGGTGCATAGCGCCGCGCCATCGGCAGCCGCGCGCAGGGCTGCGTGATCGTCATCCATGCACTGCGCGTCGTGGCTCATACCAACCTTACCGAAAACGAATGAGGGGCTCGTCCAAAACCAGAGATTCCAAAACAAAAACCCCGACAGAGACTGCCGGGGTTCTTGTTCGCTAGCACTGCGGCAATCGTCAGTCGACGACTTCCACCATGTGCGGCAGCTTGGCGATGGCGCCGCGCACTTCGGGAGTGTCCTGCACTTCCACGACGCGGTGCATCTTGCCAAGGCCCAGGCCGACCAGGATCTTCTTCTGGCTTTCCGGGCGACGGATCGGCGAACCGATCTGCTTGATCTTGATGGTCTTTGCCTTTGCCATGATAGCTTACTCCACCAGGGCTGCGGCGTCGGCTTCCGCCTCGGCCTCGCTCGCGCCGCCACGGCCCAGAAGGTCGGCGACCTTCTTGCCACGACGCTGCGCCACCGACTTCGGCGAAGTCTGGTTGGTCAGAGCGTCGAAAGTGGCGCGGATCATGTTGTAGGGGTTCGAAGTCCCGACCGACTTGGTCACGACGTCGGCAACGCCCAGCGATTCGAAGACGGCGCGCATCGGGCCGCCCGCGATGATGCCGGTACCCGGAGGCGCCGTGCGGACGTTGACCTTGCCGGCACCGAAACGGCCCTTGCCGTCATGGTGCAGGGTGCGGCCTTCCTTCAGCGGAACGCGAACCATCTTCTTCTTGGCAGAAGCAGTGGCCTTGTTGATCGCCTCGGGCACTTCGCGGGCCTTGCCGTGTCCGAAGCCGACGCGGCCCTTGCCGTCACCAACAACGACCAGCGCGGCGAAGCCAAAGCGCTTACCGCCCTTAACCGTCTTCGAAACGCGGTTGATGTGGACGAGCTTCTCGATCAGCTCCTCACCATCGTCGTCACGGTTGCCGCGACGGTCGTCACGACGACCGCGGCCACGACGCTCACCGCGTTCGCCGCGATCGTTACCGCCACGGCCACGACCGCGACCGCCACGACCTTCGCGTCCCTGATCTTCGCGCGGCTGCGACGGATCGCCAGCGGCGGTCGACTGGTTGTCGGCCGCTTCGGTGCTCGCCACGGTCGGCGTCGGGGTCGAACCCGCGTTGTCGACGACGGGGGTTTCGGTGTTCTCGGTGTTGTTTTCGTCAGCCATCATCAGAACTCCAGCCCGCCTTCACGAGCGGCGTCGGCCAGCGCCTTGACGCGACCATGGAACAGGAAACCGCCGCGATCGAAAACGACAGTGGTGACGCCGGCCTTCTTGGCAGCGGCGGCGATGTCCTTGCCGACCTGCTGCGCGGCATCGACATTCGCACCCGAACTCTTTGCGCCCAGCGTGCTGGCGGCGGCAACGGTCTTGCCGGCGGCATCGTCGATAACCTGCGCATAGATGTGCTTGCCGGTGCGGTGCACCGACAGGCGGGGCTTGCCGCCCGCACGGGCGCGGAGCGCAGTGCGGACCCGGCGACGACGGCGTTCGAAAAGGGAAAGCTTTGCCATCTTACTTCTTCTTCCCTTCCTTGCGGAAGATGTACTCGCCGCGGTACTTGATACCCTTGCCCTTATAGGGTTCGGGCTTGCGCCAGCGGCGAACCTCTGCGGCAAACTGGCCAACGGCCTGCTTGTCGATGCCAGAGATTTCCACGGTGGTCTGGTCGGGCGTCTTCACCTCAAGGCCTTCCGGCACATCGAGATCGACGTCGTGCGAATAGCCGAGCTGAAGCTTGAGCTTCTTGCCCGAAGCCTGCGCACGATAGCCGACGCCGGTGATTTCCAGAACCTTGGAATAGCCCTGGGTCACACCCTCGACGAGGTTCGAGACCAGCGTCCGCTGCATGCCCCAGTGGCTGCGCGCGGCCTTGGTGTCGTTCGCCGGAGTCACCGCGATGGTTTCATCCTCGACCTTATAGGACACGAGATCCGACAGGCCCATCGTCAGGGAGCCCTTGGGGCCCTTTACCGACAGGGTATCGCCCTCGATCGAGGCGGTCACGCCACTTGGGATCGCGACCGGCTTTTTGCCGATGCGGCTCATCAGAACACCTCCGCCAGCACTTCGCCGCCGACGTTTTCGGCACGTGCCTCGGCATCCGAGAGCACGCCCTTGGGCGTCGAGACGATGGTGATGCCAAGACCGTTACGGATGCTCGGCAGTTCTTTCGAACCCGAGTAGACGCGGCGGCCGGGCTTGGAGACGCGGGCGACGTGCTTGATAGCGGGTTCGCCCTCGAAATACTTCAGTTCGATCCGCAGCGCGGGGTGCTTGCCGCTCGCGTCTTCGCTGTAGCCACGGATGTAGCCTTCACGCTGAAGAACCTCGAGCACGTTTGCACGCAGCTTGCTGGCGGGCGACAGGACGGAGTCCTTCTTCGCACGCTGGCCGTTGCGGATACGGGTGAGCATGTCACCCACGGGATCGGTCATAGCCATCTATCAGATCCTCACCAGCTCGACTTGGTCACGCCCGGGATCATGCCCTTGTTGGCAAGATCGCGCAGCTCGATGCGGCAAAGGCCGAACTTGCGATAATAACCGCGGGGGCGGCCGGTGGTGTTGCAGCGGTTGCGGACGCGGGTCGGGTTCCCGTTGCGGGGAATCTCGGCCAGCTTCAGACGCGCGATCCAGCGATCGCTATCGTCGACGCTTTCATCGTCGGCGATCGCCTTCAGCTTTGCGTACTGCGACGCATACTTCTTGACGAGCTTCTTGCGACGCTCGTTCTTGTTCACGGAACTCAGTTTCGCCATGGACTTAAGCTCTCTTCCTCAGCGGCTCACGCCGCTTCCTTCTGTTCCGACTCTTCAGCCGGGAACGGGAAACCGAACAGGCGCAGCAGTTCGCGCGCTTCTTCGTCGGTCTTCGCGGTGGTGGTGACGATGATGTCCATGCCACGCACCTTGTCGATCTGGTCGTAGCTGATCTCTGGGAAGATGATCTGCTCCTTCAGGCCCATGGCATAATTGCCGCGGCCGTCGAACGACTTCGGATTCAGGCCACGGAAGTCGCGGATGCGGGGCATCGCGATGGTGACCAGGCGGTCGAGAAACTCGAACATGCGGTCGCGGCGCAGGGTAACCTTGCAACCGATCGGCATGCCTTCACGCAGCTTGAATTGCGCGATCGACTTCTTCGCCTTGGTGATCACGGGCTTCTGGCCGGCGATCAGCTCCATTTCCGCCGCAGCGGTCTGGACCTTCTTCTTGTCCTGGCTGGCTTCGCCAACGCCCATGTTGAGCGTGATCTTTTCCAGCTTCGGGACCATCATCGGGTTGGCGTAACCGAACTTCTCGGTCATCGCCTTTACGATTTCGGCTTCGTACTTGTCCTTCAGGCGCGGTGTGTAATCAGCCATCGATCTTCTCCCCGGACTTGACGGCAACGCGCACCTTCTTGCCGTCACGCTCTTCAATGCGGACGCGGGTGGGCTTGCCATCCTTGGGATCGGCAACGGCGACCTTGCTGATCGCCATCGGTGCAGGATTGCGTTCGATGCCGCCCTGCGGGTTCACCTGGGTGGGCTTGCGGTGGCGGGTAGCAACGTTCACGCCATCGACCACGACCTTGCCGGCCTTGGGCAGAACCTGGGTGACCGTACCGGTCTTGCCCTTGTCCTTGCCCGACAGCACGACGACGCTGTCACCCTTCTTGATCTTCGCGGCAGCCATCACAGCACCTCCGGAGCAAGCGAGATGATCTTCATGAAGCCCTTGCCGCGCAGTTCGCGGACCACAGGGCCGAAGATACGGGTGCCGATCGGCTCCTCGCTCTTGTTCACCAGCACGGCAGCGTTGCTGTCAAAACGGATCACGCTGCCATCGGGACGGCGCACGTCCTTCTTGGTGCGGACGATCACCGCGCGGTGGACGTCGCCCTTCTTGACCTTGGCGCGCGGCTGCGCCTCCTTGACGGAGACGACGATCACGTCGCCCACGCCCGCCGTACGGCGCTTCGATCCGCCCAGCACCTTGATGCACTGGACGCGCTTGGCGCCGCTGTTATCAGCAACGTCAAGGTTTGATTGCATCTGGATCATAGATCCGTTTCCTTCTCACTCGGCTTTCCGGGACAATCGCCCGGGAGTTCCAAAATCAGTCTCAGGCTTCGGCTTCGAGGTTCGCCTCAACAGCGATGTCTGCCTGGCCACCGACGCGGTCGAGAACCTTCCACGTCTTCAGCTTGGAGATCGGGGCGACCTCCTCGATGCGAACCTTTTCGCCGGTGCGGAACGTGTTGTCCGCATCGTGCGCGTGGTACTTCTTCGAACGGCGGATGATCTTCCCGTACAGCGGGTGCTTCACCTTGCGCTCGACCTTCACCACGACGGTCTTGTCGGTCTTGTCCGAGACCACGGTCCCGATCAGGATACGCTTGGGCATGGTCTTGTCCTTACTTCGCCGTGCGGGCGCGTTCGCCCTGCAACGTCTTGATGCGCGCGATCTGGCGGCGGACTTCCTTGATGCGAGCGGGACGCTCGATCTGGTTCGTCGCGGCCTGGAAGCGCAGGTTGAACTGCTCGCGCTTGAGGTCGGTCAGGTCAGCGGTCAGCTGATCGTCGCTCTTGGCGCGAAGGTCTTCAGCTTGTGCCATCATTCACCTCCCAGGTGCGAGCTGTCGCCGAGGCGGGCGACAACCTTGGTCTTGATCGGCAGCTTCATCGCCGCGCGGCTGAACGCCTCTGCAGCGAGCGGGCCCGGAACGCCGTCCAGTTCGAACAGGATACGACCCGGCTTCACGCGGGCAGCCCAGTATTCGACCGAACCCTTGCCCTTACCCTGACGGACTTCGGCAGGCTTCTTCGAAACCGGAACGTCGGGGAACACGCGGATCCACAGACGGCCCTGACGGCGGATGTGGCGGGTGATCGCACGACGTGCGGCCTCGATCTGGCGCGCGGTGACACGTTCCGGCTCCATCGCCTTCAGCCCGTACGAGCCAAAGTTGAGCGAGGTGCCGCCCTTGGCATCGCCATGGATCTTGCCCTTGAACGCCTTGCGGAACTTGGTTTTCTTCGGTTGCAGCATTGCTCTGTCCTAGCCTCAGCGCGCGGGTCGCACGCCGGAGGTCTGGGCCTCCATCATCAGACGGTCCTGCGCCATCGGATCGTGCGCCATGATCTCACCCTTGAAGATCCAGCACTTGATGCCGATGATGCCGTACGCGGTCAGCGCTTCGGCTTCTGCGTAATCGACGTTGGCGCGCAGCGTGTGAAGCGGCACGCGGCCTTCGCGGTACCACTCGACGCGGGCGATTTCCGCACCGCCGAGACGGCCGCCGCAGGTGATCTTGATGCCTTCGGCACCCAGACGCAGGGCGGACTGAACGGCGCGCTTCATCGCACGGCGGAACGCAACGCGGCGAACCAGCTGATCGGCGATGCCCTGAGCGACGAGCTTGGCGTCGATTTCCGGCTTGCGGATTTCGACGATGTTCAGCTTCACTTCGCTGTCAGTCATCTTGGCCAGCTTCGAACGCAGCTTCTCGATGTCTGCGCCCTTCTTGCCGATGATGACACCGGGACGCGCAGCATAGATCGAAATGCGGCACAGCTTGGCCGGACGTTCGATCACCACCTTCGAAATCGCGGCCTGCGGCAGCGTGTCGACGATGTACTTGCGGATCTCGATGTCTTCCTTGAGCAGACCGGCATAGTCGCGCCCTTCGGCGTACCAGCGGCTGTCCCAGGTGCGGTTGATCTGCAGGCGCAGGCCGATCGGATTGGATTTATGACCCATGATCAGGCCTCCTCAACTTCGCGCACGACGATCCGCAGCCGGCTGAACGGCTTGAGGATGCGCGTGGACTTGCCGCGGCCACGGGTGTGGAACCGCTTCATGGTGATCGACTTGCCGACCGAGGCTTCCGCCACGACAAGCGCATCGACGTCCAGGTTGTGGTTGTTCTCGGCATTGGCGATCGCGCTGGCGAGAACCTTGCGTGCGTCGACAGCCATGGCGCGCTTCGAGAAAGCGAGGATGTTCATCGCTTCCTCTGCCTTCTTGCCGCGGATCAGACCGGCGACGAGGTTCAGCTTCTGCGCCGAACCACGGATCGTGGTCCCAACGGCCAGAGCCTCGTTGTCGGCAACGCGGCGGGGTGCCTTGTCCTTGCTCATCAGCGCTTGCCCTTCTTGTCGGCGGCGTGACCCGGGAAAGAACGGGTCGGCGCGAATTCGCCAAGCTTGTGGCCGACCATGTCCTCGTTGACGGACACGGGAATGTGCTTCTGGCCATTGTAGACGCTGAACGTCAGGCCGACGAACTGCGGCAGGATGGTGGAGCGGCGCGACCAGGTCTTGATCGGGGCGCGGCCACCGGAATCCTGCGCGGATTCGGCTTTCTTCAGCAGGTGGAGGTCGACAAACGGACCCTTGCGGAGCGAACGAGCCATTACCGCTTACCTCTTCTTCTTGGCATGACGCGAACGGATGATCATCTTGTCCGTCTGCTTGTTGTTGCGCGTGCGAGCGCCCTTGGTCGGCTTGCCCCACGGGGTAACCGGATGACGGCCGCCCGAGGTGCGGCCTTCACCACCACCGTGCGGGTGATCGACCGGGTTCTTCGCGACACCGCGGGTCAGCGGACGCTTGCCCATCCAGCGACGACGACCGGCCTTGGCCAGCGTCTGGTTGCTGTTGTCGGGGTTCGACACGGCACCGACGGTGCCCATGCAATCGCCGCGCAGGTAACGCTGCTCACCCGAAGAGAGACGCACGATGACCATGCCGCGGTCGCGACCGACGATCTGGGCGTACGTACCGGCCGAACGCGCGATCTGCGCACCCTTGCCAGGCTTCATCTCGAGGTTGTGAGCGATCGTGCCGACCGGCATCTGGCTCAGCAGCATCGCGTTGCCCGGCTTGGTGTCAGCCTTCTCGGCAGCGATGATCGTGTCACCGACTGCAAGGCGCTGCGGCGCGATGATGTAGGCCTGCTCGCCATCCTCGTACTTGACGAGGGCGATGAACGCAGTGCGGTTCGGATCGTATTCAAGACGCTCTACCGTCGCGGGAACATCCCACTTGCGGCGCTTGAAGTCGATGTAGCGGTACTTCTGCTTGTGACCGCCGCCGATGCCGCGCGATGTCACGTGGCCCTTGTTGTTGCGACCGCCGGTCTTGCGCTTGCCTTCGGTGAGCGACTTGACGGGCTTGCCCTTGTAGAGCCCCGTCTTGTCGACCAGCACCAAGCCGCGGCGTGCGGGCGATGTCGGTTTGTAGTTCTTGAGTGCCATGATTTCCTAGCCTCAGATACCGCTGGTGACGTCGATGGACTGGCCTTCGGCCAGCGTCACGATCGCCTTCTTCACGTCGACGCGCTTGTAGGGCTTACCCTTCCAGCGCTTCACCTTGCCCTTCTGGACGAGGGTGTTCACGCCGGTGACCTTGACGTCGAACAAAGCTTCGACGGCTTCCTTGATCTGCGGCTTGGTCGCGGTTTCGGCGACCTTGAACACCACGGCGTTGTTCTCCGACAGGAGAGTCGCCTTTTCGGTGATGTGCGGGGCGACAATCACGTCATAGTGACGGATGTCGATTTCTTTCGCCTTAGCCATTGAACCGGGCCTCCAGCTTCTCGACCGCGTCCTTGGTGAGGACCAGCGTGTCGTGCTTCAGGATGTCGTAGACGTTCGCGCCCACGGCCGGCAGGACGTTCACGCCCGGCAGGTTGCCCGCAGCCTTGGCGAAACCGTCGTTGACGCTCTCACCATCGATCACGAGGACCTTGCCGCCCAAGCCAGCCTTTTCGAGCTGCGCCTTCAGCGTCTTGGTCTTGGCTTCCTTGAGCTCCAGCGAGTCGACGATCACGAGACCGTCCTTCGCCTTGCTCGACAGCGCCATCTTCAGACCGAGCGCACGGACCTTCTTGTTCAGCGAGATATCGAAATCGCGCTTGCGTGCACCGTGAGCCTTACCACCACCGATGAAGACGGGGGCCGCACGGTCACCGTGACGAGCCGTGCCGCCGCCCTTCTGGCGACCCCACTTCTTGCCGGTGCGCGCAACGTCCGAACGCTCACGCGTCGGGCGGGCAGTGCCGCGACGGTTCCACAGCTGCCAGGTGACGACGCGATGCAGGATGTCCGCACGCGGTTCGAGACCGAAGACGTCGTCGTTCAGCTCGATGTCGCCCGACGCCTTACCGTCGAGTTTCTGGACCTTCACCTTCACGGATCAGCCCTCCTTGTTCTCATCGCTACCGTCGGTAGCGTTGGTTTCGGTGTCGGCACCGGCTTCCTGTTCCTTCAGCAGTTCGGCCTGCTGTTCGGCGGAAACTTCCGGCTGCACTTCGTGCTCGGCAGCGCTCTCGACCATGCCGGCGGGCGCTTCCTCGTGCTCGGGCTGCGTGCTCTTCTTCTCAAGCAGGGCGGCCGGGAACGGCAGACCTTCGGGAGCGACGAGCTTCACGGCATCGGTAACGACCAGCCACGAGTTCTTCGCACCGGGGACCGAGCCCTTGACGAAGATCAGGCCGCGATCGGCGTCGGTGCGCACGATTTCGAGGTTCTGCTGCGTACGCTGACGATCACCCATGTGACCGGCCATCTTCTTGTTCTTGAAGACCTTGCCCGGATCCTGGCGGTTACCCGTCGAACCGTGCGAACGGTGCGACAGCGAAACGCCGTGCGTGGCGCGCAGACCGCCGAAGCCCCAGCGCTTCATGGCGCCGGCGAAGCCCTTGCCCTGCGTGTGACCGGTGATGTCGACCTTCTGACCCGCAAGGAAGTGTTCCGCGCTGATCGTGGCACCGACCGGCGGCAGACCGTCTTCGCCTTCAAGGCGGAATTCGGCAACCTTCATCTTGGGGGTCACTTCAGCCTTGGCGAAATGCTCGCGCTGCGGCTTGGCGACGTTCTTCAGCTTCGCTTCACCCGCGCCAAGCTGAACGGCGACGTATCCGTCGCGGTCCATGGTGCGGTGCGAAACGACCTGGCAATCTTCCAACGCCAGAACGGTGACGGGCACATGCCGGCCATCCTCCTGGAACAGGCGGGTCATCCCGACTTTCTTCGCGATCACGCCAGTGCGCATGATCCAATCTCCTCACAGAGGCACCCAGGGACCATCCCACGGTGCTTGCCAGCCCTGATTGTCATGCGTCGCCCCGTCCGGGCTGAAAGTGCAAATCCCTTGCGGGAGAAGCGAGACGGGAGACGCAGCCCGGAGCGAACTCCGGCGGTATCTCTAAGTCTGCGGCCATCTCAGGCCAGCAGAGATCAAGCCAGCTTGATCTCCACGTTGACGCCAGCGGCGAGGTCGAGCTTCATCAGCGCGTCCACGGTGGCGGCATTGGGCTGCACGATGTCGAGCAACCGCTTGTAAGTACGAACCTCGAACTGCTCCCGCGACTTCTTGTCGATGTGCGGACCGCGGTTCACGGTGAACTTCTCGATACGCGTCGGCAGCGGAATGGGGCCCCGGATCAGCGCGCCAGTGCGGCGAGCGGTTTCCGCGATCTCGCCAGTAGCCTGGTCGAGCACGCGATGGTCAAACGCCTTGAGGCGAATGCGGATATTCTGAGCTTCCATTTCCAATACCGATGCGAAAGAGCCACGGGATCGGGGCAACCGCCCTTTTCCCAAAAAAGAAAGAACCGCCCCGCCTCACCATCGCGGTCTTTCGACCCGCGCGGGAAGGGGCGGCCCTTCCGAAAATTCCGACCGGCGGGGGACAGGGTGAATCACCCCGCCCCTGCCGGTGTGGCGCCTATATTACTTCGTGATGTTGCTGACAACCCCCGAACCGACGGTGCGGCCACCTTCGCGAATTGCGAAGCGAAGACCCTCATCCATCGCGATCGGCGCGATCAGCTTGACGCCGATCGTTACATTGTCGCCCGGCATCACCATCTCGGTGCCTTCCGGCAGAACCACTTCGCCCGTCACGTCGGTCGTACGGAAGTAGAACTGCGGACGGTAGTTGGCGAAGAAAGGCGTGTGACGGCCACCTTCGTCCTTCGACAGGACGTAGACTTCTGCGTTGAACTCGGTGTGCGGGGTAACCGAACCGGGCTTGCAGAGGACCTGGCCACGCTCGACCTCTTCACGGCCAACGCCGCGGATCAGCGCACCGATGTTGTCGCCGGCTTCACCCTGATCGAGCAGCTTGCGGAACATTTCGACGCCGGTGACGGTCGTCTTCTTGGTGTCCTTGATGCCGACGATCTCGACTTCTTCACCAACCTTGACGATGCCGGTTTCGACACGGCCGGTGACAACCGTACCACGACCCGAGATCGAGAACACGTCTTCGACGGGCATCAGGAAGGGCTTGTCGGTCGGACGCGGCGGCTGCGGGATGTAGTCATCCACGGCCTGCATCAGTTCCTTGATCTTGTCTTCGCCGATTTCGGCATCGCGACCTTCGAGAGCGGCCAGAGCCGAACCCGAGATCACGGGAATGTCGTCGCCCGGGAAATCGTAGCTCGACAGAAGCTCGCGGATTTCCAGCTCAACCAGCTCGAGCAGTTCCGGATCGTCGACCTGATCGACCTTGTTCATGAAAACGACGAGAGCCGGAACGCCGACCTGACGGGCGAGCAGGATGTGCTCACGGGTCTGGGGCATCGGGCCGTCGGCGGCGTTCACGACGAGGATCGCGCCGTCCATCTGGGCGGCACCGGTGATCATGTTCTTCACGTAGTCGGCGTGACCCGGGCAGTCGACGTGCGCATAGTGGCGGGCGTCGGTCTCGTACTCGACGTGTGCGGTCGAGATGGTGATGCCGCGCTCACGCTCTTCGGGGGCCTTGTCGATGTTTGCGAAATCGACGGGGGCGCCGAGGACCTTGGTGATGGCCGCGGTCAGCGTGGTCTTGCCGTGGTCGACGTGACCGATGGTGCCGATGTTGCAGTGCGGCTTGTTCCGCTCAAACTTAGCTTTCGCCATTGTAAAAAACCTCTGTTCGTCTGGATCTGTTGATCTTGATTTCGGGCGGGACGAAAGGCGGCACCCGCTGAATCAGGCGCCGCCCCTAGACCGTTGAGCTTGCTTAGGCAAGCTTCTCCTTGACTTCGGCCGCGACATTCGCCGGAACCTCGTCATAGTGGCTGAACTGCATCGTGTACTGCGCACGGCCCTGGGTAAAGGACCGCAGTTCGTTCACGTAGCCGAACATGTTTGCCAGCGGCACGTTGGCCTCGACAGCCTGTGCGTTGCCGCGGGTGTCGGTGCCCTGAATCTGGCCACGACGGCTGTTGAGGTCGCCGATGACGTCGCCGAGGTAATCCTCGGGGGTCACGACCTCGACCTTCATGATCGGTTCAAGCAGCTTGATCCCGGCCTTCTGCGCAACTTCGCGCATCGCACCGCGACCGGCGATTTCGAACGCAATCGCGCTCGAGTCGACGTCGTGGTACGCACCGTCGTACAGTTCGACCGTGAAGTCGATGATCGGGAAGCCCACCAGGTAACCGCTCTCGGCCTGCTCGCGCAGCCCCTTCTCGATCGCCGGGATGTATTCCTTCGGGATGTTGCCGCCCTTGATATTGTCTTCGAAGACAAAACCCTGACCGCGCTCACCCGGGGTGACCTTGACCTTGACGCGGCCGAACTGGCCCGAGCCGCCCGACTGCTTCTTGTGGGTGTAATCGACGTCGACCGGCTTGCCGAGATATTCGCGGTAAGCAACCTGCGGCGCACCGACGTTCGCTTCGACCTTGAACTCGCGCTTCATGCGATCGACGAGGATGTCGAGGTGAAGTTCGCCCATGCCCTTGATGATCGTCTGGCCCGATTCGTGGTCGGTCGTGACGCGGAAGGACGGATCCTCGGCAGCCAGGCGATTGAGCGCGACGCCCATCTTTTCCTGGTCGGCCTTGGTCTTGGGTTCGACCGACAGCTCGATAACCGGCTCGGGGAACTCCATACGCTCCAGGATCACGGGCTTGGCCGGATCGCACAGCGTGTCGCCGGTGGTCGTGTCCTTCATACCCGCCAGCGCAACGATGTCGCCCGCGAATGCTTCGTCGATATCCTCGCGGTTGTTCGAGTGCATAAGAAGCATGCGCCCGACCTTTTCCTTCTTGTCCTTCACCGAGTTCAGGTACGTGCCCTTGGACAGCTTGCCCGAATAGATGCGGGTGAAGGTGAGCGAGCCGACGAACGGGTCGTTCATGATCTTGAACGCCAGCGCCGCGAACGGAGCGTTGTCGTCCGACGGACGTTCGACTTCCTCGTCGCTATCGGGCAGCACGCCCTTGATCGCGGGAACGTCGAGCGGCGACGGCATGTAATCGACAACCGCGTCGAGCAGGGGCTGAACGCCCTTGTTCTTGAACGCCGAGCCGCAGGTCACGGGCACGAAATCGCGCGCCATGGTGCCCTTGCGGATGAGGCGCTTGATGGTCGCCACGTCGGGCTCTTCACCTTCGAGATAGGCTTCCATCACTTCGTCGTCCTGTTCGACAACGGTTTCAAGCAGCTTCTCGCGGTATTCGGCGACCTTGTCGGCCATGTCCTCGGGGATGTCGACGAACTCGTACTTTGCGCCCAGGTCTTCGGCCTGCCACACGATGCCGCGATTGGCGACGAGGTCGACCACGCCCTTGAGGTTGCTTTCCGCACCGATCGGCAGCGTGATCACCAGCGGCGTCGCACCGAGACGATCCACGATCGACTTCACGCAGTAGTAGAAGTCGGCACCGGTACGGTCGAGCTTGTTGACGAAGCACATCCGCGGAACGCCGTACTTGTCGGCTTGGCGCCACACGGTTTCGGACTGCGGCTCAACGCCGGCCACGCCGTCGAACACCGCGACCGCACCGTCGAGGACGCGCAGCGAACGTTCGACTTCGATGGTGAAGTCGACGTGTCCGGGGGTGTCGATGATGTTGATGCGGTACTTCGGCATTTCCGCGCGCAGAGCGTCAGGCTCCGACCGCGGGTCCATTGTGGGGTCTTCGGGCGTCCAGAAGGTGGTGGTCGCAGCCGAGGTGATGGTGATGCCGCGTTCCTGCTCCTGCTCCATCCAGTCCATGGTGGCGGCGCCGTCATGGACTTCGCCGATCTTGTAGGACTTGCCGGTGTAGTAGAGGATACGCTCGGTCGTCGTGGTCTTACCGGCATCGATGTGGGCCATGATGCCGATGTTGCGATAGCGATCCAGCGGATATTCGCGCGCCATGGAAAATTCCTTAGGGGCTTTGAGGGTCGGGCTATAAGGGTTCGGGGAAGGCCCGAAGACCCGCCCCATATAGTGTGTATTATGACTATCTGAAGACGCGGCAGGACCGGCCCGCCGCGCAACAGATACGCATTACCAGCGGTAGTGCGAGAACGCGCGGTTCGCGTCGGCCATGCGGTGGGTGTCTTCGCGCTTTTTCACGGCGTTGCCGCGGTTGTTCGAAGCATCCATCAGCTCACCCGAGAGGCGCGCGGCCATCGTCGTTTCGGGGCGGTTGCGCGCCGCCGTGATCAGCCAGCGAATGGCCAGAGCCTGCGCACGCTCGGGGCGAACCTCGACCGGAACCTGATAGGTTGCACCGCCAACGCGGCGGCTGCGGACTTCGATCTGCGGCATGACGTTGTTCAGCGCATCGTGGAACAGCTGCACCGGATCGGCCTTGGCCTTCGCTTCGACCGTGTCGAGCGCGCCATAGACGATCTTTTCGGCAACCGACTTCTTGCCGTCGAGCATGAGGTTGTTCATGAACTTCGACAGGACCTGATCACCGAACTTCGGATCAGGCAGGATTTCCCGCTTCTCGGGACGACGACGACGACTCATTTGAGTATCCTTCTTTTATTTCGTCACCCCGGACTTGATCCGGGGTCCAGCTGCTTTCCTGCTCTCGGCGAGAAGAAAGCGGGATCCCGGATCAAGTCCGGGATGACGGGAAAATCGAATTACTTCGGACGCTTGGCGCCGTACTTCGAGCGGGACTGCTTGCGGTCCTTCACGCCCTGCGTATCCAGCACGCCGCGCAGGACGTGGTAGCGAACGCCGGGAAGGTCGCGAACACGGCCGCCGCGGATCAGCACGACGCTGTGTTCCTGCAGGTTGTGGCCTTCGCCCGGGATGTAGCTGATGACTTCGCGGCCGTTGGTCAGGCGGACCTTGGCAACCTTGCGAAGCGCCGAGTTCGGCTTCTTCGGGGTCGTGGTGTACACGCGGGTGCAGACGCCGCGCTTCTGCGGGTTCTGCTCCATCGCAGGAACCTTGCTCTTGGCCTTCTGCGGAACGCGGCCCTTGCGGACCAGCTGGTTGATAGTGGGCATTAACGTCTTTCCTTCTTGACCGCGGGGTTTCCCCCGTCGGGTTGCGCCCTCGCCCGCGCAGATGCGGATGGGTCCGGGCCGAAACTGGTGTCAGGGCCGTTAGCGAATGTGGGCGGAAGGAAAAGGATCGGGCGAATGCGGCGAGCGGCCCATATATAAGGGCCACGCCAGCGGGCATTCGCACGAACCGAAACGCTCCACCTGCATGCCGCAGGTTACTTTGACGGATAACCGGGGGTTCAGCCCCAACTCACCGGCAATGTTCAGCTCTATGGTCAGCGACGTTGGAGATATCCAACACCGAGATTGCGCGCGCCCCTACGCGGGTTTTGCGGTGGGGTCAATGTTAGTTTGGCCTCAAGCGCCGGCGGGGCCATCCGGCCCCTTAGGCTTTCCTCGCGCCTAGCGGCGCTGCGGGCGGCCGTTCGGCCTTGCGGGAGTCACCTGCGGTGCCCCGTTCAAGCGCTGTCTAGCTGACTCGCACCAAGCGTCAATGCGCCCACCGCCGATATTGGCGAAAGTCCGGGGCGCGTCAGCGACACCCGCAAGCGCGAACGCGCGCCGCCTCTTATGCGGCGAAGCCAAGGCGCCTCCGGATGGGGGCTGCCCGGCGTTTGAGGGGCTGAGGGAAACACTCCGGAGCCACTATCAGCCGTTACAGTCATTTGAGACTTATAAACATTGGAGGCGGAAGCCGTAACGCATCAACAACTTGAAGTCGAAGGTGCTCAACCATTGGCTCTAAGCGTTTGCTAAGTTAAACGAATAGCGATGCCCGAGCCTCAGCCATCCCATAGACATCACTATATATCCCACAATTTTGACTATATATCCCACAATTTTGGATCAATGCGTGGCGCGGTCCTGATGGCCTTGTCGAGCGATACATAAGGCATGCCCACGGCAGGACCGATGTTTTAAGTCGTCCCGCAAAATCAGCGCCCCAGCAAATCCCCCGCACGGCGCGCCCTCATGTCCGCCACGCCCGATCCCTTGCCCTTCACTCCCGTGGAGCGCGCCGAGCATGCGCGGCTAACGCCCGAAGTGCAGCGGCCTTGCGTCGCCGCGCTGGCGCGGTGTGGGCCAAAGGGAACCTCATGGGTCGGGCGGCGGAAGATGTCAGCGTCTCGGGCGCGGCGCTGTAGACGCTGCGCTAGGCGGCAGAGCCAGACAGGGGTTCGCGCCGCGCAAGGCAATGCCGGTGGCACAGCAAGGCCGCGATACCCACAGGCGTTTACCAACCAAGTCACTGGGATCGCGGAAAAAACGGATGAATTTAAGCTGATCGCGGATTGATGTTCCCTGATCAATGTAAATCGGATAAACATAAGGTCTTGCAATTGCCCCCGGCACATGGGTGCGGGGGACGTATCGCATGGGGGAAATAATGAGAGCCAAGATACTGGGAATGGCCCTTGCGACGAGCATGCTGGCAACGCCCGCACTCGCCCGCGACGGAGCATGGTACATCGAGTTCGACGCCGGCCTGATGAAGGTTGAGGACAGCGAGCTTGAATTTGACATCGACGATCCGGATTTCGAAGACACCGACATCGGCGCCGAGTTCGAGTGGGACTACGGATACGACTTCGGCGGTATCGTCGGGTACGATTTCGGCATGTTCCGGCTTGAGGCAGAAGCTGCCTACAAGAAGGCGAACGACGATGGTGCATCGGTGTTCTTCGACTTCGGCGACGGAATTGAGGGCGGTGAGCTTTCGGACGACGAAATCTCGGCCAAGATCAGTTCGCTGAGCTTTATGCTGAACGGCTTGCTGGACTTCGGCCCCGACGATGGCCTGCAGGGCTTCATCGGCGGTGGTGCCGGTGTCGCCAGGACCAAGGTGAGCAGCGGCGAAGACGATCTGGATTTCAGCGAATCCGACACCGGCTTCGCATGGCAGGCGATTGCGGGCGTGCGCGCTCCGCTGTCGGACAACTGGGATATCGGGCTGAAGTACCGCTATTTCCGGCATGACGACGTAGAGCTGGCTTCGGACGAAGGCGGGTCGATCGACACCGATTTCCGTTCGCACTCGCTGATGCTGTCGCTGGGATACAACTTCGGCAACGCGGCTCCGCCGCCCCCGCCGCCTCCCCCGCCGCCTCCGCCGCCTCCGCCTCCGCCGCCTCCCCCGCCGCCGCCTCCGGCAGCGGTCTGCAACACGGGCCCGTACATCGTGTTCTTCGACTGGGATTCGGCAGAAATCACGCCGGAAGCAGCGAGCATCCTCGACAGCGCCATCGCGGCATATGCCGATTGCGACAGCGTTCCGATCATGCTGGCCGGTTATACCGACCGTTCGGGCTCGACGACCTACAACATGGGCTTGTCAGAGCGTCGCAACGACTCGGTCACTGCGTACCTCACGGCCCGCAGCATCCCCGCCTCGGCGATCACGAGCGAAGCTTTCGGCGAAAGCAACCCGCGCGTGCCCACCGCAGACGGTGTCCGCGAACTCCAGAACCGCCGGGTGGAAATCACCTACGGTCCGGGTTCGGGCATGTAAGCTTCGGCTTCAGGCAATACGAAAAGGGGGGTCGGAGAAATCCGGCCCCTTTTTTCTGCGCCGTGCAATCGGACCGGAAGGACGCGAGAGCGGTGTGGCCCCGTGCGGACGGGAAACGTCGGCCCGGCGAACTCTCGCGCCCCGCATGACTATACCGCATTCGCGCACGGGCCGCGATACCTGCGTTCAATGTGCTTGCCCCGCCATTGCGCAATGCAGCCTCGCTTCGTAGGCTGATGGCATGAGCCAGATGAAGACCGGACCCGTCCTTGTCGCCACCAACCTGTCCGCCCGCGACGACCGCGCGATAGACCGCGCTGCGATGATGGCGAAGCTGCGCGGCGTAGAACTGGTCGCCGTCCACGTCGTGCGCCCGGGCAGCCGCCGGTCGGAAAACATGGATGCCGCCCGCGCCGCCCTGCAAGACGTGATCCCCGACGGAGTGGAGGCGCGGCTGGAACTGCCGGTCGGCTCTGCCCCCACCGCCATTGCCCAACTGGCCGAAAACCTCGGCGCGCAGCTGATCGTGACGGGCGTGGCGCGGTTCAACGACATCGGCGACTATTTCCTTGGCACCGCGGTCGATCACCTGTTGCGCCATGCGAAAGTGCCGGTTCTGGTGGTAAAGCGCAGGCCGCACCGTGCCTATGGCCGGATGCTGGCCGCGACCGACCTGTCAGATACCAGCGCCGGCGCGATCCGTACGGCGGGCGCGCTGTTCCCCGATCCGCCGATGCACGTGATCCACGCGTGGCACGTGCCCTTCGCCGGATGGCAAAAGGCCAGCCACGTCAGCGAAGAAACGCAAGCAAATGCGCAAAAGGCGCTGAATGCGTTTCTGGCCAAGGCAGACCTGCCGCCGGATCTCGCCGCCCGCATGGCACCCGAATTGATGGAAGGCGGTGCCGAGCGCGCCGTTCTGGACGCGGTGGCGCAATACGAACCGGACCTGCTGGTGCTGGGCACGCAAGGTTGCGGCGGATTTCGCAAAGCGGCGCTGGGCAATACCGCATCGGCCCTGCTGGGTTCGGCCCCGTGCGATGCGCTAGTCGTTCCGCCGCACTGCTGAAAATTGCGCGCATAACAAATGCGTTAGGCGCAATTCGTCGTGCGTGGTAACCTGATCGCCTCAACCGCGCCCACGGGTGCCAAGGAACAAGCGCCCGGGGCGCCCACGAGGAGGGTGCCTGATGGCCTATACCGATACCAGACACGACCCCAACCGCGCGGCGACTCTTGCCACTGTCGCGCTGATCCATGCCGGGCTTGGCTATGCGATCGTTTCCGGATTTGCCGGCGGCGCGATGACCGAGGCGGGCAAGACAATCAAATCCATTTTCGTCGAGGAAGAGAAAGTGGAGATCATCCCGCTCGACCCGCCACCGCCCAGCCCGGACGCCAAGCCGACCGAAAGCAAGGTCGATCCGGTGATCGATCCGGTCATCACCCCGTTTGAGAAGCCGGATGCCTATGTCATCAACGATCCGGTGCTGCCGAAGACGAAACCGAGTTACGAAACGACCATCATCGAATTGCCCGCCGGCCCGTCGACCACCCCCATGTTCGATCCGGTCGGCCCGACACCCCGCGGCAATCCCGGCGACTGGGTCAGCGAACGGGATTACCCCAGCCGCGCCATTCGCAACGAAATCGAAGGCACGACCGGCTTCCGCCTGTCGATCGATGCCAAGGGCCGGGTCAGCGACTGTATCGTAGTCATGCCCAGCGGGTCGAGCGATCTTGACGAGGCGACCTGCCGCGTCATGAGCAAGCGCGGCAAGTTCAACCCGGCGAAGAACGGCAATGGCGATGCCGTGGCCGGGAACTACACCAGCCGGATCACGTGGCGCTTGCCCGAGTAAGGCGAGGGTCATGCATCGGAAGCGGCCCTGCCCTGTCCGGGTGGGGCCGTTTTCATTCGGCGGCGCTTATTCGGACGCGGTTGCCTGAAGGAATTCGACCAAGGCGCGGACCTTCTTCTGCCGCCACTGCGGTCGCGGGGCGACTAGCCAGTACCCGATCCGCGAATCCTGCACATCGCCGATGGCGACCAGTTCGCCGCTGGCCAGACTGTCCTCCACCAGTTGCAGCGGCAGGCGCGTGCGCCCCATCTTTCCGGTAACCGCCGCCAACGCCTGACCGGTCGCGCCGACCTGCACGGTATGCTTCATGCCATCGGGTGCGGGAACGCCGGGCCACGAGATCCAGACTTCGGGTCCGTTGGGAGCGGATACGACGATTTCCTTGCCGGGGCGCAGCAACACGCCTTCCAGATCGCCCGGCCCTTCGGCAAGGCGCACCGCGAAATCCAGGTTCGCCTCTGTAAAATCGGCCATCGCGCCGCCTGCCATGTGAAATTCGGCATCGGGGTTGGCGACCTGAAAATCGGCGAGCCTGCGGGCGAACCACGCGCCGAAAAAGTCGCGCGGTGCGGCAAAGGTGAACTTGTGACTGGCCTGTCCGGCCTGCATCGCCTGCACCGATTCCTCAAACCGCAGGAACCCTTCGCGAAGCGAATCGAGCCCCGCCCCCGCCTCGTCGGTCAGTTCCAGCCCCTTGGGCGTGCGGCGGAACAGGACGACGCCCAGCATGTCCTCCAACGCTCGGATCTGCTGGCCGACAGCCGCCGGGGTAACCGCCAGTTCGTCCGCCGCGCGGGTGAAGGACAAGTGCCGCGCCGCGGCGTCGAGCACGCGCAGGCCATTCAGGGGGAGATGCGTTCTTTTCATGGTCGGATTGCGGATTTAGGCCGCAAGGTCGCTTTCGGCAACGCCGGGCAAGCCGATCATTCGCGATTCACCGCCCCATCAGCGCCATATTTTGCATCGCAAGGTCGTCGCAATTTTAGGGTCTGAATAGACAAAGGAATGTATCCTATTGTTTTTACACAATATAAATCTTCATCGTAAATGTGGCAAAAATATGGACACCGCACCGCACCATCGCGTATTATGCGCATGCACCGCTCATCGTGAGTGAATGCAACAAGGATACTTGCACCATGAAGAAAATCGTCCTGGCCGCTCTCGCCACCACCGCTTTCGCCGTGACCGGCTGCTCGCAGGCTGAAGAGCCCGCCGTCGAAGAAACCGAAGCGGCTGTCGAAATGGAAGCTCCGGTTGAGGAAGTCGTTGAAGCTCCGGTTGAAGAAGCCACCGACGCTGCGGTTGCTGAAGAAACCACCGAAGCTCCGGTTGCTGAAGAAGCTCCCGTCGCCGAGTAATCGGATTTACCGCTCCCGTTCGCGGGACGGTGACAGAAACGGCCCCTGCCGCACGTCGGCAGGGGCCGTTTTCGTTTGTGGGGAAGGATTTCCCTAATAAGGCAGACAAGGTGCCCCACACCCCATAGGATCGCCCGCATGACCGATGACGACACCGGCCCGATGGGCATAGACCGCACCCGGATCGAAAAGGGTGGCTTCCTGCTGTTCCTTGCCGTGCTGACCGCCTTGGCCCTGCTGGTGGCATGGCCGTTCCTTGCGGCACTGTTCTGGTCGGTGCTGGCCGCGATCATGTTTCAGCCGCTCTATCAACGCATCCTTGCCAGCATGGGCGGCAAGGCCAACCGAGCGGCGCTGGCCACGCTGGGCGTGATTACCGTTGCCGTCGTCATCCCGATGATCGTGATCGGCACGATGATCGTCGATCAGGCGACAGAGGTCTATCTGGCATTGAGCGAGCAACAGATCGACGCGGGCGAATTCTTCATCCGCATCCGCGAGGCGCTGCCCGCCCGGGTGCAGGTGATGATCGAAGGGTCCGGCTATGGCGATTTCGACACCGTGCGCGACCGGCTGGCCGAACTGGCGCGGGAAAGCGCCGGGATGATCGCGGGCCGGGCGATGGCCATCGGCGGCGGCGCGCTGGGATTTGTCCTTTCGTTCGGCGTGGGACTGTACGTCACGTACTTCCTGCTGCGCGACGGGCAGACGCTGGGCCCCGCATTGCGCCGCGCGCTGCCGATGCCGCAGGACGTGGCAAGGCCGCTGTCCGACCGATTCCTGTCGATCGTGCGGGCGACCATCAAGGGTTCGGTCGTCGTGGGACTTGTACAAGGGGCGCTGGGGGCGATCACCTTCTGGATCGCCGGACTGCCCGCCGTGCTGCTGTTCGGCTTGTTGATGGCGATTCTCTCGCTTTTGCCAGCGGTCGGCCCCGCCATCGTCTGGCTGCCCGCAGCGGTCTACCTGCTCGCCACCGGAGCGATCTGGCAGGGCGTGTTCGTGATCGTCTCGGGCGTGGCGGTGATCGGCATGGCGGACAACGTGCTGCGGCCCATACTGGTGGGGCGCGACACGGGGATACCGGACTGGATCATCCTGATCTCGACGCTGGGCGGTATTGCCGCTTTCGGGATCAGCGGCGTGGTCGCCGGACCGGTGATTGCCGGACTGTTTCTTGCCGCATGGCCGATGCTGTCGCCGCGCGAGGAGCCTGCGCCAGAAGGCGAGTAGCCTCCTCCCCCACCATGGATTCGCCTTTCCCCGACAATCGGGGTATCCTGTCCCGCCAGGGTCGCGCCACGGGTCGCTGTGGGGGAAGTGCAATGCCCGCCGTTCGTCTTGCCTTTGCAGGGCTATGCTACCTGCTGTTTTTCGCGACGTTTCTCTGGCTGGTCGGCTTTGTCGGCAATCTGGTAATTCCGCGTTCGATCGACTTTGGCCCGTCAGTCGGGATGGCCGGAGCAGCGGTGATCGACATCGCGCTGATCGCGCTGTTCGGGGTGCAGCATTCAGTGATGGCGCGCCCGGGTTTCAAGGCGAGGATCACCAAAGTCGTCCACCCCTCGCTCGAACGCAGCTTCTACGTGCTCTCTACCGTGGCCGTGCTGTGGGTGCTGTTCACGCTTTGGCAGCCGATTCCGTGGGTGGTGTGGTCGGTGTCGGGCACCGGCGCGGCGGTTCTGTGGGCGCTATTCGCGCTGGGCTGGGCCGTGGTGTTCCTGTCGACGTGGATGCTCGATCATTTCGAACTTTTCGGCCTGCGGCAGGCGTGGTTCGGCTATCGCGGGACGGAGGACGGCCCGCCGCGCTTTCGCGAACCGATGTTCTATCGGGTCGTGCGCCACCCGCTTTATGTCGGGTTCCTGTTCGCATTCTGGGCGATCCCGGTGATGACGTTTGGCCACCTGCTCTTTGCCGCGGGGATGACTGCCTATATCCTGATCGCCATCCGGTACGAGGAACGCGACCTGATCAACGCGCTGGGCGATGCCTATCGCGATTATCAGCGCCGCGTGGGCAAGATCGTGCCGGGTATCGGCAAGATCCGCTAGGGGAGGAAGGCCTCGGCCGCTCGCGCGTTCAGCGCGCGGTGGCCGGGGCCGCCAGCGGAAAGAACGGGATCGGCGCCTCGAACTTCGTGCCATCGTCGCGGACGAAGCTGTAGAACCCCTCCATCGAACCGTGCGGCGTCGTCAACGGACAGCCCGAGACATAGTCGTGGCTTTGGCCGGGGGCGAGACGCGGCTGTTCGCCCACCACACCCTCTCCATCGATGATGGAAACGCGCCCGTCGGCATCGGTGATGCGCCAGTGGCGGCTGACCAGCGTGGCCGCTTCGTCGCCCTTGTTCTCGATCCGGATGTGATAGGCCCAGAACCAGCGACCTGCGGGCACTTGCGATTGTTCGGGCAGATAGCTGACCGAAACGCGGACTGTGATCCCGTCGGCACTTGCGGCATGGTCGAAAAGCTGGTCCATCATGGTAGGGTGCAGGGTAAACCCGTTCGCGGCGCTATGGCAAATGGAGATGGTAAGCGCCGGTGGAAACCTAAGGCTCAGACGGACTTGCCCGCCACCGCCTTCATCGGCGCGGCGAAATGCCAGCGCAAGCCGTCGGGCGCGAAATCCAGCGTGGTATCGGCGTCCAGCGCGGTTCGCGGAATGTCGCGGATGACCGATGTGCCGAACCCCACGCGCGTCGGTTCCTCTACCGCAGGCCCGCCGGTTTCGTGCCAGTCGATGGCAAAGCGATCTTCGGCGACCGACCATTCGATCCGCACCGTGCCGCCCTCTGCCGACAATGCGCCATACTTCAGCGCATTGGTCGCCAGTTCGTGCAACGCCATGCCCAGCGTTTCGGCGGCGCGCGATCCGATTTCGACGTCCGGCCCGTCGAATTCCAGGTTCGACCCGGCAATCCCGATGGCAAAGGACAACTGCGCCTCGACCAGTTCGCGAAGGTCTACGACCGTCCACGCGCGGCGAACCAAGAGGTCCTGATTCGCGGCCAGCGCCTCCAACCGTCGTACGAACCGCTTCAGAAACTCGTCATTCCCCGGCGCCGACCGCCGCGCCAGCGATTGGATCAGCGTCAGCATGTTCTTCGACCGGTGGTTGACCTCTTGCAACAGGGTCTGGATCGATTCCGCCTGCACCCGCTGCTCCGTCACATCGGTATTGGTGCCGAACCAGCAGAAAATCTCACCATTCTCGTCATGGATCGGGCGTGCGCGCGACAGAAACCAGCGATAGGTACCGTCTTTGCCGCGCAGGGGGAACGTGTCTTCCCATAGCTCTCCGGTGTCCCAGCTACGCTGGACACGTTCCACCACGCGGTCGACATGATCGGGGTGGTGCACGGCCTTCCAGCCCCAGCCCTCCATGTCCTTTAACGTGGTGCCCGTGTACTCGAACCAGCGCTGGTTGTACCAGAATATCCAGCCCTCCTTGTCGGCGATCCAGGCCAGCTGCGAGATGTTGTCGGCCAGCGTCTTGAACCGCCGCTCGCTTTCAGCCAGCTGCTGCCGCGCGTGTTCCAGCGCGCCGACGTCGCGGGCGATCTTGCTGGCCCCGATGATCGTGCCGTCGGCACCCCGGATGGGCGAGATCGTGACCGAAACCCGCACCGGCGCGCCGGTCTTGCGAACGCGTACGGAATGCATCGACGAAACCTGCCGCCCCGCAACGATCTGGCGGATGATCGCGTCTTCCTCTGCCTGACGGTCGTCGGGAATCAGCTTGCGGATCGACTGGCCGATCATCTCGTCCGCAGTCCAGCCGAACAACCGTTCCGCGCCGCGGTTCCAGCTCATCACCACGCCATCCAGCGTTTTGGACACGATGGCGTCGTCTGAATTCTCGACGACAGCGGCCAGCAGCGCTTCGGAGGAGATTTTCGACATAGGCGACGTAGAATCTTGGGGCGATGCAGCTACGGACTTCATATCGACGGGCGACACCGCAGGCCCCGGCTGCACGGGGGCACCGGGGGAAAGCGGAGTCTTCTTCATCGCTGGCTCAAAGGCCCGATAGCAAAAAGGTTCCCGTCAAAGACCGGCGGCGGCGAGCCCGCGCTCAAGATCCTCGATAAGGTCGTCCGCATCCTCAAGGCCGACGTTGAGCCGCAACATGCCTTCGCCAACGCCCATTTCCTCTCGCGCCTCAGGTCCCACCGAGTGGTGAGTCGTGCTGGCAGGATGACACATCAGAGACCGCGAGTCGCCGATGTTGTTCGACAGGTCGATCAGTTCCAGCGCATCGAGGAAGGCGTGCGCCTGCGTCCGTCCGCCGTCGAGCACGATGGAGAAGATGCAGCCGGGCATTGCCATCTGCTTCATCGCAAGATCGTGCCTCGGATGGCATTCCAGGCCGGGGTGCAGGATCACGGGCACGCGGCCTTCTAGGAATTTGCCGACCTTCAGCGCATTGTCGCACTGCTGCCGCGCACGCAGGGCCAGCGTTTCCATGCCCTTCAACACGACCCACGCGTTGAACGGCGACAGGTTCGGGCCGGTGTTGCGTTGAAACGGCAGCAGCTTGTCGTTGATGAACTCCTCGCTGCCGCAGACGGCCCCGGCCAGCACGCGGCCCTGCCCGTCCATTAGCTTCGTCGCGGAATAGGCCACGACATCGGCGCCGAAATCCATCGGGCGCTGCATGATCGGGGTGCAGAACGCGTTGTCGACGACCGTGGTGATACCATGCGCCTTGGCCAGCCCGCAGACATATTCCAGATCGACGATATCCAGCGTGGGGTTCGCAGGGGTTTCGAAGAAAAACACCTTCGTATTGGGCCGGATCGCGGCCTCCCACGCGGCATTGTCGGTCGAATCGATGACCGTGCCCTCTATGCCAAAGCGCGGCAGCAGGCTGTCCACCAGCCAGCGGCACGATCCGAAGGCAGCGCGCGCGGCGACGATGTGGTCGCCTGCAGAAAGTTGGCACAGCAGCGCCGCGGTCATCGCCGCCATGCCGCTTGCCTGCGTGCGGCAGCCTTGCGCCCCCTCCATCACCGCGATGCGTTCTTCCAGCATCTGGACGGTGGGGTTCTGCAGGCGCGAGTAGGTCATGCCGTCCTGCTCGCCCGCAAAGCGTGCGGCGGGGGTGGCGGCATCTTCATAGGTATAGCCGCTGGTGGCGAAAATCGCCTCGCTCGTCTCGCCCATCTCGCTACGCCACGTGCCGGCACGAATGGCCTGCGTCGCGGGGCGCCAGTTGCGGGTGATGGAGCGGTCTTGTCCGGTCGTACGTTTCATGCCTGCGCGGTTAGCGCCGGGCGCGCGCGGGCGCAATCGCGATTGCACGCATGGACCACAGGCGATAGGCGCTGCTGTCGATGCAGCCCGAACCCAACGCAATCGAACCGGCCCGCGACCCGTGGGGCTGGATGGTGCTGATCGCGATGGCCTTTGCGGTGCTGGCGTTGCTCCGCATCGGCGATGTCGCGATCCCGATCTTCGATGAAACGCACTACCTTCCTGCCGCGCGGGCATGGCTGAACGGCGATCCGCTGTTGAACCCGGAACACCCGGTGCTGGGCAAACAACTGATCGCGCTGTCGATGAAGCTTTTTGGCGATGTGCCCTTCGGCTGGCGCGTGGGATCGGTCGCGGCGGCCACGCTGGTCGTCTGGGCGACGATGCGGATGACGTGGATTGCCAGCCGTTCGCGCTACGCGGCGTTGGCCGCAGGGTTCTTCGCGGCGACGAACTTTCTGTTGCTGGTCCAAGCGCGGGTGGCCATGCTCGACATCTACATGCTCGCCTTCCTGATGCTGGGCATCTGGGCGCTGATCGCGGCGGGCACCGGGCGCTTCGTACGGTGGCGCGTGATATTGGCGGGCGTGCTGTTCGGGCTGTCGCTGGCGGCGAAGTGGAACGGCGCGCCCGTAATCGCCTTTGCAGGGCTTTGCGTATTCCTTGGCAACTTGCGCGCGCGGTGGTGGACCGGGGAACGCCCGCTGGGCCGGATGACGATTTACGAGGCATTCCTGTGGCTCGGCCTGCTGCCCGCCGCGATCTACCTTGCCAGTTTCCAGACCATCGCCTTGTTGGAGGTTACGCCCACCCGCTTTACCGGGCCGTTCGATTGGCAGGCGTACATGCTCGAGCTGCAAGAGAGCGTGAAGAAAACCCATCCCTATATGTCGGTGTGGTGGGAATGGGTGATCGACTGGCGGCCGATCTGGTATTTTTACGAGGAGTACCAGGGCGTTTGGCGCGGGATGCTGTTCCTTGGCAATCCGTTGCAGATGTGGGGTGGGCTGATCGCCCTGCCCGTGTGTTTGTGGCTGGGTCTTTCGCGCGGGCGGATGGACTGCCTGCTGGTCGTCGGCGGCTGGGTCGCGGCGCTGGCGATGTGGGTCGTCGCGCCGAAACCGGTGCAGTTCTATTACCACTACCTGATCTGCGCGCAGTTTCTGGCCATCGCGCTGGCCCTGGCCATCGACGCGGTGATCTGGCGGCAGATGTTTGCGAAAGTCTCTCGCGGTTGGGGGATTACCGTGCTGGTCGCGAACGGACTATTGTTCGCCTATTTCTACCCGATCCTGACGACCGCGCCGCTGGCGAAGAAGACCAGTTTCGCAGATTATGCGTGGTTCGATAACTGGCGCTGAAAGACCTAGCCCACCGCGACCAGATAGACGATCACCGCAATCTCCGCCGCAAGGATCAGCGCCATTGCCGGAACCGACAGCGCGTGCGGCAGGTGCCGCCGCTCCTCGTCATCGATAATCATGCGGGTCTGCCGCAATTGTTCGTAAAGCGCCGCGTCCGCCTCCTCGACCGGAGAGCGCAGGACCGCCGCGCTGACCACCGATTTCGGCAGTGGTGCGAAAAAACGGCAACCCTTCAGGTCGCCCTTGGTCCAGACGACTTCCGCCGGGCATGGGCCGAATTCGGGGATGTCGATTTCGAAGCTGTCGCGGGGGCCCAGCGGCGCATCGCTTTCGACCAGCATGCCGTTTTCGGACAAGTTGCGAATGCGCGCTGCATAGCCATCGCTTTCATCTGGGCCATCGCTGGCGGATCGGGCGGACGTGTGGATCTGCACGTCGCGCCGCACTTGCCAGCGCCGCTCCGCCTCTTCCGTCCGAGCCCTGATCCGCGAATGGATCATCCCATACCCCTTTCGGGGCCTATTGGACCGTATAAGTGGTTAAGATCGCCCTAAGGGCATTGCCGCAGGGCCGCAGGGCCTAAAACCGGCCCCAGACGAAGCGGCTGGACAATGCATAGTTCCACACCGACCCTATGATGATGCCCGCCATCGCCGCGACCACCCAGTGCACGCCGCGATCGACCAGTGCCTCTGCCACGCCGACATTGGCGAAGGCCCCGATCAGGCAGGTCAGGCAGAACTTCCCCCACCCGACCAGCAATTCGCCGAAGTGCTTCAACCGCTTGTCGGCGTAAGTCAGTTCGTTGTTCAGGATGAAGTTGAACGTCATCGCCGCGATCACCGCGCTGATCTGCCCGACGATGAAACTGGTACCCATCCAGCGGAACAGCGTGGCCAGCACGGCCAGATGCACCACCACGCCCATCGCCCCGATCGTGCCGAACAGCGCGAACCGCGTCGGGATAAAACGCCCCAGCGTCTTGTCGTACAGGCCGACAAGGAATTCGAAGGCAATGGCCTGGTCCAGCTTGGATTCTCCCGAAGCGCGGGCCGCAAAGGCCAGCGGAAATTCGCGAACGGTCAGCCGTGTGTCCGACGTGGCAAGGATGTCGAGCAGGATCTTGAACCCGATGCCCGAAAGCTTCGGCGCGATAACCCGTAGGGTCGCGGCCCGCAGCATGAAATACCCGCTCATCGGATCGGTCAGCGTCACCCCTGTCAGGCGGCGGGCGATGCGGTTGGCGAGTTCGGATTGCTTTTCGCGAGTCGGTTGGTTCCACTCCGCCATGCTGGCCCCCGGCGCGAAACGGCTGGCGACGCAAACGTCTGCCTCCCCGCTTTCCAGCGCGGCGACCATCTGCGGCAGCAGGGCCGGATCGTGCTGGTGATCGGCATCCATCACCGCCAGAAGTGGCGCGGCGGTGGCCATCATGCCCTCTATCGCCGCGCTGGCCAGACCGCGCCGACCGATCCGTTGGATCACGCGAACGCGGGAATCGGTGCACGACAAGGTGCGCGCCTCTTCCGCCGTGCCGTCCTGCGAATTGTCGTCGACGAAGATCGCTTCCCAGCCATCCGCGCCCAGCGGCCCGTCAAGCGCATCGGCCAGCCGCCGCACCAGCGGGGCGAGGTTGTCGCGCTCGTTCAGGGTGGGCAGGATGATGGCCAGCTTCAGCATGATCGATGCCGGTGCTAGTCCATTAACCTTATCAAAGTCTTGCCAAAACCGCGTCGCCGATTTCCGCCGTGCCCGCGCTGCCGCCCAGATCGCCGCCCATCACACCGTCGGCAAGCGTCCCGGCGACCGCCGCCTCGACTTGCGCGGCCAGCGCCTCTTGCCCCAGCGAGTGGCGCAGCAGTTCGGCCAGCGACAGGATCGTCGCCATCGGGTTGGCAATGCCGCGCCCTGCGATATCCGGCGCGCTGCCGTGGATCGGTTCGTAAAGACCGAAGGTGCCATATTCGGTCTGCCGCTCACCCAGCGACGCGCTGGCCAGCAGGCCGATCGAGCCGACGCACATCGACGCCTGATCCGACAGGATGTCGCCGAACAGGTTGCCGGTGACGACCACGTCAAACTGACCGGGTGACTTCACCAGCTGCATCGCGGCGTTGTCGACGTACATGTGGCTCAGTTCGATGTCGGCATAGTCCTTGTGCGTCTCGATCACGACGTCGCGCCACAGCTGGCTGGTTTCCAGCACGTTGGCCTTGTCGACGCTGCACAGCATGCCGCGACGCTTGCGCGCGGCTTCGAACCCGGCGATGGCGATGCGGCGCACCTCGCTTTCGTCATAAGACATGATGTCGTAGCCTTCGCGCAGACCATCGGCGGTGGTGCGGGTGCCCTTCTCGCCGAAATAGACGTCGCCGTTCAGCTCGCGCACGATCAGCAGGTCGATCGCACCTGCAATCTCGGGCTTCAGCGCGGAGTGATGCTCCAGGCCGGGAAAGACTTTCGCCGGGCGCAGATTGGCGAACAGGCCCAGTTCGCTGCGCAGGCCAAGGATTGCCTGTTCGGGGCGAAGGTGCCGTTCGAGATGATCGCAATCGAAGTCGCCCACCGCGCCGAACAGGATCGCATCGGCTTCGCGCGCCGCGACCAGCGTCTCTTCGGGCAGGGGATGGCCGTGCCGCTTATAGGCAACGCCGCCGACATCGCCTTCCAGCAGAGAGACCTTGATCGGGAGGGCATCGAGCACCCGCAGCGCCTGTGCCGTCACTTCCGGCCCGATGCCGTCGCCTGCGAATACCGCGATCTTCATAACGTTTCCCCTGTGGCGCTAGCCGGCGATCCGCGCCAGCCGCTGCATCATCAACTCGCGCGCGCCCATAACATTCGTGCGGCGATCCGCAAGCAGCCTGCGGGATAATTGCCGCCCCGATCTTTCAAGGACGTCCATGATTGCGGCCCAGTCCCCGGCCATCGGCGGCATATCCCCGCCATAGCCGAGATCGCGCATCACCAGCGTCTCGAACTTCGCCATCGCCAGCGCCCAGCCGCGCGCGGACGGAGCGTTGCAGATCGCCTCCAACAAGGCGTTCAGCGTATCGTGCAGCGCGGGATAGGGGTTGTGCTCGGGCAAGACGGTCGCGGCCAGCGTCGTCGCCCACTGGATCGCGCTGGCGGGCAAAGGCTCGGTCAGCCATGGCCCGCGGCTTTGGACAAGTTCCAGTTTCAGGAACGGCAACTGGCTGGCCGACCGCGCGGCCAGATCGGCGGAGACCAGATTGCCCGGGATCAGCACGGGCCGCAGCTTGCGCCCACGCGCACCCGCAACATAGCCCGCAAGCAAGCCGTATTCACGCGTCAGAACCCGCGCGATGGCCGCCGTTTCACCATGCGGGCGGCTGGCACAGACGATGGCAGGGGCGCGGATCTGCATGTCAGACGCGCTCCATCCGGGCGAGCGGCCAGCACAACGCCGCCGCCCATCCAGCCGCGATCCACAAGGCCAGCGGCCCAAGCCCCAGCCAGGCGAAGACCCCGGCCACCCCGCCCACGACCAGCCCGGCCCAAAGCAACAGGAACGGCAGCCAACCCATGCGGTCAGCTCCGGTCAGCGCGCGGGCTATGCCCTGCCCCAGCTTGACGAGGGTGCCGGTCATGTATGTCAGCCCGAAACGCACCTCGCCCTCCGTTTCGAAGACAAGGTTCACCATCCCCATAGCGGCGGCAACGGGCAGCAAGACGAAATAGGGACGGACAAACGGCGCGGTGCCGGCGGCGACCGCGATCAGCAGGGCCACCCCCGTCATGACCGCGCCCGCTCCAAACCGCCAGCGCATGCGCATTGTGGAGCAGGCTATGACACCGGCAAGGAAAGACAGGATCAGCCCGCCCGCCAACATGGCCGCGAACGGAGCCCGCGCCAGCCCGACCCCCAGCCGGGTGGAGTTGCCCGACATGAACGAGACGAAGAACCCGCCACTGGCGACATAGCCGATGGCATCGACATAGCCTGCCAATACCGCAATCGCGATGGCCAGGGCCTGCCGGTCGGTGCCAATGTGCCGCATGGGCAGGTGCTAGGCGAATTCAGCATCCCCGCACAAGGAGGCGGGACGGCAATTCTTCAAATGGTCGCTGGTACGCTCTCACAGGCACAGGGAACAGGCGCGCCCGCGTCGCTCATCCCCGCCTCGATCTTCATCGCGGCCTTTTCGGCGGCGACCTCGGGGTTTTCCTTGCGCCCCATCGTCCAGTTGCGGTCCAGCCGGACCTTTGGATTGGGCGCGCACCAGATTTCTCCGGTGTCGTCGAGGGCGGTGACCCAGATCAGGTTATGCTCCTGACCGTAATCGATCATGCCAAATGCATAGCCATCGCCCTTGCCAAGAACGTGGACGGGTATCGTGGGGTTAAGCTGCGTGAACATTGGGGAGACCTTGCATGAAGGATGTTTGCCGGATCAACGCCCGCATCAATCGCCCGTTCCCCATCATGGCGCGCAGCGCGCACGACTTGCCGAGTGGTCATAAACAAGTGATAAGATTGGCGAATGAGGGACGCATTCATCACTGCCGCCGCGCTCGTCGCGCTATCCGCCACTGCCGTGCAGGCGAAAGAGCCGTTGCGGCTGGAGCCTTCGTCGCCGTGGGTGATGGATTACGCCGAGGATAGCTGCAAACTTCGGCGCGGGTTCGGTGGCGAGGGTGACGATATGTATATCCTCGAGTTTCAGCAGTACGGACCAACTCTCAAGTTCGACGTTATCGTCCTAGGACCGAGCCTCGACGCGAAAACGCGGAACTTTACTTTGCGATGGCGGAGTGCTGATGAGCCAAAAGAGAAAAAAACCCGCCTAAGAATGAGGGCAGGTCCTCGTACCGGCTTTGTGTTTTCAGACCAATTAATTGGATACGACGATCCAGAAGCTTTGATTGAGGAAAACTCGGGTCAAGCAGTCGGGAAGCAGCTGAAAATCGCAGAGAATTCTGTAGAGGGTATTTTCTTGGACGGAAACGCAAAACCCGCAGTCGCCCTCTTAACCGGACCTTTGCACCAAGCATTCGAGGCAATGCGCTCCTGCGTCGATGATTTAGTCGTTTCATGGGGTTTCGATCCAGTGGCTCTGCGCAATCAGCAGAGAGGACCCGTACCACTCAACTACAGCCGCATAGTCCGCAAGGTTACGGATCGATACCCGACTTGGGCCCTTCAAAGAGGGCAGGACGGCGCTCTACAAATCAGCTTGTTCGTTGACGAGACAGGAACGCCGACATCATGTCTCTCGCAATTTGATTTTAAACCAAAGGAATTTGCCGAGACAGCATGTCGAGAATTAATGAGCCACGCAAAATTCGAACCAGCAAAAAGTGCCGACGGAACGAAAGCTAAAGGTATTTGGCACACATCTATCGTCTACGTCGCATACTAGACTTCGGGTCCAGCCTTCTTCGCCGCTGCCTTCTTCGCGCCAGCAGCGCGCAGCACTTCCGCCTCCAGCGTGGCGATCCGCGCGGCTAACGCGTCGTTCTCTTCGCGCGCCTTGGCGGCCATTTCCTTCACCGCGTCGAATTCCTCGCGGCTGACGAAGTCCAAACCGCCCATCGCTTCCTTGAACCGCTCACGCGCGGCTTCGGCCGATTCCTGCGCCATGCCGGCAAAGGTCCCGGCGGCGGCGGTGAACATGCGGGTGAGGTCCGAGATACGGGGATTGTCGCTTTGCATGGCCTATAGATGCGCCCGAATGCGACTCAATTCAACTGCCAGAAACGCAGGTTCAACACGGCGGCAAAACAGATCCACGCGAAGTAGGGCACTAGCAACAGCGCAGCGATGCGGCTGATCCGAAGGAAATAGGCCATCGTCGCCATCACCAGCACGATCAGCAGCAGGATCCAGAAGAACGCGAACGCGATCAGATGGGCCTTAAAGAAAATCGGCGACCACAGAACGTTGACGAACAGCTGCGTCGCAAAGATCAACACGGCAAAGCGCCGATCCGGCCCGGCAGGCGCGGCCAGCACATAAGCCAGGGCAAAGCCCATCAGCACGTAGAGGATGGTCCACACCACCCCAAACAGGAACGGCGGCGGGAAAATGTCGGGCTTTACCAGTGCCGCGAACCACGGCCCGTCCGCGCCCGAACCCGAAGCCCAGCCCGAAAACAGGCCCAGCACGACCACGATCGGCACGGTGATCAGCGACCATTTGAGGACGGAGGTATTGGGTGTGACAGGTTCATCCATATCCGTGAAACGCCCCGAAACCCGCGCAGTTCCGCGCCTATGCCCCGCGTTCCGCCCAGACGAGAAATTCGACATTGCCCTCCGGCCCGGTGATCGGACTGGGCACAAGCCCGCGGACCATCCAGCCGGACGCGATCAGCCAGTCGCGCACCTCGTCACAAACCCGATCGTGCAGCGCCGGATCGCGGACCACCCCGCCCTTGCCGACTTCGCCGCGCCCCACCTCGAATTGCGGCTTGATCAGGGCAATCAGCGTTGCGCTTGGCGCGGCCAGCGAGAGCGGCACTTCGAGCACTTTGGACAGGCCGATGAAGCTGGCGTCGCAGACCACCCAGTTGCAAGGCCGGTCGATGTGATCGGGCGTCAAGATGCGCGCGCTGGTCTGTTCCAGTACGGTAACGCGCGGGTCCTGCCGCAATTTCCACGCCAGCTGGTTCGTGCCCGAATCGACCGCGAAGACATGCTTCGCCCCGTTGGTCAGCAGCACGTCGGTAAAGCCGCCGGTAGAGCTGCCGATGTCCATCGCGGTGGCGCCCGCCGGTGCCAAGCCGAAATGGTCGATCGCGTGCGCCAGCTTGATACCGCCCCGGCTGACCCACGGATGGTCGCGCCCACGCACCTCCAGCGGCGCATCGGCGGGCAGTGTCTGGCCGGGCTTGGCGATCTTCGTCTCGGCGCTGAACACCGTGCCTGCCATGATCAGCGCCTGCGCGCGGCTGCGGCTTTCGACCAGCCCGCGTTCGACCAGCATCTGGTCAACGCGCTGTTTCTTCGGCTTGGGGGTGGCGGTCGGCATTTGGCGGACGGGACAACCGTTTGAACGTCTGGGGACTTGTGGCGAAGCCAAGCCCTTCGCATAACGCGCGCATGACGCCAAGCGACGATACGCCCGCCCTGACCGACAACCAACGCCGATCCATGGCCCATGGCGCGATGCGCCGCACCTGGTTGATCGGCGGCGCAATGGTGGCGGCCAGCGCGCTTGCGCTGTCGGCCTGTGTCCCGGCGACGCCCGTGCCAGAGACTATGCCCGCCCCCACGCCGACCCCGGTTGCGACGGCGACCCCCGCGCCGACGCCAATGGTGCAGGCCCCGGCAAGCTGGCGCGATGCCCCGATCACGCCGGGCGACTGGAGCTATCGAGGCGACGCCAGCAACAGCCGCGCACTGTTCACCGCACCCGGCGGGCAGGTGCAGTTCACCGTGGCGTGTGAGCGCGGTGGCGGGCCGATGATTCGCCTGTGGCGGCCCACGGCTTCCAGCAATGCACCGATCATGACGATCACGACTACCGAAAGCGTCGAGTCGGTCTCCGCCTCGGTCCAGAACGGACAGGCCGTGGCGAATGTGACGCCGCGCGCGCCGCTCCTCGATTCGGTGATTTTCAGCCGCGGGCGCTTCGCGGTGCAGGTCGCCGACACGCCCACGCTTTACCTGCCCAGCTGGCCGGAAATCGCGCGGGTGGTGGAGGACTGCCGCTAGGCCGCGAAAACGCACCTGTGGATAGCTGTAATGAGGCTGCCCCGGCGCACCCGTAGCTGTCGTTCGATACGGTGTGGAAACGGGCCGGGCAATGCCAAGGCCCTTACGGAAACCTGAGTAGAATCAGGGACTTTCCGCGCCTTAACCGGTCCAAGTCATCGATTATGACAGTGAATAATTTTCGCGCAAGACTTGTGGTTGCGGCGCAGCAATATAATCTCTCGAATCAAGGACGGGGCGGACGACGCGATGGCCGATCGAACGGCAGAGCATCGCATCCGAAGTACCGCCCCGGCCCCGCCGCACGCAGGCTTATGAATGGGGGTCTGCGATGCGGGAATTTTTGCCCCGGCGCGAAAGGAGGTGATCCGATGTCTCATGGTTCAGCAGAGAGGTCGGTGAAGTCCACTACGAGGCATTATCGCTGATGG
Organism: Croceicoccus naphthovorans; assembly: GCF_001028705.1. Lineage (NCBI taxonomy): Bacteria > Pseudomonadati > Pseudomonadota > Alphaproteobacteria > Sphingomonadales > Erythrobacteraceae > Croceicoccus > Croceicoccus naphthovorans. Next base: position 1,102,535 of record NZ_CP011770.1, on the reverse strand, counting down.
ATCGGCGATAGAGGTTTCGTCAGGGCGGCACTTCCGGCCGCTGACCATGCGAAAGCCCGTAGCGGTCGTGCCGCTACGGGCTTTCTCATTCTATGCCTGTCCATCCGGGCGAAAGCGCGGAACGGCATGCGCGCTACGGGCTTTCTCGTTTCAGCAACTCTGGCGTGCTTTCTGGCACTGCAAACCCGCGCATGCCCGTACGGAATTGCCATTTGCGGCTCGAATCGGCATGGCTTTCCGCAAATGGTTCCGCACGAACGCGCGGGCCAGAACGACAAGACCAGAACCATAGAACAAGCAGGAGCGAGCCGCCGCCATGTCAGAGAGCCTTTCCGAAACCGTGAGCCTGTCGGTCGTCGACGGCATCGCCACCGTCCTGATCGACAATCCGCCGGTGAACGCATTGGGCGCCACCGTGCGTAAGGGGCTGGTCGCCGCCGCTGAGAAAATCGCGTCCGACACCGCCATCAAGGCAGCCGTCCTGACCGCCAAGGCCCGCACTTTCCCTGCAGGCGCGGACATTGCCGAATTCGCTACCGGTATGACCGATCCGTGGCTTCCTGAAGTTGTCAACACGATCGAGGCGCTTGAAAAGCCCGTCGTCGCAGCGATCTACGGCACCGCGCTGGGCGGCGGGCTGGAAGTCGCGCTGGGCTGTCATTACCGCGTCGCTGCCGCTTCGGCGAAGCTGGGCGTTCCCGAAGTGCAGCTTGGCCTCTTGCCCGGTGCGGGCGGGACGCAGCGCCTGCCCCGCATCGTCGGTGCCGAAGCGGCGCTGCAAATGATGGTCACCGGCAAGCCGATTAAGGCGCCGCTGGCAGAGAAGATGGGTCTGGTCGACAAGGTCGTCGCCGATGACGCGCTGATGGACGAAGCGCTGGCCATGGCGAAGGCCGTGATGGCCAAGGACGGGCCGCTGCCGCGTGTTTCGGAGATGACCGAGTGGACCGAAAAGGACCGGGCCGACTCAGACTTGCTCGACAAATTTCGGGCCGAACATGGCCGCATGTTCCGCGGTGTGATTGCGCCCGATCACATTCTTGAAACGGTACGCGCGGCCATCGAATTGCCTTTCGCAGAGGGCATGGCGGTCGAGAACGAGCGGTTCATGACCCTGTTCGCATCGGACCAGTCGCGCGCCCTGCGCCACGTGTTCTTCGCCATGCGCGAAACGGCGAAGGTGCCCGATATCGCCAAGGACACTCCGCTGATCGACGTGAAGAGCGTTGGCGTCATCGGTGCGGGTACGATGGGTGGCGGTATCGCGATGTGCTTTGCCAACATCGGCATTCCGGTCACCATCGTGGAGGTGAAGCAGGAAGCGCTGGATCGCGGGCTTGGCGTCATTCGCAAGAATTACGAGAACACCGCGAAAAAGGGCCGCATGACGGCAGAGGACGTAGAGACCCGCATGGGCCTGCTGACCGGATCGCTGAACATGGAAGACCTTGGCGACAAGGACCTGATTATCGAGGCCGTGTTCGAATCGATGGAGATCAAGGAGAAGGTGTTCAGCCGCCTCGACACCATCGCCAAACCCGGCGCGATCCTGGCGTCGAACACCAGCTATCTCGACATCGATCACATCGCGACTTTCACCTCGCGGCCTGAAATGGTGCTGGGCCTGCACTTCTTCAGCCCGGCAAACGTCATGCCACTGTTGGAAATCGTGCGCGGCGAAAAGAGCAGCGACAGCGTGATCGCCACCGGCATGAAGCTGGCCAAAGCAATCCGCAAGACGCCGGTTCTGGCGCGCGTTTGCGACGGATTTATCGCCAACCGGCTGATGTACCCGTACATCGACCTGGCGATCGAAATGTTGGTCGCCGGCACGCCGATGCAAGTCATCGATTCGGCAATGCGCGACTATGGCTTTGCGATGGGTCCGCTGCAGATGCTCGACCTTGTCGGGCTGGATGTCATCACATTCCCCGCAGAGGTCAACGTGACCGGCGAGCTGGTGAAGTTGGAGCGCCGGGGTCAGAAATTGAACGGCGGCTTTTACGATTACGATGAGAAGCGCCGTGGCACCCCTGCCCCGGCGGCAATCGACGTGGTCGACAAGGTGCGTAAGCATCGCGGAATTGCCGGAGACAAGGAACTGTCGCCCGAACAGGTCATGGCCGGGCTGCTATACCCCGTCGTGAACGAAGGCGCGAAGATTCTGGAGGAAGGCATCGCGATGCGCGCGGGCGACATCGATGTGGCCGCGATCCTCGGCTATAACTGGCCGGCCTATCAGGGCGGTCCGATGTGCTGGGCCGATATTCACGGGCTGCCGAAGATCGTCGCCGGACTCGAAGCGATGGGTCAGAAACCCGCCGCCCTGTTGAAGAAGCTGGCCAGCGAAGGCGGCTCGTTCACCTGATCCCCACGCGATAACGCCCGGTCGGTGGGTTTCCGACCGGGCGCAACCTTGGGCGACTTATCGGGACTGTCAGCCGCCCCGGGCTTCCTTTGCCGTCACAGCGGCGATGCTCTGTTCAAACTGGGCGCGGGCATTCTTGTAGCATTCGCGCGATTCCCGGCTTGGGACGCGGGTGCCGGTCAGCTTCTGGTCCATGCCGCAAACCTGACGGGCGGCATTGTTCAGACGGCGGTCGAGTTCTTTCTGACCGGCCTCGGTCGAAAGGTTCAGGTCGCTGTATTCCACGCTGACGCTTTCGGCGAAAGCTGGGGCGGCGATGGCAAGTCCGGCGGCGGCGGCGATGATCGAAACGGTCTTCATGATGGTCCTCCTCGAAATGACGAGGCTGTTTTGACCGCTGTCCGCGCAACGATCACGCGGTGTTCTATGGGCGCAACACGCGTGTCGACAAATGTCATCGCTTGCCGACCAACGCCATATGCTGGCCGACGAAACGCTTATCCGGCAGGGATTTGACGCTATCGGTGTTTATCGACCGTGTTTCTGCGCAAACGCGGCCGCCGCGCCCAACAGGCCGGGTTGCGGGTGCGTGATCAAGCGAACGGGAATCGTCAGCATCAGTTTTTTGTAGCGACCCTTGAAAGCGAACCGCTCGGCAAAGCCCGATTTTGCGATCTGGTCCTTCAGCCGTAGGCCCAACCCGCCCGCGATGACCACCGAATAGGATCCGTGCGCCAGCGCAAAGTCCCCCGCCGCCGCGCCAAGGATCATACAGAACCGTTCCATCGCCTTGACCGCGACCGGATCGGTGCCCGACATGGCCGACAGCCAGAGCTCTCGGTCATCGCCTGAGGGCATTGGAAGGCCATCGATCTTGGCGATCGCCTCTGCCAGCGGCACGATCGCAGGGCCGGAGCACATACGTTCGACCGATACGCGCGGCAGGGTGCCGCGAACGTGCGACAGGATCTGCTCCTCGACCCGGTCTTCGGGCGCAAAACCGATGTGGCCGCCTTCGGTGGGCAGAACTCGATAGGCTCCGTCAGGATCACGACTGAGCGCGGCGACGCCCAGCCCGGTGCCGGGGCCGACAATGGTTGTAACACCATGGGAGGGGATTTGAGCCGGGCCGGTGAGATGCTCGAAATCCTCGTCACCGGCAATGGCGACAGCGTGGCCCACAGCCTCGAAATCGTTGATCAGAACGTGTGCGTCGAGCCCCAGTTCGCCGGCGATCTCGGCAGGACGGATCACCCAGTGGGAATTGGTGAAGCGCACTTCCTCACCCGTCAGCGGCGCGGCAACGGCCAGCGCAGCAGCTTTGGGCAGTGGGCCACCCCGGTCCTTGGCATGCGCCTCCGCAAACCGGTCCCACGCGGCGGATAGGCCCGAAACGCTGCCCGTGGCAAAAGTGGTCGGGTTATCAAGTCGCACAACCCTGCCATTGGCAATTTCGGCAATGGCGAAGCGGGCGTTGGTGCCGCCGACATCGATGGCGACGATCTTTTGAACGTTATCAGAAACCATGCATACCGTGCTAAACGCAGTTGCGCAGGATGCCTAGCCCGATCAGCGCGGCAATAGGTAAGCCGTCTGCGGCACCGGATCGTCAAAGCGCTTCACCGTATCGCGCAGTGCCTCTGTCACCAGATGATCGACCAGTTCGGGGAACAGCAGCGGCTGCTCCGCCGCTTCCCACAGGAAAAAGCCGTAGGAACCGGGGATGGCATTGATCTCGTTGAACCAGATCTCTCCCGTCTCCTTGTTCGACATGAAGTCAATGCGCGGAGCGCCTCGATGGCCCAGCGTTATGAACGCGCGGCGGGCATAGTCGTGGATCGTCGCCTTGAAATCGGGCGGCAGGTCGGGATTGATGTCGCGGGTAAGCGAAAGCATCCCCTCGCTTGGCAGGAACGCGCCCTTGGTGCCGCCGCCCGATGACAGGTACTTTTCTTTGAAATCAAGCAGTTCTGCGCCGGACTTCGGACGTTCTATCGCACTGAACTTCACCTCTTGAGCCGCTTCGTCCCAGCGCATCGCGATGTTGTATTCGACGAGATTCCGCACCTGAGGCTCGATGATCGCAAGGTTGTCCTGCGCCAGCACATAGGCGACCAGCGCGGGCAGTTCCGCCGCAGTCTTGGCCAGTCCGACCCCGATGGAAGAACCGAGGTTGGCCGGCTTCACGATGGTCGGGAACCCGAACGCCTCCTCTACTTCGGCGATCAGCGCCTTGGCATCGGCCAGCTTCGCCCGGTTGGCGGTCACGTGGTCGAGCACGTTCACTCCCGCCAGCCGGACCAGCGCCTTGGTCGCATCCTTGCGCATCGCCATCGCGCCGGACCCGGCGGAAAAGCCGGTGACGGGAATGCCCTGCAGCTCGAAGTGTCCCTGCAATCGCCCGTCTTCGCCGAACGGTCCGTGGAACACCGGCAACACGCAATCGATGCGCGTTTCCCTCAGGCTCTTACGCTCTCGCATCACCGGGCCACGTTCAGACCAGCTGAAAATCACTTCGGGCGCGCCCGCAGGTTTTGGCTTGAACCGCCTGATATCGCGCAGGAAAGGTGCTGAATAGAAGCGGTTTTCAAAATCTGTGTAGACCGGCACCACCTCTATCCCGCGCACGTCGGCGGCGTCCATCAACTGGTGCGCGGACACGACCGAGACGTCATGTTCCTGGCTCGCCCCGCCGAACAGCACCGCCACCCGTTTTATATCGTTCATCGCGGCCAATTCTCCGGCTCGGTCCAAAATCATCTGTCGCAGTCTTGTGTGCGACTCGCGCGTTCACCTTGTGCGCCATTTTTCCGGCTGTAAGAAAGGGGCCCATGCAGGCTTCCCCGCAAATTGAACCCCATTACATCCGCATCGGCACACCGGGCGCGCCCAAGGTGGTCTTCGCCCACGGCTGGGGACGGTCGCACCGCGATTTCATCCCCGTGGCAGAGGCGCTCGCACCCTCCATCGACGCCTACCTGTTCGATCTGCCCGGCCACGGCAAGTCCGAACGGCCTGATGAGCCGTGGGGCACGGCGGACTATGCCGAATTCATGGCGCGTTACGTCACCGGCGCGTTGCAGATCCCGAAATGCGTCTGGGTCGGGCACAGCTTTGGCGGGCGCATCGGACTGCGGCTGGGCGTGCAATCACCGGGGATGCTGGACCACATGGTCATCGTCGCTGGCGCAGGCGTGCCGCGCACCGTAAATGCGAAGGACCGTTGGAAGCGCAAATGGAACGGGCGCAAGTTCCAGAAGCTGAAGGCGCAGGCCGGGACCGTGGACGAGTTGATCGAATTGGAAAAGCGGTTCGGCAGCCCGGACTATGTTATGAGCCGCGAGACCGGAATGCGCGACATCTTCGTCAAGACGATAAGCGAGGATCAGAGCGCCGACCTGCCCCGCATTCCCACCCCCACGACCTGTATCTACGGCGGCGCGGATACCGAAACCCCGCCGGAAATCGGGCGCAAGATCGCCTCGCTCGTCCAGAACGGCACTTATGTCGAATGCCCGTTCTACGACCATATCTCGATCCTTGACCGGGGGCGGCACCAGATTGCGCTGGCCATCAAAGAGGCGGTGGCGAAATGATGGGCCTCGGCATTTATCAACTCGCGCTGCTGGCTGGCACGGTGGTGCTGACCGGCTCGGTCGGGTTCCTTGCTTGGGTCCGGTTGCACACGCTGCTGACCTATTTTCAGCAAGAAGAATATGACGGGTCGCGCTTCCTGTCGGCGGTTCGACGGGTGCGGCTGTTCGACGTGCGGGCCAGCCTTGTCCTGCTGGCGCTGATCGTCGTGATGCTTTTCATGAGTGCGGCGCGCATGGGCGGGCTGTGGATGATGACGGCCATGCTGATCGCCGCCGCCGCGATCAGCGCAATTGCGTGGCGCGAAAAGGGCTATGCCTACAAGAAACCGTTGGTGATGACCGAACGCGCACGGCGCATTCGCAATCTGGCGGCATGGTTCGCGGTGGTGCCGGTGGCCTTTACGCTGGTGGGTGCCCTGCCCGCAATTATTGGGCTGCAACTGCTGCCATTCACGCTGGTCATCGCCAACGCAGTGCTGAAACCGGGTCAGCAGCGAATCAACGATGGCTATGTGACCGAAGCGCGGGAAAAGCTGGAGCGGCTGAACCCCATCCGCATCGGCATTACCGGCAGTTTCGGCAAAACGACGACCAAGCACATCTTTGCCGAGGTGCTGAGCGTATCCGGCCCGGTGTTCTATTCGCGCGGGTCGATCAACACGGTGCTGGGCCTGACGCGCCATATTCGTGAGCGGTTGCAGTGGAGCCACCGCTATTTCATCGCCGAGATGGGCGCCTATGGCATAGGCTCGATCCGGCGGCTCTGCGATTTCGTGCACCCGAATTACGGCATCGTCACCGCCATCGGCGATGCGCATACCGAACGCTTCGGATCGGTCGAGAACATCGCCCGCGCCAAATGCGAACTGGTCGAGGATGTTTGCGAACGCGGCGGCACGGCCATCGTTTCGACGCAGGTCCTGGCCTATGCCCCCTTCGCCGATGCGCGGAACAAGTATGGCGAAAGGGTCGTCAGCGTCGGGCCGGAGGAAGGCGCGGACATCCGCGTCGTCTCCGCCACGCTGGAACAGGCCGACTGGGTCATCGTGCTGGAAGACCGGCGTGAGGGGCATGCCAAAAACGGACAGCCTGCGACGCTACGCTATGAACTGCCCTTGTTGGGCGAGCACAACATCGTGAACTCTGCACTGGCGGTGGCGGCGGCGTGGATCATCGATCCCTCAATTGCCGACCGCATCCCGCTGGTCACGCCCGATGTCGAGCAAGTGCCGCACCGCTTGCAAAAGCGCGAAAGCCCCGGCCAGGCGCTGGTGCTGGACGATGCCTACAACGCCAACGAAGCTGGTTTTCGCAATGCGGTTGCCGTTGCCGCCGAACTGGCGAAACAGCGCGGCGGGCGGGCGATCCTTGTCACCCCCGGCATCGCCGAATTGGGCATTGAGCATGACCGCGTCCACGCCAAGCTGGGCGAATATACCGCTGACCTCGCCGACATGGTCTATGCGGTGAACCCATCGCGGATCGCGGCGTTCACCGGGGCACTGGCGGCAAACGGCAAGCCCGCCATCGAAGTCGCCAGCTTCGCCGACGCGCGCAAGGCGCTGGAGAGCGAGGCGAAGCCGGAAGATGTCGTGCTGTACGAGAACGACCTGCCGGACCTGCTGGAAGAGCGGCGGTTGTTGTAGATTTTGGGTTAGTTTTCAGGCGATCGGCGACCAGCTCGTTCTGGCTGGAAGTTGACAAAGTTTACACGCGTGAGAAAAATCCACTCAATCAATGGAGTGAGATTGATCGATTTTGCCGATCAGGCGGACGGACGGTGCGAAAGAGCCGCCGACATGATCGCAAGATTTGGCCGTGTAGGACAGCGCACCTGTTGTGAACTATGGGTTGGAAAGCGAAAAGTCAGCAACCAGAGAAGATCTGAACAAGCTCGCGGAAAGGGCCTGCTGTTCTTCAAGGCTTTGGTATGCCCAGCATCACAAGTACCCGGATCTTTCAAATCCTTGCAGTTGCTTCGACTTGATTCAGAAGATCAAGCCCAAGTCGGGTCGCAGTCAAGCTGGATGCCGAGGTCGTCTCAGTCGCCGTGGAAAAAGGCAGTCCGACCAGCAAGGACGTTGCGCGCCATTTCTCCGGCATCGTGCAGCGCCAGGGGCCCGCCCGGCAGCGCGTCGTCCCAGAAGCCATGATCGGCATACTGGTGCAACGCATCTTGATAGCGCGCGATGGTTCCGGCCTGTTTCGCCAGGACGCTAACGGCAAGCTGCACTTCGTCGAAATCGTCACCTTGCCCGTCAAGAACGATGCGCGCGAGGTGGGGTTTGTCGATCGCCAGAAAATGTTGCGCCACCGCCTGCCGCGCCTGCGCGATCGACTGCGCGCTTCCGGTATTCGATGCCGCGGCAGATGACGTTACGATGTCCACGGCGTCAGTTCCGATCGTTCTTCCGCATCTGCGCCTCGCGATCGTTGAGCTCGGCCCAAAGAGATTCCGTCCCGGCCTCTTGCGCCTTGTTCACGTATTGCGACGCGACCAGCCATCCCTTGATGTACTGCAGCGGCCAGATGCAGCCGATCACCAGCAGTGGCAACGACGTCACGAGGTGCACCCAGAAGGGCGGCTCAAACGCTGCCTGCAGCCAGACCGCGATGAATGTCAGGGGGAACGCGACGATGCACAACGAAAAGAAGGCCGGGCCGTCGTCCGGCGCGGCAAAGGCATAGTCGAGCCCGCAGGACGGGCAGGTATCCCGCAGCTTCAGCCACTTGCGGAACATGCTCGCCTTGCCGCACTGCGGGCACAGACCCTTCAGTCCGGAGCGGAAGATCCAACGCGCCTTGTCGGCGCGCTCCGCTTGTTCGAGGTCTTCTTCGCTCACGAGATGATACAACCTTGGTGATTGGCTATTGGCGATTCGCCCCTACCTTTATATGAGTTTTGCATGCAAGCAAAGATAAAGCAAAAATGATGCAAAAATGGCTCCCAGCAGTGGATGGCTCGCAAGGCCCGGTCTATCTGGCGATCTGCGAAGCGCTCGACCACGATATAGGGGCGGGTCGGTTGAAGGCGGGTGATCGGCTGCCGCCGCAACGGGACCTGGCCGAAGCACTGGGCGTCGATCCCGGCACTGTGACGCGCGCCTATTCCGAAGCCCGCCGTCGCGGGCTGATCGCGGCGGAAGGGCGCAGGGGAAGTTTCGTGCTCGAAAAGCATGCTTCGACCCCGGCAATGGCCAGCATCGCGCCATTCGATACGGGCATGAACCTGCCACCCATCCCGCAGGGCAATCCCTTTGCCGACCTGTTCGCCGACACCTTGGCAGAGGTTCTGCGAGGCCCTGCGGCTGCGAACCGGATGCAATACCAGCCGGCGGGCGGCGCGCCGGTTGACCGGCAGGCCGGGGCTGACTGGCTGGCTGCGCGGGGCATCCCTGCAACCGAGGAGAATGTGCTCGTCACCAGCGGGGCCCAGACGGCGCTCCATGCCATCTCCAACTCGATCCTGAAGCCGGGCGACGCGGTGTGTACCGGGCCGTTCGTCTATCCCGGCTGGCTTTCGATCTGTCGGCGCAGGGGCCTGAGCATCGTTCCGCTAGAAGCGGATGACGAGGGCATCTTGCCCGACGCATTTGCGGCGGCATGTCGCGAGCATCCGGTGCGCGCGATCTACCTCGTCCCGACAAATGACAATCCGACCACCGCCACATTGCCTCTCGAAAGAAGGGCCGCGATCGCGGCGATTGCCCGGCAGCATGACTTGGCCGTCATCGAGGACGATCCCTACGGGCGACTAGCGACCACAGACATTTCCCCGGTGGCCAGCATTGCGCCTGAACGCACCTGGCACGTTACCAGCCTGTCGAAGATGATCTCGCCTTCGCTGCGCATCGCCTATCTTCGCGCACCGCACGTGCGCGACATCATGCGGCTTGCCGCGGATATCCACGAAACCACGGTCATGGCGCCGCCGCTCAACATGGCCGTTTGCACGCAGTGGCTTTTGTCCGGTGCGTGGGAGCAACTCATCGATCAGGTGCGGGCGGAATGCGTCGCGCGGCAGAAAATCGTAGCGACCGTACTCCCTCCGGCCAGCTATCGCGCCACGCGTGAGGGCTATCATCTGTGGATTCCACTGGAGGACGAAATCAGCCCGTTCGAACTGGTCGGCCTGCTGCAACCGCTGGGCGTTTCCATCGTGCCTAGCGAGAGCTTCAGGGTACCGCACCACGATACCGGACGACAGGCGATCCGGCTGTCCATCGGCGGTACCCTTAGCCGGGACAAGCTCACGCGGGCGCTCGAAAGGCTCGATGCCGTGTTGCACCACAGTGAAGGCCGGAAAGGCCCTCTAGTCTAGGAGAAGGCGGAAAGTCGCACGGTCGACATGTTTCAATAATGTCCGCAATCGCGGTCGTAAGCCGACAGTCCGCTTTTCAGCACAACAACGGGGCGCCGAAGGCGACTGCCGGATGGCCCGCGCTCGGCGTGTGAGGGATCCTCGCACCGCGAGGACACATCACAAATAGCTCTTACTTCACCAATTCAACCTGCTCAAAGTCCAGCTCGACCGGCGTCGCACGCCCGAAGATCGACACCGAAACCTTGACCTTGTTCTTGTCGAAGTCGAGCTCTTCCACCACGCCGTTGAAGCTGGCGAAGGGACCGTCGAGGACCTTGACCGAATCCCCAATCTCGTAATCGACGCTGATTTCGCGCTTGGGCTGGCTGGCCAGTTCCTCGCGCTGGCCGAAGTAACGGGCGGCCTCACGCTCGCTGATGGCCTGCGGCTTGTTGTTGTTGCCGAGGAATCCGGTGACTTTCGGCGTGTTCTTGACGAGGTGGTAGATGTCGTCGTTCATCGCCAGCTTGGCGAGAACGTAGCCCGGCATCGTCTTGCGTTCCGACTGCACCTTCTTGCCGCGCTTTACCTCGGTCACCGTTTCGGACGGAACCTCGATCTGTTCGACCAGTGCTTCCAGCCCGGTGCGCTCCGCCTCGGCAAGGATCGCTTCCTTCACCTTGTTCTCAAAGCCGGAGTAGGCGTGGATGATGTACCAGCGGGCCATTGTGTCTTGTATCCTTGAAAGTCGTTTCGTGCAGGGCAGCGTCGCGGAATTAAGCGAGCGACAACAGCCACTTCATTACCGCACCGAACAGCGAGTCGACGCCGAGAAAGAAGATCGAGAGGATCACCATCATGATCCCCACGAAGATCGCGGTGCTGACCGTTTCCTTGCGGGTCGGCCAGACGACCTTCGATCCTTCGGCCTTCACCTGATTGATGAATTCACCGGGGCTGGTCTTTGCCATGTCTCTTCTCTCAATGCTGCCTTGGCGGCGTTTGATGTCTTTCGCCATCGGTCCATCGCCGCTCCGAGCGAGGCTGGGAGACGGCGTTGAAGTTTCCGATGTCGGAATGTGGCAATGCCAATAGTGTCCCAAGCCGCGCCGCGCAAGGGCTGAGTGCCTGCTTTGGCGCGCACCGGTCTGCCGATGCGCCGCCCTATCGGTGCATTACCCGCGATTGCCGCTTTCCATCGCCGCCGCAGACCGATAGCAATCGCAACTTGTTTTTCCACGGGGACCGGCAGGACACATGAGCGCACAACCGCAGGCGACCAGCCTTATCGACCACGTCACCAACGTCTCCGACTTTATCTGGGGCGGCACATGGAACGGACAGGAACTGCTGCCCTTCCCCCCGATGGTGATCGTGTTGTTCGGCATCGGCATCTACATGATGGCCGGCCTGCGGTTTTACCCCATCGTCAAGTTCGGCAGCGCGCTGACCGGCCTGTTCAAGGGCCGCAAGGGTCAGGGCGCGGGTGAGATCAGCCCGTTCGCCGCGCTGTCGACCGCTCTTTCGGGACAGGTCGGCACCGGCAATCTTGCGGGCGTGGCCACCGCGCTGGCGCTGGGCGGCCCCGGTGCGATCTTCTGGATGTGGATCACCGCACTGATCGGCATGGCGCTGGCCTTTGGCGAAGGCGCGCTGGCGATCCGATATCGCGAGACGACCAGCGACGGCACCTATCGCGGCGGCCCGATGAGCTATATCATGATGGGCCTTGGCCCGAAATGGACGTGGCTGGCGGTGGTCTTTTGCCTCGGCACCCTGTTCTCTGCGCTGATCACCGGCAACGCGATTCAGGCCAACGCCGTGGCCGACGGGCTGACCGAAATTTTCGGGATTCAGGAATGGCTGGGCGGCGCGATTACCGCCGTGGCCGTGTTCGTGGTGATCATCGGCGGCATCAAGTCCATCGGCAACGTGGCGGAAAAGGTCGTGCCGTTCATGGCCGGGACCTACATCGTGATGGCCGTGATCGCGATCCTGATCAATATCGCCGACATTCCCGAAACCTTCAGCCGCATCTTTGGCGGCGCGTTCAACGTCCAGTCGGCCAGCGGCGGTTTCGTCGGCGCTGCGATCATCATCGCGATCCGGGCGGGCGTGGCACGCGGGCTGTTCTCTAACGAGGCGGGTCAGGGTTCGACCCCGATCGCCCACGCCGTGGCGCAGACCGACGACCCGGAACAGCAGGGCCGCATGGCGATGCTGGGCACGTTTATCGATACCATCGTGATCTGCACGATGACCGCATTGGTGATCCTCACCGTCGAAGGCCCGTTCGACCATGCGGGCACGGCGGTAAAACACGCATGGCAATCCGACCTGCAGGGCTTTGCCATGACCAGCGGCGCGTTCGCGGCGGCCTTTCCGTTTGGAATCGGAGGCATTCCCATTGGCACGCTGATCGCGTCGATCGCGCTGATCCTGTTCGTGTTCACCACGCTGCTGACGTGGAGTTACTACGGCGAACGGGCGATTACCTTCCTCTATGACCGCGTGCCCGGATCGAGCCGCGCGGGTGAGCGGGCACTGCACATCGCATGGCGGCTGTTGTGGTGCGTGGCGATTTTCGTCGGCAGTTTTCAGGACCTGTCGCTGGTCTGGCGTCTGGGCGACATTTCCAACGCGGCGATGGCACTGCCCAACCTGATCGCGCTGGCGCTGCTGTCGGGCGTGATCTTCAAGCTGGCGCGCGGCGACAAGACGGCGGGGCCCGATCACAGCCGCGCTACGCCGGAAGAACCAGAAGAGTACTAAGCGCATGGGGGCGCGGCGCGGACTGGCCCTGACCGCCGCGCCCGCCCTCCTGCTCGGCTCGATTGCCGCTGCGCCCGCCTTGGCGCATGGCGGCGGGGTCGATGCCAGTGGGTGCCACACCAATCGCAGCACCGGCGAATACCACTGCCACGGATCGCGCAGCGCCCCGGCCCCCGCGCCGAAGCGCGATGCGCCGATCGGCGCGTTTTATCGCAATTGCGCCGAAGCCCACGCCGCCGGAGTCACGCCCCTGCGGCGCGGCCAGCCCGGTTACCGCCCCGCGCTGGACCGGGATGGCGATGGCGTGGCTTGCGAAAAATAGCACTCGGACCACGGCCCGGCGCCCCAACGGATCGCTCCGCCTCTGCCTCGCAGAACCGTTAATTTGGAATTCACCGGGGCGAGCCGAAACGCCGTCCTGCGTGTCGCGGGGCGTCCCCTCCCTCCCCCTCAACCCTGCCCCGCGGCACCGTCTTTCAAATCGATGATACGGCCTATTGGTAGCGCGTCGTAAAGGGCAGCGTCGGCCGCATAGAGATCGCGGATCTGCGCCTTTTCCCGTGAATTCGGGGCGATGGGGTCGGTGGGCGGTGTGACATTGATGCGCCGGATCGGCTTTTCGAAACGATCCGAAAGCAGTGGCGTCATCGAATCAAGATCATCGTAGCGAAATAGCGTATCGACTGCGATCCTTCTGGCCCGATCGTGAAGGTACCACACCTGCGGTCGAAACAGCGGACCCACATGGTAGGTCGATCGCGCCGACCGGACATGGTCAATCGCATCCCCGATCGACCGGAAACCCGCGTATGTTGAACGAAATGCGCGTGACACGCGCTTTTCGCTGGCACCGCCACTGATCGCATGGCGATAGGCCGACACGAAGCGGTCGACCGGATCGCGCACTATGCTAACCGTTTCGACACGAGCGACCAGATCGGGCACCACGGCTTGGTATACACAGATAGAGCTGTGCTTCACCTGCAGGCCGTAAAGCGCATCGCTAACCGCTCTCCCCCCGGATTTGGGAATGTGGATGAATAGCACACCCTTCTCATCGAACTTGGCGATTTTTTGCTTCAGGCGCGGCGTCAACGGCATGGGCACACCCGATCGCGTTCACCGTTCCACCACGTCGGGCAACAGCCGCACGCCGAACAGTCGCGGCCAAAGTCGCTTTTGCAATCTGGAGGTCACAGTCACGCGGCGATCCCTGACCAATGCCAATCCATTATGCGGATATCAGCGATGAGAACAAACGCGTAAGCCGCGACCGCCCCGCAACAATCGGCGCAAGGTCATTGATACAGACCAGCTTTCGCCACTTCAGCTTGTTCAGAATGAGAGCGGCGAAAAGGTCGCGTGCCGATGCGCTTTCGCACCACGTCGAATCGAACGTCTTCCAGTCTTTCTTGCCCGGAAAATTCGCCCTGTTCGCCCGCAGTGCCAGATGCGCGAATAGCGACGATATCGAAAACTGGCTGCCATCGCGAAAACGGTGCGACAGGTTCGCCGCCAGTGCATCGGGCGAACGTGCGAAGAAGTCGGCCAGGATTCGTTTGTCCATCGCAATGGGGCAGTGGGCTAGCGAGAACCAGCGATCCGGGCCGAAACCCGCCATCGCCGCCGCGTTCAGCTTGCTGCTGCGATAGATCTTGGTGACATATTCTGCCGGATCGCTGGTTTGCCATTTTCCGCGCAGGATCGTGTCGTCGCCGATGAAAAAGTCCTGCGGCTTTATATCGCCCAGCAAGAACGTATCGTCATTAAAATAGACAAAGCGATCAGCCAGCCCCTCCAGCCGCCACGCCGCCGTGCCGATGGCGAGGGAATTGAACGTCGGCAGACAGGCATCATGACCGTGGAAAATCCGTTCATGCCCGACGACTTCGATTTTCTTTCGGAAGTGTTCGGACAAGTCTTCAAGCGGCGGTTGCTGGCCGTTGGTAATGACCCACACCTTGCGAACCCACGGTGCATGGGCCGCGATAGAGGACAGGCAGATGCGGATTTCGCCCGCATCGCTCCAGCGCCGGGCGGCGTTCACTTCGTCTGCAACTTCGAAGCCGGCGCTTTGCTGATATTGCCTACGCAGAGCGACGTGATCCGGGTCTTCGCCGTTGACCCACGGAATTACGAAATCGATCGGGTTGTCGCCCGCCATCATGCCCCCTTGCAAGCTGCCTGTGGCACGCGTTGGCAAGGATCGCCGCAAATGGCAAATCGCAGCGCCCCCGGATGGGGAAAGGAACCTTTCAACAATGTCGGAAAAAATGGCAGGGGTGACAGGATTCGAACCCGTGGCCCTCGGTTTTGGAGACCGATGCTCTACCAGCTGAGCTACACCCCTGCGGGGCCTGCGCCTCTATCGCCCTTCTTGCGGCCTGACAAGCACCTCTTGCATCTCTTGCCTGACAAACCCCATCATAGGGCATGTCCAAGGGTCCGCCTCCCCCCGATGCCAATGCCGTTATCGACCCGGAACTGCTGCTGCTCGCCTATCGCAGCGGCATCTTTCCCATGGCGGAAAGCCGCGACGATCCCGAAGTCATGTGGATCGAACCGCGCGAACGGGCGATCTTTCCACTGGACGGGCTGATCGTCTCGAAATCGCTGGCTCGCACGCTGCGGCGCGAACGATTCGTGGTGACGTGCAACCGCGCCTTTTCGCAGGTGGTCGCGGAATGCGCCGCTCCCAGAAGTCATTTTGTGGGACCTGATGATACGGACGACGATGGCGAAAGCTGGATCAGCGAGAAGATCGCCAAGAGCTATGCCCTGCTCCACCGCATGGGCCGTGCGCATTCGGTCGAATGCTGGCAGGACGGGCGGCTGGTCGGTGGGCTTTACGGCGTGGGGTTCGACCGCGTGTTCTGCGGCGAATCGATGTTCAGCCGGGTTTCCGATGCTTCGAAGGTGGCGCTGTGCTGGCTTGTCGCCGCGATGAAGGAAGCGCGGCTGGAACTGCTCGATTGCCAGTTCATGACTTCGCACCTCGCCTCATTGGGCGCGGTGGCGATGCCGCAGTCGCGCTATCTGGAACTGTTGCAACGGGCGATGCGGCCCGCCGAACTGGCGCCTTACGTGCCGTTGCCCGACGGTTTTGCCGCGTTGGCGGCCTCTTCCTCACCCGGGAAGGTCATTGCGCAGTCCTTGATCCAGACATCGTAGATCGGATGCTCGACCACGTTCAGTGACGGGCTGTTGAGGAACAGCCAGCCCGAGAACACGCGCGTCCAGTCCGGGTCGTCGTCATCCCGGTCTTCGGTCGTGAAGACCTGCACGAAGGCGCCTTCTTCCGGCTCCGGATCCCACGGCGGGCGGCGTTCGCAAGTGGCCAGCTTGATCAGCACGTCGCCGACCCGTTCTTGCTCGCCCGGTTTCAGGACGATGTCCTGCGTCAGGTTGTTGCGCTTGTTCAGCAGACCCAGCGTCGCGATGCGCTGCTCCATCGGCGTGCCTTGCGGCAGCCCGTCTTCGCCCACGGCGGCGTCCGCATCGGCAGCCATCGTCTCGTTCGCGGCAGGCGCGGCGACGGCTTCCTCGGTCTTGACCCCGCCCGGCTGGTTCGTGGCGTCAGGCTCCGACCCGCAGGCGGCAAGCGCCAGCGCCGCCGAGAGCGTCAGCGGCGCGAAGATTCTCACTGATCGGGCGACCACGCTTCGTAATCGCCGGTGGCGCGCGCCCGCACGCCGCCCTTTTCCAGGGCGCCTGCGGGGCGATAGGCCCCGGCGGTGCCAGTGGCGTTGGGGGTATAGTCAACCTCCCAGATGCGCGGCGGGGGCAGATTCGATTCCGGCGCATCCTCGAACGCGCCGTGCAGCCAACCGTGCCATTCGGCCGGCACCCGGCTGGCGTCGTTCGCGCCGTTATAGATCACCCAGCGGCGTTCCTGGCCCTGCGCGCCGGGCTTCTTGCCCTTGAAATAGCGGTTGCCCTGCGCGTCGTGGCCGACTTCGATGCCGTTGCGCCAGCTGTTCAGCAGGGTGCCGATGGTGGCGCCGTCCCACCAGGTGAAGATTTTCGCTAAGATGCTCATCGTGGCCCAGCGATTAGCTTCAAGCGCGCGCCCGCGCAACCGGCATAACGTGCTGCATCCCGTTCATGCGTCCGGCTGTGCAAATTCCACCGTGTCGCCCGGTTCGATGCCCAGTTCCGCCGCGCGACCGCCGGGGATTTCCAGCACGTAGATGACCGGCCCGTCCGACCGGACGCCTTTTTCCGAATAGGGCACGGCATCGGCCCCGATGCTGTCGATCACCCCGTCGGCCCGCACGAATATGATGTCGAGCGGGATGTAGGTGTTCTTCATCCAGAACTGCTTGATCGACGGCCTGCTGTCGGTCGTCGTGAAGTCGAAGATCATCGCTTCGTCGGGGCCCAGCGCGGTGCGGAACATCAGGCCCTTGGCCCGTTCGCTGTACCCACCCGCATATTCCGCGCTGAACCGGTGCGCCTTGCCATCGATAGTGACCGTAACCGGCACGATCGGCAGGCCCGAAATGGGATGCGTGATCGCGGTAGCGGTTTCGCCCTGCGCGGCGGCGGGGGCATCGGCGGCGGGAGTGCAGGCCATGAGGACCCCGGCGATAAGCAGGGGCAGGATCTGGAGGCGTTCGATCTGGAAATGGGGGAATTTCAAGCGTCGTCTTCCTTGTCATCCAGCGCCGTCGCCCATTCGCGCGCGGCATCGGCATCGGGCGCATGGACCAGTTCGCGGGCCGCGTCCATGCGGTGTCCGGCGCGCAGCATGGCGGCAACCTGCTTTTCGCGAAGCGCCCTGTCGTCGGGCGGTGCGCCGTCTGCGCCGAACGGACCGAACCGACGCTTTTCGGCAAGCCGCAGCGCCGCATGGCGCGCCTCCCCCTCGGCAATATGCGCGCGGTCTTCCTCTGCCACCCCCGCGGCGGTCAGCGCCTGCCCCACGCGGCGTTCGCCATAGCCGCGGCGCAGCAGGCTGCCCGACTTTGCACGGGCGAATTCGGCATCGTTGACGTATCCGTTGCGGACGAAGCGTTCGACGAGCGCATCGATGTCCGGTGCGGCCGCGCCCTCCTCCGCGTCTTCCCAGCCCCGCTCGCGCAATTTGCGGCGGCAGTACTTCTGCAATCCCTTGGCCGTGGTGGCAAAGCGCGCAACATAGGCCAGCGCCAGTTCTTCCAACTGCGCCGGGGTCAGGGGCTTAACGACCCTTGCAGCCCGCGTTTTCCGGGGATAAGCGCCCTTGCCCGCAACCATTACGCCATATTCGTGCCACACTCTCGTAACAATGGAAACGCCCTTGCGACGAATGAAGTGATGGGAACGGGGCGCAAATGACTGTGCCGATTGGGTTAATGCCCTGATCGGTATTACGGGCAGTCATACCGGATTAATCGGACCGGCTGGTATCAGGCCGGGAATGTGCAACTGGACGGGATTGAAAGAGCTTCATGAAGCAGACCGCCCCCACGGCTGACGACGCCCTTGTTCCGACGCCCAACGCCGACTCGTTGCCGCGTCGGATGGCCGATTTCGGCACTTTTGCCGAGGCGATCGACTATGCCGCGCAAGGATTGCGCGGCCTGAATTTCCACGATCCGCGCGGAAAGCTGACGCGGGTCTACCCCTATTCCGAACTGCGCGATGATGCGCTGGGCATGGCGTACCGCCTGATCGCTGCGGGGATCAAACCCGGCGACCGCGTGGCGCTGGTGGCCGAGACCGGGACCGATTTCGCCGCCCTGTTCTGCGGCGCGATCTATGCCGGCGCATGGCCGGTTCCGCTGCCCCTGCCGACCAGTTTCGGTGGCAAGGAATCGTACATCGACCAGTTGGCCGTGCAGTTGCAGTCCAGCGATCCGAAAGTCCTGTTCTATCCGGAAGAGATTTCGGCAATGGCCGGTCAGGCGGCAGAGCGTCAGGGTTGCGAGGGGATCGACTGGGTCAGCTTCGCCGCGCGCGATGCTACGCCTTGCGAGCTTCCCGAAGTGAAGCCGGACGACATCTGCTATCTGCAATATTCCTCCGGCTCCACGCGTTTCCCGCACGGTGTGGCGGTTACGCATGAGGCATTGCTCTCGAACCTTGCCAGCCATTCGCACGGGATGCAGGTCGGCCCGGACGATCGCTGTATTTCCTGGCTGCCGTGGTATCACGACATGGGCCTCGTCGGCTGTTTCCTGTCGCTGATCGCCAATCAGGTGTCGGGCGATTATCTGAAGACCGAGGATTTCGCCCGCCGCCCGCTGGCTTGGCTGGACCTGATCAGCCGGAACAAGGGGATGAGCATCAGCTATTCCCCCACTTTCGGTTACGACATCTGCGCGCGCCGCATTTCCAGCCAGTCGAACGTCGGCGAACGGTTCGACCTGTCGCGCTGGAAACTGGCGGGCAACGGGGCCGACATGATCCGCCCCGACGTGATGCAGGGCTTTGTGGATGCCTTTGCAGAGGCCGGGTTCGAGGCCAATGCCTTCACCCCCAGCTATGGCCTTGCCGAGGCGACGCTGGCCGTCACCATCATGCCGCCGGGCGAAGGCATCAAGGTCGAGCTGGTCGAGGAAGAGCGTCTGTCGGGATCCCCGCGCGACCTGTCCCGCCCTGCCCGCTATCGCGCCATCGTCAATTGCGGCAAGGCCGTGAAGGACATGGAAGTCGTGATCCGGGGTGAGAACGATCAGCCCTGCCGCGACCATGTGATCGGCAAAGTCTGGTGCCGCGGCCCCAGCGTGATGCATTCCTATTTCCGCGACCCCGAAGCGACCGCGGCTTGTCTGGTCGACGGCTGGCTGGACACCGGCGACATGGGCTACATGGCCGATGGATACCTGTTCATCGTGGGCCGTGCGAAGGACATGATCATCATCAACGGCAAGAACCACTGGCCACAGGATATCGAGTGGGCGGTGGAACAGTTGCCGGGCTTTCACCAAGGCGACATCGCCGCCTTTGCGGTGCAGGCCGACAATGGTGAGGAAGTGCCCGCCGTGCTGGTCCACTGCCGCGTTTCGGACGAGCAGGAACGCGTGAAATTGCACGACCAGATCCGCGACAAGGTCCGCTCGATTACCGGCATGAATTGCGTGGTCGAACTGGTCCCGCCGCGCAGCCTGCCGCGCACGTCATCGGGCAAGCTGAGCCGCGCCAAGGCGAAAAAACTTTACCTTTCGGGCGAAATAGAGCCATATCGCCTCGCAGCATGAGTGCAGCATAACGGATTTACCGTTTGGGAGAGGAGGGCCGCCCCACGTAGGGCGGCCCCATCTCGTTCTGGCACCGCGATTTTTTCCTGATTCACGCCTAATCGACTGAACCGCCACGCAAATTAATAAGCGTGCGTATGATTCGGATTATCCTTGGCGCCGGAATAATTTACCCTGCGAAAAGCAGCGGCCAGATCACCATGCCAAGGCCGATCAGGCTGATCAGAAATACCAGCGTGCGTACGACCGGAATGCCCGCCCAATAAAGCGGCAGATATACGATCCGCGCGCCCAGCCAGATCCACCCGCCCATTGCGGTCATCGCGCTGGCCTTGTCGGCCACGACCACGCCCAGCAAGGCGATGATCGCGATAGGCAAGGTCTCCATGAAATTGCCGCGGGCGCGGCCCAGCCGACCGGCGACGGGATTGACCGGCGGCAGGTCTTCATCGCGCGCACCCATGTTCCATTTGGTGCCGTATTGCTTTGTCTTGAAATGCGCCTCTGCAAAAATGTGCACCAGCAGCAGGATCGCCGCGTAGACGAGTATGCGGATTTCTATTGCCATCATTGCTCTCCTGTCGCCTCGTCGGGCCGCGCCCATGCGACCCGTATGGTGCCGGTATCGCGACCCGAACTCCTCGTGACAAGCCGCACGCCGCGTTCGGCCAGCGCCGCGCGCACGATCTCGACATCCGCTGCCCCGCCGCTCAGCACGATGGGTGCGGCGATCCGCGCGGCGGACCAGACGATCAGGTCCAGCGTGGACTTGGCACGCGGGCCGATGCGCGAAACGGGCGCGCCATCGTCGCCGGTCTGCGGCTCTTCCAGCGTCACGGTCGGCAATGGTCCGGCTGGCGGGACGAGCTTCACCGTCCAGTTCGGCACATTGGCGACGATCCGCGTTTCCAGCTCGGCATATGTTGCCAGTTCGGCATCGGGCAGCGGCACGGCGTTTACCTGCGCGCGGCGGCCTTCGCGGTCGACCAGTACGTCGCTTTCTTTCACGCCCGCGATCAGCGCAAGTCGGCCCACCAGATCGCGCACCTCGCGGTCGGTCGCCTCCTGCTCTTTCGCCCGCGCCGCCGCCAATTGCGCCTTTTCGGCGGCGGAGGCGCTGGTGCCCACCTGAAACTGGTCGAGCGTCAGCACCACCGGCCCGCCCATGATCCGCGACAGACGGCGCGACACCTGATCCTCTGCCCCGGCCATCAATTCTGGCGTCAGCACCGTGGCGGAGACGCTGACCGGTTCGGCCTGATAGTCGATGTCGATCTGCGAAATGCGCGCCTTGCCCGGAAAGCTATCGAGGATCGCGGTGTTCGCCTGCCGCGTCGCGTTGGTTTCGCGCGCGATGCTGACCAGCGACAGGCCCAGCGGCACCGCCAGCGCAGTAAAGGCAACGATAACGAAAACATCCTGCAGCCGCGTCTGCTTTTCCGAGAGGTTGGAGCGGAAGCCATATAGCCGCGCCATCATCATCGCGGTCAGCGCGATAGTGATAAGGTTGGTGATGTAGAGCAGCAGCGCGCCTGAAAACACCGTCCAGTTCAATGTCGCCAGGCCGAACCCGACAACGGCCAGCGGCGGCATCAGGGCGGTGGCGATGGCCACACCGACGACGGTGCCTTCGCGCCCGCGGATCATCGCATAGGCACCCGCCAATGCCGAGAAGAAGGCGATGAACAGGTCGAACAGGTTGGGCCGCGTGCGCGCCGCGATTTCGGGCGTCACCGTCTGGAGCGGCGACAGTGCAACGATCAGCGCTGTGAAGGCAATCGCAAGCGCCGTGCCCAGCGCCAGTGCGCGCAGCGATTTCCTGAGCCAGGCATAATCCCCCGTGGCCAGCGCGAATCCCAAACCGATGATCGGTCCCATCAGCGGCGACAGCAGCATCGCGCCAATGACGACAGCCGGAGAGGACAGTAATAGCCCGAGCACCGCGATGCCTGCCGACATCGCCAGCATGAACATATAGCGAGCCGAGATCACGGCTTCTTCGCGGCGGTTCTCGATCACCGAGCTCTGATCGACGGTGTTGACAACCGAATGGCGCCACCAGAGCCGCAATGAGAGCAGGACGCCCGTAAAACTTGCACGTGCCCGGCGCACGGCGTCGGCCTGTTCGACCATGATGACCCTTTTTCTTCCCCGTTATGCTTGTGCGATGCCCTTCTGACCGAAGCCTCACGCGCTGTCGAGATGCCTGACCGGTTATGCCGCAGCGCAAAATAATCGCGCAGCCGGGGCTTCACAGGGGCGGCATCGGGCCTAAGTTCCCCTGTGATGAGCGATCCGAATCAAGCCGAAATGGCCCCGTCCCAGACTGCCCCGCACGCTGACCTGGAGCTTTGGCCCATCGGCAATTGCCAGGCTTCGGCGCTGGTCGACAAACGCGGCACGTTCACCTGGGCCTGTATTCCGCGCGTCGATGGCGATCCGGTGTTCTGCTCGCTGCTCGACCACGGCCGCAGTGCAGAGGATGCGCGTGGGTTCTGGTCTATCGAGATGGAAGGCGGGCGCGTTGTCGAGCAGGATTACATCCGCAACACGCCGATCCTGAAAACGAAATACGCCGACGAGGACGGCAACGCGCTGGAAGTCATCGATTTCTGCCCGCGCTATCGCGACAAGGGCCGCATCTATCGCCCGGTCGCCTTCGTGCGCGTGGTCCGCCCGATCAGCGGCAGCCCCCGCATCCGTATGGCCCTGCGCCCGGCGGCGGAATACGGTGCCAGCCTGCCCGAACGCAGCTTCGGGTCCAGCCACATCACCTTCCGCATTCCGGCCATGGCGATGCGGCTGACGACCGATGCGCCCATCGGCCTCGTCCAACAGGAAACACCCTTCCGCGTCGAGCGCCAGTTGCACTTCTTCTTCGGCCCGGACGAGAGTTTTTCGACCAGTCTGGAGGCCGGATGCGGCGACATGCTCAGCCGCACGGCCAAGGAATGGCGGCACTGGGTGCGCGGCCTTGCCATTCCGTTCGAGTGGCAGGAGGCGGTGATCCGTGCCGCCATCGGGCTGAAACTGTGCCAGCACGAAGATACCGGCGCGATCGTCGCGGCGCTCACCACCTCTATCCCGGAACACGCCGATTCCGGGCGGAACTGGGACTATCGCTATTGCTGGATCCGCGATGCCTATTACACGGTACAGGCGCTGAACCGGATCGGCGCGCTGGACGTTCTGGAAAGCTATCTCGGCTTCCTGCGCAATATCGTCGATGCGGCGCAGGGTGGGCATATCCACCCGATGTTCGACGTGCGCGGCAATCCCGAATTGCCCGAGGGCGAGGCAGAGCATCTGGCCGGATATCGCGGCATGGGCCCGGTGCGCATCGGCAATGCCGCATGGTTCCAGATCCAGCACGATGCCTATGGCCAGATCGTCCTGTCCAGCGCGCAGGCCTTTGCCGATCAACGCCTGCTACGCATTTCCGGGATCGAGGATTTTCATAGCCTGGAAAAAGTCGGCGAACGCGCGCTGTCGATATGGGACCAGCCCGATGCAGGCCTGTGGGAACTGCGCAATTCCAGCCACGTGCATACTTATTCGGCGGCAATGTGCTGGGCGGCGTGCGACCGGCTGGCCCATGCGGCGCAAGTTCTCGGCCTTGAAAAGCGCGAGGCATACTGGCGCGAAAATGCGGCGCGGCTGCATACGGAAATCATGGAGCGCAGCTGGAATGACGAGGAAGGCCTGATCTCCTCCACCTTTGGCGGCAACTTGCGCGATGCCAGCATTATCCAGCTGCTTGACCTGCGGTTCGTTTCCAAGGACGATCCGAAGATCCACTCCACGCTGGACCGGGTGGAAAAGTCGCTGCGGCGCGGCGATCACATGCTGCGTTACAACACCGCCGACGACTTCGGTACGCCGCATACCGCGTTCAACGTCGCGACCTTCTGGCTGATCGAGGCGCTGTCGCTGACCGGCAAATCGGACGAGGCACGCCGCCTGTTCGAGGTGATGCTCGACCGGCGCACCGGCGCGGGAATGCTGAGCGAGGACATCGATCCCAAGACCCTTGAACTATGGGGCAATTACCCGCAGACCTATTCGCTTGTCGGGATCATCAATTGCGCGGTGATGCTGACCAAAAGCTGGAATGAATATCGCTGACGGGTCCAAGCACGCCCTGTCGGCCACCGAACGACAGGACTGACCCCATATGACCCTTCCTCGACCGGGTTTCCGGACCGTTACCTGCACCCTCCTCGCCGCCGCGCTTGCCGCTTGCGGATCGGGCGGGAAAGAGGCCGATCAGGCGATCGCCGACAAGATCCTGCTGGTCGGGAACGAGGCAGAGCCCAAGACGCTGGACAGCCAGATCAACACCGGCATGCCCGAAGCGCGCATCGTCAGCACGCTGTGCGAAGGGCTGACGCAGATGAACGCCACCGACGATACGAAGCTGGCCCCCGGCGCCGCCGCATCGTGGGAACCGAACGACGATTTCTCGCAGTGGACGTTCCACATGCAGCCTAATGGCAAGTGGTCCGACGGCACGCCGGTAAAGGCCGAGGATTTCGTCTATAGCTGGCAGCGCATTCTGACCCCGGCACTGGGCGCACAATATGCGGAAATGCTTTACGTCATCAAAGGGGCAGAGGCGTTCAACCGCGGCCAGACCACCGATTTCGGCACCGTCGGCGTAAAGGCGCTGGACGACATGACCCTGCAGGTCGACCTTGTCGGCCCTACCCCGTTCTTTGCCGAACTGGTGAAGCACCACAGCTTCTTCCCCGTGCCGCCAAAGCAGGTGCAGGCCGGCGGCGGCATGGCCGACCGCGCAAACGATTGGGCATCGGGCACCAACTTCGTCTGCAACGGCCCGTTCAAGATGAAGGAATGGTCGACCAACAAGCTGATCGAGGTGGAGAAGAACCCGAATTACTGGGACGCCGCCAATGTCGCGCTGAACGGCATCCGGTTCTATCCGATTGAGAATTCGCAGACCGAAACCGCGATGTTCATGGGCGGGCAGCTGCACATCACATCGGGCCTGCAACTGGGCAAGTTCCCCATCGTGCAGAAAACCAATCCGGACGAGCTGCGGTCCGACCCGTTCCTTGCGCTGATCTACATGTCGTTCAACACGACCCGCAAACCATTCGACGACCTGCGCGTGCGCAAGGCGCTGTCGATGACGATCGATCGCAAGGCGATTATCGACAATGTGCTGAAGGCGGGCCAGACCCCGGCCACCGGCCTCGTCCCCGCCGCGCTGACCAGCTATCCCACCTCGGACATCGTCAAGTATGACGAGGCGGAGGCGAAGAAGTTGCTGGCAGAGGCGGGCTATCCCGGCGGCAAAGGCTTTCCCCCGGCGGAGATCCTGACGATTTCCAACGAAGACAACCGCAAGCTGGCCGAAATCGTGCAGGGCATGTGGCGACAAAAGCTGGGCGTCGAATTCACGATCTATAACCAGGAATGGAAGGTCTATCTCGCCACCTTGGAATCGCTGGATTTCGATGTCAGCTTTCAGGCGTGGTCGGCGGACTATGCCTATCCCACGACGTTCCTCGACATCTTCACCAGCAATAGCGGCAACAACCACACCGGGTGGAAGAACGCGCAGTTCGACAGCCTGATCGATCAGGCCCGCGTCGCCCCGACAGAGGCGGAGCGGATGAAACTGCTTTCCGATTCCGAAACAGTGCTGTTGAACGACGCGCCGGTTGCGCCGCTGTATTGGCCGCGCCGCAACTATCTGGTCGACACCCGCGTCAAGGGCGTGATCCCCCGCGCGCTGAGCATTCAGTCGTACAAGGACATCTCTTTCGAATAAGCAAAAAGGGCCGGGCGGCGCATGGTGCGCGGCCCGGCCCTTTTGCATGGCACTTTGCGGCGGACGCGCCGCCCGCCAGGCCCGATCAGTCGATCGCGTCTTCCCCGGCCCGCCCGACCGAGCTGATGTCTTCGCCCAGACCCTTTACCGTGTTGCAGGCCGAAACCCCGGCGACAACGGTGACAAGCGCGATGGCGGTGGCAATTTTGCGGACCATAATTCTACCCTTCCAAAACCCGTGTCGCCGCTGAATAGCGCGTCGTCCCGCATGGCGGAAGCGGATTTACCCTGCCGCCACCCGTGGATGCAGCGCCGGGCGCACCTTGCATGCCTTGGCGATTACTGCATGATCGGGGCATGAACCGCGTGCAACTGACCCTCGCCGCGCTGATGGCCCTGTTGGCGGCGATCGTTGCGCCGCAACTCGCCCACGCTCAACCCACCCCCACCCCGGACGAAATGCGGATCGCCACGCGCGAAGCGCCGCCTTTTGCGATCAAGGGGGATGACGGCCACTGGGAAGGCCTTGCCATCGACTTGTGGCGCGCCGTGGCGGAGGCGAACGAATACCAGTATCGCTTTGTAGAGACCGACCTGCCCGGCATGATCGACGGCGTGGCGGGGGGCGAATTCGACGCCAGTGTCGGCGCGCTGACCATCACCCGGGAACGCGAGCGCGAGCTCGATTTCAGCCACCCGTTCTTCACCACCGGCTATGGCATTGCCGTGCGCAAGGATGCGCCGGGCTGGCTGTCCTTGCTGGGTCAGTTCTTCACGTGGGGTTTCCTCAAGACCATTCTCGTCCTGATCGCGATGCTGGGGGTTGTCGGCGCACTGTTCTGGCTGGCCGAGCGTAAGCGCAACCCGGACGAATTTCCCGCCGATGCCACCGGCGTCGGGTCGGGTTTCTGGTTTGCGGCGGTGACCATGACCACCGTCGGCTATGGCGACAAGGCCCCGCGCACGCCCGCAGGCAAGCTGGTCGCGCTGGTCTGGATGTTCACCGCGCTGCTGATCATCTCGACCATAACCGGCATGATTGCGTCCTCGCTGACAACCGGACGGCTGGAGGGTCAGGTAAGCGGCCCCGCCGATCTCGACGGGGTGCAAGTCGGCGTGATCGCGGATTCCGCCGGAGCCGAATGGCTGGCGCGCGACGGGATCTCGGCACGCAGCTTTGCCGAGGTGTCGGAAGGGTTGGTCGCTCTGGCCGACGGGAGCATCGACGCCTTCGTGCATGACGACCCGATCCTGCGGTACGACGTGGCGCATGGGCGGGCGACAGACGATTTGCGCGTCCTGCCGGGATCGTTCGGGCGGCAGGATTACGGCATCGCCCTGCCCGCCGACGATCCGCGCCGCGAAGACGTGAACCTTGCGCTGCTGCGCCATATCGAGAGCGATTCGTGGACGCGCGACGTTACCGAACAGCTTGGCGGCGCGGATTGACACACTATCATCACGTCGCCACGCGCGCGGTCTTGAAGTACGTGTCTTACATCGCTAATACAGTAACCAGACGCGGTGCCGCTGCATCGCCCATCAGAACGGGATGACCATGGCCGAACAGCCGACGACGACTGCCACCGAACTGAAGCTCGACGCGCCGAGCCCCGTGCCCCAGGTCACGCCCGAAAAGGCGGCGGGTCTGGTGCCAGTGGACGCAGGCACGAAGTCGAAGCTGGACGACAAGGTCGACCAGTTCGTAACCGACCTGATCGCGGAAGACACCAACTCGCCCGAATTCGGGAAAAAGGTGGACCAGCTGACCAGCATGGGCCGCAAGGAAATCATGGCTGCATCGGGCATGTCGAACCGCTTTCTGGATCGCCCCGTCCGCGCGATGGACGCCGACAGCGGCATCGGCGCGGACCTGACCGAACTGCGCCGCACGGTCGAGGAACTGGACCCCGGTCGCAAGGGCAAGCTGACCGGGCGCAAACTGTTCGGGATCATCCCCTTCGGTAACAAGCTGAAGCACTATTTCGACAGCTATACCAGCGCGCAGGGGCACATTCAGACCATCCTTGCCCGGCTGGCCAGCGGCAAGGACGAGCTGTTGATGGACAACGCCGCCATCGACGTCGAACGGCAAAAGCTGTGGGACGCGATGGGCAAGCTGGAGCAGATGATCCACATCTCGAAAACGCTGGATTCGCGGCTTGAGGAAGCGGCCAACGACCTCGACATCAACGATCCGGCCAAGGCCAAGGCAATCCGCGAGAGCGCGCTGTTCTACACCCGCCAGCGGACGCAGGACCTACTGACCCAGATGGCGGTGTCGGTGCAGGGCTATCTCGCGCTCGATCTGGTGAAAAAGAACAACGTCGAGCTTGTGAAGGGCGTTGACCGCGCCAGCACGACCACCGTTTCCGCCCTGCGCACCGCCGTTACCGTGGCGCAGGCGATGACCAATCAGCGGCTGGTGCTGGGCCAGATTACCGCGCTCAATGAAACGACCGCCGGGATCATCGATTCCACCAGCACGATGCTGCGCGACCAGACCGGCAAGATCCACGAACAGGCCGCGTCGAGCACGATCCCGCTGGAGACGCTGCAACGCGCGTTCCAGAACATCTATGACACGATGGACACCATCGACACCTTCAAGCTGAAGGCGCTGGATTCGATGAAGCAGACCGTCGACACCCTGTCGGACGAGGTCGAGAAGTCGCGCGGCTATATCGCCCGGGCCGAAGGCGCGTCGAAAGCCCAGGTCGAAACGCAGCAGAGCCCGCTGCTGAGCCTGGAAGGCTGAAGCCGCCGCGATGGCCGACAGCACGCACGACAGCGACCGGATCATGGCAGGCGGGCGCAACTCGCTGATAGAGCAACGCGCCGGTGGCCGGCGTGCGTCGATCGGCGACGGGTCGGCGCGGCTGAAGCGCGAACATGGCGCAAAGAAGCTGAAGCGCATCCTGGTCGCGATTGCCGCCATCGTAATCGCGGCGATGGGTTTCGGGCTGTTCGTCAGTGCCTTGGGGTTCGAGGGGCTGTTCGTTACCGTGCTGCTGATGGCCGTGGCGGTCGGCGTGTTGATGAAATTCCCGGCCATGAAAAGGCCGACGCTGGAAACCCTGCCCAAAGGCAACCTGCAGCAAAACGTCGCCCGCACCGAATTGTGGCTGGAAAACCAGCGACCTGCCCTGCCCGCCCCCGCGGTGACGCTGGTCGAAGGGATCGGCGTGCAGTTGGACGGACTTGGCGCGCAACTGCGTGGGCTGGATGAGAATACGCCCGCCGCGGTCAATGTCCGCAACCTCGTCACCCGCGATCTGCCCGAAGTCGTCGCCAGCTATACCCGCATTCCCAAGCACTTGCGCGGGCAGGACAGCGTTGGCAGCACGCCCGATGCGCAGTTGACCGACAGCCTGAAATCGATCAGCCGCGAGATCGACGCGGTGACCCGCCAATTGGCGGAGGGCGACCTCGATGCATTGGCGGTGCGCAAGCGCTATCTCGATACCAAGTACGGGGAGACGCAGACTGCGCTTCCCCCTCCATCCGCGCCAGACCCGGCGCTTCCGCCCGTAGCGCCCGCCCCAAAGGCGCTGGACGAGACCAAGGACCGATAAAATATGCGCGTATCCGTGCCCCATTCCCTCTCGAAAGAGGAAGTTCGCCGCCGCCTGGATGAGAAGCAGGATTCGATCACTGGCTTCGTACCCGGCGGCATGGCCGACGTCGAAACCAGCTGGGCCAGCGAAGACCGGATGGTCATGACCATCCGCGCGATGGGTCAGGAAATGAACGGCAACGTGGATATAGAGGACGGCGCGGTGGTGTTCACCGTCGACCTGCCGATGGCGCTGTCGTTCGTGGAACCGATGATTCAGGGTGCCATCGAACAGAGCGGGCGCAAACTGCTCGCTTAAAGCGTTCGGTCCAGCTCCAGAAACGCCAGCGGCACGCGCAACTGCGCCGAGGCGACGCGCGTTTCCATCAGGAACAGGATCAAACCCGCCAGCAACAGCGCGATGGCGGCGGCAAAGCACAGCGCGACCGCCGGTTCGGTCGCGGCGTGCAGAAAGCTGCCCGAGAAGATCATCACCACCGTAAGCCCGATGGTGATCGCGCTGAGCACCATCATCAATTGCGCCCTGCCGATCAGCATCGTGCGCCGCGCCAGCATCCGCAATTCGCGTACGCTGGCATCGTGTTCCTCGCCCGTGGTGGTCCGATAGGCCTCTTGCATTTCCCGCGTGCGATCGACCACCCGACCCAGCCGGGACGTCAGCATGTTCAGGATGTTGCCGATGGCGACAAGGACGAAGACGGGCGCAAGCGCAAGCTGGATGGTCTGAACGATCATGCCGTGCTTCTAGCGACAGGGCAGCCGCACGAAAAGCGGGCTTAGCGCGGTCTGGTCAACAGGCAGAGCGCGCCTTCCGCCACTTCCACATCGCCGATCGATTGCGCCAGTGCACATTCGCCGACCGCCACCGGCTTGCCGCCCAAGGTCGTGCCCGGGGTACGCGGGATCACCAGCAACGCAGCGGGATAGTCGCGCGCGTTCATTTCGGGGATCGGGCCGTGCACTCGGTCCAGCACGAAGAACGGCCCGTTCACCAGCCGCTGTGTCCCATGATCGGGCACGTGGCGGAACAGTTCCATGTTGTAGGGTGCGCCGCGCGCCACCGCGATCCCGGCATCCAGATGCAATTCGCGCGGGCGGCCATAGTCGTACAGGCGATAGGTAATGTCCGAATTCTGCTGCACCTCGATCAGGCTGACACCCGCGCCGATGGCGTGCACCGTATTGGCCGGGATGTAGAAGAAATCGCCCGCCTTTACCGGGTGCCAGACCAGCTTGTCCTCTATCGATCCGTCGATTGCCGCGGCGCGCATGGCGTCGGCGTCGATGTCCTCGGCAAAACCCACGCCCAGCGTCGCCCCTTCGTCGGCATCGATCACATACCAGCATTCGGACTTGCCCTGCCGCCCCTGTCCGGCGGCTTCTGCCTGATCGTCATCGGGGTGGACCTGCACCGACAGCTTTTCGCTGGTGAAGATGTATTTGCAAAGCAGCTCGGGCAGCGCCTCTGGCGGTTCGAACCAGATCTCGCCGATGCGCTTGCCATCGGGCGCAGTGAACGGTGCGGGCAGCGTGTCCTTGCCCCACGGCTTTTCAACGCTGATCGTCGGCAGGATCATTGATTGGCCGCCCCCTGCAATTTGCCGACCTTTTGCGCGCCATCGGCAGTCGTGACCAGCACGTCATCGCCATCGACGACGACGACCACGTTTTCCAGCCCGATCACCGAAACACGCGGCCCATCGGTATCGACCATGACATTGCGGCAGTCGACCAGTTCGACCCGCCCCCGCGCGGTGTTGCCCGCATCGTCGCGATCCAGCGCGGCGTGCAGCGCGGACCAGTTGCCGATATCGGACCAGCCCATGGATACCGGCACCATCGCGGCCTTCGCGGTATTTTCCATGACCGCGTAATCGACGCTCTCACTCTCGATCTCTGCGAACGCTTTCGCTTCGGGATAGAACCTGCGCCCGTCTTCATGCCCCGCGGCAACCGCCTTGCGCACGGCGGCGGCGATGGCGGGGCGGTGTGCGGTCAATTCGTCCATGAACGTCCCGGCGCGGAAGGCGAACAGGCCGCCGTTCCAGCTATACCCGCCCTCGTCCAGAAAGGCCTGCGCCTTGGCCAGATCGGGCTTTTCGACGAAGCGTTCGATGGCCCACGATCCGTCGGCAATCGCCTTTCCCTGCTTCAGGTATCCAAACCCGGTTTCCGGCGCATCGGGCGTAATGCCGAACGCGACCAGCCAGCCATCGCTCGCCAGATCGGCGGCACGGCTGGCGGCGGCGGTGAAGGCGTCGCAATCGGCAATATGATGGTCGCTGGGGCAAACGAGCATTACCGCATCTTCGGGCAAGCGGCACGCGGCCAGCGCGATGGCGGCGGCGGTGTTCCTGGCCATCGGCTCGACAATGACCGACCCGCCCTCGCCCGGCAACAAGTCCTCCACATGGCCAAGATGCGCTGCGCCGGTCACCACGATCGGATCGGCAAACATATCCGTATCGCCGCAGCGGTTCAGCGTGGCGAGGAACAGCGGCTCCTCTCCCACCAGCGGGATGAAAGGCTTTGGCTTGGTCGCGCGCGATTTCGGCCAAAGCCGGGTGCCGCTGCCGCCGCACAAAACCACCGGAACCATCTGACCCATTCGCTGCAACCCTCTTATTCCATTATCTGCATCAGATCGTCGATGCTGCACGTTGCAAAACCGACGGCACTGTCCGAAATGCCGTAGGGGACCAAAAGCTCCTGACCAAGCTGCATAGCTCCACAGGTGTAGACCACGTTGGGCACATAGCCCGAACGGTCATCGTCCTCCGCCGTAAGAACCGGCACCTTGCTGCGCGCCAGGACTTTCGACGGATCGTCGCGGTCCAGCAAGGCACAGCCCAGCGAATAGCGGCGCATCGCACCGACGCCGTGGGTGAACAACAACCAGCCATGATCGGTCAGGATCGGGCTGCCGCAATTGCCGATCTGGATGAATTCCCACGGGTACTTGGGCGTCATCAACAATTGCCCATCGTCGTCCCACGTCGCCAGATCGTCGGAATAGAGCAGGAACAGGTTCTTGCCATCCTGCCGCCCGACCATCGCATAACGCCCGCCGATCGTCTGCGGGAACAGCGCCATGCCCTTGTTGCGACCCGCGCGGCCAAGGATCGGCTCCAGCTGAAAACTCTTGAAATCGCGCGTGCGCATCAGCTCGCTGCGGATAGAGCGGCCCGAATAGGCGGTGTAGGTGCCGATCCACTCGTAATCCTTATCGCCATGATCGAACCGCACGAGGCGCAGGTCTTCCAACCCGCCCGCCTGCTGCTCTGTCACCGGAAAGATCACGGTGTTGGAAAGGCTGGAATCCTCCTCCCGATAGACGGTAACCGCCTCGTCCCCGCCGACTTCGGCGATGGCGCTGTCGGCGGCGGTGGCAAAGCTGTTTTGCGGCCAGAGCGAGAATTCGCCGCCCGGCTGCAGGATGCCTTCGCGAAAAGCAATGGAACTGATGTGCCCCTCACCCACCGCGCGAAGCGACATGATGAAGCGGCAGGCCCCATCGCCCATGCCCGACTGGTCCGGGCTTGGCACGATGGACGGGTTCATCAGCGCGGCGGCGGCGAACGTGTATTCGTGGCAGAAATAGCTGCCGATCAGCTTCCGCCGCGTGTCGGAAAAGTCCTTGCCATCAAGGTCCAGAACCTCGCACACCTCTGCATACCGCTCCAGGAACATCCGCTCCGTCTGCCAGTGGCGTTCGGCGAAATCCTGCTGCACGCGGCGATACTCTATCTCCGCCTGATCTTCGGTCAGCGAAGCGATATCCTCGACCAGAGTCTGCGCCCGGTTGCCATCTGCGGTGGGGGCCTGCCAGCCAAGGTGAAACGGACGAAGGACGACCCGCGACGGGTCTGCAAGAAGACGGTCAGCGGATATGCGCAGTGGGCTTTTGGGGTATTCGCTGGCTCTCAAGGATGTCTCCGCCCGATTCGGGTTGCTGGTAATGCGCCAGAGCTATCACGCCGTAGTGGGCAAGCTGAAACGCCAAAATCGATTCCGCCCCGCAATTGCGGTTCGCCCCGCGCGGCGTGATCCCGTCTCGGCAGCGGCCCGTGGCCACATCGGCCAGAACCGCGCCCCGGTCGTTGTCGCCAAGGAACCAGCGATAGGCCATGGTGGCATGGTCGAACCAGCGGCGGGCCGGATCGACGCGGAACGCGCTGGACGCGGCATCGACGGCGGCTTGCGCCTCCAAAGGCTGCTGATCAAAGGGCAGCATTTCGTGCGGGCGGTAGAAACTGTCGGATCCGACGGCGCGGAATTGTCCGGTGGCAGAGGTCTGCATTTCAGCGATCCAGGCCAGGCTCGTCAGCCCCGAATCGCGCCAATCTTCGCGGTTCAGAATGCGGCCCGCCTCGATCAATGCCTGCGACAATCGCGGGTTGTCATAGCCCAGAACCGCCTCGAACCACGCCCAGTCGGGCCGACGCACGGCATTGAGCAGGCCGTCAAGCACCGCCCCGCCGCGTTCCAGCAAGGCCAAGGCCCCGGCGTGATCGGGCTCGCCCTCTACCCGCAATGCCGCACCCAACATCGCAAACGCCAGAGCGCGCGGCGAATCGATGTCGGCCAGTCCTTCCAGCGCCGCGTCGAACAACCCCCGCGCCCACCAGCGCAAGTCTTCGTTGCATCCGTGGACGGCGGTGTGACCAAGCGCCCAGATGGCGCGACCGTTCGAATCGTCCGACCCGCAATCCTCGCACCACTTGCGGTCGTAACCCATGAAGTTGCGGAACCGCTTCAGATCCGGGTTCCAAGCATCCTGCACGAATGCCGCAAAGCGCCGTGACCAGGCATCAGCATCGCGCGCATCGAACCCGTCCGCCAGGTTCATCAGCATCAGAGCGCGAGCATTGTCGTCGACGCAATATCCGTGATTGCGATCGGGCACCGTGCCGATGGCATGCTGAAAAATCCCGACATCATCGCACATGGTGGTAAAGCCGCTGAGCCCCGGTGTCGCGAACAGGCGCGCGGCGGGGATGCGCGGCGCGGCAACCGACTTCTCGACCAGCGCGGCCCCCGCATCGGCAAACCGCGGCCAGATCGTTTCGCGCCCCTTCGCATAGGCACGGCGCTGCATCGCCTCCAGCCGATCGGGCGCGTCCAGCAAGCCATTCACCGCCTCGGCAATAGACTGCGCCGAACCGGGCGCGACAAATTCGCCAACGCCGTCGGCCAGCAGTTCCTTTGCATGCAGATAGGGCGTGGAAACCACCGCCTTGCCCAGTGCGACTGCATAGCTGAGCGTACCCGAAGTCGACTGCTGCAACCCCGGATAGGGCGTGATGTAGATGTCGCAGGCCTCCAGTTGATCGAGCAATTCGGGCGTATCGACGAAGCGGTTCGCCCATTCGATATGATCGGCAACGCCCAACCGCTCGGCCAGCGCCTGCAGACCCTCGCGATAGCTCTCTCCATCGCGCGCGAGGAGGTTGGGATGCGTGGCCCCGACGATGCGGTAGACCACGTCTGGATGACGTTCGACAATGGCTGGTAAGGCCTCGATCGCGTGCTCTATCCCCTTGCCGGGGCCAAGCAGTCCAAAGGTCATCAGGACCGGCCGGTCACCAAGATTCAGATACCCCTTGAACGCCCGCTGCCGCCCGAATGGCCGATCCGGCGCGCCGTGCGGGATCACGGTCAGCCGCTCATTCCCGATGCCATAGAGCCGGGCCAGAAGATCGGCGGAATGACGCGACATCACCATGACCTGCGACGCGCGCGTCAACAGGTGCGTCAGGATGGCGCGCTGCTTTTCGCCAGGATCGGCGAGAACGGTGTGCAAGGTCAGGATCAGCGGCGCGGCCAGCCTGTCGACGAAATCGCAGACCATATCGCCATGATCGCCGCCGAAAATGCCGTATTCGTGCTGAAGCCAGACGGCATCGACGCCGCTCTCGTTGATGGCCCGCGCAGTGCGGGCATAGTCTGCCCGTTCGTCAGCCATGATTTCGCCAGCAATGTCGCCGTAATCGAGAGCCTCTGCCGGATCGGTCAGCGCATAGACATCGAACGCGATTTCGGGGTGGAAGCGGCCGAGTTGATCGACCAGATCGCCGGTAAACGTCGCGATGCCGCATTTGCGGGGGGTATAGGTGCCGATGACGGCGATATGGCGGTTTGAAGCGTCAGACTTGGGAAAAAGCGGAACCACCCCACGGTCCTTGGGTCCGTTGCGAGCGGGCAGAGAAGCAGAACCATCACGAAAATCGGTCATCTGGCCACCTTCACCTGATTATTGGGGACTACCTTAGGGCAATGCCGCCAACCGCTGGAAGTTCCGTTGCAAACGCGAATTTGGTCGCGGGAAATGCCACGACTCACCGCAAGTTAACTTAGATTAACTGGGCAAGAGAGATATTTGTTGCAGATGCGAAGGTTTATCGCAATCGCAAAATGGTAACGCTACGATCTACTGCCACCACCATTGTTTCCACCCGACTTTTTCCGATGTCGGGTTGCCGTTCCCATCAATGGCCGGGCGATAACGGAACCGCTGCTCGACCAGTTGGCACGTGATGCGATCCACCTCTGCATTACCGCTGGACCGCGCGACGCGGCAGCCGGTGGCGCGGCCGCCGGCGGTGACGGTGAAGTGGACGATGACATAGGCCCCGTCCCGTTGTTCCACGCTGGAACGCGGATAGTCCTTGGCACGAATTTCCCCGGCGACCTTCTCGGCGCGCCGCTGATAGGCGACACCTCCGCTGCCGGTACCCTCTCCGCCGCTGCCCGTACCCACGCCGGGGCCGCCACCGCCGGTGCCTGCGCCCTGCTCTGCCGCGCCCGATCGGTTCTCGTCGCCGTCCGACGATACCGGGGGCGCGGGCGGCGGGTCCTTGATCACGATCTTGGGGGGCGGGGCGCTGACCTCTTTCGGCTTCGCTCGCGCTGCCTCTGCACCAGACGCGCCTTCCGGCTCGACCTCCTCGACCTTTTCGGGCGGCGGCGGATCGGGTTCGGGGGTCAGTTCCAACGATATCGCGGTAATCGTCTCCTTCACCGCGTTGGGCACGACATCGATATCGAACGCCCGCAACAGCGCGAAAACCGCGCCGACATGGATCAGCGTGACGACGGCGATGGTTGCCAGACGGCCCGCGGTCATCTTGCGCCGTGCCTTGCCGATCACGCGGCTGCGGCGCGAGAGGGGTTCGTAGGCCATTTGCTCCATGCCGGGACAATGATCGCCGCCCCCCGCCCGTTCCCGCGCATCATGCCCGCCTGTCCCGCAAAGCCGCTAGAATAGGGCAGCAGACGCGGAGGAAACATGTCTTACATACTGGTCGCCGACGACGACGAAATCCTGTCTGAAATGGTGCGCCACCGGCTCGTCACCGTGGGGCACGAGGTGCACACGGTCGAAGACGGCGAGCAATGCCTTGAGGCGTTGCAGACCCGCACGCCCGATGCGATCCTGCTGGACGCGATGATGCCAGTGCGGTCGGGGATGGAAACGCTGATCGCGTTGAAAAGCGATCCGGTCCATGCGCGAATCCCGGTGATCATGATGACGTCCCGCCGCAGTCAGGAAGACGTGCTGGCCGCCCTGCGCGCCGGGGTGGCGGATTACATGACCAAACCGTTTTCGCCAGAGGACCTTGCGCTGCGGATAGAGGGCCTGCTGGCCCGCAATCGCTTTGTTGCAGGGGACGTGAGGATGCCGCACAGCCTGCATTGAGGCAGCGCCGCGCCAATCAGGTAAGAAGGCCGCCATCGGGCCGGAACAGCATCATGATGATGCCCCCGGCCGCGATGGCCACGCCATAGGGCATGACCTTGTCACCACGCTTCAGCTTGCGACCCGTCAGCTTGTAAAACAGCAACCAGACGATGGCGACGATCAGGCCCGCCGCCGCGACGCTGACGAACAGGCCCAGCGCCGCCTTGATCGGAAACCAGCCCGCGCTGGCGGCATAGAACTTTGCATCGCCCCCGCCCCACAGCTTCAGCGCAAAGATGACCATCGCACCGACCAGCGCCGCGGCGAAGTGGCCCAGGGCGGACAGACCGTCCTGCCATCCGGTCAGCGCGGTCACCAACACAAGGCCTGTGACCAGCATCGCGGCGTTCAACCAGTTGGGAATACGGCGTTCGCGAATGTCGTAGACCGCGCCGGTCAACGCGAACACGATGAAGATCGCGGCAAGCGCGACGGCATAGGGATCCACGCTGAAGAGTTCCTGTCTTATCGGCGATATCCGGACGCATCGTTCAGCACGATGCGGATCGGGTAGGCCTTACGCGCCTGTGCGCCCCGTCGGGCCCGCATTGCGGTGCGTTCTGCGGCGCTGCGTTTTTCTACCGTTACCTTGGCTGCAGGCTGCGCAAGCGCGGTGCGCACGGCGCTTTCGCGGTCGGTACCGACGGCGACTTCCGCCTGCGAGACGCGGGCGACGCGGACCGGCGGCGCGCGTTCGACATGAACGGCACTGGGCACGTCGGACGACGGCACTTCGACACGGATCGGGCCGCGAACGTCCGGACGGGCAGGTTCCTTGACCGCCAGTTCGACCGGCGCTTCCTCGATCTGCGGAATGGACATTGCCATCGCCTCACGCCCCTGAAAGCGCGCGAAGTTGCGGGCGAACCGTTCATCCTGCGGCGCGGCGGCCATCGCAGCCTCGAAATACCGGGCGGCAAGATCGGGGCGACCGATCTGGTCATAGGCGATCGCCATGCCGTTGAACGCATCGCCCGCATAGTCGGGGTGGTACGACGCCTGCTGGAACGCGGTGATCGCACGCGTCGGGCGGTGGTTCGCCAGATGCATACGGCCCGTGGCAATCCGCTGAGCGAAGTACTCGGACATGTCGAGCTTGCTCATATCGGCAGAGGCCAGACCCGATCCGGTGATCATCTGGCACCCGCTCACCCCCGTGGCGGCGAGCGCGATTCCGGCGATGGTTGCGAACTTGCGCATGATTTTACCCCCCTTTGGTCCCTCTATCGGTTCATCAGCGGGAAGATATCCCGCACGACGCGGATGCTGGCCGGCAGCATCAGAACCCCGATCATGGTCGGCAACATGCATACCACAAGCGGGATGGAAATGAGAACAGGCAAGCGATGCGCCTTTTCCTCGGCCCGCATCCGCCGTTTTTCGCGCATTTCCCCGGCATAGACGCGCAGTGTCGAGCTCATGCTCGTGCCCAGCTTGTCCGACTGGATCAGCAACGTGGTGAACGACCGGATTTCATCCACGCGCGCCATTTCGGCTAGGCGGCGAAACGCCTCTTCACGCGTAGCGCCGGCGCGCAGCCGCAGCACCGCGATCGACAGCAATTGCGCCACCAGCGGGTGCGATTTTACCATTTCGCGCCCGACGCGGTCCATCGCTGCCTCGATACCAAGGCCCGCTTCGACGCAGACGAGCAACAGGTCGAGACAATCGGGAAAGCCGTTGATGATGGCTTCCTTGCGGCGATCCGCCTTGGCCTGAACGAAAAGGTTCGGGAAATAGAGGCCCAGCAGACCGAGCAGCGAGCAGCCGATATAGATCGTCAGAAAGCCCGGCGGCTCTTCCGAATAGGCATAGGCAAAGAAGATGAAGGCGAGCGGGAAGAACGCCATGATCGCGATGCGCGCCAGCGTGAAGATGCGCGGCGCGGCGGGATGGGTGTACCCGGCGGCAATCAGTTTGTCGCGCAGGCGTTCGCTCTTGGAATCGTTGAGGTCGAGGCCCGTCCGCTCGATCATGTCGGCAAGGCGGGCCCAGGCGTTCTGGTTCTCACGCTGGCGCAAACTGGCCTGTGATCCCGCATCGACGCCGACCGGCGCGTTGGCGGTGGCGATCTGGGCCAGACCGGCCTTTACCTGCGCACGGCGGTTCGCCACGCTGATGATGATCAGCACGACACCCGCGACCAGCACGAAGATGCCGAACAATGTCGCCATCCGGGTTGCCTGATTGGTGAGGATAAGTTCGAGCATGATCAGACCTTGATGTTCACCAGCGCCTTGATCCAGAAAAACCCGATCAAATACAGAGCCATCAGGCAGATAAAGCCGACGATGAACATCGTTTCCTGCGCGACGCTAAGGTAGAATTCCGGGTTCACCGTAAACAGGCCGAGGAAGGCGACGATGGGCAGGATGGTCAGCATCCACCCCGTCATCCGCCCTTCGGAACTGAGCGCGCGGACCTTCATGTACAGGCTGGCGCGCGCGCGGATCACTTCGGAAAGGTTCTGCAGGATCTCGGCCAGGTTGCCGCCCGTTTCGTTCTGGACCGAAAGCGAAACGACGAACATGCGGATGTCTTCAAGATCCCAGCGTTCGGCCATGGCCGACAAGGCGTCGGTCAATTCCGCGCCATAGGCGACTTCATCGGCGACAAGACCGAATTCGCTGCCGATGGGATCTTCCATCTCGGTCGTCAGCAATTCGATGGCCGAGGCGATGGGATGGCCTGCACGCAATGCCCGGACGAAGACGTCGAGCGCGACGGGGAACTGTTCCTCGATCTTTTTGCGGCGACGTTGCGCGATCGAGCCGATCACCATCAACGGCACGAAAATGCCCGCACAGGTCGCAATCGCCGCGGTCAGCACGAATGTGCCCGCCGAAAACTCGATCCCCGCGCCGCCGATGGCCAGCAGCAGCAGCGCCATGATGCCGACGAACGCGCCCAGCATCATGAACATCACCTGGCTTGCCGTCAGCGACAGCTGCGCCGTCATCAGCGTGCGTTCCAGCTTGCGCACCGGGCCGACCATGAAACCGGGCAGGTTCGTGATCTGCTTCGGCGCGGCCTTGCGCAGGCGGGCCAGGATTTCCTCGCGCGTGCTGCCTTCGCGGATCATCCTCAGGCGCTTGTTCACGGCGCGCGTGTGCGCCGTCTTGCTGAAGACGTAATCCATCCCGACCTGCGAGATGAGAAACACCGTCCCGAAGACGGCGATCAGCGTAATGACCTTGAGCAGTATGTCGATCATGTCAGTTCATATCGAAGTCTGGACGGAACAGTTCGGGCGGCAGGGTGATGCCGGCGGACACCGCCTCGGCATGGAATTTCGGGCGGATACCGGTCGCCTCGAACCGGCCGATGACGTTGTTGTGTTCGTCGCGGCCCGAAATCTTGAAGCGATAGATTTCCTGCATCGTGATCGTCTCACCCTCCATCCCGGTAATTTCCGACAGGCTGAGCACGCGGCGGCGACCGTCGGCAAGGCGACCGACCTGAACCACGACGTTGATGGCCGTGGCGATCTGTGCGCGTGACGACTTGGCGGAAATGTCGATCCCGCTCATGCCGATCATCTGTTCCAGACGCGACAGCGCGTCGCGCGGGGTATTGGCGTGAACCGTCGTCATCGAACCGTCGTGGCCGGTATTCATCGCCTGAAGCATGTCGAACGCTTCGCCTGCGCGAACTTCGCCGACGATGATGCGATCCGGGCGCATACGCAGCGCGTTCTTCACCAGTTCGCGCTGCGTCACCTCGCCCTTGCCCTCGATATTCGGCGGGCGGGTTTCAAGGCGGGCAACGTGTTCCTGCTGAAGCTGAAGTTCAGCCGAGTCCTCGATCGTGACGATGCGTTCGCGCGTATCGATGAAAGAGCTCATCGCGTTGAGGAGTGTCGTCTTGCCCGAACCCGTACCGCCGGAAATCAGCACGTTGCGCCGCGAGGCGACGACCGCCTTCATTACTTCTGCCATCGGCTGCGGCACCGATCCCAGCTCTATAAGCCGGTCGATCCCGATGCGCTTCTTGGCGAACTTACGAATGGACAGCAGCGCCCCATCCACCGCCAGCGGCGAAACGATCGCGTTAACTCGGCTGCCGTCGGCAAGGCGCGCGTCGACATAGGGCGAGGATTCGTCGATGCGGCGGCCCACCGCGCTGACGATCTTCTGGATGATGCGCATCAGGTGCCTGTCATCCTGAAACTCTGTCCGCGCGCGTTCGAGCAGACCGCTGCGCTCCACGAACACCGTCTTCGGCCCGTTGACCAGAATATCCGTGATCGAATCGTCCTGCAGCAACGGCTCCAACGGGCCGAGGCCGAGCAGCTCGTCCAGCACGTCGTCGACCAGCGCGGTGCGTTCGGTGCGGTTCAGCGCTTCCTGCCGCTGGGCAAGGATCTCGTTGATAATTTCGGACAGTTCGGAGCGGATCTGCTCCCGCGGCATCTTGTCGAGCGCCGACAGGTTGATCTTGTCGAGCAGCGCCCGGTGGATCGACACCTTCAGTTCAAGCGCGCGCCTCTTCTGCTCGTCCTGTTCCCCATCCAGGGTTTGCAGCGGCGCGGGCGTTTCCGCCATCGGCGCTTCTACCGTTTCCTCTGCGCGCTTGACCGACCACTTCATGCGTTACGACCCCATAACCTGTTCGCAGATCGCCTCGGCCAGCTTGTCCACGTCCTTCACGAATGCCGAGCGGCGGTTCGTCTGGGACAGGAGCATCGCCTGATCCTGCGCGACCTGCAATTCCCCCTTGTCACGCGACACGGTCGCGAAGACCGGCCGGCTCAGCGTATCGGCAACCTCGCCCACGCTGATCGCCTGAAACAGCTTCTTGCCCACGCGGTTGACCACCACGCGCACGTTTTCGCGGCTGACCTGCATCACGTCGAACAGCTCGATCACCCGCTTCGTCTGGCGCAGCCCGGTGATCGACTGATCGGTGACGACCAGAATCTCGTTACAGGCAAGCGCAGCCGAAAGCGTCCAGTTCGTCCAGTTCGCCGGAAGGTCGAGCAGCACAAAATCGAAGCTCTGCCGCGCAACCTTGAGCAGGTTGAGCAGGCGATCGACATCGACATCCTCCAGCGGCGCGATAACCGAAGGGGCGGCAATGACCGACATGCCCTGCTCGGTCTGTTGCGCCGCGTCGCGGACCAGATCCTCGTCCAGACGATCCGACGCGTCGAGCAGGTCGAGCACGGTCGTCTTGGGCTTGAGGTTCAGGTAATTGGCGACCTGCCCGAATTGCAGGTCCAGATCGATGATGCAGACATCCATCGCACGCCCGCCGCAATCGGTCAGCGATTCAGCCAGATGCGTGGCCAGCGTCGTCGCCCCGACACCGCCAGAGGCGCGGACCATCGATACCATCAGCGCCAATTGCGCCTTGTCGCTCGGCGCAAGGCTGGCCGACACGTCGAGCAGTTGACCGACCAGTTCCTCGACATCGAATGGCAATGTCGCCACATCGCTCACGCCCTGACGGATCAGGGTACGGGTCAGGGAAAGGTCCGCATGTTCCAGCGCGACGATCAGCGGCAGGCCCGGGCGGATCGCACGTATCTCTGAAACCCGCGCCAGCGATGCCTTCGACGTCGGATCGACCTCCAGCACCAGCGCGCTGGCCGTGCGGACAACTGCCTCTGAGACAGCTTCTTCCGGTTCCAGCGAGACCAGTTCGACCGACCCGCCCAGCGCCGTTTCCAAGGCCCGCGAATGGCGCGCTTGTGCGACGATGTGGATGCCTGACGGAAGGTTACGGTCCGTCCTCATTCCGGTTTCCGAAGGGAATTCCATATTGCCCATTTCTTCAGCTCGCCACTGTCCCATCCCCGTCCTCAAGCGTAAGCGAATACGAGAACGTGGGATATTTCACATCAGCGCCGACCAAGGTCAGCGTGATGGGCTGATATCGCAGATTGGTTAATTTGACCGTAACGATGGGGGCGGCGTCCGGCAACGGGATGACGTTATTGGCACTGTCCAACGACGTCGCGGGGTCTCCATAGTATCCGATACCGGAACCCCTGTATTCGATCACAACATCATTCGCGTTGATCCGCTTCGATGCTACGCGCATACGGGTTACGATATTGGTGAAGGCGGAATTGTTCGCGCTTCCCGACAGACAGACCTGTCCATCGGCGCTTGGACACGAACAAGCAGCAGCAATCGTCGTTGCGGCTGGATTGCCGTCCACGCAAACGATCGTTTGCATCGCGTCTGCGCAAATCGTGTCACCGTATTGCAGGGGGCCGCCGTTGCAGGAAAGATTGGCAAAGGCCAGATCACCGGCCAGTTGGCCTGGCACGACGGTGGTGGCCACGGCATAGCGTGCCCCCAA
The DNA here is from genome assembly GCF_001028705.1 of Croceicoccus naphthovorans. Lineage (NCBI taxonomy): Bacteria > Pseudomonadati > Pseudomonadota > Alphaproteobacteria > Sphingomonadales > Erythrobacteraceae > Croceicoccus > Croceicoccus naphthovorans. The sequence goes on along the minus strand of NZ_CP011770.1, from coordinate 1,058,888 downwards.
TTGGACGGCCTTTTCATATTCGTTCAACTGCCAGGCATAGCGCCCGACATCGATGACACCGAACAGCAGCAAAAGCGCTGCCGGAAGCACAAGCGCGAACTCTGCCGCACTCGCACCCGTACGATCGTCAAGAAGCCGCTGCACAAAAATCATATGCCAATCACCGGCGAATGAACTTCTGCGGCAAGCTTGTAGGTGTCATCGATAACCCCAAGCGCACCGAGGATCGAACGATAGGGCACACCCACCGCCCGAACCGTCACGATTGCACCGGCACCGCCATATCCGGAATAGATGCCGCCAGCCGTAAAGGCACCGCAGTTCGGAACGACGTCGATTTCGGAATTCTCCCAGCCGGGAAGTTTCGACGTGCCGCCGGAAAGCAGCCCGGTCCGGGTGATATTCTTGATGTCAGTTTCAAGATCGCTATCGAGATTTGGGCAGATCAAGCCGTAATTCTGGCGTGAAGCAAACCGCGCGCCATCACGCACGGACTGAGTCAGCTTCTGCTGGCTCCAGAAGAAGTTGCCAGCCTCCATCGATCCAAAGATCAACGGCAGGATCATCGGTATGGCCAGCACGAATTCGGACGAAGCCGCACCGCGCGCATCTTTTGCAAACTGGCGGATAAAACCGATCATCGGATCAGCACCGCCTTACGCTTGGCAAACTGCTGAAAGGTTGTATTACTTCCGGCGTTAGGGTCTTCGCCAAGTATTTCGACGTAAAACTCCTTTTGGCTCCCGCTATCTCGCGCAGGCTCTACCAGAAAAACGTCAATATAGCGATCTATTGTCACTGTTTTACCGGTCACATTAGAGCAATCGACCGACGCAACTTGGAGGAGACGCCTATCTTTCCGAACCGTCGGCGTCTCTACTGGCGTACCCTCTTGCGGGCGAGGGTAAGCGCAATAGTAGTGGGTTGTATTGCCGTTATTTTTTGCCTCAACCCGATATCCAGCACGATACGGGTCTGTTCGCGTGGAGATCGCCTTCTCCCACTTATAGACGTCATAGCGGGCTTGCCCACTCAGTCCGGAAGGATAAGTTGTCGAGTCACCCGGAGTAACGGTAAAGCCATGCACACGCTGCATATAATCGGCGAAGTTCCAATCGTACGCCGTCGTTCCAATGACGCCACAGGTGCCACTTTTGTGGCAGTTGTCGCGCGAATATCCTGCTGGCCTTTCATTATTATAACCAGCAAGATTTGAGAAATTTGATATTTTCTCAAAATTGGCGTTGTTTGGTGGTGACGCTGGACAGGAATAGGCAGCAATATCGGAAGCGCTCTGATTGTTTACGCTAATGTCGACGACGAGATCGCGTGATGCGTTAGAGGATGGGCAAAAAGTCCCTGTGGCGCTATTGCACGAGTAGCCCGAGGCACTCTTGTCGTAAATGCCGAACCTCGTATTGAGCGCCAGTTGTTCGGGCACCCGGACACCGGCACGAGCATCGACAGAATCATCTGTGCAGCCCGGATTGGGCACTTCCCACCCCAGCGACGTATTCGGATTGCCGTTACCGCTGGGATTCGGATAAGGGAATTCCAGAAACCCAAACAGTCCGGGGACGGTCGAGGTATCGATCGTGTCGTCAAAATCCGTCTTTCCATTAGGCAAAAAGTGCAATTGCATGCCCTTCCCGCGATCAGGAATATTGCCGCTTGCATCGATAGCACCCAAGTTTGGATTACTTGGCGGCTGGCACACCATCAACGGCGGCACCTTGCAGTACGCCGTATCCATAGTCGCCATTGCCGAACCGCCAGCGTCACCGGCAATCGCTCCGACAATAGGCGTTAACGCAAATTGCACCGATCGCCTGCCGACAACCGCCTCTACGACATGCGCGGACCGCTGCTGCGCAGCCGTATAAGAGCCACTACTGGGCGAAATCAGCGTATCGGGCTGATCGTTCTGGTCGTCGTACCCCTGATAGAAGTTAAACGTCACCGAAGTAATCAACCGTTTGTCATCGCCGCCGCCATCGTCGATGTTCGAAATGCGAGTTTCATTGGTGTAATCACTGGTGGAACTGGCGAAGAAATTCCGCCCGGCAGACTCGGCCCGCGTGATCGAATCGTCCTGCTCGTCCAGCTGCGTCGCCGCCGCCAGCGCCAGTTGATCCGCCGCATTCTGCAATTCGGTATCCAGCGCCATCAGCCGGGCATAGTCGAAGCCGACACCCGCCATGCCGATCAGTCCGAACAGGGACAGCGCATAGATCGGCGCAATTGCCGCCGTCTGGTCAGACCCGAATTCCCGTAATGCCCTTAGCTTCATGTGATCGAACGCGCCGCAAGACGCGTCTCCCTTTAAAAGCCGCCGCCGCTGCTGGAGCCTCCACCGCTGAAGCCCCCGCCTCCGCCGCTCATTCCGCCACCGCCGGATGTGCCGATCTCGACCTCACCCTCACGATACGCCTCAACCGCATCGGCCGCGCGTTCGCCATCGCCTTCCATCGGTTCATCATACTGCGGATCGGGATCGACGACCATAGCCGCATAGGTCATGCGGTTTGCCTCACCGAAATCGGCCTTGTCGAACTTGCCAGCCTCGGGGCTGCCATAAGTTGCGCAACCGGCCAGAAGGCACGCGGAGCCTGCAAGGAACAGGATCTTAGTATTCATAGCCGGGGTCCTCCTGAGTCGGTGTCGGGGCCACATTGGGCGCCAGGTCGACAGGTTGGTAATCGTCGCCCGCCAACAGCGTATCGAGCACGTCGGGATCTTCCACCCGGTCGGTCGGCAAGCGCACCTGCGAAGGCTTGATCGGCTTTACCAGACGCGGCGTGACCACGATCAGCAGCTCGGTCTCACCCTTTTGGAAGCTGGTGGACCGGAACAATGTGCCAAGGATCGGGATCGAACCGAGCAAGGGCAACTGACGCACCGTCGTCTGATAATCCTGCCGCAACAGGCCCGCGATCGCAAAGCTTTCGCCATCGCGCAGTTCGAGCGTCGTACTGGCCCGCCGCGTCTGGAGACCGGGAACAGAGACGCCATCGCTGGTAACCCCGGCGGAGGTATCGATCGAGCTGACTTCCGGCTGGACGACAAGATTTATCACGCCATCACCAAGCACGGTCGGCGTAAAGGCAAGGCCTACACCGAAGGACTTGAACTGGACCGAAGTGCCCCCGTTGTCCCCCTGCCGAACGGGAATGGGAAATTCGCCGCCCGCAAGGAACGAGGCCGATTCACCCGAGAGGGCGACCAGTGTCGGCTCTGCCAGAGTCTTCGACAGGCCCTTGCGTTCAAGAACGTCAAGGTAGGCTTCGATATCGAGGTTACCCAGCGAAAAGATCGCGCTCAGCACACCGTAGCCCGAGGCACCATCGACCGACAGATCGCCACTGCCGGACGCCGACGCGCCGTCGCCGATTGCGAAAGCGACATCGTTGCCGGTGCCGAACCCTCTTGCACCCAGCGTCTCTCCGACAGAGCGAACGACTTCGGCGAAACGGACTTCCAGCATGACCTGCTGGCTGCCGCCGATAGTGATCAGGTTGACCACCTCCTCGTCAGCAAACGCCTCTGCGATACGAGCAGCGCGGCTTGCGGCCCCGGCATCGCTGACGCTGCCCGAAAGGATGATCTTGCCAGCCGAAATGCGCGCGTCGATCGCCTCTCCGGGGATCAGCGCTTCAAGTTCGCGCCGAATACCTTCTACGTCGGGGCCGACGCTGATATCCATGACCGCAATCACGCGATTGGTCCGGTCGTAAAGCGTCAGGCTGGTCGTGCCGATCGATTTGCCGAGCACATAGATCGAGCGATCCGAAATCGGCAGGACATCAGCGATACCCGGATTGCCGACCATCGCCCGGTCGATCGCGCGATCCGCGGTGACGACCTGGCTCTTGTTCAGCGATACCTCTAGCGAACCGGCATGGATGCTGTAGGCATCCTGCGCCTGGGCAGCCGATGCTGAGGCGCCAGCCAGCGCCAAGGCTGCGGCCAAGGTGACTTGTTTCAGCATCTCGTCATTTCCCCCCAAGACTGTCGACTTGGTAATTCTGTGGCGCAGTTCCCCGAACGACCGTCATGCTCGGGCCGCGCGGCCTTGGCGCTGCGGCTGGCGCAGGCGCGCTGCCACCGCCGGATGCGGCGGGCGGCGGCGCATAGACGACCGCCTGCGGAGCAGGACCGCCGCCGCCAAGGCGGCTGACATCGCGTGCCCGAACGGCCATGCCGACACCTTCGGCCTCTTCGCTTTCGACATTTCGAAGGACGAGGCTCATCTGCCCCATTTCCTTCGCCAGAGTCAGCTTTTGCGCGCCGAACAGGTCGGTCAAAACCGTGGCGGTTCCGGCAAGGCCCGGCTCGGTCGCCTTTTCGCTTTGCACGGTGCCGATGGCGAGGACCTGCACGGCCTCCATGATGACCTCGGTCACCTTTTCGCCACCGACATCGCGGGTCAGCAGGACATCGACGATGTCCGCCGGACGGATGAAGCCGGACACGGCGTTGGGCGCGCTGATGCTGATCGACATCGCGCGCATGCCTTCGGGCAGCTTGGCGGAAAGAACGGCGCGGCCGCTCAATTTGTCGGCCAGAACCGGTTCGCCCGGCACAATCGGGCGCAATGCGACCTGACCGCCCTGCAACAATTCCTCTATCGAGAAATAGGCACCGACAGGAACCGCGTTGGCCGGGAAATTCTGAAGCCTGATATTCTCTGTCGTCAAAGCGCTGCCGAAATCGAGCGGCTGAGTCGCCACGACGATCCGGGCGAGCTGCTGCTGCTGCGCATTGCGCTCCTGCTGCTCCTCTATGCCAGAGAAGTACGAGTTCGCGAGAACGACCGCGACAAGGCCAAGGCCCACCGCAATCAGGATATAAATAAGGTTACGACTGCCCATGCTAACCCCCCTTGAGCACGGAACCTAACAGGAACTGTGATCCCCGCCAACATACCCGGTTAACGCCTGTTTGTAAGCGCCTAATTTCGGGACAGTTTAGAGATAGTGCCTAAATTGCAACGCTTTCGCATTTAAGCAAGAAAAAGGCCTCGCCAATCACTCGGCGAGGCCCTTCTAATCATGTTATATTGCGATCAATCGCACTCGGTACCATCGCTTGCACCGGTAACCGCGCCCGGATCAGCAGCCGAAACACAGTTGTAGATGTCATCCGAAGCACCATCAATCGCCTGCTTCACGTTAGCGCCCAGAACCAGCGCAGCAGCGCCGATGCCGACGCCGACGACGGCGATGATCAGAGCGTATTCAGCAGCCGAAGCACCGGCTTCGTCAGCAACGAAATTCTTTACGAAGTTAATCATTTCAGTTCACCCCATTACGCATGACGCACCCATGCGTGTCCAAAAAACATCAGGGTTCCGGCCTCTATTTCCGGCTGACCCGTCGACCGTTCTGGTTGTGGCGATAAAAAAGGCTGAAGCATCCGCTTCAACGCCGCCAATACCCCCGTCTCGGCACCGCTGGAATCTGCGCAAACCGCCGGAAAACGTCAAACAATTACAATCGGCGGAAAACTTCCCTTATCCGCCAAGGGATTAAGCCTGCGCAATTCTAACGACTACAGTTAATTTCCGAATTCTTAACCGAATCGCGGATCGAATCCGCCCGTGCGGGACCGGAAATCGGCGTTTTCCGGGCTTTTCGCAGGCAATTACCGCATCCGCGTCCAGAAATGAGACATATTCGGGCAGGTTCATAGGACAAAATGCCTATGCACACCCTGCAATTGCCCGGCCACATCGGCAATTGCCGCCTTCAAAAGCCGCTGATATGTCCGGCCCATGGGCTCTTGCCAAACATGTGTCGTCCGCAACCGCGCGATCTGCGCCGGGCTGGAGCCTGACGAGGTTGCCTTGCTCAACGATATCGGCCGCCGCCGCAACCTCGCCGCCGGAGAGCAGTTGTTGTGGGAAGGCGAAAGCGCGGTGCTGGTGGCCAACGTCATCCACGGCGTTCTGAAACTGTCGAACAGCCTTGAAGACGGGCGCGAACAGATCGTCGGGCTGGTCTATCCATCGGACTTCATCGGTCGTCCGTTCGGGGCGACGACACCTTATGGGGTGGAGGCCCTGACCGATGCGCGGGTCTGCGTTTTTGCCCAGCGCGATTTCGACAACTTCGCGCGCGAACATCCGCGGCTGGAGCACAAACTGCTCGAACGCACGCTGACCGAGCTGGACCGCACGCGCAAATGGATGCTGCTGTTGGGTCGCAAATCTGCGGAAGAGCGCTTGGCGACGTTCCTGCTGGAAATTTCGCAACGCATGGCACCGGCGACTTGCGATACGCCCGAAGGGCAGAGCGAGGAGTTCGAGATGCCGTTCTCTCGCCAGCAGGTAGGCGATGTTCTGGGCCTGACGATCGAGACGGTCAGCCGGCAGTTCACCAAAATGAAGCGGGACGGGGTCATCGACCTGCCGTCCCGCCGTTCGGTCGTCATCCGCGACCGCATGGAACTGGAAGCCAGGGCGGGCTGAACCGCCCCGGCGCTCCCGATCACATACGCAGGGCAAGACCCGCGCTGACGACCCACGGGTCGAGATTGTGTTCGGTTTTCAACACTTCCTCGCCATCGGCATAGTACCGTGCGGTGGCATCGATGAAATAACGCTTGGCATCGATGCTGAGACCGAGGCCCTTGTCGTTCAGGCGGAAGTCGACACCCGCCTGAAGCACGAAGCCAAATTCGTCATCAATGTCCACATCATCCACGCCAAGGCCCTGCGCGGCCGAACCAGCCTTGTCCTTGAGGTAGAGGAAGTAGGTCGGGCCCGCGCCGATGTAAGGTTTGAACGGGCCTTCGGTGAAGTGATACTTCGCCGTAACAGTTGCCGGGATCAGGTAAATGTCATCGACGATCTCCGCCCCTTCCAGCGCGCCCGCGCCGGTCACGTTGTGCTTGGTGACACAGCAATAGGTTTCGAGGCTGACGTTCGGCGTCAGGAAGTATTCGAACACCACGGTGGGCACGACGTTATTGTCGGCCTTGGTATCCGAACCGTCGGGCAGAACGCCGCCGGGATCGACATCGGTCAGTTCGCCATCGGGCAGCACGGCGGTGCCCATCAGCTTGAACTGAAACTTTCCGTCCGGGTTGCCCGCATGTGCGGCGCCCGGAATCATGGCCGCGGCCATGGCGGCGCTGGCGGCAAGCACGAACTTCTTCATCTGGTATTCCTCCCTGGGGCAGGACAGCCCTGCAGACCATGACGTAATCGAAGAACCCGCAAAGATGACTTGAGAGACGGGGTTAATTTTCCCTGCATCCAAGTCCCGCCCCAAACGAACCGAAGCACTTTCATTATGAATCGAATTTTCGGGAAAGGTTTACATTCAAACCAACAGTAAATTTCGACCGATAATTTCAGCGCATCGACAGGAAACCTTGGCAGCACCCTTCGATGCTTCACCGATTGCCAGCATGACTGGGCGCCCGCATTGATCGAGCGCAAATTGCTGAAAGCTCCGACAAAAGTCGTATGCGCATCGCCATTTGACCTGCATCAATGCGAATGCGCCCGCACGCGCCGAAGGGGGCCTTCAGGGATCAACCCCAAGGACCTTTTGACGAAAGGGGGCAACCGTGGAAACGGTTCTCACGCGTGCGGGCATTTGGCTCGCTGTTTTTCTGCTGGCCATCGTCGGCATGGCGCTGGCCGCAGACGGCGCATTTGCGGCGCACATGGTCATCGTTGCGATTGCGGCGATGGTAGCATTGTGGGCCAGCGTCACGACATTCGATTACGCGGGTGCGGCGCGCGGCATCCTGAAAGCGCCGGCCGACGAATCGGTCTATGACGACGACCCGATCCGCTGGGGCGTCATCGCCATCGTGTTCTGGGGCATGGCCGGGTTCGCCGCCGGGCTGTTCATCGCGTTCCAGCTCGCCTTTCCGGTCCTGAACCTTGAACCCTGGCTCAACTTCGGACGGCTTCGCCCGCTGCATACCAGCGCGGTGATCTTCGCGTTCGGCGGCAACGCGCTGATCGCGTCGAGCTATTACATCGTGCAGCGCACCTGCCGCGCGCGGCTGGCCCTGCCCGGCCTCGCCCGTTTCGTGTTCTGGGGGTATCAGCTGTTCATCGTGCTGGCCGCCACTGGCTACCTGCTGGGCGTCACGCAAGGCAAGGAATATGCCGAGCCCGAATGGTATGTCGACTGGTGGCTGACCGTCGTCTGGGTCGCCTATCTGGCGGTTTTCGTCGGCACGATCCTGAAACGCCGCGAACCCCACATCTACGTGGCGAACTGGTTCTTCCTGGCCTTCATCCTGACCGTTGCGATGCTGCACGTGGTCAACAACCTGGATATGCCGGTCAGCCTGACGGGCAGCCGGTCCTATCCGCTGTTCGCCGGGGTTCAGGGTGCGCTTGTCCAGTGGTGGTACGGCCACAACGCGGTGGGCTTCTTTCTGACCGCCGGGTTCCTCGCAATGATGTATTACTTCGTGCCGAAACAGGCGAACCGGCCGGTCTATTCGTACCGCCTGTCGATCATTCACTTCTGGTCGCTGATCTTCCTCTACATCTGGGCCGGTCCGCACCACCTGCACTACACCGCGCTGCCCGACTGGGCGCAGACGCTGGGCATGGTGTTCTCGGTCATGCTGTGGATGCCCAGCTGGGGCGGCATGATCAACGGTCTGATGACGCTGAACGGCGCGTGGGACAAGGTTCGCACCGATCCGATCATCCGCATGATGGTCATGTCCCTCGCCTTTTACGGCATGAGCACGTTCGAAGGCCCGATGATGAGCATCAAGTCGGTGAACAGCCTGTCGCATTATACCGACTGGACCATCGGTCACGTCCACTCCGGCGCATTGGGCTGGAACGGCATGATCACTTTCGCCGCGGTCTATTTCCTGACGCCGCGCCTTTGGAACCGTGAACGGCTTTACAGCCTGCGCATGGTGAACTGGCACTTCTGGCTCGCGACGATCGGTATCGTTTTCTACGCCGCCAGCATGTGGGTCGCAGGCATCACGCAGGGGCTGATGTGGCGCGAATACGGGGCCGACGGGTATCTGGTGAACTCGTTCGCCGAAACGGTCGCCGCGCTGCACCCGATGTTCATCCTGCGTGCGCTGGGCGGCTGTCTCTACCTTGCCGGCGCAGTGGTCATGACGATCAACATCTGGGCGACGATTGCCGGAAAGCTCCGCAACGAAGCGCCGATGTACGCCCCCGAATACGACCGTGAGGCGGATCGCCCTCTGGTCCCGGCTGCTGCTTGAGGAATTCTGCCATGAGCATGACCGAAAAACACAAGAAACTGGAAAAGAACGTCACGCTGCTCAGCTTGGCGGCCTTTTTCACCGTCACCATCGGCGGGCTGGTCGAAATCGCACCGCTGTTCTGGATCGACAACACGATTGAGGAAGTGGAGGGGATGCGCCCCTACACCCCGCTGGAACAGGCCGGACGGGACATCTACGTCCGCGAAGGGTGCTACGTCTGCCACAGCCAGATGATCCGTCCTTTCCGGGACGAGGTCGAACGCTATGGCCATTACAGCCTTGCCGCGGAATCGATGTACGACCACCCGTTCCAGTGGGGGTCGAAGCGGACCGGGCCGGACCTTGCCCGCGTTGGCGGACGCTATTCCGACGAATGGCACGTCCAGCATCTTGAGAACCCGCAGTCGGTCGTACCCGAAAGCGTGATGCCGCAATACGGCTTCCTCGCCGAAAGTCCGCTGAAGGTGAAGGACATGGGCGCGAACCTGACCGCCCTGTCGCGCGTCGGCGTGCCCTATTCTGACGACATGATCGAGAATGCCGATACCGACATGAAGGCACAGGCGAACCCGATGGCCGATACGGCGGGGCTGACCGAACGCTATGGCGACAAGGTCAACCTGCGCGACTTCGACGGCAAGCCGAACAAGCTGACCGAGATGGATGCGCTGGTCGCATACCTGCAGGTGCTGGGCACGATGGTCGACGTCAACGCCGCCGCCGCGCAAGAGGATCTGGCGCAGGAAAAGGGACGATGAGCGATCACTCTCTCTACGACGCGCTGCGGCACATTGCCGACAGCTATGGCCTTATCGCGATGATGGCCGTGTTCGTCGTGCTTGTCGCATGGCCCTTTCGGCCCGGCGCGCGCGACAGGAACGACGAAGCGGCCAACATGATCTTCAAGGACGAGAACGATGGCTGACAAAAGGATCGATCAGGCCACCAATACCGAAACCGTCGGCCATGAATGGGACGGGATCGAGGAACTGAACACCCCGCTGCCGCGCTGGTGGCTGTGGACGTTCTACGCCACCATCGTCTTCGCGATAGGCTATGTCATCGCCTATCCCGCGTGGCCGATGATCGACGGGGCGACGCAAGGCGTGGTCGGCTGGACCAGCCGGGGCGATCTGGCGAAGGAGATGCAAGCGGCCAGTCAGGAACGCTCTGCCGTCACCGCCGCCTTGGCAACCACTCCGCTGGAGCGGCTGGATGCCGATTCCGGCTTGATGCGCGCGGCGATTTCCGGCGGCGCAGCGGCGTTCAAAGTGAACTGCGTACAGTGCCACGGCGCAGGTGCGGCGGGGTCCAAGGGCTATCCCAACCTGAACGACGACGACTGGTTGTGGGGCGGCGACATCAAAGCCATCGAATACACGCTGGTCCACGGCGTGCGTCAACCGGGCAACGACGACACCCGGTTCAGCCAGATGCCCGCCTTCGGTCGCGATGGCATCCTGAGCGGCAGCGAAATCTCCGACGTGGTCAGCTTCGTGCGGACGCTCTCCGACCTGGAACCGGCAAGCACAGCGTCGCAGCGCGGTGCGGGCCTGTTCGAGGCGAACTGCGCGGTCTGTCACGGTAGCGACGGCACCGGCCTCCGCGAATTTGGCGCGCCGAACCTTGCCGATGCGATCTGGCTTTACGGCAGCAGCCGCCAGAACATCACCGACACCGTCCACAACTCGCGCTACGGCATGATGCCCGCGTGGGGCCAACGGCTCGATCCGGTTACGATCAAGATGCTGGCCGCTTACGTCCATTCGCTTGGCGGCGGCGAGGATATCGTCGAGGTTGCCGAAGACCCCGAGGTGGAGGTCGATGAAGCCCCCTGACCCCCTTCCTGAGGGTGATCTCCTCGATCATGCGCGCGTCGCCAAGGACGCCAATCCGGCGACCGCGCGCAAACCCTCTACGCCCGCACCGGATGCGCCAATCTCGCTTTACGAGAAGCACACCACCGTCCATCCCAAGCGGATCGACGGGCGGTTCCGGCGATTCAAGTGGCTGGTCATGCTGGTCACGCTGGGGATCTATTACGGTACGCCGTGGCTGCGCTGGGATCGCGGTCCCTACGCGCCCGATCAGGCGGTTCTGATCGACCTCGCAAATCGGCGTTTCTACATGTTCGATATAGAGATCTGGCCGCACGAGTTCTATTTCGTGGCGGGCCTGCTGATCATGGCGGGCATCGGCCTGTTCCTGGTCACCAGCGCCGTGGGGCGCGCGTGGTGCGGCTATGCCTGCCCGCAAACGGTATGGACCGACCTGTTCCAGCACGTCGACCGCTTCGTCGACGGCGACCGCAACGCGCGGATGCGCCTGGACAAGGCGCCGTGGGGCGCGTCGAAGCTCGCCAAGCGGTTCTGGAAGTGGACGATCTACCTCGTCATCAGTTTCTGGACCGGCGGCGCGTGGATCATGTACTTCGCCGACGCGCCCACCCTTACCCGCGATTTCTGGGCGGGCAGCGCCGCCCCCGTCGCCTATGCCACGGTCGCTGTCCTGACCGGCACGACATTCTGGCTGGGCGGGTTCATGCGCGAGCAGGTCTGTGTCTACATGTGCCCGTGGCCGCGGATTCAGACCGCGATGCTCGACGAAAAGTCGCTGATCGTCACTTACAAGCACTGGCGCGGCGAGCCGCGTGGCAGTCTGAAGAAAGCGCAGAAAAACCCCGACAAGTTCGGCGACTGCGTCGATTGTAACCAGTGCGTCGCGGTCTGCCCCACCGGCATCGACATCCGCGAAGGCGCGCAGATCGGCTGCATCACCTGCGCCCTGTGCATCGACGCTTGCGACCGGGTGATGAAGGACGTGGGGCGCCCGCGCGGGTTGATCGACTATGCCACGCTGGAAGATTGCGAGCGCGAGGCCGCCGGACATCAGCCGCGCCCGGTGTGGAAGACGCTTATGCATCCGCGCACGCTGGTCTATCTGGGTATCTGGACAGCCATCGGCGCAGGCCTGCTTTTCGCCCTCGGCACGCGGGAGCGGACGGGCCTGACCGTCCAGCCGGACCGCAACCCGCCCTTCATGTTGATGAGTGATGGATCGGTCCGAAACAGCTATACTGTGAAGCTGCGCAACATGCAGGGCCGCCCGCGACAGATGGAGCTGGCGATTTTAGGCCTGAACGGTGCCACGATGTGGACCGACGACATGGCCAAGGACGAAGCCGCCGCCACCCTTACGCGGGAAGTCCCAGCCGATGTCGCCCTGCCCCTGCGGGTCTATGTTATCGCTCCGCGCGGCACGACCTCGCAGGACTTCGCTTTCCGCGTAACCGCCAAGGACGAGGCGCTTGGGGCGGGCGAGAGCGACAGCAGCGAAACGCATTTCGACGCACCGGAGCCGATGTGATGCAGACCCATAGCAAACGCCGCCCCAAAAGCTTCACCGGCCGCCACATGGCCGCCGTGATGGTCGTGGGCTTTGGCATTGTCATCGCCGTGAACTTCACGATGGCCGCGCTCGCCAGCAGCAGTTTCGGTGGGGTGGTGGTGGAGAACTCCTACGTCGCCAGCCAGAATTTCAACGGCTGGCTGGACCGGGCGGAGAAGTCCGAAGCGCTGGGCTATTCCGTGGAGGCTTCGCGCGGTGCCGATGGTAGAGTCGTGCTGGCCACCGCCAACGTGCCCGCCGGATCGCAGGTCATCGCAGTCGCGCGTCACCCGCTGGGCCATCAGCCAGAGACCGAACTGGCCTTCGTGCAAAGCGGGCACGATGCATGGACCAGCACCGCCGCGCTGCCCGAAGGCCGCTGGACCTTGCGCATCCTTGCCAAGACCGGGCCCGACGAATGGCGCGGGGAAAGAGCGCTACCGTGACCGCCGCCCTCGCCTCCCCGCCCGAAGGCGCGGCTTGCATCGACAGCCGCTTTACCGTGCCAAGCATCAAGTGCGCCGGGTGCATCGGCAAGATAGAGCGCGGGCTTGGCGAATTGCCGGGCGTGGCGGTGACGCGGGTGAATTTCTCGGCCAAGCGGGTCGCGGTCAGCCATTCGCCGGACTTGACCGACGCGGCGATTATCGAGGCGCTGCTTCACCTCGGCTTCGAAGCGCAGCCGATGGCGGAAAACCCGCTGGCGCAGGACGATGCCGAGACGAAGAAGCTGCTGCGCGCGCTGGCCGTCGCGGGCTTTGCCATGATGAACATCATGCTGCTCTCGGTCGCGGTCTGGTCGGGCGCGGATGGGATCACGAAGGAGCTGTTTCACTGGCTCTCGGCGGTGATTGCGCTGCCCGCCGTGGCCTATGCGGGCCGCCCGTTCTTCGCCTCGGCGTGGATGGCGCTGCGCTATCGCCGGACAAACATGGACGTGCCGATCTCTCTCGGCGTCCTGCTGGCCACGGGCATGAGCGTCTACGAAGTGCTGACCGGCGGAGAACATGCCTATTTCGACGGCGCGGTGATGCTGCTGTTCTTCCTGCTGGCGGGCCGCGTGCTGGATGCGATGATGCGCGATCGGGCGCGGTCTGGCATTGCCTCGCTGCTGGGCCGCATGGGCCGCGGCGCGCAAGTGGCCTATCCCGACGGAGAGACGAAATGGGTCGCCGCCGAAAGCCTGGCCCCCGGCATGGAAATGCAGGTCGCGGCAGGGGAATCGCTGGCCGCCGACGGCGTGATCCTGTCGGGCCAGAGCCAGTTCGACCGTTCGATGCTGACCGGCGAAAGCGCGCCAGAGGCGGCGGGCAAAGGCGACACGGTGCACGCGGGCACGATCAACCTTGTCGCCCCGGTCGTCGTGCGCGTCACGGCGGCGGCACAGGATACCGCGATTGCCGACATCGCCCGCCTGATGGACGAGGCCGGGCAGTCGCGCAGCCGCTATGTCCGCATCGCCGACCGCGCGGCGCGGCTCTATGCCCCGGCGGTCCATTCGCTGGCGGCGCTTACGTTCGTGGGCTGGATGCTGGCGGGCGCTGGCGTGCATCAGTCGCTTCTGATCGCCATCGCGGTGCTGATCATCACCTGCCCCTGCGCGCTGGGCCTTGCGGTTCCGGCGGCGCAAGTCGTGGCGGCAGGCGCATTGATGAAACGGGGCCTGCTGATCAAGGACGGCAGCGCGCTCGAACGCCTGTCCGAAGCGACCGAAGCGTTGTTCGACAAGACCGGCACGCTGACGCTGGGCGAACCGCGCCCGGCAACGCTGGAAATGTTCGAAGGCGACGATGCGGCCATCGCGCTCGCCCTTGCACAGGCCAGCCGCCACCCGCTGAGCCGTGGTCTTGCCGCCGCCCTGCGCGCAGAGGGCACTAACCCGGCAAACCTTACCGACATCGCGGAGACCCCCGGAGAAGGCGTGCGCGCCGTGTTCGATGGAGAGCCGGTCGCCCTGCTCCGCCCCGAAACGGCGGTCGACACCATCGCCGTCGCCTTCCACCGGGGCACCCGCAAATCGATCATCCCCTTCTCTGACCCGTGGCGAGAGGATGCGGGCGAGGCCATCGCAGCGCTTGCAAGACAAGGCATCGATAGTGCCATCCTGTCGGGCGACACCAGCGACGCGGTGCGGCAGGCGGGCGACCGTTTCGGCATTGCCGCTACCAGCGGGATGAGCCCGGCGGACAAGCTGGCGATCCTGAACGAACATCGCGCGCGCGGCGGCAGGGTGCTGATGGTGGGCGACGGCTTGAACGACGGTCCCGCGCTGGCGGCGGCGCACGTTTCCATCGCGCCCGGAACCGCAAGCGATGTCAGCCAGCAGGCGGCGGACGCGGTCTTCGTGGGCGAATCGCTGATGCCTGTCGTTTTGGCGATCCGCGTCGCGCGTCGGACGATGGCGGTGGTTCGCCAGAACTTCGCCTTTGCCGTGGTTTACAACCTGTTCGCGGTGCCCATCGCTATCCTTGGCCACGTCACGCCGATGGTCGCGGCCATCGCAATGTCGATGTCCTCGCTGATCGTCGTCGGCAATTCGCTGCGGTTGGCGGGCGCTGCGCGGAGGACGGCGTGAACGGGCTGATTTTCCTGATCCCCGTCGCGCTGGGCATGGGTGGGCTGGGTCTTGCCGCATTTTTCTGGGCGATGCGCAGCGGCCAGTTCGAAGACCTCGACGGCGCGGCCCAACGCATCCTGATCGAGGATGAGGACGAGCAATGAACGGGCCGTTTTCCATGCTGGCCGCCATCGCGCTGGTTCCGGCGATGACCGGCGTGCCTCCGGCAGAGGCAAAGGCATCGCGCACAATCGTGATCGCACTATGCGCGGGGGGCACCATGACGATCCCGATCGACGGAAATGCGCCCGCCCGCGCGACGATGCCCTGCTGCGCCAAGGGGTGCCGTTCGCGCCGGAAAAACAGGTCTGCGACCCCGGTTTGACCTAGCGCAATGCAAGGCGCGCACGAGTGGATAGAACCGACCCTCGTTATGTGGCGATATCTTCCCGAACTGCTGGCCGTGCCGGTGCCGCGCTATACCAGCTATCCCACCGCGGCCGAGTTCGGCGACGCGGGCGAGGACGACTTCCTTGCCGAGCTGGATAACGCAACCGGCGACGTCTCGCTCTATGTCCACATCCCCTATTGTCACGAAATCTGCTGGTATTGCGGGTGTAACACCGGCGCGGCGAACCGGCAGAAACGCCTGGCCGCATATCTGGAAGCTCTGACCGCCGAAATCGCCCACGTGGGGCATCTGCTGCCACGCAGTGCCCGGGTGAGGCATATTGCTTTCGGTGGCGGCAGCCCCAATGCCATTGCGCCGCATGAATTCGTGCGGCTGGTCAACACGCTGACCGTGGCGTTCTCGCTGGCGGACCCGACGCTCTCGGTCGAACTCGACCCGCGCAGCCTGACCGAACCCTGGCGCGAAGTACTGGCCCACGTCGGCGTCACCCGCGCCAGCCTTGGCGTGCAAACCTTCGATCCGGCGATCCAGCAAGCCATCGGGCGGGTCCAGCCGATCGAACTGATCGAACGCGCGGTTGACATGCTGCGCGATGCAGGCGTGACCTCGCTGAACTTCGACCTGATGTACGGATTGCCGGGGCAAGACCTCGATACGCTGCACTCTACGCTGGATCAGGCGGCGCGGATGGGGGCCGACCGTATCGCATTGTTCGGCCTTGCCCATCTGCCCGCGATGTTCCCGCGCCAGCGCCGGATCGACTGCAGCACCCTGCCCGGCGCGTTCGAGCGGTTCCGCATGATGGAGGAAGGCCACGACCGGCTGCTCGATCTGGGCTATCAGCCGGTCGGATTCGACCATTTCGCCCTGCCCGGCGACCCGCTGGCCCGCGCGGCGTTGAGCGGGCATCTGCACCGGAATTTTCAAGGCTTCACCGACGATGCCGCGCCGGTCACCATCGGACTGGGTGCCAGCGCGATCAGCAATTTTCCGCGTGGCATTTTCCAGAACGAGAAGAACGCGGGCGCCTACCGCGAACTGATCGCCGCCGGTCGCCAGCCGACCGCGCGCGGCGTGGCCCGCGATGCCAACGACCAGAAGCGCAGAGCGGTGATTACCGGCATCCTGTGTCAGGGTCGCGCGGCGGTGGACGAAGACATGCTGCGCAGCGCCTCTCCCCGACTGGCCGATTTCTTTGCCGAGGGGCTTTGCACCCTGATCGATGGGGAACTGGTGCTGGCCCCCGATGCCCTGCCCTATGCGCGCGGGATCGCCGCCTGTTTCGACCGGCACCGCGCAGACAGCCAACGCAACTTCAGCAACGCGGTTTAGCCAACCGCAACCGCCACATACTTGCGCACCCATGCGGGAGCCGCATCCGGCAGGGCATCGGGTGCGAAGAACCCGATCTCGGCTATCTCGCGCTCGTCGGCCCGCGGTTCGCCTTTGTAGGTCGCGGCGAATACGGTCACGCTGTTGCGTGCGCCGTGCAGATCGATCTCCTCGACATGAACAGTGGTGAGCGTGATTGCCGCCACGCCAACCTCTTCGGCCAGTTCGCGCCGTGCCGCTACCTCTGGCGCTTCCCCCTTGCGCACGCCGCCGGTAGGAACGTGCCATTCGCCGCGCTTGCGATAGGAATGGCGGACCATCAGGACATGCCCGTCCGCCCGCCGCGCCACGATGGCGCACCCACGCATTTGGGGCTTTCGCCACGCCCACCAACGCCGCCGGACCAGCTCCGCCACCCGCAGCAACCTGCGATGTAGCGGTGCGGGTATCAGACCGGCAAAAGGAATGTCAGGCAAAACAAGCCACTTCGCCGCGCGCATGGCCCAGCAGGCGGGCGACGGGCAGGTCATTCTCACCCTTCGCCGCCGCCTCGAACAAAGCCAGCTTTTCCGCGCCACGAATCACGAACATCAGGCTCTCGGCACTCAGCAGTTTGGGCAGCGTCATCGTCACGCGGTCGAACGGCGCTTCGGGCGGCAAGGGATCGGGGGTCAGGCGGCGGACCTGCCGGTCATCATCGACTTGCGGATCGGTGTTGGGAAACAGCGAGGCAATGTGCCCGTCCGTCCCCATGCCCAGCCACGCCAGCGCGAAATGCGGGGGCTGGCTGCCCTCTTCCAACGGCACGACCTTTGTGCCCGTATCTTTCAGGGCCTCGGCCAGCCGACCGTAATTGCTTGCCTCGTGATCGGCGGGAACGCAGCGGTCGTCACCGGGCCATATCTCGATGCGATCCCAGATCAGATCGTGCTTCGCCAGTTCGGCAAAGATCGGAAACGGGGTCGACCCGCCGGGCACCGTGATCGCCACCGTACCATCGCGCTGGCCCAGATCGCGCCGCAGCCTGTCGGCCAGCCAATCCGCAATCTGCGCGTCGGTCTGGTCGTGGTGGAAAGCGATTTCGGTGAGCATGCGGTCTCCTGTCGGGCGTTTGCCATGCCAACGCATGTGGCCGCGTCAGTATCCGGCGGCAATCCCGTCCTTCCGCATTTCCGTCGCACCGGTGTAAATGCCGGTCTCCGGATCGCGGGCGATGGCCTGATACCCGCCGAAAGGAACGCCACTGGGGTCGTACCGGGCATCGTGGCCCATCGCGCGCAATTTCTCGACCGTTTCGGCGGAGATACCGGGTTCAACCCACAGAACACCCTTTGGCGTCGCGGCAGGGCCGGTCAGCGGATCGGTCGGCTGGCGCTCACCATCATGGAACAACCGCGCGGCATCGCCCGCCTCTTGCAGGTTCATGCCGAAATCGACGATGTTGACCAGAGCCTGTACATGCCCCTGCGGCTGCATCCCGCCGCCCATCAGGCCAAAGCTCATCCACGGTTTGCCGTCCTTCTTGATGAAGGCCGGGATGATCGTCTGGAACGGGCGCTTGCCGGGCGCATAGGCGTTGGGATGCTTGGGATCGAGGCTGTAGAGTTCCCCCCGGTCCTGAAACATGAAGCCGAGGCCATCGGGCGACAGGCCCGAACCCATCCCGCGATAGTTCGACTGGATCAGGCTGACCATCATGCCGTCCTTATCGGCGACGGTCAGATAGGTCGTGTCACCCTCACCCTCCATCTGCGGCATACCCGGTGCATAGCCTTCGCCCACCTTCGTGGGATCGATCAAGGCGAAGCGTTCCTTGCCATAGGCGTCGGACAGCAATTCCACCGGAAACGGCGCAAAATCAGGATCGGCGTAGTGGCGCGCGACGTCGGCAAAGGCGAGGCGCTTGGGATCCAGTGCAGCACTTCCGCCGATCCGCGCGGATACCGCGATAGATCGACGTTCTTCAGGATGTTGACCATCTGAAGCGCCGCAAAGCCTTGCCCGTTTGGCGGCATCTCACACAGTTCGTAGCCCTTCTTGTAGGCTACGCAGGTCGGTTCCGCCCACTGACTGCGGTGCGCGGCGAAATCCTCGTATCGCAGCGCAGAGCCGACGCGTTCGAGATAGGCCGCCATCGTGCGAGCCAGCGCGCCCTTGTAGAACGCATCGCGCCCGTCGCGGCCGATAGTTTCCAGCGTGTCGGCCAGCTTGGGATTGCGAAAAACCTCGCCCGCCTTGGGCGCGCCATCGCTGAACCAGACGCTGCGTGCGTTGTCGAATTCGCCGATCATGTCGATACGCCGCTCGAAAGAGCGCAAGCTGCCTGCGTAGTAATAGGCGATCACCGGTGCGACGGGGTGCCCTTCGCGGGCATAGCGGACTGCGGGGGCCAGCACTTCGCTCATCGGTAGCTTGCCGTAGCGGCCGTGCATTTCGAACCACGCATCAACCGTCCCCGGCACGGTTACCGGCAACGGACCGACGGGCGGAATCGATGTCGCATCGCCCAGCTTCGCTTTAAGGTCGGCCAGCGTCTGCCCCTGTGGCGAACGACCCGATCCGTTGATGCCATTGAGTTCACCCGTCTTCGGGTCGAGCACGATGGCGAAAAGGTCGCCGCCGATGCCGTTGCCGGTCGGCTCCATCAGGCCCAGCGCCGCGTTGGCCGCAATCGCCGCATCGACCGCGCTGCCGCCCGCTTTCAGGATATCGAGCGCGACTTGGGTCGCCAGCGGATGCGCAGTGGCGGCCATGCCATGTTGGGCATAGACCGGGCTGCGCGACCAATCCTCGCCGACGGGCCTTGCGCCGCCGCCGATTTCGCTGGCCCTGTCGATTGCGCCATCCTGCGCCTGCGCCTGCGCCGTTGCCGCCAAAGCGAACGCCGCCAGACACGCGATCAATCCCGCTGCACTCTTGCCGATCATTTGTGCTCCTGCATGTCCGCCCATTTGGTTTCAGCCTATACCAACTGTCCCACCCTTGCCATTCCCGTCTGCACAGCCCAATTTGCCGAGCGAAAGGATCGACCATGCCCGAAATCCACGTCGTGACCGGAGCAAGCAGCGGTGTCGGCAGGGCGCTGTGCGCCCACATCGCGGCAAAGGGCGACCACGTGTTGGGGCTGGCGCGGCGAGCGGACGAACTGGAGGCGTTACGCGCCACCGACCCCGACCGCATCACGGTCCTGCCCTGCGACCTCGGCACGCCGGACGGGCGCAGCGCGGCCTGCAATGCTGTGCCAGAGGGGTTTGCGGTACGCTCGTTGGTGCACAGCGCCGCCATCGCGCCGCATGACCGGATGCAGGACCTGACCGACGAGGGTTATCGCCGAACGATGGCGATCAATCTAGACGCGCCGATCCTGCTGACGCGCGACCTGTTGCCGCGCATGGCCGAACGGGGCCGTGTGCTGCACCTGTCGTCGGGCTCTGCCTATCGGACCAATCCGGGCGGCGGGCTCTATTCGATTACCAAGGCCGCACTGCTGATGGCGAAGGCCGCTTGGAACGCGGATCTGCCGAGAGGCGGCGTGATCGTCGGATCGGCCATGCCGGGCGTGGTAGACGGCCCGATGCAGGATGCCGCACGCGCCGACACCAACCCTTCCGCCGCACTGTTTCGCGGGTTTCAGGCCGACGGCAGGCTGCTCCGCCCCGAACGGGTGGCGGAATTTCTCTACTGGTTATTGACCGGCACCGACGACGAAGCCTTCGCCGCCGGTGACTGGAACGTCTTCGACGAAGCCCACCACCCGCACTGGCTGGTGGGCCCGATAAACGCCTGACTTACGCGTCGACCTTGCGGCGGGCGCGTTTGCGGTCGTTCGGGTCGAGGATCGCCTTGCGCAGGCGGATAGTCTGCGGCGTGACTTCGACCATCTCGTCATCGTCGATATAGGCGATAGCCTGTTCCAGCGTCAGCTTCTTCGGCGGGGTGAGGCGGATCGCGTCGTCCTTGCCGGTCGAGCGGAAGTTGGTCAGCTGCTTGGACTTCAGCGGGTTCACTTCCAGATCGTCGGGCTTGGCATTCTCGCCGATCAGCATGCCCTCATAAACCTTTTCCTGCGGGGACACGAACAGGATGCCGCGCTCTTCCAGCGCGTTGAGCGCGTAGCCCACGGCTTCACCGGTGCTGTTCGAGATCAATACGCCGTTCTGGCGACCGTCGATCGGACCCTTGTATGGGCCATAGCTGTCGAACAGGCGGTTCATGATACCCGTGCCGCGCGTGTCGGACAGGAATTCGCCATGATAACCGATAAGACCGCGCGAAGGGGCGCGGAAGCCGAGGCGGGTCTTGCCCGGCCCCGACGGGCGCATCTCGGTCAGCTCTGCCTTGCGGCGCTGCATCTTCTCGACGACCGTGCCCGAGAATTCGTCGTCGACGTCGATGACGACCTGCTCGTACGGTTCGGTGCGCTGACCGTTTTCTTCGACGAACAGCACGCGCGGGCGGCTGATGCCGAGTTCGAAACCTTCGCGGCGCATCGTCTCGATCACAACGCCCAGCTGAAGTTCACCGCGACCGGCGACTTCGAAGCTGTCCTTGTCGGCGGACTCGGTCACGCGGATGGCGACGTTGGTCTCCGCTTCGCGCAGCAGGCGGTCGCGGATCATGCGGCTCGTCACCTTGTCGCCCTCGCGGCCCGCGAACGGGCTGTCGTTGACGGCAAAGCGCATCGCCAGCGTCGGCGGGTCGATCGGCTGCGCGGCAATCGGCTCGGACACGGCGGGATCGGCGATGGTGTTGGCGACTGTGGCCTTTTCCATCCCGGCCAGCGCGATGATGTCGCCGGCGCGGGCTTCGTCTACCGGCACGCGCTCCAGACCGCGGAACGAGAGCAGCTTGGATGCACGACCGACTTCCAGAACCTTGCCATCCATATCGAGCGCGCGGATCGGGTCGTTGACGCGGATCGTGCCCGACTGGACGCGCCCCGTCAGAACGCGGCCCATGAAGTTGTCGCGGTCAAGCAGCGTGGCAAGGAAGCTGAACGGCGCTTCGGTATCGAGACCCGGCGACGGAACGTGATCGCGGATGAGTTCGAACATCGGGGTCAGCGTGCCTTCGCGCGCGTCGATGTCCTCGCTGGCATAACCGTTGCGGCCCGACGCGTAGAGGATCGGGAATTCCAGCTGCTCGTCATTCGCGCCCAGGTTCACGAACAGGTCGAACACTTCGTCCAGAACTTCGGCGGGGCGACCGTCGGGGCGGTCGATCTTGTTGACGACAACGATGGGCTTCAGACCCAGTGCCAGCGCCTTGCCGGTCACGAACTTCGTCTGCGGCATCGCGCCTTCGGCGCTATCGACCAACAGGATGACGCCGTCGACCATGGACAGGATACGCTCCACCTCTGCACCGAAGTCGGCGTGGCCGGGCGTGTCGACGATGTTGATGCGCAGGCCTTCCCACTCGATAGAGGTCGGCTTGGCAAGGATCGTGATCCCGCGTTCCTTTTCCAGGTCGTTGGAATCCATTGCGCGTTCTTCGACACGCTGGTTGTCACGGAACGTGCCGGACTGGCGGAAAAGCTGGTCGACCAGCGTGGTCTTGCCATGGTCGACGTGGGCGATGATGGCGATGTTGCGCAGATCGGCGGACATAAGGGCGTGGGCCTTTGAAGATGCGGTACAAGTCTAAGGGTGTCGGTGCCTGTCGCGGGATCGTTCCCGCCAGCAAAGCGCGCGCGCCCTAGACGATATGACGCAGCGCAGCAAGCACAGATGCATCGAACCCGACCGTGACTTGTGTGTAACAATATTACGCCGCCAACGCGCGCGCCTCATTCATTCATTGCCCCGCAAACCCGATTCGCTTAGCCTTGCCTTAGGAGAAACTGACAGTAACATACTAAAATCAAGCAATATCTGTCAGTTGCATGTGAAGAGGATTGATTGCCGATGAAACCGATTCGTAACGGTAGGATCGCCGCTCGTTATGTCTTGACCAGCGGTACGGCAGTTGCCGCGCTGGCCACGGCGCCCGCTTTCGGACAGGACGCCGAAGGTGACGTTCGATATGCAGAGCCCGCCGAATACGCGGAACCGGCCCCTGACGCCCGCGAACCCACCGCGGACAGCAACACGATCATCGTTACCGCGACCAAGCGCGCCAAGACGTTGCAGGACACCCCCGTCGCCGTCACCGTGACGACCGAGGAGGAGCTGGAACGCGCCGAGATTCGCGACCTGAAGGACCTCACCAGCATTGCACCCTCGCTGAAGGTGACGCAGCTGCAGTCGAGCGCGAATACCAACTTCATCATTCGTGGTTTCGGCAACGGCGCGAACAACGCCGGCATCGAACCGTCCGTTGGCGTCTTCGTCGACGGCGTCTACCGCTCCCGCTCCGCCGCGCGCATCAACGACCTGCCCGACCTGCAACGCATCGAGGTGCTGCGCGGGCCGCAGTCGACGCTGTTCGGCAAAAATGCCAGCGCGGGCGTGATCTCGGTCGTCACCGCAGAGCCTCGCTTCAACTTCGGCGGACAAGCCGAAGTCAGCTACGGCAACTTCAACGCGATGGTCGCCAAGGCCAACGTCTATGGCCCGCTCAGCGAGACCATCGCCGCGTCCATCGGCGGCGGCATCAACAAACGTGACGGCTATATCGACGATCTGGGTACCGGGGGCGACACGAACGAACGCAACCGCTGGTTCACGCGCGGACAGCTGTTGTTCGAACCCAACGGCCTCATCAAGGTCCGCCTGATCGGCGATTACGAAAAGACCGATGAAGACTGCTGCGCCAATGTGCTGCTTCAGGAAGGCCAGCTGGGCGCGATCATCACCGCCCCGGCCCCGTTCGGCCTTGGCGCGGGCAATTCGGACCCGGCCGATCCTTATGCCGACGTGATCTATTCGAACTTCCCCAGCAGCAACGATATCGAGAACTGGGGCGTTTCCGGGCAGGTGGACTTTGGCTTCGGCCCGTTCAACCTGACCTCGATCACCGCCTATCGCGGGGTCGACGCGGTAACCAATCAGGACTCAGACTTTACCAGCGCAGACCTGATCAACCGCAATTTCCAGGACCTGTCGATCCGCACCTTCACGCAGGAACTTCGCGCGACGGCGACGTTCGGCGATTTCGACCTGCTGCTGGGCGCGTTCTATTTCGATGAGAGCATCGATCAGAAGAACGAGCTGTTCTATGGAAATGACCTGCGCGCCTTTGCCAACGCGGGCATCTTTGCGCTGAGCGACGGGGCCTTCACGGTCGACGGGCTGGAGGATTTCTTCGGCCAGTTGGCCAGCCAGCAGGCAGGCCAGCCGGTCAGCTTCGACGAACAGTTCTTCATCGCCAATCGCGGGTTGGACGAGGCCTATTCGCTCGACAACAAGGCGATCAGCCTGTTCGGCCAGCTCGACTGGTCGCCGACCGACCGGCTGACGATTACGGCGGGCATGAACTATACGAAGGACAAGAAGACCTTCGCCACCGACGTCACCAGTACCGACGTGTTCTCCTCGCTCGATCTGGACGCGTTTCAGGCCGGGGCGACGCAGGCGGGCATCTCGCAAACCATCGGCAGCATCCTGATGGTGCCGAGCGGTTTCGCCACCCCGGAACAGATCATGGCGTTCGCGGGATCGAACCCTGAACAGTTCCAGGCGATTGCCGCCGGTGCCGCCGCCGCCGCTGCGCCGATAGGCGATCTGGCCGCGTTGCAGTATCTGCCGCCTTTCGTGAACGTGCCCAACGCGGTCGAAAGCGGCAAGCTGAGCGACAGCGACATATCTGTCACACTGCGCGCCGCCTATGACATTACCGACAGCCTGAACGGCTATATCACCTATGCCACCGGTTATAAGGCACCGTCGGTCAACCTGTCACGCGACAGCCGCCCGACCCCTGCAGACCTTGCCGCGCTGGGCGATGCCGTGCCGGCAGTGGTCGGTTCGGGCAGCCGCTTTGCCGGGGCCGAGGATTCAGAACTTTGGGAGATCGGCCTGAAGGGCGATTTCGGACCGGTAAACTTCACCTTTGCCGCTTTCAAACAGGCGATTACCGGGTTCCAGTCGAACATCTTCACCGGCACCGGCTTCTTCCTTGCCAATGCGGGCAAGCAGGAAGTGATCGGCTTCGAGTTCGACGGTTCGGTCCGTCCGGTCGATCCGCTGCTGCTGCGCATGGCGGTCACCTATCTGGACAGCGAGTACAAGGACTTCCCGCTGTCCGGCGTGGGTGACCTGTCAGGCACGGCAGTTGCAGGGGTGCCGCCGATTTCGGCGACATGGTCGGCGCAGTACACGCACGAATTCGGCAACGGCGACGCGCTAATCGCGCGGGGCGACTATCACTACGAATCGCAGGTCGCGATCGTAGAGGGCCTGCCGGGCTTCATCGATTTCGGTCAGGATGCCGCCATCGCCGCCTCCACCCAGTTCAAGCGCGAGGTGGACGAGGTCAACGCATCGCTGACTTATGCGATGAACAACGGGCTGCAAGTCTCGGTCTGGGGCCGCAACCTGCTGAACGACAGGTACCTGCTGTCGATCTTCGACACGCCGATCCAGCCGCTCAGCATCTCGGGCTATCCGAACCAGCCGCGCACGTATGGCGTTACCGCGCGCTACAAGTTCTGATACCGCCGTGACTTATTTCGAAAGGGCCGCCCTGTCCGGGGCGGCCCTTTTTGCATTTGCGACCGAAAACAGGAATAACCCCAATTCGAAGGATTATCCTTCAAAGGGGGAATGCACATGAACTGGATGCTGATGCCGTACCGGCGCTATTTCGACTTTGCCGGTCGTTCGCGGCGCAAAGAATACTGGATGTTCCAGCTTTTCATCTTCATCGTCTACGTCGTTGCAATGCTGCTGACCGGCGGTCTGGGCATGAGCATGGAGTACGGCGATGCGGGCACGATGGGGCCGTTTACCGCCATCGTCCTGATTGCTCTGGCCATCTGGGGTCTGGCCTCGATCATTCCCTCGCTGGCGCTCATGATCCGGCGATTGCACGATGTCGACAAATCGGGATGGTGGATCCTGATCGCCTTCGTGCCGATCATCGGCGGTCTAATCCTGCTCTATTTCTGCTTGATCGAAGGCACGCGCGGCGACAACCGCTTTGGCCCCGATCCCAAGGAAGGCGAAGCGCGCGGGGTCTAGAGACTACGAAGAGCTTGCGCCGGGCGGGCGTGCAGGACGGGAAGCGAGGCGAGCGTCGCCGCGCCCACCACCAGCGCCCCGCCCCCTATAACGACAGCGGTGACCACGGCCCAGTCGGGGCGGAACGGGAATTCGAACAGACGGTCGATCACGAACCAGCCGGTCGCCATGCCGATACCCATGCCGACCACGCCAAGCACCAGCGCCAGAAGCGCGTAACGCACCACCAGCGCGCCTAGCAGCTGCCCCCGGCTCGCGCCCAGCACGCGCAGGATCACGCTGTCGTAAGTCTCGCGCGCCCGCGCCGCCGCGATGGCGCCGAGCAATACGGCCAGCCCGGCCAGCACCGCCACGCTTGCGGCGGCAAAAATCGCCAGCGCCAAACTGCCCAGAATATCGCGCGCCTGTTCCAGCACGCCGCCGATCTCGATCACCGAACTTGTCGGGAAAGCCCGCACCAGCGCGCCCAGCAAAGGACCGCCATCCGCTCCCGCACCCACCATGATCGAGGCGTAGAGATTGTGCGGAGCATCGTCGATCGCGCCGGGCGAAAACACGAGGACGTAGTTGAAGCCCATGTCCTCCCACTCGACCTGCCGCAGCGAAGCGATTTCGGCATCGCGCTCTATGCCCAGCAGCGAGATCGTAATGTGGTCGCCGACCTTCAGGTCCAGCGCATCGGCCAGCTCCTGATCCACCGAAACCAGCGGCGGACCATCGTAATCGGCAGGCCACCACGCCCCGGACGTAACGGCGTTGCCGGGGGGAATTTCGGTCGCATAGGTAAGCCCGCGCTCTCCGCGCAGCGCCCATGCGCCTTCCGGAATATCCTCCAGATCCGACACCCGCGTCATTGCTTCGGGGGGGCCGTAGGCAAGGATCGCGCCCCGCATCGACGGGACCGTGCGCACCTGCGATCCCGGTGCCTCCTCCTCGACCAGATCGCGGAACGATCGCTCTCCATCGCGGGGCAGGTCGAGCACGAAATAGTCCGGCGCCTGCTCTGGCACGGTGGCCGCGATATAGGCATCGAGGCTGGTCTGGATCGCGGCAATCGCGGCAAAGGCCGACAGGCCAAAGCCCAGCGCCGTCACCAATGCCACTGTCGGCGATCCGGGCCGATCCAGCGCCGCCAGACCCATGCGCACCGCCAGCGATCCACCCCGGCGCGGCAATCGCGCCGCCGCCTTTCGAATGCCCAGCCCCAGCGCTGCAAGCAGCCCCAGAATGCACGCGGCAGCAGCCAGGAACCCGGCGGTCAGCCCAACCTCATGTGCGGTGGCCAGCGCCAGCACCACGATAGCCGCCAGGCCCGCCAGCACCGGCTTTGCCGCCGCGCGCCAGATCCCCGGCGGCGGTGCGCCGCGGGCGCGCAGCAGGGCCATCGCAGTAATCGACCGTGCGGCCAAAAGCGGCGGCGCGGCAAAAACCAACGCCACCAACAAGGCAAAAACCGCAGCCCGGACCAGCGCAAGCGGCGCAATCACAAACCCGGCATCGATAGGCAACAACCCTTCGAGCAAGGCCGCCAGCCCCGGCACCGCCAGCACGCCGACAATCAGCCCCGCGCCGACCCCGACGAACGCGGCGGCAAGCACCTGAAGCGCGTGCAAGCGCAAGACATCCTCGCTTGTCGCGCCCAAAACTTTCAACGTCGCAACCGTGCCCCGCCGTCCCTCCAACCAGGACGACACCGCGCCCGAAATGCCGATCCCGGCGATCACCAGCGCAGCCAGCCCGACCAGCCCGAGGAACTGGCCCATGTTGGCCATCAACCGATCCGCGCCCGGAGACGCGCGTTCGCGGGTGCGCGTATCCCAGCTGGCATCGGGGAACTGCGTTTCAAAGCCCTCGACCGCCGCGTCAGGCTCTTGTCCGCTCGTCAGCGCCACGCGGTACTTGGCACGCGCCATCGAACCGGGCTGGATCAGGTCGGTCTGCGCCATCGTCGCATCGGAAATGATCACCGGCGGGCCGAGCGAAAAGCCTTCGGACAGTCGGTCCGGCTCTTCCGCGATCACCCCGCCGATCCGCACCTGCGCGCGGCCAAGCCCGATCATGTCGCCGACTTCGGCATCCAGCCGATCCAAAACACCCTTGTCGACCCACGCTTCACCTGCGGGCGGTGCCCCGGCCTCTCGCCCGTCGCGCAGGCGGAAAGTGCCGTAGAGCGGCCAAGCATCGTCCACCGACTTCAGTTGGACCGGCGCGGTCGCATCGCCCGTCGTCGCCAGCGACTGCACGCGCGTGCCCCAAGATACGCGGCCCAGTGCCTGCATCGCGGCCAGTTCGTCTGCACTCGCCTCTCGGCCATAGGCAGAGAATTCCAAGTCCCCACCAAGAATTTCCTGCCCCCGGTCGGACAACTGGTCGCGGATCGCGGTTTCCAGCGTGCCAATCGCCGCCAAAGCCGCCGCGCCCAGGAAAAGGCACACGACCAGCAGCCGCAGGCCCCGGAAACGCCACGAAAAGTCCCGCCGCGCCAGCCGCAGCGCCAGCGGCCAGCCCTGTGCCGCCTCGCTCATGCGCGCACGGTGTCGGACACGATGCGCCCGTCATGCATTTCCAGCACACGCTCGCACTTTTCGGCCAGCGTCGGATCGTGGGTGATCAAGAACAGCGTCGCCCCGGTTTCGGCCCGGCGCGCAAAGAGCAGGTCGATGATCGCATCACCCGTTTCGGAATCGAGATTGCCCGTCGGCTCGTCCGCGAAGAGCAAGGGCGGGCGCGGCGCAAGCGCGCGGGCGATGGCCACACGCTGCTGCTCTCCGCCCGAAAGCTGCGTCGGATAGTGGCCGATACGATGGCCAAGGCCCACGGCAGCCAGTTCCGCCTCCGCCCGCTCCATCGCGCCGTCCATCCCGGCCAGTTCCATCGGCGTGGCGACGTTTTCCAGCGCGGTCATCGTCGGCAGCAGGTGAAACGCCTGCAACACGATGCCGATACGTCCGCGCCGCGCGCGGGCCAGCGCATCCTCCGACAATCCGGTAAAGTCCTGTCCAGCTACGTCGAGGCTGCCGCCGGTGCCGCGCTCAAGGCCAGAGAGCACCGCCATAAGCGAGCTCTTGCCCGAACCAGATGCGCCCAGCAGGGCAACGGTCTGGCCCGCCGGAACCGAAAGATCGACGCCGCGCAGGATCGGCACTTCCGCCCCCGGTCCGCCCAAGGAAAGCGTCAGGCCATTGGCGGCGATTGCGGGCGGGGTTTCGCTGGGAAAAGTACTCGGCATGGAAGGGCCAAGATTGCCATTACGCCCGGCAACTGCAAGGGTGACGGTATGAAGAAGTTTGTATCAGGCGTGGTCGCCGCCTTGCTGCTCTCTGCCTGTGGGCAAGATTCCGGTTCATCCCAGGCCCGCACCGCCGATCCCGATCGCCCGGTGGGTCAGCCGACCTTCGTGCTGGCCTTTGGCGACAGCCTGTTCGCGGGATATAACCTGCCGCAGTCCGCCGCCTATCCGGCACAGCTGGAACAGGCGCTGCGCCAGCGCGGCCTCAACGTGCGCATCCAGAACGCGGGCGTGTCGGGCGATACGACCAGCGCGGGGAAGCAGCGAATGGCCTTCGTGCTCGATTCGATGACGGTGCAGCCGGACTATGCGCTGGTCGAATTCGGCGCAAACGACATGCTGCGCGGTTTGTCGCCCGATCAGGCCCGCCAGAACCTCGACGCGATATTGGCCGAGATGGACCGGCGCGGGATCGAGGTGCTGCTCTACGAGATGAAGGCCGCCCCGAACTTGGGCCGAGACTATGCGACCAGGTTCGAAAGCATCTATCCCGACCTTGCCGAGAAATACGACGCAACTGTCGTGCCGTTTTTCATCGAGCCGCTGATCTTCGACCGGTCGCTGGTTCAGCGTGATCAGGTCCACCCGACCGAAGACGGCGTGAAGGCGATGGTCGAGGAAACGGTCGACGTCGTGGAAGACGCGATAGACTAGGGCAGCCGCTCCGCCGCGCCGCCGGACAGGTGCCAGACAGCGGGGCGTTCCGGCAGGCTGGCAAAGGGTTCGGTCTCGGTCCCCGTCATCCAGACTTGCGCGCCGCTGGCGGCCAGCCGCTCGTAAAGTACCGCGCGGCGATCCGGGTCGAGATGTGCGGCCACTTCATCAAGTAACAGCACCAAGGGCCGCGCTCCGGCCGACAGAGCCGCATGGGCCAGCGTTATCGCGATCAGCATCGCCTTCTGCTCACCGGTCGAGCATTCCGCCGCCGCACGCCCCGATCCGGCCATAACGACGGCAAGGTCATCGCGATGCGGCCCAACCAGGGTACGCCCCGCGCCCCGGTCCGCCCCGCGCCCCTTGCGCCATATCTCCGCCAAAGCCTCGGCATCCGCCGGGGCCGCCGGGTCGACCGCCAGCTTCGGGCGCGCGAACGGCGCATCTGGCAGCGCAGCGATATGCGCATCCAGCGCCGCCACGGTTTCAGCCCGCGCCTTCGCGATCTTTGCACCCGCGTCCGCCATCTCGCGTTCCAGCGCGTCTAGCCATCGCGGATCGGGCCGCTCGTCCGCACCCATCAACCGGTTACGTTCGCGCAAAGCCTTGTCATAGATCGCAGAATTCGCCGCATGACCGGGATCGATCCCCAGCACCATGCGATCCAGAAAGCGCCGCCGCGCGCTGGCACTATCGGCGAAGAGGCGGTCCATCGCGGGCGTCAGCCAGCTCATCGACAGCCACTCGGCCAGCCGCGCCGCAGGCAGTGGCGCACCGCTGGCCTGCACCTGCCGCCGCCCCGGCGCATCGGGCCGAACCGCCGTGCCGATGCGCACCGGCGAGATTCCGCTGATCAGATCGGCCCCGATGGCAAAGCCACCATGCGCGCCTTCGCGGGCCATGTCGCCCAATTGCGCGCGGCGCAGGCCTCTGCCCGGGGCCAGCAGCGACAGCGCTTCCAGCACGTTGGTCTTGCCCGCTCCGTTCGGGCCGATCAGCAGGTTGAACCGCGCCGTCCCTTCCAGACGCGTCGCGACATGATTGCGGAAATCGGCCAGTCGGATGCGGTCTAGCGACATGGTCAAGGCGTTAGGATCGCACCCGCTCCGCGCCAAGGGAAAAGGTTGGCGAAATGCCGATCCCAACAATTGGGAAATTTCCCCACTTCATCGGATGCAGCAATCCGGGCATGTTAGCCCATTGAATATATCCCGCTGAAATAACGCGATTTTCAAAACTGGCACGGTATCTGCATTCGGTTTGGCATGGCGGAATGAACCGCCGCTGAAACACTGATTAGGGGAAATACAATGCAAAGCTTCAAGAACATCATGCCCAACCCGACCGCCGCCTTCGCCGCGCTCGCGCTGTCGATCTTCACCATCTCGGCCACCGTGTCGCCGGTCGATTTCGCGGCCCCGCCGGTTGTCGCGTCCGAGTACGTCGCGTGAACCGCGTGACCGATCCCAACCGCAGCCCCGCCAAGTTCCACCTGAACAAAAGGGACGGCAAGTTGATGGGCGTGTGCGCCGGTATCGCCGATTATTTCGGCATAGACGCCACGCTCGTCCGCATCCTGTGGGTCGTCGGGACACTGGCCGGTGCCGGGTCGCTGATCCTGGTCTACCTGCTGATCGGACTGATCGCCGACTGATCCACCCAGTCGGCCAAGCCGGTCAGTCGGCCAGCCCCGTCAGTCGGCCTTGGCGAATGGCGAGAAGTCGGTGTCGGTGTCATAGACATCGACGCCTTCGCGCCGCTTCAACCAGCCGACGACCAGATAGGTCACGGGCGTCAACACCGCCTCCCACGTAACCTTCAACACCCATTGCGTCAGGGCGACCCACAGCACCTGCTCGGTCGCCCAGCCCGCCACGCCCAGAAATGCTAGCGGGTAGAACAGCGCGCTATCCACGCCCTGCCCCACCACGGTCGATCCGATGGTGCGGCTCCACAGGGCCTTGCCCTTGGTCCAAATCTTCATCCGGGCGAGGACATAGGAATTGACGAACTCGCCCGCCCAGAACGCCGCGATCGAGGCGAAAACGATGCGCGGCACCTGCCCAAAAACCTGTTCATAGGCCGCCTGCCCGGTCCAACCCGCATCGGGCGGCAGGGCAACGACGACCCATGCCATGACCACCATGAACAGCATCGCGGCAAAGCCTGCCCAGATGCACCGGCGCGCGTGGGCATAGCCGTAAACCTCTGTCAGAACATCGCCGATGACGTAGGATACCGGGAAAAACAGCACGCCTGCGCCAAACGGCCATAACCCCAGCACCGGCAAGTCGATCACCGCTCGCTTGCCCGCGCCGATCACGTTGGACAGCAACAGGATCGTGACGAAGGCCGCCATCACGTAATCGAAATACCGGAACTGGCGATGGCCAGCGGCCTTGCCCTCTACGCGGCGGGGCCGGTCGGCGGCGGCTGGTTCTGCGTTCGTATCCACACGGCAGGGCCTATCGCGATTTGCGCCTTGGGAAAAGCACGCTATGCGCATGGCCACGCGCCCTTAGCTCAGCTGGATAGAGCACGGGACTTCTAATCCTGAGGCCGCAGGTTCGACTCCTGCAGGGCGCGCCATTTCAAACCGCTTTGTGCGTCGTCGTTAAGGTTAATCGCAGCGCTTTCTGCCCGCGAATCGCCCCCTATCGCAAAAATTTTTCACTGTTGGATTAACCAGTGTAGCGCCCTGTCAACCGGGCGTTTTTGCGATTCGTCAGCCCATAGGGCACGATTCGGCGTGGTTAATGCAGTCGACCTTCGGAAACTTTTCACGCAGTCACGAATTTAACGAACAAGTAACGATTGCATGAGGTACCCGATATGTTCACGCCCAGCTATCGCAGCAGTTCGCCCGACCGGTGGACCCTGCCCCGTCCGTTTTCCGATGCTTCGCAGCGCTATCACAAGTTCGGCGCGCTGCAGCCGATGGACCCGCCCAGCTTTTGGGAACGCCTGATCCGCGGGATCTGAGCGTATCGGCGAAGAGGTGCAGTGCCTCGCGCCAACCTATCAAGGGGAGAGGCCGCTCGGCATTTCGGTGCCAGCGGCCTTTTCCGTTTGATCAGCCTACACTTCTCTCCATCACGCCTGGGCCATCGCCCCAAGCGTAACGTAATCGATCTTGCCCGTGCCCAACACAGGCAGCGCTTCGACCACCCGGATGTCGCGCGGCAGCATCAGTTCGGTAACACCATTGGCGCGCCCCCATTCCTGCAATGCCTTGGGTTCGGCGTCCCTTGCCGTGGTGAACAGCACCAGTTGCTCGCCCTTCTTGGGATCAGGCTTGGTCACCACGGCGCTCTCTGCGTCGGGCCAGACTTTGGCGGCATAGCCCTCCACGGCGGGTAGCGACACCATCTCGCCGCCAATCTTGGCGAACCGCTTGGCGCGCCCCCGTATGGTGACGAACCCGGCATCGTCGATGGTGACGATATCGCCAGTGTCGTGCCAGCCTTCTACGGGTGGCTGCAACGTACCCGGCGCATCGGCCATGTAATAGCCCGCCATCACGTTCGGCCCGCGAATGTAGAGTCGTCCGCCTTCGTCGATGCCGGGCACGGCTTCCAACTTCGCTTCGATCCCCGGCAGGAGCCGCCCGACCGATCCGGCCTGAAAGTGCATCGGCGTGTTGACCGCGATGACCGGGGCAGCCTCCGTCGCGCCATAGCCTTCTAGGATGCGCAGTCCGAACTTCTCGGCATAAGTCCGCCGCGTCTCGTCCCGCACCTTTTCGGCGCCGGCGAAAATATAGCGGATCGAATAGAAATCGTATCCATGCGCCATACGTGCATAGCCCGACAGGAACGTGTCGGTGCCGAACAGGATCGTCGCATTCGCGTCATAGGCCAGCGCGGGCACGATCCGGTAATGCAGCGGGCTGGGATAGAGCACCGTCTTGATCCCGTTCAGCACCGGCAACAGCGTGCCCCCGGTCAGGCCGAAGCTATGGAACACGGGCAACGCGTTCAACACGACATCACTGGAATTGAAATCGATCCGAGCCGACAATTGTGCGCAGTTGGCCAGCAGGTTGCGATGCGTCAGCACGACGCCCTTGGGCGCGCCTTCCGATCCGCTGGTGAACAGGATGACCGCAGGGCTGTCCGCCGCGATGCGCAGCTTGGCGTGGCGGCGCTCGAGGCGCTCTATCGTCAGTGCAGCCCACAACTTTTCGACCGGGCCGATGGTGGCGGCAATATCCTCAAGGTAGCGAACCTCTATACCATCACCTTCCAGCGCCGCGACGGCGTCGCCCAGCTTCGCCTGCTCGACAAAAGCGCGGGCGGTGACGACAGTGCGGATTTTCGCCGTGGCGCAAGCGGACTTCAGGTTCGCCGCGCCGACCGTGAAGTTCAGCATCGCCGGAACCCGGCCAATCCCTTGCAAAGCGAAAAACGCCGCCGCCACACCGTTGATATTGGGCAGCAACAGCCCGACTGCTTCGCCCGGAGCGGTGCCCTTGGCCAACCGCTTGCCCAGCAATCCCGCGCCAGCCAGTAGCCTGTCGTAGCTCAGCACATTGCGCGTCACATCCTCGACCACCGGCGCCTTGCCGCCATGCAGTTCGCGCGCCTCGCATAGGGCGGCGAACAGCGTGCGATCAATCTCGGTCGTGTCGAAGATCAT
Organism: Croceicoccus naphthovorans; assembly: GCF_001028705.1. Classification (NCBI taxonomy): domain Bacteria; kingdom Pseudomonadati; phylum Pseudomonadota; class Alphaproteobacteria; order Sphingomonadales; family Erythrobacteraceae; genus Croceicoccus; species Croceicoccus naphthovorans. The sequence continues at coordinate 1,024,266 of NZ_CP011770.1, read as the reverse complement.
GCCGCTCATTTCGTCATACAGGCGGCGACCGGCGATGGCGCGCCGCTCGCGCGCGCTCGACTCTCCTTCGATGGCGAAGCGGCGCTGGGGCAGGACATCGATGGTGATCTTGGGGAACCAGCGGCGGCGGACCTTACCCTTCATCCGGCTGAACATCGAATATTGCGGCCCGTCCAGCCGCACCGGCACGATTGGCGCATCCGCCTTGTCCGCGACCATGCCGGGGCCGTCGAACACTTTCATCAAGGCGCCGGTGACGGTGATGCGGCCCTCAGGAAAAATCACCAGTGTCCGCCCTTCGCGTACGGCTTTCACCATCGCCTTGGCCGACATCGGGTTCGTGGGGTCGACCGGGAATATCTCGAACAGTGCGAAAAACGGTTTGAGCCACAGGTTGCGCGCGATGGCGGTGTGAACGGCGAATGTCGGCTTGCCCGGCAGGAACGCGCCCAGCAGAACGCCGTCGAGGAATGACAGGTGGTTGACCACCACGACCGCCCGCTCCCCCGGTTGCGGCATGTTCTCCAGCCCCGTGACCTCTACGCGGTAGAGCGTCTTCAACATCCAGCGAACGACCTGCTTGAACAGGTATTCGGGAAGCAGCCAGATTGACACGACCGCAACGCCCAGCGTCATCACGCCCAGAACGCCGATCAGTCCCGGCACCCGCACCCCCGCCGCCAGCATCCCGGTCATGATCGCGACCAGCAGCACGGTGACCGCCGCGTTGACGATATTGTTCGCCGCGATCACGCGCGACCGCTCTTCCGGATCCGATCGCACCTGCAGGATCGCATAGAGCGGCACGATAAACATGCCCCCTGCCAACGCGATGACGGCAAGGTCGATCAGGATGCGGGTCGAGGCCGGATGGTCGATAAACAGCCCGATGGTGGCGTCGGCCACACGCGGCACGAACCCGCCGGTCGAAAAGTGCAGATCGATGAGGCCCAGCGCCAGCAGCAGGGCCGAGAACGGTACGAACTTGGCCGAAACCTCTCCCTTCAGCAGCCGGTTCACAACCAGAGAGCCGATGGCCACGAACAGCGAAAACACGATCAGAAACAGCGTGACAACGCCCGACCGCGCCATAAGAGTTCCGCTGACCAGCGGCGCGAACAGCGACACCAACACCGCCCCACAGGCAAAGAACCAGCTGATGCCAAGGATCGCAAGCCAGACCCCGCGCCCGTGCCGCGCGATGGAGAGGATCTGCATCGTCCCACGCCAGATGTTACGTTCTATCCTGTGCCCTTCATGCACCGGCGGCGCCTTGGGCACGGCAAAGCTGGCGAGGAAGCCGACACCCGCCAGCGTGAGGGCAACCAGCCCGCCCTGCCACGGATCGATCAGCCCCGCGAGCAATTGACCGCCAAGGATCGCAACGAAAGTCCCTGCTTCGATCAGGCCGGTGCCGCCCATGATTTCTTGTCTGTGCAGGTGCTGCGGCAGGATCGAATATTTGACCGGCCCGAAGAATGTCGATTGCAGACCGGACAGGAACAGCGCCAGAAGCAGCACCGGGATCGACTGAAGCCAGAAGCCGAGCAGGCCCAGCCCCATTATCACCACTTCGAGCAGTTTGATCCGGCGCACCAGCCACGCTTTGTCCATCGCGTCCGCCAACTGCCCCGCCAGTGCGGAGAACAGGAAATAGGGCAGGATGAAGAGGCCGGTGGACACCGTCGCCAGCATCTCCGCCTTGCCCGGCTCTGCCGAAAACACCGTGAAGCTGGCGAGGAACAGCAGGGCGAATTTCAGCAGGTTGTCGTTGAAGGCGCCAAGGAACTGGACCGCAAAGATCGGCCCGAAACGGCGTTTGGAAAGCAACGACAGATCGGGCGCGGCCATGAATTTCCCCTGTGGATCAGGGCGCAAGCTAATCGCCGCGCCGCCCGCGCGCTAGCAGCAGCGGGGTTAATTTTTGTCGACAGCGCGGCTTATCCGCAGGCCCGGTGCACACCTTCTGGACGAGCGGCCCCGCCATGCGTCAGGCTGGGGCGAAGCATCTGGACAGGGAATCGCAAACGATGGACGTCGAGACAGAGATCGGCAAGCTGGCTTCAGAGGCAATGGCGACGCAGATCGTGCTGGCCGGATTGCTGAATGCCATCAACAAGAGCGGACCGGACGGACGGGCCATCGTCGCCGATGCCTTTCGCCACGCCGACCTGATGACCGAGGTTTCGATTGCTACCTTGGGAAAATACGGCGGGCTGGTCGAATACGAACGCCAGCTGGCCAAAGTGGTCGAAAAGCTGCGCAGCGCCGTCTTGTCCGACGCCCCGCAGCCCGATCCGTAGGTTACTTCGCGGCCATCCGGATCGCGCCGTCCAGCCGGATCGTTTCACCGTTCAGCATCGGGTTGGTGACGATGGCCCGGACCAGATCGGCATATTCCTCGGGCCGGCCAAGGCGGCTGGGGTGCGGCACTTGCGCGCCCAGCGAGTCCTGAACTTCCTGCGACATGCCGGCCAGCATCGGGGTCCAGAAAATGCCCGGTGCGATGGTCATCACCCGCACCTTCGACCGCGACAGTTCACGCGCGATGGGCAGCATCATCGCCGCCACGCCGCCCTTCGATGCGGAATAAGCCGCTTGCCCGATCTGGCCCTCGAACGCTGCGACCGATGCGGTGTTGACGATTACGCCTCGCTCTTCCCCAATCGGTTCCGCCGTAACCAGCCGCGCAGCAAAGCGCGAGACGACGTTGAACGTACCGATCAGGTTGACCTCTATCGCCTTGCGAAACAGATCGAGCGAGTGCGGCGCGCCTTCGCGGTCGACCACCTTCGCGCCCGGTGCAATGCCCGCGCAGTTCACCAGGATACGCGCCGTACCATGCGCCGCCTCCGCCTGATCCAGCGCCAAATCTACGCTTTCGGCGCTGCTGACGTCAGTCTTCACGAACAACCCACCAATGGCCTTGGAATGGGCTGCCCCAGCCTCTTCCTGCAAATCGAGGATCGTCACTTTCGCGCCCGCCCCTGCCAACATCTGCGCAGTCGCGCCGCCAAGCCCCGATGCGCCGCCGGTAACGACCGCGGCCAGTCCTTCGATATTCATTGTAATTTCCCCGTCAAATCAGTTCGAGCGCGATCGCAGTGGCCTCGCCCCCGCCGATGCAGATGCTGGCAACACCGCGCTTCAGCTTGCGGGTCTCCAGCGCGCCCAGCAGGGTCGCCATGATCCGCGCGCCCGATGCACCGATGGGATGGCCCAGCGCGCAGGCCCCACCGTTGACGTTCAGCTTGTCGCGGTCGATGCCGAGATCGCGTTCGGCAATCAGGGCGACGACCGCGAATGCCTCGTTCACTTCGAATAGGTCGACATCGTCCATCGACCAGCCGATCCGCTCCATCAGTTTTCGCGTGGCGAAGACCGGTGCGGTCGTGAACCGGGCCGGTTCGTGCGCGTGAAAGGCATGGCCGACAACCTTGGCCACCGGCGTCATGCCCAGCTTCTCCGCCGTCGAGGCACGACACATTACCAACGCTGCCGCGCCGTCAGAAATCGAAGAACTGTTCGCCGCCGTCACCGTGCCGTCCTTTGCGAAGGCGGGACGGAGCGAGGGGATTTTCTCGACATTGGCCTTGCCCGGCTGTTCGTCGATGGCAACCGTTGCTTCGCCCTTGCGAGTCTTCACCGTAACCGGCGTAATTTCGCGATCGAAGCCGCCCTCGTCCTGCGCCTTGCGCGCCAGAGAAAGCGAGCGGATTGCGTATTCGTCCTGCACCTCTCGGGTGAACTGGTATTCCTGAGCCGCTTCTTCTGCAAAGGCGCCCATCAGTTTGCCGGGGTTGTAAGCATCTTCCAGTCCGTCGAGGAACATCGAGTCCTTGACGACATCGTGCCCCAGTCGCGCCCCACCGCGATGCTTGGGCAGCAGATAGGGCGCGCCGGTCATGCTCTCCATCCCGCCCGCGACAATTACCTCGGCGCTTCCGGCCAGCAGTGCATCGTGCGCCATGATCGCGGCCTGCATGCCCGATCCGCACATCTTGTTGATCGTCGTCGCTTCGACATGCTGCCCCAGATCGGCAAAGATCGCCGCCTGCCGCGCAGGTGCCTGCCCCAATCCGCCGGGCAAGACGCAGCCCATCACGATCTGATCAACCGCTTCGCCCGAAATTCCGGCGCGCGAAACCGCGGCGCGAACCGCCTCGGCCCCCAAATGCGTCGCACCGACTTCGGAAAAAGCGCCCTGCAATCCGCCCATCGGCGTGCGGGCATAGCTGGCAATGACGACGGGGTCGGACATGGTCGAAAACCTTTCGAATGAGGCAGCCAAGCTCGACTCAGCCGCAAATTATCTACTCGTGGGTATATTGCATTCCGATGGATAAAGACGCAAGGTCCGACTGACCCGCCTCAAACAGCCCCGGAAAGACAGTGAACGACCGGCCATCCCCCTTTCCCACCGCCGACGACCGCGCGCGAAGCCGTGCGGCGAAACGCATGGCATTGCTGGAAGCCGCGGTGACGATGTTCAACGAGCGCGGCTTTCACGCGACCTCGCTCGACGATGTGGCGGCCTCACTGGGCGTGTCGAAACCGACGATCTATCACTATCTGGGCAACAAGGATCAGGTCCTGATCGAGTGCCTAAAGATCGGCGTCGACGACCTGATGCTGGCCGATGAAGAGGCGCGTACCGTAAAGGGCGACGGGGCAGACCGGCTAACCTACTTCCTTCAAGCCTTTGGCGAAACGATCCTGCGCCCGTTCAGCCGCTGTGTCGTGCGGACTGGCGAAGAGTGCCTGAGCAAAACCAGCGCGGAAGAACTACGCGCGATGAAGCTGCGCGTTCATCACGCGATGTGCGCCCTGATCCGCGAAGGCATGGCCGATGGGTCGATCGCTTGTGCCGATCCCAACGTGCTGGCCTTTACCTTGGCGGGCGCGCTCAACTGGCCCGCGCGGTGGTACGATCCCGCCCACGGTGCATCGCCGTCGGAAACCGTGGCGCAGATTGTCGCGCATTTGCGCGAAGGCTATCGCCCCCGCGCCTGACGCGCCTTCCAATAAGGCGTGGGTCGATCAGGCGTGCGTGATCAATTGGGCGATTTCGGATGAAGTCGGATTGACCGTCATCGGGCATGCCGCACCCGGCACGACTTCTACATCGTATAGCTCTGCAACCGACCCATCGATGCGGAACCATTCGGCGCAGCGGCCCGAATTGAGATCGATGACCTGCATGCCCGTCCACGGCTCGCTGTCGGTTTCTTTCAGGCGGCGGTCGAGGTCGAGCCCTTCGAACCGCTTGTAACGCGGGCGTGACAGGCCGACGAACGCAAAGTTGCCCGCAAACGCCAGACCGCGCGTAAAGCCCGGCAGGAATGTGTGCGGCACAAAGCGGCCCCGGCCCGTTTCCACCCCCTCTACCGTTCCCAGTTCGCCCGTGCCGGAATTCAGCACCCACAACTTGCCATTATGCAGGCGCGGGGAATGCGGCATGGACAGGCCTTCGCAGACTACCACGTTCTTCTTCACGTCGATCACGACACCGCCGTCGGAACGGCGGTCGCGCCAGCCGTCGATGGTGTTCGACCGGCTGACCGCCGTGACATAGGCAGGCTCGTTCCCGTTCATCGCAAGACCGTTCAGGTGGCAGCGGTCCTCTTGCACCAGGTCGGTGATGAACGACGGTCGCCAGATTTCGCGAAAACTGTGTTTCGGGTCGACGGTGGCGAGACAATTGTAACGGGTGTTGACGAAGATCGGGTTGCCCGCGCCATCCAGCCCGACGTCATGCGCGTCCAGCGATCCCGTAACATGCACGGTGCGCGGCACGTAACAACGGTCGAACAACTGATTCACCCGCTGATCGGGCTTCAGCACGTTCTCCATGCGAAGGATCTGATACCCGCAGGCCAGCGTCAGGCTGCCGTCCGCCTCGTGCTTTACGCCCATCGGCTTGGGCATGCCGCACTGGTGCAGGTGCAAACCGCCCTTGGGGTTGCGACCCAGCATATAGAGCAGGCCCGACTGGTACGACGTCAACGCGACAGAGATGTTCAACCGGGCCAGCAACGCGACGAGGCCGCCCGATTGCGAATAGGTAACTTCCGAAGGCTTGGATTCATCGGCGATGACGGGCGCGCCCTGCGCGGTATTGGCCTGCCCGGCATTTGCCTGTGCCGAATCGGCCTTCGGCGCGGCTTCGCGCTCGGTCACGTCACTTGTCATCTGACCCCAACTTTCCGGATTGTCTCTGCGATACAACACCATCTTAGGCGATGGGTTTCCGAAATGGCCAGAGCTAGTTCGCGGAAAAATCCGATCCGGTCGCGGTTTCGTCATCCGGCGCGACACCGCCGCCAAGCGCCTTGACCAGCGCTGCGTGCGCCTCAATCGCCTGCGCCTTGGCCTGTACCGCGGCCAGATCCGCCTCTGCAAAAGCCAGTCGCGCCTGATTGTACTGGATACGCGAGTCCTCGCCCGCTTCGTAACGCTGGCGTGCCATCTGCAAGGCCACCTCGGCCCGCTCGCGCGCCGCTACCAGATCCTGCCACCCCGCCAGCGCAGCGTTGTAGCGGTTCAGCGCCGTCTCGCTGTCGGCCAGCGCGCCCAGCACCGCCTTCTCGTACTCGGCCCCCGCCTCTTCGGCTCGGGCACCTGCGGCGCGGATTTGCGCGCGGATGCGCCCACCGGCAAAGATCGGCCACGACAGGCTGGGCCCCACGGTAAAGCGGGTCGAGCCGCTGTCCGCCAGATCGCCGATAGTCCGCGCCTGTTGCCCGATCGATCCGAGCAGGGAGATCTTCGGGAACAGCTCCGCCGTCTGCACGCCGACATCGGCGGTGGCGGCGGCCAGTTGCGCCTCTGCCGCAATGACATCCGGGCGGCGGCGCAGGACATCGGCGCGCAGTCCGGCCTGTACCGCGGCTGGGGGCTCGGGAAGATCGGCGGGGCTGGCCAGCAAGTCCGCCATCGCCTCCGGCGGCTGCGCGGTCATCAGCGCCAGTGCATTGGCCGCGGCCCTTGCTCGCGCATCGGATTCGGGCGAGCGCGCAGCCTCGGCCTTGGCGGCGGCCTCGGCATTGGCGGCTTCCGATCGGCCGATTTCGCCTACCTCGAAACTCTGGCGCGAAAGCTGGGCAATAGTCCCCGATGCCTCGACCCGGCGGACGCGGATCGCTTGCTCCGCTTGCGCCTGACGCAATTCGGAGTAGGCCCGCACGACTTCCGCCACAACGCGCAAACGCGCCTCTTGCCGCAGGGCTTGCGATGCCGCCAGCCTGTCCTGCGCCGCCTCTACCGCACGGCGATTGCCGCCCCACAGATCAAGTTCCCAAGAGGCATCGAAACCCGCGTCGTAAAGCGAGTATTCCGGCGCGAACCCCGGAATCGCCCCCACAGGCAACTGGCCATTTTCGGACAGCCGCTGGCGCGTTGCCGAACCCATCGCCTGAACCTGCGGCAAACGCCCGCCGCGCGCTGCATCCAGCCCGGCCCGCGCCTGACGCAGCCGCGCCTCTGCAATCGCGATGTCGAGGTTGGCGGCCAGCGCCTGCTCGATCAGCGCGGTCAGAACCGGATCGTCCATCTCGCGCCATGGCTCTGCCGCAAGGGTGCCGGTTTCAACATCGGGAAGCGACCACGCGCCGACTTCGCCCGAAACGGCGGGCCGTTCGTAATCGGGACCGACGGTGCAGGCCGACAGGGCGGATAGCGCAAGGACAAGAACAGCTTTTCGCAAGGCGATCACTCCAGCCGCGAACGGAACAAGGCCCACGCCGCCCACAGCGACAACGCGGCAAGAACGGCCAGCGGCCATGTGTTGTTCAGGACATCGCCGACCGGCATGCCCTTCAGGAACGTGCCCTCGGCAATCACCAGAAACCAGGTCGGCGGATTGGCCCAGGTGATCACCTGAAGCCATTCGGGCATGTTATCGACGGGGCTGGCATAGCCGGACAGGATGATCATCGGCACGGTTAGTGCAAACATGCCCAGAAACGCCTGCTGCTGCGTGGCGGAGACAACCGAGATCAACATACCAATCCCGACGAGCGATAGCAGGTAGAACACCAGCGCCACCAAAAAGAGCAGCAGCGAACCCTCTACCGGTACGCCGAACACCAGCGGGGTCAGCACGACGAAAATCGCGACGTTGATCAGGCCCACTCCCATCGGCGGCAGCATCTTGCCGATCAGCACCTCGTGCGTGCGCAATGGCGAGACAAGCAACTGGTCGAAAGTGCCCAGTTCCCGCTCTCTCGCCACCGACTGCGAAACCAGCGTCATCGACGAAATCGCCGCGATGATCGAAATCAGTGCGGGCATGACGAACCAGATGTATTCGAGGTTCGGATTGAACCAATGCCGCACCACCGTGCCCGACGATGCACCGCCGCCGCGCGAGGCAATGGCGATGCCGCGCGGGGTTTCCGCCGATACGTCGGCCACGATGCGCTGGACATAACCCGACACGATCTGCGCCGCGTTGGACCTGCGCCCGTCGAACACCCCGCCGATGGTCGCGGGGCGCCCGGCGGCGACATCGGCGGAGAATTGCTGGTCGAAGCGCAGCACGGCAATCACGTCCTGATGATCGACTGCGCTTTTCAGCGCCGCGTCGGATGACAGCACCCGAACTTCGCGCACGTTGGGGCTGGCATCCAACCGTTCGACGATTTCGCGGCTCCAGCGTCCGCCGTCGAGGTCGTAGATGCCGATGCGGATATTGTTCACCTCCATCGTCGAAGCAAAGCTGAACAGGAAAAACTGCATTAACGGTGGCGCGATAAGGATCAGCCGCGATTTCGGGTCGCGTAGAATTGCCAGCAATTCCTTGATGATCATCGCGCGAAGGCGGGGTCCGATCATGCGATCCTCCGCTTGGTCACGCGCACACAAAGCGCGAACAGAACGACGCCAAAAGCCAGGAGAATTGCCATGTTCGGTGCAAACAGCCCCCAGTCATCACCGGCCACGAAAACCGTTTGCACCTGCGGCATCAGATAGCGTGCGGGCACCAGATAGGTGAGCGCCTGTATCGGAACGGGCATGGACGATATTTCAAAGATAAAGCCCGACAAGAGCATGGTGGGCAAGAACGCCGTCAGCAGAGCGACCTGACTGGCCACGAACTGATTTTTCAATGCGGAAGAAATGAACAGACCCTGGCCCAGCGCCGGGATCAGGTAGACCGAGGAAATGACGAAAAGCGCGAAGACCGACCCGCGAAAAGGCACGCCGAACAGCGTCACGGCCAGCACGGTGCACAGCGCCATCGAAACGATGCCCAGCACGAAATAGGGAATGACCTTGGACAACAGGAATTCCCCCATGCCGACCGGTGTCGCCATCAGCCCTTCCAGCGTCCCCCGCTCCCACTCTCTCGCAACGACGAGGGCGGTGAGCAGCGCGCCGATCAGCGTCATGATCAACGCGATCGATCCGGGCACGAGGAAATTGCGGCTGGCCAGTTCGGGGTTGAACCAGAACCGCGAGAGGAGATCGATCGGCGGCTCCGCCTGCTGGCCCGCATCGCCCGCCCGCTGCGCCTGCCACGCGGCGTGAACACCCTCTGCATAGGCGCCGATGAAGGCCGCTGCGTTAGGCAGGGAACCGTCGGTGATAACCTCTATCTGCCCGCCGCCACGCGCCGCATCGCGCCCGAAATCCGCCGGGATGACGACGATGCCGCGAATGTCCTCGGACACTAGGTTCTTTTCCAGCACCTGCAACGGCGCGACATCGACAACCTCGAAATATTGCGATCGGGCGAAGGTCGTGGCCAGCGACATCGCCTCTGCCCCGTCATCCTGTATCGCGATCCCGATACGCGTTCGCGAGGAATCGAGATTCACCCCGAACCCCATCAGGAACAACAGGATGATCGGCAGCAGGAACGCGATCAGAAAGGTCGAGGGATCGCGCGAAATCTGGCGCGCCTCTTTCGCGATCATCGCGGTCATTCGGCGGGTGCGGGCAGATCGGGTCATGCCGCCTCCCTCTCTTCGCGCGCGGCATCGGACCGTTCGATGAGCGCGATGAAGGCATCCTCCATCGATGCCTCGCCGGTTCCGGCGTCTTCCTTCAGGGCATCGGGACTACCGATGGCAATCTGCTCTCCGCGATAGATCAGCGCGATCTCGTCGCAGTACTCCGCCTCGTCCATGAAGTGCGTGGTGACAAGGACCGATACGCCCCGTTCGACCAGCCCGTTGATGTGGTTCCAGAATTCGCGCCGGACGATGGGATCTACGCCCGATGTCGGCTCGTCAAGAAACAGCACCGGCGGGCGGTGCAATACCGCGCAGGCCAAAGCCAGCCTTTGCTTATAGCCCAGCGGCAACATCCCGGCATTGCTGCCCAAGAACTGCGCAAGGTGAAAGGTCTCTATCGCATCGTCGACCGCCGCTTTTGCTTCGGCGCGGCCCAGCCCATAGGCCCCGGCGAAAAACGACAGGTTCTGCTGCACCGAAAGGTCGCCATAGAGCGAGAACTTCTGCGCCATATAGCCCAGCGACTGCCGCGCATCCGCGCCGGATGTCAGCAGGTCGTACCCGTCGACCGCACCCGTCCCCTCGCTAGGACGCAGCAAGCCGCATAGCATCTTGAACGTCGTCGACTTTCCAGCGCCGTTGGGGCCGAGCAGACCGAAGACCTTGCCGCGCGGAACCGTGAACCGGATGTCGTGCGCCGCCGTGAAATCGCCGAACCGCTTGGTCAGCCCTTTGGCCTCTATGGCGGGGCGGTCGTGCTCCGGGGTATGAGGATACTTCTGCGCAAGTTCGGACGATCCCCCCGGCCCGCCGCCCAGCAGGTCGATGAACGCATCCTCGTAACGCGGTATTGCCTTGCGTGATGGGCCTGATGCATCGATGGCGTCGGGCTTCGGCGCTTCCGCCCCTTCCGCCAGCAAGAGCCGGATCGATCCGCCCTGTACCGCCCCGTCGATGATCGCCGGATTGTCCAGCGCCTGCCGCAGCACAGTCCGCCGGTCGCTCTCCACCGGATAGCGCAAGACGCGGTCCGCGATCTTGTCGGTCAGGTCCTGCGGCGGACCGGATGCGAGAATGCGGCCTTCGTTCAACAGGAACACGGTCTCGCACTTCTCCGCCTCGTCCAGATAGGCGGTGGACCACAGAATGCCGATCCCCTCGTCGGCCAGTTCCTGCACCATCGCCCACAGCTCGCGGCGGGACACCGGATCGACGCCCACCCCCGGCTCGTCCAGCAAGAGCAGCGCGGGCTTGCGGATCAGCGCGCAGGCAAGGCCCAGCTTCTGCTTCATCCCGCCCGAAAGCTTGCCCGCCAGGCGTCCCTGAAAGAGGGCAAGGTCGGTAAACTTCAACAGCATCGCCAGACGGTCGGGCCGCTCTTCCACCGGCAGCGCGCGCAAGTCGGCATAGAGGTCGAGGTTCTCGCGAACCGTCAGGTCTTCGTAGAGGCCGAAGCGTTGCGGCATGTATCCCAACACCTCGCGATCCTGCTCCGTGGCGGGCACTCCGCCCACGATCACCTCCCCCTCGTCGGGATCGGCCAGCCCGGCAAGGATACGGATCAGTGTCGTCTTGCCCGCACCATCCGGCCCGACCAGCCCGGTCATCACGCCGGGCCTGATCGTGAGGTCCACGGCATCAAGCGCGGGCCGGTCCAGCCCTTCGAAGCGCTTAGTCAGGTTGCTGGCAGAGGCGACCGGTTCGCCCATGTCAGTCCGCCGCCGGACGCGCCGCCGGAATGTTGACGGTAACCGGCTGCCCCTGCCGCAGCCCCTGATCCGGATCGTCGATCAGGATGCGCACCCGATAGACGAGGTCTGCCCTCAGGTCCTCGGTCTGCACCGTCTTGGGCGTAAACTCGGCCTTGGGCGCGATCTGCGCGATCTTGCCGGCATAGCGCCTGGCATTGCCGTCGGTCGTGACCTGTACCTTCATACCGGGCGAGATGCGCGACAGGTCATCTGCCCCGACATAGGCGCGGATGCGCATCGGTCGGTCGATAGTCAGCGTCAGCACGGTTTCGCCCGGCCCGACGATAGCGCCGGGTTCGCGGGCCCGCGTCAGTACGGTCCCGCCGCTGGGCGCGCGCAACACCGCATCGTCCAGCCCGGTCCGCGCGGAATCGCGACGTGCCCGCGCCGCTTCGGCCTGTGCGGCGGCGGCTTGCCGGTCCTCGGTCCGCGACCCCTCGCGCGCCAGCGATAGCGCGGCGGCGGCGGCGCGCGCTTCGGCCCGTGCCGATTGCAACTTCGCCTCGGTCGCGTCGAAGACCTGCCTGCTCACCGCCCCGGTTTCGACCAGCTTGGCGCGGCGGTCGTAATCTTCCTGCGCGGATTCCAGCGAAGCCTGCGCCTGCCGCGATCGCGCCTCTGCCTGCGTGATTTCCTGCGGGCGGCTTCCAGCCCGCGCTTTCGCCAATTCGGCATTGGCCACGCCCAGTTGCGCCCGCGCCGCTGCCAGTTCGTCGCGCATCGGCGCGACGTCCAGCCGCGCAATCGCCTGCCCCGCTTTGACCTGCTCGCCCTCTTCGGGACCGATGGCCTCTATCCGCCCCCCGCCACGAAAGGCCAGATCGACCTGCCGCACGTCGACATTGCCGTATAGCGTAAGACCGGTTTCCGAACCGCCCAGCAGGCCAAGGCCCTTGGTGAAATAGGCCGCGAGCAGAACCGCAACGATCGCGCCGATTATGGCGATATTTCTTCGGCTCACTGGTGTTCTCCACGACGAAGGCCGGACAGGAATATGGATAGGTGCGAATGCGCGGCAGCGGCGATTTCTTGGCGTTCCGCATCGCCAATCCCTGCCCAGCCGCAATGGCGCAAGGCAGCGGCGCGGCAGGTGCGGAAAAACACGATCTGCCCTATCAGCATGGCAGCCCGGATCCGCGCCTCCCCCTCTGGCATCGGCGGATCGGCAGCAGCAGCAAGAAGCGTCGTCATCTGCGTCAGGATCGGGCTCATCACCCCTTCGAAAATCGGCTGAAACGCATCGGTCGGCTCCGCCTGTTCGCGCAAGACGAAGTTCACGAAATCGTCGATGGCAGGGTCCGTCACCACGCCAATGCCGATGTCGATCATCCGGTGCAGGGCCTCTTCGATCACCGCGAAGTCCGCATTGTCCAGATCGACCCCCTCGCGAATGGCGCGAAGCGGCGCGATGCGCTCACTCATCTTGGCCGCGATATGCTCTGCTGCGGCAAGGTAAAGTCCACGCTTGCCACCGAAATGGTAGGTGATTGCAGACATCGGTTTGCCACAGGCCGCCGCGATCGCCCGCGTGCTGGCCCCGTCGTAGCCAACCCTTCCGAACAAGCGAATGGCGGCGTTCAACAGGTCAGCGTTTGCAGGTCGAGCCGATTCATTCATTCGAACGAATTAGCACGCACGGCCAATCCTGCAAGCCCATCATTGCGTACGGTGGGCACCTGTCGCATGGTGCGCGGCATGGCCGGGAATGCACGCATAAAGATAAAGGTCCAGATCTTCTGCGGCGAAGAGATCGCGATGGGTCCGGGCAAGGCCGATCTGATGGAAGCCATCGCCGCGACCGGCTCCATATCCGCCGCTGCCCGAGACATGGGGATGAGCTATCGCCGGGCGTGGCTGCTGGTCGATGCGATGAATCGCTGCTGGACCGAACCGCTCGTTCGCACAAAGCCCGGCGGCGCGGCGCGCAGCGGCGCGGAATTGAGCGAACTGGGGCGCACCGTGCTGAGCGACTATCGCGATTTGCAGGAGGCCGTGGCGCGCACTGGCAGCGATAGCCGCTGGCACGGGCTTGAGACAAAGATCCGGCCCGCACCGGTTCCCGCCAAGCCCTGATTTCAGCCTATCGCGACGACGCTCTCAGCCAGACGGTCAACCTCGGACCGGTCGTGGCTGACGTAGAGGATCGGCACCCGCATTTCATCACGAATGCGCTCGATCATGATCATGATCTCGTCCCGCCGCCTGCTGTCGATCGACGACAACGGCTCGTCCATCAACAGGAACTGCGGGCCCGACAACAGGGCGCGCCCAATGGCCACCCGCTGCGCCTCCCCGCCGGAAAGCGTTCGCGGCGCGCGATCCAGCAATTCGGCGATGCCGAGAAATCGCAATGTCTCGTCAAACCCCGGCAGCACGCGTCCCATCCCCGCCCGACGCTGACCGAACATCAGGTTTTCCCGCACGGTCATGTGAGGGAACAGGCGCCCCTCCTGAAACACGTAGCCACAGGCGCGGTCTTGCGGACGCAGATCGATCTTTGCCGAACCGTCGAACAGCACCGTGCCTTCAACGGCGATCCGGCCACGCTCTGGCCGCAACAGGCCCGCGACCGCATCAAGCACGCTGGTTTTGCCAGCGCCGGAAGGCCCGAACAACGCGACCAGCCCGCCCTCTGCTTTGAACCGCACTTCGATCCGGCGGCGGCCTCTGCGGACCGCAATGTCGACGTCAAAGGACATGGCGATCTTCTCCGCCGATCCGCCGCGCGCCGCGACGCACCAGCCACTCCGACCCGATCAGCGCGGCCAGCGAAAGCACGATGCTCACGACCGCCAGACGCGTGACCGCCCCTTCCCCGCCCGGCACTTGCAGCGAGGTATAGATCGCCAGCGGCAGCGTCCGCGTCTCACCCGGAACGTTGGACACGAACGTGATCGTCGCGCCGAACTCCCCGATGGAACGCGCAAAACCCAGTACCAGCGCCGCCAGCAGCCCAGGCATGGCCAGCGGCAAAGTCACCGCGCCAAACGTCCGCCATCGCCCGGCACCCAATGTGTGCGCCGCCTGCTCCAGCCTGCGGTCCACCCCTGCCAGCGACAGGCGGATGGCCCGAACCATCAGCGGCAATGCCATGATCGCAGCGGCGACGGCGGCCCCGGTCCAGCGGAAGATCAGCGTAACGCCAAAGGTATCGGCCAAGAACCGCCCCAATGGTGCATTCGCCCCAAACAGCAGCAGCAGCGCCCAGCCCGTCACCACCGGCGGCAGAACCAGCGGCAGGTGGACCAGACCGTCGAGCACGATCCGTCCCGGCATCCGCGTGCGTTCCAACACCCACGCCAGCGCAAAGGCGATAGGCAGCGTCAGAAGGATCGCGACGCTGCTGACCTTCAGCGACAGGGCGACGATGGCCCATTCCTGTGCGGTCAGGATCACGGTTCAGGCCGGGCCAAAGCCAAAGCGGGCGAAAATAGCTTGCCCCTCCGGCGAGAGTAGAAAGGCGCGGAATGCCTCTGCATCCGGGCCTTGCGAGCTACGCAATCGCGCGACGGGATATCGGATCGGCTCGTGGCTATCGGCGGGAAACGTCGCGTTCACGCGAACGCCCGGTTCGGCCAAGGCGTCGGTTGCGTAGACGACCCCAAACGGCGCTTCGCCGCGCGCGACCAGTGCTAGCGCCACACGCACGTTCTCTGCCGATGCAATGCGGTCCTTCACGCGGTCCCATAGGCCGAGCGATCCCAGCGCCTGCCGCGCATATCGCCCAGCCGGTACCGCATCGGGATCGGCCATAGCCAGCCGCCCATCGCCAAGTTCCCGCCTCAGATCGCCGAGGGCGAACGCGGAGTCGTCCTCGGCCGGAGCGATCAGGACGAGCCGGTTCGTGACTAGATCGGCGCGACTGTTGTCGGCAATCGCGCCCGATCGCGCAACGGTATCCATCCATGCCTCGTCCGCCGACACGAACAGGCCCGCCTCTGCCCCGGCCTCGATCTGCCGCGCCAGCGCCGAGCTGGCCGCGAAGGACAGCACGGGGCGCGGATTCCCTTGATCGGCCCAAGCGTCCGCCGCCGCCTCCATCGCATCCTGCATGCTGGACGCGGCGAGGACGAGTGGACCTTTTTCCGGTGTGGGCGCGCAAGCCGCCAGAGCGCAGCAGAACGAACCGATCAGGGCGAAGATCAAGCGGTGCATTCGCGCCGCTATCGGGGTTTTCTATATCCGTGTATATATCAAAGTTAAGTCGCGCGCCTCAATCCAGCGACATCAGGCTGGCATTCCCGCCCGCCGCCGTCGTGTTGACCGAGATACAGACCTCTTCGAGGAGCCATGCCCGGTTGTATCCGCCATCGGCATCGGGTGACTGGACCAGCGGGATCGGCCCATCCATCGCGGCGATGGACTTAAACGTTTCTGCCGAGGGCTTTTCGACCAGCGCAGCACCCCAGTTCCCGGTCTTCGGCAAATCGGCAATCCATTCCGCACCGAACGTAAGGTCGGCATAGTCGGCAGGATCGCCCAGAACGGTCGCCGTGCCGCCGCATTGCGCAACCGCGCCAAGTTGCATTTCGAGACCCGCCCTGGTTTCCGGGACAAGCAGGACATGCTCCCGCGGATGGATCGAATAGGTATTCGCCTCGCCCACGGGACCCGGCAGCGCGATATTGTCGCCGACCGACAGGTCCGTGCTCGCCCCGCTGCTCAGACGCCCTAAATAAAGCGGCCCGCCCGCCTTTGGTCCCGTGCCCGACAGTCCACGCCCGCCGAAGGGCTGAACGCCGACAACCGCGCCGATGGTGTTGCGATTTACGTAAAGATTGCCCGCCGCGACATGCGCGATCACCTGCCGTACCGTTTCGTCCAACCGCGTATGCAGGCCGAAGGTCAGTCCGTAACCGGTCGCGTTGATCGCCGCGACCAGCTTGCCAAGATCGCGCCGCTTGTAGCGCACGACGTGAAGCACAGGTCCGAACACCTCCCGCCCCAATTGGGCGATCGAGCCGATCTCGATAATCGTCGGCGTAACGAACGTACCCTTGGCTGCTTCTTCGGGAAGGTCGAGGCGCTCCACCCTACATCCTTCGCTGGCCATGCGCGCCACGTGCGCATCGATCGTTCTCTTCGCCTCGGCGGTGATAACCGGCCCGACATCGGTCGACAGGTTCACCGGATTGCCGATGCACAGTTCCTGCAACGCACCACGGATCATCGCCAGTTGTCGATCCGCAATGTCTTCCTGCAGGCACAGCACCCGCAGCGCCGAGCACCGCTGACCCGCACTGTCGAAGGCGCTGGCAATAACATCGGCGACAACCTGTTCGGCCAGCGCAGAGGAATCGACGATCATCGCGTTCTGGCCGCCGGTCTCGGCAATAAGCGGGATCGGCCCGCCGGTTGCCGAAAGGCGCGAGGCCAGTTCGCGCTGGATCAGCTTGGCAACCTCGGTCGATCCGGTGAACACCACGCCAGCGGTTTGCGGTGCCGCAACAAGCGCCGCACCGACATCGCCACCACCGGGCAGAAATTGCAGAACGTCTATCGGGACACCCGCATCGTGCATAAGCTGCACAGCTTGCGCGGCAATCAGCGGCGTTTCCTCTGCGGGTTTGGCCAGCACCGGATTGCCCGCCACGAGCGCGGCGGCGACTTGTCCGGTAAAGATCGCCAGCGGGAAGTTCCACGGGCTGATGCAGACAACCGGACCAAGCGTATCGGTATCGGTCAGCCCCTCCCGCGCCTGGACCGCGTAATAGCGCAGGAAATCGACTGCCTCGCGCACTTCGGCTACGGCGTTCGCAGCGGTTTTGCCCGCCTCGCGCATGATCAGTCCCATCAGGACGGGCATCGCAGCCTCCATCGCATCGGCGGCACGGTCGAGGCACGCGGCACGCTCCGCAAGCGGCGCTGCGGCCCAACGCGGTGCAGCCCGCGCGGCCACCTGCATGGCGTGCACGGCATCGCGTTCCAACGCATGATGCACCTTGCCAACGACATCGGATTGATCCGCCGGATTGGTCACGGGCTGCGCCTTCCGCTCTGCATCCAGCCCCGGAACTAATGGCTGCGCACGCCACGCCGCGTCGGCGCTTTGCTTCAAGCAATCGGCCAAAGCTTTCAGCTCGGACTCATTCGACAGATCGATCCCGGCAGAGTTGCGGCGATCCGCGAACATGTCACGCGGCAGGGCGATCTGCGGGTGCGGCGCGCCCAGCGGTTCGATCGCCTTCGCCTCTGCAACCGGATCGGCGGCAAGGTCTTCCAGCGCGACATGTTCATCCCAGATGCGGTGAACAAAACTGGAATTGGCGCCGTTCTCCAACAGGCGGCGGACGAGATAGGCCAGCAGCGTCTCATGCGTGCCCACCGGCGCATAGATGCGGCACGGACGGTTCAGGTTCGCCGCGCCGACGACCTGTTCGTACAACGGCTCGCCCATGCCGTGGAGGCACTGGAACTCCCAGTCGCCCGGCGCAAAGTCCGGCCCGGCCATGTGGTAGATCGCGCTCAGCGTCTGGGCATTATGTGTCGCGAATTGCGGGAACAGGACCGCGCGATTGTCGAGCAGCTTGCGCGCGCAGGCGAGGTACGAAACGTCGGTGTGGACCTTCCGCGTGAAGACCGGAAAGTCGGCCTGTCCGTCGACTTGCGCACGCTTGATCTCGCTGTCCCAATAGGCCCCTTTGACCAGCCGCACCATGATCCGCCGATCGCTGCGCCGGGCCAGATCGGCCAGCCAGTCGATCACGAACGGGCACCGCTTGCCATAGGCCTGAACCACGAAGCCCAGCCCGTTCCAGCCGATCAGCGCCGGATCGGTCGCAAGGCTTTCGAGGATGTCGAGCGACAGTTCCAGCCGGTCCGCCTCTTCGGCATCGATGTTGAAACCGATGTCATGCTGACGCGCCTGAAGCGCCAGTTCGCGCACCGTCGGCAGCAATTCGGCCATTACCCGATCCGCCTGTGCGCGAACATAGCGGGGGTGCAGCGCCGACAGCTTGATCGAAATCCCCGGCCCGGCATAGACGCCGCGTCCGTTCGACGCCTTGCCGATGGCGGCAATCGCGCGTTCGTAATCGGCGTAATAGCGCGCGGCGTCCTGTGCGGTCATCGCCGCCTCGCCCAGCATGTCAAAACTGTAGGAAAAGCCCTTGGCTTCCATCTTGGCAGAACGGCGCAGTGCCTCGGCGATGGTCTCGCCGGTCACGAACTGTTCGCCCATCAGTTCCATGGCAAGGTCGACACCGCGCCGGATGACCGGCTCGCCCGCTCGCGCCACCAAACGGGTCAGCGCTGCCGAAAGGCCTTTGTCGTTGACGCTGGCCGTCAGCTTGCCGGTGACGACCAGGCCCCAGGTCGCGGCGTTCACGAAGATCGAACGACCGCCGCCAAGGTGCGACTGCCAATCGCCCGGCGCGATCTTGTCGCGGATCAGCGCATCGCGCGTCGCATCGTCGGGAATGCGCAGCAGTGCCTCGGCCAGACACATCAGCGCCACGCCTTCCTGACTGGACAGCGAGTATTCCTTGACCAGCGCCTCTACCCCGCCGCGCTGCCCCTGTTTCCGCAATCTTGCCACCAGCTGCATGGTCAACTCGCGGACCGGGCCCTTGTTCTCATCAAGCGATTCCGCCGGTCCGATCAGGTCGGCGATACAGTCAGGCTCCGCCTTGCGAGTGGCGGCGGTGATCGCGCTGCGACGCGGGCTGGCTGGCCGGATCGAGGGAGCGAATTGGGCGAAAGGGTTCGGGCGGTTCGTCATATTCAAACAATAGCCAGAACGGCCTGAGCGTTCCGCCTTTACTCAAGCTGTAATGGCGATCTATAGACCTATTTTATAGCCACAATCAGGCAAATTTCCTGCCAAAAGGCCATATTATGGACGATCTGGATAATTTCGACCGCAAGATCATCTCGGCATTGCAGGGCGATGGGCGGATGACGATCACCGATCTCGCCGACAAAGTCGGCCTGTCAAAAACCCCGTGCCAGGCACGCCTGCGCAAGTTGATGGATCGCGGCGTCATCCGCGGGTTCGCCGCCATCGTCGATCTCGCTCGCCTCGGCCTCGACCACGTGGCCTTTACCGAAGTGAAGCTCAGCGACACTCGTGAAGCTGCGCTGCGGGAGTTCAGCGAAGCCGTCCGCCGCATTCCGGAGGTGGAGGAATGCCACATGATCGCCAGCAGTTTCGACTATCTGCTGAAAGTACGCACCGCAAACATCCGCCGTTATCGCGAGGTGCTGGGCGAAAAGATTTCCAGCCTGCCGCATGTCGCCAACACCTCGACCTTCGTTGCGATGGAGTCGGTGAAAGACCACGCCGCCCCGCAGCCGATCCGTGCAACACGCCCCGCCGCACCTTGATTGCAATTGAAACAATCGACATATCCGGCACCGCAGGAGGAGCGGACATGAGCGATTACCAGACTGGGTTCGGCAACCACTTCGCGACAGAGGCGGTGCCCGGCAGCCTGCCCGTGGGCCGCAACAGCCCGCAGCGCCCGGCCTATGGCCTCTATGCCGAGCAATTTTCGACCAGCGCCTTTACCGCGCCGCGCGACGAGAATCGCCGCAGCTGGTTCTATCGCATGCGCCCGATGACTGCGCATGGACCGTTCGAGCCACTGTCTCGCACGTCCAGCCCGACCGGAAATGCGCCGGTCACGCCGAACCGGCTACGCTGGGATCCGATGGCCTTCCCTTCCGAACCGACCGACTTCATCGACGGGCTGATCGCCTATGGCGAAAACGGCGATATTGGCACAGGCGCCGGGATCGGGGTGTATCTCTATGTCGCAAATATCTCGATGGAGCATCGCGCGTTTCAGGACAGCGACGGCGAACTATTGATCGTGCCGCAGCAAGGTGCCTTGCGGATCGATACCGAAATGGGCCGCATGGACGTGCCGCCCGGCCATATCGCGCTGATTCCGCGCGGATTGCGGTTTCGCGTCGCGGTGGATGGACCATCGCGGGGCTATGTCTGCGAGAATTACGGCAGCCCGTTCCGCCTGCCAGACCTTGGCCCCATCGGTGCCAACGGCCTTGCCAATCCGCGCGATTTTGAAACGCCCGTCGTGTGGTTCGAGGACGTGGAGGAGAGCCACGAGATCGTGCAGAAGTTTCAGGGTAATCTGTGGCGCACGACACTCGACCACTCACCCTTCGACGTTGTCGCGTGGCACGGCAATACCGCGCCTTGCCGCTATGACCTTGCCCGGTTCAACACGATCAACACGGTGAGTTTCGATCACCCGGACCCATCGATCTTCACGGTACTCACCAGCCCCAGTGAAATTCCCGGCACAGCCAACTGCGATTTCGTGATCTTCCCGCCGCGTTGGATGGTGGCAGAGGATACGTTCCGCCCGCCGTGGTTTCACAGGAACGTGATGAGCGAATTCATGGGACTGGTCCACGGCGCATACGATGCCAAGGAAGGTGGCGGTTTCCTGCCCGGCGGTGCCAGCCTGCACAACCAGATGAACGGCCACGGGCCCGATGCGGCAACGACCCGCCGCGCGATGGAAGCGACCCTCGCCCCGCACAAGATCGAGGACACCCTGGCCTTCATGTTCGAAAGCCGCTGGGTGATCCGCCCGACGCAGGCGGCGCTGTCCGCCCCGACGCTGCAAGACGATTACGATGAATGCTGGCGCGACTTTCCCAAGGCGCGCTTGCCGCAATGATGAGATTGATATGACCGACCATACCCACGACCCCGTAGCCAAAAGCTGGGTTGCCGAAGCCAACGACCATACGGACTTTCCGGTCCAGAACCTGCCGCTGGGGGTGTTTGCGCCCAAAGGCAGCGACGACCGGCGCGGCGGCGTGGCGATCGGCGATCGCATCCTGTGCCTGCGCGGAGCAATGAAATTGCTCGACGGTCAAGCCGCAGAGGCTGCGCTGCTGGCCGATGCGGATAGCCTGAACGCACTGTTCGCCGATGGCAACGCGATGGCAGACACACTTCGGCAGGGCTTGTTCGCCCTGCTGACCGACGAGAGCCGCGCCGGTGATGCAGAGAATATCCTGTTCGCCGCAGACGAATGCGCGATGTCGGTTCCGTTCCGCGTCGGCGACTACACCGATTTCTACACCGGGATCGAGCACGCGAAGAACGTCGGTGCGCTGTTCCGGCCCGACAATCCGCTGTTGCCGAATTATAAATACGTGCCCATCGGCTATCACGGCCGTGCGTCATCGATCCGCCCCAGCGGCGCAGAGGTGATCCGCCCGACCGGCCAGACGCGGTCGTCCGAAGGACAACCGCCGCATTTCAAGCCCAGCGCGCGGCTGGACTACGAAATGGAAATGGCGATCTGGACCAGCGGATCGAACGCGCTGGGCCAGCCGATCCCGATCGGACAGGCGGGTGATCACATCGCCGGCATGTCGATCCTGAACGACTGGTCGGCGCGGGATTTGCAGGCTTGGGAATACCAGCCGCTTGGGCCGTTCCTTGCCAAGAATTTCCTGTCGACCGTCTCGCCATGGCTGGTGACGAGCGCCGCCCTTGCCCCGTTCCGCACTGCACAGCCAGCGCGGCCCGAGGGCGATCCGCAGCCTCTGGAGTACCTTTGGGACGACGCCGACCAGCGTGACGGTGCCTACAACGTCAGCATGGAAGTGCTGATCCAGACCGCGAAGATGCGGGACACAGGCGTGGCACCGCACCGGCTGAGCAAGGGGCCGATGACGGCAATGTACTGGACGGCGGCGCAACTGGTTGCGCACCACACGGTCAACGGCTGCAACCTGCAACCGGGCGACCTGCTGGGCACAGGCACGCTGTCAGGGCCGGACGCTTCCAGCTTCGGTTCTCTGCTGGAACTATCGAACGGCGGCAAAGAGCCGCTCACGCTCCCTTCGGGCGAGACGCGCACGTTCCTTGAGGATGGCGACGAGATCGTCATGCGGGCCTATGGCGAGACAGACGGTGTCCGCAGCATCGGTTTCGGCGAATGTCGCGGCCGGGTGACCGGGTGATGAGCCTTGTTCTCCACGGTTACTGGCGGTCCGGGACAAGCTATCGCACGCGGATTGCGCTGAACCTGAAGGGGTTGGCCTACACGCAGTCCACACACGACTTGCGCAAAGGCGAACAGAAGGACGACAGCTTTACGGCGCTGCAACCACAGGGTTTAGTACCTGCGCTGGAAGTCCGCCCCGGGTTCGTCATCCCGCAAAGCGTCGCCATTCTGGAATGGCTGGAAGAGACCTGTCCCGCTCCCGCTCTATTACCCGGAAACGCGGACGAACGCGCATTGGTTCGCGCAATGTGCGCCATGATCGGCAGCGACGTTCACCCGCTCAACAACCTGCGCATTCTGAAATACCTGAAAGGTGAGTTCGGTCAGGACCAGGCCGCGATCGATCACTGGGCGCAGCACTGGATTGCCGAAGGCTTTGCCGCGCTAGATCGCATGATCGAACGTTATGGCGCGGACTATGCCTATGGCACCACGCCGACGCTGGTCGACTGTTATCTCGTGCCGCAGGTCTATTCGGCAGAGCGCTTCGGGTCTGACCTGTCGGAATATCCAGCCCTGATGGCAGCCTATGAGCGCGCATCGAGCCATCCCGCCATCGTCGCCGCGCACCCAGACAAGCAACCAGACGCCGACTAACCGGCCTAGCCTGCCCCGCTCAAACCACTCAACGTGAATCGAAAAGGGCGACCCGCAAGGGCCGCCCTTTTCTTTTGCGATGGCTCGCTGAGGGATCAGAACTTGAAGCTGATCCCGCCACGCACACCATAGGCCTTGTAGTCGCTGCCACCGAAGTCGGCGGTGCCGGACATGAAGCCCGATACGCCGCTCGTGCCGTCGATTTCGACACCCAGTTCGGCCCGGGCAAAGGTATCGCGTGCATCCACACCGGTTTCGAACGTCGTGCCATTCAGCGTGAGCAAGACGTCGTTACCGCCGTCGAATTCATGCACGGCATGCGCTCCACCAAAGATCGTCAGCAAGTTGCCGTTGCCGATGGTCGAGGTCGTGCCTGCACGCAGCCCGGCCATGCCGCGCAGACCGTCGAACTTGTCGAAGTCCACATCGACGCTGTTGACCGAGTAACCGTCAAGATCGGTCTGCTGGTATTCAAGGCTGGCAACCGGTTCGAAGAAGAACGAATCCGAACCACCCCGGAAGCCGACTTCGCCGCGAACACCCCAGGCATTGCCGTCGAGATCGGTTTCGTAACCGGCCAGCGGCGCGCTGACGTCACCATCGATGAAGTCGTACTTGGCCAACACGTTGGCGAACAGGCCGCCCATGTTGAAGGCCGCATAGGCACCGATGTTGTATGCGGTGAAGTCCACGTTCGTCGGCGAACCGTCGAAGTTGACCTTCGAGCTCAGGATACCGCCGGTAACACCGAAGCGCGTTCCGGCAGAGCCGAAGTCCACACCGGCCTGCGCGCCGAAGAAGTCCTGATCGTAGCTGAGGTCGTAAGCCACGTCGAAGTCGCCGCTGTACACCGCGCCATCGTCCACGCTGCTCTTGATGCCATAGCCGTTGAGCCAGAAGCCGCTGTCGAGGCTATTCCGGTCCGCTGCCAGATGAGCAGCGACGGCATCGGCCGAACGGTACCAAAGCTCGCTGGCACCCGCCGCGATGCGGGCGGTCTGGAACGCGCTGAGGCCCGGTCCGGTGGCAAGCAGGTAGTCGTTGTTGTCGGCATCGAACAGCACGTCGTACGAAAGGAAGCCGTTATCCAGCCCATCGGCAATGACGAAGGCATCCGCGCTCGACCCGTCACCGGCATCGACGATCAGGATGTTGTCGGCAAAGCCGAACTCCGTCCCGACCGGGCTGACATCGACGAACGTGTCGCCGGTGGCGCTGCCGCCAACGGTCAGCATGTCCGCAACCCCTGCATCGAAGTCGACATCGACCGCCAGCGTGCCGCCGGTACCGACATAGTCGCCCGGAACCGTCAGCATATCGTCGGCGGCGCCGTCGATCATGGTGATCAGCCCGCCGTTGGTCGCGGTTTCAAGACCCAGCAGGGTAATGTCGCCATCGACCATGATCGTGCCGTTGTTGGTCAGCAGATCGTCGCCAAGACCGAAGTCCTGATCGGCGGTCAGGTTGACCATGCCCGATGCGGTGTTGGTGAAGACATCGTCGCCGTCGCCGAACATGCTCGTCGCAGAAGCATCGAACGTGCCGGAGTTGGTGACGCTGTCGTCATAGACCGTCAGATCGACCGCACCCATGATCGTGCCGCTGTTCACCACATCGGTCGCCGCGCCTTCGGTGTC
The DNA here is from genome assembly GCF_001028705.1 of Croceicoccus naphthovorans. Classification (NCBI taxonomy): domain Bacteria; kingdom Pseudomonadati; phylum Pseudomonadota; class Alphaproteobacteria; order Sphingomonadales; family Erythrobacteraceae; genus Croceicoccus; species Croceicoccus naphthovorans. Next base: position 999,328 of record NZ_CP011770.1, on the reverse strand, counting down.
GATCGCGAGATCGATACCGCTGGACAGCGTTCCGGTGTTGGTGATCGTGATCAGGGGATCGTTACTATAGCTGCTCACCGCGACGGCCGGACCATCCGAGGCATAGACATCGCCAGTCGTAGTGACGTTGGTGTCATAGTAGCTTTCCGTCTGCACGACCACGCCAGCATCCACGGCATCGACGTTGTTGACGGTGATGTCCGTACCGGTGCTGTCGCTGCTGACAAGAGCAACAAGGCCGGTGTCGGCGGTGATTGTACCGCCCGACGTGATCGTTAGATCGCCATCGCCCAGGTGATAGGCAAAGATTCCGACTTCGCCGCCTTGCACATCGTTGACATCGATCGTCGTGTCGGTGCCCGAAACGTTGATCGCCCCGATGCCGAGTTCTTCGCCAGCGACGGTTCCGGTCGACGAAATCGACAATGCGCCGCTGCCGTCCTGCATGGCAAGGATGCCCGCGTTGGGCAGGCCATAGCCATATCCGGAATCTCCGCCATAGACATCGACAACGTCGATCGTCAGATCGGTGCCTTCGTTGGCGGCGTAGATACCAGAGTCACCGCCGCTGACCGTTCCGCTCGTCGTTATCGAAAGCGCACCGGTACCGTAGTTAGTGGCACTGATCCCAAACTCACCGCCGCTAACGTCATTGGCATCGATCGTCAGATCCGTACCGCCGTTCTCGGCAAAGATGCCAACCCCGGTTTCACCCGACACATCGCCCGAAGCGGCGATCGACAGTTCGCCGGTGCCATTGTTGTCGGCAAAGATGCCGTGAATTTCGCCGCTGACGTTGTTCACATCGATGATCAGGTCGGTGCCCGCGTTCGTGGCGTCGATACCGACGGTCGAAGCATCAACCGTGCCGGTCACCGCGACGGATAGGTACTCGCTGCCCGCATTGGTGGCCATGATACCCGCGCCGTCTGCCGCCGTGACATCGCCGTCGACCGAGATGTCGGTGAAACCATCACCCTGGTTGTTGACGATGATACCCGCTTCGGCGCCCGACACATCGACACTGGCCAGCGTTACGTTGGTCCCGTCGTTGGCGATCACGATGCCATCGCTTTCGGACGAAACGACCGCACCGGCCGTCGTAACCGAAACCGCGCCGCTGCCGTTGTTATCGGCGTAGATGCCGGTGTTGACCGAGCTGACACCCTGCACATCGATAGTCAGATCGGTGCCGCTGTTCACGGCGACGATGCCATAGTCGTTCGAAGAGACGATGTCCCCGCTGGCGGTGATCGAAAGCTCTCCGGTGCCATTATTATAGGCATCGATACCTTCGTCATAGCTGCTCACGCCTGCGACATCGACGATAAGGTCGGTGCCGTAATTGCGAACGTCTAGACCCCAGCCATTCTCCGACGTGATATCGCCCGTAGCCGTTACCGACAGGGTGCCGTTGGCTGAGGTCGCGAAGATGCCGTCTTCATACGAATTGATCGAGTTGACGCTGATCGTTGTGTCAGTTCCGTCGTTATAGGCGAGAATGCCATAGCTGGTCTCCGAAGTGACATCGCCCGCCGTGATGGTCAGTGCGCCTTCGCCATCGTTATCGGCTTCGATACCCTCGTTATAGCCACTGACGTTGCCGGCATCGATCGTCAGGCTGGTGCCTGCGCCGGAGTTGAAGGCCCCGATACCGTCGCCATAAGTGCCGGTCACGTCGCCAGCGGTGATCGAAAGCTCACCCGACCCGTAGTTTTCCGCACCGATGCCATTGTCGTTGCCAGACACGTTGGCGACATCGATGATAAGATCGGTGCCTGCGCCCGAGTTGAAGGCTTCGATACCGGTGCCTGAAACGCCGGTCACATCGCCGGAGGCGGAGATGGTCAAGGCACCGTCACCGTTGTTCGTAGCGAAGATGCCGCCATCTTCACCCGTCACGACATTCGCCGCGATGGTCAGGTTGCCACCGTTAAGCGAATTTTCCGCATCGATGCCACGCCCGTCGGTCGAAACGAGCGTACCCGTGCTGGTAATGTCGACATCGCCCGAACCGAGGTTGCGAGCGCGAATGGCGTCGTTATCCGAAGAAACATCGGCCACATCGATCGTCAGGCTGCCGCCTGTCGTATCGTTATAGACGTTGACGCCATAGCCGCTTTCGCTCTCGACCATCCCGGTGGCCGAGACCGATACGTCGCCCGTCCCGTAATTGGTGACCGCCACTGCGGTCTGGTCGGCATCGACATTGTTCACGTCGACCGTCACATCGGTGGCCATCGCGCCATTTTCGACCCAGACACCGCCCGAAGTGGCAGCGGTGATCGTCCCGCTGCTGCTCACCATGGTGGAGCCGGTGCCGTTGTTGGTCACCATCATGCCAAGGCCGTTTGCGTCCACATCGGCAAGATCGACGTCAATGTCGGTAGCCCCGACGCCGTTCATGACGTTTACGCCGGTGCCGCCAATACCGTCTTCGCCGGTCGCGGTCACAAGGCCAGTCGACGTGACAGAGGTGCTGCCCGATCCGTTGTTGATTACGCCGATGCCATAGATCGTGCCGGTAACATCGACAGCGTCAACGTTCACGTCGGTGCCGTTGACCGCCTGCACCGCGATGCCGCCGCCGTCGAAGCCCGTAACCGAGCCCGTCGAAACGACGGAAGTAGTGCCGGTTCCGAAATTGACAGCGGCAATCCCGATGCCGCCGGTAACATCGGCAGCCTCAATCGAAATATCCGTAGCAGTGACGGCATTCTGGACGAGAATGCCTACCTCGCCGTCCGCGGCAACCGTGCCGGTCGCTGTGACGTTGCTCGACCCGGTGCCGCTGTTGGCGACATAAACACCCCTTTGGCCGGCATCGACATCGGTCACAGCGACATCGATATCCGTTCCCATCGCCGAACCGACGGCATACACGCCGTCGAGCCCGGCCGTGATCGGACCGCTTGCATCGACGTCAATGGCGCCCACGCCCGTGTTGATCGCGGAGATGCCGGTTGCACCTGCATCCACACCGGCCACATCGACCGTCAGATTTCCATCGGAATTCTGCTGAGCCAGCACACCGGACTCCCCGGCCACGATATCGCCGCTGGCCGTAACGGTCAGGTCGCCCGAACCGTCGTGGATCACATCGACCCCGTTTGCGCCCGCGTCTATGGAAGCCACGTTCACCGTCATCGCGCCAGCATTGACGTTGTCGCGCGCATTCACGCCATCGGCGCCTGCGTCGATCGCGCCAGAGGCTGCGATGTTCGTCGCGCCGACGCCGTCGTTGTCGACCAAGATGCCTTCACCGCTTGCCGTAACGCTGGCAACATCGATGTTAATGTCGCCTGCGGTTGCGGTTCGATTGTTGGCTTCGACGCCGACGCCATCGGCTGCGCTGATCGCGCCGCTGGCCATGACGGTCATGTCGCCTGAGCCGTAGTTGTCGACAACGATCCCGTTGGATCCTGCCTCTACCGACGCGACATCAACCGTCAGATCGCCCGTCGAACCACTGTCCATATCGAAAACGATACCGTCGGTGCCGGCGACAATCGTGCCCGTGGACGTGATCGCTACGTCACCGGTTCCTTCCTGCGCACCAATGATACCGGTTCCCCCGGCATCGACATCGACAAGGTCGATCGTAATCGTGCCTGTATTCTCATTGCCACTCGCGCGAACGCCTGCTCCCCCGGCAGTGATTGTGCCACTCGAACTGATCGCGATGTCGCCCGCGCCATACCCGCCGACATCAATGCCGGTTTCGGTCGCGTTGACATCGGCAACGTCGACCGTCACGCCGCCGGTTGCAGAGTAATCGCCGTAGACGCTGATCCCGTCCCCGTCCGTGCCCGTTACCGTGCCGGTCGAGGTGATCGAAACAGCACCAGAGTCAAAGTTGTTTACGTCGATCCCGGTCTCGCCGGTGACGTTATTGACCTCGATGGTGGTCGCGCCGCTGTACGTGGCATCTACGTCAATGCCCGCGCCGTTGGTGCCGGTAACGTCGCCGGTGGTGGTAATTGCGATATTGCCCGACTGGTATGCGGACGCGTCGATGCCATTGATGCCACCGGAAACGTCGACCGCGTTCACAATCAGGTCGCCGCCGAAGTTCGTGCTCGCATCGATGCCATCGCCAGCTTCACCCATGACCATGCCGGTCGAAGTTACCGAAGTCGTTCCGTATGAGCTGGAGGCATTAATACCGTCATCGCCGCCGGATACGTCGCCCGAAACGACGGTCACGTCCCCGTTACCGCCAAATGCGGCGATACCGTCACCTGCAATACCCGTGACAGCGCCGGTGGTGGTAATATCGACCGCGCCGTCGAGGGCTGTCGCGTCGATACCGCTATCGGCGCCGATGATGGCAAGGCCATCGGCCGCCTGCGTAAACGAAATATCGCCACCCGAAGTGATGGTGAAAGCGTCACCGCCGCTTTCGGTCGTGTCGACCGATGTCGTTGCATCCAGATCGATGTCGACCGAACCGGCATCGTCAATCACCTGCGCGTCCATCGACGTGCCATTACAGATGAGTTCACCGGGAATGCCCGATGGGCTGCCGCAAACCGCCTGTGCGTGCGCGGACGATGCGCCGCCCATCACGCCCGGAATCGCAAAAGCCACCGCCGCGGCGATGGCCAAGGAAGAACCGCCCGCGAACAGGCGGCCGGTGATCGGGCAATAGGTCGCGTCGCGGCCGTTGAGCTTGGTTACGCGGCCGCCACGGACGACGCCGAACTCACGCGTGCGAACATTCTGCTTGGTGACTGACATGTTGCTTCCCTCTATTCAAAACTTGAACGCGCCGGGCGACGGCGCACGAAAACACTCCGCAAAAGCGGACTATCTGATTCAGATCTTTGCTAAATCCCCCGGACCTCACAAAGACGGTGGCATCCAATACCTTTGTGCGCGAATATTTTGGTCGCGCTTCTCCAAATTCCTAAAGCATAACTCCCGTCTTGTAGCGCTGCTCAACAAGATCGGTGTGATCGGTATCATCACGATCCTGCTCAACTTCGCATGGCACAGACAAAGGCTTCGTATTTCGTGAAGAAATGCGTTGCAGCCATTGATAAAGTTGATGTGTGGAATGTCTGGCAGACACACTACCGGGCACACTTTCGACAGACGACGCAGTTGCCGCCTTTCGATTTCTAGTAGCCTGCAAGTTATGCAGTATGCGCAACCCAATTCCCCAACTTGTGGCACAGATAAGGCCTGGAGCACGATATGCTCCCCCCACTGGCTTATCCGCCTACAAACCTTCTCTATTGATTTTGTTCCAAAATAAAGCCCGCCAAAGTCTCATACGGTGGCCTCTGAGGGTAGCTTCTGGACTTTTTAACCCGGTTTATTCATGAGGCCGCAGCAGCGAAGTGGATGGGCCTTGATCTGACGTTGGCGGCGTAGTCCGGGCGAGCGTCTTCGACGGCATTTTTCACCGCGTCAGGATCAATGGGCTTTTCGAGGTTGATGGAATGGAGCTCGGAGTTCGGCGGCACAGCCGCACCGCCTAAGTAGGTGCAGGCCTGAGATTGGTGGCGATGGCTTTCAAAACGGAGGCATCGGGACAGGCTGACGCGAAGGCGACACGGATGCGAGTGGCGCTCTCAATGACGCGGGCAGCGACCTTGAGCAGCCTGAGGCGCAACGTTGCGAACTCGGCGGTCGCGAGCGAGGCTGCCTTGGGGATTTCCTGCTGAATGCGCCACAGGAGCCAGTATGCGGCGGTGTGCAGGATGAGGCGCATCTGATTGGCGTTGGGAGAGCGGCACGAGGTGCGATCGCTGGCCAGCTGGGTCTTGTGCAGCTTGATCAGGTTTTCGGCCTGACCGCGCGCGCAGTAGAGCGTATCATAGATGTGCTCGGCCGAGCCTTCGGTCAGCGAAGTGACGACATAGCGGATGTCCATGCCCATCGTACTGGCCTCGATCCGGGCGACGACGCGGCGCTGGCACTTCCAGCTTTTGGCCCCGTAGCGGGTCTCGGCATAGGTGCGCAGGACCGGGTACTGGCGCTGAGCGCGTTTGACCGCACAGGCATCGGCGGCAACGACGATTTCGGGATCGGCGCGTAGCACGGCGTTGGTCGGCAGGCCGAACACGTAGTCGACGCCGCAACCCTCGCAGACGGCCATGACCTCGGGCCGCCCATAGTGCCCGTCGCCGCGGATGGTGATGTGCGTTTCGGGCCATTGCCGGCGGATGTGGCGCACGAGGCGCCGGATGTGACCGGCAGCTTCAACACCAGACGGTGTCTTGCCGGTGCGCAGCAGCATCGCCACCGGCCGGCCAGTGGCGGTGTCGTAGACATGGATCGGCAGGAAGCAACGCTCGCCATGATGACCATTCCAGAACGACAACTGCTGATAGCCATGGACGACATCGCAGGTATCATCGATATCCAGCGTCACCGCCGCCGGCGGGGCCGGATAGCTGGCGCAGTAGATGTCGATCATCGCGGCCAGCATCTTCGCCAACTCGCGCGTGATCGGTGCATTCTCCCACCGGCTCATCGTCGGTTGGCTGGCCAGCCCCGCGCCCGATCCCGGCAGCTTGCCCAGGGCCAGGCGGAAGCCCGGATCGTCGCGCAGGGCATCGAGATCGTCGGCATCCTCATAGCCGCAGGCGATCGCGAACACGCGGGCACGCAGGATGTCGTCGAGGCGATGGATCACCCGCGCAGGATCGCGCGGATCGGCAATGCAAGTCGCAAGCCGCTGGCAGATACCCATCGCGCGCTCGGCCTGCGACAGCAACAGAACGCCGCCGTCCGAAGTGAGCCGACCACCGTCGAACGCGGCTGTGACTTTCTTGCGGTCGACCGCTGGGAATCGGAAGGGGCTTGCGATATCGTCGTTCATGGCGGGTGTGGCCTGTGGCATTTTCTGCCCTGCAGCAGGGCCGGTGTAGACACCCAGTTCCTAATTCAGATCAGAGGCTTATGCCACTCCCGCCAACCCTTCGTAGCCAACCCCGTGAATAAGACGGGTTAACAGTCCAGTCCCGCAGAAATCCTTGCATCCTGATCGCTCCATTTCGGTAAAAAAAATTTTGTGCCTGGCCGGAACAAGGCACTGTGGTTGCCGATCGGCGAAGCCGTCATGGCCAGCACGTTGCAATCAAATGACGAAAGTCGCCCAACCGCCATCGAAGCGTCTTCATTCCGTCGTGAACGCGTAAGAATCGATCCCTACCCGCCGCCTTCGAAACACAATCGGAGGTTCAAATATGGGTTCGTCACGCTGGCTCCTCGGGGCTGCAATGGGGGTCATCGCGTTGGGTCAGGCAATGCCCGCGCTGGCAGGGGAAATCGAAGGCACCGTTATCGACGAAAGCGGCACCGCCGGGCTTCGCGCGGTGCAGGTGCGGATCGTCGAACTGGATCGCACCGCAAATACGGGCAGCGATGGCGATTATCGCTTCGTCGACGTTCCCGCTGGCACCTATACGCTTCGCGCCAGCTATATCGGCGCGGCCACTAGGCAAGCTTCTGTAACCGTCCCCGCCAGCGGTCCGGTCGATGCCGACTTCGTGCTTTCTGGTCTGAACGGCGACATCCTCGTGCTTGGCCAGCGCGCCAATCTGTCCAGCTCGCTGTCGCGCAAGCGCGCTTCCGACACGATCAGCGACGTGCTCAGCCGCGACTCCATCGGCCAGTTCCCTGACCAGAACGTCGCGGAATCGCTGCGCCGCCTGCCGGGCATCAACGTCCTGAACGATCAGGGCGAAGGCCGCTTCGTTTCGGTTCGCGGGCTCGACCCAGAACTGAACGCCACCTCGCTGAACGGCGTGCGCCTGCCTGCGCCGGAAAGTGACGTCCGCTCGGTCGCGCTTGACGTGATCAGCAGCGACATCATCGAATCCATCGAGGTGAAAAAGTCGCTCACCCCCGACATGGATGCCGACACCATCGGCGCCAGCGTCGAGATTGAAACGACCAGCGCCTTCGACCGTAAAAAGGACCTGCTGACCGCCAAGATCGAGGGCAGCTACAACAAAAAGGCCAACGAGCTGACCCCCAAGGGCAGCGTCGATTTCGCCTCGCGCCTGTCGGACAACATCGGCGTGTCGGGCGGCGTTTCGTATTATCAGCGCAAGTTCGAAACCGACAATATCGAGGCGGACGACTGGGAAGACATCGACGGCGTCAACTATGCCGAGGAACTGCAGTACCGCGACTATGACGTCGAACGCGAACGCATCAGCGCGACACTCGGCCTCGACCTGCGCGTCGGCGATACGACCAAGCTTTATGTAAAGGGTCTGTGGAGCCAGTTCGACGATCAGGAATATCGTCGCCGCACCACCTTCGATTTCAGCGACGCCGTCGACATTGCGGGAAGCGGCAGCACCGTCACTTTTGCCGACACCTACGATGGTGATGAAGACGAAGGAAAGCTGACCGTAGAGCGCGACATCAAGGACCGCTTCGAACGCCAGCGCATCCGGTCCGTCACCTTTGGTGGTGAGACCGAACTGGATAGCGGCTTCTTCGCCGAATATTCCGCCAGCTATGCCAAATCGACCGAAAAGGAAAACGGATCGCTGGACCCCACGCAGTTCGAGCATGAGTTCGAAGGCGAAGGCCTGATCGTCGATGTCGATTACGCCGATCCGCGCGTGCCGCTCTACGCAACCTCGGGCAACGACTTCAATTTCTATGAGCCGTCGGCTTATGAGCTGAAGGATATCGAATACGTCGCCCTATCGGATTCGCAGGACGAGGAGTGGGCTGCGAAGCTCGACTTCGGCAAGGAAATGTTCCTCGGCAATGCCAGCCTGACGCTTCAGGCCGGTGCCAAGGGTCGTTGGCGCAAGAAGACATACGACAAGACCGTCGAGTTCTACGAATGGGACGGTGATGGCGACTACACGCTGGACGACGTCTTGGGCTTTCAGACCTATGACATCATCCGCATCTCGCCAGTGGCGGATTTCAACGGTTCGCGCCTGTTCTTCACCGAGAACTTCGACTCGTTCGAATATCAGGAAATCGACAGCGTATTCGACTCCGCGATCGAGGATTATCGCGCCGATGAAGACGTGATGGCCGGATACGTCATGGCCACTTGGGAAAGCGGGCCGCTGCGCGCCATCGGCGGGGTGCGGTACGAAGATACCAAGACCGACCTTCTGGGCAATCAGGTCAACCTTTTTGAAGAAGGTCAGGACCTGCCCGGCGGCGGCACGGCAGAGGACGACATGGTCGTCATCGCGCCGGTCGCCTACCAGAAGGACTACGGCCACTGGCTGCCAAGCCTGAACCTGCGGTACGAGCTTCAGCCCGACATGCTGGTCCGCCTTGCCGGGTATCGCAGCATCGTGCGGCCCAAGCTGTCGAAGCTGGCTCCGCGTTTCGAGATCGACGAAGATAACGAAGCCGTGTTCGGCAACCCCGATCTCGATCCGTACGAGGCATGGAACCTCGACGCGTCGTTCGAATACTACATGTCGCGCACCGGCGCCATCAGTGCGGCCGTGTTCTACAAGGACATCAAGAACTACATCGTCGACACGGCGGTCGAGGACGGTTCTTTCCTCGGCGTCGATTTCACCGAAGCCGAAATCCCGATCAACGGACCAAGTGCCGAAATTTTCGGTGCGGAGCTGAGCGTTTCGCAGTCGCTGTCGATGCTGCCCGCGCCGCTCGACGGACTGCTGGTGCAGGCGAATTATACCTACACCGACGCTACCGGCATGGTGCCGAACGATGGCGACATCGACGACCTGCGCAAGATTACCCTGCCCTCAACATCGAAACACACCTTGAACGCGGTGCTGGGATACGAAAAGGGACCGCTCTCGCTGCGCCTGTCGGGTACGTACCGCGACAAATACCTGGATGAAATCAGCGGCGAGGCGGAGGAAGACCGCTATGTCGACGATCACTTCCAGCTGGATTTCAGCGCCAAGTTCCAGCTGACCGACATGGTCCAGCTTTATGGCGAGTGGGTCAACATCAACAACGCCAAGTACTTTGCATACAACAACTACAACGGGCAGCGGAATCTGCTGCAGTACGAGGAATACGACTACACCGTGAAGTTCGGCGCGCGGGTGGTGTTCTGATGCGCCTGTCCTTCCTGATGTTCGGTACGGCCGTCTTGTGTTTCGGCGCGGGCGGCTGTGCCACCGCGCCGGTCGTTTCGCCCCTGCCGACGGCGAAAGTCGTGGCGCGGGGAGAGACTGCGCCTGTCGGCACCGCCAATGCCGACGCCGCCGACGATCCGGCGATCTGGCGCAACCCGGTCGATCCGGCGAAAAGCCTGATCGTCGGGACGGACAAGAAGGCCGGGCTCTACGTCTATGGCATGGATGGCGCGGTGCTGGACTTCGCGCCGGACGGGCTGCTGAACAATGTCGACATGGTCGATCTGGGTGAGAACGGCGCGATTGTTGCGGCGAGCGACCGGGGCGATCCGATCAACGCCGCGATCCGGCTCTACCGCCTGTCCGCCGCAGGCAAGCTGACGGCGATTGGTACCGTGCCGGGCGGCTCGGGCGAAGGCTATGGGTTCTGTCTGCACCAGACCGACGAGGCGCTGCTCGCCTATTCGGTGTTGAAGGACGGCACGATTGCCGAGTTCGCGCTCGACCTCGGCACGCCCTCATCCACGCCCCTACGCAAGATGGCGGTGCCGAGCCAGCCCGAAGGCTGCGTCGTCGATCCGCGCGACGGTACGTTGTACATCGGCGAAGAGAACGCGGGCATATGGCGGTTCCCCGCCGGAACGGCGACGGGCGAGATCGTCGCACCCATCGATAACGCGGAGCTGATCGCCGACGTCGAGGGCCTTGCCCTTGTGCCGCAAGGTGAGACCGGTGGATGGCTGATCGCGTCGAGCCAGGGCGACAGCGCCTACGCGGTCTATCGCCTGCCCGGAATCGAATATGCCGGACGCTTTCGCATAGTCGCCGGTGACTATGGCGCGACCGACGAAACCGACGGGATCGAAGCTAAGTCAGGCAACTTCGGCCCCGATTTCCCCAATGGCATTTTCCTCGCGCAGGACGGCGTGAACGCCGGAGGCGCGCAGAATTTCAAGATGGTGCGCTGGGACGAGATCATCGCGGCGCTGGAACTGGACCGATAGACATGACAGCCACCTCGCGCCGCCGTTTCCTCGGCTCGACCGCCGGTGCCTTTGCCGCGCTTCTGGCCAGTGGATGCACCGCACGGTCGCTGGCCATGGCGGGCACGGCGCCCTCTCCGCTTGGCGCGTTGGTGCCGGATCCGGCAGGGATTCTCGATCTGCCACTGGGCATGTCCTATCGGATCGTCTCGCGGCTTGGCGACACGATGAACGACGGGCTGATCGTGCCCGACAAGGCCGACGGCATGGGCTGCTTCGCGCTGGCCGACCGGTCGCTGGCGCTGGTCCGCAATCACGAGCTGAAGGTTGGTGACCTGCCCGGCGGTCCGCTGCTCAGCGCCTATGACCATACGCCCGGCGGCGAAGCGGTCCCCGGCGGGACGACGACGCTTGTCCTCGATCCCGATACGCTGGAAGTCCGCCGTCAGCACCGCTCGCTGGCCGGCACGATTCGCAACTGCGCGGGAGGCACGACGCCCTGGGGCAGCTGGCTGACCTGCGAGGAAGACGTGACCCGGCCCGGAGAGGATGCTGGCAAGGATCACGGCTGGGTCTTCGAAGTCCCGGCAGAGGCGGCCGGCATGGTCGATCCCGTTCCGCTGAAGGCGATGGGACGTTTCCGGCACGAAGCCGCGGCGGTCGATCCGCGCACCGGCATCGTCTACATGACCGAAGATCGCGACGAGAGCGTGCTCTATCGCTTCGTCCCGACCGTACGTGGCAAGCTGGGACGTGGCGGCAGGTTGCAGGCCGCAGCGCTTGCCACCGGCCCCTGCGACACGCGCAACTGGCCCGAAAGCGACGGCATGCCCAATGGGGTGTGCAGCCTGAAATGGATCGACCTCGACAATCCCGAAAGCCCGGAAGACGACCTGCGCTTTCAGGCTGCACGCAAGGGCGCGGCAATCTTCGCGCGCGGCGAAGGCATCCACATGGGCGATGGCGAGGTCTATTTCTGCGCTACCTCGGGCGGCGCGGCGGGCCTTGGCCAGATCTTCCGCCTGACCCCCGGCCTGAACGGAGCGGCGGACCAGCTGGATCTGTTCTTCGAATCCGCCAGCGAGACGCAGTTCAACTATGGCGACAACCTGACCGTTGCACCGAACGGGCACCTTGTCGTTTGCGAGGACCAATACACCGACGTCGTCGATAACCACTTGCGCGGCATCGCACCCGACGGCACCGCCTATCCCATCGGTCGCCTGCGCCTGCAGACCGAACTGGCCGGGGCTTGCTTCTCGCCGGACGGTCGCACGTTCTTCGTAAACGCCTTTAGCCCGGCGATGACGTTTGCGATCCGTATGCCGGATAGCTGGACCGCGCTGAAAGCGGCTTGATCGGTCCCGCACGCGATCCGCTCTGGCGAACGGTCGGATCGATAAAGGCGATTGTGCATTGCAATGATCCGTGGGCTAGATAACCCGCTGCCCAAGCACGCCCGGCACCGAACGGGCGTATTGCCCTTTGCCGTGCACTTGCCACAGGACGCCAGAACCGATGCCATCATCTTCGCCCCAGACAAACCGCATGCGCATCGACCTGACGGTCAACGGAGCGGACGTGTCGCTGGATCTGGATACGCGCACGACCCTGCTGGACGCCCTGCGCGAACATCTGCGACTGACGGGTACGAAGAAGGGTTGTGATCACGGCCAGTGCGGGGCCTGCACGGTGATCGTGAATAGAGAGCGGATCAATTCCTGCCTCTCTCTGGCTGTCCAGCATTCGGGCGACGAAGTCACGACCATCGAAGGCATTGGCAGCCCGGACAACCTGCACCCGATGCAGGCCGCGTTCGTCAAGCATGACGGGTATCAGTGCGGCTATTGCACGCCGGGGCAGATCTGCTCTGCGGTGACAGTCCTGAAAGAGATCGAAGCCGGTGTGCCCAGTTATGTCACCGATGATCTCACCACCGATGTCCCCACCACCCGCGCCGAGATGGCCGAGCGTATGAGCGGCAACCTGTGCCGTTGTGGGGCCTATGCCAATATCCACGACGCGATGGCCGAAGCCGCCGAAGCGGGGGATGTGGCATGAAGGCCTTTACCTACGAACGCGCGACCTCCCCCGAACAGGCGGCAGCGGCGGTTGGCGGGAACGAAGGCGCGAAATTCATCGCGGGCGGGACCAATCTGCTCGACCTGATGAAATTGCAGATCGAAACGCCGACTCATCTTGTCGACGTGCAGGACCTCGCCCTCGACCGGATTGAGGATACCGACGATGGCGGCGTGCGGATCGGGGCGCTGGTTTCCAATACCGCGCTTGCCGCCGATTCGCGCATCCGGCGCGATTACGCGGTGCTGACGCGCGCGATTGTCGCCGGGGCATCGGGCCAATTGCGTAACAAGGCGACGACGGCGGGCAACCTGCTACAACGCACGCGCTGTCCCTATTTCTACGACCCGAACATGCCCTGCAACAAACGCGCGCCCGGAACCGGCTGCGGCGCGGCGGAGGGGTTTTCGCGGCAACTGGCGGTAATCGGCACGTCGGACCTGTGCATCGCGACCTATCCCGGCGACATGGCGGTTGCGCTGCGCGTGCTGGACGCGACGGTCGAGACGGTTCAGCCCGACGGCTCTAGGCGCAGCATCGCTATTGCCGACTTCCACCGCCTGCCCGGCGATGAACCGTGGCGAGACAATGTCCTGCAAGATGGCGAGTTGATCACGGCGGTCACATTGCCCAGGTCGATCGGTGGGCGGCATTTCTATCACAAGGTCCGCGACCGCAGTTCCTATGCGTTTGCGCTGGTCTCGGTCGCCGCGGTAATCGGCAATGAAGGCAAGGGCCGCGTCGCGTTCGGCGGGGTCGCGGCCAAACCCTGGCGCGTGGAAGAAGCAGAGGCGCTGCTGCCCGAGGGCGCAAAGGCCGTGGTCGAACGCGCCTTCGCGGGCGCCAAGCCGACCGCGGAAAACCAGTACAAGATCACCCTTGCCGAGCGGACGCTGGCCGGGGTGATCGCAGAGGCGAAGGGCTGATCGACATGGAGTTCAACGCACCTGCCGGAACCAACCTGTTCGACCAAGCCAAGGTCGTCGGCAAATCCACCCCGCGCATCGACGGGCCGCTGAAAGTAAGCGGACTGGCCCCCTATGCCTTCGAACGGCACGACGTCGCCGAAAATCAGGCCTATGGCTGGGTCGTAGGTTCTGGCATCGCCAAAGGTCGAATCGCGTCGATGGACGTGTCGGAGGCGAAGGCAGCGCCCGGCGTCATCGCCATCGTCACCTCGCCGGACGTAGAGCCGCTCGGCAAAGGCATGATGTGTTATGCCCCGCTGTTCGGCGGGCACGAAATCACGCACTACCACCAGGCCATCGCCTGTGTCGTGGCCGAAACGTTCGAACAGGCCCGAGCGGCCGCCGCGCTGATTCGTACCGAGTATGAAACCGGCGACGGGGCGTTCGACTTTCCCGCCGCGAAGACAGGCGCAGTACTGTCCGACGATCCGGAAACCTTTGGCGACTTCGACGCGGCTTTTCCCAAGGCGCCCGTCCAGATCGACTCCACATACACGACCCCGGCCGAAACCCATGCGATGATGGAACCGCACGCGACCATCGCGGCGTGGGAGGGTGATAAGCTTACGCTCTGGACAGCGAACCAGATGATCGCGTGGAGCAAGACCGCCATTGCGAAAATCCTCGGCATCGATGCGGCGAACGTGCGCCTGGATTCGCCCTACGTCGGTGGCGGCTTCGGCGGAAAGCTGTGGGTTCGCGCCGATGCAGTGCTAGCCGCGCTTGGCGCTAAGGCCGCCGGTCGCCCGGTCAAGATCGCGCTGCAACGCCCGATGATCGCCAACAACACGACCCATCGTCAGGGTACGATCCAGCGCCTGCGCATCGGGGCGGAGAGCAACGGCAAGATTACCGCGATCGCGCACGAGAACTGGTCGTACAACGTCAAAGGCGGCGACGGCGAAGCTGCCACCGCGCAGACAAAGAAACTCTACGCGGGCGACAACCGCCTGATCGCCGAATATTGCGCGCGGCTGGACCTGCCCGAAGGCAACGCCATGCGCGCGCCGGGCGAAGCGCCGGGCCACCTTGGGCTTGAAGTGGCGATGGACGAACTTGCCATCGCGCTGGACATGTGCCCGATCGAATTGCGCATCCTGAACGAACCGGATGCCGTGCCCGGCAATCCCGAAAAGCCGTTCTCCGACCGCAACCTCGTCCGCTGCCTGCGCAAGGGGGCAGAGCGGTTCGGCTGGTCAAAGCGCGCCGCACCGGCAACCCGGCGCGAAGGGCGCTGGCTGATCGGCATGGGCGTTGCCGCCGGCTATCGCGGGAGCCCGACAACAGAATCGGCTGCGCGGGTCAAATTGCTGGACGGTCGTATCGTGGTCGAGACCGACATGACCGACATCGGCACCGGCAGCTACACGATCATCGCCCAGACCGCGGCAGAGACGATGGGCGTGCCCCTCTCTGCGGTTACGGTCGAGCTGGGCGATTCCGACTTTTCCGCCTCCGCTGGTTCGGGCGGGCAATGGGGCGCATCCAGCTCGACCGCCGGGGTCTATGCCGCCTGCGTCAACTTGCGGCGGCAGGTGGGCGACAAGCTTGGCTTCAATGGCGACACCGCGACCTTTGCCGACGGAAAGATCATCGCGGACAACAAGCGGTTCGATCTTGCCGACGCGGGCCATCTCAGCGCGGAAGACAGCGCCAGCTTCGGTTCGTCACAAAAGGACCATGACGTTGGCACCTATGCCGCGCATTTCTGCGAAGTCGCGGTCGATGCCTATACCGGCGAAACACGCCTGCGCCGTATGCTCTCGGTCTGCGATGCCGGGCGCATCCTGAACCCGCTTTCGGCGCGCAGCCAAGTCATCGGGGCAATGGTGATGTCGGTGGGCATGGCGCTGATGGAAGAACTGGTCGTCGACAAACGCCACGGATTGTTCATCAACCACGACCTTGCCGGATATGAAGTGCCAGTCCACGCGGATACGCCGCAGCAGGACGTGATTTTCCTCGATACGCTGGACGAGGTGGTGGGCCCGCTGAAAGCAAAGGGGGTGGGCGAGCTTGGCATCTGTGGCCCCGGCGCGGCTATTGCGAACGCGATCTACAACGCCACCGGAATTCGGGTGCGCGACTATCCGCTCACGCTCGACAAGTACCTGTCGGACCTGCCTACGCTCGATTAACCTGTCGTCATTGGCCAAAGCGGCGGCGAGTCTGGCCTGATCGAAGGGGTTCGGGCCGGATTTGCCCGTTACGCTCCTGCGATTATCGCAACGGCAGGGGGCGAAGACATGGCAAAGGGTTCAGGCGGACCGCGCATTCGCAAATCGCTGGCCGACATTCACGTCGACATCCAGAGCAACGGCCTGAAACGGTCGCTTGGTCCGGTTCAACTCGTTCTGCTGGGCATCGGCTGCATCGTCGGCGCGGGCATCTATGTGATGACCGGCGCGGCGGCGGCGAACTATGCCGGGCCTGCGGTTTTGCTGTCGTTCGTTCTGGCGGGGCTGGCCTGCGGGTTTACCGGGCTTTGCTATGCCGAACTGGCCTCGACCCTGCCGGTCTCAGGCTCGTCCTACAGCTATACTTACGCCAGCCTTGGCGAAGTGGCGGCATGGACCATCGGCTGGCTGCTTATGCTGGAATACGGGCTGGCCGGATCCGCGCTGGCTGCGGGGCTTTCGGGCTATCTGTCCAGCCTGCTGTCCGACTTTGGGGTGATCATTCCAGAGGCGCTGCGCACGCCGTGGATCACCAGCACCGTGGGCACCGGCGGGCTGGAATTTTCCAGCGGCAACGGCATCAACCTCGTCGCGGCGGTTTGCGTGGCGCTGGTTGCCCTCGTGCTGGTCCGGGGCGTGTCGGAATCGGCGCGGGTCAACGCGATCATAGTGGTGATCAAGATTTCGGTCCTGATCCTGTTCGTCGGGGTTGGCGCGTTCTATGTCGTGCCCGACAACTGGTTCCCCTTCATCCCTGAAAGCCAGGGCGGCTTCACCTATGGCGAGGCCGGGATTTTTCGCGGCGCATCGATCCTGTTCTTCGCCTACCTCGGCTTCGAAACGATCTCGACTGCCGCGCTGGAGGCGCGCAATCCGCAGCGTGATATGCCCATCGGCATCATCGGCGCGTTGATCGTCTGCACGATCCTTTACATGGCGGTTGGCTTGGTCCTGACGGGGTTGGTGCCGTATCAACAGCTTGGCGTGCCCGATCCGATCGCGCTGGCCGTCGACCAGATCGGGATGCCGGCCTTCACGTTGGTGATCAAGCTGGGCGCGGTATTGGGGCTGATGTCGGTGCTCTTGGTCAATACGTATGGCCACACGCGCATCTGTTTCGCGATGTCGCAGGACGGGCTGCTGCC
Organism: Croceicoccus naphthovorans; assembly: GCF_001028705.1. Classification (NCBI taxonomy): domain Bacteria; kingdom Pseudomonadati; phylum Pseudomonadota; class Alphaproteobacteria; order Sphingomonadales; family Erythrobacteraceae; genus Croceicoccus; species Croceicoccus naphthovorans. Next base: position 981,912 of record NZ_CP011770.1, on the reverse strand, counting down.
GCGCCTGTTTTCCTCGGTCCATACCGAATGGATGACGCCGCATCTGGGCACAGTCTTCGTCGCGATCATCACTGCCATCGCGGCGGCAACTTTGCCCATCACGATCCTGGGCGATCTGGTCAGCCTCGGCACAGCGTGCGCTTTCTCCATCGTTGCGATCACCGTGATGTGGCTGCGCACCAACGAACCGGATCTCGAACGCCCGTTCCGGGTGCCGCTGGGCGGTATCTGGATCAAGGGCGTGTGGATCGGCACGGTTCCGGTTCTGGCGCTGGTGTTCTGCCTGACGATGGTCGGACCGGTCGTGATCGACATCGGGCTGAAGGCCGCCGAGGGTCAGCCCCTGCCTGCCATCGTGCTGGGCATCTACTTCGCGCTCGGCTTCCTGCTCTATCGCCAATACGGCTGGCATAACTCGCGCCTGCGGAAGATTGCGCGAGAAGCTGAGCAGGCCCCCGCCGGATCGTAAGGGCTTAGTTCACAAGGTACTGGCTGGGCGGCACGCCGAAAGCGCGGCGGAACATCGCGCTGAACCCGCTGGGGCTGTCATAGCCGACCTCAAACGCGACTTGCGTGACGGACTGGCCGGATGCGAGCATCGAGAGCGCCTCCATCAATCGGACCTGTTGGCGCCATACGGCGAGACCCATGCCGGTTTCCTGCTTGAATGCACGGGTAAACGTGCGGCGCCCCATCGCGGCCAGTTTCGCCCAGTCGTCGATGTCGCGCGGGTCGGACGGATCGGCGATGATCTCGTTACACACGCGAAGCAACCGCGGATCGGACGGCATCGTCACGCAGTATGGGGCGTTGGGCATCCGGTCGACTTCGTTGAGCAAAAGCCGGATGATCTCCCCCTCCCGACCTGACGTGTCGTAGAGCGGATCGAAGCTGGAAATTTCGAGGATGATCGCCTTCAAAAAGTTCGACACCTCGAACACACGGCATGCATCGTCCTCAACCGTAGGATGATCGCGCAAGTATAGCGTGCGCAGCGATACCGGACCACGGCACGATACCTCGTGCATGACCCCGGCGGGCAGCCAGACGGCCCGCTGCGGAGGGATCACGAAGCTGGTTTCCCGCGTCGTCACAGACATCACGCCAGCAGAGGCGAAGAGTATCTGCACATGATCGTGGCAATGCATCGGATCGGTGAAACCGGCCGAGTATTCGTCCTGAAGCGCCACAACCGGGCGATCGATGCCGAGTACGTCGAAACTGTGTTTCATGGCCCCTTCCAATCGATTCATGCGACAATCGATAATAGGGGCCAAATCGGCCCGCTATGCAAGTGCCAGTGCAAGGTGCGGCCCTATTCGTACGATCATTGACCCGCTTCATAGAGATGTCAGGCGCTTGCCCGGCTAGGGATCGTCCAGATCATGCATCGCCGCAACGACGCGCGAGGCATTGTTGGAGGGCAGATGAGCGAGTTGCATACCGGGGACGTGCAGGACGACGTCGATCCGAAGATCCGTGAATTCGTGAACGGCATCAACGCCGGATACGATGCGCTTTTGCCCGAAACGCCGCTGTCCATGCCCGAACGGCGCGCCATTGCCGAACGCGTGCGCGAACCGTGGCGCAGCGGCGGGCCGCGCATGGCCGAAACGCAGGACTACGATGTCGTGGGCGTCCGCCTGCGCGTACATCGCCCGACCGACGCGGCAAGCCTGCCGGCGATGCTCTATATTCATGGCGGCGGCTGGGCGCTGTTCAGTATCGACACGCACGACCGGCTGATGCGCGAATACGCTTCGCGCGCGGGGATCGTTGTTGTCGGTATCGACTATAGCCTGTCGCCCGAAGCAAAATTCCCGGCGGCTTTGAACGAGGCCGTCTCGGCCATCGGCTGGATGCGTGAGAACGCCGACGATCTTGGCATCGACCCGGCGCGCATTGCGGTTGGGGGCGATTCCGCAGGGGGCAATCTTGCCGTTTCGACCTGCCTGAAATTGCGCGAACTTGGCCTTCCCCAGCTTCAGGGCATGGTGCTGAATTACGGTGCCTTCGCGCCGGATCATACCCCCAGCTATGCCCGCTATGACGGGCCGAACTATTGCCTGACCGTCGACGAGATGGATGCGTTCTGGGACGACTATCTGGCCGATCCCTCGCAAAAGTCCGACCCGTTGGCGGTGCCGACATTGGGAGACCTGCACGACCTTCCGCCCGCGTTCATGGCGATTGCGAAGCTTGATATCCTACGCGATTGCAATCACACGCTGGCCGAAAAACTGGCCGACGTGGGCGTTGCGGTAGAAGCTGTGGAGTATGAAACCGCCACGCATAGCTTCCTAGAGGCAATGTCGATCGCTCCGCTTGCCAGCCGGGCACTGGACGATCAGGCAAAGTGGCTGCGCTCCGCGCTGGGCGTGGTATAGCGACCGGATGTTCGCCCCGTTCACCGATTGCAGCCAAAGCGACATCGACCGCCTTGTCCGCGACTATCCGCTGGCCTGGTTGGTTACCCGGAACTTTAATTCCGCGCCCTTGCCGCTAATCGCGGAGCACGCCGAGGACGGCACGATCGCGTCGCTCTTCGGCCATTGCGGCAGGCGCAACCTGATCGTCGCGGACTTGCGCGACGATCCGCTGGCGCTGATCCTGTTCAACGGTCCGTCGGGCTATATCTCCAACCGCCATGTGTCCGAACCGAACTGGGGGCCGACGTGGAACTATGCGGCAGTGCGGTTCGTGGCAGAGGTCGAATTCGTCGAGGCTGAGACTGCCAGCTCAGTCGATCGCCTGCTCGATCATCTGGAAGGCAGCGATAAGCCGCACTGGACGCCGGACCAGCTAGGCGACAGGTATGAGAACATGCTGTCGCAGATCATCGCCTTTCGCGCCCACGTCCGCGAAGTTCGCCCAACCTTCAAGCTGGGACAGGACGAGCGGCCCGACGTTCTGGCCGAAATCGTCGCCAAGCATGAGAACCGCGATTTGACGAGCTGGATGAAGGAACGCGCCCGACCATGAGGCATTTTCGCTCGGTCTGCGCCGCGCTGGCCATCGTTGCCACCACAGCGTTCACGCCCGCACAGGCGGAACGCGTCCGCCCGCAGCCGATGCCCGATGCCATGCCCAGCGAATATCGCCCGCTGCCTCGGCAGGATACGGTGCTGGTCGGCGCGACCATCCTTGACGGCGCAGGCGGCAAGCATGTTGGCGACGTGCTGATGCGTGACGGCAGGATCGTTGCGGTGGGCAGCGATCTGCAGGTCGGCGATGCGAAACGGATCGACGCCACGGGCAAGTGGATCACGCCCGGCCTTATCGACGTTCACACCCACTACGGCACCTACCTGATGCCCCAAGGCGGGCCGAGCGACTGGTCCGACGTGACCGAGGCCAGCTCTACCAACGGAGCGGATGCCTGGGTCGAACACGCGGTCCGGTCGTCCGACCCGGCGTTCGGCTACGCCCTCGCCTCCGGCGTGACGACCGCGCAGATCCTGCCGGGGTCGAGCGTGCTGATCTCGGGCCGTTCGGTCGTCGTCCACACGATCCCGATGCCGACCGTAGCGCAGATGAAGTTTCCCAATGCGCCGCAGGGCCTGAAGATGGCTTGCGGAGGGAATTCGGTGAACGAGGATAGTTTTCCAACCAGCCGTCAGGGTCAGATCGCCGGGCTGGAGCAGTATCTGCGCGAGGGGCAGGCCTTCCTCGACAGTGATGGCGACGCGGGTCAGCACCCCAAGGAAGCGACCATTGCCGGTGCTATCGAAGGCCGCATCCCGGTCCACCTGCATTGCTATCGCGCGGACGACATCGCGACTTGGATCGCGGTCCTGAAAAAACATGGCATCAAGCTGGGCACCGTTCACCATGCGACGGAGGCCTACAAGATCGCACCGCTGCTGGCGCGCGAGGGTATTTGCTCGGCAGTCTGGCCCGACTGGTGGGGCTTCAAGCGCGAGGCCGAGGACGGTATCGCCGAGAATGCCGCGTTTCTGGAAGCGGCAGGGGCCTGCGTCGTGATGCATTCGGACATTCCTCTGCTCGGTGGACTGCTGAATGTGGAGACCGCCAAGGCCGCTGCCTCGGGGCGCCGAGCCGGAATTGACATTCCCCCCGAAAAGGCGATCCGCTGGATCACATCTAACGCGGCGCGGTCACTGGGCTTGGAGGACCGAATCGGCACCATCGCCAAGGGCATGAACGCGGATATCGTCGTCTGGTCCGGCGATCCGTTCAGCGTTTTTTCCAAGCCCGATCTCGTCTTCATCGACGGCGCGGTGGCGTTCGATCGTAACGACCCGGACCGCCAGCCGCTGTCCGATTTCGAACTTGGCCAGCCTCAGCGGGAGGGCATGTGATGCGGCTACTGCTGGCCATAGCGGCGCTCTTCGTCGCCCCCCTCGCCCATGCCGAGACGATCGCGATCACCCATGCACACGTGATGGATGGCGCGCATGAGGTGCAGGATGCGACGATCGTCGTGTCGAACGGCAGGATCGCTTCGGTCAGCGCGAAAGGCCCCGTCCCCGCCGATGCCCGCGTGATCGACGTGGCAGGGCGCCCTGTCACGCCCGCGCTTTCGGCAGCCGCTACGCAGATCGGCATCGTCGGGATCGGCGGTGAGGATAGCGCGGTCACAAGCGGCGCGCTGAACGTATCGCGCGCGGTCGATCCCAATGCCCTGACCATTCAGGACGCCCGCGCGCTTGGCGTGGCCCATGCGATGGTCTTCCCATCGACCGGATCGGGCGCGATCTCCGGCTCCGGAGCCATGCTCTATCTGAAGCCCGGTGCCGACCCGGTCGAAACGCCCGTGGCTGCGGTGTTTGCCGTGCCCGCTGCCGACCAAGGCAACGGATCGCGCAGCGCAGCTTGGGCGGCGATCCGCGACGCGCTGAACGACACCTCCGACGCCGACCTGAACGCAGTCGTTGCAGGACGCATTCCGCTGGCGATCAAAGCAAACCGCGAAAGTGACATCCTGCAGGCCATCGCCCTGTCGCGCGAATTTGGCATTCGCGTCGTCGTCATGGGCGGGGCAGAGGCATGGCGGGTCGCCGATGAACTGGCCAGCAGCAAGGTTGCGGTCATTGTCGATCCGCTGGACGACCTGCCCTTTACCTACGATTCCATCGCCTCGCGCCGCGACAACGCAGCGATCCTTTCCCGCGCCGGGGTGCGCATGGCGTTCATGGTCTCCGGCCTGACGGTCTATCTGTCGTACAACGTCGGCACCGCTTTGCGCGAAGGGGCCGGATTGGTCGCCGCGAATGGCCTGTCGCGGGCCGAGGCATTGCGGGCCATCACCACCGGACCCTCGCTGGTCTGGACCGGAAACGAGGCGCAAGGCCTCGTCGCCGGGGCACCCGCCGATCTGGTGATTTGGGACGGCGATCCGCTCGAACCGGCCAGTGCCGCCGATCAAGTGATTATCGCGGGCAAGGAGGTTTCTCCCGTCACACGGCGCACCATGCTACGCGATCGCTATCATCCTTCGCGCATGAACGACCCGCTACCGCCCGCCTATCGATGATCGCACGGTGCTTCATCTCGACGCTGGCACTGATCGCCGCGACGCCCGCCCTCGCCCATCCCGGCGACGTTCCGGCACCGGAAGGTACGGTCGCGGCAGGCAGTGTCGATGCAATGGGGCAGCGGGGCCAGACACTACCGATGCAGCCTGCCCGCAGCGCCAGGATCGACGTGCGCGAAGGCACGTGGCTCTCGCCCGACATATCGCCGGATGGCAGGACCATCGTCTTCGAAATGTTGGGCGATATCTACCTGCTGGACCGCAAGGGCGGCAAGGCTCGACCGATCCTGACCGGCATGGCTTTCGATTCACAGCCGGTGTTTTCGCCCGACGGCAAGCGCATCGTCTTCGTCAGCGACCGTTCGGGGGCTGAGAACATCTGGGTCGCCGGCGCCGACGGCCGTCACCCGAGACAGGTGACGCTTTACGACGGCAACACGGTGTTCACTTCACCGGTGTGGTCGGCCGACGGGAGGAGCATCTACGCCTCGCGCTATCACGCAGACCGCGTCGCGTTCGAACTCTGGAAATTCGACGCTCGGACTGGCGCGGGCGATATCGTCGTACCGATCAAATCCAGCCCCGACCAGCCACGCGACCAATGGCGCAGCACGCTGGGCGCGGTTCCCTCGCCAGACGGACGCTATCTCTATTTCGCGGGCAATCTGGGCGGCGATCGCGGCGACGTCCCGGAATGGACGATTATCCGCCGCGATCTTTTCAGCGGCACAGAGGAAACGCTGGTCTCGGCCCCGCGCAGCCCGCGACCCGATCTCGTGCTGGGCACCGCGTTCCGCCCTGCCGTATCGCCGGACGGTCGCCTGATCGCATATGGCGTGCGCGATCGGGGCGAAAGCGGGCTGAAGCTGCTCGATACGCAGACCGGGGAATCGCGCTGGCTGTCCTATCCGGTTCAGCACGACCAGTTGCAGGCGACGCCGTGGCGCGACCTGCTGCCCCGGCACAGCTTTACGCCCGACGGCAAGGCGCTGATCGTGAACACCGGCGGAAAGCTGGCCAGCATCGACGTTGACACCGGCAAGGCCCGCGACATCCCATTCCACGTAGAGTCAGAGATCGGGATCGGCCCCTCTACCCGCCACGTCACGCGAATGGAGGATGGGCCGTTGGAAGCGCGTCTTATCCAGGATCCGGCGCGATCGCCCGATGGGACGAAGCTGGCGTTTTCGGCGGTCGGGTCGCTCTATGTGATGGACCTGCGCGATGGTGCCGTGCCGGTCGCAATCGGAGAGGGTTTTCAGCCCAGTTGGTCGCCCGATGGCGCATCGCTGGCCTACGTGCGTTGGACCGCCCGCGAATCCGGGCATGTCTGGCTGCGCAACCTCGGTTCGGGACAGGATCGACGCGTATCGAATGTAGCCGGGTTCTACACCGCCCCCGTATTCACGCCCGACGGGACACAAGTGCTGGCCATGCGATCCAGCAACGACTCCCGCATGCACAGCTATATGGAATTCGGCGCGACGCGCGATGCCACGCTGGTCGCGATGCCCGTCGCGGGCGGGGCGGCGCGCGATGTGGATAATGGTTCCATCGGCGGCACCCCACATTTCGATGCGACGGACGGTACGGTGCTCGTCAACCGTTACGACGGTGTCTACCGCGTGCCGCTTGCAGGTGGCGAGGCTGAGAAGGTCGTCGGCGTGCAAGGCCCCGGCTGGTACTTTGCGGAAGGGCGCGCACAGGCGGACGACATTCGCATCAGCCCCGACGGCCGCGAGGCGCTGGTCCGTCATGCGCAGCAGCTCAGCCTGATCGTGCTACCCGAAACGGGGACCGACATCGACTTGTCCGACCCCACCCTGATGCACCGCCGCCTGACCGACGAGGGCGCAGACTTCATGCAATGGTCGGCGGACGGCCAGACCATCGGCTGGGCGCTGGGATCGACTTGGTACGAACGTCCGCGCCCCGGAATTGCCTTGGCCCATGGCAAGGCAGGCGATGTGCCTGATGTCGCAGGTGAGGCGTTCCGCGCCAAGGTCACGTTGCCACGCGGTATCCGGGCGGATGGTTCGATCGTCCTGCGCGGCGCGACAGTCCTGACGATGGCCGCAGCACCGGTCGAAAACGCCGACCTGCTCGTCACCGATGGCCGGATCGTCGCGGTCGGCCCACGCGGAAGCTTTGCCATCCCGGCGGGCGCGACAGTCCGCGATGTCAGCGGCAAGTGGATCGTCCCCGGCTTTATCGAAACCCACGTCCACGTTGCCGACGTGCGGCGGCAAGTGCTCGATTTCGAAAGCTGGGGCCCGCTTGCCAATCTTGCCTATGGCGTCACGACATCCTTCGACCCGTCGACGCTGACCATCGATATGCTGGCCTATGAAGACGCGATCGAGGCTGGCAAGATGATCGGTTCGCGCATCCCTTCGACGGGTCCCGCGATCTTCTCGTTCAACGATTTCACGTCCTACGACCAGGTCAAGGCGGTGCTGCGCCGCTATCGCGATCACTATCGCATCGGCAACATCAAGATGTACCGCACCGGCAACCGCCGCGTGCGCCAGTGGATCGCGCAGGCCGCGGCAGAGCTTGGCCTATACCCTACGACAGAGGGCGCGCTGGCGATGAAACTGGACCTGACTCAGATCATCGACGGCTATGCCGGGCACGAACACGCCCTGCCCGCCGAGCCGCTACGCGACGATGTGCTGTCCCTGATGACGCAGACCGGGGTCGGCTATACGACCACGCTGATGATCGGCAACGGCGGGCCGCAGGGGCAGGACTATTTCATCGTCCGCGACGCGCCGGCCGACGATCCGAAGCTCAACCGCTTTGCCCCGCGCTTTATCGTCGACATGAAGATGCGCAACCGCACTTATCGCCCGCTAGACGCCTATTTCTTCCCGATCGTCGGCGAGAGTGCTGCGCGGCTGATGCGGCGCGGGGGGCTGGTCGGCATCGGATCGCATGGCGAAGTGCCGGGGCTTGGCTTTCATTGGGAAATGGAAGGCCACGTCATCGGCGGCATGACCCCGGCAGAAGTGCTGCACGCCGCCACCATCGGATCGGCCCGCGCCATCGGGCGAGAAGGGGACCTTGGCTCTATTGAACCGGGCAAGATCGCCGATCTGGTCATTCTGGATCGCGATCCCACTAACGACATCCGCAACACCCTGGCCATCGATGCGGTGATGCAGGCAGGACGCCTGCGCGACGGCGAGACGATGGACGAGATCTGGCCGATGCAGAAACCGCTGCCCCGCCGCTGGTATTGCGACGACATTCCGCCCGCCACGGCGGACCCATGTGCACCCCCCACTGACCGGGAGTAGATACGATGACCTTGCGCCTGTTGACCGCCGCTGCCGCCATGGCACTCGCCCCGATCACCGCACAGGCGCACGAAGACCCGGATGCGGTGCCGAAAACGACCGATGTGTTGGTCGAAATCTATCGCATCGCACCGGGCAAGCATCGCGAATTCCTCGAAACCATTGCGAAGTACGACGAGGTCAATGCCCGCGCCGGGCTCCCGCCGCGCCAGCTCTACGTTCACCGTGACGGGGCGAGCTGGGACTTCATGTTGATCCAGCCTGCCAAGACACCGGAAGGCAAAGGCCCTGCACTGGACGCCGCGTGGGAGGAGATGGGCCTGCCGTCCGGACCGGACTTTTTCTTCTCGTTCAGGTCCATGATCGCCGAACACAGCGACACGTTCGCCACCGGCCCGATCAGCGCCGCCGACTATCTGGCGAAAGCGGCGAACTAGCTCCGCTAGACACGAAAAACGGCAGGATCTTCTGGGGGGAAAGATCCTGCCGTTTTCCTATTCGCACCTGTCCGGGCACGATGCGGCGCGCAGATGGATTGGCGCGCGCCGGTCCGTTTCGATCAAAACTTGCGGGTAATCGTCCCGATCACCTGACGGCTCGCGCCGAAGGTGCAGTTGGTAAACGATGCACAGCGGGCCACGTACTTCTTGTCGAAGACGTTCGAGCCGTTGATCGCAAAGCGCCAGCCCGGCGTGTCATAGTGCACGATGGCGTCGAACAGCACCGGATCTTCGCTATCGAGCACGATCGGGTTGAAGAAGCCCGGAAGGCTACCCGCGCTGGAGCTGGTGTAGCGCCCACCCACACCGAAACCGAGACCGGCCAGAGCGCCTACCTGGAACGTATAATCGACCAGCAGCGACACCTTGTGCTTCGGCGTGACCGGAAGCGGCTCGCCGATCTCATCCTCGACGTTGCTTTCCTTGATCTCGGAGTCCGTGTAGCTGTACGAGCCGTTTATCGAGAGCTGGTTGCGGATACGGGCCACGACCTCGATCTCGCCGCCCTGCACTTCCACTTCGCCGCTTTGCGTACCGAACATGGGCAGCGTGCCGCCACCCGTTGTCACGACGTTCTTCTGCGTAATGTCGAAGACCGCCGCCGTGGCGAAAATCTTGACGTCGTCGCCGAATGCGCGACCGTCGAACTTGATGCCCGCCTCGATCTGCTCGCCCTCGGACGGATTGAACGCCTCTTCGGTTACGAAATCGGTACCCAGCAGCGGTTCGAAAGAGGTCGCATAGCTGATGTAAGGCGCGATGCCGCTTTCGCTGACATAGTTGGCACCGATGCGATAAGTGAACTTGCCCTGCTTCTCATTCAGGAACGGCGTGTCCGCATCGATGCCGACAAAGGGCGCGCGATAGTCGGTATCGACCCAATCGTAACGGCCCGATGCCAGCAGATAGAAATTGCCCATGCGCAGCTGATCCTGCGCATAGATGCCGGTCTGCTTCAGCTTCTGATCGTTGTAGAGCGTCGTTATCGGCGTGGGCGTATAATCCAGTTCGTTATAGACGGGGTCATACAAGTCGATCGGGTCTGCCGAGGCGAAGCCGTATCCGGCGAAGTTGGTCACATCGCGATAGTCGACGCCGACCAGAAACGTATGTTCGATCCCGCCAGTGAACAGCTTGGCGTTCAGGCGCGTATCGACGGCAAGGCTTTCCACGTCTTCGACATAGGGAAAGCTGGAGCGGAAGACAGTGCGCAGGTCTTCGGCAAGGCCCGAACCGTAGATGACGGTATGATCCTCGTCGTATTCCGAATACTTGAGGTTCACGTCCAGCCCGACATTCTCGCTGAAATCATGCGCGAATTCAAAGCCCACGCCGTACTGATCGCGGCGGTACTTGTTGATGTCCGGCTCGCCCAGATTGGTACCGCGGTCGATCTCACCATTCGGATTGTCGAGCAGCGTCCCCTGCGCCGGCAGCAAGCCGTTGGTGTCGCCGTTCACCTCGTCATACTGGTAATAGAACATCGGCGTGAATTCGGTGTCCGGGCCAAGGTGCACGGTCAGCGACGGAGCGAAAAGAATGCGCTGTGCATCTACGCCGTCGCGCGTCGCGCCGCGATCGCGGGCGAGGAAGGTGATGCGCCCGTCGATCATGCTGCTCGCCGCGCCGGTCGCGGTCATCGCGATCTGCTTGTAATCGTCTTCGCCGTACTTCACCGAGACTTCACCGCCGAACTCGGAACTCGGACGGCGGCTGCGCTGATTGTAAATGCCTCCCGGAGGGGCGCTGCCGTAAAGGACCGAGGCCGGGCCCTTCAGAATGTCGAGCGATTCGAACGCATAAAGATCGACACCGTTCGAGAAGATCGTGGTCGTGACCGGGGTGGCCAGGCCATCGATGAACTGCTTTGGCGTAAACCCGCGCACCTGAATGAAATCGAAGCGCAGGTCCGGGCCATAGTTTTCGCCCGAAACGCCCGCGACATAGCGCACGGCCTGCTGGGCATCGATGAAGTTCAAAAGGTCGATCTGGTCGCGCGTGATGACCGACACCGACTGCGGCGTCTCGATCAGAGGAATATCGGACTTGGTCGCGGTCTCACCCTCTGCAGAAGGGACGTATCGAGATGCCTCGACGATGATGACGCTTTGCCCGTCGACTTCGGTCCGCACCGTCTGGTTCGGCGTGGAGGACGCGTTGCTTTCGGTATCCTGCGCCAGCGCCGGGGCGGCGGGCAAGACGGCGATAGCACCGGTCAGAAGGACGGTACGAATTGCGGCGGTGGTACGGAAACGTGTCATTTGACCCCCTGATGATCTCGACGATTGTTTCGCCTCTCCCATGTTCCATCTATTGGGTATGACAGGCAAGCGCGGCCCACAACGCGTATTGGGTCAGCTGTTTGCTGTTATGGGCCAATCCGCGGAATTGCGAGCCCCGCGGGCTATCGCCGCCGTTGCCACAGCAGGAGGCCAAGGGCGATCATCACCACCAGCCACAGCCCGGCGGCCAGCACCAGCATCCGGCCCAGCGTACCGCCTGCATGGCCGGTGTGGAACGGGAACAACCCATCGACAAAGCTGCGCGATGGGCCGTCGTTCAGGGCATCCTGCCGCGCAACGATCGCGCCATCCGATGCCCGCACGAAAAGAGTGGTCGTGCCATAGACGCCGCGTGTCTCGCTATCCTGCAACAGGCGGATGCGATAGGCTCCGCCATCTTCGGACGGCATGCTGACCCCAGAAACTCGCGCACGCGGGAACTCGTTCAAGGCGGAACCGACGGCTGCTGCAAACCCGACATCGCCCTCGCCCGACAGATCGGGCGCGGCGATGGATGGAGGCTGGACAATCGCTTCGACGGTGTCCGCGAACACCAGCAACACACCGCTGCCAGCGAGAGCGAGTCCGGGCAGCACGCCCCACAAGCCGACGGCGCGGTGCCACGCGTACGTTTGCGCAACCTTCGCGCCCTTGCCTGCCACAGGCAGTAGCGCGCGCCGCCAAGTTCCGGCACGAGGCCAAGCCGCGATCAGACCAAGAATCAGATTGGTGAACAGGAACAACCCGCTGATTCCGACGATCCAGTCGCCGATCTCCCCGGCCAGCAGGTTGTGATGGACCGACTTCAACGTGGAAATCCAGCCGCCATCGGCAACCATCTCTGCATCCGCGCGCGTGCGAAGAACATTGCCCGCGCCGTCGACCCGCACGAGCGACGAACCATCAGGGCCGTCGAGATAGAGATCGAACCGGTTCGCAACCCCGCCGCTTTCCCAGACGGAACCGACCGTCTTGCCCGACCCTTCCGGCGCGAGTTCGTCGATGCTGCGTTCCATTGCGAGAAGATCCAGCGAACGCTCCACCCCCGGCAGCAGCGCATCGTCCAGCTCCCAATGGAACACCATGATCATGCCGGTGAGCGCCTGTACCAACCAGAATGCCAGCAGGGCCACGCTGATCCGGCGGTGATAGCGCAGGGCCAGTTTGGGGGCGGAGCGGCGCGAAGAGCGAGGGTCTGTCATGCCACCTCGTCTGGCCGATCCGGACCAGACCCGCTGCTGAAATCGGGCCAACTTGGAATGCCCTTGGGCCAGCGCAGCTGTTACAATTGTGGCCTGATCGGCGGGACTTCCGACCTATGCGCGATAGCGGACCCGCCAACCACCGGGCCATCATCAGGCGGCATACTCTAGAACAAGGTGCCGCTTTGAAAGACTGGACCAAGACGCGATCCGCCGCATCGATTTCGATGGGCATTGCCCTGCTCGCGCTGGCATTCCCTGCCCGGGCTGAGGATGGCGCGACAAACGTGGCCTTTTCTTTAGACTATGCCGAATGGCGGGCGGTCGCGCACGAACCCGATTTCGCGCTGATCGACGGCAGCATAACGCGCGCCAACGATCGTGACGGTTTGCAATTGAAGGCAGCAGCCGAAGTTCCGGCCAACGGCGACCCTGCTGTGGGCGAATTTCAGGCACGCTATTTCCGCAGCGTCGCCGGCGGTATCGACCTGATCTTCGGCAGCCGGTTCGACATCGCACCGGGCGACGATCTGGCGATGGCAATGCTCGGCGCTGGCTTCGCCCTGCCGCTTGGTTTGCAGAGCGAAATTCTTCTGAACCTGACCGAGAATGGCGATGTCCTTGCCCGAACCGAGTTGGTCGGCACGTTCGCATTGTCGCCAAAGGTAAGCGTCCAGCCCAAAGTCGAAGTGAACTGGTCCCCCGACGGCAGCGAATTCGCGATGGGCACGGGGCCGGAAGCTATCGAGGCCGCATTGCGCGCCGGATATGCGGTCGGCGATGTATGGACGCTCTATGCCGGCATAATTCACGGAAGAGCATTTGGCACCGTCGCTGCCGAACTTCGCGATGCGGCAGAGCAACCCTATACCACTACCGTCACCTTCGGCTTGTCCTCGGCGTTCTGAAGATCACTGCAAAGATCGCAGCAGGATGCTGGTTTCGCTATTCAGCACCCCCTCAGTCGTGCGGACTTCGCCCAAGACACGGTCGAAGCCAGGCAATGACGCGCTGACGATCCCGGCCACCGGATCCCATGAACCGTTGGTTGTATGCAGCGCGTATATCTCGGTAATGCCCATCGCCTCTGTCAAAATGGCCATCGAACTCCCGGAGTACCCCTGTTGCCAGAACACGCGCAGCGCGGCGGCAAGCGCCGCGTCGGGATCGAATTCCCGCACGCGCCCCCTGCTTTCGTGTTGACGGCCGTGCATTCCATACCGATCAGGCTATGGTGGCAGTGCACCCATCGGTTCAGTGGCGAGCGAAATCGGGCATGACAGCATTCGGCTTTCGGCTCTGTGCGGTCGGTCTGGTAAAGGGCTAAAAGCAAGACTTAACAGTAATCAGGATAGGTATGGCGCGTTCAATAATCGTAACAGGCGGTTTCGGCGTTCTTGGCGAAGCGGTCGCAAAGGAATTCGCGGCGGCGGGCGACCGGGTCGCGCGGATCGACATGGCGGCACAGGCGAAGCATCCGATCGACGGCTTTCTGGACATCGGCGGCATCGACCTGACCGACGCCGATGCGACATCTTCGGCACTGGACAAGGTCGTGAAGAAGCACGGCGGCATCGATGTTCTGGTGAACGTTGCTGGCGGTTTCGCATGGGAAACGATCGAGGGCGGGTCGCTGGATACTTTCGCGAAGATGCACACGATGAACCTGCTGTCGAACGCGACGATCACCAAACTCGCGCTCTCTGCCCTAAAGGCATCGCCAGCCGGGCGCATTGTCAACATCGGCGCGGGCGGCGCGATCAAGGCCGATGCGGGCATGGCATCCTATGCCGCTTCAAAGGCGGGCGTTCACCGCCTGACCGAAGCGCTGGCCGCCGAACTTGCGGACACCAGCGTTACCGTCAACGCCGTGTTGCCCAGCATCATCGACACGCCGACGAACCGCGCCGACATGCCCGATGCCGATTTCTCCGAATGGGTAAAGCCCGAAGCCGTCGCCGAAGTGATCGCCTTCCTCGCCTCCGACGCGGCCCGGTCGATCACCGGTGCCCTCGTCCCGGTATCGCGCGGAACCTGAATTCCGCGCGTTATCGCTTCAACCTAGGCTTCAGATCCGATCGGCACCGGCTGGTCGGCATCATCGCTCGATACCCTGCCGTCCAGCCCCTCTTCCACAATCGCGGCAAAGTTGGCGAGGAGCGCATCCTCGCTCGATTTGCGGGAAATCATCGTCAGCTGAAGCGGCAGGTCAAGATCGACCAGTTCGCGGAAAGTGACGTCGTCGGGCGCGCTCGACACGGCAACCGCCGTCACGATGGCCAGCCCCATCCCTG
The DNA here is from genome assembly GCF_001028705.1 of Croceicoccus naphthovorans. Taxonomy (NCBI): domain Bacteria; kingdom Pseudomonadati; phylum Pseudomonadota; class Alphaproteobacteria; order Sphingomonadales; family Erythrobacteraceae; genus Croceicoccus; species Croceicoccus naphthovorans. The sequence goes on along the minus strand of NZ_CP011770.1, from coordinate 966,835 downwards.
CGGCGACAAGGCCATAGGCGATGTCGACCGCGCTGACCTCTACCGAAATGATCGGCGAGACATTGTTCACGTCGAACGCCGAGACGATCCGGTCGAACAGGCGCGGCGACAGGTTACGCGCCGGGAAGATCAATTGCTCGTCCTCAAGATCGCGGATCGACACCGTCTCCTTCGCCGTCAGAGGATGATCGACCGGCAGGACCAGCATGAACTTGTCCATCCCCACGCGCAGGACGTTGAATTCCTCGGCATCGTTCGCTTCTTCGATCACGAAACCGATATCGACTTCGCCGCCGCGGATCTTCTGACGCTGCGCCTCCGACGTCAGCGGAAAGGCTTTCAATTCGACGTCGGGATAGGCGGTACGGAATTTCTTGATCGCGCTTGGCAAAAGGCGGCGGCGGATCATCGGTTCCGAGAATGCAAGGCGCAACGTGCCCATATCGCCATTGGCCAGGCGAGCAACGCGGCGACTCGTCTCCTCTATATCATAGAGGATTTCGCGCACGTCGCGCGCCAGCAAGCGTCCGGCGGGCGTAATCTCCACCCCGCGCGCCTGCCGTTCGAACAGCTTTACGTCGCCCAGCTCTTTTTCAAGATCGGCGATGCGCCGCGATAACGCCGATTGCGCGATATTCAGCCGTTCGGCGGCGCGGTGCAGGTTCTGCTCCTCTGCCACGACAAGGAAGAACGGAAAGTGCTTTGCGATCCGCAGAGTCCGCAGTGTAGCGACCTCGCGCGGGACGGATGTACTTGAGAGCGATGCTGCCATGTCAACAATATGGCACGCAAAGGGCATTTGAAACCAGCCCCAATCCAGCCGACGGTCAAGGCAGACACCGACTGGAGGTTCAATTGCGTTTCTCGCTGATATTCGAAGCACAAATCGTGGACGCCTCGCCCCGTGGCGAAGTGCAGGTCTTCAATGAGCTGATGGAGCAGGCCCTGCTGGCCGAAAAGCTTGGTTTTGACGTGGTTTGGAGCGTCGAACACACTTCGCTCACCCACTATGCGCATATGTCCGCGCCCGAAACCTTCCTTGCTTTTCTTGCAGGCCAAACATCGCGCATCGGCATCGGCCATGGCGTCGTTTGCCTGATGCCGGCGATGAACCATCCGATCAAGGTGGCGGAACGTGTGGCAACACTTGATATCTTGTCGAAAGGACGCCTACATTTCGGCGTCGGCAAGGGCGGCAGCCAGCAGGAAGCCGGAGCGTACGGTTACGACCTGAAAGAGCTTCAGCCCATCATCGACGAGGCGATGTACCTGATCCCGCGCATGTTCGTGGAGGATGAGGTGGAGCACAACGGCCCGCACCTGACGATCCCGCCGCGGCCGATCCACCCCAAGCCGTTCCAGAGCCCGCATCCGCCGATGTACATGGCCTGCACCAACCTCGATACGCTGGCCCGCGCGGGAGAGCGCGGCCTGGGTGCACTGGTGCTTGGCTTCGGCGGACCGGAAGAGGTTGCCAAGAAGAACAAGATCTATCGCGACGCATGGGAAGGCCGCGATGTGCGCGATCAGGTCGGCTATCGCCCGATCCAGCACCTGGCGGCGCTATGCCCGGCCATCGTGCTCGACGATGCGAAAGAGGCACGCAAGATCGGTCTTCGCGGCCAGCGCTACTTCTATGAGTCGCTCAACTACTGGTACGGCGGAGGCCCCTGCCCCGATCCCGACACCTGGGGCGATGAACTGGTCGAGGAAGGCACCAACACCATCATCACGACGAAGCTGGCGTCTGAAACGCTGACGATGGATCTGAAAGAACGGGAAGGCGATCGCAAGCCCAGTTCGGGCATCCTTTCCGCCCAGAACGCCTATGGCACCGTAGAGGACTGCATCGATTACGTGCAGCAACTGGCCGATGCAGGTGCGGACGAAATCCTGTTCATGACCAACATGGGCACAGTGCCGCACTGGGCGCAGATGGAAACGCTGCGCAAGATCGGCACGCACGTCATCCCGCATTTCCGGTGAGCCGCCCGGACCTGACGCTGTCCGGAAACACCGCCGTTGTAACCGGTGCCGGGTCGGGCATCGGGCGCGGCCTTGCCATTGCCGCTGCACGGCGGGGAATGGCGGTGGCGATCTGCGACGTGAACGAAGCGCAACTGGCGGAAACTGCGGCATTGGTCGAGCAAGCTGGCGCGGTTTGCCTGGCCCGACCGGTGGACGTGACGAACCCGGTGGCCAACGATGCCTTCGCGTTGCGGGTGTCTGAACAATGCCCGCCGATCGCAACGCTGTTCGCCAATGCGGGCATATTGCGGCAGGGCAGCATCGCGGAATTGCCACCGGCGCAGTTGCGTGCCCTGTTCGACGTCAACGTCGTCGGTACGGTGCAGACCGTGCAGTCATTCGTGCCGATCATGCGCGCCGCAATGATGCCCGCGCAGATTGTCATCACCGCGTCGACCGGCGCGATGTTCAGCTATCCGCACCTGACCGCCTATTGCGCGACAAAGCACGCTCTCTGGCCCATTGCCGACGGACTACGCGCGGATATGGAGGCGGGCCCGGCCCCGATCGGTGTTTCCATGCTGATGCCCGGTCCGGTCAGCACTGCAATCTTCGACCATAGCGATCCCGGTCATCAGGCCTCGCCCGGATCGATCACAACCGATGAAGCTGCCGAGATTGCCTTTTCCGGCGCGTTGATGAACCGGCCCTACATCCTGACGCATCCCGATTTCGTGGATCAGGCCGCCGATCACTTCGCCGCGACGATCGTGCGAATGAAGTCGGCCTGATCCGCGACCGTCAGGCGACTTCCGGATGGTACTGGGCGTACCAGTCGCGGTATTTCAGGATCGGCCCATCGGCGGCACCCAGTAGCGGCTTCTCGACATAGGCCTTGTGCGGCCAGATCTTGCCATCGCTCCACTGCTCTGCCTCGCCATGCCTGGCAGCCAGATCGGCAAAAGCCATGACCTGATCGTCGGTCAGCGTACAATCGGGATCGCGCAGGATCGTCTGCCGAACCCAATAGTGGCTGAGTTCCGCTGAAACCGGCGTGACCGAGACGTAATAGATCGTGGTCAGTCCCGGCGCGTGCGGCGTGCGGCTTTCCACGCGCGAAAACCCGCCGCCCAACACTTCGCTTTCGACCGTGGAGCCTACTGTCTTAATATCGGTCGGCCCGTCGTAATCCGGTGGCAGGATGCGGACCGGGCTGTAGAAGCGGTGTCCGTCGGCCTCAATCGGACCGTCGGAGACGGCCTGGCCCGTCGAATGGACGCCGGGAAAATGCGCAAAGTCCACGCCGTTTTCGAAAACGTCTTGCGGATGCGGCGACCCGAAATCGTCATGCAATTTATGAAACCCGGTGCCCTCTACACGGCCCGTCTCGTCGCAATCGGGCAGGTCAAAGAACGGGTCGCGCCCCGCAAGATCGTGCCAGATCAGGATCATGTTGCCGCGCTCTACCGTCGGCCAGACATTCACTTTCGCACGTGGCGGGATCGATTTCGCGAAAGGAACCGACTTGCAGGCCCCATCCACACCATAGCGCCACTGGTGGAACGGGCAGACGATCGTCTCTCCCTCTACCCAGCTTTCGTAACCCAGATGTGCGCCAAGATGTGGGCAATGCGCATCGGTGACGACCGCCTTGCCGCTCTCTGTCCGGAACAGCACGAGGTCGCGGTCGAAATAGCGCAGGGGCCGAATATCGCCGGCGGCCAGTTCGTCGACAAAGCCAACGGCAAACCACCCCGTGGGAAAGGGGTGGAAGGGATAGCGCGTACCGAATTTGCTTATTGTGTTCACGGCACCTCTCCAAAAGAAATCAGATGATCGACGCGCCTCCGTCAACGGCCAGAACCTGACCGTTGATATGCGCGCCGGCGTCGCTGGCGAACAACAGAGCCGCACCCTTCAGATCGTCGTCATTGCCCAGACGCCCGCTGGGTGTGGTGCGGATCAGGTGGTCGCCATGTTTGTCGAGCGTGTAATCGGTAAGCTTCGACGGAAAGTACCCCGGCGCAATCGCATTCACGGTGATTCCGCGCGCGGCCCATTCGGCGGCCAGCGCGCGGGTAAAATTGATCACCCCGCCCTTGCTGGCATTATAGGCGATGGTCCCGATCATGTCGGGGTGGTGCCCCATCATGCCCTCTACCGACGCCACGTTGATAATACGCCCCCATCCGCCGGGCAGCATGAAGCGCTTGGCGATTTGCTGCGAGAGGAGGAACGGCGCGGTCAGGTTTATGGCCATCACCTTGTCCCATCCCTTGATGGGCATTTCCTCTGTCTTCGAACCCCACGACGTACCGGCGTTGTTGACCAGGATATCGACTCGACCACCCTCTGCCTCGATCTGGGCGCCGATGCGTTCGGGCTCGCTGACATCGGAAACGTCGGCGGCAATCGCCTCTGCGTCGATGCCGCGTTCGGTCAGCGTTGCGACCGCCTCATCCAGTTCGCCCTGCTTGCGCGCGGTAACGATGACCTTGGCGCCATATTCGCCCAGCGCCTCTGCAATCTGAAAACCGAGACCGCGCGACCCGCCGGTTATCAGCGCGGTTTTGCCTTCGAGCGAGAACAGGGATTTGAGTTGTGTCGTCACAATGAACTTTCTGATTATCCGGCGGTATATCCGCCATCCACGAACAGCGTTTGCCCGGTCACGAACCGCGATCCGGGCGAAGCGAGAAACAGGAGCGCGCCGAGCAGATCTTCGACCTCTCCCAATCGCCCGATCGGCGTGCGCCGCACGATGCCGTCGTAAAGCTCGGGCTGGGTGCGCACGAGTTCGCGGTTAAGGTCGGTAACGATCACCGTCGCCGCCAATGTGTTGACCGTGATCCCATGCGGACCGAATTCGAACGCGCAGGCCGCGCCCAGATTGGCCAACCCCGCCTTCGACGCGCAATAGGCGGCGCGATTGGCCATGCCGCGCGCCGACAGTATCGAACCCATGTTGATGATCCGGCCATAGTTCCGCTCGATCATGGCGGGCGCGAAGGCGCGCAGGGACAGATAGGCACCGACCACGTTCACCTGCTGGATGCGCACGAATTCTGCCGGATCGATGTCCAGCACTGTCTGCGGATTGGTGATCCCGGCATTGTTGAACAGGATGTCGACACGCCCGAACGCAGCCTTGGCCTTCACGGCCGCATCGGCCAGCGCGGCTTCCTCGGTAACGTCGGCTTGCAGGATCAGCGCACGCCGCCCCGCCTTTTCGACCGCCGTCGCCGACTCTTCCAGCTTGGCGCGGTTGCGCGCAATCAGCACGATGTCCGCGCCCGCCTCTGCCATCGCCTGCGCCCCGGCAGAGCCAAGGCCGCCACCGCCACCAGTGACGACCGCGACCTGCCCTTCCAGCGAAAACCGGTCCAGAGATGTCACGACGCGATGCCGCCGCGAATTTCGATCAGCGCCTCGATACGAGCCAGCAGGTATTCGTACTGACCGCCCATCAGCGCATCGTCGCTCTGCGCCAGTTGCCGCGCCAGCGTCTGCATCTGCGCCAGAACCGCGCCTTCGTCCTGCGTTGCTTCGGCCTGTGTCAAAGCTGGTACCCCTCCTGCCGCTCGTCGGACCAGCGGCGTGCTTTATAAGCGAAATCGGTGAACTCGCTGCGCGGAGCCTCGACCACCGTCATCCAGACGTTTGTGCGGCCCTTGATCGCCTCGCGCACACTCCCCAACAGCTTTTGGCGGTCTTCCGCGCAAAGATCGGCGTGGTGTTCGGCGATGGCCACGCGAACCTCTATCTCGGTCTTGCCGCCGGGGCCGGTAAAGAGGCGCCCTTTGTATTCGCCCACTTCCTGATGCGCGAAGACCGCAGCGTCGATCATCGATGGCCAGACGTTGTTTCCGCGGATCTTCATCATGTCGTCGAACCGGCCGATCGTGCCGCATTCGATGGCGTTCCAAACGCCTCCTCCGGCATCCTGCCACGGGATGAAGCGCGCGGCATCGCCGGTGCGGAACCGGACGACGGGACTGCCCTCGACCGTAAGGTTGGTAACGACCATCTCACCCGTTTCGCCCGGAGCGACCGGCAGCAGCGTTTCGGGATCGACGATTTCGACCATCGATTCCCATTCGAACAGTCGGATGAGGCCACGTCCATCGCCACGGAACACCCCCGCCGATCCGGTCGATCCGCCAAATCCGTTCAACTGCGTGCTGCCATACCCTTCCTGCAGGCGGCAGCCCCAGTGCTCCTCGATCTTGGCCGCCCATTCCAAGGGATAGCCTTCTGCCGCGATGAACACCCCGTGCATGTCGGGAAAAGCCTCACGCGGGACGATGCCGCGCGCCAGCAACGCCTCTGTCAGTGTATGCATGTAGTTGGTGGAGGCGTAGATGAAATTCACCCCGCCAAGGCCCAGCATCAGGTCGATCTTCTTCTCGGTCGACATGTTGCCGCCGACGTGAAAGCCCGTCGCGCCCATGATCCGCAGTGCCTCGCCCGGCCCCCAGCCACCGGTCGTCATCCCGCCTGCGGGAACGCAATTCAGCGCGGTATCGCCCTTGCGCAGGCCCGCCATGTACCACGGCAGGGCGTGGAGATAGCCCAGCATGTGCACATCGCGCTGGGTGCGGCCATAGATTTCCTGACCTTGCCCCGATGTGCCGCTGGTCATGCTGATATGCACCGCCTTGTCGCGATCCACGCCCAGTCTTGTACCGAACGGCGGGTGCGCCTTCTGGTCGGCAAGGAAATCGGCTTTGTTCGACGTCGGCATCGCCTTGGTAAAGCGGTCGAGGCTGTCGACCTCTCCCCCCGCCAATCCGCCCGCATCCATCCGTTCGCGATAGAATGCGCTTTTGGCATAAAGCCGCTTGCACAATGCCTGTACGCGAGAGAGCTGAAGCGCTTCCAGTTGCGCACGGTCCATGTCGCGCAATCCGCGCAGAAGGGGCGATGCGGCGAACGGATCGGCAAGGTCGGACGCGGTCATCGAATCAATCCGCCACGGGCCGGAACGCCGGAAGGGTAATGCCCTCAGCCACGCGGTTGAAGGCGATCTCTACCGCCATATCGGCGCGCACGTCCTCAGGCTCGCACCCGATGATGTTGCCCGTCATGCGGCAACCTTCGTCCAGTTCGATCAGCGCAACGACGTAAGGCACCTTGTCGGCAAAGATATCGCGCGGCACCGGGTGGCGCACGACGATCCAGCTGAACACGCGCCCTCGTCCGCTGACCTCGGTCCATTCGGGTGTCTGCAGCGATCCGGGGCAGAACGTCGTTGGTGGGAACAGGTACTGCCCACTGTCGGGGCAGCGCTGAACCATCAACTTGCCCTGATTCATCGCATCCCAGAACGGCTGGGTTTCGGGATCGGGGCCCGGGACCGGACCGGCGTAGCTATCGGCAGATGTGTTCATGTCAGTTCCTCAGCACCATGGCGCTGCCACAGGTCATCGCGCCCGCGGTCGTCAGGCAGATTTTTGCGTTTTCGACCTGACGGTCGCCGGCATCGCCGCGCAATTGCTCCACCGCTTCAAGCACGTGGTTGAACCCGTGAATGTAGGCCTCGGACAACAGCCCCCCGGCGGTGTTAAGCGGCAGCTCGCCACCCTTGGCGATACGCCCGCCCATGACGAACGGACCGCCCTCGCCCTCCTTGCAGAAGCCCAGCCCTTCGAGAGCCATCAGCACCGAATAGGTGAAGCAGTCGTAGATTTGCGCCACATCGACGTCTTCCGGCCCGACGCCCGCGCTGTTCCACAAGTCGTCGGCGATATATTTGAAGCAGTTGTGCGAATGACTGGGCCAGCGGATCGCGTCGAACAGGTCGTCGCCTTGGCTGGGCCCGCCGCCATAGGCGCCGCCCATGATATAGACCGGCTTGTGCTTTAGATCCTTCGCCCGTTCTGCAGAGGTGATGACCACCGCGCAGGCGCCGTCGCTTTCAAGGCAGATGTCGTACATGCGGAACGGATCGACGATTTGGCGAGAATTGAAGTAATCGTCCTTCGTCATCGGCGTGCGTTGCATCGCGCGCGGATTGCGGATGGCGTTGTCACGGAACGTCGTGGCGATTTCGGCCCAGTGTTCGGGCGAAGTGCCGTAATCGATCATGTGACGACGCGCCCACATCGCCATCGCCTGCGGATAGGTGATCCAGCCCAGCGGCGCGGTGAACTGGGTTACGCCATAAGCCGCCATGTCGCGCCCGCCGCCAAGGCGAAAGCCCGAACGGCCATTCATCGCGCGAAAGCACACAACGGTTTCGGCCAGCCCGGCCTCTATCGCGGCACAGGCGGCCAGTGTGATCAGGTTCGCGCCATTGCCGCCGGCCGCATAGTCGACGGCATAGCCAATGTCTTCGATCCCCATCTCGGTGGCGACGCCCATCGCGGGGGCGCTGTCGTTGAAGTTGAAGCTGACCATGCCATCGATGTCGGCCACTTCCAGACCGGCATCGTGGATGGCCTTCACGCTGGCCTCGGTTGCAAGGCTGCGCACGGTGCGGCCCGATGCCTTGGTATAGTCGGTGTTGCCGATTCCGACGATCGCGTACTTGTCGCGTAACTTGAACATTATGGCTCCTGGGGTTTGGGCTTGCCGAAACGGGGTTCGCGCTTTTCCTTGAAGGCCATCAGGCCTTCGGTCGCATCCGGTTCGGTCGTCGCATAGCGATGGACAAAGGCGATCTCGTCGCGCAGCCCTTGGCTGTACGGAGTGTCGAGCGTCATGTTGGCGAGGCGTTTCATGTCCTGCAGACCGACCGGGCTTTTGCCCATCATACCTGCGACCAGTTCCTCCGCCGCGGCGATCAGGGCATCGTCAGCGATCACGCGCGTAACCAGCCCCCAGCGCTCACACGTTTCGGCGTCGAGCAGTTCGCCGGTCAGCATCAAGTGCTTGGCCCGCAACAGGCCTATCGCCCGGGGCAGGCGTTGCGAACCGCCAGCGCCCGGCAACTGTCCGAAATTCAGGTGGCCGTCGCCGATCTGCGCGCTGCTGCCCATGATCGCAAGGTCGCACGCCAGCAACAGCTCCAGCCCACCCGCGACGGTCACGCCGTTGACGGCGGCGATCCAGATCGCGGACGATTGCTCTATACCCGTCAGCATCGCGAAGAAGTCTTCAAGGAATGCCGCGAATTCGTCCGGATTTGCATAAAGGCGGATATACCCGTCAAGGTCGCCCCCGGCGGAAAAGCTGCGGCCCGCGCCGGTCAGGATCACGAAGCGAACTTCGGACATCGCGTCGATCTCGGCCACGACTGCCTTCAGTTCCTTGACCGTGGACCAGTCGAGCGGATTGAGCTTGTCCGGACGAGCCAACGTGACCCGGGCCGTTGCGCCGTCGACGGCGAATTCGATGTTCTGGTACGTCATGCCGGTATCGCCCAACGCCGCTTCGCTTCTTCGGCCAGTTCGCCCTTGGCGACCTTGCTGCCGGAGGATCGGGGCAGTTCGTCCATCACGACGAAATATTCGGGAAACCATTCCCGACTGACGCCGCGCTGTTGAAGATGATCGGTGATCTCGTCCAGCGTCGGGGCATTCGTGCCGCGCGGTTCGACGAAGATGCAGACCCGCTCGCCAAAGACCGGATCGGGCACAGCAACGGCGGCGCAGATCGCGACGCCGGGATGGGTCGCAACCTCAGCCTCAATCGCCGGGGCGGACAGGTTCTTGCCGCCGCGGATGATGAATTCCGAGGTTCTGCCGACGACGCTCAGATAGCCTTCGTCGTCGATCTCGACGATGTCGCCCATCAACATCCAGCCATCGTCCGTGAACAGCCGCGCATTGGCCTCTACATCGTTCCAGTACCCAAGGCATGTCGCCGGCCCGCGACATCCGGGTTGGCCCCGGCCCGATCCATCGTCGGATCCGATATCCTGACCGATCGCAGGGTCGAAAAGCCGGACCTCCATCTCTTCGATCACGCGGCCTGCCGTTTTCAGGCGGCGTTCGCGCGTGTCGCGGTGGGTCGTCCGGCTCAGCGCGCCGGTTTCGTTCGACCCGTAGAACTGGAGCACGTGCGCGCCGGTCACTTCCTCGAACTCGGCGGCGCGGTGATAGGGCACGGCTTCACCACCGGTGAACATGCTGCGCAGCGACGACAGATCGCGCGCGCCGACATCCTGCGTGTTCAGCATCATGATGAACTGCGTGCTGACGCAGCAGAGCACGGTCACCCGCTCCCGCTCGATCATTTCGAGCGCCAGCGCCGCATCGAACTTGGGCAACAGCACCGTCGGCGCGCCAAGCGCAACCGGTGAAAAATGCGATGTCCAGAGGCCGAATCCGAAGGGTGCCGGGACCGCGCCAAGGAATACCTCGTCCTTGGCAAAATCTCCCGCCTCTGCGGCCAGCTTGTGAAAGTAGAACCAGCGGTTCTGCGTATGCATCACGCACTTGGGCATGCCCGTCGTGCCCGATGTCGAATTGATCAGGAACAGCCGGTCGGGGTCGTCCTGAGTGGTCGCCACAAGGTCTGATCCGGCACCGTCGCACCAATCCGGCTGCTCGGCCAGATCGGGAACGGCCAGGGTCTGCAAATCCGCAACGCCCATGTCCGACAGATCGCTGGCCAGCTGAGTCAGCGTTCCGCCGCGCATGACCTCATGCGCGATAAGCACGCGCGCTTCGGTCTTTTTCAGCAAGTGAGCGATTTCCGCCTTGCCAGCCCGGCTGCCGATGCCAACCGCGACCAGCCCTGTCCGCTCAATCCCAACAAGGGCGGCATGAACCGCCGCACCATCGGGCAGCACAACAGCGACCCGCGAATCTTTCGGGCAATCGAGGCTGGCTAGCATACTGGCAATGCGATTGGCGGCACGGTGATATTGGCGCCAGGAATACCGCGATTCCGGCAAGATAAACGCCGCAGCGTCCGGCTTTTCGACCGCATGGCGCGCGACTAGGCCGGAAACCGTATCGTCCGCCCAGGCCCCGCTTTGCCTGTAGCGCGCGGCAGCTGCGGGGTCGGCGCGCAAAGAGGCGGCTTTATCCGTCATGCGATCATGTCTTGCCGATGGATCACGATCATTCCTCGTCGCCCAGAAACCCGTTTTTGTTATCTTTAACAGTTTGACGGCCGTCAACCAAGGCGACGATGCCATGGCGGCAAGCCTGCTGCGGCCTATTGGTATCGGCCCGCTGCGAGGCGCCGCATTCAGCCGAGCACGGCCGAGACCGTTGCCCAACCGTGCGAACCGGCCTGCCGGTCGCCCCAGTTAACGCGCACAAAAACCTTGCGACTGCCGTCGAGGATGCGGGCGTAGACATAGCCCGAGAACGCGGCCTCGATCTCGTCCGAAGCGGATTCATGGGCGCATTCGACAAGATCGGCGTCAGGGTCGCCCGCCCATTCGGCAACGGCCAAGCGCGCGGCCTCTGCCCTGTCAGGATGGGGGTCGGTGCTAACTTCGTTCAACACCTGATCGCGCAGCCTGACGTCGTCGAAACTGCGCCTGCCCTGCCTCACCATATTCAATCCGCAAGGCGGTATGCGGCGGACATCCGTGATGCCCGCCGCATGCCATGGAGAGTTCACGCAGCCGCCGCAACTGCTGGCTTGGCAGTCTGCGCCGCTTCGGCATCCTCAAAGCCATACAGCTTCGCGGCATTGCCGTGCAGGATCTTGGCCTTCGTCTCTGCCGGAATGCCCGACATCGAAGACTGGATCACGCGCCACGAATAGGGATAGTCTGCGCTGATGTGCGGATAGTCGGTCGACCACAGCACACGATCCGGGTTCATCGAATCCAGGTTATTCAGCCCGAAACTGTCGGTCATGTAACCGAAGTAGAAATGCTCATCGATGTATTCGCTGGGCAGACGCTGCAGGCCGAACTTGTTGACCTTCTCAAGGCGCTGATAGTTGTTGTCGATCTGCTCCTTCACATAGGGAACCCAGCCGAAATCGACTTCGGCAAAGGCAACCTTCAGGTTGGGATAGCGATCGAAAACGCCGTTGAAGATGAACTCGATGCAGCGGTTCGGCGCGTCGAAGAAACGACCGTAACCAGGCAGCTTCGCCTTGTGCGGGCTCGGCTTGTAGATGCCCAGCGCGACGTGGATGTTGAAGCTGACATCACGTTCGTGAATCGCACCCCAGAGGTAGTCCTCCTCCTCGCTCATCACGGCAGAGCCGTTCGGATAAGCCTGCGCCATCACGGCACGCATGCCGGGGCGACCCAGAACGCGGTTCATTTCCTCGACCGCGGCCTTTGCGCCGTTGCGGTTGGGCAGAAGGACCAGACCGCAGAAACGGGTCGGATCATAGGCGACGTATTCCGAGACCCAATCGTTGTAGGCACGTACCAGCGCGAGGTGGAATTCGGGATCCTCGACCAGCGCGATCGCAGCCTGGATCGATGGGGTCGGGTACATGACCTCGGCGGTTACGCCGTCGCGGTCCTGCTCCTTTACGCGTTCGGCCGGGTCCCAGCCGCCCTTGCGCATGTCGTCAAAACGCATCCACGCTTTCATCTCTTCGGGCTGAAGCCCGGCACAGGCGTTCCAGCCGAAATTGCGCGGGCCTTCCAGCCCTTCGAAGACCCAGCCGTCGCCTTCTTCGAAACTTTCCATGCGCGGGGCGCGATCCTTGAACTTCTCCGGAACGCGTTTCGTGAACAGGTCGCCGGGTTCGTTGAAATGGCTATCCGCCGAAATCAGGCGCGAGCTTCCTAGAGGCACTTTCTATCTCCTACTTTTATATCTTTTATAGGATAGACGATTCTACCCTTGAGTCAACGGGGTGCAGGGTCAGAAATCCACGCCGACGGTGAAGCCATAACGACGCCCACGGCTGTAAACGCCCGACACGATCGAATTGAAATCTGTCGCAAATGTCAGCGCGCGCTTGTCGGTCAGGTTCTCGCCGAACACCTGGAAAAACATGCCCGCTCCGCGAACATTCCCGCGCCAAGTTGCCCGTGCGCTGAGGTTTTCGTCCGATCCGAGCCTTTCGACAACGAGGTAGTTCGGTGATGCCGCGGGAACGGAATAACCGTAGGGGCTACTCTTTCCGGAATAGTCGGTGCGAAACGTCAGGGTTCCGTCATTACCTGTCAGGAGTTCGTATTGCGCACCGATGCGGTAGGTCCACGAAGAGACGTAGGGGAATTTTGCCGAATCAGAGACATCCTCTACCGTTCCGCCGATTAGGTATTCGTACTCCTGGTACTCGGGATCAACATGGCCGACGTTGCCGTCCAGCTGGAAACCGCCGAGCCGAAGGGCAGCCTCGAGCTCGAATCCGCGATATCGCGCCTTGCCCGCATTGGTGATGGCATTCGCAAAGGTCTGCGGGTTATACGCGTTGACCTGCAAGTCGCTGTAATCGGTCTGGAACACCGCGCCGTTGAACCGAACCATCCGGTCGAACAGGTCGGCCTTGAAGCCGAGTTCATAGGTGGTCGCGGTTTCAGGCCCGAACGGCGGCGCACCGACGGTAGGGCCATTATAGCCGCCCGAACGATAGGCCGAGCTGGCCCGGCCATAGAGCATGGTGTCGGGCGTAACCTTATAGCTGACCGAAGTGCTCCACCCCCAGTTGTCCCACGTGTTCTTTTCATCCTGCACCGCGCCGCCGGTGACAAAGGAATCGAGGGTCTTCTTGTCCTCGGTATAGCGCAGGCCGCCAGTGACCTCGAGGTTGCCATCGGCGAATTCAGGCTTCCAACCGACCTGGCCATAGGCGGCGTAGGACTTCGACAGGATTTCATAGCCCTTGTCGGTATCCAGACGGATCGCCGCCCCGGCGGAAACCGGGAAGTTGATGATTGTCGTCAGGCCTTCTTCTGTCTTTTCGCGGAAGTAATAGAGGCCGACAACGTAGTTGAACGTACCGATGTCGCCCAGCGCCTGAAATTCCTGCGTGAACTGACGCGCACGGCCGGGGTTCGCAGTTGTCGTATGCGGAGAGACGAATTCCATCTGCCCCGGCACGACCGGGTTGATGACCGGACCGATGGTATAACCGCCGCCAAGGTTGGCACGGAACTGCTGGTCCAGCCAGATGCCGCCGGTGATCGACTTCAGCGTCAGCGCGTGGCTCAGGCTTGCGGTCAGCGTGCCCGATGCGATCCACGACTTCGCGGTTGCCCTGCCATCGCCCGCACGCGGATCGCGATAGGTCAGGTCGTCCGCGCCGCCGCCGATTACGAACGGCGGCCCGCCGCGATCCTCACCGCCAGTATAGTACGCCACACCGTTGGCAGAACCGCCCAGCGGCTCCCACCCGTTGTACGACGAAACCTTGTTGTAACGCACGCGACCGTCGAAATTCAGGACCGAGGAAATATCACCTCCCAGCGCCGCGCCGAAGGTATAGGCCTCCAACGCTCCGCCCCATTTGGACTGCGAAAATCCCGGCGTTTCGACCCAGCCGTCACGCGTGTGGACTTGTCCGCTCAGCTTCAGGCCGAAGTCGGTGCCGCCGATGTCGCCGGTCTGCAGGATGGACGAGGCAACGATTTCGTTATCGGTGCCATAGGAAAAGCGCATCGACGCGCCGGGATCGGCGGTCGGGCCCTTGGTGGTCAGGATGATTGCGCCGCCCGTCGTATTGCGTCCGAACAGCGTACCTTGCGGGCCGCGCAGGACCTGGATGCCCTCGACATCGGGCAGGTCGAACGTGTTGACCGCGCCGCGCGGGGAATAGACGCCATCGATGTAAACGCCGACCGCCGGTTCGGCATAAAGCGCCGTGGTGATCGTGCCGATGCCGCGAATGAAAATGGCCGGGGCATTGCCGCTGCCGCTTGCGGTCGAAACGCGCAGCGAAGGTGCCATCTGCTCCAGACCTTCGAGGCGAGTGATGTTGAGCCCTTCGACATCGTCGGCAGAGATCGCGCTGACCGCCAGCGGGGTATCCTGCACGCTTTCCGCACGGCGGCGGGCGGTTACGATAATTTGCTCAAATCCACGGCTGGAGCGCGTTTCCGCCGCCGCGTCATCGTCCGAGCCGACCGCGTCCTGCGCCTGCGCCGTCCCAGCGCAGGCAAGACATGCGGCGACTGCGGAAATCGAAACGACCGTCTTGTTTGCTGCGACCTTGGCCCAGGCTTTTCCCAGTTTCATCGTCCTCTCCTCCCAACCACTTTTTGGTCTGGTATTTCGTGAATGCCGACAATACTATTAAAGATAGTAGGCACAAGCGTGTCGCCGTTCTCTTTTCAGTAAGGCTTAGGAACAAGTATGACATCGCAGGAAATGCAGCAGGCCCCGGTTTCGGGGTCCGATTTGGCGACGGTACTCGAAACGCGCCGCTCGACCATGCCGGACATGCTGGTGGCCCCTGGACCGAGCGAGGCGGAACTGGATCGGCTGCTGACGATCGCCCTGCGCGTTCCCGACCACGGGCGGCTTGCGCCGTGGCGAATCATATTGATCGAAGGTGAGAGCAAAGCCCGCTGGATCGAACAGCTTCTCACCTTGGCAGAGACCCGCGAAGACGCCGCGAAGTCCCGCATCTCCACGCGCAAGCTGGCCTCGGCCCCGCTGATCGCAGCGGTGATTTCCTCACCCACACCGGGCCACAAGGTGCCCGAGTGGGAGCAGGAACTGTCCGCCGGTGCACTGACGATGAACCTTCTGAACGGAGCGGCCGTGCTGGGATATGGCGCAAACTGGCTGACCGGGTGGCACGCCTATGATCCGCGCGCGACGGAATTGCTGAACCTTGCACCCGGTGAAAAAGTGGCCGGCGTCGTCCTGATCGGCACCATCGCCGAACGCGCGACAGAGCGTGATCGCACAACCCAAGACCGCGTGGTCAGCAGGTTGGAAATCTGACTTAAAGCAGGCTTCAACCAGCGGTGCGGTCGCGATTGGATCAGGTCCGCTGGTCCATCGATGCCCGCACCGTCAGCGAGGTGTCGAACCCGTGCTTCCGCTCTCCGCCACCGTCGGCGTAGTGTTCAAGGATCGCCCGTTCGGCGGACTGGGCATCGCCGTCTTCGATGGCGCGGTAGATTCGCTCATGCTCGCGCGCCAGCGAAAGGCGAACCGAACGGTCCGCGAAAGTGCCGTGCTCAGCCCTGGCCAGCGCCAGTTTGCCCACCTGTGCCGACCACAGTCGTTCCAGCGCGCCGACAACCAATGCCATTGTGGCATTGCCGCATTCGCTGACTAGTTCTGTATGGAAGTTGCGGGCCAACGCTATGAAGGTGTTCGGATCGTCGATGGCGGCGAAACTGTCATCGATGTTCTTGCGAAGTTTCGGAAGCACGGTGCTTTCACGATCACTACGCAAAGCAGCTTGGGCCGCGCAGGCAGGTTCCAGCCTGCGCATCGCCTCTATCAGGTCAAGGAGGGGAACTTGCCGCGATTGCAGGACAAGGCCGAGCATGTAGGCAGCGTTGTCCGACTGCGGCAGGTGCACGATCGCGCCCCCGACATTGCCGCGCAGAACGGTGATCAGCCCCTCGGTCTCCAGAATACGAAACGCTTCGCGAATGGCCGGCGGACTGACGCCGAATTCGTTCATCAGCTCGTCCTGTTTAGGCAGCTGATCGCCGTCGGAAAGGTCGCCACCAAGGATGCGGGCGCGCAGATCGTTGGCCACGATTTCGGCCACGCGCGGCTGGCGCAAACGACGTTTCCTGGCATCACTCATCGAACAAACAAATCCCCGAATTTCACGGCGCCCGCCTGTATCGCAAGACGAACCAGACCGCGTTGCTTAGGCGCATGAAACATCTTTGCAAGAAAATACACTGATACAATCATAACGACATTGGAAGGAACCCTGTGCAAATGGCATCCGAAAACCGCCTGTCGCGGCTGCAGACTTTCGCGATCAGCATCACACCTTTTCGTGAAGATGGCTCAATCGACCTCGATGCATTCGCAGCACACCTGACCCGGATCGGAGAGGCCGGGGTTGGCGTCTATGTCGGTGGTGGCGGCAGCGGCGAAGGTTACACCATGTCGTTCGACGAAACCGCGATGCTGATCGAACATGCGGTCGGCACACTGAAGGGCAAGGCCCCGATCCGCGCGATGGGCGTGGAGCCGCGAACCGCGCGGCAGATGATCGAATTCCTCAATATGGCAGAGGCCAAGGGCGTCGACGCCGCACAGATATATTCGCTGGATGTCGGGCACGGGCACGTACCTACTCCGACCGAGCTATCGACCTATTTCAGCGAAGTGCTGCGCAATTCGTCGATGCCGCTGGTGCTCTCTACGCATCAATCGGTAGGCTATGTCATTCCCGCCAACGTGATCGTGGACCTGTTCGAAAATCACAGCCAGCTGATCGGTCTGAACATCAGCCATCAGGATCCGAATTACCTGCGCAGCCTGATCGACGCACTGGGCGACCGGATCGACATCTGCGTCGGCGGGCCGCATCAGGCCCCCATGGCGATGGCGCTGGGCGGTCAGGGTTTCCTATCATCGGAAGCCAACCTTGCGCCCAGACTTTGCCGCAGCGTGATCGATGCCGCACGGGCTGGCGACAACGCGCTCTATCTCGACCGCTGGGGCGCGCTGCTCCGCCTCTTCATGGCGCTTTACGGCAACGGCGGCATTCGGGTTACGAAGGCGGTTCTGGGTGAGTTCGGACTTCCCGGCGGCTATCCGCGGCCGCCGCGCCTGCCCGCCGAAAAGGACGCGATCGAACGCGCAATGGCGGTCGTAAAGGACTGCAACATCGCCGAGATCGAGGGCTGGTAAAACGCGAAAGGGGCGCGCCCGGCAACCCGGACGCGCCACCTATTCGATATCGGCCGCATGCCTATTCGGCTGCGACAGCCTCTTCCATCGTCTCGTCTTCTTGCCACGTATCGACCGTCTCGTCCCAGAACGCGGATTCGCGCGTGGTGTCGATGGTCCGCGCCCCGCGCACGCCGAACTTCTTGCGCGCTTCCTCCAGCGGTAGGTCCAGCCAATCCTCGTACCGCGGAAGGAACAGCGGGTCGGAATTGCGGCCCACGTCCATCGCGTAATTGGCCAGATCCCACATCCGCATGAACAATTGCGGATAATGCAACGGGCCACGGATGAACATCGGGCCGGTCAGCAAGGTGTTCTGCGCATTCAGCAATCCGGCCAGTTCGGGGTCGAGATGGCGGAACAGGTTACCGTACTTCAGATAGGCGGGAATGATCTCGCCGATGAAGTTGAACCCGCCCCCGGCAAGGATGTGCATGAAGTCATGCGTTTGGACGCCGCGCATGAAGAAGTATTCGAAACTGCTGCGCGGTTCGAACCCTTCGATGATGTCGACTTCCATGTTCGCCGACGCCAGCTGCTTGTACCAGATGCCGCCGATCGACCCTTCCGGACACGAAGCCATATCGTCGCGCCGCAGCGTCGACAGCCAGCGTTCGTCCAGCCACTTGTCCAACTCGGGCCAGTCGCGCCGGGCCTCGTTGAACAATTCGTCGATACGGTCGTGCGGCTGCACTTCGCGCATTGCCGAAATCAGCATGGGAATGCCGTATGTCTGGGCATTGTCCTTGCCATTGCGGCGCAGGCACTGGCTCGTCACCCATTCACGGATGCGGTAATCGTTCAGATAGGGTGACGAACTGACGAGCAGGCTGCTCTCGGTCTTCACCGGTTCATAGGCCCGCATCAGGTAGGGCAGTTCTTCCTTGTTCTTTGTCATGCCTCGGCTCTCCTCTCCTCGCCCGCGTCGGGCATTCCCGATCAGGCCGCCTCGGTCTGTGCCGATTGGCGGATTTCCGGGCTGACGAACTTGCCCGGACATTCGCCGGTATAGGCACCCTTGTCGAAAGTGGGCACGCCGTTGACCAGCGTCAGGCGCATCGGCGCGGCATCGCGGCTGAAACGCCAGGTCATGCCGCCCTTGCCATCGGGCACATCGTGCACGCGCTTCAGGTCGCGCGGTTCGATCTCGTCAAGGTTGAACACGGCGATATCGGCGGCCAGCCCTTCCTTCAACACGCCCCGATCGACAAAGTTGAAGTGCAGCGCCTGCTTGCCGGTCAGCGCATAGACCGCCTCTTCCAGCGTCAGGTCCTTGCGGTCGAGAAACTCGGTCAGCAGCAGGATATTCTCGCCACCGCCGCACAGCATCTGGCCATGCGCGCCCGCGTCCGAAATCGATCCGACGGTCTTGTCGGTCTTGAGCATTTCCACGGTCTGGTCATGCGCCATCGCGTGCGGCGTACGGTTGACGATGGAATTGATACCGTTGTCGAGAACCCAGTCCGCCAGCGCATCGGACGGATGCACGCCGCGCTGTTCAGCCAGCTCCTTGAGCGAGAGGCCCAGCGGCCCGGTGCCGTTCTCGGACTCGAGCAGAAGCATCGACTGCGGGTTGCAGACCAAAGACTGCTTGAATGCCTTGTTATCCCAGCTGTCGCGGGCGCGTTCGCGGAAATCGGGGTCGCGCAGCAGTGCCAGCTTTTCCTCTTCGGTCTTGGCCTGAATGACATCGTGCCAGACATATTCGTTGGCCTGCGCGAACGAGGAGCTGCTGAAGAAATTCAGCGCCGTCGTCGGCGGCACGTGCGCAAAGCTGGGCCAAAAGTCGAGGTCTTCCTCACGCTGCCGCTCGGTGATTTTCCACATCTTGTCGCGGATATCGTCCTGGAAACGGAGCAGGCCGCCCGCGCCTGCCAGCTGCACGCGCACGCCGCGCCCGCGGCACAGATTGCCAAGGCGCTCCATTTGTTCGGGGGCCTTCAGGTGGAAGAAGGTGTCGAGGATAACCTGAAGCTGGCTACCCGGATTGTCGGCCAGAACGCCGATCAACGCGCTCCATTCGGCATCGTCGGCGACAAGGCTGGGGACCGGGCGGTCCTTGCTGTCATGGTCCATCAGGTTCGAAGACATGCCCAGCGCGCCGGCATCGATCGCCTTCTGCAGGTGATCGCACATCTTCGCGACCTCGGCGGGCGTCGCGACGCGTTCCCACGCATCCATGCCCATCACGGCAAGCCGGATCGCGATGTGGCCGACATAGGCGGCGATGTTGGTCGACGCGGGGGAATTCTTCTCCATCGAATGGCGATACTCGGGCCAGGTGCTCCAGTCCCAAGGCAACCGGTCGAGGAAGGGCTGCTTCGGCACCTCTTCGAAAAAGGTGAAGATATTGACCATTTCTTCGCGGATCTTCGGATCGGGGGAAACGGGCGCAGCCGTAAACCCGCAGTTGCCGATGACCGAAGTTGTGACACCGAAGCCGGGCAGCGGATCGAGGCTGGGCATCCACCACATCACCGCGTCCATGTGGGTGTGCGGTTCGATAAAACCGGGCGAAACCACGCAACCGGTCGCATCGTACACTCGTTCTTCGCCCTTGGGTTCGATGCTATCGGCGATGGTTTCGATCTTGCCGTTGCGGACCAGAATATCGCCCTTGAACGCGGATTCTCCGGTGCCGTCAACGATCGTGCCGCCACGGATCAAAATATCTTCCATCGATTAACCTCTCCGACTCTAACTTTTCAATCTTTGTAAGGATGAAGCGGAATCCTGTTCCCGTCAAGACAGGGGCAGGGGATCCTCGCCCTCGATCGCGATCCCGTGTCCGGCAAGAGCCACCAGATTGTGCGACCGATTGGTCAGCAGCGTGATCCGCGTGATGCCCAGGTCGTTCAGGATCTGGGCCCCGATTCCGTATTCGCGCAGTTCCACGCGGCGCCCGGCGCTGTCTTCGCGGCCCGTCTGACGCGCCTCGATCACGCGGCTGGCAAGATCGGGCGCGGGTGAGGACAACAGGACCACGACCCCGCTGCCGACCTCGCCAATGCGGGTCATCGCACGCTGGATCATGCTGGAATGCCCCTCACGAAGTTCGCCCAGCACGTCGGCGAACGGGGTTTGCACATGCATACGCACATGCACTGGGCCACTGGTGTCGATCGGACCTTTGATCAGGGCGATCGCCTCTGTGTTGTTGACGGTGTTCTGAAAGGTGATCGCCTTCCACTCGCCGCCCCACTGACTGACGAAATCGAGTTCGGCCCGGCGTTTGACGAGGTGATCGTAACGACGGCGATAGGCGATCAGGTCGCTGATCGTGCCAACGCGCAGGTCATGCTCCGCCGCCAGACCGCCAAGGCATTCCAGTGTCGCCAGATTGCCATCCTCACGCATGATCGCACAGATAACCCCGGAAGGATTAAGGCCCGCAAGCCGCGCAATGTCGACGGCCGCCTCTGCCGCACCGGCGCGCACCAGCACGCCGCCATCACGGGCAATTACCGGGAACATGTGCCCCGGCGTCACGATATCGTCCGCGGTGGCGTTGCCGTCGATGGCGACAGCGATCGTCCGCGCCCGGTCCGCCGCCGAAATGCCGGTGGAAACGCCCGTCGCCGCCTCTATCGACACGGCATAGGCGTTGTCGTCGTCACGCACCTCGCGGGCCTGCATATCGAGCCCGAGTTCGACCGAACGCCGCCGGGTCAAGGCGAGACAGACCAGCCCCCTGCCATAACGCGCCATGAAATTGACCGCAGCGGGGGTACCCATTTGCGCAGGAATGACCAGATGCGCACCGTTTTCGGGCGAAGCATCGTCGGCAAGGATGAACATCCGCCCGTTGCGGGCATCGTCGATGATTTCCTCGGCACTCGCGATTGACGTTTCCACCGGCCTGACCATCGTTTCCACCATCACAACACCTCAAACAATCCGGCCGCGCCCATGCCGCCGCCCACGCACATCGTGACGACCACGTACCGCGCGCCGCGACGCTTCCCTTCGATCAGCGCATGACCGACCAGCCGCGCGCCCGACATGCCGAAGGGGTGGCCGATGGCGATACCGCCGCCGCTGACGTTGAGCCTTTCGTCCGGGATCCCCAGCCGGTCTCGACACGGCAGGACTTGCGCGGCAAACGCCTCGTTCAATTCCCACAGGCCAATGTCGTCGACCGACAAGCCATGCTGCTGCAGCAGCTTCGGCACGGCATAGATCGGGCCAATGCCCATTTCCTCAGGTGGACACCCGGCGACGGCGATTCCGCGATAGGCGCCCAGCGGCGTCAGCCCTTCTGCTTCCGCCACTTTCGCATCCACCAGCAGCGATGCCGATGCGCCGTCCGAAAGCTGGCTGGCGTTGCCTGCAGTCACGAAATGCCCCTGCGGGACCAGTTTGCCGCCCGACCAGACCGGGTTCAGTTTGCTCAGGCTTTCCGCCGTCGTCCCGGCCCGCGCGCCTTCATCGTTTTCCAGCAGCGTTTCGACGGCGGAAGTCTCGCCTGTTTCCTTGTCGGTCACCTGCTTTACCGACGGCATCGGCACGATCTCGTCGGCAAAGCGGCCCTCTGCCAGCGCCTCGGCATAGCGTTGCTGGCTTTGGGCGGCATAGGCGTCCTGCGCCTCACGGCTGACGCCATAGCGTTCGGAAACCAGTTCGGCGGTCTCGATCATCTGGATGTACATTTCGGGGCTGTGTTCCAACACGGCCTGCGAGACGCTGCGATAGCTGTTCTTGTGCTTGTTTTGCGTCAGGCTTATCGATTCGACCCCGCCGCCGATGGCGAAGTCCATCCCGTCGACGATGATCTGTTTGGCCGCGATAGCGATAGCCATAAGGCCCGACGCGCACTGGCGGTCCACGGACATGCCCGCAACACTTTCCGGCAAACCACCGGCCACTGCGGCCAGACGCCCGATGTTGTATCCCTGCGTCCCCTGCTGAGCGGCGCAGCCCATGATCACGTCCTCGACACGCGCCGGATCGATGCCTGCCCGCGAGACGGCATGGCTGACCGCGTGCCCGGCAAGACGAGGTGCCTCCGTATCGTTGAATGCACCGCGATAGGCCTTGCCTATGGGTGTCCGTGCCGTTGAAACGATCAGTGCCTCGCGCAAGAAATCCTCCACTTCGTCGGCCCGATTGCGGCCCCGTTTGTTCTGATCTGGTATCGTCTGCCCGGCGCGCTGCCCAATACCGTTGGACGATCAGGCGTGTCGCTATCCGGCATCGCGCCGCCGGGCCGGGGCGCAAATCGCCCATGCCCGACGCGCACAATAGGTATCAGCCGCCGTAGAAGACCTTCTCGCCAAGGTCCTTCATCTCCAGAACCGCCTCGTCTGCGCGGCCTTCAGGCTCGCGCATGACCTTGGCGTCGGTAACTTCCACGATCATCACATGATGGTCGCCCTGTTCGACTGTCGTCACCAGCTTGCACTCAACCGCAGCGGCGGCGCTTTCGATCACGGGCGCACCGTTGGCGGCATCGTGGATCGCCTCTCCCGAAAGCTTGCCGTCGGCCAGTTCGGCGGGCTTGAAGAATGTGAATGCCGCGCCCTGCTGGCCTTTGCCCAGAACGTTCAGCACGGCCGATCCGGTCGTCTTCAGCGCGGCATAGCTGCCCGAATCCGCCTTCATCGCGATTGCGATCAACGGCGGCGAGAACGAAGTCTGCGTCACCCAGTTGATCGTGGAAGCATAAGGTTTGCCGTCGGCGTCCTTGGCGGTCAGCACATAGATGCCATAGGGAATCATGCGCAGCGCGGTTTTCTTCGCGGCTTCGTCCATTTTCGTTTCTCCCGGAAAAGGTCAGTGGTTGGCCCGGCGGACCGATCCCGGCGTGAGATCGGGCGAGCGCCCCCAAAGTCCCCACATTATCCGGCAGCAGGCAATTGCCGTATTTCGATCACAGCCATCGACCTTGCGTATTCGACACGCCCTGCGGCACACGCCACGGCATAAGACAAACGGACAAAAAGGGAGCGGCATGGACTTCGATCTTTCACCCAAGCAGCAGGAATGGCGCGACCGCGTGCGCGCCTTCATGCAAGCAGAAGTCGTTCCAGCCCAAAATCGTTATGGTGCCGAGCTGGCCGATGGCGAGACGCGATGGCGCGCGCTGCCGGTGATCGAGGACTTGAAGGCCAAGGCGAAAGAGGCGGGGCTTTGGAACCTGTTCCTGCCGCCCTCACCCGATCATGACACGCCCGAATTCCACGGCGCGGGCCTTAGCAACATGGACTACGCGCTTTGTGCTGAGGAGATGGGACGCATCCCTTGGGCTTCGGAGGTCTTCAACTGCTCGGCGCCCGATACGGGCAATATGGAAGTACTCCATCGCTACGGCACGCCGGAACAGAAGGCGCAATGGCTGGCTCCCTTGATGGCGGGCGAAATCCGCTCTGCCTTTGCAATGACCGAGCCCGATGTCGCCAGTTCCGATGCCACTAATATCGAAACGCGGATTGAACGCGATGGCGACGACTATGTCGTCAACGGGCGCAAATGGTGGATTTCGGGCGCGGGCGACCCGCGTTGCAAGCTGATGATCGTATTGGGTCGCAGTAATCCCGACGCAGAGCGGCATCGCCAGCACAGCCAGTTGCTGGTTCCCGTCGACACCCTTGGCGTGACCATCGGACGCGCCTTGCCCGTCTTTGGATACGACGATGCTCCGCATGGCCACTGCGAGGTTACATTCGACAATGCCCGCGTGCCCGTCTCCAACATGGTTCTGGGCGAAGGACGCGGGTTCGAGGTTGCGCAGGGCAGATTGGGCCCCGGACGCATTCACCACTGCATGCGCGCCATCGGACTTGCCGAAATGGCGATCGATCACATGGTCCCGCGCCTTCTGTCGCGCGTCGCGTTCGGCAAGCCGATCGCCCAGCAGTCGATCTGGGAACAACGCATCGCCGAGGCGCGCACGCAGATCGAAATGACGCGGCTGCTCTGCCTGAAGGCGGCGGACATGATGGACAAGGTCGGCAACAAAGCGGCCCAACGCGAAATCGCGATGATCAAGGTGGCAGGTCCGGCACTGGCGCTGAAAGTGATCGACGATGCCATTCAGGCCCACGGCGGCGGCGGGGTCAGCGATGGTTTCCCGCTTGCCGCGGCCTATGCGCTGGCCCGGTCCTTGCGGCTTGCCGACGGCCCCGACGAAGTGCACAACCGCGCTATCGCCCGGCTGGAGTACAAGCGTTTCAAGGACTGAATGACATGGCGGGCGGAGCCATTCGAAATTGGTCATCGCTCACATGCCAAGCAAGGATTTGACTGGCCACGCCAGCGGTCCATGCTGACCGTTCCAATGTCAGCCGTACGCGGCCACGACAATATCATGTGGAGAGAGCATGGCTGATCCAGCTTCGCCGCGATCGGAACAACCCGATGCGGTAACGACGGCACCCGAGCCCGATATTGCGGCATGGCGCCGGTACCTGATCATCGCCTTCCTGCTGACCGGCGCGGTCAAAACCACGATGGTTTTCACCACCGTCGTCCCCGTTCTGCCGATGATTTCGGACTATTTCAGCGGCAGCGGCGACGATGTCCTGAACGCTCAGATTCTCGTCACGATCGGCCCCGTCGGCATCGCTTTTTCGGGCATTATCGCGGGCTGGATCGTCAGGGAAAGCCGCCTGCGGTCGACCCTGTTCGTGTCGCTCGGCCTGTGCTGCCTGACTGGCTTGGCGCAGCTGATCATCGATGATTTCTACCTGCTGCTGGCCAACCGCTTTTTCCTTGGCCTAACCGCCGGGGCCAGCGATGTCGTGATTACCAGCATCCTTGCCGCGCAGTTTACCGGCAAAATGCGTTCGCGCCTGATCGGGTTGCGGCAGGCGGTTGGATCGTCGGGCACGGTCGGCACGATGTTGTTGGCCGGTTGGCTGGCCGACATGTACGGCTGGCGTGCGCCTTCGTGGATGTTCCTGTTCCCGCTCTCCACGCTGTTCATCGCGCTGATCGCCTTCGACAAGCCGATAAAGATCGCGCATCACCCGCAATCGGCGGAACGGTTCTCGCTGTTTCAGCTTTGGCCGATCTTCCTGTTCGTCATGCTGATGACCGCGGCGCACACAATGCCGTCGTTTCAGGTGCCATTCCTCCTGCGCGAAAACGGGATCGAGAGCGCCGTCCTGATCTCGCGTGTTCCGGCCCTTTCGGCATTCGTATCGGTCCTGTCGGCGATGGCCTTCGGGTGGATCTACGCCAAGCTGGGTCGCGGCACGCTGGTGCTGTCGGCCAGTGCCATGGGCATCGGGTTTATCGGGATCGCGTTATCCAATACCTATGAGATGATCCTGTTCTGGACCCTGATCGAAGGGGTTGGCGCAGGCCTGACATCGCCCTTCTTCCTCGCGCGCCTTTTGGACCGGGTGAACGCCCGTCAACGCAATACGGCGGTGGGTTTCAAGATGACCTGCATGTTCATGGGCCACTTCATCAATCCGCTGATCGTGGCCCCGCTGCGCCATGCCTTCGGCATTCACGGTGCCTTCGTGGTGGTTGGCGGCGTTATGGTGGTGGCATCCGCCCTGTTCCTGGTCCGGGTCGTGCTGACGCGACATAAGGAGACTATCCTCTGACCTGGCGCTCCGACGGGGCACACGAAAAAGCGGTCGATCTCGCCTTGAGACCGGCCGCTTTTCTTTTAACCTGTGCGATGCGTCAGGCGCTGGTGCCGATCTGCGCCAGGGCCAGTTCGGCAACCGAATCCAGCTGAGCAACCGCCTTCGCCGCATCGGGAGAACTGGCGTTGCCGCGCAACATCCGCCCCTTGATGCCGTGGATAATCGCGGCCAGCCGAAACAGGCTGAACGCCAGATAGAAATCGAGCCGATCGATCCGGTCGCGCCCCGTCCTGCGGCAATAGGCGGCGATGTAGTCCGCCTCGCTGGGGATCCCTTCCGCTTGCAGATCGATGCCCAGCAGGCCGGTCGAAAAGCCCGGCGGCATGCGATAGACCATCAGGTGGTAGGCGAAATCGGCGAGCGGGTGGCCAAGGGTCGAAAGCTCCCAATCCAGCACCGCGACAACGCGCGGCTCGGTCGGATGGAACAACAGGTTGTCGCAGCGAAAGTCGCCGTGAACGATCGACGTATCGTCACCCGGCGGAATATTCGCGGGCAGCCATTCGATCAGGGCATCCAGCGCCGGCACCCGCCCCGCCTCTTCGTCGCCAAGATACTGGCGCGACCAGCGGCCGATTTGGCGTTCGAAGTAATTGCCCGCCTTGCCGTAATCGCCCAAACCCACCGAAACGGGATCGATGGTATGCAACTGCGCAATCGTCGCATTCATGGCATCGAAATAGGCGGCCCGATCCTCACGCGGCACTTCCGGGAACGCGGTGTTCCAGAAATTGCGACCTTTCACGTGGTCCATGATGTAAAACGCGGTGCCGATGACATCCGCATCTTCGCAAAGTCCACGCGGTTGCGGTACCGGAAAACCCGACGGGTGTAGCGCGCTGATCAGGCGGAATTCGCGCTCGATCGCGTGCGCCCCTTTCAGCAGCGGGCCCGGCGGTTTGCGACGCAGAACATAGTCGCGTTCCTGCCCCAGCAGCAGGTACGTCGGGTTCGATTGCCCCCCACTGAACTGCTGAACGCCGCGCAGACCGGCGAACCCGTCGACATTTTCGCGCATCCAGGTTTCCAGTCGCGCCTGATCGAACGCGAACCCCTCGCGGATTTCCGCCGCGCCGCGATCCTGCTCAGCCATCGGCGGGAAGCCTTTCCTTGGCCGCAGCCTGAAACACCTTCGCCTCATATATCGACTGTTCCGGCCCGGCAGCGGGAACGACTTCGCCGTCACGGTCGGACATTGTATCGAACTGCGCCAGCAACCGCTCCGCCGCATCCTCGCCCGACCCCACGAACACGCCCTTGGTCAGCGTGATATAGGCACGCTCAAAACTGCCTGCCCCTGCGCACATGACGATGCCGTCGGGCGCCTGCTGCGAACAGAGCGCCAATACGCCGGGCGCGACACTGGCGGGCGATAACGCTTCGAACGTCGCTTCGTCCATGATGTCCTCGGTCATCCGCGTGGCCGCCGACGGGGCGAGACAGTTGATGCGCACGCCATATTTCGCACCTTCCAGCCGGAGCGTGTTCATCAGGCCGACCAGCCCCAACTTTGCCGCACCGTAATGCGACTGACCGAAATTGCCGTAGAGGCCCGATGACGACGTGGTCAGGACGATGCGGCCATAGGCCTGCTCTCGCATCGTGTCCCAAACCGCCTTGGTGCAGTTGGTAGAGCCCATCAGGTGGACTTCCAGAACCGCGCGGAAATCGTCGAGATCCAGTTTTGCGAATGTGCGGTCGCGCAAGATGCCCGCATTGTTGACGAGGATATCGACCCGCCCCCACGCTTCCTTTGCCTTGGCAACCATCTCGCGCACCTGATCGAAGTCGGTGACGTTTGCGCCGTTCGCCATCGCGGTCCCGCCAGCGGCTTCTATTTGCGCAACCACGGCATCGGCCATCGCATTGCCGCCGCCGCGCCCATCGCGTCCGCCACCAAGGTCGTTGACCACGACCTTCGCACCGCGCCGCGCCAATAGCAGCGCATATTCACGCCCCAGACCGCCCCCTGCGCCGGTGACGATGGCAACCTGTCCTGTCAGATCGATTTTCATTGTTTTCAATGTCCTAAAGGTAATCTTCGTTCATCTGGCTGAGCAATCGGCTTTCGCCCTCTATCGGCCCGAGCCATGCGCCGATCCGCGGCAGTTCGCGTTCGAAAAAGTAGCGACAGGCCCAAGGCTTCGCCGCGCGCACCCGGTCCTCCGCAGCGGCATCGACGCATAGCAACGCGCGGTCCAGCCATTGCCACGCAACAACGACGTGCCCGAACGCGCGAAGGAAGCCGGTGGCATTTTCGTTGGCCGCCGCCGCGTCGCATTCGCGCAACTGCGCCACCGCCGCCGCGATCCTGTCCCATGTCTCCCCAAGCTGCGCGCCTTGCGCCGCCATCGCCGTATCGACCGATGCCGCGACGGTTGCAGCGATCAGGTCGCCCAACCGATCGAATGCCCCCGCCTTGTCCTTGCGGATCTTGCGCCCGACAAGGTCCTGCGCCTGAATGCCGGTCGTGCCTTCGTGGATCGGGTTTAAACGGTTGTCGCGCCACAACTGCTCGACATCAAAGTCGCGAGTATAGCCATATCCCCCGTGAATCTGGATCGCGATGTCGTTCGCCGCTAGACCCCATTCCGATGGCCACGTCTTGGCAACCGGCGTCAGCAAGGAAAGCAGCGCATCATCGGCGGGATCGTGCTTCGCCGTATCGACCAGACGCGCGCAATAGAGCACCAGCGCCAGCGCCCCCTCGCCATAGCATTTTGCGGCCATCAGCATATCGCGAACGTCCGGGTGGCGAATGATCGGCCCCGAAGTTTTAGCAACCGCGCCGATCGGGCTGCCCTGCAAACGTTCGCGGGCATAGATGCTGGCATGGCGATAGCTGCGATAGCCGGCCGCCGCAGCGCCCATGCCGACATTCAGCCGCGCCTCGTTCATCATCTGGAACATTTGCGGCAGGCCCTGTCCCGGCTCACCGACCAACCAGCCAAGCGCACCATCGCCCCCAGCCACCGGCGAGCCGCTTTCCCCGATGGCAAGCACGCAATTGGTTGTGCCGCGATAGCCCAGCTTGTGATTGAGGCCAGTCACGACGATGTCGTTGCGCGCTCCATCGGGCAGGAATTTCGGAACGACGAACAGAGAAATGCCGCGCGTATCGGCGCCGACCTGTCCATCGTCGCCGGGTATTTTCGCCAGCACGAGATGCACGATGTTGCCAGCCAGATCGTGATCCCCGCCCGAAATCCACATCTTGTTACCGAACAGGCGATAGCGCGCACCCAACCCATCTTCTCCATCCGGCATCGCGCGAGTGGCTACGTCGGCAAGGTTCGAACCGGCCTGCGGTTCGGAAAGGCACATCGTGCCGAACCATTCGCCCGCGATTTGCGGCATGGCGAATGTTTCGATCTGCGCGGCACTGCCAAAGGTAGTCAGCAGGCGCGCATTCGCCACGGTCAGCATCGGATAAGCCGATACTGCAAGGCTGGCGGCAAAGAACTGTAGCAGCGATCCGCTGGACAGCAGGGTGGGCATGCCCAACCCGCCGTGATCCTCGGAAAAACCGGCGGCGAACAGGCCGAGCGAGGCATATTCGCGCAAAGCCTCACCGATTTGCGGAAGGGCCCGAACCTCGCCAGCCTCCAGCACTGGCTCGTTCGCGTCGGTCAGTTTGAAGAGTGGCAGGAAGGAATCGCGAGCCAACTTGTGCGACATGGCCAGGATCGCGTCTGCGGCTTCGCGGTCGACCTCGCTGCCCGATCGGTCGAGCACGTCTTGAAGACCCAACCAATCCCACAGAAGAAAATCAAGCTCATCTCTATCGATCAGGATATCGTTCATCGGCGGCTGGATCGTCACTTTCTGTTTCGCGGTAAGGTACCACGCTAGGCGCGCGTGATCTGTGCGTCGATTGCCGAAGCCTTATCGATGCGATGATGAGGCGGCATTTACACCGCTTTTCGAAGGATCAAGCTTCCACGCCATCCCGCGCGAAGGTTCGGTCCGGCCCCAACGGCTCAGATTTTATCCGCGCCATGATCCGCCTGCGGTGAAAGACCGGCGTGCCCCACGAATTGGTCAGCGCCAGCGCGCGTTTCAGGAACAGGTGCACGTCCACTTCCCACGAATATCCCATCGCGCCATGGACCTGAATTGACGTCCGCGCCGCCGCGTCCGCGGCCTCCAGCGCAACGATCTTGGCGTGGCTGATCCGCGCCCGCGAATGCCTGTCGCCCGCCGCAAAATCTGCCGCCGCGGCCAGCACGACCGGCCGGGCGAACTCGATGGCGACCTGCGCGCTGGCAAGGTGGTGCTTCACCGCCTGATACGTGCCGATGGGCTTGCCGAACTGCTGCCGCTGTTTCGCATATTCAACCGCCAGATCGACGGCCCGCTGCGCCAAGCCCAGCCCTTGCGCCGCAGCGAACAGTGCGCCCCTGTCCAGCGCAATATCCCAGTCCGTTTCGGGCAACTGCACGGCCTTCAAAGTATCGAAATCGAGGCTGTAGAGGTGACGGAACGGGTCGATGCTCTGCCGCCTTGTCAGCCGCGCATCGTCGCGTTCAACCAGCCAACTGTCGCCGTCTTTCGTGGCCACGATGACCTGCGCCGCTTCCGCATCGGAAACCAACGGGTTGATCGGATGCGCGATCGCCACAATTGCCGAAGGGTCGGACAAAACTTTCGCATCCGGCATCGCCGCAGCCAGCAACGGCGCCGCGATCCCGGCGCTTTCGATCAGCGGATCGGGCAAGGCGTAATAGCCCGCCGCCTCGGCGATCATCGCGAAATCGAGTTCGGTCAGACCAAGCCCGCCAGCGTCTTCGGGCAGCAGCACGCCTGTCAGCCCGGTTTCCGCAATCGCCGCCCAGCGATCCGCCTCGATCGGCGAACCGCTTTCCATCTGGCGACGCCAGTCTTCGGGCGTGCAGGTATTGGCGAACAGCTGTCGTGCCGTTTCGGAAAACATGCGCTGTTCGTCGTTAAGCGTGAAGTCCATACCTGCCTCCTACTTGCGCGGCAGGCCAAGCATCCGCTCGGCAATGATATTGCGCTGGATCTCGTTCGATCCGGCATAGATCGGCCCGGCCAACGCGAATATGTAGTCGTCGATCCAGTCGTGCGCGCCCGGTTCGCTCAACAACTCCGCCTGCGGGCCCAGCAGAGCCAAGGCGGTCCGGTGCAAGTGGATGTCTAGTTCCGACCAGAATATCTTGTTTGTCGACGCCTCTGGCCCGATCGTCGCCCCCGCCATCAAAGCTGAGGCGGTCTGATAGATGCTTAGTGCATAAGCCTCGGCATTCATGAAGGCGCGAACGACCTCCGCCTCCAGCGCCGGATCGGTGTCGAGTTCGGCCTTCCGCGACTCCCAAAGCTTCGCCAGCTCCGCCGCCGCGACCTGATAGCGTGCGGGACTGCGCAGCATCAGGCCGCGTTCGAACCCGGCAGTCGCCATACAGACGTGCCAACCCTGCCCCTCGTCACCCAACCGGTTGAACGCGGGCACGCGCACATCCTCCAGGAAAATCTCGGCAAACCCGACGTGTCCGTTGATCTTGCGGATCGCGTTGCGGGTCACGCCGGGGGCATCAAGGGGGAAGAAGATCAGGCTCATCCCCTGATGCCGCTCGCTGCCCGGCGCGCGGAACAGGCCGAAGGCCCAGTCGGCGAAGACTGCGCGGCTGGACCATATCTTGTGCCCGTTGAGGATATAGTCGTCACCGTCGCGCGTCGCGGTGGCGCGTACGCCGGCCAGATCGCTGCCCGCCATCGGTTCGGACCATGCCTGCGCCCATATTTCCGCGCCGCTGGCCATCGGGGGCAGAAACCGCTGCTTCTGCTCATCGGTGCCGAATTCCATCAATGTCGGGCCCAGCAGGAAGATGCCGTTCTGGTTGACCCGACCCGGTGCCTTGGCGCGGTAGTATTCTTCTTCGAAAATCAGCCACTGGATCAGGTCCAGCCCGCGCCCGCCATATTCACGTGGCCAAGTGACCATGCCCCAGTCACCTTGCTTCAAGGTGGACTCCCACCGGCGATGGGCTTCGAAACCTTCGGCACTCGCATCGTAATGCTCTAGGGGTTCGGACGGTACGTTATTCGCCAGCCACGCACGTACTTCAGCGCGGAAAGCGTCCTGTTCGGGGGTGTAGCGCAAGTCCATCAGTATTTCGCCGCGTCCTTGGTTTCTACAAAGGCATCGCGTGCGGTCTGGCTATCGGGGTGCAGGTACATCTCCAGCGTAAAGCCCTGTTCCCAGCGATAGCCTTGGTCGACGTCGCGCGGCTCCAACCCGTTCAGCGCTTCCTTCGCGGTAACCAGAGCCTTGCGGCTCTTGCTGGCGATGCGCGCGCAAAACGCCCGCGCCGCCGCCTCCAGTTCCTCGCGAGGGACAACCTGTTCCACCGCGCCCAGCCGATAGGCCTCCTGCGCCGGGATAATACCGCCGGTGAAGAAGGCGGCGCGGACCTTGTGCAGCGGGAACATGCGCAACAGGTGGCTCGCCCCGCCCATCGCCCCCCGGTCGACTTCCGGCAGAGAGAAGTACGCATCTTCGGATGCGATCAACGTATCGGATGCACCGCAAACGCCGATACCGCTGCCGATCACAAAGCCGTGCACGGCGCAAACGACCGGCACCTCGGCATCGCGGATCGCCTTGAACGTGCGATAGTTGCCGCGATTGAGCGCGACGATCCGGTCCGGGTGGGCCTGCATCTCCTTGATGTCGACACCGCCGCAGAAGCCGCGCCCTTCGGCCCGGATCAACAGGCAGTTCACTTGCGGATTGCGCGCCGCCTCTGTCACGATGTCGGGCACCGCATTCCAGCCTGCGCTGTCCAGCGCGTTGACCGGGGGATGGTCGAAAACGATCTCTGCGATGCGATCCTTGATGGTGCAGCGTACCGGCATCACATAGTCTCCTGAATATTCGAACCGCCCGTGATGGCGTTCAGTCGGTCGGTGGCCTGCCCTACGATCCGATCGACCAGTTCGGCACATGTCGGCAGATCGACCAGCCGCCCAGCAACCAAACCGGTGGCCATCAGCCCTTCCTCGACATCGCCATCGACAATGGCCTTCTGAATCAGCATCGGCGCGGCGGCGGCCATCATCGCCTGCGATAGCGGCATTTCGCCGTGACTGGTCATCGACCGAGCCGTGGCGAGAACATCGCGCCAGCCCATGCCCGATTGGCGTTTCATCTCCATGCCCGCCGTGATAGCCCGGCCCCACATGCCAATCCGCCCCGATTGCTCGATCCGGCGCAGCAGCGGGTTCACGATCATCCGCTGCGGAATACCGTCTACCTTACGAGTCACCGCGATCTGGTCGGTCCCGGCGGCTAGATAGGCCGCTTTGGGCGCGCTCGGCAGTGGACTCTCCTGCGTCATCAAGAACCGTGTGCCCATCGCAATGCCCACCGCGCCATAGGCCAATGCCGCCGCCAGCCCGCGCCCATCGGCCATGCCGCCCGCCGCGATGACCGGCACATCGACCGCATCCAGCACTTGCGGCAAGAGGACCGTGGTGGCCACGCTGCCCGTATGCCCGCCGCCTTCGCCGCCCTGTACGGTGATCATGTCGCAACCAAGGTCGACCATCTTGCGCGCATGCTTCACCGCGCCGACGGTCGGGATGCACAGGATGCCGGCATCACGAAACCGAGCGATCATCGCGGCATCGGGGCCGCGCCCGAAACTGACCGCACGAACACGGTCGGCGTTGGCGATCACGATCTCCACGATCTCTTTCGCGCCGGGCTGGAACATGTGGAAGTTCACGCCGAAGTCGCGTTCGGTAATCGCCCGCGTCCGTGCAATGGCCTCGCGCGCCTCGTCGGGTGACATCACCGCCGCCGCGAGGAACCCGAACGCACCGGCATTGCTCGACGCCGCGACAAGCTCTGGCGTTGCCACCCAACCCATCGCGGTCTGCAGTACCGGCACGCGGCAGCCCAATCGCTGGGTCAGGATCGTGTTCAACGCCCCGTGCATCGATCAGCTTTCGCCGGACTGCTTCTTATTTGCAGCAGCCATCTTCTTGCCGTCGAACCCGGCGATATAGTCGCCCTTCACCAGCGTATTGTTGGCATGGGCAAAGTGGTGATAGCCGAATGCCGCATCGATCCCGGCGTTCTTGCCCGCCAGAGTCTCCATGTGGTTGCAGGCCTGTTTGGCCAGCTGCAACGCCAGTCGGGGCTGCTCGGCAATGCGGCTTGCGATTTTCTGCACCTCGCCAGCCAGATCGTCACGCGGGACGACGCGATTGACCATGCCCATTTCATAGGCACGCGCGGCGGGCATCCGTTCGCCAAGAAACAGGAATTCCTTTGCAATGCGCACATTCAGTTCATGACAATGCGCAAAGTATTCCAGACCCGGAAAGCCCATCTGCAACACCGGATCCTGAAAGAACGCGTCGTCCGACGCCACGATCAGGTCGCAGACCCAGGCCAGCATCAACCCACCGGCAATACAGCCGCCGTGCACCTGCGCGATGGTCGGCTTTGGCAAATCGCGCCAGCGTTTGCACATGCCGAGGTATTGTTCCTGCTCGCGGATATAGGCCTTTTCAGCCCCCGCCTTGTTGGCATGATCGTACCAGCCCAACCGGCGCTCGACGCTGGCGTGAAAGTCGCGACCCGGCGATCCGATATCGTGGCCCGCGCTGAAATGCTTGGCATCCGATTTGAGCACGATGACTTTCACCGCGTCATCGTCCACTGCCCGCACGAAGGCATCGTCCAGCGCATAGGTCATCTGGCTGTTCTGTACGTTGTGAAACTGCGGCCGGTTCAACGTAATCCACGCGATACCGTCTTTCGCCGCGTACAGGATCGGCTCGTCAGTTTCGTAGATGTGGCCACTTGGTTCGGGCGGAACGATGTCGCTGCTCATCCGGCTGCTCCCGTTGCGGGGGGATTGTCCTTGATGACCTTGCTGCGCACGTTGTGCGGGTCGAGCGTGGCGATAATGGCCAGCGTTTCCGCATCGGGTACCGGCGTCTGCGCCACGTCGTCTGCCAGTTCCAGTTCGAAACCGGTCGCGTCCTGCACCTGATCGAATGTCACGCCGGGGTGCAACGAGATGACGCGCACCGCGTTATCCGCACCGCCGAAATCCATGACGCACAGGTTCGTGACGATCCGGCGCAGATCGATGCCTGAAAAGTTGCCGCCCGCCTTACGCTTGGCCGGGTTGTACCCAGCGCCAGAGATCATATCGACCTCGCCCTCCACGAAGACCCGCTTGCTGTGAACGGGGAAAAAGAACGAATTGGGGTGGTAGATCGAATTCCCCGGAAAGCCGCGCACCCCCAGCATCTGGACTTTCGGCTGAGCGTGGGTGCCGCCCATGTAGGACAGGTTGATCTGCCCGAACCGGTCAAGCTGGGTCGGCGTGACCATCGCGTGCCTGCGCCGGGTCCAGACCGCGCTGTCGAAAAAGCGAGAGAACGGCAGGTATCCCGCAGGTTTGCGATCGTCGTATGCGCGGGGGCCGATGGGCACCGGCTGTTCGACCAGATAGCATTCGCCGTCGGTCATCATCAGTTCGGGCGTGTGCGTCAGTTTCGCCAGTCCGGCAGCCGTGCGGGGCACGGGCCCCACACCGGTTGCGACAATCTCGCCATTGCCGCGAAACGCCTCTGACGCGGCAAGGATGCACAATTCGGCAAGGGTTGCTTCGGCCATCAGAATATCGGCAGCGGCAGTTTCGCCACCGCTTCCCATCCGCCATTGCGCTTCATGTAGGCATCCTCGCTCTCGTCCACGAATTGATCGGCCACGCTTGTCCAGTCGCCCGGTTCCCTGGCGGCGGCTGCGTATTGTTTCAGCGCAGCCATGTCCCAACCATAGTGGGGCGGCATCGACGTGGGATGCGCGCCGCCGGGGACTTCGACGACGCCGGTTACAAAGCAGCGCTCGAACAGGTTGCTTTGCGCATCGTCGGGATAATGATCCTCAATCCGGTCGACCAGCTCCTCACACGATACGAACGCGCGCTTGGCCGCCTTGGCAAACCACTCGTCGTAATAGACGTCGGGGCCGAAAACCTGCACGTTGCCGCGCCAATCGCTGCGGTTCACATGGATCAACGCGATGTCGAGCGGGATCGCGGGCATCGCGATCAGCGTCTCACCATCTGCATAGGGACTGGTGATGGTCTTGAATCCGCCAAGCTCGGCCAGGTCGGTGCCAAGCCCGACGCGCGTCGGCAGGAACGGCAGGTCGAAGGCGGCCGCCTTCAAACCCCACTGGAACATGCCCTCGTCCATTTCCAGAACGTCGATCCCGCCCGCCTCTCGCGCCTTGCGGAACCACGGTTCCAGCGGGATCGCATCCAGCGAGACGAAGGCGAAAATC
The DNA here is from genome assembly GCF_001028705.1 of Croceicoccus naphthovorans. Classification (NCBI taxonomy): domain Bacteria; kingdom Pseudomonadati; phylum Pseudomonadota; class Alphaproteobacteria; order Sphingomonadales; family Erythrobacteraceae; genus Croceicoccus; species Croceicoccus naphthovorans. The sequence goes on along the minus strand of NZ_CP011770.1, from coordinate 930,242 downwards.
ACTTTCTTCACCTTGCCCGCCGCGCACAGCATGCCGACATCGGCACCGCCATAGGCGACCACGGTCAGGTCGGTCACATCGCTGCGCAACAGTTCGCGTACCAGCGCCATCGGCTTGCGCCGGGGGCCCCAGCCGCCAATGCCTATCGTCATCCCGCTTTCGATCTGGCCGACGATATCCGCCGCCGTCATCCTTTTATCGAGCATCGCACCCATGTTTTCGTTTTCCCGAGGATCGCGATCCTCCCGGTCACTTTCATCAGTTCGCCGGCGGCACGATCCTGCCCCTGCAAACGCGTACCAAAAGCCTAGGAGCGCAAGGGCCCGCAGGTCGATTGCCGAAGCCACATCGAACCGATACCGATCCGGCAATTGCGTGCTGCCGCCGCGATGGCGACGGTTCGCCCGCAACGATAATGAGGGACGGGATCGGCCATGGCGCTTCACCCCCAGATACAGGCGATGCTGGACAAAAGAGCAGAACTGCAATTGCCCGGATTCGCAGAGGGTACGCCGCACGACGCCCGCGAAACCTTTCGTGTGTCGCAACAAGCCTTGCCGCCGAACCGGGGGGCGAAGGTGGCGGCTATGGAGGACTTGACGGTCGCTGGGCCCGCTGGCCCGGTGCCCGTGCGCCGCTATACGCCGCTGGGTGGCGATCCAATCGGCCAGATCTTTTATTTCCATGGCGGCGGCTGGGTCTTCGGCACCTTGGACGGGTTCGATCCTGCCTGCCGGGAACTGGCCGATGCCAGCCGGTGCGAAGTGCTGAGCGTCGATTACCGCCTTTCGCCCGAACACCGCTTCCCGGCTGCACATGACGACGGCTGGGCGGCAATCGCCGCGCTGCGCGATCCCGCCCTGCCGCTGGTGGTGGCGGGTGACAGCGCCGGTGGGAACATCGCGGCGGGGCTTGCCTTGCGGGCCAAGGCTGAGGGCGCACCGGAGATCGCGCTGCAGCTGCTGGCTTACCCGGCGATTGAGCCTGAACTGACCGGATCGTCGCACGAGTTGTACGGCGACGGTGGCTATCTGATTTCTTCCGCCGACATCGGCTGGTTCTGGGATCAGTTCGTCCTGCCCGCTACGCGGATCGATCCCATTGCCGCTCCGGCGCGGGCCGAGGATCTGACCGGCATGCCAAGGACAATCGTCGTCGTCGCGGGATGCGATCCCTTGCACGACGAAGGCGTGGCCTACGCGAAAAAGCTGCGCGCCGATGGCGTAGAGATCACGCTGCGCGACCACCCTGACATGACGCACGGGTTTTTCACGCTGGTCGACGTAGTGGATCGCGCGAAAGAGGAAATTCGCGCAGTCGGGGCGATCATTGCAGAGGACCTGCGACGTTGAGCTCGAAAGCGGCCATGCTCGATCCGAATGCGCTGCTTTCGCTTGAAGGCAAGGTCGCCGTCGTCACCGGCGCGGCTGCCGGGATCGGGCGCGCCATCGCCCAACGCTTTGCCGCCGCGGGCGCGAAATTGGTTCTGGCCGACAAGGACCGCGACGGGTTGGCCGGCACCCTAAAAAGCATGGATGGCCCCGCAGCGACGTCCTTCACCCTCGATATCGGCGATTGGGAGGCTGCGGATCGCGTTGTCGATCATGCTGTCGCATCGCACGGCACCGTCGACATCCTGATCAACGCGGCGGGCCTGTTTCCGTCGGCGTCGTTGGCCGAGATCAGCGAAGCGCACTGGGACCTGTTGCTCGACATCAACCTGAAAGGCGCGATGCGCATGGCGCAGGCAGCCGCGCGCATCATGGTCTCGGCGGGATCGGGCGCTATCGTCAATATCGCGTCGATCCAGGGCCTGCGCCCTACGGCGGGCAAGGCGGCCTATGCCTCTTCCAAGGCCGGACTGATCGCATTGACGCAAGTGACGGCGAAAGAGCTCGCCCCATCGGGCATCCGCGTCAACGCGGTCGCGCCCGGGCCGATCCTGACCAAGTCGATCAGCGCGCGAATTGAAGCGTTGACCGAAGAGCAGAAAATCGGTGCTGGCCGCCAACTTTCGCAGGTTCCGCTGGGCCGGTTCGGAGAGCCGGACGAAGTTGCACGCATCGTCCTGTTCCTCTCCAGTCCAGCCGCATCGTTCGTGACCGGCGCGACGTGGAGCGTGGATGGCGGCGCTTCGCTGGCCTGATGCTCGCAGACTACAAGACCTCAAAAACAAGGGTGAACCAGATGGCCGAAATCCAGAGAATCTCCGGCAATCCACGCATGAGCATGGCGACCGTCCATGCCGGAACCTGTTATCTTTCCGGGCAAGTCGCGATCGACAATCGCGGCGGCCCCATCGAAGCGCAAGTCGCCGAAATCCTCGACAGAATTGACAACCTCCTGGCCGAATGCGGTAGCGACCGGTCCCGCATGTTGAGCGTTCAGGTCTTCATGGCCGACCTTGCCGACATGGCACCCCTGAACGAAGCATGGGATGCCTGGCTTCCTGCCGGAAGCGCCCCGGCCCGCACGACGATCCAGACGACCCTCGCATCCGACGCCTATCGGCTGGAAATCGCGGTAATCGCGGCGGCAGGCTGAGAATGTACCGCCAATCGATGACAGAAAAGAGAAGCACAATGTTCGCAAATCGCCCAATAGCCGACCCGGATTGTTTCGACCCCGACCGGTTTGCCAGCCACGGCTATCCCCATGAGGTCTGGACCCGCATGCGGCGCGACATGCCCGTCGCGTGGTACGACGACGGATTGCGAGAGCCGTTCTGGGCGATCACCCGCTATGGGGACATCACCGCCATCGGCAAGGACAGCGACAATTTCATCAGCGCGCCGGGGGTCACGATCCTGCGCAAGGATCAGGCAGGTGCGGCGATGAAGCGCAGCGTGCCGCTGATGCTGTCGATGGACCCGCCCGAGCACCACAAGAACCGCACTATCCTGCGCGATCGGTTCAAGCCCAGTGTGATGCGCGCGCTGGAAGAACATATCGTTGAGCGGTGCCGACTGATCGCCGACGAAGTTGCCGCCCGTCGCATCGCGCTTGCCGAACAGGGCGGAGAGCCGGTGATCGATTTCGTCGATGCCATCGCCATGCGCTTGCCACTGGATGTCATCCTTGAATTGTTGGGCGTGCCGACCGACGATCGCGACCAGATGTACGAATGGAGCAACGCCGTCGTCGGTTCGGAAGACCCCGAATATGGCAACGTCGATGTGCCAAGAGAGGCCGTAATGGCGGCGCAGCAGGCGATGTTCGGCTATTTTTCGCGCTTCATCGCGCAAAGGCGGGCCGCACCGGGCGATGACCTGGTCAGCCTTCTGGTCGAAGCGCGGATCGACGGCACGCCTTTGACGGATATGGAAATTCTGGGTTTTTGCTTCTTGCTGGCCATCGCCGGGAACGAGACGACCCGCAACGCGACCAGCGGGGCGATGCTGGCGTTGATCGAACACCCCGAACAGCGGGCCCAGCTTACCGCGAACCGGTCGATCATGCCCGTGGCGGTCGAAGAACTTCTGCGCTGGGTGACACCCATCATCTACATGGCCCGCACCGCAACGCGCGATATCGAGATTGCGGGCCAGACGGTTCGCAAGGGCGAGAAGGTCGTCATGCTCTACCCCTCCGCCAACCGTGACGAGGCGGTTTTCGACGATCCGTTTACGCTGAACCTGGAGAGGAAACCGAACCGGCACCTGACATTCGGCTTCGGTCGGCACAGCTGTCTTGGTAACGATCTTGCCCGCATTGAACTGCGCGCTGTCTTGAACGAAATCCTTTCGCGATTCCCGGACATCGAATTGGCGGGAGAGGTGAGCCGTCTGCGGTCCAATTTCGTCGGCGGGATCAAGGCGATGCCGGTCCGCCTGCACAAGCCCTAGCGTTACGATGCTGGCGCTGGCCTGCCGCGGATAATCTCGACCGGGCCTTCGGTCCTGGTATTGCGATAATGGCGGCGGGTAATGCGCCACCCATCATCGGTACGCACCCAATCGTCGCTGTATTCGCCCCAACATGCGTAGCGCTTGCCAACAAAGTGTTCCAGCCCGTGATGGGTCGCATGAAACCGGGCCTTGGCGCGGGCCGTATCGCCGTCGACCTTGATCCTGATATTGCTGACCGAATGCGCGGTTTCGCCGCAAAGCGATCCATGACCCATGTTCCGGGTGAGCCGGGTAATCAACGGCTCCACCCCGAACTCAAGAATGCCGTTTGAACTGCGATAATCCTGCACGGCATCGGGCAGAAATACCTCTCGCAAGCCGGTGAAATCCTTGCTGTCGATAACGGTGCAATAGTGGGCGTAAACAGTTTCTATCGCCTGTGCGTCATTGCGGTCTTGCAGCTTCGTCATGATGGCGTCCCCTTGGTCAGCTTATCGGATCCAGTCCGGTCGCAAACCGCGCCTTCATCGCCAAGGCCCTTCGGCGATATCGACGACGATCTTGCCAGAGACATGCCCGCCCTTGATGCGCCGAAGCGCGGACGCGCAATCGCATGGCGACACGACCTCAACCTGCGGAAACGGGATCGCTTCCCTTTCCAAATCCGCGATCAGGCTGCGCAATTGGTCGCCTTCGCGACCTCGGCTAGCCATCGCCGTTATGACGGAGATGCCACGCGCGGCGGCCATTTCGGCGTCCGAAACCGGCTCGCCCTTGGCAAGCGTTCCGATCGCGACAAGCCTTCCCCGCGGTCTGATCAGGTCCAACGCTTGCGGCAAGCTGCCCTGCCCCACCGTGTCCAGCACCACGTCCACGCCGCCGGGAAACCGGGTATAAAAATCATCCAGCCAATGCTGATCGGTGTAATCGAAGGCAATCGCGCCAAGCTCGCCCAATCTGTCGTGGTTGACACGGCGCGCCGTCGCGGCGGCCTTGGCCCCAATCTTGCGCGCAAGGGCGAGTGCAAAGCTGCCGGTACCGCCTGCCCCGCCGTTGACGAGGACCGTTTGCCCGCCCCGCAATCCACCAGCAACCAGCAATGCCTCAAAGGCGGTGACACCGGCTGTGGGCACTGCGGCGGATTGGCTGAAGGCGATGGTATCAGGAAGTTTGCACGTCGTCTTTGCTGGTACCGTAACAATCTCCGCCAGCGAACCTGCGCCCCCTCGTGCGACCGAAGTCTTGGCGACAACCCGATCTCCGACCGAGAAGCCGGCGACTTGCGCACCGACATCAACGATTACGCCCGCGGCATCAAAGCCGAGAACCTGAGGATAGCGGAGGCGCAAATGCGGGGCCAACCACCCCTCGGCCAGCTTCCAGTCCGCCGGATTCAGACCGGCTGCGTGAACTTTGATCGCGATCTCGTCCGCTGTCGCCCGCGGTTCGGCGACTTGCACCACACCCACATCGTCCAGGCCGCCTGCCCCTGTTACCGCGATTGCCTTCATCGACGGTCGTCGCCTTGGTTCCGTGCCGGGGTCGGGGGGGTTTTGTGGGTCATTATCCTTCGCGGATCAGGCCGCCAAGGCGTTCGATCCCTTCGCGCGCGGCGGCGGCGGGGATCATGGAGAAGCTTAGACGAAACGTATTCGGCTTTGGCACGATGTTGGTCGCATTGGCCGGATAGAACGCCGACCCCGAAATGATCGAAACCGATCGTTCCAGCAGCGCTCGTGCCGCCAACGCCGCGCCATCGATACCGTCCGGCAATTCCGCCCAGACATAGAGGCCGCCCTGCGGCCTCGTCCACGAAACGCCGTGCGGCATGAACTCCTCCATCGCATCGAGCATTGATCGGCAACGGTCGCGATAGACGCTTCGGGCAATCCTGGTCGAAGTATCGAGGTGATCTCTTACGACATCGAGAAGAAGCATCTGGTTCAGCGCGCTCGTCGCTAGATCGCTCGCTTGCTTGATCAGGACCAACCGCCGGATGACGTCGCGCGGACCGGCAATCCACCCTACCCGAAGCGAAGGCGCGATCGTCTTCGAAAAGGTGCCGGTATGCAGCACCGGTGATCGCTCGATGCTGCCGTATCGCTCGGCGGCCAGCGCCGCGACCGAGGCGATGTCCTCGCCTTCGTAGCGAAGCTGTTCGTAGCATCCGTCTTCAATGATCGCCATGCCGGTATCGTCGGCAAGATCGAGCAGGGCGAGCCGATCCTTGCGCGACATGCAGGTGCCGGTTGGATTGCGGAAATCCGGCCCGACATAGCAGAACTTGGCCCCCGCCAAATCCGTAGGGTTCCAGTCGGCGCTGTCTTCGGGAAGGCCCAGATATTGCGGTTCGTAGGCATCGAACGCACGCAACGCGCCGATGAAACTGGGAATTTCGACCAGTGCCTTGTCGCCCGGCGACAGCAGCAGTTTTGCCAGAAAATCGAGGCCCTGCTGCGATCCATTGGTGATAATCACGTTGTCGGCTTCGCAAGCCGTGCCCTGCCGGGTCATGTAGCCCGCAATCCATTCCCGCAGCGGCAGGTATCCCTCGCTGGGCGCGTATTGCAGCGCGGTTTGCGCCCGCGCGCGATCGGCCCACAATCGCGCCGATGCGTCCGACAAAGGCTCGTAGGGAAAGATCGCAGGGTCGGGCAGGCCGCCGCCCAGATGGATGATTTCCGCCCGGTCGAGCAGCTTCATCTTCTCGCGTATGTCGGAAGGCATCACGCCCTTCATCCGCCGGGCATAGAGCGCCCCCCAGTCAGTCACCGGCCATTCTCCCGATTGCCACCTCGGTAGCACGCAAGCACGCCGCCGACCTTCATCTCGAAGGCTGGAAAATTGTTTTTTTATATGGTGTTGATTGGGAGATTAGAGACGATTTCAACGTTCAAGAAATGCCTAATCGTCACAGGTACCTGATAGGAAAGAGAACAGTCGCCGACCGGACCTAAAGCACCCGAACAATGATCGAAGTGAAATTGTCCGGGGCCCCGCGATCAAGGATCACCTTCGCCATCGTTGCCGTCGCCTGTCGCGGATTGCGTGAAGTCAGGTGCTCGCAGATTTCCTCCGGATGAAGAACCTTGGTCACACCGTCGCTGGCCAGCAGGAACAGGTCCCCCGGCTGGGTCCGGCCCGATACGCAATCAATCACCAGTTCCTTGTCCGCACCCACCGCGCGCGTGATGACATTCGCATCGGGATGGCTCTCCGCATCCGCAGGATCGAGCAGTTCCGCGTCGATCAGGTCCTGCACCAGACTGTGATCGCGGGTCAGCTGTTGAATCGCGCCGTTGCGGACCAGCAGGATGCGGCTGTCGCCCACCCAGAAACACCGAAATTCCCCGCCCGCGATGACAAGGCCAACGACCGTCGTGCCAATGGTGCGCGGCGTCGCGCCTTCGCGGGCAAGGTCGACCAGTCTGCGCTGAACTTCGTGAATCGCGGCCATCGCGGCCTCTGCGGTCTGGCCTGAATCGGCCGAAACCGGCAGATCACGCGTCGCCTCCACGATCATGGCGCTGGCGACCTCGCCCGCCTCGTGCCCGCCCATGCCGTCCGCGACGACCCAGAAACCGTCGGCAGTACGGTCCAAGTAATTGTCTTCGTTGATCTTTCGGCGCAGGCCCACCTCGCTCTGGCAGGCGGTGATGAATTTGGGGCTCATATCCGGCCTTAATCCTGCCTTTGCGGTTGAAAGACGGTATCGTCCTGTGCGACTTGTTAACCATGTAACAGTGGTGGGGGCACCTCGGCAATGAGCAAGGCTTACAGTACCAAGGCGTTACCATCTGGCACGATATTGCGCGAATGGCGGCTGGAAGAAGTACTGGGCGTCGGCGGTTTTGGCATCGTCTATAAAGGCCGCGGCATTTATTTTGACGAACTTGTTGCAATCAAGGAATATTTCCCCAGCTCAATCAGCGAGCGGGACGAGGACGATACCGTCGTTCCGGTCGATTCCAATGCCGAGGAAGTTCACGCCCTTGGCCTGAAGAAATTCGTCGAAGAGGCGAAGTTGCTGTGGAACCTATCCACGCCGACGCGCCATCCCAACATCGTCTCGGTGCGTTCGCTGTTCGAAATTCACGGCACGGCCTACATGGTCATGGACTTCGAGGACGGGACGCCGCTGTCGCGCCTTTTGAAAAGCGGGACGAAGTTCAATCAGGCCGCCCTGTCCAAGATCATCCTGCCGATTGCCGAAGGGCTGGACCGCGCGCACCGCGTCGGCGTGCTCCACCGCGATATCAAACCGCCGAACATCATGGTGGGCGACGATGACAGGGCTGTGCTGATCGACTTCGGCTCCGCCCGCTTCGAATCCGGCGAAGCGACCAGCACCAAGGTCACGTTCCACACCCCGCCCTACGCCCCGATCGAGCAATATGTCCGCACGTACGAACAAGGGCCGTGGACCGACATCTACGCGCTGGGCGTTGTGCTGTACGAATGCGTATCGGGCGAGAAGCCGCCGGAAGTGCTGGAGCGTTTGCACGGCGGTGCGGGGAAGCCGTTGGTCGAAGGCAACTGGCCTGGGTTCAGCCGCACATTCCTGAAGGCGATCGACGCGGCGATGACGATCCGCCCGCAGGATCGCCCACAGTCCATCGCACAATGGCTCGATATGTTCGAGGCCGACGATATCCGAACCGAGAGCACCCCTTTCGAGCCCGACGAAGACGACGAAGATGCGACCCGCATCGCGGTTTTCGACACCGGTTCCGATACCATCAAGCCCGTCGCGCCCATCGCCAAGGGATTTGGCGGCGGCGCGCTAAGCACCGGCGTGCCGGACAAGCCAGACGAGGCGAAATTCGTCGGACGACCGAAGCCGAACGAGGCGGAGAAGGTCCCGGTCCAGCCTGCCGTGGCAGCGGAAAAGGCCGAGACGCCGAAGGACGAGCCCGCAGCCAAGTCGGACGATGTGGCCCCAGCGTCGGCCGAGACGCCAACCGCTAAAAAGGCGGACACCCCGCCTCCGGCTGACAAGGCTCTGGCCAAGGAGCCCACGAAGAAAGCGAAGGAAGCCGACAACAAGGCCAAGGATGACAAGAAGGAGGGCATCGCCAAGCCCGCCATCGCGGTCGTTATCGTCGGCGCTATTCTCGCTTTCGCCGGATGGCAAATCTTTGGCGGCAAAAGCGGCGACGGCCCCGTTCCGTCTGCGCCGACACCCATGATTTCGGCACCCGCCGACGCGTCCGAATTCCCCGCGATGTTCACGGCCCTTGCCGAAGAAGCGGCCAATGCGGGCATGGGCGACGATCTGACCGAAATGCTGACCGCCGACGCGGAAACGGTCGATTCCGAACAAGCCGCCGTCGCCCGGCTGCGGGAATTCGCCTCCGCCGCCCGATCCGCCGGGGAAGCGCGAACAAGGACCGTGGCACGCGACCTGCCGTGGGCCGACGTTTCGCGCAGCAACTCCGCACGTGGCGAAAGCCCGCAGCGGCGCAAGGCGGCAGACGACCTGAAGGCCGGGTTCGCGGGCCTGCGCGACAAGGCCGATGCCGTCGAACAGGCGCAAGGTCTGGAGGCAACGCTGGTCGCGGTTCGCGAAGAGATCGCGGCATACAGCACCCTGCGCACGCTGGCCGCCGCCACCTATCGCGCCAAGGGCACCGACAGCGCGACGCAAGCAGCGGAAGCCACGCCCGATAGCAGCACGCCGACCGCAACCGAAACGGCCACCATCGCCGCCAGCACGCCAGCCGCGACATCCGATGCCGGCGTGTCTGCCGCCACACGCCGCGAATTCGACCGCAACGTCGATTCCGCCCGCGACATCGCGCGCCAAATCGATCGGCTGGCGAGCAGCCGCAAACCGGGATCGAACGCCAGCGACGAAGAGAAAGAAGGCTATCGCATCCGCCAGGCATCGGCCGACGCGGCGAAGCAATACACCAGCTATCTCGACACGCTGGAGGCTTCGATGCGCGGCACCTCGACAGAGGCAGAGGCGCGCAATTCGGTGGTGAAGGCATCGCAGACCAAGTCGTACCTTCAGGCCCTGTTGAACCGGGCCAGAGCGGCGCAGTGATTACCGAGGCCTTCGTCGGACTGCTGGGCGCATTCGCCGGGGTTGCGATCACGATTTACATGCACTTTTTCGGGCTGCGCTGGCTGGCGCATTCGGTGCAGTTGCGCGAACCCGCTGTGCGCCACCCACTGCTCGTCGTATTGTTTGTAATCTTTGCCCTCCACACGCTTGAGGTCCTGGTCTTCGCGGCCATCCTCGTTTTGATCGAGGTCACGGGTTTCGGCGACCTGCAAGGCCTGACCACCGGCGGGGCGGGATGGCTGGTCGACCATTTCTACTTCTCGATCGCATCTTACACCACGCTTGGCCTGGGCGACATCGTGCCGCATGGCGCCATCCGCATGGTCACGGGGGTGGAGGCGCTGACCGGGCTGGTACTGGTGACGTGGAGCGCGTCCTTCACCTATTTGATGATGGAGCGGCTGTGGATGGACCGCCTGCCGACCATTACAGAGACCGAAATCGAATCCGAACTGGACGCAGAGAAGCGCTAGGCTAGGCGGCCTGCTTTAACCCGGCACCTGCAAAGACCGTTCGCGATAGGCCAGCGACCATTCGTTCAGGTCCGACAGCATGATTTCTGCCGTATCGCGCAGTTCCTTGGTCAGCACGTCCAACTCGGTGGCATCTTCCAGCCGCGCGCCGTTTCCGCGCAGGGCGCGCACCGTGCTGATCGATCGGCTGGCGGTCACCAGATGCTCGCCATGTCCGCGCAAACCGAATGCCGCCGCGCTCAACGCGGGGAAACCCGCCGTGACGAAGACGAAAGGCGCGGTCAGCGGCTTTACCCAGTCGTGCATGAAGAAATAGACCACGATATAGAGCGAACAGGCCGCGATCACCCCGCCGACAAGGAAATTGCCGACCTCGTGCAGCTTGTGATCGATGTCGTGCATGCGCTTGGCATTGATCTCGTGATAGGCGGTCTGCGGGCGCACCTGTTCAGTCAGAACGTCGTGCGCCAGCTTGCGCACGGTCTCATCGGTCATCGTCCCGATGGGCGCCTCCATCTGGCGCCAGATTGAGGCGGCGTACCATCGGGTCCAGTCGGTCGATTCCTCGTGACGGGCAGAGCGCTCGGCAAAATCAGCGCGGAACGGCGGACCGGCCAGTCCGGTACGCTTCAGGTAGGCCAGCGGACGCAGCGATTCCGCAAGATGGCGATATTGCAGCCACTTGCGATGCCACTCTCCCTTGCTGCCCCAATGTGTGTTGTAGAATAGCAGCGCGATCACGCTTAGTTCGACCATGACCAGCCAGATCTTGATCGACGGCACGATCAATCCGGTCAGCGCGACGATCACCGCCAGTGCGGCCAGCGCGTAGTTCGTGACATGCCCGCTGCGGAACAGTTGCGCATAACGGATGGCGAGGAAGTTCGCCCAGTCGTAGGCCGCGTCCAGCGTCCGCGTGTCGAGATCGCCGGACTTGCCGCTGCCCGCTTCGTGTCCATCGGCGACACGGCCCTGATGCCACGGGCGGCGCGGCAGCTTCTTGATCCGCAACAGGCTGAGCATCATCGGATACTCGATGCGCCAGTTGGTCGTCTGCTCTATCTCCGCCAGATATTGCGCGATGTGCTGCTTTTCGATTTCGCCATGCGGCGCGAGAACGCCGGTCACGAGGTGGATGTAATCTTTCGGCCCTGCCAAGGACGCGACTTCGGGGTCCAGCACTTCGCCGCCGATCAGCAGGCGAACATCGCTGATCGTCTTGTTCGTCCGGTCGACGCAAATGTGGATGACCGGCACGCCCGCGATCAGCGCCAGTTCGACGACATGCGCGGTGCCGCCCCGGCCCTTGCCCTCGTCCCCGTCCCAGACGGCGACCACAATATCGGCGGCGGCGATGATCGCCTTGCCGACAAGGACGTAGGCATCCTCTTCGTGGGCACGCTTGCCGGGCAGGCAGAACACCTCGTCCGCAGCGGCGACCTGCCGCTTGAACTCGCGGTGTTCCTCGCCCGATGCGAAGTCGTGCGTGTATTCAGCCTCCGAAAACGGCAGGATCGCGCGGACTTCAAAATCGTGATGCCGCGCCGATCGCGCTGCGATCTGGTCCGCCCCGGTAGCCAGCGCGGTATGGAACCGGAACAGCGGCGGTTCGGCGGCATAATGCTCCGGCTCGCTCTCGCGCAGTGATCGCGTCGCGCCGATCAGCGATAGAAGCACCCGGTCCAGGTTCTCTCCCAGTTCAGCGGTTATCGCTTCATCCAGGGCATTGGCACGGTGGCCGGTGATCCCGACATTCAGCGTCAAACGCGGACGCGGTGGGTGTCGCAGCAAGCCGGGCAGCCCCTTAACGCGCGGCGACCGCGGCGCGCACTTCGTGAACCAGCCGGATCCCTCCGACCTGCAAGACCGAGCCTACGGGCAACGGCACGGTTCCCTCCACCCGCTCGTCATCGACGAACGTGCCGTTGGTTGAGTTGAGGTCCGACACCACGAGTTGTCCGTCGGAAAATACAAGTTCGCAATGGCTGCGCGACACGCGCGGATCGCCCAGCACGACATCGGCCGGGGCCGAACGCCCGATCCGGGCCCCCAACGGTCCGATAGCAAAAGGCGCGCTTTCCGCATCGTCCAGCATTTCCAACACGTGCTGTTCGGCATATGCCAGATCGGCATAGCCCGAAAGCTGGGTCTGATCGGATTCGTAAGCCTCTGGCCTGGCGGCAAAAGCCGGGAAGGCGGTTACTTTCGCCGCAGGCTCTTCGCGCGCATCGGGATCGTCCGCGACCGCAGGCTCTTCTAACGGCGTCAGCTGCTGCGGCTTTGCCTTGGTGGCGATGCGGCCTTCCGCCACGGCGCTTTCGCCGACAAGCGTGCGCAAGTCGGCGACGAACTGGCCCCATGCGGCATCGTCCTGCTCACCCGTCCAGTGCGCCAGTTCCGCCGTATGCGTCAGTTCGAAAATGATCGGACGGTCGCACGGCTCGATAATCGCGGGGGCAAGTCGCCCGGTGCGGTCTGCCAGCGTCGCCTCTGCCCGAACCCATCGTGACTTCACCGAACGCGGCGACCACAACACGACGACAGCCTTCGCCGCGCGCAGGTTGCGTTCGATTACCTCGTCGAATGTCTCGCCGGAATGCAGGGCGGCATCCCACCATACCTCGAAGCCCGCTGCTCCCAAGCCGTCGGCGAACCGGCGCGCAACCGCGCGGTCTTCGCGACTATAGGAAATGAAAATATCCGGACCCGACACTGATGCCCCCGTAACCGTCCAATAGCACAGTCAATAATCGGCAGTTCGAATTGATCGACCCGATCCCACAGGCCGATCAAACCGATCGGGGCGACCCACAAAACCCCGCATACCGGCCAATCGTGGGCAATCTTAACAAATCGTTAGTTTCTCGCAAGCGCGGAATGAAGAATGTCCCGAAAGGGGGTTAACGCGCCCATGTCTCAGTTCGGGTTCAGCCCTCCGCCCAGCGCGACGAACAGCGTCGCGCCGTTCTAAGATAGGCCCGCTGCGTCATTAACAACTGCTGCCGCGCGGCGTAGAGATTGCGTTCGGCATCAAGCACTTCAAGGTAATCGGCAACCCCCTCGCGATACCGCAGCCGCGCGATCCGCGCGATCCGTTCCCGCGCGCTGACGCCCGCGTTCCTGCACAATGACTTGCTCGGCCAGCCAGCGTCGACCCGCCAGACCGTCCAAAACTTCGCGAAGAGCGTGGAATCGTACCACCCGACGATGGTCGACATCCTTCCTACAGCCATCAATCGCCGCGACATCGTCAATGCGGATCCGCTGACTACCGGGTTAGGCGCTTACCAAGTGTTTGGCTCACCGGCATTGAGTGGCGAACATACAAGAGGGTGACGAGCCTTTTAACTGCATTTACGGCCCTGCGAAACCGAAGGAAATGCTTACGCCGCAAAAACATGGAACCAAACCCCCGGCAATGCGTTGGGCAGGGTCATTTTGGCAAAAATCAGTGGGCGCTTGATTGCGCCGAAGCGCCTGCCAGTCGCTGCGGGTCGACTTGCGAGGGTGTTCGAATTTGAAGAATTCTTTGGGTGTGCGCAGGCTCCGCAACGCTATCAACTGGTGGGCGCTGGGCGGTCTTGCGCTGGGTATCGGTTTCTTCCTGGTCACCGCGATCACGTCTTACGCCAACCTGCTGAACATGCGGGCCAGCGAAGAGCGCATTCGCGAAACGCACGAAATTCTGGGCACACTCGACGATGTCCTGATCGCCGGGCTGGATGCGGAAACTGGGCAGCGTGGATACCTGCTGACCGGCGAGGAAGCCTATCTGGCTCCCTATATCGAAGGAGTTGCGGATCTTCAGCGACAGATGGCCGCTCTGCAGGCCGCGACGCGCGACAACAGCTTGCAGAAAGAGAGTTTCGACCAGCTCAAGGCTTCTACCGACGTGAAGCTCCGCGAAATGGCCCGCATAGTCGAACTGCGGCGCGGCGGGTCGGTCGATGCGGCGCTGGCCGAAATGAATAGCGACCGCGGCAAGATCGCAATGGACAGCATTCGCGAACAACTCTCCCGCTTGCGACAACAGGAGCTGACCACGCGAGAGGACAGCGTCGCCAGCCTTGCCGCCGCGTCGCAACAGGCCGTCGTCAGCGCGGTGCTGACCAGCCTGATCGGTATTGTCCTTACACTCGCGGTGTTCATCCTGACAACACGATCGAACCGCGTCCGCGATCGCCAGAAATGGCTTCAAAACGCGCAAGTCGGCCTGTCGGAGACGATGCGCGGCGACAAAAAGATCGAGCAGCTTGCCGCCGACATCCTGCGCTTTTTTGCCGAACATGTCGGGGCCAGCGCCGGGGCGTTGTTCAAGGGCGAAGCAGGTGTATTCAACCGGGTCGCCACGCTTGGCGTGCCCGCGAATGCCGAGATTCCGCAGTCTTTCGACCGCGCGGACGGCCTGTTGGGCAAAGTCGCATCCGATGGCGAGGCGGTGCTGCTGCGCGATGTTCCCGCTGGTTACCTTTCCATCGGTTCCGCATTCGGCAGCGACGCGCCTCGCCACCTATTGATTGCCCCAGCCCATACCGACGGGATCGTCAATTCGGTCATCGAACTAGGATTTTTGGAAGAAGTCGACGAGCGGGTGCTCGAACTCCTCGACAACACGGCCGGGTCCATCGGCATAGCGCTGCGCTCTGCGCGGTTCCGCGAAAGGTTGCAGGACGCGCTGGAGGAAACGCAGCGTCAGGCGGGCGAGTTGCAGGCGCAAAGCGAGGAACTGCGCGTTTCCAACGAGGAACTGGAAGAACAGGGCAACGCCCTGAAGGAATCGCAAGCGCGCCTGGAACTGCAACAGGTCGAGCTGGAGCAGACCAACAGCCAGTTGGAGGAACAGGCCCAGACGCTGGAAAACCAGCGCGACGAGCTGAGCCGCGCGGCATCCTCGCTCCAGCTGAAGGCGCGCGAACTGGAGCAGGCGAGCCAATACAAGTCAGACTTTCTTGCCAACATGAGCCACGAGCTGCGCACCCCGCTCAATTCACTGCTAATCCTGTCCAAACTGCTGGGCGACAACACCGACGGCAACCTCTCTGGCGAGCAGGTCAAATACGCTCGCACCATCGAGTCTTCGGGCAATGACCTGCTGACGCTGATCAACGACATCCTCGACCTCTCGAAGATCGAAGCAGGGCATGTCGAGATCGACGCCGCCCCGGTATCGACCGAGCGTCTGGCGGCCGACATGCGCAAGCTGTTCGAACAGGTCGCGCAGGAACGGGGGCTGGACCTGAAGATCGAGATCGCGCCCGACGCGCCGCGCTCTATCGAAACGGATCGCATGCGGTTGGAGCAGGTCCTGAAAAACCTTCTGTCCAACGCGCTGAAGTTCACCGAGCAGGGCAGCGTTAGCCTGTCGATACGGCCCGCCGATAACGATACGCTGGAACTGGTCGTCACCGACACCGGCATCGGCATCGCCCCCGAACAGTGCGAGGCCATTTTCGAAGCATTCCGTCAGGCCGACGGCACGATCAGCCGAAAGTTCGGCGGCACCGGGCTGGGCCTGTCGATCTCGCGAGAACTGGCGCGGTTGCTGGGCGGGTCGATTCGGCTGGACAGCGAAGTCGGCAAGGGCAGCACCTTTATCGTCACCGTTCCCGTCGCCTACGATCCCGGCAAAGTTGCGGCGCGCGATGTGCCGTTGCCAGTGCCGGCGCGGTCGAATGCCGTGCTGCCTGTGGGCACGCCCAAGAGCGCGCCCGCCAAAGCCCCTGCCCCATCGTCGTCGGTCGACGATGACAGGAACGACCTGTCCGAAGGCAAACGCCTGTTGCTGGTTATCGAGGACGATTCCACCTTTGCCTCCATCGTCTGCGAATTGTCGCGCCAGATGGGCTTTCAATGCATCGTTGCCGGAAGCGCGCAGGATGCGCTCGACCTTGCCCGCGAATACGTTCCCAACGCCATCGTGCTCGACATCGGGTTGCCCGACCAGTCGGGCCTGACCGTGCTGGACCGGTTGAAGCATCAGGACGAGACGCGGCACATCCCCATCCACGTCATTTCGGGCGAGGATCAGAGCAAGACGGCACTGGCGCTGGGCGCGGTCGGCTTCCTTGGCAAGCCCGCTCCGCGTGAACAACTGGCGGAAGTGCTGGCCGGATTGCAGGAAAAGCTGACTGCCCGGATGCGCCGCGTGTTGATCGTTGAAGACGACCCGGTTCAACGTGAGGCGGTGGGCAAATTACTGGATTCGCGCGACGTAGAAACGGTCGGCGTCGGCACGGCGGCCGAATGCCTCGATGAAATTCGTGAGGGCGACTACGACTGCATCGTGCTCGACCTGTCGCTACCCGACGCATCGGGCTTTTCGCTGCTGGAAACGCTGAGCGAGGACCACCCCCACGCCCTGCCCCCGGTGATCGTCTATACCGGGCGCGATCTGTCGCCGGACGAGGAACAGCGCCTGCGCCGCTATTCCAGCTCCATCATCATCAAGGGCGCGAAATCGCCCGAACGCCTGTTGGACGAAGTGTCGCTGTTCCTGCATCAGGTCGTGGCGGAACTGCCGCCTGAACAGCAGCAGATGATCGAAAAGGCGCGCCACCGCGACGCCGCTCTGGAAGGCCGGCGGATCATGATCGTCGAGGATGACGTGCGCAACGTCTACTCATTGACCAGCGTGCTGGAACCGCGCGGCGCGCTCACCCGTATTGCCCGCAATGGGCAGGAAGCGCTGGACGCGCTGGCCGATGCCGCAGGCGACAGCGACAAGGCGATCGATCTGGTGTTGATGGACGTGATGATGCCGGTGATGGACGGACTGACCGCCGTGCGCGCCATCCGTGACGATCCGCAATGGCGCAATCTGCCGATCATCATGTTGACCGCCAAGGCCATGCCCGACGATCAGCAGAAATGCATGGACGCGGGTGCGAACGATTACATGGCCAAACCGATCGACGTCGATAAACTGCTATCGCTGGTGCGCGTATGGATGCCGCGATGACGGGCGAGACGGTAGAGGATCTGGAAATCCAGCTGCTGCTCGACGCGCTCTATCGGCATTATCACTACGATTTCCGCCATTATGCGCAGGCGTCGATCAAGCGACGCCTGCTCCAGGCGCGGCGGCAACTGGGTTTCGACAGTATTTCGGCGCTGCAATCCGCCGTGTTGCATGACAAGACGATGCTGCCCAACCTGCTGAACTATCTGACCGTGCAGGTCAGCGAGATGTTCCGCGATCCGTCCTATTACCGCGCGCTACGCGAAAAAGTGGTGCCGCACCTGCATACCTATCCGTCGCTGAAAGTCTGGATCGCCGGGTGCAGCCGTGGCGAGGAACTGTACTCGCTCGCCATCCTGTTCCGCGAGGAAGGCCTGCTCGACAAGACGATCTTTTACGCCACCGACATCAACCCCGCCGCGCTGAAGGCGGCGCAGGCGGGCATTTACCCGCTGGACCAAGTGCGGCTGTTCACCGAAAACCACCGATTGTCGGGCGGGCACAGTTCGCTGTCCGATTACTACACCGCCGACTATGGCCGCGCCGTGTTCGACAAGTCTTTGCGCGCCCGCACCGTGTTTTCCGACCACAGCCTTGTCACCGATGCCGCCTTTGCCGAAATGCACCTGATTTCGTGTCGCAACGTATTGATCTATTTCGATAGAGACCTTCAGGACCGAGTCGTCAGCCTGTTCGCGGAATCGCTGGCCCGGCAAGGGTTTCTGGGGATCGGGTCGAAGGAAAGCCTGCGCTTTTCCGCCCATGCCGACAAGTTCGTCGAACATGTGAGAGAGGATCGTATCTATCGGAGGGTGGCGCGATGACCCAGCAACTGATCGCGATCGGCGCGTCGGCGGGCGGGGTTCAGGCCCTGTCGCATATCCTGCCCCCGCTGGCGGCGGATTTTCCGCGATCCATCGTGGTCGTCGTCCACGTTCCGCCGCGCCAGGACAATGCGCTAGTCAAGCTGTTCTCGGAAAAGTGCCGGATGCAGGTTAAAGAGGCGGAAGACAAGGAGCCTCTGCAACCCGGAACGATCTATTTCGCGCCGCCCGATTATCACGTTCTGGTCGAAGGCGATGGCGCCTTGGCGCTATCTACCGAAGAGCCGGTGAACCATTCGCGCCCGGCGATCGACGTGCTGTTCGAAACGGCCGCCGATGCCTTTGGCCCTGCGGTGACTGGAATCGTCCTTACCGGCGCGAACCATGACGGTGCAAACGGCGCGCGCGCCATCGAGGATGCGGGCGGCGTGGTATTGATCCAGGACCCGGCAACTGCAGAAATGGCGGCGATGCCAGAGGCAGCGGTCGAAGCCTGCCGGGATGCCGCAATCATGACTTTGGACGAGATTGCGGCATCGTTGGCCGCCGGGGTGGCAGAATGACCGCGCCCGAAGCCCCGATCAATTTCCTGTTGGTAGACGACCTGCCCGAAAACCTGCTGGCGCTGGAAGCCTTGCTGAGGCGCGATGGGGTGCAATTCCACACCGCGCAAAGCGGCGAAGAAGCGCTGGAACTCATGCTGGAGCACGACTACGCGCTGGCGCTGCTGGACGTGCAAATGCCGGGCATGGACGGGTTCGAGTTGGCCGAAATCATGCGGGCGAACGAACGGTCGCGCCATATCCCGATCATCTTCGTTACTGCCGGAACCGGCGACATTTCCCGACGCTTTCGCGGGTATGAGGCAGGCGCGGTCGACTTCATCCAGAAACCGATAGAGGCTGACATCCTGCGCTCAAAAGCCGAGGTTTTCCTTGGCCTCTATGCGCAGCGTAGGCAGATCGCGGCACAGCGCGACGAACTCGCCATCCTGACATCGGCCCTGCAAGCTGCGGAC
The DNA here is from genome assembly GCF_001028705.1 of Croceicoccus naphthovorans. NCBI lineage: Bacteria > Pseudomonadati > Pseudomonadota > Alphaproteobacteria > Sphingomonadales > Erythrobacteraceae > Croceicoccus > Croceicoccus naphthovorans. The sequence continues at coordinate 911,051 of NZ_CP011770.1, read as the reverse complement.
AAGCAGAAGAACCACTTCCTTGCGGTGCTTGGCCACGAACTGCGCAATCCCCTCTCGGTGCTGTCTTCGGGGCTGAACATCCTGGAACGCGGTAACACCCGGATCGACGCAGAAGGCGTGCGCACCGCGATGCGCCAGAACCTTAGCCATGTGTCCCGGCTGGTCGAAGACCTGCTCGACATTGCCCGGATCGAGCAAGGCAAGATTTCCCTGCGCAAGGAACCGATCACTTTGCAGGAGGTGCTGCCGCTGGCGCTGGAACTCAATCGACCGGCCATCGACGAAGCGGGGCACGAATTGAAGGTCAGCGTTCCTGACGATCCGATCGAATTGGATGGCGATCCTGCCCGCATTATCCAGATCATCAGCAATCTTGTCGGCAACGCCGCCCGCTATACTCCGGCGGGCGGGCAGATATCGGTGTCGCTTGCCGCTGCGGACGGCCAAGCCGTTTTGGAAGTGAGCGACACCGGCGTCGGCATCGACGTTGAGGAACAGGAAAAGATCTTCGAACTGTTTGGGCAGGCTGCGTCCGTTTCGGGCAAGGTGACCGGCGGACTTGGCATCGGCTTGGCTCTCGTGAAAGAGCTGGTGGAGCTGCACGGCGGCACCATCAGTTTGAAGAGCAGCGCCAAGGGTATGGGGAGTTGTTTTCAGGTGCGGTTGCCCACGACCTGATGAGGCCAGCGTCAGAGCCATCTGACACCACCTGCGCTTCGCCTGCAAGCCGCTAACTGGCGGCTGATCGGTCCATGCGCCACCGACCGGGTGGAACGCCATATTCGCGAACGAAAGCCTTCCGAAAACCGAAAGGGGTGGAATAGCCCATTTCGTCTGCCACGGCCTTTATGGCAGCACCGCGCATGATTTCATCGGCTGCCCATTGCAACCGGACACTCTGCACATAGCTCATCGGAGACTGGCCCACGACGCGTGAAAAATGAAAAGAAAACTGAGGGCGCGCCAATCCGGAAACATCGGCCAGCTCGTTCAAAGTCCATCGCCGCCGGGGCTCCAGATGCAGGGCCGTCATCGCTGCTGAGATCGCAGGAGAACCAAGACCGTTGAGCCAACCGGTCGTGCCCTCAGGTCGCTTCGCAACGATGCTTCGCAACAGTTCTATAAGGATCATCTCCGCCATACGGTGCCCGGCTGCGGCGTAACCGTTGGCCCGGCATTCGATATGAGTCGCGACAAATTCTCGTACGACGGTGATCAGACTGACAAATTCTACGTCTGCCGCAGAGAGATGGAATATCGAAGGCATGCAATTTGCCAGATTATCCTGGTAGGCATGGTCCGCCCTGAACATCATGGCCAACACCTGCACGTCCGGCGGGTTTGGCGCATCCGGTTGATGTTTGAGAACCCGTATTCCCGCAAGGGGCCGACTTGAATCCCACAAATCGGATCCCGAACGCGCAGCCACCTCGGCAATATCGACCGCCGCGACATCCGATGACGAACACAGCTTGTGCTGCTGCCAGCGGGGCAGCAGCAGCATATCGCCTTCCTCAAGCCGGATTGCGTGGTCTTCTGCCGCTGGACAGTACCAACGCGCCCCTTTTTGACAACAGTGCGCTGACGACTTCGGCATCAATCGATCGGGGCGCCAGCTTTGTCAGCTGACTATCGGGCGATTTACGGATAAACTCGTGGTCGATCGGCTCCACTCCGAAGTGATCGGGAACCAGCTCCCTTCCAGCTTACAAGGCGGTCATGAAAAGAAGGTGCCGCCGTTGATGTCGATACCCGCGCCAGTGACAAACGCGGCCTTGTCGGATGCAAGATAACAGACGAGGTCGGCCACCTCGTTCGACTGCCCTTCGCGGCGCAATGGCGTGGCGGCGGCCACGTTCGCGCGCACTTCGTCTTTCGTGAAGGTGTCGTGAAACGTGGTCGCGATCATGCCGGGGCAGACCGCGTTGACGCGAATGCCCTTGGGGCCAAGTTCCTTCGCCATACCGCGCGTCATCGTCAACACTGCGCCCTTACTGGCGCCATAGGCGATGGCACCCGGCCCGCCGCCATCGCGACCCGCCTGCGAAGCGAAGTTGATGATCGAACCACCCTCCGCCATGTGCGGCAGCGCCGCCTGCGTGGCGAGGAAAGCCGAAGTGACATTCAACTTCAGCACCTGTTCCAGAAACGCCTCGTCCATCTCGGCAATCGTCTTCCGCGCAACCAGACCGCCGACGACGTTGACGACCACATCGATCCGGTCGCCAAACGCGGCGCAATGGTTTGCGACGACGCGGGCGACATCCCAGCGGTTGGTGGCATCGCCCTGTTCGGCAATGGCCTTGCGACCTGCCGCTTCGATCGCTGCGACAGCCGCTTTCGCACCGGCTTCGTCGTTGCAATAGTTGATGGTAACTGCCGCACCTTCCCGCGCCAGCCCTTCGGCGACGGCCCTGCCAATGTCGCGCCCCCCGCCGAAGACGATCGCCGTCTTCCCGTTCAAGCTCATAAAAATACTCCTGTCAGAATTCATGTTTCGATGAAAAGTCGTTGTTCGGTTCAGCCATCGGGCTGGTCGATCCGCTTGCCGGTGCCGTCGAACAAGGCGACCGGCCCGTTCCATTGCAGGCGCAACTTGCCGTGGCGCAGATCGTGTCGGACGGTCTCGGAAGGATTGTCGGCGATGACTGCCTGGATCGTTCCGCCCGCCTTCGTGGTCATCTGCACCACCAACGCCCCATCCAGTCGGACAGTCTTCAGGTCCGCAATGCGTGGCTCACTGGCGACGGTCGTTTCGGCGGCTGGATCGTATCGGCCATGCGGTTCCAGCACAGTAAGGATGCGGGTCTTGCCACTACCTCGGGTGCGGACCATCGCGCCCATTTCGGGGCGAAGGTTGAACTCCGGATCGTTCGCGCCCGCGCGGATCAACGCCAGTTTCGACGCCGGCGGTGCAAGTGTGTGCAGCGAATAGAACCGCCCTCCGGTAAGCCATGTCAGCCGCCCTGTCCCATCGGCCAGCGCGCCATCGCCAAGGTTCCAGATGTGCTGATAGCCATTCTTCACACCCAGCGGTGTCAGCCCGTCTGTCCGGATGGAAAGGGATTTCGGGAGGTTCGTGACCTGCCCATTGAACCAGAACGGAAGGTCGACGGGTTGCGCGCTGTCGGTATCGACCTCGACCACGTCCAGAAGGATGGGTTCCGCTTCGGCCCCGGGCCGGAACTGCAACGACGTCCGGGTCAGCACGGCATCGGGATAGGCATCGTCGATGGTCGCCGAAACGGCGTTCAGCCTGTCCGAGAACCGCGTATATCGCATCGTCGGCCAGTGTTTCTGGCCCTCTTTCCAGTCGCCCGCAAAGTGGCTTTCTTCGTTCACGACCGGCGCGTTGTGCGCCACCGTCTGCTGCGCGAAACTGTCGTTCTCGGGAAGGTAGCGCCCGCCTTGCTTGCTCGGCACGTTCAGGAACCGCGCCGCGCCATAATCGGTCAGGATTTCGTGCCCATTATCGTAAAGCATAATCGACAGCTTGTCGAAATGGCCGTGGCCCATGCCTTGCCCGGTGTCCTTGGCAACGATGGTCTGGGCCAAGGCGCCCTTACCCATGCCCAGGATCGCCATGCCGCCCTGATCGCCCTGCGGTCCGTCGCGCAGCAGCATGCTTTGCGGCGTAGGCATCGCGGCGTTCGTCTGCGCCGCCTTGGCGAGCGCCAGCCCTTCGCCCGTCATGACCGTTTCGCCCTGAATGCGGGCGATGGCGGGATAGACCGGATCGCCGGTCAGTCGATAGCCCAGCGCTGCGCCGTAGAGCAGTTCGGATGTATCGACGCCTTTTTCCTTGATCGCATCGTTTACCGGGAAAAACTTGCCCTCGTACGTCATCGCCACCGTCGCCGCGATGGCCTTGGCTACGATGCCGTCGCGACGTTCGAATATCTTGCGATCCGGCTCGTTCGCGTCGATCGCCTGCGCAAAGACGACGAAGGGCAGCAAGGCATAACGCTGATAATACGGGCCTTCGGTGTAATACCCGTCGGGTGAGAACAACTGGTCCAGCTGCGCTAGAAAGCCCGACGATCCATCGCCGTCCAGACCGTCTATCGCCCAATCGCTATAGCGTTCGTCGCCCAGCACATAGCCGGTCATGCCCACGCCAGCCGCCGCCCACGTCGCGTGGTTGTGGATCTTGCGGAACATTTCTGGCGATCCGGTGGACAGGAATTCCGCCATCGGACGGAACACGCCATCCTCGATCTGCTTGCGCTCCGCCGCGGTCAGGTCATCGCGGACTTCGTTGTAACCCTGAATCGCATAGACCAGCCAGACGGACTCGTTCAGCGCCTGCCAGAACAGCCGCCCGGGGGACTGGTTCTTGCGTTCGGGATGCAGCGGCAACGACGGATACATCGCGGCATAGCGCAACAGGATATCACGCGCATGATCGCGGTAATGGCTCTCTCCGGTAAGGCGATAGAGATAGCCTGCGTCATAGACAATCTGGCCGTTCACCTTGTGACGTTCGTGCGAATAGCCGCCGCCCGGATCCTTTGGCGCGGGCACGTCAATGCCCGTCTTCTCACTGGTCGCGACGCGCTTTTTCGCGTCGTTCAGTCCCTTTTGGAAAAGCAAGGGCAGATCGCTGTTTCCAGCGATCTGCCGTGCTGCCGTGTCGCTCAACAGCAGCGGTGCGGCCATGGCCCCTGAGGAGAGGGAGCTTCCAGACAAAGCCATGGCAACAAGAATAAAGGTACGGCGCATGCGGTTCATCCTGCGCTCTGCGTGGTATTGGGTGTAGGTTTTTCGTAATAGGCCGGGCCGACTTCGCGCCACGTTACCGGCTGCATGTCGAACGGCACGCCGGTTTCGATCCGCTGCCCATCGCGATAGGCGTAAAGCAAACCGTTCTTTTCACGCCGAACTTCGAAAGTTTCGGTCGCGGCTATGCCGTTACCCAGCCGAATCTTTGGCGAGGCCACGTTGCCCGTGAACGCAACCCCGCCCAGCGGCGCATATTCGCGCAGCTTCATAGCCGTCTGCCCGCCGAAAAGGTTGCCGGACATTGCAACCTGCGTTGGCGTAACCGTGCGGCTATCGTTGGCCCCAGCGCCAAAGGCGAACTGCAAGCTATCGTAAAAACTGTTGTTGGTGATCGTGGCACGCTGAACCGCGCGATACCCGCTGGACGATGCATCGGATTCCCCGTTCATCAACGTCAGTGCAGACAGGTAGCCGGTGCCGTTCAGGCCTTCGAAGTAATTCTCGGTCACCGTGTGATCCGATCCGGTCAAGCGGATGCCGCCGGTCTTTTCCCGACCGTTACCGACGAATACGTTGCGTCGCGCGACGTTCTTGCCGCCTTGGCGGAACGTCAACGCGCCCGACACTTCGTAGAACGTGTTTTCCGCCACCACGTTCTCACGCGATTTGAGAGAAATCACCTCCGGCTCGCCATTGGTGCGTTCGAAGACATTGCGATAGATCTGCGTGCCCGACACATCGTCGACGACCGTGCTGGTGCCGACCCGGATCGTTTCCGCGCCATTGCCGCCGAAATCGGGGCGCGGGCCGAAATAGTTGTACTCGATCTTGTGGTTGTTGGGCTTGCCCTTATCCAGATCAAGCCGAACGACCATCGTCGGCCCGGCGTTGGTCTTGCCGACAAAGGCGTTGTGATCGACGCGGTGCCCCTCACCCGTCAGCGAGACCCAATAGTCTTTCTGCGTTTTGTCGGGCTTTGAAAAATTCTCGACCACGTTGCCGGTGATGCGGTTGTTCTTGGGCAGATGGTCGCCCGATCCGCGAACGTTGATGACCGTCGAGCTGGGGGAATATCCGTCGCGGAAGACCAGATTGGCCAATACGATATTATCCCCCGCAATGCGGACAGAGGATTCGCCGGTAATGATGGTCTTCCCCGCGACTTTCGCCGCGACGATCACCGGCTTTGCCGCCGTGCCGCCCTGCTTTATAGAGAACTGCAGGTCTTTCCATTCGCCTTCGCGCAGGAACACCCGGTCGCCCGGCTTTGCAGCGCGCAGCGCGGTGGACAGCTCGCTCTCCGTCCGAACGTTGTAATCCCGGGCCAGCGCCAGTTGCGGGCTGACCAGTGCGGTTCCGCCAAGGGCAGCGCCGACCAGCGCCGCCCTGATGCCCATTTTTTCCTGCGCCAGCATCAGAAACGCGCCCTTATGCCAAGGTAATAGGTTGTGCCGAATTCCTGATAATCGCGGAAGCTGCCCCGGACCGGCATATAGTCGATGCGCGGTTCGTTGGTGATGTTGACTGCATCGACGCGCAGCTGGATCGCTTTGGACAGGTTGTAGCTGGCGCGAAGGTCGATCACGTCATTTCCCTCGACATAGCGAAGCTGCGTGTTTCCGCCCAGGAAGTCCTGATGATAGCCCGAACGATGCTTGTAGATCGCCTGCAGGTCCAGATCACCGATGCCGTAGAACACTTGCGCTGTGTAGGTCAGCTTGGAAAAGCCGGTGATCGAGGCCGGTTCGATAATGCGGGGGATGACATCACCCGTCTCGACATCGATCTGGTCGCCCAGCGAAATGTCTTCCGAACGATAATCGGTTTTCGCCCAGTTCAGACCCAGCTTGAAGCCCAGTCCGTCCAACGGCTTTGGCAGCCACGTCAGCGTATGCGCAGCATTGAACTCGATACCCGTCAGCTTGCTGGTATCGTCGGTCGTCTGTTGCTGCGCCACCGGTACGGTGATCGGGGTGCCATCGACCACGAAGGTTTCGTCACGCAGCACCGGGATGATGCCGCCCTGAAAAATCTTGTGATAGGCGGCCACCGAAAGCAGCGTGTCGCGGTTCGGATACCATTCCAGCGAAGCATCGAAGTTCCACGCCCGCAGCGGTTCGCGTGCCGGGCTGCCCGATGCGCGAACATCGTCGATCGCTTCTTCGACATTGGCATAGCCCGTACCCTCGTTTTCGGCGAGGGAGAAAGTCCGCCCTGCGCCCAGCGCACTGGGATCGGGGCGCGCCATCGCGCGATAGGCGGCGGTGCGCAGCAGAAGATCGGGCCGAAGCTCGAAAATCAGGTTCATGCTGGGCAGCCAGTCGGTGGTGCTGTTCTTGAATCGCACCTGCTCGAAATTGCCCGTCGGCTCGATCTGAACAGTATTGTCTTCGTTGGTGATGATGGTCAGCTCGGCGCGAACGCTGTCCGACCTGACATCCGTGATCACGTAGCGGGTGCCGATATTGCCGCGCACCGGCATATTGCCCAGCATCGTGTCGATATTGGCCATCGCATAGACCGCGATAGTCTCCTCGCGCACGGTCACATCGGCCGGATCGAACGCCACGTCAGGCGGGCCGAAGTCTTCCGAACCGGTATATTCGCGATAGAGGCACAGCGTGTCGAACGTTGCCCAGCTCTGGATCGAGTGGCCATCGGCGTTGCCCAGGAAATTGCTCTGCGGGAAATCGATGCGGCAGGCTTCGTTAACCGCGCGGTCGATCTCACGATCAGCGTTGTCGAACTGGTTGCGACGGAATTTCTCGGAATAGTCCATCCGGCCAAAGCGCACGCCACCCTCGATGGAGCGGATGAAACCGTTGTCCAGCGATACGTCGCCATCGAAACGCAGGGCGCGGATTTCCTGCTCTGTCAGGTCGCGATCGCGTAGCAAAAGGGCATCGTCGCTGTAGAGCGAGTGATCGTTGAGGTCGAAGATCGGGTCGACCGTCAGGATCGGAATCTCCGAGTTCGTATAATCGTAGGTATAAGGAACTTCGCCGCCGGTTCCCGGAAAAAGTTCCGCCCGCGCGGTAGGGTTGCCATAAATATCCAGCCCGTCGGACCGAAGCCGCGAACGCCGGTTGAGATCGTCACGCCGCGTTTTTGAATATGCCATGTCCACGGCCAGCACGACATTGTCGTCCGCCGCAAAAGCGACATTCAGGCCCGCGCCGTAATAATCTTCCTGCCTCTGGAAATACTGCCCATCGGACGACAGTTGTGATGTGCCGGTATAAGACTGCAGCACGCCGTTTTCATCATAGACCGGGTCCGGCCCGATACGACGATTGTCGGCGAAGACCAGATCGTGGCGATCCTCGGTATAATCACGCTTCGAGATCTGTGTATCGAGGTTTATGTCCCAGCGCGGATCGGGCTGCCACTGGATCGACGCAAACAGCGCGTCGCGGCGATCGTCCTCACCCTGCTGGCGCAATCCCAGCGAGTTGCCGACGAGGTAAAAGGGATTGTCGGCATTTTCCCCGCCGAGATCGATGACATTGTCGGTATAGCGACTGAACCGCCCCCGTCCGGATTCTTCCGCCGGCACGACCGTCGCGTCGCAGGCACTCCACGTCGAAGACGCAAACATGCGGTCCTGCGGATTGGTCGTTTCGTTCCTCTGAATGCCGATCGACAGGCCCAGTTCGCCCATCTCGCCCATGTCGTACTGGTCGATATAGGACAGCGTGCCGCGCCAGCTTAGCGCGTTGCCGTTCTCCATCCGGTCGGCCAGCGGATTGTAGCCACCCTTCAGCATCAGATTGACCCGTTCGCGCCCATAGTCGAGCGGGCGGACCGAACCGATTTCGATAAGGCCAGCGACGCCGCCCTCAACCAGATCGGCCTGCTGTGTCTTGTAGACCTTGACGTTATTGACCAGTTCGGACGGGAACTGGCTGAAATTCACAGAGCGGTCGCCGCTGCCATTGGTTGCCTGACGGCCGTTGAAGGTCGTCAGGCCCAAAAACGGCCCAAGGCCGCGAATGGCGATCTCGCTACCGCCACCCTTGCCGCGGTGACCGCCTGCGCCCGTGATCGTTTCCAGCACTTCGCTAAGCGAAAGAGCGGGCAGGTTGCCGATATCTTCGGAAGAAACCGCGTCGACGATCGCATCTTCGCGTCGCTTCGTATCGATCGAGCTGCGCACCACTTCACGAAAACCCTCGACCACGATCGTATTGTCGTCGGTCGCCGCGCCGTCAGACGCATCGGCCGTATCCTGCGCGAACGCCGGAGCGGCGACACACAGGCCTGACAGCACGGTGGTCATGGACAGCAGCAACTTCGCCTTCGAGCGGCGCGTGCGAGCCGATTGCAACAGCATTGATCTCTCCCGGAACTTTGGTTTGAGATTTAACTATACCAATATTGACTCAAGTCAACGACCGATCTCAACTTTATTGATCCTACCAATTATGAAATGGCGTAACCTTCAATTGCCGGCATTGGCTTGATGCGGCAATTCCAAGGCGCTGCAATGGCGCGACGAGGCAAGATAACGACCAGTTCAAAACTGGACCCTTGCTATGCTGCGCGACTGCCTGCATCATTGGACTATAAAAATGGCCTATCCAATATGAGAAGGATGTTTGATGTTCGCTAGAATCTCCGGTTCGCTGTCTGCCCTCGCAATCTGCTTGGCGGCACAACCCGGCTTGACGGGCGAGCTGGTCTCGCCCGCTCTTACCGACGGTATGATGGTTCAGGCAGACCAGCCGATTCGCGTCTGGGGCGAAGCGGCACCGGGGCAGGAATTGACCGTCGCATTCGATGGCGCGGGGGGCGCTGCCAAGGCGACAGCGAACCGCGATGGCCGCTGGATGGCGGAACTGCCCGCGCGTAAGGCGGGCGAAACGTTCGCCATCACGATCACCCCGCAGTCCGGATCGGCCCGCACCCTGTCCAACCTGATGGCGGGCGACATCTGGCTCTGTTCCGGTCAGTCGAACATGGACATGATGGTCAAGGATGCCGCCAACGCCCCGCAGGTAGAGGCGCGCAGCAGCCGCTATCCGATTCGCGTTGCCAAAGTCCGTCGCGCCAGCCTGCCTGCTGCGACTTCGGCGATGACCTACGACATCGCGTGGTCGCCCGCATCCGCCGAAAGCATTGCCGAATTCTCCTCCGCTTGCTGGCATATGGGTGAAGAGATTGTAGACCGCACAGGCCGACCGCTCGGCCTGATCCATTCCGCATGGGGCGGCACGACGGTTGAGGACTGGATCGACGCGACGACGCTGGGCGGCATTCCGGGCAATGCAGAGGCGATCGCGTTGCTCAATGCCTATGCAGCCAATCCGCAAGAGGGATCGGCCCGGTCTGCCGCCGCGACCGAGGCATGGATCGCAAAGGTTAGCCCCGAAAACGCGACGACCGCCGCCTATGCAAAGGCCGACACGGATATTGCCGGCTGGCCCACCATCGACCTGCCGCAGATGTGGGAACAGGCCGGTATCGAGCCGCTGTCCAATTTCAACGGCATCGTCTGGTTCGCGCGCGACGTCATGTTGACCAAGGCACAGACGAGCGGGTCATTGGTGCTGGATCTCGAACGCATCGATGAACGCGACACCGTGTGGGTCAATGGCAAACTGGTCGGCGCAGAAGTCGATCCCAACCAAAAACGGCTTTACACCGTACCGCAATCGGCCCTGCGCGAAGGCCGCAACCGCATCGCGATCCGCGTGGTCGACGAACGTGGCTCTGGCGGATTCCGCGCGCGGCCGGATCGCTTTCTGTTCCGCCCCAAAGGCGGCGACAGGGTTTCGCTGGCCGGGGCGTGGCATTACCGCATCGGCGCAGAGATCAAGGGGCTGGCCGCCGCGCCGCCCGTGCCGTGGAAAGCGCCGCGCGGGTTTACCACGCTTTACAACGGCATGATCGCGCCGCTTGCCCCGATGCCAATGAAGGGCGTGGCCTGGTATCAGGGCGAATCGAATACGGGCACCGGCATGGGTCCGGTCTATCGCGATTTGTTGAAAGGCATGATGCGCGGCTGGCGTCTGGCTTTCGGCCAGCCCGCACTGCCGTTTGTCATCGCGCAGCTGCCAGGTTTCGGCGGCTACGACACAAAGCCGGAGGACAGCGGCTGGGCCGAGTTGCGCGAGGGGCAGCGTGCGGCTGTCGCGCAGACCGATAACGCCGGACTCGCGGTCTTGATCGACAGCGGTGAAGAAGAGGACATCCACCCGCGTCATAAGACGCTGGTGGGCGAGAGGCTGGCAACCGAGGCGATCCGGGTCGCCTATGGAGATGCCGCGCAGCCGGTTGCGCCCTATCCTACGGCGATCACGCGCAACGGCGGCGATTTGATCGTGCGTTACCCGGACAATGTCCGGTTCGAAGTCGTCAGCGCGCTTGACCCCACCGCGTTCCAGCTGTGCACGGCGGCGGGCAATTGCCAATTCGCGCGGGCGCGTATTGAAGACAACACCGTCATCGTTTCGGGCGCGGTGGCCGACAAGGTAGAGGTCCGCTATGCCTGGGAAGATACGCCGATCGTAAATCTATATGCGAAGAACGGCTTGCCCGCCGCACCGTTCAAGCTGGCGGTGGGTGCGCAATAGGGCCCCCGCCCGGCACCCATTCCAGCTGAGCCCGTCAGCGCCGCACGTCGGTGCCGGCGGGCTCAAACTTTTCAAGATCGGCGCGGGTTATCGCGATGGTATCACCGTGGATGCCGTGCTTCATCGCGGCCAGCGCCAGCCCGCTTTTCGCCATCGCCTGCGCCGTTCCACCGTCCAGCCAGCCCAACAGAACCCCGGCTGCAAAGGCATCGCCGGTGCCGATCCGGTCGACGATAGGCGACAGGCGGACTTCATCGGTTTGCCAATGGCTATCGCGCAAATCGACGCGACTGGCGATGCGGTGGCTCGTCGCGCTTTCCACCGTGCGGGCAGTGGATGCGATGATCTGAAGGTTGGGAAACGCATCGAATGCAGCGACGGCCGCCTCTCTGCGCCGGTCCGGCCCATCGCCGGAAAATGCCTTGCCCAACAACAACGATACGTCGCGATGATTGCCAAAGAGGATCGTGGCCTGCCCGATCAGGTCCTGCAGGATGGCGCGCGGATCGCTGTCCCACGCATCCCACAGGTTGGCGCGATAGTTCCCGTCAAAAGAAACCGGCACGCCCGCCGCCTGCGCAGCACGAACCGCGGCGAGCGCAAGCTCTGCACCGTTCTGCCCCAGCGCCGGGGTTATGCCCGATACGTGCAGCAAACCCGCACCATCCAACGCCGCAATGAAGTCGAACTGCTCCGGGGTGGCGCGCGCAAACACGCTGCCTTCCCGGTCATAGGTGATCGTGCCGCCAATCGGACCCGAAGGCGGTTCGAAGAAATAGAGCCCCATGCGCCCTGCGGCGTTGCCGACATGGGCAAAGTCCACGCCCGCCTCGCCCAGCGCGGCCAGCGCCCTTCGCCCCAATGGATTGTCGGGCAAAAGACTGACCATCCTGCTCGGCCAGCCAAGGCTGGATAGCGCGATCGCGACGTTCGCCTCTGCCCCGCCGACGGCAAGCTCCAGCCCATTGCCTCGCGCCAGCGGTCGCCCCGGCTCTGACGACAGGCGCAGCAGAAGCTCGCCGAAACAGACGACCGGCTTTCCACTGATCATCGCGCTATGCCTTGCGCGGCGAAAGCGGCGCGATGCGCGGGCACAAGACCAGCACCGACAGCACGGTCAGGATGGCCAGCGCCGCGCCGACGATGAACGCCGGGGCATAGCTTTGCACCGTGATGACCGGAATCAAGAAGTTCAGGCCAACCACGGCCAGCTTTGCCGCCGTGCCCGCAAAACCCGCCAGAGATGCGACCGATTTGCCGCTGAACAAGTCGCTGGGCAGCGTCTGGATATTGCCGACCGCAGTCTGGAACCCGAACAGGATTACCGCCATGTACAGCACCGCGACCATCGGGCTGGGCGGGGTGATCGTGGCCAGCAGACCCACGAGCATGATCACGCCGCCGATGCCGATAACCACCTTGCGCGTGCGGTCAACGCTCCACCCCGCGCCGATACGGTTGCGGGCGAACAGCCCGCCGAACCATGCACCGAACATCGCCCCGACATAGGGCACCCAGGCATACATCCCGATTTCTGCGACCCCGAAACCGAACGTCTTGGAAAGATAGATCGGCAGCCAACCGACAAACAGCCACCAGATCGGATCGAGGAAGAACGAGGCCATGATCACGCCCCAGCTTTCCTTGCGCGAAAGAATTTCCACGGTCCCCGGCGCATATTCGATCTCTTCGGCCGCAGAGGGGTCGGCGCGCTGGCCAGTCAGGATATAGGCGCGTTCTTCCTCGCCGATCCACGGGTGGGCATCCGGACCGCTCTTGTAAACGATCAGCCAAGGGATCAGCCACAGGATGCCCAACGCGCCGACAGTGATGAAAGTCGCCTGCCACGATCCCAGAAAAAGGAAAAGATAGGCAATGGCTGGAGCGGAAACGATGCCGCCGATCGCCGCTCCGGAATTGAAGATGCCTTGCGCCAATGCCCGCTCTGAAATTGGGAACCATTCGGCGTTGGCCTTGGTCGCGCCGGGCCAGTTTCCGGCCTCTGCCACGCCCAGAACGGCGCGAAAAATGGCAAAAGCGGCAAGACTGCGCGCTGCAGCATGCAACATTGTCGCCAACGACCAGACGAGGATTGCCAGCACGAAGCCCATGCGCGTTCCGATCCAGTCGAATATCTTGCCGAAGATCGTCTGGCCAAAGGCATAGGCCAGCGTGAACACGTTCAGGATGATCGCGTAATCGAATTCGGTAAGCTCAAGATCCTTCGAAATCTCGGGCCATAGAAAACCCAGCGCGCCACGGTCGATATAGTTGATGACGGTGGCGAGCGCGACAAGCGCAACGATCAGGAAACGGAAGTTGCGCATCGGTCAGGTGTTCCTTCCTGCGATGCGGTCCTGCGCGGGCTCGTAACTCATGCCATTTCCTCTCGCACGGGGGCGATTACGGGTTGCCGGACCGGCCCCGCATCGCGCGTCACTCTATTGCTCGTAAATGTTGTCGCCGACTTCGGCCCGGCTGGGCCCGGCGTAAGTCATTTCGGTGATCTCTGGTGCCGGAGCGGCGCGAAAGGTGTTGCCAGTGATGACAAGTCGCGGCGTGCCGACCGTCTGAACAACCGCGATCGCGCCCGATCGGTCGATAGCATTGCCGCTGATCCGCGCGCTCTGCACGCCGTGCAGGGCAATCGCGTGACGCTGCTCATCGCTATTAGGCGCGCCTACACGTTGTAGATCGTTGCCGACGAAAATCAGCGAGGGGCCAAAAGTGCTCTCGTCCTTGCCCCCGCGGTAGAGGGCGACGACCGGCCCTTCGACACTGCGAAACCGGTTTCCGGTAACAACGGCATGTTCGACGTTATAACGGCCCTCATCGTCCCGCTCCTCAACCGCGTTCAGGATCGGGCCGGGGAATTCGACGAATTCGCTATGCTCCACGATCACGCGATCCGCCATCGTGTTCGGTGCCAGCGAGACGAATTGTGTGTGAACGCACCCGGTGAAGTTGCGCACGGCTATGTGTGAAAGTTCGATTGCGGTATTCCTCTGCATCGAACCATCGCCTGTGCGGATAATTGCGCATTGGTCGTTGGCGACAATCCGGCTGCCATCGATGGTGAGGTCCTGCAAACGAAGGGCCCCTCCTTCGACCAAATCCACCATTTCCGAAGTCACAAGGCGGACCGTGGTATTGCCCGCATCGGCAAACGACGCGCCGCGAATGGTGAGCACCTTGTCTAGTCTGATCGGCCGGGAAAAAACATGCGCACCGGGTGAAAGCACCAGCGTATCGCCAGATCGCGCATCTGCCAAAGCCGCCAACAGATCGCCACTTGCCGCGTTGACAGTGATAATCCGCCCGGTGTCGCCGAAACGGTTGCGCTCATCAGGTCGCGCATACCATCGCACACCGACCGCATCCGGCGCGACAACGGCAAGGTCGCGCCTTGCGCCCAGTTCGGCAAGCGTGGCGTCGGTAGGATAGAGCAAGCCATTGGGCCCGCGCACCATGTCGACGGGCTGGCGCATGGTCCCACCAGGCCAGGGCTCCGGCGCGGTCTGGGGCACGACGTTGTCGGCAAAGCGAATGCCGCCAATATCCGATTCCACCGCCAGACCCGGAATGGCGCCGACCCCACCGATCAGGTTGCGACGAAACGTCGAATTGGTAGGCGGCGCCGATCGCTCTTCATCCGCACCCGCGCCCAGCGTGATCCGGGCGCTATCGACGATCGTGTTGTTTTCGATCGTTGCGCGGTCGACCGCGACATAGCGATTGAGCGGCGAATTCGGCACGCCGTTCATCACCGTCAATGCGCTGGCAAAGCCGGTTCCGCGCAAGCCTTCCATGTAATTGTTGCGCACCGTCTGGCCGCGATTGATCACGCGGATTCCTCCGGTATGCGGCTTGCCATGGCCGAGGAATACGTTGCCCTCCACCAGATTGTCGTCACCGTGACGAAGCGTCAGCGCTCCGCTGGAACGCAGGAACAGGTTGCCGCGATAGATATTGCCGCCAGACTTGGACGAGATGATCTCCACCTCTCCGTCACAGCGGTCGAAGATGTTCGCCTCTACCAGCGTTTCGGATCTATGCATCGAATTACCGCTGGTGCCGATGCGGATCGTTTCCCCACCGTTCGAGCCAAGGGGTTGGCGCGGGCCGAAATAGTTGTGATCGATGCGGTGGCCGTTCTCGCGGCTTTCGTCGCCATCCAGTACGACGGCCAGCGTGACGCCCTGGTTGGTCTTACCGGTCAGGTGGTTATGATCGAATCGGTTGCCCTTGCCGTAAAGCGCGACCCAATAGTCGCTGTCGACACGGTCCGGTTTGCTGAAGCCGTCGATCACGACGTTGGTGACCCGCGAATTGTTCGCTACCCGGCCCTTCCCCGCACGAAATGAAATGACCGCCCCTTTGGTGGAATGTCCGTCGCGGAATACAAGATCGCGGACGACCAACCATTGCCCGGTCAGGGTCAGGCTTGAATTTCCGCTAAGGATGACCCCGCCGGGCGTTTCGCCGCGAAGTGTGATCGGGCGATCAAGCCTGCCCTCACCCACAAGGGCGATGTCGAAATCGCGCCAGGTGCCATCGGCCAACACGATCGTATCGCCCGGCTGTAAAGAGCCGACAACGCGCGCGAACTCTGCGGAATTGCGGACGTGCCGATCGGCGGCGCCCGCATGAGCGGGAACTGCCAGCATCAGGATCATCAGGGCAAGAAATCTCGCCAACAGTCACTCCACCCCTCGTGTTATCGTTGGGGTTTCATAACCGATGCTTAGTTTTTGTCAAACCAAATGGACTAAACTATATCTTTTTATTGGTATGACCAATTTCTGGATTGGACAAATGAACGTGCGGAGCCGAAGGCTCCACGGTCAGCGGCCGTTAAAGGTATTGCCGAACCTATCTTCGGCGCAGATTACTGCAATGTCGCCGATGCCAGATAGCGTTCGCGACTTTCGTTGGCCTTTTGCTGCAATTCGGCCAGCGCCTGCCGCTCCGTCGTGTCAAGCATGCTTTCGATCAGCCGCTGGAAATGGCTGCGCATAGCGCCGCGTGCCGCAGCCGGGTCGCGATTGGCCAGCGCATCGTAGACTTCGCGATGCTCCGCCGCACGTTCCTGCGCATCGTGGACACAAACGGATTCGTAGGTGGCCTTCACCGCAGGCAGGTCCTCACGCATTCGCCAAAGCGATCCGATCACATGCATCAAGGCAGCGTTGTTGGACGCCCGCGCGATCAAGAGGTGAAACTTCTCATCCGCCTCGTCCGCCGTCTTTGAGTCGGCCTTGCCCATCGTGTCAACAAGGTTGCCAAGTTCGGCAATCTCTTCGTCGGAAATATTTCGCGCGGCCAGTGCTGCCGCCTCGGATTCGACCAACAGACGCGCTTCGGTCACCTCAAACGCGCTAACCGAAGGCAGTTGCTGGGCAAGCGTGGCTTCGCCCTTACGAACATAGACGCCCGAACCAGTCTTGATTTCAAGCTTGCCGATCGCCTGCAACGCAATCTCTGCCTCCCGGATAGTCACCCGGCTTACGCCCAGTCGCTCGGCCAGGTCACGCTCGCCCGGAAGGCGAGAACCAGGCGGAAATTCGCCCGATTGAACCAGATCGACGATCTGCCTCGCCACATCCTGATAAAGTCGTTTGCCGCGCATGGGTCACCCTGTTCGCTGTTGGCGTAAAAATAGGTCAGCCAACTGGATAGGCAATTTTCCGTCATAACGCCAGTGGTGAGTTGCTCAATCGCACGATCAAGCTCTCTTCAATGGTCTTCGCACAAAAAATGGCCCCATCTTCATGTGAAGACGGGGCCATCGAAAGCTTTGCCCATCCATCGGGAAGGGCAACGGCTTGTAGAGTTAGAAGCCGAGGCTGAACTTCACACCGCCAGCCACCTGCTGCGAATGGTCGCCGATGAAGCCGTCGAAGACCAGTCCAAGGCTGCTGGTTGCCGATGTGTTGAACAGCACTTCTGCCTGCAGGAACCCGCCATCCTCGGCCAACGGCGTGCCGCGCACCGTAAATGAGTCACCATCCACGAACCGCGCGGTGGACGTGGGAACCAAATCGTCGAAGCCATGCTCGTACCCGGCATTGAGCTTCACCCACAGGGGCCGATCAGGCGCGCTTGACGCGCGGACGCCGACGGTCGCGGCGCTGGCGTTCTCTTCGGCCTTGGCCAAGGTCAAGGCGGCCGGACCACCCGACTCGGCAAGGGCTTCGGTCTTCACCTCGCTCACCCGGATGCCGACATAGGGCTCAATCGTTGACGTCCCGAGGGCAATCGGGAAACCCGCCTCGGCGAAGGCGAACAGGCTCTTGCCGTCATAGTCGGCGGCAAGCGAGCCTGCGAACGAACCGAACGCAACACTGCGCTGCGTGTCGATATTGCTCCAGCCATAACCACCGCCTGCGCGCAGGTTCAGACCAAGCAGATCCACGCCCAGATAGCCCAGCACGTTGATCGTTTCGATCTGTCCCGAACCAAAGCCGGACCGGTCAAGATCGAAATCGGTGTCCTGATAGCTGGCGGCGAGGCCAAGGTTCACGCCCTCGCCCAGGCCGAATCGGCGCCCAGCATCGCGCCCCAGCCGTCACGACCGACGCCGCTGGCGTTCCCGTCAAAACTGGTGTCCGCATCATGCACCCATGCCTGGCCCCAAACGCGGCTGCCGGGCAGGCCGTTGGACAGGTGGTTAAGAACCGAGTTGCGAACGACGCGCTGATCGTCCGCGATCACCGAACGCACCGAGGCGTGCATTTCGCCCGAAAGCTGATCGTATGCGTAGAGGGCCGTTTCCTCGTCCAGCGTTACCAAAGCATCCGTCAGGGCGTTATCGCCCAGACCGTCCAGCGCGGCACCGACCGCGATCTGGTTCGCCGTTACTCCGATAACCTCGAAATCCACATCGTTGCGCGACAGGTTCAGAACCACGGCATCGCCACTATAGCTCAGCGTGGGATCGAGGAACACAAGGTCGGTAGTCACATCGCCGAATGTACCGGCGACCCCGCCGCTGGCCTTCAGGATGGTGTAATCGGTAGAAGCGGCGAAATCGGTTTCGCTGGCCAGAACCCGCACCGTTCCGCCGTCTATCTGGGCCGCGCCTGTGGCCGACAGCATATCCGACGAACCATCGGTCAGAACATCGACATCGAAGAACGATCCAGCGGCAAAAGTAACGTCGCCGACGGTAAGCGTGCCAATCCCGTCGGATCCGGGCGACAGAATCGCACCGCCCGCAACGTTGACGGACCCGGTCGAAGTGCCGGTGCCTGTCAGCATGGCGCCGCTCAGGATGCTGACGTCGCTGACCATGCTGCCATCAAGGACGATCGCGCCGCCAGAGATGGTAGTGTCGCCGGTGTAAGTGTTGTCACCCGTCAGGAACAGGTTGCCGCCTTCCATCTTGTTCAGGCCGCCTGCGCCAACCAGCGCTGCCTCAATCGTGGCTTCGATCCCGGAACCGGCGCGAACTCCGCTTGCCGCATCGACCAGTTCGATCGTGTTGGCACCGGCGCCCGACGTGATGACATAACCGTCGGTCAGGAACTGGAACCCGGTCGCTTCGATGTCGTCACCCAGCGTGACGGTGCCTGCGGTACCCTGAAACACGGCGAAGGCCCCGGCCCATGCGGCATTGGTATCGCCGGCGGCGTTGGTCCAGTTGGTGCTGGACAGGTTCCACGCGCCGTCACCGCCGTCGATCGCGCCATCGGCCGCCATGTCCGATCCGTCGAAGAACTGGATGTCGGCAACGTCGCCCGCCATCACCAGATTGACCTGCCCGTCAACCGCCGTCTGGATCGTGCCGCCGCCCAGATCGAAACCATCGGGTAGGACGTCGACGGTAAGGCCGTTGTCGGTAAGCGATCCGGTATAGTCGATCAGGCGGTAAACGCCCGCACCGAAACCGCCCGCATCCGACACGCGCAGCACGCCATCCAGCGTCAAGTCGCCACCGACAGTCACAAGATCGCTTGATGCCGGGTTCAGGGGGTTGCCCAGATCATAGGCAAGGATCGACGTGTCCGACAGAATCAGATCGCCGCCGATCGCCAGGGTGCCGACACCATCATCGCCCGGCGCAAGCGTTGCGCCCCCGGCGATGGTGACATCACCGGCAATCGTTCCGCTGCCGCCAAACGTGCCCGCCGTTGCGTTTACTCCGCCGGTGCTCGACCCGTTGAAGAACAGCGAACCGCCATTGACGACGATGCCGTCGCCAAATCCGGTCGAGGCGGAACCGATCGTGAAATCGCCGCCCGAAACGGTTACGTCCTCGAAATCGGTTACGGTCAGCGTGCCGCCATCGCCGGTGCCAGACAGGACCAGCGAGTCCGCGGTACCGGTCGCGCTGCCCGACACGCCACCCGTTACCGACGCGCCTACCGTAATGTTGACGGTGTGTACGCCTGTTCCGGAAAACGCGATCGCGCTGGTGGCGCCTGTGGTCGTGCTGTTCGCGCCAAGGGTGACGGTTGCATCGTCATCCCCGCTGAACGCGATGGCCGCTCCCGATGTGCCTTCGACCGTGCCGTCGTTGATGATCATGCCGCCGGATGCCGAAGTAATACCGGTGCCGCCCGTTACGACACCCCCGGCGTTGTTGGTGACGATCCCGCCTGCGGCGTTCTCGCCAAAGGCGATGCCCGCTTCGCCGCCGCCGATCACGCCGGAGTTGACGACGCCGATCCCGTCCGCCGCAACCGCGACATTGTCCAGAGTGATGTCACCCTGATTGACGGAAATCACCGAACCTTCGATCAGGATGCCTTCATCGCCGCCGGTGATCGTGCCGGTCGCAAGGTTCTCTACGCTGACACCGGCGCCTGTGATCCAGATACCGCTGGAGCTCGTCCCCTCGATCAGACCGTTGCTGATGGCAAGATCGTGATCGGCATGGGCGCCGCTGATCGCGATGGCATTGCTGGCGCCGGTGATCTCTCCAGCTGCCTGGTTGGTGATCGTCCCGCTGATGACTGCGTCGCTTTCCACACGGATTGCAGCATTCGAAGAACTATCGCGCGCCGCGGAAATCGTGCCGCTGTTAACCAGCTCAAGCTCGACCTGACAAAGGATGGTTTCACCCTCAACACAGCCGCGCGCCACGCCGCCCGTGGTGCCGGGATCGCCGTTGAAATTGATGGCATCGTTATCGCCATTGGTGTCGTCGCCGTTGGTATTCGAGATGGTCCCGGCATTTGTGATCTGAACCCGCGCGATCCCTTCCTCGTCACCGATCGTCCCGGACGACGGATCGTTGCCCAACAGCGTATCGATGCCGATCGTTGCACCGTTGACGCTGGTGATCGTGCCGTTGTTGGTGATTGAATTCAGCGTGCCGTCGGCATCCCTGTCGAAATAGATGACGCCTTCGTCGGCATCGCCGGTGCCCTCGATCAGGCCGTCGTTGACGATGACCGCGCCATCGCCCTCGTAGAAGATTACGCCGTTGACGCCGCGCAATACGCCTGTTTCCAGCACGTTGATGGTGATGTTATTCTCGCCGTTGTCGACGAATACGACGACATCTTCGTCGGTCGTGTCGGTATTGATGTGGGTTCCGCCCAGCGTGACCGTCGCACCATCGCTGGTATTGTTTTCAAACTCGATATTATCCCCGTTCGACACGGTCTGCGTAACCCCTGCGGCAGAGGTGACGCCATCGGGGCCCGGATTGGCAACCGGCGTATCGTCGGTAATCGCAACTTGCGCCGCCGCAGGGGCCGCCGTCAGCGCGATGGCGGATGCCGATGCGGTCACCAACAGACCAAACAGGTTCTTGCGCGAGATCTGGGCTGCAGAATTGCCCGAATGTCCTTTAGTCAATTCATTGGTATTCATCGACATAACGCTCTCCAATAATATCTGTTAATCGATCACCACCGCACACTATGCACGGCCTAATCATGCGAATTGAAAAGGCTGTAGAAAGTCACCTGATCAAAATCGGTCGGCATTCCGGAATTATTCTGGGTGTAGACGCCGGCCTTGAAGTAATTCCATTCGTCAATCCGGTCGTATCCGCTGTTCTCGACGGCCATGTCGACGTAATTATGCCCGATGATCGGCCCGTTCTGGTCACCACGACGGATGATTACGTCGATTCGAGAACCACTGTTCGTGATCTCGTATGAGAACACTTCGTCAAGGGCGATGCCGTTGTACGGATCGACATCGATTTGCGGATGCGTTTTTCGATTGGCCAGTTGAGGCCCGACGACGGAAAAAAAGATATCCGAACCATCGCGAATTTCGTGCGCGAAATAGATCATGCCGCGCGCGTTCTGCGGGAATTTGCGATAATAGAGCCGGATCGGTTCGTCGCTGGACGCGTGGATTTGGCCGATGACGAAACGGCCCACCTGGCTTTGGCTTCCCGTCGTGGTTGTCTGGTTGACGGCCAAAGTGCCTTTCAGAGTGCCGCCACGACCGCCGGTGGGCACGCCCGGATCGGGCTGGTACCCAAGTATCCAGTTGTTTTCGTTGACGCCCTGCGTCCTGATGCTGGTATCCCCGCGACGAAGCATTTCACGCAGTTCGGTTCGGGTAAAACTGGTATTTGCCGACGATTTTGCCCCGGCAATCGTGGTGCGGAACACCATGCCGCCATCGGGCGCGGTAAAGAAATACTGGTCGGAGAAATCGTTCAGCTCGTCGCCGATGATGCGCCGAGAGAACCCGTCGGCCGGATCAACTTCGGGCGTGTCGAGCGCCCAGCTTTGCAGGTCGAAATTGCGCCCCGGCGCGACCGTGGGATCAAGGCCAAAAGCGGCGGTGTCGTACGGAACGGTGCTAACGGCTTGCGCGCCCGCCCGGCATCCGAACACCGCCGCCTCGACGATCGCGATTGCCTGCCCTTCAGACGCTCCGGTTCCGGTAATGCGGATGTAGCGGGCGCCGGTGGGCGGTACAGGATTGCGTTCAAAGCTGCGGGTATCGCCAACCGACTGCCGCACGCCGCCCAGCGGGAAGAATGACGATCCGTTGTCAGAACCTTCGATCTGGAACGTGACAACGCGCTCATCGCCAAGATACCAGGCGATGCCGATGTCCTTCACAAGGTACCGCGCACCAAGGTCAAGCGTCAGCGAAGCCGGAACATTCGCGGACATCCAGCGAGACTCTGGTGCTGTCAGTCTAACGCTAAACGGTCTCCACCTGCGGCGCTTCGCCGCCTAGTGGAACTGACATGAACCCCATTTCGTTCAAACGGCACCGCTTCCCTCCGGACGTCATCCGGCTTGGCGTTTGGCTCTACTATCGCTTCACTCTGAGCCTGCGCGACATAGAGGATCTGCTGGCTGAACGGGGAATCGACCTCTGTTACGAGACGGTCCGCTGCTGGGCCAACAAGTTCGGTCCAGCGATAGCCGCTAACATTCGCCGCAAACGTGGACGCGCAGATCCCGTTTGGCATCTCGACGAGATGATCGTCCGGATCAACGGCCAGCGGATGTACATGTGGCGCGCCGTCGACAAGGAGGGCGAGGTCCTTGATGTCCTCGTCCAGAAGCGTTGAAACAAAGAAGCAGCGCTGAAATTGCTACGGAAACTGCTGAAGAACCAGGGCGCCGCGCCCGAAACCATCGTCACCGATGGGCTGCGTTCGTATCCGGCAGCGATGAAGGTTCTGGGTTGTATCGACCGACACCAACCCGGCCGATTACGCGACAACAACCGCGCGGAAAATTCTCACCTTCCCGTCCGAAGACGGGAACGAAAAATGCAGCGCTTCAAGTCCCAGGGCCAGGCACAACGCTTCGTCTCTACCCACTCAGCAATCTACAACACGTTCAACATCCAGCGTCACCTCGTCTCCCGAAACACAATGCGAATTTTCAGAGACCGCGCACTTGCGGAATGGATCGCTGCGTCCGCCGCTACGGCATAAGATCTCAAGCTGGGGGCTTCGCTCACTCACAGGCAGTTAACGTGACAATGCCCCGGCGAAGAATGAAAATAACGGAACAGCGACGCGGGCTTTCTCGGACGTGGCATTGCGCCGACCTACCCCATGCAGCTCACGGTGCAATCCTTCTGACAACACCTGGTCAGTTAAGCTGACAACGCCGTTTTAAGAAACATCACCAGCCTGAATACCATTGCTTTGCGTTGGTGATTTGATCTGTCCCTCAATCCACGAAAGCTACCTGATGTCAGAGGTCAAGTCCTGCCGTGGCTCGGCCATAGCGTAATCAAGGAAAGCGAAATGGACGGTGAGAAAACTTGAAATGACCGATCATGGTCGAACTGGGATACTTATCAATAAAGACGATAGCGATTTCGAACCGCAGGTGCGCTCCACGAGCTTTGGTGCTCAGGATCCGGGATATCGACCGGAAAGTCTGGTGGTCGCCAAGAGCATCGAGGATGTACAGTTCGCCGTTCGGCTTGCAGCACTCCGAAATTGGAAAGTTGCCTGTTGCTCGGGCGGACCTGTTGCTCAAGCAGTCGAAGACGATGGAAGTGCGCGTCGACGGTCAGCTTGGCCCCGGCGTCACGCCCAAGGACGTCATCCTGCACATCATCGGCGTGATCGGCACGGCGGGCGGCACCGGCCACGTCGTCGAATATCGCGGCAACGTGTTCGAAGAGATGAGCGTCGAAGGGCGCATCACCGTCTGCAACATGGCGATCGAGGGCGGCGCGCGCGCGGGCCTTATCGCGCCTGATGAAAAGACCTTTTCCTACGTCGAAGGCCGCCCGATGGCACCCAAGGGTGCGGATTGGGACAAGGCAATGGCGTGGTGGCGCACGCTGAAGACCGATCCCGGCGCAAAGTTCGACAAGTCGGTGCATATCGATGCCGCTGATATTCAGCCGACGGTGACATGGGGCACAAGCCCCGAAGATACCGTCGCCATCGGCGGGGTCGTGCCCGATCCCTCCAGCTTTGCCGATCCGTCGAAGCAGCGCGCCGCGCAAGCCAGCCTCGATTACATGGGCCTGACCCCCGGCACGAAGATGTCGGACGTTGCGGTAGAGAACGTCTTCATCGGGTCGTGCACCAACAGCCGGATCGAGGATCTTCGCGCCGCAGCCGATGTCGTCCGCGGTCGCAAGAAGGCCGATGGCGTGAAATGGGCGATCGTCGTCCCCGGCTCCGGCCTCGTGAAAAAGCAGGCCGAGGACGAAGGCCTGGACAAGGTCTTTATCGAAGCCGGTCTGGAGTGGCGCGAACCGGGCTGTTCGGCCTGCCTTGCGATGAATCCGGACAAGGTGCCCGCCGGCGAACGCTGCGCATCGACCAGCAACCGCAACTTCGTCGGACGGCAGGGGCCGGGATCGCGTACTCACCTTGTTAGTCCGGCGATGGCTGCGGCTGCGGCGGTGACCGGGCATCTGACTGACGTTCGCGAGCTTTGGAAAATGGCGCGCGAGGGCACCTGACAGTAGTTCGCGACAGAGAATCACCGGCGTGATGCAGTCATATTTAAGGTAATTTTCATGGAACCAATCGGAAAGATTGAGGGTCGCGCCATCCCGTTTGGCGCCAATAACGTCGATACCGACGCGATCATCCCAGCCCGCTGGTTGAAAACAATCACACGCGAAGGCCTTGGGGCGGGCGCATTCGAAATGATTCGGCGAAATCCGAATAATATTTTCGATTCTGAAGCCTATTCAGGAGCACCAATTCTAATTGCGGGCGGCAACTTCGGTTGCGGATCCAGCCGCGAACACGCGGCATGGGCCCTGCTTGGCATGGGACTGAAGGCCGTGATCGCCCCCAGCTTTTCTGATATCTTTTCAAGCAATGCCTTTAAGAATGGTCTGCTCACAATCGTACTTCCACAGAACGAAGTGGATCGCCTGCTCGAAGTTGCCGGAAATGGAAATATTGCTATCGACCTTGAAAAGCAGACAATCACCACCTCGTGCGAAGAAGGTTTTAAGTTCGAGATCGACCCATTCCGAAAGCATAGTCTGCTCGAAGGTCTCGATGAAACTGGCCTAACCATGACGCACTGCAAGGCGATCACCAGATACGAGCTGAGAGGCGCATCTACTCATTCTTTTCTATATAGACCTCACGTCGGCTGAACGCGCATTCAGTCATCGAAATAGCGGTTTATCCCTGTCGCCCTGCGTACAAGATTTGGTACGGGATTGGCTCCCTATCCCCTCGTTGACGGTTGGCGGCACAACTTCTCTTCTAACTGGCTCTAACAACCTTTCGCTTTGAGAAATCCCATTATGTGAAACGCGGCACCCAGGCACTCACTGCGCGAACTCCAGACGATCGGCCAAGCCAGACATCGCGGAGATTTCTTGCCAATTTTTGCCAAGCACGGTATTCACGCGCCATGAGCACGATGAACATCTCCCTGCCCGACGCGCTTAAGTCATTCGTCGACCTGCAGGTCAGCTGCCGCGGCTATGGCACAAGCAGCGAGTATGTCCGCGAACTAATCCGCAAGGATCAGGACACACAGAGATTGCGCGGACTTCTGCTGGATGGCGCAGCGTCGCCTTCAACGACACCGGCTGATACGGCCTGGTTCGACGGGCTCCGCGATCGGGCCCGCCGCCCTGCAGAATCGTGAAGTCAAAACCCGTTGTCCCGCGCCAGCTTGCGCGGGATGATGTCGAACAGGCTGTAAACCACTATCTTACAGAAGGCGGACAGGACATTGCGCTCGACTTCGTCGATGCGCTGGAAAAAGCGTTCCAACAAATCGCAGATAATCCAGCATCAGACTCGCCGCGCTGGGGGCATGATCTCAATCTTCCCGGATTGCGCAGCAGCAGACTGCAACGGTTTTCCTGGATCGTTTTCTATCTGGAATGGGACAATCACATTGACGTCTGGCGCGTTCTGCATGCGCAGCGCGACATCCCATCGTGGATGCAGGATTCCGACGAAACGTGAAGCATCAACCGCGATGCAGCAGACGCTCTTCGAGAAGCGTGCGGAAATCACGCCGGCTGTCGGCAACGATCATTACAGTCACGAGGTGCTCCTCCCCGTCCTGCTCCGGCAAATAGATAATGCGATTCGGCGGATGAGAAAGCTGACGGAAGTCGTGGATGCCGAGAGCGTCCAGCTCAGGCGGAACCGGACCACGGTGCGTGAAATCGGCAAGACTTTCGATCGCTGCCACGAGTTCATCCAACAGTGTATCAGCGCCATCGGCACCACCTAGACCGCGCTGCGCAAGGCGCCGCTCATAGATGCCGACAAGATCACGTTCGGCGCCGGCGGTAATACGAACATGTGCAGCGGCCGGTTTTCGCTTTTGTGTCATTATGTCAGCCGCGTTTGCGAATACGCGCAGCGAGTCCTTTGACCGGGGCCACGCGATCGCTGGCCATGTCATCCCGGCCCAGTGCCAGCAGCTTGAGCATGGCCAGTGTTTCCTGGGTCCTTTCAAAACTGCCGACATCCTGCAGAACTGCCTTGGCTTCGCCGTTCTGGGTAATGAAAAGCGGCGCACCGCCGTTTCCCAGATCGCGAATGACCTCGGAGCTGTTGGCCTTCAGCCAGCTGATTGGTTTGATGCGGTCCTGCATGCCCCTGCGGTAACTCCAGACTGAATTCAGTCGAAATATAGTCTGACATGCGACGCAATGCAAATGGCATCAGCGACGCCTTCCGCCATGCCCAACTCCGAGATTTCTCTGGCACTTATCGAGAAACCACTCGACTTCGCTGCCAGTTGGAGCGTTACTGCCCTCACACCGACAACGGCGAAGAATCTCCCGCCACTGCCAAGCCCCGACCGCTCTGATGCGTGACCCGGGGCTCTACCGGGTAGGAGCCGCAGGGTGCGGCTCCCAACCAGGAGACCCACCATGTCCCGAACCACACGCAAGGCAGCTGAACAGGCAAACACCAGCCCCGAGCCCACCACCAAGATCGGCACCGTCACCGCCCTGCTCCAGCGCAAAATCGGCGCGACGCTGGCCGAGATGATGGATGCCACCGGCTGGCAACCCCACTCGACCCGCGCGGTGCTGACGGGTTTGCGCAAGAAAGGCCACGTCCTCGAAAAGAGCAAACGCGATGACGCAACCTGCTACCGCATCGTCGAGCTGGCATGATGGCAAAGGAAGCTGAACTCGCGCGCGACCTCGCCGCCCTCGCAGACCTGAACCTCGACGATCTGCGCAGACGCTGGAGGACGGTGACCGACGCCCCCGTCCCCCGCGTCAGTGCGAGCCTGCTGCGCTACGCCATCGCCTACGAACTGCAGGCCGCTGCACATGGCGGCCTGCCCCGCAGGGTCAGCCAGAAGCTGGACCAGCTCGCAGGCGGCATGACAACCACCCGCGATACCGCCCCCGGCATGCGGCTGATGCGCGAGTGGAACGGCACACTGCATGTGGTCACCGTCGACGATGACGGCGTGGTCCACTGGAACGACCGGACGTGGTCTTCGCTGAGCAGCGTCGCCCGGGCCATCACCGGAACAAGGTGGTCGGGCCCCGCCTTCTTCGGTCTCAAGCAGAGGCAGCAGCAGAGAAGGGCAGCCGCATGAAAACAATCCGCTGCGCGATCTACACCCGCAAGTCGAGCGATGAAGGTCTCGAACAGGACTTCAACTCTCTGGATGCCCAGCGCGAGGCGTGCTCTGCCTATGTGCTGAGCCAGGCCAGCGAAGGCTGGAAGCTGTTACCAGACCACTACGACGATGGCGGACTGTCAGGGGGAACATTGGAGCGCCCGGCCCTGCAGCGCTTGTTGGGGGACGTGCGCGAAGGCCGGATCGACATCATCGTCGTCTACAAGGTCGATCGCCTGACAAGGTCGCTGCTGGACTTTGCCAGGCTGGTCGAAGCCTTCGATGCATCGGACACCAGCTTTGTCTCGGTCACCCAGTCGTTCAACACTACCACCAGTATGGGACGGCCTACCCTGAACATGCTGCTGTCCTTCGCCCAGTTCGAACGCGAGGTGACCGCCGAACGCATCCGCGACAAGATCGCGGCGTCCAAGGCCAAGGACATGTGGATGGGTGGTACCCCGCCGCTAGGCTATCAGCCCGATGGACGGAGTCTTGCCATTGTCGGGGATCATGCTTCGCTGATCCGCGATATCTACGATCGCTATCGCAGGTTGGGCAATGTCCGGCTGGTCGCCGACAGTCTGGTTGGTGACGGGATATCAACCCCGCGCCGCGTCAACGGCAAGGGCCGTGCCTTTGGCGGGGTCGCCTTTACCCGCGGCCAGCTCTACACCATCCTCAAGAACCCGATCTATGCTGGCATGATCCCGCACAGGGACAAGGTCTACCCGGGCAACCATGCCGCCATCATCGATCGGGATTTGTGGGACGCAGTACAGGTCCAGCTTGCCGACAACGTGAAAGGCCAGCGCCGGACAAGGGAAGCCAATGCCAGTTTGCTGGCCGGACTTCTGGTCGAACCCGGCGGTAATCCGCTGATCCCGGTGCATACGACCAGCGACAACCGGCGCTATCGCTACTATGTCAGCAAAAGCAGTCATCACGGGACGGCAGTCCCCAGCACAAATGCGCTGCGTCTGCCTGCCCGCGAGATCGAATCCGTTGTCAAACAGGAGCTGGCCTCGCTGCTGGCTGATCCTTTTTCTCTCATCACCCGTTGCGGCATCGAGATGGCACCGGTCATACTGGAGCAGATCACCATCGGCTGCGAACAGCTGTCGATCGATATCAGGCGTGGCCGCAACGCCAGGTTGAAAGCCCTGCTCCACCGGATCATCGTCCATCCCGATCGGCTCGACCTAGTTCTGTCGCCTGCAGGACTGATCGACATACTTTCTATCGGCGAAGCAGAAGACGTGCCGAACGAAGTCGTCTTCAAGAGCAATGTCCGGCTGACCCGCAGCGGTCGTGCAGTCCGCCTCGTCCACGATAACGGGCAGCCTCGCATCGACAATGCCGATGCCACAATGATCGGTCTGCTCGTCAAGGGACGGCGCTGGTGGGCCGAGCTGGCCAAAGGCGAACTCGACGTCGCCAAGCTCGCCCGGCGCGAGAACGTCAATCCGTCCTACCTTACCCGCATCGCCCGTCTTGCGCTGCTATCGCCCAAAGTGACCGAGGCGATCCTTGCTGGCAAGACACGAGCCGGCATCGATGCCCGCTCAGCTTTAGCCATCGCCGCGCGCTCGGCCGACTGGCATGAGCAGGCAACCGGGTTTCTTCCTGTATCCACTTCGTAAATCTACAAAGCATTTACAGCACGATAGAAAAAATCGTCTTTCGCGATTCAACCGGAATACTCGAGGCCATGTGCTGATTTAGGACCGCCCGATTCCCGGCCATTGAATATCGCGTAACGATTGTCTAGGCTTCGTGGACAAAGCTTGACCTGAGACTCGGGTGTTGATTCAAGGCTGCCTTTTGGAGGCGGCATTGGGCGAGCGGATTGGTGTTTCGGATGACGAGTGGGAGCTGATCGGCCCGCTGCTGCCGTCGGAGCGCGGGCGGGGTTGCCGGCCTGCGCAGGATAACCGGCGCTATTTCGAAGGCATGATGTGGATCGCCCGTACCGGTGCGCAGTGGCGGCATTTGCCGGATGAGTATGGCAAGTGGAACAGCGTCTTCCGGCGCTACCGAAGATGGGTCACGACCGGCGTGTTCGATGCCATGCTCGAGACGCTGGCCGAACTGGCGGGGCGCGATATCGCCGCCGATATGATCGACAGCACGGTGGTCCGAGCACATCATTGTGCAGTCGGCATAAAAAGGGGACTCAGCAAACAGAGGGGCTCGGCCGATCGCGAGGAGGCTTCACCACCAAGCTCCACGCCAGATGCGACGCCAGGGGGCTTCCGCTCGGCTTCGTGCTGACGCTGTCAGTGGGCGTGTAATTCTCCGCAAAAGTGGGCTTTGAAAATTCCCTGATTGTTGGAGCTGGTTGCCAATGACCCGGGGTTAACCCCGGGTCATTGGCAACGCCAAAATCGGCGCGAGAAAGTCTCCTGATGGGAGGCGGTGCCGATGATGCGACTTGGAGAAGCCATGATGATACTGGAGTTGCACCGGCAGGGGCTGTCGGTGACCGCGATCGCGCGCCGGACGGGGCGCGATCCCAAGACCGTGCGCAAATACATCGAGCGGGGCGTCGAGGTGCCGGCTTACGGTCCGCGTGTGGTGGGCCGGCCGAGCAAGATCGCGCCCTATATGGATTTCCTGCGCGAGCGGGTGACGGCGTTTCCCGACCTGACCGCATCGCGGCTGACCCGCGAGATCAGGGAGATGGGCTACATGGGCGCCTACACGGCGGTGAAGCGCTACCTTGCGGCGATCCGGCCCGAACATGATCCCAAGCCCTATGAGGTCCGCTTCGAGACCAGGGCCGGCGTACAGGGCCAGGTCGACTTCGCCCGCTTCGTGGTCGAGTTTACCGATGAGCCCGGCGTGGCACGCATTGTCTGGCTGTTCAGCATGGTGCTGAGCTATTCGCGCTTCATCTTCGCCCGATATGTGCTGCACCAGGATCTGCAGACGCTGCTGCGCTGTCACATGCAGGCCTTCGAAGCGCTGGACGGTGTACCGATCGAGATCCTCTACGACCGGATGAAGACGGCGGTGACCGGCGAAGATGATCAGGGGCACATCGTCTACAACGCTTCGCTGCTGGCACTGGCGAAGCATTATCGGTTCCAGCCCAGGGCGTGCAGGCCCTATCGCGCGAAGACGAAGGGGAAAGTGGAGCGGCCGTTCCGCTATATCCGCGAGGACTTCTTCCTTGGGCGATCCTTCCGCAACATGGAGGATCTCAACGCCCAGCTTGTCGACTGGCTCGACAATGTGGCCAATGTCCGCGTGCATGGCACGACCCAGCGCGTGGTCGCCGAAGCCTTTGCCGAGGAGCAGGAGGAACTGCAGCGCTTGCCCGAGCACCGCTTCAATGCGGTTCTGAAGCTGGAACGGCGGGTCAGCCATGACGGGCTCGTAGCAGTCGGCGGCAACTATTACAGCGTGCCCGACCGGACACGCCGTATCGTCGAGGTCGAGCAACTGCCGGACCTGATCCGCGTGATCGATCGCGGCATTGTCGTTGCCGAACATCCGGTGATCGAGGGGCGTCGACAATATCGTATCGACCGGCACCATCGCACCGGACGCCCGCAACCGCGAACGCCAGATCGGCCCATGGCGATGATCGGCCGGATCGGTGATCATGTACCGTTGCGCTCGCTGGCCATCTACGAGGCGATCGGCGCGAGCCTGGCGATGCCTGTTCCGGGCGACTGCCGCGGGCGGACAGTCGATGGGGAGGGACGGCCATGAACGGCATCGCACCGGCCACACGTATCGACTCCATCCGCCGGAGTCTGGTCAGCCTCAAGATGCCGCGCGCGCTCGAGATCCTCGACGCAACCTTGCGGCGTATCGAGCAGGGCCAGATCGATGGCATCGAGGCACTTGACGAACTGCTGGGCGAAGAACTGTCGCTCCGCGAGAACCGGCGGATCAAGGCGGCCCTGCGCATGGCCCGGTTGCCCGTCGTGAAAACGCTCGCTGGCTATGACTTCTCATTCCAGCCCTCGCTCGACAGGAACCGCATCCTGGCGCTCGCCGGCCTCGACTTCATCGATCGCGCCGAGGTCGTCCATCTGCTGGGGCCGCCCGGCACCGGCAAAAGCCACATTGCCACGGCACTTGCCGTCGAGGCCGTACGCGCCGGCAAGGCGGTCTACTTCATCCCGCTCGCCGATCTGATCGCCCAGCTTGCCAAGGCCGAACGTGAAGGTACGCTCAGGGAGAAGATCCGCTTCCTCACCAGGGCATCGCTGCTGGTCGTCGACGAGATCGGTTATCTTCCGGTCACACCGGGTGGCGCCAACCTGTTCTTCCAGCTCGTCAATGCCCGCTACGAAAAGGGCGCCATGATCCTCACCTCCAATCGCGGCTTCGCCGAATGGGGCGAGGTCTTCGGTGATCCCGTTGTTGCCACCGCGCTGCTGGACAGGCTGCTGCACCACGCCGTCGTCATCCAGATCGAGGGTTCCAGCTACCGCATGCGTGAACACGCAGCGCTCGTCCCCGAAAACGTGCGCAACGGTACCGCCTTCAATCCACCGCAGCAAAAGCGCCGTGGGCGACCACCCAGGAAAGGAAACCCCGATCCCGAATACGGCTGATCACCGAACCATCCCGAACCGCCAACATAGGGAATTTTGGGCGCCCACATCTGCGGAAACTTCGGTGCCCATTGACAGACGCCCGGCCAGGCGCACGATGTACAGGGCTTCGCTCCGCTGTTCCGCATGATCGAGGGTCGGATCGAAGCGTTCCTCGCCGACCGCGGCTATGACGCCGATGCCATCCGCCAAGAGATCGCCGCTGCCGGCGTCGAAGCGGTCATCCCTGCAAAGGCCAACCGCCGCACGCCTGCTCCGCACGACCGCGCAAAGTACCGCTGGCGCAACCTGGTCGAGCGGCTGTTCAACAAGCTGAAGAACTGGCGAAGGGTAGCCACCCGCTACGACAAAACCAGGGAGTCCTACCTGGGCTTCGTCGCGCTGGCCTCAGTGAAACTCTGGATACCCTTTGTCCACGAAGCCTAGCAGGCCATCCGCTATTCGCAGCGGTCTTGCCTGACCGCAGTTACCCTCCCCCCCATATGAAAGACTAGTAATGGAACCCGATCTCACCTCAGAAACACTGATCACCCTGACCTCGGATATTGTTGCCGCGCACGTCAGCAACAATGCCGTTGCAGTTGAAGATGTCACGGCGCTTATCAGCAACGTCTATTCCGCCCTCTCGGGTCTCGGCACGCCTGCAGAAGAAGAGGCGCCGCTGCCCGAACCGGCGGTCTCGATCCGCGCTTCAATCAAGTCCGACTACATTGTCTGTCTTGAAGATGGCAAGAAGCTGAAGATGTTGAAGCGTCACCTGATGACGCACTACAACATGACGCCCGACGACTATCGCAAGCGCTGGAGCCTGCCGGCCGACTATCCGATGGTTGCGCCCAACTATGCCGAGAAGCGCCGCGAGCTGGCCATGAAGATCGGTCTGGGCCGCAAGCAGGCAGAACCGGCCAAGGCAGCAGCAGCGCCCAAGGCCGCTGCGAAGAAAGCTGCGCCGAAAAAGGCTGCGGCGCCCAAGAAGGCTGCGCCCCGCAAGCGCGCTCCGGCCAAGGCCAAGCAGAACGCTACGCCGGCAACCGAACAGTCGGCCTGATGTTCAGAGCCCCCTCCTCCCTGGAGGGGGCTTACCCTTCGCTGACCGCCAGCAGATCTGCGAAGGTCCGGGCGGCATCGCGATCGTCCGCACCCGCTAACGCACTATCGGATGCGTCGGCACCGCCAAGTCTGCAACGGGGTAAAGAAAACCCGGCTCAAATGCATGAGCCGGGCATAAAGTTTGGGAGAGGATGCCTGTAAAGGCAGCGGCGATATTGTGTGCGTCTGCGATATTGCAAGTGCGAGGATAGGATTTTTTCGCATAGGTCAAAGATGCAGGCAGGAGTGCCGGCACCGCCTGCCACGTCTCGCCAAAGTCCTTCAGGAATCTGGCAAGCTCACATCGACATCGCCGAGTAGCCATTCCCGCAGATCGTACCGATTGCGATCGCAGGCTTGCACGGCTCCTTCGCTACCGGCAATCAGCCCGCATGCGGATTGCCCTGTTCGAACCCGAAATCGCCGGAAACGTCGGCGCCGTTCTCCGGCTATGCGCCTGTATGGGCGCGGCGGTGGACCTCATCGAACCCATGGGCTTTGCCTGGGATGACAGGCGCGTGCGCCGGACCGCGATGGACTACATCGACCATGTCAGCATCACGCGCCATGCCGGCTTTGACGCCTTCCGGCAGACCATCGGATCACGAAGGCTGGTGCTGTTCACGACGAAAGCGACGCAATCCGCCTACGACTTCACGTTTGATACCGACGACATTCTGCTGCTCGGAAAGGAGAGCGCGGGCGTGCCACCTGCTGTCCACGATGCCGGCGATGCGCGGGTGCGCATTCCGCTACGACCCGAAGTGCGCTCGTTCAATCTCGCCACCACAGCGGCACTCGCATTGGGCGAAGCGCTAAGGCAGACCGGGACACTGCCGGGTTGACTGATGGACGCGCTAGGCTCCGCGCCTGATTACAGGTTTGCGCGGCGGAACCGGATGCGACGGCCAGTTGCCCGAATTCCTGCCTTTAACGGCTATTACCCCTCTTCCAATTATCGGTGGTTCGCATCAAACATGCGGCTTGTTGTTTGAGCAGTGGGGGGCTCGGGAATAATGCTTGCCGATCTGGCGGATAGTGCGTCGATTATCATCTTTCTCGTGGTGTTCTTCGTAACGGCCACCGTCCTGAAGGAACTGTTCGAGTCCACCAGATCCGGACGCTATCGACCCCGCCCGGGACGGCGCGGATATTCTCGGCAAAGCCCGAAGAACGGTGCCCAAAGCGGCGGCGATCAGGCGCTTGCCAGCGCTTCGGAACAATTGCGCCGGGTCATGGCCGCCGACTTCAGGTCACGGGCCCTGCTCAATCGTCCTGAAACGCAGGTCTTCAAGGCGCTTGATGCCGCGGTCGTTGCGAGGAACCCGACCTGGCAGGTCATGGCGCAGGTCTCGGTGAGTTTCTGTCCTCGCCGGATCGCGGCGCCTACGCGGCCATCAATTCCAAGCGCGTCGATTTCGCGCTGATGGACGCCGAAAGCCGCGTCCGCCATGCGCTCGAATATCAGGGTAGCGGGCATCATCAGGGAAGCGCGGCTGCCCGCGACGCGGTGAAGAAGGAAGCCCTGCGCAAGGCGGACATCGGCTATCACGAGGTCGTGGCCGGACACACCACGCCCGCGGAATTGCGACGGCTTGTCGAAAAGCTGGTGCCGGGCAATTCCGACACCGTCTGAAGGCTGCTGTCTCGCGGTGGTGTCGGGCGCTTGCTGCCAATAGTGGAGCTGATCCCGGAACAGCCGGAAACTGTTGTCGGCTATCCTCCCCGGGACGGGCCTACGCTTCGCCGGCCGCCAGCAGATCCGCGAAGGTCCGGGCGGCATCGCGGTCGTCCGCGCTCTCGAACACCGTATCGAGATCGGGCGCGATACCCAGCATGTGCATCAGCGCCCACAGGGCAAAACGCGTGCCGCGGTCCTGTTCGAAGCGGAAGTCGGTCCGCAGGCGTTCGACACCGGCCGCCTGAGCGGCGGCGCTCAGACGCGACGGCTGGGTGTCTCCGAAATACCGGACAAGCAAATAATCAGGGTCCATCGCCGTACGGTACGCTCAGGCCGAGCGCCGACGGAAGATACGATCCAGAAGCGATGGAGCTTCCAGCGGCTGCAGCCGCCCGTAACGGGCGAGCCTCTGCGACGGATCCAGCTTCTGGACCGGGCGCGACCAACGGTCCGGACCGCTGCTGCGCGTGGTGTAGTTCGACATGGTATTGCCCCCATTGCCTGCTGGCACGATAGGCTCTTCCGCCCGCCATGCTCAATCACTCCCGCCGGACCTTTGCACAGAATCGGGCCAGGACACGCCTCTGTGGATACAGTCCGCCAATCGAAACAAAAAGTGAACATTGTGCTTGCATGGCGGGAATCCCCATGCCATCCCGTCACCGGATGACCCGGCGATCACACGGGGCCGACACAGGGACAACGCCATGCTCGACGACAGTTTCGAAAGCCTCTTCAGACGCTCGGGGCTGTCCTTCGGCGAAGCGGAGGAGGTGCTCGGCCTGTCTGAACGCCAGATCCGGCGCTACGTCGACGGCGAGGCAAAAGCCCCGAAGCTTGTTGCCGAAAAGGTCCGCGAGATCGCCGCAGAGCGTCTCGCGTCCCGCCCCCCTGCCCGCTTCCGCTTCATCGACCTGTTTGCCGGCATCGGTGGGCTGCGTCTGGGCTTCGAGGCCATCGGCGGGCGCTGCGTCTTCACCAGCGAATGGGACCGCTGGTCGAACCAGACTTATGCCAAAAACTTCGCCGACGGCGACGATCATGTTATGGCGGGCGACATCAAGCCCTACGGGGCCGATCCCTCGCTGATCCCCGGGTTCGATGTCCTGCTGGCGGGCTTTCCGTGCCAGCCCTTCTCGCTGGCCGGGGTCTCGAAGAAGAACTCGCTGGGCCGCGCACACGGCTTCGATGACGAGAAGCAGGGCAACCTCTTCTTCGATATCGAGGCGATCCTGCGCCATCATCGACCGGCGGCTTTCCTGCTCGAGAACGTCAAGCACCTGCAACGCCATGACAGGGGGCGCACCTTCGAGGTCATCCGCCGTACGCTCGACGATGATCTGGGCTACGCCATCGACTGGCGTGTCATAAGCTCACAGCCGTGGGTGCCGCAGAAGCGCGAGCGGATCTTCATCGCTGGCTTCCGCAAGGATGTGGGGTTCAGCTTCGACGACTTCGCCTCGATGATTCCGCCCGAAAAGGAATGGCCGACGCTTGGCTCGATCCTCCAGTCGCACAACGAGGTCGACGCGAAGTACACGCTGACGCCGCGTCTGTGGGAATATCTGCAGGACTACCGAAAGAAGCACGAGAAAGCGGGCAACGGCTTCGGCTACTCGATGTTCGGACCCGGCGATGTCACGCGTACGCTGTCGGCGCGCTATCACAAGGACGGCTCGGAAATCCTGATCGCGCAGAAAGGCACCCGTCCCCGCCGTCTGACGCCGGTCGAATGTGCAAGGCTGATGGGGTTCGCCTACGGCGACCGGGTGTGGGATATCCCTGTCTCGGATACCCAGGCCTATCGCCAGTTCGGCAATGCCGTGGTCGTTCCCGTCGTCGAGGCGGTGGCGCGTTACATGGAACCGGCGATCATGCGGATGCTGGCGGACGAGGCGCAGTCGGGACAGGAACTGCTGCAGGCCGTTGGCTGATACCGTCACGCCAGAGGTCCGCAGTCGGATGATGGCCGGCATCGGACCGGTCGACACAAAACCCGAACTGATGATCCGCTCCGGTCTGCATGCACTGGGCCTGCGGTTCCGTCTGGGCGCGAACTACAAGGTGAACGACAAACGCCTCCCCCGCAGGCCGGATCTCGTGTTTCCTTCTCGCCGAGCGGTCATCATGGTGCACGGCTGCTTCTGGCACGGGCATGACTGTCACCTGTTCCGCTGGCCGGCGACCCGGGAAGAATTCTGGCGCGACAAGATCACCGGCAATATCGCGCGGGACCGGCGGGTTCGCGATCAGCTGATGGACGCAGGCTGGCGGGTGCTCGAGGTTTGGGAGTGCCGGATGAAGGGCAGGGAACGGTTGCCTGTCGACGAGGTTATCACGCGCTGCGTGACCTTCCTTGACGGCGACACGGCCTTCGCCAGCATCGGTCGCGATCAGACGGTGACGACTTCCGATTCCGCATAGAGCAGCTGCATCGCCTCTGGCAGTTTCGCCGAGTTGACCCGCCATTGCGAACGTACCTTGGGCCGTCCGTCGGCGTAGATCGTGTCGGCCGGATCGTAGAACACGATACCGCGATCGATCGCGCGCAGCAGGCGCCAGACATCGGTGCCCCTGCCCTGCAGCCACTGGTCGGCATAGCGGTATTCGGTAACATCATCCTCGCCGTCCCGCTTGTCGAAGGTGATGTAGAGCGCGTTGGCATGTTTGGCGTTCCAGCAGTTCGCCAGCTTCTCCAGCTGGACTGCCCGCAATGACTGGTCCGGTTGTGTAGTTAGTTGATCTGCGCCTCTGATGCCAGCGTGGGCGGGAGGCGGAGCGTAGCGGAGCCGAGCGGCCAGGCTGGCATCTTGATCGTCTCCGGGGCCGGTGGTCGATATCCGAGACTGCTGTGGGGCCGTGCTCGGTTGTAATGATCGCGCCACCAGCCGGTGACGATCCGCACCTCCTCAAGGCTGTAGAAGATTTCGCCGTTGAGCAGTTCATCTCGCAGACGGGCATTGAAGCTTTCGATATAGCCGTTCTCCCATGGGCTGCCGGGCTCGATATAGAGGGTAATGACGCCAAGCCTGCCGAGCCACTCGCGCACCGCATTAGCGACGAACTCGGGGCCGTTATCGGATCTGATATGCTCGGGCGGCCCATGCTCGATGAACAGATCGGTCAGCACGTCAATCACGTCGTTCGACCGGAAGCGCCGCAGCGGCACCATCGCCAGGCATTCCCGGCTGAACTCGTCGATAATGTTGAGCATTCGGAACTTGCGACCGTTGTGCGTCTGATCCTCGACGAAGTCGTAGGACCACACATGCCCGCGATGCTCCGGGCGCAGCCGGATGCACGATCCGTCGCCGAGCCAGAGCCGCCGCCGTTTCGGTTGCCGCTTCGGCACTTTAAGACCCTCCCGCCGCCAGATACGCTCAACCACTGACAGGCTGACCTGCCAGCCCGCCTGGCCCAGCAAGACATGGATGCGGCGATAGCCATACCGGCCATAGTCCTTGGCCAGCGCGATGATGTCGGCTGTTAGCCGCCGCTCGTCGGCATCATCCTTCGGTGGATGGCGCTGTGTCGAACGATGCTGGCCCAGAACACGGCAGGTCCGTCGCTCCGATACCGGCAACGCGCGACGGATCTGCTCGATCGCCTCACGGCGACGGGAGGGACTCAAAAAGTCATGACGTGACCCCCTGATTTTCCTCCAATTTGGATTAGAGTCCGGCCCTTACAGAAGGACGGACGAGATGAAGAGAACGAGGTTTTCCGAAGAGCAGATCATCGGTGTGCTGAAGGAGGCTGAGGCGGGTGCGAAGACCGCTGACCTGGCCCGGCGACACGGAGTGTCGGAAGCGACGATCTACAACTGGAAGTCGAAGTATGGCGGGCTGGAGGTGTCCGA
Organism: Croceicoccus naphthovorans; assembly: GCF_001028705.1. Taxonomy (NCBI): domain Bacteria; kingdom Pseudomonadati; phylum Pseudomonadota; class Alphaproteobacteria; order Sphingomonadales; family Erythrobacteraceae; genus Croceicoccus; species Croceicoccus naphthovorans. The sequence goes on along the minus strand of NZ_CP011770.1, from coordinate 872,064 downwards.
TGCCCGCCGACTGAAGGAGCTCGAGAGCGAGAACGCGAAGCTGAAGCGGTTGCTCGCCGATGCCATGTTGGACCAGGCCGCGTTGAAGGATCTTCTGGCAAAAAAGTTCTGACGCCCGCCGCCAAGCGGGAAGCTGTCGCTCATCTCCAGGCCTGCCACGGGATGAGCGAGCGGCGGGCGTGCCGTGTCATCGATGCTGATCGCAAGAGCGTGCGTTACCGTTCCACCCGGGACGATGACGCCGATCTGCGTGAGAAGCTGCGCGAGCTGGCCAACCAGCGTCGGCGGTTCGGCTATCGCCGTCTGCACATCCTGCTGCGCCGGGAGGGGATCATGATCAACCGGAAGAAGACCCAGAGGCTCTACCGTGAGGAAGGGTTGGCGGTCAGACGACGACGCAGTCGCAGGCGTGCTGTGGGCACGAGAGCACCTGCTCCGGTGCTGGCGCTGCCGAACCAGCGCTGGAGCCTGGACTTTGTTCACGACCAGATGGCTTCGGGAAGACGATTCCGGGTGCTCAACGTGGTCGATGATGTGACGAGGGAGTGCCTGGCAGCGGTGCCGGATACGTCGATCTCCGGGCGCCGTGTCGTGCGCGAACTGACTGAGCTGATCGCGCAGCGTGGCAAGCCCGGCATGATCGTCAGCGACAATGGCACCGAGCTCACCAGCAATGCGGTGCTGGCATGGTGTGGGGAGATCGGTGTGGAGTGGCATTACATCGCACCGGGAAGGCCAATGCAAAACGCTTACGTCGAGAGCTTTAATGGCCGCATGCGGGACGAACTGCTCAATGAGACTTTGTTCCTCAGCATGGCTCACGCCCGCGTCGAGATCGCTGCCTGGGTGGAGGACTACAACCGGGAGAGGCCGCATTCTTCCCTCGACTACGACACCCCGGCGGCGTTCGCCGCCAAACTGGATAAGCAATGGCCAGCTTCGCTACGCCCTACGGGCTCCGCTACGCAGCCCATTGCTTCAACCGCGCTCATGCGCAACAACGCGGTCCGGCTCTAATCCCAGCTGGGGGAAAGCTGGGGGTCACGTCATGCGCAGCCATTGATTTGCGACGCGCGTAGGTTGAAGAGTTCCCACATCTCCAGATCGATTGTGTGGGCAAGTGCCTGCTCAAGTGCGACCATGGCCTTGAAGCCGGCGGGAATGAGTGCGGATGGGTTGTCGAGGCGCGGTTTGGTCTGAGCTCGAAGTTTCCGCTAGTTAAGAGTAGAGCCTTGCCCCGTTTTGCTCTGCTCCCCAACTCTGGGACCGCTCGTCATGCGGCATTTCTCCATGCTGGCAACTGAGAGAGCCTCTTCGAACGATGTTCCTGTGCACGTGAAAAAATCGCATCAAGGTCGCCGCTCGTGACGTCGAACACTTCCCCAAGATCCGCCAAAGCAGACCGGATATCGTCTGGATGCAAGAGTTGCTCGTCTTGACCATGCGATGTGACTGGTAGGGCTTGATGAGGGTATGTGCGTCCAGTCAGGGAATGAAATGCCTTGGCGGCGATCACGAGTGCCAGGGAGTTCAGGGCCAAGCTGAGGAAAAGTGCCGCGAGCGAATCCTGATCGTGGTGATACGCCAACACCATGACCAATGCGCATGCTCCCCCCGGAGGATGTAATGACCGAGTGGCTGTCATTATCAAGATTGCACCGCCGACGGCGACCGCACTGGCAACCCCTGTGGATGTCACAAAGTGCGCAATAAGCAAAGCAATCAGCGCGGAAATGCAATTACCTCCCAAGACCGACCACGGTTGGGCCAAGGGACTGGAAGGTACTGCGAAGGCAAGTACCGCTGACGCCCCTATCGGGGCGATAAGCATGTACGATGACCCGATTTCATTATTGACGGCATAGGTGACGATGGCGACGAATAAAATTCCGCCAAATGCCCCCAGACTGGATAAGATCCGTCCGCTGATCGTCGCGCCAGCCATCCTTAACCGGAAGGGCATGGAGTCGATAAGCTTCAAGATACGCGATTGCTGCATGAAAGCGCCTTCGTGGAAACAATCGCGGATTGCGACAGATCAATTTGTCTCCGCCCTAAACCGCAGCTTCTTCGAACCGGAGCCTGACGATTCCGGTTGCATATGTCCGTTCATGATACTGGGTGTCAAACGGTTGGCCTCACCCCTCATGATTCGCTTTGGCGCTGAACATCTTTCAACAATTCCGGATGGCGCGAGGGAGACCGTCGCAGCGCCCGTCCGTTTCACAGGGACAATAAACGTGCCAGATTTCCCCGTTTCTTCATGAGGTCTGCGAGTGAATAGCTGTCGAGCACATTTAGAAAGGCAGTCACCGCTTCCCTGAGCACGCTTGTCATGCCGCAAGCGGGTGCAATCACGCAACTCGGGCAGTCGACGAGGTCGAATCCTTCCTCGGTGTGTCGGATAAGCGCACCTATGTTGATCTCTTTGGGCTGCTTGCCAAGACGGATGCCGCCGCCGCGTCCGCGGACACTATCTATATAGCCAGACCGGGCGAGGTCGTTGACCACTTTCATAAGATGATTCTGGGAAATGCGATAGGCTTGCGCGATCTCTGAGATCGAACATCTTCGGTCGGGCCGCGCGGCGAGATAGAGCAGTACGCGAATCGAATAATCTGTGAACAGCGTCAGCTTCATTTTCGCTCTATCAAACCTCTCAATCGATCCGTCGCATTAATATGCATTGTCGTTGCATCTTTCAAACGGCCTCTATAAATGCATCTTCAATGCATGAATGGAGTTGAGTCGTGACCAGCACCGCAAAGATTGACGAAGCAGGCCTCGCCCGATTGATGGACGCCTTCTATACGCGGGTGCGGGCGGACGCCGAACTCGGTCCGATCTTCAATGACGCCATTGATGACTGGCCCCACCATCTCGAAAAGCTGACCGCCTTCTGGTCATCGGTGATGCTCACCAGCGGGCGCTACAAGGGACAACCTGTTCCCGCGCATATGAAGCACAGGAGCAGGATCACGCCCGAACTGTTCGACCGCTGGCTCGGCTTGTGGAAGCAGGCGACCGATGAGCTGATGGAGCCGGTCGCGGCTCTCGCCCTCCAGGAGAAGGCTGCGCGGATCGCCGAGAGCCTGAAACTGGCCATGTTTTTTCGCTTGGATCGTCGGCCCGACGCGGGCGACAGCCGCAAGGTCGCATGACGATGGCCGACATCCGCCCATATCGGTCCACGCCGGTGTTCGACCAGGATACACTTCCGGCCGCCTTGCGCGCCCGCCACGATACCAAGGATGGCGTCTGGGGGCTGATCCGCGTCATCGAAGGAAAGTTGCAACTCACCTATCTCGATCCGCCTTCGGATGTCGTGCTGACACCTGACAAACCGGGCCTCATCCTGCCGCAACAGCCGCATTTCGTGACGCCGCTTGGCCCCATGAAGATGCAGGTCGATTTCTACGATCGGCAGCCGCCCGGCGGCTGATCCGCGCATTCCTTTTCCAGTTCCCAGTTCAATCACAGGAGATTTTGATGTCGCAGCCTCTCAGCGATCACACCATTGCGCTCGTCAAGGCGACCGTTCCAGCCCTCGAAGCCCACGGCCTCAACATCGTGCATGAGATGTATTCGCGCATGTTCCAGAACCCGGATATCCGCGACCTGTTCAATCAGTCGCACCACGGCGATGCGGGATCGCAACCGCGCGCGCTAACGGGCGCCATTCTGGCCTATGCCAGTAACATCGAGAATCTTGCAGCTCTCGCTCCCGCTGTGGAACGGATCGCGCAAAAGCATGTCGGCCTGCAGATTTTGCCCGAACATTACCCTCATGTCGGCGAGGCTCTGCTGGGTGCGATCAAGGCCGTGCTCGGCGATGCTGCGACGGAAGAGATACTGGAAGCCTGGGGCGAAGCCTATTGGTTCCTCGCCAACATTCTGATCGCGCGCGAAGAACGCATCTACACTGAGCAGAAAAAGACAGTCGGAGGCTGGAATGGCTGGCGCGACTTCCTGGTGGAAGAGGTCGTCCGGGAAAGCAACGTGATCAGTTCCTTCATCCTGCGCCCCGCCGATGGCGGACCGGTGATGGACCACAAGCCCGGCCAGTATCTGACCTTCTGGTTCGAAATTCCGGGGCATCCTCCCGTCAAACGCAATTACTCGATTTCCTCCGCGCCGAATGGCGAGAGCTACCGCATTTCTGTCAAACGCGAACCGCAAGGCCTGGCTTCGGGATGGCTGCATGACGAGGCGAAGGCCGGAACCATCCTGAAGGTCGCGGCGCCGGCTGGCGAATTCTTCCTCGGCGAACATAACGTGCGGCCGGTCGTGCTGCTGTCGGGCGGGGTCGGGCTTACGCCGATGGTGGCGATGCTCGAAGCTCTTGTGGCGAGCGGCGCTGAAGTCCCGGTGCAGTACATTCACGGGACGCACGACAGGGAAACGCATGCCATGCGTGGCCACATTCGCGTACTAACGGAGAACAGCAAGGCGGTGCAGGTTGTTGACTTCCACCAGACGCCGCTGGCCGACGAGGTGAAGGGCCTGGATTACGACGAAGCTGGGATCATCACCGATGAATGGCTTGTCGCCAATACGCCTGTTGCCGAGGCCGATTACTATATCTGCGGACCGCGGCCGTTCCTGCGCCATGCGGTTTCCACCCTGTCGCTGGCGGGCGTCGCGTCCGATCGCATCCACTATGAGTTCTTCGGACCTGCTGACGAACTGCTCGCCGCCTGACGGACTGACAAATGGACGACATCATCATAGCGCGCGCCATACACATCCTTTCGGTCCTCTTCTGGATCGGTGGAGTGGCGTTCGTCACGCTTGTGGTGATGCCGTCCATTCGCGGCTCGACCGCCCCGGATGACAGGCTTGCGGCATTCCACCGGATCGAGGGGCGCTTTGCGCCGCAAGCCCGGGTCTGGGTTGTGCTCGCCGGCGTCAGCGGCTTCTGGATGATCCATCGCGCGCAGATGTGGGACCGTTTCGCCTACCCGCAATTCTGGTGGATGCACGCAATGGCCGCGCTCTGGGCGATCTTCTTCGCGATGCTGTTCCTGGTCGAGCCGGTGTTTCTACACCGGCGCATGCAGAATTCGCCTGACCCGGGAAGGGATTTCAGGCGAATGGCTCGGCTGCACCGTATTCTGCTGCTGATCGCGGTGGTTACGGTTCTCGGCGCCACCGCGGGCAGCCACGGCCTGTTCTGACCAGCATCGGGGCCGCGGCCCGACCTGTTGGCAGGCGCATCAGTGCGCCACCTCTTCGTCGCAAGCGCTCTGATGTACCTTTACGATGGTGAGCTTGCGCTCATGTCCCACACGGTCCGGCCAGAGAATGGACTGGCCCTCACGCAGGCCGATCAGTCCGGCGCCAATCGGCGTCAGAATGGATATCCGATTTGCCGCGATATCGGCATGTCTGGGATAGACCAGCTGCACGATCCGTGTTGCACCGCTCGCTTCGTCGACGAATTCCACCTGGGCATTCATGGTGACGACGTCCATGGATATCCGCCCGGCGCTGTGAACTTTCGCGCGCGCGATTTCCTCAAGTAGAAGTTCGCTGACCTGTGGCAGGCGTTCCTGTGCGCCGATGGCCAAGTCGGTCAGAATATCGGCTTCGGTGTCAATCATGTGGATGGGCGGCCGCTTTGGCGCCGTTTTGCGTGTCATGGTGATGGCTTTCCCGGGATGGGCGCACTGGACTGCGTGTCCAATGCAAGGTTCTGGCGAGTTCTGCCCCGAGTTCAGGGCGTACCGCGCCGGAACCCGGGGTTACATGCCCATGAGAAGCTGTCCGCCGAGATGACGAAAACGCAAAGAGGAAGCCTTGAACTGCATTGCCGCAAAGATGGGATAGCCCTCCCAAGAAGTCAATTGTGGCCGAATGAACGCGATAGCGGCTAGACGTTCATCCAGCAGCCATTGCGAAGCGAAAAGTAGTTTGTAGCCGTCCGAGAGGGTCCGTTCTCGACGCGCTCCCCGGAAGGGATAGGGGCGAGATAGTTAGAGGCAGCCGGCAGTGATTAATTAACCTGCCATCAGGGTTTCGAGCCCTCTTGATACGCACAGAGCTTCATCGTTGACCGCCTCTATCGGAAGCCCGGTATCGTTTGTAATCATTTCGGACAGCAGTGAGATTGAGGCACAGCCGCCCGTAGCAATGATGCTGCCGGTTAGAAGATCCGCAGCAAGATCAGGCTTGATTGTGGCGAGGACGCCTCGGGTTGCTTCGACAATCGGAACCAGATGCTTTTTGAATACCGGCTGGAACTCCGCAGATGGTAGCAGCCGGGTAGCGGGTAAACCCGTCCGCAGATCCCTTCCTTTGATTTCGACCATATGATTAGAAGGGTCGGCACCAATTCCGGAAGAATCGCCTACTCGCAGAGAAATTTTTCGGCTGATGGCGTGCTTGAGCCGTTCGGCGGTCCGCAGGCCGATCAGAAATTGATGCCTGGCACGCATATGTTCGATCAGTGCCTCGTCGAGCGACTGACCTCCTCCGCGCACGGAGCGAATAAGACATTCGCCATCGATCGAGAACACGGCAATCTCAGTGGTCCCAGCGCCGCATTCAATGATCATCGATGCTCGTGCAGCACCGATGTCTAAACCGGCACCGACTGCAGCGGCGTATGTCTCTTTCACAAGACTGATCCTGCCAAAACCCGCATCGCTGAGCACCGTGCGCAGGGCAGAAGCTTCTGCTTTCGTAGCATCTGCCGGTATGCCGACCATCGCGCTTGGACGGCCGAGCCGCAAACGCCCCATAACGGTTTTCACGACATACTGCAGATATACGCTGGCGGCGCCCAGATCCTGCACGACGCCGCGCGCCAGAGGGCGCCGGATATGTAGCCCATCAGAGACACGATCAAGCATAGCGAATGCGTCGCTGCCGGCTGACACAAAAAGCTCTTTGCCGCCCTTGCTTGAGAAGCACGAGGCAGTGGGTTGTTCAAACACGATTCCGCCATTGCGAAGAACGACGCGGGTGTTTGCGGTCCCGAAATCTATCGCGATATCGGGTCCGCCTTGTCGCGAGGTTGAGAAAAACCGGAACATGCTACTCTCGATACAAGGGCTCACCTGCGATGTCGCCTGGAAACATTTGTATCCACGAATATCCTATGGGTTGCGGTGACCGGCGATCCAATTGGTCGACCAGGCGACGAATGAGGCTTAGCCCGATACGGAAGTCACTTGTCGCGGACCGGTACGGGTCTGCATAAGCCGCTCATCATATGCGCCCCGAGAGGTCAACCGGCTTCGCGGGAGCGGCCGCCAGAGGGGCTTGGCCGCGACCTGCCCAAAGGATGCCGCCCAGGATTAACGCCATGCCCGCGACATGGAACAGATAGAGTTCCTCTCCAAGCAACAGGATCGCCAGTCCGGCTCCGAGAAGCGGCAAGACGTTCATGTACATGCCGGTGGCAGCCGAACCGATTAACTCCACGCCGCGATTGAAGAAGAGATAAGCGATCAGCGAGGGGAAGATGCTCACATAGCCGATTGCCAGCCAACTACCTAACTGAGCGATGATCTGCCGGCCGGAAAGTATCTCCCATACATAAAACGGAGCGATGACGAGAATCCCGACCAGGAGCGTAACGGCAAACAGACTCAGCGGATGAAGAGTTGGCCGCCGCTGTAACATCACCGAATAAAGTGACCAGAATATCACCGCGGCGCCGATGATCAGATCGCCGGTATTGAGGCGAAGGTTCCACAGAATTGATAGATCGCCACGTCCGATGATCGTAACGACGCCCGCCAACGCCACGGTCGCACCGCAAAATTGCCGCCAGCCCGGCCGATCTCCCATAATGGCTGCGCCGATGAGCAGGATGAGCACGGGCTGGGCCGATTGGACCAGCATCGCGTTCAATGCGGTTGTGTCCTGCAATCCGGTATAGAGCAGCGTGTTGAACGCGCCGATGCCCAATATGCCAAGCAATATCAGAATGCGCGGATTTGCCAAGATGACGTCCTTGTCACGGCGAAGGTGCGGCCATGCAAATGGCAGGATGAGAACGAGGGCAATGCTCCAGCGCCAAAAGGCAAGCGCGACAGGCGGCACCAACTCGCGCGCGCCGCGCCCCACAATCGCGTTGCCAGCCCAGCACAACGCAGTGATGGTCAGAAGAATATAAGCCTTCGACCATAGGCTTTTCAGCAATAATATAGATCGATGGATCATTGCGGCCATTGCGAACTTTGTGATTGAATAATTGGAGACAGGAGCCGGTTAACAGCGGGAAGCCCATGGCAACACTAGTTTTTCTGGGTTGCTCGAATTACTGTTTAATCCGAGGCGTGTGCGTGGACGGAGATCAAAATGACGGAAGACGAACAGGCGATCAGACAGGTCGTCGCAACCTGGATGGAGGCAAGCCAATCGGGTGACACGGCTACCGTCCTTTCACTCATGACCGAAGACGTGATTTTCATGGTTCCCGGCCAAGTGCCATTTGGCCGAGAGGCATTCGAGGCAACCGCTGGTGAGTCCGATGGAGCGCGGCCGCAGATTGACGGGACGAACGACATCGTTGAGATGCAAGTCTTGGGAACCTGGGCGTTCACACGCAACCGTATCGACCTGACTATCACCTCGCCAACCGGCGAGACGGTGCAGCGCGCCGGGTACACCCTGACCTTGTTCCGAAAGGAAGCTGACGGAAGCTGGCGCCTTGCGCGTGATGCCAACCTGTTGATGCCAAAAAGCTGAAACCAGGGTCCGGAGAAGGTTGGAAGTCGAGCTTCAAATCGAGACCCTACCCTATCTTGTGATCGCTGGAGTTCCTGTATTTCAAGCCCGGGATGAATTTACATCGATCCTTGCCTTCAAGGCGGCAATGCAGATTGCTATTTCCCCGACCGCATGAATTCCGTCCCGCTCGCCATCGGCACCGCAGACCCTGGCGATGCCGCTGACTCCGTCTTCCAGCCAGCAGCCTGCCGGCACAAGTGTTGTCGCAGCGGCGCGCGAGCCCGAATAGCGCAGCGCCCGGACACGTGTGCCGTCGTTATGACGCCAGACTGCTGTATCCAACGCCGGCAGACTGGTGAGAGCTGGAAAGACGGCGCTTGCGATGATGGCGTCAAGCTGGCGATCGGCGGCGCTGGCGCCAGCGCACGCCCTAACGGCCGCATTCAAGGCGGACCGGTTGGGATTAATCACGTCGATTGCCAAAGATCCTTCTATCTCGGCTAAGGTTAGACATCAGGAGAGCCGCCTGGCGCTTTTTGAACCGGGGCGCAGACCTCGTGCAGCAGGCCATCGCCTATCGCATAGACCCAACCGTGAAGCGTGATATCGTGACCACCTGTCCACGCCTTCCGGATAATCGGATTGACGGCGAGGGTCGCAACCTGCGCAGCGACATTGGCTTCGCAAAGCGCTTCCGCGTCGCCGCGATCACCGGTCGGGCCGTGCACGTGGTCCCGGTACAGCCCGCGGATCGGCGAGAGCCAGCGCCCGATGTGATCGTCGGTCTCGCCATCCATCGCCGCCTGTATGCCGCCACACCCGTAATGACCGACAATCATTATGTGGCTGACCTCAAGAACCTCCACGGCAAATTGCAGCGCAGCCGCAAAACTGGGATCGTCCGCGACCGCCAGATTGGCGACGTTTCGATGAACGAACATCTCTCCGGGATCGAGATCGACAATCTCGGTCGCAGGCACCCGGCTGTCGGAGCAGCCTATCCAGAAATATCGCGGCCGTTGCTGACCAACCAGCCGGCTGAAGAACGTTGGGTCGACGCGGACTTTAGCCTCCGCCCAAGCGCGATTGCGGGCAAACAGTTTGCCGGAGCTGCTGTCCGTTTGGTTGACATCCGCATCCGGTGTGCCTTCGTCCAACGCAGCTAATTCCCGGATGCTTGCAGGTCGACCATCCGCAAATATGGCTTCAGGGTTCTGAACCCTTGCGGAAACTGGCGCTGGGCCTCCTCATCTGAAAGCTTGGGCGAAATCACGACCTCTTCGCCCGGCGACCAGTTGACAGGCGTTGCGACACTGCGCGTGTCGGTCAGTTGCAGGCTGTCGATGGCACGCAGGATCTCGGCGAAATTGCGCCCCGTGCTGGGTGGATAGGTCAAGATGAGCCGGACTTTCTTCGACGGATCGATCACGAATACCGACCGCACAGTGACGGTCGGATCGCTTTCGGGATGGATCATGTCATAAAGGGATGAAACCCGGGCGTCGGGGTCCGCAATCATCGGAAAATCCAGCGCCGCGCTCTGGGTTTCCTCGATGTCGAGTTCCCACTTGTGATGCGCCTCGACCGGATCGACCGAGAGGCCGATGGGCTTGACGTTGCGCTTGTCCCATTCGGGGCGCAGCTTCGCCACCTCGCCAAGCTCGGTGGTACAGACCGGCGTGAAATTCTTGGGATGACTGAACAGTACCCCCCAGCTCGAGCCGAGCCAGTCGTGAAAGCTGATACGGCCCTGTGTGCTGTCCTGTTCGAAATCAGGGGCGATTTGCCCGAGCTGGATGACCATTGGAAGACTCCTTCGTAAGCTTGGCACGCAATGTGAATTGGTCAGGTCTATCAAACAAGCGAATGTTATCTATAGTTGAACGCAAAGATATTGCTGTATTTTGCTCGCGCATCTGTGGTCAGCGAAGCCCCCATTGAAGCGCGTCACATCCGTTGCTATCTGCCCGGCGCGGCGACCACGTTCCCGCCTTCTGTCGAAGTGATCAAGTCCGGGACGGCCCGGCGGCACTATGGGAGGCTGCCGTGGCGTGGTTCGTTCTTGTTCTTGCGGGTCTATGCGAAATCGTCTGGGCCTATGCGATGAAGCAGTCAGCCGGGTTCACGCGCCCGTTGCCGACAGCGATCATGCTCGTCGCGATGCTCTTCAGCTTCGGCCTGCTCGCCTGGTCGATGCGGACCCTGCCGCTTGGCACGGCCTATACGATCTGGACGGGCATCGGTGCTGTCGGAGCGTTCATTGTCGGAGCAGTGGTGCTCGGCGAGCCGCTGGGATTGATGCGGATCGTTGCCGCTGTGCTGATCGTGAGTGGGCTCATCCTGATGAAGCTCGCGACTCCCGCTTAGATGCAGGCATTATTTCCGCCTTTTGAGGCGTTGGGCAGGCTTCCGGGATACCCGTTTGGCGTCCTTTCCGAGACGCGGGTCATGAGGCCATTCCTTATAGACACGATATATGTAAGCCCTCTGACCAATGCTCTTGTGCACCTGAATATAGGTCCGGCGTTCCTGCACAACGGCAACGATTGCTCCAAGCGGCACGGCAATCACGAAAATCAGCGCAGCTAAATGGAGCTCATCGCCTATCGCTCCCCTCTCGTGAAAGACATTGAGCCCGAGCGCACAGCCGATTGCAACCATCGCCAGCGATATGGCGAGGGACCAGGATTCCCGCGCCGATGGGCCCGGCTCCGGGCGCAATGGGCCTAGGAGCTTCATGAATATATCCGCGTCATGACGAGCTTATCAGTATGATCGCTGCCTCCTTGTCTGCGCATCTTCGTCCGGCTACTATCCATTCGGCAAACGAATATTATTGAGCGTTGATATGAAGGATTATGTTGCGTGGATATCGCTGTCGCCCGAACATTTCTTGAGGTAGTGAAAACCGGTAGCTTCGTTGGGGCAGCGGCCAATCTCAATCTCACCCAGACGGCCGTCAGCGCGCGTATCCGTGTTCTCGAAGAGCAACTCGACGGGCCTGTTTTTATTCGCAACAAAGCAGGCGCCAAGCTGACCCCAGCCGGTGAGCAGTTCCAGCGCTTTGCCACCACGCTGGTTCAGGTCTGGGCGCGCGCGCAGCGCGCTGTTGCCTTGCCGCCGGGCCGCGAGACTGTCATATCGGTGGGCGCCGAGCTCAGCCTATGGAATCCGCTTTTGCGGCATTGGCTCTTGTGGATGCGGCGCGAATGCCCCGAGATCGCGATCCGCACGCAGATCGATACGTCGGAGCGCCTGATGGGCCAGGTGCAGGATGGCTCTCTCGATCTTGCGGTCATCTACGCGGCCCCGAGTCGGCCCGGCGTCATCGCCGAACTGCTGTTCGAGGAAAAACTGGTGTTAGCCAGGACAACGCCAACGACAACCGAACTGAAGCCGCAAGATCATGTCGAGATCGATTGGGGGGACGAGTTCGCCGCCAACTATCACGCGGCTTTTCCTGATCAGCCCAATTCCGTGCTTTCGATCAGCTATGGCCCGTTGGCTCTGGAATACATCCTGGCCACCGGCGGCAGCGGCTATTTCCGCAAGGGGTTTATTCGCAGCTATCTTGAAGAAGGGCGGTTGACTCTGGTTCCCGGAAGCCCCGAATTTTCCTATTCCGCCTATGTAGTGCATTCCACGAAAGCGGATCCGGGCGTCATGGACCGCATTCGAGCTGGCCTTCATGACGCAGCGAAAATTGCGGTATGACGAACAAGCCTTCTTCTCCGGTCTGCTACGCCTCGGAAGCCTCCGATGCCTATATGGGTTATGCCGACCGCGACGAGATCCTGGCGGCACTCAACGAACTGCTCGAAGCCGAGCGCGCGGGTGCCGGTGTCGCGCTGGACAGCAGCAAGGCGAAGGATCCGGCAGGTTACACGGAATTGATGCGACACGTGCGCAAGGACGAGGCGCATTGGTGCGCCATGCTCACGCGGCAGATCAGGCGTCTTGGTGGTGCACCCTCGCGCAAGACCGGCGCCTTCCGCAGCAAAGCCATGGCCATTGCCGAACCGCTCGAGCGACTTGCATTTCTCAATCGCGGTCAGCTCTGGGTGGTCCGTAAACTTGAAAAGCTCATACTGCGCATTCGCGACGATGCTCTTCACGCGGAGCTCAAGGAGATGTCGGACAGGCACCGGGAGAATATCATCAAGGCGGAAACATTTCTGGAACGCCGCAAGATGGAGCAATAATGGCCCGCTAGGCGCAAGTTCGGTTCCAAATTGAGTGCATATCATGAATTTGCCGATCGAAAGTCTATTTGTGTGGCTGAACCTGGCTGGCATTTCCGTTTTTGCCGCTTCGGGAGCGCTCGCGGCCGCGCGCCAGCGTCTGGATTTTATTGGTGCGTGCTTTTTTGCCCTCATCACAGCTGCTGGCGGCGGGACCTTGCGGGACCTGCTGATCGATGCACCCGTTTTCTGGATGATAGATGCAAAGCCCGTCATCCTGTGCTGTATCGTCGCGGTCTTGGTGTGGGCCATCCCGCTACGCTGGTGGCCGGAGCGGGCGCTTGAATGGCTCGATGCTGCGGGGTTGGCCGCATTCTCGGTCTATGGAGCTGGAAAGGCGCTCGAGGCGGGTTTCCCGCCGGTTCCAGCAATCGCCGCAGGGGTCACTACCGCGTGTCTAGGCGGCATCATCCGTGATATAACCGCAGGCGTTCCTTCGGTATTGATGCGCAGGGAAATATACGTAACCGCAGCATTGTTCGCAGCATTCCTGTTCGTTCTTCTGACAACAATGAACGTGCCCGCGCCGTGGCCATCGGCTGCCGGGTTCCTCGCAGGTTTTGTATTGCGAGGCGCGGCGATCCGCTGGCAACTGACATTGCCTTCACACCGGGGGCACTGAGATTTTGGTTTCGCAGTCGCTTGTGATTGATCTTGTCCGAAGGGCGGCGAGAGCGTCAGACAAGGGGTAGGCAGTCACCAGTCACCCCGGCCCTGCCGATGTTCCTGTTTCATTGCGGTCAGCGATCCTAACGGCGCGACGTCCGACATGACGGCTCCGCCCCGTTTCCGCGATGCGGTTCGCGCTTCGGGCTTTGAGCAGATCTTGGCGCGAGAGAATGCCGATCACCTTGTGGTTTTCCCGCTCAATGATCGGAATACGCCCGATACCTGTTTCGATAATCAGATCGGCAACAACACCGCCCGGCGTGTCGGGATAGGCAACAGGTTGCTCCACGTCCGAGATGGCTTCGCCAAGTGTAATTCGACTTGGACTGTGATCCGCTTGCCAACGAAGGGCATCCGTACGCGACACGAGACCAACCAGTCGCCCTTCATGATCGACGACGGGATGGCTGCGATGACGGGCGTCCGCGGTGTAAAAATCGAGCGCATCCGAGACCGTCATAGTGGAAGGAAGAGTCTGCGGTGCTGGTGTCATCAGCTGTCCCGCCTGTAACAAATCGAGAGGATCGACCGTATATTCCTGCAAGATGTGCCGGCCACGACGGGCGATCTTCTCGGTGAGGATCGAGCGTCGCATCAGGAGCACGCTGACGGCATATGCTGTTCCAGCGGCCATTATGGTGCTGGGCAGAGCATCGAAATGACCGGTCAGCTCGGCAGCGAAGACCGCGCCCGTCATCGGCGCACGCATCGCGCCGCTCATGATACCAGCCATGCCGATCATCGCCCAGAACCCGGCATCGCCGGGCAGAAACGACCCGGCTAAGTAACCGGTCGCGCCACCAAGAATGAGGAGCGGCGCCAACACGCCGCCCGATGTCCCCGACCCGAGTGCCACCAACCATACGACCGCCTTCACAAACAACAGCGCGCCGACGACCCTGAGCGTCAGCGAGCCGCCCAGCAACGCATCGATGCTGGCATAACCGGCACCGAGCACATGAGCGTCGATCAGTCCACCAAGGCCTACGACGACCGCGCCGATCGCCGGCCACCACATCCAATGAACCGGCAGTTTGTGGAAGAGATCCTCGATCCGATAGAGCGAAGTGGACAGGAGGAGCGCCTCCAGACCCGTCAGAAGCCCGATTCCCGCTGACGCCAGCAAGGGCCAGCCCGTACCGGGCAGGGCGGCGATCATGGGAAACATCGGTCCTGCCCCGATGAGATACGGCCGCCAAGCGAAGGACACTATTGTCGCCACGACAACCGGCACAAAGCTGCGCGGCTTCCATTCGAACAGCAGTACCTCGACCGCAAGCAGAATGGCCGCGAGCGGTGTCCCGAAGATGGCCGTCATGCCGGCGGCTGCGCCGGCGACCAGCAGCGTCTTGCGCTCCGCGGCACTGAGATGGAAGCATTGCGCGAACAGCGATCCCAGGGCGCCGCCGGTCATGATGATCGGCCCCTCCGCGCCGAATGGGCCGCCGCTGCCGATCGAGATCGCGGACGATAGCGGCTTCAAGAGGGCAACCTTCAGCGACAGCCGGCTTTCGCCGAACAGGATGGTCTCGATCGCCTCTGGAATCCCATGTCCGCGGATCTTGTCCGACCCGAACCGGGCCATCAGGCCGACGATAAGACTGCCGATCACGGGTATGGCGATGACCATCAATCCAACCGAGGCATCGGTGATGAGGGCATGATCGGCGGACAGCCGGCCGAACCAGAAGAGGTTCGTGGCAACGGCGATCAGCTTGAGCAATATCCAGGCGCCCAGCGCGCCGCCCGTGCCGACGGCAAGCGCCATGAGTGCCAGGAGCGGCATGCGAAGATCGACACTATGATCTCCCAACTGGTGCGTTTCGACAACGCGGGGTGGCGTAAGCGACATTGAAAATTCTTGCCTTTCGAAGTTCGAAGGGGGCGGTTATATCGCATTGCGATATTTTTCAATCGGGACGATGCCATGACCGCGAAGGGCGCGCCGCTCACTGATGCAGACTACGCTGCACTGGCCTCGTTCCGGCATGCGATCCGGGAATTTCTCGGCTTCAGCGAGGCGCGCGCGGCCGATGTCGGACTGACGCCGCAGCAGCATCAGGCCTTGCTGGCAATCCGGGGAAGCGAGGCGGATCAGCCGACGATCGGCTATGTGGCCGAGCGGCTGGTTCTCAAGCCGCATAGCGTTACCGGGTTGATCGACCGTCTGGAGTCAATGGAGCTGGTAACGCGTCACGTAGCCGAGGACGATCGGCGGCGCGCCTTGCTGCAGCTTACACCAAGGGCCCATGATCTGCTGGCGGCGCTTTCGATGGCGCATCGCGAGGAAATTCGGCGAATACGCCCTCTGCTCAGCGACATACTTCATCATCTCGGCGAATGAATGCCGATAGACGAATAACAGCAATTATATTGCATTAAATATCCAATAACATTCGTTTGTCTTATGGCATGTCTTGCGGGACAATTGCGCCATTGAAGTGAATCGCCTCTGACCGCGCCCTTCGAGGATATTTATCGCTCGAGCCGCCGCGTTGCGACGAGTGCGCAATCGTCGAGGACAGACAGGAATGACGGCGAGAGACGTATCGGGGGTCGCCCTGACCCCTGAACAATGGCGATTGGTCGAAGAGCTCGTCCAATCGCTCGACCCGGCGCAAGCGTGCTGGCTCGGTGGTTATTTCACCGGGCTGGAGGCCGGCCTGCGATCGCCCCCGTCGCAGGCCGTGTCCCCCATGCAGAGCGTGGGTCGCAAGCTCACGATCCTTTATGGCACCGAAACCGGCAACGCCGCCGAACTGGCGCGTGCTCTGGAAACGGCGGCGAAGGGAAAGGGGCTCTCCTGCAACCACTCCGACATGGCCGACTACAAGGTGCGGCAACTCGCCCAGGAAGAGGACGTGCTGATTATCGTCAGCACCTATGGCGAGGGCGATCCTCCGCAACCGGCGACGGGCTTCTTCGAATTTGTCGAAGGGCGCAAGGCGCCAAAGCTTGAGGGCAAGCGCTTTGCCGTGCTGGCGCTGGGCGATTCCACCTACGAATTTTATTGCGAGGCCGGCAAGCGGCTCGACCGCAGGTTCGAGGAACTCGGTGGCGAACGGCTGGCGCCCCGCGTCGATTGCGACATCGATTATGAGGAAGCGGCCGAAGCCTGGACCCGGGCGATCATCGAACAGATTGGCGCGGAAGCGAAACTGGCAACGGTTCCCGCTGTTGCGGTGTCTTCGCCCGCTGCATCCACGGTAGTCCATGATAAGCGCAATCCATTCCCCGCGCCTGTCATCGACAATATCGCCATCGTCGGACGCGGATCGACCAAGGAGACCCGCCATATCGAGTTCTCGCTCGAAGGCTCGGGGCTGGCCTATGAGCCGGGAGATGCGCTTGGCCTCGCAGCGAGTAACGATCCGGCAGTCGTCGCGGCACTGATCGATATGCTGGCGCTGCAACCCGATGCCGAGTTCGAGCACAAGGGCCAGACAGTGAGGCTCGACGATGCCCTGACGCACCGTTTCGAGATCACCACCGCCACGCCGCGCTTTCTCGACTACTGGGCGCTGCTCAGCGAGGCCGACGCGCTGAAGCAGTTGCTGCAGGACGATCGCTCCGGCGACCGCTCGGTTTTCCTGCACACCCACCATATCATCGACATCATCCGCCGCTTCCCGGTGACGGACGTGATGCCGCAGGGCTTCGTCTCCGCCCTGCGCCCTCTGCAACCGCGTCTCTATTCGCTGGCCTCCAGCCTTGCTGCCACCCCGGACGAAGCGCATCTGACCGTGGCCCCGGTGCGCTATGACCTGCATGGCGAACCACGTTGCGGCGTGGCGACGGGCTTGCTTGCGGATCGCGCCGAGCCCGACACAGTGCTGCCGGTCTATATCCAGAGCAATCCGCATTTCCGCCTGCCGGGTGATGATGCTCCGATCATCATGATCGGTGCCGGCACCGGCGTCGCGCCATACCGGGCTTTCCTGCAGGAGCGGGAAGTGCGCGGGGCAGGAGGCAAGAGCTGGCTGTTCTTCGGTGAACGCAATTTCCGCACCGATTTTCTCTACCAAACCGAATGGCAGGGCTGGCTGAAAGACGGAACGCTCGGACGGATGGATGTCGCCTTCTCGCGCGACGGCAATGACAAGGTCTACGTGCAGCATCGCATGAAGGAGCAAAGCCGCGACATCTTCGCCTGGCTGGAGGAAGGCGCACACGTCTATGTCTGCGGCGATGCGACCAATCTGGCACCCGATGTCCACGAAGCTCTGATCGACATTGTCGTGAGCGAAGCCCGCACCGGCCGCGAGGCAGCGGAGGATTATGTCCGCTCGCTCCAGTCCGACCACCGCTATCAGCGCGACGTTTATTGAAGGCCCGACCCATGACGACCGACACCATCGACCGCAGCCGCGACCTCTCCCAGCCCCTCGAGCGGCTTGGGCCGGATGAGACCATGAAGGACAGGAGCGACTATCTGCGCGGCAGCATCGCCGAGGGCCTGCTCGACCGGATAACCGGAGCGGTGCCATCGGCCGACGATGTCAAGCTGATGAAGTTTCACGGTATCTATCAGCAGGACGACCGTGACCTGCGCGACGAGCGCCGCCGCCAGAAGCTGGAGCCCGCCTATCAATTCATGATCCGCGTGCGCCTGCCGGGTGGGGTCTGCAGCCCGGCGCAGTGGCTGAAACTCGATGAGCTTGCCCGCGCGCATGGCGGCGAGACCCTGCGCATCACGACCCGCCAAACCTTCCAGTTCCACTGGGTGCTGAAAGACAGTCTGCGGCCGATCATCCAGGGATTGCATGACACGCTGCTCGATACGGTCGCTGCCTGCGGCGACGACAGCCGCGGGGTGATGTGCACGGTCGATCCGCAAAGTTCTGAGTTCCACGCCGAGGTGGCGGCAATGTCCAAGCAGGTCAGCGACCATGTTATCCCCAAGACGCGCGCCTACCACGAAATCTGGTATGGCGACGAGCGCGTGGCTTCGTCCGGGCCGGAAGAACCCTTCTATGGCAGGACCTACATGCCGCGCAAATTCAAGATCGGCTTCGCGCTGCCGCCCTCCAACGATATCGACGTCTATGCGCAGGACCTGGGTTTCATTGCCATTGGCGGGTCAGATGGGCTGGATGGGTTCAATGTCGTCATCGGCGGGGGATGGGCCGCACCGATCAGGCGCCCGAAACCTATCCGCGCCTCGCCAGTCTCATCGGGTTCGTTCCGGCGGATCGCGTCATCGCCTGCGCCGATGCGGTGATGGCGGTCCAGCGCGACTATGGCGACCGCAAGGATCGCCAGCGCGCGCGTTTCAAATATACCATCGACGACAAGGGACTCGACTGGATCAAGGCCGAGATCGAGCAGAGGATGGGCGCGCCGTTCCAAGACGCGCGCACTTTCACCTTCACCTCGAACGGCGACAGCTATGGCTGGAATTCGACGCCGGACAGGCGCCATCACCGCACGGTCTTCATCCGCAGTGGCCGGCTCGACCTGAAGCTCCTCGATGCCTTCCGCGATATCGCGCGTATTCATCGCGGCACCTTCCGCCTGACGCCCAACCAGAATCTCATCATCGCCGGCGTTCGGACCGAGGACCGCGCCGCCATCGACGCTTTGCTGGCCGAACACGGGTTGGAGAAGGACAACGTTTCGCCATTTCGCCGCAATGCGATCGCCTGCGTTGCCTTGCCGACTTGCGGCCTCGCCATGGCCGAGAGCGAACGCTACCTGCCGACGCTGCTTGAGAAGATCGAGGCAATCCTCGACCGCCATGGGCTCGCTGACGAACCGATCACGCTTCGGATGAGCGGTTGCCCCAATGGCTGCTCGCGGCCCTATATCGCAGAGATCGGGCTGACGGGCCGTGCGCCGGGCAAGTATAATCTCTATCTTGGCGGCGGATTCCATGGCGAGCGTCTCAATCGGATGGTGCGCGAGAATGCTGGCGAGGCGGCGATTCTCGAAGATCTGGATGATGCACTCGGCCGCTATGCCCGCGAGCGTCAAGCAGGCGAGCATTTCGGGGATTTCACTATCCGCGCCGGCATTGTCCGCGCGGTGACGGAAGGGCGCCTGTTCAATGAGTGATCGCGGGAAGCCATCGCCCGATCCGGCGACCGTCGCGGCAGCCTTCGGCGTCGCGGAAGACATGGCCTATGGGGCTGTCGCGCCACCACTCTATATGTCGAGCACCTACGAATTCGCGGGCTATGATCAGCCACGGCTCTATGACTACGGCCGCGGTGGCAATCCAACGCGCGATCTTCTGGCAGAGGCGCTCGCAAAACTGGAAGGCGGCGCCAGCGCCGTCATCACATCGAGTGGTATGGCCGCGCTCGACCTTTTGGTCAGTCGGTTGGGGCCGGACGATCTGATCCTTGCCCCACATGATTGTTATGGCGGCACGATGCGTCTGCTCAAGGCGCGTGCGGACAGAGGGCACTGTTCGGTCCGCTTTGTCGATCAGTCGGATGATGCCGCGTTCGCGGCAGGCCTGGAGGAGGTGCCCGCTCTTGTTCTGATCGAGACGCCCAGCAATCCGCTGATGCGCGTTGTCGACATCGCTCCGCTGGCCGCAAAGGCGAAGCAGGCAGGCGCGGCGGTGGCCGTCGACAACACGTTCCTGTCGCCGGCGATCCAGCGTCCGATTTCCCTTGGCGCTGACTATGTGGTTCACTCGACCACCAAATATCTGAACGGTCATTCCGACGTGATCGGCGGCGCAATCATTGCCGCTGATCCAGATGGAGCGCAGGATCTCCGCCAATGGGCCAATATCGTGGGCAGTGCCGGCGCACCGTTTGATGCCTGGCTGACCCTGCGCGGGCTGCGCACTCTGTTCGCGCGCATGCAGGTCCAGCAGAGCAACGCCATGGCTGTTGCGACATGGCTCGAACAGCACCCGGCCGTCAGCAAGGTTCATTATCCGGGGCTGCTCACGCATCCGGGGCATGCAATCGCATCGCGCCAGCAGGACGGATTCGGCGCCATGCTGAGTTTCGAACTGACAGGCGGCGTCGATGCGGTTCGCCGTTTCATCGACCATGTGAAATTCTTCACCCTCGCGGAATCGCTCGGCGGTGTCGAAAGTCTCGTCGCGCACCCAGCGACGATGACACATGCCGACATGGGAGACGAGGCGCGGGCGGTCGCCGGTATCAATGACAGTCTGCTGCGCCTGTCGATCGGCCTCGAAGCCGAACAGGATCTGATCGCCGGACTCGAATGCGGACTGGCCGCGTGTGACCTGGGCGGGATGCAAGGAGGATGACGTGCCCGCCTACGTCCTGATCATCGATGTCTTCGGTTTGATCCTGGCCGTGATCGGCTTCTCCATGGCTTTTCGGCAGGACTTTGTCAGGCGCCTCGTCGGACGGCCGCCGCGTCCGGCCTCATCGGTGAACGAAAATAGCGATCCGTTGACCTACATTCTGCGGATTGCCGGTATCATGATGATGGCATTCGGCATTGCCATCGGTGGCATGGTCACGATGTTCACCCTCGCCTAGAATGACATGTCCGTTCCCGGCGCTGCCTCGACTTCACCTTGCCCTACCAGAGCAGGAGCAAATGGCATGACGCATGAATATGATGATCCGATCGACCCTGAGCAGCTCACGCAGGCCGTTCGCCACATCGCCGAGCGCTATCGGGCCGAAGACTGCGAATTGAGCGACCTGATCGATGAGGTGGTCGATGAGCGGTTCTGTGGCTGCGTGGCGTCCCGGCAGGATTCCACTGACAGACCTGTGCGCGACGGACTGGTCGCGGAGATCGCTCGACAGGTCCGGCAATTGCTCAATGATGGACTCTTCGACGAGGTCGACGAAGCCTCGATCGAGTCCTTTCCGGCAAGCGATCCGCCAGCGTGGATCAACCGGGGAAGCAAGGGCGGGCGATAATGGGCACTTTTCGCATCAAGCGAATTTATGATGCTCCCGCAAGCACTGACGGGAAGCGGGTGCTGGTGGACCGCATCTGGCCGAGGGGGGTGTCGAAGGAATCCGCGAAACTCGATCTCTGGCTCAAGGAGATCGCGCCAAGCACAGGGTTGCGCAAATGGTTCGACCACGATCCGGCTCGATTCGAGGAATTTAGCGATCGCTACTGCGAGGAACTGAAAGCAAATAGCGAAGCTGTAAGCGAACTGTGCGATCTTGCCGATCAGGGCGATGTGACTTTGCTCTATGCCGCTCGCGACAGCCGAGTGAATCATGCGGTTGTCCTGGCTGAACTCCTCGAACAGAATGATGTTCAATCTGAATGAGGCAATCTACCTCGACGGTCGGCCTGGTTTCCACGCAGATCATGCTAATTCAATTTGCTAGGTGTTGGCATAGGCCAGCAATTCCGTGGGGCGGGTTGCCCGAAGCAAGGACCGGTCCCTTGCCTGCATCTGCTTCTCGAGTTCCATTAGCAACGCAGCCAGCCAGCGCGCGTCCTCTCCGGCACGATGTCTTCCAAATCCCAGGGCATCGATACGGGTCTGTGCGGCAAAGATGACATCGCTCTTGAGACCGGATTCCCGCAGTATTTCGCCGATACATTGGATCTCCACCGGGCAAGGCTGCGCCGCTGCTTCGTAAAGCGTTTCGAGCCAATAGGCATCGATCAAATTGTCCGCGATGACCTGCGCTCCGCCCAGCGCTTCGGCAAGCTCCGCGGCGACCCGTTCGACCGGGAGTCCATCGCGCCAGAGTCTGACTTGCGAAAGACGGTGGAGACGTTCGGCTTCCTCGGTCCAGGTCCAGTCCGCCCAACTGACATGCGGACGGATCAGCCAGGATCGGGACGTAAGACCGTCTACGGAGATGCCCACTTCTATGGGATAGGAGCGACCATGTTGGGGCAGGCAGGAAGCTTCGAAATCGATCGCAATCATATACATGGTTCTGGATCAGGTCTTGTCGTTGGAGCCGGTTGGCTCGCCTCAAGGGTTCATTGGACCATGTTGGATGGATAGGTCGGTGTCCCGATCATGATCTGGGTCGAACTGATTGCACAATCCAGACTCGCCGCCGTTTCATTCATGCAGTCAATGCACGTACATCGTTGCATCGATCCGTCGAGCAGGCCGAGAAGCATGGTTTCGTCTTCGGACAAGGCCACAGCACTGCCAACCACGACCTGCCGTCCAAGTGCATTTTCGCACAGGCTCATCAGGCTATCGAATACGGGTGCAAGCATTTCACAGTCGTGAAATACGAACATCTGGTAGAGGGATGGCTGTACCGCTTGTCCGGTATCGCGTGCTTTCCGCCAGCACCGGGCCCCCTCGACAATAACTGTACGGCAGGCAACCGCATCAAGATTCAGCGGCGGAAAATGGCGGGTCATTAGTCTGTCCTTTCTGATTCCTCCCCCCTGATTTTTCTTATTGCGATTAGTTCGCAACTAATAGCGAGTGTCGATGACGGCCGCTAGTCACCAGTAGTCGGTCTGTCCAAACGGAAAGGCGCTCTGCCTGAACATGAGTTGGTCGGGTACAGATCGCCTCTGCGAGGAGGCTGGTTGCGAGCGTACCTGTCTGACGCCTGCGGCGCTTTCCGCATCAGTGCTGTTCGAATTGCGACTCTTCAACCTGTGGCACAGCGTGGAGCCACAAGCCCATCAGCAGCTTTCTCTTCTCTCGCAGCCGTCCAATCTGATTTCGCGGGTCAATCCTAGTGCTCCGCGAAGCGTGGTACAATGGCTGATGCATAACCGAACGTTACAACGAAACCGAAGACAGAAGCGGCTTAGAATCTGCCCCTGGCGGTCATGAACACGCTGCGCCCAGGCTCGGGAAATCCATCTGTTAGCGTATAATATTCGTCAAACAGGTTCCGCGCGCCGATGCCAAGGGTGACATGCTCGTTCACTGAATATTCGAGGCGCAGCGTAGCCGTTACATAACCCTTGAGATCGTAGCAGACCGGCGTATCGCCGCTTGCGGTCGCTGCTTCCATTGTGGTGCGGCCAGATGCGAATTCGATGCTCGGCAGGACCGTTAGACCGTTCATCAGCTCCCAGGACATCCAGACAAACCCTTGTGGCTGGGAACATCGGTCAGCCGGAACTCCCGGACGAAGCCTCCCAGCGGCGCTGACCCGATGTCGAAACTGCGATGGATGTAACTGTAATTCAGCCCCGCCTGAAGCGTCGGCGAGAACTGCGCATCGACACCCAGTTCCGCGCCGTAATAGTCGGCCGAACCGATATTCTCCCGGCGATTGAGATCTTGGGCTGTGCGCATCGTGACGAGCGCATCGTCGAGCTTGCTGTAGAAGACCGAACCGAACAGCCGGGTCCGTCCGAGCCGGGTGCTGCCGCCGATTTCGAAACTGGTCGCCCGTTCGGGATCGAGGCCCGGATTGGGCTCGGCCGGGCCAAACCGGCTGCTGAAACGCTCGAACAATTAGTCCCGAAAAAGCTACGTCGCTGATCGCTCAATTTATTGCAGCGTAATCAGAAAGCTGTTTCCATCCGGTGCCGGGGCCCGCAGCTAGGCCCGCATAAATTCCGAGCTTGCCACCTCAATGAATGATTTGATCGGACACCGACTGGCAGATTTCAGTGCGAGAAAATGGTAAAGCTGCCAATCAAGTGGGCGAAGGTTACCAGATTTCTAGGTAGCATTCCATTTCCATAAGCATGAATCCGAGCCTGCAGGCGCAATCGCCCGGCAGGACTACTCCCAAGAAATCACCCCGTCGGCAGAACGCCAGCTCGCTGGCCGGATCATCTTTTCGTGTGCGATACGGACTGACCTGATCTCCGCTTCGATCTCCCGCCGCCAATGTGCGAGGAAATCGAACAACACCGGAAAATCCGGTGCTGCGTCGTATTCCTGCCATGCATAGATCTGCACAAGCGAGGGGTGATCCGGCATGAAATAGCAGATTTCTGCCGTGGTCAGCCCATATCCGTCCAGCTGAACCAGAAAAGCGCGATCGGTCATTGCAGCGTGGGCTGGCTGTCCGGGCCGTCGAGCGAGCGCAGCGCCGCGAATACGTCGTCAACGGAAACCGGACCTTTGAGTTCGGGGGGCTGGCGCATCGCCGGCTGGTTTTCGACGGCATGCCGATCAGACGCCCAGGAAGCCAGGATGGCTCGCTTCACTTCGGGCTCAAGCGCGGGATGATGCGCTACATCGAAGGGATGCAGGTAGCGTGCGAATGGTTGCGACATGGAAACATCCTCCTTTCTGCCTTGCCGCTGGTCACTCACCGCGGATTACTCCGCTCGGGATATTTTGTGAGTCGATTTTAGACCGTCAAGACCCTGATAAGGCGAACGGAAAATGGCTATTGGCAGTCGCGATCGGTGAGTGCCAAAAAATTTTGCTCGGACCTCTTGAAGCCGTTTTCGCCAAAACTAGATCGCCAAAGTCTCTCGCCGATCATCCGGGGAAGGCGCTGTAAGTCATTTCGCTTTGTAATGGAGGTTATGCATGCATTTCCGACCTTTGCACGATCGCGTGCTGGTTCGCCGTATCGAGGCCGAAGAAAAGACGGCCGGCGGCATTATCATCCCTGACACCGCCAGGGAAAAGCCGATGGAAGGCGAAGTCGTTGCCGTCGGCCCGGGTGCGCGTGACGATGCCGGGAAGCTGGTGGAACTTGCCGTCAAGGCGGGCGACCGCATCCTGTTCGGCAAGTGGTCCGGCACCGAAGTGCGGATCGACGGCGAGGACCTGCTCATCATGAAGGAGAGCGACATCCTCGGCATCATCGAAGCCACCGCCGAGCTCAAGAAGGCGGCGTAAGCAATCAACCCGATCTTCAGTTCAATCGAAAGAAGAGAAAGGAGCAGGCCAGATGGCTGCGAAGGAAGTAAAATTTGCGTCGGATGCGCGTGATCGTATGCTGCGCGGCGTAGATACGCTTGCAAATGCGGTCAAGGTAACTCTCGGCCCCAAGGGCCGCAACGTGGTGATCGAGAAGAGCTTCGGTGCCCCTCGTATCACCAAGGATGGCGTCACTGTCGCCAAGGAAATCGAACTCAAGGACAAGTTCGAGAACATGGGCGCACAGATGCTGCGCGAAGTCGCCAGCAAGCAGAACGACAAGGCAGGTGACGGCACCACGACTGCCACCGTCCTGGCCCAGGCTATTGTGCGCGAAGGTGCCAAGGCAGTTGCGGCCGGCATGAACCCGATGGACCTGAAGCGCGGTATCGACCTCGCCGTCGGCACCGTGGTCAAGGACCTCGAAAACCACGCCAAGAAGGTGTCCGCCAACAGCGAAATCGCGCAGGTCGCGACGATCTCCGCCAATGGCGACGAAACCGTCGGCCGCATCCTCGCCGAAGCGATGGAGAAGGTCGGCAATGAAGGCGTGATCACCGTCGAGGAAGCCAAGAGCCTCGAAACCGAGCTCGAAACGGTCGAGGGCATGCAGTTCGACCGCGGCTACCTCTCGCCTTATTTCGTGACCAACGCCGAAAAGCTCAAGGTGGAACTCGAGGATCCCTACATCCTCATCCACGAGAAGAAGCTGTCGAACCTGCAGGCCATGATTCCGCTGCTCGAACAGGTCGTGCAGTCGGGCAAGCCGTTGCTGATCATCGCCGAGGATGTCGAAGGTGAGGCCCTGGCAACCCTTGTGGTCAACAAGCTTCGTGGCGGCCTCAAGGTCGCGGCGGTCAAGGCACCGGGCTTCGGCGATCGCCGCAAGGCCATGCTGGAGGATATTGCCATCCTCACCGCCGGCAACGTGGTCAGCGAGGAACTCGGCACCAAGCTGGAAAATGTCACGATCGGCATGCTTGGTCGCGCCAAGAAGGTGATCATCGACAAGGACAACACCACAATCGTCGACGGCGCCGGCGCCCGTGCGGATATCGACGCACGCGTCAGCCAGATCCGTGCCCAGATCGAGACGACCACCAGCGACTATGATCGCGAGAAGCTGCAGGAGCGCGTGGCCAAGCTGGCTGGCGGGGTAGCCGTCATTCGTGTCGGCGGTGCGACCGAGGTCGAGGTGAAGGAGCGCAAGGACCGTGTCGACGATGCCCTGCACGCCACACGCGCTGCGGTTGAGGAAGGCATCCTTCCGGGCGGCGGAATCGCCCTGCTGCGCGCGCTGAAGTCGCTCGACGGGCTCAAAGCCGCCAATGACGACCAGCAGTCGGGTATCGACATCGTTCGCCGCGCGCTGCGCGCCCCGGCTCGCCAGATCGCCGAAAACGCGGGCGAGGACGGTGCCTATATCGTCGGCAAGCTGCTCGAAGGCGACGACTACAACCATGGCTTCAACGCCGCGACCGGCGAATATGAAGACCTGGTGAAGTCGGGTGTCATCGATCCGGCGAAGGTGGTGCGCACGGCGCTGCAGGATGCGGCTTCGGTCGCCTCGCTGCTGATCACCACCGAGGCGCTGGTGGCCGAACTGCCCAAGGAAGACACGGCCGCTCCGATGCCGGCGATGGACTTCTAATCCGATGAGGAGAGCGCGGTGTGACCCCGCGCTCTCCCATCCTCAAGCACACCGCTGGCGGCAGTGCTGCCCGGGCGCCTGCACACGCCGTTCTGGGCGAGGCAGGCTTCAAACGCGGCAACATCGGAAAATCGGTCGAATGAGAGAGGAGTAGATAATGACCGACAGGTATCTGGACTATCTTTCACGCGAACATGCGCGGCTGGAGGACGAAATCCGGCTGGAAAGCAAACGACCCCGGCCTGACGAAGTTCTGATTGCCCGGCTGAAGAAGCTCAAACTGGCGCTCAAGGACCAGATGCAAAGCTGGACTTCCGATCACGCGAGCAGCGATCGGCTGACCGCGTAAACGGACTGCATCCAATCATATTCTCTCCTGGAAGAAGGCCAGGCGCACCTCTATCGGTGTGCCTGGTTTTCTCTTGCAAAACACTGAAAACAAGACGATAAAAAATTTTTATCGGGTCTTGAAACCAATTGCGCGATTCCTAATTGCGTTAATACCGGATGCCATAACGGGTCCGGTTGGACAGAGGGCGTCGGCTCTTGGTTCCCGGCGCCTCTCATGCCCAGATTGCTCAACAAGGAGGATTTGGAAATGAGAACTGCATTTGATTTGACCCCCTATCGCCGCTCGACGGTCGGCTTCGATCGGCTTTTCGATGCGCTCGAGAACAGCTTCCGCGCCGAAACGCAGGATGGCTACCCACCCTTCGACATCGTCCGCACCGGCGAAGACAGCTACCGGATCACCCTGGCGGCGGCCGGCTTCCGTCCGGACGAAATCGACATCACTGCACAGCAGAACCAGCTCGTCATCTCCGGTCAGAAGACCGAGAAGGACGAAGACGGTGTTGAATTCGTTCATCGCGGTATCGCTGCCCGTGCGTTCGAGCGCCGGTTCCAGCTGGCCGACTATGTCGAAGTGCGCGATGCGGATTACGAGCACGGCATGTTGACGATCTCGCTCCAGCGGATCGTCCCGGAATCGCTCAAGCCGCGCAAGATCGCCATCGGAAGCCGCGAGCATGTCAATGACGACACGCCGCAGCTGACCGAAGACAAGGCGGCCTAAGCCTCAATTACCGGGCAAATCCTCGGCGGGGTGGGTGCCACCGCACCTGCCCCGCTTGACGGAGCTTGCCTGAACCAGTCGGAAAACAGGAGGAATGTCGAGATGGCAATTCGCGATCTCATTCCCTGGAAAAGCCAGGGTCAGGACATCGCTCCCCGGCAGGAGGAGCGGGTCGATCATCCGGTGATGTCGCTTCATCGGGATATCAATCGCTTGTTCGACGACATGTTTCGCGGGTTTTCCATGCCCTCGCTGCCGTCCATCGGACGCAGCCTTGGCTGGCCGCGGCTCGAATTGTCGGAAAACGACAAGGAAATCCGGGTCACGGCCGAGTTGCCGGGCATGGAAGAAAAGGACATCGAAATCAGCCTGGACGATCACCAGCTGGTGATCCGGGGCGAAAAGAAGTCCGAAACCAGCGACGAGGAACGCGGCTATTCGGAACGCAGCTATGGCCGCTTCGAACGTCGCATCGGCCTGCCTTCGCAGATCGACGAGGACAAGGTCGAGGCGGCCTTCCGTAATGGTGTTCTGACCGTTACGGTTCCGCGTACCGCAGAAGCGGCAAAGGGACGCAAGACAATCCCCATCAACGCCGGTTAATGGCAGCCGTGAGGGCCGGTCCTACCAGTGGACCGGCCCTTCTTCTTGCATCAGCTTCCCGGTTCGAGTTCGAGCCTGGCTGTTCGCTCTTCGCCGCCGCGCATCAGCGTAAGTTCGACGCTTTGTCCGACCCGAAAATCGTCAAGCCGGGCGAGCAGATCGCCGACTCTGGAAACGGGTTTGCCGTTCAGAGCGGTAACGATGTCCCCTGGAGCGACCCCGCGCCTTGTGCGCTGGGCAGCAACCAGACCGGCGCGCTCTGCAGATGACCCGGGATCGACCCGCAGGACAAAAACGCCCTCGATCCCCGAGGCGCGCTTGAGCCGGTCGTTTATATCGTCATCGCTTTCAACGCCAAGGCTGGGCCGCGTATAGCGCCCCTCGGAAATGAGCTGCGGCACAACGCGCATGACCGTATCGACCGGCACGGCAAAGCCGATCCCGGCCGATGCCCCGGAAGGACTATAGATCGCTGTATTGATCCCGATCAGTCGGCCCGCGGAATCGAGCAGCGGACCACCCGAATTACCGGGATTTATGGCGGCATCGGTCTGGATGAGGTGCCGGATGTCGGGACCATTCTCATTCGGCAGCGAACGATCGAGCGCCGAAACGATGCCCTTGGTCAGGGTCCAGTCCAGTCCGAACGGGTTTCCGATTGCGAAAACATTCTGTCCGACCTGCAGGTCGCTGCTTGTCCCGATTGGCACCCGCGCGGGCGCAGTGAAGCCCGCACCGCCTATTTTCAGGACAGCAAGATCGTGTTGTGGGCTAACACCGACCAGCGTGGCGGAAAACTGGCGACCGTCGGCAAGCTGCATTTGCGCTTCGGAGGCGCCCTCGATGACATGAAAATTGGTCACAATATGGCCTGCCTCGTCCCATACGAGACCCGAGCCCGATCCGCGCGGCACGCTATAGACATTGCGTGTCCAGAAATCGGCCACACGCTGCCGGGTGGAAATGAACACCACTGAATCGCGCGCATTGCGAAACAAATCGATTGTAGCACGTTCATCCGCGCCAAGATCGCCCCGCGCAGTGACGACGCGGGGTTCGGCCAACGGGGCGGATTGATTGATCAAGAGGGCTGCGGAGGCGGCGAGAAGAAAGACGTTCATGATGATCAGAACCACTATCCACGGACGCGCATAGGACGTTGGCTTCGTCAACGTTTGTCTCATCATGGATAAATAGCGCCGGTTGTGCCAGGATCAACGCAATGCCAACCATCATCGAACATCAGCGGTGCGCATAACTAGAGCAAGCTACCTGTTGGCTTTCAGGGATCGTTTGTTAGAGCCTGAACGTCCGACATGAGGGCGCAAAGGAGACATTGAACTACCTTTCCATTCGAAGCCGCTGAGACAATTCCGAGTCCTGAAAAAGGCATCGAACCAATGCATTAGACGGTTTTTGAGGGCCTTTTGAGGGCTTTTTGCCGAGGACCAAATTCCTAACTGTCAGATAACTCGCGGAAAAGTTGCTCGAATGTGATGCCTATTCTGGGCATCCCGATCTACATCGCCAAAGGCGGTCGGGGCGGTAAGGACCACAGCCCCTCGCTCGACCGCATCCGGCCCAAGCTCGGATACGTCCCCGGCAACGTCATCGTCATCAGCAACCGCGCCAACCGGCTCAAGTCGGACGCCACCATTCGCGAACTCCGCGACATCGCCAGCTTCTACGCAACGCTGCGCGAGGGCGTCCGCGTGACCGGCGCAGCCTACGGAAAGGAAACCGAATGACCGACTTCATCCAAACGCACCGCCGCCGCAAGGATGGCCTCAAGGCCGAACTCCTCGCCATCAATGGTAACGATGTCGCGTACCGCGTCCGCTTCCGACAGGGCCGCCAGACAATCACCCGGATCACCTCCCGAGACGCCGCGCTGTTTGATCGAGACTTCGAGGCGGTGGCCTGATGGATTTTCCGAACATCCCAACGTCCCTCACCGGGGCCTCGCTGATAATCAAAGCGGTCGCCGGAGTCGCCACCCTCGCCCTCATCGGGCTGGCTGTCTGGTTCGTGATCTTCCGGCCCGCAGCGGTCCAACAGGACGCCGCTGACGCCCGTTCCGACAAGGCCGTGGCGACGTCCCAAGCAGGGGCCGCGAAGGAAAACACGACGATCATCATCAGGCACCGGGACGAGGTCGATGACATAGACGACAGAACGGAGAACGCATCCAATGACATCCACAACGCGCCGGGGGCGGGCGATGAAATCGACCCTGATCTTCACCGCGCTGGCATTGACTCTCTCTGCCTGCACGACGGTAATTCAGACCGACCGGCCTGCGAGTCAGTGTTTCAGCGAGATGGTTTCGGCCTCAGGCCTAGGTAAGGACACGCCTCACGCCACCTTCCCTCAGACCTCCACAGCGGGCGCATGGGTAGACTTCGGGAACCGCGAGGCTGGCCAGCTAGACAAGTCGAACGCCGACAAGCGAGCAATCGTAGGCATCGGGGAGACCTGTGACCGCTGGGAGAAGGAAGCCGTCGAGAAGATCGAAAAGGGTCCGTGGTGGAAGATATGGTGAGGCTGCCTAAGGACGTTCGCGCTTGGCCTCACTTCGTAATCACGGTGCCTGTTACCGCCAAAGGAGAAGGGCCTGCAACTCTAGCTGAAGCCGACCGCCTGACATGGGAAGTCTGGGATTGGTCGTTTGAGACCCACGGAGTTTTCGATAACCTTCCCGACGCCCTGAACTTGGCAATCCACCTGAACACTCAGGGCGCGGGAGAACCAAGATGACCTTCTCTCCGAAAGTCGCCCGCAGACTCCTCAGGGAGCGCCGAGAGACGCCGATCAAGGAGCTTGAGGTAAAGCGGGCCACCTCCTTCACGAAGGCCCGTCCTGAGCCGCCTAAGGGCCCTGAGGACTACCGCCCGGAACCTCCACGGTGCCCTGCATGTTCCTCTAAGTCCGCTTGGATCGACCATGCTGGCTCCTATGGCTACTATCCCGCCCGGATGGGCGTCCGCTGCACCAACGACAAGTGCGGCATACGGACCCGGCATTAGTGACCGAGGACTGGTCCCGAGAGAAGGGTCCTTATGACGTCCGCCATGCCACAATCTGCGAGCTTATCGTAAGCGGTGCGTGAAGGCCGCCTTGTCAGGCTGACTTTCGGTTTCTGGCGTAGGCGGCTTTTCCGATCTGCCGTCGCCTGGCGATGGCGGCCATCCTTCGCACGATTGCCTGCTCGTCGATATCGTCTGCGTTGAACGGCCGCCATGCCACCTCCTCAGATGCGTATGCTCTTCGTGCGACGGGTCCGCCATGGCGTCGAGGAACATCTCGAAGCCCGGGAAACCGCCAACATCTTCGGGCGGCAGCGGCGTTCGCCGATTACGAAACGCGGGTAATGGATGTCGGGATCGCCGAGGCCGACGCTCTCGACGGTGAGGGTGGGCGCCAGTCGTCCCCCATGTCATAGGTGTAGGTCAGGTCGCGGATCCCGCGCTCGATCAGCGCACCGAGCCTGACGTTCCTGGCGGCGGCGCGAGATCACGGTCGGGCCAATCGGGGTCGGGAACGCCGTAGAGCCGATCGCCGCTTCGAACTGCCAGAGGTGATAGTCCTGCCAGCCCATCGCAGCCTGGATCACATCGTGCAGCATCTTGAGCTACCGGTGAGCGGCATGTCGACGATGCGCCAGATCTCGGGTTCGATGTCATCGAGGCTGATCCGCAGTCGGGCGATGGTCTCGGTCATGCCGCCCTGTTAACAGAAATGGGCTGACGGGCACAGGCTCGGCTGTCCAGTTCCAGGGCATGAGTTCGTCCAGCGCGCTCGATGGCCATCCGCTGGCGACCTTCTCGATGATGTCGGCGATGTAGGCCTGCGGCTCGATGCCATTGAGCTTGGCCGTCTCGATGACGGAATAGATGGCGGCGGCACGCTCGCCGCCAACCCTGGAGCCAGCGAACAGCCAGTTCTTCCGCCGATGGCAACCGAGCGCATCGCGCGCTCGGCGATGTTATTGTCTATCTCGGCTGTGCCCTCGTCGAGATAGCGGGTGAGCGCTGGCCCAGCGCTTGCGACCATAGGCAAGCGCCTTGGCCATGCCGATTTAGGCGACAGTAGGCGCAGCGCGTCGTCGATCACGATGCGCAGCTCGTCGACCTGCGGGCGCTTTGCTCCTG
Organism: Croceicoccus naphthovorans; assembly: GCF_001028705.1. Taxonomy (NCBI): domain Bacteria; kingdom Pseudomonadati; phylum Pseudomonadota; class Alphaproteobacteria; order Sphingomonadales; family Erythrobacteraceae; genus Croceicoccus; species Croceicoccus naphthovorans. The sequence continues at coordinate 839,258 of NZ_CP011770.1, read as the reverse complement.
CCGATGTTGCCGTCGGATATCGGGCGGCTCGCCTCGTATCTCCTCTTCGATCCGGTAGAGATCGGCGATCCGCTCGAGCAGGTCGGTGGTCAGCGGGGTCGGGCTGGTCTGATGGTTCTCGAAGATCTTGCGGCGGAAATGTGCCCAGCAGGCAACCTCGCTGATACGGTTCCCCTGATAGAGCTTGTCGTAACCGGCATAGCCGTCGGCCTGAAGCAGACCGGTGAAGGTCTTGAGCTCGCCTTGGGGATGGACGCCGCTTCGATCGGGGGTGAACCGATACCAGACCAGCGCCGGACCGCGGCGCGGCGCCGAGGCGCGATCATCGACGACATAGGTCCACAGCCTGGCTTGCGCAGTCTTGCCCTTGCGGGCACGAGCATCGGCACCGGCGTATCATCGGTGTGCAGCTTGCCGGCCTTGAGGCCTTCTTCGCGATACGGGCGACGATCGGATCGAGCAGCGCAGCGGCCTGGCCTGTCCAACCGGCGAGGGTCGAGCGGTCGATATCGATCCCCTGCGCCGCCATCATCTCGGCCTGACGGTAGAGCGGCAGGTGGTGATCGAACTTGTTCACGACCACATGGGCAAGCGTGGCAAAGCTGGCCTTGCCGCGCGCAATCGCCTTCACAGGGGCCCTTGCCTGGACGATCTTCTCGCAGGACCGGCAGGAATACTTGGGCCGAACGGTGCGGATGACGCGCCACTGCACCGGTGCCACATCGAGCATCTCGTCGCTGTCCTGTCCAAGCGCACGAAGCGCGCCGCCGCAATCCGGGCAGGCGCAGCAGCCGGCTTCGGGTTCGATCCGACGCTCGGTGCGGGGCAGATGGGCGGGAGGCTGCGGACCGGCGCATTGCGCCTGCTCGTGGCTGGCACATCCTTGTGGGCATCGACGAGCTCGGCTTCGCCCTCCAGTTCTTCCAGCGTCAGCTCGAGCTGTTCTATCTGGCTGGAAAGCTTCTCGGAGGACTGGCCGAAGCTCATCCGCCTGAGCTGGGAAAGCTGGAAGCGGAGTGTCTCGATCAGCGTGTCGCGAGCCGCCAAGAGCTACTTCCAGCTCGGCGATCCGGGCGTCCTTGTCCATGTGAGAAGAAGCTTGCTCTGGCACCTCCATCCTCTAGCGGATCGGGACGCTCAATGCCAGACAAACCGCCACGAAACTGCCGTTTTTATCCCGCCAGAAAGCGGGGCCGCGGTGCGCTCCGGACGGCGCCAGTCGATACCTTCCAGCAGCATTGAAAGCTGCGCCGCGGTAAGGCTTACGCTACCGGTCTTCGTCATCGGCCAGACAAAGCGGCCGCGATCCATGCGCTTGGAAAACAGGCACAGTCCCTGGCCATCGTACCATAGCAGCTTGACCAGATCGCCGCGCTTGCCGCGAAAGGCGAACAAGGCGCCGGAATGCGGGCTTTGCTTCAGCACCTGCTGCGCCAGAACAGCGAGACCGTCGAAGCCCTTGCGCATGTCGGTCGCACCGCAAGCGAGGTAAATGCGGGGTCGAAGGCGGAAGCGGGATCATCGGGCGAGCACGCCAAGCACCCGCGCCAGCGCATCGGCATCGACCGTCTGATCGACGGTCAGCTTTACTCCGGAAGGAAGCTCGATGCCGATCCGACCGTTCGGCGCAGATCCCGGTGGCGATGACACTGCGGCCGTAGCTGCCGGCTCGGCCAAGGCGACCTCGGCAAAGCTCGCCCCGGATAGCGCTGGAACGAGGGTCTTGTGCCGGTCAACTCGCCCGACATCGCCAATCGCCGCCACGTGTACAGCTGTCCGCTGCTCACCTCGTGCCGTTCGCAGGCCGAGCGCACCGAACCATCAGGCCCAAACGCATCGCGCAGCATCGCCAGCTTCTGGTCCACCGTCCAGCGCCGGCGCCCGGAAACGCGCCCGACGACCTCTATGCGAGCACTCATACGACCGCTCGTATGACCACTCGTATGACCACTCGCTCCCTGCTGCTCGCTATCGTCCATCATCGCAGCCATCAGTGGCTGCCGACGCCTACCTCGACAAGGCGGCCTTCACACCACGGTTACAGCTTATCCGCCGATGGGGCGGGCGTTCCGGAGCCGCCCCATGAGCCAAGCCAACGACCTCCCCCGGCGCATCATCCGGGAGCGTGGAGTGGCCGAACTGAAGCCGTGGGCTCTCCCGTCGAGCGGGAGCGCCGACGCCGCATCAAGCTGGCCGTCTGGGCCTACGCCTACGAGATAAAGAGCAACCCGCTGGTCCCCGATGGGGTCTTCGATGAGGAGGCCCTGAAGGTTGACCTATCGGTCGATACCGGACGGCCCGACCTCGACGCTTGGTTCCGCGCCAACTTCCAGCCCCACACGGGGTCTTGGGTCTGGCGACATCCCGAGCCGGGGAAGCTCAACCGACTGTATCGACAAGCAAAGGAGAGCCTATGACCCGAACCGTCCTCCTAGACGCCGACCTCCTCGCCTTCATGTCCTCCGCCGCGACCCAACGGTCCTATGACTTCCCCTCCGACGACGGAACGCCTGCCATATCGGCAGACCTAGACGACGCCATCGAGAAAGCCGAGGACCAGATCAACCGCCTGATCGACCGGCTGAAGGTGGACGAGCTTATCGTCTGCCTGTCTGACGACTTTTCGAGCTTCCGCAAGGACCGCATCGACTCCACCTACAAGGAGCATCGCACCTCCGAGAGGCCTCAGCAGCTATACCCTCTGAAGGATTGGTTGCGGGAGACCTACGACGTCGAGGAGCGGCCCACGCTGGAAGCGGATGACGTCATGGGGATTATCGCCACGGACCCTGAGCGGTCCGATGAGCGGATCATCGTGAGTGCCGACAAGGACATGCTGACGATCCCCGGAAAGCTCTACATGCCACACAGGCAGACCACCAAGAGCGGGGCATGGAGTAAGCGGCCGATCATCTACAACGTGACGCCGACGCAAGCGTGGCGCTTTCACTTCTGGCAGGCCATCGTTGGCGACCAGACCGATGGATATAAGGGAGCCTTCAGGGTCGGCCCCAAGTCCCATTATGCTGAAGCCGTCCTCGAAGCGGACGACGAAGAAGAGGCATGGGAATGGGTCATCTCCGCCTTCCACAAGGCAGGACAGACTGAGGCCGAGGCGGTGGTGCAAGCCCGCCTAGCCCGCATCCTACAGTACGAAGACTATGAGAATGAACGCCCGAAGCTCTGGCTTCCCCCTTATTCCGGGGAGCGTGACATATAACTTCCACTACTAGGAGACGTAGAAGCTCCCCATAGCACGATATGGCATAACAAAACCTCCCATGAAGCCCCCTTCCCCACGCCGGGAAGGGGGCTTTTTTCGTTTTTCAAAGGAGAAGCATGAGTACCCTCTCTCAATACATCGGAGACGGGGCCACGACGCAGTTCAACATCACGTTCTCATACGATGATCCGGCGAACGTCTATGTCGAAGTCGATGGCGTCGATACCTCCTACACCTTCATCAATGCCAGCTTGGTTGACCTCGACACGGCCCCCGCCAATGGAGCGGAAGTGGTCTTGTTTCGCAGGACCCCGGTTAGCTCCCCTATCGTAGATTTCTCTGACGGCGCCATTGTCCGCGAGAAGGACCTAGACGCCGCCATCGGTCAGCCCCCTCATCCCTCGACTGATCGATGGGACCGAGAGCTACCTGAGCTACTCCGTCGATCCCTCCACACAAATACTGGCTTACGTCTCCGAGTGAGCGAGCCGACCAAGATGACCCCAGAGGAGCGGCTCAAGGATAGCTTCCTCCTCTTCTTAGCTTACGTCTGGGTCCGGGTGCTGAGCCTCCCGAAGCCTACGCGCATCCAGAGGGACATCGCAGACTTCCTTGCCAACGGCCCCCGCCGCCGCTTCATCGCGGCCTTCCGGGGCGTCGGTAAGACATTCCTGACGGCGGCCTACATCGTCTGGCGGCTCTGGCGTGAGCCGGACCTCAAGATCATGGTGGTCTCCGCAAACGAGCGTTTCGCTCACAAGATCGCCTCCTTCATCCACACCCTCATCGGCTCCGAGGACGTCATCACCCGCGAGGTGGTCCCGTGGTCGAACCTTCAGGCCCGCTCCGGGCAGAAGAACTCGACCCTTGAGTTCGACGTCGGCCCAGCAGGCCCCTCCAAGGACCCGTCAGTGGCCGCCTTCGGGATCACTGGACAGATGACGGGCGGGCGCGGCGACGTCATGCTCTTTGACGACGTCGAGGTCCCCAAGAACTCCGAGACGGAGGCGCTTCGTGAGAAGCTGGTGGACCGCATGGGCGAGGCCGCCGCGATCCTGAAGCCGGGGGGTGAGACGATCATCCTCGGCACCTTTCAGTCGATGGCCTCGATCTACCGGGGCCTGCGCGAGAAGGGCTACGAAATGCGCATCTGGCCCGCCCGCTACCCGCTGGCGAAGAAGATGCACCTCTACGACGACCTAGCGCCCATGCTGCGCGAGGACCTTGAGGCAGACCCCGCGCTCGCAAAGCCGGTCGCATCGTCCCTCGGAGGCTCCCCCACGGACCCCGACAGGTTCGACGACATGGACCTCATGGAGCGCGAGACGGAATGGGGCGCGGCAGGCTTCACGCTTCAGTTCATGCTCGACACGAGCCTGAGCGATGCCGACAAGTTCCCCCTCAAGGGCCGTGACCTGATCGTCATGGACACCGCCGACAGCGTTGCGCCGGAGCGTGTGGCGTGGGGCAGCAGCCCCGAGTTGGTCCATAAGGACATCGACAATGTTGGTTTCGACGGCGACCGGCTCCATGCGCCGATGTACCGCGCCAAGGAGTTCCTGAAATACACCGGGACGCTCCTTGAGATTGACCCTTCCGGCTCCGGCACGGACGAGACCGCCTACGCTGTTACCAAGTTCCTCAACGGGTATATCTACCTGAGGAAGTGGGGCGGCTACGTGGACGGCCACGGAGACACGACCTTAGCGGCCCTTGCCCGGATCGCTAAGGACGAGAACGTCTCCCTCATCAGGGTCGAGGGCAACTTTGGCGACGGGATGTTCTCCCGCCTGCTTGAGCCGCACCTCCGAAGGGCTGGCGTCAAGGCCGCCCTAGAGAACCATAAGGTCTCCGGTCAGAAAGAAGTCCGGATCATCAACAACCTCCTACCTGTCCTGAAGTCGCACCGGCTCGTTATGGACACCGAAGCCGCCCGCGAGGACATCGAGAGCGCCCGCCGTATGAGGACCAAAGGGTCCACTGTGGGTCTCGAAAGGTCCGGGCTGTACCAACTGACCCACCTCCACCACGCCCGAGGCGCTCTGCGCCATGATGACCGCGTGGACGTCCTGAGCAACGCCATCTCGTACTGGCAGGACTACCTCAACCTCGACGCCCGAGAGGCCGAGGCCGAGCGCAAGCGCAAGGCAGATGAGGAGTTCGAACGCAAGATATTCGAGAGCCGCATCTTCGGACAGCCCGCTCAGGCAGGCCACCGCCGCAGAGGCCGTGGACGGAGACGCTAGGGTCCCCTCAAGGAAACTCAATGAACTACATCAAGAGCATGCTAGTGGCGCTGTTCGCGGCGCTGCTAGTGGCCCCCGTGGCGACCGCTGTGGCCGCCCCGCCAACACCGACGATCAACGCTCCGGACTTCACCGACCCGACCGATCCGCACCTCCCTCCGGTCCAGTTCCGGTCCTCGAAGGTGAAGCCGACGATCCTGTTCGCTCACCCGGACGTCGTGAACATAGCGTGTCGCCCTAACCTCGGCCATCCGATCCCTCCGGGGTCCCGCATCATCGCCTGCGCGGCCCAGACCGGGAAGGATCAAGGGGTCCTCATCATGCCCGACCCGTGCCTCTACGCGGAGACGGATTGGTACGCCTATGTGCTGTGCCATGAGAACGCACATATCTCCGGCGAGAAGGGCTGGCGGCACTGAGTGGCCTCCCTATGGGTCCCTTAAGGTAGAAGCTCTAATATAACCCCTATACTGAAGCTCTAGGGGGAACCCTATGGGTCCCTTAGAGATAACCCTTAAGGGTCCCTTTCCCCCTAGGAGTGGAAGTTATATTGCCACCTCCCCTCTCAGACCCCTTGAATTGGAGGTCTTGGAAGGGAGTTCCTCCCGCCTGAGACGAAGTCACGCTCCCCAGAACGTCAGACATCCCTGCATATCCGGTAAGGATGCTCGTCAGGCGTCATTAGGGAGGGCTCCGGTATGGCGAGGCCTGATTTCCCAGATGGCTCTCAGCGGGCTCCCTAGGGGCTCTCCTGAGGGGATTGATTTTGGTGCAGATTTCCGAACCGCCGTATATACGCGCGAAACTATACGCTTCCCCCATAGGGGTGCCCAGCCCTACGGGCTGCGGCCCGGACCTCAAGAGGCTCTCAAAGCGCACAGGCAGGGGGCTGCACGGCGGCATTTGGCGCGGTTTGCTGGCGCACCCGTCACTTGAGCCTAGGGATTGAGCCAATACGATGGCAGAACGCGTGCCACTTGACGCACCTAGCGGGGCCTGATGGCGACCGTGGCGGCCCCTTGCGCGCGTGTGCGGGCTGTCTCCCGTTTGTTTCGGCCTTGCTTGCCTTGGCCCCTGCGTTTTTGTTTTCAGCCGAGGGCCGCCCACAGGTTAACCCCTAGGACAACCATAGGAACCGCCAGCCCAGCCCAAACGGACCTTCCAGCCCAGCCCACGGCCAGAGCCACAAGGGCAAACGGAACGGCCCCTGCAAGCGCGTATAGGGCGACCATGCCGATCCCTAGCGGCGCGCCCGCCTCGATCCCATAGGGGACCAATGCGGCGACCGTAGCGGCGACGATGGCGAGGGCTTGAAGGGGAGATAGGCGGCCAGAGCGGGGCTTTGAGATGTCTGTCATTGCGCCATTATGGCACGATCTGGCGGGCGAAGGCACCCTAGCGGACCTAGAAAGTTTCCTTAAGTATCAACCTCTTATCCATTATTATCACGGTTCCATGACTTTCATGCTTGCATTACGATCTGGGAAATGCATATTAGGGACACATCGCAGCAACGGTCCCCGGCCAAGCAAATAGGGGGACCCCGCCCTCCGAGGTCGAGGTTTCAGACGAGACTGGCTGGCACGGTAGGAGGGCGAGAGATGCAGGGTAAGGCGCAAGCCAAGAGCCACTAAGGTCCCTGCCTCCCCCGAGGTTCGATCCCAAGGGGATACCGTAGGCGGGGCGCGTCGTGATGCAGAAGAAGCGCGCCTTGGCTGGCAGGACGACCGGAAGTCCAGCCCTAACGCCTACTGGATATTTACCGCCGCGTAGCAACGGCGGGGTATCCGTGGGGGGGCGTCCAAACGTCCTCCTGAGGCGTCTCCCAACCGCCCTCCACGGATACCATAGGAGGATCGAATGAACCGCATTTCAATGCTTTTCAAAGCCCGCGAAGACGCCCTGCAACAGGGTGATGCGGACGCCTACAACCACCTCGACAAGCTGATCGAAATGGAGCGGCGCGACCTGCGCGCTTCTGCCAGATAGTCATGCTTACATGAATGTCATGGAGGACGCAATGACACTCACCTATATCACCCGCGTAGCGTTTGGCCGAGCCCGCCCTAGCGGCGGCTTGGTCACTGATCCCGAATGGATCGGCTTTCGCAACGAAACCATCAACCCCGCCTTCCCGGATGGCTTCACGGTCATCGACGGGCGCGGCGGCTGGCGCGATGCCGCCACCGGCGAAACCATCTCCGAGCCGACCACGATCCTAGAGGTCGCCCACGATGGCTCTGAGGAGGTCCTGAGGGCCATCCGGATGGTCGCTGGCTCCTACAAAATCATCTTCGGACAAGACGCCGTCATGGTCTCGACCGCGGCCGCCAACGTGGAGTTTATCTGATGTCCCAAACGATTGACCTGAACGTCCTCGCGGACCTTTTCACCCTGATCCCGCTTCTGGGCGGCCTCGCTGCCTATCCGCTCTGGCGCTTTGACCGGCGCTGTCAGCGAGAGGAGCGGGACCGGATGGCCTCGGTCCGGGCCTATGTCGCCAACCGCCACTACGAGAGGAAATCCTGATGCAGTATGTCACTGAAATTGACGTCAACGGCACGGGGCCGGGAGCCACCGCCGCCGCCGAACTTCTCAACTCGGTCAGCCCGGAACATGCCGACGTCATTGACCGCTGGGGCGCGGGCAACCGCGACTTCATTACGGGCATCCTTGCTGGCCTCTTTCTAGGCGAAGACTGGTCAATGATGGTCCTGTCGAATGCCGCCCGCGCAATCGCTGATGGCGAAGTCACAATCAAAATTAGGAGAGCCTGATGTCTGACGCTTCCGCAATGGCCGCCTTTGGCCTCGCCATGATCGTCGCAACGGCATGGCCTTACCTGAGCCTGTGCTGGCTCAACCACAAACCATCCCGGAGGACTCACCATGACCTATCTCGTCCGCCTGAAGGCCGCCGCTAGGGCCGCCCGCCACCTCGCCCACCGTGGCGAGAACCCAGCCCATCTGATCTACTTCGCGGGCGTTGGCGTCGGCGTGGTCGATTACCACATGGCCGCCGTAGGGTGCCTTGCGCTGGGCATCGTGGCTCTACTCCCTGAGGGGGTCTGAGCCATGCAACGTCCGGCCCTATTCACCCGCCAACACGCCAAGCGGGCCTATGTGATCCGCTTCACCGTTACCGCGACCTTCGTGGTCTCCCTGATCGACGCCACGATGGCCACTCCGGTCGCCATCGCCGGGAACCTGATCTGGCTCTGGGCCGACCTCGATTGAGGCGGCCTAAAGTCACGCTTCCCCGATTATCCGGCAAGCCTCTCCGAGTGGGAGGCTTCTCTGACAATCGAAAGGAGGAACCAAATGACCCAACCGACACTCGACGCCTACACCGCCACAGGACGCGCTGAGGGCTTCATCGACGCCACCCGAGACGAGCAAGTCGAGGCTTGGCAATATCTCCACGACACCGGCCTCGCCTACCGCCTTCAGGGCTGGTTCGGGCGCACCGCGCAGTCCCTCATAGCGGAGGGCGTGATCCATGACTGAGACGTCCACGAAGACCACCGCCCAGACCTCGCCCCGCGCCGCGTATCAAGCCGCCATCACGCAGGGCCTCGTTCGGCCCAGCCCTACTGCCAATTGAGGAGCCCGTTATGTCAACCCACACCATCCATTACCGGGGCTACGAAATAGACCCTCTGAAAGACCCCTACGAAACCGGGGCTTGGCGCGTCTGTCCTATCGAAGAGGCGACCGTGTTCCAGATATTCCCACCGTCTGAGAGTGAGCCCTGCCTTGGCGAGGCTCCTGAGACGCTGGCCGAAGCCAAGGCCGCAGTGGACATCGACATAGCTCACCGCTCGACCCCTACCGCCAACTAATCACGCTTCCATGAAAGGAGGAGAGCCATGAACGTATATCGAATTGAGACAAATCAAGGCAACGGCCCCTTCGGGGATGACTACGCCATGATCGAGACCCTGATGCTTCGCAGCGGTCGCCAGACACACACTGACGACGTCGAAAACTATCCGAACCCGTGGTTCGACAAGGGGTTTGATCGGCGAGAGCTGACTGTGAACTTCGCTGCCGGTCGCGCTTACTGTGGCGTCATCGACCTCGAAGGGATCGACCACTGGTTCCCTGAGCCTGTCCGCATCTGGATGGCCCAGAATGGCTATCGCCTCGCGGTCTATCGCTGCGCTGATGAGGATGTCCTCCAAGGCGACAAACAGGTCCTCTTCCTAAGGTCCAAGGCCGACCTGACCGACACCCTCGACATCATCACCCTAGAACCGAAAGGAGACTGACATGGGCACTCGCTCATCCATCGCATACGAAGACCCGGAAACGGGCATCGTGACGTCCAGCTATTGCCACTATGACGGCTACCTTGAGGGCGTCGGACAGACGCTTGTCGAGAACTACGCAAGCCCGATACAGGCCCGCGAGGTCGCCTCGGGCGGGTATTATTCCGCCCTGTCACAGACCGTGGAACTGTCCCTCGCAGACGCCGTGAACAAGGACGAACCTCAGACGTTCGCCAACGCGGCGGCCTACTTCGAAGACGCCAAGGAGGCATGGACCGAGTACCTCTATCTCTACCGGCAAGGGGTCTGGTTTTACGCCGAGCCCGGAGGGGCCGCTGGGCCTTTCCTTGTCCGCGCCGACGATCCGAACGCCGAAGGCGAGGAAATCTGGCGCAACGTCGCTGGGGTCCTCGGCCTCGGCCCTGAGAAGCCCCGCAGTTACGCGCTCGGCTAATCCTCACGCTTCCCTGATAGTCACGAAAGTAGGTCGCCATGATCGACCCGACACCACCCGTAAACGCCCGCTATGGCGCTCCTTTGGGCCGCCGCTCGCACCAACAGGGCGACGTCCTGCCGGACGATCCGCCGCTGACCCTGCTCCACTGCCCGCTCGATGAGGGCGGTTACGACGAAGGCGGGGCCTATTGGGGCCTTGGCGACCCTCTCTTCTGGGTCGGCAACGACGAGGGCGACCTTGCCTACTTCCTACGCGCCAGAGGTCTGCGCCACGCCCAGCGCCTTGTCCGCGAGGATTACCCGGACGCTCACTTTCACACGAACCCTGAGGAGGACTGAATGAACAACCCGAAGATCACAACCATCGACCTGACGCCAACGTGGTCGGAAATCCTGCCCGCGCTTCTCCGTCTCTACGCGGAAGGTTCAACCTCAAAGGTCAAACGTACCGCCGAAGAGGAACTGCGCCGAATGGCCGCCCTCGCGGACCGCTACGTCGCCGCTCAGGATGACCTGAAGGAGGCTGCATGATGGATGATCCGAACGCGATCCAGATCGTCGGCCCGAACGACTTCATCACCTGCCCGCACTGCCGTAACCGGACCGAAGTCCTGTTTACCGTCAAGGACGGGACGACCCAGCCCAAGCTGGCCGCTCCGGTGGAGGAGACGGGGTTTCCTATCTTCATCGCCCGATGCGCCGAGCATGGCGACTTCTACTTCCATATCGACACCGTACTTCCCCGAAAGGAACCACATGACTGACGCCGTAAACGTAATCTTCCTCGCCGCCTGCTTCGGCTTCTTCGCCGCTGTCTGGGAACACACCGAAAACCTTCGCCGGGAACTGCGCGAACTCAACGTCGGATAAGGAGACCAGATGAACCTCTACGTCACCCCAAAGGGCCGCTATGTCGGCACCCAAGCGGAGGCTGCGAAAGCCACGCGCGCCGAAGGCTCCAAGGCCGGATCGTGGAAGGCCATCACGGTCCCGACCGACAAGACCAACCTCCTCGCCTTCCTGAATAACGGATGGCGGGAGCCGGGGCCGCCGCCGACGCGCGCCGCCTCGATACCAAAACCCAAGAAGAGCAAAGGTGGCTCCCGCTACCGCGCCTACTTCAAGGGCCTCTTCGCGGGCGTCGTGCTGGCGTCCTCGCAGACTCAGGCTGAGGAGCGCGCCGCCGAACTGATCGAGGTCCTACCCGACCTCAGTCGGTAAACCTCACGCTTCCATGAAAATCACGAAAGGAACCATCACATGAAACCCGCTGACTTCCGCCTCGCCGTGGCGGACCTCGAAAAGGGCACGGAAGGGGGCGCTCTTAGGCTAGACCTTCTGGTCACAGTAGGAGGCCGCCGTGGTCGAATGGCAGGCTACGCCGTTGAACGCCTCCGCGAGACCGACAGCGTAGTCCGGCTCCGCCGCGTCGGATCGAACCGGCCCGACGACGTCACCTATCTCGACGTCGCCGCAATCGCCGCCATCCGGGAGACGCGCTGATGCCTACACCGTGTCTGAAATCCCGCTCCGACGCTCGTCGTCGAGATAAAGCTCTCGCGGTCGCCCTCGATGCGCTCCGCAAGATCGCCCTCAACCACCCGTGCGACCTACACGACCGGATCGCTTTCCACGCGGTCGAAGAAGTCAAAGCAACCATGAAAGGAGAGCCCTACGATGGCTGAACCAACCGCAATCAACAACTGCTCCGCCGAGCCCCTCTGCACCGGCTTCAACAGCCTGATCCTGAGCATTGCGAAGGACCTCATGCCGGAGGGCTGGGACGCCATTAAGGACGCACCGGACACCCTGCCTGACGCCCTTGCGTACTACCAGAACGAGGGCCGCGTGGCGGTCAACGTGGAGAGCGCCCACGGCTGCACGGTCGGGGACCCGGAGGCCCACTACGCCTTCCGCGCGTGGCACGATCTGATCCACCTCGAAGATGCCGAGAAAGGCACGTTCGACCTAAAGGGTGAGCAATGGTGCGCCGACAAGCACCGAGAGGAAATCATCCACCGCCTCGGCTACACGCCTGAGGCCGCTTGGTTCGGGGCGCTCGTCCAGATCGAGATTGTCGAGCAGAACCGCTACTTCCTCCGCACTGGCCGCTGGCCCGAGGACCCCCGCGCCTTTGCCCTGCGCTGGCTGAAAGACCGGGGCTTCGAACGCCCTGCCAGCCTCGGCGGACCCATCAACTACGAAACAGCCTGCCAGCTTCAGCGCGCGGCTTAATCAAGGAGACCCATCATGGACATGAGCCCACTCACAACGCCCCTCCGCTGCACCGCGAGGGAGGTCGTCACAGCCATCGTAAGGGCCTCCGCACTCCGGCACGGCTGCACCTCGGAAGAGGCCGCCACGATCCGCGTAGGGACCGCCGGAGGCATCCATCCCTGCCTCGCCTCGGTCCGTGCCGGGGACGGCCGGGAAGTCCTCCGCGTCGATGACATCAAGCACCTCGATAGGATCGCCCGGAGCATCTCTGATTGCACTTTCCTTGCGCGGGCTATCCGCCGCGCCTGTGTCAAATGAGAGTAACGACGGGTCGCTCCTTTGCGCGCACAGCAAACTACACCCTTGAAATGTTGGATTTCACCCGACATGATTATCGAGGGCGACAGATGATGTGATTAGCGTGAAGGTCGTGCGATCCGGACAGACGCGCTTGCATGGCCGTCTCGGAAACGCTACATACACAGGAGGAACGCAGTGGCATTAACCATAAATACAGGGGAACCGCACAATGCTAACGAAATCAGGAACGAAAAAGGGGGCCGCTCGTCCACCTTCCGACGACAAGCCGGAGAACATTATGCAGAGCAAAAAGAAGACCGACGCGCTATTCAAATCCGTAGGAGAGTTAGCGAACTTGTCGGCCTTCCTGCTCTACCTAGCCGAAGCGGGGAACGACCGACTCACCATTAATCAGGCCGCGTTTTTCCTGATTGCAGCCGCCGCCGACGCGCGGGGCGTGCCCCTGACGATGGGGGAAATCATGGAGCGCGGTGAGGGGGTCCTGACCCAGAGCCTCAAGACGACCTACAAGGTCCTGCTTGAGCCTAAGAAGGGATCGCCCAGCGCCGTAAACTGGCTCACCCGCGAGCCTGATCCCGACGATGAACGTCGGAAGTATTTGAAGCTCACGCCACAGGGGCGGAAAGTCGCAAGCGCGGCCCTCCTCGCCGCTGGCCGAGCATAATCTAGGAGAAGCACTATGGCCCTGCCGCCACTAAAGAAGAAGCCCTCGGGCATCTACTACGTTGACCTGCGAGGGCGCGGTCTGGGCCGCGTCTCGTTGGAAACCCGCGACCGTAACGCCGCCATTGCCAAGCGCCGCGAGGTCCTCGCCGCAGACCCGGAAACCCTAAGCCAACCCGAACAGTCACGGAAACGTGTTGGTAAGGCAACCATGAATGAACTCTTTGAGCGCGCTCAGGCGACCGTCTGGCGCACCGCAAAGAGCCAAGGCACGATCCGGTCCAACATCAAAATCCTCGGAGGCTTGATAGGCGACGAGGACGTAACCGATATGACCTACACACGCCTTGAGAAGCTGGCGCAGGAATTGAAGGACATGGGTTACGCCCCGGCGACCGTGAAGAGGAAGCTGGACGCGGTCTCCAAGGTCCTGACGATGGCCGCTAAGTGGACTGACGATGAAGGCCGCCCGCTGCTGACTGCAAAGCCACCGATGCCTTCGATCCGCGTGGACAACCAGAAGGACCGCGTCCTGAGCCGCGTCGAGGAGGCCGCACTGTTCAACGCAGTGGAGGCCCGCCGACAGGCCGAACCCAACCGCCAGTGGAGGCGCTATGCGTCCCTGCTGCGCTTCCTGCTGGATACCGGGGCCCGTCTTGGCGAGGCGCTGGAAACCGGCCCGCAATCCCTATCGACCGTGATGGGTCCTGATGGGGAGCCAGTAACGCTCGTCACCTTCGCCCGCTACAGGACGAAGAGCGATAAGCCTCGCTCGGTTCCCCTAACGACCGCCGCGCAGGAGGCCTTGGAGGCCCTCTCGGAAGACCTCGGCTTTAGCCGGAAGACGAAGGAGGTGACGTACTTCCCACTCACCTCCGCGACCGCATGGTATATGTTCAAGAACCTGCGGGAGGACCTGAAGGAGGTGGGGCTCAACATTGACGACGTCACGCTACACACGCTCCGGCATACCTGCCTTACGCGCCTCGCGCAGGGCGGTATGGAACTGCTCCGTCTGCAAAAATGGGCGGGACACAGCGATCCGAAGATCACCGCCGAGCGTTATGTTCACCTGCGAACCGACGACTTGGTTGGCGGACTCGACATTCTTCAAAGATCGAATCCCATAAGTCCTACAAACGTGACTTTCATGGAAGCCACCGCTAAAGGTGACACTGATGGCACAGTCGTCCTGAATTAATCCTTATATTTCAAGGGGTTCATGGCGGAGCGGGTGGGATTCGAACCCACGATACGGGGTTACCGTATACACACTTTCCAGGCGTGCGCCTTCGACCACTCGGCCACCGCTCCGCATGCCTGACGGCAGAGCGCGCGGACTAGCCGCACGATCCGCCGGTTGCAAGCACTTGGTTTTGCACTTCGCCGGATTTCTCAGACGACCGCTGCGCCGTTGTCGAGGCGGTGAAAGTAGTCTGCCATCGACTTGGCCGCGCCATCGCTGAGTTCGATGAAAGCGCGGCGGCGGTCGGCCGGGTCGCGGACGCGGTTGAGCAGGCCCGCTTCGGTCATCTGGCTGATCCAGCGCAGCGCTGTAGTCGGCGGGACGCAGGCGGCGATGCAAAGGCTGGAGACGCAGACGTCGGTCCCCTCGCCCTTGGCCGCCGTTAGGTCGAGCAGGATGTCCCAAGCCGGATCGGCGAACAGTTCCTCTTCGAAGAACCGCGCGCGCAGCTGACGCTGACGGATGATTTCCCGCACCAAT
The DNA here is from genome assembly GCF_001028705.1 of Croceicoccus naphthovorans. Classification (NCBI taxonomy): domain Bacteria; kingdom Pseudomonadati; phylum Pseudomonadota; class Alphaproteobacteria; order Sphingomonadales; family Erythrobacteraceae; genus Croceicoccus; species Croceicoccus naphthovorans. The sequence continues at coordinate 824,136 of NZ_CP011770.1, read as the reverse complement.
ACCGGCGATGGCAACTTGCCCGCTTTTGCGACCGGCGCAGGCGCAGAGGACTGCGGTGCCACGTAATCCAGGCCCGGCGAGCGCAGCCGGTCGCTCTCGCGCTCTCCCGGCAGGAGATCGTCTTGCGACAGCCCTTCCATCTTGCGGGCCAGCATCTGGACCTGCTCGGTCAGGCGCACAAGGGCGATGCGATCTTCCCCGCTCAATTCGTTCACAGCCGCATGGGGCACTCGCGCCAACGCGCTGCCCAAGGCCAAGGCCCATTCCGCCCCCGAAGGCGCAACGAGAATTTGCGCGTCCGACTGGTCGAAACAGCCGAATATCGCATCGAGGCTATCGCAAGTGGTCGACACGATTAGCTGGCACCCACTGCGCGCCGCGCGCATGTCGAGCCGGGCGAACGCTGCCAGAAGCTCGGCACCCGCAACCGGCGCATCGATAAGCACGACATCGCCGAGCACCAGCGCATCGCCGTCGACAAGGCGCGACAGCGATTCCGACTGCCGCAGGATCAGTCCGGCTTCACCCGCACTGTCGCCAAGCTGGCTGCGCAAAGCCGCGCGATCCGCAAAGACCGAGATGCTCGCCGCCGCGCCCGACGCGTGTCGCACCGGTTCCGCATCGTCGTACCTGAAAGCCCGAACCCCTTGCGCCATCGAATCGTCCTCCCTGTTCCGATAACGAGAACAGGTTGCGAACAAACAGGAAACAAGTCAAGCCTATTCCGGTTTTGTTCCGGTCAGGCCTGCCGGCTCAGTCGAGGAACGGGTCGCGGACGAGGATGGTATCTTCGCGCTCCGGGCTGGTCGATACGAGCGCCACGGGCGTCTCGATCAGTTCCTGCACGCGTTGGATGTACTTGATCGCCTGCGCCGGAAGATCGGCCCACGAGCGCGCCCCGGCGGTCGTTTCCTGCCAACCATCCATTTCCTCGTAAATCGGCTCCACCTTCGCCTGATCGGCGGCATGGGCGGGCAGATAATCGAGGATCTTGCCGTTCAGGCGATAGCCGGTGCAGATCTTCACCGTCTCGAACCCGTCCAGCACGTCCAGTTTGGTGAACGCGATGCCGGTCACACCGCTGATCGCGCAGGACTGTCGCACCAGAACCGCATCGAACCAGCCGCAGCGCCGCTGGCGGCCGGTGACGGTGCCGAATTCGTGGCCACGCTCGCCCAGCCGCTGGCCGACTTCATCCGACAGTTCGGTCGGGAACGGGCCGCTGCCGACGCGGGTCGTATAAGCCTTGACGATGCCCAGCACAAAGCCGGTGCTGCCGGGCCCAAGGCCCGATCCACTGGCCGCCGTGCCCGACACGGTGTTCGAGCTGGTGACGAAGGGATAGGTGCCGTGATCGACATCGAGTAGCACGCCCTGCGCGCCTTCGAACAGCATACGCGCACCCGCCTTGCGCACCTTCTTCAACCGCCGCCACACTGGCTGCGCATATTGCAGCACGAAGGGCGCGATTTCCTTCAACTCGGCAATCAGCGCATCGCGATCGACGGCTTCCTGTCCGAACCCGGCGCGAAGCGCATCGTGGTGGGCGCAAAGCCGGTCGATCTGCGGACCTAGATCGTCGAGGTGCGCAAGGTCGCAAACGCGGATCGCGCGGCGACCGACCTTGTCTTCATAGGCCGGTCCGATGCCGCGACCGGTCGTGCCGATCTTACCCGAACCGGCGGCCTGTTCGCGCAGACCATCGAGGTCGCGGTGGAGCGGCAGGATCAGCGGGCAATTGTCTGCAATCGCGAAGTTCTCGGCATTGATCGTAACCCCCTGGCCTTCCAGCTTCTCGATCTCTGCCTTCAGCGCCCACGGGTCGAGCACGACGCCGTTGCCGATCAGCGACAGAGTGCCGGTGACGATACCCGACGGCAGCAGCGAGAGCTTGTAGACATTCTCGCCCACGACGAGCGTGTGGCCAGCGTTGTGGCCGCCCTGAAAGCGGACGACGGCGTCGGCCCGGCTGGCCAGCCAGTCGACGATCTTGCCTTTACCCTCGTCGCCCCACTGGGCGCCGATTACGGTGACATTTGCCATGGATGCGAGTCCTCACCTGCCAGGTGGATCCACGAACGCGCCCTTCGACAGGACTCGGCGCGCGGGATGGACGAAAGGGGGCTTTCGAAAGCACCCCCGGAATGCGGGGCGGGCGTTAGACATGGGGGGCGGGGCAAGTCAAGCACAGACGGGCCGAAAGCTCAGGCTTGTTCGGCGCTGGTAAAGATTTGGCCGTATAAATGCAGTGCCATGATCGGTCGCACCACCCTTTCCGCCCTAACCTTTGCGCTGGCCCTGCCGCTGGCCGCCATGGTTGCCCCGCCCGCGGCGATCGCAGCGCCTGCCGCGCCAGTGGCAGAGGCCGTGTCCTATGGCAGCCATGCCCTGCAGGAGATCGATTTCTATCGACCCGCTGACGAATCCGCAGCGCGCAGCCCATTGATCGTTTTCGTGCATGGCGGGGCATGGGCGGGCGGCGACAAGTCCGATTCGACGGGGGCAGCCAAAATCCGGCACTACACAGAGGCGGGCTATGCGCTGGCCAGCGTGAACTATCGTCTGCTGCCAGAGGCGGAGATCGAGCGGCAGGCGGAGGACGTTGCCGCTGCCGTCGCCCAACTGGTCGCCGATTCCAAGAAGCTGGGCATCGATCCGCACCAGATCGTGCTGATGGGCCACAGCGCAGGCGCGCACCTGTCGGCGCTGATCGCGACCGATCCTCGCTATCTTGCGGCGCATGACTTGCGTCCATCCGACATCGCGGGGGCGATTCTGCTCGACGGCCCGGCCTATGACGTGCCCTTGCAGATCCGCGATGCCGGGCCGTTCCTTGGCATCGCCTATCAGCTTGCGTTCGGCAGCGGTTATGCGCGGCAAGACGCCCTATCACCGGCGATGCACGCTGACGGAGAGAACGCGCGCCGTTTCTTCATGCTCCACGTCGAACGCGCCGATGCCAAGGCGCAGGCCCACGCTCTGGGCGATGCCCTGACCGAGGCAGGGACCGATGCGCGGGTTTCGGGCTTTCCGGGGCGGGGGATGGAGGGGCACAACCTGCTCAACGCGATGCTGGGGCGCAGCGATTCCCCGGCCACCGTGCCGGTCGACGAATGGCTGGCCGAAACCTTCACCTCTGCCGGGTGATCTGCGAGAAAATTCGAATTTTCGGTTGAAATCGGACGATCACGGGCCAGCTTGATGGGTGAGACTGGCGGCACGCTGCCTGCCGCCCCCTGCCCAATCAACACGGAGTTTAGATGCCCCAGCCAGCCCAGCCCACGTTCCCGACCGCAATTCTCAACGATGGCCGAGAGATGCCGCAATTCGGTTACGGCACCCTTAAGGTGTCTGACGACGAAGCGGAAAAATCGGTCAGCGAAGCCCTCAACGCCGGATATCGCCTGATCGATACCGCCGCAATTTACGAGAACGAAGAGGGCGTCGGCAAAGCGCTGGCCAATCGGCACGATATTTTCCTGACGACGAAAGTCTGGAACGACAGTCAGGGCCATGCCGAGGCGAAAACCGCGTTCCGCGAATCACTGCGCCGGCTTGGCCGGGACGAGGTCGACTTGCTGCTGATCCACTGGCCTTGCGCGTCGCGCGACCTTTACGTCGACACGTGGAAGGCTCTGATCGAACTGCGCGAAGATGGCCGGGTCAAGTCGATCGGCGTGTCGAACTTCCTGCCCGAACATATCGATCGCCTGATCGAGGAAACCGGCGTGACGCCCACGGTCAACCAGATCGAGCTGCACCCTTATTTTCAGCAGCGCGAGGCGCGGGATTATCACCGCAAGCACAACATAATCACTCAGGCATGGAGCCCGCTGGGTCGGGGCGCTTTGCTCGACGATCCGGTGATCAAGAGCATTGCCGAAGAAATGGAAACGACGCCCGCCGCCGTGATTCTGCGTTGGCACCTGCAGAGCGGCACCGCGCCGATCCCCAAGACCAGCTCACCCGATCGTATGCGTGAGAATGCTTCGGCGCTTCAGGTCTTCCTGAACCGCGACCAGATGGGCCGGATCGACGCGCTGGACCGCAAGGACGGGCGTATCGGGCCCGACCCCGTCAAACTGGGCAACGAAGAAACCGCGGCCTGATCAGGCCAGCGCGCTCGGCTCTGCCCCGTTCAAGACGTGGGTGCAGCCCAGCGCGCGCGGATCATCGCCTTCGCCAAGCGCGGCCAGCGTCTGCCACCCGATAGTGCGCAGGCGGGCCGCCGCATCGCGATCGTGGCCCAGCGGCAGGAACAGACGATCTGATTTGCCGCTGCCCGCACCCAGCGCGATCAGCGGATCGGGATAAAGCGAAAAGCCGGTCGCAACCTCATCGTGGCCGGCTTCGCTCGTAATGCGATAAGTGCCGCCACGGCCCAACGCGCCGCGCACGCCCTTTGCATAGATCGTGAAGCCGAACCACGACTGGTATTCGAAACCGTGCCGTTCTGTCGGGTCGAGCGTGACCCGCGCGCTGTCGCCAACACTGGCCGCAATCTGGCGCAAGGCGTCGATGCGGCTTTTCAGCGCGCCGCCCGCGTCGATGGCGGCAAACTTCTCGATGGCAGTCTCAAACGGCCCGGTGGCGTAGAGCAATGGCAAGTAGGCATCGCCGCCCACTGCGCTCAGCCCGCCCGCATCCTTCGCATCCAGTTCACGGCGCACCGCCGGAATAGCGTCGGGTGCCAATGGCATGGCGCTGGCCGCCAACGTATCGACCAGATCGGGCAGCGTGAAATCGACCGAAATCTCGCCCGCGCCAGCAGCGCGCAAGGCGGCGATGGCAACGGCGACACTTTCGCTGGCGGCGGCGACGGTATCGCTCCCGATCACTTCGGCACCAACCTGCAGGCGCTCCCGCTCCGGCTCCAGACCTTCACCCTTCAGCAACAGGACTTGCCCGGCGTAGGACAGGCGCAGCGGGCGCGGCGCGTCCTTCAGGGTGGTTGCGGCGATGCGCCCGACCTGCACTGTCATGTCGCAGCGCATGGCCAGCGTGCGCAGGCTGGCCGGATCGACGAAGCGGGCCATGCGCTTGCGCTGCGTACCCGCCATGCGGCTGGCCAGCGAGCGTTCGAACTCCACCATCGGCGGCTGGACGGGGTCATAGCCATGCCCCGCCAGAGCATCGGTCATCGCGCGGGTCACACGCATGGCTTCGGCCGCCAGCGGCGGCATGCGGTCTGACAGCCCTTCGGGCAGCAGGTCTGGATCGGCGTCTTCAAACATCGCGGCCCGCCTAGAATGCAAAACGGGGAGAGGCAAGCTTGCCCCTCCCCGCTTGGGTTTCTTGTAGGGGTCAGACCCAGATCAGAACGAAAGCGCCTTGACCGTCTTCACACCCTTCGCATCGCACAGCGTCTTCAGCACTGCCTCTGGAATCGCCTGATCGACCGAGAGCAGCAGCACCGCCTCGCCACCGGCGGTACGGCGACCAAGGTGGAACGTGCCGATGTTGATGCCCGCTTCGCCAAGGATCGACCCGACGCGACCAATGAAGCCCGGCGCATCCTCGTTCACGATGTAGAGCATGTGCCCGTCGAGATCGGCCTCGATCCCGATGCCGAAGATGTCGACAAGGCGCGGCTGGCTCTTGCCGAACAGGGTGCCGGCAACAGACTTCTCGCCCTGCTCGGTATCGACCTTGATGCGGATCAGAGTGTTGTACGCGCCGTCCCGCTCGTTGCGGATCTCACGCACTTCCATGCCGCGTTCCTTGGCAAGGAACGGCGCGTTGACCATGTTCACCGTGTCCGAATAGCGGCGCATCAGGCCCGACAGGACCGCACCGGTAATCGGCTTGATGTTGAGCGTGGCGGCGTGACCTTCGACCTCGATCCCGATGCGGGTCAGGTTGCCGTGCGCCAGCTGGCCGACAAGGCTGCCCAGCTTTTCGGCCAGCGCCATGTACGGCTTCAGCTTCGGCGCTTCCTCAGCCGACAGCGACGGCATGTTGAGCGCGTTGGTGACGCCGCCGTTGACGAGGTAATCCGACAGCTGTTCGGCCACCTGCAACGCGACGTTGACCTGCGCCTCGGTCGTCGAAGCACCAAGGTGCGGGGTGCAGATGAAGTTCGGCGCGCCGAACAGGACGTTGTCCTTGGCCGGTTCCTTCTCGAACACGTCAAGCGCCGCGCCCGCGACATGGCCGCTATCCAACAGTTCGCGCAGCGCCGCCTCGTCGATCAAGCCGCCGCGCGCGCAGTTGACGATGCGTACGCCCTTCTTGGTTTTGGCAAGATTTTCCTTCGACAGGATGTTCTTGGTCTCTGCCGTCAGCGGCGTGTGTAGCGTGATGAAATCGGCGCGTGACAAAAGGCCGTCCAACTCAACCTTTTCGACGCCCATTTCCACGGCGCGTTCGGCCGACAGGAACGGGTCGAAAGCAACGACCTTCATCTTCAGGCCCAGCGCGCGGCTGGCGACGATCGAGCCAATGTTACCCGCGCCGATCAGGCCCAGCGTCTTGCCGGTAACTTCAACGCCCATAAAGCCGTTTTTTGGCCACAGGCCCTGCTGCGTCTGGGTGTTTGCGTCAGGAATCTGGCGGGCCAGCGCGAACATCATCGCGATGGCGTGCTCGGCCGTCGTGATCGAGTTGCCGAAAGGCGTGTTCATCACCACCACGCCCTTGGACGAGGCGTAGGGGATGTCGACGTTATCCACGCCGATCCCGGCGCGGCCGATGACCTTCAGGTTGGTTGCCGCGTCGAGGACTTCCTTGGTGACCTTGGTCGACGACCGGATCGCGAGGCCGTCATATTCGCCGATACGGGCGATCAGCTGTTCGGGCGTCTCGCCGGTGATAACATCGACGTCGCAGCCGTTTTCTTCGAAGATACGGGCGGCATTGGGGTCCATCTTGTCGGAAATGAGGACTTTGGGTTTGGTCATGATAACCTCGGAGAATTAAGCACCGTTCGGGCTGAGCCTGTCGAAGCCCGCTGCGGTAAGTGCGCGCCCTTCGACACGCTCTGGGCGAGCGGGAAAGGGATCAGGCCGAAAGCTGGGCATAAGCCCAGTCAAGCCACGGGCCGAGCGCCTCGATATCCGCCGTGTTCACGGTCGCGCCGCACCAGATGCGCAGGCCAGCCGGGGCATCGCGATAACCCGCAATGTCATAGGCAGCGCCTTCGTCTTCCAGCAGCTTGGCAAACTTCTTGATGAAGTCCGCGTCCGCGCCTTCGACGGTCAGGCAGACCGAGGTGTTCGAACGGATCGAAGCATCGGTGACGAGATGGCCAAGCCATTCACGCTCTTCCACGATCTTGTTCAACGCGGCGGCGTTGGCGTCGGCACGGGCGCGCATCGCGTCTGCGCCGCCAAGGCTCTTACCCCATTCCAGCGCGAGGATCGCGTCCTCGACCGCCAGCATCGACGGGGTGTTGATCGTTTCGCCCTTGAACACGCCTTCGACCAGCTTGCCGCTCTTGGTCAGGCGGAAGACTTTCGGCAGCGGCCACGCAGGCGTATAGCTTTCGAGGCGTTCGACGGCGCGCGGGCCAAGAATCAGCACACCGTGCGCGCCTTCACCGCCCAGAACCTTCTGCCAAGAGAAGGTGGCAACGTCGATCTTGGTCCAGTCGATCTTCTGCGCGAAGACCGCGCTGGTGGCGTCGGCAAAGGACAGGCCTTCACGGTCGGCGGCGATCCAGTCGGCGTTCGGCACGCGAGCGCCCGAGGTGGTGCCGTTCCAGGTAAAGAGAACGTCGTTCGACCATTCGACCTGCGAGAGGTCGGGAATTTCACCATAAGGCGCTTCCATCACGGTCGGATCGAGTTTGAGCTGTTTGACCGCATCAGTCACCCAGCCAGAACCGAAGCTTTCCCACGCCAGCGTCGTAACCGGGCGCGCGCCCAGCATCGTCCACATCGCCATTTCGAAAGCGCCGGTGTCCGAGCCCGGCACGATGCCGATGCGGTGCGTCTCGGGCAGCTCCAGCAGTTCGCGCATCAGGTCGATGCAGTACTGCAGACGTGCCTTGCCGATCTTGGAACGGTGCGAGCGCCCAAGCGAAGCGGTGTCGAGCTTTTCGGGAGTCCAAACCGGGGGCTTGGCGCAGGGACCGGACGAGAAATAGGGACGCTCCGGCAGCGTCGGCTTTGTATCAGTCATTTAAGACTCTCCTTACAGAGAGCACGCGCGGCGTTGGGACCGCGTGGCCCGTCGGCCGCTCTAGAGATGGTGCGCGTGCTGTCAATCGACCAATTGGGTGCAATGCAGCAACGTGCGGTAAAGTCTGCGAAATTTGCGCTGGATATCGCGCCGTCCGACTTGGCCGGGGCGCTTTGGGCTCATAGAATCGCATGTATGTCGAACCGATCGCAGCGTTTCACGTTCCTCCATCCGGCCCGTCGCGGCACCGTTGCGGCAGGTCTGGCCGCGTTGCTGCTGGCGGGCTGCGCTTCGGACAGGCCGACCACTTCGCCGGGGGCAACGAACCGCCCGGCGGTCACTACGCAAGCCGCGCAAATCTGCCGCCGCGAACTGGCCGAACAGGGTGCCGATTTCGTGCCATTGGACGACCTGCTGACCGGTGGCGGCTGTTCCAGCACAAATGCGGTCGCGCTCTACCACCTGACCGGCGATGCCAGCCGAATTGCTGTCACGAACGCCAACCGCATCGCCTGCCCCCTGTCGCAGACGGTGGCGGCGTGGGCGCGCTATGGCGTCGACCGCGCGGCAAAGCAGATGCTGGGCAGCGGGCTGGCGAAGGTCGAGACGTTCGGATCCTATTCATGCCGCAACGTCGCCGGATCGTCGCGCCGTTCGGCCCATTCGAATGCCAATGCGCTGGACGTTTCCGGCTTTGTACTGGCCGATGGTCGCCAGATCACGGTGAAGGACGATTGGAATGGCGGGACCGAGGCGGAGCGCCGCTTTTTACGCGTGGTTCAGGCCAGCGCCTGCAAGCGGTTCGGCACCGTCCTAGGCCCCGAATACAACGCCGCGCACGAGGATCACTTCCACGTCGAACTGGGCGAAGGCAGCTTCTGTCGCTGAGGCGGGGCGGACCCGCAGAGGCCGTCCCGCACCCGTTACTCAGCCGTCGCGATCAGACAGCCGCGCGTATTCCACGCAAGAATGAACATCGCTTGCGGATCGCCCGCCGCGGCCTTGCCCAATTGCATCCCATAGTAGCGCTTGTCCGCCACGCCCGCCTGAAACGCCGCCATCGGATCGCCCAGCCGCTTTTCTAGCCGCTTGGCCCAGGCGCTCAGTTCCTTTTTCGCCGCCGACGGGTTCATCTGGGCGGGCATAGCCGCCACCAGATCCGCATCGAAGCTGCCTTCCGAATAGGCCTTGTCCAGCATCAGCCATGTCGACCCGCAGTCCGCCTCTTCGGAATCGGTTTGCGGCGTGGTGATGTTGCCGTTGTCGCCATAGGCCCACCCTGCGGCGGCGGCCTCTTCGACCAGGACCGGGATATCCTGCGCCGCGGCGGGAGCGGCCAGTGACAAGGCCGCGATCGACGCGATGGCTCCAGCGATCTTCTTCATGCGAATCCTCCGATTGGCTGCGGCGCGGATGGCACCGATCAGCAGTTTGGGTTGTTGGGAATTCTGCTCATCACGCAGTTGACGTGATGATAGCGTTGGCGCGTCTGGCTCGCGATTTCCGAGGCAGATGGCATCGGCGACGGAGTAAAAGTACCGCTTGAAGACGCGCGATAGGCCGACGAGCCGCGTGAATAGGCCGATTGCCACCGCGCCGCCGCCATTCCAGGTGCGTTCGTATCGCCACCGAACCGGCCCTCCAGACCCGTTCCCCGGGAGCGCATCTCGCGGTTTGCCGCCTCGAATACATCGCCGCTGGGGAACCACAGCGCGGTAACGTAAAGGTGGTTGGTGGGCACCGATCCCATCCGGCGCTTACCCGCAATATACCTGATCGCTTCGGCAAGATGGTTCTTCGACTGATATACATAGATCGCGGCATGGGTCGCTGCGGCGTAATCGCCTGCCTCAAGCGCCCCTAGAAATCCCGATTTCGCCTCTTGCTGCTGCGCCAGGTATCTCTTCATCTTTTCCGCCTCTGCGGCATGGCGGCACCCTGCCTGCGATCCCAAGCGACAGGCATCGGCATAACGGCCTGCCGCCCTCGTCCAGTTTTCTGAACGCTGGGCCTCGGCGCCAAGGCGCAGGCAGGATGCACCTTCGCCCGCGGTGCAATTCATTTCGGCATACGTCAGCGATCGCGCCGCGTCCGCGCCCTCCAGCGAACTGTCGCCATAAAGCATCTCTGCCAACAGGCACGAATTGACCGAGCGTCCGCTTTTGCATCCCGTCTCTGCCATCGTGCGCGCCAAGGCCAGATTGGTCACGCCGCTGAAGCGGTCGCCAAATCCGTTGGCAACGATGAACGCGCCCTTCTCGCACGCCTGCGCGCTGCCTTGCGTGCAGCGATCATTATACAGGAACGCCAGCCGCCGGATATCGCGCGCATTTCCACCGGGCCGGCTGAAAAAATCCAGTGCCGCTTCGCAGGAATCATCGGATCGGAATTCGCAGGCGCGGGCGTGGAAATTGGCCGCAATGCGCATATCGGGGTTCAGCCCCGGCCCGCCGTGCGTATAGATGCGCGCCGCTTCCTCGCAGCTTTCGCGATCCTTGAAAGAACAGACGATCCGCCACGCCTGCGCCATGCTGGCGGCATCGGTTTTCTCGACACCGGCGACGGCCATTGCCTTGGCGCGTTTCTGGCAGGCGTAGTAGTCGTTGTTGACCACATCCATACAGCCCGGCACCGCAAAATTGTCCGCAACGGTCTGCGGGGTCGCCGGTGCACCGATGGCCAAGCTTGCGAAAAAAATGGCCAGCAGGCCGGTCAGCACGTGGGTAAATCGCATCGATGGTCCCTCCACCAACGCTTGTTTCCCAGTCGGTTGCGCCATGCAATCGGGCAAATCCGACAATGTTTGTTAGTTCGATTGCAAAGGCGATTTGCATTGCGAACCCGCCTCCGCTAACCGCCATTTCGTCATCCGGGGAGTAGCCACCCGCGCCAATTCGCGCGGGCCCGCCGTCGACATACTGGGCCGAGAGGCTCCGGCGCGTGGGGAATGAATTCCGGCGAGACTGCGTGACACCGAAACCTCTTGTCCGGCCGGGCGGGGGTGCGGTGTTGCCCATGTCTGCAAGGAAGCCCGGCCCGGAGAATACGATGGAAGCGCTGTTCACCTCCACTGCCGTCGTCGCCCTGGCAGAGATCGGCGACAAGACGATGCTGCTGGCCATGTTATTGGCCGCACGGTTTCGCCAGCCTGTGTCGATTGCTTTCGGCATCCTGTTCGCGACGATCGCCAACCACTTCCTTGCGGCGCTGCTGGGCGTGCAGGCGGCGGCTTGGTTCGACAGCGACCTGTTCCGCTATCTGGTTGCCGCCGGGTTCGTCGTGATGGGTCTGTGGACGCTGATCCCAGACAAGTTCGAGGAGGATGACCAGCCCAAGTCGCGTGGCGGCGCGTTTCTGACGACGCTGATCGCGTTCTTCATCGTGGAGATCGGCGACAAGACGCAGATTGCGACCGTGGCGCTGGGCGCGCGGTTTGCCGATACGCTGATGGTGACGACCGGAACGACCATTGGCATGATGCTGGCCAATGCGCCGGTGCTGTGGCTGGGCGACAAATTGGCGGATCGGTTGCCGCTGGCAAAGATCCGTATGGCGGCGGCATTGCTGTTCGTGGTGCTGGGCCTGTGGCTGGTGGCGGAGACTGCCGGACTTCTGGGTTAAGGCGTTCAAACCCATCGCGGCCGGGGCACCCGGCCGCGACGGGCTTTCCCAGGGATCAGTGCAGCCATTCCCCCATCGAAGCTTCCAGCCGAAGGCGAACCGCCTCTGCCGCGTGACGCGCGCCGATCTTGTCCATCATGTTGCCGCGATGGATTTCCACGGTGCGCGGGCTGATATCCAACTCGCGGGCGATGGCCTTGTTCGACAGGCCCTGCGCCAGATGGTCCAGTACCTCGCGCTCTCGCCCCGAAAGCATCGCGATACGCGTACGGGCATCCAGAGCGCGGCGACGGTGTTCGGCTTGCGTCGCGGCTTCTTTCGCAACGCGGTTGATCGCCTCTGCCAGTGCGTCGCCGGGAATCGGGTGGGACAGATAGTCGAACGCGCCTGCGCGCATCGCGGTGACGACATCGTCGATATCCGGGTGCGACGCCATCGCGATGATCGGCAGCCACGCGCCGCGCTTTGACATGATATCCATCAACCCCGCGATACCGCCCGCCGCGTGATCGTCGTCCGCCAACACGATCCCGTGGCGCGGCAGATGCGCCGCCAGTTCGTGGATGTCGTCATAGACCTCGGCATGATGGCCAAGTTCGAACACGGCGCGGGCGAACTGGGCCCGGTTGCGCGCATCGGTATCGACGATGTGGATGATTGTTCGCTGTTCCATGACCGGAACTCTGCCCGGATCAATACGTGGAACGCCATTAAGGACGATACCGATATGGATCGTTCCAGACCGTTAACCAACTGGAATCGCGAACTTCTGCGCGGAACTACAACCCGAAACGGACCTAATGGCCCGGCGCGTCAACCATTCACCGATCAACCAAGCGTGGTAATCACGCCTCGGGGTCGTCGATCTCGTCCAGATTGTACGATGGCAGAGACTGGAAGGCGTTGCGCAAGGCTTCGCTCCACCCGGTGGAAATGTCCTGAAAGAACTTGTCGCTGGCATGGATGCGCCGTTCGTGCAGCGGCTCGAACCTATCGCGTTCAATCACCAGCAGGTCCAGTGGCATGCCGACTGACAGGTTCGCCGCCAATGTCGAATCCATCGACACCATCAGCAGCTTTACGCCTTCCTCGAAACTCATGTTCCTGTTGTAGGCGCGGATGATGATCGGGCGGCCGTACTTGGTTTCACCGATCTGGAAAAAGGGCGTGTCCACCGACGCCTCGATGAAATTGCCTTCGGGATAGATCAGGAACAGGCGCGGCTCCATCCCTGCGATCTGTCCGGCAAGGATGATAGAGGCGGTGAATTTCGGCCCGCCCGACATATGGTCGTTCGATTCCTGACGCTTGCGGATCGTTTCGGCCAGCAGGTTGCCGACCATCGTCGCGACCTGAAACATCGTCGGCGCACGCAGGATCGACGGTTCGCGGTCTTCGGGTGCCTTGGTCCGCTCTTCCAGCAGGCTGATCACCGACTGCGTCGTGGCCAGGTTGCCCGCCGTCATCAACGTGATGATGCGCTCCCCCGGAACCGACCAGTGGTGCATCTTGCGAAAGACGGAAATGTTGTCGACGCCCGAATTGGTGCGGGTGTCGCTCATCAACACCAGCCCTTTTTCGAGCATCATGCCCACGCAATACGTCAAAGAACTCTTTCCTTCATGGCCTTGGCCCTATCCGCCACGGCATCGCGCGTGCCGGAATAGGGCCGTATCCCGTTTCGCACGCCCCCGCGCAAGATTTCGCGATTATTGATCCGCAGTTTGCTGCGCAACCTCAAGCTCCACGCTCAGCCGGTCGCTGTGGCTGCCAAAGCTGATGCCGGTGATTGGCGCAGCCTCGGCATAATCGCACCCGGTCGCCACGCGGACATAGCGGGCGTCGGGGCTGATCCCGTTGGAAATATCGAAGCCGACCCAGCCCAGCCCGCCGATATGCGCCTCTGCCCATGCGTGTCCCGCCTCTTGCGAGACGCGGTCGTCCATCATCAGATAGCCGGAGACATAGCGCGCCGGAACGCCCAGCTGCCGCGCACAGCCAATGAAGATATGCGCATGGTCCTGACACACGCCGTGTCCTGCCCCCATCGCCTCTTCCGCCGTCGTATCGCTGTCGGTCCGGCCGGTTTCATAGGTCACGGCATCGAGCACACGGGCCGAGAGTTCGTGCATGGTGTCCAGCGGATTTTGCTCTGCCGACAATCCTTGCACCAAAGCGCGCATACCCGCGCCCGGCTTGGTCAGCTTCGTCTGGCTGGCGAAATGCCATAGCGGCAAATGCCCCGCATGCCGCCCAATGACACCGCCGTTGTCATTGGTGTCGATGATGCCCTTGCACTCGATCTCTACTTTCTGCACGCCGGGTTCGACCGCCACCAATGTGGTCAAGTTGCAGTTGTGATCTTCGTATTCCAGCTCTCTGGCGGCGCCGGTCAGCTCCATCTTCCATTCAGCGATGGACTGCCCACTCGTGCTCTTCGGGGTCAGCCGCAGACGTTGCAAGGCATGAACGACCGGATCTTCAAAGTCGTAGCGTGTGCGGTGCGTGATGGCGAGGCGCATGGTACGGCTCCGGGTCAGTCGGTAAAGCGATAGTCGGTTTCGACAGCGGTCGCGATGTCGTGCGTATCGGCAATGAAGTCACTCAGGAACTCGTGCAGCCCCTGCTCCAACACCGCGTCGATATCCTTGTCTTGCAGGTTCAGGTCGGCCTTGCGCATCGCCTCGTTTGAGGAGAGCTTTTCGCCGTATTGCAGGGCAAGGTTGTGCAGGTTCGACCGGATCTTGGCATAACAGAACCGCAACGAACGCGGGAACTGGCCGTCGAGGATCAGGAAGTTCGCGATCCCCCGCGCATCCAGCTGACCGGCGTTCAGCCAGCGATAGGCGCGTTCCGCCCCTAAGGATCGCAAAATCGTCTCCCACTGTACGTTGTCGAGGCTCGACCCGACGTAGGACAGCGAAGGCAGCAGGACATAGTACTTCACGTCGATGATGCGCGCGGTGTTGTCGGCGCGTTCAACAAACGATCCGATCCGCGCGAAGTTATAAATGTCGTTGCGGAGCATCGACCCATCCATTGCGCCGCGCACAAGCGTCGATTCCCGCTTCACCGTGTTGATCGCATCGGCAAGGCCCGACTGCGTCACCGGTCGCGCCAGCAGGTCGTTGAGTTGCAGGTAGCTTTCGTTCACCGCCTCCCACAGCTCGGTGGTGATCGAATTGCGCGCGGAGCGGGCATTGGACCGGACGGCCCCGATCAGCGAACGGATCGAGTTCGGGTTATCCCGATCACGCAGGATGTAATTCCAGACCTGAATGCCCGCATAAGTCCCGTTCTGCGCGGCATAACCGTGCCGCATGCCGGCGGTTTCGATAACCGATCGCCATTCCTCTTCGGCGGTCAGGTGATCGCGGGTGAGCGCCATGCGGAACCCGGTGTCGAGCAGGCGCGCAAGGTTCTCTGCCCGCTCTAGATAGCGGAACATCCAGAAGATGGCGTTGGCGGAGCGTCCGAGCATCTCGATTACTCCTCCAGAACCCAGCTGTCCTTGGTGCCGCCGCCCTGGCTGGAATTCACCACCAGGCTGCCGCGCTTCAAGGCCACGCGGGTCAGACCGCCCGGAGTGATTTCGATGCCATTGGGGCTCATCAGCACGAAGGGGCGAAGGTCGACGTGGCGCGGGGCCAGTCCCTTCTTGGTCAGGATCGGCACGGTCGACAGCGAAAGCGTCGGCTGCGCGATGTAATTGTGCGGCTTGGCCTTCAGCTTCTCGGTGAACTTGGCGATCTCGCGCTTCGAGGCGGCGGGCCCGATCAACATGCCATAGCCGCCCGAACCGTGGACCTCCTTGATGACGAGGTCGTCGATATTATCGAGGACGTACTTGAGCGAGTCCTCCTCCATGCAACGCCACGTTTCCACGTTGGGCAACAGCGGCTTTTCGCCGGTGTAGAACTCGACGATTTCCGGCATGAAGGAATAGAGCGCCTTGTCGTCGGCAATGCCCGTACCCGGCGCGTTGGCAATGGTGATCCCGCCGGAACGGTACACGTCCATGATCCCCGGCACGCCCAGCATCGATTCCGGGTTGAAAGTCAGCGGATCGAGATATTCATCGTCGACCCGGCGATAGAGCACGTCGACAGGGGTAAAGCCGCGCGTGGTGCGCATCTGCACCCGCCCGCCGACGACACGCAGGTCGCCCGCCTCAACCAGTTCCGCGCCCATCTGATCGGCGAGAAAGGCATGCTCGTAATAGGCCGAGTTGTAGATGCCCGGCGTGAGAACAGCGACGACGGGACGCCCCTCGGTCTTGCGCGGGGCGCAGGCGGCAAGGCTGCGAGCAAGACGGCGCGGATAGTTCGAAACCGGGGCGACCTTAACTTGCGTGAACAGCTCTGGGAACATCGCCATCATCGTCTCGCGGTTTTCCAACATGTAGGAAACGCCGCTGGGCGTGCGTGCATTGTCTTCCAGCACATGAAAATCGTTCGGCCCGGTGCGGACAAGGTCGATGCCGGTGATATGGGTGTAAACACCGCCCGGCGGCGTGAAGCCCGACATGTGCGGCAAATACGCCTCGTTTCCGCGCAGCAACCATTCGGGCACGCGGCCCGCGCGAATGATCTCCTGCCGGTGATAGAGATCGTGCAGGAACGCGTTGAGTGCGCGGACCCGCTGTTCGATCCCCTTGGACAGCCGTCGCCACTCGTGCGCGGTGATAATCCGCGGCACGGGGTCGAACGGGATCAGGCGTTCTTCCGCCTCATCCTGACCGTAAACGTTGAAGGTGATGCCGGTTTTGCGGAAGAACGCTTCCGCTTCCTGATGCTTTCGCCGCAGCCCTTGCGGGTCCTGATCGTCGAACCAGGCCGAATAGCCCCGGTATGCCTCTCGCACGCCGCCGTTAGCGTCGAGCATCTCGTCGAAATTATCCGCGCCGTTGCCGGTCATGAAACCCCTGTTTCGTCGGTTTTCCTGCCCTCTCGCAACTCTCCGTCCCCTTCATGCACGCTGGCAGGCACCGTGTCGAGGACTTGCGCAACGCACTGGATCGCGCGGGGATGCCACGCGAAACCCATGTGCGTACAGCGCACTGAAATCGAAATATCCCGCTCACCCGTTCGCCCGCAGGCGCAGTGGCGATGAACGACACCGTCCTGCGCGCTCCACAGCGCGACAGTCGTAACCGGCGGTTTTTCCGCGAAGTTTTCACCCACTGGCGGCTGATCGACCGGATGGCCGGTGATCCAGTGATAGACGCGCCACGCATTATTGCCGTGCATGTCGCCCGAAAAGGGCGAGCCCATAGTCACGACCATCTCGACACGATCGGGCAGGCGCTTCGCCGCCTCTCGCGCGAAAAGTCCGCCAAGGCTCCAACCGACAAGGACCAGCTTGCGACCTTCTGCCCGCGACACGCGCTCGATTCGCGACAACAGCCGTTCGAATCGGTCGACCGTGGGGCCAAGGTTCCAGCCCAGCCCCCAGTCGGTGACCGAGTGACCCGCCTTTTCCAATTCCTTGCGCATCCGCGCCATGCGCCACGGGTGCGAGCCGAATCCGGGCAGCAACATGACCGCGCGGGGATGTTCTGCCTTGGGCAAGGCGACCGGCCCGTGCATTGCGGCATAGACCTGCGGAAATGCCAGAGAGGCGAATTCTGAAATCAGCAGTTTCGACTTGGGCGTCGCAACGCCATCGGGTTGCGGGCGCGAGGCCAGTTGGTGCCGCCGCGCCAATTCGCCGAACAACAGCGAAAAGCCCCTGCCCGGCTCACGCGGAGCAGACGCATGGCCCGTCGCGGCTGGCCTGTCGCCCTTACCGTCCGGCACGAAATCCGCTCCGTCGTTGATGTTGCCCGTCGTCGATTGCATTGCCCTCTTAACGCGCGATGCCAAAGTGGTTTCCCGAATGGCCGGACCTATCCCTCGCACTCGCCGATGCGTTCGGAACTGGCGCGCATCTTCATCATCATCTTCCCACCCGGGATGCTGCCAGACGACATGTCCATCGCCATGTTCATCTGCGACGAAGTTTCGGTGCCGCTGCCGTCCATCGTCATCGTGCCGCTGGCATCGTCGCCACTGCATACGAACCTGCCCGAGAATTTACCGCCATCGACATCGAACTTCTCGACCTTGCAGTTTTCCTGCGCCTCGGTCGCCATCTTTTCGAAGCCTTGCTCGGCATCCTCCGGCGTCAGGCAATAGGTATTTGCCTGCGCCATCGCGCCGGCCATCATGCTTTTCAACTGGTCGACCTGCGCGGCGGGCATGCCGGGTATCTCAAGGCTGACCAGTTCGGCGTTGGAACGGTACTGCCCCGGCTGGGGCCGAACGCCCTGTTTCATCTCGGCAGCGATTTCGTCGGTGCTCATCCCTTCGGCAGAGGCCGCAGCCTGCTCGGCCGGTTCGTCGGAACCGCAGGCGGCCAAGGTCAGCGGGGCAAGGCACAGGACGGTAAGCCGGGCAACGGGGCGGATGGGCATCGAAAGTCACTCCAGACAGGAAATTGCGTTGCGACTCAGGCTAGAGCAAGCCGGGGCGATTGCAATGTGCGGCGTTCAGAGCCCCAGCGCAGACACGTCCGCATCTTGCGCGATCAACCCCTGAACCACGTTGCGCTTCGTCCGTTCGATATCGTGCACCGATGCAGACGCAAGCAGCCGCGCCAGTTCAACCCTATCGAGATAGTGCCCGCCCGCGACGACGGCGGCGGGAGAACGCAGAACGGACAAGTCCTCTGTCGGATCGCCATCGAGCAACAGCAAGTCGGCACGCTGGCCCGCTGCCACGGCGCCTACCTCGCCCGCTTCGCCCAAGACCTCTGCCGGGTTGATCGTGGCCGCGCGCAAAACGGCGTGGCGCGTCAGTCCCGCTTCTTCCAGCAGGGCCAATTCGTCGATTAGCGAGACGCCCGGAATATTGGTGAAGATGCCCGCATCGCTTCCCGCGATCAGCGAAACGCCTTCCTCCGCAAGGATTCGGGTCGCCAGCTTGTAGAACTCGAATGCCGCACGGTTCCGCTCTACATCCTCATGCGTCCAGCGTTCGTAATTCGGCTGTTCTTGCGCGACGAGCAGGGGGTTGAGCGTTTCCACCCCGTCGCGCGTGAGGTACCCGCCTTTCGTTTCCGCCACCCGCAACAGGTTGTAGAACGCCACCAAGGTCGGATCGACGGCAATGCCGGACGCGGCGATCCGGCTGGCCAGTTCGCGCATTGCCTCCACATCGTGCTGATCGCGCAGACCGTGCCAGACGATCGTTTCGGTGTGCTCGAAGGTGGTAAAGCCATCGTCGAGCAGATTCTCGAATGCGATCTTGAACGGGACGTCATGG
The DNA here is from genome assembly GCF_001028705.1 of Croceicoccus naphthovorans. Taxonomy (NCBI): domain Bacteria; kingdom Pseudomonadati; phylum Pseudomonadota; class Alphaproteobacteria; order Sphingomonadales; family Erythrobacteraceae; genus Croceicoccus; species Croceicoccus naphthovorans. The sequence goes on along the minus strand of NZ_CP011770.1, from coordinate 805,090 downwards.
GGCATGCCTTGACGGCGCGTGCCTTCGGGCGAGTGGCCCATGACCGTCATACCCAGCCGCTCCGCCTCGTCATGGATCGCCGCGTAGGCCTCCGCCGTCAGGTTCGAGTACACCTTGATCCGGCGAAATCCGGCTCCGTACTGCGCCTGCACCGCCGCACGCGCTTCGTCCGCGCTAGACACCATCTGGTGGTTGATCTGCGCATTGGGGCCCGGGCTGTTGAGAATCGGCCCGGTCGTGATCAGGCGCGGGCCAAGTAGGTCGCCCGCCTCGATCCGTTGCGCCAGATCGAGATGCATCGGCATGCCCGACGCATTGCGCACCGTCGTCACGCCCGCCGCCAGATAAGCGCCCAGCGACGCGCGATCCCAGATATGAACGTGCATGTCGACGAGACCGGCCATCAGCACGCGGCCATTGCCATCGATACGCCGCACGCCATCGGGCACCGCACCGGACGCGTCGACGATCATGCCATCGCGAACGAGGACATCGCCAGCGGACAGCACCGGATCTGCCCCACCCAGATCGAGGATGCGGACGTTTTCGATCAGGAAGGATTCCGGCTCACCTGCCAAAGCCGGTTGCGCACCGCCCATCGCCGCCAGCCAGATCGCTGCCCACCCAAATCGACGCATTCGCACTACCCCTCAGTTCGTCCCGCATTCGCGGGAATGCGTCATTTCGCCCGGCAAGAAAACCCATCCGATTGCATCGCCATCGCTCTGCCCCCATATCCCGGCGCATGGCAGAACTCGTCATCCGCCGGGGTCTTGAAGAGCCCGACACGTCGGACAACTTCGTCCCGCACAAGCCGCAGCGGCCCGAAAAGTCGATGCCCGGCAAGCGGTTCGAACTGGTCAGCGAATACCAGCCCGCAGGCGACCAGCCGACCGCGATCGAAGAACTGGTCGCCGCCGCGCAGGAAGGCGAGAAGACGCAGGTCCTGTTGGGCGTAACCGGCAGCGGCAAGACGTTCACCATGGCCAAGGTGATCGAGGAAATGCAGCGCCCCGCGCTGATACTTGCGCCCAACAAGATCCTTGCCGCGCAGCTTTATGGCGAGTTCAAGAGTTTCTTCCCGAACAACGCGGTCGAGTATTTCGTCAGCTACTACGACTATTACCAGCCGGAAGCCTACGTCCCCCGGTCTGACACTTACATCGAGAAGGAAAGCTCGGTGAACGAGGCGATCGACCGGATGCGCCATTCGGCCACGCGTGCGCTGCTCGAACGCGATGACGTGATCATCGTCGCCTCGGTTTCGTGTCTCTACGGCATCGGCTCGGTCGAGACGTACTCGGCGATGATCTTCGACATCAAGAAGGGCGAGACTGTCGACCAGCGCGAGATCATCCGCAAACTGGTCGCCCTGCAATACAAACGCAACGACACCGCCTTTGCACGCGGCAATTTCCGCGTGCGCGGCGACAGTCTCGAAGTGTTTCCTTCGCACTATGAAGACATGGCCTGGCGGGTCAGCTTCTTCGGCGACGAGATCGAAGAGATCAGCGAATTCGATCCGCTGACCGGCAAGACCGGGGCGAGCCTCGACAAGGTCCGCATCTATGCCAACTCGCACTATGTCACCCCCGGCCCGACCATGAAGCAGGCGAGCGAGGCGATTCGCTTCGAACTGGCAGAGCGGCTGAAGGAACTGGAAGCCGAGGGCAAGCTGCTGGAGCATCAGCGGCTGGAGCAGCGCACAAATTTCGACCTTGAGATGATCGCCGCCACCGGGTCTTGCGCGGGGATCGAGAACTATTCGCGCTTCCTGACCGGACGCCTGCCGGGTGAACCGCCACCGACGCTGTTCGAATACCTGCCCGACAATGCGTTGCTCTTCGTGGACGAAAGCCACCAGACCGTGCCGCAGATCGGCGCGATGTCCAAGGGCGATCACCGGCGCAAGATCACGCTGGCCGAATACGGCTTTCGCCTGCCCAGTTGCATCGACAACCGCCCCCTTCGTTTCAACGAGTGGGATGCGATGCGCCCGCAGACCATCGCCGTGTCCGCCACCCCCGGCGGGTGGGAAATGGAGGAGACGGGCGGCGTCTTTGCCGAACAGGTCATCCGCCCCACCGGCCTCATCGACCCGCCGGTCGAGATCAAGCCGGTCGAGGATCAGGTTCAGGACTGCATCAACGAGTGCAAGGCGACCGCGGCAAAGGGCTATCGCACGCTTGTCACCACCCTGACCAAGCGCATGGCCGAGGACCTGACCGAGTTCATGCACGAGGCGGGCGTGAAGGTCCGTTACATGCACTCCGACGTGGAGACGCTGGAGCGTATCGAACTGATCCGTGACCTGCGGCTTGGCGTTTACGACGTGCTGGTCGGGATCAACCTGCTGCGCGAGGGGCTGGATATTCCCGAATGCGGGCTGGTCTGTATTCTCGACGCCGACAAGGAAGGCTTCCTGCGCAGCGAAACATCGCTGATCCAGACCATCGGCCGCGCCGCGCGCAACGTTGACGGTCGGGTCATCCTCTATGCCGATCGCATGACCGGCAGCATGGAGCGCGCGATAGCGGAAACCGACCGCCGCCGCGCCAAGCAGGAGGAATACAACCTAGAGCACGGCATCACGCCCGCGACGATCAAGCGCAACATTCACGACATCGTCGCCGACACCGCCAGCAAGGACGGCGTTACCGTCGATACCGGCGATGACGAACGCAACAACCTCGTCGGGCACAACCTGCGCGCCTATATCGAGGATCTCGAAGCCCGGATGCGCGCCGCCGCCGCCGATCTGGAATTCGAAGAGGCCGGACGCTTGCGCGACGAAATTCGACGGTTGGAGAACGAGGAACTCGGTCTGCCTGAAGGCGAGCACAAAGCCCCTCGGGTCGGACGGTCTAATGAGGGCAAACCCGGCACGCGCAAGACGCGCTATGGCAAGACCCAACGGAAGTGGAAGCGCTGAGGTCGTTTATAAGGCTCTGCCCAACCTTTCGCATGGATCGGCACGATGATAGCGACCCTGTCATGACCGGGTCGCTCCTCTCTCGCACCGCCCTGATCGGGCTGATTCTGCTATCCACCGCCTGCTCTTCGGAGCCGGAGCCGCAACAACCCACCGACGGCGCGGTCGCGCGCTTCGACCTGCCTGAACAGGACAAGGGCGAGATGGCCCGGCAGCGCGCCCTGTCCGAAGCGATGCCCGGCAAGATCGACCCGCCCGATGCGAAATGGACGCAGGTCGATGGCGGCGCACGCTATGGCGAACCGGGGAAAACGCCGCTGATTGAAATGACATGCGAGGACGGGATGGTTTCCGTCACCCGCAACGCCGCATCGGACGATGGCGCCAAGGCGCTGCTGGCCTTCGTCGGCTATCGCGGCATTCTGCGCCTGAAGGTTGAGAATGATGGCAAAGCATGGCGCGGTGCCCTGCGGTCCGACGATCCGCACTGGATCGCGGTGACCGGCGGGCCGTTCTATGCCACCGTCGCGGGCGGCGGCAAAGTGATCTCACCCGCCAGCTCGATCGCGGCAGGCACGATCACCAATTGCACGATAGAGCCCGACGCAACGATCAAGGGCGTGGACGAGACCGAAGCGCCTCCTGCCTGACGCGAGCCTTACAGTTTGCCGAACTTTTCCTCGTAACCGGCGGTATCGCCCTCGGCGAGGTACTTGGCCTGTGCCCGCCAGTCGTCGCGATCGATCCGCCCGGCAAAGCGGCCCAGCTGGCCGTCGATCTTCTGTACATCGTCATCCGACCACGCCGCGATCTGGTCGAAACGCGAAATGCCCATGTCGCCCAGCATGGTCAGCAGTTTTGGCCCCACGCCCTTGATCCGCGACAAGTCGTCGGCATCGCCGCCCTCTGCCCCGATCTTGATCGCGACGGCGACGGCCTGTGCGTCTTCCGCCGTATCCGGCATTTGGTCCGCATCCTTGGCGTGCATCTGCTCATCATGAACCCATGCCGCGGCACCGATGGCCTCGCCCATCCCGGCCATGCCTTCGGGCGCGACGGGCGGCTCGTGTTCGTGCGTGACGCCGGTCGTCGCCGAGGGCGCATCGATCAACGCCTGGTTCCGCTTGGCGGGGCCCACGCCTTCGTCCAGCACATCGGGGCGGTGGCTGCGCACACGTTCTTTGCGGGGGCGGGCCAGCAACCACAGCGCGATAATGACGGCCAGCACCGCCACGATCGTGAAGGCGACCCAGTTCGCCTGTACCAGTTCCACCATCGTCAGGTATCCTCTTCAATTGCGGTGCCGCGATAGACCATGCGCGCGGCGCGCATTTTCGTCAGACGGGCAAGGCGCACACGGCGCGAAAAAAAGGCGAGCGCCAATACCAAGACCGCACCATAGACGATCAGCATGGCGACCAGCAATTCGATCCAGATCGGCACCCGCGCCCCCCTTACCCTGCGTCCGGCGTGTCGACCGGGGTCGGCACTTGCGGCATGATCGAGATGACCGAAAATTCAATGCGGCGATTGGCCGGGTCTTCAGGCTCCAGCCCCTCGACCGGGCGAGCCGAACCGTATCCCTCAGACCGCAACGAATCGCGCGGCAAGCCCCGCGCCACCAGCGCATCGCGCACGGCATCGGCGCGTTCGCGCGACAGGCGCAGGTTGACCGCCGCATTGCCCACCGCATCGGAATGCCCCGACACCGCGATGATGCTGCCGCGACAGGGTTTCAACGCCTCCGCCACTTCGTCGAGCAGCAGTTCGCTGCCTTCCTCTATCGCGGCGCTCGACTGGGCAAAACGGATCACGCGCACGTCGAGCAAGGATTCGACATCGCGCTGGCAATGGAACGGGCCGGGCTCGTTCGCTGCCTCCTGCGCGGCGGCACGGGCCTTGCGGTTGGCCCAGTGGACGCCGCCCACGCCGGGAACTGCGGCAACGGCACGGGCGACGCGAGACCGCACGCCATCGTCGAGGTCATCGCCGCCATGCAATGTCGGGTGCCGCGTGGTCCAGCCATTGCGACCGGTGAAGTCGGCGCGGATGCCCTTGCCGCCCTCTGCGGCAATCGCCTTGTCCGCCTCGGCCTGCAACTTCGCGACGATGGCATCGTCGTTCCTGTACGCGGCAAACAGCGCAACGGCGACAACCAAAAGCGCGCCGATGGCGATCTTCACCGCAGGGGGCAGGGAGAGGAGAACATTCATCGCAAGTGCCCCGTTACCGCGCTTCGTTCTCCGGCGAAAGCGGTACCGTCGCCCCCGCCTTCTGGAACAACACGCGATCCTCGGGCCCGAACCCGCGCTTCCATATGATGTAGCCGTAAGTGACGAGGATCGCGGGCACACCGATGGCCAGTTCCGCCCACTCCGGCCCGAAAGTAAAGGCATAGCCGACGACAACCGCCGGACCGACCGCCCATACCAGCGGCCAACGGAAATTGTTGATTCGCCTGTCCAGAATGCGCGCCAGCATCCGCGATTTCACCACCGACGCAAAGCCCAGCGCCAGCATCAGCCCGATCGCGGCCCCGGCCGCCTGAAACAGCTCGCCCAACCCGGCCCGCTGCATCAGGACGATGATCCCGATGGTCAGCGCGCCCTGCACCGCCAGGGTCGCGAACGACACGGCAAGGTTTTTGAGCCGCGCAAGGTAAATCAGCGCCGCCTCGGATACGACCGCCGTCGCCGCGACGACTTCCGCCGCCAGCAGGAAGGCCAAGGCCCCGGTGCCATACACGAACTGCGGCCCGACAAGGCCCATGACCGCCTCGCCCGGAATCCCCAGCGCCAGCCCGATCCCCGCCTGCGCCGCGATGATCCAGAACCCCGCCTGACAGACCTGCCGCGCAATGGCGGCATAGTCCTTGTCCTTAAGCTTGCGCACGATGACAGGGCCAAGGATGGGCTCGAAACTGGTTTTCAGCTTTTGCGGCAGCGAGGCAACCTGCTGCGCGATGTAATAAATGCCGACCGTCGCCGGGCTGACGAACAGGGCAAGGATCGCGATGTCCAGGCGGCGAGTGCCCCATTCGATGGCATCGGCCAGCGCCAGCGGGAAATTGTCGCGCGCGATCTTGGCCAGCGGCACGATGCGCGGGGTCCAGCCATGCGGCAGGCCATAGCTGCGCACCAGCGGCACCAGCGCGGTAAGCATCGCCGCGATGACCGAAAAAAGGTAGGCCAACGCCAGCCCCCCATCCTGCGTCGCCGGAATGTAAAAGAAGACGCCTGCCATGATCGAGATCGACCATGGCTCCACAATCGCACGGCTGCGCACCGTGGCCGCGATGTTGTAACGATAGGCGAGCGCGGCCAGCATGACCTCGGTCAGCCCCAGCATCACGATGCCCAATGGCAGCCACAGATCCCAATCGCTGTTGCGCCCGTTCGGAAACATCGGGTCGGGGAACACGAACAGGATCCCTGCAAAAACCGCGCTGGTGATCAGCGAGAGCAGCAGACCGTCGGCAACAACGTGCGTTTCGTCACGGTCGTCGTTGTTGAGCTCACGCGCCAGCCCGCGCTTCAGGCCCAGCGTCGCCAGTTGCCCGCAGATTTCAATGACGATCAGCGCGGAAGCAAAGCGCCCCAATTGATCCGCACCATAGAGCCGCCCGGCGATGAACAGGAACGGCAGACGCGCGGCCAGCCGCAACAGGAAACCCATGAAATTCGTGCGACCGCCCTTGGCCAGCGCGGCCATGTCGTCAGGCGTATCGCTCCCGCCCCCCGCCACCGGGGAACCACCCGGAGCGGGGGAAACGGGATCGTTCAAGCGTCGCCCTCCTCTGGCAGCGCGACTTCGGTCCGCAGCGGACGGGCGAGCAGCGCATCGACCATCTCGTCGGGGCGGGTCTTGCCTTCCAACAAAGCGCAGACCGCCTCGGCAATGGGCATCTCGATCCCGATTTCGCGCGCAACTTCGCGCAGGACCGGCGCGGTATGCGCACCCTCTGCCACGGTGCGACGGTTGCTCATCAGCGCGGCCGGGTCTTCGCCCTGCCCCAGCGCCTTGCCCAGCGAGAAATTGCGGCTGCTGGTCGACGAACAGGTCAGCACCAGATCGCCCAGCCCGCAAAGGCCCGCCAGCGTTTCCGCCTGCGCCCCCTTGGCAAGCCCGAACCGCAACATCTCCGCATAACCGCGCGCGATCAGTGAGGCGCGGGCGTTCTGGCCCAGCTCCATCCCGTCCACCACGCCGCACGCGATGGCGAGCACGTTCTTGACCGCCCCGCCGATCTCGGCCCCGGTCAGGTCCTCGGAATAATACGGCCGGAATTCGGGCCGCGCGATGGCGTCGGACAGACGATCCCACTGCTCCTCGCCGCCCTCACAGGCGAGCGTGACCGCTGTCGGCAGCCCACCGGCGACCTCATGCGCGAAGGTAGGCCCCGAAAGCACGGCCTGCATCGCGTTCGGCGCGGCGGCGCGGGCGACATCGGCCATCAGGCGGCCGGTGCCCGCCTCGATCCCCTTGCAACAGATCACCAGATCACCCGCGAAATGGGGCATGTCGGTCAACACGCGCCCAAGATGCTGCGCCGGGGTGACGGCCAGCACGATGTCCAGTCCGGCCAATTCCGCCAGATCGCCAGTCGCGCGAATCTGCGGCGCAAGGTGTGCGCTCGGCAAGTAGAGCGGGTTGCGATGATCACCGTTGACCGCCTCGATGACCTCCGGCTCCAGCGCCCAGAGCCGCACATTGCGCCCGTCGCTTGCCAGCATCTGTGCCAGCGCGGTGCCCCACGCACCTGCTCCGATAACGCCTATGGTTGGATTCTTGGCCGAACTCATGCCTTTACCCCCGCACCGCGCGCCGGCTCCGCATCGGGATCGAGCGGCCAGCGCGGCCGCGCCACGAAGTCCAGCGGATCGCCTTCCGGCGCGACCAGTCCCGCCGCCAACCGCTCTTGCCCCGCCCAAGCGATCATCGCGGCGTTGTCGGTGCAGAGTTTCAACGGTGGCGCGACGAACCGCAAATCATGCTCCCGCGCAAAGTGTTCGAGCGCCATGCGCAATGGCGCATTTGCGGCAACGCCCCCGGCGACAACCAGCGCACCGACATCGCCAGCCTCGCCCAAGGCCCGCCGCGTCCGGTCCAGCACGCAATCCAGCGCCGCCTGCTGAAACGATGCTGCAATGTCCGCATCGTTATAGTCGCCGCTCTCCTTTGCGCGTAGAACCGCGCTCTTCAGCCCCGCGAATGAGAAGTACGGCTCTTTCGCCCCCTTCAACGGGCGTGGCAGCGGGACGGCCTTGGCATCGCCCTCCCTCGCCAGCCGCTCCACCGCAGGCCCGCCCGGATAGCCAAGGCCCAAGATTTTCGCGGTCTTGTCGAACGCCTCGCCCAGCGCATCGTCGATGGTCGTCGCGATCCGGCGGTAATTGCCGACCCCGCGCACTTCCAGAATCTGGCAATGCCCGCCGCTGGCCAGCAACAGCAGGTACGGAAAGGTCAGCCCGCGATCCGCCAGACGCGGGCTTAAGGCATGACCCTCAAGGTGATTGATCGCGATCAGCGGCAGCCCCTCTGCCATAGCCAGCGCCTTGGCCGTAACCAGACCAACCATCACACCGCCGATCAGCCCCGGCCCCGCGGTTGCAGCAACCGCATCCAGATCGCCCAAACCCATCCCCGCGTCGTTCAGCACGCGGTCGATCATCGGGGCCAGCACTTCGACATGGGCCCGCGCGGCGATTTCGGGGACGACCCCGCCATAGGGTCGATGCGCTTCGTCTTGCGAGGCGATGGCCTGCGCCAAGATGGTCCCGTCGGCGGCGACAATCGCTACCGCGCTCTCGTCGCAGCTCGATTCTATACCTAGGACAAAAGGGCCGGTTTTTGCGGTCGGCTTCATGGCGGCTTTCCCTGAACGCTTTGCGCCGCTAGCACAAGCCGCGATGCCGTCTATGTCACCAAGTCCCGCCCCCATTCCCGCAAGCCCCCTGCGCCTTGGCACGCGTCGTTCCCCGCTGGCGATGGCGCAGGCGTACGAGGCGCGCACGCGCCTGTGCGCCGCTCACGGATGGCCCGAATCCGCGGTTGAGATCGTTCCCGTACTGGCCAGCGGCGACAAGGTGCTGGACCGTCCGCTGGCCGAGATCGGCGGCAAGGCGCTGTGGACCAAGGAGCTCGACGGCTGGCTGATCGAAAATCGCATCGATTTTTCGGTTCACTCGATGAAGGACGTCGAAACGATCCGACCCGAGCAGATTGCCATCGCCGCGTTGTTACCCCGCGCCGATGTGCGCGACGTTCTGGTCGGCGCGGGTTCGATCTCACAGATACCGCCCGGCGCGCGGGTCGGCACCAGCGCACCGCGTCGGGCCGCGCAGATGTTGAACCTGCGGCCCGACCTGACGGTGGTTTCATTCCGTGGCAATGTCGCGACGCGTTTGGCGAAGTTGCAAACGGGGGAGGCCGAGGTAACGCTGCTCGCCGCAGCCGGGCTTCAACGACTGAACGAATCCGGCATCGGGCGCCCGCTCGATCCGCCGCAATGGCTCCCCGCCCCCGCACAGGGCGCAATCGGGATCGAGTGCCGTGTCGACGACGAAGCGACGCACATGGCGCTGGCCGCCATCGACGATGCACCAACGCGGGCGCAAGTGATGGCCGAGCGCGCACTGCTCTTGGCGCTGGGCGGCAATTGTCACAGCCCCATCGCGGTATGGACGCGTGGCGATGGCGATCTGACCATGACCGCCCGTATTTTCAGTCCCGACGGCGCGGTGAAGGTCGAGGCCGAAGCCACGTTCGCCGCCAAGAGCGACGGTCCGGCTGAATTGGCACGCCAGCTTCTAGCCGATGCGCCGGATGCGGTCGCGGTTCATTTCGCAGGCTCGCAGGCTTGACGCCCATCGTCACGATCCGTCCGGCACCTGGAGATGCCGCCACGGTTGCGCTGGGGCGCGAACTGGGGCTGACGATCGCAAGCTTTCCTTTGTTCGAAGTCGGACCTCTGAAGTGGCACCTACCCGATCCGGCCGGATTCCATGCGGTCTTGCTCGGCAGCGCCAATGCCTTGCGCCACGGCGGACCCGGATTGGCTTCCCTGATCACCCTGCCCGCCCTCTGCGTCGGCGAGGCAACGGCGCGCGCCGCCGAGCAAGCCGGCTTCACGGTTACGCATGTCGGGAAGGGCGGTTTGCAGTCGGTCCTGGCAATTGCGACCGCAAACGGCTGGTCTCGGCTGCTCCGCCTGTCCGGCGAAGCGCACGTACCGCTGGACCTGCCCGCCGGGACAACGCTCGACACCCGCACCCTCTATCGCGTCAACGCCTTGCCTATCGGCGCGGCGTTCACCGAAACGCTCCGCAAAGGCGCAGTCGTCCTGCTCCACTCCGGCGAGGCGGCGGCGCACTTCGCGAACGAAGTCGACCGACTGAATATCCCGCGCCAATCCATCGCCATCACCTGCCTCGCCCCCCGCATTGCGGAGCGGGCTGGCGGCGGCTGGCGCGCCCTTTCCACCGCCAGCCAGCCCGATGACCGGGCCCTGCTGGCCATGGCGTTGCAAATGTGCCAAGCGTGATCGCGGACGAGATGACTGACCCTATGGAAGCGACACCCCCCACCGCGACCGGCACCTATCGCCGCCCGGACCGCAGCGTGAACCGTATCCGCACGATGGCCTCCGCCGTGCTGCTGTCGTTCGTGCTAGGCGGGGCGCTGGCATTCTACCTGGCGTGGTCGAGCGGGTGGCTGAGCGATCCCGAAGACGCGGCACAGGAACAGGCAGCCATTGCAGCCCTGCCCGACGATCCCGAAATGGCCGCTGCCGTGCCGACAGAAACCGCGCTGGCCGCCGGTTCGCCCGCAACAATGGGTATGCGGATCGAGGACTTGGAACGCAGGCTCAACCGGCTGGACTTACAGGCAGAAGCCGCATCGGGCCACGCCGCGCGGGCCGAGGGACTGCTGGTCGCCTTTGCCGCGCGCCGGTTGATCGAACGCGGTGCGCCGCTTGGCTATCTGGAAAACCAGCTGCAGCTGCGCTTCGGCAATGCCCAGCCCAACGCGGTTCGCACGATCATCAACGGCGCGCGCAATCCGGTCACGCTGGATTCGCTACGCCTCGGCCTCGAAACGATGTCTAACGAAGCGGTCCAGGAGCCGGACAGCGCGTCGACGTGGGACCGGGTCCAGTCAGAATTGCAAAGCCTGTTCGTGCTGCGCAAGGCCAGCGCCCCCTCGCCGCAGCCGGTGGCGCGGATGGACCGGGCGCAACAATTGCTGGAAGACGGACGGATCGAGGCGGCTTCGGCGTTGGTCGAACGTCTGCCCAATGCCGAACGCACGGCCCCGTGGCTGGCCGATGCGCGGCGCTATGTCGCGGTGCACGATGCGTTGGACCTTATCGAGACAGCGGCGCTGCTGGAACCGCGCCAGTTGATCAACAGCGAAGGTCGGCCGGTGCGTCAGGGCAGTCCCGCCGCGCCGTCGTCCCGCCCGACTGCCGCCATCCGCGCTAACGATAGCGAAGCGGCGGCGGTCGCGGGCGACTAGTCCTGCAACAGCGCGGGCAGCGTGCCGGACACGCCCCGCGCCTCATCCATGAACCAGCGTTTCAGCGGGGCAATCCGCTCAATCGCGCCCATCCCGGCGCGGCGCACCGCGCTGGCGGTCTTGCCGGGCACGCCGAAAAGCCATGTCAGACCGTCGGTGGCCAGCGCAACCGTAAAGTCGTCCAGCCCGCGCCAGTCCTGATAACGTTTCAGAATCTGCGCATCGCCTGGCTCCAGCCCCAGCCGCATGCCATCGGCGATGACCTCCGCCAAAGCTGCCGCATCGCGCAGACCGAGGTTGAGGCCCTGCCCGGCAATGGGGTGAATGCCATGCGCCGCGTCACCGACAAGCGCCAGACGGTCGGCAATGATTGTCGGCGCGTGGTGAAACCCCAGCGGGAATGACGAACGCGGCCCTTCCAGCTCGATCTCGCCCAGAATGCCACCCATCCGCTTCTGCGCCTCGGCCACGAAGGCCCGCTCGCCCAGCTTCAACCACGCCGGGGCATCTTTTTCGGCTACGGTCCAGACGAGCGCCGAGCGATGCCGCCCGCGATCGTCGTCCAACATGGGCAGCAGCGCGAAAGGTCCGGCGGGATAGAAGATTTCCCAAGCCACATTTCCATGCGGCTTTTCATGCACCAGCCCACAGATCAGCGCGCGGTGGCGATAGTCCCACTTCGCGACCGACAGCCCCGCCTCCTCGCGTGTGGGCGAGCGGCGACCTTCGGCGGCGACCAGCAGGCTACCGGTAAACCGCGCACCATCCTCGCGAATGGCGGCAACCCCGAATTCGTCCCGTTCGCGCGCGACGATGCGGCTGTTGGGGTGAAACGCAATCAGCGGCTCCGCCACGCCCGCTTCGTTCAAAGCGATGCGCAACTGGCGATTGGCGAACATGCGGCCTAGCGAGCCTTCGTCCGGTTCCGGGCGGAAATGCAGTTCACCGGGCTTCAATTGGTCGGAAACGGCGATGGAATCGATGGGACAGCCGAACGGCTCCAGCCGATTCGCCACGCCGATATTGCCGAACAGATTCCAGCTGGCAGTGGAAACGGCAGAGGCGCGCCCGTCGAACCCCGCCGCAGTCTGCGTGGCAGGGTCCGAGGCGTCGAGCACATGACTGCTCACCCCCTTACTGGCCAGCGCGAGCGCAAGGCTCATACCGACAAGCCCCCCGCCCAGAATTACGACGTCGCGCCGGTCTTCGCCTACCCCTGCCATTACCGATGCTCTCCGTAGCTAGTTGGCCGTAGCTTGCTGGCCGTAGCTTGCTGGCCGTACGTTGCTGGACAGTCCGGCGGACCGCCCGTAAACAGGCCACCCAGATGGCGACAGGGCGGGTTCATGGCAAGCCCCGGCGCAATCGCAATACCTGTTCACCCAGCCCCCCGGGTTTCATGCGCACCGCTTTCCAGACCACAGTCATCGCCCGCCTTTTCATGCTGTTCGCGGCGGCCCTGCTTGCCCTGTCGGCGGGTGCGGCGCGCGCCAACAACATGGATACGCGGCTGGTGGTCGAAGCGGCCGCTGCCCCCGGGGAAACCGTAACGATCGCCATCGCGCAGGTGCCTGCCAAAGGATGGCATGGATACTGGTCGAACCCCGGAGACGCCGGGTACGGCATGTCGCTGGACTGGACCCTGCCTGCCGGTTTCAGCGCCGGACAGCCCGAATACCCGGTGCCGCAGCCGCTGGTGATCGGCTCGCTGATGAACCACGTTTACGAAGGGCCATTCGCGGTCCTCGTGCCTATCACGGTGCCGGACAGCGCAACACCGGGAGAAACGGTGTCGATTGCGGTCGAGGCACGCTGGCTCGTCTGCACCGACAAGATCTGCGTGCCCGAACAAGGCAGGTTCGAAGCCGAACTGACGATTGCAAAGGGCGCGGACCGACCCGCCCCGGACCCGCAATTCGCACAGTGGCGCACCGCCCTTCCCTCTCCGGTTGCGGAACAGGGGCGCTACGAACTCGTCGGCGGCAAACTGCGCATGGCCATCCCTGTCGCGAAGGGTGCCGGACTGTTCGAACCGCACCTGTTCCCGGTCGATGATGGCGTAATCAGCTACATCGCCCCGCAAAGCTTTGCGCAGGATGGCGACTGGCTGATTGTCGAAATGGACGCCGCCGACGGGTTCGAGCCCGGCGCGCCGATCAATGCCGTTCTGCGCATGGATGGCGACGGCAGAGGTCTCGCCGTCACGCTTGCTTCCGGCGAAGTGCCTACGGGCGGCATCCCGCTGGCCGGTTCGGGCGATGGCAATGTTGCCGACAGCCTCGGCTGGCTGATCTTTGCCGCGTTTCTCGGCGGAATCATCCTCAACGTCATGCCCTGTGTATTCCCGATCCTCAGCCTGAAGGCGCTTTCGCTGGCCCGCGCGAACAGCGGCGGCGCGAAGGTAGAGGCGCTGGCCTACACCGCTGGCGTCATGCTCGCGGTTCTGGCCTTGGGCGCGGTCCTGCTGGCTTTGCGCGCGGCGGGGCAGGAAGTGGGCTGGGCGTTCCAGCTACAGGAACCGGCGACTGTCGTGATCCTGCTGGTGCTGGCCGCCGCGATTACGGCGAACCTGGCCGGACTGTTCGAGATGACCCTGCCGGTAGGCGTCAGCGGGCATCACGGCGGCGCTTTCCTGACCGGCTTGTTGGCCGCTTTTGCTGCGACCCCCTGCACCGGACCGTTCATGGCGGCGGCCATGGGCGCGGCGCTCCTGTTGCCGGTGCTGGACGCGATGGTGCTGTTCGGGGCGCTGGGGCTTGGCCTTGCCTTTCCGTTCCTCGCCATCGGGTTTGTGCCGCTGCTGCGTAAGGGGCTGCCAAAGCCCGGCAAGTGGATGGTCCATTTCCGCCACGCGATGGCAGTGCCGATGGGGCTGACCGCGCTGGCGCTTGGCTGGCTGGCATGGCGCGTCGGTGGCGAGATGCTGTTGGTACTGGCGCTTGCCGCGACGCTGATCGTCATCGTCCTGCTGGCGTTCGCCGGTCGCAAGCAGAGGCGCGGCGGGCGGGCCATGGCTCCGGCGCTGGCGGCAATTGCGGTGGCTCTGGCGGCTGGCGGAGCCAGCGCCGCGCTGGATCGACCTGAGCCCATTGTCGAGGAAGGTGCGCTCGACGCACAACCGTTCAGCGAGGCGGCGCTGGCCGAGGCGCGGGCGTCGGGCAAACCCGTCTTCGCCTATTTCACCGCCGACTGGTGCGTCACCTGCAAAGTGAACGAAGCCGCCGCTATCGACCGAGAGGCGACCCGCGCCGCGTTTGACAAGGCGGGTGTGATCGTGCTGCGCGGCGACTGGACCCGGCGCGACCCGGCGATCACCCGGTTCCTGCAATCGCAAGGTGCGGCGGGCGTGCCGCTATATGTATGGTATGCCCCCGGCGCGAACGGAGAGGTGCTGCCGCAGATCCTGAGCGTCGATATGCTGGGCAAACTGGCGAGTTCCGTAGCGTCAGGGACACAATAGGTTGCGACAATGCAGATTTTTGCGGAACCGAACGAAACAATTGTCGTTAACGAGTGTTGGAACTGGACATAAAGATCGCATAACCGGATTTTAACCACGCAAAGCGCATAATCGCCGCGTGGTCGCAGGAAGTATTGAGATACGATGGCTGACTGGGGTTACGAGAACGGGCATTTCGAAGCGGGCAAGAGCCCGGTGATCCTGCTTGTCGAGGACGAGATGATCATCGCCTTTGATATGGCGGATCAACTCGCTTCGGCGGGTTTCGATGTCGACGGCCCCTATCCCAGCAATTCCAAGGCCCTGTCCGCGCTGGAAAACGGCAAGCCCGACGTTGCTATCCTCGACGTGCAATTGACCGATGGCGATGTCTATCCCGTTGCCGATCGGCTTCGCGAAATGAGCATTCCCATCGTCTTCCACTCCGGCCATGCCGATCCGGCCGAATTGTCGCGCGATTACCCGCGCGCAGTCGTCTGCACGAAACCCTGCCCCGCAGGCCGTCTTGAAGAGGCGGTGAGGCAGGTCATGTCTGCCCTGGCCTGACGGCACACCATTGCGCTAAAGTCGCGGCGCATCTAAGCCCCAACGCGATGAAACGCACGGGAAGCGGGCATTGGCGACTATCCTTATCCTCAACGGACCGAACCTGAACCTGCTTGGTCAGCGGGAGCCGGAAGTGTACGGCCACGATACGCTGGCCGACGTAGAAGACCTGTGCCGCAAGAAATGCGAAGCTCTGGGGCATGAAGCGGCGTTCTTCCAGTCCAATGCCGAGCATGAATTGATCGACCGGATTCACACCGCACGTCAGGATGCGGCGGCCATCGTGATCAATCCGGGCGCCTTGTCGCACACCTCTATTGCGCTGCGCGACGCGCTATCCGCATTCGACGGCCCGATTGGCGAGATTCACATCTCGAACATCCACGCGCGCGAGGAATTCCGCCACTTCAGCTATATTTCGGCCATCGCCGGTGCCGTCATCTGCGGCGCGGGCATTGCGGGTTACGGCTTCGCCATCGAAAGCGTAGCCGCGAAAATCTAACTCAGTTCGGCGACCAGCTTCAGCACCCGCTCCGCATGTTCGGGGCGGCAGATCAGCAGGTCGGGCAGCGACACGTCCTTGTGGTTGTAAGTCATCGGCGACCCGTCGATGCGGCTGACGTGCAGGCCATGCGCCAGCGCGACGGCGGCAGGGGCGCAGTTGTCCCATTCGTACTGACCGCCGGAGTGCAGGTAGATATCCGCCTCGCCGCGAATGATAGACATCGCCTTGGCCCCGGCGCTGCCCATCGGGACAAGTTCGGCACCGATAGCCTCCGCCACGGCGGCGCTATCCGCGCCGGGACGCGTGCGGCTGACCACCATGCGCAGCGTTTCCGGCGCAGGCGGCAGGGCGTTAACCTGATCGGTGCGCAGAACCTGCGGCACGCCGGGTAGCGCCACTGCGCCGATCACAGGCTTGCCGCCGATAGCCAACCCGACGTGGACCGCCCAGTCGCTGCGGCGCTCACCATATTCGCGGGTGCCGTCGACCGGGTCGATAATCCAGACCCGTTCTTTCGAAAGCCGTTCTTCGGTGTCGGCGCTTTCTTCGCTCAGCACGCCGTCATCGGGTCGCTGCTCGGCAATGGCGCGCATCAGGAAGGCGTTCGCGACCGCGTCACCCGCCTTGCCCAGCGCCTTGCCGTCGATCAGCCCGCTTTCGCGTACTTCGACCGCGATACGACCCGCCGCTTCGGCCAGCCGCGCGGCCAGTTCGGCGTCGTCATCTATAATCGCGCTCATGCTCACCACCCCAGCACGTATTCAACGATCTTGTCCGCCGCTTCCTCGGCGGTCATGGTCGTCGTGTCGATGCGCAGTTCCGGGTTCTCCGGCGCTTCGTAGGGGCTGTCGATGCCGGTAAAGTTCTTGAGCGATCCTTCACGCGCCTTCTTGTAAAGGCCCTTCACATCGCGATCCTCGGCCACCGACAACGGCGTATCGATGAACACTTCGACGAACTCGCCCTCGGCACACATGTTGCGCACCATCTCACGCTCGGCCCGGAACGGGCTGATGAAGGCGGTGACGACGATCAGGCCCGCATCGGTCATCAGGCGCGCGACTTCGCCGACGCGGCGGATGTTCTCGATCCGGTCGGCGTCGGTAAAGCCAAGATCCTTGTTGAGCCCATGGCGCACGTTGTCGCCATCCAACAGGAACGAGTGCCGGTTCATCCGGTGCAGCCGCTTTTCGACCAGGTTCGCGATGGTCGACTTGCCCGAACCCGAAAGCCCGGTGAACCACAGCACCTTCGGCTCCTGGTTCTTCAGGCCCGCACGGCTTTCGCGTGTGATGTCCAGCGCCTGCCAATGCACGTTCTGCGAACGGCGCAGGGCGAAATTCAACATACCTGCCGCGACGGTCTGGTTCGTGATCTTGTCGATCAGGATGAATCCGCCCAGCGTCTTGTTCAGGGACCCCGCTTCCTCGCGATAGGGCATGAAGGTCAGCGGCTTGTCGGTCACCAGTTCGGTCACGCCGATGGCGTTCAGGTCCAGCGTCTTGGCCGCCAGATGGTCCATCGTATTGACGTCGACCGCGTATTTCGGCGCCTGCAAACTCGCCGACACGGTTTGCGTCGCCAGCTTCAGCCAATAGGACCGACCCGGCAACATCGCCTCGTCGTTCATCCAAACGACGGTCGCTTCGAACTGGTCGGCGGTCTGCGGCGGGCTGTCGGCAGCGGCGATCACCGACCCGCGCGAACAATCGACCTCATCCTCCAGCGTGATGGTGACGGATTGCCCCGCCTGCGCCTCGTCCAATTCGCCATCGAAGGTGACGATGGATTTCACCGTGCTGGTCTTGCCCGAAGGCACGATGCGCACGGCGTCGCCCGGCTTGACCGAGCCGCCGCTGATCAGGCCCGAGAACCCCCGGAAATCGAGGTTGGGGCGGTTCACCCACTGTACGGCCATGCGGAACGGCTTGGCCAGATCGTCGTCGGCAGAGACCTCTACGTTTTCAAGGTGCTCCATCAGGGTCGGCCCCTCGTACCACGCGGTCTTGTCAGACCGGTCGGTAACGTTGTCACCCTTGAAGCCCGAGATGGGGATCGCGGTGAAATCGGTGATGCCGATCTGCTCTGCGAATTCGCGATAGTCGGCCACGATGTCGAGGAAGGTGGACCGGTCGTAATCGACAAGGTCCATCTTGTTCACCGCCAGCACGATGTTCTTGATACCGACAAGATGCGCCAGATAGCTGTGCCGCCGCGTCTGGACGAGCACGCCCTTGCGCGCATCGACAAGGATCACGGCAAGATCCGCGGTACTCGCGCCGGTAACCATGTTGCGCGTGTACTGCTCGTGCCCCGGCGTATCGGCCACGATGAACTTGCGCTTCTCGGTCGTGAAAAAGCGATAGGCGACGTCGATGGTGATGCCCTGCTCACGTTCTGCGGCAAGACCGTCGACCAGAAGCGCGAAGTCGATCTCCTGCCCCTGCGTGCCGACGCGCTTGCTGTCCGCCTCCAGCGCGGCAAGCTGATCCTCGAAGATCATCTTGGAATCGTAGAGCAACCGCCCGATCAGCGTCGACTTGCCGTCGTCCACCGACCCGCAGGTGATGAAGCGCAGCATCGTCTTGTGCTGATGCGTCTCAAGGTACTTGTCGATATCCTCGGCGATGAGGGCGTCGGTCTTGTAGACGGGGTCTTTAACGTCGGTCATCAGAAGTACCCCTCCTGCTTCTTCTTCTCCATACCGGCACCGCCCGCATCCTTGTCGATCACCCGGCCCTGACGTTCGGACGTCGTGGTCAGCAGCGTCTCCTGGATCACTTCGGACAGCGTCGCGGCCTCGCTCTCCACCGCGCCGGTCAGCGGGAAACAGCCCAGCGTGCGGAAGCGGATAGAGCGGTCGGTCAGTTCGGGCTTATGGCCCAGCACCTTTTCCAGCCGCTCGATATCGTCGGCCATGAACAGCTGGCCTTCCCACTCAAACGTCGGGCGCTTGGCCGCAAAGTAAAGCGGCACGATCTCGATCTTGTTCAGCTGGATGTATTGCCAGATATCCAGTTCGGTCCAGTTACTGATCGGGAAGACGCGGATGCTTTCACCCTTGGCCTTCTTCGCGTTATAAACGTTCCACAACTCGGGCCGCTGGTTCTTGGGGTCCCAACCGTGGCTGGCGGTTCGAAAGCTGAACACACGCTCCTTGGCGCGGCTCTTCTCCTCGTCACGCCGCGCGCCGCCGAAGGCCGCGTCAAAGCCATAAAGGTCGAGCGCCTGCTTCAACCCTTCCGTCTTCCACATGTCGGTGTGCAGCGGGCCGTGGTCGAACGGATTGATCCCCCGCTCCTGCGCCTCTGGGTTTTGATAGACGAGCAGTTCCATGCCCGCATCTTGCGCAGCCTTGTCGCGCAAATCGTACATCGCCTTGAACTTCCACGTCGTGTCGACATGAAGCAGCGGGAACGGCGGCGGCGAAGGATAGAACGCTTTCTTCGCAAGGTGCAGCATCACTGCGCTGTCCTTGCCGACCGAATAGAGCATCACCGGCTTCTCGGTCTCGGCAACGACCTCGCGGATGATGTGGATGCTTTCAGCCTCCAGCCTTTCAAGGTGCGTGAGGGCGCGGGTCATTTGGTTATCCTGTTTCGGGTTCGGCAGGGGAGCGCGAAGATGCAACCGCCGTCTGTGATGATTTCTAGATCATGGGGGCTAACCGACGCCGCCCTTGCCCGCATCAAATAAAATCTTGCGCGCGAAAAAACCGCGCTTGTCGGGAAATGGGTCCGCGCCGGATGCGCTTGCGTTACCGCCTGCGGGTCGCGCCGCCTAGAATGCCTCATGTCAGCAACAGGGTATTCTCATGGGCGGAATCGTCAGCATTTGCCGAACGGGGGTCGCCCTTGCCGCAATCGCCGCCTGCGCGATTCCGGCAGGGGCCGATGTGCGTGCAGGCGAAGCGCGGGCCGATGTCTTGGTACGAACCATCCCCTTCGCGGTGGCCGAGATGGACGACCGCCAGCCGCGCCAGACCCTGCACCTGCCGGTCGGTCCGGCAAACGGCCTACACGCGATAGAACTGATCCTGCCGTGGCAGTTCGACCGACCCGCCTCGCCCGAAACCGTCCTGCGTATGGTCGTGGCCGGACGTATCGTCGCGACAATACCGGTTGCCGGTCGCACAACGGGTGTTGCGCGGGTTTCGGTGCCGGTCGATACTGTGCGCGAGGGGGTGGTCGTAGCCGAATTCGCCTTGTCGGATCCGAAGGCAGCGGCCCAATGCCTTGGGACTGAAGCCCGCAATTCGCTCCATATCGGACCTAATGCGCGCGCCGAGGTGGCGTTGGACCGCAGCACGGCGGGCGATCCCGCCAGCCTGATTGCCCACGCCCCCTTGCCGCTTGTCCTTACCCTTCCCGACGAGCCTAGCGAGGGCACCGTTGCGACCGCGCTGCTGCTGGCGGCAGAGCGTCCGACGCGGTTCGCGAAGAGCGGTCCGGTCGGCCCCGACTGGCAGGAAACGCGAATTCAGATAGCCGCCGCGCCCAAGGGCAAGGTCGATCTAACAATGGCGGTTCCCGGGTCCGCCCCGCTCCGCATCGAGGCGCAATCCCCGGAAGAGATCGCGCAACTGTTCACCCGCCCGAGCAAAGCCGACAACGCCAGCGCAGTCGCAACGCTGCCCTTTTCAGCCATTGCGGCCGACATCGCGCCGCGACCGATATCCGACCGTGGCGGCTGGATGCTCTCCCTTCCCGCTACCGGCTTGCCCCACGGTCGGACCCTGTCGCGCATCGTTGCCGACGTCCGGCTGGACGGCGGGCCGCGCGGCGATCCTGCGGTTGTGACCGTTGCGCTGAACGGCACGCTGATCGGCAGCAAGGTGGCCCGCCCCGGCAAGGCTACGCGGCTCGACCTCGAAGTGCCGGACAATCTGGCGACGACGGTGAACCGGATCGACATCAACGTCCTGCGCGAACACACGCGCGAAGATTGCCTTGGCGGAAGCACGATCGCCACCCTGCTTCCCGAAAGCCACATCGCTCTGGGCGAGGCGAAGCCCGCTGCCGATTTCCACGACCTGCCCTCGTCCGTTGCAGACGGGGCGAAGCTGGTGTTTGCAGCGGCCCCTTCGGCAGCAGATGTCGCATCGATCGCCGGACTGCTGCGTGGGTTGCTCTCACCCCATGCGCGGCTTGCGGTGCGCTTTGGCGACTTGCCCGAAAATGGCCCGGCCATCTGGGTCTCTCACACCCCACCACCCGGCGCAAAGCCCCCGATGCGGCTGAGCGGCAGGGCCGAGCGCATCCGCGATGCCGATGGCGAAGTCGTGCTGCCCGATGCGGTGATAGACCGGTTGACCGTGGCGCAACTGGTCGAAACCGGGGACCGCCCGATCCTCTGGATCCGGCCCGGTCAGGATTTCGCAGGCCTCGCCAACTTGCCGCAAGGGGCCGAACTGGCCTTTGGCAATGTCGCGATGTTCGATGGTTCACAGCGCGTATTCGCGATGCATTCGATGCGCGAACGGATCGTGAAGATAGAGCGCGAGGGCGATTTCGATCCGGCCCGCTGGATGGAAGGCCATCGTATCTGGTTGGTGCTGCTCGCATGGGCTGCAATTTCCACGCTGTTCGGCTGGCTGCTTCTCCAAACCCGCAAGGCCCGCCGCGACGACACGATCAGAGGCCTCAATGCCTGAGCTTTCCGAGACCGATGCTTGGACCGGCGACCACCTTGTCGAACAAGGCATTATCGAGCTGGACGAGCTGGACACAGCCAGCACGCTGGCGCGCAAGTGGCAGATGCCGCTGCCCGATGTCCTGCTGGCGCGGCGTTTTGTGGATGGGCGCACGCTCTATCGCTCGCTGGCCGACCGCTTTGGCCTCTCACATATCGACCTGATCGACGAACCGCCCGATCCCGGCCTGCTCCAAGAGGACGAGGTCGACGCCTACATGCGCGAATTGACCGTGCCGTGGCGCACCCGGCCGGGCCTTGGCGGAAAGCGCATGATCGTCGCCACCGCCCGCCCCGGCCCTGCCGCCATGCTCCATATCCGCCGCCGCTGGGGGCAGTCGGTCGATGTCGTTATCACTTCTAAACGCGCGCTACGCCACGCAGTGCAGGCCGCATTCTCTCAGCGTTGGTCACACCGCGCAGTCTATGAACTGGACGAACGCGATCCGCAGATGAGCGCGCGGACGGTGTTTACCGCGGGCCAGCTCGTCTGGCTCTGGGCGCTGGCCAGCCTGTTCGCGCTGGGCGCCATCATCGCGCCGATCGCGACGCTGATCGCGCTGAATGCCTTGATGAGCCTGTTCTACCTTGGCAACTTCGCGTTCAAGGGCTTTGCCATCTGGGCGGGCGGCACCGACCTGACGGCACAACGGCGAGAGATCGACGCCGCCATCGGCCTGCTGTCTGACGAAGACCTGCCGATCTATACCGTGCTGGTCCCGATGTTTCGAGAGCCCGACGTACTGCCGATCCTCGCGGGTGCCTTGCGCAACCTCGACTATCCGGCGGCGAAGCTCGATATCAAGATCGTGCTGGAGGAAGGCGACGAGGAGACCATTGCTGCGGCACAGGCGCTGCGGTTGGAGGAGATTTTCGAGATCGTCCTCGTCCCCCCATCGCACCCGCAGACCAAGCCCAAGGCGTGCAACTACGCCTTCCGCCTCGCCCGCGGCGAATTCTGCGTGATCTATGACGCAGAAGACAAGCCCGAGCCGGACCAGTTGAAGCGCGTCGTCGCAACGTTCGCCCGCACCGGGAAAGATGTGGCCTGCGTGCAATGTCGGCTGAACTACTACAACCGCAACGAGAACTGGCTGACCCGGCTGTTCACGCTGGACTACGCCTTGTGGTTCGACCTAATGCTGCCGGGGCTGGAGAAGCTGCGCATCCCGATTCCGTTGGGCGGGACGTCGAACCATTTCCGCACCTCTGTGCTGCGCGAACTGATCGCGTGGGATCCGTTCAACGTCACCGAAGACGCCGACCTCGGCATTCGCATGACGCAGAAGGGCTATACGACGAAGTTGGTGGAATCGACCACGTTCGAGGAAGCCAATGTCAGCGCGGGGAACTGGATTCGCCAGCGGTCTCGCTGGATCAAGGGGTACATGCAGACCTTGTTAGTCCACTTGCGCCGCCCCGGCGATTTCGCGCGGCAGGTCGGCCCGCTGGGTGTGCTGGGCTTTGCGATGTTCATCGGCGGCACGATGCTGTCCGGCCTTCTGAATCCGGTGTTCTGGGCTGTCTTCGCGGTCTGGGCCGCGACGCAGGCGGCGGGCTTCGACATCTTCTTCCCTCCGGTGCTGCTCTATATTTCGCTGTTCAACCTGTTGCTCGGCAACGGGATGCTGATCTTCCTGATGATGCTGGCCCCGTTCCGGCGCAACTGGCTTGAACTGACCCCGTGGGCCTTGACCGTTCCGGCCTATTGGATCCTGCTGTCCATCGCGGCGTGGAAGGGGCTGTACCAGCTGCTGACGAAGCCGTTTTACTGGGAAAAGACCACGCATGGCCTGTCGTGCCACACCGCCCGCGAAGTGGCCGAGGCGCTGGGACCGGACGGCAGGATAGCGGGATCCATCCGATGAACGCCACCGCATGGCCAGCCCCGGTCCGCGAGCCAGCCACTCATGTCGCGCCGCGGCTCCCCCATATCGACGGGCGCAAGGGGCGCGATCAGTTCAACACGATCCTTGCGCTGGCATTCGCGGCGGCGCTGCTGGGCTTGCTCCTTGCCTTGCGGCAGGCCGGATACATGTCGCTCGCCACGCTGGAGCTTTGGGGCCGCGCGCTGCTGGCGACGGAAGGTACGATCCGTGCCCCATCGGTCGCCGCCGCGCACCCGCCGCTACCCTACCTGTTCGCGCTGACCGGCAACCTGTTCGCATCGGGTTTCGGGTCGGCATGGCCCGTGATGATCACCGCGTTGTTCTTCGGCCTGATGGTAGCGGGGTGGAGCCGGGCCTTCCGTACGGAGGGCTTTCACGCCGGGGCCGCCCTGTTTGCGATCGTGCTGTTGGCCACCAATCCGATCCTGTTGCGCAGTCTGGCCGAGGGGCCGGGATGGGCGGTGATGCATTGCGGACTGTCGATGCTGGCCATCGGGCTGTTCAACTTGCGCCGCGATCACCGGATTACCGACGTTATTCTGGTGGCGCTGGCCCTGCCGGTCATCATGCTGTCCGATCCGATCGGTATCGTCATCGTCGTTGCCGCGATCCCGGCCATCGCGCTGTGCGTGCCGGATGCGCAGATGCGGCGTTCCCCCATCGGGGTGATGCTGACCATGTTGTTTCCCGGGGCGTTCGTGTTTGCGGGGTTCGGCTATACCAACTGGATATTCAACGGCGATCCCTGGGCGTTCCTTGGTGGGTTCACCGCGCTGCTGACCGCGCCGCCGGTTTCGGAAAAGACACTTTCGCTGGCGTTGTCGGGGTTGGTCGCCACCGCGCCGATCATTTCCGCCATGATCGTGCGTACCCGGCGCCAGCGGGGCGTGCGGCGTGCGGCGGTGGGCGTGACTGGGGCCATCGTGCTGGCCGCCATCGCCGCTTGGGCGATCCGCATGTGGCCTTCCTCGGTCCAAATGGCGGCGCTGGGTATCCCGCTGGCGATGGCCTCCGCCACCCGTTGGCCGCGCAACCGCGACCGTGGGGAGAAACCGATCCTCGCCCTGCTCGCGATCGGCTGGACCGGCGGGGCCGTGCTGGTCTGGGCCGCGCCCGACGCGGAGAGCGAGCGGATGCGCGCGGCCCTGACCGGATCGCCGGTGCCCGCCGCCGATGCCGAACTGGCCGCGCTGGGCATGGCATTGCAAGGCCATGGCGAGGTGTTGTTCGATGCAGAGGCCGCCCCCGCCGCCATTGCCTATCGCGGAGGTGCGGGCGGGATCGACGGGGCGTCGTCCATGCGGTTCCGTATCGACGGGCTGCGCCAGACCTCGTTCGCCCCCGTGCAGGTTGTGCGCAGCCACCGCGCGCCGCAGGGGGCCGATGCGATGGGCCGCACGTTCCCGCACCTGCACGAACATGGACTTCCCGGATATCGCCTGCTGCATGACGGACCGCAGTGGCGCGCATGGATCAAGGACAGCGAACAATGAACAGCGTCACGCCCCTTCATCCCTTTGACGGACAGCAAGCGACCGGCCCGCGTATCCTGATCGTCGACGACGACCCCGATGCGGCGCAGATCACCGCAAGCCTGCTGACCGCCGGGGGATCGTATCGCATCACTTGCGTGGAAAGCGCGCAGGCGGCCTACAACGCGCTATCCCTTACCGGCGGCGGCAATCGCGAGGCGCGCATGGAATGCGATCTGGTCATCATGGACATCCTGATGCCCGACGTCGACGGGATCGAGGCGACCGCCGCCATCCGCACCAGCCCGCGTGGCGCGTTCCTGCCGATCCTGATGCTGTCGGGTCGGCGCGACCTCGATGCGCTGGGGCAGGCGTTTATGGCCGGGGCCAGCGATTTCGTGACCAAACCGATCGAGCCGGTGGAATTGCAAGCCCGCGTCCGCACCCTGCTACGCTTAAAGCGAGAGCAGGATCGCAGGCAGGCGCGTGAACGCCAGCTGGTTACGTCTAATCGCGAGCTGCAAGAGGCGGTGCTGGACGGCACCTTGATCGACGGGGCCGACGGCCTGCCCTCACGCGCATGGGCAGAAATGCTGCTGCGCGATGCCCGGATGCGCGGCACGCCGATGGCGGCTGCGCTGATCCAGATCGAAGAGCTGGACGCCTATGTCGCCCTCCACGGCGTGCGCGGAGCAGAACGGCTTGCCGGGGAAATCGCGGCGCGGCTACGCACAGTGCCCGCGCCCTTGGGCGTGACACTGGCGCATTGGGACGAAGGGCGCTTTATCGTCTTCTCGCCCGGTCGGAACGAGGCGGAGCGGCTGGAAAAGCTGTGCGTCAATATGCAGCACGCGGTGGAATATCCCGCGATCCCGCACGGCAACGCCCTGCACCACGATCGCGTACGGGTTTCCACCGCCAGCGCGTGGCGCCCGGCGGCGACAGTTGTCGACCTGCCCTCGGCCCTGATCGCCAGCCTTGCGGAGGAGAATTTCCGGGGCAAGCGCCACGTGGCGCTTGCCTGACCGGGCGGGCGGCATAATGCTCATCACCGCCTGCCGGCGCGCTTTCAGAAATCCTCTGTATCGATAAATCCGCGCAGCGATTCCGGATAGCGGTGGCCGGATACGGTCGCCTGGTTCACGATTTCGCCAACCCTCTCCAAAACATCGGGCGCAATTGTCAGCGAATTGGTACCGCTATTCTCGACCATATGCGCAGCATTCGACGTGCCGGGGATCGCGTGCAGATGCGGTGCGCGCGACAAGACCCATGCGAGCGATAGCTGCGCCGGGGTCACGCGCGCCTCTGCCGCCAAGGCGTTGAAGGCGCGGATCAGGTCCATGTTGCACGGCCAGTTCTCCGCACTGAACCGCGGCATATTGCCCCGCAAATCCTGTCCGGTCAGGATCAGCGGATCGCCCAGTGCATTGGCCAATGCACCGCGCGCCACTGGCGAGAAAGCGACAAGCGCAATGCCCAGTTCCCGCGTCGTGTCCAGAACGCCCAGTTCCACGTTGCGCGTCCACGGGGAATATTCGGTCTGAACCGCAGCCATCGGATGCACCCCGTGCGCTTCGCGAATGTGGGCGGCGCTCCATTCAGACACGCCATAGGCGCCGATCTTGCCCGCCTCCATCGCCCGCACCATCGCACCGACGCTTTCCGCAATCGGTACTTTGGGGTCGAGCCGATGCATGTAGTAAAGATCGATGCGGTCCGTCTTTAGACGCTTCAGGCTGGCATCCAGTGAGGCTACGATGGCATCCGGGCTGCAATCGATGCCGCGACGGTCGCCCTCGACCACGATCCCCATCTTCGATGCCAGCAGGAAATCGTCGCGACGATCCATGATCGCCTCGCCCAAGATTTCCTCACTGACCCCGCCGCCATAGATATTCGCGGTGTCGAAATGATCGTAACCCTCGTCCAACGCCTCTCGAAATAGCGAGACCGCATCTTCGCGCGAGATGGGCGAACCATAGGCCCATGTGACATTCATGCAGCCAAGCCCGATGGGATTTACCGCGCGTCCGGCAAGGGTTCGTTTGATCATAAACCGTCCATTCCGCTGTTAAAGGCAGGTGGCGGGTTCGCCGAACGCGAAAGAGCGGTCAAGAGGGAGCACGTGAAGCCGGAATACCAAAAGGCGCGGTGATGATCGCAAAAGTGGTGAATGGCGCGGTCCTGACCTAACCGGTCTCACCCCTGATTTCCCCGTTTAACAGGGAAAAATTCAGGGAATCTGACAATTTTTCACGCCGATCTCCGCCGTCAGGCAGTACTGAAACCGAAGAACTCCGCCATTTCGTGGGCCAAATCCCCTGCGCGAGAAACAGGGAATTCCTCGTGCCGGAACAACGAACAGGAATGCCGGTAACAGGGAACGGTCGCGCATATGTCAGCGATCGGTGTCGACAATTGGCGGGGTACCGCGAGGGGGATTATCGCCGGCTAATCCGGGTCGGCCAACTCCGCGTGGAGTAGAACCATGGCCCAGCCGTCCCGCTGTGTAAGCACCTGCTCACTCAGCACTTCGACCTTGCGATGATGTGCTGGCCGACAACAAGCTCGCGCTCAACGCCGGGTGGGACAAGGAAATCCTCGCCATCGAGTTCCAGGCTCTGGTCGATCTCGAGTTCGACATCGAGCTCACCGGGTTCAGTCTCGCCGAAGTCGATTTCGTAATCGAGGAAGCGGGCGAGGCTGGCCGCGACGCAGCCGACGATGCGGTTGTCATAGCTACCGGCCCTGCGGTCTCACGCCGCGGCGCCATTTGGCTTCTTGGACGGCATCGACTTCTGTGCGGCGATGCCCGCAGTGCGGTCGACTTCGAAGCACTGATGGGGAAGCGCACGTATTCGACGCTGATCTCTCCGACCCTGATCTTGCTCGAATTCAACATATGTACTGGGAGCTCTTGCCAACCGGTTCGAAGGACCGCGTACTGGAGCGACTGGTGTCACGAAAGTCGGGCAATCCTGCGCGGTTGAGGGTCGCAAGAGAAAGACTGGAGGACCTTGACCGCCTCGGTCATGACGGCTTCATCGTCGGCACAGGTAAATTTGCGGGAGACTTTGGAGCGAAATTCGGGGATCGCCTCGTCGCACTGGAAAATCTCGAGTACGGCAATGCACTCTACTTGTTCAAAGCGGATTGGGAGAGGCTCACACAGCTGAGCCGGACAAAGTTGGCCAAGCTTAGAGATCCCTTGGTACACCGTTTGCCCCACTTGCCGGGATGGCAATCCGCAATTCGGAAGCTGGTTAGGCGATGATGACCGCTTTACTCGCTACTCTCGGTCTTTCCGTCCATCACGCGGAAAGTCTGCTACCAGTCAGTCAGCCTTCGTCACGAGTGTCGGCTACGGGGTGGGAAGCAGCTACTTGAGTTTGCCAAATTGAACATAATTCTTCGGACATTAGCGATTTGACAGATTCTTGCGTCGAGAGCTCGATTAAATCGCCATTGGCAACTGGTCGGACGTTTCACGAACGTATTATTCGTTCGAATCCAGCGGGTCGGAAATCACAAGCGTAATGATCATTAGAACGTGTTTTTGCGACCCCAATCAAGTTGTAGCACTACCGCCAATGCGCAAGGCAATAACGGTTAATCGGTTATGACTGATAAATTGCGGGTAGGGATAATCAGCGCGGCATGGGGCGTTCAAGCCCACCTTCCGGCCTGGCGAAGTCTTGATGATGTCGAAGTTGTTGCAATCTGCACCTCGCGGCAAGAAACGGCTGAAGCTGCGGCGGCAAAGACCGGAATCAAGAAAGCCTATGGCGACTATCGCGAGATGGCGCGTGATCCTGAAATTGACATCATCGACGTTGGCACCAGACCCAGGCTGCGCCACGAGATGGTTACGGCCGCGCTAGAAGCGGGGAAGCATGTTTACGCTGGCATGCCATTCGGCATGAACGCGTCTGAAGCGCAAGACATGTTCGATCGTCAGCAAGGCAAAGGCCTCGTCGGCATGGTGGATGCAACCGTGCAGCCAACGCCAGCCGGCCGGCTAATGAAGGAGAAGCTTGACGAAGGCTTCATCGGAGAGGTGAGCGGTATCAACTGCAGCTTCCAAGTGCAGCTGTTCACCGCAAAGTCGATCAACGTACCGGATTACGCTTGGTTCGCGGATGCGTCGCAAGGCGCTTCGGTTTTGCGAAATATTGGCGGACATGCGCTTCATGCCCTCGTATCTTTGTTCGGTCCAGTAACCGAGGTAATCGGCACTGGGAGCACAAAGCTTGATTCATGGCCGACGAGCGATGGGTCCGTCATCAAGCCGGAAGTGCACGATAACGTCTTCCTCCTCCTTCGTCTGGCGAGCGGAGTGGATGCGCAGCTCAACGTATCGTGGAACGCCGCAAACGCGCATGGGTTCAACCTCGAGGCATGGGGCAGCAAGGGGCGGCTGACACTGAAGGCTCCAGGGTTCCCCCAAGCATTCAGCACAACCCTCCACTCTGGTCCAGTCGGGACCTACCTCGATGAGCCAGATGCTCTCGTGGAGATACCGGAACGGCTCATGACGATCCCATGCGGTACCGTCAGAGCAGATACTGAGCAGATTGGTGTCTTCACCCTTGCGGCGATCTTCCGGGATTTTGTGGACGCAGTGCGATCAGGGAAGGAAGCCAGCCCTAGCTTCAAACAGGCCGCTCACGTTCAAAAGATCATAGATGCGACGGAACTATCCTACGCGCAACGAGCGTGGATCCCAATCGGTTAATTAGTTGTCCTGGCGAACTGGAGTAGCAATCTTAAGAGTAACACATAGAGATTTATTAACCAGTATATATTAAATAAATAAATATCATAAAAAGTCCATCTTTGTTCAGAGAAGTAAGAAGATAAGTGAAACTAGATTTCAAATAAAATCTGAAGAAGCGCACTTATAGAGGAGACTTGGCGCAAATCCGTGCGTCCGCAATCGGTTCGTTACCCGACCAGCCGCTTTTGGTCAGAAAGCCCGGATAGCTGCCAGTCCGCTAAGGGGGCGAGTGCCGCGAAGCGCTTATATCCAAAATGGGGTGGAAAGCAGCCATCCCCTCGGTTTCGGTGGAATGCCACCTTCTGGGCCGGCAACAGACCGTCCGGTTTCGGCGGCCGGGCCGTAGAAAACCGACATTCCACATGCGAGCCGTAGGGGCTGTCCGCTCCACAGGCAGACTTCGCCAGCTGCGGACAACGGGCTCCCTACTGATAGGTTGCGAAAACTCTCTGCCCGAAATCACCGAACGCAATAACCTTATAGGGCTGGGTGCGCCCGCCCATTTCCATGCCCGGTGAGCCAAGCGGCATTCCCGCGACAGCCAATCCCCTGACGCCTTCGGGCCTTTCCCGAAGCAGCCGTCTGATGTCGGCAGCGGGAACGTGGCCTTCGATAACGTAGCCTTCCACTTCCATCGTGTGACACGATGCCAGATCGGCCGGAATGCCGCGATCGGCCTTCACTTGCGTCATCGGGACGTCTTCCCGCATTACGACCTCTGCCTGCATGTCTGCCCGGATGTGCTCGGCCCATTCGTGGCAGCAGCCGCAACCGGGATCGCGGAACATGACGTATGGTGCTGCCTGCGCGGCCACGGTGCAGGCTGCCAGGGACAAGGCAAGCGCCGTCGCGGGCAGGCGGGCCATTGCGGACTTAAAAGCGATCATCGTGTTTTCCTTTGCGGCATTTTCGCAACTGCCAGCCCGATCAATCACGGCAATCGGACAGGAGTCAATTATCCTTGGCTGAACTGGCATGAACGGCCAGCGTCTCTCCTGAAATCGTTTCGATGATCGGGCAATCCGGCCGATCGTCGCCATGGCACGTGCGGTCTAGATGGAGCAGGCTAGAGCGCATCGCGGCCAGCGCGTCCACCTTGCGGCCAAGTTCGTCTGCCTTCGCCAGAGCCAATGCCTTGACTTCGGAATTGGCGCGACGCTCGTCACTCCACAATTGCAGCAGGTCGCCGATCTCCTCGATGGAAAAACCCAGATCCCCAGCGTTGGCGATAAAGCGCAGCCTTTTCAGGTCCACATCGGAATAATCGCGATAACCACTGTCACGACGTGGCGGTGCCGAGATCAGGCCGATCTTCTCGTGATGCCGGATCATCCGCTGCGAAACGCCAATCCGCTGCGACGCATCGCCAATGTTCATAGCTGAGCCGCCTTCAGTCGGAGGGCATTGCCGATCACGCTGACGGAGGAAAGCGACATCGCGGCGGCCGCGATCACGGGGGAAAGCAGGATACCGAAGTGCGGGTACAGCACGCCCGCCGCCACAGGCACGCCCAACGCGTTGTAGCCGAAAGCAAAGACGAGGTTCTGGCGGATGTTCGACATCACCTTGCGGCTGAGCGTATGAGCCCGGGCAATACCGGTCAGCTCGCCATTGAGCAGGGTGATTCCAGCACTCTCGATCGCGACATCGGTGCCCGATCCCATTGCGATACCAACGTCTGCTGCGGCGAGTGCCGGGGCATCGTTCACACCGTCACCGGCCATGGCGACGACATGGCCCTGTGCACGCAAGCGTTCGACTACCGCGCTCTTGCGATCGGGCAGGACATCGGCCTCCACTTCATCGATACCCAGAGACCTTGCCACCGCCTCTGCGGTCGTCCGGTTGTCCCCAGTGAGCATCAGGAGGCGGATGCCTTCGGCGCGAAGGGCCTTCAACGCATCGGGTGTAGTCGCCTTGACCGCGTCGGCGATGGCGATGATGCCCGCGACCTTGTGGTCAATGGCAATCAGGATTGCCGTTGCGCCATCCTGCCGCAGCAAGTCGGCATCGCTGGCAGCGGGTCCGGGATCGACGCCGCGCTCGATCAAGAAAGTGGCATTCCCAAGCAGAACCCGACTGCCTTCGATCGTACCCATGGCCCCCTTGCCGGTAGGGGAATCGAAATTCTCGACCTCAGGTGGGTCGATACCACGCCGCTCCGCTTCGGCTATGATTGCCAGCGCCAGCGGATGTTCCGAGGCCTGCTCGACGCCTGCGGCGAGCCGAAGCACGTCATCTTCCGACAGGTTACCAAGCGGAACAACGCGAGTCACCGACGGCTTGCCCTCGGTAAGCGTGCCGGTCTTGTCGACGACCAGCGTATCGACTTTCTCCATCCGCTCCAGCGCCTCGGCATTCTTCACGAGTATGCCTTCCTCTGCACCACGGCCCACGCCGACCATGATCGACATAGGTGTCGCCAGACCGAGCGCGCAGGGGCAGGCGATAATCAGCACAGCCACCGCGGCAACGAGCGCGTGGGCAAGGCGCGGCTCTGGCCCCCAGAGGCTCCACGCGGCGAAAGCGATCAACGCAACGCCGAGGATCAGCGGCACGAACCAGCCCGCCACCTGATCGGCCAGCCGCTGGATCGGTGCGCGTGAGCGCTGGGCCTGGGCCACCATCTGCACGATGCGCGAGAGGAGCGTATCGCGGCCCAGCTTTTCTGCGACCATCACCAGCGAACCGGTCGTATTGATGGTGCCGCCGATCACCGTGTCACCCGCTTGCTTGGATACGGGCATGGATTCCCCCGTCACCATGGACTCGTCGATGGCGGAAGCACCCTCGGCCACTGTGCCGTCGACCGGAATTTTCTCACCCGGCCGGATACGCAGACGATCGCCGACCTGCAGATCCTCCAGCGGGACTTCCTCATCACCGTCCGCGCCAATCCTGCGGGCGGTGTGGGGCGTCAGGCCGAGCAGGGCCTTCAGGGCCCCGGACGTACGTTCGCGGGCGCGAAGTTCAAGGACCTGGCCCAGCAGGACCAGCACGGTGATGACTGCCGCTGCTTCGAAATAGACCGCGACGGTGCCGTCGTGGGCGCGGAACGCATCGGGAAACAGTCCGGGTGCAAGGGCCGCAACAATGGAATAGGACCACGCCACCCCGGTCCCCAACGCGATCAGGGTAAACATGTTCAGGTTGCGCGAGATGACCGATGCAGCCGCCCGCGTAATGAACGGCCAGCCTGCCCATAGAACTACTGGTGTCGCCAGAGCCAGTTGCACCCAGACCGAGACGTCTATCGGAACAAGATGGTGGATCACTGGAAACACATGGCCGCCCATTTCCAGCAGGAACACAGGTATGGTCAGCGCCAGACCGATCCAAAACCGCCGTGTCATATCGACCAGTTCCTCGGTCGGACCGGCATCGGGATCGACCATCTCCGGTTCGAGCGCCATGCCGCAGATAGGGCACGATCCCGGATGATCCTGGCGCACTTCAGGATGCATCGGGCAGGTCCAGATCGCACCGTCGGTCAAGGCTGGTTCGTCAGCCGCTCCGGTCAGCCAGCGAACTGGATCTTCGGCAAATCGCGCCTGACAGCGGGCGCTGCAGAAATGATAATCTTGCCCCGCATGCGTAGCGTGATGCGTCGTCGTCTGCCGATCGACCTGCATTCCGCATACCGGATCGGTGACTGTCGCGCTGCTTACCGCTGCGTTATCGTGGTTACAGTGCTGATGCTCGTCCATCGGCTTAATCTCCTTGCCGACCACTCATGTAGGGCCTGACATGATGTCAGGGTCAAGACGGCAATTGGAATCGCTCGGCTACCTTTCTGGCGTCCGGACTGCCAGCGCTAGAGTGCTTTGACGCAAAGTTCAGACTTCATCGACGGGTTTGAGCACCATGTTTAATCGACCGAGCAGCTGCCAAATCCCCAATAGACAATTCGGCTGCTACTGTCCTTGGCGAAAGGGGAGAGACTGCAACCAACGTCAGTCGCATGGCTTCAGGTTGGAGGCGAAGACTGTTGGACCGACGAGGTCGCAGCCGCTTGGCCTATGATTGAAGCTCAGGTTATGACCGCTGATTGGCACGCAACCAAAGATCCATGGCATGCAGTCAACTCCAGCAGCCATTGGCGTAAGGGCGGACATCCAGAACGTGCCATTTCCCTGACCGAAGAAGCTCTGATTACGGATTCAGCATCAGCTCCCAAGTTGCGAGCCGCTTTGGCAACGACCAGAGGAGCAGCCTTCGGGCATTCTTACTTGAACAGGACCCCGCGCGCTTTTCGTGGTTGCGAACCAAGCGAGTTACCGTCCGTAAGCCTGCTCGTGCGCTGTAAGACACCGCGTGGATGCCCGTCAGGACCGCCGATTCTTTTTCGTCGTCTGGACAGTCAACCGAACCGTCACGGGAAGCTATTGAGCCGAATTCAGACAGTCGGCTTTTTGTGATTAATTGCTGGTGCAGGCACTTTCAAAAACCGAACCGCTTCTCACATCCTTCGCGCCTGGCGATCGCTAATTTCAAGTGGGACCATAACCGCCGCCGCCGGGGGTATCGATGACGAAGACGTCGCCGGGCGTCATTTCGGTGCTCTCGGTCGAGGCAATGTCTTCCACCGTTCCGTCGGCGCGGATCACCCGGTTGCGACCCGGCTGACCAGGCGATCCGCCTTTCAGGCCAAAGGGCGGCACCACACGGCGGTTCGACAGGATCGTGGCGGTCATGTCCTTCAGGAACCGGATACGCCTATGAACACCATCGCCGCCAGAGTGCTTGCCCTTGCCGCCGGATCCGCGCCGGATCTCGAACGCCTCCAGCAGGACCGGGAAGCGCCATTCCAGCACTTCGGGATCGGTGATCCGGCTGTTCGTCATGTGCGTGTGCACCGCCGAGCTGCCGTCGAAATCCGGGCCTGCGCCCGCGCCGCCGCAGATCGTTTCGTAGTACTGGCGTGTTTCGTCACCGAACGTGAAGTTGTTCATCGTACCCTGCGCTGCGGCCATCGCGCCGGTCGCGCCATAGAGCGTGTCAGTGATGACCTGGCTGGTCTCCACGTTGCCCGCCACGACCGCAGCAGCGTGGTGGGGATGCAGGATCGACCCGTCGGGGATGACGATGTTGACCGGTTGCAGGCAACCGTCGTTCATCGGGATATCCTCGTCGATCAGGGTGCGCAGCACATAGAGCACGGCGGCACGGCAGATCGCCGGGGGTGCGTTGAAATTGGTCGGCTGCTGCTCGCTGCTGCCGGTGAAGTCGATCACCGCGCGGCGCTTTACCCGGTCGATGGAGATCGCGACACTGATGTGCGAACCGTCGTCCAGTTTATATGTAAAGGCTCCGTCGGGTAGACGGTCGAGCACGCGGCGCACCGCCTCTGCCGCATTGTCCTGCACATGGCGCATATAGGCCAGCACGACATCGAGGCCGAAGTGCGCGCACATCTTGTTGATTTCCGCCGCACCGCGGGCACAGGCCGCGACCTGCGCGCGAATGTCGCCGACGTTGCGGTCGGGATCGCGGGCGGGATAGCGTCCGTCGGCCAGCGCCGCGCGGAACTCGGTTTCGCGCAAGCGCCCGTTTTCGACTAACAGGAAGCTGTCTAGCAGGATGCCCTCTTCCTCCAGCGTGTGGCTGTCGGGCGGCATCGAACCCGGTGTCTTGCCGCCGATGTCGGCATGGTGGCCGCGTGCGGCGACATAGAATGAGCAATCGCCTTTCTCGTCGAACACGGGCATGACCACGGTCAGGTCGGGCAAGTGGGTGCCGCCGTTGTAGGGGTTGTTGACGACATATACGTCGCCCTTGCGCAGCCCCACGGTGGCCATCGCCTTGTCGCGGACGGAGCGTACGGAATCGCCCATCGATCCAAGGTGCACCGGCATGTGCGGCGCGTTGGCGATCAGCGCGCCGGACCCGTCGAAGAGTGCGCAGGAAAAGTCGAGCCGTTCCTTGATGTTGACCGATAGCGCCGTGTTCTGCAGCGCCTGTCCCATCTGTTCGGCAATCGCCATGAACAGGTTGTTGAAGATTTCCAGACGCACCGGATCGAGTGCGGTGTTGGCCTGCGCATCGGCGGACTGAAGCTCTGCCACGCGGGTCAGCACCAGGTCTCCGTTGGCGCGGCGCACCGCCGACCAGCCGGGCTCGACAATGATCGTTGCCGTCGAATCGTAGATGATGGCGGGGCCGGTTAGCGCCTGCTCGATGGCAATCGCATCACGCGGCAGGAGGCGGGCATCCTGCGGATTGCCAGCCATATAGCTGGCAACCTGTCGGTCCGGCGCATCGGCGACGGTCTGCCCGTCGTTCGAGATTTCCGCCTTCAGCGACGGGACGACCAGCTCGACCATCGCGGATTCGATGATCAGCGGCACCTTTGGCGTGGTGAAGGTAAAGCGCTGGTGGTATTTTGCCTCGAACGCCTCACGGATTTCGGCGACGGTCCCTTCGGGCACTTCCATCGCGGTATCGGTTCCGGCGTAGCGGACCGAATAGCGGCGCTCATACGTTGCGCGGCTCAGGTCGAAACCGTCGGTCTCGACATCGGCGCGGCACTCGTCCTGCAACTCATCCAGAATGGCGCGGGTATCGTTCAGCGTGGCTTCGCCCAACTCTTGCTCGACCGCGCGCTGGCGGACGAGGCGCTGATCGGAGAGGCCGATGCCAAAGGCGGAGAGAACGCCCGCCATCGGGTGGACCAACACGCTCCGGATGCCCAGCGCATCGGCGACGAGGCAGGCATGCTGCCCGGCGGCACCGCCGAAGCAGGCGAGAACATAGTCGGCCACGTCATGCCCCTGCGCGACCGAGATCTTCTTGATCGCGTTGGCCATCGCGTCGACCGCAATGGCGAGGAAGCCTTCGGCCAGTTCTTCTGGCGTGCGGGCGGGCAGACCGGCGACCTTGACCTCTTCGGCCAGCGCTTCGAACCGTTCGCGCACGACGACGGGATCGATCGGCTGGTCTCCGTTCGGGCCGAACAGGCTCGGAAAGCAATCGGGCTGCAACTTGCCGAGCATGACGTTGCAGTCGGTAATCGTAAGCGGGCCGCCACGGCGATAACAGGCCGGGCCGGGGTCCGCGCCCGCGGATGCAGGGCCGACGCGCAGGCGGCTGCCGTCAAAGCGGCAGATCGAACCGCCACCGGCGGCGATGGTGTCGATGGTCATCATCGGAACGCGCAGGCGCACACCGGCAACAACGGTTTCGAGCGACCGCTCAAGCTCTCCAGCATAGTGCGACACGTCAGTCGAGGTACCGCCCATGTCGAAGCCGATGATCTTTTCGAACCCGGCAATGCGGCTGGTTTCCACCATGCCGACGATGCCGCCGGCCGGGCCGGACAGGATCGCATCGCGGCCACGGAAATTGGCCGAGCCGACCAATCCGCCGTTCGATTGCATGAAGGCCAGCGGCACGCCTTCGCCAAGCGCGCTTTCGACCTGGCGGACATAGCGCGATAGCACCGGCGACAGGTACGCATCGACCAGCGTGGTATCACCGCGCCCGACGATCTTCATCAGCGGGCTGACGAGGTGGCTGACCGAAATCTGGCTGAAGCCGATGCGTTTCGCGATTTGTGCAATCTGCGTTTCGTGTTCGGGATAGCGATATCCGTGCATCAGGACGATGGCAGCAGCGGTGCAGCCATCGTCGAACGCTGCCTGCAACTGCTGCGTGATGTGATCGGTGTCCAGCGGGATCAGGACGTTGCCGTCAACGTCGCAGCGCTCTTTCGCCTCGATCACGCGATGTTCAAGCCGGTCGGGCAGCTTGATATCTAGATCGAACAGGCGCGGGCGGTTCTGGTACCCGATGCGCAGGACATCGCGGAAACCCTCGGTGACGACCAGTGCAACGTGCTCGCCCTGCCGTTCCAGCAACGCGTTGGTGGCGACCGTCGTACCCATCTTCACCGCGGCGATGCGGTCCGACGGCAGTTCCTCGTTCTGCGCCACGCCCAGCACGTCGCGGATGCCCTGAATGGCCGCATCCTTGTACCGTTCGGGGTGCGACGACAGCAGCTTTTTCGTGCTCAGCTCGCCCGCAGGGGAAAGCGCCACAAGGTCGGTGAACGTGCCGCCGCGGTCGATCCAGAAATGCCAGCCCGTATCAGTTTCAGCCATGGATCAGTTCCAACAGGTTCGCAGAGGTGTCAGGACATGACAACTTAATTACCCGCCCTCCTACCAATACGGTATCAGCGATGCCTACCTCCGGGCCAGGTGCGTTTACCCGCTAGCGGCCCTTCCCTCAACGGCAGCTCTTAGGAAAAGATGACGCTCTATTGAATGGCGAAGATGAGGGCGCAAATCCGTCATTCGAGTCCGATTGCACATTCCATTCGACTTCGGGGGCAAAGCAAGCATTGCTGTCTGTACTGAATCGCCTCTCGAAGCGGCGATGACCCCCGGCGCATGACGCGTACCGGGGCCTAAGGTGGTGAGGCGGCAAGATGTCGTCTCACCACCTCAGGAGAACGACCATAGTCCAAACCGCCACCAACCTATCGAAGGATTCCAAACCTCGCCGGCCGCGCCGAATGGCGCGTGCCCCCAAGCCACGAGACGGAGGCGAAGAGGCTGCCGCATCTGAAGCTGCCGCTCCCGCAACCGTTAAGGCTCTGACCAAGCGGATGACCAAGGCCGAACTGCTGCTTGGCCTGCTCCGCCGTAGGGAGGGTGCTACGCTCGAGCAATTGGTCGGAGCCACCGGCTGGCTCCCGCATACGACCCGTGTCAGTCAGCTCCGAAGATGCTCGCGCTTCCTTCAGCGCATCAGCTCTCGGCGCAGCTGCAGATCTGAATGGCATGCCTGATCGAACAATCGACATCGTCATGCCGACCCAACAGCCAGGTATGGTCACGAGGCAATGCTCCGCCTCGAGCCGACCGGCAATGCATCGACCGAAAAGGATGAACGGCTGACCGAACTTCTCGCCCGGGCATTCGCGGCACGCGAGCAACTCCTCCAGATGGACCAGTCAGAAACCGATGCGCTGCCAGTCGAAAAGCTCCGCCACATCCAGCGCGTTGCCCGCATCAGCTATCTCGATCCGACCATCATCCGGTCGATTCTCGACGGCAGCCACGCATCGCATCTCGGCGCCCGCGATCTTTGGCGCATGGGCGACATGCCCCTTTTCTGGGCCGAACAGCACAAGGCGCTGCACATCTCCACCAACTGATGCCACCCCAACAGTGGGTCGCT
Source organism: Croceicoccus naphthovorans (assembly GCF_001028705.1). NCBI lineage: Bacteria > Pseudomonadati > Pseudomonadota > Alphaproteobacteria > Sphingomonadales > Erythrobacteraceae > Croceicoccus > Croceicoccus naphthovorans. The sequence goes on along the minus strand of NZ_CP011770.1, from coordinate 766,115 downwards.
TTTTTGGCCGCAGAGAATCTGTGCCAGAATCTCGCTCAAATGGGAGGTCAGTGCGTCTCTGTTTTGCCGATGCAACGATTACACGAGTGCAAAGCCGCGGAAACTCGGGGAGAATCCCGGCGCCGCGACAGACGATGGCAGACTGCCGGAAAACTGGAGACTGCGTGGTGAGCCCTGCTGGGTTCGAACCAGCGACCTACTGATTAAAAGTTCCTTTTTTGCTCATCTGCTAACCCATTGATTTTGATTCATAACCGCCCGTGTCCGCAGATAAGTGACGGATTTAAGCGGTTTATTGCTTGACTTATCAGGACGCCGGTGGACATTATGCGCGCATTAGGTGCCGTTATCTGGACGGACACAATGCGGACACGAGAGCGAACTGACAATGGCCCAGCGGCTAACTGATACGATAGTCAAAGCCCTACCCCTCCCTGCGAAGGGCAATCGGATCACCTACGATACGGAGGTGCGCGGGTTTGGAGTTCGGACGACGGCGGCGGGTGCGCGTTCATTCGTGCTGAACTACCGGACTCGTTCAGGCCGCGAGCGCCGCATTACGATTGGGGGCTTTCCTGACTGGAAAACAACAGTTGCCCGCGAAGAAGCCAAAGAGCTTAAGCGGCGCATCGACGTTGGCGACGATCCAATGGCTGAGGTCGATGCAGAACGCGCGGCCAAGACCGTCGCCGATCTGTGCAAGCGGTTTGAGGATGAACACCTTCCGAAAAAGCGCCCAGCCACCAAGCGCGATTACGAGGCGCTAATTGCTCGCCATATCCTGCCCGCGCTCAAGCACGTGAAAGTCTCCGAAGTGACCTTCGCCGATGTGGATGCCCTGCACCGCAAGATTACCAAGTCGGGCGCGACCTATGTGGCAAACCGGACTGTTTCGGTGCTGTCGAAGATGTTTTCTCTTTCGATCAAATGGGGCTGGCGCACCGATAATCCCGCAAAGGGCATCGAGCGGAACAGTGAGGAAAAGCGGCACCGCTATCTTTCCCCTGCTGAATTGGCTTCGTTGACCAAGGCGCTGGCCGAACACGACGATCAGGACGCGGCCAACATCGTTCGGTTGTTGCTCCTGACCGGCGCGCGCAAGGGTGAGGTTCTGGCCGCGCGCTGGGAACAGTTCGACCTTGATGCTGGCGTCTGGACGAAGCCCGGCAGCACCACGAAGCAGAAAACCTTGCACCGCGTCCCCCTGTCGGCCCCTGCCCGCCAGCTTCTGGACGATATGCGCAAAGCCGCAGCGAAGGATGCGGAATACCTGTTTCCCGGTCGCGACGAAGGCCACAGGCAGGAAATAAAGCGACCGTGGCACAATCTGTGTGTTGCATCTGGAATCGTGACGATCACGACCGAAACGGACGCCAAGGGCAAGGAAAAGACCATCGTGACGCCATCGGCGCGCATCCACGACCTGCGCCACACTTACGCCAGCGTTCTGGCTTCGAGCGGCATGTCTTTGCCGATCATCGGCGCGTTGCTGGGCCATAGCCAACCCGCCACTACGGCCCGTTATTCGCACCTGATGGATGATCCGCTGCGGCAAGCAACCGAGCGCGTCGGTGCGATTGTTATGCCATCCAACGAAGTTGCGGAAGTCGTGCAAATGAAGGCAGCGAAGTAGTGAAATACTCCGACATCGAGTTGCCGGACTCTTTCGATCCTGATGCAGCCATCGCCTTAGGTGATGCAAAGCTCGGAGAAACGGAGCATTTGGCCCGCCATATTGAAGCTGGTGGCGTTATAGATGATGCCATTCGTATATTTCTGGCGGCACACCTTCGCGGCGAAATCAAGCGAAGGCCGGGAAACCAACGAACAGCGTCACAGATCCGCCGCGAAGTTAATATCGCGCACGAAGTCTACACCGTGGCGAAGCATTTCGGGGTTTCGCGATATAGAGCGGCTGAGGCGTATCTGTTCCTGAATCCGGAAATCAATGAAGAAACGCTCAAATCATACTTGAAGCGCCATAAGGACATGGCCGTTCGCAAAAGCGATCAAGAAATAGCAGAGTTTGCGCGCCTATTCGACGAGGTGCAAAAACGAGCAGGTTGGTCAGAAAGTCAAATTTCTGAGCAGAAGCGACTCTATTCAGAAAACTCAAACGCCATGCTGGATCGATACGAAAAGGCTTTTCGAGAGATGGGGTGAGCAAACCGCTCAAAGCGCACCTTAAAACACTGTCAGCTTTCTGACCAATGTTGGCCGACCTTCAAACGAAAGGCGGCAACGATGACAATCGATATACCGAACGACGAACTCATTCTGGATGCTGAATTGGCGTCCCGCTGGGGCGTCACCACGCGCACTCTCGCGCGCTATTCAAATCAGCCAAACGGATTGCCCTACTGGATGGTGGGCGGGCGCAAATATCGCGCCGTTCGCGCATCCGCAGAGTGGCTCGCCAGCCGTGAACGCAAACCCAATGCGCGGAGGGCTGTCCGGTGATCCAAACGCAAAACCCCCGCGCCGAGCAGGGCGCGAGGGCTGGAATGTCCATTGCGGCGGACACCCTCAGCCTTAGCCCACATCGCCAGAAAATCCAAGCAAATGCCACCATGGCAAACCGCCTAACATGGCTGATGCGCCTCGCCCCCTATTTCGAGGAGGCACGGCTATGAACCTCCCTCAACTGTCAAACAGGGCCATCGCTCTTGCTCGGGATGATCTTGAAGCGATTCTGCAGGGCCTCACCGCGATGCAGGAAGTCAGCGGGCGTGCTGCCGCCATAATTCTGGAACGGCTCAACGAGGCCGACGGCGATCCCGACACTGAAGACGATGACCCTGCCGAAAGCGACGGCACCGACCAGGACTTGGCTTGGCTGGAATGGCAGAATATGCACCCGTCCACCCGGTCGGGACCGAACCGCACCGCCGGGCACGAAGACGCCGAAGACGATGACCCCGACACAGGCGTCGAGGATAACCCGCTGGGGATCGATCCTGAAGAGGATTGCTGCCCTGCTGGCGATGACCGGATAATGAGCGGCGCTGTCGTTCGCGGCGGCGGGTTCTATGTCGAGACCGGCGCTGGCGATGAAATCGACGCAGAGCGCGAGCAGATGCAGGACGATGTGCCGATGCTCGCAACTTATTCGCTCGACTACAATCTGTTCAGCGACGAGCGCCAATTTCTCGGCATCGGTAACCTGACGGCCAGCTTCCGCACAAACGGCGGAGAGGTGTTGTCGGCGGATACCGGCAAAACGCTGGTAACGAAAGCGACCGACGATCTGCGCAAGCCCGGCGATCCTGCCTGACATGGCTTATCAGGCGGGCCAGATAAAGCGCCGTCGTCGGACGCGCGCGCAGGTCGATCAACTTGATAGCCAGATCATGGACGTTCTGCGGGCTGACCACCCGCAGTCCGTTCGCCACGTCTTCTACCGGATGACCAATCCGCGCTTGCCGGAACCGGTCGAGAAGACCGACAACGGCTATAACCAAGTTCAACACCGGGTTGCAGAACTTCGGCGCTCCGGTTCGCTGCCTTATGGCTGGATCAGCGATTCCACCTGTCGCGGCTATCACGTCGCAACCTATGACGATGAGGCACAATTCCTGCGCGCGGTATCGCGGCAGTACCGTGCCGATGTTTGGCGCGATGCTGATGTCTATTGCGAAGTCTGGTGCGAAAGCCGGTCCATCGCCGGTGTTATTCAGGATGACTGCGAACGCCTTGCGGTGAGCCTGTACCCGGCGGGCGGTTTCACATCGATGACGCTGGCCTATCAGTCCGCAGAGTACATCCGCGCCTACTCTGCCGGGCGACCGGCGGTGATATTCTATATCGGCGATTACGATCCGGCAGGCGTTCTGATCGATCAGGACATTCACCAAAAGCTGATCGAGCATTTGGAAGAGGATGTGCGGATAGATTTTCGCCGCATCGCCATCACGCCCGAACAGATCCACGATTACGACTTGCCGACAAAGCCCAGAAAGGCGGGTGACAAGCGCGCTCGCTACATCGAACACACTGTCGAGGCGGAGGCGATGCCTGCACACGCACTGCGCAAATTGCTGGCTGACCACATTGAAAGCCTGTTGCCAGTCGATGCCGTCAAGACCGCATTGATCGAGGAACAGTCCGCCCGCGACTATTTCGACGTGCTGGCCGGTCTGCGCGAGCGGGAGGGCTGATAGATGGGGCGGGATCGCTCGACCTATATCGACAAGCGGAAACATGTCCGATCGTTCAAGAAACAGATCGATACCGAGGCTTGGCGCGCGCTCAGCGGCTCAGCGGTAAAAGTCATGCTGGCGATGGGCCTGTTCGAAAATGGCGACAACAACGGCGAATGGTTTTTCAGCGACCGAACCGGCGCAGAGATGACGGGGCTATCGCGAAATACTGTTCGCCGCGCCATTGCCGAGCTGATCGAGACAGGTTTCCTCTATTGCAGTGAACGGGGCGGCTTCAGCCGCAAAACACCCCACGCGGCCAAGTACGGGTTCACATGGCTTGCAGGACCAACGGGGCCGAACCGGGCACCGTCGCACGCCTATGAAAAATGGAAACACGAAAATTCGCGGGACCAGTTTCTGACACAACCGGGCTCAATTTCTGACATTGGATTGGAAACACTGCCTCTTACTGGCTCAGAAACTAAGCCAGATGAAATGGAAAAACCTGTCAATTCCGCCAATTCGTATTTCTCAGATATTGAGCCACAAACAGTTAGCCAGGGGGAAGGGTCTGATGGTTTGGAAACAGAGCAACGGAAACAAGCCAATCCTGATACGCGGGCCGAATTGGACGCTTTGCGAACATCCACGCTGAATCACCTGAAACGCAATGAGGTGGGCGAGCAATCGCGGCTTGCTGATGGGCTGGGCATACCGCAAGGCACCCTGTCCAAGTTCATCAACGGCGGCAATCTGCCAAGCAAATACCGTGAATTGCTATCCGACGCGGTGATGGTGTTTTGATGTAGCTATGATCGGGCTGGGAAACGGGCAGACAAATTCAACAGCTTGGCACGTTTTTTGCTTGGCCAATGGGAAATTATGATCCGGCTGCCTAGCCGACGCTCGCCCAGACACATCATGCCACTGTTTCCTTATCAGTGGCCATATCGTGACATATTCCTTGAAATAGCTTGATTTTTATATCTCTATGTGCGTTCGTGTCCGCATAAGGTCCGCACGTTGGAGGCAATCTTGCCCGCTGATACCGCCGCGATAGACGTTCCCAAGCCACAGGCCCGCACCCGCGTAGGCAACGGCTCGACTGTCCTTGCTGGCGTCGATGGCCGGTCAGCCACGTTCCGGCGCTATCGCGAGGTTCTGGCCAGCCTCGTCACCGACATGGGCGGCGACCCTTCGGAGGCACAATCGCAGCTTGCCCGCCGTGCTGCCTCGCTGGTGTGCTGGTGTGAGGAACAGGACGCAGCCGCAGCCAATGGCGAAGAGTTCGACGTTAAGGCCTATACCACTGCCAGCAACACGCTGCGCCGCTTGCTGGGCGATCTGGGCCTAGAACGCACCGCCCGCAACATCACCCCTACGATTGTCGAGTATGCCGCCCACAAGGCCGCTGAGAAGGCGGGGGCGGCATGATTACCTTCGCGGAGGCCTGCACCGATCCCAACCTATTCGGCCCTTGGTTTGAGGCGGATAGCTGGGCCGCGTGGCGCGTGGTGGACAAGGCATTGTTCGGCGAACCGCTCGACGCAGACGAACTGGCCACCTTCACCGAGTTGACCGGCAGGACCGAGGCACCGACCGAACCGGCAGAGGAAGCGTGGTTTGTCTGTGGGCGCAGGTCCGGCAAGGACGTGAAGGCCGCAGCCCTTGGCGCGTTCCTTGCCACGTTCGGTGCGGAACAGCTTGGGTTTCTCTCCCGTCTGGTGAGGGGCGAGCGGGGCGTTGTGCAAATCCTTGCCGTTGACCGCGATCAGGCCCGCGTCTGCCTAGGCTATCTCCGCGCATACTTTGAGCAGCCTATCCTTGCCCAGATGGTGGCCAAGTCGATGGCGGACGGGCTGGAACTGACCAACGGGCTGGGCATCGAGATAACCACCAACGATCAGCGCCGGGTGCGCGGGCGGACTGTGGTTGCCGTAGTGTTTGACGAGGTGGCATTCTGGCGCAGCGAGGCTACCGTGAACCCGGACCTTGACGTTTACCGTGCGGTGAAACCTGCAATGGCAACGATCCCCGGCGCGATGCTTATCGGCATTTCGTCACCCTACGCGCGGCGCGGGTTGCTGTGGACGAAGTACCGCAAGCACTACGGCAAACCGGGCAAGGTGCTGATCGTACAAGCTCCTACGTGGCGCATGAATCCGACCATCAAGCGCGATGGCGATTTCCTGACCGAAGCGTTCAACGATGATCCGGCATCGGCGGCGGCAGAGTTCGGCGCGCAATTCCGTGTCGATGTTGAGGCCTTCGTGACGCGCGAGGTTGTGGAAGCCTGCCTGTCACCGGGCGTCTATGAGCGCGCGCCCGTCAACAATACGCGCTACGTGGCCTTCGTGGACCCCAGCGGGGGCAGTCAGGACAGCATGACGCTTGCGATTGCCCATGAGGAAGGGGGCGACGACCGCGTTGCTGTTCTGGACGCTGTACGGGAGCGCAAGCCGCCTTTCAGCCCTGAGGCGGTTGTGGGCGAGTTCTGCGACCTGCTGAAACAGTACGGCATCCGAAAGGTGACGGGCGACCGCTACGGCGGCGAATGGCCGCGCGAACAATTCCGCAAGCACGGCATCGAATACGATTGCAGCGAGGCGGTGCGCAGCGATCTCTATCGCGACCTGTTGCCCGCCCTGAACAGCCAGCGGTGCGACCTGCTGGATCACGACAAGTTAGCCAATCAGATTGTCGGCCTAGAGCGCCGCGTGGCCCGTGGTGGCCGCGAAAGCATCGACCATGCGCCCGGTGGGCATGACGACCTTGCCAATTCCGTCGCCGGGGCGGTGTGGCTCATTCTCCAAGCAAAGAAAACAGTCGGACCTTGGATTGCGACCCGGCGCAGCAATCGTCCCGCTCAAGAAAGGTTCTACATCCAATGAAAACTGCACTGACCAATATCAATCCGATCCGCCGTTTCACCGCTTCGCAGGCTGGAAATCCTGTCACGCGCGACGAGTTCGACGAGTTGTCCGAAAAGGTCGATGGCATCCTGTCCGAAATGGACGCGGTGTTCTCGCCCGACAATCTGAAGGCAGCAATCGGCGAGGCGATCAAGCCGCTTATGGAGGAACTGGACGCCAAGGCTGCGCCAGTGCCCGCGACGAACCGGCGCAATGTGCCTGGAGCATTTCAGCTTCCGAAGTCGGAACAGCCTACATCGAGCAAGGTTGCACCCGGCTTTACGCTCCCCAAGGCGGAGGGCTGACCGATGCTGGCAACAAAGGAAAAGCCCGACGTGATCGACCGGACGATGACGCTCGATCCCGCCAAGCTTTGGCCCGAACCTGCGGATTGCCCTGATTGGCCGGTTCTGAACGCTGCGCAGATTCAGCACGGGCAGTTCATCACCGGTCGGACATCGGCGGAACAGCGTCTCAACGCGCTTGGCGTGAAGCTGAATGGCGGGAACTTCCGCAACCTACGCGCACCGACGCCCGACGAACGCGAGGTGATGCAGGCTGAGACGTTCAAGGATGGAACGCCGGATAATCCGCGTTGGCACGCTCTGGGCCTTGGCGATCTGAAACCTGCCCACCCAAGTCACCGGAACCTCGCCGAACTGATGGTCGAGGCGGCGCATATTCGCGGTTATCTGCGCAAGCTGGACGTGCAGGAAACAAAGGCGGTTGCCGATCGCGCGCGCCGGGAACGCGAACAGGATCAGGCCCGCGTCGATAGCTACGCCAAACAGGTCGAGCGCGACACGGCGGAACTGGCCGAACTGGCGGAGGCGGTGAAGCGCCACGAACAGCGCCTTGCGGACGAACGCGCATTCCGCCGCGCATCGGATCTGAAACACGCGCTGATTGCAGGCCATTCAAACGCGGTACAGGCCGCAAACCGGCTGGGCATCGAAGCGCCCGCACGGCCCGAACTGGATTAGGTGGGGTGGAGGTCTCCATTCCCCGTGGCACCCCGCCTGCCGGGAGGGCGTGTTTCCATCGCTCTCCCGGTTCCATCCTCTAATGGAGCGACTGATTAACCCCTTGTAGAGTGAGCAATACGCTCCATCAGTGGGATCGAAAATTCCTGTTTGCGGATAACAACCCCAGCACGGCCCATACGATCGCTAAAGGCGCGATTGCTTTCTAGCTGCTCAGCAAATTCGCCCTTCGCACTCTTGGTTTTAAGCGCTTTTTTCACCGCCTTTTCGATGCTCATGATAGCCTCACTGAAGGTGACGATTGAAGATGGTGAAGGTGTTACCGTGTCGTTCCATATATCCCGTTAACGTGTCTGCATAGCGCCGAATCTGATTGTGGAGTTTGCTATCTTGGCTGAAATCTTCAATTTCCAAGCGCATCTCTCCGCGCAATGTTCCCATACCAATCATGCGCCCATGAGAATGCCAGCGATTGTTATCTGAGAGCTTGGTGGCAATCTCTTCAGCTCTAGCAGACCGCTCGTCCGAGGTAACTGGCGTTCCGGGATTGGTCGTACGATGTTCGGTCCAGTTTTTGAACTTGTATTCAGCCAACCACTTTTTCAGCAAATTCACTGAAAGCTCTTTCGCTTGTTCATAAAAGCGCAGCATGGCCAGATCGAGGCTCTGCAACATTTGAAACTCAGCTGGTGATATTGTGCCAAGGGTACTCTTTTGTATCAACTCTTCAACTTTGTCGAGATAACCGAGAGCAGGAACCAGTACCCGATTATCACGATCCGGAACTTGTGGATCGATCGGGCCGAGAGCTGAGGCATAGTCCATGTAGATTTTATCTGCGGCCATGCAGAAAATTGTTCCTGCCGACATGGCGGTGTTGGGGACAAGGGCATAGAAGTTGTCATAGTGGTGACGGATCACTTCCACCATTCGTTCGACGGCCTCAGCCTGCCCGCCCGGCGTTGTCAAACAGAGACCTAGCGTATTTCGCTTTTCATCGCGCTCAGCCAAGCGCTCGACAGAATCGCGAAAAAAGGTGAAATTGCTAGTACGAAGCTCTCCGTAATAATACAGGAGGTCGCAATCTAGGCTCGCTTCGACCTCGGCTTCTGCAATGCCCACCGTATCAAAGATTACGCGATCCAACAGTGGCATAGTGGATGCCATGAATTCCCCCAACAGAACCAATCAGGTTTCGACTGATGCAAGCGAACTCTCTATCGCACAAGAAAATTCACTATGACGCGCCATCCTGTGATGCTGAGCGATAGATACGGCTCCACCAAATTTTCTATTTTTCGTAGTGTGCCCGCACTTTATCTGTGACGAATAGCCATTGCCGCAGCACATTCGTCATCTGTCTATGCGCACCGGCGACCATCGCATCGATCGTTCCGTCGCTGGTTGGCTTAGTTTCGATCCGGTAGGTACCGATCACCCTACCGTCACCATCTACGAACTCGAATCTGTGCGAAGCACCGCTCTCACCGGGAATGGCGTCAAACCCGGCATAGCGAACGGTGGAGTTGGTAAAACCATCGCTCGGGACCAAGTGATCGGGAACTTCGGCCACTACAAACTCCAGATTACGGACACAGCACGGACACGAATTGACAAAGGTCGCGCCTTACAGTCAGAAAGTCATTTTTATTCTTATTTATCAGTTATCTATGGTGAGCCCTGCTGGGTTCGAACCAGCGACCTACTGATTAAAAGTCAGTTGCTCTACCGACTGAGCTAAGGGCCCGCAAAGCGCGTTACGCTTCGTGCGCCGCCCACCTAGGCAGGGGGATCGCGTGGGTCAAGCGGCTTGGTCACGAAGTCGGTGATCGAGTTGCAAAAGCGTCAGGTTCGATATCGGGTCGCGCCAGTTTGGCGCGACTTGCGCGGCGGGGCCGAGGACGAAGGTGCGGCGACGGAATTCGGGGTGAGGGATGGTGATGTGAGGGGTGCACCAGCTACCGCCCGACCACAGCACGATGTCGAGATCGAGCGTCCGGGCCGACCACGCGCTGCCCCGGCGTTTGCGACCGAACGATCGCTCGATCGATTGCAACGCTTCAAGCAGATCTTCGGGTTCGCAATCGGTGCGCAGGACCAAGGCTGCGTTCGCATATTCGCGCAGCGACGGCCCCAAGGGGCGAGAGCGGACGACACGGGACAGGGTCATGACTTCGGCCAATTCCGCAACCGCATCGACAGCTGCGCTCAAAACCCGCTCCGGCGCACCATGTCGAACGTGCCGGACGTTGCTGCCCAGCGCGATTAGGTAATCATGCGCCGCGTCAGACATCCTCCGCCAGGCGCCCGTACAATTGCGGACGACGGTCTCGGAAAAAGCCCATCCCTGCGCGGTGCGTCTTGGCGCGGGCGAGGTCGAGCGTCGTCACCAGCACCCCGCTTTCATCCCGGCCATAGGCGGCGACCAGATCGCCCCACTCGTCGGTGATGAAACTGTGGCCATAGAAGGTCTGGTGCTCGCCCTCTTTCCCGATGCGGTTGGCAGCGATTACCGGCATGCAGTTCGATACCGAATGCCCGATCATCGCGCGCCGCCACATGCGGCTGGTGTCGAGATCGGCGTCGTAGGGCTCCGAGCCGATAGCCGTTGGGTAGAACAGCAATTCCGCCCCCATCAATGCCATCGCGCGGGCGCATTCCGGGTACCACTGGTCCCAGCAGATGCCGACGCCGACGCGCGTTCCGAACACATCCCACACCTTGAAACCGGTGTTGCCGGGACGGAAATAGTACTTTTCCTCGTACCCCGGTCCGTCGGGAATATGGCTCTTGCGATAGGTGCCCATGATCTCGCCAGCGGCGTCTATCATGGCCAGCGTGTTGTAATAATGGTGCCCATCACGCTCGAAAAAACTGGTCGGAACCGCCACGCCCAACTTTTTCGCCAGCGCCTGCATCGCGATCACGCTGGGGTGTTCCGCCGTCGGGCGGGCCAGCGAAAACAGCGCCTCGTCCTCCTCGCGGCAGAAATAGGGGCCGGAGAAGAGCTCGGGCGGCAGAATGACCTGCGCGCCCTCACCTGCCGCCTGTTCGACAAGCGCTGATATGCGGTCGATGTTCTCTTGCTCGTCGGCAGAGCCCAGTGCGCATTGCAGCGCCGCAACGGTGATCTTGGTCATGTCCTCCCGACTATTTCGGGACGAGCGCGAAGTCCACCTGAACCGTTACGGCGCTGGTCGTCTGGCCCGGCATGATTGCTGATGCATCGGCCATGCTTTCGGGGCGCGTGCTCGTCCGGTACGCGGGGGAAACCGGCGGAGGCGGCGGAGCGACAGGCACGGCCCCCTGGAAATAGCGCCCGCCCTGCGATCCGCCCGCATCGCGGATATAGAGCACGCGGCTGATCTCCATTCCCGCTGCCTCGGCGTAAGCTTCCGCTCGTGTCCGCGCGGCCTTGTAGGCTTCGGCATAGGCGGCATTGGCCTGCCCCTCCGGGTCCGACATGCGCAGGTCCGGCCCGCTCATCACGTTGGCGCCCACTTCGGTCACGGCGGTCACCGCCTCACCCGCCTTGGCCATATCGCGCACCGTTACGGTGACGGTGTTGTTCGCGCCGTACTGGCCCTTCCTGTCGCCCCAGTCGATCCTGCGCACGCCGACGCTACGGGTCTGGATGTCGTCTTCGGGGATGCCCAGTTCCTTCAAGGCGGCGACCACCTTGGCGATGCCCTCGGCGTTGTTGGCGCTGGCGGTCTTGGCATTGCTGCCCCAGGTTTCGACACCGGCCATGAACACCGCCTCGTCGGGGCGGGCATCGGCTTCTCCGCTGGCGCTGACGCTCAACAGCGTTTCTTCGTGCGTCACGCCGCGCGCGCTTTCGTCGCTGTTGGCACAGGCGGCAAGAAGCGGCAAGGCGCCTACCAAAATCGCAAGTTTCTTCATCGTATAGCAACCCTCTCCAGGCAAATGGCCTCTCCAACCAACTGGAAAGGGTGGGATACCAACCGCTTGCTGAACCGTTGACGACCGAAACGATGACAAGTGGGCGGGGCGTTCCTATCTGATCAGTCCCGCGATCGAAGGAGTTACGCGCGCATGCAACAGGCTATCGTGGCCGGCGGCTGTTTCTGGTGCACCGAGGCTGTGTACCGCGACGTTCTGGGCGTCAACAATGTTGAGAGCGGCTATATCGGCGGCCAGACTGAGAACCCGACCTACAGAGAGGTTTGTTCAGGCGCGAGCGGCCATGCAGAGGCGGTCCGGGTAACGTTCAACCCGGACATCGTGCGCTATGGCGACATCCTCGATATCTTTTTTGCGACGCACGATCCGACGCAGCTGAACCGGCAGGGCAACGATGTCGGTACGCAGTACCGGTCGGCGATATTTCCGCTGGACGATGCGCAAAAGGCAGAAGCGGAGGCCGCGATTGCCCGCGCGCAGGACACGCACGATACGCCGGTGGTGACAACCATCGAGGGGCCCGCGACCTGGTATACCGCAGAGGATTACCATCAGGACTATTGGGTCAACGATGGCAAGCGGAATCCCTATTGCGTCGCGACGATCCCGCCCAAACTGCAAAAACTACGTAAGAGTTTTGCCGACAGGGTGCGGCCCGAATAGCGCTCAGGCGCGGAAGCGGGCGACGAAGAAGCCGTCCAGTCCGCCGATTTCCGGCAACATGCCCGGATCGGTTCGCAGCCAGCCGTTCGCATCTGGTTGCAGACCGCAAGGCAGTTCGTCTGCCGTAATCGGATGAGGGGTTAGCATGGCCTGTTCCGCCTGCCCTGCCCCTTCGGCCTCCTCCAACGAGCAGACCGCGTAGACCAGCCGCCCGTCGGGGCCGAGCCAGCCGGAGGCGCGGTCGAGCAGGCTCTGCTGCATCCCCGCCATCTCCGCCACATGGTTGTCGGTAATGCGGTGAAGGACATCAGGATGGCGGCGACACGTGCCCGTCGCGGTGCACGGCGCATCGAGCAGCACGGCATCGAACTGCGCTTCAGGGTGCCATTGAAAGGCGTCGATCTGGATGATTTCCGCCGTCAGGCCGGTGCGGGCCAGATTGCGCTTCAAACGCTCCAGCCGCCGGGCCGAGATGTCGAGCGCCGTCACCTGCCACCCTGCTGCGGCGAGTTGCAGCGTCTTGCCACCCGGTGCGGCGCAGAGGTCCAGCACCCGCCGTCCCTCGCCCCGCCCCAGCAGAGTCGCAGGGATTGACGCGGCGAGGTCCTGAATCCACCACGCACCGTCGGTATATCCGGGCAGGCCCTCTACCGCCCGCCCACGCGACAGGCGCAGGATGCCGGGTGCGATGATCGTGGCTTCGAGCCGATCCGCCCACAGGTCGGTTTCCGCCGGATCGCGCAGCGTCAGGTCCAGCGGCGGCGGTTCGGCCAAACCGCTGGCGATCTTCGCCGCCCGCTCCACGCCCCATCGCGCCACGACCGTTTCGGGCAGGGTCGGGAAATCCGGCAGGCTGACCCCGCGCTTCATCAGCGTCGAGAACACCCCATGCGCCAGCCGCCTTGGCCCACCGGCCAGCAAGGGAAGTCCGGTCGCGATCACCGCGTGTGGCGCCGTTTCCAGCCTTAACGCCTGCACCAGCATCATGCGCAACACCGTGCGTACCTTGGCGTCGTCGGGCAAAATCTGACGCGTCGCGCTATCGATCAGCGCATCGCAGTCGACCAGCCAGCGCAGCGCTTCTCCCGCGATCGCGCGGGCCAGCGCGGCGTCCGGCCCGGGCAGGCCCTTGCCCGCCCCGGCGGCACCGTCCAGCGTCTCGCCCCGGCGCAGGACGGCATCGAGCATGCGCAGCGCAGCGCGGCGGGCGGGGAATCCGGCGGGTTCGGCCATGGTCGGCGCGCTATGGTCCGATTGGCGCGATCAGGCAATGGCCCCGTTGCATCGCGCGGGCCAATCGCCCATCTTGCAGGGCATGACCGACCCGATCAAACGCGCCACGCAGCGCCCCGCGGAATTCCAGAAGCCCGCGCACTGGAACAACGATCCCGCGCCCAAGCCCGGTCCGGGTTCGCGGCACGAGGATGAAGAGCGCCCAGACCCGACGCGTTTTGGCGACTGGGAAAAGAACGGCATCGCGATCGATTTCTGATCGCGCAAAGTCCTTGGGCGCCTCAGCCCTCGATCACCTGTGACGCGGGGTGATGCTTGTCGAGGTGCTTGCGGATGATCTTCAGGTTCCTGGTGTTCGATCGGAACAGCAAGTCGAAGGCGTCGCCCACCAAAGGCACCGCACCTATCGCGGTATCGAACGCAACGTTCGCGCCCATGTGCCACAGCTTCCACTTCGGCAGGCCAAGGTTGCGCGCTTCCCACACGATATAGGCGCCCATCGCTGCCGTCACGAAATCACCAACGACCGGCACGAGGCCGATTACCGAGTCCAGCCCAAAGCGAAAGTTCGTGCCCGGCACGACCATCGCACGTTCGAGCATGGCCTCCATTGCTTCTATCCGCTGACGGATCGAAGCGGGGTCGGTGCCTAGCGGCAGCTGGTCGCGCAAATCCATGCGGCGGGCGCGACCGGATTGCCGGGTGTCGGCACGGGGCGGGCTATCGTCGAAGTCGTTCACCAGCCCTAGTTGGTGTCGACGAACAGCTGCGACAAGGGATGGAAGCCCCAGCGATTGATCGCAAAGCCCGCAACCCCGCCGCGCACCAGCGAAAACCGGATCGGCGGCCCGAACGAGATAAACCCGTTCTGCGCCGTCAGCATCGCCTCCGCCTCTGCCAGCAGGGCATCGCGGCGCGGGGCCGCGGTTTCGCCCAGCGCTTCGTAAACCAGCGCGTCGGCATCGGCGCTGCAGACCGCGCGGATCACCGTGCAGTCCAGCCGGTGCAAGTACCATTCGGGCCGGTCGAGATAGGCGACCTCGTCCACCAGCCGCAGGTCCGCGTTTTCATCGGGTCCGACGCGCTTTGCAGCCAGTCCGATCCTACCAAGGTCTGCCGAAAGCCTTCGAAACAGGATGTTGCCGCCCGTGCCAGTGGGCAGCGCAATGGTCAGCGGGGCGACCGCGCCATTGCTGGCCACCCAGCCCGCCACACGTTGCGCAGCAAAGCCCTGGCGCTGTTCGATGCTTAGATCGTCCCACCGTCCCGGCGGTTGCTGTGTGCCGGGCAGGCCCACGGGCACCAGCCGCGTTCGCGGGGTCCAGCCGCCGATCTTGAACGGTGCAATCAGGGCATCGCGGTCGATTGCCATCGCGAGCGCTTCGCGATTGCTCGCCTCGGCCAGAAAACCCTCGCTATCGGCGACAGCCAGCCCGAACAGGCCCGCCACCGGGTCCAGCCGGATCGTGCCGCGCAACAGGCCGAACTCGACATGCGGCAAGGCATCGATACCGCCGCCCAGCATCAACTCTGCCTCGCCCCGCTGAAACCGCTCTACCGCGTCTTTTGCCTTTGCCACGCGAATGTCGAGCGTGCCTGCCGTCCGATCTTCGAACACGGGTTCGGAGAGCGTCAGCAACGGCCCATCGGCGGTCAGGTCCAGCGCGTCGGTCTCACCCTCCGGCAATTTCAGCGAGAGTTCGGGAACGGCCATCAACTGCAAGAATTCAGGCATCGCCGTGCGCAACCGGATTTCAATCACCTGGCTGGTTCGCGCATAAATGCCGTCGATCACGTCCAGATCGCGCGCCAGCCCGGTGCCCTTCATGTCGCGGATCGCGGCAAGCAGCGCCTTGCGCACTTCGGGCGCGGTCGGCGGAGCGGCGTTCGTATCTATGGCATCGGGTTGGCGCTCAATACGGAAGATATAGCTAAGCCCGTCATCGGTCACGATCCAGCGCGCGGCCAGATCGGGGCGAATGCGTCCCTCCGCATCCAAGGCGACAAGGCCGCTGCCGGTGGCTTCGCGCACCAGTTTCGCCGCTTCGCCATAGGGCGGCTCTTCGCTCAGCGCCGCTTCTTCCGAGCCGACTAGGAGTACGTCGAATCGGCCGTCGCCGCCGCCACCGCAACTAGCGGTCAGCACAAGGGAAGTTAGCAGGGCAAATCGCGAAAGGCGTGGCATCGCGCAATCTCTATCAGGCGCGCGAACGAAGGTCAGCAGGTTTGCGTTTTTATCCGCTCAATCGCGGCGATGGTTTTCCAGATCGGCGCGGGGTTCGATGGGCGCATCCTCGTCCGCCAAGGGAAAGCGCACTTCCGATGCGTCGATTTCCTGATCGAAAGCGATGCCGCAACGGTTGCCCGCCGTCCATGCCACGGTTCCTGCAACCTCGCCGATATTGGGAAGGTCGATCCAGACCGTACCGCCGCGCGTGAGCCGCATCGGCCCTTCGGCCATGATGCCCGCGTCGGACACATTGCGCAGCTTCACCGAATAGGGCGCGCCGTCGCGCTCTACGCGCAAGTCGGCGACGAGAAACAGCGAATCGCGTTCGTGCCTGCGGTTGTCCTGTTCCCGCATGGGCCGTTTCGACATGGGTCGTCCCCTGATCACCGGCGCGGGGTGCAAGTGTTGCACGCCCGTTAACCTCGATGCGCAATGATTAACGCCGCAAGGATAACGAAAGGTAAAGAGCGTGCACCGGATATCAGCGCCGAGTTGTGCGCTGTTCCCGATTGGGACAAAAATGTGGCAGCGATTCCGGCCAAAGCCGAAGCGCGACTAGTCGTCGCGCGAAATCTTCTCGCGCCGTTCGTGCGCTTCCTGCGCCTCTACCGTCATCGTAGCGATCGGACGGGCGATCAGGCGGCCGATGCCAATCGGCTCGCCCGTCACTTCGCAGTAACCGTACTCGCCCTCATCAATGCGGCGAATGGCCGATTCGATCTTGGCGATCAGCTTGCGCTGACGATCGCGGGTGCGCAATTCGATCCCCCAGTCGGTCTCGCTCGACGCGCGGTCGTTCAGATCGGGCTCGCGGATCGGGCCGTCCTGCAACTGCTGCAGGGTTCCGGCGGCGGCATTCAGGATCGAATGCTTCCATTCCACCAGTAGTTCGCGAAAGAATTCCAGCTGACGCGGACCCATGTAGGGTTCATCACTGCTGGGCATGTAATCGCCGACCACGTTATTGCGCGCGGTGGCCAGAATATCGATTTCGTTTGCAGCCACTACGCTCATTACGACTCACTCCGACCCCATTGAAGGCCGGCGGAAGGCAACCGACCCATCCATCCCATTGGCGCGCGATATACGGGCGTGCCGATTCGCAAACAAGGGCATTTTCAGCAGTGTCGATAGTCACCCACAGATTAAAACCAGCCGAACGACACTGTCAGAATCTAAAGGGTGCAAATGGACTGAAAAAACAGCCGAAATTGCCGTTAACCAATTGTTGACCATGATGGCCGACCTTGTGCCTGCCCCGCTGGGGATTTTCGGGGCGACAACAGGGGACGATAGATATGGGTTACATTGACCATCTCCATCTCGTCGAATGCGGGCCCGCCATCGATCCGGCGGTGCTGCTTTCAACCGAAACGCTCGTCTGCAATTGCCTGAAGGCCGATCGCAAGGGCGACGACAATGCGCTGTTCGAACTGGGCTGCGCCTTTTCCACCGGCAGCCGAGGGGCGCTCTGCGATCTTGTCGAAGCGCACAAGTGGTTCAACATCGCCGCATCGCGCGGCCATGAAGAGGCTCAGGCCTGCCGCGCCGAAGTGGCCGAGGAAATGACCGCCCGCGAAATCGTGGAGGCACAGCGCCGCGCCCGGGCATTCCTGGCAGAGTTCGCCGCCAACCGCCGCGTCGCCTGACGCGTCAACCTTTCCGGAACGGGGTCATCGCCTGAAGCATGGCCCGATCCGCGCCGATGCCTTGCCGCTCCCGATCAAGGAAGTCGGCCACCGCACGGCGGAACCCTTCGTGCGGGATATAGTGGGCAGAGGTCGTCTGGACCGGCTCATAACCCCGCGCCAACTTGTGCCCGCCTTGCGCGCCCGCCTCTACGCGCGACAGGCCGCTTTCGATGGCGGCGTCGATGGCGCGGTAATAGCAAAGCTCGAAATGCAGGAACGGCACGTCGACCAGCGCGCCCCAGTACCGGCCATAGAGCGCGTCCGGGCCGATGAAGTTCAGCGCCCCGGCGACCGGTCGGTCATCCTCGAACGCCAGCACCAGCAATACCTCGTCCGCCATGCGCGCACCGATTAGCTCGAAGGCTTCGCGCGTCAGATAGGGCGTGCCCCACTTTCGCGCACCAGTATCCTGATAGAACAGCCAGAACGCATCCCAATGCTCGGCGCGGATCGCATCGCCGGTCAGGCTCTCGATCCGCAGGCCTTCCACCGCCTTCGCCCGCTCCTTGCGGATCGCCTTGCGCTTGCGCGACGATAGCGAGGCGAGAAACGCATCGAAATCGGCGTAGTCGCGGTTGTGCCAGTGGAACTGGATGTCGTGGCGGATCATCCAACCCGCCCTTTCGAACAGCGGCACCTGTTCGGGCGCGATGAAGGTGGCGTGGGCGGAGGAAAGACCCTGTTGCTCGCACAACGCCTCAGCCCCGCGCAGCATGGCGAGGGCGAATTCTTCGCTCGCCGCCAGAACGCGCGGACCGGTGGCGGGCGTGAACGGCGCCGAGATTTGCAGCTTCGGGTAATAGCTGCCGCCGGCCTGTTCCCACGCCTGCGCCCATGAATGGTCGAAAACGTATTCACCCTGACTATGCCACTTCAAATACGATGGCATCGCCGCCAGCAATTCGCCGTCCGCATCGGTCAGCGTCAGAGGAGCAGGTCGCCAGCCGGTGCCGGCGCCGACGCTTTGCGAATCTTCCAGTAGGGTCAGGAAGCGGTGAGAAACGAAGGGATTACCGGTCGGATCCAGCGCACCCCAAGCATTTGCATCCAGCGCCCCTACCGAAGGGCCGACAGAGATCGTCGCGGCATTGTCATCGTCGTTCACGCCAGCCCTGCTCCCTCGGCAATGGCAGCATCGGCGTGGAGGCGGGCGCGGGCCATCAGGGCACGGCTGCGCACCGTCCAGGTCAGCAGCGGCAGACCCCGCTCGCGATAGCGCGCCAGTGCGGGATCGGGCAGGTCGCGGATGTCGCAAGCAAGGAACGTCGGTCGCGCATGGGCAACGGAAACCGCCCGCTCGACCGCAAAGGCCAGCCGCGTCTTCTCGCCGCGCCCGGTCACCAATCCGCGTGGACGGCCAGAGAGGTGATAGGAAAACCAGCGCACGATGCGTGGGTCGAAGCTCATCACCGCCGCCGCGCCGTTATAGCCGGACAGCGCCCGCGCTACAGACCGGGCGAGCGGTTTCCACGCCATGCCGCGCTTCGACTTTACCTCGACCAACAGCGGGACGCGCCCGCCAATCTGCGCCAGAAGGTCGGACAGGCGCGGGATCGTCCCGCCGCTATGCAGCGCCACGCCCGCCAGTTCCTTCGCCGACCGGTCGCGAAGCGATCCGCTCTCCGAGGTCAGCCGGTCCAGCGTCCAGTCGTGGAATACCATCGCCTCGCCATCGCGGCTGGCCTGGACATCGCATTCTATCCCCAGCCCGGCCCGGATCGCCCCGTCGAAAGCCGCCGGGGAATTTTCGGTCACATCGTCATGGTGCAGCCCGCGATGGGCATAAGTCCACTCGCCCAGCCAGTCCTGACGGACAGTCGGATGCGCGATGCGACCGATCACGATCAGGCGGTCACCTGCAGGATCGCATCGACCTCTACCGCCGCGCCCAGCGGCAGGACCGGTACACCGACGGCACTGCGCGCGTGGCGGCCCGTATCGCCGAACACTGCCAGCATCAGGTCCGACGCACCGTTCACCACCTTTGGCTGATCGGTGAAGGCGCCGGTCGAATTGACGAACCCGCCCAGCTTTACGACCCGGGCCACGCGGTCCAGCGAACCCAGTGCCTGTTTCGCCTGCGCAAGGATCATCACGCCGCAGGCCTGCGCCGCTTCGATCCCCAGTTCCAGCGAAACGTCCTCGCCCAGCCGCCCGGTCACCAGCTTGCCGCCGATAAAGGGAAGCTGGCCGGAAATGTGCAGCAGGCCACCTGCTTCTACTGCCGGGACATAGCTGGCCACCGGCGCGGCGGGTTCGGGAAGGGTTAGGCCCAGTTCTGAAAGCCGGGCTTCGATCGCACACATTTCTCTACTCCAAGACGGTCTAACAGCCAGGGCACCGCCTCTGGCCAGTGGTCGATACGGGCATGTGCGTGCCCCGCGACCAAAGCGCAAGGTGCATGGGGCGCGACACCGGGCTCTCCGACGAAATGCAGACGTCCGACGTGCGGTGCTTCGTCCGCCACCGAGCCGATATGCACTGCCAGATCGTCGATGAAGATCGCAGGCCGGTCCGCGCCGCGCTCGTCCAGAATTCGCCTTAGCGCGGGCCCTTTCGGCCCCTGATTGGTATAGACCGGCAGGTCGAGACCAAAGCCGCGCAGCTGCGCCACGCGGTCGTCGCGGCGGTGGTCCTCCAGATTTGTCAAAACCACGACATCGGCATGTTCAGCCAGCCGCCCCATCGCCTCGACCGCGCCGGGGATCGGGTCTTGCCGATGCATCTCGGCATCGAAGAACAGGCCGAGCAGTCGCCACATCTCGCGCACACTCATCGGTTTGTTCTCGCCCCGACGGCGCATTCCTTCGGCAAAGCCCTGCGACAGTTCCAGTTCGACATCGTGCGCCTCGCCCAGCCAGTCACGGAAATGCACGACCATGCGCAGTAGCACTTCGTCACAATCGGTGATGATCAGGGGGCGGGTCATAGCCATTCATTCCTGCCGAAAAGGTTGTCGCGGGCCGCCACGATCCGCTCTGGCGCAAGGCCCAACGTATCGGCGGCGGCAATCAGGTCGCCCTCATTCCCGGCAAGGAAATCGAGCACCGCCCCCTGTACTTCTCGGGTGCCGATTCCGGTTCGAAGCGAGTGGGGCGAAAAGCCGGTCAGCGCCAGAAACCGATCCGCAAGCGATTGATCTTGCAGGATCCACGACAGTGCCATCAATGCCACAGTGGCATCGTCCGGTTCGGGCGAATTAGCGAAGCCTGTTGTCAAATCTGAAACCAACTTTATACCCAATTGCAATTGGCGGGGTAACGGGAAGACCACGCCAGGGGGTAGATTGCAGTGACTGAACGTGTGCTCGTTGTCGAGGACAACGATCTCAATCGGAAGCTTTTTTGCGACCTGCTGCGCGCCAACGGGCTCGTTGTGGAACCCTGCTCCGACGGCCGCGAATTCATCGAAATCGCCCTGCGCTTCGATCCGCAAGTCGTCGTCATGGACATTCAGCTGCCGCACGTTTCGGGCCTTTCGCTGATCGAAGCGATGAAGGGCAACGACCTGCTGCGGCATATCCCGATCCTTGCGGTCACCGCCTATGCGGGCAAAGGTGACGAGGAACGGATTCGCGACGCCGGGGCAGAGGGGTACCTGTCCAAGCCGGTGTCGATCCAGCCGTTCATGGCAGCGGTCAACGCGCTGCTAGATCGCCGCGCCGCAGCCTGATCGTCAGCCCGACCCCAGAACGAACCGTTCCAATACGAACACCGCAGACGTGGTGCAAAGCCCGCCAATGAACAGGCGATAGGCATAGCCCAGAAACCGATACTTCTTGCGTTGCAAAACCTGCCCGTTCTGGTGAATATCGCGCAGCATCGTGCGATAAACCGTCTCGTCCGTGGCCAGCCGGTCGAGCATCCGCTCGGTCCACTCGTCCTCCGACAGGCCCGAGAAATTCCCGAAAAACAGGTCGTTGGTATGGGCATCCGGCCGCTGGTGCTTGCCCCGCGTCGACGGCAGCACGGCCATCACCGCGCAGATCGCCGAGGCGAAAGCGAAGATTGCAAGGATCGTCAGCGAAATCGGCAGCACGCCGCGCCCCGCCTGTCCAACCGCGATGGTAAATACCACGAATGTCGCACCCATCAGGATCGAGGCCTTCTGGTCCGCCATCTGCGAGAGCGCGAGATTGTTGGTTTGCGACGTGCGGACAAGGTGGATCGCCTGTGGTGAAAAATGGCGCTCGGTCGGAGCAGCCTCACCCGCGTTCACCCCCCGATCTTCCATATCTTCAGCCCCCACCAGTCACCCGAACGGGATGACACGTTGCCCAGCCGCTGACAAGCGTACGAAACCGATGCGCGCGGTCCACAATCCGCCGTCATGCACAGGCCCCCTACCCCGCAAAACTTGACAGCGCCGCCCCACCCCGCTTTGCCCCGCAACAGCAATATCGCCAGTTTCGCGAAGGACGAAGGCACCCCGATGGACCGTGACGACACCAAGGCCCGGATCGACACCCTGATCGAGCCGTTCAACAAGAAGGGCGTCGCAATTACCGAAAGCACGACCTTTGCGGGCGACCTTGAATGGGACAGCCTGACCGTCATGGACTTCGTCGCCGCGATCGAGGACGAATTCGACATCATCATCAGCATGAACCAGCAGGCCGAGATCGAAACCTATGGCCAGCTGATCGACGCCGTAACGAAGCTGCGCGCCTGACCATGAGCGAAGGCATCGAAACGCCGGACAAGCCCGGAACGCCCCCCGTCGGCCACAACTCCGGCGACCTTTTCAGCAAGTTCGACGGCATCATCAAACAGCGGCAGGACCTGCTCGACAGCGGTCTGGAAGATCCGTTCGGGCTGGTGATGGAAAAGGTTCTCAGCCCCGTCACCGCGGTGTGCAACGGGCGTGAGACGATCCTGCTTGGCACCTATAACTACATGGGCATGACCTTCGATCCCGACGTGGTCGAAGCGGGCAAGCAGGCGCTGGACGACTTCGGTTCGGGCACCACCGGCAGCCGCGTGCTGAACGGCACATATGCCGGGCACAGGGACGTAGAGGCCGCACTGCGCGAATTCTACGGCACCAAGCACGCGATGGTGTTTTCGACCGGGTATCAGGCGAACCTCGGCATCATTTCGACGATCGCGGGCAAGGGCGACTATATCGTCCTCGACATCGACAGCCACGCCAGCATCTGGGACGGCTGCGCGATGGGCAATGCCGAAGTCGTGCCGTTCAAGCACAACGACCTCGAGGCGATGGAAAAGCGCCTGAAGCGCATTCCGGAAGGCGCGGGCAAGCTGGTCGTGCTGGAGGGCGTCTACTCGATGCTGGGCGACATCGCCCCGCTGAAGGAGATGATCGCGATTGCCAAGCGCCATGGCGCGATGGTGCTGGTGGACGAAGCGCATTCGATGGGCTTCATCGGCCCCAACGGTCGCGGCGTTGCCGAGGATCAGGGCGTGATGGACGATGTCGATTTCATCATCGGCACGTTCTCCAAATCGGTCGGCACCGTCGGCGGCTTCTGCGTGTCGAACCACCCCAAGTTCGAAGTGATGCGGCTTGTCTGCCGCCCTTATGTCTTCACCGCCAGCCTGCCGCCCAGTGTGGTCGCGACCGCCGCCACCTCCATCCGAAAGCTGATCCACGCTGGCAACAAGCGCGAACACCTGTGGGAGAATTCCAAGCGGCTCCACGCGGGGCTCAAGGAACTGGGCTTCGACCTTGGCACCGATACGCCGCAAAGCGCGATCATCGCGGTTCTGATGCCCGATCTGGAACGCGGTGCTGCGATGTGGGAGGCGCTGCTGAAGGAAGGGCTATACGTGAACCTGGCCCGCCCGCCCGCAACGCCTGCGAACATGACCCTGCTGCGCTGCTCGCTCTGTGCCGAACATAGCGAAGAACAAGTCGGTCAGATCCTGCAGATGTTCGAGAACGCCGGGAAGGCCGTCGGCATAATCTGATCGGGGCTTGCCTTCACGGGCTGGCGGACTGACAATGCGGCCCTCGCATCATGGGGGCTGTCATGCGGTACGTTTCGTTCATAACTGCCATTTCGCTCGCGCTGATCGGCGCGCCAGCTTTCGCGCAGGAAAGTGACGGCGCGGGAACCGTGCCCGATGGATCGCATTCCGAAGCAGGCGTTAGCGCGTCCGAAGAACCGAGTGCTGGTCATGCAATGCATGGGGAACGGGCCGACGGCCCGCCTGACTTGCTCCCGCATGTCGGAAACGGCGGCTTCCCGATCGCGACCGAGGTGCCCGAGGCGCAGGCCTTCTTCGACAACGGCATGGCGCTCTACATGGCGTTCTCGCACGACGAAGCCACGGCGGCGATGGCTGAGGCGGTTCGACTCGATCCGGCCTGCGCGATGTGTCGGTGGGGTCACGCGCTTTCGCTGGGGCCGACGCTGAATTATGGGCGCGATGCGGATGCGCGTGTTGCTGCCTATGCAGAGGTGGTCGAAGGGCAAAAGCTTGCCAAATCGGGCGGCGATGCGTTTGAGGCCGCGATGCTCGATACGCTGGCCATGCGGTTCAAGCCCAAAGGCGACGTCGAGCAGCGCGACAAGGCCTATGCCCAAGCGATGACCGCGCTGGCCGCGCGCTGGCCGGATCGCGATACGCTGCAGGTTCTGGCCGCCGATGCCCTGATGGTCGCGACCGATTGGGACGATCCCGACATGAGCCAGCCGATCGCGCTGATCGAGCCTGTGCTGGCGCGCAACCCGGACGATACCGGGGCAATCCACTTCTATATCCACGCCACCGAAATTGCAGGCACGCCCGAACTGGCCGCACCCTATGCCGACCGGCTGGATGCGATGCGCCTGAACGCAAGTCACCTGGTCCATATGCCGTCGCACACGTGGTATTGGATCGGGCGTTATCAGGACGCCGCCGACGCCAATCGCCGCGCGGTTATGATTGGGGAACATCAGGCGATGACCCTGCCGCCCGATACCGAGGGCGGGGTCTGGACCATCCCCTATCACGCCCACAACGTGATCTTCGGGCTGGGCGGCGCAATGATGGCCGGGGATTCGCGCACCGCGCTGATGCTGGGCCGCCCGCTTGTCGAGTATTCGCAGGGGCAGGAAAAGGGCAGCCCTGTGCGTCAATTGCTCTCGGCCGCAGGCTATTTCGCGCTGGGCCGGTTTGAAGACCCCAAGGTCGTTCTCTCCTTGCCGGAGCCAAAACTGCCATATCTGGCCGCCGCCCGCCACTATGCGCGAGGCGAGGCTTATGCGTTTTTGAACGACCTTGCTGGGATGCGGACCGAGATCGCCGCAATTCCTCCGATCGTGAAAGAGCGTGAGAGCGATGAAGAGTTGTCTGCACCAGAGCAGATGTTGACCATTACGCGGGCGGTGCTGATGGGGCGACTTGCCATGTTGGAGGGCCGTTATCGCGACGCGGCGGCGGCCTTTGCCGAAGCTGCGATAGTCGAAGAGACCGAGGACTTCAGCCAGTTCAGCGACCCGCCCGCGTTTTGGTATCCGGTGCGGCGCGATCTGGCGCTTGCCTTGCAGGCGGCGGGCGACAGTGATGGCGCAATCCGAGAGGCGAGGAAAACGCTGGAAATCCGACCGCTCGATCCGGTCGCAACCGAATTGCTGGCTGATTTGGGTGGTTAGTTGATCGTGATAACCCCATCGACGGCGTGCCACTCGGTCGGTCCGATGAGCTGGTTGTGCGCGACGCTGACGGAATGAAGAACCGCCTCGATATCGGTGCGCCAGAAATCCAGGAATTGGCTTAACCGCGGATAGCGCGGGGCGACATCGTACTGCTGAAATAGGAATTGCTGAAGCAGCGACCGGTGATCGGGCATCCAGAAATGCACCATAACGGTCGTCAGACCGTACCCTTGCATCTGCAACTGAAAATCACTGTCCGCCATCGCTCCTCCGAAGCGCTGCCTTCACTCAATGACAGTGCCATAATTCGGTAAAGAAACGCTTTCGTCAATGAAAATTGTGCGGCGCAGCAATCAGGCTGCGGCGACCGTTGTGGCAAGGTCGCAAGCGGACTTCGCCTCGTCCCCGTGCCCGCCAAGGAACGTCAAGACCACGAACCCGGCCACGACCAGTAGGATAAACGCCGTCGTTACCAAGCCGAGATAGCGGTCGATGAAAGACTTTATCGGCGCGCCGAACAGGCGGAACAGGATGCCCACCGTCATGAAGATCAAGCCGCGCCCGGCAATGCTGGCAAGGATGAACGGCACCAACGCCATGTGGATGAACCCGGCGGTGATGGTGAGCAGCTTGAACGGTACCGGCGTAGACCCGGCAACAAGAATGACCTCCACATCGAATTCGCGCAGGTAACAGGCCGCCTTTGGGAATGCCTCTTGCAAGCCGAGCGCGCCGATCAGCCACTGCCCGATCGTGTCGTAAAGGAAATAGCCGATCGCATAGCCGAACAGCCCGCCCAGCACCGAAGCGATCGTCGTAATCAGGGCATAGCGCACCGCCTTCTTGGGGTTGGCGAGGCACATCAGACCCAGCAACGGGTGCGGTGGAATCGGAAAGAACGACGATTCGACGAAAGAGATGCCCGCCAGCCACCGTTCGGCATGGCGGTGCTGCGCCTTTTCCATCGTCCAGTCGTACAGCTTGCGAAGCATCGATGCGTCCCTTCATGTGCCCACGCGAAATGGGCAATGACCGCGCTTGTGGCTGCAGTCGCGACGTTACGCAAGCGCTCACAAACTCCAATACAATTAACCTATTTGGTAATTATATATTGACATCGTCACGCTCTTTGGTTAGACGAGTTGAACATCGCGATAGAGCGAGTCGCCGCCCCGAGATGCGGCGGAGGCGCTCTCGCGATGTCATGTTCGAAAAATCAGGGAGGTAAGCATGGCGAAGGGTCGCTCGCAGGACGACATGCCCCCGCCCGACAACTGGCGTGAGGTGTTTCTTGAACATCTTGCCCAGACGTCGAATGTTTCCGGCGCTGCGCGGGCAGCGAAGATAAAGCCGGGAACGATCTATCGAGCGCGCCGCAACGATCCCGAATTCGCGCAGGCCTGGTTCGAAGCGCTTTGCGAAGGGTACGATCTTCTGGAGCTGGATCTGCTCCGCCGCTTGCGGATGGGTGATAACGACAGCCCGACTGCGAAGCGCAAGCGCAAATACGACAACGCCACCTCTTTTCGTCTGCTGTCGGCCCACCGCGCGACGGTCAGCCAGATGCGCGCCGATCAGCAGCAGCTTAGCGAGGACGAGGTTATCGCCTCGATCAATGACAAGCTCGACCGGATGCGCGAACGGATGCGCGCCGCTGAAGAGGAAGCACCACCGGTCCTGCCCGCGCCGACAGACTCGAGTAACGACGACGAACACGAACCCGGCGAACAGACGTGACGACCGACGCACGGCTTGCCTGGCTGATGGCGCTGGGCGAAGTGGAGCGCAGTGCGATACTGGCAGGCTTCAGCAAGGCAGAGCGCGACGGACTTCGTTATCATTGGGAGCTTTGGGCACGAACGCGGCAACTGCCGCCACCGGGGGACTGGCGGGTTTGGCTGATCTGCGCCGGTCGCGGTTTCGGCAAAACGAGGGCGGGTTCGGAATGGGTGCGGCACATTGCGCGCAGCGATCCGAATGCGCGGATCGCGCTGATCGGCGCATCGTTGGCCGAAACGCGGGCGGTCATGGTCGAGGGCGAGAGTGGCATCCTCGCCTGTTGCCCGCCGCGCAACAAGCCGCGCTACGAACCGTCGTTACGCCGCCTTACCTTTCCGAACGGAGCAAGCGCAACGCTCTATTCGGCCAGTGAGCCGGACAGTTTGCGGGGGCCGCAACATAGCCACGCGTGGTGCGATGAAGCCGCGAAATGGGAAGTAGCGGGCGAACGCGCGGGCAAGGCGTGGGACAATATGCTGATGGGCCTGCGCCTTGGCGAAATGCCGCGCGTGCTCGTCACGACGACGCCGCGCGCAGTGCCGCTGATGCGCAAACTGATGGCAGGTGATGCTGACGGTAAAACAGTCATCGTGCGTGGTCAGAGCAAGGACAACGCCAGCAACCTGCCCACGCGGTTCCTGCACGATATGGAGCGCGACTATGGCGGCACTGCGCTCGGGCGTCAGGAACTGGACGGAGAATTGCTGTTGGATGTCGACGGCGCGCTATGGACGCGCAGCCTGATCGAGAGGTGCCGCGCCAAGGACGAGGGCGGCGATCTCAGCCGTGTGGTCGTCGGCGTCGATCCCCCTGCCAGCGCGCGGGGCGATGCCTGCGGGATCGTCGTCGCGGCGCTTGGGTCGGATGGCGTGGCACGGGTCATGGCGGATTGCTCGGTCACGAAACCGACGCCGGAACGCTGGGCCCGCGCGGCGGCTGCCGCTGCGGCGGCCTGGCATGCGGATCGAATCGTTGCCGAGGCGAACCAGGGCGGTGCGATGGTGGAATCCGTCCTGCGCGCAGTCGACGTGAACTTGCCGGTCAGGCTGGTACACGCCAGCCGTGGCAAGGTCGCGCGGGCCGAACCGGTCGCCGCGCTCTACGAAGCGGGACGCGTCCTGCATGTCGGGGCTTTCCCCGAACTGGAGGACGAGCTTGCCGGACTTAGCATCGGCGGCGAATACAACGGCCCCGGACGTTCGCCCGACAGGGCCGATGCGCTGGTCTGGGCGCTAACCGAACTGATGCTGGGTGCGCAGGGTCGTCCCCGCGTCTGGATGCAGTAATCCGCTGCACCTGAAGCCAACCGCGTGCCTTGCGGCACCGACGCGCAATTGCGTGACTACAGGAGAACAAGATGTCGTTTCTCGAAACGCTGGGCGCCGCCTTCAAGGGCAGCGCCCCGGCGGAGCGACCGCCGCTCGCGCGTCCCTTCGCCTCGCCGTGGCTGTTTGCCGATGGCGGGATCGGCGCCCTACCCTATGAATACCGCGGTGCGGTAGGGCGCGCCTATCTCGACAACCCGGTTGCCCAGCGCGCGGTGCGCATGGTGGCAGAAGGCGTGGCCAGCGCGCCGCTGAAGCCGTGCGATCCCGATCTGGTCAAGCTGGTGACGGCGACCAGCGCCGGGCAGTCGCTGCTAGAGACGTTGGCTGCGCAGGTCCTGCTGCACGGCAATGGTTATATCCAGATCATCAAGGATGCATCGGGGAAGCCGGTTGAACTCTTCGCCCTGCGCCCCGAACGTATCAGTGTCGATCCCGGCCCCGATGGTTGGCCCGCTGCCTATCGCTATCGCGTTGGCGAGAGCGTTATCACGCTGCCTATCGAGGACGATGCGCAGTACCCGAACATCGTTCACATCAAGGGTTTCCACCCCGGTGACGACCACTACGGTGCCGGATGCCTGTCCGCCGCGAACGAGTCGGTCGCGATCCACAACGCGGCGGCGCGCTGGAACCGGGTGTTGCTGGAAAACGCCGCGCGGCCTTCGGGTGCCCTTGTTTACGAGGCGGGCGACGGCGCGACGCTGACCAATGACCAGTTCGAGCGGCTGAAGGCCGAATTGGCTACCGCGTTTCAAGGGTCTGGCAATGCCGGACGCCCGATGCTGCTGGAAGGTGGGCTGAAGTGGCAATCGCTGTCGATGTCGCCCGCCGACATGGACTTCGCTACGTTGAAATCCGCCGCTGCGCGCGACATCGCGCTGGCCTTTGGCGTGCCTCCGATGCTGCTGGGCCTGCCGGGGGACAACACCTATTCGAATTACCGCGAGGCGAACCGCGCTTTGTGGCGACTGACGCTGTTGCCGCTTGCGGGCAAGATCCTGTCGGCGCTGACCGAGGGACTGGCGATCTGGTTCCGCGAGGCCAACCTTACCGTCGATCTCGACCGGGTGCCCGCGCTGGCCGAGGACCGTGAAAAGCTGTGGTCGCAGCTCAGCGACGCCGACTTCCTGTCCGACGACGAAAAGCGCGCAATGCTCGGCTTGCCGCCGCGTCCAAAGCCGGAACCGGAAACAAAACCCGAAGACAAACCGGTGAAGGTCAAACCCAAGGAGAAGCGCCCATGAGCCGCGAAGACCTTCTTGCCCGACTACTGGCCCAGGCCGAAGACGGTGGTGGCGATTTCGTCACCCTGCGCGCCATCGTTGAAGAGGCAAGCGAACTGGGCGCGGCGCGCGTCCTGAGCCGCATGGGCCTCGACGACGATAACGCGCACGATGACGTAGCCGAACTGCGCGAACTGCTCCGCGCGTGGCGCGATGCCAAGCGCAGCGCTTGGAAGGCGGCGATCGACTGGATGGTCCGTGGCCTGCTCGCCCTGCTGATTTTCGCAATCGCCCTACGCTTCGGTTTCGGAGACCTCGTACGATGAAAATGGAAAACAAGTTCAAGACCGGCTTCGATGCCGTCCACTTTGCCGGATACGCCGCGCTGTTCGACCAGCCGGACGCTGGCCGCGACGTAATCCGCCCCGGCGCTTTCGACGCATCCTTGCGGGAAAAGCGCGTCGCCAACGAAGCCATCCCACTGCTGTGGCAGCATCGCCCGGAACAGCAGATCGGCTGGGTCGAACGCGTCGGCGAGGACGAGCGCGGCCTGCGCGTGATCGCCCGCATCGACAACCCGGACAGCGCCGCAGCCCGCCTGTTGAAAGACGGCAAGCTCTCCGGCCTGTCGTTTGGTTACCGCGCCCGCGCTTCCAAGCCGGTGACGCTGACGGACGGCCGACAGGGCCGCGAACTGGCGCAGGTCGACCTGTTCGAAGTCAGCCTCGTCCACCGCCCGATGCAGAACGGCGCACGCGTCCACTTCGTGCGTTGAACCACCCCATTTGTCGCGCTTCGCAAGAGGGGCGCGTGCAAGACGGCTGCCCCTGGCAGCATTCGAACGGCCGCCTGGATGGGGCGGCCTTTTTCATGTGTGAAAGGTAAATTGCCCCATGAATATGGAAACCAAGATGGAAGGTCTCGACGCTTCCTTCGATATCGTAGCGCGCCAGGACGCCGCCGATGAGGCGATCAAGGGCCTGCGTCGCGACGTCGAAGAGGTGAAGGGCCGCCTCGAAAAAGTCAGCCGCGCCGCATCCCGCCCGGTAATCGACGGCGGACAGTCGGCGATGGGAGCGCTTAACGGTTCGCTGTCCAGCCCGATGATGAGTGCGGAGGTCAAGGGCTTCGTCAACGGATATCTGCGTCAGGGCCGCGAGACTGAGCTGAAGTCGATCAGCGGCGCGGTCGCCAGCGACGGCGGCTATGCGGTGCCCCGCGAACTCGACGCGATGATCGCCCGTTCGCTGAAGGACATCAGCCCAATTCGCCAGATCGCGCAGGTCGTCCAGACCGGCAGCGCCGGCTATCGCAAGCTGGTGACCGGCGCGGGCACCTCCTCCGGCTGGGTCAGTGATGCTGCCGCCCGTCCGGAAACCGCGACGCCGACCTTCCACGAGATCGCCCCGCCGACCGGTGAGCTTTACGCCAACCCGGCGGCAAGCCAGGCGATGCTGGATGATGCAGGCTTCGATCTGGAAGCATGGCTGGCCGAGGAAATCGCGACCGAGTTCGCCCGCGCCGAGGGCAGCGCCTTTGTCAACGGAACCGGCGTGAACCAGCCGCTCGGCTTCCTGCAGACGTCGCAGTCCACCGCCGATGACGGCGCGCGCACCTTCGGTTCGCTGCAATATGTCGGTTCGGGCAATGCCAGCGGCTTCGACACCGCGCCCGAGGCGAAGCTGATCGATCTCGTCCACACGCTCAAGTCTTCGCATCGTCAGGGCGCAAGCTGGGTGATGAATTCTGCCACGATGGCTTCGGTTCGCAAGCTGAAGACCAGCGACGGCGCGTTCCTGTGGCAGCCGGGCCTGATCGAAGGCCAGCCGGATCGTCTGCTTGGCTATCCGATTATCGAGGCCGAGGACATGCCCGACATCGCCGCGGGCACGACCCCGATCGCCTTCGGCAACTTCCGCGCCGGGTATCTGATCGCGGAACGATCGGCAACGTCGATCCTGCGCGATCCGTTCACCAACAAGCCCTTCGTCCACTTCTACGCGACGAAGCGGATCGGCGGCCAGGTGCTCGACAGCGACGCGATCAAGCTCCTCAAGATCGAGGCCTGATCCGCACCTGAAAAAGCCGGGATCCGCCCCGCCCTAAGCGTTTGGCGCAGGGCAGGTTGGCCTCCCGCCGGGACGCGCGCTTTCGCCCCTCGGCGCGCGTCCCGCCCTTTGGCGCGTCAGCATCGGTCTTCTCTGCCGATGCGGACGCGCCCCCTTGTTCACGGCATCTGACAGGAAAGGCAGCATAACGATGAAGCGCGCCGTCCTTGCCCCAGCCGACCTTCCCGCTTCGGCCATTGCCGAGCTGAAGGTATGGCTGGGCATCAATACCACGCGCGAAGACGCGCTGCTGGGTTCCCTCCTTTCCGCCTCGCTCGACATTTGCGAGGCTTATACCGGCGTCAGGCCGATCCTTGCCACCTGCGAGGAAGTCTGGCCCGTTCGCCCGATCGCATTCACCGTCACCGGCTGGCAAAGCCTGTCCACCCGGCCTATCGAAACTATCGAAGCGGTGGATGCCATCGCCCTTGACGGCACGCGCACCGCGCTTTCGGAAGAAGCCTATGAGATCGACCTAGACGCCGACGGCACGGGCCGGTTTCGCATGGTCGATGTCGGGTCTGCCAGACGCGTCGCCGTCCGCTTTACCGCTGGCCTTGCGAACGACTGGGACAGCCTGCCCGACGCGATCCGGCAAGGCGTGATGCGGCTTGCCGCGCATCATCACCGGATGCGCGACACGGGCGGTGGCGATACGGTTCCTCCGCGCGCGGTCGTCGCCCTGTGGCAACCGTGGCGCCGGATGCGCATCGCATGATCGAGGCGCGCGTAACCGGCACCGGCTTTGCCGCCCGCATGGCTGCGGCAATCGACCGCAAGCTTTCGATCCGGCGGAGGCGCACCCGCGTCGATGCCGACCCATCCGCGAACTGGCGCCGAGCCGACTGGCTCTGGCCCGACTTCGCGCCCCGTTTCAAGGACTGACCGAAATGGAAATCGCCCTTCGCGCCGCGCTGCTCGGCTACCTAAGCAACCACCCTCGACTTAGCACCGAACTGAACGCCATCAGCGAAGAGGCCCCCCTGCGCGCAAGCCTGCCATGGCTTGCCATCGTTGCCAGCGCGAGTTCGGACTGGAGCCACAAGACCGGATCGGGCCGAGAGGTCCGCATCGCGATAGAGCTTCAGGCGCGCGGCGACGATCCCGAAACAGCCGGACAGCTCGTTGCGGAGATCGAGAAAGCGGTCGAGGACCTGCCGCACGATCAGACCGGCTTTCGCATCGCCAATATCCAGTTTCTGCGCGCCCGCACCGAACAGCGCGGCGGCACGATCCGTGCCGTCCTCCTCGAATACCGGTTCCGCATCCTTGCGAACTGAACGCCCTCAACCTGACAATCGGAGACTCCCCCAATGAGCGCCCAGAAAGGCAGTGCCTTCCTCCTCAAGATCGGTGACGGCGGGTCGCCGGCCACTTTCAGCACGGTTGCCGGTCTACGCACGACGCAAATGTCGATCACTGGCGATGCCGTCGTCGTGACCACCAAGGAATCAGGCGGCTGGCGCGAACTGTTGTCGGGCGCAGGCGTTCGGCAGGTGTCGGTCAGCGCGGCTGGCATCTTCCTTGGTTCAGCGGCAGAAACCGGAATTCGCGCCCATGCGCTGGCTGGCACGATTGCCGAATACGAGCTCAGCTTTGAAGATGGCGAACGGATGCGCGGCCAATTTCTGGTTCAGCGGCTCGACTACGCCGGGGATTTCAATGGTGAGCGCAATTACACGCTGACGCTGGAAAGCTCCGGCCCGGTCGCTCCGGTGGTGGCATGAGCGAAGGTCTAGCCAACCCGGCACGGGGCGAGGCCGCGATCCAGATCGGCGACCGCAAACGTCGTCTGCGTCCGACTTTTGCCGCCCTTGTCGCGGCCGAGGAGGAACTGGGCTCGCTGTTCACACTGGTCGAGCGTGCGGGCGCGGGCCGCCTGAAATTGTCGGAAATGACGGCGCTATTCTGGCACTGTCTTGCCGACCGGGCCGACTTGACTCGCGACGACGTAGGCGAGGCGGTTGCGGCGCAGGGTCTTGCCGCCAGCGCGCCTTCCTTGCGGGCCGTCCTTCGACAGGTGCTGCAGGGGCATGAATAACGATCGACCAGACAGCTTTACGACTGACGCAGCACGCCTTTGTGGGCAGTGCGCGCTGATAATGGGGTGGCGACCGGACGAGTTCTGGGCTGCCACCCCAGCGGAAATCGCGTCGATTTTCAACGCATTCCAAGCCCCGAAGCAAAACGCGAGCGTCAGCCGCGCCGATCTAGACCGATTGATGGAGCAGGATCATGGATAGCGAAATCGAAACCCTGATGATCGAGGTGCGCGCCAGCACCGACGGCTTTGCGGCAGACATCCAGCAAATGCGCGACCAGTTCGACACGACGCTGGTCGACGGATTTTCGAAGGCGGGCAACATTCTTGAAACCAGCCTGCTGGGCGCGGTGCGGCGCGGCAGCCTTGGGTTCGAGGATCTGAAACGAACCGCACTGCGTGTGTTGGACGAGATTGCATCATCAGCCCTGAAAGGCGGCATCGTGCAGATGGGCGGCCTGCTCGGCGGCGGCGGAATTGGCGGGATGATCGGCGGCCTGTTCGGCCTTCCGGGGCGAGCGACGGGCGGCAATGTCGCGCCGGGATCGCCTTATATCGTCGGTGAAAGCGGTCCCGAATTGTTCGTTCCGACTAGCGCGGGCCGCGTAGAAACCGGGCTTGGCGGATCGGGCCCACGCGACGTTCGCGTGTCGATAAACCTGCACGTGCCGCCGGGCAGTTCCTCTGCTGAAAGCCTGCAACGATCCAGCCGCCAGGTCGCCAGCGCCGTGCGCCGCGCGCTCAACAGCCACTGACAGCATACGGGATAGCCAAAATGGCCTACTGGCTCGCCAAGACCCGCAAGGGACAGCGAAGCGACTGGATTCAGCGCTTCGATCCGCGTTTCTGGACCGTGAATTTCCCGCGCCCGATGATGGCGGCTGTTACGACAACCGCCCCGGATGCGCTGCGGGTGGATTGTGTCTTTTATCGCCACAACGATCTGGCCGGGTTGATCTGGGATAGCACCGACAGGCTCGATCACCCGCTTACCTCATACGAGACAAATCGCGACTATCGCCGCCTGACCGTGAAGTTCCGATGGAGGTCAGGCGGTGTAATCGCGCTGGATGCGGTGAACGGCCCGACCCTGACTATTGAGGGCCGCGATGCCGACGGCAATCCGCGCACCTGGTACGTCCGGCTTTGGAACTATGCCGAAGGGTCGCCGAACGACGCTGTCGTGGAACTGCCCTTCTCAAGCCTCGATGGGGGATATTTCCTGCCTTACGAAGCCGATCCGGTCTATGCCGGGGACGTCGATCGGATGTTCGTCTCGATCGTTCCGCCCGGCTACAGCGGATCGGATACCGCATTGAATGCGCCTGCTGAAGGGTGGGTCGAACTGCGCGATATCAAGGCCGATGGACAGGGCGCGATGCTTGCTGTCGGCGATGTGCTGGTCCCGCCGCATGGCGTCGGAATGTGCACGGCCTTCGACGATAGCGGCACACAAACCCCCGCCCGCCTGCTGCGGAATATTCGTGCGCTGGGCTACCGTGGAGAGATCGTCCACTATCTCGGCATGAGCCACTATTATTCGCTGCGCTCGGAAGGTGAAGACTTTGTCGTCGACAAGAATGCCCCCGCCTTCAACGTAGCGGCAGAGGCATGGCATCGCGACTATTTTAGTAAGTGTCGCGAGATGGGTTTCGAGCCCATTGCCTCGCTATCCTACGAATTGCTGGCCATGCATTGCCCGCAAGATTGGACTCAGCGCGACCTGCAAGGCCAACCGGCCCTGACAGGATGGGATCCGCCTTCCAACTTGCTGTCTCCGGCCAATGCGGAAGCCATGGCGTACCTTCAGAAGATCGGTCGCGCCTCTATAGGCCTGATGCGGGATGCAGGGGTCGCGGCCAGGTTCCAGATCGGCGAGCCGTGGTGGTGGACTTATCAGGACGGACGAATTTGCCTCTACGACGATGCAGCGAGGGAGGCGTTTGGCGGCAGTCCGGTTGCGATCCCGTCTCTGCGCGATGCACTCGATACGTCCCAGACCAACCTATTGAGTCTGGCTGGAACGATTTTGGCGCAATCGACGCTCAGCTTGCGCGATGCCGTTCGGGATCAGGCATTGCCGGAGGCTTGCGATGTTAGACTACTGGCGTTTCTTCCGACGTTGCTCGATCCGGCGACACCGGAAGCGCGCCGCGCCAACCTGCCGATGGAATGGTCGGCACCGGCTTTCGACCGCCTGCAAGTCGAAGACTACGACTGGCT
This sequence comes from Croceicoccus naphthovorans, assembly GCF_001028705.1. Taxonomy (NCBI): domain Bacteria; kingdom Pseudomonadati; phylum Pseudomonadota; class Alphaproteobacteria; order Sphingomonadales; family Erythrobacteraceae; genus Croceicoccus; species Croceicoccus naphthovorans. The sequence goes on along the minus strand of NZ_CP011770.1, from coordinate 730,029 downwards.
GACCGGCGGGCAAGATGGCGCGCGAATGTCGGCCTATGCCGCCGTGAACGATCGGCTCGCCTATCCCATCGAAGCGCAGGACTATCTGTCCGGCTTCGTCCTGCGACCCCAAGACGCATCCGAGTTCTGGTCGCGCATCGACAAGGGTCTGGATGAGGCGGGTCGTCGCGGCGTGCCCCGCCGGTTCGTGTGGGCCAGTCCGCATGTGATGCGCGACGGTTATGTCCGTTTGCCGCAACCCGATGAAGAGGACACCATGCAATCTTTCGACGACGTTTCCTACCCGCTTGCCCTCGGACGCGGATCGGCGGTCGTTCCTGAATTTTCGACGACGATCGTCATCACTGCCTCGGGCCACGAACATCGCAATTCAGTCTGGTCGGACGCGCGCCTGAGATTTGACGTCGGGCCCGGTATCCGGTCGGAAGCCGAATTGGGTGTCCTGCTCGCCTTCTTCAGGGCGCGGCGAGGCGCGGCGCGTGGGTTCAGACTGCGCGACACCAATGACTTCAGCTCAAACGGAATGATCGAAGAGCCAACACCCTTTGATCAGCTGTTGGGTATCGGCGATGGCGCGACTGTGGCCTACCCGCTGGTCAAGCACTACGGTTCCGGCGGCGACGCTCAGCGAAGGCGTATCACCCGGCCCGATCCTGCGAGTATCAAGGTCTCGGTCGATGGTATTGAAACCGCCGACTGGTCGTTTGAGGAATATGGCGTCATTCGCTTGAGCGATGCCCCAATACAAGGAGCGGACATCAGGGCCGGTTTCCTCTTCGATGTGCCGGTCCGGTTTGCCGAAGATCGCCTAGAAATCTCGAGCGCAGTTTTTGCGGCTGGTGAAGCCCCCAGCGTACCCTTGATCGAATTGAGAGAAGATCGATGAGCCGGGACTGGTTCACCGAAGAGCTGGAGACGGTCGCAACATGGTGGCGCGTATATCGCCGCGACGGAGTGACGGTGGGGCTAACCAGCCACGACCGCGACCTGGTTTTTGACGACATTCGTCATCAAACGGCGCCTGGCATGGTGCCATCCGCGATCCGGCTCAGCGCAGATTTTGAACCGGACAGCGCCGAAGTGACAGGTGCTTTCGATCACCATGCCATAACCGCCGAGGATTTGGCCGCAGGCCGGTTCGACGGCGCGCGGGTAGAGATGGGCGTCGTGGACTGGGAAACGCGCGAGACCGAAATGATCTATTCCGGTACGATCGGCCGGGTGGAAGAGGACGGACCCAGCTTTTCCGCAGAATTGCAGTCGGAAAAGGCGCGCCTTTCGGTAGATCTGATACCGCGCACCAGCCCTACCTGTCGCGCCGATTTCTGCGGCCCGGAATGTGGACTTTCTTCAGCGCTGTTCACTCATGAAACAACGGTCTCGAAGATCGATTTCGAGGACAATGCCATCACGCTTTCAGCAGGGCCGTCTGCGGCCGACCTGCTGGACGGATCCGTGACATGGATCGACGGGAAGACCGCAGGCTTGTCGCACCGAATTGCGGCAGTCGACGGCAACCGCCTGATACTCGACCCTTTCATTCGAAACTTTGAGAATGTCGACGCGCGCGTGTCAGTGCGCCAGGGTTGCGATCATCGCTGGCAGACCTGCGCGGATCGGTTCGACAATGCCGTGAACTTCAGGGGCGAACCGTTCTTACCCGGCAATGATCTGCTGACCCGGTACCCCAAGGCGAAATGATCGGAGATCGCATTGCCGCAGCGGCATCCGACCTAATCGGCGCTCCCTTTCGACTGCACGGCAGGGACGCAAATACAGGGCTCGATTGTCTGGGCCTGATCGGCTTGGCCCTCGAACGGGTGGGTCGAGAATGCCGGTTGCCCCAGAGGTACGCCCTGCGCAATCGTGACATTGCGCAGCCTCTGCACTTCGCCACGCTCAACGGTTTTATCCCCTGTACAGGACTTTGGAAGGCTGGCGATTTGCTGCTTTTCACTTTGCCAGGCGCCCAAAACCACATGGCAATCGCATGCGATCGAAACGTGATCGTCCACGCCCATGCAGGACTAGGCCGCGTCGTTCGCGGGCCTGCCGAGGGCGATTGGTCAGAGACTGCGCATTGGCGCTGCTCCGAAGAATGAATGGAGGGACTTAAGAATGGCTACCCTCGTCCTATCTGCTGTCGGTACAGCTTTGGGCGGTCCGCTTGGCGGCGCGCTGGGTTCGTTTGCCGGACGCATGATCGACGGCAAGATCATAGGCACGCCCAGTCAAAAGGGGCCTCGGCTCAAGGAACTGGATGTCACTACCTCCAGCTATGGCACACCGCTGCCTCGGCACTACGGACAGGTCCGTTCCGCTGGCAGCGTGATCTGGGCGACCGACCTGAAGGAACACAAAAAGAAGTCTGGTGGCGGTAAGGGGAAGCCCAAGGTCACGACTTACACCTATTCAATGTCCTTTGCCGTTGCTCTGGCCAGCAGGCCGATTCAAGGGATCGGACGCATCTGGGCCGATGGCAATCTTCTAATGGGCTCAGAAGGCGACCTGAAGGCAGGCGGCAAGTATCGGCTTTACACCGGCACTGAGGATCAGCGACCCGATCGTCTAATCGCTTCAGATATCGGTCCGAGCGCACCCGCGTTTCGCGGAATCGCCTACATCGTCTTCGAGAGTCTTCAGCTAGCCGATTTCGGCAATCGCATCCCCGCGCTGACCTTCGAAATCTTTGCCGATGAAAGCCAACCGCGCCTTGTCGATATCCTAGACATGGTGCCCGATGTCGCCACCGGAATGGAATTGGACGGCCTGTTGGGCTTTACGCATGATGCGGGGAGTCAGATCGACGTTCTTGCCATCATCGATGAAGCCTACCCAATGGCTTGCGACGGCAGCACGGGGAATCTCTCGATAACTGCAGGCCAGCCAGCCTCCGGTATGCCCGTCACCGATCTGCCGCCTGCCGTAACCGGGACCGACGGCGAATTTGCCCGAATGATAGGCACCAGCCGTTCTCGCAGCGCGGGCGAGAAGAGCGCAACAGTCAGCTTGCGGTACTACGACCTAGACCGGGATTATCAGCCCGGTCTGCAAAGGAGCCGAGCCCGCCCCGGACCCGGATCGGTCGACGGGGTCGAGTTTCCGGCAAGCCTGCGCGCGTCGGATGCACGACTGTTGGCTGAAAAGATCGCCACGAGGCGCGAGAGCAACAGAGATACGCTGTCATATCGCGTAGCGTCACTTTCGCGGCGCTATCGCCCGGGCGCACTCGTCCGACCAGCGGGCGAGCGCGGCGTGTTTCAGGTTCGAAGCTGGGAGTGGCGCGCCAAGGGCGTGGAACTTGAGCTACAGGCGATCAGCCCATCTCTTTCGATTGGCTTGGCATCGCCCGGCGATCCTGGCACCGCCAACCCACCTGTCGACCGACAAAACGGCCCGACCATCATCAAAGCATTCGAACTGCCTTGGGATGGAATAGGCAGCGGAAACGAACGCCTCATCTATGCGGCGGCCTCATCTGCTGCGGATGGATGGGATGGCGCAAGCCTATATGTCGACCGTGGGGATGGCATGCTGATCGATGCCGGGGTCGCCGACCGGGACCGGGCGACCATCGGCACCGCCGCGTCGACTCTCCCCCCCGCCAGTCCGCATGTCGTCGACCGCTCGAGCACAGTCATCGTTCAACTTGCGAACGCTTCCGATGCGCTGCTTCCAACAGACGTCAACGGACTTCTCCAGGGCGCGAACCAGGCCCGCCTCGGATCGGAGATCATCCAGTTCACAGAAGCCAAGGCGCTGGGCGGCGGTCGGTGGCAATTATCCGGCTTGCTGAGGGGGCGTGGTGGGACCGAATTCGCAATCGGCCTTCACGGAATTGGCGAAAGCTTCACGCTGCTCGACGAACAGCTGACGCCAATCGATATCGCTGCCATCGGAAATGCGACCAAGCCGTCGATAGTCGCACTTGGCAATGCCGATATCGATCCGGCAGTCGCGATTCTGGAGGATGTAGGAGCCAGCCTACGCCCCCTTACTCCGGTTTGCGCGAAGGTCGCGCACGATCAGAATGGCGCGCTCGATATCCAGTGGATCAGGCGCGCCCGTGGTGCATGGCTTTGGGCCGAAGGCGTCGACGCGCCGCTGGTAGAACCAGCCGAAACTTACGAAGTGCGCTTTATCGACGCATCTGGCGATCAGACTATCTGGAACGTGAACAGCGCGAAACTCACGATATCGCCCGCACAATGGGCAAGCCTCACCATGCGACCCGGTCCGGCACGATTTGAAATCCGGCAAATAGGGTCCGGCGCTGTCTCTCTTCCACTCAGCCTGCCAATCCAAGACATTCTGGAGTAGCCAATGACCGAACCCGTCACCTTTAGCGACAGCACGCCGCGCTTTGCCATTCCCATGCTTTACGTGGCGCAAGCACAAAAGGAGATCAGCCTGAATGAAGCGCATTCACGCATTGACGCCCTGTTGCATCCCGTTGTCGAGGGCATGTTGAGTGCTGAACCTTCCGCACCGGAAAATGGCCAGAGCTGGATTGTCGGGCCCGATGGCTCTGACGCATTTTCCGGCCGATCCGATTGCCTCGCAAGCTTTCAGGAAGGGCAATGGCAATTTTTCGAACCGCGAGCGGGCATGACCGTATTTGACCTGTCCACGGGCCTTTCGACGATGTTCTTCAACGGCTGGATGCAGCCGGTCACCGTTAGTGAGCCGGCAGGTGGACCGGTCGTCGATCAGCAAGCCCGCGACGCCATAGCCGGCATACTCGCGGCTCTGAAAATTGCCGGTCTGCAATAGCTGCGAACTTTTTCCATCTAATTGTAACCAGACGGGAACCTAGCCACCCCACATGAGTTAAGGCAGGAACGTGAGGGAAATATATTTGCGAATTCTACGAAAGCTCGGACATCATTGATGCAATTTGGCAACAATGTCTGCGCCCTTCCGCGCTTGCGCGGGTGTAGGACAAGGGATAGAACTCACCTCCGTGGCCTCGATCAATAGAATGGAAAGTAAGGGGAAACGCTAATGCGTAAACTGGTGATTGGAATGGCGATGGCCTCTACGGTCCTCGCTACACCTGCACTGGCACGCGACGACACGTGGTACATCGAACTCGACGGCGGCGTCATGCTGGCCGAAGACGCTGATGTAGATATCGCTGACGTCGAAGATGCCGCTCAGATCGATTGGGATTACGGGTACGATTTCGGTGGCCTCGTCGGCTACGATTTCGGCGCGTTCCGTCTGGAAGCTGAAGCTGCCTACAAGGGCACTGATGACGACGGTCTGACCCTGTTCGACGAATCGTTCGAAGATGAAGACGTCAAGGCGAAGTTCAACACGCTTAGCTTCATGCTCAACGGTCTTCTCGACTTCGGTCCTGACGATGGTCTTCAGGGCTTTGTCGGTGGCGGTGTCGGCGTTGCCCGCACCAAGACCGAAGTTGATGATATCCTCGACGATTCCGACACCGGCTTCGCTTGGCAGGTTCTTGCGGGTATCCGCGCGCCGCTGACCGACAACTGGGACGTCGGTCTGAAGTATCGCTACTTCCGTCATGATGATGTGGATCTGGTTTCGGCCGATGGCTTCGATGTGTCGCACGACGTGCGGACGCACTCGCTGATGGGTACGATTGCGTACAACTTCGGTGCTGCTCCGCCGCCGCCCCCGCCGCCGCCGCCGCCGCCGCCTCCGCCCCCGCCGCCGCCTCCGCCGCCCCCGCCGCCGGAAGCAGTCTGCAACACGGGTCCGTACATCGTGTTCTTCGACTGGGATTCGGCAGAAATCACGCCGGAAGCAGCGAGCATTCTCGACAGCGCCATCGCGGCATATGCCGATTGCGACAGCGTTCCGATCATGCTGGCCGGTTACACGGACCGTTCGGGTTCGGTGCAGTACAACATGGGCCTGTCGGAGCGTCGCAACGACTCGGTCACTGCGTACCTCACGGCCCGCAGCATCCCCGCCTCGGCGATCACGAGCGAAGCTTTCGGCGAAAGCAACCCGCGCGTGCCCACCGCAGACGGTGTCCGCGAACTCCAGAACCGCCGGGTGGAAATCACCTACGGTCCGGGTTCGGGCATGTAAGCTTCGGCTTCAGGCAATACGAAAAGGGGGGTCGGAGAAATCCGGCCCCTTTTTTGTTTTAGGCGATCAGGTGCCCAACTCAGGTTTGTCTATAGCTCACTGGATCGGTGTGCTGAGCAGCCGCGAACCCTGCCAAACGCAGGCGACAGCTATCGCATAGGCCGCATGCGGATCCGTCCAACTCCGGATCGTAGCACGACCAGCTCATCCCCGGGTCGAGGTCCAATCGGTAGGCTTCCTTGACGATCTCCGCCTTGCCCAGATGCTGGAGCGGAGCGTGGATCGTGAATTGATGCCCTTCCGCTCCTGCTTTCGTCGCCAATCGAGCCAATTCCTGAAAGGCCTCGATGAATTCGGGCCTACAGTCAGGATATCCAGAATAATCGAGCGCATTGACGCCAATGAAGATGTCCCGCGCACCGATCGCTTCGGCCCAGCTGAGCGTCAGTGAGAGAAAAACCAGGTTCCGCGCTGGTACGTAGGTAACCGGAATGTCATTCCCTACCCCCCCCTTCGGCACATCGATGGAATCTGTTAGCGCCGACCCGCCGAATGCGCGCAGATCAAGCGGCAAGAGCAGATGCCTATCGACCTCGAGTGCAACAGCAATAGTCTTGGCACTTTGAATTTCCCGCGCGTGACGCTGATTATAGTCGATGGTCAGCGCGTTCAGCGCATATCCCTTCTCGCGCGCGATCCCGGCAGTAACCATCGAATCGAGCCCACCGGAGAGCAGGACAACGGCCTTCTTCTGCGATTTTTCCATATCGGTGCGTTAAGACTAGCGCGAGACGCTGGCAAGCGCGGCCAAAGCTACATGTCGAGTTCGAACACCTTCGAACAGAACGCGCAATCCACGTGGACCAAGCCATCTGGCTGGCGCATCTCCAATCGATCGTTTTCGGAAAAGCGCGACAGCACTTCGCGATAGTGCTCCACCGAGCAACGACACCCACGGAAAACTGGTTCGCCTTGCGCAACGCGGAGCTCGTCTTCTTCGTGGAATAGCCGCCAGAGCATCGCCTCAAGCGTCAGGGATGGATCGATCAGTTCGCCGTGCCGCACGCTTCCGCCCATGACCGCGACATGTTCCCAATCCGGGTCGTCATAGCGGACATGGAGGCGTTCGCGCCCTTCCTCTCCATCCGGCAGATGCTGAATCAACATCCCACCCGCGATCGTGTGCGGCCCATCCGACGATATTGCGACGCGCAAGATCGATGGCACTTGCTCGGACTGGCGGAAATAATGTTCGCACGCTTCGCTTAGCGTGGCGCCGTCGAACGGCACGATTCCCTGATATCGCTGACCGGTGACGGACAAGTCGAAAGTCACTGCAAGAAAAGCATCTTCACCAAACAGCGCCCCTAGTTGCGGGTTGGCGCCCAAACCCTCGACGCGCTCCGTGTTGTGGCGCACGTAGCCCCTCAACTCCCCGCCGCGATAATCGCAGACCAAGAGCTCAATCGGCCCCGCATTGGACTGCGCCTGCATCGTGAGCTGACCCTCGTCCTTTACGAGAGAACCCATGAGCGTGCACAGCACCAACGCTTCCGACAGCAGATTGCGAACTGCGGCTGGATATTCGTGAGCCGAAAGAATCGTATCGAGCGTCGGCCCCAATCGGACGCATCGCCCACGAGCATCTCGATCGGGAATCGTAAACGACAGAACCCGGTCGAAGCCCGTCTCGCCGATCGCCTCGGGCATTTGCGCGTCGCTCACAACTGGCCGAATGCCCAGCGAAGGACGGACTTTTGCGCGTGGATGCGGTTCTCGGCTTCGTCCCAAACGACGGACTGCGCGCTCTCGAACACTCCTTCGCTCACCTCGTCCCCGACATGGGCCGGAAGGCAGTGCAGGAAAAGCGCGTCCGGGTTGGCGAACGTCATCAGGGCTTCATTGACTTGATAGGGACGCATTGCGGCGAGCTTACCGGCCGCCTCGGGCTGTCCCATCGAAACCCAGGTGTCCGTCACCAGCACGTCGGCCCCCTCAGCCGCCTCTTCCGCGCTGCGGGTCAGCGTGACTTTCACACCCCCCGCTTCCGCAAAACGTACGAATTCCGGCTCCGGCTCGTACCCATCGGGTACGGCATAGCGCACGTTGAACTTCAGCAATGCCGCCGCCTCAAGGAACGAATGCAGCACGTTATTGCCATCGCCGAACCACGCGACCTCCAGCCCCGGCAGCGCCTTGCCGTGTTCGACCAAAGTCAAAAGATCGGCAACGATCTGGCAAGGGTGCGAACGGTCTGTCAGGCCATTGATCACCGGGACCGTCGCGTGATGTGCCAGTTCCTCGATCTTCGAATGATCGTCGGTCCGGATCATGATCGCATCGACCATCCTCGAAAGAACGCGCGCGGTATCGGCAACGCTTTCCCCACGACCAAGCTGCATGGTGCCGGCTTGCATCACCATCGCGTTACCGCCGAGTTGACGCATCGCCATGTCGAACGAAACACGGGTCCTGGTCGAATTCTTTTCGAAGATCATCGCCAGCGTCCGCCCCGCCAGTGGAGCGTCGGCATCGACCAAGCCTTTCGGTTGACCCTTGCGAGCCTCCTTGCGGTCGATCGCATCGCCGATCATAGCCGCCAGCGCATCGCCTCCCGCGTCGGACAGGTCCAGGAAATGCCGCACAGTCATGGCGCGTAGTCTGCGGCACCAGCCGACAGCTTCGTCATGAATTCCTCGACATGCTCCGGCTCAATCACCAGCGGCGGCAGAATGCGCAGGACATTGTCGCCCGCTGCTACAGCCAACAGTCCGTGATGATCGCGCAAGTGCGCGACGAAAGGCCGACTTTCGACCTTCATCTTCACGCCCAACATCAGGCCCATGCCCCGGACTTCTTCGAAAAGGTCGGGGTAATTGCCGATGAACTGTTCCAGCCGGCCGCGGATCATGTCCCCCATCTCACGCACATGCGCCAGAAACGCATCATTCGCGACCGCATCCAGCACAGCATTACCTGCGGCCATGGCCAGCGGGTTGCCGCCATAGGTGCTGCCATGCGTACCGGCGACCATACCGCGCGCTGCCCTCTCGGTAGCGAGACAGGCGCCCATCGGGAATCCGCCGCCGATGCCCTTGGCGGTCGCAAGAATGTCCGGTTCGATCCCGAACTGTTCATAGGCATAGAGCGTGCCGGTGCGGGCAACGCCGCATTGCACTTCGTCTAGGATGAGCATCAGGTCATGCTCATCGGCAAGATCGCGCAGACCCTGCATGAACTCCTGAGTAGCAACGCGAATGCCGCCCTCGCCCTGGACCGGTTCGACCATAAAGCCTGCGGTGTGCGGCCCGATTGCCGCCTTCGCGCCTTCAAGGTCGTTGAACTCGACGTACTTGAACCCCTCCAGCATGGGCATGAAGCCCTTGTGCATCTTCTCTTGGCTCGACGCGCTGATCGTCGCCATCGTGCGGCCGTGGAATGCGTTGTTGAAGGTAATGATCTCGTACCGGGTCGTGTCGCCTTGATGCTGGTGATAGGCGCGCGCGGTTTTCATTGCCGCCTCGACAGCCTCTGCGCCAGAGTTCGTGAAGAACACCGTATCCGCAAAAGTCTTGTCGACCAGGCGCTGCGCCAAAACCTCGCCCTGCGGGCTGCCGTAAAGGTTCGAGACGTGCATCAATGTCTCGGCCTGCTTCTGGATCGCGTCGATCAGACCCGCGTGCGAGTGGCCCAACAGGTTCACCGCGATGCCGCTGGCGAAGTCCAGGAATCGACGACCGTCCTCCGACACCAAGTGGCAATTTTCGCCACGCACCGGCCGCACGTCGCAGCGCGGGTAAACGGGCATCAGGGGGGTTATCGACATCGTCAGGTCCTTTAACGGAAATTCAAAACGAGAAATGGCGGCCCCACGGGGAGCCGCCATTTGTGCCCATGTATGGCAAGTGCGAGGCCGGGTCAATCGACCGGCCGCGCCCCTGCTCCGCTGGTCAGCCCTGTACGGGCACGAGGTTGACCGCGGAATATTTGCCGCGTCGGTCCACCTCTAGATCGAATTCAAGCCGGTCGCCTTCGTTCAGGCCAGACAGGCCGGAACGTTCGACCGCGCTGAGGTGCACGAACGCATCCTGTTCGCCATCGTCGCGGGTGATGAAGCCAAAGCCCTTCATCGAATTGAAGAACTTCACCGTGCCGACAGCCTTCTCACCAGTCAGCTCGCGCTGCGGCGTTTCGCGCTTTTTCTCGGCAGGGACGATGTCACCCACGACCTGAAGGTCGCTGGCCGAAATCTTGCCGCCGCGATCGACGAGGTTGAATTCCAGTTCCTGACCTTCGCCAAGGCTTTCTAGCCCGGCGCGTTCCACGGCGCTGATGTGAACGAAAACGTCTTCGCCGCCGTCATCACGCTGAATGAAGCCGAAACCCTTGTTGGCGTTGAAGAACTTTACGACTCCCTTGCCGGTTCCGACGACCTGCGGGGGCATACGGCCACCTCCGCCGCCACCGCCGCGGAAACCGCCGCCGCCACCGCCACTGCGGAAACCACCGCCGCCGCCACGGTCATCGCCGCCAAAGCCGCCGCCGCGGTTATAACCACCGCCGCCGCCACCGCCGCGATTGTAGCCACCGCCACCACCGCCGCCGCGATCGTCGAATCCACCCTGTTCGTAGCCGAATCCGCCCTGCGAGAAGGGATCGTAGCCTTCTTCGCCAAAACCATCGCGCTTGTCGCGGCCCCGACCGCGCCGACCTCTGTCATAACCCATAAAACGAAGCGTACCTTAACTCTCGCCCTTCACTAGATCGTCGCGGCCTGCGGGCGGACAGTTACCTGACGAATCCGGGCGCAGAAGTCTGCCGCCACGCCCGATTACAGAGGGCGTTATAGAAGATTTGAGTCGGCTTGGCGAATTATTTACGCGAGACGCAGGATTTTGCAGTCGGGCGTGGCACTCTTGCCATGCCCGGACCATGAAATGTTAATGGCAATCCCGCCATTTCGGACGCCCTGTAGATGTTACAAGGTACCATGACCAGCGGCCATTGTGGCTTTTCCGCACGATTTTCAAATGACCGGATCAGCCATAAGGGCTGCGGTGCGTAGCCCTTTACCGGCGACGCCGAACGTCTAAATGGGTGCCAGCGCATATGCCGCGACAGTCGCGGCGCAGGTGGAGCACGAGCCATGAGCGACTTTCGGCAAATCGACGACAATCTCTATGCCAGCCCTCAGATCACCGTTGCCGACGTCGCAACCGCGAAGGACCTTGGCGTAACGCTGATCGTCAACAACCGTCCCGAAGACGAAAGCCCGGACCAGACGCCGGGCTCGGAAATCGAGACCGCGGCCAAGGCGGCCGGGATCGATTACGTCGCAATTCCCATCACGCACGCCGGGTTCGGCCCTGGTCAGGTCGACGCCATGCGCGCTGCCATCGACAACTCGGAAGGCCCGATCCTCGCCTATTGCCGGTCGGGCACGCGGTCCACTTTGCTCTGGGCGCTGGCTGAGGCCAAGGCGGGCAAGAACCCATCGGTCATCGCATCCAAAGCGGCTGGCGGCGGATACGACATCTCGCCGATCCGCCAGATGGTCGAGATGTTGAGCGCGGGCGGCTGACCCTGTTGCCATTTCGAACCAAAGAAAAAGGCCGGGATCATTCCCGGCCTTTCTCGTTTCACGCTGTCCGATAGGATCAGTCGTTGTAGGCGCGTTCGCCGTGTTCGCCGATGTCCAGACCGGCAAGCTCGGTCTCTTCGGAGACGCGCAGGCCGACGGTGAACTTGACGATCAGGCCGACGATCAGGGTGCCGATGGCAGCCCATGCGATCGCGACCAGAACCGCGACGACTTGGATGCCAACCTGATCCATCATCGATGCCGCGTCGCCATTGCCCGGTCCGTTGAACATGGTGTTCACGAAACCGGTGCCGACTGCGCCGATGATGCCGCCGATGCCGTGGATGCCGAAAGCGTCCAGCGAATCGTCGTAGCCCATCGCAGGCTTGATCTTCGCCACCATGAAATAGCAAACCAGCGAGGCGACGATGCCCAGCACGACCGCACCGAACGGGCCGGAGTTACCCGCCGCAGGCGTAACCGCGACAAGACCGGCAATGATGCCCGAGCAGAAGCCCAGCGCCGACCCCTTGTGACCGGCGATCTTTTCCATGACCATCCAGGCCAGGCCACCCGCCGCCGTGGCGACGAAGGTGTTGATCATCGCAAGGCCCGCAAAACCGTCGGCTTCCAGTTCCGAACCGGCGTTGAAGCCGAACCAGCCCACCCACAGCAGGCCAGTGCCGACCATCGTCAGCGTCAGCGAGTGCGGCGGCATCGGCTCGGTCGGGTAACCCTTGCGCTTGCCCAGCAGGTAGGCGAGCACCAGGCCCGAGACGCCGGCGTTGATGTGAACGACGGTACCGCCCGCAAAGTCCAGAGCACCCATCTCGAACAGGAGGCCGCCACCGGCCCACACCATATGCGCAATCGGGAAGTAGACCACCGTCAGCCACAGCACGGTAAACAGCATCGTGGCCGAGAACTTCATACGCTCCGCCGTCGCACCCAGAACCAGCGCGGCGGTGATCGCCGCGAAAGTCATCTGGAAGCTGACGAAGACATATTCGCTGATCACTTCATCAGAGAAGGTCGCAGCGGTCGTATCCGGTGTAACGCTCGACAGGAAGTAGCTGCCGGTCGAGACGAAAGCCTCTAGCCCGCCGACCGCTTCCGGTCCGAACGCCATCGAATAGCCCCACATGATCCACACCAGCATCGCCAGCGCGGCGGTCGCGCCGATCTGGGTCATGGTGGAGAGCATGTTCTTCGACCGGGTCAGACCGCCATAGAACAGCGCGAGGCCCGGCAGGATCATCATCATGACCAGCACGGTGGCCGTCATCATCCATGCGTTGTTGCCGGGATTGGCGACAGGCGCAGCCGCCTCGGCAGCCTCCTGCGCAAAGGCGACGGCGGGAAGCAGCAGCGAAGCTGCCACGGTTCCGGCGCCGCAAAGAACCTTGCGGATCATTGAATTTCCCCTTTTCAAAGACCGCCTTAAAGGGCGGTATCGCCCGTTTCGCCGGTACGGATGCGGACCGCCGATGCCAGATCGAGGACGAAGACCTTACCGTCGCCGATCGCATCGCTGTTTGCGGAGTTCTGGATCGTTTCCACGATCTGCGGCGCAAGCGCGTCGCTGGCCGCGATCTCGATCTTTACCTTGGGAACCATGTTTACCGAGTATTCTGCACCACGGTAGATTTCGGTCTGTCCCTTCTGCCGCCCAAAGCCCTTGACCTCGGACGCCGTCATTCCCGCCACGCCAAGCGAACCCAGTGCCTCTCGCACTTCGTCCAGCTTGTGCGGCTTTATGATCGCGATGATATATTTCATCGAAAAAGCCCCTCCTGATGACAATTTCCGGGAACATTCCGGACGGCGCAGTGATGCATGATTTGCTGCACTGCGCAAGAGAATGGTCGGCAATATGTCGCAAAAGCGAAAAAAAGGGACCGGAAAGCGGCTGGCTTTCCGGTCCCCTAAAGTCACGTTCGCAGGAGGAACGCTGGTTTGGCGGGGTGGGGAGAGGAGAGGAGGAACCACCCCGCCAAATTGGGTGTGGAAGTCGTCAGGTGTTGACGAATTCCGGATAGGCTTCGACGCCGACCTCGACCTTGTCGAGACCCGTCAGTTCGTCCTCGGCCGACGGGCGCAGGCCCATGACCATCTTCAGGATGAACCAGACGATGCCAGCGGCGATCGAAACGAAGACGCCCGTGGCGATCACGCCGGTCAGCTGTGCGATGAACGGAACGTCGCCGTTGGTCAGGCAGACCGCGAGGGTGCCCCAGATACCCGCGAACAGGTGGACCGGGATCGCGCCGACAACGTCGTCGATCTTCAGCTTGTCGAGCATCGGGACCGCAAAGACCACGATCACGCCGCCGATGCCGCCGATCAGCATCGCCATCGGGACCGACGGGGTCAGCGGCTCAGCCGTGATCGAGACGAGGCCGGCCAGTGCGCCATTCAGCGCCATGGTCACGTCGACCTTCTTGTAGATGATCTGCGTCAGGATGATCGCGACGACCACGCCGGCGCAAGCCGCCATGTTCGTGTTCACGAAAATCTTCGACACGTCCGAAACGTCGCCCACGGTGCCCATCGCCAGCTGCGAAGCGCCGTTGAAACCGAACCAGCCGAGCCACAGGATGAAAGTACCCAGCGTGGCGAGCGGAATGTTCGTGCCCGGGAAGACGTTGACGCGGCCATCGGGACCATAGCGGCCCGCACGAGCGCCGAGGATGATCGCACCGACAAGCGCGGCCCAGCCACCGGTCGAGTGGACCAGCGTCGAACCCGCGAAGTCGGAGAAGCCCATCTGGTCAAGGAAGCCAGCGCCCCATTCCCAGCTGACCACAACCGGGTAAATCACGCCGGTAAGGACAACGGTGAAGATGAGGAACGGCCAAAGCTTGATGCGCTCTGCCAAGGTGCCCGAAACGATTGAGGCGGTGGTGGCGCAGAAGACCATCTGGAAGAACCAGTCCGACGCGACCGAATAGCCGGTGTCGGTGTCCGCTTCGCCAACGCCCTGCATCGGGTAAGTGATACCCGACAGACCGAAATAGCCGTTGAAGTCGCCCGGATAGGCGATGTTGTAGCCGATGACCCAGAACATGATGCCCGCGATCGAGTAGAGCGCGATATTCTTCAGGCACTGCATCGACACGTTCTTGGAACGGACGAGGCCTGCTTCCAACATGGCGAAGCCCGCCGCCATCCACATGACGAGGAAGCCGCCGATGAGGAACAGCAGGGTGTTGAGAATGTAGGCCGTGCCGCCGCCGACCATTTCGGCAGCTGCGGGTGCCTCGTCCTGAGCGAAAGCCGCGACGGGCGCGACCAGGGCGGCCGTGGCAATGGCCCGGGCGCCCCATTTAATGGTGTTACGATCCATTTTCAGATCCCCCTTAATCAAAGCGCCGTGTCGCCGGCTTCGCCGGTGCGGATGCGCACCGCGCTGGCCAAGTCCATCACGAAGATCTTGCCGTCACCGATGGCTTCGGTGCTGGCCGTCTGCTGGATGGATTCGATGATCTGCGGCGCAAGCGCGTCGCTTGCGGCGATCTCGATCTTCACCTTCGGCAGCATGTTGGTGGAATATTCCGCACCGCGGTAAATTTCGGTCTGGCCCTTCTGGCGTCCGAAACCCTTAACCTCGGTAACCGTCATGCCGGCCACGCCCAGCGTGCCCAGGGCATCGCGAACTTCGTCCAGCTTGAACGGCTTTATAATGGCGATGATGAACTTCATCTCAGCCCCCTTTTGCCTACCGGCCCGTCTGCCGGTCGTCAGCATACAAGCAAAGGGCGTGCCAATTTGATGAGACGAGCCAGAATCGCGGAAAAGCGCCGAGTCGCATTCGTAACGAAGCGTTAGGACTTACGCTTCGATTCTGTGCAGGTGCAGCATCGTGCCTAATTTTTAGGCACCGAGAATGCCTCTATCGAAGCACCAGCGATGCCCAGACGGGCAGATGATCCGACGCGCGCGATGCCAGAAAGCTGTGATGCACGCCGCTATCCGCATGGTGCCAATCGCGGCTGGCGAAGATGCGGTCGAGCCGTGCGAGCGGACGCCGCGTGGGAAAACTGGGGCCGCATTCGGCGCAGTTCCAATCGTCGCGGAACACGCGGAGCATACCCCCGGTGCGTGACCATTCGTTGGTATCGCCCATGACGACCGTCGGGCAAGTGCCATCGCAGGCGTCCAGATGCTTTAACAGCGCCACGGCCTGTTCCCGCCGCCGAAAGCCTGACAGGTCGAGGTGCATACCCACCGCCCGCACCCGCTTCCCTTCATGCTCGATATCGAGGCGCACCGCACCGCGCGGCTCCAGCGTGGGCAGGCTCAGCGGCTCGGCCTCGATGATGTCGAGGTGCTTTTTCACGAGGAACGTGTTCCCGTGCCAGCCAAGGCTGCCTGGCCGGATGCCTAGCGTGATGGGGCGATATGCCGAATCCTCGATCCGCGCGCGGGGCAAGACGCTTTCGCGCTGGCCGAAGCGGCGGTCGCATTCCTGCAACGCCACCACGTCCGCATCGATTTCGTGCAAGACAGACAGGATACGGTCGGGATCGCGGCGTCGGTCGAGGCCGACTGCCTTGTGAATGTTGTAGCTGGCGAACTTCAGTTCCACGAACAACCTAACCCCGAAACGCGATCCGGTTCCGCGCGTATGGTGTCAGCGGTCGGTATATCCGGCAAGCCGACCCGTGATTGCGTAATCCAGTATGTCCACGATCTGGGCCGGGGTTTCGGCAACCGCCATCGCAGCGGCATCCACTTCCTTCAACGGGTGAACGATGCTGTCGTCATGGTTGACGATGATCGGCTTACCCAGCGCGGCGGCATAGCCCGCGTCGAAGGCGGCGTTCCATTGCTTGTACTTGTCGCCAAAGCGGACGACGACGATGTCGGCATCCTTGATCAGCGTCTGAGTGCGGATCGCGTTAACCTGCGCCCCCTTGCGATCGTGCCAGAACTTGTTCTCCTCCGCACCAAGGATCGCGACACCGCAATCGTCGGATGCGGGGTGGTCGGTCACGGGGGCAGAGAACCGGATCGGCAAGCCTCGATGCTTCGCCGCGTCCATGATCTCTACGCGCCAGTTCGTGTGGATCTCGCCAGACAGATAGACGGTCCAGATGCGTTCGCTGGTCATTATCGCTCCTTGGTCGCGCCGAAGGTCAGGTCAGGGTTCTTTTCCTGCTGATAGCCGACATCCCACGGCGACTTGGCGAGGAACACCGAGTCCCCGTCGCGGTCTTTCGCCATGTTGGCGCGGTTGAACCCGGCGAATTCCTCGATCTTCTTGTCGTCACCTTTTACCCACCGCGCGGTGGCAAAGGGCGCGGGTTCAAGGTTCGCCTCGACCTTGTATTCCGCCGCAAGCCGGCTGATCAGCACATCGAGCTGAAGCTGACCGACCACGCCGATTACCCACTGGCTGCCGATTTCGGGGTAGAACACCTGGATCACGCCTTCTTCCGACAGGTCGTCCAGCGCCTTGCGCAGTTGCTTGGTCTTGGTCGGATCGACCAACGCCACACGGCGCAGGATTTCGGGCGCGAAGTTGGGCAGGCCGGTAAACCGGATGTCGTTCCGCTCTGACAGGCTGTCCCCCACGCGCAGGGTGCCATGGTTCGGAATGCCGATGATATCGCCGGGTTCGGCGGTATCGGCAATCTCTCGATCCTGTGCGAAGAACATGATCGGCGAATGCACAGCAATCGGCTTCCCAAGGCCCGATGGCGTCAGCTTCATGCCGCGCTTGAACGTGCCCGACACCAGCCGCATGAAGGCGATGCGGTCGCGGTGCTGCGGATCCATATTGGCCTGCACCTTGAAGATGAAGCCCGATACTTCGTCCTTGCCCGGCTCGACCGGACCGCTCTCGCTCGGCTGCGGGCGCGGCGGCGGGGCGTGCTGGGCAATCGCCTCGATCAGTTGCACCACGCCAAAGTTCTTGAGCGCCGACCCGAAATAGACCGGCGTCAGGTCGCCGCCGCGATAGGCTTCGACGTCGAATTCCGGATAGCCCGCCTGCGCCAGTTCGGCCTGCTCTGAAAACTCATCGGGGATCGTCGCATTTTCATCGACTTTACCGAGAAACTCCTTCGACCTACCTTCGGGCCGGGCGACGGCACCGGTGGCGAGGTCGAGAATACCCTCGAACCGTCCGCCCATGCCGACCGGCCAAGTCATCGGGCAGACGTCCAGCGCCAGCATGTCGGCCACTTCGTCCAGCAGTTCGAACGGTTCGCGCCCTTCGCGGTCTACCTTGTTGACGAAAGTGATAATCGGCACGCTGCGCAACCGACAGACCTCGAACAGCTTGCGGGTCTGCGGTTCGATACCCTTGGCGGCGTCGATCACCATGATCGCGGAATCGACCGCTGTCAGCGTGCGATAGGTATCTTCGGAAAAATCCTCGTGCCCCGGCGTGTCGAGCAGGTTGAACGTCATGCCATCGCGCTCGAACGTCATCACGCTGGAGGTGACGGAGATGCCGCGCTGCTGCTCAATCTTCATCCAGTCCGACCGGGCACGCCGCGCCTGCCCGCGCGCCTTCACCTCCCCAGCCAGGTGAATCGCGCCGCCGGTCAACAGCAGCTTTTCGGTCAGCGTGGTCTTACCCGCGTCGGGGTGCGAGATGATCGCGAATGTACGGCGTTCGGATGACATGCGGGTCAGTCTTGTTGGCGGGCAACCTGAAATCCGGCAAAGCTCTGGCTTACCGGCATCAGTTCCAGCGTGTTGATGTTGAGGTGCGGCGGCAAAGTCGCAACCCACAGGATGGTTTCGGCGATATCCTCTCCGGTCATCGGGTTCGATCCGGCGTAGAGATTGTCGCTCGCCTGCTGGTTGCCGCCGGTGCGGATGACGGTGAACTCTGTCTCGACCATGCCCGGTTCTATCGAGGTGACGCGCACGCCGGTGCCTTGCAGGTCGGATCGGAGGCCAAGACTGAACTGGCGCACGAACGCCTTGGTCCCGCCGTAGACGTTGCCGCCGGTATAGGGATAAGTCGCCGCGACCGAAGACAGGTTGATGATCGCGCCCTTTGCCTCGATCAGCGCGGGCAAGAGCTTGCGCGTCAGCGAAACCAGCGCGACGACGTTGGTGTCGATCATCGTCTTCCACTGATCGATATCGGCTTCCTGCGCGGGCGACGTACCCAGCGCCAGTCCCGCATTGTTCACCAGGCAATCGATCTGCGCGAAAGGCCCCTCCAACGCATTTAGCGCCGCATCGCGGGCATCCTCGTCGCAAACGTCGAACGCTGCGGGGCAGAACCGTTCACCCAGTTCCTTACGCAGCGCATCCAGCCGGTCCACGCGGCGGCCGGTGCCGACGACGTGCCAGCCAGCCGCCACGAATTCGCGCGCACAGGCCGCGCCAATGCCCGAAGTCGCTCCGGTTACGAGTGCTGTCGGCATGATCTCAGTCTCCTGTCTGCGCGGGGCGAATGGCGATGGTCACGCGGAACGCACGTTCGGCACCGGGTTCGAGTTCCATCACGCCCGGTTTGTCGCGAAAGTCGCCGTCGAACCCGACCGGATCGGCATGTCCCGCCCACGGTTCGAGGCAGATAAAGTCCGCCCCCGGTTTTTGCCAGATGCCCAGCATCGGGCAATCGGGAAAGGCGATGTCGATAGCGGCGGGGCTGCCCTCACCCTCCGGCATTTCCCCTTCGTAGCGCAAGCCGCGGCTGTTCAATTGATCCCAGATCAACGCATCGGCCCGGAACAGGCCCGAATGCAGCGCAATGCGGCGATCGACGACGGGCGTGTCTTCGAAAAAGCACAGCAGACCGTCGCCGTTAAGCCTGCGGATCGGTCCGGCCTCGCGCTCCATAAAGCGCACCGCGTGCGCCTGCTTTTCACCCCCGCCAGGCAGCGGCCATGCGAAACCGGGGTGAAAACCGATGCTGAACGGCATCGCGCCATCGCCGGTGTTGCGGACCGTGGCGGTCATCGTCAGCATCGCATCCCGGGCCGCGTAGTGGAGGTCGAGTTCGAAGGCGAAGGGATAGACCGCCCGCGTCTCGGCATCGTCGGACAGGCGAAACAGCGCGGTTTCGGCATCGTGCGCGACGCAATCGAACGCGCGCTTGCGGGCAAACCCGTGCCGCGCGAGATCGTATTCCGCGCCGTCCAGCCGCATCTTGCCCTCGGCCAGTTCGCCCACGATCGGGAACAGGATCGGCGAACGGCCCGACCAAACCGCTGGATCGCCATCGGTCATCCACTCGGCACCCTTGGCATCGGCGATCGAGACCAGCTCGGCCCCAAGCGACGCGATGCGCGCGGTCAGTGCACCCGATCCGATGGTAATGCTGTCGCTCATCCCCGCCCGATCATCCGCGCAGCGTTGCGCCCTGCTTGGCCGCGGCGGCGGTGACCGCATCGCTGACCGCTTTCAGGTCCGCATCGGTGAACGTCGCCTCGATGGGCTGCATCGTCACTTCGATGGCCAGCGACTTCTGCCCCTCTGGCACGCCCTGCCCGGTGAATACGTCGAACAGGCGGGCATCGACGATCCGCTTCTTGTCCGCACCCTTGACCACGCGGACAAGGTCGCCAGCGGGAAGGTCTGCGGGAACGAGAAACGCGAAGTCACGTGATACGGCCTGAAGCGAGGGCGGCGTATAGCTGGCCCGCGTGAACGTGGCCGCGCCCTTCTTGGCCGGGATGGCTTCCAGATCGATTTCGGCCACGACGACGGGGCCATCGATGTCGAACTGCTTGGCAACCGCCGGGTGCAGCGTGCCGAAGCGTGCCAGCACGTTTTTCGGCCCAAGCCGCAGCGTCGCCGACTGGCCGGGGTGATACTGTGCGCCCGCTTCGTTCATCACCATCAGGTTGCCGACCGGCGCTCCGGCAGCTTCCAACAGCGCCATAACCTCGGCCTTGGCGTCGAACGCATCGAAGCCCTGCGCCTTGCCCTGCTGCCACGAACGCGGCGTGCGCTCGCCCGCCAGCACGACGCCCAGCGTCAGGCGCTCGTCGCTCGCACCGCCCTTGCCACGCAGATAGCGCCGGCCAAGCTCGAACAGCCGAACCGAGGATGCCCCGCGTGCCATGTTGCGCTGGGCGGCCATCAACAGGCCGGGGATAAGCGAGGGGCGCATGGCCTTCATGTCCTCGCTGATCGGATTGGCCAAAACCCACAGCGGTTCGTCGGCGAAGGCTTCAGCCTCGGCCATCGGCAGGAACGACCACGTGATCGCCTCGTGCAGCCCCCGCGCGGCGGCGGCGCGGCGCACGCGGCGCTCGCGGCTCTGCAACGGGGTCGCGGTCGGCTTGGCAACGCCTTCGGCGCGCGGCAATGCGACCGAGGGCACGTCGTCCAGCCCGTGGATGCGGATCACTTCCTCAACGATGTCGGGCGCGCCGTCGACGTCGGGACGCCAGCTTGGCACGGTGACCGCCCAGTGGTCCTCGACCTCGGCAATCTCGAAGCCCAGCGCGGCCAGAATGCGCTTCTGCTCATCCTCGCGCACGGAAACACCGCCTAGGGTTTCGGCCAGCGCGGGTTCGTAACGTACGACCTTGCCACCTGCTGGCGGCGCGCCGACGTGCACGGCCTCGCTGGCCTCGCCACCGCAGATGTCGAGGATCAGACCGGTCAGGATTTCGAGACCGGTACCAAGGAAATCGGTATCCACCCCGCGTTCGAACCGGCTGCGCGCATCACTGGTCAGCGTCAGGGCGCGGCCCGTGTGGGCGATGCGTTCGGGGTCGAAATAGGCAACCTCCAGCAGGACATCGGTCGTATCCGCGCCGCAGCCCGAATGCTCCCCGCCCATGATGCCCGCGATGTCGTGCACACCATTGTCGTCGGCGATAACGGTCATGCTGTCGTCGAGCAGGTAGTGCTTTTCATTAAGCGCAGTCACGCCCTCGCCCGGCTTGGCCCGCCGCGCGACGATCGCGCCGGCCAGCTTGGCGATGTCATAGGCATGGCTGGGGCGGCCATAAGTCAGCATCACGTAGTTGGTGATGTCGACAAGAGCCGAGATCGGACGTTGGCCCGCCGACTTCAGCCGAGCCTGCATCCACGCGGGACTTTCGCCGTTGGTCACGCCCTTGATGACGCGCCCGAAGAACGCAGGACAACCTTCGCGGTCGTCGCTGCGGATCTCGACCGGACAGGGGTAGCTGCCCGCGTGGACCGCATCGGCAACCGGCTTCAAGGTGCCAAGCCCAGCCGCCGCCAGATCGCGGGCGATGCCATAGACGCCCATGCAATCCGGGCGGTTCGGGGTGATCGAGAGGTCGAAGACCGGATCGTCGAGGTCGGCGAAAGTCGCAAACTCGGTGCCGATCGGCGCATCGGCGGGAAGCTCGATGATGCCATCGTGGTCGTCGCCAAGGTCCAGCTCGCGGCTGGAGCACATCATGCCGTTCGATTCGACGCCGCGGATCGCCGCCTTGCGCATTTCCATCCCGTTCGACGGCACGACCGCGCCCGGCGTTCCCAGCACGCCGACAAGGCCCGCCCGCGCGTTCGGCGCGCCGCAGACGACCTGCAGCGGCTGTCCGTCACCCAGATCGACCGACAGCACTTGCAGCTTGTCCGCATCGGGATGCCTTTGCGCCGTCAGCACTTTCGCCACGCGGAAACCAGCAAGCGCCTCCGCCGGGTTCTCCATGCCTTCGACCTCAAGCCCGATAGCATTCAGCTTCGCCGCGATTTCCGTGGACGTAGCTTCGGTGTCGAGGTGGTCCTTCAACCAGGAGAGCGAGAGCTTCATGCGCCCACTCCCACGCCGCCCGACAGGGTGGGCACGTCGAGCGCCGCGAATCCATAATGCTTCATCCAGCGCAGATCGCCGTCGAAGAAGGCGCGCAAGTCGTCCATGCCGTATTTCAGCATGGCAAGCCGGTCCACGCCGGTGCCGAAGGCAAAGCCCTGCCACTCGTCGGGGTCCAGCCCGCCGAATTCGATCACCTTGCGATTGACCATGCCGCTGCCCAGCACTTCCATCCACGCGTGACCTTCATCGTCGCCCGATCCGCCGACGACACGGCGTCCCTTTTCCATCGAATACCCGACGTCGACTTCGACAGAAGGTTCGGTGAAGGGGAAATAGCTGGGACGCAGGCGCAGGACGATGTCGTCCCGCTCAAAAAAAGCTTTCAGGAACGTCTCGAGCGTCCATTTCAGGCGGCCAAGGTGAATGCCCTTGTCGATGACGAGACCCTCGATCTGGTGGAACATCGGCGTGTGCGTCGCGTCGCTGTCGCTGCGATAGACCCGCCCCGGCGCGATGATGCGCAGCGGTGCGCCTTCGTTCAACATCGAACGGATTTGCACCGGCGAGGTATGAGTCCTGAGCAACATGGACCGGCCATGCTCATCGGTATCGGGAAAATAGAACGTATCGTGCATCGCGCGCGCCGGATGGCTTTCCGGCATGTTGAGCGCGGTGAAGTTGTGCCAATCGTCCTCGATCTCCGGGCCGGTCGCGACGGCAAAACCCATGTCTGCGAAAATCTCGGCCAGTTCGTCCATCACTTGGCTAACCGGATGAACCGACCCGGTCGGCGCATCTGGCGCGGGGAGCGAAAGGTCGAGCGTTTCCGACGCCAGCTTCGCCTCCAGCGCAGCAGCCTCCAGACCCGCCTTGCGCGTTGCCAGCGCTTCGGCAACCTCGTTCCGCAATGCGTTGAACTTCGCGCCCGCCTCGGACCGTTCCTCCGGGCTCATTCCGCCCAGCGTCTTCATCAGGCCCGAAATACTGCCCTTCTTGCCCAGAAACGCGACCCGGTGCTGCTCCAGCGTGTCGAGCGTGTCGGCCTCGGCAATGCGCGCGAGGGCATCGGCGCGGAGCGAATCGGTATCGGGCATGGGTCCTTGGCGTTCCTGAAAATCTGAAAGTTGTGCGGTCTTTTCCGGCTGGATGCGCTCTCTAGGCAGGACAGGGCATAACCGCAATGCCCCGGCGCGGCACAGCTTTGGATCGGTTCCATGACAAGGTCGTCAAGGTTATTACAAACCTTGTTCGAATCTGAACAAAAGCTTGCAGATGGCGCGATCGCGGGCAAGGCTGTGCGCGAAATCACTGCCAGTCGCTGCCCACCCTGGCAATCAGGAGCGGCACCGACCAAGCAGTCGGGAATACACCGGGTGGGTCGCAGACCCGGTGAAGCTCGGAAAGTCGGGCCGTCGGTTGGGGGACTGTGCGGACTGGCAATTCGGGGGCAATGAAGGCGCGGGAGGAAACTCTCGCGCCTTTTTGTATGCCGGCAGGACCAGTCGCAAAGCAAAACGCCCCGAACCGCGAAGGTCCGGGGCGTTCTTATATGCGGTAGATTCGCGGGTTAGGCCCGCTGAAATCACGCAGAAGTCGGAGCCGCTTGCCGAACGCCTTCATCGACGTGTTCTTCGAAGACCGCGAAATTGTCGACGAACAGCTGCACCAGCTTCTGCGCCGTGCGGTCGAACTCTTCCTTGTCGGCCCACGTCGCACGCGGATCGAGGATCGTGCTGTCGACACCCGGCACCGCCACCGGGACCTCGAAACCGAAGTTCGCGTCCTTGCGGAACTCGACATTGTTCAGCGAACCGTCGAGCGCGGCGTTCAGCAGCGCGCGGGTCACCTTGATCGGCATGCGGCTGCCGGTGCCGTACTGGCCGCCGGTCCAGCCGGTGTTGACCAGCCAGCACTGCGCGCCGCCTTGTGCGATGCGTTCTTTAAGAAGATTGCCGTAGACGCTGGGGTGACGCGGCATGAAGGGCGCACCGAAGCAGGTCGAGAACGTCGCCTGCGGCTCGGTCACGCCGATCTCGGTTCCGGCAACTTTCGCTGTGTAACCGGATAGGAAATAATACATCGCCTGATCGGGCGTAAGGCGCGCGATCGGGGGCAGAACGCCGAACGCGTCGGCGGTCAGCATGATGACGTTCGACGGAACCGGACCAAGGTTCTTTTCCGAGGTGTTCGGGATGAACTCAATCGGATAGGCGCCGCGGGTGTTTTCGGTCTTCGAGGTATCGGTAAAGTCGATCTCGCGCGTTTCCTCGTCCATGGCGACATTTTCGAGGATGGTGCCGAACATCTTGGTCGTGGCGTAGATTTCGGGCTCTCCCTCTGCCGAGAGGTCGATCATCTTGGCATAGCAGCCGCCTTCGAAGTTGAAGACTGCCGAATCCGACCAGCCATGTTCATCGTCGCCGATCAGCGTGCGGCTGGCATCGGCCGAAAGCGTGGTCTTGCCGGTGCCCGACAGACCGAAGAAGATCGCGGTCTTGCCGTCTGCGCCGACATTGGCCGAGCAGTGCATCGGCATCACGCCTTGTTCGGGCAGGAGATAGTTCAGAAGGCCGAAAACGCCCTTCTTCATCTCGCCCGAATATTCGGTGTTGGCAATCAGGATCAGCTTCTCGCTGAAGCTTACCGCGATTATCGTATCCGAAACACTTCCGTGGCGGGCCGGATCGGCCTTGAAGCTGGGCAGGTTGATGATGGTGTATTCGGGCACGAAATCCGCCAGCTCTTCAGCGGTCGGGCGGACCAACAGGGTGCGGATGAACAGATTGTGCCATGCCATCTGGTTGATGACGCGTACGTTGACGCGATACTCGGGCTGAGAACCCCCGAACAGGTCGGCGACGTAAAGCTCGTCCTGACTTTTTAACGCTTCCATGAAGTCAGCCTTGAGATTTGCGAAATGCTCTTCGCTCATCGGCTGGTTGATCTTGCCCCAGTTGATCGTGTCGGCCGTGATCGCATCCTTGACGACGAACTTGTCCTTGACGCTGCGACCGGTGAACCGGCCGGTGTCGACAACCAGCGGGCCATGCGCGGCGAGGCGGCCTTCGCCACGGGCCAGCGCCTGTTCGACAAGGGCGGCGGTTCCAAGATTTGCGTGAATTTTTGCCCCGGTCTCAATCCCTTGGGCGGCAAGCGGCGTGTTGAGCGACACATTACTCTCCTGTCAGCGCCCCGGTCACGCGCGGACTTCGCGTTTCCCATAGGCGGCGCCACTTTCGCGGCGGCTTTAAAGTCCTCGAACCATCGAGCGGGATGATCGGCCAATCGCGCTCCCAGCGATTGGCCGCCCTGCCGGTTTTACACCGGAACCGGTGCCGCGCATAGTCGAGCGCGCAATTTGCGTCAAACCGACAAGGAGATGACTATACTAGGCCGTAAACTCATAAACTGACTTGCGCGGCGCGGGCGCGGTTGATTCAAGGCTTCGGGAAGGAGCTTTGGATGACGCGTCGTAGATTTGAACTGACCGATGATGAGTGGCTGGTGATCGAGCCGTTGTTGCCGAACAAGCCTCGCGGGGTTCCGCGTGTGGATGACCGGCGGGTCATCGACGGGATATTGTGGCGCTTTCGCACGGGCAGTCCTTGGGCTGATATTCCCGAGCGCTATGGCCCACATACCACCTGCTACAACCGTTTCGTGCGCTGGCGCAAAGCCGGTGTGTGGGACCGCCTTCTCGAAGCGGTGAGCCAAGCCTTCGACGGCGAGTTGGTCATGATCGACAGTTCTTCCATCCGGGTCCACCAGCACGGTGCGACCCTAAAAAGGGGGACCCAAATCGCTGCATGGGACGTTCCCGGGGCGGTTTGACAACCAAGATCCATGCCCTGGTTGATGGTCGCGGCCTGCCGATCCAACTGCATCTGTCCGAAGGCCAGGCGAGCGATTGCCGTGAGGCCGAGAGGCTGCTGGCCGCCGTGCCGAACGCCACCACCTTTCTCGCCGATAAGGCTTATGACAGCGATGCCATTCGCAGTCAGATCACCGCGCAGGGTGGCTTCGCCAACATCCCAGTCAAGCGCAATCGTCGCAAAGGCTTCGCGTTCAGCAGCTTCCTGTATCGCTACCGTAATCTGGTCGAGCGTTTCTTCGGGAAACTCAAAAACGCCAGAGGCTTGGCCACCAGATACGACAAACGAAGCGATAACTTCCTCGCTGCCATCAAGCTCTTCTGCACACGCCTATGGATCGCCGCTAATGAGTCTACGCCCTAAATCGCTAATCTAGACCGCCGCGCAGCAATTTACCGCACCTGCACGGGGGACGGATGCGCCGTTGGATTGGCGAATCCATCGACTATTGTCTAAGCGATGGGGATAAATCCGGGCGGCATGGCCGCTCCGCCGAAAGGAAATCTATGGCGCAGGTGATCGCGCTGGTCGACGATGACCGCAATATTCTGACAGGCCTGTCGATCGCGTTGCAGGCCGAAGGGTTCGACACGCGGGTCTATTCCGACGGCTCCGCCGCGCTGGAGGCACTGGTGGAAAATCCGCCGGACCTCGCCGTGTGCGACATCAAGATGCCGAAGATGGACGGGCTGGAACTGCTGCGCCGCTTGCGGGAAAAGAGCGCGCTGCCGGTGATTTTCCTGACCAGCAAGACCGACGAGCAGGACGAGGCGATCGGCCTTGCCATGGGCGCGGACGACTATATCGCAAAGCCGTTCAGCCAGCGCCTGCTGGTCGCCCGCATCCGCGCGCTCTTGCGGCGTGAGGAAATGGTGCGCAATCGCCTGTCGGGCACCGGCGACGAACCGCCCGCGCAGATCGTCACGCGCGGTCGCCTGACGATGGAGCCCGAACGCCACCGTGTAACGTGGGACGGGCAGCCCGTGTCGTTGACCGTGACCGAGTTCCTGATCCTTGAGGCTCTCGCCCAGCGTCCCGGCGTGGTGAAGACGCGCAACCAGTTGATGGACGCCGCCTATCAGGACGACGTCTTCGTCGACGACCGCACGATCGACAGTCACATCAAGCGCCTGCGCCGCAAATTCCGCGAAACCGATCGCACATTCTCTGGCATCTCCACGCTCTATGGCGCGGGCTACAGCTTTGCCGGAGACTGACCCGGACCGGCGCGACGACTCTCGCGATCAGGATTTGATCGAGACCGAGACCGTCGCCGCCGATCCGGTTGCCGATGCGCCCGACCGCCTGTTCTGGACGCGGGGCTTTTCGCTGACCACGCGCATCCTTGCGGTCAACGTGCTTCTGGTCGGCCTCGTGCTGGGCGGGCTGTTCTTTCTCGACACCTATCGCAAGCAGCTGATCGCAGAGCGGTTCAAGCTGGCCCGCTCGGAAGTGGAGATCATCGCCAACGCGCTGGCCGAAGCACCGTCGAGCGAACACGCCGCATTGTTAGCGCGCATCGGCGCGGAACAGCGGTTGCGGCTCCGCACTTTCAACGCGGTGGGCAAGTTGCAAACCGACAGCTTCGTAGTCGGCCAGCCCGCCTTCACCTTCGTCGATCCGGAAAGCGAGACATGGGTGCAGGATTTCGCCCGCTGGCTCGACCGCAGCGTCGACTTCCTCGTGGGTGCGCCGCCTGTGCCGCCCTACAATCCCGCCGATGACGAGGAGCCGGCGGTGAAATCGGAATGGCCCGAAATATTCGTGTCAGAACAGGCGGGGCAAGGTGCGGTCATGCTGCGCTATGCACCCGACAGGACCCCGGTTATCACCGCTGCCGCGCCCTATGGGCCGCAAGGCGAAACCTTGATGACGATGCGCAACGCGGTCGACATCACGCAATCGGTCCGCTCGGCGCGGACCTCGCTACTGGTTCTGCTGACGCTGGGCATACTTATATCGATCCAGGTTTCGCTGTTCCTTGCCCGCACCATCGTGCTGCCCTTGCGCCTGCTGTCGCGCGCTGCCGCCCGCGTCCGACTGGGTCGTGACCGCGAGGTTGTCGTCCCCCGCCTGCCGGAGCGTGGTGACGAGATCGGCACGCTGGCCCGCGCCCTGTCGGACATGACCGCCGCCCTGCGCGACCGGATCGACGCGGGCGAGGCCTTTGCCGCCGACGTCAGTCACGAGTTGAAGAACCCCCTCGCATCCTTGCGCACCGCGCTCGATACGATGGAAACGGTCGACGATCCGAAGCTGCGCGACCAGCTGCTCGACATCGCCAAGGCCGACGTGCGGCGGTTGGACCGGCTGGTGACAGAGATCGCCGAAATCACCCGTGTCGATGCCGAACTGTCGCGCACCGCGTTCAAGCCCGTCGATCTCTACGCGCTGGCCGAGGGCGTGATCGGCGGGCGCACGATGGCCGCGCGGATCGGGGAAGAACGCGACCTGCACTTCACCGTCGAAAGCGCGCCTACGTCCGCCACGATGATTGCGGGTGACGCGGCGCAGCTGGAGCGCGTGCTGGAAAACCTGATCGACAATGCCGCCAGCTTCTCCCCCCACGGGGGATACGTCACTATCGGATTCGCCGACCTTGGCGACAACACGGTCGAGATGACCGTGACCGACGACGGCCCCGGCATCCCGGAAGATCAGCGCGACAAGGTGTTCCAGCGCTTCCATTCGGACCGCCCAGAGGCCGATTTCGGATCGCACAGCGGCCTTGGCCTTGCCATCGCGCGCTCCATCGTCAGCGGGCATGATGGCAAACTGACCGTGCGCGAACGCGCCGACGGCAAGTCGGGCGCGGTCATGGCGATCACCCTGCCCGCGCTGGATTCGGCAGCATGACCGCCACCACGCATCAGGCCACCTGCGTCGCCATTGATGGGCGCGCCATCCTGATCGAGGGCGAACCGGGCATCGGCAAGACCAGCCTCGCTCTCGCGCTGATCGACCGGGGGGCCAGCCTTGTCGGCGACGATGGCGTCCTGCTCGAACAGCGCGACGGACGGCTTTGGGCTATGCCACACCCCAACACACGCGGCTTGATCGAAGTGCGCAACCTCGGCCTGCTCACCATGCCTTGCATAGAGGCCCCCGTCGCATTGGTGCTGGACCTGACACACAGCGCCCCGCGCCATGTCGAGAGCGCCAACACGATCCAGCGCGCCGGCGTCGCCCTGCCCTGCCTTGCCTTCTGGCCCGACAGCCCGGTCGCCGCGATCCGTGCCGAATTGGCGCTGTCTCTACACGGGCTGGCCAGTTGAAGGCACCCGCGCCTAGAAGGGCCGTCCAATGCTGAGCGACTCGCCCGATCGTCCGACCCGTGTCTTGCTCGTCACCGGCTTGTCGGGTGCCGGGAAAACCACCGCCCTGCGCGCGCTGGAAGATCTGGGGTGGGAGCCGGTCGACAATTTTCCTGTCCGCTTGATCGGTCGCCTGCTGCACACCGCCCCCGGCGCTGGGCAGGACGGCGACAGCGGGCCGCTTGCCATCGGTTTCGATTCGCGCACCCGCGGCTTCGATCCGCACGCGGTGATGGCGGAGATCGAGGGACTGGCCAAGGCCGAGGACTTCGCCTTTTCCACCCTGTTCCTCGACTGCGGCGCGGAAGAGCTTGAGCGGCGCTACAACGAAACCCGCCGCCGCCACCCACTGGCCGCCGACCGCCCCGCCGCCGCCGGCATCGCGGCAGAGCGCGAGTTGATGGAACCGCTGCGCCGCTGGGCCGACGTGGTCATTTCCACCACCGATTTTTCGAGCAACGATCTGCTGCGCACGATTCGCGAGCTGTTCGCGCCGACCGCGCCGCAGGACATGACGGTCACCGTGTCCAGCTTCGGCTTTGCGCGCGGCATGGTGCCGACAGCGGACCTCGTCTTCGACATGCGCTTCCTCGACAACCCGCATTGGGACGAGAACCTGCGCCCGTTGACAGGCCGCGATGCGCCGGTTGCAGAGCGTATTCAGGGCGACCCGGCCTGGGCCGAAGCCTTTGAACGCATTCGCGATCTCGTGATCTTCCTGCTCCCCCGGTACGAGGCGCAGGGCAAGGCCTATGTGAACATCGCGTTCGGGTGCACCGGGGGCAAACACCGTTCGGTCTTCGCGGCGGAAGCACTGGCCGCGGCGCTTCGCGGATTGGGACACAATCCCACCCTTCTGCATCGCAACCTTGACTCGAACGCCGCCGATGGTGTGGAAGGCGCGGCCCGCGCATGACCTGCGGCGAGTCTTCCCCCACGGACCGTCAGCAGCCTGAACGGCAGAGCCACCTGTGGTTCATCCCGAATATTGCAGCGTGGGTCGGACGAAACTTGGGAACCTCATGATCGGCCTCATCCTCGTTACCCACGGCAATCTTGCGGAAGAATTCGTTCGCGCGATGGAACACGTCGTCGGCCCGCAAGAAGACGTGATCCCCGTCTGCATCGGCCCGAACGACGACATGGAACAGCGTCGTACGGAGATCAGCGACGCGATCGCCAAGGCGAATTCGGGCAAGGGGGTCATTGTCCTGACCGACCTGTTCGGCGGCACGCCCTCCAACCTTGCCATCTCGCTGCTGCGCGCGGGCGAGGTCGAGGTGATTGCGGGGATCAACCTGCCAATGCTGATCCGTCTTGCGGGTGCGCGGACGGAAATGTCGGTCACGCAGGCGGTGTCCGCTGCGCGCGATGCGGGTCGCAACTATATCACCGTGGCATCCGAATTTCTGGGGCAGGACGCATGAGCGGGACCGAAGTGAGCGACACCTTTGCCCGCACGGTCCTGATCACCAACCAGCGCGGACTGCACGCGCGGGCCAGCGCGAAGTTCGTCGGGCTTGTCGCCGGATTGCCGGAAGGCAACAAGGTCCGCGTGGTGCGCGAAGGGTCCGAAGCCGCAGGCGGCTCGATCCTCGGCCTGATGATGTTGGGCGCTGCCAAGGGCGACGAGATCCAGATCGCCGTGACCGGCCCCGATGCTGCCAGCGCGCTGGATCAGCTTTGTGCTTTGGTAGAGGACAAGTTCGGCGAGGAGTGATCCTTTTCGGGCTATTCGATGCGCCAGATAACCGGCCTTTCCAATCCGACCGTCAAATACCTGCGCTCGCTGCGCGACAAGAAGCACCGTCGGCGTGAGCAACGCTTTATGGCGGAAGGCCTGCGGCTGCTGACCGATGCGCGCGAAACCGGGCACCTGCCCGAAATTCTGGCGATGGCAGAGGGGCGCGAACGGCATCCGCTACTCGATGAGTTGGTAGCCGCGACCGAAGCGGCAGGCGGCGACGTGATCGAGGTGTCGCAAGACGCGCTGACCAAGATTACCGGTAAAGACAATCCGCAGGCCGTCTGCGGCGTGTTTGCCGAACTTGATACGGCCCTGACGCGGATCAGCCGCGATGGCGCGCCGCTGGTTCTGGTGGCGCAGGCAATGCGCGATCCGGGCAACCTCGGCACGATGCTGCGCACCGCCGATGCGGTTGGCGCGGGCGGGCTGGTGCTGATCGACGATTGCGCCGATCCGTTCAGTGTCGAAGCGGTGCGGGCCAGCATGGGTGCGATCTTCACCGTACCGCTGGCGCAAGCACGGTGGGAGGAGTTTCGCAAATGGCTGCGCGAAGGGCCGGGGCAATTGGTCGCCGCATCCTTGCGCGATCCGCATGATTATCGCGATGCGCCCTATGCCGCGCCGTGCTTCGTGATGGTCGGCAACGAGTCGCGGGGGCTGCCCGAAGAGTACGAGGCAGAGTGCGACTTGCGCGTCACGATCCCGATGCTGGGCCGCGCTGACAGTTTGAATGCTTCGATTGCCGGGGCGGTGCTGGCGTACGAGGTGCTGGCCAAGCTGCGCTAACGGTCAGCCGTCGGCCAGAAACATGTCGATGGACCAGCCGTTCGGTCCGCGCGTCATGAACAACCGGTAATCACCCAGTTCGCGCAGATCGGCGGCTTTAACATAACCGATCTGTCCGGATTGGGTCGCAATCTTGCGAAATCCCTTGGTGTCACCGCCCATCATCTCTACCAGATCGCGATCGAGCTTGGCGAGTTGCGGCGCGTTGTCCGTGCCCGAAACGCGCAGCGGGACGGAGTTGTCCGTTACCCAGAACGTCGTATCGGGATCGTGATCGGACCCGCTTCTCGCGGCGATCCACGGCATCACGGCGTCGGTCCCGCCGTCGCTGGCACAGCCCAGTTCCTTCAACTCTGCCAGTTCGAGCCAGAGCGTGTCGTCAGCGTCCAGCCGTCGCCGAAATTCGTCGATTCCCGCCCCGCCATCCATGTCGAGTTCGATGCCGGGGTGCGACAAGGCGATCAGTTGATCGGCATCGCGCGCGTCGATTGCCGTCATCAGCGCGGACCGGAATGCTGCGAAGCCAGGCAGATAGGCGCATTCGTCTTTGGGCGCATAAGGACCGGTCGCCACCGTGCCATCGACCATGACCGGTTCGGCCCTGATCGCCGCGGGTTCCTCTGCCTCTGCCGGACCGCGCGAAAATCCCATCAGGGCCACGCCCGCGAGCGCAATAGCCGCCACGCCGGGGATCATGGCCCCGATGCGGCTACTATCAGCCTGTCTTGCGCGTCTCCGTCTGATCATCGCTTATGGAAAGCCGCGCAACGTCCTTCGGTTCCCCGGCGGCTGTATCGTCCGACCCATAACGCGGTGCGGCTTCGACCAGCGGCACGTCCTCGATCTCGCGCTTGCCGATTTCGATGCCCTTTTCGGCCAGCCGCTTGCCCGAAGACAGCACGTTGCGTTCGAAGCTGCCGACGAACTTGTTGTAGTTGTTGACCGCCGTTTCCAACCCGCCGCCAACGCGCTTCAAATGCTCCGCCGCAACGGCAAGCCGGTCGTAGAGTTCGGATCCAGCCTTGCCAATCGCAACGGCTTCGCGCGCGATGGTGTCCTGCCGCCACACCTGCGCAACCGTCCGCGCGATGGCGACAAGGTTCGTGGGCGTCGCCAGCAGCACCTTGTTGCGGAAGGCAAAATCCCACAGCTCCGGATCATGCTCCAGCGCGGCGGCGACAAAATGCTCGCCCGGCACGAACATCACCACATAATCCGGCGCATCCTCGAACTGGCTCTGATAGCCCTTGGACCCCAGCGTCTGGACATGGTTGCGCATCGACCGCGCATGCAGGTCCATATGCCGCTGCCGCTCTTCGCCATCCTCGGCCTCGAACGCGGCCTGATAGGCGTTCAAAGACACCTTGGCGTCGATGACCAGCTTCTTCTGGCCCGGCACGTTGACGATCGCATCGGGGCGCAACCGCCCTTCGCTGGTATCCATCGAATGTTCGAGGTGGAAATCGGTATGCTCGGCAAGGCCGCACTGTTCGAGGACGTTCTGCAACGCCCGCTCGCCCCAGCGACCGCGGGCCTTCGGCGCATTGGTCAGCGAGTTGCCCAGCCGCTGCGCCTCGCGCCGAACCTCTTCCTGACCCAGCCGCATCTGTTCGATCACGCCGGCAAGGCTGCCGAAGTCCTTGACCCGCTTTTCCTCCAGCGCGGCGACCTGCTCCTCATAGGCTTTCAGCCGCGAACCCACCGGTTCCAGCAAGGCCTTGATCCGCGCCGCATTGGTCTTCTCGCTCTCGGAAAACCGCTCGTTCGCGCGTTCCAGAAAGCGGGCCTGCGCGCCTTCCAGCGCCTTGTTGCCCATCGCCTCGAACTGCTTGCCCAGCTCCTCGCGCGCTTCCTTCAGCAGAACCTCGCGCTCGGCAAGATTGGCGCGGTCCTTGTTCAGTTCCGCCACCGACACCCGCAGCGCCTCGACCTGCGCACGCGATTCGCGCAACTGATCCTCGATCGCTCCGGCCCGGTCGGCCCGCTCGCTCATCGTCGCGAGTTCGGCGATGGCAGCGCGGAATTTCTCGTCCTTCTCTTTGAGATCGGCCTCAACCCCGGAGTGCCGCGCACGCCAGTCGGCGACGGGCCGCGATCCGAAGAACCATCCGGCAACAAGGCCGACGACAAGCGCGACCACGGCGAAAACAAGCGCAAGGATATCCATTCGCAAGAACATACATCGAACATCGTGCAGGGCAAGCGCCCTGTCGGACCGTTTCGGAACTTCTCCCCAGTGCCGACCGTCAGTCGGGTAGAAGGAGTTTCAAAATGTCTATCCAGAAGATGATTTCCGAGCATCCCGCCGTAGGTTCCGACTACAACGAGACCCTCGGCCTTGCGGTCAAGCACGCCATGTATTGCGCGGCGATCTGCAATTCCTGCGTCGATGCCTGCGCCGCCGAGGACATGGACATGAGCCGGTGCATGCGCCTGTGCAGCGATTGCAGCGACATCTGCACCGCCACCTATCGCGTGGCCAGCCGCCGAACGGATGAAAACCGATCGGTCATCCGCGCGATGCTGGCACTATGCGTCAAGGCCTGCGAGACTTGTGCCGAGGAATGCGAGAAGCACGACAACCCGCACTGCAAACGCTGTGCCCAGATGTGCCGCGAATGTGCGCGCGACTGCAAGGCCGCCATGGAAGACCTGCATGACGAGGCCGTAGCAGCGTAAGGCAAGCTAACGCCGGGGACCCGGGGCGCGAAGCGACACCCGCAAGCGCGAACGCGCGCCCGAGCTTATGCGAGGAAGCCAAGCCGGGCGGATGCCCGGCGCCCGGCGTCTGAGGGGTCCGGCTCAAGGAGCCGGACCAACAAACTACGCAGCCCGCAGCTTCTGCAGCTTTTTCAGCGCCATGTTGCGCTTCAGCCGCGACAGGTGGTCGATAAACACAACGCCGTTCAGGTGGTCCATCTCGTGCTGGATCACCACCGCCATCAGGTCGTCCATGGCCTCTTCGTGGGTGTTTCCGTCGAGATCCTGATACCGCACGCGGCAGGTGGCGGGGCGGTCGACCTCTGCATAGATGTCGGGGACCGAGAGGCAGCCTTCCTGATAGGCCTTGGTCTCTTCCGAAGGATCCAGAATTTCCGGGTTCACATAAACCCGCGGTTCCTTCTTCGTCGGCTGGTGATGGTGATCGTGCCCGTCGTGATTGCACGCCACCGGCTCTGCATCGGGGTCTTCAGGCTGAAGGTCGATCACCAGCACGCGCAGCGGCACGCCGACCTGAATCGCGGCAAGGCCGATGCCGGGGGCGTCGTACATCGTCTCGAACATATCTTCGACAAGCGTTTTCAGCTCGTCGTCGAACGTCTCGACGGGCTTTGATACCTGCTTCAGCAGCGGATCGGGAACTTCGATGATTTCGCGGATAGCCATGCGCCCCATTTAGGGATGCCGCGCGATTCCGGCAAGCTGCGTCAGGATGCCCGGATCAGGACACTGGCCTGCGCGCCCGCAAAGCCTGCGCCAAGGTGCCTTCGTCCATGTAGTCCAGCTCTCCGCCCACCGGCAGACCGTGGGCAAGCTGTGTGACGCGGACGGGCATGCCCTCCAGCCGCTCTGCGATGTAGTGCGAAGTCGTCTGCCCCTCCAGCGTGGCGTTCATCGCGAGGACGACCTCGTCCACGCCCGCCTCAACCCGCGTCAGCAATTGGCCGATCGTCAGATCCTCCGGCCCCACGCCGTCGAGCGCCGACAAGCGCCCGCCCAGCACGTGGTAACGTCCGTTATACAGCTTGGCCCGATCCAGCGCCCAAAGGTCCGCCACGTCCTCTACCACGCAGATCGAGCGGGCATCGCGGCGCGGATCGGTGCAGACATGGCAGGGGTTGGCGGTATCGACGTTGCCGCAAGTCTCGCACTCGACAAGACTGTCTCGCACCGCGGTCAGAGAAGCGAGCAATTCGACCAGAGCGTCCTCTCGCCGCTTCACCAGCCACAGCACCGCGCGCCGGGCCGAACGGGGGCCAAGCCCCGGCAAGCGGGCCAGCGCCGAAGCCAGCCGCTCTATTTCGTTTCCACCTGAACCTTGTGAAGCCATCGGGGCGAAGATAGGGACTGGCGCGCCGCTCAGGAAGAGCGAAGGCAGGATGATAAACAGATGCGCGTGATCTTCATGGGAACCCCCGACTTCGCGGTGCCGACGCTGCGCGCGATCGTCGATGCGGGGCACGAAGTCGTCGCCGCATACTCGCAGCCGCCACGTCCGGCAGGCCGGGGCAAGAAATTGCAGCCCTCTCCCGTGCATCTCGCCGCCCAGGAATTGGGGATCGAGGTGCGCACCCCGCCCAGCCTTAAGCCGCAGGAGGAGAAGGACGCCTTCGCCGCGCTGAATGCCGATGTCGGTGTGGTCGCGGCCTATGGCCTGCTGCTGCCGGTCGCAGTGCTGGAGGCACCGACGCACGGTTGCCTCAACGTCCACGGGTCGATCCTGCCGCGTTGGCGTGGGGCGGCGCCGGTGCAGCGCGCGATCCTTGCAGGCGATGCGACGACGGGCGTGACGATCATGCAGATGGAGAAGGGCCTCGATACCGGGCCGATGCTGCTCAAACGCACCACCCGGATCGAACGCAAGACCGCTGGCGAACTGACCGACGAAATCGCCGCGATGGGGGCTGAGGCGATGGTCGAAGTGCTATCTCGCCTGCCCCACGTTCGCCCCGAAAAACAGCCGCTGGAGGGCGTGACCTATGCCCACAAGATCGACAAGGCCGAAGCGCGGATCGACTTCACCAAGGGCGCGGAATTCATCGAACGGCAGGTCCGCGCCTTCGCCCCGCGCCCCGGCGCGTTCTTCGAACTGGAGGGCGAACGCATCCGCGTGCTGGATGCCGACGTAATCGGGCGCGAGGGCGCGACCGCTACGGTTCTGGACGACGAACTGACCATCGCCTGCGGTTATGGCGCGATCCGGCCCACCTTGGTGCAGCGCGCGGGCAAGCCAGCCATGGCGACCGAGGCGATGCTGCGCGGCAAACCGATCCCGGCGGGCACCGAGATCCGGTGAACCCCCCAAGATGACCCGATTTGCGCTGACCCTGGAATTCGACGGCGGCCCGTTCATGGGCCTGCAACGGCAGGACCATGGCCCATCGGTTCAACAGTCGGTCGAGGAAGCGGTCGAGGCCATCACTGGCGAAGCGGTGCGGATGCACGCCGCCGGGCGCACCGACACCGGCGTCCATGCCTTGGCCATGCGGGCCCATGTAGATATCGAGAAAGACATCGATGCCTTCCGCCTGATGGAGGGCGTCAACGCCAAGCTGCGCCCCGACCCCATCGCGGTGACCGCGTGCGAAGTCGTGCCGGACGACTGGCACGCCCGCTTTTCCTGCGTCGGTCGCGCCTATGTCTATCGCATCGCCAACCGCCGCGCGCCGCTGACGCTGGAGCGAGGGCGTATGTGGCAGGTCGCCGCGCCACTGGATGCAGCGGCGATGCATAGCGCGGCGCAGCACCTTGTTGGTTGCCACGATTTCACCACCTTCCGCTCTGCCCATTGCCAGGCACAATCACCATTGAAGACGCTGGATCGGCTGGACGTGGAACGCGCCGAGGGAACCGGGGGCAGCGAAGTCCGTATCCATGCCGAGGCGCGCAGCTTCCTGCACCACCAGGTCCGCTCGATGGTCGGCTGCCTTGCGCTGGTCGGGATGGGCCGGTGGAGCGAGGACGATATGCGGCAGGCGCTGGAGGCGTGCGACAGACAAGCGCTGGGTTTGAATGCGCCGCCCGACGGGCTCTATTTCGTAAAGGCCCGCTATGAAGGAGAGGCACCGTGACCGAATTCGCCAACGAAATGATAACTTCGACCGCGCACGCGGATGGCAGGTTGGTGGTCGAACTGGTCAAATCCACGATGCGCGATCCGGGCCCCAACGAAGTCGTCATCGAGATAGAGGCGGCCCCGATCAACCCGTCAGACCTTGGCCTGCTGTTCGGCGCAGCCGACGTTGCGAATGCCGAATATTCGGACCGCAAGATCGTCGCGTCTATATCGCAAGGGGTCGTCGCATCAATGGGAAAGCGGCTCGGCCAAGCGATGCCCGTCGGCAACGAGGGCGCTGGCCGGGTCGTCGCAGCGGGGGATAGCGAGGCGGCGCAAGCCTTGCTCGGTAAACGGGTCGCCTGTCTGGCGTTCGGAACCTACGCCCGCTATTGTATAGCGCCGGTCGGCGCCTGTATGCCGCTGTCCGACGACATCAATGCAGAGGAAGGCGCCGCCGCTTTCGTCAATCCGCTGACCGCGCTGGGCTTTGTGGAAACGATGAAGCGCGATGGGGCCAAGGCGATCATCCATACCGCCGCCGCGTCGAACCTTGGCCAAATGCTGCTGCGCATCTGTCAGGAAGACGGGATCGACATCGTCAACATCGTTCGTTCCGACGAACAGGTCGCCCTGCTGCGCGGGCTTGGCGCGAAGCATGCGCTGAACATGAAAGACGACGATTACGAGGCGCAACTGGTCGCCGCGATTGCGGAGACCGAAGCCTATGTCGCCTTCGATCCGATCAGCGGCGGCAACCAGTTAGGCCGCATCCTGAACGCGATGGAAACGGTCGCCTCGCGCGATGAAGGCTTCACCCCCTATGGGTCGAATACGATGAAGCGCGGCTATATTTACGGGTTGCTCGATACAGGGCCGGTCGTCATCGACCGCTTCTTCGGGTTCAGCTGGCAGGTCGGCGGGTGGCTACTGTTTCCATTCCTGCAATCCGCCGAACCGGGAATGCGCGAACGGCTTCAGGCGCGGATCATGGCCGGGCTGAAAACCACGTTCGCCAGCCATTATTCACAGCGCGTAACCCTGCGCGAAATGCTCAGCCGCGATGCGGTAATGGCCTATAACGCGCGGCGGACGGGGGAGAAATTCCTCGTCACGCCGCAGGGCTGAACTTCGCTCAATCGTCGAGTGCGAAACCGACCTTGATCACCACCTGGTGCTGCACGGTGCCGTCATCTTCGACGAAGCCACGCTGGCTGACGACTTCGTACCATTTCACGTTGCGGATAGTCGATTGCGCGCGCTTTAGCGCGGCGCGGATCGCGGCGTCGCTGCCTTCGTGAGATGTGCCCACGATTTCGCTTAGCTTGAATACATGATCGGTCATGGCATCCTCCTATTCCTGACTATACAGGAAAACGGGAGAAACGACGCATGTGTTCCGATAAAGTCTGGCCTTCAGGCTTTACCGACGACGCTCTCGGGTAAGTCGGTGCCGAACACGCGCTGGTAGTATT
The DNA here is from genome assembly GCF_001028705.1 of Croceicoccus naphthovorans. NCBI lineage: Bacteria > Pseudomonadati > Pseudomonadota > Alphaproteobacteria > Sphingomonadales > Erythrobacteraceae > Croceicoccus > Croceicoccus naphthovorans. Next base: position 690,695 of record NZ_CP011770.1, on the reverse strand, counting down.
CTGCCACCAGCATCCGTTCCGTCTCGTCACACTTGTTCAGGAACGAGAGGCGGAAGGCGAAGCCGATGTCGTGCAGGATCTGTGTGTTCTGCGCCCAACTGATCACCGTGCGGGGGCTCATGACCGTGGAAATATCGCCGTTGATGAAGCCCTGTCGCGACAGGTCTGCGGTGCGGACCATCTTGGTGATCGTCGCCTCGTCCATCTCGGGCACCTTTGCCTTGACGATCTCGACCTCGGTCGCCTCTGGTAGATAGTTCAGGCCGACGACGATGTTCCAGCGGTCCATCTGGCCCTGGTTGATCGCCTGAGTTCCGTGATAAAGCCCGCTGGTATCGCCAAGGCCGACCGTATTGGCCGTCGCGAACAGGCGGAAATACGGGTTCGGGCGAATAACGCGGTTCTGGTCCAGCAGGGTCAGCTTGCCTGCAGTTTCCAGAACGCGCTGAATCACGAACATCACATCGGGGCGGCCCGCGTCGTATTCGTCGAACACCAGCGCAGTCGGCGTCTGCAGCGCCCACGGCAGCAGGCCTTCGCGGAATTCGGTCACCTGCAACCCGTCGCGCAGCACGATCGCGTCACGACCGACAAGGTCGATTCGGCTGATATGCGCGTCAAGGTTGATGCGCACACAAGGCCAGTTCAGCCGCGCGGCGACCTGTTCGATATGGGTCGACTTACCCGTTCCGTGATAGCCCTGCACCATCACGCGGCGGTTGTGGGCAAAACCGGCCAGAATCGCCAGCGTCGTATCCGGGTCAAACACGTAGGCGGGATCGACGTCGGGCACGCGCTCGTCCGCCTTCGAAAAGGCCGGTACCTTCATGTCGATATCGATCCCGAAGGTTTCGCGCACGTCGACTTCGGTATCGGGCGCGGCAAGGACGGTCTGGTGGCTGTTGGTCATGTCGTTCATCGTGTGCGGTCGGTAAACGCCGAGGCGCTGCGCTGCAACAGCCTAATGCGGATCAACTGACCTTGGGCGGCAGGGCGAAGAGCGAGCAGAACCGGTCGGCCAGATCGCGGTCGCCAAAGACCGAGAGGCCGAAGTCGCGTTCCACATCGGCCAGCGGACGCTTGCCGTAGAAATATGGCAGGACCGCATTGGGCGACGCCGCCGCGAACGTAAGGTCGGCAGTACCGTCCGGTTCGACCAGACGCTGAAACGTCAGTTCCCCGTTCTTCAGCGTTCCGCGAAACTGGTCGGTGGCGAACAGAAAATCGACGGTTGCGTCAAAATCCGCCCGAACCCGCAACATTGTCCGCAGAGACAGCATCGCCGATACCGGCGTCAACGGCAGAGTCGGATCGTGCGCCCGCGACCGGACCGACCAACGCCCAAGCGCCTTCATCACCTCCTCCGCCTCGTACCCCCAAGGCGTCAGTTCGTAGACCTGCACAGAGGCAGGCGGCGGCAACATGCGGCGGACGACAACGCCAGCCTGCCCCAGCTTTTCCAGTCGCTCGGTCAGAACCTTGGCGCTGATGCCGGGCAGGTTCGCGCGGATCTGCGAAAAGCGCAGCGGCCCCATCATCAGCTCGCGCATTACATGCAGCGACCAGCGTTCGCCCATCAGCTCCATGGCAAACGACGCGCCGCAGGCGTCGCCATACCACCGTCCGTGCAGAGGCTCTTGGGCTCGGTCCGTCGCCTCTATAGTTCCATTTAGAGACTTCATGGTTGCATTTTGTAACCACTCTGCGCACGAATCGCAAGCGAGAGGCGACTCGAGTCGTTCGATCGAAGTGGAGAAGTGCGTTGCAGAAGATGATTTTCATAAACCTGCCGGTCGCCGATTTGCCGCGGTCGATGGCGTTCTATGCCGCGCTTGGATTTACGAACGAGCCGAAGTTCACAGACGAAACTGCTGCCTGCATGGTCTGGTCCGAAACGATCTACGTCATGCTGCTGACCCACGCGAAGTGGCAGAGCTTTACCGATCGCCCGATCACGACGGACGGTTCGTCCGCCCTGCGCCTCTGCCTCAGCCTGGAATCGCGCGAAGCGGTGGAAACGATGAACCGCGTTGCCGGGGAAAGTGGCGGAACCGCCGATGCCGATCCGGCGACCGATTATGGGTTCATGACGACGCGTTCCTTTGCCGACCCTGACGGTCACATCTGGGAACCCATGTGGATGGATCCCGCCGCCGCAGAGCAAGGCCCGCCCGCCGAAGTCAACGCCTGAAGGAGAGCAACGATGCCGCAAGTTTCCGACAGTGAAATCGTCATCACCGGTTTCGAATGGGTGCCGCCCTTCGCCAAGGGTTTCGTCCGCGACCTGCGCGCCCGATGGGCGTGCGAGGAAGGCGGGATCGATTATTCCACCCGCCTGATCAGCGCAATGAAGCGCCCCGAATGGTTCTATGCCGAACAGCCTTGGGGCCAGGTGCCCGTGCTGCAGGATGGCGAACTGACCCTGTTTGAAAGCGGCGCGATCCTTGTCCACCTTGGCGAGAAATGCGGCCTGCTGCCAGCATCGGGTCAGGCACGGGCCGATGCGCTATCGTGGACCTTTGCCGGTCTCAACTCGATCGAACCGACGATCTTCGAACTGAGCAACGTGAACACGTTTTCCAAGGGCGAGGAATGGGCCGACCTGCGCCGCCCTTCGCTGGAGGAAAACGCCGCCAAACGGTTCGACCGTCTGGCGACCGCGATGGAGGGGCGCGAATGGCTGGCGGGGGACTTTTCCATCGCCGACATTACCATCGCCACCGTGCTGAGAGAGGCCGATGGGAACGGATTGGTGCAGTCCCGCCCCGTTCTTTCCGCCTATCTCGACCGCGCGGTGTCGCGCCCTGCCTTCAAGGCCGCGCTGGATGCGCAACTGGCCGATTTCGACGACACCCTTGCACCCCAGAAAACGGAGGCCTGAACGATGTATATTCAAGGTTTTTTGATCCCCGTCCCCGCCGACAAGAAAGAGGCCTATCGCGACATGGCAGCCGAGGCAGCCGATTATTTCAAGTCGCTGGGCGCGACCGAGATCGTGGAGGCCTGGGAGGACAATGTCGCCGACGGCAAGACCACCGATTTCCGCATGGCCGTAAAGGCGACCGCTGACGAGAAGATCGTTTTTTCGTGGATCGTCTGGCCAGACCGGGCGACCTGCGACGCAGCATCCGAGAAAATGGAGGCCGAAATGGAAATGCCCGAAGAGATGCCGTTCGATGGCAAGCGGATGATCTTCGGCGGGTTCGAGCCGATTTTTACGATGGGCCGCTAATCGAGCCGATTGCCGGGAGAAAGAGGATGGCAAATCAGGCGGGCGAACCGATCTGGTATGAATTGTTGAGCGACGACTTGTCGAAGGTTGCGCCATTTTACGAGGCGGTCGTCGGGTGGTCGATTGAAAAGGCCCACATGGCAGCCGAAGGCGGCACCGATTATTACTTTCTGAAACGCGCTGACAACGATGCGACCGGCGGCGCCATGACGCTGGCCGACAGCATGAAATCCTGCGGGATGAAGCCCCGCTGGCTGGCCTATTTCGCGACGCCCGATGTCGATACCTCTGTCGCGAAACTCAAAGAGCTTGGCGGATCGGTAACAATGGACCCGTTCGACCTGCCCGGCGTGGGCCGCATGGCCTATGTCGCCGATCCGCAGGGCATTCCATTTTATCTGATGACCGGTGCTAGCCCCGAGCGCAGCGAGGTGTTCGCCGGCGAGGACCGTAACGATTTCGGCAAGTGCGGCTGGAACGAATTGCTGACCAGCGATGCCGAGGGCGCGATCGCATTCTATGGGGCCTTGACGGGTATGGCAGTCAACGAACGCATGCCTATGGGCGAAATGGGCGACTACTCCTTTCTGGACGTCAACGACCTGCGCATCGGTGCGGTCATGAAAGCCGTGCCGGAAGGTCCGATGGCGCAGTTCCCGATCGGACCGCACTGCTGGCACTTCTATTTCCGCGTACCCAACGTCACCGCCGCGAAGGCCGCGATAGAAAGCAACGGAGGCACCGTCCTGATGGGTCCGATGGAGGTGCCGGGCGGCGAGCATATCGTCGTCGCGCTCGATCCGGACGGGGCCAATTTCGGCCTTGTCGGACCCTTGGGAGAATAAATCGATGGCCGAAATCACGTTCTTTCACAACTCGATGAGCCGGGGTCAGATCGTCCGCTGGGCGCTTGAGGAGGTCGGTGCAGATTACGATGTCTTGCCAGTCGCCTGGGATGCCAAGCCTCAAGCGCTGCTTGATGCGAACCCGATGGGCAAAATCCCGACGATCATCCATCACACCACGTCTGGCGACCGGGTGGTAACCGAAGTTCCAGCTATCTCTCACTACCTTGCCGAGATCCATCCTGACGCCGAGCTCTTGCCGAGAGAGGGGGAAAAGGCAGATTATTTTCGCTGGCTGTTCTTTGCCGCAGGGCCGGTCGAACAGGCGATCATGAGCAGAACGTTGAACTTCGAACCCGACAAGGACCAGCAACGCACGGTCGGTTTTGGCAGCGTCGAGCGCACCGTCGATACACTCGATGGCTGGTTGAAAGAACACGCCTTCGTATGCGGCGACCGTTTCACCATGGCCGATGTCTATGTCGGAAGCCACGTGGACTGGGGCATCACGTTCGAAATGCTGCCCTATCGAGACAGCTTCAAGGATTACGCGAACCGTCTGCGCACGCGTCCCGCCTATCGCAAGAGCAAGCAAATGGATGGCGTCGAGGTTCCCGCATGAGCAATCCCGTCACCTTATGCCTTTGGTACGACGGCGCGGCAGAGGAAGCGGCGCGGTTCTATGCCGATACATTCCCGGACAGCACCGTCGGCACGGTTTACCGCGTCCCCTCCGACTATCCCGACGGCAAGGAAGGCGATGCGCTGACGGTGGAATTCACCGTGCTGGGCCTGTCCTGCATCGGCCTTAACGGCGGCGATCAGTTCAAACCGAACGAAAGCTTTTCGTTTCAGGTGCAGACCAACTCGCAGGAAGAAACCGACCGTTTCTGGAACGCCATCGTCGGCAACGGCGGGCAGGAATCGGCCTGCGGCTGGTGCAAGGACAAATGGGGCCATTCGTGGCAGATCACGCCCAGGCAGCTGGCCGACGGCATGGCCGATCCCGATCCAGCCGCCCGAAAGCGCGTGTTCGAGGCGATGATGACGATGGGCAAGATCGACATCGCCGCGATCGAAGCGGCACGCGCAGGGTCGGGCGGGGAATGAGCCGTGAGATCATTGGCGGCGCCTTCGTCTCGCTCGACGGGGTGATGCAGGCGCCGGGCGCGGCGGAAGAGGATCGCAGCGGCGGCTTCGCCCACGGCGGCTGGATCGCGGCGGTGGGCGACGAGGGGCTGGGCAACCAGATCAACGCCCTGCTCAACCCGCCGTTCGACCTGCTTCTGGGGCGGCGGACATATGACATCTTCGCCGCCTACTGGCCCTATATGCCCGAAAGCGATTCCATCTCCGCCCGCTTTGCCGCGTGCCGCAAATACGTGATGACGCACGGCGACCAGCCGCTCGACTGGGTGGGCAGCGAACGGGTGGACAGCATGGACGCCCTGCGCGCGATCAAGCAAGGCGACGGCCCGCCGCTGGTCATTCAGGGCAGCACCACGCTCTATCCGCAACTGCTGGCAGAGAGGTTGCTGGACAAGCTGGTGCTGATGATGGCGCCGGTGGTGCTGGGCAAGGGCAAGCGCATGTTTGCGGATGGTACACCGCCGCTCGCCATGCGACAGGTAGAGGCGCGAGTCACTTCGGGCGGATTCGTCCTGGCCACTTACGTGCCGGACGGGCCCGCACAGGTCGGCTCGTTCGGGCCGGATAATCCGAGCGAGGCCGAAAAGGTCCGCCGGCGGCGCGTATTGGAGGATACCTGGTAATGCTCGAACTCTACGGTCACCCGTTTTCGTCCTACACGTGGAAGGCGCAGATCGCGCTTCATGCCGCGGATCTCGACTACAAGCTGCACGTCATCGATCCGGGGCACCCCGACAACATGGCATTCGTTGCCAAGCATGGCGGGCCGTTCGGGAAATTCCCGGTGCTGGACGACGACGGAACCGTGGTGTTCGAAGCGACCTCGATCATCGAGCATCTGGCCGCACATCACCAGCGCGCATCGGGCCTGATCCCTTCGGGCCGGGCGGAAAAGCTGCGTAATCTGGACCGGGTGTTCGACAACTATGTCATGAACGTGATGAACATCGCGGTTTATGAGCAAATGCGGGCACCCGATGCGCCCGACACCGCACGTCAGGACGAGGCACGCGCGCAATTGCGCACCGTCTATGCATGGCTGGAATCGCGCGCCGATGCGCTGTGCCGCGAACATATCACCTTGGTCGACTGCGCCGCCGCGCCCTCGCTGTTCTACGCGGACTGGGTGGAACCGATCGGTGACGATTGCCCCGACCTTCAGGCCCTGCGCGCCCGCCTTCTGGCCCTGCCCGAAGTCGTGAAGTGCGTCGACGCCGCCTACCCCTATCGCCAATACTTCCCGCTCGGCGCGCCCGACCGGGACTGACATCCAAGGAGTCGCAATCATGTACGAACTGACGATCACTCGCCTGATCGACGCGCCGGTCGAAAAATGCTGGGATGTCCTCGCCAACCGTCAGGAGGAGTGGTGGTGCCCCGCCCCGTGGCGCATCGAAATGGTCGCGCAGGAACGCCACGCCGGTGGCCGCAGTGCGATGGTCATGAAGGGACCGGAGGGCGAGGAAATGCCGCAGGAAGGCGTGTTCCTCAGCTGGGAAGACGGCACGCGCTTCGTCACCACCGATGCCGTGTCGCTGGCCGATGGTATCTATACCCCAAGCGACCCCTTCATGATCGGCATCTGGGAAGTCGTGCCAGAGGGCGACGGCACCCGCTATAGCGCCAGCGCGCGGCACTGGACCGAAGAGGCGATGTTGCAGCATAAGGAGATAGGGTTCGAACAGGGCTGGGGCGCGGTTGCCGACCAGTTCGTCGCGCTTTGCGAAGGATAGATAACAACGGAGAGGCAGGAATGGGCTATCAGGGCGGATGCGAGTGCGGCGCGGTGCGTTATCGGCTGGAGGACAGGCCATTCGCGGTCCATTGCTGCCACTGCCGATCCTGTCAGCGCGAAAGCGGCGCGGCCTTTGCCCTGAACGGCCTGATCGAGGCGGAGAAGGTCACCATCCTGCAAGGCGAGCCGGAACGGGTACAGACCCCGTCAGACAGCGGCAAGGGCCAGTCGGTCGCCCGCTGCCCGACCTGCAAGGTCGCGGTATGGAGCCATTATGGCGGCATGGGCGAGAAAGGCAGTTTCGTGCGGATCGGCACGCTGGACGATCCGAATTCCTGCCCGCCCGACCTACATATCTTTACCCGCAGCAAGCAGGACTGGGTCAACCTGTCGGACGGTGCGCCTGCTTACGATGTCTATTACAGCAAGTCCGAATACGACACGCTGTTCGGCCCCGACCGCGCCGCGCGGTATCGGAAGCTACGCGGGGTTTAGCCTAGGCAAAGCGCTGTGCTTTGCGCAGGTGCTGGTAGGCATCGACAACGCGCTGCAGGCGATGTTCGTGCGTCCGGTCGCCGCCATTACGGTCGGGGTGATAGCGGCGCACCAGTGCCGAGTACCGCTGGCGAAGCGCCTTGCGGTCGGCGTCGTAACCAAGCCCCAGCTCGTCCAGCGCACGGCGATCCTCTGATCCAAGCCCGCGTTGCCGCGCCTCGGCGTCCTGCTGCCATTGCCGTTCCCGTTCGCCCCGGATGTTGCGCGCGCGGGCGGAAATCGCATCGAGCGGATCTTCGAAATCGGCCCAGCGCGGACCGTCGTTCCCCATACCCGAATAGACCCGCGCGGTGTTGCGCCAGCCGTGAACCGGGCTCTGCGCGTCCAAGATTTCCTCCGCGCTCATCCCTTCGAAGAAATCGTAGCCCGCGTTGAAGGCGCGGACATGGTCGAGGCAGAACCAGCGCCAGTCGCCCGGCCCGTCGAAACTGGGTCCGCGCGAACCGGGCGCGCGGAATTCTCCCGCCTCGTCGCATCCCGGCGCCTCGCACCCGCGCCCCGTGCTTTCGAACCGTCCGTGAAACCTGTCATGCCGCATTGCGCCCCAAAGGATAGGGATCGACTTTGCAATTGGAACCCCCGTGACCCATATGGCGGCGCATGGACAGCACTTCTCACCCCGCCCCCGAATCCGATACCGGCCCGGTCGAGGCCGAAATCCGTTCGATCCTGCAGGTCACGTTTTCGCCGGAACTGCTGGACGTCAGCAACGACAGCGCGATGCACCGCGGCCATTCGGGCGATGACGGCACAGGCGAATCGCACTTCACGGTGACCATCGTGGCCGATGCCTTTCGCGGCGTTTCGCGGCTGGAGAGGCAGCGGATGGTGAACCGCGCGCTGGGCGACCTGCCGGGCCAACGCGTTCACGCGCTGGCGATCAAGGCGAAAGCGCCGGGCGAAGTTTAAGCTGGACCTAAACGCGGACGACGGCGCGGACTTTCAACGCGTCGAAGACCAGCGCGACGATCAGGCTGGCGACGACTGCGCCGATGACACCGCCGGTCAATGCCCCTATCAGCACGCCCAGCATCAGCACCCCGGCAAACGCGATGTTCAGCGTGGAATAAGCCCGAACCGCCCCGGCGCTGTTGAGCACGGTCGACAGGTAATCGCCGCAATAGATCGCCAGTATCGCCGCGAAGATCGCCACGGCAAGCGGGCCGTCCCAAGGGAAGTCGCCCTGCGGCACATAGGCGTGTCCGGCCCAGACGAACGCCAGCATTCCCGCCGAAGCTGTCGCCCCCACCAGCGGTATCGCGATGCCCAGCCGCCGTGCGGCGGCCAGCCAGCTTGCCCTGTCGACCCGGTTCAATTCGATCAGGCGCGGCAAGGCCGGGGTGACCACCGATGACTGCATCAGCGTCCTGATCATGTTGGCGAAGGTCCAGAAAAAGACATAGGCGCCCAATGCCGCTTCACCGACAATTGCCGCAAGAATGAAACGGTCGCCGTAGGAAATCAGGACGAGGGCCACGTCGCTGGGCCATATCTGCACCGCGCCTTTCCGCGTTCTGCCCAGCCAGCCGGTCGGCGGGTCGTCGCGCCAGCGGGGCCAAAGCCCGCGCGCATGCAAAGTGCGGTACAGCAGCGCGAAATTGGCGACATGCCCGCCCAGCCAGCAGGCATAGACGAAGTCCAGCGTCCGCAAGTCGGGCGCCAGCCAGCCGCCCGCGATGGCAATAGGCACCCACGCCGCCGTGCGCAGCAGAACGCCGACGTTCGCCAGAACGTTCATGCGCAGCCCGGTCAGCGCAAGATACGCATCCATCGCCAGCGCCTCCGCCCAAAGGATCGCCACGACGACAAGGACGATCCAGTCGGGCCGACCGAGGACCAGCCACCATCCCCCCAGCCCCAGGGTGGCGGCCAGCGCCGCCATACGCATCGACCAAGCCAGACGGTCGCGAACGATTGCGATGCGGCCGGCCGGATCGCCGCCCACGACATCGCGGCACATGTGAAAGTTGTACCCCATCCCGATCACCGCCGGGACTAAGGCGCTAAGGCCCTGAACGATGCCCAGCCTGCCCATGTCGGCAAGGCCGAGCAGCGCCGTGACGTAAACGGCAAGCGCAAAGCGCAAGCCGAGCGTCGCAATACGCAATCCGAAAATGGTCCCGCCCGTCAGCCACATGGCAAGTGCCACCGATATGGAGCCTGCTTTGCTTGATCGAACACCGCGGGCTGCCTAACCCCTTGCCTATGTTTGGCAATATCGCCAACCACATTGGGGGCCGCTTGATCCATCTGAATGCCCGTTTCACCGGCCAGCCGATGACCGGCGTCCAGCGCGTCGCCTATGAACTTGGGCGTCGGCTGATCACGACGCGCACCGATGCGGTGACGGTCGCGCCAGAACCGCCACGACCCGATTACGCGATGCCGGTAGAGGTCGTGCCCGGCCTTTCGGGGCACTTGTGGGAACAGGTGACGCTGCGTCGCCATCTCGGCCCGCAGGACGTTCTTGTCGGGTTGGGCGGTACCGGACCGGTCGGGCTGCGGCGGCAGATCGTGATGATCCACGATGTGAACTATCTGCTCGGCCCGGATGGATTTTCGCGGCGCTTTCGCGTTGCCTATCGCGTGTTGCAAGGCGCGCTGGCGCGGCAGGCGACGATCTGCACCGTCTCGCATTGGTCGGCAAGAGAGATCGCGCGGGCCTTCGGCATCGACGCCAGCCGGATCGAGGTGATTTACAACGCCGCCGATCATATCCTTGAGGTCGAACCCGACCGCAGCGCCCCAGAACGCCTTGGCATCGCGGCACGGCCCTATGCGCTGTGCGTCGGCAGCGCGAACCCGAACAAAAATTTCGCCACCGCGCTTGCCGCCTATGCCGCGCTGGACAATCCCGCGTTCGACCTCGTCATTGTCGGCGGCGGCGATCCGCGCATTTTCGGCGATGAGATCGGTATGGCCAAGCACCCGCGCCTGCACCGACTGTCGCGCATCAATGACGCCGAACTGCGCGCGGTGATTGAAGGGGCGGCGGCATTTCTGATGCCCTCGCTGCTCGAAGGGTTCGGCATTCCAGCGATTGAGGCAATGGCGCTGGGCACCCCGGTGATCGCCGCAAAAGCCTCCGCCCTGCCCGAAGTTTGCGGCGAGGCCGCGTTGCTGGTCGACCCGCTCGATGTAGGGGAGATGGGGTGCGCAATGCTGGCGGTCACCGGCGATGCGCAATTGGCCCAACGGATGATCGCCAAGGGTCGGTTGCAGGCCGCCAGCTATGCCTGGGATCGGTCCGCGCGGCGACTTTCGGGACTGGTCGACCGGGTCGCTCAAGGCGCAACGACCTCTCGATAGACATCCCAGATTTCGCGCACCATGCGATCATGGCGAAAATCGCACTCGATCCGCGCCCGACCCGCCGCGCCCATCCGCACCAGATCGGCGCGTGTGACCCCCTCCAGCGCTCGGGCGAGGAAACCGGGCCGGTCGATATCCAGCCGCAAACCGCTCACCCCATGCTCGACAATGGACCGGAACGCACTCCGGTCGCTGGACAGCACGGCCCGCCCCGCCCGCATCGCCTCCAGCGCGGCAAGCGGCATACCCTCCCACCGAGAAGGCATGATCAGCGCATCGGCCCATCCCAGCTGGCGTTGCACCTCTGCATGATCGACCCAGCCGAGGAATTCGACATTGGGCAGCGGGCGATACCCGGCTCCACCGCCGCCCTTCATCGCCGTTCCTGCCACGCGCACATGCAGGTTGCCCGGCGCAGCCTCGACCAGTTCGGGCCACAGCAGATCGAAGCCCTTTTGCGGATCGAGCCTGCCGACGAATAACAGCCGCAACGGCCCATCGCCGCCGACGGGCGCTGGCGAAGTTCGCATCGCGGCATTCCCAAGACCCGTCAGCACCAGCCGCATCCGATCCGCCGGAAACCCCATCTCGCCCAAAAACGCCATCTCGTGCGGAGAGATATTGATCACCGCATCGCACCGCCGCGCCAAGGCCCGCTCGGTCGCGATCATCGCGGGGCGAAACCGCGCTGGCCGGTCGGGATCGATGGCCCAACCATGCGCGGTGTACACCGTCGCCACCCCGGTGCCGATCAGCCGCCCGACCAGCCCCGCAAAGCTGCTGTGCAAGTGAACGACATCGGGCCGAAACTCCAACACCGTTCGCCGCAAGGCCCGCGCCAGCGATGCCAGCCCTCCAACTCCGCGCTGCGCCTGCCGATAGCCGAAATACCGCACCGCCGGATCGGGCGCCATCGTATCCAGCTGCCCCTCCGGCCCCAGCACCGCCACTTGCCCCGGCCCGGCGTCTGCCGCCTGCGCCCGCGACAACTCGTCGATATAGCGCCCGACCCCGCCGGGCAGCACCTCGCTGACATGCAGCACGCGCGGCCAATGTTCCTGCTCGTCCCGAACCATGGCCGGCGACCCTGAAACCGATGCGTCAACCAAACCGGTATGGGCATTTAGGTGAATTCGCATAATCCACTTTCCTACAAGCTGCGATCCTGCATAAGAGGCTGGCTCCATAGAACGGAGCAAGAACATGGATCGATTCGAATCCTTTCAGGACAGCGCGAATTCGCCGTCCCGTGCGCCCTTCGCGATTCAACCCGACGACAATGCCAGCCTGCCCGCGATTCCCAAGGGCATCTACGTCGGAAGCGGAGGGGACGTGACCCTGCGCGGCATGGATAGCGATGCCGATGTGACCTATCGCAACCTTCCCGACGCCAGCTACATCGCCGTGCGCGCCAGCCATGTGCGCGCGACCGGGACGACGGCGACTGACCTGATCGCGGAGGGCTGAGCAAAATGCACCATTCCGGATCAATCGGCGGCGTCAGCCGCTCCGCCCTTGCCGGTTTCGGCGTCGCGATGGACGAAGCCGTGCGCGCGGACATCCCCGCCGACTGGCGCGCGGCGTGGACCGTCGCCGAGTGGGAACCAAACGTCGCGCTGTCCAGCCATGCCGACGGCACCGTCGCCACGCTGGACAAGTCGCCTGCCGAGATTTTCGACCTGTTCTCGACCGCGCGCTCGGCCCCGGCAAACACCTATTACGTCTCTCCCACGGGCAGCGACAACGACGGCCAAGGCACCGAATCGCTGCCATGGCGCTCAATCTGGAAAGCGGTCGAGGCGGCGAACGCCAGCGGGCAACCGGCCAAGGTGATCGTCCGCGCGGGCGAGTACGGCAAGCCCACGAACCCTTCGATGTTCATCGCCATGCGCCCCACCGTGGACATCGCCTTTATCGCCAAGGGCGGACGGGTGGTGACGGGCACTTGGGACGATTACGCCAACCCGCCGAAGGATGGCACGCAGACCAATTGCTACGGCTGGTCAGTGGCGACGGTGGACCGGGTGATCGACCTGTCGCGCCACGATGCCGATGGCTTTCACCCCGATCTGCTGCGCGTCGACACCGCCGCGATCTGCAATCGCACGCCGGGCAGCTGGGCCTTTGTAAACGGCAAGATCTACGTCAACCGGCACGACGGCAAGGCGGTGACCAACCGCAACGTCCGCGTCCTGCGTTCAGGCGGCGGCACATGGCGGTTCGATGCCCCGACCAGCGTGTATCTGGGCGCGGACGACACGATTTCGGGCTTCGATACGATCGGCGGCAGCGCCTCTGCCGGCTTTCATTATCAGCCGACCGCAAAGCCCGGATCGATGAAGGCAGTCGTGGTTGAGCGCAGCACCTTCAACTATTGCGGCAGCGATGCGATCAATGCCAACGGCACCATCATCGGCGACCTGCACGGACTGGCGCTGTTCGTCGATTGCGACGCCAGCAACAATGCGAAGGACGGCTTTTCGGGCAGCAATTATGGCGGGCTGGATACCGATTGCCACCTTGTCACCGTCAACTGCCGGTCCATCCTGTGCGGACGCAATGCGGCGCTCAGCTGCAACAGCTTTACCCTGCACGAGGACGTCGTCGGCGCGGATTTCGCGGGTGAGTTCGGGCGGACCAACGGCGGCACGATCCGCTGTGTCGCGCAATCGCTGACATGGCTGGCGGGCACTCGGATTTTTGCCGACCGTGGTGACATCGTGTTGGGCGGTACGACCCCGCCGGGCGCGATCGTGGCGAACGAGTCGGCGCAGATCTGGGCCGACCGGGTGCGTATCGCGATGCCGCCCGCCACCACCCATGCCCACGCCGACAACGCCGCCGCCGTCCACTTGCGCGCGATGCCGCCACTGCGGTCCGCGCCGCAAGGAACCGGTTTGGTGGACAATTGGTAATTGCATCGGGGCCGGATCAACCTGATCTGGCCCCGCTTTTCCCGCGATGATAACCCTTTGGCATGGGACAGTTTCAGGGGGCCTTGCCCGCCGCCGCGCGGTGGGATCGGGCCGAGACACCATCGCTGGATACCGTTCGCCTGATCGGTCTTGTCGCCGGGGCGGCGCACCTGCTGCGCGATGCCTTTGCCGCACCGGTGCGGTGGTGGCTCGATCTGGGCGGGCTGGGTCTTGCCTGGTTCGCGGTCGATCTGATCGGGGTCGTCGCGCTGGCTGCCTTCGCGTGGGAATTCGGACTGCGGCGGAGGGCTCCGTTTGCACTCTATGCGCTGGCGCTCTTGCCGATTTCCTTGTTCATTGCCGCTGCGACCGTGGGGCCGGCCCCGGCCTTTCTGGGCGCGGCATTCAAGATGTTCGTGCCGATCTATGCCGGCTGGCTGCTGGCCGGGGTCGATCTGCCCGCCTTGTCGCGGATGCGCAGGCTGTTGGTTATGGTCTGCCTATTGACCATCGCGGGTGTCGTGATCGACCAGTTCGTGACCTATCCGTGGTCCGGCCTTGCCATCGAACAGTTTGGGCAGGAAAAGACGGTCGACCGCGTCTGGTGGATTCAATCGGTCACGCGGTTCGGCGGGTTTTCCGGGGAATCGACGACGGCGGCGATGATCGCTTTGCTCACGCTGCTGCTCGTCCACCGCAAGCTGAGCCCTACCGCCGCCATCGCGCTGGGGCTGGGCGTGATCGCGACGTGCTGGATCGCGACGAGCCGGACGGCACTGGTCGTTTCGATCATGGCGACGGTGTTTATCGCGGTGCAGGCCTATTTCCTTGCCCCTTTGCGGACACGCGAAGCGCATCGCGTGCTGGCGGTGGGGTCGTTCCTGCTGGTACTCGTGCCGCTGGTGATGGTGGTTGCGGCATCGTCGATCCGGTTTGAGGAAATCAGTCCGAACCTTGCCAGCTTTCAACAGCGCGTGCGCGAAAGCTGGCAATTTCCCTTCGTTTTTCTGGCCGATCGGTCGCCCCAATCGCTGGTGTTCGGGTGCGGACTTGGCTGCCTGACCTTTCCGGCGCGCTATTCGGAATGGGCATCGCTGTTGCGGCCTATCGACAATTTCTATCTTACCAGCTTCGCGATGTTCGGCCTGTGTTTCGTGCCGCTGGTCGCCGGGATGGTGCTGGCCGCACTGAAAGAGCAGGACCGGACCAAGCTGCTGCTGATCGCGGCGATCAATCTCTACGTCCTGTCGGTAGAGGCCTATTCGCCGGCTTTCGCGCTGTTCGTCATCGGCTATGCGACCAGCGGGATGCACCTGATCCGGCTGGGCAGAGAGGAAGCGCCCGTCAGTCGATCCGCTCTATCGATGGCTGGCTGAGCCAGCTCTGGCTCGGCCCGGATGACGGCGCGAATACACGAATCCGGACTGCGCGGCAGTCTTCAGGCACGGTGATTGTGCGCGCGAATTCATCGGCATGTTGCTGGATGCGCGCGTTTTCCAGCGCACGGGCGGGAAATGCACAGACCGCGTGCAACGACAATGGTTCATTGCCCGAAGCATGCCAGGTCAGACGGTATCTGCCCGGTGCGACCACGGCGGTTATGGCAGCGACATGGGCGGGTGTGTGGGCGGTTCGCTTTACGTTCAGCCGCCCCTTGGCGCTGGACAGCGCAACACCCGCAGCTGGCATTCGCGCCCATTCGAAAGGGGTGACCTGATCGCGCGGCAATTTCACTGCGGCGAACGCCGCATCCCACAGTCCGGTGCGAGCCAGATCGCGCGGCCCTGCCAAGGCGGCGAGCAGGTCTTGTCCAAGCGCCGGATCGCGCTGAGCCGCCCTACCGACCGCATCGACCAACCCTGCGCGCGCGGGCAGGTAGCCGGATCGGCGGGCTTCTCGAGCTAACGGCACCAACCCCGGCGAACCCTGCTCCGCCAACATCGGCAGCACGGCATCGCTCCACGGCTCGCCAATGGTCATCCGTTTCGCCAAGGCCCGGCGTGCGTCGCCATCTGCCGTCACGCTTGCCAACACCGGCGCGGCCAAGGCGCTTTCAGGTGCTGCCCGCAGCAGCGCCTCCATCCGCTCCGCCGCGATGTTCGGATGCCCCGACACGAGCGCCTGCTGCACCGCCCAGCTTTGCGCCAGCGGATCGCGCCAGCCCTGCATCGCGGCGGCCCGTATCACTAGGCCCGACGCCGCCTCTCGACCCTCCGCCTGCAGAGCCAAGGCGGCCAGCGCCATCGCCCCCGGTTGCAACGGACGGGCCAGCGCGGCCTCAACCGGGTCGCGCTGAAATATTTTGGCCCGCTCAGCGCCGGACCCACCGGTCAGAACCGCCAGTCCCGCCAGCACCCCGGTTGCGGCAAGCCGCACCGGTCTGCCCCAGGGCCGGGGCACCCGATCAGGCACCGTAGTTGTAATAGGTGTACCCCCGCCCATATTCGTGGCCCAGCCCAAGGCGACGTGCCTCTGCAAAGTCGAAGCGGGACATGACCGCGCCGATCACGTCGGCATTGGTATCGCGCAGCCGCGCCAGCGCGCTTTTTGCCGCAGCCCGGTGCGTTCTTCCGGCCTCAACCACGAACAATGTCGCAACGCCCGGCAAGTTGGCAAGGATCGGCGCATCGGCCAGCCCCAGCACCGGTGGGGCATCCAAAACGATCGTGTCAAACCGTTCGCCAAACCGCGACAACAGCGCCATCATCTGGGCCGATCCGATTAAATCGGTCGGCACAGCGGGCCGCGCGCCGCTGGTCATCACGAACAGGTTCGCGATTTCGCTCTGTTCGATGGCGCTGCCGACCGCCCCCGGCGTCGCCAGCGCTCCGGTCAGGCCCACGGTGTTCCGAACACCTGTGATGTCGGCGATAGCCGGGCGGCGCAGATCGCAATCGATCAACAACACGCGCGCGCCGCCGTCCGCGACCGAACGCGCAATACCGTATGCGGTGGACGACTTCCCTTCTGCAGCCTCGGTAGAAGTAAGCATCAACAGGCGCGGAAGGCCGACAGGTGTCGCGAACTGCAAGGCGGTGCGTAGCGATGCAAACGATTCGGCCAGCGGCGAGGCAGGCTCGGCCAGCACCGCCACCGGATCGGCATCGCCCTTCAGCTTTGGGGTAATGCCCAGCAGTTTCAGCCCCAGCCTCTCGGCAATATCCGATGGACGGCGCAGCCGATCGTCGCCCTGCTCGCGCAGGAACACGACCACCGCCGCCACGGCCAGTCCCAGCAGGCCGGCCAGCGCAAGGTTCAGCAACAGGCGCGGCGACGATGGCCGCACCGGCGGCATCGCGCGGTCGATCTGCTGCACGTTGTTGCTGGTGATGTTCGCCTCTGCGCTCGTCTCGCGATAACGCTGCAACAATGCGTCATAGAGCTGGCGGCTGGTGTCCACCTCGCGCATCAGGGTGTTGAGCTGCACGCTCTCGTCCCGTTCCTGCTGCGTCGCGGTTTTGAGGCCGTTGACGCGGCCCTGCAGTTCCTGCTCGCGCTGAACCGCCATCAGGTAATCGTCGCGCACCGAACGGCGAATACCTTCGGCCAGCGAAGCGATCTGCGCATCGTATTCTTCCAGCTGATTGCGCAAGGGTGCGACCGCCGGATGCGCGGCCTGCTTGTTGGCCAGTTGCGCCTGAAGTTGCGCATGTACGGCGGCGCGCGCTGCGATCAGTTGCTGCATCGCCTGGTTCGAGATCGCATCGCCGATGGCGATATCGGGCGCACCCGCCACGCGGTTCCACTTGCTCTGCGCCGCGATCCGCTCTGTCCGCGCCTCTGCCAGCGCGCCGTTATAGGCCCCCAGATCGACGGCGGTCAGAGTCGATTCGGGCAGGCCCGGCGCAGTAGAGGGTGTGCGGACCAGCCCGACGGTGCGGGCATAGTTGTTGGCATCCTGCTCGGCGCGTTCCAATCGGTCGCGCGCTTCGGACAGCTGGCGCGACAGGAAGTCGCGGGCGTATTCGGTATTCTCCACCCGCCGGTCCACATTGTACCGCGCATAGCTGTCGGCAAAAGTATTGGCGAAACGCGCGGCGAATTGCGGATCGGGGCTGGTGAAGGCGATGCTCACCACCCGCGAATCGCCGGGCAGGTGAATGTCGAGATTGTCGGCGATCACGCGCAGCACTTTCTCGCGCCTGGCCAGATCGGGATCGCCCAGCCCGGCCTTGGGCGGGTCGACCTGCATCGTGGCAAAAAACGCGTCGGCATCGTCGAACAGGTCCAGCTCGCCCGCAACGCGTTCGGCCATGCGGCGGCTGCGCAGCACGTCGACGTGGGTTTGCAGGAACCGGTCGGCATCCTGCCACGCGCTGCTGGACGCCTCGTCCTGCGAATCGAGGATGCGTTGCGCTTCCTGATCGATCTGCAAACTGGCGCTGGCGGTATATTCCGGCGTCAGAAGCATCGTGATGGCCAGACCCAGCAGCAATGCGCCAAGGAACAGGCCCGCGATCAGCAGGCGATAGTGCCAGACGATCCCGCCGACGCGGCCCATGTTCAGGACCGGAGCGTTCTCGATCGGATCGGGCGCAAAGTCGGGTCGATAAGTGCCGATGGCGGCGATGGACGAATGCCTGTTCATATCAGAACGCCTGAAACACGTTGAAGAACGGCGCGGTCAGCAGGAAGTCGCGGAACGCGCCCTTCACCGCCGAATTGCCGACGACGACGATATCGCCGCCGCGCAGCGCGGGGTTGTCCGCCGCGCCGCGCCGGATTTCGGCAAGGTTGAAGACCGCGCCCATGCGCTGGCCATCCTCCATGCGGAACACCATCACCTGGTCCAGCTTGGCCGTACGCGTCGGGCTTTTCGCCTGCGCGATCATTTCCAGCAGGGTCGCGCGGCCGTTGGGCAGTTGATAGCGGCCCGGTTCGGTCACAGACCCTTCGACCGTCACGAACTGGCTGGCAGAGCTGTTGACGAAGACCGTGACGCGCGCGTCGTTATAGAACGCGTCATCGAGACGGCCCTTGATCTGCCGCGTCAGTTCGCCGCTGGTAAGGCCCGCGGCGGTAACCGTGCCGATCAACGGATATTCGAACTGCCCCTCGGCATCGACGGGCAGGTCGGTGTAGGACAGCGAGGGATCGTCGTAAACAGAGATCGTCAGCCGGTCGAACGGGCCGATGCGATAGGCGCCCATCGACTGTGCGTCCTGCGGCGCGAGTACCTGATAGGCGGCGGGTCCACGCGCCATCGATGCGTCCGGCACCGACTGGCAGCCGCCTAGCGCGGCTGCGACGAAGATGGCTGCGCCAACGCGCATCCCGTTAAACCTGAGCATGAGCGCGACCCCCCGGCTTTTGTCCGAAATATCCAAGCGCAATGGCCGTCACCACTGCCAGCGAAATGGAGCGAAGTGGATAATCCACGAGCGAATGCGTGGCGACGAGCGCCATGATCGAGACCATCGACGAATCTCCGTACATGAAGCCTTCGCGCCATTTGCGAAGCGTGGTGCGAACCAGAAAAGCGCCCAGCCCCGCCAACAGCAGGATCGCCGGAAGCCCGCCCTCGATCGCGAATTCCAGCCAGTCGCAGTGGGCACGGTTGGCGAGGGTCGTGTCGACGACCGATAACCGTTCGACCATGGGGAAAACCTGCGGGAAAGTGCCGATCCCGGTGCCGAAGGGGAACGCGACCCCGGCAAGGTGAAGGGCATCGGGCCAGATCGCGGTCAGCCGCCCGTCTGCGCCCAATGCAAAACGGTCCAGCACGGTGGCAATGGCGGTTGCATCACGGGCCAGGGCAAGGAAGGTCGCCAGCGCGGCAATCGGCAGCATGGCGAAGGTGATTGACCGGCGGGACAGGCCCACGCGCAAGTTCAAGATCGCGTAGAGCCCCAGCGGAACCGCCAACAGCGCAATCGCGGCGCGCGAGCCGGTTAGCAAGACGCAGAGCGCCAGAAACGCCACGATCAGCAGCACAAGCGGGCGAAACCATGCGAGCGCAGCATCCTTGGGAGACGAAAGAAAGATCGCCGCGATCATGCCGATCAGCAGGAAATCGCCCTGCGAGTTCTGGTTCGCGAACAAGCCGCCGGAGCCGGTCCCGGCAGAGCGCGCATAGATGGCAAAGGTCGCGCCGCCCACACGCTCCAAACCCGCCAGCACCCCGGATAGAACCGCAAGCGCGACCAGCGCCAGCATGATCCGCATCACCCCCTGCCGATCAAGTCGCGATGCCAGAACCAGCGCGACCAAGGGCGGGATCAATGACAACAGACCCCACCGCGTGGCCGCCGGGTCCATCGTCAACGGATGCAGCACGGGCGACACGCCCAGCGCATCGTAGGCCGCAGCCAGCGGCGCGCGCAGCGGCAGCGCAAAGACCGCCGATGCTGGCAAGGGCAATAATTGCAAAAGGGCCAGCCCCGGCAAAGCGACCGCCAGCATCAGCAGACCGGACGCTAATCCGGCAGCCTTGTCACGCATTCGCAAAAGAGCCCAGGCGCCTGCGGCCAAGGCGCAAAGGATTGCCATGGTTTCGCCCAAGGGCGCGGGCGTGCCGCCTCCGCCGAAAAAGATCGCTCCGCCCAGCAAGAGCATCAGCGGACGCTCCGCACCGACCGCCGGTAAGGCCGGCCGAACCGCCGGATCGGCCGGAAAAGCAAGGCGAAGCGGATTGGGCACGTGTGGTTGGCGAACCTTCAGAATGTTAGGAAAAAGGCTGCGGATGCGCGTGGCGGTCGCAATGCCGCAAGCGGGCGGCTAGCCGTTGCTATCGGACGATCCGGAAGCAACCACTGTAGCTGCGACTACCGCCCCGCCGACGGCGATGACCGCCAGCACCGTGCCAAGCCCGACGATCTGCGATTCGTCCTCTGGCTTGGCCGAAGCACGTTTCGGAAGTTCCTGCCCAGCAGGCGCCCTTACCGGAGCTGCGACACTGATCGACGTCAACATCGGTGACACGGCCAGCGCCAAGGCTCCGGTCACGGCAAGCGGATTGGCAATTTTAGATTTCATAGTCCGGTATCTCCTGCTCGATCTGTGACACGACGTTCGCCATGGTCATGTCAGCGTTCAGCGATGGCAGGGAGGGGGTTTCGGAACCGTTCCGGTGCTGCTCCGGGAAAACCCCTCCAATATGGATCAGAAACGCGGAAAATCAGCGTATTCGCGCGTGACTGGTTCGGCGCATTGCCGCATTCACGGCCGCAATGCGGATCGCGATTCTCAACACGCTTTATCCACCCTCCACCGTCGGCGGTGCGGAGCGTAGCGTTGCCGTGCTGGCCCAAGGGCTGGTCGCAGCGGGGCATCAGGTGGACGCCATCGTGCTGCACGATGGCGCTGAGATGACGACCGAGAGCGTAGATGGCGTGACCGTGCATCGGCTGCCCCATGCGCAAACCTATTGGCCCTATGACGGGCAGGAACGCGGCGCGGCTTCACGGCTGGGCTGGCACTGGCGGGCGCGGGGACTCTGGGCCGGGATGGATGGTCTGGCGCGCCTTTTGGAAAGTATTGCGCCCGATGCGGTGCATACCAACAACCTGACGGGCTTTGGATCCGACGTAATCCCTATGCTGCGCGCGATGAACCTGCCAGTCGTGCATACGCTGCGCGATTTCGGGCTGGTCTGCGCGCGGGCCGGATTGTTCCGCGATGGCAAGGATTGCACACCGCGCTGCCTGTCTTGCCGCGTATTGACCCGCCGCCGAATAAAGAACGCAGGTGGCGTGGGCATGGTGGTCGGCAACAGCCAGTTCATGATCGACCGGCACCGACAGGAAGGCCTGTTCGCCGATACGCCGTCGCGCACGATCTTCAACGCGGTACCGGGGATCGGGGTGCCGCCCGAACCCACTCCGCGCAAAGCGGGACAGCCCCTACGGATCGGATTTGCCGGGATGGTAAAGGCGGAAAAGGGGATCGAGACTTTGCTCTCGGCTTGCCGCCCGCTGCCAAACGACGCTTGGACGCTGACCGTCGCCGGACGGGGTGAGCAATCCTATGTCGAGGGGCTGAAAGCCGCAAGCGCCGACCTGCCGGTCGCGTGGCCGGGGTTCGTGCCGATCGACCGGTTTTTTGCGGAACTGGACCTGATCGTCATCCCCTCGATCTGGCCCGAACCGATGCCGCGCGTCTTGATAGAGGCGATGGCCGCCGGGCTGCCGGTGATCGTTTCCGACGCCGGGGGATCGGCGGAAGTGGCGGGGCTTTACCCCCATGCCCGATTGTACGATCGCGGCGATGTCGGTGCGCTGACCGGTGCGTTGCAGGACGCAATCCGGCAGGGCCCGAAACGGCATCGGCCCAGCAAGGCCCTGCTGGCACGGTTCTCGGTCGAGCGGCTGGTTGACGATTACCTCGATGCCTATCGCACCGTGATCGCGGCGCAGGGGGCATAGGGTTGGCGGATTGCGAGCCAGTTACGAGCGGCGGCCTGCGCGCCCTGATCGCCGCCGATGTCGCCGCCTATGCGCAGAGAATAGGCAAGCATCCCGGTTGGGGCTTTTGGCTGCGGCATCTGGCGTTGATGCCGGGGTTCAATTTCGTGCTGGGCCATCGGCTGGTGCGCGCCGTTTGCAAAGTGCCGATCATTGGCCGTCCGATGGCGCGGATTGGGCTGTTCATGCTGGAAATGAGCTATTCGAGCGAAGTCGCGATTTCGGCGAAAATCGGCGGCGGGTTCTATGTGCCGCATCCGTTTGGAATCGTGATCGGGTCGGACATTGCGATCGGACGCAATGTCATGATCCTGCAGAACGTAACGCTGGGCCGCCGCGCATCCGGCGATACGCGCACGCCGACGATTGGCGATGGCGTCACCATTGGGGCGGGTGCGGTGGTCGTCGGGCCGATAGCGATTGGCAACAATGCGACCGTCGCCGCCAACGCGCTGGTGCTGGACGATGTGCCGAAAGGCGGACGCGCCA
Source organism: Croceicoccus naphthovorans (assembly GCF_001028705.1). Taxonomy (NCBI): domain Bacteria; kingdom Pseudomonadati; phylum Pseudomonadota; class Alphaproteobacteria; order Sphingomonadales; family Erythrobacteraceae; genus Croceicoccus; species Croceicoccus naphthovorans. The sequence goes on along the minus strand of NZ_CP011770.1, from coordinate 668,061 downwards.
TCGGCAATCCCGCGCGCATCCTTCCGCCGAAAGACTAGGTCAGAACGCCTGCGGGTGGACCAGCACTTTGGCTGTCGCCGCGACGATGCGGAGATCGCGCCAGATCGACCAGCCGTTCAGATACTCCAGATCCGCCTGAAGCCGATTGCGCAAGTGATCCTCATGATCGGTCGCACCACGATGGCCGCGCACTTGCGCCAGCCCTGTCAGCCCCGGCTTTAATGCGTGGCGTTCCCAGTATCGCCGGTCGACTTGCCAGTAGAGCTTGTCCCCCGCCTTCGCCATGGCCGCGTGGGGGCGCGGGCCAACGATGCTCATCTGGCCCAGCAGGACGTTAACCAGTTGGGGCAGTTCGTCGATTGAGGTCGCGCGGATAAACCGCCCCACGCGCGTGACGCGCGGATCGCCACGCTGGGTCAGGCGGTTCGCGGCATCATCGCACTGGGCCAGGCGCATGGAGCGGAACTTGAGCATCCGAAAGCTGCGGTTCCCTTGCCCTACGCGGTTTTGGCGAAAGAACACCGGGCCGCGATCCTCGACCACGATGGCTAGTGCGACCACGGCGAAGATCGGCAGCGCCGCGATCAACGCCGCAGCTGCAAAGGCAATGTCGAACCCGCGCTTCAAAACCTGATTATACAGCGCCAGCGGATGCGCCGCGACGATCAGCGTGCCATGCGCCCCGGCGCGACCGGCACCGATAACGCCCAGCCGATCGACCGTCTCGTCGACGATCTCTGCCTGAACGTCGAAGCCCTTCAAGACGCGTGCCCACGCGGTGCGCCGGTCCGGCTGGCAACAAACGATCACCCGGTCCATCCGGTGGACCAGCGTACCGATCCGGTCCAGCATGTCCGGGCTATCGCCATCGGGTACGATCCCCATGTGCATCGCATCGGCATGGCGCGCCCACGCGATGTCGCGGCTGGGGCGACCATCCTCGATCACCAGAATGCGCTCGACTTGCCCCCGCGTTGCGGAACGCACCTGCATTGCCAGAAACATCCGCGCCGCGGCGATCGCCGCCAGCGCAAGGATCACCCAGAGCAGCGAGGCGATGCGCGACACTTCGTCGCTTTCCTTGATGACGAACAGCACCAGCATGATCGTGGCCGCCGCATAGAGCAAAGCCCGCCCGCCCCGCGCCGCCGAAACGACCGGCCGCAACAGGATCGAGCGGTCATAGGCCCCGGTGAACAGCGCCAGCACCACGCAGAGCGGCGGCAAGAGCACCGCAAAATCCATTGTCCGGTGATCCAAGGGAATGCCATGCAACCCACAGGCGATCACCGCCGCAGCATAAACGAACACCGCGTCGATCAGCGCCATGCCGCCTTGCACGATCAGGCGTTCACCCTGACCCAGTCCGGCCCGCCGCTGCCGATGGCAAACGGGATCGGCGGCAATGGCCGGATCCGCGATAATCGTGCTGAAAGCGTTCATGTCTACGCGTCGCAGCCCCGGCATTCGTCGTCGGCGGCAGCGTCCTCTGTATGGTTAAGGCGTGACGCAGTCCTGTCGCTTGCCGCGTGTAAGTCCGCAGAAGTTGCCACTAGGGATTTTCCCGTGGATCGCGCAGAGTAAGGTCGGAATCGGAACCAAATCCCGTCCGAAACATCCGGTCTGGAGGAAGCGAGTTTGCCATGACCCAAGAAACCCCCTTCACCACCACCGTCGTCCCGGTCAGCCACGACCTTGGCGGATTTGCCGTCCGACGCGCGGTGCCCAGCGCGCAATGCCGCATGGTCGGCCCTTTCGTATTCGTTGACGAGTTCGGCCCGGCGCGGCTGGATGCGGGATCGGCGATGGACGTGCGCCCGCACCCGCATATCGGTCTGGCGACAGTGACTTATCTGGTCGAGGGCGCGATCGATCACCGCGATTCCCTGGGCACCTTCGCGACGATCCGGCCCGGTGCGGTGAACCTGATGACGGCAGGCAGCGGGATCGTCCATTCCGAACGCACGCCGCAGCGGGAGCGTGAGACTGGCTTCGACCTGTTCGGGATGCAGACATGGCTCGCCCTGCCCGAACGGCTGGAAGAGACCGACCCCGCGTTCGAGAGCGTCGCGGCTCAGGACTTGCCGGTTTTGACCGATAACGGGGCAGAGGCGCGGGTCATCATGGGCACTCTGTGGGGCAAGACCGCCCCGACGACCTGCCATGCAGAGACGATCTATGCCGATGTCGCGCTGGCTGCGGGCGGTTCGGTGCCCATGGATGCCGATGCCGACGAACGCGCGGTCATGCTGATCGCGGGCGAGGCGAGCGCCGATGGCGAGCCGCTGGAGCTATACGCACTGCATGTCCTGAAACCGGGCCGCGCCGCGACCCTGACCAGCGCCAATGGCGGGCGGGTCATGCTGCTTGGCGGAGAGACGATGGGGCCGCGCCGGGTGTGGTGGAACTTCGTGTCCAGCCGCATGGAGCGTATCGAACAGGCCAAGGAAGACTGGCGCGAAGGCCGCTTTCCGGTGGTTCCCGGCGACGAGGAGGAGTTCATTCCGATCCCCGAAAAGCCCAAAACGGTCAGCTACCCCTGATTCCTTGGCCGTCAACATTTGGCCTAGCCTTGCGGGCCGGTGCGGCCTATCTGCCCGCCTGTCATGACCGCCAAGCTAACCTTCGCCGTGCCCAAGGGCCGCATCCTGGAAGAGGCGCTGCCCCTGATGGCGCGCGCCGGCATCGTTCCGGATGCCGGTTTCCACGACAAGAAGAACCGCTCGCTTTCGTTCGATTGTGAGGACGGGCAGACCCGCGTGATCCGCGTGCGCGCCTTCGACGTCGCCACTTTCGTCGCGCACGGCGCGGCGCAGGCCGGGATCGTCGGGTCCGACGTGATCGAGGAATTCGACTACCCCGATCTCTATGCGCCGGTCGATCTGGACATCGGGCACTGCCGCCTATCCATCGCAGAGCCGAAGGATGCTGCAGAGAACGAGGATAAAGCCAGCCACCTGCGCGTCGCGACGAAGTACCCGAACCTCACCCGCCGCTGGTTTGAGGCGCGCGGTATTCAGGCCGAGTGTGTGAAGCTGAACGGCGCGATGGAACTGGCCCCTTCGCTGGGCCTCGCCACGCGGATCGTCGATCTGGTTTCCACCGGCACGACGCTGCGCGAGAACGGGCTTGTCGAAACCGCCAAGTTGCTGCCGGTATCGGCGCGCCTGATCGTCAACCGTGCCGCGCTGAAGACCGATCCGGAACGGCTGGGCAATCTGATCGAACAGTTCCGCGCGCTCGCCGCCGAAGCCAAGGCGGCCTGATGAAGCGGCTGGTCTCCTCCGACCCGGGCTTTGCCAAGGCCTTCGCCCGCGTGGTCGCCGACCGGCGCGAGGCGGACGACGATGTCAGCCGCGATGTGCGCCGCATCCTCGAACGCGTGAAGGCAGAGGGCGACGAGGCCATCGCCGACTATACCGAGCGGTTCGATCACTGGAAACTGGCCGACGATGCCGACTGGCGCATCGGGGCGGAAACGTGCGAAGCCGCCTACCACGCACTCGACGGCGTGCTGCGCGATGCGCTGGAATTGGCAGCAGAGCGCGTGCGCAGATACCATCAGGCGCAGCTGCCCGAACGCCGCGACTATCGCGACGAACAGGGCGTGCGTCTGGGCGCGATCTGGCGGCCGGTCGATGCCGCCGGGCTTTACGTGCCGGGCGGACGCGCGGCCTATCCGTCATCGCTGCTGATGAACGCGATTCCCGCCAAGGTCGCAGGTGTAGAGCGGCTGGCCGTCGTTACGCCCACGCCGCGCGGCGATACCAATCCGCTGGTCCTTGCCGCCGCGCATATCGCGGGCGTGGACGAAATCTGGCGCATTGGCGGCGCGCAGGCCGTTGCCGCCCTTGCCTATGGCACCGACCGCATCGCGCCGGTCGATGTCATCACCGGCCCCGGCAATGCCTGGGTGGCCGAAGCCAAGCGCCAGCTTTACGGCACCGTCGGGATCGACATGGTCGCGGGGCCGAGCGAAATTCTGGTTATCGCCGACAAGGACAATGACGCCGGATTCATTGCCGCCGACTTGCTGTCTCAGGCAGAGCACGACCCCGATGCGCAATCGATCCTTATCACGGACGATCCCGAATTCGCCGACCTTGTCGCCGATCGCGTCGGGGTGGAACTGGCAACGCTTGCCACGCGCAAGGTGGCGGAACAATCGTGGAAGGACCACGGGTTGATCATCGAAGTCGGCTCGCTGGACGAGGTGCCTGCGCTGGCCAATGCTCTGGCGGCTGAACACGTAGAACTGGCCGTCGCGAACCCCGAACCGCTACTGGAATCGATCCGCCATGCCGGGTCGGTCTTCATCGGACGCCACGCTCCAGAGGCGGTGGGCGATTACGTTGCGGGACCGAACCACGTCCTGCCCACCGGGCGCCGCGCGCGGTTTGCCAGCGGCTTGTCGGTGCTCGATTTCATGAAACGCACCAGCTTTATAGAGCTGGATGCCGATGCGCTGACCGCCATCGGCCCCGCCGCCGTCGCGCTGGCAGAGGCAGAGGGGCTGCCCGCCCATGCCCGCTCGGTCGCCGTACGGCTCAACCGCCGTAGAGAGGATTAACTCCATGCCGATTTCGCTCCACGCCGCTTTCGTGCCCAGCTGCCTGCAACTGATTGCGGCAACCGGCACCCTGATCGACAAAGCCGCAGCGGCATGCGCCGAACAGGGCAAGGATTTCAGCAGCGTCGCCGATGCGCGCCTTGCGCCCGACATGTTCGATTTCTGCTATCAGGTGAAATCGATGCGTGTCCATTCGATCGGCGCGATCGAAGGCGTGCGGGCCGGTACGTTCTCACCTGATCTCAGCGAAGCGCCGCGTGATGCCGACGGCCTGAAGCAGGTGCTCGACGATGCGCGCCAAAAGCTTGAAGCGGTGACTGTCGAAGAGATGGAGAGCTTCGTCGGTGCGCCCGCAGAGTTCCGCTTCAAGGACTTCGTCATGCCGTTCAAGGCGGAGGACTTTCTGCTCTCGTTCTCTCAGCCCAACTTCTATTTTCACGCGACGACCGCCTATGACCTGGTCCGCGCACAGGGTATTGCCATCGGAAAGCGCGACTACTTGGGCACGCCCCGCATGACGGCGCCGCAATGACCGCACGATCCCAATCCCGCTCCGCCGCCCGCCTTGCCGCGGTGCAGGCGCTTTACCAGATGGACATGGAAAAGACGCCGCTGGCGCGCCTGCTCGATGAATTCCACCAGCATCGCCTCGGTCGAGAGATCGAGGACGCGCAATATGCAGAGGCCGAGGTCGCATTTTTCGACGACATCGTGTCGGGCGTCGATGCCCGGCGTGAGGAAATCGACACGCTGATCGCGAACAAGCTGGCCGAGGGGTGGTCGCTGTCGCGGCTGGACCGCACGATGCTGCAGATCCTGCGTTGCGGCACGTACGAACTGCTGGCACGGGTCGATGTGCCCAAGAACGCGGCGATCAGCGAATATGTCGACGTCGCCCACGCCTTTTTCGAGGCGCGCGAGGCGAAGTTCGTGAACGGGCTGCTCGACGCGATTTCGAAGGCGGGACGAGACCCGAAGGCGCAAACCCCCGAATGACGGGCCAAAGCGCGGAGGAAGGCTTTATCGCCGCCCTGCGCGCCATTGCCCGCGATCCCGGCGCACGCGGTCTGACCGACGATGCGGCGGAACTGAGCGTCAGCGCATCGACGCTGGTCATCACTCACGACATGATGGTGGAGGGCGTGCATTGGCTGCCCCGACAGGACCCCGCCGACGTGGCGTGGAAACTGGTGGCGGCGAACCTGTCGGATCTTGCCGCCAAAGGCGCGCAGCCGCTGGCGCTGGTCATGGGCTATATGCTGGGCGATGCCGCGTGGAATGCGCGGTTTGTCGAGGGACTGGACGAGGCGGTGGTTCGGTTCGGCGTGGCCTTGCTGGGCGGCGACACGGTGAGCACGCCGCAAGGGTCGGCCCGCTCCATCGGGATCACCGCTATCGGTCAGCCACAGGTCGTGCCCTCTCCTTCCCGCGCCGACGCGAAGCCGGGACAAGCGCTGTGGATCACCGGCACTGTGGGCGGGGCGCTTGCCGGGTTCGAGGCCCTGCGAGCGGGCAGCACCGATGAAGCCCTGACCGCTCCGTTCCGCCGCCCCGAACCGCATGTCGCGGCGGGTGAGGCACTGGCGAAGCATGTCGGCGCGATGATGGACGTATCGGACGGGTTGCTGCTCGACGCGACCCGCATGGCGCAGGCCAGCGGCACGACCATCGCCATCGACAGCAGCGCCGTACCCGTCGTGCCCGCCCTTGCCGACCGCCGTGACGAGGCGATGCGCTGGGGCGACGATTACAACCTGCTGTTCACCCTGTCCGAAGGGTCGACTCCGCCGGTCGCGGCGACCCGCATCGGCACGGTAATGGCCGGGAGCGATCGCCCACTGCTGATCGACGGTACCCCGCCAGACAGTCCTGACAAGCTCGGCTACCTGCACCGTCAACCCTGAATTCCACCCTGTGCACAGCGCGCTTGCGCCGCGCCCGATACCGTGTAGCTTCCCCGCCACGACATCCCGGAAAATAGGGGTGCGAGACATAGGAGGGGATTCCAACGTGGATCTAGTTACGATCGCCATCGTGCTGGGGCTGCTTGCCGTCGTGTACGGTTTCGTCACCAGTCGCCAGGTTCTGGGCGCTGCCGCGGGCAGCGAAAGAATGCAGGAAATCGCCGCCGCTGTTCAGGAAGGGGCTCAGGCCTACTTGAAGCGGCAATATACCACCATCGCCATCGTCGGCGTCATCGTCGCCATTCTGGTCGCGGTCTTCCTTGGCCCGATCAGCGCAGTCGGCTTTGCCATCGGCGCGATCCTTTCGGGCGTCGCGGGCTTTATCGGGATGAACATCTCGGTCCGCGCCAATGTAAGGACGGCAGCTGCGGCGCAGACGGGTTTGCAGGAGGGCCTGACGCTGGCTTTCCGCGCAGGCGCGATTACCGGCATGCTGGTGGCGGGTCTCGCCCTGCTGGCGATTGCGGTGTTCTACTACTACCTGACGGCAATCGCCGGGTACGAAGTGGGCGGTGAGAACCGCACGGTGGTTGACGCACTCATCGCGCTGGCCTTCGGCGCCTCGCTGATCTCGATCTTCGCGCGTCTGGGCGGCGGGATCTTTACCAAGGCTGCCGATGTCGGCGCCGACCTTGTCGGCAAGGTCGAGGCCGGTATCCCCGAGGACGATCCGCGCAACCCCGCCGTGATCGCGGACAATGTGGGCGACAACGTCGGCGACTGCGCAGGCATGGCCGCCGACTTGTTCGAGACTTACGTCGTGACCGTCGGTGCCACGATGGTGCTGACCGCGCTGCTGCTGTCGCAAGTGCCGCAACTGGAAGGCCTGATGGCCCTACCGCTGCTGATCGGCGGGGCTTGCGTCGTTACCTCGATCATCGGCACCTACTTCGTCCGTCTCGGCGCGAAGCAGTCGATCATGGGCGCGATGTACAAGGGCTTCCTCGTCACCGCGATCCTGTCGATCCCGGCGATCTACTTCGTCACGCAGCTCGCGCTGGGCGACATGAACGCACCCATCGGCGGTATGGTCGAGAACGTCGATCCGGGCATGCCCCTGTCGGAAGAAGGTACCTCGACGCAAGTCGGCGGCTTTACCGGCATGGACCTGTTCTATTGCTCGCTGCTGGGCCTTGCCATCACCGGCCTGATCATCTGGATCACAGAGTACTACACCGGCACGAACTTCCGACCGGTAAAGTCTATCGCCAAGTCGTCGGAAACCGGCCACGGCACCAACGTGATCCAGGGCCTTGCCATCAGCATGGAGGCGACCGCGCTTCCCACCCTGGTCATCGTGGCAGGCATCATCATCGCGTACCAGTTGGCTGGCCTGATCGGCATCGCCTATGGCGCGACCGCGATGCTGGCGTTGGCCGGTATGGTCGTGGCCCTCGATGCGTACGGTCCGGTGACGGACAACGCGGGCGGCATTGCCGAAATGGCCGACATGGACGCATCGGTGCGTGAAAAGACCGATGCATTGGACGCCGTGGGCAATACGACCAAGGCGGTGACGAAGGGTTACGCGATCGGATCGGCGGGCCTTGCCGCGCTGGTCCTGTTCGCCGCCTATACGACCGACCTTGCCCACTTCTTCCCCAAACTCGACGTCGATTTCAGTCTTGAAAATCCATACGTCATCGTAGGGCTGCTGCTCGGCGCGTTGCTACCCTACCTGTTCGGGTCGATGGGCATGACGGCGGTGGGCCGCGCGGCGGGCGACGTGGTGAAAGACGTGCGCGATCAGTTCGCCAAGGATCCGGGCATCATGGCCGGCACAAGCAAGCCGGACTATGCCCGCACGGTCGACCTTGTGACCAAGGCCGCCATCAAGGAAATGATCATCCCGTCGCTGCTGCCGGTGCTGGCGCCGATCGTGGTGTACTTCGTGATCACCCTGATTGCCGGGCAGCAGAACGGCTTTGCGGCGCTGGGCGCGCTGCTGCTTGGCGTGATCGTCGGCGGGCTGTTCGTCGCGCTTTCCATGACCGCCGGTGGCGGTGCGTGGGACAACGCCAAGAAGTACATCGAAGACGGCAACCACGGCGGCAAGGGCTCTGACGCCCACCACGCCGCGGTAACGGGCGATACCGTGGGCGATCCGTATAAGGATACAGCGGGTCCGGCCGTGAACCCGATGATCAAGATCACCAACATCGTGGCGCTTCTGCTGCTGGCGGCTCTCGCCGCAGGCTGAGGTTTCACGAGCATGGGGGGAAAGGCCCTGCCCGCACCGCCGGGCGGGGCCTTTTGCTATGCGGGCCGTAGCGGAATTGACGCGGACGGGATCGGGCTGCATGGCCGGTGCATGACTGAATCGCGCCGCTCCCTTGTCGAAGGGTCCGATCGGGACCGCGTAGACATCCTCAGCCGCCTGCTCCGGGTCGATCCCGTTGCCCATGACATCTTCATCGCATCGCGCATGCCCGACGGTAATGGCCGCATCTTCGGCGGGCAGGTCGTGGCGCAGGCGTTGGCGGCGGCGCAGGCGACTGTGGACGATGGGCGCAATCCGCACTCGCTTCACGCCTATTTCCTGCGCGGCGGGAACGAGGAATTTCCGATCGAGCTGCGGGTAGAGCGCGACTTCGACGGCGGCAGTTTTTCCAACCGCCGCGTCATCGCCTCGCAGAACGGCACCCCGATCCTGAATCTGACCGCGTCGTTTCAGCGCAAGTCCGCCGCGCCGCACTGGCCGATCAAAATGCCCGACGTGCCCGGACCGGAAGAACTGATCGACGAACTGGACGTGCCAGAGCGCTATCAGGCGATCGATAGGGACCGCCCGGTGCCCGCGCTGTTGCGCCACCGCGCGTTCGAAATGCGGGCAAGCGAAGCGCAGTGGCGCAAACAGGTCGATCCGGCGACGCCAAGCGTTTACTGGTTCCGGCTCGTTGCCACACTTGGCGATGACATGGCGCTGCACCGCTTGGCGCTCACGTATCTCAGCGACTACGGCCTGCTCGGCACGGCTCTACTGCGGCGCGGGTTGCAAATGGCGTTTCACGAGGCGCGGATTGCCAGCCTGGACCATGCGCTCTGGTTTCACAGCGATGCTCGGGTCGACGAATGGTTCGCCTTCGTCACCGATTCGCCGTTTCTGGGCGGCGGGCGTGGGCTAACGCAGGGGTATTTCTTCACCCGCGACGGTCGCCTGTTCGCCACGGCTTCGCAGGAAGGCATGATCCGCCTGCCCGAAGGCAGCTATACCCCGCCCTCGTAACGAGAAGGGGCGGCGCCCTGCGGCACCGCCCCTCTACCCCCTCCGCTGCGACGGAGCGTTTGTTTCGTCAGTCGGCCTTGGCGACGCGGACCTTGGCATCGGCCTTTGCCGTGCTCTTGGCGATGGGGAGACAGCCGTGGCCACCGGCCTTCACCGCCGCGCACATTGCGTTCGCACCCTTGGCGTCAAAACCACCGGCGGCGACGCGCCAGTAATCCTTGCCATCGACATTGGCCTTGGTGATGACCGGGCTCTGCCCCTTCAGGTTGGCATAGCGCGACTGGAACACCTTCCAACCGGCCTGCGCCTGCGATTCCGATCCGTATGAGCCGAGCTGGGCGATGTGCGTGCCCGCAGCGCCTGGCGTCGGCAGCGCCGGGGCCGCCTTCTTGACCGGGACGGGCTTGGCCGAAGTCGTAACCGCAGCGGCCTTGACCGGCGTGGCCTTGGCCTCTGCCTTTTTCGCAGGGGTCGGCTGGATCACCGCCATCTGCATCGTCTGGGGCGCAGCGTTCGATGCCGGAACTGCGGCGGTCTTTACCGGGGCAGGTTCGGCCAGCGCGGCAACGACGACGGGCTTGGCAGCAGGCTTTTCAGGCGCCGCGACAACAGCGGGCTTGACCGAGGCGGTTTGGGCCGGAGCGACCGGCTCTGCCTTCGCCATCTGGACCGGCGCGGCGGGCTTTGCCGCCGGGGCCGGAGCCGGGAAGTTCGACAGGGCCAGTGCACGCGGCATGCCCTGATCGTCCGCCAGTTCGGTGCCGACCAGCGCGGCAACGCGTTGCCCGACCTGATCGGGGCGCGATGTCGTCGCCCATTCGGTGATCCGCTGATCAAGCATGTTGGCCGGAACGTCCTGCGCCGCCATCAGGCGCGCCTCGCGCCAGCGACCGTCAAGGGCGAAGGCATAGGCAAGGTTCTGGCGATTCTTGGGCGTGTTGTTGCCAATGCGGATATCGGCAGAAATGATTTCCACGCCGCGCGCAGTTTCACCGGCCAGCGCAAAGGCAAGGCCGCGGTCCGCCGCCGGGATCGCATTGCCCTGCATGGCCAGCGCCGAAACACCGGCGCGCGGATTGCCCGCACCGATTTCGGCCAGCGCCAGCATCAGCGCGGTGCGCGGGCTGTTGTCGCCAAGGCTCACCGCTTCTGCCAGCGCAGACCGCGCAGAATAGATGCGGCCGGCGCGCAGGTAAGTACGGCCCAGCAGCGCACGACGCGCGGCATCGCGCGGCTCGCTCTCAACCGCATCTTCGGCATAGCGCACGGCCTTGCCCAGTTCGTTTTCCTGAAGCGCCTCGGCCGCCTTGGCCACCGATCCGTCACCCGCCATCGCAGGCTGAACGGCAACGACACCCGCCATCATCGAACCGGCAAGCATCATGGCCGCCAGGCCCTTGCGATTCGCGAAAAGGTTCTTGCTCATCGGTTGCATCCCTTGCTCTCGATTAGGACCACGACGAAGATGTCGCGGAGTTAGCACCTTTTGACGCCAGCGCGCCAAGATATTGTTCGATCGCCCTTTCCGCGACGATCGCATCGTCCACACCCTGCCGATAGGCGGCATTGCGAAGCTGTTCGCGCAGCGCCGGGTCGAGGTGCAGCACGGTTACCGGGCCGCGACCCACGATCAGAGAAACGAAGCGAGCCCAAGCCGCGCGGATCGAGCCGAACAGGCCGACGGGGATCTCGTCCGCCGCCTCAAGTTCCAGCGGTTCTTCGGCATAGGCTTCGGCGGGAGCGGCAGTCGCGGCCTGAAGCCGTTCCTGCATCGCGCCGACCGGATTGGCTGCAGGTGCTGGCGTTACCGGGGCGGTCCATGCCGCCGGTGCGTTCCAGTCGCCCGCATCGTCGTCGTAACTATCCGCTTCGTCCCAGTCGGCATCGTCGGGCGATGCGTTGACATAGAGCGATTCGGGCGAATTGGTCATGGCCGTGAGGCCGATGGCGCTGCGCGTGCCGTAATTCGGCTTTGCACCCTCGCCCATGTCGTTCCAGCCGCAGTCGTCTTCCGCGCCGGTCAGCCAGCCCGAAAGGGCACCGCCGCCGCCGTTGCCGCCAAAGCCGGTCTGCTGGATCTGGGACTGGCGACGCATGGCGGGACGCGCCGCGCCCTTCTTGGCCAGCAAGCCGCCTGTGTCCGGTCCGATCGATGTACCTGCCATCACAGCCAAGCCTCCTTATGCGCCAGTGGCGCGGCGGCCGAAGCCTCCGCTGGGGCGAGTGCCGACACCGGCACCGGCCTGCTTGGAACCGGCAAAGACGTTGCGGCGGAAGTTCTTTTCAAGACGCTCTGCCAGATAGGCCCAGAGCTGCTCCATCTCTTGCGCGGAGCGGCCGTAGGGATCGATCTCCATCACGGTGCGACCGTCGATCATCGAAGCGGCAAAGTCGGTGCGGTGATGCAGCACGACCGGGGCGACCGTGCCGTACTGGGCCAGCGCGGCTGCGGCTTCTGACGTGATGCGCGCCTTCGACAGCGCAGAGTTCACCACGAAGACCAGCGGCTTGTTGGCGCGGGCGCAGATGTCCACGGTGGCGCCGACAGCGCGAAGATCGTGGGGCGAAGGACGCGTCGGCACAACGACAAGGTCGGCCACGCTGATGACCGACTGGATCGCCATGGTGATCGCGGGCGGCGTGTCGATGACCGCCATCTTGAAGCCCTGTTCACGCAGCGTCACGAGGTCCTGCGCCAGACGCGCGACGGCGGTCTGGGCAAATGCGGGAAATTCGTCCTCACGCTCGTTCCACCAGTCGGCGAGCGAGCCCTGCGGGTCGATGTCGATAAGTACGACCGGCCCCGCGCCGGCGCGCTGGGCCTGAACGGCCAAGTGGCCAGACAGCGTGGTCTTCCCCGATCCACCCTTCTGTGAAGCCAATGCGAGTACGCGCACCGATGATCCCCTTCGCGTCACACTAAAATGCTGTGCGCCACTCTTGCGGGACAACCCTAATTTTGCGTTAAGCCTGCCCTTCGAACCCGAGAAAAAGGCGATTTTTCCGATGGCGGATGACCCGCTTTCCCCGCAAGCGACTGAACGAACAGGCCGAATCGCCACGCTGGATCTGGCACGCGGGTTCGCGGTCTTGGGTATTCTGGCGATTAACGTGACGACGATCGCCGGTCCGGGCCTCGCGACGGCCAATCCGGATTGGCACGGCCAGGCTCAATCTGCGGACTGGGTGGCCTTTGGCGTTTCGTGGATCGTCTTCGAAGGCAAGATGCGCGCGATGTTCGCGACGCTGTTCGGGGTCAGCCTCGTGCTGTTCCTGTCGCGCGGGGAAGAAGTTTCGCGGGTGGTGGAGCAAGTGCGGCGACTGCTGTGGCTGGCGGTGTTCGGGTATCTGCACTTCGCGCTGTTCTGGTGGGGGGACATCCTGCTCACTTATGCCATTGCGGGCATGATTGCGCTGTTCTTCAAGGATTTGCGGGCGGGAAGCCTGTTCGTGCTCGGCCTTGGCGGGCTGGCCTATCTGTCGGTCGCCGGGGCACTGGAAGGCGCATGGGGCATGCATCTTGGCGCGGTTAGCGCGAGCGGTGTCGGTAGCCCCTCCGACCTCGCCGCTGCTGCCGAGACCGAGGCCGCCATTCAGGCGCGCGTTGCCGAGAAGATGGCTGAATACGCGATGGGGTTCTGGGAAGCGATCCGCTACCGCCTGACCGTCACGCCAGATGCGCCCTTGCGGATGGCGGCCTTTGCCGTGCTGGAGGCGCTGCCGCTGATGTTGTGCGGCATGGGATTGGGCAAGAGCGGGTTCTTTACCGGCGGCTGGTCGCGCCGGGCGCTGTTGTGGGCCGCTGGCTGCGGGCTGGTGATTGGCGTAGCGTGGTATGGCGCGATGCTGGCCTATGCCGCGTCGGTCCAGTTCTCGTCGATTACCACGGAATTGCTCCCCTATCGCTATGGCATCGTGGGGCGCGTGGCGATGGTGGCGGGGTATCTGGCTCTGCTCGCGCTGTTCGGCGCGGCGATCGCGCGGTCGGGGCCGGGCGCGCGGATTGCGGCGGCGGGGCGGATGGCGTTCAGCAACTATCTCGGCACCACCGTCGTGATGACGTTCATTTTCCACGGATGGGGATTGAACCTCGGCGCGTACGAATATGGGCAGGCGACGCTCGTACTGTTCGTGCTGCTAGGCTGGACGCTGATGCTCGGCTGGTCACGGCCATGGTTGGCGCGGTTCGGGATCGGGCCGCTGGAATGGCTGTGGCGCAAGCTGGCCGGGATGGGCATCAGGCGGGCCGCACTAGTTGCACGGTAGGACGACATATTGCGGGGTTTGCTTTTGCAAGCAATTCGCATTAACAAGAGCGAAGAGGCAACGAGAGGGCCGATTCGAGCATGTACCTGTGCATCTGCAATGCGATCCGCGAAAAGGATTTCCGCGCTCTGGCGCCGGTCTGCGCGGGCACGGCCGAACACATCTACGCCGAACTGGGCCACCAGCCGCAATGCCGCCAGTGTCTGGACGAGGCTGAGGAAATCCTCGACGAATTTCGCTGCTGCGCGGCCTGATTACCAGCGCCGCTGCCCAGCGTCCTGCAAGGCATTAGCAACTACTCGAAATTCCTTGCCCCGGCGCGCTGCGTGCCCCTAGGTGGGCGTGCAATCCCAGCGACAGGAGGCCTGCGATGAAGGGCGACGCGAAAGTCATCGAGTACCTGAACAAGGCGCTCACCAACGAACTGACCGCCGTCAACCAATACTGGCTGCACTATCGCATGCTGGACAACTGGGGCGTGGCCAAGCTGGCCGAGTTCGAGCGGCACGAATCCATCGACGAGATGAAGCATGCCGATAAGCTGGCGGACCGCATCCTGTTCCTTGACGGGCTTCCCAATTTTCAGGCGCTGCACAAGCTGAAGATCGGCGAGAATGTCGAGGAAATCCTGAGGGCCGACCTCGCGCTGGAGGAAGAGGCCATTCCGCTGCTGCGCGACGCGATCGCCCATTGCGAAACCGTGCGCGATTACATCAGCCGCGAATTGTTCGAGAGCATCCTCGAAAGCGAGGAAGAGCATGTCGACCACCTTGAAAAGCAGTTCGACCTGATCGCCCGCATGGGGATCGAGAACTACATCCAGCTCAATTCAAAGTCGGTCCACGACGAATAAGTCTGGCTGTTCGCCGCTTGTCACACCTCGGCAGGCGGCAATCCGGCGGCGTCCAGTTCCTTCGCAATCAGCACCGCCTGAGTCCGGTTGACGACGCCCAGGCGCCGGAAAATTGCCGTCATGTGCGCCTTCACCGTCGCTTCCGATATATCCATCTCATGCGCGATCTGCTTGTTGAGCTTACCCTCGGACACCAGCGTCAGGATGCGGCGCTGAGCCGGGGTCAGCCGAGCCAGCTTCTCGATATTGCCTTCGTCCTCGGCCTCGTCCTCAACACCGTTCGGAAACCAGACATCTCCCTCTGCCACGGCGGTCAGAGCCGCGCGCATTTCGGGTAGCGGTGCACTTTTTGGGATGAATGCCGCGGCGCCCAGTTCCTGCGCGCCGCGCCGAATCCGCGACTCCTCGCTAGCCGAAACGATGGCGACGGGCATGTCGGGAAAATCCTGACGGAACGCCATCAATGTCTGCAATCCGTTGCTGTCCGCCATATGCAGGTCGAGCGTCAGCAGCTCTACTCCGCCCTTCGCCGCCTCGGCGCGGGCAGAGGCGGCATCGGCCACCTCCACCACTTCGCGGCCGGGCCACGCCTGTTCAACACAGCCGCGAATGGCCGCGCGCAGCAGCGGGTGATCATCGGCAATAACGACACGTCCGGACATAAGGGGACTCCCTTCCCCAAAAACCGACCCTTGGATAAGGCTTTAGCGGTGACCTTAGCGATTCAGGCGCCCTTCGATAAGCCCGTCAACCAACGAAGGATCGGCCAGCGTCGAAGTATCGCCCAGCGAACCGAAGTCGTTCTCTGCAATCTTGCGCAGGATGCGGCGCATGATCTTGCCCGAACGGGTCTTGGGCAGGCCGGGCGTAAAGTGCAGGTGATCGGGCGTTGCGATCGGCCCGATCTCTGTCCGCACCCACTGGCGCAGGGTCTTGGCCAGATCGTCGTTCGCCTCAATCCCCGCATTCAGCGTGACGTAGCAATAGATGCCCTGCCCCTTGATGTCGTGCGGGAACCCGACGACCGCGGCCTCTGCCACCATCTCGTGCAGCACCAGAGCCGATTCGACCTCAGCCGTGCCCATGCGGTGGCCCGATACGTTGATAACGTCGTCGACGCGGCCGGTGATCCAGTAATAGTCATCGGCATCGCGGCGACAGCCATCGCCGGTGAAATACTTGCCCTTGTAGTTGGAGAAGTACGTCTGGATGAACCGCTCGTGGTCGCCATAAACTGTGCGTGACTGACCGGGCCAGCTGGCGGTAATGCACAGATTGCCCTCGGTCGCGCCGTTCAGAACCGCGCCGTCGTTGTCGACCAGCTGCGGGCAGACGCCGAAGAACGGTTTGCCCGCGCTGCCCGGCTTCATGTCGTGCGCGCCCGGCAGGGTGGTGATCATGATACCGCCGGTCTCGGTCTGCCACCACGTATCAACGATGGGCATCGCACCCTTGCCAACTGTGTCGTGGTACCAGCGCCATGCCTCCGGGTTGATCGGCTCGCCCACGCTGCCCAGCAGGCGCAGGCTCGACAGGTCGTGCTTGGTCACATGCGCGTCGCCTTCGCGCATCAAGGCGCGGATCGCGGTGGGCGCGGTGTAGAAGATATTGACCTTGTGCTTGTCGACCACGGCCCAGAACCGGTCATGGTCGGGATAGTTCGGCACGCCTTCGAACATCAGCGCGGTCGCGCCGTTCTGCAGCGGACCATAGACGATGTAGCTGTGGCCCGTGACCCAGCCGATGTCGGCGGTGCACCAGTACACCTCGCCCGGACGGTAATCGAACACATAGCGGAACGTCGTCTCGGTCCAGACCGAATAGCCGCCAATCGTGTGGACCACGCCCTTCGGCTTACCGGTGGAGCCGGAGGTGTAGAGGATAAACAGCGGGTCTTCCGCATTCATCACTTCGCATTCGCACGTGTCTGGAACGCCTTCGGACAGTTCGTGATACCAGTGATCGCGCCCCTCGGTCATGGCGACATCGCCGCCGGTGTGGCGCACGACCAGCACGGCCCTGGCCGAAACCTTCTTCAATGCCTCGTCCACGTTGCTCTTCAGCGGTACGCGCTTCGAACCGCGCAGGCCTTCGTCGGCGCAGATCACCCAGTCGGACAGGCAATCCTCGATCCGGCCCGCGATCGCGTCGGGGCTGAATCCGCCGAACACGACCGAATGCACCGCGCCGATGCGCGCGCAGGCCAGCATCGCCACCGCACCTTCGGGAATCATCGGCATGTAGATCGTGACCCGGTCGCCCTTTTGCACGCCCATCTTTTTCAGCGTGCCCGCCATCTTGATCGTTTCGGCCAACAATTCGGCATACGTGATCTTGCGGACCGGCGTATCGGGGCTGTCCGGTTCGAAGATCAGCGCGGTGACATCGCCCTTGCCGGCCGCGACATGGCGGTCGAGCGCGTTGTGGCAGATGTTCAGCTGGCCATCGGTGAACCACTTGATATCGACTGGATCGAACGACCAATCGGCAATCGTGGTGGGCGCGCGAAACCAGTCGAGTCGCGATGCCTGATCGGCCCAGAACCCGTCGCTGTCGTCGATGGAGCGTTGATACATCGCCTGATAGTCGGCCAGCGTGCAATGCGTGCCCTGCTTCGCCGATTCCGGCACGGTGACCACTTCGGCCTGACGATCGATTGTTTCCTGCATGACACTCCCCCGAGGTCTGGTGTTGTTCGCCCGCCTTGCTGCAAATGCGAAATGTTGCGCATTTCCCTAGCGTTTCGCGGGCCGGTTTGCTTCTCGACCTTAGTCTAATAGACGTATTGCCGATAGTGGAACGCCCCTGAAACTGCGATTTTTTGCCCCACAACCACGACAGATGGAGAGGGGAGTTTCCATGGAGTGTTCACGTATAACCGCCGCTTTGCTGGCCGCCAGCGCTCTAGTGCCGACAAGCGCCCTTGCGCAGGATTCGGTAGAGGACAGGCTCGACAAGCTTGAGGCAATGATCATGGCGCTGGAAGCGCGGATGGATGCGCAGCAGCCGACCGGGGCAGATGCCGCCGCCGTTTCCGAAATGCGCGCGGCCGTCGCCGAAACCCGCGCCGTCGCCGCCAAGCAGGATGCTCTCGAAACCCGTGTCGCTGCGGTCGAGACTTCGGATCGCTCCGGCTTCCACGTCGGCGATACGCAGATCAAGATAGGCGGTTACGTCAAACTGGATGCGATCAGCGCACGCACCAATGCAGGACAGTATGCCAACGACAACATCGTTCGCGACTTCCTGATCCCCGGCACGATCCCGGTGGGTGGCGGAGAATCGAGTGGCTGGGACACCGATTTCAGCGCACGCCAGACGCGCTTCAACATTTCGACCAGCACCCCCATCATGGGCAAGCCGCTGAATTCCATGATCGAGCTTGATTTCATGGCCACCCCGGGTGACGGCGAACGCACGACCAATTCCTATACCCCGCGCATCCGCCAAGCATTTCTGACCTACGACGGTTGGACGGTGGGTCAGACCTGGTCGACTTTCTTCAACGTCGGTGCCCTGCCCGATACGCTGGACTTTATCGGCACCACGCCGGGCACGGTCTTCATCCGCCAGCCGCTGATCCGCTATACGTCGAAGGGCGGACTGTCCTTCGCGGTTGAAAACCCGGAGGCAACGATTACGCCCTTTGGCGGCGGTCGCATCACGCCGGGTGACGATGCAATGCCCGATGTCGTGGTCCGTTTCGACAAGACGGCAGGCAAGAACGCCTTTTCCATCGCCGCCATCGGTCGCCAACTGAAGGTTACCGACAACGACACCGGCGGCAATGGGTCGGACAGCGCGATCGGCTATGGCGTCTCCGCCTCTGCCAAGATCGGGGTGGGCGAGAAGGACGACCTGCGCTTCATGGTCAACGCGGGCGACGGTCTGGGTCGCTATATCGGGCTCAACATCGTCAACGGTGCGGCATTGGATGCCGACGGCAGTCTTGAAACCATCGCCAGCTATTCGGGCTTTGCCGCGTTCCGCCACGTGTGGAACGACAAGGCGCGCTCGACGATCGCTGGCAGCTATTTCAAGGCGGACAACCCGGTCGACCTGACCGGCGGCGGCGCGACCGACACGGTGTGGAACGCGCTGGCGAACTTCATCTACTCGCCGGTGCCGAAGCTCGATCTGGGGATCGAGTACATGTACGCCGAGCGGGAGACCGAAGCCGGGCTCGACGGCAATCTGCAGAAGGTGCAGGTTTCGGCGAAATACAGCTTCTAGGCCGATGGGGTCACAGCCAAGCGGGAAGATCCGCTAGCATGGTGATCTGTTGCTTGGCGAGAGGGGGGGCATCCGTAACCCGGATGCCCCTTCGGTCGTGATTTCGTCTTGAGGGAGACGACCATAGGAGGGTGCGAAGTGGGTTACGAAAAGGCTTTCCAGACCGCGCAGGACGATCCTAAAGGGTTCTGGCTGGATGCGGCGCAAGACCTCGAATGGCTGAAGGCCCCGACGGTCGCCCATGATGCCGCCACCGACGGCTGGTTCCCCGATGGAAAGATCAATACCTGCATCAACGCTGTCGACCGCCACGTCGCGGCGGGGCGTGGGGATCAGGCGGCGCTGATCTACGAAAGCCCGATTACCGGCAAGTCTGCGACCTACACCTATTCCGAACTGCTGGAACGCGTATCGCGCACCGCGGGGATGCTGGCCGCATCCGGCGTGAAAAAGGGCGACCGCGTCGTCATCTATATGCCGATGGTGCCCGAAGCCGTGTTCGGCATGCTGGCCTGCGCGCGGATCGGCGCGATCCACTCGGTCGTGTTCGGCGGATTCGCGGCACCCGAATTGGCCAAGCGGATCGAGGATTCGAAGCCGGTCGCCGTGCTCTCCGCCTCCTGCGGGTTGGAGCCCAATCGGACGATTGCCTACAAGCCGCTGCTCGACAAGGCGATCGAGCTGTCTTCGCACAAGCCCGATGCGTGCTTCATCCTGCAACGCGAAGAACTGCGCTGCGAACTGGTGCCGAACCGCGATCTGGACTGGAACGCTGCCTACGATGCCGCCACTGCCGTCGATCCGGTGCCTGTGGCCAGCACCGATCCGCTCTACATCCTCTATACCTCCGGCACGACCGGCACGCCCAAGGGCGTGGTGCGCGACAACGGCGGACACGCCACCGCGCTGTCATGGTCGATGAAGGCGATCTACGGCGTCGAAGCGGGCGACGTTTATTGGGCAGCGTCGGACATCGGCTGGGTCGTGGGCCACAGCTACATCGTTTACGGCCCGCTGCTCGCCGGGGCGACATCAGTCCTGTTCGAGGGCAAGCCGATCGGCACCCCCGATGCGGGCATCTTCTGGACCCTGATCGACAAGCACAATGTGAAGGTGCTGTTCACCGCCCCCACCGCGATCCGCGCCATCCGCCGCGCCGATCCCGATGGCGAGTTCATCGCCAAGGCCAGCCTCGACAGCCTGACAGCCCTGTTCCTTGCGGGCGAACGCGCCGATCCCGACACGCTGCTGTGGATCGCGGACCAGCTCAAGAAGCCCGTTATCGATCACTGGTGGCAGACCGAACTGGGCTGGCCCGCCATCGCCACCTGCTTCGGTATGGGCGAAACGCAAATCAAGCCGGGCAGCGCGGGCCGCGCCGTGCCGGGATACCGTTTCAAGGTGAAAGATGAAGCGGGGCACGACGCGGATGCCGGAACCGTCGGCACGCTGCTGATCGAACAGCCGCTGCCGCCGGGCAACTTCCGCGCGTTGTGGAACAATCCCGAACGGTTTCAGCAAGGCTTCGTCGACTTCGCAGGGCACTACACCAGTGGCGATGCGGGCATGATTGA
The DNA here is from genome assembly GCF_001028705.1 of Croceicoccus naphthovorans. NCBI lineage: Bacteria > Pseudomonadati > Pseudomonadota > Alphaproteobacteria > Sphingomonadales > Erythrobacteraceae > Croceicoccus > Croceicoccus naphthovorans. The sequence goes on along the minus strand of NZ_CP011770.1, from coordinate 647,375 downwards.
CGCCGATGGCTTCATCCACATCATGGGCCGCACCGATGACATCATCAACGTCGCGGGACATCGCCTGTCGACCGGCCAGATGGAGGAAGTCGTCGCCAATCACCCGGCGGTCGTCGAATGTGCCGTGGTCGGCGCGGCGGACGAGTTGAAGGGCGAGATGGCCGTGGCCTTCGTCGTCACCCGCGCCGGGGTCGGCGATCTGGACTCGGTAAAGAAGGACATCGTGCGCACCATTCGCGAGGATATCGGCGCCATCGCCTCCCCCCGCGACGTGTTCTTCGCCGATGCCCTGCCCAAGACGCGCTCTGGCAAAGTCCTGCGCAACCTGCTGCGCGCGATCCTGAACGGTCAGGAGATCGTCGTGCCCCAGACTATCGAGGACGCAAGCGTGATCGACGCGCTGGTCGACCTTGCCGCGCCTCAGCCCGCTGCCTGAGCGGGCTGAGGGCGCGACAGGATCCGAGAGTAAAACCAGCCGATCCCGATCAGGCTGAAGCCCAGCGCGAGGAAACTGGCGATCCGGGCGAGGCCTTCGAGCACCGAGGCATCGAGCACGAAGACCTTGCCGACTGCCAGCAGCATCAGCACCAGCGACCCGATCCGCCAAGTGCGGTCGCCCGTGCGCGCACCCCACAACAGGTAGCCAACGGCCAACAAGATTCCGGCTAGTGAGCGCAGCAGGTCCTCCGCCTGTCCCAGCGGCGTATCGATCAGGATCGTCCCGCTGAACGCCTGCCGCAGCAGCGTGATTGCCAGAATCGGCAACAGCGCCATGATCCCGACCTCGAACACGTCCCGCCACTTGGCAGGCACCAACCGCGACAACAGCGCCAGCGCACCAACCGGCACGGCATAGGCCGCCAGCCCAAGGTTCGCGACCACCACCGGCCCGACTGCCTGCGCGCTCCAAAGCGGGTTGTGCATCAGCAGCGTGAATACCGCGAAATGTGCCAGCGACGTTCCCGCCAGATCCATCGCGATCCTGCGCCCGTGCGGAAGCCGGTCGCCCGCCCACACCGCCGCCATCGCCGCGCCCAGCAACAATGCTTCCCACACGGTCCGCTCGGCCAAGCCCAGCGCCTCGAACCCGACGGGACCGATTATGCCGAACACCAGCTTGTAGAGGCTGTGCACCGCGACCAGCGCGCCGATACCTGCCGCCACCGCGATGCCCCGCGTGACATATTTCGACCCGATCCCGGCCTGTCGCCACGCCAGCACCAACCCCGCCGCGACACCCGGCACCAGATAGCGCAGCGTATCCTGCCAGCTGACAAGGTCGCTCTTGTAGAACGGTTCGGTCGCCATGGCATTCAGGCCCGCCTCCCACCACTCGGCGAGAGGATAGATCGCGAACAGGGTCGCCATCGCCGCGAACGTGCGGGCGGTCGCCACACGGCGGGGTAGCACAACGGCAAACCCGATCGCAGAGATGGCCATCGCGATCGCACCCCAGTCATCGTGCAGGACCTGCGCAAAGGCGAAGAACGTCGTCAACGCCGCCGAAAACTCCAGCAAGTGACCGCGCCAGTCGAGGCTTTCCTCGCCCAATCGCCACGCCGCGACTGCCGGGAGAGCAGCCAACACCAGCGCCGCCGCTCCCACCAAAAGCTTCAGGTCGTTGAACATCGCGCCAAAGTGCCACATCGTCGTCAGCGTCAGCAGCGGCGCGAATCCGGCGAGTTGTACAATATCGGCATGACGCGCATCCCCGCGCCAGATATGCGCCAGCGGAACGGCGGCGAAAATCGTGGCGAAGACGAAGGCCACGCCCGCGAACACCGCCGCATCTGGATTGTACCAATCGATCAACAACCATAGCAGCACCGCCGCCGCCAGCGCCCGGGCATCGCGCAACTCGCTCTCTCGCCACGCAAGAAAGCTGAGCGCCCCGGCGAGCACCGCGTAGAGCCCCCACGTCAGCATCTCGAACCCGCCTTCGTCGACGATCTCTGCCATCTGCAACGCCGCGAACGCGCCCGCCCCGGCCCGCAGCCAGCGGCGATGCGGCACATCGCCCAGCATCGCGGGCAGGGCCGCGCCGATGCCGATTACATAAAGACCTACAAACAGCCGATCCGCCGCGCCGAAATCCTGCGCATAGAGCATTGCAAAGCCCCACAGGATGCCGCCCGCCAGCGCCGCCATGCCCAGCCACGGGCGCTGCTGGCGATTGCCGGTCAACACCAAGCCGCCCGACACCAGCGCAAGGTATATCGAGAGCACCGGCAAGTTCGCCTGATCGGTACTGACCATCATCGGCGCGGCAAATCCGCCGACAAGGCCGAGGATTGCAGAGGGCAGCCCGAACCTGAACGAAAGCCAGATCGCACCGGCGGTCACCGCCGCCAATCCGGCAAAGGCAATGCCGCTGCCGATCAAGCCGTACTGCGTTCCGGCAAGGTAGAAGCAGGCATAAAGCGTCGCCAGCCCCGCCCCGGCCAAGGCCTGCGGCACGCGGTCGTCGGCAATGCGCGCCTTCATCCGCTCTGCGAAAAACGCACCGTTGAGCAACAAGGCACCAAACGCAAAACCAAGCAACACGCGGACCAGGGGCGACAACAGCCCAAGGTCGATGGCGTACATGACCAGGAAAAAGCCCGCGATGGCCAGCGTGATGCCGCCCGCCCAGATCGGCAGCTGACGCCCGAACAGGTCTTCGAAGTTGAACGAAAACGAACGGGGGACGCTGGTCGCGCGCGGCTGTGCGACAGACCCGTCGCTGACGACGGCGCGCGCAATCTTGCGGACCTGCGGCACAACTGATGCGACGGATCGTGCGGGCCTTGGCGCCGGGTCCGGCACGGGTTCGGGAACGGCAGGTTCAGGCGCAAATGGCGCAGGGTCGGCAACCGGCGCAGCCAACCGCTGTTCGTGCCAGGCAACGGTCCGCTCCAACTGCTCCAGCCGCCGCCATAGCTGATACAGCGCGACGCCCATGCCGATGATGACGATCCATTCCATTGCCGCTCTTCCCCAAGTTGGACCGCGACTCGGTACGCGATAAATGAACGGTGTTCAATATTTTATTGGACAGTGTTTATTTGTTTGCATAAAGCGACCGGATGGGACGCCGATCGGATCATACGCGCGGGGAATTGCGCGCACTTTTCGTCGAACATGGCCACGCGCATCTGGGCGAGGTGGGCCTCGCCCGCTTTTCCGGGCGCGAAGTGGCCAAACGGGCGGGCTATTCGGTCGGCACCATCGCCAACCTCTTCGGGTCGGTCGACGGCCTGATCGCGGCGATCAATTCGCGCAGCTTCGAACGCTGGGCGGAATTATTGGACGAGCAACTGTCGCAAGCGAGAGACGACCGCATCGCCGCGCTGGTCGCCGGTTATTTCGCCTTTGCTGAACAGCACCCGGAACTGTGGTCGGCAATCTATGCCCACCGCCTGCCCGAAGGCATCGAACTTCCCGAGGACGATCGCGACCGCCGCGCAGGGCTGACTCGCATCGTCGAGGAAGAAGTCCGCACCGCCCTTCCCGCCGACACACAGGCCGACGTGGTCCGCCTGTCACGCTCGCTGGTCGCGGTCGTGCACGGACATTGCAGTTTCGTCGTTTCGGGCAGCTTCGCCCTGCTGGAAGAGCCGGACCCGAAGGCCGCTGCCCTCGCCCGTGTGCGCGAAAGTCTTGGCGCACACGGGTATCGCGCTGAGGGTCAATAACACATCAGACTCAGCACTTCCTTACGGGTGCGATCATCCTCAAGGAACGTGCCCATCATCCGACTGGTCGTCATGGCCACCCCGGGCGTGCGAACGCCGCGCGCGGTCATACAGGCGTGGCTCGCCTCGATCACCACGGCAACGCCGTGCGGCTTCAGGTGGTCCCAGATGCACTGAGCCACTTCCGCCGTCAGCCGTTCCTGAATCTGCAGCCGCCGCGCAAAACCGTGCAGCACACGCGCCAGCTTTGAAATGCCGACAACGTGATCGCGCGGCAGATAGGCGATGGCCGCCTTGCCGATGATCGGGGCCATGTGGTGTTCGCAGTGCGACTGGAACGGGATATCTTTCAGCAAGACGACCTCGTCATAGCCGCCCACTTCCTCGAAAATGCGGGACAGGTGGATCGCCGGATCTTCGGTGTAGCCTTGGCAATATTCCTTCCACGCACGCGCCACGCGCTTGGGCGTATCGAGCAGACCTTCCCGCTCTGGATCGTCGCCCGCCCAGCGGATCAGCGTGCGGATTGCGTCCTGCACGTCCTCGGGCACGGGCGGTTTGCCCAGCGGATTGTCTTCGTCCGGGCCGACCAGGCTGCTCATATCGGTATGCTCCCTCAAAAATCGTCACGCTCACTAGGGCAGAGCGCCGCCGCGTTACCATTGCCGTACCGGCAAGGTAGTCATCCAGACGGGTGATAGAAGTCATAAATCTGCCGCGCGACCGCATCGGATACGCCGGGCACGCGTTGCAGGTCTTCCAAAGCTGCCGCCCGCACTTTGCCGGCCGTGCCGAAATGCAGCAGCAACGCGCGCTTCCTGGCAGGGCCGATACCGGGGATTTCGTCCAGCGGGCTGGCGGTAATCGCCCGGCTGCGCTTTGCGCGGTGCGCGCCGATGGCAAAGCGGTGCACCTCGTCGCGCAGGCGTTGCAGATAAAACAGGACCGGCGAATTGGTCGGCAGCGTCTTTTCGCGCCCGTCGGGGAAGTGGAACACCTCGCGCCCTTCGCGCCCATGGTGCGGACCCTTGGCGACACCGACGACGTTCACGTCCTCGATGCCCAGTTCCTCCAGCGTGTCCATCACGGCAGAGACCTGCCCCTTGCCGCCGTCCACAAGAACGAGGTCGGGCCACATCCCGTCGCCCTTGCCCTGCGTGGCGCGATCCGGGTCTTCCTTCAGCGCGCGGGCAAAGCGGCGTTCCATCACTTCGCGCATCATGCCGAAATCGTCGTTGGTCTGCGCCTTGCGGATGTTGAACTTGCGGTACTGGCCTTTCAGAAATCCCTCCGGCCCAGCGACGACCATCGCGCCGACGCTGTTGGTGCCCTGGATATGGCTGTTATCGTAAACCTCGATCCGCTGCGGCAGGTCTGGCAGGTCGAGAAATTCCGCCGTTTCGCGCAGGGTTTTCGCCTGCGTGCTGGTCTCGGCCAGCCGCCGTTCCAGCGCCTCTACCGCGTTGCGGGTCGCCTGTTCCAACAGACGGCGCCGGTCGCCGCGTTGCGGAACGCTGATGCTGACAGCACGGCCTGCGCTTTCCGCGAACGCCTCTTCCAGCAATTCCCGCTCTGGCAGATCACGGTCGATCAGAATGGTCTTGGCGGGCGGTACTTCCTCGTAGAACTGGGCGAGGAAGGCGGACATGACGTCGGCCTCTTCCAAACCATCGGTATGACGCGGGAAGAAGGCGCGGTGGCCCCAGTTCTGGCCGCCCCGGATAAAGAACGCCTGAATGCCTACGTGCCCGCCCTTCGTGGCCATCGCGAAAACATCGGCGTCGCCAACACCTGCCGCGTTGATCCCCTGCGAACCTTGAATGAACGTCGCCGCGCGCAGACGGTCGCGCAGCATGGCGGCGCGCTCGAAATCCAGCGCCTCGGCCGCCTCGGCCATCTGGGCTTCTATTTTCGATTGCACCGCGCTGGATTTGCCGGCGAGGAAATCCTTCGCCTCACCCACCAGTTCGGCATAGCCCGCTTTGTCGATGCGATCGACGCAGGGCGCGGAACAGCGCTTGATCTGATAGAGCAGGCAGGGCCGGTCGCGGCGGCTGAAAAAGCTGTCGGTGCAGGATCGCAGCAGGAACAGTTTCTGCAACGCGTTGATCGTCGTGTTGACCGAACCGGCGCTGGCAAAGGGGCCATAGTAATTGCCCTTGGCCTTGCGGGCGCCGCGATGTTTCATGATGCGCGGAAAATCGTGATCGGCGCGCAGCAAGATGAAAGGGAAGCTTTTGTCGTCGCGCAACAGAACATTGTACGGCGGGCGATAGCGCTTGATCAGCTGCGCCTCTAGCAGCAGCGCCTCCGCCTCGGAATTGGTCGTCACGATCGTCATCGACCGCGTCTGCGCGACCATGCGTTGCAGGCGCAGCGGCAGGCGTTCGACCTGCGTATAGTTCGCCACCCGGTTCTTCAGCGCGCGCGCCTTGCCGACATAAAGCACGTCGCCGCGCGCGTCCTGCATCCGGTAAACGCCGGGCTTGGGCTTTAGCGTGCGCAGAACTTCGCGGATCGCGCCGACGCCCGCCTCTATGTCCGGCTGCGAACCGCGAACGGTATAGGTCGCCTTCTCTTCCAGAAAGCGATCGCTGCCCTTCGGGTTGGGCGGGGTTCCGGCTTCGGTCCGCGACATCTGCGAATGCAGATAGGTTCGACGCAGCCCGAATGGAACTGCAAAGACGTCAGAACCTTGCGCGCACCCCCAGCGTCCACCGACGGGGCGCACCGGGGCCGTAGGCACGCGGGTCGGATGCGTCAGGCGATTCTTCCAGTTCCACCTCGTCGACTTCGCTGAAGGTGCCGAAAGTCGCATTGTCGCGGTCGAACACATTGCGCAGTTCGCCGAACAGGGAAATGCCGCGCGTCAGGTCGAGGCTGCCGCGCAAGTTGAAAAGGAGATAACCCGGCACCGGGGCGTTCTGGTCTGCCTCATCGCCGATCAGGCCTTGGCTGCCGCGCGCCACCATGTCGCCGCCCAGCGTGAACCCACGGCCTTGGAAATCGGCGCTGAACGTGCCGCTATGCTGCGGCAGACCGGGAAGGCGGTCGCCGGGCGCTACGTAGATTTCGCCATCGTCGTCAGCCTCCGGGTTGGCAGGGCTGCTTAGCGTGAGCGGCGAACGGTAGGTCGCGTCGATGAATGCATAGCTGGCCGACAGGCGCAGCCCGCCGCGCCGCGCCTGAAGGGTCGCCTCCACACCCTGACGCCGCGTGCTGCCCACATTCTGGAAATAGGCGCGCCCGCGTATCGCGCTGGCGATGTACTGGATGTCGTTGGTGTTGGTGGTGCGATAGCCGGAGAGCAGCCAGTCTACATCCCACGCACCCGCCGCGATCTCGCCCGTCGCGCCCAGTTCGAAGGTCTTGGCGACGACCTGCTCCAGCGGTGGATCGGCGATGAAGAAGTTGGTCAGACTGCACGGTGCATCCTCGTCCGCGCAGGACAGTTCCGCCGGGGTCGGCACGCGGTTCGTCTCCGAATAGCCCGCACGCAGCGACACTGTGGGCGATAGCGCCCAGTCCAGTTCGATGCCGGGGTTGAGACGGCTGAAACGGTGCTTGCCATTCAGTGCCGTGCCGATCTGGTCGACCAGCCGCACCTTGGCATGGTTATAGCGAAGCCCGATTTCCGCCGTCAGCGCGCCGCCCAATGGCAGGCTGTTGCCGACGAAGGCACTCCAGTACCGGGTGCGAGTTTTCAGGCCGACCGGCGCGATCGCACCGTCCGGCTGGTCGATGAAGATGGCCAGCCCATTGACGCTGCGCGTGTCGGTCAGTTCGCCCAGTTCGGTCGAAGTGCTGAAGGCACTCTCGCTGGAATCGTAGCTGAAACCCGCCGCCAGCCGGTTGGTCCGCGCGCCCATCGGCGTTTCCGCGATCAACTGTGCCAGGATGCCTTCGGAACGGGTCTTGATGCGCCCCCGGTTGAACACGCCATATTCTCCGTCATCCAGCAAATCGGCAATGGCATTGCCCTCTCTGTCCGTAAGAACGGTCTGTGCCTCATCATCATCGTCACCCACGCTTTCGAGGCAGAGCAAGCCCTCGAATTCTTCTTCCTCGCATTCCTCGATATCCGCAGCGTCGCCATTCGCGGTATCGGCCTTGCGGCGCTGGCGATAGAGCGTCGCCTCCAGCCGCATTCCATCGGACAGCGCCAGCCAAGGGTGCAGGCTGAAGCGGCCATAGCGGTTGTTCGTCCGGTCGGGCCATGTGAACACCGACTGCCGCCGCGCGGCAAGCAGTTCGACCGGGGCCACGCCGTTGCCGGTCAGGTTCGTTTCCGCACCGATAAACTTCAAGTGCGCCCCGCCGCGCTCCCCTTCGAAGCCGACATCGACATAGCCGTTGAGCAGGTCCGAAGGGCTGTAGTCGCGCCAGCCATCCTCCTCGCGATATTGCACCGCGCCGAATGCGCTGAACCGTCCGAATGCGCTACCGGCAGAAGCGCTGAGGTCGCGCTCTCCGTACGAACCGATGGCGGCGGCGGCCTCGACGCCGGGATCGTCGCGCCCGGTCATCGTTTCCATCACCAGCACCCCGCCCAAAGCATTCAGGCCATAGACCGGCCCCGCATCGCGCATGGTCAGCGCGCGGATCGCGGCATCGGGAATCAGGTCGAAATTGACGGTATCGCCAAAGGGCTGGTTGAACCGCGCGCCATCCAGATAGACCGCGATACCCTGCGCCTGCCCCTGCAAGGGCGAGGCGACATAGCCGCGATCGACAAGGTTCGGCTGCCACGGGTTGTTCTGCGCATCCTGCAACGTGACGCCCGCGAAATTGCGCGTCATTGCGCCCAGCACATCGGGCACGCCCGCCACCGCGATGTCGGCGCGCTCCAGCGCCAGTGCATCGTCCAGATCGAAGGCCCCGCCGGGGGCGGTGACGACGATGGTCTGCCCAGCATCCTGCGCCAAGGCCGGAGCGGTAATCACGACCCCGGCAATACAGATAACGGTTGCAGGTACGGCTCTCACGGTCACCCCTCCCAAGGCGATCGTCAGGCTAGGGGGCCCGCCTGCGCTGTCCTATTGGCCGAAGGGACAATGCGCCAATTCAGAACCGCTTGCGGAAATCGATCTCGAAAAATCTGCCCTTGGGGTCGGTAAAGTCGGGCAGGTAGGCGAAGGGCACCGTGCCGGTATCGTCCGTCACCCGCTGCTGCACGTTGAAGATGTTGTCGACGCGCAGTGAAACCCGGCTGCCTTTCAGGAAATCAACGTCCTGAAACTGCCGCTCCAGATCGACGAACATGCGCGCATCGAAGGTGGCATAGGGGTGGAAATCCAGCCCGCTGGCCCCTGTCGCCGTGCTGCCGTCGATGGAGCTTCCGCCAATGTAATTGCCCGACAGGCGCAGGCCGAAACCGTTGTAGTAAAGCCCGCCGCGCATCTCGATCCCGTGCTGCGCAGTCGGGCTGTTCACCAGCGAATCGCCGTCGAGCAGGTCCAGCAACGGACCGTTGTCGCTGATCAGCACTTCGTCCTGCAGGCGATAGGTGTGGAACAGCGACAGGCTCCAACGCCCGCCCCGACGATCGCGACCGCCCATACCGGGCATGCCGCCGCCCCGGCCACCGCGACCAGCGCCGCGTTCACCCCGCTCCTGCTCTCCGCCCGAAATCTCGTCCGACACGTCCAGACCCCAACGGATGCGGCGGCCGCGTTCCTCGGCGAACGTCACCGGGCGTTGGTCGACAAGGATCAGGTTGCCTGCCGTATCGCGTACGAACAGTTCGGGGAATGCCGCCTCGATCTCCGGCGTCAGGGCAGAGAATGAGCCGGACGTATTGGTCGAGGTCTCGTCATAGTATTCGGCGATGAACCGCGACCGGTCGAGGAACGGCAAGTCCCAGTTCAGCGCGATCTTCCAGTCCTTCTGCTTTTCCGCAACCAGGTTCGGATTGCCACCCGACAGCACGTCGACCAGTACGTTCTGGCCGGTCGTGAAGTCATAAACCGTGGACCCGCTGGTCAGCACTTGCGGCGCGCCAAGCTGGGTCAGCGTAGGCGCGGCCTGGCGGTAGATATAGCTGGCCTGCAGATCGAGCTTGTCGGTGATGCCCCAAGTCAGACCGAAGCTGCCGTCGTACAGCGTGCCGAAATCCGACAAGTGACTTACCCCGCCCGAAAGGTCGAGCGAGAGGTCGCCAATGGCATCAAGCGTACCCGTGCGGCGGCTGGCGATGGGAATGCCCAGCGTGACGCCGCCGTTGAGATCGCCGCGCGTCAGGTTCAGGCGGCTCTCGGGATTGCGGCTGTCTGCACTGTCGATGTTGTTCCAGTCGTACCCGGCCTTCAGCACGACCGATACCTCGCCCGCAGGCAAGGTGATCGGCTGGCCACTGGCCGTGACGAGGGTCGAAACATCTTCAGTGTTAGAGGTCGCGCGATAAGTCGGGCGCGCAGTCACACCATTCGCCAGCAAGGTCGCGACCGGCGCGTCATAGGCGACATCGCCGTTCTGCACCGCCAGTTCCAGCGCATCGGTATTCGCGCTGCCGTCGGTCAGGGTCCGGCTCTCGCCATGGGCCCAGTTGGCGGTGGCGTTCAGCTGCCAGTCGCCAATCCGCGTGTCGTATGCGGTGCCAAGCTCGAACGTCTCGCTCTTGGTATCACGCAACCGCGGACCGAACCCGGATGCGGGGTCATAAAGCGTGCGATAGACGCTGCTCCCCTCACCATCGTCCAACAGCACCGCATCGGGCCCGCGATACGACAGGCTGTCAGAGCGGGTGAACGTCCCGCTTAGCGACAGTGACGCGCCTATGCCATCCTCGCCCAATCCGCGCGACCAGTTGGTGTTCAGCGTGATGTCGCGGCTATCCGCGATCAGAGACCGATAGGCCGACGGATCGGCATCGCCCGCCAGCGGCGTGCCGTCGATAGAGGAGACGCCCCGCTCCGCCTCCGTCAGCATCGAGCTGTCTTCATTTTCCAGCGCGATGTTCAGCCGGTTCGCACCATTGATCCGCAGCAGGGACACTTCCTGCTCGTTGGTGGAATAGCCGCCGTCGGTGGGAAATCCATATTCAAGCTCGGCCGTGACAGACGAGAAGTTGTCCTTCAGGATGAAATTCACCACCCGCTGGTCTGGGCGGAAGCCGAAGCGCAAGGCAACTTCTTCGGGCAGGACTTCGACCCGGCGGATCGCCTCTGGCGGATAGTTGCGCATTTCGCGAAAGCCGTTGACCCGCCGACCGTTCACCAGAATCGCCGGCCGTCCGCCGCCGCGCCCACGGGCAGAGCTGGTCTGCGGGGCCAGTTCCTCGATCAGTTCGGCCAGCGACGCCGCGCCATAACTGGCGATCTCTTCCTCATCGATCACGGCCACCGGGGGATAGGGCGTATCAACCTGCCCGCGCATACGCTGCGCGGTGACGACGATCTCGTTTTCAGTAGGATCGGCCATCGGCTCGCTCTCGTCCTGCGCGTAGGAGGGAGCGGCCATTGTCAGGGCCAAGGCGGATACGGCGGTGCCGGCGATCAGGTGAAAGCGGGGCAGGCTAAAGGGGGCTTCGCGTCTCATCGCACGATAGCTGGCGACACGCTGCATTCGCAACAAGCATCGTTGCGTATCGGTTTGTCGCAAAAGCCAAAACGCGCGATGAACCGTGCCGAAAATTGAATAATCCGCACGGGCTTCCCATTTACGCGTTGTGCGGGTAAAGGCCCGCGCACCTGTTTTTCCTAAGAGATCGAGTGAAAGGATGGGCCGCAAGGCCCGGATATGGCGAAAGAAGAACTTCTCGAAATGCGCGGCCATGTGGTCGAACTGCTGCCCAATGCGATGTTCCGCGTCAGGCTGGAGAACGATCACGAGATCCTTGGCCATACCGCCGGCAAGATGCGCAAGAACCGCATCCGCGTGCTGGTGGGCGACGAGGTTCTGGTGGAACTGACGCCGTACGACCTGACCAAGGGCCGCATCACCTATCGCTTTATGCCCGGCCGGGGCGGCCCGGGGCCGCAGTAACCGGCGATGGCGGCTGACGCCACGCATCTACCCACAATTCAGAACGGGCGCCTCATCCTCGCATCGGCCAGCCCGCGCCGACGCGACCTGCTCAAACGGATCGGCATCGCGCCCGACGCGGTTGCCCCCGCAGATATCGACGAAACGCCGCTAAAGGCCGAGCTGCCGCGCGTCTATGCCGTGCGCATGGCCCGCGAAAAGGCAGAAGCCGCCGCGCGCGACGATGCCTTTGTGCTGGCGGGCGACACCGTGGTGGCCGTGGGTCGCCGAATCCTGCCCAAGGCGGAGGACGAAGCCACCGCGCGCCAGTGCCTGACGCTGATGAGCGGACGGCGGCATCGCGTTCTGTCCGCCATTGCCTTGCGCGCGCCGGACGGTTCGATCCGCGAACGGCTGAGCGAAACCGAGGTGCGCTTCAAGGCGCTGCATCCAACCGAGATCGACGCCTACATCGCCAGCGGCGAGTGGCACGGCAAGGCGGGCGGCTATGCGATCCAGGGCCGCGCCGAGGGGCTGATCGCGTGGATCGGCGGCAGCCATTCGGGCGTCGTCGGCCTGCCGCTTTTCGAGACCCGCGCCCTGTTGCGCGCCGCGGGATTTCCTGTTGGCTGATTGGCTGATCGAGGACGGGATCGGCGAGACCCGCGCGATCCGCATCGAAGGCGACCGCATCGTCGCCGCAAAAATCGCATGGCCGGGCGAACTGGTCGCGGGGGCCGTCGTTTCGGCAAAGCTCGCCTCGCGCCGCTCGGGCTCTGCCCGTGGCACGGCGCGGCTGGACGATGGCACCGAAGTGCTGGTCGACCGCCTGCCCCGCGACGCGAGCGAGGGGGCGGACATCACGTTGGAAGTCACCCGCGCCGCAATTGGCGAGGGCCACCGAACCAAGCGCGCGCAAGCCCGCCCGACCAGCGCCACGCCGTCGCCGGCCCCGAAATTGGCGCAACAATTGGCAGCAGCGGGCCATTCGGTCCGCACCGCGCATCGCTTCCCGGTCGATGGCTGGGACGAGATTTGCGAAGAGGCCCAGGCGGGCACCATCGACTTCGCGGGCGGTTCGCTGCTGTTTTCGCCGACCCCGGCGATGACCCTGATCGACATCGACGGCACGCTGCGGCCGCGCGCGCTGGCGCTCGCCGCCGTGCCCGCAATTGCCGAGGCGCTGCCGCGACTCGACATAGGCGGTTCGATCGGCATCGACTTTCCCACTTTGAACGAAAAGGCCGATCGCCGGGCCGTCGACACCGCGCTGGCCGAGGCACTGTACCGCCTGCCTCACGAACGCACCGCCATGAACGGCTTCGGCTTCGTTCAGATCGTTACACGGCTGACCGGTCCTTCGATCGTGCATCGCTTCGCCCGCGATTCCCTTGGCGCAGCGGCACGCCAATTGCTCCGCCGCGCCGAATCCGTGGGCGGCGCAGGCCCGATCCTGATGACCTGCCACCCATTGGTAGAGGCCCGCATCAGCCCCGAATGGCGCGCCGAGCTTTCCCGCCGCACGGGCCGGGAAATCCGCGTCGAGGCCGATCCCACCCTTGATCCCTCGGGCGGATTCGCGCAGGCGGTGTCGGCATGACCAAAGGCAAATCCTGCCCCATCTGCGGCAAGCCCCGCAGCACCGAACACACCCCGTTCTGCTCATCACGATGCCGCGACCGCGACCTGGTGAAATGGCTGGACAATGGCTATGCGATTCCCGGCGAACCGGCGAAGGTGCCCACCGGGGACGACGAAGAAGACCTCTGATCGCCAAGCCATAAATTGGGGCTGGACAGGCGCGGCGGGTTTGGCCATAGGCGGCGCTCCCGTCGCCGGGCGGCTTCTTGCAACGCGGTGATGGGCCCTGCCTTTATGGCGTGCCCGGGTAGCTCAGTTGGTAGAGCATGCGACTGAAAATCGCAGTGTCGGTGGTTCGATCCCGCCCCCGGGCACCACTTTTTCCAGACCGAAAACGCCAATGATCGCGCAGCGTCAGGCTGCTTTGCTTTTCGGCGCGCTTCGCCTATAGGACCGGCAAGGACGCCCCGGCATCGTCAGGCAGGCCCCACCGGGGCGCGGCTGGCAGGTCGGGGCTTGGTATTTGACGAAGAAAGAAACGCCCATGTCGCGTCGCCGCCAGATCTACGAAGGCAAGGCCAAGATCCTGTACGAAGGTCCGGAGCCGGGCACCATCATCCAGTATTTCAAGGACGATGCCACCGCCTTCAACGCCCAGAAAAAAGGCACGATCAACGGCAAGGGCGTGATCAACAACCGCATCAGCGAGTTCGTGTTCACGCGCCTGTCGCACATCGGCATTCCCACGCACTTCATCCGCCGGCTGAACATGCGCGAACAGCTGGTCCGGCAGGTGGAAATCATTCCGCTGGAAGTCGTGGTGCGCAACGTCGCCGCCGGTTCGCTGTCGAAACGATTGGGCATCGAAGAGGGTGAGCCGCTGCCCCACACCCTGATCGAGTACTATTACAAGGACGACGCGCTGGGCGATCCGCTGATCGCGGAAGAACACATCGCCTGCTTCGGCTGGGCATCGAATGAAGAGATGCAGGATATGTCCGCGATGGCGATCCGCATCAACGACTTCATGGTCGGCATGTTCGCCGCCGTCGGCATCCGCCTTGTCGACTTCAAGCTGGAATTCGGCCGCATCTGGGATGGCGATTACAGCCGCGTGATCCTGGCCGACGAAATCAGCCCCGACGGTTGCCGCCTGTGGGACATCGCCAGCGGCGAAAAGCTGGACAAGGACCGGTTCCGCCGCGACCTTGGCGGTGAAGAAGACGCCTATCAGGAAGTCGCCCGCCGCCTTGGCGTATTGCAGGAAGACGGGCCGAGCGAGGTTGCCGACATCAACCTGCACCGTAAATTGCGGGGCAAGAAGTAATCACTACAAAGGGTCGCATGAACATCAGGGCAAAGGCCATCGGCGCAGCGCTGGGCGCGCTGCTCCTCTCTTCGTGCGCAACCGTTCCGCAAGGCATCGATCCGGCAACGCCGGTCGCTGCCGCGGCAACCCATGCCAAGCCATCGCAATCGGGATTACCCCCGTTCGAACAGATGCTGGCGCAAAGCGACCTGCCGCCCGATCCTGCAATGCGCTTCGGGCGGCTGCCTAATGGCCTGTCCTATGTGATCCGCCCCAATGCGACACCCGCAGGAACGGCGGAGGTGCGGTTGCGGTTCGACGTCGGGTCGCTGGATGAAAGCGCCGAAGAACAGGGCTATGCCCACTTTGTAGAGCACATGGCGTTCAACGGATCGACCAATGTGCCCGAAGGCGAGATGATCGCCCTGTTGGAGCGTAAGGGTCTGGCCTTTGGCGCGGACACCAACGCATCGACCGGGTTTGTTTCCACGACTTATAAGCTGAGCCTGCCGCGCAATGACGCGGACTTGCTCGATACCGCGCTGATGCTGATGCGCGAAACCGCGAGCGAGCTGACCTTCAACGACGCGGCAGTGGACCGCGAACGCGGCATCGTCCTATCCGAACGGCGCGAGGGCAACACTTATGGCTTCGTCAATTTCGTCGACAAGATCGCCTTCGAATCGCCCGATGCCAGCTACCCGGATCGCCTGCCGATCGGCACGCTGGAAACGCTCAATGCCGCGAACGGGACCAACCTGAAGGCGTTCTGGCAACGGAACTATCGCCCGGAAATGGCGCAGCTGATGGTCATCGGCGACTTCGCGCCGGACGCGGTCGAGGCGGAAATTCGTAAGCGCTTCGCCAGTTGGCAGGCACCCGATGCGCCGGTGACGCAGCGGTCCTATGGCACCGTAGACCTGGCGCGCGAACCGGCGGTCGACATTCACCTGAACCCCGCGCTGCCCGAGAACGTCACCGTCACGCGCCAAGGCGCGTTCGATCCTGCGCCCGATACGCTGGAAAAGCGCAAGCAGGACGTTCTGGCCTATCTCGGCCACGCGATCATCAACCGCAGGCTGGTCCGGCTGGCGCGGCAGGAAGAGCCACCGTTCAAGTCCGCCTCTATCGGCAGCGAGGATGTCTTCCGCATCGGCCGGATCACGCGGTTGAGCGTCAACACCACCGAAGGCGGCTGGGAACGCGGGCTGACCGCCGCAGCGACCGAATATCGCCGCGCGATGGCTGGCGGCTTCAGCCAGGCGGAAGTGGCCGAACAGGTCGCGAAATTCCGCACGTCGCTGGAAGACGCCGCCGCCGGGGAAGCCACGCGCAGCAATCGCGCGCTGATCGCCGTGCTTGAGGATTTCTTCGACGAGGGCAAAGTGCCGACCCTGCCCAGCACCGGGCTGGACCGGTTCAACGAACTTTCGTCGGAAATCACGCCGGAAAACGTGCTGGCCGCGCTGAAGAAAGTGTCGGTCCCGCTCGACAACGGGATGCTGCGCTTTTCGGGCAAGACAGAACCGACCGGCGGCGCGGGCGCGATCCGCGCCGCGTGGGTGAATGCGATGCAAGCCCCGATGACCGACGTCTCGCCGCCAGAGGCAGAGAGCTTCGCCTATGGCGATTTCGGCCCCGCCGGCACGGTCGTCAGCGATGTGCGCGAACCGATTTACGGCATCCGCACGATTACCTTTGCAAACAACGTCCGGCTGAACCTGAAAACCAACGACTTGTCCAAGGACCGCGTTTTCGTGCGCGTTTCGCTCGACGGCGGCTACCTGCTTTCGACGCGCGACAATCCCCGTGCCGTCGAACTTGTTCCGTGGATGCCGCGCGGCGGCCTGGGCAAGCACAGCGCCGACGAACTCGATTCGATCCTTGCAGGCAAGAGCGTCGCGCTCGATTTCGGACCCGCGGGCGACAGCTTCGTCAGTACCCGCGTTACAACGCCGCGCGATCTCGACCTGCAACTGCAGTTGCTGACCGCCTTCGTCACCGATCCCGGTTGGCGGCCAGAGGCGATCAGCGCCTATCGCAACAGCCTGCCCGACCGTTTCGCCCGGATGGAGGCGACCCCCAGCGCCGCGATGTCGACACACCAGTTGGCGGTGATCGCCGACGGCGACCCGCGCTTTACGACCGCGCCGATCGAATTCTATCAGGCGCTGGACTTTTCCGACGGACGCGAGGCGATCACCGACAGGCTGGATCATGGCGCCATCGAAATCGCGCTTGTCGGCGACTTTGACGAGGACGCGGCCATCGCCGACGTTGCGCGCACCTTTGGCGCCCTGCCCGAAAGAGAGGCGGAATTCCGGGACCGGACTGCGGCCCGCGAACGCAGCTTTACCGCAAGGCGCGGCCCCGTATTCCTGCGCCACGATGGCGAGCCCGATCAGGCCCTGATCCGCGTATTCTTTCCCACCACCGACGATGCCGACCCCGAACTGACAGCCACGCTGGAACTGCTGGAAGCCGTCACGCAGATCGAGCTGAATCAGGAAATACGCGAGAAACTGGGCCAGACCTATTCGCCCGGCGTCGGCAGTTCGATGAGCCGGACTTACGACGATTTCGGGTTCTTCCTGCTGAACATCGGCGTCGACATGTCGCAAGTACCCGCCACGATGGCCGAGGTGGACAGCACTCTGGCCACCATGCGCGACGCGCCGGTGCCGGACGACATTCTGCAACGCGCGCGTCAGCCTCTGCTGGAAAAGTACGACAACGCCCTGAAGACCAACGGCACCTGGCTGAACCTTGCCGATCGCGCGCAAAGCCAGCCCGACCGGGTCGAACGGTTTGCGCAATATCGCACGCGAATCATGTCGATCACGGCCGAAGATCTGCAAGCCGCGGCAAGACGCTGGTTGCCGGAAGGCGGCTCGGTGGACCTGATCGCCATTCCTCGTGCCGCTGCGGAACCGGACCTGCCCTGAAACCGATCAAGTTCTGGCCAAGTGGTGACGAAGTAAGATCGCGTATTATTGTCATCTCGAATTTTGATATGATGCAAGTCAAACAAGTATCAATCTGATTACTTTGATAACTGTGTTTGTACGGTTCTTTTGACTACTTGATATTTGGTTTTATTAAGATATCATTCAGGACCATCCAACGACTCATCGTATGTCAGGCACGGTTCATGGTGCGATCGGTTGATCACTTCGGCCATGGCCGCGAAAAGCTAGCTCCCTTTTGGACGGAGCAAGCCTAATCATGAAGAAACTGCTGACCACCGCCGCGATCGTCGCCGGCTTGGCCGCAACCCCGGCGCTGGCCCAGGCTGAAGCCGCTGCCGATACCGCCGCGCCCGAAGCGACTACCGCAGAAGCCCCCGCCGTCGCCCCGGCGAAGGAAGCTGCTGCCGAAGCCGCAGCCCCGATTTCCGACGCCGAACTGGACCAGTTCGCCATCGCCGCCACGAAGGTGAACGAAATCGCGCAGGACGCGACCCTGACTGCAGAGCAGAAGCAAGCCGCCATGGTCGAAGCCGTGAACGGCAGCGGCCTCGACGCCACGAAGTTCAACGAAATCGCCACCAAGTCGCAGAGCGACGAAGCGCTGAAGGACCGTCTGGCCGAAGCGTTCGCCCGCCGCCCGGCCCCCGCCGCTTCGCCTGAAGCTGCCGAGGCTTCGGAAGAGCAGGCTGGCGGCTGATCGCCTGATCGCGATGCACGCAAAGAAGGGCCTCGATCCGCTGGATCGGGGCCTTTTTTGTGCGTGGATGCCGGTTCGCGGGCGGGCGTGCCTTGTGCCCGCGCGGCGCTTTCGGCATAGGCGGCGCGAATTCCTCTGATTCCAGCGATTTTCGAAAGGCCCCTTCCCATGAAGGTCAACGTCCACGTCAGCCTGAAGCCCGGTGTGCTCGATCCGCAAGGCCGCGCGATCCATCATGCGCTGGAAGGGCTGGGCTTTGCGGGCGTGAATGACGTGCGCGCCGGCCGCCTGATCGCGCTCGACGTGGCCGACGACACGAGTGACGAGGCGCTGGACGACATGTGCCGCAAACTGCTCGCCAACATGGTCATCGAAAACTACCGCATCGAAAAGGTCGGCTGAGATGAGCTTCACCGCCGGCGTCATCACTTTCCCCGGCTCCAACTGCGACCGCGACATGGCCGTCGCGATAGAGGCGGTATCGGGCAAGCCCGCCACGCGCATCTGGCACGGCGACGCCGCCCTGCCCGATGGACTCGATTTCATCGCGGTACCTGGCGGTTTTTCCTACGGCGACTACCTGCGTTCGGGCGCTATGGCGGCGAACAGCCGGGTGATGCGCGCGGTGGCAGAGGCTGCAGGACGCGGCGTGCCCGTGCTGGGCGTGTGCAACGGGTTCCAGATCCTGACCGAAACAGGCCTGCTGCCCGGCGCATTGATGCGCAATGCGGGCATCCACTTCGTCTGCCGCGACGTGCCGCTGATCGTCGGCAACGACAGTTCGCTGTTCACCGCGAAGTATCAGGCCGGAGAGGAAATCCTGATCCCCGTCGCGCATCATGACGGCAACTATTATGCCGATGAAGATACGCTGGACCGGTTGGAGGGCGAAGGCCAGGTGGCGTTCCGCTATGCGCAGAACCCCAACGGTTCGGCCCGCGATATCGCCGGCGTGCTGAACGCCAAAGGCAACGTGCTGGGCATGATGCCGCACCCCGAACGCATGATCGAAGCCGCGCAAGGCGGTGACGATGGCCGCGCGCTGTTCGAGAGCGTGTTCGAGGGGTTGAGTGTCGGGTGATCCCGGCCCGCGAAACCAACTCGGATCCCGGAAGGGATAACGCGCTAGCGTCGCGCCTCATCATACATTTGTCGTGGCTGGTCCCCCTGATCGCTTTGTTTACGGTGGCAGCGACCTTTTTTGTATCTCCACCTGTATTGCTGACCGGCTTCGTCCTCGCCGGCACGATCATGGCTGCTGTCCACCACGCCGAAGTGATTGCTCACAAGGTTGGTGAACCATTGGGAACACTGGTGCTGGCCTTGGCCGTTACAGTTCTCGAGGTAGGATTGATTGTGACGCTGATGCTAGGATCGGCGGAAGGCGCGGCGACGCTTGCGCGCGATACCGTTATCGCAGCGGTCATGATCATCCTTAACCTGCTGGTTGGTCTGTGCCTTTTGATCGGAGGGCTCAGACACCGGGAACAATCGTTTCGCCAGACCGGCGTCAGCGCGGCTCTCGCGACTCTCTCGGCCCTCACCGTACTCAGCTTGGTCCTGCCGAACTACACCATAAGTGAGCCGGGGCCCGCCTACTCGACGTCTCAGCTGGCATTCGTCGCCACAGTTTCGTTGATTCTCTACGTGACCTTCGTGACGGTCCAGACGGTCAGGCACAGGGAGTATTTCCTTCGCCCGTCGAGCGCCAAGACCATTTCGAGCCAGGGAGAAGCGGAATCGGCAACCGATCCGATCTCTTCCCCTCAGGCTTTAGTTTCGGCGGGCCTCTTGGTCGTGAGCCTGGGGTCAGTGGTCCTGCTTGCAAAGGCGCTTTCCGGCCCCTTGGACGCTGCATTCGAAGGGGCAGGCCTTCCGCGGGCCCTTGTCGGCGTAACAATCGCTGCGCTCGTTCTTGCGCCCGAAGGGATCGCCGCAACACGCGCAGCGCTGGCGAACCGCCTTCAAACCAGCCTGAACCTCGCGCTTGGATCGGCACTTGCTACAATCGGCCTGACAATCCCCGCGGTCGCGGTCGTTTCGATCATGATCGACCTTCCCATCGCTCTGGGTCTGAGCGCGAAGGGAATCGTACTGCTTTTGTTGACATTACTGGTGACGACCCAATCGCTTGCCACCGGACGGACTACCATTCTGCAAGGCATGGTCCATTTGGTGATCTTTGGCGTTTATTTGTTCACCACGATCGTGCCCTGAGGGCGTTAGCCGGTTTAAGCAATCTTGCGATCCGCATCGCGCGCCAGCAGCGCCTGCGCTTCCATAGCCCCCATCGGACGACCGAACAGGAAGCCCTGGATCTTGGTGCAGCCCAGTTGGCGGATACGGTCCAGCTCGCGTTCGCTTTCCACGCCTTCCGCCGTGGTGGTCATGTCCAGCGCATCGGCCATGGCGACGACGGCGCGGATGATGGCCAGCGATTCGGGGCTGTCCTTGGCCGCTCCCGTTACGAAGGAACGGTCGATCTTGATCGTGGTGAAGCGGTTGTTGCGCAAATATCCCAGCGACGAATAACCGGTCCCGAAATCGTCGAGCGCGATACCGCAGCCCAGTGACTGGATCTGGCTCAGCGTATTCTGCGCCGCGCCCCCATCACGCAGGAAGATCGATTCGGTCACCTCCAGCTCCAGCCGTTCCGCGGCCAACCCACTGCTGGCCAAGGCCGAAACGACAGTGCTGGCAAAGCTGGCGTCGAGCATTTGCTCCGCCGAAACATTCACCGCAATGCGGATATGGCTGGGCCAGCGCGCCGCTTCCTCACACGCGCGGCGCAGTGCCCATTCGCCGATGGGAACGATCAGGCGCGTGTCTTCAGCAATCGGGATAAACTTGGCCGGACTGACCGGGCCGAATTCGGCGGAGTTCCAGCGGAGCAGCGCCTCGAAGCTCATGATCTGCTCGGTCGTCGCATCGACCACCGGCTGGAACGCCAACGTCAGTTCATCCCGCTCCAACGAGTGGCGCAGCGCAAATTCCAGCTTGCGGCGTTCCTCGGCATGGGCGTGCATCTGCGGTTCGTAGGCAAAGTGGCTGCCGCCGCCTTCGTCCTTGGACCGATAGAGCGCGAGGTCGGCGTTGCGCATCAGCGTTTCGACCGTGCGCGCATCGCGCGGTCCAACGGCGGAGCCTACCGACGCCCCGACGTAAAGCGTGTGATGATCGACGTCGTAGGGTTTCGACAGCACATCGATAATCGCGTGCGCCATCCGGTCGACTGCGTTGCGGTCGTTGACATCGGCCATCACGACCGCGAATTCGTCACCGCCCAGGCGCCCACACGTATCGTGCTGGCCCATCAGGACTCGCAGACGGCGCGATACCTGCGCCAGAAGTTCATCGCCGATCTGGTGGCCAAGCGTATCGTTCACCGCCTTGAACCGGTCGAGGTCGATCATCAGAAACGCGCAGCGCGTGCGCCACTGTTCGGCCCGCTGCAAAGCGGTGCCCAGCGCCTCTGTCAGCATCATGCGATTGGGCAGGCCGGTCAGCTGGTCATAGCGGGCGAGTTGCGCGATCTTTTCGGCGGATTCGCGTTGTTCGGTCACATCGGACCCGACTCCGCGAAAGCCTGAGAACTGGCCGTGCTCGTCATGCTTTGGCGTGCCCGATAGTTCCCACCAGCGGCTGCGCCCACCGACGTTGACGCGCACCATAAGGTTCGAAAACGATTCGCGGCGCTTCAGCCGCTCGGCCAGATCGCGCAGCGACGACGGCAGCGAGCCGGATTCCCAACCCTCACCCGCGATCAGGCGCAGGATCGGTTGGCCGTCAGCCTCGTGCGGGTGCATCTGCAAGGCATGGGCAAAGCGGGGCGAAACGCCGCGCACCCGGCGGGACGAATCGACGCTCCACAGCCAGTCGGCGCTGTTTTCCTCGAACTCGTGCAGCAGCAGCGAGACTGTCTCGGCCTTTTCGGCAAGGCTCGCTTCGGTCAGGCGCAGGCGCAGGTAGAGCCGCGACAGCGCCAGCGCACCGCCCGCGATCACACCGCTGAACGCGAACTGCGCCGCAGCCGCCATGAAATCGCCGTTGACGACCGGACCGATCGCCCCGCCAACACCGAAGATGCCGATGAACACCAGCGCCGCCGTCGGCACGACCGACAGCGACAGCACGAAGACGCCAACCAACATCACCATCACCGCATATTGCGGCGCGCTGCCCGAGGTGAGCGCATCGGAGAACAGGATCATCGGCGCAGCCCAAAGCCCGCCCGCAAGGCCAACCATCGCCAAGTGGGTGCGCAATTCGTCGGCGGATAGCTGACGGCGTTCGGCATCGCCGAACGTCCGTTCCGTCCGCATCAGGGCCAGCGCCATCATCACGACCAGCACGAACCAGCCGCCCGCGATCATCGGTCCGGCTGTGGCCTTCCAGATCGCGACCGCCGGAAGCGAAGCCGCGACGAAGACCGCGAATCGCAGCCACGCGCCGCGTGCCAGCGCCCCGTATTGCAGGCCGACAAGCCGTCCGGGCCGCTCGTCAGAGGGCTTTATCTTGCCCATCATGCGCGCTGCCATGCCTTGGCGCGGAGCGGCCATCGCGATATCCTCGCTGACAGCGTGCTGCTGAGGGGCGTTCGATCCGCCCGCTTTCCTAGACCCGAACATGGCTCCCTGCTTAGTCAAACAGGGTTGATGCTTGGTAAACGCGCAGCCGGGAAAGCGACCCCGGATGCGCGTACTATTCGACGGTGACGCTTTTCGCCAGATTGCGCGGCTGATCCACGTCCGTGCCCTTCACGCAGGCGACGTGATAGGCGAGGAGTTGCACCGGCACCGCATAGACCAACGGCGCGATCAGCGGATGGACCTTGGGCATCTCGATCGTCGCCATGCAGCCTTCTCCCGCCTCGGCAATGCCCTCGGCATCGGAAATGAGCACGATCTTGCCGCCGCGCGCGCGCACCTCCTGCATGTTGGACACGGTCTTTTCGAACAACGGGCCCGACGGGGCCAGCACGATGACCGGCACATTGTCGTCGATCAGCGCGATGGGGCCGTGCTTCATCTCGCCGCTGGCATAACCCTCGGCATGGATATAGCTGATTTCCTTGAGCTTCAGCGCGCCTTCCAGCGCCAACGGAAAGTCCGGACCGCGGCCCAGATAGAGGACGTCGCGCGCGGGCGCGATAAGGTGCGCCATCGCCTTGATATCCTCGTCATGATCCAGCGCGGCATTCAGGCAGGCGGGGGCCTCCAACAGGTGGTCGACGACGCTTCGCTCTTCGCCCTCGTCCATCTTGCCTTTCTTCACCGCCAAATGCGCGGCCAGTGCGGCCAGCACGGCCAGCTGGCAGGTGAACGCCTTGGTCGAGGCAACGCCGATTTCCGGCCCGGCATGGGTGGGCAACAACAAGTCCGCCTCACGCGCCATCGAACTGGTCGGCACGTTGACGACGACCGCGATGGTCTGCCCCGCCTCTCGGCAATGGCGCAGCGCGGCCAGCGTATCGGCGGTTTCACCGCTCTGCGAGATGAACAGCGCGAGGCCGCAGTAGGGCAGCACCGGGTCGCGGTAACGGAACTCGCTCGCCACATCGATGTCGACGGGCACGCGGGCAAACTTCTCGAACCAGTATTTCGCGACCATCCCGGCGTAATAGCTGGTGCCACAGGCGACGATGGTCACACGGTCGATCTTGCTGAGGTCGAAGTCGATCTGCGGCAGGGCGACGGTGCGCTCCAGCTGGCGAACATAACTGCGCAGGGTCTGCGCCACCACGGTCGGCTGCTCGAAGATCTCCTTCTGCATGAAGTGGTGGTAGTTGCCCTTCTCGGTCGCGGCGGCGGTCGCGCCCGAGTGGACCACCGCGCGTTCGACGCGGTTGTTGTCCTTGTCATAGATCGTCGCACCTTCGCGGGTGACGACGACCCAGTCCCCTTCCTCAAGGTAGCTGATCTTTTGCGTCAGCGGGGCCAGCGCCAACGCGTCTGAGCCGAGATAGGTCTCACCCTCGCCATACCCAACCACCAGCGGCGAACCGAGCCGCGCGCCGATCAGCAGGTCGGGCTGGCTGCGGAAAGCGACCGCCAGCGCGAAGGCACCGCGCAAGCGGGGGAGGACGATCTCCATCGCTTCCTCCGGCGTCTTCCCTTCCTCGATGCGGCGCGAAATCAGGTGGACGACGACTTCGGTATCGGTCTCGCTCTCGAACTTGCGACCGTCGGCAATCAGCTCGTCGCGCAGCTGCTTGAAGTTCTCGATAATGCCGTTGTGCACCAGCGCGACTTCACCGGTGGCATGCGGGTGGGCATTCGCTTCGGTCGGCGCGCCGTGGGTTGCCCAGCGGGTATGCGCGATGCCGACAGTGCCCTCGGCCGGGTTCTTCTTCAATTCGCCGACGAGGTTCGCCAGCTTGCCCTCTGCCCGGCGGCGGACCAGCTTGCCGTCGTCGATCGTGCAGATTCCCGCGCTGTCATAGCCGCGATATTCCATCCGCTTCAGGCCGTCGACAAGGCGCTCTGCAACCGGTTCTGCGCCAACGATGCCGATGATTCCGCACATTCGGTAAAAGTCTCCTGCTGCCGCCTAGTGCGGGAAATTGGTGTCGACGAACTGGTGGGTGAAGGCCACGGGATCGGGCGCTTCGCCCGAAGTCTGCAAAAAGCGCACCCGGCCCTTGTCCCAGACTTCGCGGATCGAACCGGCCATGCCGTCGGGAAAGCGCATTTCCGCCGCGACGATGTCCTGCCACGCGCCATCGCGGCCATAAGTATGGCGCAAGTTCGGCTCCATCGCGGTCAGCCAATCCCGATTCGCCGTGTCGAGCGCGCCGATGGCATCCAGCACATAGGAATCGACCAGCCGCAGGAACGGCTTGCCAGCGTAACGGTCGCTCACTTCTTCTCGGCTTTCTTCTTTTTCATCGCGTCATGAAACCGGTCGGCCCAGCCGGGTTTGACCAGCTGTTCGGCGCGCACCATGCGCATTTCGCCATCGGCCACGTCGCGGCTGACCGCGCTGCCCGCGGCAACGATGGCATCTGCGCCGATCCGCACCGGGGCGATCAGGGCGGAGTTCGATCCGATGAAGGCGCGGTCGCCGATCTCGGTCTTGTGCTTGAAGTACCCGTCGTAATTACAGGTGATCGTGCCTGCGCCGATATTCGCCGCAGCGCCGACCGTCGCATCGCCGAGATACGTCAGGTGGTTCGCCTTCGCGCCCTCACCCAGCGTGGCGTTCTTGATCTCGACGAAATTGCCGACCTTGCTCTTCGCTTCCAGCACCGCGCCAGGGCGCAGGCGGGCATAGGGGCCGACTTCGCAACCTTCGCCAACGGTCGCACCCTCCAGATGGCTGAACGCGCGGATGCGGGTGTTGCTGGCGACCTTTACGCCGGGGCCGAACACGACGTTCGGCTCGATCGTCACGTCCTCACCGATTTCCGTATCCCAGCTGAAGAACACCGTGTCGGGGGCTTTCAGCGTCGCGCCGCCGTCCATCACTTCGGCGCGCTTGAACTCCTGCCATTCGCGCTCTGCACCGGCGAGTTCGGCGCGGCTGTTTACCCCGGTCACTTCGCGGTGATCCTCGCACTCGACGACGGCCGAATTACGCCCGTCGGCGGTGGCAAGGTTGACGATGTCGGTCAGGTAGTATTCGCCCTGCGAATTCTGGTTGCCGACGCGGGACAGCAGTTCGAACAGCTCGCTGCCCTTTACCGCCATCACGCCCGAATTGCACAGGGTGCAGGCACGCTCGGCCTCGTTTGCGTCCTTGTGCTCGACCATCTTCTCGATCCGGCCGAAACGGTCCGCGATGACGCGGCCATAGCGAAGCGTATCGGGCGGGCGAAAACCCAGCACGACGACGGCGGGGGCGTCCGCCTGATGCAACCGTTCCAGCATGGCGCGCATTGTGGCGGCCTTTACGAAGGGCACGTCGCCGTAAAGGATCAGGACATCGCCCTGAAAATCGCGCAGCTCCTCCTGCGCCTGTTGCACCGCGTGGCCGGTGCCCAGCTGCGGTTCCTGCACCGCATAGGCCACTCTGTCGCCCAACGCGTCCTGCACCTGTTCGCGATATTCGCCGACGATGACGACGGTCTTTTCGGGCGCAAGTTCTGCCGTCGCGTCGATCAGGTGATGGATCATTGCGCGGCCGGCAACGGGGTGCAGCACCTTGTGAAGCCCGCTTTTCAGGCGCGTGCCCTTACCGGCGGCAAGGATGACGGTGGCAACGTTCTTCATGATACTCCCAAAGACACACGCGGCAGGGCAGCAACGGCCTTGCCAGCTTTCGTTTGCGCTTTCCAGAGGATGCGGTCAAAGCCCCCAGCCCATGAGCAGGCAGCACGAAACCGGCAGGTCCCCCATCGAACAGACCCCAAAGACACAGAGTTATGACCCGAACCCCGCATCGACACTCCGGTTCCGCACCGTGGGTTTCGATCTGGACGGAACGCTGCTGGAAACCGCGCCTGATATCGCCAATGCCCTGAATCACGCGCTGAAGCTGGCGGGCCTACCGTCCTTCGCGTTCGAGGAAGTGCGCCCCATGATCGGTGGCGGGGCGAAACGCCTGCTGGTCCGCGCGCTGGCCGATCGGCACGGCAGCACGGTGCCCGATGACGTGATCGACCCGCTCTACGCCGAATTGCTGAATCACTACGCCGCCAATATCGCGGTGGAATCGTTCGCTTTCGACGGGTTGCTGCCCGCGCTCGATGCGCTGGCAGATCAGGGCATCACGCTGGGCGTGGCGACCAACAAACTGGAATCGCTGGCCCGCAGCCTGCTCGACGAAATCGGCCTTGCCGATCGCTTCGCTTGCGTGATTGGCGGGGACACATTGGGCACCGCTAACGCAAAGCCCAAGCCCGACATGCTGCACGAACTGGAACGGCGCTGCGGCGGCGGACCGACGGCATTCGTCGGCGATTCCATCTACGACACCAGCGCCGCCCGCGCCGCCGGACAGCCATGCGTTGCAGTCAGCTTCGGCTATCGGTCCGAACCGATCGAGGACCTGCGCGCTGACGCGGTAATCGATCATTTCGACCAATTGGTGCCGGTCCTGGCTACGCTTTGAGTAGAGAGCGCGCTGCGGCGAACCGAGGAACGCGAATCGGAACACATCCGTTGAAATGGCAGGGGAACGGGCAAGGCGGGCGATGCATGTGGCGTGCCCGGCCTGATCGCGGGGTCGCAGATGCGAAGAAGCCGCGAAAGGAACACCTTGCACCACGAAGCCGACCTCCAGATTTCGAAGTTGATCGACGGGTTCAATACCGCGCCCATCGCTCCCTATCGCCCAAAGACCGACATCGTGCAGACCGCCCGGCGCAAATTGCGTGTGCGCGAGATCATTCAGGCGATGCACGCCCGCTATGCCGCCGCCGCCATGACCCGCCGCAGGGGTTTGCGGCGCAAACGGATCGCGATGGCCCTGTCGGCAGGCGTCGTCGGATTTGGCGCGGCGGGCATGACCGTACCGCCCGATCAGACCGGCGAGAGCTATCAGGCCGACTACTTGCGATATGGCAGTCGCCTCCACGCCAGCGAACTTTCGGCCAGTGCCGACCTGCGCGAAGCGATGATCGAGGAAGAAGGCGTGCGCCAGCGCGTCTATCGCGACGTGGCAGGATACCTGACCGTGGGCATCGGGCACCTGATCCGCGCGTCGGATAAATTGCAACTGGGTGACCGGATTTCGAAGGAACAGGTGCTCGACTTCTTTGAAGACGATTTGTCGCGAGCAGAGGCAGCAGCCGCGCGATTGGCGGGCGATACACCGCTGTATCAGCACGAATTCGATGCGCTGGTCGATCTGGTCTACAACGTTGGCGAAGGCAATGTTTCGCCCACGAAAAGCCCGCGGCTGAATGCCGCGTTGCAGGGCGCCGACTATGACGCGATTGCCGCCGAATTGCACTATACGACGGCGGGTGGATCGGTCGCCAAAGGGCTCGTCAACCGAAGCGAGCGGCGCGCGAATATCTTCGAAAACGCCGAATACGCCGACCCCCGACACACCGCCTGATCGCGGGTTGACCCCCGCCGCACGCCACGCCTAGCTTGCCGCCGGCAAAGGGGGCGCCTTCATGTACAGCGACGAAGACCTGAATTCCGCCGTAGCGTCCGGCGCGATCACGCTCGATGCGGCACAGGCGCTGCGCGATCATGTCGCGCAATTGCGTTCGGTTCCGCATGGGGATGAAGAAAGCTTTCGGCTTCTCACCAGCTTCAACGATATCTTCGTGACCGTCGCGGCGATCCTGCTGATCATCGCGGTGGGCACGCTGTCCGGTCTGGCCACCCCGCCGCTGTCGCCCCTGATTGTCGCGGCGACCGCGCTGGTGCTGACCGAATATTTCGCGCTCAAACGGCGCATGGCCCTGCCCTCGGTCGTGCTGACGATCATCGCCATCGGGGCGATCATCGTGCTGCCGGTGCTGGTGATCAAGGAAGTGCTCGGGCTGTTCGACATGGAAGGCATCGGCCTGATTATCGGCGGCGTCTGCGCTACGATCGCATCGTGGCTGCACTGGCGACGTTATCGCGTGCCGATTGCGGTGGCGGCGGGCGCCGCAGGGGCGGCAATCGCGGCCAGCGCGCTGGTTCTCGTGCTGATCGGCGTGGCTGTCGAAGACGCAGCGGATCGCTTCATCCGCCCCGTCGTATTGCTAGGCGGTCTGACCGTGTTCGCCTGGGCGATGTGGTGGGACATGACCGATCGCACCCGTACCACCCGGCGCAGCGACGTCGCGTTCTGGCTGCACCTGCTGGCCGCGCCGATGATCGCGCACCCGCTGTTCTCGTGGTTCGGAGTATTTTCCTATGGCGCGCTGGCCCCGGCAGGGGCGATGGCCATCGTCGCGATTTATGTGCTGTTCGGCCTGATCGCGCTGGCCATCGACCGGCGGGCGCTGCTCGTCTCGGCGCTGGCATACGTGCTGGCGGCCATTGGGGAGCTGGTGGATACGTTCGGCAAGGTAGAGGCGGGGTTTGCGATCACGATGCTGATCATCGGGTCGGCACTGCTGCTGCTCTCCGCGGCATGGTCGCGGATTCGCAGCCATGTGGTCGCGATATTGCCGCCGTCGGTGCGGGATCGCCTGCCGCCCACCGAGACCGTGGCCAGCGTCAGACAAGCTTGACCAGCCGCCGCTCTATGGGTGCCAATACGCCTGCCAGTTCGTGCCCGCGCTTCAGGACCTGACCGGCTTCGCCGAACAGGGTCCACATGCCCTGCCGTTGGCGTAGTGCCGGGCGCTTTTCCAGCCGCACTTCGGGCCGCTCCGCCGTGCGGCGAAAGGCTGCGAAAAAGGCCGCATCCTTGTGAAAGTCCATCGCATAGTCACGCCACTGTCCGGCAGCGACCATGCGGCCGTAGAGATCGAGAATGCGGAGCAGTTCGGCGCGTTCGAACCCCACCTGCTGCGGCTGACCCCGGTTCGGACCGAGCGGCAGCGGCACCACGTTGTTCATGCGCAGACCTTCAAGCGCCGCCCTTTGCTGTATCGGGCGTTCCGTCTCTGTCCTGACGCGCGGTCAGCGGCTCGGGCTCTCCGGAAAAGGCCCGCAGGCGTTCAAGTTCCGCCTTCAGCTGCGCGATCTGGTCTTCCAGATCGTCGAGCCGGGGCGAGGGCTCGCACGGATCTTTGCAGGGCGTGCCATAGGGCACGAACTTCTGCTGATACGTTTCTGCCGAGACAAGTGTCGAACGCGCCTTTACGCCAACCATCGTCGCGCCATCAGGCACGTCTTCGGTCACCACCGCAGCTGCGCCGATACGCGCACGCTTGCCTACGGTGACCGGGCCGAGGATCTGCGCGCCAGACCCTACAATGGCCCCGTCCAGCAGGGTCGGATGCCGCTTGCCCGCGATGCCGTTGGTGGGATTCGTGCCGCCCAGCGTCACGCACTGATAGATCGTGACATCGTCGCCGATGATCGCGGTTTCGCCGATGACGGTGAAGCCGTGGTCGATGAACAGGTTCCGCCCGATTGTGGCACCGGGGTGGATGTCGATGGCGGTCAGCCAGCGTGACAAGTGGTTCACAAAACGGGCGGGTAAATACAGTTCCGCCTCGAAAAGCCAGTGCGCCACGCGGTGCATGCCCACGGCGAGAACACCCGGATAGAGCAGGATTTCCCAGCGCGAACGCGGCGCGGGATCGCGCGCGCGGATGCTGTCGAGATAGGCTGTCAGTTGCTCGAACATGGTCCGATAATCCCATGTGCCCCGGTTCTTGGCAAGTTTTGCAGCAAGATCAGGGCCGTTTCGCTTGTCAGTTCAGGTCGCCCTGTTCTGGCGCTTCGCCCCGTCCTGCCAGCCGTTCCAGCGCCTCTCGCCAGATCGCCTGCCGGGCCGGAGCCTTGCGTTCAAGGCTCAGGCGGTCGATCTCGGCCACCAGCGCCTCTACCGCGGCAAAGCTGCGCTCCACCCGCGGAACCAGATAAGTGGTGGCCCCGTCTTCCAATGCAAGACCGCGCCCGGCGGCATGGGTCTCTATCAGTGCGGACAGCATTGCATCGTCTGGCGTGCCGATGGTCAGCGGAAGCGCCGCGCCCAAGCGGGATCGCAGGTCGGGCAGCGTAATCTGCCACACCGCCGGAACCGGGGGACCGACCAAAAGCAAGGGCCGCCCGCCTTCCTGCGCGCGGTTCCATGCGTGGAACAGCTCCGCCTCGTCCTGCATGTCGGCATCGTCGATGGCAGTGCCCATGCCGCTCTGCGCGAACCAGCGGGCGAGCAGCGATTTGCCCGAACGAGGCGGGCCAGACAGGATCGCGGTGCGGAACGGCCAGTTCGCCGCATCCTCGAACGCGCGGATCACCGGTTCGATGGCCGCGCCCAGCACGATGGATTGCTCGCGCGCGGGGCCGGACAGCGGCAGGACGATCTGGGTCGGACGGGCCATGTGCCCGCCTGGTCAGCGCGCGATACGCAGCGCGTCGGCGCCCTGCGTCACTTGCCACCCGCGCTGGCGCAAGGCGGCGGCCAAGGCGGAAATGTCGCCTGCATAGCCGACCTGCAGCACCGATGTGCCGCCGATGGCAAGGCTCGACATCGTTGCGCTCGATACCCCCGGCGTTGCATTCAGCGCCCGCAAGGCCGCATCGACCGATGCCGGGTCGGGCGTCGTTACCTGAACCGTCAGCGAAATGCCCTGCGGCGCGGCGGTCTGCAATGGTGCGGGCGTGCCGCTGTCGGGCGCTTCCGCCGCCGGGGCATCGCCTGTATCCGCATCGCCACCCGCCGCAGCGGTCAGCGCCGCCAGCAGGTCGGGATCGATACCCTGCTGCTCTATATCCAGCGTCTTGTCCGCGCCCAGCTTCCCGTCGATGAACGCCTGCGCATAGATCGAATTCAACCGTCCGACGGCCTGGGTCAGCATCTGCGGCAGGGCATCGTCGCTCTCCGCCCGCATCGTAAAGCTGCCGAGGTAGGTATTATCTGCACCGTACCGCGCCGTGAACGTGCCGACGACCGGACCACCCGGCCATTGACGTTCCAGCCGCGCGACCGGGAACACGACGTTGGCCGCGCCGAATTCGTCGAGGATCGTGCGCCACCATGCGCGGCTGCGGCGGCTCATCTGCCCAGCCGTCAGCAACAGCGATTCGCCACCGCCGCCATAGGGCCGAACGTAATCGACCGGACTTTCGGAATTGCGATACTCTGCCCACGCGCGCTGCCACGGGGTGCGCATTTCATAGAGCTGGCCCACGCCGCCCTGAAACACGATGGGGATCACCAACATCGGGGCCGACCGCGTGACGCTGCTCGATTCGCCGAAAGTCTGCCCGGTGCGGGCGCGGTCGAAGATCACGCCCAGCGTCGCGACATAGCGGCGCGGGCCGATGGCCTCTTTTTCAACCACCACGGCGGAAATCATCGATTCGAGCTGCGAATCGGAGATGTTGGGGGCTTTCTCGCCATCGTGGGTGCGTTCGTAGAGAATCTCCCACGCCTTGCGCTGCGCCTCTCGCCAGCCGTTCTCGCGCGCGTCCTGCGCGTCGTCTCCGGTGACGTTGACCTCTATCCCGCCAACCTCGAAATCGCCGGTGCTGGCCAACGGCGCAATCCCGCGCTCTCCCTCTACCTGCGCGACAACGCGCCATGCGATCATGGCGAGAATCGCCAGCGCCAGCGCAACCGCGATGGGTTTCCAGCGGATGCTGCGCAGGGCCTCGACCGGGCCGGAAAGGGCGTGTGCAGAGTGCATTGGCAAGGGATCAGCCGGGGATATCGTACCGGAAGGCGGTCATCATTGGTCTCTTTGCCGAATGAGGCGTGGAAATCCAAGCGCGAAAGCGATAACTGCCCCGCAGATTGCGAGAGACCGAATGACCGATACGCCTGAAACTGCCCCCGAAAGCTATACCTACGCCAAGGCCGGCGTCTCTATCGAGGCCGGAAACGCACTGGTGAAAGCGATCGGCCCGCTGGCCAAAAGCACCGCCCGCCCCGGCGCGACGAGCGAGCTGGGCGGCTTTGGCGGCTTCTTCGATCCCAAGGCGGCAGGGTATACCGATCCGCTGCTGGTCGCCGCGAACGACGGTGTCGGCACCAAGGTGAAGCTGGCCATCGACCACGACCGACACGACGCCATCGGCATCGACCTTGTCGCGATGTGCGTGAACGACCTGATCGTGCAGGGCGCAGAGCCGTTGTTCTTCCTCGACTACTTCGCCACCGGCAAGCTGGAGAACGGGGTCGCCACCCGCGTCGTTGCGGGCATTGCCGATGGCTGCAAGCTGGCCGGATGCGCGCTGATCGGTGGCGAGACGGCTGAAATGCCGGGCATGTATCAAGCGGGCGATTACGACCTTGCGGGCTTCTGCGTCGGCGCGGTGGAGCGCGGAGAGCAGCTGACCGGAGAAAAGGTGGCAGAGGGCGATGTCCTGCTGGGCCTTGCGTCCTCTGGCGTGCATTCCAACGGGTATTCGCTTGTTCGCAGGCTGGCGGCGGACAAGGGCTGGAAGCTCGACCGCCCCGCCCTGTTCGATCAGGACGTGCTGCTGATCGACGCACTGATCGCGCCGACGAAGATTTACGTGAAGAGCCTGCTCGGCCCGATCCGCGCCGGGCGCATCCATGCACTGGCGCACATTACCGGTGGCGGCTTGCTGGAAAACGTGCCGCGCGTTCTGCCCGATGGGCTGCATGCGCATATCGACGTCGGCGGCTGGCTGCTGCCGCGTCTGATGGCGTTCCTGCAGGCGCAGGGAAATATCGAGCCGGAGGAAATGGCCCGCACCTTCAACTGCGGCATCGGCATGGTGCTGGCGGTCGCGGCTGACGAGGTCGAGAGCCTGAAGGCCGACCTTGAAGCGGCGGGCGAGGAAGTCCACGTTATCGGCGCGATCCGTGCGGGCGAGGACAGCGGCGGAAAGGGCTGCACCGTCGCGGGCCGCGCGGGCGAATGGTCGGCGCGAGAGGACTGGAGTGCGACGCATCTGGGCTAAAGCTCAGGCCTCTTTGGCCCCGCCTATTCGGCCATGTCCTTTTTAACGTCGCGCGGCACGCCGTCGATATCTTCGCCCAGCGTGTCCCGGATATAGAGTTCGCGCACGCCGACATAGGCGACGACCAGCAGCGCGCCCGCAAAGAACACGCCATAGATCCCGAACACCGCGCCCGCGCCAAGAATGACGAACAGCGTCAGCGCGGGCGGAATGTTCACCACCTGCCGATTGACCAACGGCGTGATCAGCCACGCCTCTATCACGCGCGTCGCCAGATAGGCGATCAGAGTGTAAGTCAGCACGTCGCCGCCCTGCGTCGCGGCAATGCCGACTGCGGGCAGCATCGCGACGGCGGGGCCGACATAGGGCACGAACTCGCTGATCCCGCCCAGCAGGCCCAGCGCCATCCAGTGCTCGACACCCGCCAGCCACAGCGACCCGCCGATCAGCACCGTCATCGCGGTCATCGAGATCAGCTTCGCCTTCAGCCAAAGACGCAGCGCAATGCCCACTTCGCCCAGCGCGCGATCCATCGTCGGACGCCCAGCCCTTGGCGTCAGCAAGATCATCGCCCGGCGGTACGGCCCCGGATTGGCGGCAATGAACATCGCGCCGATCACGACGATGACGAAATTGAGCAGGACTTCACCCGTCCCGGCCACAAGTTGCCCCAACCGGTCGGCAATCGCGCTGCCCGATACGGCGGCGCGCACGGCCTTGACCACCGCCGCGCCGACCGGGTTCGATCCCACGGCGTTTTCTATGGCGGCAATCGTTTCGGGCAGGTTGTCGATCAGGTTGGCGATCTGCACCCCGAACTGCACGGTCAGCAGGTACCCCATCACGCCCAGCACGCAAAGGCAGAGCAGGATGCCCAGTCCCAGCGACAAGTCCTTGTTCTTCAGGCCGATCCGCTGAAACAGATCGCCCGCGCTGCGGAACACCACCGCGCCCAGCACCGACCCGAAGGCCAGCAACAACAGGTCCGACGCACGCCAGACAACGATCAGAACCGCGGCAATGGCAATGGTATAGAGCAGGCGGCGCAGGTAGGGCGCGTCCTCCTCTCTTGGGCGGAACGGCACGCGCATCAGGGCATTGCCTGCGTGGTGTGCCGCGCGTAGGGGAAAGCCAGCGGAAACCTCCGCCGTGGCCGGTATAGGTCGCAAGTCATTGCCCCAAGAACCACCGGGGCCGCCGCCCTGTTCCCCATCGAAAAGGTTTGCCAGTCCCGATGATGCCAGAACGCGCCAAGGTAGCCGTCCTGATCAGTGGTACCGGATCGAACATGGCCGCGCTGCTCTATGCCAGCCGCCGTGAGGATTGCCCGTACGAAATCGTGCTGGTGGGATCGAACGATCCGGCGGCGAAGGGGCTTAAGCTTGCCGAGGCGGAGGGCGTCGCGACCTTCGCCCTGCCGCACAAGGGCATGAAGCGCGCCGAACACGATGCGGCGATGGAAGCGGCGGTGCTGAAGGCCGGTGCAGACTATATCGCGCTAGCCGGATACATGCGCATCCTCAGCCCCGAATTCGTCTCGCGGTGGGAGGGGCATATGCTCAACATCCATCCCTCGCTGCTACCCAAGTACAAGGGGCTGGACACCCACGCCCGCGCGATGGAGGCGGGGGACAGCCACGCGGGCTGTTCGGTGCATCTCGTGACGGCTGAGTTGGACGACGGGCCGGTCCTGGGCCAAACGCCGGTGGCGATCCTGCCCGGCGATACGCCTGAAACCTTGGCGGGCCGGGTGCTCTATGCAGAGCATCAGCTCTATTCGCGGACGCTGGAGGACCTTGTCTCCCGCCCGTTCAGCGCCGACTGGCTGCTGGAAAAGGTCGGCGCGCTGGCGCTATCCTTGCCCGAGGCGGAAGCGCGCGAAAGCCACGGCAGCCCCGGCTGGCGCACCGGCGGCAAAAACGGGAAGTTCTTCGCCTATTTCTCCAACCGGCATCACGGCGAACCGCATATCGCGGTGCTGGTGAAGACAGACGGGCCGGACGAGCTGGCCGCGCTGATCGAACGCGATCCCGACATCTGGTTCCGCCCTGCCTATTATGGCGCAAGCGGCTGGGCCGGGCTGATCCTGAACCGTCCGGGTGTGGATTGGGACCATGTGCGCCAGTGGTTGGAACGCAGCTGGCGCACGGTCGCGCCGAAACGGCTGACCGCGCTGATGAATGCGGCGGACGAGTTTTAACGTTTCACGCGATCTGATCGGCGGTGACCAGCGGACGATCTTCGCGGCTGGCGCGATAGACTTCGCCGTCGTTCCTACCTTCCAGGTCCGTGGTCAGCACGACATGCCGATCATGCACTTCCAGCAAGCGTCCGGCAAAGGGGAATCCGTCCATGCCTTCCACGCGATAGCTGACCGTATCGCCAACCATGAAGGTCTGCGGGTCGGTGTTGAACGTGAACGGGCAATCGCCCGATCCCATGCCCTGCATGGACTCTCTCCCTATCCGATTTCCTCGACCCGGCAGGTCATTTCCGTGCCGCCGGGCGGGGTAAACATGGCGTCGTCGCCCTTGGCAAACAACTGGGCTGCCCCGGCATAATTGCTGCCTTCGTACTTCACGCCCGACCCACTGGGCACTTGGACCAGCGCGACCGACTGGTCCAGCCATTGCAGGAACGCCACGCCGGGGTCGGCCTGAATGAACGTGACCGACACGCCATAATCCGCGCCAACGCAGGCCAGCGCCAGCGGGCCGTTGGAAATGCCCTTCTCGTCCTGCTGGCGGCTGTCGAAGAACCCCTGGCGCAGTTCATGGATACGCATCGCATAGCTGGCCGTCACGCATTGCATCAGGTCGTCTGCCTTCCAGCAATCGTCGCGGCCCTTGATCCAGCCGCGCTGCATCGCGGTCAGTTCCTGCAAGCGATCCTCGGACGTGTAGGTGCCGCTCTCGGCCAGGGCATAGAGCCGCTGCAACTCGTTATCCATGCGCGCCAGCATCGGCGTATCGCAGACGAGGTCGGTCGCCTTGCTGTCGGATTGCGCGCAATCGAAGCTGGGTGCGACGGTAGCCTCATCGTCGGCGGGCGCCGCGCTTTCCGCCGCTTCGCTTTCCTGCATCGCCGGGTCATCGCCCGCGCCTGCCGAACATCCCGCCAGTGCACCGGCCAGAACCGCAATCGCCCAATACCGCATCGTCATCCCCTCTACTTCAAATGCGCCGCGATCCAGCGCAGCAGACCGAAATTGACCAGCACCGCCGCCACACAGAACCCCAGTGCCAGCTGACCGCTTTCATCGGTCCACGGCATGTAGTCGATCAGCAAGCTCCACGGCAGGGCGACGAGAAACGGGAAGATGCCGCTCAACGGATCGGGTTCGCCCATATAGCCATTGGCGTTCAGCCAGGGGACTGCGCAGGCGATCAGCCCCAACGCCAGATAGACCCACGATACGATCCGCATCGACACCCCCGTCTTGCCGCGACGGCCCGATGATGCCTTACTTCGCCATCGCCACAAAGCAAAAAGGCCGCCCCTTGCGGGACGACCTTTCGCAAAATCAGCAATGTGCCGTGGCGATCAGCCGACGATTTCTTCGGGCTTGAAGAAGAAGTCGATCTCGATCTTGGCGTTCTCTTCGCTGTCCGAACCGTGGACGGTGTTCTCACCGATCGAAAGCGCGTGTTCCTTGCGGATCGTGCCCGGTGCGGCATCGGCCGGGTTGGTCGCGCCCATGATGTCGCGGTTGCGGGTGACGGCGTCTTCGCCTTCCAGAACCTGCACGACGACCGGCTCGCTCATCATGAAATCGCACAGTTCGCCGAAGAACGGGCGTTCGGAGTGCACCGCGTAAAAGCCTTCGGCCTGTTCGCGGGTCATGTGGATGCGCTTGCTGGCGACGACGCGCAGGCCGGCTTCTTCCAGCATCTTGGTGACGGCGCCGGTCAGGTTGCGACGGGTGGCGTCGGGCTTGATGATCGAAAAGGTGCGGGTAACCGCCATGGGTATTTCCTTAAGACTGGATTGGCAAAATAACGGGCCCGATCGGGCGTTGCGCGCGCACCTAGCCGCGCAAGCGCGCGGGCACAAGCCTTGCCGCACAGGCCCAGCCCATTAGCTCAGCTACGATGGCTCAGCCCAAAGGCTCAATTGGGCAGGCCAACCCCCGCGATCAGTTGCACCGTCGTATTGCCGCCCTTGTCGGACGCGGTCAGGCTGAATTCGCGGCCATCGGCGGCCTTGCCGCCCAGCATGTGCAGGTCGCCCTGATGCACCTCGGCCTCTATCGCGAAGCTGCGTTTGCGCGCCTCGGCCTTGTACCAATCGACCACCTTTTGCGCGCTGTCCGGCGTTTCCATCGACACCATCGCCCCGTTGCCGCCACCAACCGCAACGTTGGTTACGTTCGAGATAGTCGCCCCCGGATAGGCGACCACGCCTTCGGGCAAATCGGGATCGACATTCGTGCCGCTATCGACCGTCATGTCGCCGTCAGGGCCGCTCAGCGTGACTTGTCCAGCCTCGCCATCGCCGGTGACGGTATAATCGATATCGCCGTCCTCGGTCGGGATCTTGCCCTCGTCGGGCGATCCGCAGGCGGTCAGCGCCAGCGTGGCGAGCGGTGCCAGA
Source organism: Croceicoccus naphthovorans (assembly GCF_001028705.1). Taxonomy (NCBI): domain Bacteria; kingdom Pseudomonadati; phylum Pseudomonadota; class Alphaproteobacteria; order Sphingomonadales; family Erythrobacteraceae; genus Croceicoccus; species Croceicoccus naphthovorans. The sequence goes on along the minus strand of NZ_CP011770.1, from coordinate 609,153 downwards.
ATCCATCGGTTCATTGCGGCAATCTCCTCCGTCTACGCCCCGCTTGCCCTGTCTTACGGCCCTTCGACCCAGCGGCCGCCGACCTGTTTCCAGTAATGCCGCGCCACCCCGTCGCGTTCCCCAAGCGCGCGCCACGCGGCCCGCGCGCCGTCGATCGTGGCCGCGTCGAAGAAGTAGAAGGTGCGGCTATACTCCAGCGCCTCGTCCCGCCAGCGCCCATCGGCCAGCGCGACGAAGGCCGCATCGTTGGCGGCAGGCGCGGCGCTTTCGCCGATCAGCACCGGCTGCGCCGCCGCGCCATGTTCGTCCACCGCGCCATTGGCGAGGAATCCGACCGCCGCCCAAAGGGCATCGGACAGCGCACCTCTCTGCTGCGCATCGTCGCTGACCACCATCATCCGGCCGCCGGTACCCAGCGCCTTTGCCGCGATGCGGGCCAGCGCCGCCGGCACCGGATCATCGGTCAGGTGATAGAAATCGACACGCATCTTTTGCTGCCTACCGCTTCGCTACTTGAGGCGGGAGCGACATCAGCTCTGGATCGTGGTCCGCACCAGATCGTCGAGAAGACGTACGCCGAAGCCCGATGCGCCCTTCTCCCACGTCGCACCCGGCTTGTCGGTCCAGACCGTGCCCGCGATGTCGAGGTGCGCCCAAGGCGTGTCGGTCTCGATAAACCGCTTCAGGAACTGCGCCGCGGTGATCGATCCGGCCAGACGTCCGCCGATGTTCTTCATGTCCGCGATCGGGCTGTCGAGCATCTTGTCATAGGCCGCGCCCAGCGGGAAACGCCAGACGGTGTCGCCGGTCCGCTTGCCCGCATCGTCGATGTCGCCTGCCAGCGTATCGTCGTTGGTGAACATGCCCGCGTGTTCGTGGCCCAGCGAGATCAGGATCGCGCCGGTCAGCGTGGCAAGATCGATGATCCGCGCGGGCTTGAAAGTCTGCTGCGTCCAGGTCAGCGCATCGCAGAGGACAAGGCGGCCCTCGGCGTCGGTGTTGATCACCTCGATCGTCTGGCCCGACATGCTGGTCACCACGTCACCGGGGCGCTGCGCATTGCCGTCCGGCATATTCTCGACCAACCCGACCACGCCGACGACGTTGGCCTTGGCCTTGCGCGTGGCGAGCGTCAGCATCGTGCCCGCGACCGCCGCGGCGCCGCCCATGTCGAACTTCATGTCCTCCATGCCCGCGCCCGGCTTGATGCTGATGCCGCCCGAATCGAAGGTCACGCCCTTACCCACCAGCGCCAGCGGCGCATCGTGATCGTTGCCGCCCTTCCAGTGCATGGCCAGCAAGCGCGACGGACGGGTCGAACCCTGTCCAACGCCCAGCAGCGCGCCCATGCCCAGCTTCTCCATCTCGGCCACGTCGAGTACGGTGATCTCCACGCCCAGCCCGTCAAGCCGCGCCTTGCAGCGTTCGACAAAGCTTTCGGGGAAGATCACGTTGCCCGGTTCCGACACCAGTTCGCGCGCATATTCGACGCCCAGCGCCACGGCCGCGGCATCGTCCCACGCGGCTTCGGTGCCATCGGGCGCACCCACTGCAACCACTTCCGTCAGGGTCGGCTTCTGCTCGTCCTTCAGGCGGGTGCGATAGGTATCGATGCGCCAGCTGCGCAGCCGCGCGCCCATCAGGACGGCGGCGGCTTCGCGGGTGGACAGGCCGGTATCGGTGAAATCGATGGTCAGGCTGCTTTCGCCAGATGTCAGGTACTTGGCGGTCAGCGTCGCGCCCGCTTTTTCAAGGTTGGCCAGACGCCCCTCGGCATCGGCCTTGCCCGCACCGGCCAGCGCCAGCCGGCGGACTTTGCCGTCGACTTCGCCGAACCCGTCGAAGACCTGACCCGGCTTTCCGGCGAAGCGCGATGCGGCCGCGCCCTCGGTCACGGTGGCGGGCAATCCGGCGGGCATGGCGTCGAGGTTGACGATGCGGGCAACGATCCCGGCATCTGCGGGGGCGGAGGGGGCGAAACGGATCTTCATTGGGCGCAATGCTCCTGGCAAATCATGGCGGTTGGGGAATGGCGTGCGGGCCGCCCTGAACGGAGGCAAATGACCGGCACGCCGAAAAGCCGCTGCATTGCCGTTGCAGTTAGGCAAGAGCGGTGCGATAGGCAAGCCATGCCGCCCGGATCGCAGAGCTCGGACCTTCGAAAAATGGTTTCCCGCGTAACCGCATTGCGGCATTCACGCGCGGTTTTCCTGTGTACGGCGGCCACGTTCGCCATCGCGCTGACTGCCCCCGCCCGGGCGCAGGACAGCGCGCTGGAGAATCGCGGCGGCGGCGATACTTTCGTCAACGGCAACACCGGCACCGTTCGCGGCGAGGATTACTTCTGGACCGGCGGCAAGAATCCGGAGCCTGAGCCGAAAACCGAATTCCGCATCCCCGCCGCCGAAGATCCCGATTCGATCGCGTTCGAGGCGGACGACATCGGCTTCGATACCGATACCGACATCGTGACAGCATCGGGCGACGTCGTGCTGCGCCGTGCCGACCAGCAATTGGTCGCCGACCAGATCCGCTGGGACCGCAACACCGGCGAAATCGTCGCCAGCGGAAACATCGCGTTGACCGATGTGGACGGCAACACGCTCTATACCGACCGGATCGAATTGACCGACGAATTGCGCGCGGGCGCGATGGAAAACATGCTGCTGGTCATGGGCGAAGGCGCGCGCATGGCCGCGCGTACGGGCACGCGGGCAGAGGATGGCACCATCGCGCTGACCGACGTGGCCTATAGCCCGTGCCCGGTCGAAACGCCCGACGGTTGCCCGCGCGATCCCACGTGGCGGATCACCGCGAACAGCGTGCGGTACAATCCCGATACGCAAAAGATCAATTTCAAGGGCGCGCGGCTGGAACTGTTCGGTCTGCCGCTGATCCCGCTGTTCGGGTTGAGCGTGCGGGCGGACGACAAGCCGCAGTCGGGGTTCACCACGCCGAACCTGCGCTTTTCAAACTCCAACGGCGTCGAATTGCTGGGCGAATATTACTGGCGTCTGGCGGAAAACCGCGAACTGACGCTGGGCGCCAATCTCTATTCCAAAGTCGCGCCGATGGTATCGGCCCGCTATGCCGCGCTGACGGAAGACGGGGCCTATCAGGTCACCGGCTATGCCACGAACAGCTCGCGCATTCCGACATCGGGAGAGACGGTCAGCGACGATTCGCAGCGCGACCTGCGCGGCTATCTCAATACCAACGGCCGGTTTCAGCTCGATCCTTACTGGTCGATCACCGGATCGATCCGCGTTACCACCGACCGCACGTTCCTGCGCCGCTACGACATCAGCCGCAGCGACCGTCTGCGTTCGCTAATCTCGGCGGAACGGATCGACGACAACAGTTATCTGGCCATCACGGGCTGGGCCACGCAGACGCTGGTCGCGGGTGAGGATCAAGGGCTGGTCCCCTATGCCCTGCCGCTGGTCGACTATCGCCGCCGGATCGGCGATCCGCTGCTGGGCGGCAAGATCACGCTTCAGGCGAACAGCCTGTTCCTCGAACGCAGCGACGGGCAGGACACCCGCCGCGCCTTTGCCGGCGCGACGTGGAGCCGCCGCGAACTGACCGGCATGGGGCAGGAAATCACCTTTACCGGGTTGGTGCGCGGCGACGTCTATCATTCTGACAACAACGAGCTGACGACCGTCGATTTCTATCGCGGCGAAAGCGGGTGGCAAACGCGCGGCGTGGCGACTGGTGCGATCGACGTGAAATGGCCGCTGGTCGGCGGCTTCCTCGGCGGCACGCAAGTGCTGACTCCGCGGGTGCAGATCGTGGCGACGCCGCAGATCGACAACCTGGCAATCCCCAATGAAGACGCCCGCGCAGTCGATCTGGAGGATTCGAACCTCTTCGCGCTGAACCGCTTTCCCGGGTACGACCGGGTAGAGGACGGCGCGCGCATCACCTACGGCTATGACTGGCGCTGGGATGCGCCGGGCTGGCGGCTGACATCGACACTGGGGCAAAGCTATCGCCTGTCTAGCCAGAGCGACATCCTGCCCGATGGCACCGGGCTTACCTCGCGCACGTCGGACATCGTCGGGCGCAACACGGTGCGCTTCCGCGATTTCCTGTCCTTCACGCACCGCTTCCGCATCGACAAGGACGAGCTGGTCTTCCGCCGCAACGAGTTTGACGTAGCCCTGGGTACGCGCAAGACTTATGTCGAGGCAGGCTACCTGAAGCTGGACCGCAACATCCCCGACAGGCTGGAGGATTTGCGCGACCGCGAGGAACTGCGCCTTGCGGGCCGGGTCGCCTTTGCCAACTACTGGTCCATCTTCGGATCGACGGTGATCAACCTGACGGATGAGAGCGAGGACCCGTCACTGACATCGGACGGGTTCGATACGCTGCGCACGCGGCTGGGCCTGTCGTACGACGACGATTGCCTCTCCGCCTCCATCGTATGGCGGCGCGACACCATCGGCACGGGCGATGCGAAAGAGGGCAATACCTTCTTGTTGAAGTTCCGCCTGCGCAATCTGGGCTTCTGAAATCGGAGCTTGTGATTGGGCGTGCGGTTGATCCGGTTTACGGTTGATCCTAAAGGCCGGTTTGCCGCCCATCGGGACGGTTATCGGGGGATAGGGGCCGTTTCGCATATCCCGCCCGGCTCAGCTATGGTTAAGCCGGGGGTCGCCAAGGGCGATCGGTGCGAAGCGTGAAGAATGCGCGGATTCGCGAACTATTTGTAGGGATGTCTGACTTGATCGGAACCGTGGGCAAGATGAAGAGCAACTGGTGGACCATCGCGGGCCGCGCTGCGCTGGCCGTTGGCGCGGGCGCTATGCTGACCGCGCCGCTGGCCGCCCAGACGGCTGCGCCGACCCCGGCTGCACAGGCCGCGAACGCGGAAGATCCGGGTAACACGGATGCGCTGAACCTGCCCGCCAACCCGGCGGTGTATGGCGCGCCTGCGCCAACCGCGTTTCGCGGGGCAACCGCCATCGTCAACGGCACGATCATCACCGGCACCGACATCGATCAACGCCTCGCGCTCGTCCTTGCGGCCAATCGGAACGAGATCGCGGGCGAAGACCTTGAACGCCTGCGCGCGCAGGTGCTGAACAACCTGATCGACGAGACACTGCAGATTCAGGAGGCGGTGGCATCCGAAGTCGCGGTGACCGATGCGGAGGTCGATGCGACCTACAACCGCGTGTCGCAGCAGAATTTCGGGATGACCCCGGCGAAGCTCAACGAGTATCTCTATTCGATCAAGTCCTCGCCCAATTCGATGAAGCAGCAGATTCGCGGCGAGCTTTCGTGGCAGCGCATCCTGCGCCGCAATATCGCGCCCTTCATCAACGTGTCGGAAGAAGAGGTTCAGGAAAGGCTGGACCGCCTGAAGGCCGATCGCGGGACCGAGGAATACCGGCTGGGCGAAATCTTCCTGTCGGCCACGGCGGAAACCAAGCCACAGGCGCGGCAGCAGGCCGAGCAGATCATGCAACAATTGCGGCAGGGCGGCAGCTTCGTCGCCTATGCGCGGCAGTTCAGTCAGGCCTCGACCGCGGCGGTCGGAGGCGATCTGGGCTGGGTACGCCTTGCCCAGCTTCCGCCCGAACTTGCCGAAGCGGCTACTTCGATGCAGGCCGGCCAGCTGGTCGGCCCGGTCGAACTACGCGGCGGTTATTCGCTGCTTTATCTGATCGACACGCGCAAGGTGCTGATGGCCGACCCGCGTGAAGCGGTGCTTAGCCTGAAGCAGATTTCGATCAGCTTCCCCGAAGGCACGACCCCGGAACAGGCATCGGCGCGCGCGCAGAAGTTCGCCGCCGACGTGCAGACCATCGCCGGATGCGGCGCGGCGGAAACCGGCGCGGCGGCCATCGGGGCCGAAGTGGTCAGCAACGACAACGTCCGCATCAAGGACCTGCCCGCGCAATTGCAGGATACGCTCCTCGCGCTGCCGCAAGGCGGGATCACGCAGCCGTTCGGATCGGCGGCAGAGGGCGTTCGCGTCCTGATGCTTTGCGGCCGAACAGACCCTGCGATGGCCGGCGGCCCGACGTTCGACGAACTGATGGCTCAGGTTGAGGACGAACGCGTCGGCAAGCGCGCCCAGATCTATCTGCGCGACCTGCGCCGCGACGCGGTGATCGAGTACAACTGAGCCGATGGGCACGCCGCCTCTCCCGCTGGTCGCCGCGATCGGCGACCCGGCGGGCGTTGGGCCGGAACTGTTCCTGAAGGCATGGGTCGCACGGCGTGAGAAAGGCCTTGCGCCATTTGCGCTGATCGGATCGCTGTCGCTGATGCAAGCGGTGACGGATCGCTGCGGCGGCGCGGTTCGCGCGGTCGATACGCCTGCCGCTGTGGCGGACGTTTTTGGCGAGGCGTTGCCGGTGATCGACCTTGGTCCGATGGCCGATACACCGGGCAAGCCATCGCAAGAGGGCGCACGGCTGGCGCTGCACGCGCTGGAGACCGCGGCGGGCCTGACTATCGACGGCAAGGCATCCGCACTGGTCACCGGCCCCATCGCCAAGGCTGCGTTGCAGGACATCGGATTCCCCCACCCCGGCCAGACCGAGTTCTGCGCGGCCGCCTGCGGCGTGGCGGCGGACGATGCGGTGATGATGCTGGCGGGGCCGTCATTGCGGGTCGTGCCGATAACGGTGCACGTGCCGCTGGCCGATGTGCCATCGCTGCTTTCCATCGACCTGATCGTGCGGCGCGTGCGGATCGCGGCGGCGGCCTTGCAGCGCGACTTCGGCCTTGCCGCACCGCGCATCGCCATCGCGGGTCTGAACCCCCACGCGGGCGAACAGGGACGGCTGGGCGACGAGGATATCGCGATCATCGCCCCGGCGGTCGAGGCTTTGCGGGCCAAGGGGCTGGACACCACTGGGCCTACGCCGGGCGACGCGATGTTCCATGCGGAGGCGCGCGCGACCTATGACCTTGCCGTCTGCATGTACCACGATCAGGCGCTGATCCCGTTGAAGGCGCTCGATTTCGACCGAGGGGTCAACGTCACGCTGGGCCTGCCGATCATCCGCACCTCGCCCGATCACGGCACCGCCTTCGCTCTTGCCGGAACCGGGCGGGCCAGCGCGGGGCCGACCATCGCCGCGCTGCGCATGGCCGCCGATTGCGCGGGCCGCCGCGCCACATGATCAAGCCGCTGACGCCCCTGCCCCCGATCCGCGAGGTTATCGCGCGCCATGGCCTGTCGGCCAGCAAGGCGCTGGGCCAGAACTTCCTGCTGGACGAACAGTTGCTGGACCGCATCGCCGCCGTGCCGGGCGACCTGAAGGGGCGCGATGTGCTGGAAGTCGGCCCGGGTCCCGGTGGCCTGACCCGCGCCCTGCTGCGCGCCGGTGCCAAGGTCACCGCCATAGAGATGGACCCGCGCTGCCTGCCCGCGCTGGCCGAACTGGATGCGGCGTTTCCCAATCAGTTGCGCGTTATTCAGGGCAACGCGATGGCCATCGATCCGGCGCGGCTGTTCTTCGGCCCCTATTCGGTCGTCGCCAACCTGCCCTATAATGTCGGCACCGCGCTGTTTACCGGCTGGCTGGGCGGAGAGGCATGGCCCCCGCAATGGCAATCGCTGACCCTGATGTTCCAGCAGGAAGTGGCCCAGCGCATCGTCGCCGAACCCGGCACCGGTGCCTATGGCCGCCTTGCCATTCTTGCCCAGTGGCGCGCGCGGGCAAAGCTGGCGATGAAAGTACATCGCAGCGCCTTTACCCCCCCGCCCAAGGTGATGAGCGCCATCGTCCATGTCACCCCCGTGCCCGCCCCGCCGGGCATATCGGCCCGAATGCTGGAACGCGTTACAGAGGCGGCTTTCGGCCAGCGCCGCAAGATGCTGCGCCAGAGCATGAAAGGGCTTCCCGGCGCGCTGGATGCGCTGGCCACGCTGGGCATCGACGAGACGCGACGGGCCGAAACCCTGTCGGTTTACGAATTTACCGCGATCGCCCGCTTGCTGACCCCGCAGGGCTGATCAGGCCCCGCTCGCCAGGCGGACGCAATGGCCGCCTTCCTGCGGTTCAACCGAATATTGTCCCATCGCCTGCCGCGCAAAGGCCTGCATCAGGCCCGCGCCCATGCCGCCCTTGCCGTCGGATGTGGGCGCGCCGCCCGCACCGATCCCGTTGTCGCGGATGGTCAGCGACCATGTATCGGCATCCGAACTAGTGAAACGGATTTCAACCCGCCCTTCGCGCCCATCCGGGAACGCGTATTTCGCGCAATTGGTCAGCGCCTCGTTCACGAACAGGCCGATGGCGACCGCGACCTGCCGCCGCAAGGTGCACGAATCGACTTCCCACGTGACATCCACGCGGTCGTGAAACGCACCTTCGGTCACCCGGGCGCAGACATCGCTGAGATAGCCATCCATCTCGACGCTGCTGCCCTCGCCCTGAGTGTCGACAAGGTTGGAATAGGCGCGCGCGAAAGTGTGAACCCGACCCGTCGCCTGATCCAGTGCCTGAACCACGGCCTCGTCCGCGCTGCGGCGTTTTTGCAGTTCCAGCAGGCTGGCGACCAGGGCGAAGTTGTTCTTGGTGCGATGCTCCAATTCAACCATCAGCATGCCGCGCCGCTCGATCTCCGCCTCTCGCGCAGCGGCCCCGGTTTGTACCGCGCGGCGGAAAGCCTCTGCCAGCACCGCGATGATGGCGACGGCCAAAGCATTGATCGCAACGCGCGCTGGGTCGGTCGGCACTTCGAACTGGAACGATCCGACCGTGGGCAGCACGAACCACCACGCCCAGAATAAGCTGAACAAATAGGCGACCATCCCGCCGCGCCAGTGCCCGAACAGGGTGGCGATCAGCACGGTCGGATAGACCAGCGCAAAGGGACCCGACGTCGGCGCAAACGTGTCGAGACCCGACCGCACCGCAATCATGATCCGCGCACAAAGCAGCCCGAACAGCGCCTGCGCGCCCAGCCGGGCGGCGGGCGATTCGAAACTGGAACTGACATCAAACGTAGCCAGACGATGCATGGCGCGACCCCTCGCATCAGGGGCGCTGCCTGTCGGCCCGCCCCTTCGCCATACCATCCCTGATTTGGCCAAGTCCGATAGTTATAGACTAAACATCGGATCAGGCGAACGAATTAATCCCAAATTTGTTCAGGCCTCTACGGACGCCCGCTCCTTCTTCACCTGCCGCCAGCTATGCAGCAGCGGTTCGGTATAGCCGGACGGCTGCTCGACGCCCTTGAACACAAGGTCCCGGGCCGCCTGGAACGCGGGTCCATCCTCGTTCCCGACAAGCGGTTCATAGGCCGGATCGTCGGCGTTCTGCGCGTCGACCTTGGCGGCCATGCGTCGCATCGCGTCCATCACCTGATCTTCGGTCACGACGCCGTGCAGCAGCCAGTTGGCCATGTGCTGCGAAGATATGCGCAGCGTTGCGCGGTCTTCCATCAACCCGATGTCGTTGATGTCGGGCACCTTGGAACAACCCACGCCCTGATCGATCCAGCGCACGACATAGCCGAGCAGGCCCTGTGCATTGTTGTCCAGTTCCTCGCGCAGTTCCTCTTCCGACCAGTTCAAGCCTTGCGCCAGCGGCACGGTCAGCAGGCGGTCGAGCGAGGGCACACCCTCTGCCGCGACTTCCTTCTGGCGATCGAACACGTCGATCTGGTGATAGTGCAGCGCGTGCAGCGTCGCTGCGGTCGGCGATGGCACCCATGCGGTGTTCGCGCCGGTCTTGGGGTGGCCGATCTTCTCGACCAGCATCTGGCCCATGCGATCGGGCGCGGCCCACATGCCCTTGCCGATCTGCGCCTTGCCGGAAAGTCCATGCTTCAGCCCGATGGCGACGTTGCGCTTTTCATAGGCGTCGATCCAGTCACTGCCCTTCATCGCGCCTTTGCGGATCATCGGCCCGGCCTGCATCGAGGTGTGCATCTCGTCGCCCGTACGATCGAGGAAGCCGGTGTTGATGAAGACGATCCGGTTCTTCACCGCGTGAATGCAGGCGGCAAGGTTCGCGCTGGTCCGGCGTTCCTCGTCCATCACGCCAACCTTGATCGTGTGGCGGGCAAGGCCCAGCAGGTCTTCCACCGCGTCGAACAGGTCGTTGGTAAAGGCACACTCTTCCGGCCCGTGCATCTTGGGCTTCACGATATAAATCGATCCGGTGCGGCTGTTCTTCAGCTTGCCCAGACCTTCCAGATCGTGACGCGCACAGGCGCTGGTGATCACCGCATCCATGATGCCTTCGGGGATCTCGCTGCCATCGGGCAGAAGGATCGCCGGGTTGGTCATCAGGTGGCCGACGTTGCGCACGAACAGCAGGCTGCGGCCCGGCAGGTCGAAGGTCTTGCCGCCCGGCATTTCGTAGGTCCGGTCGGGCTCCAGCGCGCGGGTCATCGTCTTGCCGCCCTTCTGGAAGCTTGCCTCCAGCGTGCCGCGCATCAGGCCCAGCCAGTTGGCATAGGCTTCGCGCTTGTCCTCGGCATCGACGGCGGCGACCGAGTCTTCCATGTCGACGATACTGGTCAGCGCCGATTCCAGTACGATGTCGCTGATCCCCAGATCGTCGGTCGATCCGACGGGGTGGTTACGATCGACGTGAACTTCGATGTGCAGGCCGTTGTGCTTGAACATCACGCCCTCGGCCCCGCCAGTCAGCTTGGCATAGGCATGCGGGCAATCGCCGCCGGTCAGCGCCGCTTCCCAGCCGGGCAGCGCATCGTCCATGAACCCGCGCCCCGCCGCGATCACCGCCGCGCCGCGTGCCGGGTCATAGCCCTTTACCGTGGCTTCGGGCGCATCGGGCAGCGCGTCGGTCCCGTAGAACGCATCGTAGAGGCTGCCCCAGCGCGCATTGGCGGCGTTGAGCACGAAGCGGGCGTTGAGCACCGGCACGACCAGTTGCGGCCCGGCCATCGTCGCGATTTCCTCGTCGACGTTCTCGGTTCCGATCTCGAACGCGCCCGGTTCGGGGACGAGGTAGCCGATCTCGAACAGGAAAGCCTTGTACTCGGCCATATCGATCGGCTTGCCCGCGCGTTTCTTGTGCCACGCGTCGATCTTGGCCTGCAACGCGTCTCGCTTGGCCAGCAGGTCGCGGTTCACCGGTGCATACTTCGCCAGCAGGTCGGCAAAGCCCTGCCAAAAGGCCCGCGCATCCATGCCCAGCGGGGCCAGCACGTCGCCTTCGACGAACTTCGCCAGTTCGCTTTCGACCTGAAGGCCCGCTTTTTCAATGCGCTCAACCATGCTTCTCTACCTGCTTTCGTTTGCGTTGGTCACGATCCGACATGCACGCCTAGCCACGGGCCATGCGCACCATACGGAGAGGGAGTTTCCAGATTCGCCGTCGCGGCTCATGCCAACCACTGGCCGATCTGGCAAGCGAGACCATGATCCCGGCGGACCAAGCGCTGCGCTGGCCAAGCGCATTTCGGATCGCTATCGGTTGCGAATGAAACGGAATGACCTGACCGATAGCGAACGCGCGATGCTGGAAGGCGCGGACGCGGCGACCATGCTGCGCAATGCGACGGAGTGGAGCGCGATGCAGACCGGGACCGGCAATCTGGCGGGCTTGCAGCAGCAGGCGGCGGTGCTGGCCGATGCCTTTTCGGCGCTGCCCGGCACGGTGGACCTGATTGATCCCGCGCCGGTTTCCGCCATCGATGCCGAAGGGCACGAATTCGAGGTCCAGCGCGGCCGGCACATGGTGGCCAGCGTGCGCCCCGATGCGCCGCGCCGGTTCCTGCTGACCGGTCATATGGATACCGTGTTCCCCGCCGACACCGACTTCACCGGCATTACCGAACTGGAACCCGGCGTGCTGAACGGCCCCGGCCTTGCGGATATGAAGGGCGGCATCGCGGTCATTCTGGAGGCTTTGCGCCTGTTCGAGCAGACCGAGGCGGCGGCGGGTGTCGGCTATGACGTGATGATCAATTCCGACGAGGAGACCGGCAGCGGGGCCAGCGCCGGGCTGATCGAGACACTGGCGCGCGGCAAGATCGCGGCGCTGACCTACGAACCTTCGACCGAGCCGGACGGCACCTTGGCGGGCGCGCGCGGCGGATCGGGCAATTACAGTCTGATCGTCACGGGCCGCTCGGCCCATGCGGGTCGCAATCCTCACGACGGGCGCAACGCTGTGTTGGCCGCCGCCGACCTGGCATTGCGCATCGCGGATCTGGGTCACGACCAGCTTTCGGTGAACCCGGCCAGGATCGAGGGCGGCGCTGCCAACAACGTCGTGCCCGATCACGCGGTGCTGCGCTTCAACATCCGGCCCAAATCGCACGAAGCAGCGAAAGACTTCCTCGCCGCGCTCGACACCGCGATGGAAGCAGTGATCCGCAAACGCGACGTCGCGATCCGCATGCACGGCGGCATCACCCGCCCGCCCAAGCCGATCGATGCGCGGGCGGAGCAACTTTACGCCACCGTCGCCGATTGTTCTGGGGCACTGGGGCTGCACTATGCGCGCAAGGACACAGGGGGGGTCTGCGACGGCAACAACATCGCGGCCTGCGGTGTGCCGGTGGTCGATACGATGGGCGTGCGGGGCGGGTCGATCCACTCGCCTCAGGAATTCATGATCGTCGAATCGCTGGCCGAACGGGCGAAACTGTCGGCGCTGGTGCTGCACCGGCTTGCGCTTGGCGCGATGTAAGCGAAAGACTGCACTTCATGACATATGTAATGCGCCCCGCGCGCCCCGACGATCTTGAAGCGATGTACGAAATGGCGAAGCTGACCGGGGGCGGGTTCACCAATCTGCCGGCCAACCGGCCCGCGCTGGAGGCGAAGCTGGCCCGATCGGCGGAGGCGATTTCGCGCACGAGCGACGAACTGGCGGACGACCTGTTCGTGCTGGTGCTGGAAGATGCCGAGACCGGCGCAATCCGCGGTACGTGCCAGATTTTCAGCCGCGTCGGCATGTCATGGCCGTTTTATTCGTATCGCATCACCAGCCACACCGCGTATTCGCGCGAACTGGACCGCACGTTCCGCAACCAGAGCCTGCAATTCGTCACCGACCTTGAAGGGTCGAGCGAGGTCGGCGGGTTGTTCCTGCACCCCTCGGCCCGCGCAGGCGGGCTCGGCCTCTTGCTGGCGCGCAGCCGGTACCTTTTCATCGCCATGCACCGCGCGCGCTTTGCCGATCGCTTGCTCGCCGAATTGCGCGGCATCGTCGACGGCCATGGCAATTCGCCGTTCTGGGACGGCGTCGCTGGCCGGTTCTTCGGCATGAGCTTTCGCGAGGCGGACGATTTCAACGCACTCAACGGCAACCAGTTCATCGCCGACCTGATGCCGCGCCACCCGATCTATACCGCGATGATTTCCGATGACGCCCGCGCCGCCATCGGCGTTCCACACGAAAGCGGCAGGCCCGCGATGCGGATGCTGGAGGATGAAGGCTTCGCTTGGGAAAACTATATCGACATCTTCGACGGCGGCCCGACGATGACGATCCGCACAGACTCGGTAAAGACAATCGCCGCGTCCCAGCGGGCCACGGTCGACAGCGTCGACCCGGCGAACGGTCGCAAGGGTATCGTCGCGACCGGCCATCTGGCGGACTTCCGCTGCTGCCTCTCACGCATACAGGCGAACGAGGATGGATCGGTGGCCATCGAGGCGAGGGCGCGTCAGGCACTGTGCGTAGCGGCTGACGACTCCGTTTGCTGGGCGACGCGCTGATGGCGCTGGTAGAGATCAACTTCGACGGGATCGTCGGTCCAAGCCACAACTATTCTGGCCTCAGCCTCGGCAACCTTGCCGCGACCAGCAACGCGGGCAAGGTCGCATATCCGCGCGCCGCTGCGCTGCAGGGCCTTGCCAAGATGCGGCACAACATGGCGCTGGGGCTGACGCAGGGCTTCTTCCTGCCCCTGCCCCGGCCCAATCCCGCGTTTCTCGAAAACGTCTCCTTCGACGAGACCGCCGATCCGGCACTGCAGGCGATGGCATGGTCGGCCAGTTCGATGTGGACCGCCAACGCCGCGACGGTCAGCCCAGCGCCCGATACCTCCGATGGGCGTTGCCACCTGACGGTCGCGAATCTTGTATCGATGCCGCATCGGTCGATCGAATGGCCCGCTACGCTGGCGCAACTGCGGCTCGCTTTCGCGAACGAGGACGCCTTCGCCGTCCACGGCCCGGTGCCGGGAACCTTCGGTGACGAGGGCGCAGCCAACCACATGCGGATGGGCAAGGCGCACGATGCGGCCTGCACCGAGATTTTCGTTTACGGCCGCCCGGGCGGCCGCTTCCCCGCGCGCCAGCACGAACAGGCCAGCCGTGCCATCGCCCGCCGCCACGGTCTGCATAATGCGCTGTTCATCGAACAGGCCCCCGAAGCCATCGCCGCTGGCGCGTTTCATAACGACGTGGTCGCCGTAGCAAACGAACATGTCCTGTTCTGCCACGAACAGGCCTTTGCCGACCGCGAGGGTGCATACACCGCGATCCGCAACGCCGTGCCGGGTGCCGAGATCGTCGAAGTTCCGGCCAGCGCCGTCAGCCTTGAAGATGCGATCACCAGCTATCTCTTCAACGCGCAGCTCGTCACCCTTCCCTCAGACGGTATGGCCCTGATCGTACCCAGCGAGTGTCAGGACAATCCCGCCGTCTGGGGTTGGCTCGAAACGATGCTGGCGGGTAACGGCCCGATCAGGCAGGTGCTGCCCGTCGACGTACGGCAATCGATGGCCAATGGCGGCGGCCCCGCGTGCCTTCGCCTGCGCGTCGTCGCCGATCCGGCAACCGTCGATCAACGCTTCCTGCTGACCGAGGACAAGGCCGCACAAATCGAATCCGTTATCGCAGATTCCTGGCCCGAGTCTCTGCCCCCGCAAGACATCGGCAGGCCCGAAACCGCCGCCCAAGTCATCCGCGCACGCGAATTATTGCTGGAATCTCTGAATCTTAAGGATCTTGGTTAACGTCTTTGCCTCGGAACTTCTCAAGAGTTACTGTTTTCTTAACGTGAACGCCCGCCACTTTACGGCGAGCCGCAACGGAAGCGAGAAAGGACGGTAGGTCAGCTGTGATCGGCGCCAGGCTCAAGAAGGTGAAACGGCTGTTTGTCATCAAGACGCGATTGGAAGCGTTCATGGTGATATACGCACTCGCCCTTGGTGCCGCAGAGCGTGGAACAGCCTATATCGGTCAGTATCCGGGCATCGGTGGCAAGCTGCTTTTTCTGGCCTGCACCGGTTCCGTATTTCTGGCCGGGGCCAAGATCCTCGATTGCATCCGGCACGAAAAGACTCTCGATCAGGCCAAGGCTGTGCCCGCCGACGCCTGACGCATTTGAAGAACTGCTAGCCAAGCCTAACGGGGCGCTGCCTTTACGGGGAGCGCCCCTTTTTTTGCGCCGTGCCGCTCGCTCAGCCGCCCAGCGCGTGCTCGTCCGCCGACACCGGCCAGCCATCGGCAGGGGCTTGCTGCCACGCGCCGAACATCCAGACGGCTGACAGCAGGATGATCGCAAGCAACAGGCTGAACATCAGGACATAGCGCATGACGTGCGGCGTATCGCCGCCGCGTGCCTCGTCGGTGCTGACGTGGATTTCTTCGCCGATCTTTCGCATCGAACAAGTCTCCCGATACAGGCCGGGCTTCGGCGGGCCGTTCGCGCCGGCTGCCGGGACATCGTGCGCATCGGGGTCGTACCCGTCGCGCGGCGTCGGATCAGCCGGGGCAGGATACCACTTCCAACCGAGCCGACCAAATCTCTAGGGAATAGGTGGGGAGATTCTGTTGCTAGCCTCTCCCCGGGGCCCCGGTATCCCTTCTGTTGCCCGGTGGGTCCAACCGCGCTTTAGCTTTGTAAGATCAGGCCGTTAGGCCGTCAGGTTACGCAGCGAGAGCGAGTGCTTCGTTATCGTTGGCACTTGTGTGTTTTGAGCCTTGAACGGGTTACTCAGCCCGGGCGAAAACAGTGCCTTTCAACACACGTCGATCCTGGTTCGGCCCCATGATCCAGCCCCCGACAACGGAGCATTTGGTGGAGCCGCCGGGTACTGCCCCCGGGTCCGCTGTGCCTATTGCACACCGCAATTTATCGCCATAGCCGGCCGAAACCGGCACGACTCCATATAGCGATGGATCGCTTAATGTGAAGTGAGCGCCGTTACGGGCGCTTCTTCAGCTCTTCCAGAATCTCTTTCAGCAGGTCGGTTTCGCTCGGGCCCTGAGGCGGAGCGGCGGCCGTTTCCTCTTCCTTCGTTGCTTCCATGATCTTGTTCGCGGTGCGCACCAGCATGAAGATGATGAAGGCAAGGATCACGAAATTGACGACCGCCGTGATGAACGCGCCGTACCCGATCATCGCCGCCCCGGCCTCTTTCAGCGCGAGGTAGTTGTCGAGCGGGCCTTCGTAGCCCTCTGGCGTGTCGAGCAAGATGAAATAGTTGGAGAAATCCGCCCCGCCGAAGATCGCGCCGACAACCGGCATGATCACTTCGTCGGTTAGCGATTTCACGATGGCGCCGAACGCCGCGCCGATGATGACCGCCACGGCAAGATCCATGACATTGCCCTTGGCGATGAATTTCTTGAATTCGGACAGCATGTCTTCCCCGCTTCCTTGTCAGCCTGCTATCGTACGACCCGACCGCATCCTGCCCATTGCGCCCCCGGGTGCAAGCGTCCGCGTATGACAATCCCCGTCAGGTTGCGCCCTTCTCCCTGTTGCAGCCTTCCGAAACCGCCTTATATTGCTAACACACCTTGTGAGGTACGGGCCCGCCATGCGGCCTTTTGACGAGAGGGATTTCGCCAGATGACCACCGGTTCCATTTCCCGCGCGATGCGCTTTGCCATTGCCGGGCTTGCCGCGATGACGCTTGCCGCATGCGGTATCAATTCCGTCCCGACGCAGGAGGAGAACGTGAAGGCGCGCTGGGCCGATGTGCAGAGCGACTATCAGCGCCGCGCCGATCTCGTCCCCAATCTGGTCAGCACGGTGCAGGCCGCCGCCGCTTCCGAAACGCAGATCCTGACCAACGTCACCAATGCCCGTGCTGCTGCGACGAGCATCAACATCACGACCGACGACTTGTCGAACCCGGAAGAACTGCGCCGCTTTTCAGAGGCGCAGAACCAGCTGACGCAGGCGCTGGGCCAGCTGCGCACCGTAGTGGAAAACTATCCGCAGTTGCAGAGCCAGGCGCGCTTCGCCGACCTGATGACGGCGCTAGAGGGTGCGGAGAACCGTATTTCCAACTCGCGCCAGCGGTACAACCAGGCGGTGCAGGACTATAACACCACGATCCGCACCTTCCCCGACATCATCGGAGCCAAGATCATCCATGGTGCAAAGCCGATGGTCCCGTTCGAGGCCGATGCCGCCGCACAGGGCGGCGCGCCGACCGTCGATTTCGGCACCATGGGCGCCCCTGCGCCTGCCGCGAACGACAATGCCGTGGCCGACGAACCGGCGGCGGCCGCCAACTGATCGCACGCATCGCAATGCCCGATTGGAAGCCTTTTCTGCGCCTGCTGGCAGCCGTGATGCTGCTGGCGGGCCTGATCGCGGCGCCGGCCCGCGCAGCCATGCCCGAACGGCCAGAGGGGCCGGTCGCGGACTATGCCGACCTGCTGCCGCCCGATCAGGAGGCCGCGCTGGATCAGAAGCTGCGCGCCTATAACGAGAGCACCGGCCGGGCGGTGATCGTCCTGACCGCGCCCTCGCTGGAAGGTCAACCGATCGAGACTTATGCGAACGCGGTCGCGCGGGACTGGGACATCGGCGGGGCAGAGACCGAGAACGGCCTGCTCTTCGTCGTCGCGCCCAAGGAGCGCGAATTGCGCATCGAGGTTGCCCGCGGGCTACAAGGCCGGATGACCGACATCATGAGCGGGCGGATCATCCGCGATACGGTCGTTCCGCAATTCAAGGCGGGCGACATGGCGGGCGGCATCGTCGCCGGGGTCGATGGGATCATCGCCCAGCTCGACATGGACCCGGCAGAAGCCCGCGCCATTGAGGAGGCAGAGGCCGCGCGGCGCGAAGCCATCGGGCGCGAGATGACGACCGCCAGCATTCCGGCAGTGTTCTTCTGGATCATGATGATCGTCCTGTTCGCCGCAATGTTCGGACGGCGGGGTCGCGGTCGGCGCTATCGCCGAGGCGGCGGGATCAGCCCGTGGGTCGTGATGTGGGGTGCCAGCGAACTGGCCCGCCACGCATCGGGCCGAGGCGGCGGATGGTCGTCCGGCGGAGGCGGCTTTTCCAGCGGCGGAGGGTTTGGCGGCTTCGGCGGCGGAGGCGGCGGCTTCAACGGCGGCGGCGCGAGCGGGAGCTGGTGATGAGCACGCCTGTCTACCTTTCCGAAGCAGAGCATCGCCAGATCACCGACGCGGTAGCCGCAGCGGAACTGACGACGTCTGGCGAGATCGTCACCGTGCTGGCGCGCCGGTCCGATGGGTATTCGGACATTGCGCTGGCTTGGGCGGCCCTTGCCGCCTTCACCGCGATCACGGTGCTGGCGATTTTCCCGGATTTCTATTTAGGTTTGCTGGCCGACCTGACCGGCCAGTGGAACGCCGAATGGAGCCCTGCTACGCTGTTCGGCATCGCGGCGGCATTCGGCATCCTGAAGTTTCTTGGCACGTGGGCGGTGCAGCTGTGGCCGCCGCTGAAATACCTGTTGATCCCCCGTCCGGTGAAGACCCGTCGCACGCATGACCGCGCGGTGAACCTGTTCAAGGTCGGCGCAGAGCGGCGCACGCATGGCCGCACCGGCATCCTGATCTACCTGTCCATGCAAGAACACCGGGCAGAGATCGTCGCCGATTCAGCCATTGCCGAAAAGGTCGAGGCCGAGGTCTGGGGCGAGGCGATGGCGCAGATGATCGGCCATGTCCGCGAAGGCCGCGTGGCCGACGGCATGATCGCGGCGGTGGAGGAAGTCGGCAAAGTGCTGGCGCAACACTTCCCGCGTGAGGAAGACGATCAAAACGAATTGCCGGACAGGTTGATCGAACTTTGAACCATCATGATCTGGACCAGCCCGAGGAGATCGCTTGGGAAGGCAAGTGGATCGTCGCGAAAAAGCGGGGCCGCTGGGAATACGTCAGCCGCGCCCGCCAAATTCGCGCGGCGGTCATCCTCGCAATACACGATGGACACGTTCTGCTGGTCGAACAGGTCCGCACGCCGTTGGGCCGCGCGTGTATCGAACTGCCCGCAGGCCTGATCGGCGACGATGACGAAAAAGATGACGAACACGCGCTGGATGCCGCCGGGCGCGAGCTTGAGGAAGAAACCGGCTACCGCGCCGCAGAACTGATCGACGCGGGCGAATTCCAGTCCAGCCCCGGCATGGTCAGTGAAAGCTTCACGCTGGTAATCGCCAAAGGCCTGACGAAAGTCGGCGACGGCGGCGGCGTGCATGGCGAGGACATTACTGTCCACCGCGTACCACTTGGCGATATTGGCGCGTTTCTCGATGCCCAACGCGCAGCGGGCAAGGCGGTCGATGTACGCATGCTCTTGCTCTTGGCTGCTGACATCCTGAGCCGCGCGACCGGCTAGGCCGTTCCGGTCTGCCCCACCAGCAGCGCCGGATCGACACCCTCTGCCGCCCAGGTCGCGGCCCAGCGGTCGTGCCATGCGGTTTCGAACAGCAATTCCGGTTTCCCGTCCGCCGCATACCAGCCGTGGCGGTGCATCTCTTCGTCCAGCTGCCCCTCGCCCCAGCCTGCATAGCCGAGCGCGATCAGCCACTGGCGCGGCCCCTTACCCTCTGCAATCGCGCGCAGGATCGCCACCGAACTGGACAGCGCGCCCAGTGGCCCGCCCGGCATCGTGCTGTCGTCTTCATAATCGGTGCCGTGTAGCACGAAGCCGCGCCCCGGCTCGACCGGTCCGCCGTGGTGGACTTCGCAATCGGGGGCCTGCCCCGGCTCGATGTCCAGTTCTTCCAGGATTCGATGCAGCGTGATGCCCTCGCGCAGCGCGCCCACGCCAACGCCGAAGGCGCCGTTTGCGTCGTGCATGAAGATCGGGATGACCGCGTGATCGAAATTGGGGTCGCCCATGCCGGGCATCGCCAGCAGGATGCGGCCTTTCAGGTACTCGCCTTCGCTCATGCCCTCAACATAGGGTCGAGCGCGAGAAGCGGAAGGGGCAAGGTTCAGGTCGCGCGGTCGCTCGTCATCTGGACGAACACGTCCTCAAGGTCCGCCTCACGCGTGGTCACGTCCACTATGGAATAGCCTTGGTTGTTCAGCAGGGTCAGCACGTCGCCCGCGTTCATCCGGTCCATGTCATAGGTGATCGCAACCGACCGCTCGCCGGTAATCTCGCTCTTGCGGAACGCCTCGTGGCTCGGGGCTTCGGTCAGGTCGCGGTCCAGCGTCAGTTCGACGACCTTTTCGCGCGCCATCGCGATCAGGTCGCGCGTGGGCTTGTCGGCGATCAGCTTGCCGTGGTTGATGATCGCGATGCGGTCGCAAAGCTGTTCCGCTTCCTCAAGGTAATGCGTGGTCAGCACCACGGTGACGCCTTTGCGGTTGAGGTCGACAACCAGCTCCCAAAGCTGCCGCCGCAGGTCGACGTCGACGCCCGCAGTCGGTTCGTCCAGCACGAGGATCGGCGGCGAATGGACCATAGCCTTGGCCACCAGCAGCCGCCGCTTCATCCCGCCCGATAGCGACCGCGCATAGGCATCGGCCTTGTCCGAAAGGTGCACCGCGCGCAACAGTTCGTCCGTCCGCCGCTTCGCCTTTGGCACGCCATAATATCCGGCGGTGTTGTCCAGCACTTCGGCGGGCGTGAAGAACGGGTCGAACACGATTTCCTGCGGCACGATGCCGATCGACGCCTTGGCATTGCGCCGGTCGCGGTCGATGTCGAAGCCCCAGA
Organism: Croceicoccus naphthovorans; assembly: GCF_001028705.1. Lineage (NCBI taxonomy): Bacteria > Pseudomonadati > Pseudomonadota > Alphaproteobacteria > Sphingomonadales > Erythrobacteraceae > Croceicoccus > Croceicoccus naphthovorans. The sequence goes on along the minus strand of NZ_CP011770.1, from coordinate 588,295 downwards.
TGTCGACCGACCCGCTTGTCTTGCCGACCAGCCCCGCCATGATGTTGATCAGCGTCGACTTGCCCGCGCCATTGGGGCCGAGCAGGCCGAATATCCCGCCGCGCGGCACGTCAAAGCTGACGTCGTTCAGCGCAAGCTTGCCCTCCTCCTGCCGTCCGGTGGGGGCATAGCGTTTGGTCAGGTTGCGAATGGAGATGGCTGCTTCGGTCACGCGCGGCCTCATGCGCCAGCTATGCGACGGGCGCAAGCATCGCGTTTATGCCCGCTTGCGGCAAGGCAGCACCGTTGGTAACAGCGCCGACGATGACTCAGGCACCCGAAACCATTCATGTCGAGAGCGCCCGCGTGAAGTGCGATGGCGCCAGCGACATTCGCGCCCGCGACGGGTTCCAATCCGCCGCGCTGGGCCACCCGCGCGTCTGGCTGGAAATCGACGAGAAGGGCTACGTCGACTGCGGCTATTGCGACCGTCGCTTCGTGCTGAAAGGCGGACCGGCCCACGACGTGACCGGCGCGCCCATCCCCGACGGGGCCGCCTGAACGCCAACGTTCGCGCCCTGCCAGGGGCAAATGTCGTTTCAACTTCCGATCCGGTTTCATTTGTGCCTATATGGCGATGATGGAGTCCCCCGCCGATCCCCGCTCGCTGCTTTATCGCGGCGATATGCTCGATCCTGAAACTGCGCGTAGATTGACGGCGAATGCGTTGTCCTCTTGCGACGATGGTGAGCTTTTCCTGCAATTTACCACGTCCGAATCGCTGGTATTCGACGATGGCCGGTTGAAGACCGCCGACTATTCGCGCGAAGGCGGCTTTGGCCTGCGCGGTATATCGGGCGAAACGACGGGCTTTGCCCACGCCAACGAGATTTCGGCAGACGCGATCCGTCGGGCGAGCGAGACACTGAGCCTGCTGGACCCGACCGACCGGCCCTTGGCCGCGCCGCCGCGCCCGACCAACCGGCATCTCTACACCGACGAAAGCCCGCTCGATGCGATCTCCTTTGCCGAGAAGGTAAAGCTGCTGGAGACGATCGACGCCGCCGCCCGCGCCCGCGATCCTCGCGTGAAGCAGGTGACGGCCTCGCTGGTCGGCAACTGGTCAGTGGTGGAAATCGTGCGGCCCGACGGGTTTACCGCGCTCGACGTGCGTCCGCTGGTGCGGCTCAACATCGCCATCGTCGCTGAGGTGAACGGGCGGCGCGAAACCGGCACGTTCGGCATGGGCGGGCGGCGGATGTACGACGACCTGTTTGATCCGGCGGTATGGGGCCGCGGGCTGGACCGCGCGCTGGAACAGGCGATGACCAACCTGGAGAGTGTGGCTGCTCCGGCTGGCATCTGCCCCGTGCTGCTTGCCCCCGGCTGGCCCGGCGTGCTGTTGCACGAGGCTGTGGGACACGGGCTGGAAGGCGACTTCAACCGCAAGAAGACCAGCGTTTTCACGGGCCGCATCGGAGAGCGCGTGGCCGCCCCCGGCGTGACGGTGGTGGACGACGGATCGATTGCCGGGCGGCGCGGATCGCTGACCATCGATGACGAAGGCACGCCGACGCGCGAAAACGTGCTGATCGAGGATGGCATCCTTAAAGGCTATATGCAGGACCGGTTGAATGCCCGCCTTATGGGCGTGGAACCCACCGGCAACGGCCGCCGCCAGTCCTATGCCCACGCCCCGATGCCGCGCATGACCAATACCTTCATGACCGCGGGCGAGGACGAGCCAGAGGAACTGCTTTCGCGCATGAAGACCGGCATCTGGGCCAAGAACTTCGGCGGGGGGCAGGTCGACATCGTATCGGGCAAATTCGTGTTCTCCTGTACCGAGGCGTGGAAGGTCGAGAACGGCAAAGCCGTGGCCCCGATCAAGGGCGCGACGCTGATCGGCGACGGGGTAACCGCGCTGACCAGGATTGTCGGCATCGGCAACGATTTCGCGCTGGATGAAGGTGTCGGCGTATGCGGCAAGGCCGGTCAGGGCGTGCCCGTCGGCATCGGTCAGCCCACGCTTTTGATCGAGGGTCTGACCGTCGGCGGCACCGACGGCGGCTGATACACGCCGCTACAGCGGGTCAGCGACGGTTCAGCGGTATTGTGCTACGACTCGGCCCTGAAGGAGCGAGACAATGAAAACCGCCAAGATCCTTGTCGCCGCTGCCATGGCCGCGCTGATCGCGTCGCCCGCAGCCGCCGCCAAGAAAGACCCCGAAACCCGTCTGGCCGAAAAGCTGGAAGGGCGCGTTGCCGGTGATCCGGTGAAGTGCATCGACCTGAACCGCGTGCGCAGCAGCACGATTTACGAAGACACCGCCATCGTGTTCGACATGGGATCGACGCTGTACGTGAACCGGCCCGAAAACGGCACGCGTTCGCTGGACCGTAACGACATCATGGTCATGACGCCGTTCAACCACCGGCTCTGCGATATCGATACCGTGCAGATGCACGATTCGTCCGGTTTCTGGAGCGGGGTCGTCTTCCTTGGCGATTTCGTACCTTACAAGAAGGCTTCGTAAAATAGCTCGAACGGGCGGATGCGGTTAGCGTCCGCCCTTTGCGGCGCGCCTGCGCGCCCGCAGGTAATTCGTGATCAGAACCGGGGCGCTGACCAGCGGGTGGCGTTCCTGAAACGGCGTTAGCGGAACCGCGACGCCGGTATGCCGCTCCACCTTCCACGCCAGATAGCGCGCACCGCCCTCAAACGTCGTCGCCGCGCGCAGCAGGCGCACGACGTTCAGCGGCTTGCCCGCCCTGCGCCGACGGTGCCAGCGGGTCAGGATGCGTTTGCGTTCGGGCTCGCTCAGGTCCGGCTGCAAGGTTTCACCGTCACGCGCGAAAGCGACGCCACCTGCCTGCCATGCGGCGGGGATCAGGCCTTCGAAATGCTCGGCGCCAAAGTTCAGGATCTGCTGTTCCCGCCCCGGCTTTTCGACACGCAGCTCGGCGCGATAGGTTGCGCGGAAAAGCGCTTGCCAATAGTCGCGCTCCGCACCGCGTTCCGGCCCCAGCGCGGCGGCAAAGCGCCCTGCCGTCACCGCCGCCGCCCTGATCGCGCTGGCCACCGCATCGCGTGCGGCATCATCGGCAGCCCAAGCGATCGTCGCGGGTTGGACGAAGCGCGCCCAGATCGTGGTATCGAGATGCTGTCCCGATGCGGCGTGGGCGAAGGTCGTCAGCCGCATCTCCGCCACCTTGGCGCGCAGCGTTTCGCCGCCCTCGGTTTCCATCTCGTGATAGCCGACGCGCGGCCACAGGCCCCGTTCGCGCGGCCCCCATGTCAGGACGTAGAAGTCGAGCACACCCTCCAGCGAGCCGCTACGCAAGTTCGAGCCATAGAACAGGACCGCCCGCGCATTCGCCTCTTTCGCCAAGCGCGCCGCGAAGGCCGCGATCTCGGACCGGACAGGAACCGACAGGGCGCTATCCACCCGTTCGGCAAGCGGTTCGACAGGCATCGTGCGATCAGGGGGTGACGAAAGCGATGGGCTTGCCTTCGCTCAAGACATAGGCGCCTTCGGGGAACACTTCTCCATCCAGCACAAAGCCGCCTTCGACTTCGAGATCGATCGACGAAGCATCGACGCGGTGGACGCCATCGCGCTCCATCCGTTCATCATCCCGGCCGCGCAGCAGACGGATCAGATTGCGCAGGAACCGGCGCGGTGGGGCATCGACGACCAGCGTCTTTAGGCCCGCGCGGGTCGGGCCAAAGGCGCACAGGTCCATCGGCATCTTGTGCATTGTGGACGCCATGAACAGAAAGCGATGGCCCACGCTGTGCGTCGCAGCGCCGTGGCGGGGTTTCGCATCCTGGCCATAGCGGATCGCGATTCGCTTGCCCGCGCGCCACGGCGACTTGTCGCTGCCCATGATCGTGCTGATCGCACCCGCCACCATCGAGAGGGCAACGGCCAGATTGTTGACCGCTCCAAATCGGTGCGTCGTCTGCGCCATCTGCGTCGCATCGACAAATGTGCCCGCGCCGAACAGGAAACCCAGCACCGGCCTGCTGTCGCCCGGACGATTGACGAGCAGCGGCGGACGCGGGGTAATCCGGTTCGCGCGCCAACCGTCGACCATCTCTGCCACGCCGCAATCGTCGGCGATGCCAAGGTCGATCGCCAGCGCATTGGTCTTGCCGCAGGGCAATACGCCGATGTCGGGCAGCGCGCCCTTGAACACCTCGTCCCCGCAGGTCAGCACGTCGCGCACGGTACCGTCGCCACCGGCGATGATCAGCAGTTCAACGCCATCCTGCGCCAGCTTTGCCAGCGTGCGGCGCAATTCGGGCCGCGTACCCGGTTCGGCCAGCACGACACCATCGGGAACGGTCAGCGGTTGGCGGGTGTTGCGGTGGCTGCGCGGGTTGGAAATAACCGCGATCTTGCCCGCGCCGCCCCACGGCACGCGCCGACGCGGCGGCCGACCGGCCCAGTCGCCGGGGCCGGAATCGTCAACCCCCTCGAACGCCAGGAGAGGTGCGTCGCAATCCTGGTAGATCGTGCCATCCATTCCCCGGCATATAGCGATCCATCGCTAAAAAATCATCGTAAAAAAATTGAAACATCCGCACCCTGTGGCCATTGTGCAACGCGGCATCGCAAACGGATTCGAATTGAATCCCAACGGGATGGCCGATCCGGTTGCCGGTGCGACGGATGGGATGACGGGATATGGCGACGATGCGACAGGCAAGCGACAGGCTGGTCATCGAAACGGGCGGACGCGGCCTGACGGAGATCACACGCAGGATCGGCGGTTTCGTGCGCGATAGCGGGATGGAGAGCGGCTTGCTGACCGTGTTCTGCCGCCACACCTCCGCCTCTTTGACGATTCAGGAGAACGCCGCGCCCGAAGTGCAGGACGATATCGTCGATTGGCTGGACCGGATCGCGCCCGAAAACGGCGGATGGCTGCACGATTGCGAAGGGCCGGACGATATGCCCGCGCATCTGAAGTCGGTGCTGACCGGCGTTTCGCTGTCGATACCGGTTGCGGGCGGTGCGCCGGTACTGGGTACGTGGCAGGGCGTCTACCTGGTTGAACACCGCGCCCGCCCGCATCGACGCGAGGTAGCCCTCCACCTGATGGGCGAATAATCGCGCCAACCTCGAATAATCGACCGGGCTTCGGATAGAAGCGCGATCCAACGCGTTAGGGGCCTGAACGCCAACACCCAGCACAAAAGAGATTTATGCCCATCTCCGTCACCGCCCGGATTGCCTATCGCTTTGCCAAGCCGACCGACTTCCTGTTGCAGATGGAAGGCGCGGCCATTCCCGAACAGATCCTGTCCGGCCCCGGCCTGACGATGTCTGCGACAGAGCACTGTGCACGCGTCGCGGGGGAGGACGCGATCGGCGAACGCATCTGGCTGCGCACGCAGGGCGACTTCACCGCCGAATATGCGATAGAGGCGGACATCACCCGCACCCTGCCCGACATTGCCAGTCTGCCCAATCTTGCCCCGCACGACCTGCCGGGCGAAACGGTGCCCTATCTGTTCGACAGCCGTTTCTGCCCCGGAGACCGGTTCCAGTCCTTTGTCGAGGCGGAGTTCGGCGACACCACCGGCGGCGGACGGATCGCCGCGATCCGCGACTGGGTGGCGGGCAAGTTCAGTTATGAACCGGGATCGAGCGTCGCGACAACTACCGCGCTCGACAGCTTCGTCGAACGGCGCGGCGTGTGCCGCGATTACGCGCACGTGGTCATCACCCTTGCCCGCGCGTCGGCGATCCCGGCCCGCTATGTCAGCGGCTATGCCCCGAACGTGGATCCGCAAGACTTTCACGCGCTGGCGGAAGTGTTTCTGGCCGATCTCGACGGTCCTGCCGGCACCGGCAGCTGGCACCTTGTCGATGCGACCGGCATGGCCGACCCGGCGGAGGTGGTGAAGATCGGCGTGGGTCGCGATGCCGCAGAGGTAAGCTTCCTGACGTCCTACGGCATGGCGGAAATGCTGGATAAGCAGATTACCGTGCAGGCTACCTAAGGACGGACGAAAGCCGCAGGATTGCTATATTGTGAACGTTATCATATACGGCCGTCCATAGACCTCGATGACGGACCGGCAATCCTGCGTTGAACGGTTCGCAACTACTGGCCTTGGCGTGCTGCGCTTGCTAACGGTGCCGCGCTCAACCCAAGTGGAGACGATTTGCGGCCATGACCTTTTCTGCATCGCGGCTTCGCGCATGACGTTTTCGGCCAGCAAGCTCCTGCTCTTCGGCGCGACCGGCGATCTGTCGCAGCGCATGTTGCTCCCCTCGCTCTGCGCGCTGACGTCGGACGGGTTGCTGCCCGCGAATATAGAGGTGATCGGCACCGCGCGGTCGGAACATACGGACGAGAGCTTTCGCAATTTCGCCGCCGCAGCGCTCGAAAAGTTCCTGCCCTCGGGCCGGCAGATAGAGATCGACCCGTTCCTGTCGCGTCTGCGCTATCAGGACCTCGACGCATCGACCCCCGAAGGCTTCGACGCGCTGGCAAAATGCGTTGGCCTGGTCGGCACGAACGAGGATGAGGGTCTGTCGATCTTCCTTTCGACCGCGCCCTCGCTTTTCGAGCCGACGATCAAGGGGCTGGCCGCCAACGGGCTGGCCCCAAACGAAACTGGCGGCAACGTCCGCATCGGGCTGGAAAAACCGCTGGGCACCGACCTGGCCACGTCGTGCCAGATCAACGACGCGGTGGCCGGGGCCTTCCCGGAAAACCGCATTTTCCGCATCGACCATTATCTCGGTAAGGAGACGGTGCAGAACCTGCTGGCGCTGCGCTTCGCCAACATCCTGTTCGAACCGCTTTGGAACGCCGCGCACATCGACCACGTGCAGATCACCGTGGCCGAGACCGTGGGCCTTGAATCGCGGGCCGGATATTACGACGGCAGCGGCGCGCTGCGCGACATGGTGCAGAACCACATGCTCCAGCTCCTCGCTCTTGTCGCGATGGAGCCGCCGACCAGCTTCGACGCCACTGCCGTACGCGATGAGAAGGTGAAAGTCCTGCGCGCCCTGCGCCATGTCGCCGCGAACGAGACCGTCACCGGCCAATACAAGGCAGGCGCGATCAACGGTGGCGCGGTGCCGGGGTACGACGAGGAGCTGGGCCGCGACAGCGACACCGAGACGTTCGTCGCGATCAAGGCGCATATCGACAACTGGCGCTGGAAGGGCGTGCCGTTCTATCTGCGCACCGGCAAGCGCCTACCCGAACGCACCACCGAAATCATCGTGAAGTTCCGCAACGTGCCGTTCTCCATCTTCGAAGGTCGCGGCGCGAAAACCCTGCCCAACACGCTGGTCATCGGCATCCAGCCGCGTGAGAACATCCGCCTCTCGCTCATGGCCAAGGTGCCGGGGCTGGATCGTGGCGGCATTCGCCTGCGGCAGGTTCCGCTGGATATCGCCATGCCCGATGCCTTCGCCGGGCCGGAACGGCGCATCGCTTACGAACGGCTGCTGCTCGATCTTGTCGAGGGCGACCAGACCCTGTTCGTCCGGCGTGACGAGGTGGAGGCCCAGTGGCACTGGATCGACGCGATCCGGGAGACTTGGGCCGAGGAAGGCATGACGCCGAAAACGTACACCGCCGGAAGCTGGGGCCCCTCTGCGTCCATCGCGCTGGCCGAACGCGATGGCGTGACCTGGCACGAATAAGGCACAACGCGGCTGCACTTTCCGGGCCCGCCCCCGGTTGCAGTGCAGCGAACATTCGTTATGCTGCACCGCGAAAACGGGAAGAGGGAGCCCCGGATTCGCCTGAAAGCCGAAAAGGATTATCGTGGCCGATCTGCACCCTACCCTTGCCCGGGTAACCGCCCGTATTGTCGAAAGAAGCCGTGACAGTCGGCAACGCTATCTCGACCTGATGGATCGCGAAGCGGATCGGCACCCCGACCGCACCGCGCTGTCCTGCTCCAACCTTGCTCATGGCTATGCCGCGATGGGGGACGACAAGGCCAGCATCGGCGGCGGCAAGGCCCCGAACCTCGCCATCGTCACCGCCTACAACGACATGCTGTCCGCGCATCAGCCCTATGGCCGATACCCTGAGGCGATGAAGCTCTATGCCCGCGAAGTCGGTGCGACCATGCAGGTGGCTGGCGGCGTGCCTGCCATGTGCGACGGTGTGACGCAGGGGCAGGACGGCATGGACCTGTCGCTATTCAGCCGCGACACCATTGCCCTGTCGACGGCGGTGGCGCTGTCCCACGAAATGTACGACGGCATGGCCCTGCTTGGCATCTGCGACAAGATCGTGCCGGGCCTGCTGATCGGCGCCTTGCGGTTTGGCCACCTTGCGGGCGTGTTCGTGCCCAGCGGGCCGATGCCCAGCGGCATCGCCAACAAGGAAAAGCAGAAGACCCGCCAGCTCTATGCAGAGGGCAAGGTCGGGCGCGACGAATTGCTGGCCAGCGAGAGCGCCAGCTATCACGCGCCGGGCACATGCACGTTCTATGGCACCGCCAACTCCAACCAGATGATGATGGAGATGATGGGCCTGCACATGCCGGGCGCGGCCTTCGTGCCGCCGAACACGCCCCTGCGTAGCGCCCTGACCCGCGCCGCCGTCCAGCAGCTGGCCACGATCTCGACCCGCGGTTCCAATCCGCGCCCGTTGGCAAGATGCGTGGACGAAAAGGCAATCGTCAACGCCATCGTCGGCCTGCTGGCAACGGGCGGATCGACCAATCACGCGCTGCATATCCCCGCCTTCGCACGCGCGGCGGGTGTGCTCGTGGACTGGAGCGATTTCGACGAACTGTCGAAAGACGTGCCGCTGCTGGCCCGCGTCTATCCCAACGGTTCGGGCGACGTGAACCATTTCCAAGCGGCGGGCGGTATGGGCTATGTCATTCGCGAATTGCTCGATGCGGGGTTGGCGCACGACGATATCGTCACCGTCGGCGGGCAGAGCCTGTCCGACTATGCGCAAGAGCCGGTCCTTAACGACAAGGATCTGTCGTGGCAGGCCGCGCCCGCCGATCCGCTCGACCCGACGATGCTGTCGCCCGTTTCGGATCCGTTCCAGCCCGATGGCGGCATGCGGCTGCTCACCGGCAACCTCGGCCGCGCGACGATCAAGACCAGCGCGGTCGATAACGAACGCTATGTGATAGAGGCCCCCGCCCGGGTGTTCGAGACGCAAGAGGCTGTCGCCAAGGCGTTCAAGGCCGGCGAACTCGACCGTGACGTTGTCGTCGTCGTCCGCTTTCAGGGGCCGCGCGCCAACGGCATGCCCGAATTGCACAAGCTGACTCCGCCGCTGGGCGTGTTGCAGGACCGCGGGTTCAAGGTCGCGCTCGTCACCGACGGGCGCATGTCCGGCGCATCGGGCAAAGTCCCCGCCGCGATCCACTGCACGCCAGAGGCTCTGGCAGACGTGAGCGGCGTCAGCGGGCCGCTCGCCTATCTTCAGGACGGCGACCTGATCCGCGTCGACGCGCATGCTGGCACGCTTTCAACCACAGCCGACCTATCCGCCCGGCAACCCGCCGCCGCCCCGCCCGCCGCGATGGGCGTGGGCCGCGAACTGTTCGCGATGATGCGCGCCGGGGCAGACGGCGCGGAAAAAGGCGGCTCGGCGATGCTGGCGCTTGCGGGCCTTTAAGGACAAGACATGACCGATATCTATTCCATCATGACCAAGGCACCCGTGATCCCGGTGCTGGTGATCGACGACCTCGACGATGCCATCCCGGTGGCAAAGGCGCTGGTCGCAGGCGGCCTGCCCTGCCTCGAAGTCACGCTGCGCACGCCCTGCGCGCTGGACGCGATCGAGGCGATGAAGACCGTGCCCGGCGCCATCGTCGGCGCGGGCACCGTGCTTTCGACCAAGGATCTTGAGGCGGTGCTGCGCGCGGGCGTGGAATTCGTCGTCTCGCCCGGTTTGACCGAAAGCCTTGGCCGCGCCGCCAAGGATGCTGCCGTGCCCTTCCTGCCCGGCGTCGCCACCAGTGCAGAGATCATGCGCGGGCTGGACATGGGCCTGTCGCACTTCAAGTTCTTCCCGGCAGAGGCGAACGGCGGGCTGCCGGCGCTAAAGGCCATCGCCGCCCCGTTCGGCATGGCGAAATTCTGCCCCACCGGCGGCGTTTCGCTGAAATCCGCGCCCGACTGGCTGGCCCACCCGCAAGTGCTGTGCGTCGGTGGAAGCTGGGTTGCGCCCAAGGGGGCCGATGCCGCCACGATAGAGGCGCTTGCCGCCGAAGCCGCCGCGCTATCCTAGGGGGAACCGCATGAATCCGAAGATTGCCGCCCTGCACGACCGCCTTCGCGACCTTCATGGCAGGACGCGGGAAACCCCGCTGTTCAATCCGGTGTTCCAGCTGGGTCTGGAATTTTCGCGCGATCTGGAATCGGGCGATAGCTCTCTGGCCGACATCGATGCACTGGTCAGCGCGCTGGAGTGTGAAGGCCTGCTGGCCCGCGCGCAAAAGCTGGACCGGATGCTGGCCCCAATGGCCGCGGCGGAGAACCTTGCCTCGTTCGAGAGCGACGAGGATGAATTCGAAGCCTTCGCCGCGCGCTGGTCGAACCCGATGCTGCACGTGGTCTTCACCGCGCACCCGACTTTCCTGCTGACTCCGGCACAGGCGGCCAGCGTGGCAGAAGGCGCGACCGAGGGGCGCGTTGACGGCGATCACGTCTGCTCCGCCCCGTACGAACGCACGCAGATCACGCTGGACAGCGAGCACGATGCGGCGATGGCGGCGATGAGCCGCGCGCAGGGTGCACGCGACCGCATCGTGCGCGGCCTCTTTGAAACCGCACAGAGCAAGTGGCCGGGCGCGTGGAAGCAGTTCGCGCCGGTGCCGGTGCGGCTGGCAACCTGGGTCGGTTACGACATGGACGGGCGGACCGACATCGGCTGGAACACCTCCATCCGCTATCGCTTGGCCGAAAAGAGCGAGCGTCTGGCCAGCTATGCCGCGATGCTGGCCGAGGACGCGCCGGATGTCGCCGCGCGCCTTGCCGCCGCTGCCGAGCATACCGGCGAAATGGCCGCGAATTTCGCGAAAGACCTGTCGGACCCGGCGCTGCTGGGCCACGCGGCGAATTCGCTGACCGCCGATCACCCGGACAAGCTGACCGGCCTTGCCCCGATCATCGACGAGCTGGCGAAACTGGCAGCAGACGCCGACGATGCGACCGCGACCACCCTGCTGACCGCCGCTGCGGCGATGCGCGCTGACGGCCTCGGCATGGGCTGGATCCACTTCCGGGTGAACTCCAGCCAATTGCAGAACGCGATCCGCCGCCGGGTCGACCCGGAATCAAGGCTCGACCTGTCGAGCCAGGCCGCGCTGTCGGCCATCCGCACGGCCCTGCGCGAAGCGGTGCCGCTGAAGGCCAACTTCGCCGCGCTGGCCATCGAATCCAGCACCGCGATCCGGCAATTTTTGGCGATGCAGCAGATCCTGAAGCATATCGACGCCGACGCGCCGATCCGCATGCTGATCGCCGAATGCGAACAGCCGCAGACGGTGCTCGCCGCGCTCTATTTCGCGAAGCTGTTCGGCATCGACGACAAAGTTGACGTCTCACCCCTGTTTGAGACGGAAACCGCGCTGGAACACGGCGGCCGTTTCCTCGACGCGCTGCTGGCAGAGGAAGACTATCGCGATTACGCGCGCGTTCGCGGCCGGGTCGCGATCCAGACCGGCTTTTCCGACGCAGGCCGCTTCGTCGGGCAAATCCCGGCCAGCCTTGCCATCGAACGCCTGCAGGGCCGCCTTGCCGATGCGATGAAGGCCAACGGGCTGACGGACGTGGCCGCGCTGATCTTCAACACCCACGGCGAATCGATGGGCCGCGGTGCGCATCCGGCCAGCATGAAAGACCGGATGGAATGGCCGCTGTCCCCCTGGGCGCGCCGCCGCTTCGTGCGCGCAGGGATCAGGCTGGAGCCGGAGGTCAGCTTTCAGGGCGGCGACGGATACCTGTGGTTCGGCACCCCCGAACTGGCACTGGCAACGCTGACCCGCATTGCCGAAAATGCGCCGGGGGTCACCGATCCAGATGCGCCGACGGACCAGTTCTATCGCCGCACCGACCTTTCCCTCGATTTCTATCGCGCGATCCGGCGCGTGCAGAACATGCACCTCGTCTCCGCCACCTACAGCCGCGCGATTACTGCATTCGGGCTCGGCCTGCTGAACGATACCGGCAGCCGCCGTTCGCGCCGCCAGTCCGACCTGTCGGCGGATCGCAAGATGTCCTTGCGGCAGATTCGCGCGATCCCGCATAACGCGATCCTGCAGCAACTGGGCTATCCGGTTAACGTGATCGCCGGGTTCGGCACCGCGGCGGAAAACAACGTCGAGGAAATCGCCAACCTGCTGGCGACAAGCGCGCGGGGGCAGCAGTTGCTCCGCCTCGTCCGCGCCGCCGATGCGTTGGCCAGCATCAAGACGGTGGCTGCCTATGGCGAACTGTTCAACTCCGCCTACTGGGCCAGCCGGCCCTATCGCGGCACCGAAAAGCACCTGACCGATGCCTGCCTGACACTGGCGGCATACCTCACCAAGGACGACCGGGTCGGCGTCTTTCGCCGGCTTGCCAGCCGCTTGCGCGTCGATGCGATGCACTTGCACAAGCTGCTGGATGCGATCCCCGGCGGGAAAGAGGAATGGGGCCTTCCGCTGCCGGATCGGGAGCATAAGCGCCGGTCCATCGGCGTGCTTCAGGCGCTGCGCCTAGCGCTGTTGCAGCACATGTTCCTGAAGGCCGTGCAAGTCCCGGTCTTCTCGCGCAGCAACGACGTCAGCCGCGAAGACGTGTTGGAAATGGTCTTCACCCTGAGGATCGATGACGCGCTGTCACAGTTGCGCCGCGCCTTCCCGACCAGCTTCCCCGGCATCGACGATTTCGACGTGGACGAGGCCAGCGATTATCCGGACGGCGGCGACAGCGGCTATCTGGCGATCCGGCGCGACTTCATTGATCCGATCGAACAGGCCTATGCACTCGTCCTGCGCATCGGTACGGCCATCGCCAACGAGTTCGGCGCGCACGGCTGACCGGCAGCAAGGGGCGAGAGGCAGGGGGGATCATGTTGAAACGGCTGAAGCCCGATCCCTTCGTCCTGTCGCTGTTCGGCGCAATCGTGCTCGCATCGCTGCTGCCGCCGCGCGGAGGGTTTGCGACGCTGGCTGCGTGGGTCGCCGATGCGGGCATCGTGCTGCTGTTCTTCCTGCATGGTGCGCGGCTATCACGGGCCGCGATCATCGGCGGGCTGACCCACTGGCGGCTACATCTGGTGATTGCGGCGGCGACATTTGTGCTATTTCCGCTGGTGACACTGGCGCTAGCCTATACGCCGGGGCTGAATGCCGATCTGGCGAGGGGCATGACCTTCATCGGGGCCGTGCCCTCCACGATGCAGAGCGCGGTGGCCTTTACCGCGATGGCCGGCGGCAATGTCGCGGGCGCGGTTTGCGCGGCGGCGATTTCGAACATGGCGGCAGTTATCGTGACCCCGGCGCTATCGGCACTGATGGCCGGGGGCAGCGGCGGGGCGGAGATTTCGGGCGGCGCGGCGCTGCGCATTATCATGCAACTGCTGCTGCCCTTCGTCCTCGGCCACCTGCTGCGCCCGGTGATCGGCACGACGATAGACCGACACAAGCGTTTCATCGGGCTGGCCGACAAAGGCGTGATCGTGATGATCGTCTACGTCGCGTTCGGCGCGTCGGTGGCCGAAGGGCTGTGGCTGCGCACCGGGATCGGCGAGCTTTTGCTGGTGCTTGCGCTCTGTCTCGTACTGCTGGGCGTCGTCTTTGCCGCGAATGCACTGGCGGGGCGGTTACTGACATTCTCTCGCGAGGACCGGATCACCATCCAGTTCGCCGGGTCGAAGAAGAGCCTTGCCGCCGGTGTCGCCTTTGCCGGGGTGCTGTTCCCGCCCGCCAGCGTCGGTGCAGTTCTATTGCCGCTGATGGTCTATCACCAGATGCAGATGATCGTTTCCGCGCTGCTGGCGGCACGCTGGGCGAAACAGGCGCAGGACCCTTCTGGCGCGCAAAGCGATTGATCGCGGGGCGCGCGCGTGCAATGGCCCCCGGCACTATGGTCGATCCGCTGAACCCCCACGACAAGGCCGTGCTGGCCAAGGCCGAAACGCTGGTAGAGGCGCTGCCCTATATCAAGCGATATGCGGGCCGCACGTTCGTCATCAAGTATGGCGGCCATGCAATGGGCGACCCGGAAGCGGCGCAGGACTTTGCCGAGGATGTCGTGCTGCTTGGTGCCGTCGGCATCAACGTCGTCGTCGTCCACGGCGGCGGGCCGCAGATCGGCGCGATGCTGAAAAAGCTGGGCGTCGAATCGAGCTTCGTCGACGGGCTGCGCGTGACCGACAAGCAGACTGCGGAAATCGCGGAGATGGTCCTGTCGGGCCGGATCAACAAGGAACTGGTCAGCTGGATCGCCAATGCCGGGGGCCGCGCCGTCGGCATTTCGGGCAAGGACGGCGGGCTGGTCACCGCCAGCAAGGTTACCCGCACGCGCAAGGACCCCGAAAGCGCGATAGAGCAGGTCGTCGACCTTGGCTTTGTGGGAGAGCCAAAGAAAGTCGACACCCGTATCATCGACACCTCTGTCGCGGCGGGCCTGATCCCGGTGATCGCACCGATTGGCGTGGGTGAGGACGGGCATACCTACAACATCAACGCCGATACCATGGCGGGCGCGATTGCCGCGGCAATGGGGGCGGCGCGGCTCTTCCTGCTGACCGACGTGTCGGGCGTGCTGGACAAGCAGGGCGGGTTGCTGACCGATCTGACGCCACAGGGTATCGCGAAACTGCGCGAAGATGGAACCATCAGCGGCGGTATGATACCTAAGCTGGAAACCTGCGTACAAGCGGTAGAGGCCGGTTGCGACGCGGCGGTCGTCCTTGATGGACGGGTGCCGCATGCGATGCTGCTGGAAATCTTTACCGAACGCGGGGCGGGCACGTTGATAAGGAACGACTGATGTACAGGACCCTCGCCGCCGCTGCCGCGCTCAGCCTGCTGGGCGCTTGCGGGACGAGCGAGGCCCCTGCCCCCGCCCCGACGGACACCGCGACAGTTGCCCCCACGCCGACCCCGACGCCCACGTTCGATGCCAAGCTGCCGAACGAAACGGTTGCCGATCCGCAGGCCCTGCTCGATTACTGGAAACAGGCGGTAGAGGCCGGAGAGCGCGAAGCCGCGCGCCGCGCTTGGCGTAAGGAAGTGCGCGCGGGCGGCATGGCCCCGCGCTGGGAAGTGCTGGCCAATCCTGTGGTCACATTCGGCGAAGGCCGGCAGGAAGGCGCAGCCGGATCGCTCTATTACGAAGTGCCCGTCACCGTCATGGGCAGCAACGCCGATGGCGCGGGGCAGAGCCTGACCGGCAAGATGGTGCTGCGCCGCGTCAACGGCGTGGACGGCGCGACGCCCGAACAACTCAGCTGGCGGATCGAACGGATCGAGTGGGAAGGGTAAGGCCCCGACAAACTCCGTCCAGCGTATTAGGCGGTTGATACACCGCACGTCCCTCGGCTAGATGGCGCTTTCCGAAAGCCCCCCAAGGAACCGCCCGCGTGCTTGTGCAAACCCTTATCCAGATCATCGACCTGCTGGTCTCCGTCGTCGTTTTCCTGGTCATCGTGCAGTTCGTTCTGTCGCTGCTGATCGCGTTCAACGTCGTCAACACATCGAACCAGTTCGTCGCGGCGATCTACACCGCGATCAACGCCCTGTTGGACCCGTTATTACGCCCGATCCGGCGTATCATGCCCAATACCGGAGCGATCGACTTTTCGCCGCTGGTGCTGATCGTGGGATTGAACGTGCTACAGATCATCCTGCGCAACCTTGCCGTCGCGGGGTACTGACATGGCAACCCGGATTGATGGCAAGGCCTTTGCCGCATCGCTGCGCGAAAAGGTGGCAGAGGGCGTTGCCACCTTCGTGGCCAAAGCCGGTCGCAAGCCGGGCCTTGCCGTGGTGCTGGTGGGCGAGGATCCGGCCAGCCAGGTCTATGTGCGCAACAAGCACAAGATGACCGTGGCGGCGGGGATGGAAAGCTTTGAGCACCGCCTGCCCGCCGATACCTCGCAAGAAGCGCTGCTGGCGCTGGTCGATCAGTTGAACGCCGATCCGGCGGTTGACGGGATCCTTGTGCAATTGCCGCTGCCCAAGGGGTTGGATGAGAATGCGGTGATTCAGGCCATCGATCCGGACAAGGACGTCGACGGCTTCACCACCGCCAGCGCGGGACGGCTGGCCACCGGGTTGCCGGGCTTCGTCGCCTGCACGCCGCTGGGCTGCCTGATGCTGTTGAAGGATCAGTTGGGCGACCTGTCGGGCAAGAACGCCGTCGTCATCGGGCGGTCTAACATCGTCGGCAAGCCGATGGCCCAGCTGCTTTTGCAGGAAAGCTGCACCGTCACCATCGCGCATAGCCGCACGGTCGATCTGCCCGCCGTGGTGCGCGGCGCGGATATCGTCGTGGCCGCCGTAGGCCGCCCAGAAATGGTCAAAGGCGACTGGATCAAGCCGGGCGCAACCGTGATCGACGTGGGCATCAATCGCGTGCCCGCCGCCGAAGAAGGCAAGACCAAGCTGGTCGGCGATGTCGACTTTGCCGGGGCCGAAGCGACCGCCGGTGCGATTACCCCGGTGCCGGGCGGCGTCGGGCCGATGACTATCGCCTGCCTGCTCTACAACACGCTGGAAGCCGCGAACCGGCGCGAGGGGCTGGCCTGATGCGGATCGCCGTCGCCCTTGCTGCTGCGCTGGCTCTGGCAGGCTGCGCCGCTGGCGGGCAGCGCGGTCCGGATCGCGGTCCGGCTCTGAAACCGATTGCCGAACCGGGCAAGGTCGTCGCGACCGAGATTGCCTTTGCCCAGATGGCGCAAGAGGAAGGCCAGTGGACGGCCTTTGCCGAATATGCCGCCGACGATGGCGTGATGTTCGTGCCGGAAAAAGTGAATGCGCAGGATTGGCTGAAAAAGCGCCCTAATCCGGCGCAGTCGGTCGCATGGCAACCGCATGAGGTCTGGTCGAGCTGTGACGGGTCCATCGGCGTGACCCGCGGCGCGTGGCAGCGGCCCGATGGTTCGGTCGGCTGGTTCACCACCGTCTGGCATCGGCAGAAGGACGGGGAATATCGCTGGGTCATGGATCACGGCGACGCGGCGGCCAAGCCGCTGGCGGAACCGGAGATGATCGAGGCGCACGTCGCCGAATGCCCGACGCAGCCTTGGGCCCCGTCAGAAGACCTGCTGGAAGGCGTGCCGGGCAATGGTGAGTTCTTCGGCGGCGCGTCGGACGATGGCACGCTGCGCTGGGGTGGGCGCGTGGATCGCTGGGGTGGCCGGATCGTGACCATCGATGTCTGGGACGGTGCGGAATTTCAGCGCGTGCTGCACCAGACGATCGCGCCTCCTCAACAACCCTGACCGTGATGCTCGACCTGTTCGTCTCTGCGTTCGTCACCCTGTTCGTGGTGATCGACCCGCCGGGCTGCGCGCCGATCTACGCGGGGCTGACCAGCGAGGCGAGCGCCGCACAGCGCCGCGCCATGGCCATTCGCGCCAGCGTAATCGCGCTGGTCATCCTGCTGATCTTCGCGCTGTTCGGCGAAACGTTACTGGGCGCGCTGCATATAGAGCTGGACGCGTTTCGCATCGCGGGCGGCATCATGCTGTTTGCCATCGCCATCGACATGGTCTTCGAAAAGCGCACCGAGCGCCGTCAGGATCGTGCAGACAAAGTGCGCGCCACCCCCGAGATTGAAGACGTATCGGTATTCCCCATGGCCATGCCGATGCTTGCCGGACCGGGGGCGATTGCTTCGATCATGCTGCTGATGGCACGGGCCGAGGGGGCGGGCGAAACGCTGGCCGTGCTGGGCGCGTTGGGGCTGGTGATGATGCTGACGCTGATCGCGCTGCTTGCCGCCGCGCCGTTGATGCGGCTCTTCGGTGATCAGGTCGAATCGGTCGTGACGCGCTTGCTGGGCGTCGTACTGGCCGCCTTGGCCGCCCAGTTCGTGATCGACGGATTGAGGGGCAGCTTCAACCTTTAGGCGATTACTGCAAAGTCGCGCCGTCTTCGTCACCGTCGTGGCGGCCATAGAACTGCATCAACTGCACCAACAAATCGCAGCGCGCGTTCAGCCCGTCCGCTTCCAGCAAGGCCTGCTTCGACGCCGGATCGAACGGCGCGACCTGGCTGACCCCGTTGATCAGCGCGATGTCGTCCAGCCGCGTCACCTGTTCCCAATCGACCGCATAGCCCTGATGGTCGGCAAAACGCCGCGCTTCCTGCTCCAGCGAAGCCCGCTCCACCGGCAGAAGGACGGCATCCTCGTCCTCTTCCAGCAATTGCGCCTCAACCTGCCGGAACGGCGTGGTGACGTCCAGTTCGCGCAAGACACGGAACCGCGACAATCCGTCGAGGATGATGTTGTAGCGCCCGTCTTCCAGCGCCTCGACCTCCTCGATCCGGCCAAGGCAGCCGATCTCGAACAACTTTGCGCCCTCTGACGGGCGCACCGGCTGGATCATGCCGATCAGGCGATCGCGCGCCAGCGAATCGCTGATCATCGCACGATAGCGCGGCTCGAAGATATGCAGCGGCAATTGCAGTCCGGGAAACAACAGCGCACCCGAAAGCGGGAAGATCGATATGCGCGTGGTTTCGACGACGGACCCCATGCGCGCCTCAGCCGAACAAAATCAGCGAGAGTTTACGGCGCGTGGCGGAAACCCACGGGTCTTCCATCCCGACCGCTTCGAATATCTGCAACAGCTTGGCCCTGGCCGCGCCCTCGTTCCATTCCGGCTCGGTGCGGATCATGGTCAGCAGCGTGTCCGCCGCCTCGTCACGCTGACCCGCGGCGAACGCAGCGTTCGCAAAGGCCAGCTGCGCATCCATGTCGGCGGGACGCTCCGCCGCAGCCATGCGCATGTTTTCCAGCTCGCTGTCGTCTGGCTTGTCCTTGGCGAGTTCAAGCGACGCGATGGCGCGTTCGATCGCCGGATCGGCCTTCGTCTCTTCGGGCAGAGCGGCAATCGCCTGTTCCGCCTCTGCCACGTGGCCCGCCTCGATCATCGCGCGAATCAGGCCTGCTTGCGCGATCGCATTGTCGGGCGCCATTTCGATGATCTGGGCAAAGATGCCCATCGCCCGCTCGGCATCGCCACCGGACAACACTTCCTCACCCATCGCCAGCAAAGGCTCAAGGTCGGGTGCGGCTTCTTCGCCCGCCGCACCGGGCTGAACCGGCAATTGTGAAAGAAGCTGGTCCAGCACCTGCTTCAGCTGCGATTCGCTGCGCGCCTGCGTCAGGTCGGCGACCGGCTGACCCTGGAACATCGCATAGACCGTGGGGATAGAGCGCACCTGGAACTGCGCGGCGATGAATTGGTCCTCGTCAACGTTCACCTTGGCCAGAATCACGCCCTTGTCGGCGTATTCGGCGGCGACCTTTTCCAGCACAGGGGTCAGCGCCTTGCACGGCCCGCACCATTCCGCCCAGAAATCGAGGATGACGAGCTTTGTCTTCGACGGTTCGACCACCGCGTCGCGAAAGCGTTCGACCGCCTTCTGCTCATCCATGTTCAGGCCCATGCTTGCCAAGGGTGACGTCTCCTGTCGTAACTCGCCCGCAACGATCGGGCATTCTGTCCGTTTGTGTGGCAATGTGGGGCAAGGCGTTGCGAATTCCAAGGGCGCGCGGCAGTCGAGGCACGTTCTTGCAAGTCAGGCGAATTTTCCGGTTGCGGACCCCATGGCCCGTTGCTAAAGGCGCGCCTCACCCCGACCGGAAGGGCATTTTCGCCACCCGGTATCAGGCGTTCAGAGCGGGCGTAGCTCAGGGGTAGAGCACAACCTTGCCAAGGTTGGGGTCGAGGGTTCGAATCCCTTCGCCCGCTCCATGTTTCTCCTAGAAAATCAATGCGTTAAGTGACATCAGCAGGTCACTTTTGGCGCTTACACGGTGCCAGAAATAGCAAACGTAAGCGCTACGTAAGCACAAAAATTCGTAGAATCGGCGGCAATTGGCCCCCTCTCCACCGAGGACACATGCCATTCGGGGGCTTCAAACCGTTTCCGCCAGAGCCTCATCGCTTCATATTGCATCATGCGAGCCCGGTTGTGGTGCCTCAACGCTTGCTTACGCGGTTTCAGAATCCGCTTACACCGGCTCAAATTCTGCTTATCAGACAGAACCGAGCGCGCCCTCCGAAGCAGTGAGCATATGATAGGCGCGCTGCCTTAGCCGCCCTATCCTCGTAGACAGTCTTCTGGTCGCAGGTACGGATTTTTGCCGAACATTCCGCGTAAGGAACAAACCGGACTCGACAAAATTATAACACAACTATATTGTTGTGTTTATGATACCGGACTTGATCGAACCAGGATCGCCTTGCCCATGGGCTGTGTTGCCACCCGGCATCCACGACACGACCCTTGATGAGGTAGAGACTCGTTTCGCAACGACCCCGCATCGCAGATGGCTGTTCGATGGCTTCGTCCGCATGACTCAAGCACTGGCCGTAGCCGGATGTCGATCCGTTTATCTCGACGGAAGCTTCGTAACCGCAAAACCGCACCCAACCGATTTCGATGGCTGCTGGGACCACATCGGTGTTGACCCCACGAAGCTCGATCCTGTCCTCCTTGATTTCAGCAAAAAGAGAGCGGCACAGAAAGCAAAGTACCAGGGCGAACTCTTCATTGCCGGGATGCCCAACGGTGATGGCGGCCCTTTCCTCGACTTTTTCCAGGTCGAAAAGTCGTCCGGCCTGCCTAAAGGCATCCTCCGCATTTCACTCGCGCCGCCGAAAGGAGCGAGGCCATGATCACTAACGAAAAGCAGTACAAGTCGACCAAGGCGTCGATCGAGAAGCTAACGGCCGCATTTACCACTCTGGCAACGCCAACCGACGACCTGCCCAAGGTGTTGGTGAACGCGCAGCGATCCGCACTTCGCAGCCAGATTGACGAACTCGAAGAAGAGATACGCTTCTATGAAAACTTGCGTGCCGGCAGGATTTCGGAGTTGTCGGCCGAGAGCCTGCATGACTTGCCGGATATCCTTATACAAGCGCGTATTGCGCGCGGCATGAGTCAAAAGGACCTGGGCGATTTCCTCGGGGTCGCGGAACAGCAGATCCAGCGCTATGAAGCCGACCGCTATCGCGCCGCCAGTCTAGACCGACTGACCGAAGTCGCAGACGCCTTGAACGTGCGCATCGCGGAGCGAGCACACCTGATCGGAAGCCCCAAGCTCGACAATGTCGACCCATCTGCCTGGCAAGCATTCCCACTTGCCGAAATGTACAAGCGTGGATGGTTCGAGGATTTCGCAGGCTCGCTCTCCCAGGCGCGCAAGGCCGCCAGCGATCTGATCCCGGCATTTCTGCAAGGCGCTCATTCGCAGTTTGTACCGACGGCACTTCATCGCAAGTCAGTGCGGTCGAGCGGACATGTGCATGAAGCGGCGATTGCTGCGTGGGAAGCGCGCGTACGTACTCTGGCGGACCGCAATCCGCCAGAACGGAAGTTTGATCGAGACTGTCTCACGGATGATTGGGTTCGCGGGCTGGTTACCCTGAGTCTTGACGAGAAGGGTCCACGGATTGCAGTCGATTACTTGCGCGACGCAGGCATATCCCTTGTGATTGAACGGCATTTGCCCGGCACGTTGCTGGACGGCGCCGCGCTGGCGTCATCTAACCATCACGCGATCGTCGCCATGACACTCCGGCATGACCGGCTCGACAACTTCTGGTTCACGCTCTTGCATGAGATCGGGCACCTGAAGCTGCATATCCAGTCTGGCGAATATACAGCCATTTTCGATGACAACGACTCGCCAGCTGCCGACAAGGTCGAACAGGACGCTGACTATTTCGCCCAGGAAGCCCTGCTTCCAGAAGCATGCTGGAGCCTTGCTGTCTCGCGCTTCACCCGAAATGAGAAGGCCGTGTTGACCGATGCCAAGCGCTTCGGTGTGGCGCCGGCGATTATCGCCGGCCGGGTGCGGCGAGATGCGAATGACTACACCCTGCTTCGGACGATGGTCGGTTCCGGAGAAGTTCGCCGGCAATTTGGGCTGTAGGGGAGCGGTTTATGGCCATACCGAACTACTATGTTCCGCTCCTTCGCTGGCGTGCCGGCGAATACCGGGCTATCAAACGATTGAGCGATCCCTGTCGGCAGCGCACAGTGCCGCTGATCGAAGTGCTTCCGCCTGATTATGATTTCGCCTTGCGGCAACCGAAGAAACATATCGACGAGCAACTCAAGCCGTTCGGAAAGCAGATCGAAGATCATTGGCCCAGCCGCCCGGCACTCGTCGACGCGGTGCAAATCGACGCGCCGACCAGAATGAGCGATGGGCGCCATCCGCTCACCTTCATCTTCGATGATGCGCGCGCAAGAGAACTGGCCCTGGTTCCGGTAACTGCGCTCGATCGCGATACTGCCTACCAACACAGTGTTGCAGGAATTGTAGCGGCGGATGGTCGCGGAATCGGCCTGAGGTGCGGCCTCGAAGAGGCACTCGATCCTGATTTCGAAATGCACGTAAGCGCCTTGACGGCGCACGTTGGCTGTCCAGCAGATGCCGTCGACATTCTCCTCGATCTCGGAAGCCCGCAATTCGACCCGCAGAACCCTCTGATTGCCATCGTCGCCTCGGCTCTGGCGAGCGGAGGAATCTTCTTGTCTGCCCGGTCCGTGACCATCCTGGCCACCTCGTTTCCGGACAGCCTGACCAGCCTGCAGTTTGGGCTCGATGTCCTGCCACGACGCGAATGGCTCTTGTACAAGGCACTGATGGCGGCCCTACCCGCTGTGGCACGTCGTCCCGGCTTTGGCGACTATGCTGTAGCAGCCGTCGAATTCCCGAAGGGCGACATGCGCTTCATGCGCGGCTCGCCAAACGTCCGTTACGCAATCGACGATGCATGGCTCATTGCAAAGGCCAAACGACAGAAGTCAAACAACAACCACGCCTACCCAGGTCTGTGCGGAGCCATCATTGCTTCTGGCCGTTTCGCCGGAGCTGCTTTTTCCGAAGGATCGCGCTACATTGATGGCTGCTGCCTCGGTACCGAGAAAATGGGTAATCCAACCACATGGAAGTGGGTGGCCACCAACCATCACATCACGAAAGTGGTTGCGGACCTCGCCACGTTGTCCGGGACTTGAGAGCAAGCCTCACCGTGGCCGCCAACTTGCGAAGCGGAAGCTCGGACACGATGCGCTGGTAAAGCGTCTCTCTTGGTGCGCGCAAATCGCGCTCCGGGACGCCCAGATCCCTCAGGACTGCCTGCGCTTCTGGACGCCACAACAGGCGCGCCAGGACCAGCGGGTCGACGTTCCTGTTCGCCCTCTCCGGACGAATCCGGCGGAACTTTATGCCTTGGTTCATTCCTCGCTCGACAACCATAATGCCCCACCAGTCAGGCACTATCGTCATAGCCAGTTCGACATGCTTGGGGGCAGCGATCAACAAAGCCTTGTCGACCACGTCGCCATAGGCAGCGACCTGCCTTGGCAGGCGCTCGAGATTGTCAGCCTCGGCCTTGATTTCTACCCCGCGGATGTGACCGTTGATTACGGCAATATCGATCCGGCAGCTGCCATGATCGAGACCGAGTTCGTCGATGACAAGGGTATCCGGGCAGGCCTGGGCATGCACCAGCAACCGCCGGTAGGCGGCTTGCCGTACGTCACTATCCCGGAGCGGTCTCGGAGCCATGCCGAATCGATAGCCGCCGGACTGCCGACGGTGCAACGACCAATATGCCCCCAGGAATACTCCAGACTACCCGCGCGCCGGCATATGGCTGGCATCCAGACGGCGATGAATCAGCGAAACCAACGTCATAAGATCCTGCGCATCTGTTTTCGACATCGGCCAATGAATGCGGGGCTCATGAGCAGTCGGGTTGCGAAACATCCCGAAAGTTCCTCTCACAAGATTGGCAAACCCTCGCTGCTCGCCCCGTTCGCTTTCGCTGGAGAGCGGATTGATCGCGATCATTGGCGGGCTGCCACCCAGCGCACGATCCACCAGGACTGCGCCGTCATCGGTCAGGCCGGTCCGAACCCGCAATTTCGCGGCGACACTCTTCACAGCCTCCTGGACCGCATGGAAATAATCATCAGCCACGAGTTCGGCCCGACAAAATGCAAGAACGTCCGTATGGACGCCCCGGGTTTCCAGGTCGCACCGTAACTCCCTTGCCCGACGCTGTGCCTCGGAAAGCGTCGTTGCCACGGTAACGGACTGGATGGCCCCGGCCTCCGTTACGACAAGCCCGGCAAACGCCAGCGCGAAGTTGAGATTGGCCCGCAGGGGCTCGTACCGTCCGGGATCACGCACATATCGTGCCGGTTTCATCGCGTGTCGGATGAAACCCAATATGCGGGTGCGATCACCCCTCTGGTTCTGGCTAGCAGCAAAAGCCTGATACAGACGCTTGGCCTTGGTAATCGGTCCGGGATCGGCCATTCCGCATGCGGCGATAAGCAGTTCAATCTCCGAACCCTTCAATCCGACTTCGGTATTGCCAAGGGCACCTGCAATCGCTTCCAGTTCCGCCTGAGCGAATAAAGGCTTCACCGCGCTGTCTCCGTGCCGCTGATCGGTGATGCCCATCGAGGGATCTGCCCCAGATCATCAAGTTCCGCTCTCACCAGGCCATCCAGAACTTCGGGAAACAGGCGCGCCATAGCCTGCCATAGCGGATGATCCTCTTCGATCTGTTCGTCAGTCTCCCGAGCCTCTTTTACGATCCGCTTGAGCGACGGTTTCTCCAACAAATCGGACAGCGGCGTCGATGCAACAAAGGTTTCGATGAGATGCGCACAGTGTTTGAAATCCGCACCGCTCAGTTTGCTGTTCAACATCGAAAGCACC
The DNA here is from genome assembly GCF_001028705.1 of Croceicoccus naphthovorans. NCBI lineage: Bacteria > Pseudomonadati > Pseudomonadota > Alphaproteobacteria > Sphingomonadales > Erythrobacteraceae > Croceicoccus > Croceicoccus naphthovorans. The sequence continues at coordinate 563,372 of NZ_CP011770.1, read as the reverse complement.
GCGCTGTCATCCGAAAAACGGGTAATAAAGAGGATTGGACGTCCGGTATCAGCACTTCGCGCGATCGAACACAGAATCGCGTAGAGCATTGCTGCATGGGCCCGGCCTCGGTCGGACCGGGCCGCCCAGAATTCCTGCTCCCAAAGGGCGAGGCCCGGAACATCATCCTTCAGCGCGGTCCAGACAGTTTCGTATGTGTCGCTGTAAAAGGGTGAGTGTGGACGCGCCTCGCGTGCCGCCTTCATGGCATTCCACCAACATGCACGCTGCTGCTTGCAACGCCTTTTCAACACCTCTGACCGACAATCCTCGACAAATACGGCTCGACCGACGTCCGTTCGCAGATCGTCAAGAACGACCAATCGGGGCGTGCGCCACCCGCCGACCCCGTCTTCCATGTAGCATTTGAGAACAAGCGTTGCGCGTTCAAGCGAGGCCGCTTCCGCCTCGTCGTCGAAAACGAAGGCATTGCCGCGCTGCATCGCCACAACATCGTGAAAACCTTGGGGCATGGGATCCTCAAGTGCGTTGAAGATCCAAACCAGTGCGACCCCTTCATCGTCGTAATGGACGTGCCGCGCAGCAATTTCGGGCGCGAACGGCTTCGAAAGTTGCACTTCGAGGGCAAAGCGACGCAACCCGGAAAGGTCCGCATAAACATCCGGCCAGCGACCTCGCTTGTGAATTGCAGGTCGCAAATAGGTATTCACTGCACTGTGCGTACAACGCGGGTCAGCTTTGACAAGTTGCTCGATCACGTCGCAAATTCGGCGATGCAGCGCGGATTCCTGGTGCCCCTGATATTGCGCCGCCCGCGCATCGTCGGGTCGCAGAGTGTTGCCTTCGTGCCAGGGGCATTCCCTGCTTGCTTCAGGGTAATGTGCATACATCGGAATGTGATCGTCACGAGTCGCCTGAGCCCTGATGAACACACCTCCTTCACAAAGTCTGCATCGCGCGACCGGTCTGGTGCGATCCTCACGTCGCCGCATGTTGATCTGGGCTCGCAAATGCTCCCATCCGGCACGGGGCATCGCCATCAGCGTCTCAATCGAAATTGCTCCCCGTGGCAATTCGAAGTCGGCGATCTGGATGGTCCGCTGATGATCTCTCAAGGTCAGGTCATTCCGGCAATTTGCTATCCTGTCGATACTGCGCCGACAGGTTATGCAGGCATCCTAGAGCGTCAACGGAACATGGCAAACAGACGGGGAACATAACTGAGCAATCAGGCGAACGTTTTCCCCTGCAACCTGCGTTGCGATCAAAGCAATCCCGCTGCCAGCCCCGATCCGAGAACGATCATCGCGCAGGCCACCACGAACTGCACAGCCCGCAGCGTTACTTTGTGCATGAGGCGGGCGCCGACGAAAGCACCGAGAAATGCACAGACCGTGGCGATGCCAACGACCGCCCAGGTGTTGGCAGGCAGGACGCCAAAGTTCTCGGTAAAATGCGATACGCCGTAGACTGACAGGCGTGAGACATCGACGATGACGGCTGCGACAACGCCAGTTGCGATAAAGCCCTCTTTCGTAAGGCCTGCCTTGATGAGAAATGCCGATCGCAGCGCGCCCTGATTGCCCGAGAGACCGCCGAAGAAACCCGATAGGATGCCCCCGAGCGGAAGAAATCGAGCAGGGAATGACAGGAGAGCAAAGGCCGGACTCAGTTCAAGCAGGGCAAATACGACAATCAGCACGCCGATGACCAATGGCAGCGCTTCCACCGTGTGTTCGCTGCCGAAGGCATCGTAGCGCGCGATCACCGACGCGGACGACAACTGGACCAAGAGCCATGCCCCAATGAGCGCGGCCAGTGCTGCCGGAACCGCAAAGCGGACCAGTGCCTGCCGGTCGGCCATCCTGCCAACAAGCGCGAGCTTGAAGAGGTTATTGGCAAGGTGCACGACCGCCGTTGCCGCAACGGCGACTTCCGCAGGCATGATGAGTGCGAAAGCGGGCAGCAGGATCGTGCCGAGGCCAAAGCCCGAGAAGAGCGTCAGTCCCGACGCCAGGAAGGCAAGTGCCGCAATGAGGATGATTTCCATCCCTGATCCCTCCCACTGAGTGTCCGGCCCTACCGACAGATTGGCGTGTTTGGCTAGCCAATACCCATTCACGCCCTGCGCGGACTGCCTGCAAGCCAAATCCATAATTCGATAATACTAGAAAGATCGATCTACATCGAGTAAGTTTTGAGTCGAAGTGACACAACGCGAGGAATGAGATGTCCGACATTGACCAGCAGGCATGGGCCGTGAGCGCACTCAATGCGCTCGCTCACGATACGCGCCTGTCTGTTTTTCGGATGCTGGTGCAAGCAGGACCGGAAGGCCTGATTGCAGGCGAAATCGCCCAGCGTGCCGATGTGCCTCCTTCCACGATGTCACATCATCTGGCGATTCTGGAGCGCGCAGGGCTCTCGCAGTCCGAGCGTGAAAGCAGGCTCATCCACTATCGCGCCGATTATGACGGGATGCGCCGCCTCATGTCTTTCCTGATGCAGGATTGTTGTCAGGGCGACCCGCAGCTTTGCGGTGACCTTGCCGAGCTTGCCAGCTGCAACCGTTAAACCTGCGAAAGCCCGAACATGACTGACAAGCCGTTCAACGCACTCTTTCTCTGCACCGGAAACTCCGCCCGATCCATTCTGGCGGAAGCCATTCTCAATACAGACGGCGCGGGGCGCTTCAACGCCTACAGCGCAGGCAGCCAGCCCACGGGCAAGGTCAATCCCTGGGCGATCAAGACGCTTGAGAACCTCGGATATCCGAGCGAGGGCTATCGCTCGAAAAGCTGGAGCGAATTTTCTGACGGACCGGAGCTCGATTTCATATTCACCGTTTGCGATAGCGCTGCTGCGGAAACCTGCCCTGTCTGGCCAGGAAAGCCCGCGACCGCTCATTGGGGCATTCCCGATCCGGCAGCGGTAGACGGCAGCGATGCCGAAAAGGCCGCAGCCTTCCTTGATGCCTTCCGTACGCTCAAGCGGCGCATTGACCTGCTACTCGCCCTTCCGATCAATAGTCTGGATCATCTCAGCCTGCGCCATCACCTTCATGAGATCGGTAAGGAGGCTGACAGCCAATGAGTACGCTTCCTGCTGAAAGGGAGCCGCTAGCGGCTGGGCTCGGGCTCTTCGAGAAATGGCTTTCGGTCTGGGTAGGTGCGGCCATCATCGCGGGCATTTTGCTTGGCAACACGATGCCGAGCCTGTTCGCGAGCCTCGCTGCCATCGAATACGCCTCGGTCAATCTTGTCGTCGCCGTCCTGATCTGGGCGATGATCTTCCCGATGATGGTGGCGGTCGATTTTTCGGCAGTCCGCCATATTGGCGATAAGCCCAAAGGCCTTGTCATCACGCTTGTTGTCAACTGGCTGATTAAGCCCTTCACGATGGCAGCGCTCGGCGTGCTCTTCTTCGAAGTCTTCTTCGCCCACCTGATCACACCAGCCGATGCGCAGCAATATATCGCAGGGCTTATCCTGCTCGGCGCTGCGCCGTGTACGGCAATGGTGTTTGTCTGGTCGCAGCTTACGCGCGGTGATCCGGCCTACACGCTTGTGCAAGTCGCGGTGAATGACCTTGTCATGATTGTCGCTTTTGCGCCGATTGTCGCGCTGCTTCTGGGCGTGACCGATATTTCCGTTCCGTGGGAGACGCTGCTTCTTTCAGTCGCGCTCTACGTTGTCGTACCGCTTGCAGCGGGCGCTTTCGTGCGTCACCGATTGCTCGCCACACACGGCGGTGTCGAAGTGGCAGTGAGCGATTTCACGGGTCGCATGAAGCCGCTTTCCGTCATTGGCCTGCTGCTAACTGTTCTTTTGCTGTTCGGCTTCCAGGCCGAGACGATCGTGTCGCGTCCGGTTCTCATCGTCCTCATTGCAGCCCCGATCATCGTGCAGAGCTACGGCATCTTCTTTGTGGCCTATGGGGCAGCGAAGCTATGGCGAGTTCCCCACGCGGTTGCCGCGCCTTGTGCGCTGATCGGAACGTCAAATTTCTTCGAGCTCGCTGTTGCGGTTGCTATCGGGCTATTCGGCCTCGGCAGTGGCGCTGCCTTGGCAACCGTTGTGGGCGTGCTCGTTGAGGTTCCGGTCATGCTTTCGCTTGTCGCCATTGCGAACCGGACGCGATCGAAATTTTCGACGGATTGAAGCCCGTTCTCGTACAGCATGTGGCACTGACGCTGTTCTCGATCGCCACAAGATCACTTCGGCTGCGACGTAATAGTACTGCGGCTTATCGCTGGCAAACTTGACGCAGTGGCCATCTCCCAATGGTTGACTGACGATCGAGCCTGGTCGAAACTCGCTTTCACCGCCCAGCGGATCCAGTGGGTTTGCCACAGTCCCTTCACCCTGTTCGTCGTCAGAACATTCGGCACAACTCGCGGCGTAGATTAGCGGAGTGCGGGCCTCGTCTGGGGGTTGATGTTAGGCGGCGAGCTTGCGGTGCTGCAAGCGCCGATATTCGATGGTCTGTCGCTTGATCCTTTCTCGTCGTTCGATGATGGCCGGGGCCCTGCCGAAGTAGGCGTCGGCGGGCGTCACGTTATTTAGGCTCTCGTGATAGCGCTGGTGATTGTAATGTTCGACGAAGGCCTCGATCTGGGCTTCGAGGTCGCCGGGCAGGAAGTAGTTCTCCAGCAGGATGCGGTTTTTCAGGGTCTGGTGCCAGCGCTCGATCTTGCCCTGGGTTTGCGGGTGCATGGGAGCGCCGCGGACATGGCTCATTTTGTTGGCCTCGATATATTCGGCCAGTTCGCCGGCGATGTAGCTGGGGCCGTTATCGCTGAGCAGCCGGGGCTTGTGCAGCACCGTGGCGCTGTCACAGCCGGAAGCCGCCAAGGCGAGGTCCAGCGTTTCGGTTACATCCTCGGCACGCATGTTGGTGCACAACTTCCAGGCAATGATATAGCGCGAGAAGTCGTCGAGCACGGTCGAGAGGTACATCCAGCCCCACCCGATGATCTTGAAGTAGGTGAAGTCGGTCTGCCACATCTCGTTCGGGCGGGTAGTCTTGGTGTGGAACTGATCGGCGGCCTTTATCACGACATAGGCCGGACTGGTGATCAGATCGTGCGCCTTGAGCAGGCGGTAAACCGTGGATTCCGATACGAAGTAGCGCTTCTCGTCGGTGAAGCGCACCGCCAGTTCGCGGGGGCTGAGATTGGTCGCGTCGGCTTCCAGCGCCATTTCGATGATCTGGTTCTGGATGTCGTCACCGATGCGGTTCCACACGCGGCTCGGCGCCGATGGCCGATCCTGTAACGCTTCCGGCCCGCCCCCAAGATAACGGTCATACCAACGGTAGAACGTCCGGCGGGCGATGCCGAGCTTGTCCAGCGTGCGTTTGGCGGGCAGGTGCGACTGCTCGACGATCCGGATGATCTCGAGCTTTTCGGATGCGGGATACCTCATTCGTCGTCGCCCCCATCCGCGATCATGCTTTTTTTCAGCAGACGGTTTTCGAGTGTCAGGTCGGCCACGCATTCCTTCAGGGCACGCGCTTCGCGGCGCAGATCCTGCACCTCGCCGGTGGTCGCGGCACGGGCAGTGTCGCCCGCCAGGCGGCGCTTGCCCGCTTCCATGAACTCCTTCGACCAGGTGTAGTACAGGCTTTGCGCGATGCCTTCCTTGCGGCACAGCTCGGCAATGCTGTCCTCGCCGCGAAGGCCTTCAAGCACGATGCGGATCTTGTCCTCGGCAGAGAAGTGCCGCCGGGTCTGCCGCCGGATATCCTTCACCACCTGCTCCGCAGGGGCCTTCGACGGCGATTTTGAATAGGAGGATTTGGGCTTCATCTTCGTTCCTTCGTCACTACGACGAAGCCCAAATCCTCCTTAAATCACAACCTCAAATCTGTGCCATTGGTGCTGACGGCGGACAGACCGGCGCATGCGAGCCTATGTGCTGACCGCCAAGGCCAAAGACGTTCTGGATACGGAACTTGGATTCTTGAAGCAGTGGCCAAAGAGCGGAAATCCGCGCGATCTCGATATCTTTCTCGGTCAGATCGTACATCATCTGAAGCTGAAAATATTCAGTCCGGAGTACACCCTCCTGCTTGGGCTCTTTTCGAACGGCCATATGTCCGGCACGGAATTAAAGGACTGGTCGAATCTGCCGCATGCGTCGTTCTATATCAAGCTCAAGCGGCTCATCAGTGAGGGCCACGTTTGCGATGTTGGCGATTCGTCGGATCATCGAAAGGCACGCCTCGCCTTGTCCGACACAACCCGTCAATTGATCAGCGATGTACATGGCGAGCTCGAAGCCTGGGCTGGTAAGCTTCCGGCATGAACGTCTAAAAAATGAGCATTGAACCGCGTCAGACAAGCATTGGGGAGGAACACTTTCATGAACAAGCTCTTTGCTGAATTCTTTGGCACGTTCTGGCTGGTGTTTGGCGGATGCGGTTCGGCCGTTCTGGCCGCTGCATTTCCAGAACTGGGTATCGGTTTCGCAGGCGTTGCACTTGCATTCGGCCTGACGGTCCTCACCATGGCCTATGCCGTCGGGGGAATTTCAGGAGGCCACTTCAATCCCGCCGTCTCGTTGGGATTGGCCATTGCGAACCGGTTTTCCTGGAAAGACCTGATCCCCTACTGGATAGCACAGGTCGTGGGCGGCATTGCCGCTGCAGGAACTCTTTACATCATTGCAACCGGCAAGCCTGGGTTTGAGGTAGGTGCTTTCGCTTCCAATGGCTTTGATGCCCTCTCGCCCGGCGGTTATTCATTCCAGTCGGCGATGTGGATCGAAATAATCCTGACGGCCGGATTCCTGATAGTCATCCTTGGCTCAACATCGCGTGCCGTACCCGGTGGCTTCGCCCCGATCGCTATCGGGTTGGCGCTTACGCTCATCCATCTCATATCCATACCGGTCACCAACACGTCAGTGAATCCCGCGCGATCGACTGCTGCTGCCCTGTTTGCCGAAACAGGAGCCATGGGTCAGTTATGGCTTTTCTGGGTTGCGCCCCTTCTCGGCGGTGCAATCGGCGCGCTGATCTGGCGTCTGTTCCTTGGCCCTGAAGAAAGTCTGGCCAATGTGGGTGGTGAAGCCATCGACGATTGAACGTCACTTCCTCTCTGAACTATGATCACCGTCATAGATCAGTGCATCTGATATACACGTTCAATGTCGGACCAAACCAAAAGGAGTCCCAGAAATGAGCCTGTTTGATGGAATATTGAAGAGCATCGCCGGTTCCCCCGATGACGTCGCAAACCTGGCAAGTTCGCTCGGCATCGACCCCAAAATGGCCGAAACCGCAATTTCCGCTTTGGCCAAAGCGCACCCTATGCAGGGGGATACCGTCGAACTGGCGGCCGCAAACACAGGCATGGATACAGCCGTCCTCGGTAAGATCGTCAGCGCGATCGGCGGGGAAGGTTCACTCGGCAATTTCGCCAACATGCTCGATCTCGATGGCGATGGGAGCCCCCTCAATGATATCGCTGGCATGGCAGGAAAGCTGTTCGGGAAAAACTAGAACGGCGGCGACAACGAGCGGCGCTCGCTAACGCATTACAATGGAGGAAGATTTGGCACACTACTTCGAGATCAAGAAAAACAAGGCCGGTGAGTTCGTCGCCTATTTCAAATACAATAATGAATCGATTTTCTGGACCGAAGGTTACTCATCGAAGGCCTCGGCCAGGAATGCTATCGAATCGATTCAGAAGAACGGTCCGAACGCAGAGCTTCGCGAGAGCGAATGAAACACCCATTCGGGTCCAAAGAATGGAGCCGAATGGCGGGCTTTCATCATGGCCTGCAATGCAGCTATTGGCCACAGTCGCAAGCGAGTATTTAGAGACGTTACGTTTAAGGTGAAATCAGCGAAAGCAGGATGCTGCGCGCGCAAGCATGGGCCCGATTTGATGCATGCAATTTGCGCGTCGCCTTGGATATGTACTCGTTGACCGTCCGATCAGCCAGGCTCAACTGATCGGCGATCTGTTGCGTGGTATGCCCCGCAGACACCCAGAGCAGGCATTCGCGTTCCCTTTCCGAAAGCGCGGGGATCTCTCCGTTACGATAGAGGTTCTTGATGATCAGCTCTTCGTTGAAAAAGATCAGCGCACTGCGAATATGCCCGCCAAACGTGTCGTAAATCTCGGTGATATCCTGCTTGGACGATCGGGACGAGGTCAAAAAGGCGGAAAAGCGTTTGCGCTTCCTGTCGTGGAACGAGGTGGAAAAGCCACCCTTGAAACCGAATGACAGCATGGCATCCCAGGCAGCCGGGCTGAAATCCGGTACGTCACTATCAGGATGGTCAGCGATCGTGGGAGCCAGTGAATCGCGGGAAGCCAACCGCTGGGGCGTTGAATGGCCCCGAACGATTTCGGGATGGGCGCGCATCAGCTGTTGGCGAGTAGGGCTGGATTAGCTGCTGAATCTGAATTGCCGATGCGCCTACACTTTCATGTCCATAAGCTACATCGTCGTAACTGACCGCAATCAATGAGGCTTGCGCCTTCCAGGTCTATCGAAAACGCAATCCACACGAGCGCATGGAAATAGGGCCGGGTTTTTCTTCCACCTGCACCCGGCAGCAGGTCGACGGGATGGGGAGGGATCGGTCCCGGAAGAGAAGACGACAGATTGTTCCCCCAATGCTGCCGTCTCTTGTGCAGTTTCCAATGCATCACCACCGAATAAAAGTATAAAATTGAGCCTGTATGGCAGAACCATTCCATTGTTATCGGCGAGCGTTTGCGATGGGTTGAACAGCCACAGGCGCAGCATCCGATATATCTTTCTTTGCATTGTTCATGCTGGCACCGATCAGAGCGCGACGGGCCTCGAGGTAGGATGCCTTCCTTGTCAGTTAGCCACCGCCTGCAAAACAGGTGTCGCCGTGGTCGGACCAGTGTCGGCGGGGAAATTTCCGGGGTTTGTGGATGCACCAGAAATAGAGGTATTAATTATATATCTTTCTTGCTAGTCCGTCATAAACGCAGGGGAAGCAGAAATTCGAATCATGGTTGCGCAACTCACCCTGGCCGAACGACACCTGAGCATGGCAATCTTGGGAGCGCTTGCCTTTCTCGGGCTGATCATGGCTGCGGCCGGTGCTGGTCGGGCCGATCCGATGGAAACCCACGGCTTCCTGATCATGCTGTTCAGCCTTGGCGTTTTCTGCATTGTGGCCAATGGCTATTTCGAGCCGGAGCCTCCTTCTTCCAGGCACGAAACTTACTATGACGACCCGAGTAAGGTGGGGATCGTCATTGCTATGCTCTGGGCCGTGTTCGGTATGTTCATCGGCGACTGGGTTGCCTGGCTGCTGGCGTTCCCCGACCTCACCTTCGATTCTGCCTGGTCGAGCTTCGGGCGCTTGCGGCCCGCACATACCACCGGCGTTATCTTCGGCTTCGGCGGTAATGCCCTGATCGCGACGTCCTTCCACGTCATGCAGCGCACATCCCGCGCGCGGATGCCTGACCAGTTCAGCCCCTGGTTCGTGCTTGTCGGCTACAACCTGTTCTGCCTCCTGGCGGTCTCCGGATACTTTCTCGGGATCACCCAGTCCAAGGAATATGCCGAACCGGAATGGTATGCCGATATCTGGCTGGTCATCGTCTGGGTAACCTATCTCTCACTCTATCTGCGAACGCTCGCGCGCCGCAAAGAGCCGCACATCTACGTAGCCAACTGGTATTACATGGCCTTCATTCTGGTTGTTGCGCTGCTCCATGTCGTGAACAATCTTGCGGTTCCGGCCTCGCTGGGCGGTGTGAAGAGCTATTCGCTGTTCTCGGGTGTGCAGGATGCGATGACACAGTGGTGGTACGGCCACAACGCAGTCGCATTCTTCCTGACCGCCGGCTTCCTCGGCATGATGTATTATTATCTGCCCAAGCGTGCCGGACGACCGATCTATTCCTACCGGATGTCGATCATCGGCTTCTGGGGGATCACCTTCTTCTACATGTGGGCGGGGTCGCATCACCTCCACTACACCGCGCTGCCGCAGTGGGTGCAGACGCTCGGCATGACCTTCTCGGTCATGCTGCTGGTACCCTCTTGGATCGCCGCCGCCAATGCGCTCCTCACGCTCAATGGCGCATGGGACAAGGTGCGCGACGATGCAACCCTGCGCTTCATGATGATGGCCGCGATCTTTTACGGACTTTCGACCTTCGAGGGTTCGTTCATGGCGATCCGCTCGGTCAACGCGTTGTCGCACTATACCGACTGGACGATCGGTCATGTCCATGCAGGAGCAATGGGCTGGGTCGCGCTCATCACCTTCGGTTCGATCTATGCCGTCGTCCCGTGGCTATGGAAACGCGAGCGGATGTATTCGCCCGCGCTTGTCGAGGTCCACTTCTGGCTCGCGCTTGCCGGAACGCTCATCTACGTCTTTGCAATGTGGAATTCAGGCATCATCCAGGGCCTGATGTGGCGCACCTACAATGACAGCGGAACGCTGACCTATTCGTTCCTCGACAGCATGGTCGCGATGCACCCCTATTATGTGGCGCGCGCGATCGGCGGGCTGCTCTTCCTGATCGGCGCCATCGTGGGTTGCTACAACATCTGGATGACAATCCGCCGTCCGTCGTCCGCTCAGGATGCCGCAGACGACCAGCCCCTTCCCATTCAACTCCAGCCTGCGGAATAAGTGCCGATGTTCGGAACCCACTACCGCATCGAACGCAAATCGGTTGCTCTGGCCGTGGCGATCATGGTCGTTGCAAGCATTGGCGGCCTGATCGAAATCGCGCCGCTCTTCACGATCGATGAAACGGTCGAGAGCGATCCCGACATGCGGGTCTACACCCCGCTCGAGCTCGCCGGCCGCAACATCTATATGCGCGAAGGGTGCTATGCCTGCCACTCGCAGATGGTCCGCACGCTGCAGGACGAGGTGGAGCGTTACGGTCCCTATTCGTTGGCGGTCGAATCCAGATACGACCACCCGATGCTTTGGGGGTCGAAGCGAACAGGCCCGGACCTCGCGCGCGTTGGCGGGAAATATTCCGATCAATGGCACACCGCGCACCTCAACAATCCGCGCGATGTCGTCCCCCAGTCGATCATGCCGCGATACCATTGGTTGAGCGAAACAGGCTTGCAGACGAAGCATCTCGGTGACGATTTGCGTGCGCTGAAGGCTGTCGGCGTTCCCTATACCGATGATATGATCGCCAATGCACCCTCTGACGCGCTGGCTCAGGCCTCACCGGACTCCGATACCGACGAACTGGTTGCCCGCTACGGCGATGCAACGCAGGTTCGTCTGTTCGATGGGGACCAGCGCACGGTCTCCGAGATGGATGCGCTCGTCGCTTACCTCCAGGTACTCGGCAAGCTCAGCAACGCCGCACAGCCGGCGCCGAAGGAGTAGGCCGCATGGAAATCGACCATCACACGCTGGTTGGCTTCGCCAAGTCGTTCGGCCTATTCTACCTGCTCGCGATGGCCGCGGCCGCGATCATCTATGCATGCTGGCCGGCAAACCGAGCGCGTTTCGACAAGGCGGCGCGCGACATCATCGACGATGAGGATACGCCGTGGCGGTAAACGAACGCGATCCCCATAGCGGGCATATGACGACCGGCCACGAGTGGAACGGGATCAAGGAACTCAATACGCCGGTTCCCAAAGCGGTCTGGTTCTTCCTCATCGTGACCGCGCTCTTCTCGTTCGGATACTGGATTCTCATGCCGGCCTGGCCGACCGGCAAGACCTACACCCGCGGACTACTCGGCAATGATGAGAAGGAGATCGTGACCAGGCGCGTCGATGCCGCAGTCGACGCGCGTTCTGCCTGGACGCAGCAGATTGCCGCAAGCAGCTATGACCGGATCATGGCCGATCCGGGCCTCATGGCGCATGTGCGCGAGGATGGACATCGTCTGTTTGGCGACAATTGCGCGGCCTGTCACGGCATGGACGCAACCGGGAATCCCGGATTTCCCGATCTCACCGACAGAGACTGGTTGTGGGGCGGCACGCCTGATGCAATCGCACATACGATTGCGGTCGGGGTGAACAGTCCGGCAAGCAAGGAAACCCGCGTCAGTCAGATGATGGCGTTTGGCAAGGATGGAATTCTCGACAACGATGCGGTCCTTGCCGTTGGCGATTATGTGAAAAGTCTTTCCGATCCCGCAATGAGAGTGGAACGGGCCGAATCTGTAGCGAAGGGGAAGGAAATCTTTGCTGCGAACTGTGTGATTTGTCACGGTGACCAAGGTCGCGGAAGCCTCGAAGTGGGCGCTCCTGACCTGACAGACCAGACCTGGTTGTATGGTGGGAGCACCGCACTGATCTACACGACGGTCTATGGAGGTCGGCAAGGCGAAATGCCGGCATGGGAGCACCGGCTTGACCCGGTCGATCGCAAGATTCTCACCCTCTATCTGCTCGACAAGGGCGGCAAGCGATGAGGCTTCCACGCTCGCGCCTCTTATACGTCACGCTGACGATCACAGCCCTGGCGGCGGTTCTTCTTGCCAATGCTCACCTCGTCTACATCGCCTCGACCTCGCAACCCGATTGCGTTGCACACACAAGAGGCGACGCAAATGGGAAGGCGCCAGGAGTGTTCGGCGCCGCCAAATCGTCATGCTGAACTGATCGGAAAAAGACGATGACCACGATACCACCTGTCGTTCCTCCGCTTCCGATCAAGCAACGCTATGCTCGCGATTTGCCGCTGGGAGCGGCATTTGAATGGTTGCGTCTGGGTTGGCGCGACCTGACCACTCATCCGGCACCGAGCCTGCTCTACGGGTTGTTCGTATTCCTGCTGTCGGCTTCCCTTGTCGTCGGGCTGGTCTGGCTCGCATGGGATTTTGCTCTCTTCCCTGCAATCGCCGGCTTTCTGGTATTCGCACCAGCGCTGGCAATCGGCCTCTATGACAAGAGCCGGGCGCTCGAACTCGGCGAAACGGTTTCGCTGCGACGCATGCTGCTGCCCCATGCACGTGCTGGCGGCCAGGTTCTCTTCACCGGTGCCCTTCTATGCGGAGTGATGCTGCTCTGGATGCGCGCTGCAGTCATCATCTACGCGTTGTTCTTCGGCGTGCGCTCCTTTCCTGGTCTCGATCACATCATGCCGATGCTGTTCTCGACGCCAACCGGTGTTGCGATGCTTGTCGTGGGAACACTCATCGGCGGGCTGTTTGCTGCGTTCTCCTTCGCGATATCGGCATTTTCCCTGCCGATGATGCTCGACAAACGGCTCGATGCCCTGACCGCCATGGGAACGAGCCTGGCGCTGGTCTGGAACAATCTTGCGACCATGCTGGTCTGGGGCGCAGTGGTCCTGGCACTGTTCCTGCTCTCGGTGGCGACCGGCTTCATTGGCCTGATCGTTATCTTCCCCTGGCTTGGCCACGCAACCTGGCATGCCTATCGCGCGGTTCGCTGAGGGCGTGACGGCACCATCGGTTCTACCGCGGCTGTCGGCCGACGAAATTCTTCTGGCGAGCCGACAGCTCGATGCCGAACTGCGGCATACGGATTTGTCAGTCCCAGGCATCAGTTGCGGCGGATGTATTCGCAAGATCGAGGATGCACTGGCGGGCCTGCCGGGCGTGGCACGCGCACGGGTCAATCTGTCGACCCGTCGGGTCGCCGTGGAATGGCGAGAGCAGGAAGGACCACCACCTCTTGGCGAAACGCTGACCGGCCTCGGCTACGATGCTTTTCTCCACGAAGCACAAGCCGATGCGAAGGATCCCCAACTCGCCCGGCTGATCCGGGCAATGGCGGTCGCGGGATTCGCTGCGATGAACATCATGGGGCTCTCGATCTCGGTCTGGTCGGGCGCTGCCGGTGAAACGCGGGACCTGTTCCACTGGGTTTCGGCGGCGATTGCTCTACCGACGCTTGCCTACTCAGGACGGATTTTCTTCCAGTCGGCCTGGCAGGCGTTACGGCGAGGCCGGACCAACATGGACGTGCCGATCTCGCTCGGCGTACTCCTCGCCTTCGCGATGAGCCTTTACGACACGGTCCATCGCCTGCCTCATGCCTATTTCGATGCGGCGGTCTCATTGCTCTTTTTCCTGCTCATCGGCCGGACGCTTGATCATGTCATGCGCGAGAAGGCACGAACCGCTGTGACCGGGCTCGGGCGGCTCGCCGCCTACGGCGCCACTGTCATCGCACCAGACGGAAGTCAGGCCTATCGTGCGGTCGAAGAGCTTGAGCCAGGCATGACCATTCTCTTGCGTCCAGGCGATCGCATACCCGTCGACGCCGTGGTGATAGAGGGACGCTCGGACATCGATGCCGCGCTGGTAACCGGTGAAAGCCGGCCAGAACCGGTTGGTGCTGGCAACCCGCTGCGTTCAGGCACGCTCAATCTGACCGGCCCGCTCACTATTCTGGCCACCGCTTCATCCAGAGACAGCTTCCTTGCCGTCATGGCAGGGCTTATGGAAGCGGCCGAAGGAGGGCGATCCCATTTCCGGCGTATCGCGGACCGAGCCGCCAGCCTTTACGCTCCACTGGTTCACACCACGGCGTTCCTGAGCTTTTTCGGATGGATGCTGGCGACAGGCGACTGGCACCAATCGCTCACGACCGCGGTCGCAGTCCTGATCATCACATGCCCTTGTGCGCTGGGCCTCGCGGTCCCCATGGTGCAGGTGGTAGCCGCAAGAGCCCTTTTCGAGCGCGGCATCATGGTCAAGGATGGCTCCGCGATGGAGCGCCTTGTCGAAGTCGATACTGTCGTGTTCGACAAAACCGGCACGTTAACTGTTGGTCAGCCGCGATTGCGCCGCGAGGCCGCTGCCAATTCCGACTATCTGACCCATCTGACTATCGCAGCCCAGATCGCCAGAAATTCCTCTCATCCTTATGCCCAGGCGCTTGCTGCGGCAGCCCAACCCATGAATATCATCTTCGACAGCATGGCCGAGCACGCAGGGCTCGGTCTCGAAGCCGAAGTCGGCGGCGACACATGGCGGTTAGGCCGAGGCGATTGGGCAATTGGCGAGGATGCGACTACCCGTCTCGGAACCGTTCTGGCCTGCAATGGTGTGTTCGCGCAGGCTTTTTCCTTCGAAGACGAGCTGCGCCCAGGCACAATGGACGCTATCAACGCATTGCGCGCCCGTGGTTTTACGCTCGAGATCATGTCTGGCGACAGGGTCGACGCGGTTGCGTCCATTGCAACCGACCTTGGAATTGCAAAGTACCAGGCAGAAAGAACTCCTGTTCAGAAGACTGATTACCTTGCATCGCTCGCAGCAACCGGACGCAAGGCGTTGATGGTCGGCGACGGGCTCAACGATGCACCGGCCCTCGTTGCCGCGCACGTCTCAATGGCGCCCGGCACTGCAGCTGATATCGGACGACAGGCGGCGGATTTCGTGTTCCTTCATTCTGATCTCGGGAGCATCTCCTACGCGATCGAGGTCGCGCGTGTCTCCGATCGTTTGATCCGTCAGAATTTCACATTTGCCGGTCTGTACAATCTTGTCGCTCTGCCGCTTGCGATAGGGGGATATGTTACCCCTCTCATGGCGGCGCTCGCCATGTCGGGTTCGTCAATCGTCGTCGTCGTCAATGCGCTACGGTTGAGCCCAATTGTGACGCGAAGATCACGGTCGACCGGGGCAAGATGAACGTTCTCTGGTTTCTGATCCCGATTTCGCTCGCTCTGGGAAGTCTGGCGCTTTCCCTGTTCTTCTGGGCGCTCAAGAACGGACAATATGAAGATGTGGCGGGTGCCGCCGAACGCATCCTGGACGATGAGGACAAGCCTCTCTGAATTTATCCATCCTCTTAACATGTTTCATGAATACAGGTATGTGTGAGGCTGGCACAAAATTCGGGAGATGTGTGTGCGGCTGACCCGCTACACAGATTACTCACTTCGGGTGTTGATCCACCTAGCCCTCAACGACGATCGCATTTGCTCGATCGGCGAGATTTCCCGCACGTACGATGTGTCCCACAATCATATGATGAAAGTCGTCAACGCACTGGCGCACGCTGGCTTTATCGAAACGGTCCGAGGTCGTGCAGGCGGCACGCGCCTTGCGCGTCCTGCCGAAGAGATCAGCGTTGGAGAGGTCGTTCGCCACACAGAAGAAGGATTTCAACTCGCGGATTGTTCGGGTTGTACACTTTCGCCCGCCTGTGGATTGACCGGTGTCCTCGCCAAGGGAATGGAGGCAATGATGGCGGTCTTCGATTCATACACGATCACCGATCTTCTGAACGACAAGGATGCCATGCGCCGTCTGATCAATCGTCAGTCCCCGATCGGTATCGGCACATCTTGACCGCACACGCGAGATGCGAAGCACATTGGAAACACCGAATATCTCCATAATAAAGATTTGGTGATTCCGAAAATGCTTAATGCCTTCTCGCCATCCGCATAATTCCGTATCAGATATATACTTGATGCATGTGTGAATTTCACCACACTAAGCCCATATATGAAATTGATAATTCGGGCTTGGCATGACCTGATTTTCCTGTTCGATGATCTGGAGCGCACAACCTGAAATTAACACTATCTGGCTAGGTTGCCTCTTCAAGCTAGCCATGACTGCCGGTTGCGAGACACACCCTGCCCGCAACCGGCATTTTTTCATATGGCGGTACATATGGTGACCTATTCCGACCAGGGAAGTCGCTAAGCTTCCTCCTCACGCGTTTCGTTCCCAGCCTCCGCCAGCAACAGGTTGGGCGCGAACCGTTCAAATCCATGCATTTCGAACCACCATTGCAAAGCGATGATCGCGCCTTTCGCAGGCTGCAGTGTCCCGATCATGAGAAATGTCGCCAGTGCCAGCACGGTTGCCGTCAAAGCCCAGAATGGCAGGCTTCCGCTTTGGAGTAGCCATCCGGTGAGGGCCGCAGCCTAGCTTGGATCAGGCGGCGATGGCGGCCTGTCGGGGCTGCCAGTTCCAAGGTAGCAGCTCATCGAGCCGGCTGACAGGATGCTCTGCGATGCGGGCGAGGACATCGGCGAGCCAAGCCTGCGGATCGACGTTGTTGAGGCGCGCGGTCTGGATAAGTGTGTAGAGGATCGCGGCACGCTGGCCGCCGCGATCGGAGCCGCAGAACAGCCAGGCCTTCCGGCCGAGCGGAACACAGCGCAGAGCGCGTTCGGCGGCATTGTTGGTCAGGCAGACCCGGCCATCGTCGAGGAAGTGGGTGAACGCATGCCAACGCCGGAGCATGTAGTTGATGGCCTTGGCGAGGTCGTGGCTTCGTGACAGCCTGGCAAGTTGGGTCGTCAGCCACTTGTGCAACTCGGCCATCAGCGGTGCGCTGAGTTCCTGGCGCACGGCGAACCGCTCGGCGGCGCTCTTGCCGCCCAAGGTACGCTCGATATCGAACAGGGCATCGATCCGCTGCACCGCCTCGAGCGCGATCGGGTAGATCATGGCGGTTCGCGCTCCCCGGCTCTTCCTGCGGGCCGTGCCCACGACATCGGCCAGCTCGAAGAACTTGCGCCGCGCATGGGCGAAGCAGCCGGCTTCGCGCACGGGAGCAGGCTCGCGTCCCTCGCGATAGAGCTCGCCGTAACCGCCATAGGCGTCGGCCTGCAGGATCCCTGACCAGGAGGCGAGATGCGTCCTGGGATGTTCGCCGCGCCGATCACGCGAGTAATGGAACAGCGCGGCCGGTGGATCGGTGCCGGCGAACGGCCGGTCGTCGCGCACGTAAACCCACAATCGGGCGGTATCGGTCTTGCCCTTGGCCATGACCGGCACGGTGGTGTCGTCGCCATGCAATCGCTCGGCGGCCAGGACATGGGCTTCGATACGCCGATAGAGCGGCATCAGCGCGAATGACGCGGCGCCGACCTGGTCGGCGAGCGTCGATGTGCTGAGCGGGATACCCTCGCGGGCAAAGCGCTCGGCCTGACGGTTGAGAGGCTGATGCTGGCCGTACTTCTCGAAGAGTAGCATGGCGAGGAAGCTCGGGCCGGCCCAGCCACGCGGGACGACGTGGAACGGCGCCGGAGGCTGGGTGATCTTCTCGCAGTCCCGGCATGAGAACTTCTCGCGCACCGTCTCGATGACTTTCCACGAACGGGGGATCACCTCGAGCGTCTCGGTCACGTCCTCGCCGAGCTTTGACAGGCGGCCGCCGCCGCAAGCCGGGCACGAGCACGGTGCGGGGACGACGATGCGCTCACGCGGCAAGTGCTCGGGAAATGGCTTCCTGGCCGGCTTCCTGCGCTCGAACGCGGCGACGGTGGCCGTCTTCGCGGCAGTATCTACGGCCACCAGATCGTCTTCGGCTGCATCGCCTTCGAGATCTTCGAGCTGCAGCTCCATCTGGTCGAGCAGCCGGCGGGTGCGTTCGGCGCTGGCGCCGTACTGCTCGCGCCTGAGCTTGGCGATCTGCAGCTTGAGATGCGCGATCAGCGCCTCGGTCGCGCTCTCCCGGGCGCGGGCGTTGGCCAACTGGGCCTCGACAGTCACCGCACGCTGCTCGGCTTCGTTAGCCCGCTGAGTCGTCGCCGCCAGCAGCGCCTTGAGCACTTCGACGTCGTCTGGGAGGGGCGAAACGGCAGCTTCCACAAGGGAGAGTGAATCAGCATCCACCCGCAGCCGCAAGATCAAAATGGCAAACCGGTTGCGATTATCCAGCGCTTGCCGGGCGCCAGGAATACTGCGGATTACGCCAGTCGATGCCTTCCAGCAGGCAGGCCAGTTGCGAACTGGTCAGCGACACGACCCCGTCCCTGGCCGAAGGCCACACGAAGCGGCCCTTCTCGAGCCGCTTGGCGTAAAGCGACATGCCGATCCCGTCGTGCCAGATGATCTTCACCAGCGAGCCGGCCCGCCCCCGGAACACGAACAGGTCGCCGCCGTGGGGATCGCGCTTGAGGCTTTGCTGGACCAGCAGCGCCAATCCCGGCATCCCCTTCCTCATGTCGGTGTGGCCCATCGCGATCCACACCCGCACGCCCGAAGGGATCATCGTAGCGCCTTCAGGGCTGCGGTCACCTGTCCTGGCGATGCCGCCGCGAAGATGCTCACCCGCTTGCCGCGCGCAAGATCGACAACCATCGTGGGATGTACACCGGTGCGCGCGGTCCCTTCGTCCTCGGCCATCATGGCCTCTGCGAAGCCTGGTTCAGGCAATGCCTCCGGCATCGGTTCGGCGTTCGCTTCGCGAAGCTTGCGGCGCCAGGTATAGATCAGCCCCGTCGAGACGTCGTGCCGCCGTGCAACATCGGTCACACTGGCTCCTGGCGAAAACGCTTCGGTCAGGATCCGCAGCCGCTCTTCCTCGCTCCACCGCCGCCGACGCTCCGGCCCCGAAAACACCGTAATCTGGCCCATCAATCGCTCCTAAGCGCGCTCACAAGAGCGTCCTTAAGACCGGTCCCTCAACGCCTCAGCAAGGCGGGGCTCGCCGGATGCTTACGCTTTGGACGAGGGCGATGATGATGGGAGCCATGACATGACCGGTCACGAAAATCGAAACATAGGCCGGGAAATCGTCAGCACGCTGCAACGTCCAGTCTTGTTGGCAGACAGGACATTGATCGATTGGTTTCAGATAGGCGCGAAAGAGCTTGGTAGCCCCGCATCTGGGACATTTACCCATGATACCGCGACCTATCGCCTGCCAAGCTGAAGTGGGCTCCGTGTAGGTGACATCTGGGTTCGGAGGTTCACATTGCGACACTGTGCGTTCGATAGCGCGATCAAGCATAGTGTTCATTTCAGGCATCGAAGATGCCCGGCGGACCGGCTGCCCGAATGGCTTCGTCGACGTGCGGCGCGAATTGTGTGAAGTTGCGACGGAAGCGATCGGCGAGATCTCTGGCGGATGCATCATAGGCATCTCCATCATCCCATGTGGCACGAGGATCGAGGATTTGCGGGTCCACGCCGGGTGCGGCGAAGGGAACGGCAAAGCCGAAATTGGGATCGATCCTGAACTCTGCGTCCTTCAGACTTCCTGACAGGGCTGCATCGAGCAAGGCGCGCGTTACCCTGATCGGCATCCGCGATCCAATGCCATAGGCACCGCCCGTCCAGCCAGTATTGACCAACCAGCAATTGACGCCGCCATGCGCGATCCGCTCGCGCAGCAGCTTGCCATAGACACTCGGATGCCGTGGCATGAAGGGCGCGCCAAAGCAGGTCGAGAATGTCGCTTCGGGCTCGGTAACGCCCAGCTCGGTACCGGCGACCTTGGCGGTGTACCCTGACAGAAAATGATACATGGCCTGCTCAGGCGTAAGCTTCGCGATCGGGGGGAGCACGCCGAAGGCGTCCGCGGTCAGCATGATAATGTTCTTCGGCACCGGTCCCATGTTGAGCTCGGATGCGTTGGGAATGAAATCGATCGGATAGGCCCCTCGGCTGTTCTCGGCGAGGGACGCGTCGTCCAGATCCAGCAGCCGGGTTTCGGGGTCCATGACGACGTTCTCGAGGATCGTTCCGAAACGGCGGGTCGTCGCAAAGATTTCCGGTTCCGCTTCGGCCGAGAGACGGATCATCTTTGCATAGCATCCGCCCTCGAAATTGAAGACTGCCGTATCCGACCATCCATGCTCATCGTCGCCGATCAGGGTACGCGATGCATCCGCCGAAAGCGTGGTCTTGCCCGTCCCCGATAGCCCGAAGAAGATCGCGGTATCGCCTGAAGGGCCGATGTTCGCCGAGCAGTGCATGGGCATGACGCCGCGACCTGGCAGCACGTAATTGAGGACCGTGAAGACGGCCTTCTTCATTTCACCGGCGTAACCCGTGCCGCCGATCAGGATGAGGCCGCGCGTAAAGTCGATGGCAATAACGGTTTCGGAACGACACCCGTGGCGCTCCGGATCGGCCCTGAAGCTGGGCAAGTCGATGATCGTGTAATCAGGCGCAAAATGCAGCAGTTCGTCTGCCGTTGGCCGCACCAACATGGTGCGGACGAACGCGGAATGCCAGGCCAGTTCGGTCACGACGTTGACGCTGACCCGATGCTCTGGCTGCGATCCGCCAAACAGACCTTGCACGAAGACTTCGTCCAGAGTCCTGAGGTGTCCCATAAAATCACCCAGCAGTACGTCGAATTGCGCGGGTGAGATCGGCTTGTTGGATGGTCCCCACCAAACGGCATCGGACGTGCTGTCGTCCTGCACGATAAACTTGTCCTGCGCCGAACGCCCCGTGTGCTTGCCAGTTTCGACGACCAGGGCGCCATGAGCCGACAGGCGGCCTTCGCTTCGCTGGAGAGCAAGCTCGATCAGATGGGCCGTATCGAGATTGGAGTGCAGCTCGGCGCCGGGTTTGAGGAATGCCTCTGCTGTGTCGAGCTTTAGTGCCATCGTTTTTCGTTTCTCTTCGGTCTGAATTGCAAGCGGGTCTTTTGGGCAGATGCTGGCCCCAGATTGGAGAATACATATATACAGATACATTATACATTGATAAGACTCATATTTGATGTTTTATACATCATGGAGCCTTGAATGATCACCTCGCAACAGATGCGGGCAGCCCGCGCCCTTCTCGGCATCGACCAACGTCGATTGGCGGAACTGGCCGGACTTTCCTTGCCAACCATTCAGCGAATGGAAGCCTCCGATGGCCAGGTGCGGGGAGTGGTCGATACACTCGTGAAGGTCATTACGGCCATTGAGGCCGCCGGGATCGAGCTGCTGGGGGAGAATGCTCCGAGTTCCGGCTTGGGCCGAGGCGTCCGATTGCGCGAGTCCGCAGCCGGGAAGCCGGGAGCTCCGGCCGGTTCGCTCCTCTACGACAAGGCGGCCTCCGAGGAACCCGTGCGGTGACCACCGCCACATTTACCCCCAAGCTCATCACGACGCTACGCGAGGGGTATGACAGGGACAATTTTCGGGCCGACGCTCTTGCCGGTCTTACCGTGGCAGTGGTTGCCTTACCGCTTTCGATGGCCCTTGCAATCGCCAGCGGTGCTTCGCCTGACAAGGGGCTGGTGACGGCCGTCGTTGCGGGCTTTCTGATCTCCGCTCTCGGAGGCTCGCGTGTACAGGTAGGCGGACCGACCGGCGCGTTCGTTGTTGTCGTTTTCAACGTCATCGCCCTGCACGGCTATGACGGACTACTCATTGCCACACTGCTCGCGGGTCTGATCCTGATCGCGGCGGGATTGGCCCGGTTCGGGCAACTGATCAAGTACATCCCCCATCCTGTCGTGACAGGATTTACGGCAGGCATCGCCGTGATCATTGCATCGAGCCAGGTGAAGGATTTTCTCGGCCTTTCCATCGAGACGCTACCAGCAGACTTCATTCCGAAGTGGCAGGCTTACTGGGCTGCACTGTCCACGATCAATTGGGTCAACGTGGCAGTTGCAGCGGGATCGCTCGCGGTCATTGTCGGACTGCGGCGGTTTGCACCCAGACTGCCGGGTTTCCTGATTGCGGTGGTGCTGAGCGCGGCGCTGGTCGCAATTCTGGGACTTCCGGTGGATACCATTGGGTCCCGCTTTCCCGATATTCCTGCCGGATTGCCCACGCCCTCACTGCCTGACATTTCCATAGCGAAGGTCGGAGAGGTTTTGCCTTCCGCATTCACGATCGCCTTCCTTGCCGGGATCGAGGCCTTGCTCTCCGCAGTCGTGGCAGATGGCATGGCTGGTACGCGGCACCGTTCCAATCAGGAACTGATAGGTCAAGGCATCGCCAATATCGGCTCTGCCCTGTTTGCCGGCCTACCCGCCACCGGAGCAATCGCCCGTACGGCAACCAATATCCGTTCGGGTGCGAGAACCCCCGTCGCGGGCATCATGCATGCGCTTTTTCTGCTACTGTTCATGCTATTTGCGACGGACCTGATGGCCTTCGTGCCGATGGCTGCGCTGGCAGCAATCCTGTTCATGGTTGCCTGGGGCATGAGCGAGTACGAGCGGTTTTTTGTTTTGCTCCGCATGCCGAATGGCGATCGAGCTGTCCTGCTCATCACCTTCGCCTTGACCGTGCTTGTCGACCTGACCGTCGCCATCGGGGTCGGCGTGACCTTGGCTTCGCTGATGTTCATGGCCCGGATGGCGGAAACCGTGCATGTCGACGCGAGCGGCAAGCAAGACGCGGAACTCGATGCAGAAGACCTACAGCAACGCGATGACCTTCCTGCAGGTGTCGAAGTCTTTCGCATAACCGGACCGTTCTTCTTCGGAGTAGCTGGCGAACTTCTCGAAACCCTGCGCCGGATGGGCCAGTCTCCCAGGGTCATCATTCTGCGGATGCGGCTTGTGCCCTTGCTCGATGCCAGCGGAGTTCAGGCCTTGCAGGAATTTGCCAAGCATGCACGCCTTGCTGGCGCAAGCGTGGTGCTTTCAGGCGTTCAGGCTCAGCCAAAGTCCATGCTGACCCGGCTCCAGTCGACGAGAGATGCAGGGCTCTTTCAATTTGCGGACAATTTTGTCGAGGCACAGGCGCTGGCCGTGCGCCTGGTCGAAGGACAATCACAGGATGGGTGAAGCACGTCGGCAGACTTTCGACGGCGTTTCTTCAGGAGAATACGATGAATGGCGATGAATATGTGTACGATGAAGAAACCGGCGAATGGATGCCAGCGTCAGAATTCGCTCAGCGGCAAGCCCTTTCCGAGACAATCGAAGTGCGCGATGCTGTGGGCAACATTCTCGAGGACGGCGATCAGGTCACTCTGATCAAGGACCTGAACGTGAAGGGTGCGAACCAGACCCTCAAGCGAGGGACGTTGATCAAGTCCATTCGCCTGACCGGAGACCCTCAGGAAATTGATTGCCGTTTCGAGGGCATCAAGGGACTCGTGCTTAGATCTGAGTTCGTGCGCAAGAGGTCCTAGGCGTTCGGGTTCGTGTGCATTCCCCTATCTTGCGACATGGAGCAGGTGGCTGAAATCGCCCTTCTTCGCGAGAACATCGGCCAGCGAATAACGACCGAGTACGGCCAGAAACGCAACTAGCGCCTCGTCCAGCACGCTGGTTAGACCGCAGGCAGGCGCAGTGATGCATTTGTCGCATTCGACGAGGTCTCAGAACAGACCGTGACTGCCGCCGACGGCACCGACGAGCGCGACGAGGGAAGCTGTGAGCAACACCCGATGCATCCGCTCCATCAGCGCAAAACCCTGCGCGGGCCGTGTCGAACTTGCCATTCTGCGGTGGAGGAATAGCGGCTCGATGACGAAGAGCATCAGCGCGAAGACGAGCCAGACCGCGACCATGGCGTGCATCCACCAGAAACGGGGATCGACAAACCGATCCCACATCTCCGCACGCCAGGTCATCCAGAAACCGCTCGCCCCGGCAAGTGCGACCCAGATTCTGGCCTGCGGGGCAAAGCGGCCTTCAATGCGATGAAACGCCTTGAGGCGTTCATCGGGCGGATGACCCATGCGCACCGACGGCATCACCACCAGCGTCACGAAAGCCACGCCGCCGATCCAGAACAGGACCGAGACGACATGGATGACGCGCGCGATGGTGAAGTCGTCCATCACGAATGTCAGGCAGCAAGCAGTTCGTCGGCCGGACCGAAGAACTCATAGTGAATGCGGTCCGATGGCACGCCGGCAAGCGACAATGTCGAAACCGCATGACGCAGGAACGGCCGCGGACCACAAATGTAGTAATCGGCCTCGGAGACGGGCGTGTTGGCGACAAGCCATTCGTCGGTGATGATGCCGGCTTCATCATAGTCGAGCCCTTTCACCTCGTCGGCCAGTGGCGTCTGGTGAAAATCGACGACATGTATCGCCTCGTTGTTCTCCGCCAGAACGCGGACATGACCGCGCATAGCGTGCGTTTCCCGATCATGCGTTCCGTGGATATAGTGCACGGATTGAACGACATCGCGTGCGGCAAGCGCTTCGAGCATTGCGACCATCGGAGTGAGGCCTACCCCTCCGGACAGCAGTATGACGGGTCGCTCGACTTTCTCCTGCAGGAAAAATTCGCCGGCAGGTGCGGCGACCTTGAGCAAAGTCCCCGCCTTGGCGTTGTCGTGAAGCCATCCGGAGGCAAGTCCCTGCGGTTCGCGCTTGACCGAAATGCGATAGGTCTCGCCATTGGCCGCCGACGAGATCGAGTAGTTGCGCTTCACCGGCGGGTGTCCGGGAATCTCGAACCAGAAGGTCAGGTACTGGCCGGGCTTGTGCGCCATGACCGGACCACCATCGACGGGGCGCAGGATGAAGGACGTGATGACGCTGCTCTCCCGAACGACGTCATCCACTTGAAAATCGCGCCATCCATTCCATCCGCCATCGGACTCTTTCTGATCGGTATAAATGCGATCTTCGCGCGCGATCAGGATATTGGCGAGGAACCAGTAAGCTTCACCCCAGGCCGCGAGAATCTCCTCTGTCGCGGCATCGCCCAGCACCGCCTTGATCGCACCGAGCAGCGCTTCGGCGACGTGGGGATAATGCTCGGGCAGGATCTGCAAGCCGACATGCTTTTGCGCGATGCGCTCAACCGCAGGCGCCAGCGCACCCAGATTCTCGATATTGCTGGCATAAGCGAGGATGGCTCCTGTCAGCGCACGCGGCTGCGACCCGGCATTGCCATGGTGGGACTGGTTGAAGAGGTCGCGGATGTCCGGATTTTCGAACATGCGCGAATACATTTCGTGGACAATATCGAGGCCATGCGCCTCGAGCGCCGGTACGGTAGCCTTGACGAGCGCGATCGTCTGATCGCTTAGCGGCTGCGACATTCTGGTACTCCTGTCAGTTGGGATCTCGGGTCGATTGGGGAGACGCGGCAAGCGCCGGATGCTGGTCATAGAAATCGACCTGCATTTTCATGGGTCCGCGAGGCGTCACGAAGTGCGGCTGTTGCGGAAGGATCAACCCGGAATGGCCAGGCGTCAGTACGACTTTTGATTGCGGATCAAGATAGGTCAATTCGAGTTCGCCTTCGATAACCCGGATCAGGCCCCAGACACCCGCCTTGGTGTCATGGCGTGCACGCAGCGCCGCGGGCAGCGTGTCCTGGTCGAACACCGGTGTTGAGCGATAGGGACGTGGCGCGCTCATGCATCCAACTCATTTTCAGCCCGTTCTCCGAGACGGAAGAACATGGCGAGCTGCAGGCTTTCTGCGATCCTTGCGGCTTTGGCCTGGAGCGCCGCAGCAGCGGCAGGCTCCATCATCGCATTGGTCGTATCGGCCCAGAGCGCCAGCCAACGCTCGAACAGCTCCGGCGTGATCCGCGTCTTGTGCTTCATATGGGCGGGAACCGGCTGCCCCTTATAGCGACCACTGGTCAGCATGACCGACGACCAGAAAGCACTGAGCTTTTCGAGATGCTCCGGCCAGTCATGCACCGCGTCGTTGAAGATCGGCCCCAGTTCAGCATCGGCGCGCACACGTGCGTAGAAGGCATCGACCACTCGGCTCAGCCCTGTTTCATCGAGCGCCAGACCAGCCATTCGACTCACTCCAAACATGCATTTGAAATACATTTATGGAG
Organism: Croceicoccus naphthovorans; assembly: GCF_001028705.1. Classification (NCBI taxonomy): domain Bacteria; kingdom Pseudomonadati; phylum Pseudomonadota; class Alphaproteobacteria; order Sphingomonadales; family Erythrobacteraceae; genus Croceicoccus; species Croceicoccus naphthovorans. The sequence goes on along the minus strand of NZ_CP011770.1, from coordinate 536,964 downwards.
GTGGTGCAAAGCATGCAAGAAAAATACAGGTTTTATTTGCAGCAGGGAGAAGAACCAGGATTAAGCGCAAATTTACTGCAGTCATCCTTCAAAAACATTCATTTGTGCGGACTCGCGTCAAGCGCGCATTGTGTCTCAGGTTGCCATGATGATAGTCGGCGAATGCCCCCATCCTGGAGAGGATGCATCTTGAAGGGACAGCCGCCGCAGCCGCCCAGTGCGGGATTCCTTGTCTTGCATTGGTCCGACAGGCTCTGTCGTCATGGCAGCCAACAACGGTTGCCGTGGCGCATCGGGTTACATCCTGGGCGTACTGCCGAGGCGCCCGCAAGTTCAGTTCCCGATAATGACCTCATAGCCTCGCGCAGCGAGGTAATTTGCCAGTACAATGGCATGATTGCACTGCGGATCATGTGCCGCATACAGCAGCGTGACATCGCCTTTCTCGAGAAGGGCGCAAAGCTGCGCGACGGCTTCGGGGTTTGCGTCCAGTTCGCGGCGATAGCGCTCACCGAACACGCCAAAACGCTCAGGGTCGTGCCCGAACCATTTCCGCAAATCAGAACTGGGCGCGCAGGATTTCAGCCAATCATCGAGCGCGGCAGCCTCGCGGGTCAGCCCGCGTGGCCATAACCGATCCACCAGGACCCGTGTTCCGTCAGCAGCCGTCCTCGGCTCGTAAACACGCTTGATGCGGACCTTCCCGGCATGTTCGTGCATCACCTCATTTCACCCAGCAGAAGGGCAATATCGGCGCCGACGCGCATGTCGTCCTCGGCACCCAGCGTCTGCTTCCGCAAACGTCCCCGATGATCGATCAGAATGAGCGAAGGTGTCCCTTGCAAGGCATAGGCCGCCATGGTCTGCGGGATCGGCCCCGACGAAGACGCCCTGTCGACCCCGATCGGAAAGGTCAGGCGATATTCGTGGATGAAGGCGGCAAGCGTATTCGGCGCCATCGCATCGTGATGCTCGAAAACGGTATGAAGCCCGATGACCGCCACCTGCGCTGGATCGAAAGTACGGGCAATGCGCTGAGCCTGGGGAATGCCGGCCTGTACGCAGCCCGGGCAAAGCATCTGGAAGGCGTGAAGCACAATGATCCGCCCGCGCAGATCGCCAAGCGTCAGCGGACAATCGCTGTTGAACCATTGCGAAACCTGCCATTCAGGGGCGGGCTTGAACGAGGCATTGTCCATGGCGCGGGCCTAGCTACCGCTGAAGAGTGTGAAGAATGTGAACATACCTCCGATGGCGACACCGAATGCCATCAACATGATACCGGCGATACGCAGGATGTAGGTTATTGGGTCATCCCGATGGCGCGCTGATACAGCAGGCCGGGACCGCCACCCGAAAATGCGTCGGATCAGGTCCTGGCGAAAAGCCATGCAAAAGCCGATCACGACAAGGACAAGGCCGAGCAGATCGATAATCAGCACATATGCAGGCACATCCTCCTCCTTGCATTTGCGTCTAGGCGGCGCACGCCGCCAGTCCGCATTCAAGCCCGGCGATCAGATCCTGTTCGGCTTCGAGCCCGACCGACAGGCGCAGCAGACTGTCACTGATGCCTGCAACCGCTCTTGCTTCCGCTCCCATGTCGGCATGGGTCATGGTTGCCGGGTGCGCGACAAGACTTTCAACGCCGCCGAGCGATTCCGCGAGCGTGAAGCATCTCACACCGGCGACCAGGCGGCGAACCGCTTCCACTCCGCCAGTCAGTTCAAAACTCAGCATTGCGCCAAAACCATTCTGCTGACGCGAGGCAATCGCGTGCCCGGGGTGATCTGGCAATCCGGGATAGTGAACCTTGTCGACGGCCGGATGCCGGTCGAGCCAGCGCGCAATCGCCATCGCATTGCTCTGCTGGATCTGCAGACGGGCGAACAATGTGCGCAGGCCGCGCAGAGTGAGCCATGAATCGAAGGGCGCGCCTGCCGTTCCCACGACGTTGGCCCAATGGCGCAGGTCCTGCGCGTCTGCACGATCTGCAGCGACAACAGCTCCGCCGATCACGTCGGAATGGCCGTTCAGGTATTTGGTGGTGGAGTGAAGGACATAGTCGGCACCCAGTGACAGCGGCTTCTGAATCGCGGGCGACAGGAAGGTATTGTCGACGGCCACCGCTGCCCCCGCTTCCTTCGCCTTTGCAGAAAGCGCTGCAATATCGACAACGCGCATCAACGGATTGCTGGGCGTCTCTATCAGCACGAGTGCGGGCACTTCCTCCAGCCCGGCCGCGAAGGCCGCATCATCCGATTGATCGACGAAGCGCACCGAACAGTGGCCACGTTCGGAGCGTGCCTTGAGGAGGCGCATCGTGCCTCCGTAACAATCGTGCGGCGCGAGGATGAGATCGTCCGGTTGAAGGCGACCTACCAGCAGATCGATCGCGGCCATGCCGCTTGACGTTATGACAGCACCAGTCCCGCATTCCAGTTCGGCAAGGGCCTCTCCCAGGAGATCCCGGGTTGGATTGCCGCCCCGGCCATAATCATAGAACCGGGGCTGATCGTAGCCTGCAAACTCGTAGGTGCTCGACATGTAAAGCGGCGGGGCCACGGCCCCGTGGGCAATGTCCGCCGCTACCCCGAAGGCCGCGGCGACCGTCGCAGGATCAGGTCTCGTTTCTTCCCGATCACTCATTGAACAATCGTCCTTCAGTAACCGCGCGCACAATGCCGGCGCGGACCGTGAAATCTCCGAAACGTTCGCCCGGTTCGCGTTCGCGAGCGTAGCGGCCTAGAGTCTCGTCGAGAACTTCGAGGATTTCGCCTACGTTGATATTCTCGCGGATCATCCGGTTCAGGCGCTCCCCATGGAAGCCACCGCCGAGATAGAGATTGTATTTGCCTGGCGCGCGACCCGTCAGTCCTATCTCGGCAATATAGGGCCGCGAACAGCCATTGGGGCAACCGCTCATCCTCAGCGTAATCGGTTCATCGGCCAACCCATGCCGGTCGAGGATTTCCTCGACGTTCTCCATCAGAGCCGGCAGATAGCGCTCACTCTCGGCCATCGCGAGACCACAGGTCGGGAAGGCAACGCACGAGATGGCATTGCGTCGAAACGGCGAGACATTTTCCGCACCAAGCCCGTATTCTGCCAGCAAGGCATCGATCGCGGCGCGATCGTCCGTTCGAACGCCGGCGATGATGACATTCTGGTTGGGTGTCATGCGGAACGTTCCACGATGAATACGCGCAATATCGCGGAAGGCATCGAGCAGCTTCAGATCAAGCCGTCCGCTCCGGATGAAGACTGTCCGGTGATGGCGCCCGTCCGGTGTGGAATTCCAGCCATAGCTGTCGCCGTTCGACGCAAACTCGAAGGGACGCGCCTCATCAAAGTGGGTGCCCATCCTCTCTTCAATGCATGCCTTGATCCAGTCCAGACCCTTGTCGTCGATGGTGTATTTGAATCGTGCACGCAGACGATCCTTGCGGTCGCCATAATCGCGCTGGACGGCCATAACGGCGTCGGCGCAGGCAATGACCCGATCCACCGGAACGAAGCCGACAAGGCTGGCGAGCCGCGGATAGGTTTCGGGTGCCTGATCGGTGCGCCCCATGCCGCCGCCGATGACGACGTTGAAGCCTTCCAGACCACCCGGGCCGCCAATGGCGATAAAACCGAGATCCTGCGTGTAGACATCAATGTCGTTGGATGGCGGCAGCGCGAAGCCGATCTTGAATTTGCGCGGCATATAGGTCCGGCCGTAGAAAGGCTCTTCCGGCTCCGAGGAAGCCACGCGCTCGTCGCCATACCAGATTTCATGATAGGCGCGCGTCTTCGGAATCACATGATCGCTGACACGCTTGGCCATTGCCGCCACGTCTGCATGGAATTGCGAGCTCTGCGGATCGACCGTGCACATCACCCCGCGGCTGTCATCGCCGCAGGCGGCGACCGTATCCAGCAAGGTGTCGTGCAGGCCCTGAATGATCGGTCGCAAGCTGTCCTTGAGAACCCAGTGAAACTGGAAAGTCTGACGGGTGGTGATGCGCAAGGTTTCGCCGCCATGGGCACGCGCAAGCTCATCGAGCTTCAGCCATTGCGCCGGACTGCAGACTCCGCCCGGCAGTCGCACACGGATCATGAACTGGTAAGCAGGCTCCAGCTTCTGGCGGCGACGCTCGTCACGCACATCGCGGTCGTCCTGCTGATAGATCCCATGAAACTTCATCAGCTTGACATCATCGTCCGATGGCACCGCACCGGTTATCCGGTCGAGCAACCCCTCACAGATACTACCGCGCAGATAATCGCTCCTGTCTTTCATGCTCTCATCCGGCCCAAGCCGGTCGAGGGGTTGGGACAGGTCGCGGCTACGATCGATGGTCTCGTTGGTCATGGGGCACACTTTCAGTAAACGTCGCGCTGATAGCGGTGGTCGGATTGGAGCGAGCGGACATAGTCCTCCGCCGCCTCGCGGCCCGTTCGTGCTTCGCTTGCGACAATATCTGTCAGGGCTTCGTGAACATCAGGGGCAAGATTGCTCGCATCGCCGCAAACATAGACGTGTGCGCCCTCTTCCAGCCACGCGAAGATGTCCCGGCTCTGCTCTTTCATGCGCTGCTGGACATAGACCTTCTCATTGCCATCGCGCGAAAAGGCGACATCCATCCGACCGAGCGTCCCATCCTTCAGCCAGCCCTGCCATTCGGTCTGATAAAGAAAGTCGCTGCGAAAATTGCGCTCGCCGAAGAAAAGCCAGCTCTTGCCTGCCGCACCCCTGACCTCGCGTTCCTGCAGGAAGGCGCGATAGGGCGCGACACCTGTGCCGGCACCGATCATGATAATCGGTGCATCGTCTCCCGGGAGGCGGAAATGCGGATTGCTCTGGATATAGACCGGCAGCACCGTGTCAGGTTCCGCGCGATCCGCAAGCAGGCCAGATACTACGCCGCAGCGCGCCTCGTCATGCAGATCATAGCGCACTGGCGCCACGGTCAGGTGTGCTTCCTCGGGGACCGCGGCATGACTCGATGCAAGAGAGTAGAGACGCGGTTGCAAGGGACGAAGTGCGGAGACGAGACCCTGCGGCATGATATCCGCCACGGGGAAACGGCGGACGATGTCGATGATATGGTGTGTATGCAAAAAGACCGAACGTTCACCCGACCGGTCTTCGTGCAGCAATTGCTTGAGGGCATCGGCTTCGCTCAGCAGCGCCCAGTAGTCGAGAAAACGCGGTGTGGCCGTGGTGATCTCGAAACGGTGCGTGAGCGCTTCCGCCAACTTCGCGGCCTGACCCTTGTGTTCGAACTCGGCATCGGGTTGCAGCGCCAGCGCGTCGATCAGCGCGGATACGACGCCGGGATCGTTACTCGCGGCGATTCCCAGCGCATCGCCCGGCTCGTAGACCAGCCCCGATCCTTCGAGCGAGAACTCGATATGGCGAGTCTCCTTGGTCGAGCCGCGTCCGACGATAGCGATATTGTCGATGACGGTCGCCGAGAACGGATTGCGCTTGTCATGAACTGTTGCAGGCGCAGTAGGCGAAGACACGCCTGCTGCGGGGCTAGCGCCCGATCCCGCCTCAGCGGCGATCTTGTCGATGATCGTCGCCATCCACGCTTCGGCCGCATCCTCGTAGTCGATATCACAATCGATACGGGGAATGAGTCTTTCCGCGCCAAGTTCCTCGAACCTGCGGTCGAGCCGTTTGCCGGCCTCGCAGTAGAACTCATAGGTCGAATCGCCCAGCGCCAGGAGGGCAAAGCGTTTCCCGTCGAGCTTGGGCGCCTTGCGGCCTTCGACAAACTCGAAGAAGCCCGTCGCCGGTTGCGGGGGATCGCCTTCGCCATATGTGCTGACGATAATCAGCAGGTCGTCTTCCTGGGCGAGTTGCCTCACCTTGTAATCGGCCATGTCGGACAGGCTGCATTCGATCCCTTTTGCGCCAACCGCCGCGGCGAGGCCACGCGCCAGTTCGGCTGCATTGCCGGTTTCGGTGCCATAGAGGATCGTAAGCTTCCGACCCACGTCTGCCATGAACGAACCGGCCTGCGACGAGGGTAATCGCAGGCCGGCGTCCAGCCCGGCAAAATAGGCACCGAGCCAACCCGCTTGCGCCGGTTTGAGCGATTGGGCGAGCTGGTTCACCAATCGCCATTGCTCCGGGGTCAACGGACCCCCGGGCGCCTCATTCGTCTTCATTGCTGTTCTGCCCTCGAAGCCGCACATTCCTCGCAACGCAGCGGCTTGATCGACAAGACCTTCCAGGAGCGCCGTCAGAAGCGTTTCAGTTCACACTGACCGTTGTCCCGCTTGCAGGATCATAAGGCAAACGAGTATTATTGCTATTTCAACGCAATTATATTCATATCATTCCCGGCTCTGGGCCTGCAGCCAAAGCAAATGGTTGGCCACCGTGAGTGCAATTCCGGGAATGGTCCACGTTCGTGTGACTGGCGAGATGGCCGATGGTTCGCTTGAGTTTAAACAAATCAGGCGTCGTGCCCCCGACCGCCGAGAAGCGCATCGGCAAGTTCGACATTTTCCCGGTGCTTGTCCGCCATTGCCTTGAGGTCTGCATGGAGCGCGTCATCGCGGACGCGCGGCATCAGCGTTTCGAGCTTGCGGATCACCCATGCCTGGCCGCGATTGAGGAACGCAAGTCGCTCAAACGGCTCCGGTATCGCCATCGCCTTGCCGAGAAACGCACCTGTCTTGCGCGAAGGAACACCATCGAGGCGTCGGATTTGCCGTGTCAGCATGGCGCACCAATGCGCTTCGTCCTTCTGGACGTCCTGCATCAATCGGGAATAGTCAGCCGGTGCTGCCTTGCTGCTTTTCAGTGCCACACGAGCACCGGCCCGTTCAGCTTCGAGAAGTTCGTTCAGCGCCTCCAGGATCTCGTCGCGATCGGCATATCCCATATAGGTATCGGAGGCTTCCGCCGCATAGCAAACCGGAGAAGATGGTTGTTTCGTCATACCGCGATCCTCGCCGCATCGTGCAGGCCGGCACGAACGCGATCCATGACGCCCGGATCCGCCTTCGTCGAATGCACCGCATAGGCCGAATAGGAAAACTCCGGACTGCCGGGAACCAGCGCCAGACGCCCTTCTTCAAGGTAGGTGCGGATAAAGCCTTTGCGGAAATAACCGCTGCCACCCGTCGCCAGAATATATTCCAGGGCCAGCGGCCCATAGCTGATCGACAGCACCGCATTGGGCTGATCGGGAAAGGCAGCCTGATAGCTGGCGGCGAACTCATCCCCCCAATCGATCTGCACATGATCTTGCGGCGTCAGTTCGGTAGTGGTCGGCGTGGTTCTGGCGAGGACCAGTTTTTCCTCGAACAGCAATTCGGCAATGACGCCGGGCCGGCTCGGCGCCGCATAGATGACCGCAAGGTCGAGAGACCCGTCCTGTACCTGCCCCATCAGGCGCTCCGATGTATCGATCTGGGTGCGGATTGCGATCTCGGCGCACTCGCGCCGCATCCACAGCAGCCAGTGCCTCAGGAGGGGATTCCACAGACTGAGTTCGGCGCCTACGGATACAACCGTCTCGCGACCCGGCGGCAGCGCAACCGCGCGCTGCGCGCGCGCCCAGACCTGCACGAGCGTAGTGGCAAAGCGTTGGAATTGCTCGCCGGCAGGCGTCAGCTTCGCTCCTGCCTTGTTGCGTATAAAGACCTGTTGATCGAGTTGTTCTTCAAGAACGCGAATGCGGGCGCTGACAGCGGTTTGCGTGAGATTGAGATTGGCAGCGGCACCGACAAAACTGCCCGTTTTCACCACTTCCAGAAATGTCCGGGCGATCGCGACATCCACGCAGCATAATCCTTGCGGTAAAAAGAGTAATACATTCAAAATCTGCATGGATCATAGGCAAGCGACCCTGAAGGGGCAAGGTTGCAGGCAATACGGAGGTGGTTTCGGAGCGCGCTGCATGTATGCAGGCCAACCCGACGATATCGCAACGCAGATCCCCAGGATGTCCTCCCTCTATCCAGTAAAAATATTGCTTTCATTCATATATAATATTCGTTTGTTTGCGAACCGTGATTGATCCACGTTGTAACCGAGATAACGGAGGAATCGATGGCCATCCAGCTCGGGCAGATTGCACCAGACTTTGAACAGGACAGCACGCACGGTCGCATCCATTTTCACGACTGGCTCGGATCGAGCTGGGGGGTGCTGTTCAGCCATCCCAAGAATTTCACTCCAGTCTGCACCACTGAGCTTGGAGAAGTGGCGAAGCTGCGTGCCGAATGGGAAAAGCGCAACGTCAAGCCTATCGGGCTCTCGGTCGATCCGCTCGAAGCGCACCGCAAATGGGAACTCGATATCGAGGAGACCCAGGGCACCGCGTTGAACTTCCCGATGATCGCGGATCCGGACAGCTTTGTCTCCACACTTTACGGCATGATCCACCCCCAAAGCGATCCTACCCTTACCGTGCGCTCGGTCTTCGTCATCGATCCTTCAAAAAAGGTCCGGCTCATCCTCACCTATCCGCCCAGCACCGGGCGCAATTTCGCAGAGATTCTACGCGCCATCGACAGCTTGCAGCTGACGGATGCGCGCAGCATCGCGACTCCGGTCAACTGGTCTCCGGGTGACGAGGTCGTTATATCGCCAAAACTCTCAGACGAGGAAGCACAGCGTCAGTTCCCGCAAGGGTTCAGGACTCTGAAGCCCTATCTGCGAATGGTTGATCTGCAAGCATCCGAGAGATGAGACCGGACAACGACGGGCCACAACCTGGCGCAGCCGCCCAGGATGTTCCGTGACCATCGTGACCGACGATTGCAACCGGACAATCCGGAAACTCCCAAGTCACCACAGCATGCTGGCGCAAGCGATCGCGGCTTGTCGCGGTGCGCGTTCGACAAGTCGCGAGCTCGATGCAACGATCGCCTTTGCAGTTTTTCCTGCGCTCAATGAACTTCGCAACCTGGAGCCCGGCATCTGGCAAGCCGCCGACGGCTCGCATGTTCGCGCACTGCGCTATTCCGACACCTGGCGCGCCGCCGCGACACTGCCTCCGGCAGGACATTGGATCGACATAGAGGGAGGAATTGTCAGCGTGACTGGCCCCGAAGGCTTCTGGACCGCCCAACATCAAAGCCTCACAATTGCCCTGTGCATCGCCAGTCTGAAGGCGAAGGTTGCAGAACTGCGCCCGCAAATCAATCTGAAGCGATGAACCGCTGCGGCAACCATGTTGAAGCCATCGACGCTTACCGCCCTGACATCGTTCCGCCCGGACCCGAATGAATCAAGGAGCCGGCCATCAGCGCAAGCTGACAAGCGCGTCAGTCATCACATCGTTGGCCCGTGTTGCTGCCATCGCTGCGCCTTCTTCGTAGTTTCCCGGCTTGGCATTGAAGGCATATTTGCGCGTTTTACCAATCATCGGGGTGCCGATGCCCATGGCAGCCGCAAGCCCTCCGCCAACATTGGCCGCAGCTTGAGCGGTCTTCTCGGTATTGCCTGTGGCGTCGGCTTGCTCGATGAAATCGCCATCGACCGATACTGCCTGGTTCAAGACGATCTCACTCTGTCCCTTCGAGCCAATCACTGTGATCCGCGAGAACTTGGGAGCAACCGAGAGATTTGCATTCACCTTCAGCCCGTTCAGGCTGAACGCTCCGGGCCGCTTCTGGTCCGAAAAGTCGATCAGATACACCACGCTGACGAGCGGGATGCCGCTTTCCTTCACATAGGTCCTGATCGCCGCTTGCCGCCCGCTTTCACTGAAACCACGTCCGAATGAACCGAGGCTTTGCCGCTCATTCAGATCGCCCTGCAAGGTAATCTGCCCGGGAAGTGCCGAAGGCTTGACCACTGTGGCAACGCCGGTGCTTTTCTTTTCAAGCTCGATCCTGATCTCGCGCGGGCCAGTCCCGTTGATCGCCTTAAGGATATTCGCATCCGCAAACAGACTGTCGACGGGAACCGTGGTGATGTTCCGTGCTGCCAGCTTCGCCATGAAGTCGACGTAAGCAGCGTCAGCAACAGCCTGCATAATCTCGGGCGTGACCCCGACAAGTTCGCTCTTGGCTTTCGTCACGCCTCCAAAAGCGCCCATGAGGCCGCCGGTCTTCTGGATCTGATCTGTCGATTCAAAGATAAATGCGACATTGAATGCAGCGACCGCCACCTCGGTCTGGCCATTGAGAACCTTTCGGTCCCTGATCTTCACCGCGCCATCATCAGCGAACGCAGGCTGTGCGGCCAAACCAAAAACGACAAGCAGGGAGCAAAGAAAGCGACGAACAGGTTTCATCATAATTCCAGTTGATGTCTCGGACGTGTCGGGATTGCGAAAAATCCGCGATCCCGGCCCATTCTCATTCAGATTATCGGCAACCACCATCCCGCAAACGCGGGATACCTCTGGCCGGTGGGCGTGAGTAGGCATGCTGCAGGTAAAAAGGTCATTCTGCACAGGGGGTTATTGGTGGTTAAACGATTGCTGTTGAGTTCGGCAGGGCTGGCGTTGATTGCAGCTCACCCCGCCCATGCGGAAATGGATGATCTGGTCGGCCAGGCCCTGCAACTGCAGAATACCGGGCAATCCGATGCTGCCTATCGAACGCTGAAGCCGCAGCTGGAGGCGCGCAGCAGCGATCCGGACTTCAACTACATCTTTGGACTTGCAGCCGCCGATTCCGGGCACAAGGCCGAGGCCATACTCGCCTTTCAGCGTGTCCTCGCCGCCAACCCCGAGCATACTCAGGCTCGTGCGGAACTGGCGCGTGTCTATGCCATGGCCGGCGATATCGATACGGCGCGCGAGCAATTCGATACGGTGGTGAACGACCCAAGCCTGCCCGATCCCGTGCGCCAACGGTTCGATCGTATCGTGCGCGACTATGACAAGCAGATTACCGGCGGTGGCAGCAGCGTCAGCGGCTTTGTTGACGTGTCTGGTGGTTATGACAGCAATATCAATGCCGCGACCGATCACGATACGATCGTGATCCCGCTTTTTGCAGCATTCGGTCCAGGCACCCTGGGTACGGGGGCGCGTGAACAGGGCAAGGCGTTTCACGAAGTGCTCGGCGGTCTCTCGGGAGTTACCGCGGTTTCCAGGCAAACCCGGCTGTTCGCTTCAATGCTGGGCAACTGGCGCGAAAACTACGACAGCAGTGCGTTTGACCAGGCGGCAGTGACCGGAACAGCCGGCGTCGGCCACACACTGGCGAACCGCGACGTTCTTTCCCTCTCTGTACAAGCACAACAATTCTGGTTGGGCGGTGATAGCTATCGTCTCAGCCTGGGGGGCATCGGACAATACACAAAGCGCCTGGGTAATGGTGAGGCCCTGAGTTTTTCGGCCGAGTATTTCCGATTGAACTTCGATGGCGATCCCTTGCGCGATGCCGACCGATACGGAGTGGGCGCGTCCTATGCCGGCCGCACTTTTATCGCGAGCATCTCCGGTGGACACGAAGAGACCCGCCGTGATGCGGGCGATCACCTGTCCTTCGACTTTGCGCGGGTCAATCTCGGCATCGAGCAACCCGTCGCGAGCAAGCTTGCCCTGGTCGCCGGGATCGCCGGTGAAGTGCGGCGATACGATCGCGCCGATCCGCTGTTTCTTGCCAGGCGCAAGGACGAACAGCTCGATGTCTCTCTGGGACTGAAGGCGTTGCTGAGCGATGACATCTATGTCCGTCCGCGCCTGACCTATTCCCGCAACTGGAGCAATTTCGCACTCAACGACTACGACCGCATGACGGCCAGCATGGCCGTCCGCTACGAATTCTGATTGGAGCAAGATCGATGTTCAACAAGACACTCCTGCTTGCGACAGCGTCCATTCTTGCCGTCGCACACCCCGCCGAAGCGGCGGACTATATTTTCGGATCCAACGGTTCCGTGCCGGAACGCAGCTGGCAAACCCGAAGCTCGGGCGTAACCCAGATCAGGCTGAACAGCGGCGCGCTTGTCAGTCTTGTCGGCAAATCCCGTTACTTCATTGACGGGGAGCGTCTCACAATTGGTGAAGGCGCGATCACGATCATATCAGACGACAAGTCGGACATCGTCATCTTCTTCGAAAGCGGCGGCAGTGCGCGTATCAGCGGCTCTGCAAGCCTGACAGTGCGTGACGGTGCGGTTCGCGGGCATGTCCTTGACGGCACCACAACCCTTGCCCGCGAAGGCAAGACCAACAAGTTTTCCGCCGGGTCCGCTTGGACGATGGCGGTCGGCGAACAGGCCCGGCGCGTCTTTGCCAATCCGGCGCAGCAGACACCTGACAGCAAACGCCTGGCTTCCGTCGCATCGCTGAAGCAGGAAGGAATTCGTGGCGCAGCACTGAATGGCCTGCCCGTCACGCTGGGTTTTGCCCTCAGCGCGATCGGCGCGTCCGGCGACATTCAACAGGCGGCGCGGACGGTCGATGCACGCGCTCTGGAATGGCCGCCGCGCGCGCTGCCTTCGGGCGATATCGAGCGCCTGCTGGACTACTCAGCGCGCCTCGCAGCGGCTCTGGCGATTGTGCACGATGGGGACGCGCAAGCCCTGTCGCCCGCCCTGATCGAAGCCTATCTGCGCTATCTCGCCGATAGCGGCAATGCGGCCCAGTTCCAGGCCGCCTATAATGCTATTCTCGCCCAGTATCTGACCCTGCTTCAACAGGGTGGATCGGCCGCTGATTTCGAAGGTGCCGACCTGGACAGCGTCAATGCCTACCTCGCCTATCTGCAGGCCAACGGTCAGCTCGAGCAGCTGTTCGCCTCGCAGCAGGACTTGATCGCGGCGTATCTGGCATTTCTCGCGGAAGGGGGCGATCCAGCAAGCTTCGTCTATGGCGATGGGACGATCGACCCGGAACTGCTGACCGCCTATGGCAATGCGCTCGCTGCCTATCTAGCCTATCTGGCTGATGGCGGCGCGGCAGGCAGCTATGATGTCTTGTCCGCCGCTCAGATTCAGGCCTATCTCGCCGCGCTCGAAAACGCAGGCCTGCTGGACAGCCTGTTCGCAGTGCAGGCCGATGCCTTGCGTGCCTATCTCGCCTATCTGGAAAATGGCGGTCTTCCCGGTGACTACGACGGCATCGACGCGCTCATCCCCGGTCTGAGCGATGCGCTTGCCCAACAATATGCTGCGGCGCTGGCGGTTTATTATGCATATCTGGCAGATGGCGGCGTGCCGTCCGAATATGACTCGCTGACGCAGCAGGCGTTGCTCGCCTATCTTCAGGCCTTGAACGACGCGGGTTTGCTGGCCGGTTTGCCTGACGGACAGGGGGAATTCCTGACGGCCTATCTCGCCTGGCTCAACGATGGAGGCTCGGCAGACCAGTTCCCCGGCTTGCCCACCACGGGTCTCAGCGATGCGCAGAAGCTGGCGATCGTCGATGGGTTTCTCGCCCATATCAAGGCCAATGGCCTTCCCAGCACCTTTACCGATGCCGATTTCGATACCGTGCTCGCGTACTTTCAGGATTACGTTAGCCTGAAACTGCAACAGGACGGACGGGCGGAAGACAATGCGCTGCTCAACACCTATTTCAACTATGTGCGGTTTGGCGGCAATCCAAATGCGGATGAGTTTCCCGGCCTGCCCGCGCTGGGCGGATCGACGGCAACCTATGCCGTTGCCCATGCGCTGAACCGGCCCAATGCCGCCGTTCAGGCCGCGACCAGCACCGGTGGCTACACGATGCCGTTGACGCTGGATGCCGATGGCGCTCCGGTCTACATCCTGAGCGATATTCTGGTTCAGGGGCCAACGGTAGCAGAACGCGATATTGGCTCTGTAACCACGTCCACGCGCGTCTACGGTGATCGCTATACCTATGGTGGCCAGTACTGGGCGCTGGGCGTCGATCAGGGGCTGCATTTCGCCACCGCCGCACCGTTGGTAAACGCGCCTGCCAATGCGACGATCAACTATGTTCTGGATAGCGCGACCAGCCCCACGTTCAACGACGGTTCTTCGGCTCCCGGCACGTTCGATGCAGCCATCGCTGTGAATTATAATGGTCTTCAGCTGCGTATGGCGGCGGAAGGCAGCGTGATTATGCCCGGTGATACGACCTACACCTTCACCACGCCTGGCGGTGTGGCGGGCGTGCTCGATCTGCCGGTGACGACCTTTGCTACTTCAGCGGACCGGATGGCAATCCAGCAAAGCGCGCCACTAGTCGGAACAGGCAAGGCCTGCGTAGCTGGCGCTACGAACTGCAACATCTACCTCGGCGCCACGCCGGGCGGTGATGAAGCAGAGGCGCTGGTCCTCTCCTACGCTTCACGCGAAGGCGGGGACGGCAGCATCGGCTTTGCCGGATCGGCCGGCTTCGTGGCGGATACCGGCAGTGGCGGGGGTGGTGGAACCGGCGAATATGTCGCGCCGGATTTCGATGCATCGAATATCGTATTCTACAGCGCCACCTACGCGCAGCAGGGAACCGGAAGTCCCACCTTAAACAACCCTGCAGTTTCAGGCTCAGCCACACGGGACGACGACGGCGCCATAAATGATGTGGAATATCTGGGTGCGGTTCGCTTCCGGCGGGGCGACATGCCTGTGCTGGAACAGAGCGGTACCGATTACGTCTTGCTGACCCGCTTTGGCGAAGGGTCATTTGATTATTATGATACGCCCTATCAAGTGTCGGAAGGCCGCACATTTGACATGGTGGCCATTTCCAATCCCAACACCATTCTACCGACAGGCGGAACGGTAACCTACGCCCTGACCGGCGGCTATGCCCCGCAAACCACCAATGGCCTAACAAATGCCAGTTTCGACATGACCATGGCCGTGGCGTTTGGCTATACGCCCCGGGTTGCGGTGGAGGGGACGCTGAGCCTGGACACCACCTATGAATTTTCGACCCCCGGCGGCCTTGCGGCTGTGGTCACGCAAGGCGCAACCATGGGGAGCTACGCCTTTGCTCCGTTTGCCAGCGTTACATCGGGCACGGGCGATTTCTGCACCGCTGGTAACAGCTGTCTGGTCCGCGTAGTCGGCCAGTTTACCGATGATTTTGCGCAGGCTGGCGGTTATTTCACCACCACAGGCGGTGCCGAACGAGCAAGCGGTGTCTTTTCGCTTGCGGCAAGCGAACTCAATAATCTGTCATTCACCGCCGGTGCCGGCGCCGCATCAGGCAGCCTGACGAACCCCTATTCCGGCACTGGTCTGTTGCCAGTTATCGTCCATGGCGGCGGCAACAATATCCGCGGCAACTATGTCTCGACCAATGCCCTGTTCATACCGGTGTTCGACGATCGCGGGCTGGTGTCGCTTACCTATGATGCGACCAATCCGACGCGCGAAGGCGACATCATGCTGGACCGGAACACGATGCAGGTCGCCGACCTGGCCGGGGACAGTGAATGGCAGATTGGCCGTTTCCATGGCGGAATGCTGGAAGGTACGGGGACCAATACACTCTATTCGACCATCTTCGGCGCCGACAATGGGGTGCATTATGCGCTGATTCCCGCACTCGCCAATCTGCCCGCGACCGGAACGATCAACTACGCGTTGAAGGCGGCAACCCGACCCACCTATTCGAACGAAGCCACTGCTCCGGGCACCTTTACCGGTGATATGGCGGTCAAGTTCGGGACCAGCAATCTGGTCGGCGTGGCTGGAACGGTGGCTATGCCGGATGCAACCTACAGCTTTGAAACGGCTGGCGGCATCGCGAATCCTTCAGTTTCGACGTTTCTCTCGCCAGATGGCAATGCAATGCTGACTTTCAACAGCACAGTGTCCAATACCGCTGTCAGCACCGCAGGCGCAGCTTGTGATGGGACCACGCTGTGCAACACCCGCTTGCAAGGACAGATTGGCGGCGAAGGGGCCGGCTGGGCCACATTGGGTTATATCATCTACAACGAGCAAGCGAGCGAATGGGCAACTATCGCCGGTGCGTCGGTGTTCGAAGGCGGCACGCTGATTCCCGATGCGCCGCCGCTGGACGGCACCGAGCGAGCCGACCAGATCACCACCTATTCTTCCAGCGTAATCGGGATCGATCAGCGGCAACCCACCACCGTCACTTACGACAACACCACCGGCGCGCCGATCGCCTACAGCTTCGCGCCGCCCAATGAAGAACCCACCATCGGCTCTGCTTCGCTGCACGAGGCGGGCAGCGTGACCGATGTGATCGGATGGGCGCGATGGGCCGGCGGGACGACCGGGGGCAAATATTACAACCTGCCAACGGCAGATCTACCCACCAATGGCGGTTGGCACATCGTGTCCGGCACGCCGGCCACCAATCTGCCTGCCAGCGGCACGGCCACCTATTCCATGGTCGGCTCCACCGCGCCTACCATGCGCGATGGCAGTATTGCGCCAGGCAGCGTCACCGGATCGGCGGCGGTTGCCTTTGGCTCCATCCCTCATGTCGGCGTGGATCTGAACGTAACGATTGGCGGATCCACCTATGGCATTGCCACCAATGGCGGCGCGGCCAATCCGGCCAGCGGCATGGCCGTGGGTGTCGCCGGCGATCAGAACCACATGGTGTTCCGTGATTATAATCTGGTGGCAACCGTGGAATCGGGCAGCGGTTCGGTTTGCGGCGGTCAGGGCGATTGCGGGGCCGATATCACCGGGTTCCTTGCCGGAGATGGCGCTAGCCATATCGGCCTGAACTATACGTTCGGTAACATGGGTTTCGACAAGCAGGTCGATGGCGGGATCGTATTTGGCAAGAACTGATCCGCAGCTTCACCTCAGAAGCCGCGCAGGCGCCACCATAACGGTGTGCGCCTGCGTTCCTCGTATTAGGACACGGAGTATCCTGGACGCGAGCAGGAGATTGCATTTCCTGCTGTTCGGCTTGACCGCAACGATTTGTATCTCCACCCAATTCGTCTGGGGGGACTAATGGACAGCAGGCGCTTCAACCAATTCCTGACGCCCGGCACCTTGTTGATCGTGTCGGTTCTGATCGGGATTCTCGCAAGCACAGCCATCCTGCTACTGGCAAGTACGCAACCGCGCTTTACTGAAAGCCTCCGCGTAACCGACAATGGTGTGGTGCTGCGGGACAGCAACGGCCAGACTCTCGGGGTTAACCCCCAATTGCCCAATGGGGTCACAATCCTGTCCCAGGATCTGATCCCCGAACCCGATGTGCTCCGGTCCTATGCCGAGCAGGATCGTTTCTTTGCGCGGCAGGACGAACTCGCACAAGTCATCGGCGATACCGACACACCTCTAACGATTTCATTCAGGGGCAGTCGTCCGGGCGCACAAGGGACCGAGGTCCACCAGCTTACCCCGGGTGGGAACCTGCCTTTCGAATTCTGGCTGCAGATGCTGGTCGGGTTTGCCGGCTTTCTGGTCTCCGCGTGGATATGGAGCCTGCACCCTCGTAGCCTCCCCAATCAGATGTTCGGACTGACCGGCGTATTCCTCTGGCTCGCCGCCAGTACGGCAGCAATCTATAGTACGCGCTGGCTCGCTCTGCCGGCTTATATTTTCGAAACGGCCAGTGCCTTGAACGGCCTCGGAGCGGTCGGCTTCGGATGGGCGATGATCTGCCTGTTCCTGGTTTATCCGGTGCGCATCGCCGGAAACGCTACCTTGATGATCGTCACAGCCATTCTCGGTGGTTGGCTTTTGCTGTCGCTCAATAATCTGATGCTGTCGCCCACCAACGAGGCTCCCTTGCAGTCCTCGCTGGAAATGGCAGCAATACTTGTTCTCGTCATTGTCCAGTTTGTGATTTCCCGCCGCAAACCTCTGGAGCATGCGGCCATTCGGTGGGTTGGCGTTTCGACCGTGATCGGCTCCGGCTTGTTCATATGTACTGTGATCGTCCCTTCCCTGCTTGGTGCCGCTCCCCTGATCGATCAGAGCTTTGCCTTCGCCTTCTTTCTGATCGTCCATCTTGGCACGGCTCTGGGCCTGAGGCGCCAACTCCTCTTTGCCAGCGAAGTCTGGGCAATTTCCATGTTCAAGGCGACATTGATCGGTCTTCTTCTGATCACCGTCGACGTTGTCCTGATTGCCATGCTGGGGTCGCTTAGCGGCGCAACGGTTCTGACGATGCTTCTGATTCTGCCTTTCTTTTATCTCCCGTGGCGCCGCCTGATGCAGAGCTGGCTGTTTGGTTCAACACAGGATTCGAACGCGCTCGAACAAGTGGCGCACGGTTCCCTCTTGCCTTCCCCCACCGACCGGCGCTCAGCATGGAAATCCGCTATGGAGCAGGCGTTCTCTCCGCTGGAGGTTGTTGAACTTGAGCCAGATCATGGGCGCAACCATACCGTCGCGATCGTCGACCATGGAACCGCACTGCGCGTTCCTGAGGTGATGGACAGTCCGCCCCTGCTGTTGCAGTTCAAACAGAAGGGTTTGCGTCTGTTCCAGGAACGGGACCGAAAAAGCGCATCGCGCATGTTTGAACTGGCGGTGAGCCTGAAACGGAAACGTGATGCCTTTGAAGAAGGTGTGGCGAGCGAACGCAGCCGGATCTCACGGGATTTGCATGATGACCTGTCCGCACGCCTTGTGTCGGGGCTCGCGCTGGACGATCCAGCTGGTTTGAAGGATGTCTTGCGCTCCTCCTTGGCCGAAGTGCGTACGATCGTGAACGCTGAAGTAGCGTCCTCGCGTGAGTTGGCGGATGTGATCGCAGATTGCCGTGCCGAGGCAGCCGACAGGCTGGAGGCCGCCGGAATTGGCCTTGAATGGCCGTTGATTGAGACCTCCGCATTGCTGGATCCTGCCGGACTGAAGGAAGTATCGTCCATCATTCGAGAGATCGTGACCAACGCGATCAAACATTCCTCGGCGAAACACATGACAGTACAGTTCTATTGCAGGGAGAACCGGGCATTCTGCCGGATGAGCGATGATGGGATTGGCGACAGGAGCAGTAAAGCGAACACAAAACGTGGTCGTGGACTGGAAAACATCACAACACGCATGAGATCATTGGGCGGGCACGTCGAGATCGATGGGTCAGGGAGCGGCTTTACCGTGAGCTTTTCGCTGCCGGTGAGGCATGATACGCCAACTTCGCAATGAAGGTTCTGGTTGTTGATGATCTCGAAGCCCCGCTGCGGCACCTGGTCGATGCCATCAATGGTGCTGCGACGGAAAAGGGGCATGCGCCGCCGACAATATGCGAGGCGCGATCTTATACCGAAGCCATGAGCTTCATGTCCCGGCAATTCGATTTTGCGTTTGTCGACCTTCATCTGCCGGATGGACGCGGATGGGATATTATCCGCGAACTCAAGCAGAACCCGGCTATTCTTGTGGCTGCGGTAACCGTAATGGATGATCGGGAAAGCGTCGAGGCAACGCTCGCCGCTGGCGCAGACGGCTATCTGATCAAAGATGTTGAGCCGGAGTTGTTACAATACCGGATCTCGCGGTTGATGGATGGTGAACCCGCATTGTCTCCGGCAATCGCTCGCATGATGCTGGCGCGCTTTCGTACTCATGACCCTGGCGAAGACGATCCCCTGAGCGAAAGAGAGCGGGAGGTTCTCGCTTTGGTCGGACGCGGCCTGAGAGCACGTGAAGTCGGTGACCATCTTGATATCAGCTACCACACGGTGCGGGATCACTTGAAATCTATTTACCGCAAACTGGATGTTTCATCCCGCGCTGAGGTCGCACTGGAGGCGCAAAGACGACAACTCACCTGAAGTTGCTGGATGGCTGTTCTGCGTAACCACGCCATCATAAAAAGGGCGCCCGCCATGCGGACGCCCTTACCGGATGAGGGATATTTCCGGCCAATCAGAAGCCGTAGCTGAGACCCAGGGCAACCTTGCCATTGTCAACACGGATACCGTTGATGCCAAAGCCGGAGTTGATGCCCGCGCTGCCATAGTCTTCATTGAGATATTCGACGCGGATTGTGGCGTTGGCGCCCAGGGCCGTCTCGATGCCGCCACCGTAAACGAAGGCATCCTGCCAATCGGAATCGGAGAAGAGCGTGGTGCCATTCTGACTTGCGCTGGCTTTGAACTTGGTGGTCTGCCAACCGGCGCGTGCATAGATCCCGGTCCGGTCAGCAACCTTGTAGCCAAGGCGACCACTCAGGCCAAAACCTTCCTTCGCCTTGATCTTGGCGCCGAATTCATCGAAACCATCGTCATAGGCAACCAACATGCTGGCACCCGAGAGGTTCGCATTCGCTTCAACACCGAAGAACACATTGCTGCCGATCAGGTAATCGTACCCGGCATAGATGCCGCCAGCAAAGCCATTACCGCTGATACCGTCGGCCGAAATGACAGCACCGCCGAGGTCGAGATCTTCGGCCTTTACTTCGTAGGCATCCCGACTGACCGAAACTCCGACAAACGGGCCGGAAAACGTTTCTGCGTGTGCAACAGACGTGACGGAACAGGCGGCCAATAGGCCGATCGCAAATTTACGCATCTATGCATTCCTCATTAAGTGTTTTTAATCAATGCCTTGATGACATTCTGGAGGTGAGCGCTCACCTACGTCCGCATCTCTCGAAGATCAATCCAGATGCCGTGACAATGGGTGTTAGGTATAAAATTGATTGCAAATAACGAAATTATGGTCCGGCGTTTGGCCGCAAACCGCGCATCTTTAAATGCTGGCGACAGGCTTCTTTCTGTTCGCACAACAATTCAGAACCCTGCCCTGAGACCAATCAACAAGCTGCGACCACGTAGAGGGGCAGCATCTTTGATGAACGAAGCGTGGTTGTAGGCCAGCTCGTTCGCCAGATTCGTGCCTCGCAGGAACAGTTCGGCATTCGCTCTTTCGCCAATGTCGAAGCTGTAGGCCAAGGTAGCGTTGATCATGGTGTAGCCGGACGTGCGCGTTTCGAATGACGCGATCCTGCCCTGTTCGAACACCTGATAAAGTTCCACATCGCCGTAGAGCGGACCAAACACTCCATCAACCCGGCCACCAAGGCGGCCAGCGGGGATGCGAGGCAGATTGCCACCGCCATCCTTCAATTTGGCGCGGACATAGTCTCCAAAAACTGCGAGACCGACATTGGGCGTCACCTGATGACGAATATCCCCGTCAATGCCTGTAAACCGGGCATCGCCGGCCATGTACCGGATGAGGCGAAAATCCTCGAACTGATCGAGTGTCTGGGCGAAAATGTAATTGTCATAATCCTGATGGTAGAGGCCGAGTGTGAAAGTGGTGTCACCCGCGGTCTTGCGCACTGTGAGGTCCACCGACTTCCCGGTTTCCTTGCCAAGTGTGGGAGTGCCAATCTCCCAGGTGTTGGTTGCAAGATGGATACCGCGCCATGGCGCACCGGTATTGGCAAAAAGTTCCTGTACGTTCGGTGCACGCTGCGAACGCGCGATCGACAGAGCGACCGAATAATCTCCATCAATGTCCCAGATCGCCGCACCAGAGACCGAGAAAGGGCGGTGCGTGGTCTTGCGACCGTCATTGATCTTGATCGTCTGCCATTCATGTCGCGCAGCGAGCTCGAACCGAAGCGGTCCAGCGTTGAAGGATTCCATCAGGAACAGGGCGGTATTGTCGGTCTTGCTGGGCGGGAGAAACTGCTCCTCGCCAATCGCCTTGAAGTTGGTGTGACTGTGTTGCACGCCGAACGTTCCACGCAATCCGCCCAATCGTGCATGAGTCAGTTCAAACCGCATGTCGTGCGCCTTGTTGGTGAAGGTCGTGGCGACATCGCCTTCTTCGATCTCGCTGTGACTGTAATCTGTAAAGGCTGCACGAAACCGCACCCTTTCGATCACGCGAGAAATGTCGCGGTACTCACCGCGAAAATCCACCCGTTCGCTACGCAATTTCGTGAAGACCGCATCTTCATGACCCTCTTCTTCATGGTCATGCTCGTGGTCGTCTTCCTCGTCATGGGTACCGCAGTGGATTTCCCCTCCGTGAGGATGACAGTCTTCATACGCATGGTTGTGACCAGGCAAACCATAGTCATTGTGCTGGCGGGTATAGGCAAGGCCGACATAGCCGTTATCACTGATCCACGAGCCACCGACAGTGATGGTGGACGTGTCCGCCCATGATCCATCCACTTGCGCCTCGCCGAACTTGCCCGGAACCTCGTAATCATCCGTCTGGCGCCTTACGCCTTCAAGGCGAAGTGCGAATTGGCCAATGCTTGCCGTGATGCCGCCAACGCCTGTCTGTTCGTTGTCGGATGTGCCGTAGCGCCCTTCGACCGCGCCCGTTATGCCGCCCTCCGGCAGATTCGTCGGAACCTTTTCATCCAGTAGGTTCACGGCACCGCCGATGGCGCTGCCGCCATAGATCAGCGCCGACGGACCACGCAAAACCTCTATTCCTGAAAGCAGCAAGGGCTCGGTCGTGACAGCGTGATCAGGCGAGATGGCGGATGCGTCCTGGATATTGGACCCGTCGCTCAATGATTGAACGCGCGGGGATGTCTGCCCCCGGATCACCGGACGCCCCGCTCCACCACCAAAATTGTCGACATTGATCCCAGGCATTCCGGCGAGCGTGTCTCCGAGCGTCGACTGGGCCCGGTGGACAAGATCATCACCTTCAAGACTGATGACGGGCGTCGCAGTTTCATCCGATGTCAGCGAAAGCGGGTGGGCCGTCACAATGATCTCGCGGTCCGGGCGGCTGTGCTGGCCTTGTCGATCACTTTCGTTCGCCTCTTCGGCCAACGCGGGCATCGCGATTGTCATTGCGGCAATTACTGAAGAGCCAGCAAGCAGGCCAAAAGGTTTCATAGTCATTCCTTCCAAAATTCAGGAACGGCGCGCGTCCACACGCACCGTCATTGGGCGGCTTGATAACGCCTTGCCTTAAATGAGACAATATATCATAACATTATTTTTTGAAGGCAAGCGGGATGTTGACTTGAGATGGCCAAACGAACGTCCGAGCACCTGGAAGAAGTTGTCCTTGCCGTCCTGAAGGAAACTGGCGGGCGCTCTTTGAGCGCGTACGAGATTGCCGATGCAGCACCCACCAGGATTACGCCCGCGCAGGTTTACAGAACCATCGAGAGGCTGGCGCAACGTCGATGCGTAAAGCGTATCGAGACCCTGAATGCTTACGTTGCCCTGTCGGCTCAGTGTGCAGCGGTATCGGTATGCACCGAGTGTGAAATCGTGCAGCCAGTCAGCTCACAACTCATAGGCCCCGCCGTCAAGGATGCGTTGGCGCAAACAGATTTCTCCCCCGGGCGCACCGTCATCGAAATCCTTGGGCTATGCAGGCATTGCCGAGAAGTAACCTGAATCCATGGCGACAGCGCCACTACCTATTGGCATTTCTCATCTGCCGACTTGTCCTGATCTCGAAAAAAGGAATATCCGCCCAAATCTGCAAAGGGGGGCAACTACAGCTATATCGATCGAAGATTCAGCATCGGACAGATTCCACCTGGCGGTTTCATCAGGGAATTTCGACTGACCGACGTGCCTGATTACAAAGGTTTTGTCTGGCTATCGTGGAAGCCGGTGCCAGCCCTCACAATCCTGCTCAGCCTGGAATTCGCTTCTGATCGGCCAACGGTCGACGCGGCAACTGCTAGTGGTGACACCCCCATCTATTACGATCTTGACGGACACATTTCAGCTGCGCTTCGCGTGGACTATGCCATCAACGAAAGGGTCAGTCTTGGCATCGGTGCGCGCCAAGTACTGATCGGTTCGCGTTAGCGCCTCTCGACCGTGAGATGGGACAGCTCGTGAATGCGGATTAACCGCGCGCGCACGGTCTCGGTGTCTGCGACTCCCGTCACGCTGACAATCGCCGCATGAGCATCGGGACCCAGACGCCAGACATGAAGGTCCGTAATCAGGGTGTCACCCGGGCCTTCGACTTCAAGCCTGACCTCCTGCTCGATATCGGGGTTGCCGGTGTCGAGCAGGACCGCGGCAGTATCGCGCAGTAGGTTCCATGACCAGACGGCAATGACGATACTGCCGACGATGCCCATGACCGGGTCCAGCCAGACCCAACCCAGATATCGACCACCCAGCAAGGCTGCAATGGCAAGAACCGATGTCAGCGCATCGGCGAGAACATGGACGTAGGCCGATCTCAGATTGTTGTCATGATGG
This sequence comes from Croceicoccus naphthovorans, assembly GCF_001028705.1. Classification (NCBI taxonomy): domain Bacteria; kingdom Pseudomonadati; phylum Pseudomonadota; class Alphaproteobacteria; order Sphingomonadales; family Erythrobacteraceae; genus Croceicoccus; species Croceicoccus naphthovorans. The sequence goes on along the minus strand of NZ_CP011770.1, from coordinate 512,958 downwards.
TGGTGGTTTCCATGATCATGGGCATGACCGTGATGATGTCCGTGTCCGTGCTCATGGCCAGCACCGAGCAACAGAGCGCTGGCGATATTCACCGCCAGCCCGATGACGGCCACGACAGTGGCTTGCAGAAAGGCAACGGGTCTGGGCTCGAGCAGTCGCGAAAACGATTCAACGCCAATGCCCAGCGCGATCAGCGCAAGCACCAATGCCGATGCAAAGCCCGCCAGATCACCGACCTTGCCCGTGCCGAACGTAAAACGGGGATTCCTCGCATGCCGCTTCGCGAAGACATAGGCCAGCGCAGCGATACCCAGGGCGCCTGCATGGGTCGCCATATGGAAACCATCGGCGAGCAGCGCCATAGAGTTGAAGATCGTTCCGGCGAGGATCTCCACCACCATCATGGCACCAGTCAGGACCACCACCCAAAGGGTGCGCCGGGTGTTCGCATCGTGATTTGCACCCAGGAACACATGCTCATGCGCAAGCTGCGAGATCTCAAGATCAGGACTGGCCATCTCGCGACTTCTATTTCGCATAGCGGCGGATAACCGCCACCAATTCATCCATCCCTGCCTGGCGCGCTTCAGCATCCAGATCGGGACGGGCGACATGTTCGCGCAAATGCTCTTCAATGAGTTCGTTCATCAGGCCGTTGATCGCACCGCGCGCACCGGCAACCTGATGCAGAACATCGGCACATGCCGCATCATCGTCGATTGCTCGTTCGATCGCAGCCATCTGACCCGTAATCCGGTGGACACGGGCCAGCAGCCTTGTCCTGTCTGTTTGCATATGTGCCATATAGGATAGCTCCCTATCCTATATGGCAGTCATACTCAACTCATCGCGGTTTCGTAAATCACCCACGCCCCAATGCCGAGCAGCAAGATAGCCGCCACCGTGCGAACGAATTTCAGGGGTACGCGCTCGACAAGCCTGTCGCCGAGATAGACCGCAGGCACGTTCGCGATCATCATCCCCAGCGTTGTTCCTGCCGTGACCAGAAGAACACTGTTGAACTGCGCTCCCAGCGCAATCGTCGCGATTTGTGTCTTGTCACCCATCTCCACGATAAAGAAGGCAACCAGAGTGGTCAGAAATGCGCCATAACGTGAGGGCTTGGCTTCATCATCGTCAAGCTTGTCTGGTACCAGCGTCCAGGCTGCCATGATGATGAAACTGGCGCCCACCGCATAGCGGAACCACTGCCCGTCCAGAACGCCTGCGACCGAATTGCCAACGAAGGCCGCAAAGGCGTGGTTAGCAAACGTCGCGAACAGGATACCGAAAATGATCGATAACGGCTTGTGAAACCGTGTTGCGAGCACAATGGCGAGCAACATCGTCTTGTCGCCGATTTCGGCCAGGGCGACCACAGCGGTGGAGGTCAGAAAAGCTTCCATGACATATTCTCCGGGCCGGGCGTTCAAGACTGCAATGACACCACCCCTTCCGCCCGGCCGGACGAAAGCGCGGTGTCATTGGTCTCGCCCGAACGAAGCTTCGTTCCCTGCACACCATGACCTCTCGGCCAAGTATGTTGACGTGCAGGCCCGCCCTGCGGCGGCTGGCTACTCCCCAGATGACGAGCGCGTCGTTAGCCATGAAGCCGTGCGAACGCAATGTATGATGCAAACGTGACTTTTCGCGGCGACAGATCAATCATCGAGCAGATGTAGACCAAAACTTCTGGCCCGCTTGCCTGTGGATCGGCATAAGTTCGTGCCATGCCTGCACAATTCTTTCAGACGGTTGCCCGTTTCGGGGCCGAGATAGGCCTTCTCTTTCTGATCGGCCTTTTCATCGCCTTTGCACTGGAGCGCCGCCCTCCGGTCGTCATCGCAATTGTCGGCGCGGTCCTGATGATGCTTTTCGGCTTCCTCCCGGTCGGAGAGTTGCTCGGCGTGTTCGGCAACTCTGCGCCGATTACCATCGGCGCCATGTTCGTTCTGACCGGTGCTCTGCTGCGAACGGGAGCGCTCGAGGAAATATCAGGCTGGGTCATTCGCAGGACCTTGCGCAAACCGAAACTGGCCGTTGCCGAAATTGGCGGCGGCACGCTGCTGGCGTCGGCATTCATGAACAACACGCCGGTCGTCATCGTCATGATCCCGATCGTTCAGCGTCTGGCGCGGGTCCTGGGAATTGCCTCGACACGGCTGCTTATACCGCTGTCCTACATTTCCATTCTTGGCGGTACGCTGACCCTGATCGGCACATCCACCAACTTGCTCGTGAACGGCGTTGCTCAGGAACAGGGCCTGACGCCGTTCGGCATTTTCGAAATCACGGGAGTTGGCGCAGTCTCGGTCATCGCAGGGCTTTTCCTCCTGTTCCTGACCGGGCGACATCTGCTTCCTGACCGGGCAGAGCAAGGGCTGGGTGAACACGGTGAGAGCGATACTTACCTCTCCCATCTTGTCCTTAACGCCGATAGTCCGCTTGTTGGACGCAAACTTGGCGAAGCGGCCTTTTCCCGTAGGCCGGGCGTGCGGGTTCTCGGTATTCAGAGCGGTAAGGACATCCAACGCAAAGGTATAGACGAGCACATTCTTGAAGCGGGCGACCAGATCATCGTGGCCGCCAGCCCGGACGAACTCGCATCTCTGGCCGAAGCCTATGACTTCAAAACGGGTTTGCTCGGCGTGGGAGGCGGATTGCACACGTCAGGCCCCGAACGGCCAGCCGATCTGCGCCTCGTTCACGCCGTCATCACACCGACGCATGCAGTGATCGGCCGAAGGTTGGCCGACATTCCTCTCCTTTCACGGCTCAAGGTCCGTGTTCTCGGTCTTTCGCGCCCGCGCCATGTCGCAGGCCCGGATCTTGCCAATGTCCGAGTGCGGGCCGGCGACCGGTTGTTGATCGCGGCAGGAGGAGATGCCGCGGAAGCCTTGCAGGCCAATGTCTCTCTGGCCGATGTCGGAGAAGCGCCCGTGCGGTCCTTTCGCCGGTTGAAGGCACCCATCGCTATCGGCACGTTGGCCGGGGTCGTCATCCTGGCCGCCATTATGGGGTTCCCTATCGAAGGCCTCGCACTGGCCGGAGTAGGCATTGTCCTCCTGACGCGATGCATCGAGCCGGAAGAGGCATGGGCATCGATCGAAGGAAACACGCTCATCCTGATCTTTGCCATGTTGGCCTTCGGCAAGGGGTTGGAAAACGCTGGCACAGTCGATCTTATCGTCGAAACCATCCAGCCGCACCTGGCTACGATGTCCCCCCTTGTTCTGCTCATTGCAATCTACGCGATGACCAGCATTTTGACCGAAACCGTGACCAATAACGCCGTTGCCGTGATCATGACGCCCATTGCGATCGGTCTTGGCCATGCAATGGAACTGGACCCGCGCCAACTCGTCGTTGCGGTCATGTTTGGCGCCAGCGCCAGTTTTGCGACACCGATCGGATATCAGACGAATACGCTGGTCTACGGCGCAGCCAATTACCGCTTTATGGATTTCGTGCGCATTGGGTTGCCGATGAACATCTTCGTAGGAATCGTCAGTTGCGTAGCGATAAGCATGCTGTTCTAGATATCCCGGATACCGGTTTGACCGCCGAAAGACGGTATGTATGCTGGCGCTCACGGCAACTATTGTGCCGTCAATCGCGAGCGCCGTATTGCCTGCACCTCTTTAGCTCGCATCCATCAACGGAGTCCGCCTTGGAAACGAAGACGCTCACCGATCAGCCCGATAATTCAGGATCGGCCTGGATACGCCTTGTGCTCGGCATCTTGGGTGGCTTCCCGCTGATGGGCGGACTTTGGGTGGCTCAACCTGCCTTTGCAGAAACGCCCGCAGCCATCGAGACATTCTCACAAGAAAGCATGGCCGCCTGTCGATCGGCGGGCGGCAGCCCAAAGCTGCTGGACAGTTTTCTGACGCCGACGGGTGATCTTAACGGCGATGAAGTAACGGATTACGTGACCGACCTTGCCGGGCTGGAATGCGTCAATGCCTGGAGTTACTTCTGCGGCTCCGCCGGTTGCCCGGTCACAGTTTGGCTGTCAGGACCGGAAGGCTTTACTGTCGGTTGGGGCGGCAGCGCGCAGCAATGGAAACAGAGAGGCCGGGAAATTGTCGTCTCAATGCACGGCCAGCTTTGTAAGCCTCCGCGCATTGGTGCTCAAAGCTGTGAAGTGGCAATGCGCTTCGATCGGCCCCAGTCACCGCCAGCTAAAGCTGTTATTTCCAAGGGCACATCGCATCCGAGCCCCACAGGCATCTGGCAACTGCGCCAGTCTGGACGCGGTCCGGGGATTGCCTCGGTAGATGGCGTCGGCAGGCTAGACACGCTCACAGCGCTATGTCTTCGGGATCGCCCGGTCATGATGGCCAGACTCACGGACGAGGCTGGCGAGCCTTCCCTGACTTTCACCTTTGAGTTCCCGGACCGTACAATCGAGGTTTCGGGTGTAGCGGGTGCAACCACCAGGAAAACCTACATCCTTGATCCTCGCACATCGGGATTGCCCGAAGCGATGTCGGGGAAGGTCAATGCCGTCAATCTGCGCATAGGTGGACAAGAGCAGGGCATGCTTTCTCTGAGCGGTTCGACGAGGGCGCTTCTGGGCGCACTTTCGTCCTGTTTGAAATTCGGGGATTAATGCCCCGCCGCCTTCGCAACACATGTGTCGATATCGACCGCATGTAACCCTTGGCGATCTACCTATCACGACAAAAATCCTGATGGGCGCGTGACTTCTATTGTCTGGCCCGTCCAGAACGGGAATTGATCTGCCACTGCATCTTGCGGAGTGCTTTATCGCGAACCCGCGCCACAGTCGATTTGCAAACGCCTACATCATCGCCGATCGCTTGCAGCGTTCGCAGCTTCCGGCGGCCTATACCAAAGCACAAACGAATAACCCTTTCTTCACGAGGTTCGAGGAGTTCGAGCAATCCAGCGACAATTGCCGCTTCCTTGGACTTAGGGTCGGCTGCTGCTTTATTCACTAATTCCTCGAGGCGTTCAAAGCGCATCAAGTCTTTGCTCCATGGTCCCAGGATTCCGTCAGTCCCCGCCCCTCCCGATTACGGCATCGCGGTCTTCAAGCGCTTTGGCCCAACCGTGCCATAATCGTGAAACGCCTATGGGGTAATCTCGAGCCCGTTTCGGTCGCGCAGGTCAAGATTCAGCAAAGCAACCTGGGACGGGCCATCCGTCTTGGCAATGGCAAGTGCTTCACTGGCATTAGCGGCGTCGACAACCCCACTCCTGGAGAACCCGGAAGGCTTCATCTTCCCAATTCGACGAGCTACGGTGAGACTTTCCCTGATCTTCAGGTGCGGGGACGATGCCGATGCAGCCAATTGGCAATGTGAGCCATTGCCAACAGAAGGCTGCCTGAGACCGTAATTGCAGTTTCGGAATCTTCATCGGCATGAAGCGCAATCGCGGCTGTCATGAGGATCAAGCCCAGGACGCCAACCACCAATGGCACTATCGAGCGATGCCTTCGCCATCCCCCGTACAAGGCCATTGCGCTGGTCGGGACGGCAAACACAAGGACGACGACGTGGAAATTCTCACCCGGATCGATCCGACTTGCAATTGCCGGAAGAGCGGCCAGCAGTACGGGCAGAGCAAGGCAGTGCATCATGCACACGGCAGAAGCACAGACTGCGAAGCTATCAAGCCAGTTTGCCGTTCGGTTTGTAATACTTGAGCGAGCGTAGGAACGCTGTCGATTCTTGATCATGGCAATGTTATGTTACAACATCTCATGATTCGCAAGATAGATGGATGAGTATGACCGCTCCAGACTTTAGCGCGCCCACCGACGCCCCTTTGCCCGTTACCGTTCTCTCTGGCTTCCTGGGGGCTGGGAAAACAACAGTCCTCAATCACATCCTTGGCAATCGCGAAGAACTGCGTGTGGCGGTGATCGTCAACGACATGTCCGAAGTGAACATCGATGCCGATCTCGTGCGCGGCGGCGATGCAGCGCTATCGCGCAGTGAGGAGACGCTGGTCGAGATGACAAATGGCTGCATATGCTGCACCTTGCGCGATGACCTGTTGCAAGAAGTGCGAAGTCTGGCCGAGGCTGGGCGCTTCGACTATCTGGTCATCGAGAGCACCGGAATTTCGGAACCCTTGCCGGTCGCCTCAACTTTCTCCTTTCGTGATGAGGCGGGCCAATGCCTTGGCGATGTGGCACGGCTCGATACGATGGTGACGGTGGTCGATGCCATCAATTTGCTGACCGACTATACCAGCCAGGATTTCCTTGCCGATCGCGGTGAATCGCTGGGCGAGGATGACAATCGCAGCCTGGTTGGCCTGCTGGTGGAACAGATCGAATTCGCCGATGTCATAGTGGTGAACAAGGCTTCTTCGGTTTCCACCGAACAATTGGCCATCGTCAAGAAGCTGGTCGCCAGTCTCAACGCCGATGCCCGCATCATCACCTGCGACCATGGTAAAGTGGATCTGGCAGCGCTTCTGGCCACCGGCCGTTTTGACGAGGAGAAGGCGGCACAGCATCCGCTCTGGGTCAAGGAGCTATATGGGTATGAACACCGTGCCCCCGAAATGGCGAAATATGGAATTGAGAGCTTTGTCTATCGCACCCGCCAGCCCTTTGATCCGGGGAAGCTTCATGCTTTTCTGACCGGCAGCGGACTGGACCGCGTCGTGCGTGCCAAAGGGCATTTCTGGCTGGCAACGCGGCCTGACTGGGTAGGTGAACTCGCCATCGCCGGCGCCCAGACAATAACCGCGCGCATGGGCCGCTGGTGGGCAAGCATTCCGAAAAACAAGTGGCCAGACGGAGATAGTTTCGAGCGCCTCGTCGCAGCAGGACGCTGGGACCTGAAATGGGGCGATCGGCGTCAGGAACTCGCGTTCATCGGAATCGGTATGGATGAAGAACTTCTCCGTGCAGACCTGGATGCCTGTCTTGTTGACGCAATGGATTTCACTCCCAACGCATGGTCCGATCTTCCTGATCCTTTCCCGGCGTGGGAACGTGAGATGGAATTGGCCGAATGACCGACATTCTTCTCGACCGCCCGACCGGATCGCTTGCTGCGGCGGCCATCGGCAATGAAAACGACATTTTGACACGCATCCATGATCCTTTGGTGCAGCTTGCTCATTGGCAACGCCCGCGTCCATCGACGCTGTCTTGGCTCGATACGCTGGACTGGCGTGGCATCGACGATATCGACACCACTGTCTCCGGGCCGAGGTTTGGCCCGCAGGTAACCCGGTTGCTCCACGATGCGGGCTATCCGCAAGCATCGCAAACGGGCATGCTGGCAGAAGAAATCGTAGTGCGTGCAAGCCAGTTCGCCAGACTCATGACATGCACGGCCCTGCGTCTGCGACTGGAAGTGATCGAGACAGATGCCTGCCGCAAATTTCACATGGATTATGTCACAGCCCGCTTGCTGATGCCGCTGCTCGGCCCTGGCACACAGTGGAAGGATGCCAACCCTGGTGCGGCGGTAAATCAGATCGAAATCGGCAATGTCTGTATCCTCAAAGGCAGGCGCTGGGTGGATGAGCCGGTCATTCTGCACCGTTCTCCGCCGATCGCCGGCACTGGCCAAACCCGCCTGCTTCTGGCGCTTGATCCGGCCAATACTGATGCGCCTGCTGAAAGTTTGCGCATATGAGTGCTTTGTTGACAGGCTCACAATCACTGATCCCCGTTTCCATCTTCACCGGTTTTCTCGGCAGCGGCAAGACGACGTTGCTCAACCATCTGGTGCGTTCCCCGGCCATGAACCGGGCGCTGGTCATCATAAATGAATTCGGCTCTGTCAGCCTCGATCATGATCTCATCGCCCGGTCCAGCGACGATCTCGTGGTGGAGATGATTGGCGGATGCCTGTGCTGCACCATTCGCGGCGATCTGATGAAGACCTTGCGCGATGCTCCCTGGCGATTTGCCCGCGATGACACCTGCTGGTTTGACCGGGTGGTGATCGAGACCACGGGCCTTGCCGACCCCGCGCCCATTCTACACACGCTGATGACCGACGATCATCTGTTGCCGCTGTACCGGCTGGATGGAGTGATCGCCACAGTCGACGCGGCCGCTGGCATGGCCACGCTCGACACACAGGAAGAGGCCGTGAAACAGGTCGCCCTGGCGGACCGCATTTTGATAACCAAAACCGATCTGGTGACAGAACAAGGCCGCAGTGCTGTCGAAACCCGGCTGAAAGCCCTGAACCCGGCGGCCCCGATCATCCAGGTGGTTAACGGTATAATTGATGCGGCGAACCTGTTTGATGTGGGGCTGTATAACCCAGGCACAAAAAGCATGGATGTTCAGCGGTGGTTGGCGGCGGAAGCCTATGAAGGCTCTCATGATCATGGCAATCACCATGGGAATGATCACGGGCACAGCCATGAGGATCATCACCATCACGATGTGAACCGCCATGATGACCGTATTCAGGCCACCTGCCTGACCTTTGACGAACCGCTGGACCCGCAGGCCTTTGAAAACTGGATTGATATTCTCACCATGTTCAAGGGGCAGGATGTCCTTCGGATCAAGGGTATCCTTAACCTGAAAGGCGAGGAAAAACCGGTGGTGATCCATGGTGTCCAACACCTGTTTCATCCACCTGTCCGGCTTGATGCATGGCCATCGGATGACCGGCGCACCCGGTTGGTATTCATCACGCGCGATATCTCCGCTGACGAGCTACGAGATACCCTGGCACTGATGACGACGGGACTTGATCGATACGGCTTGCAGGGGCTGATCAGCGAAGTCCCGGCCAATGGCTTGCTTGTCGAAACCGCAAACAGGAACTGGCAATGAATATATTCGCGCTCCGCACCAGTGTCGAACAGGTGGAATTGGGCGGTGAGTTGGCCCCCCGTTTTGACGCGGACGGCCTCATGCCCGCCATTGTCGTTGATGTGGAAACGAAGAAAATCCTCATGCTCGGCTACATGAATGCCGATGCGCTTGAGCAGACCATTCTGAAGCGGGAAGCCCATTTCTGGTCGCGGAGCCGGAAAGCCCTGTGGCGTAAAGGCGAACACAGCGGCTTTACCCAACATGTGGAATCCATCCTTATCGACGATGACCAGGATGCATTGATCCTTCATGTCGTGGTCAACGGTCCTGGCAGTTGCCATGTCGGCTTCCGATCCTGCTTCTATCGTGAGCTCGAACTGCCCGATGGGGTGACTGAAGGTCCCGTCGGTTTGCGCTGTGTCGAAGATGTCCCGGCATTCGATGCGGGAAAGATCTATGAAGGGTTAGCAAACCCGACACAGGTTTAAGTGTTATATGTACTCGTTTCCGGTCGCCGACCACACCCCCTGTAGTTCGATCTCGTTTAAGGTGCTTCGGAAACCTCAACCATCGGGAATGTTGCAATGGTGCAAGGCAGATCCTCTATTCTTCTTATAGTCGTATTCATTGCAGGGCTAGGCGCCGGATTCGTGCTGCGACCGGTCATTGCACCGCCATCCACGACCGCGCCCGCATCAGACTCACCTTCCGTCATGTCCGGATCCAATGAGGCAAGAGGCGTTCAGTACTTCGTCGCGAGCCCCGACAAGGCATATCAAGTCATCGAAAATTGCCGCAATGGTTCGGTACGCGGCGATGAATGCGCCAATGCCGAAGAAGCTATCATCAAGGTCGAGGCGGCCGAACGTCGTAAGCGCTTCCTTGGAAACTGAGCGCACCGTGGCACCCCAGCAGTTCACGTTTCCTCTTTGTTGGCAAATTCTAGACCGCTCAATGAGGACCGGGGCGATTCAAATCGGCGCGACCAGTTTCTTTCCGAAGGACAACGGCATCAATCTCACCCTCAAGTTTTTTGCATCCTACCACGCACATGCTTCGATTTTAACGTTATCAATCAACTAGTCGGATGAACCCTCTTGCGTAGAGAATCTGGCATCCAACGCTCCCCATGGGTAAAAGCATGGTTGACCTGACATTTCTCTTGTCAAGAAGCGTGCTTCACGAAAACGTGGCGTATGCCTTGCCACCTGCAATGGAATAACGCCCATCGCGGCATGGAACCATGTCTGGGAATCAATGCGATCAATAGTCAACTCATCACGATCGGGTGCAAGACGGATGATTAGCTTCATTCTGATGCTGATCATCCTGAGCACAATGTTGATCGTTGCCCTCAAGATCGCCAATCCGCTGCCTTCCCGTTCTGTGCTCCCAGACGATCCGCCCCGCGCCCCAGGTAGTGGCAGCCTGCACAAACAGGTCGCAGAATTTGCAGAAGGCCGCGATGGCGAAACCGCGCTGTTCATGCTGACCGATGGAATTGATGCGTTCGCCATGCGCCTTGCGATGGCGCAACGAGCAGAGCGCACGATCGATGCCCAATATTACATCTGGGAAGATGACTTGTCCGGGCGAATACTCTTGGCGGCGATCGTGGCTGCAGCAGATCGCGGCGTTCGCGTCCGTCTGCTGATCGATGACAATCCGACGGCGGGCCTCGATCCGATGTGGGCAGGGATAGTTGCACACCCCAACATCGCGGTCCGCCTTTTCAATCCGCTGGTCATTCGCAATGCCAGACCGCTCAACTACCTGTTCGACTTTTCTCGCCTGAACCGGCGCATGCACAACAAATCCTTCACCATTGATGCGGCAGCAACCGTTGTCGGCGGTCGCAATGTCGGTGATGCATATTTTGGTGCGAAGGACGATGGCCTGTTCATCGATGTCGATGCCCTGGCCATTGGCGACGTTGTCGACGAGGTATCAAGCGAGTTCGAAGAATACTGGGCAAGCGAATCTGCCTATCCTGCCGAAAGCATTCTGGCGACAGAAGGCGCGCGGTCGCTCGCGAAACTGCGACAGCCAGTCTATCCCGACCAGGAAAAGGCAACCGCATATCGAGAAGCTGCCTCCGCAGCGCTTACAACGCTCCAGCTCGACGATCCGGTCGATGCCTTTGTATGGGCACCAGTCCGCCTGGTTTACGACAGCCCGACGAAGGGTCTGGGTAAGGCAAAGCGAGAATCGCTTTTGGCAGTGCAAATTGCACCGCTGTTCAAAAGTGCCCAGAGAAAGCTCGATCTTGTCTCAGGCTATTTCGTTCCGGGAGACCAAGGCACGAAATTACTGACTGATCTCGCTCGGCGCGGCGTGAAGATGCGTATCGCGACCAACAGTATCCAGGTGACAGACGTACCCGTCGTCCATGCCGGATACGTTCCCTACCGTCCTGTCCTGCTGGCGGCAGGAGCCAATCTGTACGAGGCCCGGCCCCTGACCGACAGTGATGGCAGAGCGCGAAGCCTCGGTCAGACCAGGTTCAGCGGAGGCGGCGAGAGCGTTCATGCGAAGACATTCCAAATCGACGAACGCATCTTTTTCGTTGGTTCGTTCAATTTCGACCCGCGCAGTGCCCTGCTGAATTGCGAAATGGGACTCGTGATCGATTCCTCGCAACTCGCCAAAGGTCTGGCCGATGTCCTGGACCGCCGGCTTTCCGAGTCTGCTTACGAAGTCACGCTCGACGGCGACACGCGGCTTGCATGGCACGGTGAAATCAACGGACAGAACCATATCTGGCACAAGGAACCCGGCACCACCGCGGTTGGCAGAGCGACCGTGTCGTTCCTGTCAAAGTTGCCCATTCACTGGATGCTGTAACGGCGGAGTGCCAAACCTTCCCATCCACTGCAATTCCCCGCTATTCGATCACGCATGATGACTGCGAACACCTGCATTTGGGACTATCAAGTTCTTACCTCCGACCAGCCGGGCTTCGGTGACGCCTGCGAGATCATTGCTCGATTGTTCGCCGAAAGAGAACGCGAGTTCGGTTTCAGTAGCGAGATTGCCAGACCTTTCATTGCGACGGAAACCGTCCTCTCCGACCCTGCCAGCGCGCTTGCGCCGGTCATCGAGGGGGGCAGGCCAATGACCATCCTGACGACATGGTCGGACCTGCTCACACCGGTTCTTGAAAAGGCGGGTTTCCATTTTCGTCCCATCGACTGGCCGGCAGGCCCCTTCAACTGTGGTGTCTTTTCGCGAGATGGTTCCGGGCAACAGACCTATGTTGAGCTCGTGAACGAAGAGGCTCCGGAAATTGCTCCCTCCCACGTCCTGATCGCGAAAGATGCGAACGGATTTGTCGGCGGCACAATTGCCACGGTCCGTGAAGATGCGGCGTGGCTTTCCGTAATGTGCGTGTGCCCAGGTTCGCCTGCAGGAACTGGCACGAGCATCTGGAATGCCCTGGCCGACGATCTTGAAAGTCGAGGGATACGGCGTCTCGACCTGGGCACCCAGACGGCGGAACGTTTCTACTCACGATGCGGCATGAGGGTTACTGACAGGCTGATTTCACGCCTGCGCTGGCGATCCGCCCCTGAAGGCATTGTGTGGAACGATCTGGTCATGATGACGATCGATCTTTAAGCGACCGGACACGCGTCAGGCCGAGCCCCCTGCGCCAAGATGACTGTTCAGGTGCATCGAGCCATTCCTTTGGCTCATGCTGATCCTCAACACTCATCCCCTACAAATCAAACTACTGGCCGAAGCGGATCAGTGTGTATAACCGGATCCACCATGACGATCATCGCGGCGTACTCCTATCTTGACGGTCGACGACACCGCGAAATCAATCTTGCTTCCCCCGTTTCAGATGGGCCGGACGAGTTTGAATGGATCGGTCTCTTCGAGCCAACCGCAGAAGAATTGCAGACGGTCGCAGAACGGTATGGTCTGCACGCCTTGGCTGTAGAGGACGCTCGGTCTTTGGCGGGGCTGCCAAAACTCGAAGTCTATGGTCGGCACCTGTTTCTGAAGGCACGAACCGTCACGCTGGCCGAAAATCAGATCAATTTTGGCCTGACTTCGTTTTTCGTTGCGGAGAACTTCATCGTCACAGTGCGCCTTGGTTCGAGCGAGGGCCATGCTCTCCTGCGCGAGCGGATCGAAGAAGACGCAGCCTTGCTGGCACAAGGGCCAGACTACGTCCTTCACGCAGTGCTCGATCTTATCATTGACGGTTATTTCCCGCCGCTGGACCGGATCGGCGAGAAGCTCGATCATTTCGAGGAAGAGGCAGTCGATGGCGGTCTGGACCGCGACCACACGAAAGAGGTGTTCTCGCTACGCCGGCAGTTGCTCCGCTTGCAACGGCAGCTGGTCCCGATGGAAGAGGTCTGCGCCAAGCTGGCCCATCTCGACCTCCCGGCAATCGGCCAGGACATGCGGCCCTATTTTCGCGACGTGACCGATCATGTTCGTCGCGCGGAAACGATGACGCGGTTGCAGCGCGAAGTGCTCGCGTCGGTGATGGAAACCAGCGCGCTCATCGAGCAGCAGAACCAGAACGCAATTACACGGCAACTGGCGGCATGGGCGGCCATTCTGGCAGTACCGACCGCCATTGCAGGCATCTACGGAATGAACTTCGAATCCATGCCGGAACTGAAAAGCCCCTGGGGATATCCGGCAATCCTGCTCCTGATCTTTATGGTCAGCACAGGACTATGGCTTCGCTTTCGGCGACTGGGCTGGTTGTAATGCTTGCGACGGCACCTTGCCGTTTATCAAAAGCGCTGTGGGCGTTTGTAGCGTTCACGCTTTTGCTGCTCAGCGTGCAGTCGGTCCGGCTCGAATTGCCGGAGACGGCGGGGAACGCGTGGCCAACCGTATCCCAGCCTGATTGCCTGCTTTCACCGGTACGGACTGAGCTCTCGTGTCAGCTGATCCCGCTCCCCAAGGGACTGGACCCGAAACCGATCCAGCTTGCAGCCTATGCACCGCCTGACGACGCTGGACCTCCGGATAGAACGGGGATCAAGACAGGCTGGTCGGAACCTGAACGTTTGCGGCCACCGCTACGAGGTCCGCCAAGGGCTTGAGAATTTGATGGGCCGTCTGGCCCGAATATCCATTCTCACTCAGGATTACATAAATGACAGAAGATAAAACGCCCCCGGAAGGGGGCAACACTGCCCGTGCGCGCGCGGAACATCTCCTCGCACTTTATCCGGATCTGACTGAAGAAGAACTCAGCGAACTTATCGGACTGTTTCGGCGGAAATTGGCCGCAATCGACCAGGCGCTGATTGCCAGTGACGATATTCTGGCACCCAACTACCAGCGACTCAAGACAGAGCACCTCAGCAAGCTGACGCCAAGGGACATACTCCATGCCTGCATTGTAGCAGCCGGCATCGTCGGACCCGTCGTGGCGTTCGTCTACTTCTACAGCTGATGATCCAAACGGGTGGGAGTGAACTGACAAATCGCTTCCACCCGGCAGACCGCACCTAGACAAGCTCTCCAACGAACACGACCAAACCGCAGACAAGCACGATGGCCCCGGCGAAATTCCGAACGCGATCGACGACCCGAACCTTCCGCGGTCTTTTCTGTGCGATCAGCAGAGCTCCGATCAGAAGCAGTGCGAGCGAAAGGACCAGCATCTATATCTGGCTCGATGCCGGATCGTTCAAATGGTTCACTCATCACCTCCGGATAGCTGCCTGGGGCCTAACGTCTCACCCTGATCCATGCTCACTGATGCCTTTGTCAAAGTCGCCCATGGCTGCGGAAATCCATCCGCGTCCGAAAAGTGAGAGGCTCATTGCAATGACTCAAATAGTTATGGCTGTATCCGAACAAGGCATACGCGCCACGTGAATTTACGAAGTTCCGATTTCACCTATGTCATGCGGCAATAGCGACGGCGAATATGACGTCGAAACCTACAAGAACCGCTACGACCAAGCATGCTGCCTTTCCAGCAGAGAAAGGCCCAGTGATGTTGTCCCAAAGGCGAAACAAAGCCAGCCAACAGCCACATGCAATCCCGATTGCAAGGAACATCGAAGCATGGGCATCCTCGGTTGCGAGGGCGACAGCGACGCTGAGAATGATGTTCACGCAGTAGATCGCCAGCGCAGTCCCAACCTGCCAAAGAACAAGTCGCAAACGATCAGGGCACATGGCCAGGCCATCGTCCATTGACCGAAGGTAGAGCAAGGATCACTCCGGCAACCGCTCGCTGTTCCCCGACTGATTTTTCTTACGCTCGCGACGTATGTGGCTGGGGCGGCGGAGGCTCATGTCCGACAACCTGCCGATATAGGGCCATCGCCGCTTGACCCGCACATATGTCCGCTTTGCCACCCGAATGTGTCGAAGTGTAAAACCAAGTCCTACGGCAAAGACGACTACCCCACCAGGTCCCGGCAGCAAACCAATGACCGGCGAAAGAATGATCAGCGCAGGACCAAGAACGACCAGGTGGAGGCGACTACCCTTGCTGCGTTGATCCGGGGTACGCCCCGGTGTGTCGGACATCGCGGGAACCCGGAGCGTTTGTGCGGTGTGATATCACTGCCGATTTCGACGGCCAATCTCCCTCTCAGGACGATGGCCGTCGATGGCAATTGCGAACTTAGTTTTACTCGGTCGCTGCAGGTGCTGCCGCTGCAGGGTCTGCAGCCGGAGTCTCGGCTCCTTCAGGTGCTGTCGCATCAGTCGCTGCGTCGACCGGAGCTACCACCGCCGGTTCAGCAGGTGCTTCAACGACAGGTGCTGCTTCGGTCGGTTCCGAAACGGGTGCTTCGGCTTCTTGCTGGCAACCGCTAATTGCGAGAGCAGCGGAAGTGAGGATCAAAGTCAGTGCAACTTTCTTCATTTGCGTAGTCCTCTTGGCCCAACGCTCACAGCGAGCGAGGCAGGGCTAAATACGTGGTATCGCCATACGCTGTCCATATTCTTGCCACGTCGTTGACCGCAAATCTTTGATCGCAGCAGTCTGAATGCGGCAACTCTACATCGGGGAATCGCTGGACATACGGCGCGGAAACTCGCTCTGCTTTCAAGATTCATTGACGGAAAGGAGGGGAGCTCGGCAAAAGGGTTTGAGATCAAACCCTTCCCCTAACAATCAGGACAATCAATGCCGCACTGGTCCGAAATCGATTTTGTTGCTCTGCTAACGGCTGTGGGCATCGCCGCACTCATCTTCAGTGTTCTCCTGGGCCTGCGTGCAGGTATTCGCAGATTCGCCAGCCACATCGAAAAGAAGATGGCGTGGCCGGTGATGATCGATCATGTGGCTCGCAAGACCGGTCTCTGGTTTCTTGCTGCGGTCGCAGTCCAGGCAACCGTCGGCTATACGAATGTCTCCACCGACCTGAAGCAGGCAGTCCATGCCCTGTTTGTCATAGCATTCGTTCTGCAGGCCGCAATTTGGTCGCGGGCTCTGATTATCAGTCTTGTCGAACATCGCGCAGCAGGCACTGGGAGCGATGAGAGCAACCTGACCAGCGCCATAGGCCTGATAAGGCTCCTCGTTTCAGTTGGCGTCTTTACAATCGCCGGCATTCTCATACTCGACAATTTGGGCGTGAACGTCACGGGGCTGGTTGCAGGCCTGGGCATCGGCGGTATCGCCATCGGCCTTGCGGCACAGGGCATATTTTCCGACCTCTTTGCCGCGCTATCGATCATCTTCGACAAGCCATTTCGCGTCGGAGACGTCATCACCTACACCGGAACAGAAGGGCCGGTGACAGGGACGGTCGAAGAGATCGGCCTCAAATCGACCCGGGTTCGCTCCCTTACCGGAGAATTGCGAGTGATCGGCAATGCCCAACTTCTTGCTCAGGAAGTTTCCAACTATGCCGGTCGCAATCTCTTTCGGCTGCATCTCGTTGCCGGTGTGACCTACCAGACGCCGCCCGATGTCGCGGATTCCATTCCAGGCTTGATGCAGGATCTCGCGGAAAAGGCAGGTCACCGCTTCATTCGATCGAATTTTACCGGTTTTGGCGCGAGTTCGATCGATTTCGAACTCTATTTCGAAGCTGACGTCGACAATGTTGCCGAAGCACAAGCTGCCTATCAAAGAGTTGCAATGAACCTGCTTCGCGCATTCCATGAGCGCAAAATCGAATTCGCCTATCCAACGCAGACCAATTTTACCGCTGCACCGGATGGAAGCATCATCATGCCGTATCCGACCGAAACGGTGAGCGAGAGAAGCCATTCATGAGCAAAGCGCGTCGTGTGACCATGACCCGCTGAAACAAGGTCGCATCCAGCGCAAATCATTCCAGCGCAGCGAATGCCTCGCATTTGTCGTTGCTACCAGCGACGATCAACAGGTCATGTGCCTGCACAACGATATCTTCCGTAATGTGGCGGAACGGCCCATCCTGCGGCTTGACCCCGATGACTGCAACGCCAAATTTGGACATCGTATCTACAATGCCCAACAGGCTACCCACAAGCGCCTCCGGTGCCTTGGTCTTGATGATCGAGAAATCTTCGTCGAACTCGATATGATCGATCATTTTGCCAGTGACGAGCCGCGCAACACGATTGCCCATGCGCTCTTCGGGATAGACCACATTATGTGCGCCCACCCGTTCGAGGATGCGACCATGCGTCTTGTCTATTGCCTTCGCCCAGATCTGCGGAATTTCGAGATCGGTGAGACCCATCACCGTTAAAATACTGGCTTCCACATCACTGCCGATACCAACGACAACGCGCTGAAAATCCGCGAGACCTATCTGGCGCAGTGTGTCGATATCGGTCGTGTCCGCCTGAAGCACATGCGGCAGTTCGGCTGCGCAAGCCTGAATGCGCTTTTCCTCGCAATCAATCGCCAGCACATCATGCCCCATTCGCAGCAGGGAATGCGCGACCGCGGATCCAAAGCGCCCAAGGCCGATCACAGCAACAGTCGCGGGCGAGAACTTGTTTTTGGGTTTTCTAGCCAACAATGGGTTGTTCCTCCGGATAGCGGAATTTCGTAGCGCGTGTGTTCAATGCCAAGGCTGTTGCGAAAGTGATCGTCCCGACGCGACCAACGAACATGAGCACGATGAGCAACAATTGCGAAGGGATGGAGAGATCGGCTGTGATGCCGGTCGACAAGCCGACCGTGGCAAATGCCGATATAGTCTCAAACAGGATGAAGCGAAATTCGATATCCGGTTCGATCCAGGAGACAAGCAGGGTCACGAGACCGACCAGTGCGATGGCAATCAGCACAACAGAAAGGGCCTGACGAACGACCTGTGATCCCACGCGCCGACTGAAGATTGTGGTCTCTGCGTGGCCACGAATTTCCGACCAGACCACGAAACCAAGCAAAGCAAAGGTCGTGACCTTCAAGCCTCCCGCAGTTCCCGCGCTTCCCCCGCCGATCATCATGAAGAGATAATTGATCGCCAGGGTCTGGTCGGCAAAAGCGCCGACATCGACCGCGTTGAATCCGGCCGTGCGCATGGTTACCGAATGGAAAAGCGCGTTCAAAAGCCCATCTGCGAAGGACATTCCGCCGAGTGTCTCCGGATTGTTCCATTCCGCGGCAAGAAGCAGCACCGTTCCGCTAACGGTCAGTGCCAGCGTAACCGACAGTGTTATCCGGCTGTGCAGCGACCACTGACGGCGGCGCATTTCGGTTTTCCTGCGAGTCCAAAGCTCATGCAGGACGGGAAAGCCTATACCGCCAATAACAATAGCTGCCATCACCGGGCCAAGTATGAGTCCGTCGCCCTGCCAACTCATCAAACTGTCTGAAAATGTCGAGAAGCCCGCATTGTTGAAGGCGGATATGGAATGGAAAATTCCATGCCAGGCAGCCTCGCCGGCTCCCATTCCATACCCGATCCACCAACGTAGCCACAGAAGCAGAGCCACCACCGCCTCGATCGCGATGCTGACAATGAAGACCAGTTTCATCAGGCTGCCTGCCTCGGACCGGTTAAGATGGCCATGTTCGGTCAGCGCAATGGCTCGGCCCGACAGACTCAACTGGCGACCAGCAACAAGGCCGAGCAGTGTCGCCGCCGTCATGATGCCCAGCCCGCCGAACTGGAACAGCAACATGATGATCACCTGTCCGAAGGCAGACCAATAAACCGGCGTATCCACGGTGATGAGCCCGGTCACGCATACGGCCGATGTCGCCGTGAACAAGGCAGTGATGAAATCGGCACCTTCCCCACCGGAGGTTGAGAAAGGGAGCATGAGCAACATGGTGCCAAGAAAAATTGCCGCAAGAAACGCCGCAGGGACCACACGTGTGGGGTGCATTAGATCTTTCACTTCGAGCGGCACCCTTGCGGCAGCGGTCAGTTACTGGCCAGTCCACACAACCCGGGAAGCAGCCTCCCATGTCTTTGAAGCATCCAGCCAAAATCGGCAAGGATAGCGACAACGCCCGGCAAGCTCGACAATTTGCGCTTGCCAAGATTTGTTCAATGGATCGAAGAACGTCAAATATCGAGTACAAGGCAATACAAGCATGCCTGCTTTTACTCCGCCACACTGGCTTGGAATCCAACTCTCGTGGACGGTCGTTATCGCGCCGACGATCCTTGGCAACGAGCTTTTTGGTGATGGCGGTGACCGGCAAAGACGCCAGCGACAGCGACGTGATTGCCCGATTGCTCCAGTCCGGTCATGTCGTGAGATATAGAACAGGCCCCACGATAGCGAGCGCGTTGAGCGAAGGCAGAACACGATGTGCGAACTCTTTGCCATGAACAGTGCCGGCGTTGCGAAAGTCACCGCCGATCTCGACGCCTTTGCCCGCGAAGGTGGTGAACGCAATCTCAACCGGGATGGCTGGGGCATCGTGTTTGCGGAGCAACGCGATGCGCACGTCTTTCGGGAAGCGGCTCCTGCCGCCAATAGCGCGCTGGCGAAAATGGTGTTCGAACGCGAATTCGCCTCAAGCGATCTGATTGCTCATGTTCGGCGGGCCTCGCAGGGGAACCCTCTGCTAGCGAACACCCATCCTTTCACGCGCGTGCGCGGCGGGATGGCGCTTCATTTTGCCCATAATGGCGATCTGGACGGCATCGCGCACCTTGCCGAAGCTGAATCCTTGCTGGAAGAGCGGATCGGAGACACCGATTCCGAACTGGCTTTTCTGATCCTGCTTCGGCGGCTTGATGGTTCAGGTCAGGACGACACAATGCGCTTCGACCTGTTCGCGGGGTTCTGTGCTGATATGCGTGAACTGGGCACTGCCAATTTCCTGTTTTACGACGGTCGCAGTCTGTTCATCCATGCGGACCGACGTCGGAGTGAAACGCCAGAAGGCACAATTTCCGAACCACGTGAACCGGGTTTGGTGATGCGGCATTTCGGCGATTGCGACGATATAGGTCATTGGCACGGCAAGGGGCCACGGATCAGGAACATGCCGCCACGCACCCGTCTGTTCGCCAGCGTGCCGTTGGATGATGACGAATGGGAACCCTTGCCGCGAGGGACAGCGATGATGCTGCGTGATGGCGCAGTGCTGGGCCGAACGATCGCGTAGCGCTTCCGGGATCGAGTCGACCGATCCTATCTGACGCGCGCCCGCACGCTTGCCAGATCGGTTGCGGGACGGAAATTGTCGGCGCGGGCCGCCGCCCACCAGTCAGCGTAAATTGTGTCATTGGGGGCATCCAGCAGGATGCCCTTGGGCAGGAAGGTGTGGATCCTGTCCATGGGTTCGGCCTTTTCAGGGCCTGTGCGATGCATGATGTGGTGCGGTTCAAGCTCCTGCGGGTGAGCAAAGCCCGCTCCGGCCACAATATCAGCCAAGGCCGCCAGCGTCTTTCGATGGAATCGCGCCGCGCGTTCGCCCTGCACTTCGGGTACGAGGCCGCGCTGACGGCCAGGCTCCTGAGACGTGACGCCGGTGGGGCATGTGCCCAGGTGGCAGCGCTGGGCCTGAATGCAGCCGATCGAAAGCATGAAGGCACGCGCCGCGTTGCACCAGTCCGCTCCTTGAGCGATGTTGAGGGCAAGGCCCATCCCTGAATAGACTTTGCCGCTGGCGGCCAGACGTACTTCCTCCTTCAAGCCGGCCCCAACCAATGCATTACGCATCAATACGAGACCTTCGGACAGCGGCATCCCCACCCAGTCCGACAATTCCAGCGGTGCAGCGCCAGTACCTCCTTCGCCGCCATCCACCACGATAAAATCGGGTCTGATGCCGGTTTCCAGCATCGCCTTGACCATGGCGAATGGTTCGTGTGGCTGACCGATACACAGTTTCAGGCCGACAGGCTTGCCGCCAGAAAGGTCACGCATCTTTGCGGCAAATTCCATCATTTCGATCGGCGTTGAAAACGCCTTGTGGCCGCGCGGCGAAAGGCAATCCTGGTGCGCCGGAACCCCGCGGATCGCGGCAATCTCACTGGTGACCTTGGCGGCGGGGAGCAAACCGCCATGTCCCGGCTTTGCACCTTGGCTCAGCTTTATCTCGGTCATTTTGACCTGGTCATGGGCGGCCTTGTCGCGGAACTGTTCCGGATCGAAAGTGCCGTCTTTCGCGCGCGCGCCGAAATAGCCCGAACCCAGTTCCCAGACGATATCGCCGCCATTTTCCAGATGATACTGGCTCAACCCGCCTTCGCCGGTGTCATGATAGAAGCGGCCCAGCTTCGCGCCCAGGTTCAGCGCGCGCACCGCATTGGCTGACAGAGCGCCGAAGCTCATCGCCGAAATGTTCAGGATCGAAGCCGAATAGGGCTGCTTCGTCTGGCTATTGCCAACCACAATGCGCGGATCGGTATCGGGCGTATCACATGGTGAGATCGAATGACTGACCCAGTGATAGTCGGCCGTCTCGACATCGCGCTCGGTGCCGAATGGATGCGTGTCGGTAATTCCCCTCGCGCGGGCGTGAACAAGGTTTCTTGCTTCGAACGAATATGGCGTGCCGGTCAGATCGTCCTCGACGATGTAGGCGCGCAGATAGGGGCGAAGTTCATAGGCGAGCGCACGAATATGGCCGGCTATCGGAAAGTTGCGGGTGACGGTCCAGCCCCTCTGGAACCAGTCATGCAGGCCCAACAGAGCGTACCCATCCGGTGAGGCCCGCCTTGTCTGGCGAGTGAACGACCGGTCTTAAGAGCGCTCGTATGAGCGAGCTTAGGAGCGGAGCATGGGTCAGATCACGTTGATGACGGGGCCGGAGCGTCGGCGGCGTTGGAGCGAGGAGGAGCGGCTTGAGATTCTCGCCGAGGCCTTTGCGCCGGGCGCCTGCGTTGCCGATGTATCCCGGCGGCGGGACGTTTCGACCAGCCTGATCTACACATGGCGTCGCAAATTGCGCGAACAGTCGGCAGCTGCGTCCTTGCCGGTACCGGAGATGACTTTCGCCCAGGCCGTGCTCGCCGATGACGAGCAGCCTGCCGATCATGATCCGTGCGCCGCGATCACGGTCGATCTTTGCAATGGTCGGCAAGTGCGCATCTCCTCGTCTGCACCTGCTACGCTGGTTTCGGCGGCATTGAAGGCGCTGCGATGATCCCATCGGGCGCGAGGGTCTGGATCGCGATGGGCCACACGGACATGCGCAAGGGCATGCAGGGGTTGGCCTTGCAGGTTCAGCAGGGCCTGAAGCGCGATCCGCATGGCGGCGACCTGTTCGTGTTCCGAGGGCGGACGGGATCGCTGATCAAGATCATCTGGCACGACGGCATCGGCATGTCGCTCTATGCCAAACGGCTCGAGAAGGGTCGCTTCGTCTGGCCCACGGCTCGGGAAGGCATCGTCTCGCTGACCAATGCCCAATTGTCCTGCCTGCTGGAGGGGATCGACTGGCGTAACCCGCAATACTCCTGGCGTCCGCAAAGCGCCGGATAGGGGCTGCATTTTCTTCGTTGGCTGGCGCATTTTGAGCTTTGACCGAAGGCCGATCTGTGATTCCATGCCGCTTATGGACACGGTCGCATCGCCCCTGCCGGACGACGTTGAAGCGCTTAAGGCGCTGCTGGCCGCCGCGCTCTCGCGCGCCGATGATGCCGAGGCCCGCCTTGCCAAGGCCAGAGCCCGCGAGAGTGCGATCGAGGCAATGATCGCTCACCTCAAATTGCAGATCGCCAGGCTGCGGCGCGAGCAATATGGTGCCAGCGCCGAACGCAGCTGCCGCCTGATCGACCAGCTGGAATTGCAGCTTGAAGATCTCGAGGCCGATGCCTGCGAGAATGATTGCGCTGCCGAAGCCGCTGCGGCGAAGACGAGCGAGGTCGCCGCGTTCGAACGCAAGCGCCCGAGCCGCAAGCCGTTCCCCGAACATCTGCCCCGCGAACGCATCGTCATTCCCGCGCCCTGTTCGTGCCCGTCCTGCGGCGGCGCGCGCCTGTCGAAGCTGGGAGAGGATATCACCGAGACGCTGGAAGTAATCCCGCGCCAGTGGAAGGTGATCCGGACGGTGCGAGAGAAGTTCTCCTGCCGGGATTGCGAGACGATTACGCAGCCCCCGGCGCCGTTCCATGTCGTGCCGCGCGGATGGGCCGGACCCAGCTTCCTCGCCATGCTATTGTTCGAGAAGTACGGTCAGCACCAGCCCCTCAACCGGCAGGCCGAGCGCTTCGCCCGCGAAGGCGTAGCGCTCAGCACCTCGACCCTGGCCGACCAGGTCGGTGCCGCCGCCTTCGCACTCATGCCGCTCTACCGGCGGATCGAAGCCCATGTGCTGGATGCAGCCCGGATCCATGGCGACGATACGACCGTGCCGGTCATGGCGAAGGGCAAGACCGATACGGCGCGCCTGTGGGTCTATGTGCGCGATGACCGGCCCTTCGCCGGTTCCGATCCGCCCGCAGCCTTGTTCCACTATTCCCGCGATCGGCGCGGTGAGCATCCACGGGCGCATCTGGCGTCCTGGGCAGGGATCCTGCAGGCCGATGCCTATGGCGGCTACAACGAGCTTTACGCGCCCGGTCGTCAGCCGGCGCCCGTGATCGAGGCGGGCTGCTTCGCGCATGCACGCCGCAAATTCTTCGAACTGGCCGATGTTGAGGGGGCCGCACGCAGGAGGAGCCGCGGCGAACGCACCGGCATGATCTACCCGATTGCGCTGGAAGCCGTGCAGCGCCTCGATGCCCT
This sequence comes from Croceicoccus naphthovorans, assembly GCF_001028705.1. Taxonomy (NCBI): domain Bacteria; kingdom Pseudomonadati; phylum Pseudomonadota; class Alphaproteobacteria; order Sphingomonadales; family Erythrobacteraceae; genus Croceicoccus; species Croceicoccus naphthovorans. The sequence goes on along the minus strand of NZ_CP011770.1, from coordinate 489,095 downwards.
GTTCGAGATCGAGCGCGGCATTAATGGCAAGACGTCAGCCGAGCGCGTTGCACTCCGGCAGGAACGCAGCGCGCCGCTGATGGCGGATTTGCACGCCTGGCTCGCCGCGCAGCTCGCGAAGCTGTCGCGCAGCCACGATCTGGCCAAGGCCATCAACTATATGCTCCGGCGCTGGGATGCCTTCACCCGCTTCCTCGATGATGGCCGGATCTGCATCACGAACAACGCCGCCGAGCGGTCGCTGCGCTGTGTACCGCTTGGCCGCAAGGCATGGCTGTTCTGCGGTTCTGACCGCGGCGGACAGCGTGCCGCCGTGCTCTACACGCTGATCCAGACGGCCCGGCTCAACGAAGTCGATCCGCAGGCGTGGCTGGCCGACGTCCTCGAGCGCATCGCCGGACATCCTGCCCACCGGATCGACGAACTGCTGCCCTGGAACTGGCGTGCGAACGCAGGAGTGCTATCGCAGGCGGCATGACCGCTCGATCCATGCACAGGCCCACGGCCATCGACAGCTTCACGCAAATCGCCACGCTGCGCATCGACCTCAAGGACAGCGATCCGCCGATCTGGCGGCAGGTCGAGGTGCCGACCTCGATCACCCTCAAGGTGTTGCATGACATCGTCCAGGCCGCGATGGGATGGTTCGACTATCATCTCTGGGAGATGATGATCGACGGCCAGGCATACGGTATCCCGATGGATGACGACTGGGGCACTCCGCCGCCCAAAAATGCCTCGCGGGTTCGTCTGCGTGATGTCCTTTCCCCGGGCACCACCACGATCGCCTATTCCTACGACTTTGGTGACGACTGGCAGCACACGCTGACCCTGAGTGATGTTCGCCAGGGCGACCCGGCCATAGCCTACCCGCGCTTCATCATCGGCGAGCGCAATTGCCCGCCCGAAGATTGCGGCGGGATTAGCGGCTTCTACGAAGTGCTCGATGCCAGGTCCGATCCCACGCACGAGGAACATGCTGACATCTGCCGATGGCTCGACGATTACGACCCGGAGGAACTGGATATCTTCCCCATCCAGGTCGCCCTCGGCCGTATCGCCGCCAAACGCAACGCCGCCGCAAAGCGCATCATCTCGAAAAAGGGCTCCTAGCCATCACGCTGCGGTCCTCACCGGATGGGTACAACAGAGCAAGGCCTCCGCAGGGAACAGCCAGCCACCACCAGTGCATCCAGATCGCGACGCCGGCAAGCAGCGCAAATGCAAAGACGAGTATCAGACGTTTGAAGGTGTCGAACATCACGGTTTGGGTACGACAGCGATGATCCAATATCCATCAAGAAATCGGCGCTGTTAGCACTCGACTTGTTGTTCGCTCGCTAAGCCGGGCAGAACGATTCGTTAGATACCCTCCAGAGCCATCGTAATCATAAGAGCACTCTGACGGGCTGTTTGAGCGGCACCGAGCTTAGGTCTGGATATGTTGCGATGCGCGAGGCCCAACAGGCAACACAACGCCAATTCTGCTGCACCTTCGACTTCTTCGTCAGACAGCCTGTTGTTTGCGGTTCGTATGAATGCGCGAAAGTAATCGCGGAACCGTTGGCACGATTCGTCGATGATCTTACCCACTCGCGCATTGCGGAACCCTTCGGCGAGGATATCGAATGCCAACGCTTCTCGATTCTCTTCAATTGTTCTTTGAAAGAGCTCCTCGAAAGTCTGCCTGACCGTAAGTGCTTCATCGCGCAACCGCTCCCGGAGGTTTTCGAACTCCGTCAGCTTGCGATCAAAATCGGCGGAAACGATCGCCTCGATTATCTCGTCCTTACTCTTGAACGCCCGGTAGATCAGCCCGACCGACATGTCAGCTTCTGCAGCGAGTTCCGACATTGATGTTTGGTGAAATCCATTTTCACCAAAGAGCATTCCTTGCGGAATGCAGAATGCGATCCCTGCTGGACGCCTTTTGCTGCACGGCACACATTTGCCCTTCTCCTCCCATTTGGATTTGGACTTGCACTCGCAATCGTCAAAATCTAACGCCCCCCTTATGTGAATGAATATTCACTCTCATATTTATATGCGATGAAATTGGAAAGGGCACCATGCAAAATGTCATAGCAGACAGGATTATTGCTTGCGTCCTGGCCATCACGCTTGCCGGCTGCGGTCAGCAGGGGAGAGAGGATCCGCCGCCCCCAACTGTAGGTGTGGTTACCCTCAGCGCGGGATCAGCTGAATTGGTCAGCGAATTGCCCGGGCGTGTTTCTGCACGGGAAACCGCCGATGTCCGTCCGCAGATTTCCGGTGTCATCCGTCGCCGACTGTTCGAAGAAGGCAGTTATGTCCGAGCAGGTCAGGTGCTTTATGAGATCGAGGACGCACCATATCGCGCCGCCGTCGCACAAGCGGAAGGCGCACTCGCTATCGCCCAAGCCGCGATAAATGCGACTTCTTCGCAAGCGGACCGCTATAAGGAGCTTGTCGCCATCAATGCCGTCAGCAAGCAACAATATGACGATGCATCAGCGGCGGCAGCGCAGGCACGCGCCAATGTCGCGGCACAGCGAGGTGCGTTGCGCGCGGCGCAGGTAAACCAGAATTTTACACGTATTCGCGCTCCGATATCCGGTCATATCGGCCGCTCACTGATCACGCCCGGTGCTCTTGTTTCGGCGGCCCAAGCAAACCCGTTGGCGACGATCCAGCGAACAGATTCAGTCTATGTCGACGTCACCCAGTCCGCAGCGCAGCTCATTGACCTTAAACAGTCACTATCTGCTGGCGATCTCAACGAAGGCAAAGGCCCACAGATCGAGCTTACTCTTCCCAACGGCACGATCTATCCCATCGAGGGGCGACTTCAATTTTCGGATGTCACTGTCGATCCCGATTCCGGCTCGGTGATCCTGCGCGCCGCCTTTCCCAATCCGGAAGGCCTGCTGCTTCCCGGAATGTATGTTCGCGCAAGGCTGGTCGAAGGCCTGCGAGACAACGTCATCCTTGCACCTCAGCAAGGTATTTCCCGCGATCCACGCGGACGCGGAACCGCGATGGTGGTTGGCAAGGACAACAAGGTCGAAGTCCGCCTGGTCGAAACAGATCGCGTCGTAGGCGACAAATGGATTGTGACAGGTGGGCTCAAACCTGGTGACAAGCTCATCATCGAAGGGCTGATGAATCTGCGTCCCGGCACGGTCGTAAACCCGGAAAAGCCCCAGCAAGTGACGGCCCACGCGAGCGGGGCGAAGTAGGATATGTCACGCTTTTTTATCGACAGACCCATCTTCGCATGGGTTCTCGCCATTATATTGATGCTTGCAGGCGCGCTCGCACTTCGCTCGCTCGCAGTCGCCCAGTTTCCATCTATCGCTCCTCCAACCGTGCAGATTGTCGGCAGCTATCCGGGTGCCAACGCGGAAACGCTCGAAAACACGACTACGAAGGTCATCGAGCAACAGCTCAAGGGCATCGACAACTTGCGATATTTCGCGTCTTCAAGCGACGGCGCGGGTAACCTTACTGTCACGTTGACTTTCGAGCAGGGCACCGACCCTGACATCGCGCAAGTGCAGGTTCAGAACAAGCTGGCACAGGCCACTCCAATGCTGCCTCAAGAGGTTCAGCAATTGGGCCTTCGCGTGACAAAGTCGACCTCGACGTTTCTCATGATCGTAGGCATTTATGCTGACGACGGCATCCATGATCAGATGGATGCGGGCGATTTCATTGCGTCCTCCCTGCAGGATCCGATCAGCCGCATATCCGGCGTAGGCGATACCCAGTTGCTGGGCGCGCAATATGCGATGCGTATCTGGCTTGATCCCTACAAGATGGCGAACCTCGGCATAACCACAACCGATGTTGTGAATGCGATCAGGGCACAGAACGCCCAGGTATCCGCAGGCCAGATCGGCGGCGCACCATCTCCTGAAGGGCAAGCGCTGAATGCCGCGATTACCGCCCAGTCTCGCTTGCGGACAGTCGATGAATTTCGCGAGATCATGTTGCGGAACAACAGCGACGGCTCGGTTGTATATCTCTCCGATGTCGCGCGTATCAGTTTGGGCGTTGAGAATTATGGATTCAGCGCAAAGTTCAATGGCCACCCGGCTGCCGGCCTCGGCATAAAACTGGCGCCCGGTGCCAATGCCCTCGACACGGTGGCTGCTGTCAAGGAAGAGATAGGGGTTCTGTCAAAAGACTTCCCTGTCTGGGTGAAATACCAGTTCCCAGTCGACAATTCGACCTTTGTCGCGCTTTCGGTCGAGCAAGTGGTCAGCACTCTGATCGAAGCCGTCGTCCTCGTCTTCCTCGTCATGTTCCTCTTTCTACAGAACTGGCGAGCAACCCTCATACCGACAATTGCTATTCCAGTCGTTCTCCTGGGATCGATCGCGATCCTTGCGATAGCAGGCTTCACGATCAACACCCTCACCTTGTTCGGTATGGTCCTGGCCATTGGCCTGTTGGTCGATGATGCCATCGTCGTTGTCGAAAATGTCGAAAGACTCATTCACACTGAAAATCTGAGCCCGAAAGAGGCGGCAAGGCAATCGATGGACGAGATCAGCGGCGCGCTGGTCGGTATTGGCCTGGTTTTGTCGGCGGTGTTTCTGCCCATGGCGTTCTTCGATGGCTCCACTGGCGTCATATTCCGGCAGTTTTCGATCACGATTGCGTCTTCCATGGCGCTTTCCGTTCTGGTTGCCCTGATCCTGACACCAGCCCTCTGCGCCACCATTCTGAAGCCTGCACCTGATGACCACGCTCGCGAAGCAGAAGAGACGACCGCGGTTACCCGTCTTCTCAATCGCTTCTTCGGTAAGTTCAACGCCGCCTTCGATCGTGGTGTTGACCGATACGGGACCATGCTGGGCAAGATCGAGCGTCGCTGGGGCCGCACAATGTCTGTCTATGCCGTGATCGTGGTCGGCATGGGCCTCATCTTCATGCAGCTGCCAGGCGGCTTCCTGCCCGACGAGGATCAGGGAACAATTATCAATCAGGTCTCATTGCCCGCCGGTTCGACCATTGCGGAAACAAATCGCGCACTTGACCGGTTACGCGATCACTATCGCAAAGACGAAAAGGACAATGTCGCAAATGTCTTCACGCTCGCGGGCTTCGGGTTCGCCGGTCAAGGCCAGAACGTCGGCATCGCGTTTGTCGACATGAAGCCCTGGTCAGAACGGCCTGGCGCAGAGAATACGGTCGCCGCAGTAGCGCAACGCGCCAATCAGGCCTTCCAGAAGATCTCGGCCGGGATGGTCATCGCGTTCGTGCCGCCCGCAGTCCAGGAACTGGGTAATGCATCCGGCTTCGATGTGCAGCTTGTGGATCGTGGCGATCTCGGTCACGAGAAACTCACCCAGATACGAAATCAGTTTCTTGGCATGGCTGCCACAGATCCACGCCTGGTGCAGGTGCGGCCCAACGGCCTTGAGGACACCGCACAGCTAAAGCTTGACGTCGACCGGGCGGCAGCAGGTGCATTCGGGGTTTCACAATCAGACATCAACGCGACAATCAGCACGGCGATGGGCGGCAGCTACGTCAATGATTTCATCGATCGAGACCGCGTGAAAAAAGTATACGTGCAGGCGGACGAGCAATTTCGGTCCGCCCCCGATTCCATTGGCGCCTTTCATGTGCGTGGAGGCAATGGCGCAATGGCACCCATTTCATCCTTCGCGACAACCGAGTGGACCCAGGGCCCGGCAAAGCTGGAACGGTTCAATGGCCAGTCGTCGATGCAAATCATGGGTGCCCCCGCACCTGGAGTATCGACAGGCGAAGCGATGAAGGCGGTCGAAGAGATTGCGGCTAGATTGCCTGCGGGCGTGGACATCGAATGGAGCGGAATTTCTTACGAGGAAATGACCTCCGGCGGTCAGGCTCCGGCAGTATACGCCTTGTCGATGCTGATCGTGTTTTTGTGCCTTGCCGCACTCTATGAAAGCTGGTCCGTGCCTGTAGCGGTAATGCTTGTTGTCCCTCTGGGGGTGTTCGGCGCGGTGATTGCAGCAACACTGGCTGGACTGAACAACGATATCTACCTTCAGGTGGGTATCATCACAACAATCGGGGTGTCCGCCAAGAATGCGATCCTGATCGTCGAGTTTGCCGAAGAAAAGATGCGCGAAGGATTGTCACCGATCCAGGCGGCCCTTGAAGCAGGCAAGCTGCGCCTGCGTCCAATCCTCATGACAAGTCTGGCCTTCACGTTCGGCGTGCTGCCGCTCGCACTATCTACTGGTGCGGGCGCGGGCGGACAGAACGCGATTGGCTGGGCTGTGGTGGGCGGCATGGTCTCCGCAACAGTGCTGGCTGTCTTCTTCGTTCCCTTGTTCTTCACCGTGGTAAAACGGCTGTTCCGTCGGAAATACGAAGAACACATTGCAGATCTTGACGGTGCTGGCCCGGCCACGCCGCAGGAGGCCTGACCTTGCGCAATTTAAAGCTGCTCGCCGCCACTGCGCTGCCCCTGGTATTGGCAGCCTGCAACATGGCGCCCAAATATGTGAGGCCCGACCTGCCAGTGCCTGCAATGAATACCGCAGTCGGTCTGTCCGGGCCGCCAGACGGCACAACTGCCGGACCCGCAACTGTATCGGCCGAAACCGCATGGCGGGACTTCCTCATCGATCCGCATCTGGCAAGCGTCGTCCAGACAGCTTTGGACAACAATCGCGATCTTCGCATCGCTCTCGCCAATATCGAGCAGGCACGCGCGCAATATCAGGTGCAGCGCGCAAGTCGCCTGCCTTCGGTTGGTGTCACCGGGAGCGTAGCCTATCAGGATCAGCCATTCGCGGATAGCACTGCTGGCGGAGTGTCGGGTCGGACCGACACCTATTCGGCTTCGGTGGGTGTGTCTGCCTGGGAGGTAGATTTGTTCGGCAGAGTCCGAAACATGTCATCGGCAGCCCAACAGGAATTTTTCGCCAGTGTCGAGAACCGGAGCGCGGCGCAGACCGCACTGATCGCCGAAGTGGCGACGGCATGGCTGACAATGGCGGCGGATCAGGAACGGCTCCGAATTGCGCGCGATATGAAAGAGGCATTTGGACAAACGCTGGAGTTGACAAGGGCTCGATTCACAAAGGGTATCGCATCGGCACTCGAAGTGCGTCAGGCACAAACCAGCTACGACCAGGCACGATCGGATATCGCCGCAGCGACAACACGCGTTGCACAGGACAGAAATGCACTCAATCTACTAGCGGGAGTTGTCCTTCAACCCCACGACCTGCCGTCCGGGTTCCCGGAAACGGATGTTACACTTACAAACTTGCCGGCCGAACTCCCATCGACGATGTTGTTGAACCGTCCGGACATTGCCGCCGCCGAACACCGCCTTCGCGCCGCGAACGCCAATATCGGTGCAGCCCGTGCGGCATTCTTTCCGCGTATTTCGCTAACCGCCGCGCTGGGCACGATGAGCATTGGTCTTTCAAACCTGTTCGCTTCCGGCAGCGATTACTGGGCGGTCACACCTTCCGCCAATCTGCCCATATTCGATTTTGGCCGAAACTCGGGCAATCTTCGCTATGCGCAGGCTACCTACGACGCGATGGTGGCCACCTATGAAAAAAGTGTCCAAACAGGGTTCAGGGAGGTCGCAGACGCGCTTGCAAGACGAGCAACGATGGCGGAGGAACTCGAAGCACAGGGCTCGCTGCGAGACGCGGCTAGATCCGCCTACAGGCTCTCCGATGCGCGATTTCGCACTGGTGTCGATGATTTTCTGGTCACGCTAGATTCCCAGCGCTTGGTTTATAGCGCCGAACAGTCATTCGTTACCGCCAAGTTCAACCGCGCCACCAACATGGTCGAATTATACCGCGCCATTGGCGGCGGGCTGAGGTAATTGAGATTGGCTCACCCCCCGCTTGGCAATTTAGCACAAGTGAGAAAGCCGCATCATTCTGCGCAGATCCGGGAGTTTTTGAGACTTTCGAGCAGCGCCGTGAGCAAGCTTTCATCCATATCCCTTCGCCAGCAAGCATAGGCCGGGAAATGAAATCTAGGAGCATGATTAACCCGGCTTAGTTCTCCTGCCTCGATCCGGCTCGCGACCGAACGGGCGGGCATGTACCCTGCCATCGCATGCTTCACCAGCCAATCTGCCGAACGCTCCCCCAGGTCGAGAAGCAGGCCGGATTCCGGTGCCAGATCAAGACGCGATGCAATCTCCACGCCGAGATCCCGTCCCCATTCGATCCGGACATAATCCTTCCTCCATGTGTCAGACGATCCTGCAGTCACAAGAATCAGTTCGTCTTCAAACAAAGGCATCGAACCAATGTCGGGGCGGAATACCGGATCATAGAGCAACACGAAGTCGAGGAAGCCCTCGGCCAAATCGCGGTTCAATCGTGCAGAGGCACCACTGGTCACTCGCCAGGCCACATCCGGCAGCGATCCGCGTGTTTGGGCAAGCCAATCCAGCAAACCGTCGTTCCACAAGACATACTGTGCACCAAACGATAGGGAGCACCTGAAGCGTTCAGGCAGCCCCACTTCGTGCCTCGCAATGTCAATGGCGCGAACGGCCTGAGACGCAGGCCCGAGCAGTTTTCGTCCGGCCAGCGTCAACCGACAACCGCGCTTGTCACGCTCGAAAAGAACCACGCCAAGCCGGTGCTCAAGCTGTTTGATCCGCTCAGTGACGGTTGACGGGCTGACATGGACGCGTTGTGCCGCGGCGGTGAAACTTCCCGTGTCGGCGGCCGCCAGGAACGTGCTGAGGGAGGAGATATCCATTTAATTTGAATTTCACGAATTTATCATTCAATCAATTCGAATTTACGGGATGAAAATCAGATTGTAAAATTCGCCAGTAACCTGCCTGACCGATAACCTCCGACGGCACCTGTCCTTTTTGCCATCCAGCACGCGGATTGTGCCCTGACGCGGTCCTGGGGTTGGACTTGCGAGCCGAGCCGACAATTCCGTCGCTTGCCCATCCAGACGAAATGTCACGCTTGAAAGGTCGCGTATGTTGCCAGCCCCGGATAAATTGCTCCCGCTGACCTCCATCGCTTCCTACACCCCTTCGATCCTGCTGTTGCTGGCTCTGCTGGCCGGCATCCTTATACTGCGGGGTCTGGCGGTTCGCTCGATTGAAGATGTGTCGGCACGCTATCGCGTCCGCAAGGCAATTGGCTATCTGGGGTATATCCTGTTCTTCGTTGTCCTGTTGAGCATGTTCAGCTCACGGGTCGCTCAGTTCTCAGTCGTGATCGGCGCGGTAGGCGCAGGTGTGGCCTTCGCCTTGCAGGAAGTCATCGCCAGCGTTGCCGGTTGGGTCGCGCTCTCTTTCGGCAGCTTCTACAAACCCGGTGATCGCGTGCAGCTTGGCGGCATCAAGGGAGATGTGATCGATATCGGTATCCTGCGTACCACGCTGATGGAACTTGGAGGCTGGGTAAACGGGGACCAGTACAACGGTCGCATCGTACGGATCGCCAACAGTTACGTGTTCAAGCAACCCGTCTTTAACTACTCCGGCGAATTTCCGTTTTTGTGGGACGAATTCACGATACCGGTGCGATACGGATCGAACTGGAAAGTGGCACAGAGAATGATCGAAGATGCCGTGTCCGACCAGGTCGAGGATTTCACTCACCGCTCCCGAGACATTTGGCACAACGTTGCACGCCATTTCATGATCGAACAGGCCCGCGTTGAACCCATGGTCACACTGTCTGCGACTGACAACTGGATCGAGTTTACGGTGCGCTACATCGTCGATTACAAGGCTCGCCGCTCAACCAAGGATGCCATCATGCGAAAAATCCTGGAAGCGGTCGATAGAAGCGGAGGGAAGGTACAGTTGGCCAGCACCACAATAGAACTCGTCAACCAAATCCAGAAAGAAGCATGAATCGCAAAACCATTGTCAGTTGCCTGTTCTTCGCGCTTTCACTTTGTGGCGTCCAGGACGCGATCGCTCAAGCCCCATCGCCCGACACGCCTCCAGCAACCGTCAGTCGGACCAGCGCGGAAGCTTCCGAAAGCCCGGTCGCGCGTCAGGCCAAGGCCATCGAACAACTCGTGGAAGGCGATCTCCCCGCCGATGTGGATGCAAACAGCCTTTTCCAATCAAGCCTGGACAATGTCACATTCAAATCGGTGATCGCCATGATCGGCGACAAGACTTTGTTCGACAAGGCGAAAGCCGATCCCGCAGTCCTCGCGCCGCTCAATATCGATCATGCCCGCCTTGCCATTGCTCAGGCGAGCTTCCTGCGGTTACCCCAATCCCGGCAAACAGAATTGCTGCGCAGGCACGCGGCAAAGGTTCAGACTCAGCAAGAGAAACTTAGAGAAGATTCCGAAACGGAGCGCTTGCGCGAGCGGATCTCGTCATTGGAGGCGTTCCTCAGCGGCAAACCCGCCCCCGGCGATACGCTTACGATCGACCTCGCAAATAGCCTTGCCGAGCTGGAAAGCACCTCATCCGAGGCTCAGGTCAAGAATCCAGATTCTCCGGCAGGATTGCAGGCCCGGCTAGCGCAATTGCAGCGCCAGGTAATCGCCTTGCCTCCGGATCAACTTTCGAACCTCCTGGTTTCAAGTGGCATTGGTGTGACGCCATCAAATGCCGTTCTGGCAGCAGAAGGAGAAATGCGCGCCGCCGCCGAGTTGGCACAGCAGGCAGAAAACGAAAGCGAACGGATCATAGCGACCGAGCGCACGAAACTCTATGCCGTCAGGGCTGCTCAAGCTCGCTTCTCTGGTGTGCTGAGCCAGGTCGAGGCAAGACCCGAGCAAATACAGAATGACGCCCTGGCCTGGCGCCGTAAGGTGAAGGATATAGCTTCCACTGCCAGAAACAGCACAGCGCAAGCCGATTCATTGTACGAGCAATTGGTCAGCTATTTGCAAGACGTTCGGGGTCAGTTGCGGGGCGCGCTCAGCTCCCGAAATGTAAAACGTGACACATCAATAGACCCGCCTCCGCTTGATGATGCACTGACCCAAGGCCTTGTCGCCGCGCCCGAACTGATCCGGTTAAGGCACGAGCTTGTAGAAAACGCCGCGACCCTCGCGGACAGGCAAGCAACCGCAACGTCGAGGGAAAAGACCGCGCTTCGTGATGCGATGGTACTCGTCAACGCATCGCGTCTCGAACTCATCGACCATCTAAGCAGCAGCAAACGCTCCGCAGTCCTCGGTTTCGGTAGCGAAGGCATTGCACAGGTAAGCCGCGAACTGGCCCAAATCACGCTCGATTTGCGCTATCAGGCGTCAGACTGGCGAAACAATCTCGACGAAGCGCTGGCCCCCTTCAGGCAGCCCACTCCCTCGATGGTATTCTCGCTTTTTGCTATCCTGCTCCTCACCATCATCTTCCGCTGGTGGCGACAGCACGGCATCTCCATCCTGCTCACAACCGAAACGGCCCTACGACGGCGCAACGCACCTACTCTTGCCAGCGCCTTCCAGGTTACGATCGTAAACTATGTACGACGGGTTGGCGCCCCGCTCGACTGGATGGTCTACATCCTGATGCTGCGCTGGCTTCTGCCGGCGACCATTCACCCCGCTGGGCTATCCTATGTCTGGATAATCGTAATCTTTTCGATCGGTGCCTGGCTCATAGCGCGTCTTGCAAATGAGCTTGTACGCGGCGGCCGCAGCGAAGATCCACGCGCCAACTTGCGCCTTAAATCTCTCGGTTTGGTCGTTGGCGTAGCGCTTGCCGTACTTCTGGCACTTGCGCTGGCGCGCGAAAGTGTTGGTGAAGGGGCTATATATCACTGGATCCTCAGCTTCTGCTGGCTACTGGCGATCCCGGTAACGTTGATACTGTCCCACTGGTGGCGGGATAGAATTGTAGCACTCTGCGGTGTCACTGCCGGGCGCAGTGCGCTCCTGGGCTGGATTGCACGGGACCCGGCGGGTATTCTGGGCCTCATCGGCAGAGTTTTTGCCGGCACGGTTCTGCTCATCAATGGTGCGCGTCTGGCCATAGCCAGGCGGATCAGCGATTTCGCCCTGGTTCACGAGCTGTTCGAACAACGCAACCGGATGGTGGCTGCCCAGCGTGTTGCCCAAGACAAGGCAAGCGGAAAATATCGTCGCTTACCCGCCGAAAAGATGGACGTGCTCGCCCCGCACCGAGCGCCCTTGCAGGCATCGCGTGTTAACGGACCGAGCATTCCTTATGCATCTGAAGAACTTCGCGGCGGGACCATCGCGGCAATCGTCGGAGAGCGCGGACTGGGCAAGAGTGCCGCGCTACAAGCCTTGAAGGAATCTCACGCGACAAAGACCGAACGGGTGTTCTCAATCAGGGTCGATGCCCGCGGGTTTGAGGGCGTGCTGGCCGATCTGTCCGCATCCCTCACGCCCGACACAAGGCCTCAGAGCGAGGACGCCATTGTGCAGGCCATTTGCAAGCGTGATGATCCGCGCCATCTCTTTATCGAGATTGACGATGTCCAACGCCTGGTCATCCCCGCGATTGGTGGCCTTCGAGACCTGGACAGGTTGGTCGCCTTCGCACGATGTTGTGGGGAAGGCTGTGTGTGGGTGATGTCGATTGGAGCGCCCGCGTGGAACTACATTTCGCGCGCGCGCTTCGATCGCGTGCTGTTCGATCAGATCCGGCACCTTGACCGATGGTCGTCCAAAGACCTTCGAACCCTTCTTGAACGTCGCTCCAAACAGGCGGAAATAGAGGCGGACTTCAGTGACCTCGCCGAAATGGGCGGATATCAATTCGATAGCGATCTTACACCCGAACAGCGCAAAGAGGCGGCCTTTTTCGACCGGCTGAACGAATACGCCAATGGCAATCCTGCGATTGCATTGGAGTTCTGGCGGCGTTCGCTATTCATTGACTCTGCTGCTGGCAAGGTTGTGGTGCGTACGTTCGCGACACCCGATATCCAGGCGTTACAGCGTCTGCCAGATGCCGCCATGTTCGTATTGCGGGCTATACTGCAAATGGACCATGCGCAGCAGTCCGCAATCGAGCGAAGCACTGATCTTCCGTCAATCATTGTAGTCGATGCCCTGCGTGGACTGGAACGTATTGGGGTTATTGCCCGCGATGGTGACGGCTACCGAATTACAATGTTCTGGTGGGCCGAAGCAGTGCGTGTCCTGATGCGCCAAAACCTGATCGTGAGGTTCTGACCATGGGGAAAGCTATCCGTTTAAACGCGATATTCGCCAGCGTGATTGTCGCCCTTGCCGCTGCGTCACCCGCTTTTGCCCAAAGTGAGGTGGGTGCAGATACGATCAGCAAGCTCGGCGGCGTGATCCGATGGAGCGGTGTAATTACATCCTTCCTGGTCATCGCAGGTGCATGGGCGTTGCTGCGCATACTGGACCGCTTCGTTCATGGGTTCAGCAGCGAGTTTTCGTCCCGTCGGCTGACGCTTCAGAAGCTCTCTACGCTCGCGCAATTCGTCATTTACATCGTGACGACCGCTATTGTCCTGCTCCTCTCATTCCGGCTCGACGATACGGCGCTGGCATTGATCGGGGGCACACTTGCCGTTGCCGTGGGCTTTGCGATGAAGGATCTCGTTGCGTCCTTCATCGCTGGCCTGATCGTTATGCTCGACCGACCCTTCCAGGTCGGAGATCGCGTAACCTTCGGCGGCGAGTATGGAGACATCACGGCAATCGGCCTCAGATCCGTACGCATGCAAACACTTGACGACAACACGATCACCATCCCAAACAGCAAGTTCCTGAGTGATATCACCTCATCGGGCAACTATGGCGCGCTCGATATGCAGGTTGTGATGGATTTCTACATCGCGCCGGGTCTGGATATCGATCTCGCAAGGAGCATTGTGAACGAAGCCGCACTATCCAGCCGCTACGTTTTTCTGGCTAAGCCCATCGTAGTACTCGTCACACAGTGGATGTCCGACACGATGAGCGGCGTGAGATTGAGGCTCAAAGCCTATGTCCTGGATACCAGACATGAAAAGGCCTTCGAGACCGATGTAAATCTGCGCGTCCTGAAGGCCTTCAGGGCCGCCGAAATACATGCCCCAGGTCTTGTGCTATCAGGTCTCTCGGAAAAGACCTCAAGCTCTCGATAGATAATCCGGCAATTGACCGCTGCCGCTTGACGTGTTCGGCTGTTGAGTTCGTTTGCAATCACGTCAGCATGCAGTAGCATCGTGCTGGTGTTGGGCGATGACCAGATCGAAACGGAAGTTGAAGCAGACCGATTGGTCGAGGTGAAAGACGATGCGCAAGGCTAGGGCAAAGACCTACAAGAGTGAGGCGATGGCCGCTGTCCACGAGATGATGGAAGGCTTGTCCGACGAGGGCACCATGCGCGATTTCGACGAGGCCTGCCTTGCGCCAGCGCCCGTTCTGTCGCCCGACACGGAAACAGCCTGAAGGACGAGAGCACTCGCCGCTGAAGGCAGCAGCCTAAATGCGCTAGGTGGAGATGGTGTCGGCAGCCCACCTCAGCATCAAGACGGATTTTAACGGCAAATTTTCAGACGGGCGGTCCAAGTCAATCACCCTCGTTGAGCAGTTCGGCAATATGTCCGGAAACAGCAGTTGCTGCGGCTCGCAACGGCTCGTCGATATGAATGTATCTCTGCGTAATGCCGCGAGACGCATGCCCTAACAAAGCCGCGATCGTCAGTTCGGAATACCCCAGGCCCCCGGCAACGCTTGCAAACGTATGCCTGAGTACATGCGGCGTGACATTTTCAAGCTCCGCCCGAGCGCAAATCCGATCCAGAACCCGAACCACTCCGATAAAGTGCCCATCACCCCAGTCGGCAGGGAAGAAATATTTCGAGCCGTCATTCGGCTGATCGAGAAGCAATTTCTGAGCGGACTCGCCAATCACCCTGCGCTGCGCACCAGTTTTTGTCGTGGCAAAATGAATGGCATGCTCTTCCTCAAGCAACCAGCTCCGTTCGAGGCTGAGCGCTTCAAGCCGGCGGAAGCCAGTCAGCAGCGACAGCCGGATTACGGCAATTCCTTTGGGATGTTCGAATTCAGCTTCTGCTTCACGCAGTGCTGTTCCGAGCGAACGGATTTCGGCTTGGGACAACCAGCGCATTTTTGGACTGCTCGCCAGACGTCTGATGCCGCGGGCAGGGTTTTTCTCGATTTCCCCCAGCCGCACAGCATGTTCAAGGATCGCATGAAGCGTGGACATGGAGCGCGAGGCAACACCTTCGCCACCTGTGGTGACGCCACCTCGACTACCTTTGCGAGGTTTGGCTGTAGCGCCTGCTGCAATTTCCGCTTGGGCTGCCTCAATGTCGCCAAGTCTAAGCCGCTCAATCACGCGGTCCCCTAGAAGCGGGCGGATATGAGCTTCGATGCGGCTGCGATCCATCGCAAGCGTCGACGACTTGATTGGTCGCCGACTACGTCCAATAATCTTTCCGGCTGCGGCTCGCTCCAGATACCAGTCACATATCTCATTGATGGTGTAGTTACTCTGGCTTTCTGCCTCAGCAAGAGGGTCCGTACCTTTCGCGACATCGCCAAGAAATGCCTTTGCATATCGCCTTGCTTCCTCAGCGGTCATAAGGCCGAAGCGACCAATCACTTTCCGCCGGGTGCGCCCCTCAGGTGTGCGGTACTGCACAACAAAGCTCTTCGTACCCTGCGAACCGAGACTAACGCCGAATCCGCGCAGTTCGCTATCCCATACAATCTGATTAGAACCTTTGACCCGATCTTTCGAGCGTTTCAGACCTTCGACGAGCGTTTTCGAGATTTTTGGCATGATATCAACCACCTTGTCATCCGTCCCGATCTACTGCTTACTTTTCGGGAAAAATTACCCTCAATGCTTACTTTGTAAGGCTTTCAGGGTCAATTCTGGCGAAATTTAGAGTGGCATGGCGAAGATATATACACAATATTATTATGTCATTACAGGTATTTATCGTGTGTTTTCGCGCAATCGGAAAGAGTAGCGAAAAGCCGTCGGGCGAATTGCCAAGGTTGGGGTCGAGGGTTCGAATCCCTTCGCCCGCTCCAGTTTCTCGCAAAATTCAGGCTGTCCTGCGGGCACCGACGCGTTGCGCCGACACGCGGTGGCAATCTCGCGAGCACGTCCTATCTGTTGCACCAAGCCAATTCCGGCAGCGACAGGACTTGCCATGACCGAACAGTATACACCGCCCGAAGTCTGGACCTATGACGATCAGAGCTCTGGCGAGTGGACCAGCATAAACCGGCCCACCGCCGGTGCCCGGTCCGAAAAGGACCTGCCGGTCGGCCAACATCCGTTTCAGCTCTATTCGCTGGGCACGCCGAACGGCCAGAAAGTCGGCATCTTGTTCGAAGAACTGCTGGCCGCAGGCCATGCCGGGGCCGAATACGATGCATGGCTGATCAACATCGGAGAGAAGGACCAGTTCACCTCCGGCTTTGTCGGGATCAATCCAAATTCGAAAATCCCGGCGCTGGTCGACCGCAGCGGGGCCGAAGCGGTGCGCGTATTCGAATCGGGCGCGATCCTGATCCACCTTGCCGAGAAGTTCGGCGCTTTCCTGCCATCGGGCGGGGCGGAGCGGGCAGAGGTGCTGTCATGGCTGATGTGGCAGATGGGCAGCGCGCCGTTCCTGGGCGGCGGGTTCGGGCATTTCTACGCCTATGCGCCCTATCCGATCGAATATGCGATTGATCGCTATGCGATGGAAACGAAGCGTCAGCTGGATGTGCTGGACCAGAATCTGGCGAACCGTGAATTCGTTGCGGGCGATGACTATTCAATCGCGGACATGGCGATCTGGCCTTGGTACGGACAACTCGCGCTAGACAAGTCGTACAAGAACGCGGGCACATTCTTGTCGGTCCACGAATACACGAACCTGCAACGCTGGGCCAAGGCGGTCGGCGATCGCATGCCGGTTCAGCGCGGCACCAAAGTCAATGCCCGCGAAGGCGGCATCACAGAACGCCACTCTGCCGCAGACCTCGACGCGTTGTTCGTCGACTGATCCGGTATGGTGACGCTGCCCGCTATAGCTTCGGCAGCGTCACGCCGCGCTGGCCCATGTACTTGCCTGCGCGGTCGGCATAGCTGACCTCGCACGGCTCGTTCCCTTTCAGGAACAGGAATTGGCACGCGCCTTCGTTGGCATAGATCTTGGCGGGCAGCGGCGTGGTGTTGGAAAATTCCAGCGTGACGTGCCCTTCCCAGCCGGGTTCCAGCGGGGTGACGTTCACGATGATGCCGCACCGGGCATAGGTGCTCTTGCCAAGGCAGATCACCAGCACGTCGCGCGGCACGCGGAAATATTCGACCGTGCGGGCCAGTGCGAAACTGTTGGGCGGGATGATGCAGCAATCGGTCTTCTTGTCGACGAAGCTGTTGCTGGCGAAATCCTTGGGATCGACAATAGCGCTGTCGATGTTGGTGAAAATCTTGAACTCGTCCGCCACGCGCGCGTCATAGCCGTAGGACGACAGGCCATAGGATATGCAACCGTCGCGCTTCTGAGCCTCGACGAAGGGCTCGATCATACCCTGATTCTGCGCCTGTTCGCGGATCCACTTGTCGGAAAGAATCGCCATTGCCTTGCCCGGTCCTCCTTGGTGCGGGTTTCCTTGCCCAATCGGCGGAACGTCCCGCAAGGGCGCGGGGGCAATCTGGTGGGGATTAACTTGGCGGGTGCGGATTAACCGCTTAGGGCCGCGCCACGACCCATGCGACCGAGCCGCCAACGACGCCGGTGCGCAGATCGGTATTCGCGGTCCACAACGCCCAAGGACGCCCGGCATAGCCCGGCGCGATCCAGTTGCGGGTCAGCCAAAGCTCACGCTCGGCCCGGCTGCCGAAGTGGTACTCCTCCTCAAACCGCTCGCTCGGCGCAAGGATGGCGCGCATCCCGGCGTGGCTCTCGATCTGGTTGAGGAACACGACGAGTTCCGATTCGACCTCTGCGGGGCGCACGCGGCGAGGGCAGTCCTCCCCCGATTTGTCGAGATAGACGGCGGGCGGCAGCAGGTCCGCATCGCGGGCGACCAGCGTGACGAAGTTGGCCGATTGCTCGTCCGCGCGGCGGCAAGGATCGTAGATATGAACTGCGCCCGCCTGCAATCCGGCCTGCCGCGCGGCTTCCACCGTCGCCGAAAAATCGGCGTTCTGTCCCTTCGCACCCAGACTTGCGGTCACATAGACGAACCGCGCGCCGAGTTCGGGCAGCGCCGGAACCACCTTGACATCGCCGTCCGACAGCCATGCCCCCTGCAAAGGATAGTCGGCCACATCGGGTGTCCAGTGCGCCTGTTTCCACCAGATCGTCCCGACGATGGCGAGCACCACGGCGGCGAAAACCAGCCAGAGGCGTGGGCGCGCCAGCCGGATTCGCGGCATGCGCAATCGGGGCAGTGCCATCGGATCAGCCCCGGATGTGCAGCACGCAGATCAGCGTGAACAGCCGCCGCGCGGTCGGGAAATCGGTCTCTACCTTGCCATCCAGCCGTTCCAGCAACAGTTCCGCCGCGTTGTTGTGAACCCCGCGCCGGGCCATGTCGATCGTCTCGATCTCTTGCGGGCTGGCCTTGCGAATTGCCTGGTAATAGCTGTCGCATATCGCGAAATACTCGCGGATCGGGCGGCGAAAGCGGGCAAGGCCCAGCAACAGTTCTTCCAGCCGATTGCCCGATTCGTCATCGATGGCGATCGACAGCCGTCCATCGACCACCGACAGGGTCAGCTTGTACGGCCCTTCATGCCCAGCCCCGAAGGCGCGCATCGGCTTGAAGGTGTTCTCCTCGATCAGGTCGAAGATCGCGATGCGCCGTTCCTGCTCGATATCGGGGTTCCGCCACAGGATCGTCGCTTCGTCCAGCGCGATATCGATGATGCGGGGGTCGGCCATAGTCGGCACTGCCATTGCAAATGCGAAGGACCGGCACAAGCCGCCAAAATCAGCTACGCCTTTGGTCCTCGGCCAGCCGTGCCAGATCCTCGGGCGTGTTCACATTGGCTGGCGGGGCGTCCAGTTCGACCAGCCGCGCCCCGGTCCGCTCTGCAAAGTGGAGCATCGAACGGCGCTCACCCCCGGTCAGGATCTCGGCCAGAACGTCCAGCGTGGCAACCGGCCACAGCCCGACAACCGGCTGCGCGGCGAGGCAGGCCGGACCGGGCGAGAGGCGGGCCAGCAAGTCCTCCGGCAGGCCAAGGCTATCGACCCCGCAGGCCAGAACGGCGCCGAACCCCGCTTCGCGCGCATGGCGCAAGGCCCCGGCCAATCCCCCCAAAGGCCCCAGCCCAGCCTCCGGCCAGTCGGCCACCGCTCCTTCAAGGTCCGCCCTGCCCGCGATCACGACATCGCCGCATAGCGCGATCAGGGTCGCCCGCGCACGATCCAGCAACGTCGCTCCATCCAGCACCGCCAAAGCCTTGTCGCTGCCGAACCGCGTCGACGCGCCGCCCCCCAGTACGCAGCCCAAAATCGCCTCATCTCGGTTCATCGCTCCATTCATCGTCGAAATCCCTCGATTATCGGCGCATGGCCCGGATCGTCTGTTGACGTAGGGGGCGCGGTTGCGTCAATCGGTTTGATCGAAGGCGCATGGGGGTGCGCCACACGTGGGGCATCTTTGCGCCCTCTGGGGAAAGGCAGGCAATTCAAGGCCATGTGGCGGCTCTATCAGTTTCCGCTCTGTCCGTTCAGCCGCAAGCTGCGCCTGCTGCTTGCGGAAAAAGGCGTGTCTTTCGAACTCGTGCGCGAAAACCCATGGGAAATGCGCGACGAATTCTTCCTGATGAACCCCACCGGACGCACCCCGGCGATCCGCGACGATGCGAAGAACATCACCCTGTCGGACAGCAGGGCCATCGGCGAGTATTTCGAGGAGACGATCCCGAAGAATCCGATGATCAACGGCACCGCATCGAACCGGGCGGAGATTCGCCGGCTGGTCGCCTTGTTTGACGAGAATTTCTATGGCGACGTCACCGGTCCGCTGCTGATGGAACGCTATACGAAGCGGGTCGTGCACCGGCAGGCACCGAATTCGACCGCGCTGCGCAATGCCATGCGGCTGGCGGACGAGCATCTTGATTATGTCGACTACCTGATCGACCATCGCCCTTGGCTGGCGGGCGCGACTATGAGCTTGGCCGACCTTGCCGCCGCCGCGCAGATTTCGGTCGCCGATTACCTTGGCGGCATCGACTGGTCGGGCCACGAACAGGCGCGCGGCTGGTATTCGGTTTTTAAAAGCAGGCCGAGCTTTCAGCCGCTTCTGGCCGACCGGATGGAGGGCGTTGCGCCCCCCAAGCACTATTCGGACATCAACGCGTAAGGTTACGCGTTCGATTCGTGGAAGCGTCCGTGCTTTTGGTACCGGACCATCCAGCGATCGAGGAACAGGTCCAGTGGCTTTGGCGTGATGCCCAGCTTGGCCAGACCCGGCTTGTCGCCACGGGCCACATTGCCCTGCTCCAGCATCGCGTACTGGTCCGCCGTGATCGGCGCGCCGGGTAGCCAGCCGGTGAGCGACGCGATCGTCCGCCCGACGAAATCGGGCAGCGGCAGGAACATGCGCGACCGGTCCTGCGCCTTGGCGATCCGCTCATTCAGGTCCAGCATCGTCACCACGTCCGGCCCGGCCAGTTCATAGGTCTTGCCCGCCAGCGACGCATCTTCCAGCACCGCGATCACCGCATCAGCCACATCGTCGACATGCACCGGTTGCAACTTCGCCTCTGGCGCGAACACGGGCATCGCGGGGATCGAGGAAATCAGGTTCGCAAACATGTTCACGAACTGGTCGTCCTCACCGAAGAGGATAGAAGGGCGCAGGATCGTCGCGCCCGGAAATGCCTCTGCCACGGCCACTTCGCCGCGGCCCTTGCTGCTCTGATAGGCAAGTTCCGATTCGGAATCGGCCCCGATGGCAGAGACATGGACAAAGGCGCTCGCCCCCGCCTCTTTTGCCAGTTCCGCGACTTTGCCCGCGCCGCTGCCCTGCACCGCATCCAGATCGCCGTCGAACGCGCCGACTAAATTCACCACCGCGTCCGCCCCGGCGACAACCGCGCGAACCGTTTCGGGCTTGCGCACATCGACACTGGCAAACTGTAACTGGCCCAGATTGGCCAGCGGCTTCAGGTGCCAGCTCTTCTTCGGATCGCGGCTTGCCACCCGCAAACGCGCGCCTTTGGCGAGCAGGTTCTGGGCCACGCGAGATCCAAGGAACCCGCTGCCGCCGATGAGAGTGACGAGCTTTCCGGCCAGAGCGGAGGAAGCCATGTCGTGCCCTTTCGAGGTCGCTAGAATACCGATGCATGGCCACGCCTGCAGCCACCGGCCCCGCGTTTGGCACGCACACCGCGCCCGCGCAACCAAAGATGCGGCAGCCGCGCGAACGAACTTGTCGCATTCCCATTGACAAGGCCCCGCACCCCCGTCTATCGGCGCGCTCCTACCCGCACGGCGACACACGGATCGCCGGTGCATGTGTGCCCAGATGGCGGAATTGGTAGACGCACCGTCTTCAGGTGGCGGCGCTCGCAAGGGCGTGGAGGTTCGAGTCCTCTTCTGGGCACCATTTGTTCTCATCAGAACGTTCCAAAACATTGCGAAAACGGCGGAATTCTGCCATTCTTGACCTCTAGCGCAGAAAGCGAGGTCTTGTTTTGTTCCGCTTTGTTCCAACGCCTCTGGGGGCCTCGGTTGGGGGCTCCAGCTCAAAAGCCCCCAAATCGCACGAAAGTGAGGCCCCCAAATGAGCCTCAATGTGCAGGAAATCAAAGGCTTCCGAGCTGCCGACAAGTCGTACAAGAAATACGACTCGCGTGGGCTGCTGCTTCTGGTGAAGCCGAACGGCTCCAAGCTCTGGTATTTCAAGTACCGCTTTGGCGGGAAGGAAAAGAAGCTGCCCATCGGCGCGTTCCCTGAGATTAGCTTGTCGCAAGCGCGCCAGCTCCGCGACCGAGCACGGCTCAAGGTTTCCGATGGCATCGATCCGATGCTGGAGCGCAAGCGCAAGAAGGCCAGGATCAAGCTAGGTGCGGAGAACACCTTCGAGGTCATCGCCAACAAGTACATCGATGAGAAGATGGTGCCCGAAGGCAGGGCAGAAGCCACGCTGCGCAAGGCCCGCTGGTTCCTCGACCTGCTCAAGCCCGCGATCGGCAATATGCCAATCAACGATGTCGATCCGCAGTTGATGCTGGCGGCGCTCAAGAAGCTCGAAGCCAAAGGTAATCTCGAAACTGCGAAGAAATGCCGATCCTTCGCAAGCCGGGTGTTCCGGTATGGGGCCGCGCTTGGCCAGTGCCAAACCGATCCAACCTCGATCCTGCAAGGCGCACTGGTGACACCAAGAGCACGGCATTACGCGGCGATCCTCGAGCCGGAGAAGTTGGGCGGGCTCCTTCGTGCTATCGATGATTTCGAATGCTACCCGGCTACGAAATTCGCTTTGAAGATCGCACCGCATGTTTTTGTGCGCCCCGGCGAGCTTCGCCACGGCGAGTGGCACGAGATTGACTGGGACAAAGCCACCTGGACAATTCCGGAAGGCAAGATGAAGGCGCGCCGGGCCCATGTAGTGCCGCTATCACGCCAGGTGTTGGAACTGTTTCGCGAGCTGAGATCGATTACCGGCAGCAAGGGCTACATCTTCCCAGCGTTCCATACGAGCCAACGTCCCATGAGCGAGAACACGGTCAATGCAGCATTTCGTCGCATGGGCTTCACCAAGGACGAAGTGACAGCACATGGTCTGCGTTCGACTGCATCGACCATGCTCAACGAGAGCGGACTTTGGCACCCCGACGCGATCGAGCGCGCTTTGGCTCACGGAGATAGCAACGCGATTCGAGGGGTCTACAATCGCGGGAACTACTGGGATGAACGCGTAAAGATGGCTCAGTGGTGGAGCGACTACCTCGATGCACTTCGGCAAGGTCGTACGCTTTATGTCTCACCATCGGCTTGAGGAATTCCGGTAATGCTACGGCGATCAACCTCTATGACCTTCTTCAAATCGGCCAGATGGGTCTTTGTGAAATAGATCGTTTCGTCATTTTGCGCCAAGATTACCTCAAGCTCTTCGCCATCCAGATTGACGTGACCCCCTGATTTTCCTCCAATTTGGATTAGAGTCCGGCCCTTACAGAAGGACGGACGAGATGAAGAGAACGAGGTTTTCCGAAGAGCAGATCATCGGTGTGCTGAAGGAGGCTGAGGCGGGTGCGAAGACCGCTGACCTGGCCCGGCGACACGGAGTGTCGGAAGCGACGATCTACAACTGGAAGTCGAAGTATGGCGGGCTGGAGGTGTCCGATGCCCGCCGACTGAAGGAGCTCGAGAGCGAGAACGCGAAGCTGAAGCGGTTGCTCGCCGATGCCATGTTGGACCAGGCCGCGTTGAAGGATCTTCTGGCAAAAAAGTTCTGACGCCCGCCGCCAAGCGGGAAGCTGTCGCTCATCTCCAGGCCTGCCACGGGATGAGCGAGCGGCGGGCGTGCCGTGTCATCGATGCTGATCGCAAGAGCGTGCGTTACCGTTCCACCCGGGACGATGACGCCGATCTGCGTGAGAAGCTGCGCGAGCTGGCCAACCAGCGTCGGCGGTTCGGCTATCGCCGTCTGCACATCCTGCTGCGCCGGGAGGGGATCATGATCAACCGGAAGAAGACCCAGAGGCTCTACCGTGAGGAAGGGTTGGCGGTCAGACGACGACGCAGTCGCAGGCGTGCTGTGGGCACGAGAGCACCTGCTCCGGTGCTGGCGCTGCCGAACCAGCGCTGGAGCCTGGACTTTGTTCACGACCAGATGGCTTCGGGAAGACGATTCCGGGTGCTCAACGTGGTCGATGATGTGACGAGGGAGTGCCTGGCAGCGGTGCCGGATACGTCGATCTCCGGGCGCCGTGTCGTGCGCGAACTGACTGAGCTGATCGCGCAGCGTGGCAAGCCCGGCATGATCGTCAGCGACAATGGCACCGAGCTCACCAGCAATGCGGTGCTGGCATGGTGTGGGGAGATCGGTGTGGAGTGGCATTACATCGCACCGGGAAGGCCAATGCAAAACGCTTACGTCGAGAGCTTTAATGGCCGCATGCGGGACGAACTGCTCAATGAGACTTTGTTCCTCAGCATGGCTCACGCCCGCGTCGAGATCGCTGCCTGGGTGGAGGACTACAACCGGGAGAGGCCGCATTCTTCCCTCGACTACGACACCCCGGCGGCGTTCGCCGCCAAACTGGATAAGCAATGGCCAGCTTCGCTACGCCCTACGGGCTCCGCTACGCAGCCCATTGCTTCAACCGCGCTCATGCGCAACAACGCGGTCCGGCTCTAATCCCAGCTGGGGGAAAGCTGGGGGTCACGTCAATCGGCATCAAATTGCCCCCTTCACAATTACTCTGCCGACAGCCCGGTTAAGAGTCGATAACTATAGCATAATCTTCTTAGGAAAATTCTCGATTGTTTCACAAGCTTCGTTAGCTGAGCTGCGACGGGAGAGTTCCAAATTAACGCCACCTTCAATGTCTCGCCACCTTCCTTGGAAGTTCGAAAGACCGCCACATAGTGGTCAGAAACCTGTGCTCGTACCAAGGTCAGTTGGTAAGTACCCGCAACATCAAATGAATCCAGCAGCGCCTAAATTAGCAGTTAGGGGAGAAGTCCACCCTTGACCTCGATGTGGCGTTCGAAAACGAGGAAAATGGGGAGCAGCGCGCAACTTCATGGATCTCCTGGCGACATCGGCAGGCGAAGGTGAAGTCTGATTAGAAGTGCCGGTCACGGCACCTTCAGACCCGCACCCGATACCCATCCGGCCTTTGTCGCGAACAGTCCTGAATCAGGTCAGCTGAGGACAGCAACCCGTTCCTTTCCGGCCGTGTTGTCGCGCTTCGCGCGCCTGCCCGCACCACCCGTCATGAACAGGTTTCCCTTGGAGCTTTGCTCCTGCGGTGCAGTCCTCCCATGCCCTGCTTCTTCTGGATGTTCGCAAGCCGGAGATGGTCTCCGGTTTGAGGAACTGAAGGACTACCATCATGACCAATATCGCAATCCTCACCGGCCGCATCGCTCGCGATCCCGACACCCGCGAGACCAAGGGCGGCACCAATGTCACCGGGATCACTGTCGTCACCGATCGCCCCGCACGCGACAAGGATGGCAAGACCTACAAGGACGAGAACGGCTACACCGCCAAGGAAAGCGAGTTCCACCGGGTGACCTGCTTCAACGGCCTCGCCAAGACCGTCGGCCAGTACTGCACCAAGGGTCAGCTCGTCAGCGTCCAGGGACGTATCCACTACACCCAGTGGGAGGACAAGGACGGGGTAACGCGCTACGGCACCGAGATCCTCGCCGACAAGGTCGACTTCCTCTCGCGTGGCAACGGCTCTGGCGACGAGAACGACAACCAAGACGCTCCCGAGATCGACTGACCTCTCACGTCCATCTCGCTCCCGAAGGGGTCCCGTCCCAGGCGGACAGGGCCCCTTTCTGGCGAAGGAAGCGCCCGAGATCTTTCAGTAATCGTTTGCAAAAGCGGTGCTACGAACAGCGCCATGACTGACCATGCGACCGCTTGCTATCCGGGTGAGGCCGCGACTGCTGCCGAGGTGGTGGCGCTTGCCGATGAGTATCGGATCGCGGCCCACCTTCTCGTGCAGAATGGACGGTCCGGAGAACCCAGGTCGCGGTCACCGTTTCGCATGGTCGCAATCCACGCGGTCGAACTATACCTGAACGCATTCCTTCTCCACTCAGGTCACAGCGCGGGCCAGGTCCGGGGGCTCCAGCACAACCTCGCGGCAAGGGCGGACCTAGCGGTGCAGCTTGGGCTGGTGCTGCGGAAGCGGACGCGGGAACACCTGCACGCCATGTCGCAGTCACGCGAATTCCTTGTGACGCGCTACGTGCCGAGCGGGACCAGCCTATCGGAAATCAATCGGCTGCAGGCGACGCTGACAGAAGTCGCACAGAAGGTCTCGGCAGCGATCTAGCTCGGGACCAGAGGGGAGGGGGGCCTGTCTCACGTTCTCCCATTCTGATGGCCGTGCAACCGGCGCGTCAAGGACGGCAGGGTCCCACCATTTTGCCGCCCCTTCGCTGCGCTACGGTCCGACAAAATCGTTACCCCTACCGCCGCTTCGCGGTCGCCCTTCGGGGCGATCCCTGACGCGCCGGCCGCACGACCATCCGTCCTGCTCCTGCCGTCAACGGCAGACATCAGGAGGATACAATGGCTTCAATTGCTCGGATAAATTCGAACTCAGAACGTTACTTTGCCGCGCTGGCAGTGGCAGAGCTGCGAGCGCTGCACAGCTTCTTCGATCAGCACATCGTTGAGGACCGCGAACTGGGCTACTTTGCTCTGGATGAAGGCGACTACAACGCACTTCCGGCGCACCTTGCAGCGTGCGTTGTGCACACGGTGCATGGGGCAATGCTCGATGAGTTCTGACCGGACAAGCAGGGCAGGGACCGGGAACGGTTCCTGCCCCTTTCTTTTCGTTCGCAGGGGTTGAGTTCCTGCCAAGACAGGCGGCTGGGCAACTCCACTTTGGAGCCGCAACACGCTCCTGAAACTCCCGCGCAGTTTGGCGTTCTCAAATGGCTATTGGTTACCAAACTGGTCCCCAATGAGAACAAACTGGTTTGTTTGCATCTTGCCCTCAAGCCCGGTTTGGGCTAGAAAATCCGCGTGAAACCAGTGCCTTTTCCGACATTGAACGGTCGGGGCGGTGGTGGATCAGACCATGTACAATTGGGGAACAACTTCGTGCACACCGTACGCAGCGGTAGCTGCATGAAATGTCAAAAAAGCGAGAAGAAACAGAGATATTGCTTGCTCAAAGGGATGAGCAATCAAGTGGTAGCCAAGGCACAGGAGTATCCCGTCGCAGGCAGTCGCACCGTCTAAAACTGACCGGCCATCTTGCCCGGCGAAAGTCGCTTCCTGTCGGCATCACTTGGGATACCGAGCTACCCGGCTTCGGACTTCGCAAGCGCAAGTCGGGACACCTCACTTGGATTTTGAAGCACAGGCCGAGAGGCGTTCAGCGAATGGTGACGCTGGGAAGCGCGGGAGTGACGGCAGGCGCGCTGAGCGCTCCCGCCGCGCGCGCTGCCGCGCGCAGATTGCTCATCAAGGCGACGCTTGCCGATCTTCCTACCGCTCCGGAGAAGCTAAAAGCTCCACTCTTCGCGGAGTACGCTGAGGAGTTTTGGCTCGACTATTCGCCGCATTGGAAGCCTTCGACGCGCGATGCATCGCGGGCCTATATCGACAAGCGGCTGATCCCAAGGTTTGGAACACTCTCTGTCGACGCGATTGAAAGGGCTGACATCAATTGCTGGCGAGATAGCATGGCTGATGTGGGAGGAGCCTTTAACCGCAGCATCCCGATCATGTCGGTTATGATGCAATATGCCGAGAAGCTCGGCTATCGCGAGAAGAACACCAACCCGTGTCGCGGCGTTTCTCGCTTCAAGCGGGACCTGCCGGAACGCTATCTCTCAGCCGATGAATATCGAAGGCTCGGTAAGGTGCTGGCAGAGCACGACGGTGCCAATGAGTTCGTGGTCCCAGCTCTCCGGATGCTGATCTATACAGGCGCAAGGGTTTCAGAGATTGCGACATTGCGCTGGCGCTACGTCCAGATACCCCGCCTCGCATTGCCTGACAGCAAGACCGGCCCGAAGACGATCTACCTCAACCCGCAGGCAATCGCTGTACTCGCTGGGCTGCAACGGCGCGGAGACGATCAACTCGTTTTCCCGGCGATGTATCGCGAGGTGCCGATCAACCTAGGTCAGCACTGGGAGAAGATCAGGCGCAAGGCAGCTCTGCCCGATGTGCGCTTGCACGATTTGCGTCACAGCTTCGCGTCGGTCGCCATCGCGAAAGGCATACCGCTTGCGACGATTGGCAAGCTGCTCGGTCATGCGCTTCCCGAAACAACGGCGCGGTACGCGCACCTCGCCGACGAGGTGATTTCGGAAAGCGCCGACCGCATCTGTTCCAGCCTCGCAAACTCAATGGGGATGACCGCATGACCAGCTATGACCTCAAGCGCATCCTTGCCGAGGAGCTGGCGCGCATCGTTCCGGGTGATGCCGGAAAGCGCCGCACGAGATTCGATTACGTCCTTCCCGGTTTTGGCGAGCGTATCCATCCGTCTGGCAGGAAGAGCTACGTCTTGCAGCGCACCATGGGTGGCCAGCAGAGACTCATCACCATAGGCGATGCGGCTATTCTAACCGAGCGGATCGCCAAGGATGTTGCGCGCCGCCTCATCTTGAGGATCGAACTGGGCCAGAATCCTGCGGACAAGAAGCAACGCGGGAAGAAGACGCCGACCTACACCTCCTTTCTCCGGCACTATTGGGAGGTGGCGTCTCCGACCTGGAAGCCATCCACTCTTGAGATTCATGACATCTACCGGCGAACGCATCTGAACCATGCGTTCGCCGGAAAGTTCATCGACGAGATCAGCCATGCTGATGCCGTGCGCTGGCACGCAACGCTGACGCGCTCGGCAGGACCGGGCGCGGCCAACCGCGCTATGGAAATCTTAAAAGCGATGTTCGGTAAGGCAGAGGCATGGGGCTATCTCCCAGAGCACTCAAATCCCTTCCGTGGCGTGAAGCGCAACAAAGGGCGGAAGATTGAGCGCTTCCTGAGCCACGCTGAAATGGCTCGACTTGGAGAAGCGCTAGCACGGCATCGCGCGGACAAGCCCAACGAGGTGGCGGTAATTTCGCTTCTCGCTTTGACAGGATGTCGGCGCGGCGAAATCCTTAACCTCACTTGGGGCGAGGTTCAGGGCCGGAAATTGAAGCTGACCGACTCCAAAACCGGGCCGCGTGTCGTTTGGCTTGGTGAGGAGGCAAGGGCAGTCATTGATTGCTTGCCACGCAGAAGGAGCGATGAGCGCGTCTTCCAGTTCGATGTGCTGCCCGTGTCTGCAATCGAATGGTTCTGGCGCATGCTGAGGGTCGAAGCGGGCATCGAGGATGTGAGATTGCACGATCTGCGGCACAACTATGCGAGCCTCGCTGCTCGTTCATCCGAGACACTGCCCATGATTGGGAACCTGCTCGGCCATAGGAACTCTTCAACAACCGCACGTTACGCCCATTTAGATGACGGTCTTATGTTTGCAGATATGGCGCGGATAGGTAGTTGGATTGAGCGCGATCTTGGTATGATCTAAATGCCAATGTTGACAGAAATCGCGGGTGACATTTTGAGGCGTTCGCTTTCTAGCCACTCAACCGCTCCCATCTTTTTTGACTGCCTTGACCATTGCACCGCTCTCACCGGCTTTCCAATTGAGGCGAATAGGGTTTGACTCTGGGTGGTCTCGGCTGATTGGCCGAGGCGGCCATATGTCAGGATGAAAACCGTGGATGATCTTTGCTAAGCTCTGGCATCAGCGCCACAGCGGCAAGACACTGCAGCCTGCACCAACAACTGTGTCCGGCCTCATGCTGGTGCTGACGTTCGGCTAGTGACGGTCGGCGAGGAGGCGTCTCTTGTGTCTATGCGAAATGGCATTGTAAGAAGCGAAACTGCGATACCGTAGAGATTGATGAAGTGAGCAAAAGTCATTTCTCATGATCTTTGATCTATAATCGCTCGAAAATATGAATAATTGGAGCATCGCCAGAATGTCTTTTCGGTACATCGGTTCAAAAGCGCGAGTGGTTGAAGCGATTATTGAAAATATCGGGTCTCCCGATGGGGGCATGCTTATTGATGCATTCAGTGGGACGGGCGCGGTTGCCGATGCTGCTTCTCGAGCCGGGTGGCCGGTTCATGTCAATGACCATCTCTTCAGTTCTGCAATCATGTCTTACGCGCGAGTCATTTCGTCTGCGCAAGCAGCGTTTGCGAATGTTGGCGGATATCATGGCGCAATCGAGAGCCTGAACGCCGCCGAGCCTCGCCGCGGATTTATCTGGAAGGAATATAGCCCCGCCTCTTCAGCCCGTTGCAGCATTGAACGGATGTACTTCACTGAGCAGAACGCGCAGAAAATTGATGGGGTTCGACACCTCATCGCCGAGATGGCCGGAAGCAACTTAGTAACTGACGTTGAAGAAAAAATCCTTCTCGCGGACTTGCTTTTAGCCGCGAACCGGGTCGCTAACACCGCAGGGACTTACGGTTGCTTTCTTTCAAAGTGGCAAAGGCAGTCCCTTGAAGTCGTTTCCCTCGTGCCCAGGCAAATTCCCGATAACCTTCCCAAAGCGAAGATGTCGCATTGCGACGTGCTGGATGTGAAGTGCTCGGAAGAAGACACAGTTTACCTCGATCCGCCGTACACGAAGCGTCAGTACGCGGCCTATTATCACATTCTTGAAACCATTGCCCTTGGTGACGAGCCTACTGTTGAAGGCGTATGCGGCATACGTCCCTGGCAACACATCGCGTCGGATTATTGCTACAAAGTTCGGGCGGCTAACGCCCTTGAGCGCTTGGTTGCGGAGATTCCAGCTCGGCGGATTTTCTTGTCTTACAGCACTGAGGGGCACGTGCCCTTGTCCATTTTGAACGAAGCATTTCAAGGCTTGGGGGAAGTGGTAATGCATCATCTTGATGCGATAGGTCGATATAGGCCCAACCGTGCCGCAAGCGCAGCGGGATCGGAAGTTGGCGAGGTGCTTTTCTCCATCGAAAAACCGGCTGTCGAAAGCAAGGAGGCAGCATGAGGCCGTCAAACACCGTCGAGGCGAAACGCCTTGCCAAGACGGACACCGTTATCGAACGAGCAATTGGAAAATCTCGCTCAAACCGTGTCGAGCTGCGTTTCCAATTATTGGAAGCTGCGGCCTCCCGCTTTGGTGGCTTTGATCTCGCGGAGTATCATAGCCGTTTCGGTGTACGCACCCGAAAATCCGCCGCTCGTCTCGTAGCCGACGCGCGAGCTATTGCTCAGTCGATTGATGAGTCTGGCATTCATCCAGCTCTCGCCCTTAGCGCCTTGGCAAGGGAGGCGCTCGATGAGTCTGATCGCAGAAGCAGCGGCGCATACCATACTGATTTCCGGCTTGCTCTTCATCTTGCCCGCAGCGTCGAGGATCGTCTCGTGCCCGACATGAGGGTAGTTGATCCAGCTTGCGGTGCCGGAATTCTTCTTGCTGCGGTTTCTTTGACTGCCTGTGGCTCCGATAGGATCCTCGCCAATGAATGGCTGCGAAATTGCGTTTTCGCCGCCGATCTGTCGCCACTCGCACTCCGTGGAACACTGCTGTCGCTTGCCGTTCTGACCGACGATCTCGACGCCCTCTCCCAGATGCGTGCAAAATGGCGCGTTCAGGACAGTTTGCTCGCCCCTACAAAGGAATGGAAAGCGCTCGCTCCCGAAGGCTTCGATCTCGTGGTAGCTAACCCACCTTGGGAGAAGGTCAAACTTTCCCGGCATGAGTACATCAAGGCAAGCGGCGAGAGCCGCACTTATGGCTCAAGCTACAAGATGGACACTCTGCGCGGCTATGAAGATGCGAAAATGGAGAAAGCCGCGACGGCTGCGCGCTTGGTCGAGAAATTCCCCGCATTGGCGCACGGCGAGCCCGACCTCTACGTGGCCTTTGCCGAGCTATTGCTCCAACTGACTCGTCCGGATGGAAGCGGTGCTTTACTTGTTCCAGCTGGCTTGATCCGGTCTTTGAATACCAAGTATCTAAGGCAAGAGCTGATCTCTTCAACAAAGGAGCTTGCCTTCACAGTAATGGAGAATCGAGCGCGACACTTCGCGATCGATACGCGGTTCAAATTCCTTCTCGTAGACTATGTGAAATCGTCAAAGACCGATAAGGGAAGCAAGGCGATTGGCATTTCTCATGCCACCTCAGATGACGAGCGTGTCAACGTCGCGAAGCAAGTAAAGCTGAACGTTGACGAACTCCAAAAGCTACGTCCTGACCTCACATTGCCCGAAGTACGTACGACAGCCGAATGGAAGCTGTTCAAAAAAATGCAGGCCAACGGCGTCTCCCCGGAATATGAAAACTCACCATGGCAAACTGATTTTTGCCGCGAAGTGGATATGACCCACGGACGTCCCCATTTCCGGAGCACTCCAGAACCGAAATGCCTCCCTCTTATCGAGGGGCGAATGGTCCAGCCCCACAGGTTAGGCTGCAAATCATATGTTTCAGGTGAGGGCCGTAGTGCAGTCTGGCGCAATCTTGCTCCGGGCACGAGCGCGATCCGCCCCCAATTCTGGATGCCACTTCGCACTCTATCCGCAGAGGCTCTGAAAAGGTCAAAGATGCCTCGGGTAGGTTTTTGCGATATTACTGGTCAGACCAACGAACGTTCGATGATGGCTGCCATGATTCCCGATGGCGTCGTCTGCGGCAATAAGGTGCCAACGGTCACATTCCCGAACGACCCCACCCAAGAGAGAGCGCTTCTGTGGCTGTCGATTGTCAACTCTCTGCCCTTTGACTGGCTTCTCCGTCGCGTCGTCACAACGACCGTAAATTACTTCGTGTTGTTATCAGTCTGGCTACCTGACATCGAACCTGACAGCCTCCCTGGACGCAGACTGGTGGAAATTTCCCGTAAACTTGCCGAACTGGACAAACGTGGCCGCGTTTCTTTTGACGTATGCTGGCAGATCACAGAGTTGAGGGCCGAAGCCGACGTATTGGTTGCGACCGCCTATGGCTGCACCGAAGCCGATCTTCGGTTGATGCTAAGGGATTTTCCGTTGCTTGATCGCGGCCAGCCCAGTTTGCCGGGAGAGGAACGGTCAACCGTGACTTCCGACCTTCTTCTCAGCACTTGGGCGCGTCGCAAGAGAAGGCAGTCCGAGAATGCGGAGCGCGTTTCTGCCGCCATGCAGCTTGGAGCTATCGCATACCTGAGCTCGGAATTTGCGGGAACCATTAGCGAAGTGAGGGAGGCCGCATATGGCTGATGACGGCCTCAATGTTGTTCGCGTTCTCTTCCAAAATATCGAAGACGGCGACCGGCTAAAATTCGTAGCCCAATCCAACATTTCCGATACAGGTGGTGGAGCTCGCGATCTTCGGTTCCGTCCGGAGACCGAGTTTCTGCCGTTTTTTAAGAAGATGTTTTCGGGTCGGAGGATTCAGCGACGTAAGTCGAAAGGTGTTTCTTCAGAGATTGAGGTGCTCACCGACAAAGTCGTCTGGAATGAGGGCGGCAAGGAAGTGAGTGCAACTATGGAAATCTGGCCATCAACGAATGCGCGGCCTAATGAGTGCAGGATTGCCAGGATTTCCAGTTTCGGCCTCGACGGACTTATCCAGAACGACCCCAAGGGCGGAAAGTCCGTCTTTATGATGTTTCAACAACAGGACGGTACAATCCGCCTCCACTTCACGACGGAGACAAGTCTGAAGGTGGATAATTGGGACCCCACGATAAAGAAATTTGCCGCCGACTGGTTAAGTGAAGGGACAAAGGCAGCGTTCCTCGATTTGAAGTCAAAGGAGCGTTACCCTCATGTCTGACGCCAACGAAATACTAAAACTGTTGGAAGAAAGGCGTAATGTCTTGCTTTCCGGGCCACCCGGCACGGGGAAGTCCATGCTCCTCACAGAGATTGCCCATCTGTTCGAGAACAAGGGAAGCGGCAGCACGCCGCGCTATAAGCCCGAGAGTAACGTGCCTATCCCGCCTGCACCCACTTCGAGCCTGCCAGGCGATATTGGAAAGGCGACCAACAGGAGGGTCTTCCAAAGCGTCCTCCATCAATCGAGCAAATACCGCGATTTCCTGACAGGCGTCATGCCGGATTTGAGAGAGGGTAAGGCACCCGGCACGTTTCGCATCACCGAAGGCATTTTATATCGCGCTAGCGAATATGCGAAGCAGCCAGATAATGCGGCTCTTCTCATTATTGACGAGATTAATCGCGGTCCAACCGTGCAGGTCTTTGGCGGTGCGATTGTCGCTATGGAAGCCGACAAGCGGCTCGGCGGAGACGGAAGTCGCACGAGCACCACCCAATTCTTTGACTTGCTCAACCCTGCCGACGGTGAATTGGTCGAGTATGCATTTCCGTCCCGGCTCTACATTCTCGCTGCTATGAATCAGGCCGACGTTTCAGTCGAGCCACTCGACGTTGCATTTTTGCGGCGATGGGCACCATTCAATCTCGAACCTTCTACAAAAGTTCTACGAGAATACTTTGGCCTGTCTGCCAGTAGTTCGGACGAGCTACCTGTCACTCCAGCTTCGAACAAAGACGTTTTTGAAGCCACGGTTCGAGCGTTTGAAGCGGTCAACCGAAGAATTGCTCTAGGCCGAGGTCCCGAATTCCAGATCGGTCATGGCGTACTCATGCAAACAGGCGACACGCCGAGCTCAACCGACGACGCGCTCGACCATGTCACGACCTGCTGGCGACTAATAAAGAACCATATCGACGAGGCATTCTTCGGCGACGTACGCGGGACAGCCATCGTACTCAATGCCGACCGGGGCATTGATGGGAATCCATATAGCCTTGAAGAAACATCCTTCGGTGATGCGCCCAGGGCACAAATAAATGGTCCCACCACAGTCGCACGCGAACAGCTTTATGGTCTCCTAAAAGCGCTTGCTGAAACAGGGGAGTAGTCCCCATGCGAGCGTGGCAGCGATATACCGCCATTGAGTACGCCAAACCGACAGCGCTTGCGGAAGAGATCGCGAAGACAAGTGACATCTCGATATCCAGAGCCCGCGAGCTGCTCCTAAATGCCGGAAGCCGCGTGCGCGGCATGCTCGGCTTGGAGTCCTCACCGGTTGCACTGAATTCAGAACGCTTCCAGTTCCAGAATTTCGCGGGTCTGCTTGTGCTCGCGCCTGGGCTTGAATTGGAAGTCGCTCCGAAGTTTTTGGGCAGCGCCCCAGGCTGGCGCGAAGATTTTTTCCTTCTGGCCACACTTTCCCATCATGGCCGACTACTGGATCAGGAGGGTCTCAAATCATCCTCGGACGCTACTTCTGACCTAGCCACACTAATCGGCCGGTCGCTTGTGGAAATGTACTGGCGCAATCAGCGCCGTCCCCTTCGCACCTATCGCCGCCTGCATCAGAAAGAGTTCTCAATTGAGGGTGATTTCGAACCCGAAGACCTGGTCAATCCGGGCGAAGAGGGCTTTGACCAGCAGGTAACCTCATTTACCCGCTGTAATCCCTACAATGCCGTAATCGCCGCCGCCGCAGCTCAGTTAGCACCGGTTGTACCAGATGCAGAGACGCGCGCACGACTAGAACGGGTTGCACAACACCTTCCCCGTCAATCCACACCCTCCCGCTTAAAGGATCAGCGGCTTCCAAGCAGAACGCGTGGCTGGCAACCAACCTTCGATCTGTCGCTTGATATACTACGTGGACTTGGCGGTGCGTATGACCCCAGAAATGCACTAGCACCGGGATTTGTCATGCAAACATGGCAGGTCTGGGAGCATCTTGTGACGATTTCAATTCGCTCTGGTTTGGGCGGAAAGAATGTTTCCGCTCAGTCAGGCAGTGTACTCGGCAAACGGTATGCGGGCAGCAACTCAACGGAATTGAATGTCTATCCTGATATCGTTGGCTTGATCGAATCCAACGAAGGTTCGCGGGAAATCATTATCGATGCTAAATACAAAGGCCACATCGAGCGGGGGCGCCTATCTGTCTCGAATGCTGACATTTATGAAGCGCTAGCTTTTTCCCGCGCCACTTCGATCAAGGACGTGGTTCTCGCCTATCCGTGTATTGCTTGGGAAGAGCAAGCTGCCGCGAAAGGCGTCGGGTACGCTGCCGAGTTTTCTCGCATCGACGTCGAGGACGTTACGATCCGAGCCCTCGAATTAGGCGTTCGCGGAATTTCCCAACGAGGTGGTCTGAAGGAGTTTTCGTCCGCTCTTTGCTCGTTCCTTTAGGAACTATTCGAGGCCATGGGTTCTTGTACGTTACCCTCAGTTTGATCGATCAACCAGCCACTCGAAGAGTCCAGACTTTATTGCAGCAAGTGCCAAGCTGGACCCGGATAAAAAATGAACGTGGTCCATCTCAGGGATTTTCAGCGACCCCGAGGGGGAGTGGCAGACGAAAAAGAACCTCTGAAACCCGCTTGCTTCGAAACGCTCTAGGTAATCATCAAACGTCGCCTGATTGGCTTTCGACTTCACTTGGACGAAAGCCTGTTCGTTTGTTGTCGGTTGTTCCAGAATGATATCAACGTCGCTCAATCCCGTTCCGACTTTGCTCATACGTTGCCAGCCCGAGCGAGCGAAAATCAGGTCAACCAAGGTCTCGAAGTCTGCCCAATGAAGTGCCTTGATCATGCGCGCTGCAACGGCAACCATCTGATCATTCAGTGCGCGCGCCTCGACGACTATCGGCTCATCGATCGCCTGAATCTTCCGCAATAGATACGGCTCATCTTCTACCGTGCAGATCGTTCCACGGAAGTTCGCCACCTTGGTAAGCTTCGAGCTGAGTTGTGAGACGATCAAGGGCTCGCCTTTGGCATCCAATTTCGACCAACCGCCAATCATTGGTCGTATTCGCGAAGGTCCACCGTCGGGGTGACCACCGAGCCAAATCACCTCGCGTTCCGCGAAGCCCCACCACATATGTCCCTGTGCAAATGTAACCCATAAGCAGTCAGCCGGTTGCTCATAGAACGCGGCAACCTCGTTCACGCCAGCGGTGATTGCTCCTTCCGATTTTCGGTCGGATAGGAGCGATCTGACCTTGTCCCAGTCAGCTGCTTGGCAAACCTCATTGGGGATCGAATGGTACCCGAAAGACAGGTAACCCTCGGCCAAGGATTCGTCTGCCCAAGCTCCGCCTCTGCCTAGCTTGATGTATCGAATCTCCGAGACATCCTGCCCGTTGATCTTTCGCGATAAACTCATCGGCAGGGTAATGCGGGGGTTCTTGGCGAGTTTCAATCACCCTCGACAATTGCGGCCCCTGATTCATCTCGAACCAGCAATTGCCCCAACCATAAGCTTTTTCAAAATCAGCACGTTTGCCCCGACTATTCGCTTCTCTGGCTTGCGCCATTCAAGCGCAATTCCAGCGAGCTTCGCCGACTGTCCGGGGAGAACAACTCGCCCCGAACTTCTCATCGAGAATATCGCTCCTCCGCTTTTTCCGAAGGGGTCTTTCGGGATGGTATGGCCTTCCGATCCCAACCCTCCTTCCTTCTTATTGAATGCAATGCTGAGCCTTCCGTTCGGCTCGACTTCTCCAAAATGCGACATTATTTCGAGCGGTGTCTCTAGCGAAATTCTGTCGTGCCGTTTCGCAGCCGATGATGGATATCCCACGATGCTGGCATAGAATATGTCGCCGAGATCTTCTGGCTGAGCGAGATCGTCTTCATCCAAAAAGTTCACATGGCGCAGGCTTTCAACGTCCTTGTCAGGTAGTAACTTTATCGCGAGGTCATCGAGCTCAGACACATGAAACTCGCCAGCCAATGGCCTCGTCCAACCGTCGAAAGCGAAGTACCCAACTGCACCGTCAAAGCGTTCCAATACATGCTCTGCGGTTACCAGAAAGCTTGCGCCGCGAAAGCGGATCGCGACCGCGCTACCAGCAACGCAAGGTCTACCTTTTTCTTCCGCAACAAGCGGAACAACGGACTGTGACACCCGTCGCACTTCGGCATCCACAACTGCCCTAGAGTTTCGATCAATGGGGAACTTGAATGTGAAGCTTTTAGTGCGAGCATAGCGGCGATTTGGTTTGTCCATTTCGATCCTCTAGCCGGACATGTCCGTCACTACCTTCCTTGCGAATGTCTCGCCAATCAAGATTCAGTGTGGGCTTTAATAGATCGAACCAGATGAGCGAATTTTGCCCAACCAAGGCCAGTTGGTATCCCAGCCTTATTTCCAGCCTGAGTATTGCGCGCTTGCAAAATACCGTCTTGCTCACGCTCCGGAAATAGTGACGTCAATTCAGCCGATTGAACGAAACTCAGGAGCTACTGGAGCCATCCGCGCGCATCGGGACTTGACAGCACACCGTACGCAGCGGTGCTGCCGGAATTTCCTGTTAAATATCATTGTGTTGCAGACGATTTTCAGGGCGTGCATCAACCGATTTGACCGCAAATCACGATTTGGATTCGCAAATTGGAGACAATTTACCGGAGCATAGTTCGCTGAAATCATTGGCGAATTTTTCGTTTTCCTACATGCCCCTAGTGAATTACTGTGATCCTCGCCTTCCGCAGGTCGAACCAGGTTTCTTTGAGAAGAAGGAACTTGGAAAAATGAAGAGAAACCGGTCTATCCAGACCTATGTCACTCCCCTGATTGAGGAGTGGATCAAGGCCCAGGCGCGAGAGCGCGGGGTTAGCTCCAGCATCGTCGTTGGCGACTGTATTCATGATGCCTGGCATCGCGAGATGGAGGCGGATATTCGAACGCCTGGTACCGATCCGGTGCGTCAGAACATCTTCATTACGGTCGCTCTGGATGCGCTACTGACATACCATTCCGACGCTGATCTGCGTGAGCGAACGATCGCAGCCTATCATCGTCGACTGGTCCGCCTTGGCCTTGTTGCTCCCCGTCCTGAGGGAGGCGAATATGGCGAATGACGCGAGGCAATTGTCCATGCCATTCCTTGACAAGGGCGACGACGATCTGACCTCTGGTCAGAAGGTCGGGCGCGTTATTCGGCTGAAGGAAGTTATCCATCGCACCGGTCTGGGTAGGTCCACAATCTACCGCTGGATGCGTGAGGGGAAGTTCCCAAAGGCGATTAAGCTCGGCGGACATTCCGTCGCTTGGGTAGAGCAGGAGATCGACCGCTGGCTGACGGAACGCTGCAGATAGGAGGGCGGAACCTACAGGCTTCTCGGACGGAAATCCCTATCATCATCATGGCCAAACAGGTTCAGTTCGGAGAAGCGTTCTTCAAGGCCAGTTGGTGTCAGCAGGGCGCGGGTTTGATTGACCTGACCCTGCAACCAATGCCTGAACTCGTGGACACGGCTATCGAATTTGTCTCCCGGTTCATCGTGCGCCAACGCCAGCAGCGTTTCCAGTTTCTCGAGGCGTGACTGGGTGTCGAGAAGTATGGTGAGTTCATCGGACCGGCGCTCCTCGATGTACTTGTGTCTTGCTTCCCTCTCCCGGCGTTGGCGCTGCTCTTCGTACAGCCTCGCCTGCTCATCATCTTTCCGCTTCCGCTCGGCCTTCGCAGCCGCAACGACCGCGATTCCGATCGCAATTCTGTCCACCAGGTCTTCAAGGCGCTGGCGCTTGCCGTCATTGAAGGAACGGCGCGGTGTGGGCTGGCGATAGTACCAGACGGGCTCAAACGAGATCGAGAGTCGACCAGTCGGATTGTAGTCCCAATCTGCGAATATGGGGGGAGGGTCGCCATGCACATAGCGCCAACCACGCCTCTCACTCCGCTTCTCCCAGGCGGCCCGTTCAGCTTTCTCTTTGCGGGTAAGTTCGTGCTTCTCGCGTGTGTACCCCTCCGTGATCTCGAATTGGACCGTCTGCGTTCCGTCCGAGAAGCGACTGGGCTGATCGTCCGCCATGAGTGTGAATCCCTGGACCTCGGCCGCCATCTCAAGTCTCGGCAGGAATTCAGCGACGCGGCCTATCGATTGCTTCGCTATGCTGCATGGCACCAGCCCGGCCGCGCGAATGCAGATCAGCCCCTGCTCATTCGCCTTTCCGCGTCGCAAGGCAGCCAGCGTATTTCGCACAATAACGCTGCCCCGTTTCGGTATTTCTGTCGATGATTGCGGCGCAAACTTGGCCTTTCCCTCGGCCACCTCGATCGCCTGTGTTTTCCAGTCTGCTGCAGGCGCATTCCGAATGTAGATCGCGTCGGGCCGGTCGCTCTCAACCTCAGGCAAGGGGATCTGCTCAACGGCCTTTCCCGCAGCCTTCTTGGCCCACCAGCCGAGCGGAGGGTTGGGGATGTCGTGCTTTCGGCAGATCTTGTGGAGCGCGACATCGGAGACACCGAGTTCCTTGGCGAGATGGATCATGGGTTTCGACCAGACGAGGTCGTAGAACTCGCGGCGGGTGAAGCTCAGGCTCATCAGTTTCCTTCAGTTGTCTTGTAGTTTTGCCTCGCTGGCGTCCCTCATTGCTCTGAAGCGCAGCGGTTTATCCCGCATTTTTCGATTTTCCGGATTTGCGGGATAAAACCGGCCAGGTCGGCTCAAATCTCGATGACGAGGTCTTCCTTAAATTGGTCGTTTTCGATGCAACCAAGGGCATTCTTGGAACCGCATGAGATCCCCGTATGGTGTCGAATCGAAGGCCCTAGCAGAAAGAGCGAATTTGAGTTTCGAGTCCTCAAAAAGGCATCAAACCAATGCATTAAACGGTATTTGCGGGCCTTTTGCGGGCTTTTCGGGTAAGCCGAATTATCTAAACCTTTGAGAATACAATGGAAAATGGCCCGAATGCGATGCCTCTTCTGGCACCATTTTACTAACATACTGAATTGTTTAGCGAAGCGTCGCACGGACGATCTACTTGTCCGCACGCGCAAAAAGGCCGGACGTTTCCGCCCGGCCCTTGCAAAGTCGTCAGGCGATTGGCGGCTGCTTCACCCTGCCGTAACCGATCCGGCTGCCGTCAGCGTGCCTTCCGCGGTGGCGGTGATCTGGTCGACCGGCAGGGTCTGCAGACCGCCCGCCGTGTCGAGCACGACCTGTTCGACCATGCCGGTATCGTCGGCGATAACTTGGTCAACTTGGCCCAGCACGTCGCCTTCGTGAGTCAGGACGTCCATGCCGGGGCTGACCGACAGGGCACCGGTGGCAGAGGCGGCGGCGCTGCCCGCTGCGGCCAGCATCAGGTTGGCCGAGGCTTGCGCGGCACCCGCAATTTCGGTCGCGCCCATCAGCGTTCCGGCGGCGGTCGCCTCTGCCGTGGTGGGCAGCGATCCGGCGGTTGCGGTCACTTGGCCCACGGCGCCCTCGGCCTGTCCGGCCACGCCCCCGACAACGCCATCTACGGTCTGGCCCACCGCGTCGGTGCCGATCAGCTGGGCGCTGGCGCTGCCCGAACCGGAAGCGCTTCCCGAAAGCGTCGCGCCGACCGATCCGAGCGGGCCTTCGGCCAGTTGCGAGGCATCGAGCGATCCGCTGGCATCCGCGCTTCGGTCAGCCGAAACCGCACCCGATCCGGTATCGACCGACTGGCTGCCATTGGTGCCGACCGCACCGTCGGCGGCGGCCGTGGTGGTGGATGAAACGCTGTCGGTCGCACCGCTGATCGAACCGCCGATCGAGCTCGCGCCGCCCAGCGTGCCGCCGATCGACCCGGTCGCACCGCCGATGGTGCCGCCCAATCCACCGCCTAGGCCGCCGAGCCCGCCGCCGCCCAGCAGCTGGGCATGGGCAGGCATCGCGACGAGGGCGAGAGTGCTGGCGGCAACAAGAAGCTTTTTCATTGGGTCATCCCTTTCTTCAATCCGTTCAACGGGCTTCTTGCCCGCTCGGGAAAGGAGACGACCCATCGCGGCGATTTAATCCGCAATCTGGGTCAAAAAGTCTCTATACCATTGAACATACGCGCATATTTTTAGCGTCTCCCTGCACATTTGTCGCAGACCAGGCCGCGCCCATAGGTCGCATCGTTGCCTTTCGGACCAAGGTCACGCGCCTCTTCGTCCAGCTTTGCCCGCCAGCTGCCGCCCTTCGCCAAGACACTCGCGATCCGCGCAGCCGCCAATGGGGTTGCGAAGGACGTCCCGCGCAGCCTCATCCGCTTGCCCCGCCTGTCGGTGCCGTAAATGTCCGCCCCTGGCGCGGCGTAGTCGAGATGCGTCGCCCGTCCCGCCTCGATCAACGCGCGGTCGTGCCGGTCAACCGCCGTAACCGCGACGACGCCATTATAGGATGCGGGATAGGAGGGCGGCGCTGCGGGGCCGTCGTTGCCGACCGCCGCGACCACCACCACGCCCTGCCGCTGGGCCGATGCGATGGCGCGTGACAGAACCGGGTTTTCCGGGCCTACCAGGCTGATCGTCACCACCCGGCTGCCGCCCTTGACCAGCCAGCCCAGCCCGCGCGCAATGGCCAGCGCGTTACCGCCCCCCGGGTCGGTGCCATAGACATCGGCGACGCGAACCGACGCGACCCCCGCCGATTTCAGCAAGGACGCCACCGCGCTGCCGTGGTCGCTTGCAATAGGCGCGCCCTCGGCAAAGCCGCGCTGCGCATCGATGCCGATCCCGCCGCCGACCGCTCCGTCGATCATGCCGACCGGGACGGATGCCTTTGGATCGGCCGCCACCGCGACAGCGGTCGCCATACCCGGAGCGCCTGCGGTGAAGTGCAGGGCATCGGACGATACCTTTATATCCGGCACCTGTTCAGCCAGACGGTCCTGCGCCTGTGCCAATGTCATGCCGTCCGGCACCGCTATGCGAGTGATGGTCAGGTCGAGCCCCTCTACCGTCTCCGTGCCGATTGGGTCGAACCCGGCCTTGCGCAAAGCCTCAAACCCCGCTGCATCGACGTCCAGCGCCAGCAAGGCATCGCGCCGGGCCGGGTGGCCGGTGTTGTCGAATGCCAGCACTGCGGAATTGTCGCGCACCAGATCGCGCAACCGGTCGGTCCGATTGCGCACCAGCCGTTCCGCCGTGCGCCGCGTCCGCGCGGTCAGGTCGTCGAGCCCATCGCGAACGTCATCAAGCGTACCGGTAACCGGATCCAGCACCCCGCCCAGTGAATCGCCGCCGCCCCCTAAGCCATCTAAGCTGCCGTCCAGCGTTTGCCCGACACCGGGCAAAACCCCGCCCAGCCCCGCAAGCGCCGGACTAGCGATCAAGATCAGGACGAGGGGAACGGTCAGGAGAATTTTGCGCATCTATCCGGCTGAATATGGTTTTTCGATGAAGCACGGATTAAACGCGCCGCCGCATCCGTTTAATCCGGGCAAGGCAGAAAGACACTGACTCGACCGCCTTCGGGCCGATCCTTCGATAGCGGGCTGCTGGCCCTGCTTCCCCGTCTGCGTCGTTTCGCGGCCGGATTGATGGGCAACGCGGCGGACGGGGACGATCTTTGCCAGATGACGATCGAGCGCGCGCTCGACAACCGCGACAAGTGGCGCGGCGGGTCGCGGCTCGACAGCTGGGTGTATACGATCATGCGCAACATACGCATCGACGAAGCGCGCGCCGGTCAGCGGCGGCAGCAGACGTTCGTGGCCGAAGACGCCGGTTTCGCGGTGGGCAGCGATGGCGCGCAGGAAGCGACCGTCGAACTGTCGAACGTGGATCGCGCATTGGCCCGGCTGCCGGATGAACAGCGCGAGGCGGTGTTGTTGGTGATGGTCGAAGGCTATTCGCACAAAGAGGCGGCGGCGATCGTCGGTTGCCCGGTCGGCACGCTGAATTCGCGGCTGGTTCGCGGACGCGATGCGCTGCTCGATTTGCTGGAGGACGCACGATGAGGCCGACGCCCGAGGAAATCGCCGCCTTTGCCGATGGCGAGCTGGAAGCTGTGCGCAAGGACGAGATCGCCGCGCTGGTAGAGGCAGATCCCGAACTCGCTGCCGAAGTCGCGCGGCATCACGCGCTGCGTCAGACGCTGGCGGGTCACTTCGCGCCGATCCTTGACGCGCCGGTGCCCGACCGGTTGAGCGAGCGCCTGATGGAAGGCCGCGAAGGCGTGGCCAGCATCGCGGCCGCGCGCGAGAAACGTGCGGCGTCGCGCCGGATTCCGCGCTGGGTCTGGGCCGCCGGTCCCGCCATTGCGGCGGTGCTGGTGCTGGCCGTGATGGCCCCGCGCGATGGGGGCACGCCGCCCGGCTATGCCGAACCCCAGCTGGCCGGTTTGCTGGAGGAGGGGTCGAGCTATGACCAGTTGGCCGATGCCGATCCGCGCCTGCTGTTCTCGCTGAAGGACCGAAAGGGCCGCTATTGCCGGGTGTTCCAGGGATCGGATGCCAGCGGCATCGCCTGTCGCGACAATACCGGATGGAAGCTGGAAGCCGATGGCCCCAGCGACCCCGCGCAACAGGCCCAGTACAGACAGGCCGGTTCGGGCAGCGCCGCGCTGATGGAACAGGCGCAGGCGATGGCCGACGGTCCTGCGTTGGATGCGGGGGCCGAAGACGCGGCCCGCGCAGCGGGGTGGCAGGCGCGCTGATCCGCGCGCCCGCCAACCCTGCCAGATCAGATCATGCCGAGCGCGGCCATATAGGTTTCCAGGATGGCTTCCTCGTGCTCGAAGTCTTCTTTCTTCTGCTTGCGGATACGCACGATCTTGCGCATCGCCTTGGGATCGTAACCGCGGGCCTTGGCCTCTGCAAAGACGTCCTTGATGTCGTCGGCGATGCCCTTTTTCTCTTCTTCCAGCCGCTCGACCCGTTCGATCAACAGGCGCAGTTCTTCGGCGGCAACGTTGCCCTGTCCGCCCATGGCTTCGTCATCGGCCATTTCAATATCTCCAGTTTGGTCTCGGAAGACGGTGGCTGATTCGAATGGGGCCAGTCCCCAAAGGTCCGCCACCGCACGATCCGCAAGAATCGCGTCGGCGCGCTGATAGCGGGCGGTGGCTGGCAGGTGAAGGTGGGGTTTTGCAATGTCCCCGATGCTGCACTGCAAAAAAGAAGTTGAATATAAGCTGCACTGCAAAAAAGGAGTTGAATATAATAAGGGTGCTTATTAATAACGCGCTTATGGCAG
Source organism: Croceicoccus naphthovorans (assembly GCF_001028705.1). Lineage (NCBI taxonomy): Bacteria > Pseudomonadati > Pseudomonadota > Alphaproteobacteria > Sphingomonadales > Erythrobacteraceae > Croceicoccus > Croceicoccus naphthovorans. The sequence goes on along the minus strand of NZ_CP011770.1, from coordinate 444,521 downwards.
AACGACTCGGATATGTGGTCACCGATTTCGCCCGGCAGATCCGGCGCGTCTTCGATCAACGTGTGCGCGCTATCGGCGTGACCGGCCCGCAGGCCCGGCTGCTGCTGCGCATTCAGATGCATCCCGGCCGCAATCAGGCGCAGTACGCCGACGATCTGGACATCGAAGCGATTACCGTGTGCCGCATGATCGACCGGTTGGAGGAAGCGGGCTTTGTCGAACGCGTGCCCGATCCGGCGGACCGCCGCGCCCGCTTGATTCAGCTCACCCCGCGCGGGGACGAAGAAATGAAGGCCATCGCGGCAAAGGCCGATGCGTTGGAAGCGCAGATTCTGGAAGGTTTTACCAGCAGCCAGATATCCGACTACATCGTCATCACGAAGGCCATGCGCACCAATCTTGCAAAGGCGGCGGAGTGCTCGCCTGACAGAGTCAGATCATGATCGAGAACCAGAAAATCGTCGCCGACGATCAGGAAGATGCAGCGCCCGCGCGCAAGTCGCGGCTAAAACGCCATGCCCTGATGGCGTTGGTTCCGCTGCTGCTGCTGGCGGGCGGGATCTGGTACTGGACCAGTCTGCAGGGCAAGGTGTCGACCGACAATGCCTACCTGAAGCTGGACAAGGTCGCGATCAGCGCCGACGTCGGCGGGCGGATCGTCGATGTGCAGGTGCATGACGGTGAGACGGTGGAGCCCGGCGCTTTGCTGTTCCGCGTCGATCCCGAACCCTATCGCCTGCGTCTGGCCGAGGCCGACGCCGCGATTGCGACTGCGCAGGCCAATGTCACCGCGCTCAGCAATTCGACAGACCTTTCGGGCGTAGACATCGGCGCGGCCCGCGAAAGCATCGCTTTCGCCCAGTCGACCCTCTCGCGTCAGGAAGCGCTGTGGAAACGCGGGTTCACCACCAAGGCCGACTACGAGGCCGCGCAGCACGCGGTCGAACAGGCCCGCGAAAGCCTGCGTCAGGCGCAGGCGCGGCAGCAGGAGGCAAGGGCCAAGCTGGCGACCGGCCCCGCCGTTCCCGGCCAGAACCCGCAAGTGGCCGCGGCCAAGGCCCAGCGCGAGGAAGCCCAGCTGAACCTGACCCGCACCGAAGTGCGCGCCCCGTCGGGCGGCCGCGTGGCAGAGGCGGATCGGTTGCAGGTCGGGCAGCAGGTGATGAACGGCCTGCCGGTGCTGACCATCGTCGCCGACAACGCGGCCTATGTAGAGGCGAACTTCAAGGAAACCGAACTGGACGAGATCCGCGTGGGCCAGCCCGCCGACATCCACTTCGATGCCTATCCCGATCTTGTCCTGCGTGGCCACGTCAAGTCGATCGGTGCCGGAACGGGCTCCGAATTCTCGGTCCTGCCCGCGCAGAACGCCACCGGCAACTGGGTGAAAGTGACGCAGCGCGTGCCGGTTCGCATCGCCATCGACCAGAAGAGCACACGCCCACTGATCGCCGGGCTGTCGGTGGACGTCACCGTATATACCGACGGTCGCCGGTAACCCTATGGCCACAGCCGTCGCCAGAAACGGGCCGCAGCGGCGCGATGTCGCGGCGGTTCCCGTCAACAATCCGAACCTGCTGATCGCAGGCGTCATGCTGGCGTCGTTGATCCAGGTGCTCGACACCACGATCGCCAACGTCGCCATTCCCCACATGCAGACATCGCTGGGGGCCACGTCGGAATCGGTCACGTGGGTGCTGACCAGCTATATCATCGCCGCTGCCGTGGCGATGCCACTAACCGGGTGGCTGGCCAACAAGATCGGGGCGCGCGAGCTATTTCTGGCGTCGGTGGTCGGCTTCATCATCAGCTCGATGCTCTGCGGATTGTCGCAGAACTTGGCCGAGATGGTGATTTTCCGCGCCATGCAGGGCGTCAGCGGCGCATTCATCGCACCGCTCAGCCAGAGCTTCATGCTCGATTCCACGCCGCCCAGCAAACACCCGCAAATGATGTCGATCTGGGGCATGGGCGTGATCATCGGGCCGGTGATCGGCCCGGTTCTCGGCGGCTGGCTGACCGAAAACTGGGACTGGCGGTTCGTGTTCTATGTGAACCTGCCGCTGGGCCTGATCGCGCTGGCGCTGATGTACATGACCCTGCCTCAACGACCGAAAGAGACGCGGCGGTTCGACATGTTCGGATTCATCGCCGTGGCCGTCGGGCTGACATCCATGCAGATGATGCTGGATCGCGGTCAACATGCCGACTGGTTCGATTCGCTGGAAATCTGGATTTATGCGGGCATTATGGCCTCTGCCGTGTGGATCGCGATCATCCACCTCACCACCAGCGAAAGGCCGCTTTTTCCCAGAGCGCTATTCGCCGATCGCAACTATGTGATCGCCCTGTTTTTCATGCTGCTCATGGGCCTGATCATCTTTGCGACGATGGCCCTGTTGCCGCCGATGCTACAGCACCTGTTCGGCTATTCTGTGATCGACACCGGCATGGTCCTGATGCCGCGCGGGATCGGGGTGATGTTGATGATGCCGCTTGCTGGCTACCTTGTCCGGTCGAGGGTGGATGCCCGCCTGATCGTTGCGACCGGCTTTGCCATCGTCTGTGGCTCGCTATGGGAAATGGCGCACTGGTCGCTGGCGGTAGATACGTTCCACATCGTGGTATCGGGCGTCTTGCAGGGGTTGGGCATCGGGCTGGTCTTTCTTCCGCTCAATACGATTGCCTTCGCCACGCTTGCCCCGCGCCTGCGGACCGACGGGTCCAGCCTGTTGAACCTGTCGCGCTCCATCGGTTCGTCGGTGGGCATCTCGGCGGTGACGGTCATGATCACCCGCAACAGCCAGATCAGCCATTCCGACCTTGCCTCCCAGATCACCGCATCGGACGGGATCGGTTTCATCGACCTATCGTCCGCAGACCGGTTCCAGGGCATGGGCGATACCGTGATGGCGATGCTGAACGGAGAGATCACGCGTCAGGCTTCGATGATTTCCTATATCGACGTGTTCTACGCGATGCTGTGGGTGACAGCGATGGCCGTACCGTTCCTTCTGTTCATGAAGCCGAGCAGCGCCGATACCGAACCGGCGCAGATGGGGCACTGACGGCCCCGCCCTGCCCGGCCAACCGCTTCGTCAGCGGTTCTTAACCACGCTTGCTTCCATCCGCGCCAGTTGCTCGGGCGTGGCGGGGGTCTGGTAGCGGTCTTTCCATTCGTCCATCGGCATGCCGTGGATCACGGCGCGCGCCTCTGCCTTGTCGCCTTCGTACCCGGCATCGCGGATCCAGTCGGCAAGGCAGTTCCGGCAAAAGCCCGACAGGCCCATCAGGTCGATGTTCTGCGCATCGTGGCGATGTTGAAGGTGCTTGACCAACCGGCGGAATGCGGCGGCGGCGACTGCGTCGGACAGGTCGTCGACAGTTGTTTCGGGCATGGGCTAATTCTCCGTCTGCAAATGCGGCAATGCGGTTGCCTTGGCTGCGACAAGCCAATAGGCCCGCAATCGTGTTCCCTCAACACAGGCGTCTGCCCACTGTGACCAAGTTCGATCCGCGCGACCGCAAGATCAAGATTCTCGCCACCCTTGGCCCCGCCAGCCGCGATCCCGACATGATCGCGCGGCTCGTAAAGTCCGGCGCAGATGCGTTCCGCGTTAACATGAGCCACGGCGAGCATGAAGCGCACGCCGAAACCATCGCAGAAATCCGCAAGCTGGAGGCGAAGATCGGACGCCCGATCGGCATCCTGTGCGACCTGCAGGGACCGAAGCTGCGCGTGGGTAAGTTCAAAGACGGCAAGGCGGTTATCCCGCACGGTCGCCACTTCACGCTGGACCGGCGGGACGAGCCTGGGGACGAGACCCGCGTGCAATTGCCGCACCCCGAACTGTTCGGCCTGTTGGAAAAGGGCCAGCGCCTGCTGGTCGACGACGGCAAGATCCGCCTTCGCGTGATCCGCGCCGGTGAAGACGAAATCCTGTGCAGCGCCGAAGTCGGCGGCGTCATCTCGGACCGCAAGGGCGTGAACGTGCCCGATGCGGAAATCCCGATTCCGGCACTGACCGAAAAAGACCGCCGCGATCTGGCATTCGCGGTTGAGCACAAGGCCGACTGGATCGCGCTGTCGTTCGTGCAGCGGCCAGAGGACGTGGCAGAGGCGCGCCGGTTGATGGGCGGATATGGCGCGCTGATGGCCAAGATCGAAAAGCCGATGGCGATCCGGCACCTCGACGCGATCCTTGAACTTTCGGACGGGATCATGGTCGCGCGCGGGGACCTGGGCGTCGAACTGAACCCCGAAGAAGTCCCGCCGCTGCAGAAACGTATCGTCGAACAGGCACGCGCGGCGGGCAAGCCGGTCGTCGTCGCGACGCAGATGCTGGAATCGATGATCGAAAGCCCGGCACCCACACGGGCCGAAGTGTCCGACGTCGCCAACGCGGTCTACGACGGGGCCGATGCGGTCATGCTGAGCGCCGAAACAGCCGCGGGCCAGTGGCCGCAGGAAGCGGTGACGATCATGGACCGCATCGCCAATCAGGTTGAGAAAGACCCCGGCTATGTCCGGCGCATCCGCCTGACCGGGGTAGAGCCTGACGCGACGACATCCGATGCATTGGCCGCCGCCTGCTCCTCCATCGCCAGCACGCTGCGCATTGCGGCGATCACGGTGTTCACTGCATCGGGTAGCAGCGCGCGGCGTGTCGCGCGCGAACGGCCCAGCGTGCCGCTGCTGGTCCTCACACCGTCGACGACGACGGCACGACGGCTCGCCCTGCTGTGGGGCGTGCATGCCGTGCGGACGAAGGACATCGGCAGTTTCGAAGAGATGATCGGCAAGGGCAAGCGCATGACCCTGCGCCATGGCATGGGCAAGGCCGGGGGCCGGATCGTCGTGCTGGCGGGCGTGCCGTTCGGAACGCCGGGCGCGACGAACCTGCTGCATGTCGTGAACCTGCAAGGGAACGAACTGGACGGGTACGAGGATCCGTCTTCGGACGACTGATGCTCGATCGCACGTTGGCGATACAAAGGTTGCACGCGTAACCGGCTTGACGCGCGCGTGGGCCGGTCGCAAGGCCCGGTACATGTCCACGCCCATGCTTTTCGTTTCCGACAACACCGCCCCCGTTCACCCGCAGGTCTGGGACGCGATGCGCGCCGCCGACGCGCCCGACGCACCCTATGACGGCGACGCGCTCAGCCAGCGGCTAGACGCGGCGTTTTCCGCGCTGTTCGATCGCGAATGCGCGGTGGTGTGGACCAGCACCGGCACGGCGGCAAACTGCCTTGCGCTGGCAACGCTGGTGCCGCCCTATGGCGGAGTGGTCTGCCACGACGACGCGCATATCGAACAGGACGAGGCAGGCGCGCCCGAATTCTATACCCACGGCGCAAAGCTGATGCTGGCCCATGGCCCGCATGCAAAGCTTACGCCCGAAAACATCGCCGCCGTCGTCGATCCGATCCGCGACGACGTGCACCGGGTGCAGCCCTGCACAATCGCGATCACGCAGGCGACAGAGCAAGGGTGCACTTATACGCCAGGCGAGCTGGCCACACTGACCGCCTATGCCCGTGCCAAGGGCTTTAGCGTGCACATGGACGGCGCGCGCTTCGCCAATGCGGTCGCGCATCTTGGCTGCTCTGCGGCAGAGGCCGGTCCTGCGCATGGCATCGACACGCTGACATTCGGGATGATCAAGAACGGCGCGATGGGGGCAGAGGCGCTGATCCTGTTCGACCCCGCCAAGGCCGCCGAGGCCAAGCGTCGCCACAAGCGCGCCGGGCAGTTGCAGTCGAAAGGCCGCTTCCTTGCCGCCCAATTGCTGGCGATGCTGGACGGCGACCTTTGGCTGGCCAACGCCCGCGCCGCCAATGCTGCCGCCACAGCGATCGCGGGCGCGGCGGTGCATCGCCTGCTCTATCCGTGCGAGGCGAACGAGGTTTTCGTACGCTGCACCGCAGAGGAGCGCGCCAACCTGCGCGATCAGGGCTTCGTGTTCTATGACTGGGGTCCGGACGCCGCCCGTTTCGTCGCCGCGTGGAACACGCCTGCCGAGGCGGCACAAGCACTGGCGAAAGCCATCGCATCGTTATGAGCGACGTTCCCACCGCGCCGGTCGCAGGCCGCCATCGCCTGCCGTTCAGCGACCCCCGGGTCTTTGCGCCGTTCATCCTCGTCGCGCTGATCTGGGGGTCGACATGGCTGGTCATCAAGGACCAGATCAGCGACGTTCCGCCCAGTTGGAGCATCGCCTATCGCTTCATGCTGGCCTGTGTCGCGATGCTGGTCCTGCTGGCCGTTAGGGGCGAGAAATTGCGGGTCAGCCGCGCCGGAATACCGGTCGTGATCCTGATTGGATTGTCGCAATTCGTGCTGAACTTCCACTTCGTCTACCGGGCGGAACTGGCGCTGACATCGGGCATCGTCGCGCTGTTCTTCGCGCTGATCATGATCCCGAACTCGATTTTTGCCTGGTTCGTTCTGCGCGAACGGGTTTCTTGGGGTTTTGTCGCCGGATCGGCCGTCGCCATCGTCGGCGTGTCGCTGCTGCTGGTCCACGAATACCGCGCGGCGGGCGTTCGCGAAGGGGTGACGCTGGGCGTCGTGCTGGCGGCGCTGGCCACGATGTCCGCATCGGTTGCCAACATCACGCAGGCGACCGACCGTGCCCATGCGCAGCCGTTCCTGCCGATGCTGGCGCTGGCCATGATCGTCGGCACCGCGATCAACGTCGTTATCGCGCTGGTTCTGGACGGGCCGCCCGTGTGGGACCCACGCCCAACATACCTGATGGGCATCGCCTATCTCGGTATCGTGGGATCGGTCGTGACCTTCCCGCTATATTTCACGCTGATCCGCCACATGGGCGCGGGACGCGCGGCCTATGTCGGAGTGGCGACGCCGATCCTTGCCATGCTGCTGTCCACCATGTTCGAAGGGTTCGGGTGGACGATCATCACGGTCTGCGGCGCGGCGCTAGCCTTCGTCGGTCTGATCATCGCGCTCAAGGCACGCCGCTAACCCCTCGCGATAGGTGGGATAGATCGGCGCCCAGCCCAGCACCCGCTTCGCCTTGCCGTTCGCGACACGGCGGTTTTCCGCATAGAATCCGCGCGCCATCGGCGACAGGTTCGCCTCCTCCAGCGTCTGAATCGGCGGAACCGGCACGCGCAGCATCTGGCAGGCGTGTTCGATCAACTCGTTCTGCGAACAAGGGTAATCGTCGGCGAGGTTATAGGCCCCCGCCGGAGCATCCAGCCCCAGCGCCACGCCCTGCGCAATGTCCTCGACATGGACGCGGCTGAACACCTGCCCCGGAATGTCGATCCGATGCGCCCGCCCCTTGCGCACCCGGTCCAGCGCCGAGCGGCCCTTCCCGTCTGAATTGGGTCCGTAAATGCCGGGCAAACGAAACACGCGCGCGCCCAGCGCCAACCAGCGCGCATCCGATTCTGTCCGCGCGCTGCGCCGTCCGGTGCCGACCGGCGAACTCTCGTCCACCCACGCCCCGCCCGCATCGCCATAGACGCCGGTGGAGGACAAGTACCCGATCCACCCACGAAACCCCGCCAGCGCCGCGCCATAGGTATCGAGCACCGGCTCTGCCCCATCGCGCGCGGGCGGCACCGAGGACAGCACCGCATCCGCCTCTGCCAGTGCGGCATCAACCGCCGCCGCATCGCCAAACACGATGTCGCCGTCGCTGCCCGTCGCCCGCACCGACCAGCCACCCTGCGCCAGTCGCGCCGCAATGTGCTTTGCCGAATAGCCGAGGCCGAAGATCAGGACGCGCATGAAACGGGCGCATAAACCCCACATCCGGGCCAATGCCATGCTTTTTTACGTATCTTGGCCACGGCTTGCATCATTTGATCTTGAGAATGCCGGACAGAAGCGCATCTATCTGGCCATGGATATCGCGACGAACCCCTCAAACCCCGCCGGAAACCCCGAGATGGCCGATGCCGCCGTAGAGCCGCACGATCCGGCCACGATCTTCCGCAACAATTACACCCCGCCTTCGTGGCTCGTGCCCGAGATCAGTCTCGACTTCGACCTCGGCACCGAACTGACCAAGTGCGTCGCAACGCTGAAGGTAGAGCGCAATCCCGACGGCGATGGCGACCAGACGCTGCACCTGTGCGGCGACAATATCGCGGTCATGACCCTGAAGGTCGACGGCAACGATGCCGAGGGTTGGTCGATGAGCGGCTCCAACCTGCTGCTCCCCCTGCCCGGCAGCGCGCACGAAGTGACGATCGAAACACACCTTCACCCGGCAACGAACAGCCAGCTGATGGGCCTGTACGCCAGCGGCGGGATGCTCTGCACCCAGTGTGAGGCCGAAGGGTTCCGCCGCATCACCTTCTTCCCCGACCGGCCCGACGTCCTGTCGCGCTATACCGTGCGGATGGAAGGGCCGAAGGACCAGTTCCCGGTGCTGCTCTCCAACGGCAACCTTGCCGACAGCGGAGACGGGGCCGACGGTCGCCACTGGGCGGTCTGGGACGATCCGTGGCCAAAGCCGAGCTATCTTTTCGCGCTCGTCGCCGGGCAGCTTGTCGCCAACCGCGATACCTTTACCACTTGTGGCGGCCGCAAGGTCGATCTGGCCGTCTGGGTCCGCGAAGGCGATCTTGAGCGTACCGACCACGCGATGCGCAGCCTGATCGCATCGATGAAGTGGGACGAGGAAACGTTCGGCCGCGAATACGATCTGGACCAGTTCAACATCGTCGCCGTGTCCGATTTCAACATGGGCGCGATGGAGAACAAGGGGCTGAACATCTTCAACACCCGCTACGTTCTCGCCGATCCGGAAACGGCGACCGACGGCGACTATGACGGTGTCGAAGGCGTGGTCGGCCACGAATACTTCCACAACTGGTCGGGCAACCGTATCACCTGCCGCGACTGGTTCCAGCTGAGCCTCAAGGAAGGCTTCACCGTGCTGCGCGACCAATTGTTCAGCGCCGACATGGGCAGCGAGCCGGTCAAGCGGATCGAAGACGTACGCATCCTGCGCGCCGCGCAGTTCCCGGAAGACAGCGGGCCGCTCGCACACCCGATCCGGCCAGATTCCTATCAGGAAATCAGCAACTTCTACACCGCCACCGTCTATAACAAGGGTGCCGAAGTCATCCGCATGATGAAGACGCTGGCGGGTGACGATGCGTTCCGCAAGGGCACCGATCTCTATTTCGACCGGCACGATGGAGAGGCCGCGACTTGCGAGGATTTCATCAAGTCGATGGAAGACGGCGCGGGTCTGGACCTGACGCAGTTCCGCCGCTGGTACGAACAGGCAGGCACGCCGCGCGTGACGATGCAGTCGGAATTCGACCAGTCGACCGGCACGGTCACGCTGCACTTCACGCAGAAGGTTCCGGCCACCCCCGGCCAGCCCAACAAGCAGCCGGTGCCGATCCCGCTGAAGGTCGCGCTGTTCGACCGTGACAGCGGCACCCATACTGGCGAGAAGCTGCTGGTGCTCGACAAGGCCAGGCAGGACTTCACCTTCGACGGTTTCGCCAAGCCGCCGGTGGTCAGCGTCAATCGCGCCTTCACTGCGCCAATCCAGCTGGATGCAGAGGCGCATGACGACGACCTCGTCTTCCTTGCAGCAAACGACGACGACGCCTTCGCCCGGTACGAGGCGCTGCAACAGCTCGTCACCCGCGAACTGCTGGGCACGATCGAGCATGGCCCCGACGAAAAGCGTCGCGGTGCGATTGCCGAGGCGATGGGCAAGGTTCTGGACGACGACCAGATCGACGACCTGATGCGCGGCGAGCTGATGATGCTGCCCTCCATCGCCTTCCTGCTGGAACTGGCCGCACCCGCCAACCCGGTGGCGCTGCACGAAGCACGCGAGCGGCTGAAGGGCCACATAGGCACCCGCCTGCGCGACAAGCTGATCGCGCTGCACGAACGCGCCAGTGCCGTGCCCTATGGCCTCGACGCCGATGCCCGCGGTGCGCGCAAGGTGAAAACGCAGGCGCTGGTCATGCTGGCCGCCGCCGACCAGAAGGAAGCCGCCGCCCGCGCCGCAGCGCAGTATCGCACCGCTACGAACATGACCGACCGACAGGGCGCGATGATGGTGCTGGCCGGGATCGATTGCCCCGAACGCAGCGAACTGGTGGCCGATTTCCACAAGCGGTTCGAAGGCAATGCCCTTGTCATCGACAAGTGGTTCTCGCTTCAGGCCAATGCACTTGATCCCAAGGTTCTGGACACGGTCGAGGCGCTGGCGAAGCATCCCGACTTCACGATCAAGAACCCGAACCGCGTGCGCAGCCTCTACATGACGATGGCGGGCAATGCCGCCGCGTTCCATGACGAGAGCGGGCGCGGCTATCGCATGATCGCCGATCTCGTCCTCGCGCTCGACCCGATCAACGCGCAGACCGCCGCGCGCTTCATCCCGGCGCTGGGCCGCTGGCGCAAGATAGAGCCGGGTCGTGCCGCGCTGATGCGGGCAGAGCTGGAGCGGATCGCCGCCGCCCCGAACCTGTCGAAAGACACGCGTGAGCAGGTGAGCAAGAGCCTCGACGGCTGATGGTCGACAGGATTGAGACGAAATCGCTGAACGGTGTTGCGCACGGCTTCCTCGGGCGGCGCGGCGGGGTATCGACCGGGCAATATGCCGGGCTGAACGTCGGCACCGGGTCCGACGACCTGCCCCGCGCGGTCGAAGCCAATCGCACCATTGCTGCAGAGGCCGTGCTCCCCGGCGCGGAACTGGCGACCGTCTATCAGGTCCACTCCGCCGAGGTGGTGCGGATCGACACGCCCTTCCCGCTGGACGCGCGGCCAGAGGCGGACGCGATGGTCACCGACCGGCCCGGCGTCTTGCTGGGCATCCTCACCGCCGATTGCGCGCCGGTGCTGTTGGCCGATACGCAGGCGGGCGTGATCGGCGCGGCCCATGCGGGCTGGCGCGGAGCCTTTGCGGGCGTGTGCGACCATACCGCCGCCGCGATGGAAGAATTGGGCGCCGACCGCAGCCGCATCGCCGCCGCCATCGGCCCCTGCATCGCTCAGGCAAGTTACGAAGTGGACGAAGGGTTCTACCTGCGCTTTCTGGCCGAGGACGAGGCGTTTGACCGTTTCTTCAAGCCGGGGCGCGTGGGCCATCACCAGTTCGACCTCGCTTCGTTTGTCGCCGCCGATCTGGCCAAGGCAGGCGTTACCCGCGTGGAGATCACCGGACACGATACCTATGCGGACGAAACGCGCTTCTTCTCCTACCGCCGCGCGACGCAGGCGGGGGAAAGCGGATACGGTCGCCAGATCAGCCTGATCGGGCTGCCTGCGTGACCGATCCTGTCGGCATTCGCGCATGGCAAAGGCTGGATGCGCGGACGACGACTTCGGGTGCCCCGACTGCCGACGACATAGCCGCTCTGGCCGGCATCTGCGTGCGGCACGTGATCAATCTGGCCCTGCCCGGCCACCCTGAAATCCTCCCGGACGAGGGCAAGGTCTGCGGCGAACACGGCATCGCCTATACCGCGATCCCGATCCCTTTCGACCACCCGACCGAGCAACACTATCGCCAGTTCCGCGCCGCCATTGCTGGGAACGATCCCGTACATGTGCATTGCGTGATGAACTGGCGCGTCTCGGCCCTGTTCTATCGCAGCAATGTCGAGAACGGCATGGATCGGGACAAGGCGCTGGCCATGCTTACCCGGCAATGGGATCCACGCACTGCAGACAACCCCGCCGCCCGGGCGTGGGCCAGCCTGATCGGGCTCTAGTGCGCGATGGGCAGCAGCATCCGGCCCAAACAAGAGATCGACAGCACCAGCGTATAGACGATCCGCACCCGCAGCAGTTGCTGCGCCAGTTCGCGCGCGGAACTGACGCCGACGATGCTGAGCAGATAGAGCGCGGCCATCAGCAGCGGCAGAGCCGGAAGGCTTCGCACGAAACTGGCCAGCAATGCGTTCATTGGTGCGCTCCCCCCGACAGGGCAGTGACTATCGGGGCGGCGCGTTAAGGTTTGCGCCGTGGACAGCGCGGAACACTACCTATCGGGTTACATCGCCTTGACCAGCGACAGGAACGCGGCATAGGCGCGCTCCGCCTCCGGCTTGTCATAGGCGGGGCTGTCGGGAACGGTCCAGCCGTGGTTTCCGGCATAGACATCGACCGTGCCGGATGCCCCCGCCTCTGCCAACGCGGTCTTCAGCGCCGGCTCCGCGCCCGGTTCCTTGGCCGCATCGTCCTGCGCGATGGCGATCAGGTAGCTGGCGGTCGGCACGATCATCTTGTGCGGGCTTGTCGCCGCATCGGTCACCAGCCCGCCGCCGTGCATCGATCCGGCAACCTTGACCCGTTCGGGCGAGCCGTGTGCGGCGTAGATCGTCCACGATCCGGTCATGCAATGCCCGCGCGCGCCGATCCCGCGTGAGGTATCAACCACGTCCTGATCGTCCAGCCATGCGACGATGCTGGCGGTATCGGCCATCACGGTGTCGGCGCTGAACCGGTCGCGCCAGGGGGTCACGGTCTGAAAGCCCCCGTTCTGCGCGAAGTCGGCGAAATCCTGGAACATCGCATGGCCTTCGTCGCGCCAATAGGGATCGGGTACGATGACGGCGAAACCTTCGGCGGCCAGCCGTTCGCCCATCGCCTTGCTGGCGGGGCGCACGCCCGCGATGTCGGGCCACATGATGACGGCCGGATGATTGCCCGACGCAGGGTGATAGAACCAGCCGCCCATCGTGCCGGTCGCAGTCGGGATCGCCACTTCGCCGCCCAGCACGCCGCCGCCCGTGACCGCCGCGACAGAGGGATCGGCATCGACGCCCGCGTCAGTCGCGTTACAGGCGGCAAGGATCGCGCTGCCCCCCGCCGCGGCAATCACGCCGGAAAAGTCGCGGCGGCTGTAGCCACGCGCAAATCGGGCTAGCTGTTCCTGGTCACACATCGATCGTCTGCTCCTGCCTGCCCATCCGGGGGCGGAGGATAAGACCCTGATTGCAGGGCGCAAGCCCCCTCGGATCAGCGCCCTATCAACTCAGCGACGAGTCAGCGCGCTCTCACTCTCGGCCAGCAGTTCGGCGATGATGTCGGCAACCGGCTCTTCCTTTTTCACCATGCCGACCGACTGCCCGGCCATCAGCGATCCGTTCTCGACATCGCCGTCGATCACCGCGCGGCGCAGGGCACCGGCCCAGTAATGCTCGATCTGCAATTGCGCCTCGCCCATGTCGATGCCTTCGCCGTCCAGCAGGTTGGCGACTTCGCGCTGCTTCGCGGTGAACAGTTCGGTGCCCTTGTTCTTCAACGCGCGCACGGGGATGACCGGCAGGCGCGGATCGACCTGCACGCTGGCCACCGCATCGCGGGCCCCGGCGCGAAAGAACGCCTTCTTGAAATCGGGGTGCGCGATGGATTCGGTCGCACAGGCAAAGCGCGTTCCCAGCTGCACGCCCGCCGCGCCCATTTCCAGGTATCCGGCAATCGCCTCACCCCGGCCGATGCCGCCTGCCACGAAGACAAGGTGATCTTCGGCCAGTTCAGGCAGGAATTCCTGCGCCAGCACGCTGGTCGCGACCGGTCCGATATGGCCGCCCGCCTCCATCCCTTCGATAACCATCGCATCCGCGCCCGAACGCAGCAGCTTCTTCGCCAGCGCCAGCGTCGGCGCGAAGCAAATCACCTTGGCTCCGCTTTCCTTGATCCGGTCAACGCTGCCCTTCGGCGGCAGTCCGCCCGCCAGCACCACGTGGCCCACGCCATGTTTCGTGCAGACGTCGATCAGGTCCATGATCTGCGGGTGCATGGTGATCAGGTTTACGCCGAACGGCCTGTCGGTGCGCTTCTTCGTCTCGGCAATTTCGTTGTCGAGCAGGTCCGGCGTCATCGCTCCGCAGGCGATCACGCCAAATCCGCCCGCGTTGCTGATCGCGGAAACGAGGTTGCGTTCCGATACCCAGCTCATCGCCCCGCAAAGGATCGCGTGGTCGCTGCCAAGGAATTCGGCGCCGCGCCGCATCAGGGCGCTTGTCTTGGAATAGGTGGTCATGGCTTTGCCGATTAGTGCGCGGCGAAGCGGGCGGCAAGTGCGACGGGTCCGTTCGGTGGATGGAGTCGCCCCGTTGACAGCGTTTTTGCGCAGCATCGTTTGCAGCACAAATGTAGCATTGATCGAAAAAGCCACTGTCAGTGTGCGGGATAGATCGTTTCAACTATTCAAGGCAGAGGCGTAGCCTTCGCAAATCTTGGATGGTGATGGTGCAAAGCAATCCCGCAAGGAGGATGTCAAAATGGACGTAGCGACTGGATCGATGCCCGGGGGCGGTTGCCCCTTCAACCACGGTGACGGCGGTGTTCGCGGCCTGTTGGGCCGGACCAACCGGGATTGGTGGCCCGACGCTCTCCAGCTTGAAATCCTGCACCAGGGCGGCGTTTCGCCCGACCCGATGGGCGACGATTTCGATTACAAGGAAGCCTTCAACGCGCTGGATTACACCGCGCTGAAGAAAGACCTGACCGACCTGATGACCGATTCGAAGCCGTGGTGGCCGGCGGACTATGGGCATTACGGCCCGTTCTTCATCCGCATGGCATGGCACGCCGCAGGCACCTATCGCACCGCAGACGGTCGCGGCGGGGCCAACAGCGGTCAGCAGCGGTTCGCCCCGCTCAATTCCTGGCCGGATAACGCCAACCTCGACAAGGCACGCCGCCTGTTGTGGCCGATCAAGCAGAAGTACGGCAAGCACATCAGTTGGGCCGACCTGTTCGTGCTGACAGGCAATGTAGCCATCGAATCGATGGGCGGGCCGGTGTTCGGCTTCGGCGGCGGCCGGGCCGACGTTTATGAGCCCGAGACCGACGTATACTGGGGCACAGAGGAAGAGTGGGTGAACACGGGTGCCGAAACCCGCATTCAGCCCGACAAGGAAATGGCGCTGGAAAACCCGCTGGCCGCGATCCAGATGGGCCTGATCTACGTAAATCCCGAAGGTCCGGGTGGCGTTCCTGATGTCGAAGGCTCTGCCCGCGACATTCGTGAAACGTTCAAGCGCATGGCGATGAACGATGAGGAAACCGTTGCGCTGACCGCCGGTGGTCATACCTTCGGCAAGTGCCACGGCGCTGGCGATGCCAGCCTGATCGGCGCAGACCCCGAAGGCGCGGACATCGCGTTTCAGGGCCTTGGCTGGACCAGCGGTTTCGAAAGCGGAATGGGGGAGCACACCATCACCAGCGGCATTGAGGGTCCGTGGACCAACACGCCGTTCGAATGGTCGCAGAACTATTTCCGCCTGTTGTTCAAGTACGATTACGAGCTGACGAAGTCGCCCGCAGGCGCGAACCAGTGGACGCCGAAGAACCCGGAAGAGGCGGACATGGCGCCCGACGCGCACGATCCGTCGAAGAAGGTGCCGACGATCATGACCACCGCCGACATGGCGATGAAGGTCGACCCGGCATACCGCAAGATCAGCGAACGGTTCCGCGACAATCCGGACGAATTCGCCGATGCCTTTGCCCGCGCGTGGTTCAAGCTGACCCACCGCGACATGGGGCCAAAGTCGCGCTACCTTGGCCCCGAAGTGCCGGAGGAAGACCTGATCTGGCAGGATCCGATCCCCGCCGGATACAACCCCAGCGCCAACGAAGTCGCCGATCTGAAGAAAAAGATCGCGGACAGCGGGCTGACCATCAGCCAGCTGGTCAAGACCGCGTGGGCGAGCGCCAGCACGTTCCGCAAGTCCGACCATCGCGGCGGCGCGAACGGCGCACGCATCCGGCTGGCCCCGCAAAGCGACTGGGCCGTCAACGAGCCGAAGGAACTGCAAAAGGTTCTGGAGGTCTATGACGACATCAAGGGAACGACCAAGGTTTCCATCGCTGACCTGATCGTGCTTGGCGGTTGCGTCGGCGTGGAGCAGGCGGCGAAGGCCGCGGGCTTCAACGTCGAGGTGCCGTTCACCGGCGGTCGCGGCGATGCGAGCGAGGAGTGGACCGATGCCGAAAGCTTCGAACCGCTGGAACCGCAGGCCGATGCCTTCCGCAACTACCTGTCCACCAAGATGAGCGTGAAGACCGAAGAACTGATGCTCGACCGCGCGCAATTGCTGGGCCTGTCGGCGCCGCAGATGACGGTGCTGATCGGCGGCTTGCGCGTGCTGGGTGCCAATCACGGGGGCAGCAAGAACGGCGTGCTGACCGAGCGAGAGGGCCAGTTGACCAACGACTTCTTCGTCAACCTGCTTGACATGGACACCGCGTGGAAGGTGGTGGACGAAAGCGGGGACGAGGAATTCGTCGGGTCCGACCGGGCCAGCGGCAAGGAACGCTGGCGCGCCACGCGAACCGACCTGATCTTCGGGTCGAATTCGCAGCTTCGCGCGCTTGCAGAAGTCTATGCAGAAAACGGGAACGAGCAGAAGTTCGTAAACGATTTTGTGGCAGCATGGACGAAAGTGATGAACGCCGATCGGTGCGATCTGGATTAACCGGATCGGCCGTCGACCGAACCCGATGGCCATCTCCTCAAGGCCGGGCCCCCGATCCCCCAACATGACGGGGTTCGGCCACCCCAAGACGGAGAAGAGGCCGCCTCCCCGGACCTTGCGTTAAGCATGGTCCGGGGAGGTTCTCTTTTCATAAGCCCCTGAAAACGCATGTGTAACGCGGTAAGTGTGCGATTCACCACGTTTCGCAATCGAATCCCAACCATGATGACCGCATGATTCGCCCTTCAAACGAAAGGAGGAGGGCGATGCTGACATTGTTCATCCTGACGATTGCCGCTGGTGCGTTTCTGCTTTGGTACCTGCCGGTGCCGAAAGACCGGACGCGGCGCATGGCGACGCAAGTCGGCGGAACCACGTTGTTCGGAATCGGCCTGTGCGGGCTGGTGCTGCAATTGATGGGGCCGGTAAGCGCCTGACAGGGCAAAATTTTACTGACGGCTGATGGCACCGGGCATGGCCGCGGACCCGGTATTTGGCCGCGCGCTCAATAAGTGAGCGACGTGCGGCAATCGCCGGTTGTTTGGCGATAGCGTTCGCACAAACCTCTTGACGCTGGATCGCAGGCGTTTACTTGGCGAGATATGTTATATCATGCAAGACGCTCGGCACTGGCCGTTTCCGCGCTCACCGTCTCTACCCTGGCCCTCTGCACCGCGACTGCGGCCCATGCGCAGGATGCCGCGTCACCGTCCAAAGAGGCGGCGGGCAATGCCGATGACGATTACCACGACACCATCGTCGTGACCGCGCAAGGCATCGGACGGATCGATTTCCTTGCGGGAACCACGGTCGTCGGCGGCACCGACTTGCAGCGCAGCCTGGACGGGCAGATCGGCGAAGTGCTGGAAGGCCTGCCCGGCGTGACCGCATCGGGCTTTGCCCCCGGCGCGTCGCGACCGATCCTGCGCGGGTTTTCGGGCGACCGCGTCCGCGTGTTGATCGACGGCATCGGCGCCATAGACGCATCGAACACCAGCGCCGACCATGCCGTCAGCCTCGACCCACTGACAGCCCAACGTATCGAGGTGCTGCGCGGCCCCGCCACGCTTCTTTACGGCAGCAGCGCCATCGGCGGCGCGGTCAACGTCATCGACAAGCGCATCCCCCTGAAAGTGCCGGAAGAGCCGCTACACCTCGACGCCCTCGCCTCAATAGACAGCGCAGCCAATGCGCGAGAGGCCGGCGCGTCGGTCGATCTGCCGCTGGGTGGGAATTTCGTGATCCACGCTGACGGATCGTGGCGCGAGACTGACGACCTGCACGTTGCCGGTCGCCTGCTGTCCGACGATTTGCGCGCCGAAGTTCTGGCCGAAGCGGCAGAGGATGAGGCCGAAGACCCGGTACACGCCGCCGAACTGCGCGAAATGGCCAATGCCCGCGACGTCCTGCCGAACAGCAGCACGCGCACCAAATCCGCCGGTCTGGGCGCGGCGTGGATTGGCGACCGCGCGAACTTTGGCGTTTCGGTTTCGCTGTATGACACGCTTTACGGCGTGCCCACCGGCCCCGGCGTGGAACACGCGCACGGCGAAGAAGGTGAAGGCGAGGAAGCCGCAGAGGAAGAAGGCCCCGTCTCCATCGACCTTCAGCAGAAACGCGCCGACCTGCGCGCGGGGCTGCGATTCGACGGCGGCCCCTTTGCAGAGATCAACACCCGCTGGGGCGTCAGCGATTACGAACATGTCGAACTGGAGGGGGATGAGGTCGGCACGCGCTTCCTTGTCGACGGTGTGGAAGGGCGCGTCGAACTGGTGCAGCGCGAACGCGGCACGTGGTCCGGCACGCTGGGCGGACAGTTCTTTCGCCGCGATCTGGAGGCGATCGGCAACGAGGCTTTCGTCCCCGCCAACCACACCGAGCAGTACGGCCTCTTCGCCTTGCAGGAAGTCGGTCTGAGCTTCGCGAACCTAGAATTCGCGGGCCGGTTCGAACATGGCAAGGCGGACGCGCCCGGCGTTTCGCTCCACCGTACATTCGATGCGTGGTCGGGCGCGCTCGGCCTCTATCGCGAAAGCGACAGCGGCTTGCGTTATGGCGTGAACGTCAGCCGCACCGCGCGCATCCCGACATCGGAAGAACTGTTCGCCAACGGCCCTCACGCCGCGACCCAGCAGTTCGAGATCGGCGACCCCGACCTGAAACTGGAAACCGCCCTGGGCGGCGAAGTCTATCTGCGCGGGCGGGTCGGGCCGGTCGACCTGTCGCTGACCGGATATGCCAGCTGGTTCGACGATTTCATCTACCTAAGCCCGACCGGCGGCGAGGAAGACGGCTTGCCGATCTATCGCCAGCAACAGCAGGACGCGACGTACAAGGGGTTCGAGGCAGAAGCGACATTGCCGCTGGGCAATGCGGGCGGGTTCGATCTGTCGACCAAGTTGCAGGGCAGCTATACCCGCGCGACGCTGGGCGATGGATCACCGGTACCGCAAATCCCGCCGCTGTCGCTGGGCGGCGCGTTGATCGCCGCGTCGGATCGGATTGAAGGCCGCATCTCGCTCGACTGGAACGCGGCACAGAACCGCACCGCCGCTTTCGAGAGCGAGACCGATGGCTTCACCATGGTCGACGCCGCGCTGACTTGGAAACCGATGCGCGGGAACGAGAACCTGACCGTGATCGCTGCGGTCGAGAATTTGTTTGACGCCGAAGGCCGCCGCCATGCCAGCGTAACCAAGGATTTCGTGCCGCTGGCCGGTCGCAATTTCAAGCTGAGTGCGCGGCTCAGCCTGTAAACTTGAACCGACGTTTCCTTTCGCGCATCCTGGGCGCGAAGGGGGAATGCCAAATGGCGGATAAGAGCGAACCGGATACCGAAAAGGGCCTGCTAACCGGCCTTGTCCTGTGTTCGGCACTGATGGTGGTAAATAGCAGCGGCTTTCTCGACCTCGGCCACTTCGGAATCGGGGTCGCGCTGATGGCGCTGGTCTGCGCGATCGTCCTGCTATCGCGGCACAGCAGACGCTGACCCTTCGCTGTCCTACATCGGTGTGCGCGGGCAAAGTGGCCGGATGGCCACCTTCCCGCACCTTACCTTGAAATCGGCGCAGTCGATCAATCTGCCCGAAGTGATCGAGCGGATTTATCAAAGCTGTGTGTCAACTTTGTCAACTTCCAGCGCGCCGGGCGGCTGGAAGCGGCGCGAATCAGGCCGCTTCGTCTTTCGCGTCGAGGTCGTAGGCGGTGTGCAACACGCGCACGGCCAGTTCGGTCTCATCCTCGTCGATCAGGACAGAAACCTTGATCTCGCTGGTGGTGATCGCCTGAATGTTGATCCCCCGGTCGGCCAGCGCGCTGAACATCGTGCTGGCAACACCTGCATGGCTGCGCATGCCGACGCCGACGACGCTGATCTTCGCGACCTTGCTGTCGGTGATCACGCGGTTGAAGCCGATCGTTTCCTTGTGCTCTTCCAGCAGGGCCTGCGTGCGGACGAGGTCCGCGCCAGGCACCGTGAAGGTCACGTCGGTCTCACCCTTTTCGCGTCCGACATTCTGGATGATCATGTCGACGTTGATGCTGGCGGCGGCAAGCGGGCCAAAAATGTGCGCGACCGCACCGGGCTTATCGGGCACGCGGGTCAGGATGACCTTCGCCTCGTTCTTGTCGGCGGCGATGCCGGTGATCAGCTGGCTTTCCATTTCGGATCCTTCCAATTCGTCCTCACCCACGATCATCGTGCCGGGCAGGCTGTCGGCGGGGGGCGCATCATCGTCGATAAAGCTGGACAGAACCTGCACCCGCACGCCTTCCTTCATGGCCAGCGAAACGGATCGGGTCTGCAAAACCTTGGAACCGACCGAGGCCAGTTCCAGCATTTCTTCGTAAGTCACGGCCTTCAGCTTGCGCGCCTTGGCAACGATGCGCGGGTCGGTCGTGTAGACGCCGTCGACGTCGGTATAGATGTCGCAGCGGTCGGCCTTTACCGCGGCGGCCACCGCCACGGCGCTGGTGTCGGACCCGCCGCGGCCCAGCGTCGCCACGCGGCCATCGTCGCCGATGCCCTGGAAACCGGGAATCACCGCGATTTCACCTGCCTGCATGCTGGCGATAACGGTATCCGCCTCGATATGGCCGATGCGCGCCTTGGCATGGGCGTTGTCGGTGTGGATCGGCAACTGCCAGCCCAGCCACGACCGCGCCTTGCAGCCAAGCGCCTGCAGCGTCAGCGCGAGCAGACCCGATGTCACCTGTTCGCCAGCGGCAACGACGACGTCGTATTCGGCCGGGTCGTAAAGCGGGTTCGCCTCACGGCAGAAACCCACCAGCCGATCGGTCTCACCCGCCATCGCCGAAACGACGACGGCGACTTCATGGCCAGCGGCCTGCTGGCGGCGCACGATGTTGGCGACGCGGCGTATCCGCTCCGTCCCCGCCATCGAGGTGCCACCAAATTTCATCACGATGCGGGCCAAGGCCGCTACCCCTTTGTTCCGGTTCAACTGGAATCGATGTGGGCGCGCTGTTAGGGAATGGGCATGAGCAACGCAACTGTAACACGTGCAACCGGAACCGGCGCGACGATCCGGCCTGAAGAGGCCGCCCACTTTGCGGCCCACGCGGCGGACTGGTGGAACCCCAAGGGGTCGTCGGCCATGCTCCACCGGCTGAACCCCGTGCGGCTGACTTTTATCCGCGATGCGCTGGATACCCACTGGGGCAGCGATGTTGCGGGGCTGACGCCGTTGACGGGCAAGCGCGTGCTCGATGTCGGGTGCGGTGCCGGGCTGTTGTGCGAACCTTTGGCAAGGCTGGGCGCGGAGGTGACCGGCGTCGATGCCGCAAACGAGTCTATCGAGGTGGCGCGGGCGCACGCGGCGGGGATGGGATTGGACGTGACCTATCACGCCGGGGAACTGGCGGGGCTGGATGCCGCGCCGTTCGACCTCGTCACCGCGATGGAAGTGATCGAGCACGTGGCCGACAAGCCTGCTTTTGTCGCGGCTTTGGCGGATCGGTTGGCCCACGGGGGCCTGATGGTGCTGTCCACGCCGAACCGGACGGGTGCGTCGAAGCTGCTGCTGGTCGAGGCAGCGGAACGGCTTGGCCAGGTGCCGCGCGGCACGCACGACTGGGACGATTTCGTCACGCCGGAAGAACTGGGCGAACTGCTGGCCGATGCGGGGCTGGTGATGGGCACGCCGCGCGGAATCGGGTTCTCGCCGGTGAAGGGCCTGCACCTCTCCGACGATAGGAAGCTCAACTATATCGTCACGGCAACCCGGCGGTAACCATGGCACGCTAATCCATTCGCGGACATAATGATTGGGGGATCGGCATCATGGGCGCATGGGGCGCAGGTAGTTTTGAAAATGACACGGCGCTGGACTGGGCCGACGAGGTTGAGAGCGTCGGCGATGTCGAGGCCGTCTTTACCGGATTGCCGGAATATGACGGCAAGACCGATCTGGAGGCGGACGACGCCAGCCGCGTGATCGCCGCCGCCGAAGCGGTCGCGACGATGATGGGCCGCGTGGCAGAGGATGTGCCCGAAGAATTGCAGGAATTGCTGGCGGGCGCAGAACCGTCAGGCCCGCTGATCGAGATGGCCCGCAACGCCGTATCGCGCGTGATGAGTAGGTCCGAACTGCTCGACCTATGGGCAGAGGACGAAGAAGGCAGCGAGGCGTTCGGCAAGGCGATCACCGCGCTGGTCGACCGGCTGAACCCGGACATGAGCTGGGACCGGCCCACGAAGGAAGAGGTTGAGCAACAGGCTGGCCCGATCATGCCCTGCGTCTTTTGCGACGAGGGCATGACCGAGGACAACATGTTCTACCTCGGCTTTCGCGATTACACCGACCGCAATGGACTGTTCGGCGAACAGGGCATCTACTGCCACCTCACCTGCCTGAACGCGAAATTGCACCCTCGGCACATGGTACAGAACTGGAAGTTCGACCTGCGCTAGGGGTCTGCGGGCTCAGTCTGCGCCGGCCAGGTCCATCAACTGCTTGCGCTCGGCTTCGGACAGGTCCTCTGGCTTGCGCGGTTTGGGCAGGTGTGCGGTCGCTTCCTGCGCCTTGCCGATCAGGGCGGGCATGGCCTCCATGATCCTGGGCATCGACTCCTGCATCTTCGCCATCATCTTCGGGTCCATGAAGATCATCATTGAATTCGCGGCATACTTGCCGCCTGTGGGCGTGGCGAAGAACGCGGTCAACTCGTTCAATTCCGCGGCGCTAAAGCGATCGGCATAGGCCTCTGCCAGCCCCTCGCGCATCGCGGGTTCCATCGTGGTCATCACGTCGACCATGCCGTTCATGATGACCCCGTTGGTCAGTTGCATCCGTTCCATGAAAGCGGGGTCGAGGATCGCCATCATCTCTCGCAAGGTACCCTTGCCCAGCTTGTCCAGATCCTCCTTCGGAACGCCCATCTGACCGACAATGTCGCGCATCGGCATGTCGACCATGGCGTCCATCATCTGCCCGGTCATCTGCTCCATCGTGCCGCGCATCATGCGTTCGTACGTGCCTTTTGGGAACACGTAGTCGACCGTGGCTTCCGCCGCTTCCAACCGCGCGGCATCGCCTGCGTCCTGCGCCAGCGCGGGCGGAGCAAAAACGGCGAGTGTGAGCGCCGAAACGGCAGCGGCAAAAAATTTCATGAGTAAGCTCCCCTACATGATCCTTGCCCAAACCCTAGGCAGCAAGTGCATCAGAGGAAAGGATAAAGTTACCCGGCCAGCGCCCCGTCGACCTGCTTGGCGGCGCGATGCCCGGCATCGTCCTCACCATATTTCCAATAGCTGGAGATATAGAGGTGATCGCGATCCAACCCGCGCTCGTCGCGCAGATATGCGCGCAGGCCTTGCATCGAACCGAACTCCGCTGCGGCCCAGCCATATGTCGTGCCGTCAGACCATCCGCCATCGCGCAAAGCATCGGCGAGTAGGTCCGGCTGCGTACCGGGTTCGGGATTGACCAGCCAGCGCACCTCTACGCCTGCCGGATGGATCAGGTCTTGCTTGTCATCTTCGGACTGGACTTCGATCACAGCCAGTCCCTTGGCCTTGGCGGTCAGAGCGGCGAGGTTCACGCCAATCGCGGGCAGAGCGGTCATATCGCCCGCGATCAGATAACGATCCATATCGGGCCGCAACTGCTTGGCGGGACCGGGTCCGCCCGCCTCTATCGTGAAGCCGACTTCGACGGACAGCGCCCACTCAACGGCGGGTCCGGCATGGCCGCCCTCACCGTGAACAACGAAATCGACATCGACCGAATCCGCGCGCTGGTGCCGGATCGTGTACGACCGCACCGCCGGTTTTTCGCCATCGCCCGCAAAGCGCAGCTTGAAATAGCCACCCTCCGCATCAGGCCGCAGCGTCGCCATTCCATCTCCGCCTAGTGTCACGCGCATCATGTTCGGCGTGATCCTCTGCTTGCCGAGGACGGTGTACCTCTGCGGAGCGGGATGCTTGGGTTCGGAAATAGCGGGGCGGGCGGTGCCTTCGATCATGTTCATATTACCGCAAGATAAGAAACTGAGAATCGTTCGCAAGAGAAGCTTTGTCGTTTATTGTAACGCGATCGCCCATTCGGCAGCGTCAAAGCCGACCAGCAAGCCGCCGCCATGCTCCACCACCGGGCGCTTGATCATGGACGGGTGCGCCAGCATCAGCGCAATCGCCTTCTCCGCGTCGATGTCGGCCTTGTCCGACTCGTCCAGCTTGCGGAACGTCGTGCCTCGCCGGTTGAGCAGGAGTTCCCAGCCCTTGGTCTCGACCCACCGGCGCAGGTTTGCTTCTGGCACGTCCTGTTTCTTGTAGTCGTGGAAGGCATAGTCGATGCCCTCTGCCTCCAACCATTTGCGCGCTTTCTTCACGGAGTCGCAGTTGGGAATTCCGTACAGGGTCACGCTCATGCCTTGGCCATCCGATTGTCTTGGGTTGGGATGGACACCTCTCTAGCAACTGGACATTTGCCCGCAATCCGCCAAAGAGGCGCGCGAAAGGCTGCGACATGAGTTTCAATACCTTTGGCCGGGCACTCCGGTTCACGACATGGGGTGAAAGCCACGGCCCCGCGCTGGGCGCGGTGGTTGACGGGTGCCCACCGGGAATCGCCCTGACCGAAACCGACATCCAGCCGTTTCTTGACGCGCGCAAACCGGGCACCAGCCGCTTTACCACGCAGCGGCGCGAGCCCGACGAGGTCCGCATCCTGTCCGGCGTTTTCGAAGGCAAGACCACGGGCACGCCGATCAGCCTGATGATCGAGAATACCGATCAGCGGTCCAAAGACTATTCAGAGGTCGCGAAAAGCTATCGCCCCGGCCACGCCGACTATGCCTATGACGCCAAGTACGGTTTCCGCGATTATCGTGGCGGCGGACGAAGTTCGGCCCGCGAAACTGCAGCACGCGTCGCGGCGGGCGCGGTCGCAAGGCTGATCGTGCCCAGCGTGTCGATCCGCGGGTGGGTCAGCGCCATCGGCGGCGATGTCATCGACGAAGCGAACTTCGACGCCGAGCAGATCGGCCAAAACCCGTTCTTCTGCCCCGACGCACAGGCCGCAGCCCGCTGGGAATCGCTTGTCGACAAGGCGCGCAAGGATGGCTCCTCGCTCGGCGCAGTCGTCACGTGCGAAGCAACCGGGGTTCCCGCCGGTTGGGGTGCGCCGATCTATGCCAAGCTCGACGCAGACCTTGCCGCCGGAATGATGGGCATCAACGCGGTCAAGGGCGTTGAGATCGGCGACGGGTTCGAAGCCGCCACCCTGCGCGGCGAGCAAAACGCAGATCCGATGCGCCCCGGCGCGAACGGCCCCGATTTCGAGGCGAACCACGCAGGCGGCATTGCGGGCGGCATCTCCACCGGTCAGCCGGTGCGTGTGCGCGTGGCGTTCAAGCCGACCAGCTCGATCCTGATCCCCGTCCCCACCGTCACGCGCGAAGGCGAGGCGGGCGAAATCGTCACCAAGGGCCGCCACGATCCCTGCGTCGGCATTCGCGGCGTTCCGGTGGTCGAGGCGATGATGGCGCTGATATTGGCCGATCATTTCATGCTGCACCGCGCCCAATGCGGCGGCTAATCGAGAAAATCTTCTGATTTTTCCGCGATTGATCGGTTTTCTCGATCTTCGCCATCGCAACATTGCGCTTCAATCGTGCGATCCATCCCCTATCTGGAGCAGGCAAACACAACGCCTGTTTTAGGAGACAGATTCGCATGGGTATCATCGGCAGCAAAATTCAGCCGTTCACCGCCACCGCCTTTCAGGCCGGTCAGGACTTTTTCGACGTTTCGGACGCCGACCTTTCCGGCAAGTGGTCCGTGTTCTTCTTCTACCCGGCGGACTTCACTTTCGTGTGCCCGACCGAGCTGGAAGACATGGCCGACCAGTACGAAACGCTGAAGGGCATGGGCGTCGAGGTTTACGGCGTGTCGACTGACACCCACTTCAGCCACAAGGCATGGCACGACACCTCGGAAAAGATCGCAAAGATCAAGTTCCCGATGCTGGGCGACCAGCTGCACACCGTTTCGAAGAACTTCGGCGTGCTGCGTGAGGAAATGGGCCTGGCCGATCGCGCAACCTTCGTCGTCGATCCCGATGGCGTGATCCAGATCATGGAAATCACCTGCGAAGGCGTCGGCCGGAATGCCGTCGAACTCGTCCGCAAGATCAAGGCCGCGCAGTACGTGCGCAACAACCCCGGCCAGGTCTGCCCGGCGAAGTGGGAAGAAGGTAGCGATACCCTTGCCCCGTCGCTGGATCTTGTCGGCAAGATCTAAAGAGCCGGAGCGCCTCTCCACCCTCCCCCCAACCTTTGGAGGGGCACCGTCTCATCATGCGGCCCGGGGCACCATTTTCCGGAGCCCCGGGCCGTTTTGTCTTTTTTCACGGAGTTAACCGATGCTCGACGCCAACCTGAAACAGCAGCTGCAACAGTACCTCGGCATGCTGCGCGAGCCGATCGAACTCGTCGCCTCGCTTGGTGACGGGCAGAAATCGGACGAGACCCGCGAACTGCTGACCATGATCGCCGACATGTCGGACAAGGTCACCGCCAGCTTCGACGGCGATAATGTGAGGCTGCCCAGCTTCCTGATCCGCCGCGCCGGTGACCACGATGTTGCCGTGACCTTCGCGGGCCTTCCGCTGGGCCACGAATTCACCTCGCTCGTCCTCGCCCTGCTCTGGGCCGGTGGGCATCCGCCAAAGGTAGACGAAAGGCTGGTCGAACAGGCGAAGGCACTGGGCGGCACGCACAATTTCGAGATGTATTTCTCGCTATCCTGCCACAACTGCCCCGACGTTGTGCAGGCACTGACGCTGCTCAGCCTGTTCAACAAGGGCGTGTCCGCGACCCTGATCGAAGGCGGCACGTTCAAGGACGAGGTCGAGGAACGCGGTGTTCTGGCTGTTCCCGCCGTCTTCAAGGAAGGCGAAATGTGGGCCAGCGGGCGCATGGGTCTGGAAGAGATTCTGGCCAAGGTAGACACCGGCGCCGCCGATCGCGTGGCCGAAGAAATGCAGGGCATGGCCCCGTTCGAAACGTTGGTCGTCGGCGGCGGTCCCGCCGGATCGGCTGCGTCGATCTATATGGCGCGCAAGGGCTTTCGCACGGGCATCGCCGCCGACCGCATCGGTGGGCAGGTGCTGGACACGATGGGGATCGAGAACTTCATCTCCACCATCTACACCGAGGGTCCCAAGCTCTCGGCACAGATGGAGGCGCATATTAGCGAATACGACATCGACGTCGTGAAGCCGGTGCGTGCCAGCAAGCTGATCCCGGCGGACAAGCCCGGCGAATACCACACCGTCGAGTTTGAGAACGGCGGCACGCTGAGTGCACGCAGCATCGTGCTGTCGACGGGCGCCCGCTGGCGTTCGCTGGGCGTGCCCGGAGAGGCTGAGTACCAGACGAAGGGCGTGGCCTATTGCCCGCACTGCGACGGCCCGCTGTTCAAGGGCAAGCGCGTTGCGGTGATCGGCGGGGGAAACTCCGGCGTCGAAGCGGCGATCGACCTTGCCAACATCGTCGGCCACGTCACGCTGATCGAGTTCGACAGCAAGCTGCGCGCCGATCAGGTGCTGGTCGACAAGTTGAAGAGCTTTGCCAACGTCGACATCCACGTCTCGGCCCAGACGACCGAGATTACCGGCGACGGCAGCAAGGTGAATGGCCTGATCTACAAGAACCGCGAGAGCGGCGATGAGCACACGATCCCGCTGGAAGGCGTGTTCGTGCAGATCGGCCTTGTTCCCAATACCGAGTGGTTGAAAGACAGCGGCATCGCCTTGTCGAAGCACGGCGAGATCGAGATCGACGACCGTGCGGCGACCAACCTGCCGGGCATTTTCGCGGCGGGCGATGCGACGACGGTGCCTTACAAACAGATCATCATCGCAATGGGCGAAGGATCGAAGGCGGCACTTTCGGCGTTCGACTACTTGATCCGCACCGAACCGGCTGCGGAAATCGCGCAGGCCGCGGCGACGCATGAGGCGCAGGTGGCGTGATTTGATGTGTGTCCTAGCCATTTGGGCGAGGCCCCAGCAAGCGCCGGGCGCGGGCCATCCGGTCCGCTTGGCTACGCGCCAATTAGGAACGGCGGCTGTTCGGCCTCGCGGGGAATCACTTTCGGTGCCCCGGTCTTCATAGCGATCTCAG
This sequence comes from Croceicoccus naphthovorans, assembly GCF_001028705.1. Classification (NCBI taxonomy): domain Bacteria; kingdom Pseudomonadati; phylum Pseudomonadota; class Alphaproteobacteria; order Sphingomonadales; family Erythrobacteraceae; genus Croceicoccus; species Croceicoccus naphthovorans. The sequence goes on along the minus strand of NZ_CP011770.1, from coordinate 416,417 downwards.
GTCTGGTTGGGTCCGATCAACGGCCAGACCTCGCTTACGCCCAATGCAACGGCGCAGGGTGACTTGGCGATCATGGCGATGGCAGCTTCCAAATCGTCGGCTTTGATTACAGCATGGCCCGGATCGGCAGGTCGGTGCGCATTTAAGCACCCTTGCGTACCTCCGTTCGGGCGGCGTCGTGGTTGCGGATCTGCATTGCTTAACCCGCTAAGTCCATGATCGCGCCCTGTCGCACCAGTCCGGCATCGTTGGCGCGCGCGCACTTTAGAACTTTGTCGTCGGTCGCGTTATATCCAGCCTGGTCGCCGTATCCTATCGCCACGAAGGGCGGCATCGGTCTTTTCTTTCACGGCTGCCCCCTCCGCAAAATCAGGTAGAGCGCGCCTTCCCCGCCATGGCGGCGCTGCGCATTGCGCACGGCGGCGATGTCGGACCCGTGCGGGCCTGCCGCCAGCCAGTCGAGCACCTTTGCCCGGATCACGCCGCGCCGTTCGCCGCGGTCCGCAGCCTCCACCGGACGCGGGCGGCCCGTCACCAACAGCACCACCCGCGCGCCCATCGCCTTGGCCTGCGCCAGCCCCATATCCAGCCGCCGATGCGCCTGATCCAGCGTATGACCATGCAGGTCGAGCGTGAAATCAGGCTGAAGCTGACGGCCCGACAGGCGCCGCTCCCAATGCGAATCGAGGCCCGGCGGCGCAGGTGGCGGTGGCGGAGCCGGGGCTGGTTTGGCGGTCGGTATGCGGCCTTTCGGCAGCTTTTTGGGCGGCGCGATAACGACAGGTGCTGCCTTCACCACGACCGGAGCAGGCCGCGTCATCCGCTCTTTCAGCGGCGTGACCGTGCTGGCGACTTTGGCCCAGAGCGTCGCCTCTTCCTCACTCAGACCTCTCGGCGTGCGAGGGCGTGGCGGTGTTTGGGGGCCCCTCACCGGGCCAGCCGCGTCAGCGTTCCCTTCGGCAGCAGGATCAGGGCAGTGGCGTCGCTGCTCATCCCGCCCGCGATGCGTTTCGCATCCTCGCCCGCGCCCCAGAACGTGTCGAACCGGTTTGCGCCCTTGATCGCGCCGCCGGTGTCCTGCGCGATCCACAGCCCGTCGGCCACGTCATGCACGGCATCGATAAAGACGGGCGCGCCCAACGGCACAAATCGCGGATCGGCGGCGACACTGGCATGCGCGCGCACCGGCACGCCAAGCGCGCCCAGCGGCCCGTCGCCGGTCAGCTCGTTAAAAAACACCCACGACTTGTTCTCGTTCATCACCACATCGGCCTGATCGGGATTGGCATGGAGCCAGTCCACGATCCCCTGCATCGTCGCTTCACCCGGGGCGAAGACGCCGCGTTCGCGCAGCACCCGTCCGATAGCGACATATTCGCGCCCGTTCTGCCCGGCATAGCCAATGCGCAGGACCTGTCCGTCCGGCCCGATCAACTGGCCCGAACCCTGAATCTGCAGAAAGAAGAAGTCGATCGGGTCCTTGGCCCAGCCGATGACCGGGGCGCTACCGTCAAGGGCGCCGGAAACAATTTCGGCACGCTCATAGTACGGCACGAATTTTCCGGTTTCGTCGAGACGGCCAAGCGGTCCGCGCCCCTCACCCGTCCACGATGGATCGCGGATCAGGTCGGACGGCATGCCATAGACCGGCACGTCGTAGCCCGCCGTTCGCGTCCTCACGCCCGCAATCTGCGGCTCGAAATACCCGGTCAGGAACGCCGCGCCATCACCAACCCGCGCGGTTTCGAAATACCGCGTAAAAAAGCGAACCGGATCGCCGCCCCAATCAGGCGCAGCATCGCAGACCGTCGTCCAGTAGGCCGCGATCCCGCTGGCGTCGTTGCGCGCCAGCAGCGTGGGGCAAGATTCCATGAAGGACAGGCGCGCCGCCTCTGCGTCATCGCGGCTTAGTCCAAGCGTCGCGACCGAAGGCCCGGCCACGACCCCGGCTTCGACTGCATTGGTCGCATCGGGCGGCGGGGGCGCCTCTTCCGGAGGTGTTGGCGCACAAGCGGCCAATGCGGCCACGCCGGAAAAAATCGCGATCCGGCGCAGCAGACGCTTGGTCATGATGGGAAGATCAGCCCTCGTCGGTTTCGTCGAGCAGCCAGTCGGGCCGCATCGCGGTAACCTTGCGGCTAAAGGTCCAGACATCGTGGATTTCCACTGCATCGTCCAGCGAACCGGCGATCATGTTGCCGTCCTTGTCCTTCGTCATCGCCGCGATGTCGGCGTCGAATCGGACGGTGATGCGGGCCATCGGCGAATCGAAGTCGGCGCTGGCGATCTCTGCCTGGTTAATGCGGATCAGGCGGTTCTCGACCACTTCGCCCGCTTCCTCGCGCGCGTCGATAGCACTGGCGAAACTGGCGTAGACGTCGTCGTCGCATAGTTCGTTCAGCGTTTCCTTGTCGCCCTTCCAGAACGCCTCAAGGATCATGCCATAAGCAGCCTTCGCCCCTTCGGTGAAGGCAGCGGGCGTAAAGCGGCGGTCCGACGCGGCAATCTCGCGCAGCGCGCGGTGCGCACCCATCGGCACGTCGGCCAGAGCACGGTCCATCGCCGCACCTGCCGGATCGTTGGTGCGGGCGGGGCCGGACTCTACGCCCCCCTGCGCAGGCTGACGCGGTTCGGCGGCACGGGGCAGGTGCCCCATCAGTGTCTCTTCTTCATGTTCGGCGCGCCGGCCCAGCACCGAATAGAGGCGCAGGCCCAGAAAGGCGGCGATCATGGCGAGGATGACGATTTCAACTATCACTGGGATCTGTCCCGTTTGCGTGCGTGTGAAGTCATTATGACAGATAAAGGTGAACCTGCCCCAAATAGGAAGGAAACACAAATCGACAACAGTCTAACACACAGGCGGGTTCCAGATGATCGTTCACCGGTGCATGGGCCGCAAGGCGCGGTTGCGAGGGGCGGCGACCGGTGCTAGGCGCGGCGGCAATGGCCGCGTGCACTTCCCGGCGGGAAAAACGCGGACGCACCACCCGATTTTCTTGCACGATTCGAATCAGGCGAAACGACACATGGCCGACGAAGGCAACATCATCACCGATCTTGGCGGAAACACCGACGGGGCGAACAACGATCCCAAGCCGAACGGTGCCGACAACCAGCCCGCGATCGGGCTGATTTCGCAGTATATCAAGGACCTGTCGGTCGAAAACCCGAACGCGCCCAAAAGCTATCAGTGGCAGGGGCAGCCGAACATCGACGTGCAGTTCAACATCAATGCCACCCCGGTGGACGGCGAAGTGCACGAAGTGACGCTGAAGATCACCGTCTCCGCCAAGGGCGATCAGGGCACGATTTACATCGTCGACCTCGATTATTGCGGGCTGATCGGCATGCGCAATGTCGCGCCGGAACAGGGACACATGTTCCTGTATTCCGAAGCGCCGCGCATCCTGTTCCCCTTCGCCCGCCGGATCATCGGCGATGCGGTGCGCGATGCCGGTTTCCCGCCGATGCTGCTCGACCCCATCGATTTCCAGGGCATCTACATTCAGCAGCTTCAGCAGCGCCAGGCAGAGGGCAAGGACCCCGCCGCCGATTTCGGCACGACGCCGACGGGCGAAGCCTGAGCGTTGAGCCGCTGATCGGCGCGGGCGCACGATGAGCCTCGTCCGCAACGTCGGCACGATCGGCGGGCTTACGGCGCTTAGCCGCGTTTTCGGCTTCGCGCGCGACATGTTGCTGGCCCGCGTGCTGGGCGCGGGGCTTGCGGCTGACGCGTTTCAGCTGGCCTTCATTCTGCCCAACACTTTCCGGCGGCTTTTTGCCGAGGGTGCGTTTTCCGTCGCTTTCGTGCCGATGTATTCGCGGCGGTTGCACGACGGGGATCAGGGCCCAAACGGCGGGGAGGCCGGCGCAAACCATTTCGCGCAGGACGTGCTGTCGATCTTCGTCTGGGTGCTGCTGGGCTTTACCGCGCTCTGCCTGCTGGCGATGCCGGGGATCGTCTGGCTGCTCGCGCGCGATTATCAGGATGTGCCCGGCAAGTTCGAGCTGTCGGTAAAGCTTGCGCAGATCACGTTTCCCTATCTGGGGCTGGTCAGTCTGGTCGCGATGCTGTCGGGGCTTTTGAACGCCCGCTCGAAGTTCGCACCCGGGGCCTTTGTGCCGGTGCTACTCAATATCGTGCTGATCGCCGGACTGGGCGTGGGGTACTGGGTCGGCCATCACGGAGGCAGCGATCTCGATATCGCAACCGTACTCGCCATTTCCATCCCGGTCGCCGGGGCGGTGCAGCTGGCCTATATGTGGTGGGCGACGCGACGCGCCGGGGTTCGGTTGCGCATCACGACGCCCAGGATCACGCCAGAGATCAAGCGGCTTGGCATGTTGATTCTGCCCGCCACGTTCGGCGCGGGCGTTTACCAGATCAGCCAGTTCGTCGACACGTTCTTCGCCACGACCCTGCCGCAGGGTTCGCTGACCCTGTTGAAGCTGGCCGACCGGTTGAACCAGATGCCGCTGGGCATCGTCGGCATTGCGCTGGGCACCGCAATCCTGCCGATGCTGGCCCGCCATATCCAGACCGGCGACGACCTGGAAGCGCAGCGGTTGCAAACGAACGCTGTGGAGATGGCGACGCTGCTGACCTTGCCCGCCGCAGTTGCGTTGGCGATCTGTGCCCCGGCCTTTACCACGGCGTTCTTCGTCGGCGGCAAGATGACGGGTCAGGACGGGTTGATCATGGGCGACATCGTCATCGCACTGGTCATCGGCCTGCCCGCCTATGTGCTGGTCAAGGTGTTCCAGCCCGCGTTCTTCAGCCGGGAGGATACCAAGACCCCGGTCTTCGTCGCTGCCGCCGTGCTGGCGATCAACATCGCGATCAATTTTTACGTCGTGCCACGTTACGGCATCGTCGGACTGGCCGCAGCGACCGCCTTTACCGCCACGTTGAACGTACTGACGCTCTACACGATTCTACAGGCACGTGGGTGGTTCCGCTTTACCGCCAAGCTGGGCGGCCGGATCGCACGGCAGGTCCTAGCCAGCGCGGCGATGGGCGCGGCACTTTGGTTCCTCGTTCCCCTGATGGCGGATCGCTATGGCGGCAATGTGATCGAACGAATCTGGTCGCTGGCCGCGCTGGTGCTGACAGGCATGGCCGTGTTCTTTGCCGTGGCGTGGATCGTAGGCGCTCTCGACAAAGACCTGATCGCGCAGCTTAGGCGCCGCCGTTCGTCCGCCAAGTAGAGGGTTCACACCTCGTCCTGCTGTGTTAATACCCGCCGCCATGGACAAGGCGATGATCTATGCTGGCCCCAGCGCCGCGCCGCGCCGCTTTGCGGTGCGCGGCCGGGCGGCCTGGAAGTGGCGGGGCTGCACAGCCTTCGCGCATTAAGGCGCACGCCTGCCCCCATGCGGCGGGCCCATCCCCGATTTTCCAGAATTTCAGCGAAAGCCAATAGCCATGCGTATCGTTTCGGGCATCCAGCCCACTGGCAACCTCCACCTCGGCAACTACCTCGGCGCGATCCGTAACTGGGTAAAGATGCAGGATGAGGTGGCGCAGACCGGGGGCGAATGCTTCTTTTTCCTTGCCGACCTCCACGCAATTTCCATGCCGCACGATCCGGCAGAGCTTTCGGCCAATACTCGCACGATGGCCGCCGCGCTGCTGGCCTGCGGTGTCGATACGACCAAGTCGGTCCTGTTCAACCAGGCCCGCGTTCCCGCCCATGCAGAGCTCCAATGGCTGCTCAACGGCACGGCGCGCATGGGCTGGTTGAACCGCATGACGCAGTTCAAGGACAAGTCGGGCAAGAACCGCGAAGGGGCCAGCGTCGCCCTGTTCACCTATCCGGTCCTGCAGGCCGCCGACGTTCTGCTCTATCAGGCAACGCACGTTCCGGTGGGCGACGACCAGAAGCAGCATCTGGAACTGGCCCGCGACATCGCGCAGAAGTTCAACAACGATTTCTGTGAGGAAGAGGCACCGGTCTTCACCTTGCCTGAACCGTTTATCCCGCCCGAGGCGGCGCGGATCATGTCGCTGCGCGACGGCACAGCCAAGATGAGCAAGTCCGACCCCTCGGAGATGAGCCGGGTCAACCTGTCCGACGATGCCGACACGGTGATGAAGAAGATCAAAAAGGCCAAGACCGACCCCGAACCGCTACCCGGCGAGGAGAAGGGTCTGGAAGGCCGGGCAGAGGCGCTGAACCTTGTCTCGATCTTCGGCGCACTGACCGGCAAGAGCGTGGCGGATGTGCTGTCCGAATATGGCGGGCAGGGTTTCGGCGCGTTCAAGCCTGCGCTGGGCGAATTGCTGGTCGAAACGCTGCGCCCGATCAGCGAACGGTTCAATGCCCTGCGCGTCGATACGCCAGAGCTCGACCGGCAATTGGCAACCGGCGCGGCAAAGGCGCGCGATGCGGCCAGCGCGACTCTGGCCTCGACCTACGACGCGCTCGGCCTGCTACGGTAAATGAGCATAATGGGATGCGGCGCCAAGCGCTTCATTTGGTGCCGCATTCATCACATTTGTTAAGTGCGTCATTCAAAGAGGGTTCATTGCCCCTCTGCCATAAGACGTGCATTATTTGCGTTGCCCCGCAATCAAGGGGACATTCTTTCACGCCGTGGCAGCGCTGCTTTTTTTTGGAGGGTATGCAATGAAGTTCAACGCCAAGCGCGCTGTAAAGCTGGCCGCGGCCCCGCTGCTTTTGGCGGGCCTGGCTGGTTGCGCCACCCCGTTCAAGGCCGACGTTTCGCGTTTCCAGACGCAGCTGCCGGCCCCGGCGGGCCAGACCTTTGCGGTTGTCGCCGACGATCCGGCGTTGGCTGGCGGGCTGGAGTTCGCCCAATACGCCGACTATGTCGAAGCGGAGATGGCCGAGCTGGGTTACGCCCAGGCTGCGCCGGAAACCGCCGACTTGCTCGTTCGCCTTGACTATGGCGTCGACAACGGCCGCGAAAAGGTCGTCACCACCGGGTTCAGCCGTCGCGATCCGTTTTGGGATCCGTGGTACGGTAGCCGCTTCGGCTATGGCTATCGCCCCTACTACCGCCACTCGGCATGGGGTTACGGCTGGTACGATCCGTTCTTCGACAACGGGCCGGACGTGCGCAGCTATACCATCTACACCAGCGGCATCGACATGAAGATCGACCGCCGCGTCGATGGCGAACGCCTGTTCGAAGGCAAGGCAGAGGCCGTGTCGCGCTCCAACCGCCTGCAATACCTCGTGCCCAATCTGGTCGACGCGATGTTCACCGACTTCCCCGGCCATTCGGGTGAAACGCTGCGCATCTCGATCGCGCCGGAAGATCGCGAGAAGAAGGTGAAGCGCGTAGATTGATCGTGGTGGAGGGTTCGGGCGTTGGGTCCGGCCCTCCAGTCCTTTCCCCCGAGCGGGGCTTTCCCTTACGGAGAGGCCACAACCCCGCTCCAGACTTGTCCGGTTGCTGAAGAGCCCCCCGCGTGAGGCCGAACGAAATTGAGGGGCAGCCGGGCCTTTTTTCCTCGCCTAATCCTTACGGATCGGCTCGACGCTGGCCGCGCCAAAGCCGGTGGAACCGAAGCCGCCCTCGCCCCGCGCGGTTTCGTCCAACTCGTGCACTTCCAGCCATGACGCACGCACCACGGGGCTCAATACTGCCTGCGCAATGCGGTCGCCGCGCCTGATCTCATAGGGTTCCAGCCCGTGGTTGATCAGGATCACTTTCAGTTCACCGCGATAATCCGAATCGATCGTGCCCGGCGTGTTGGGCACGGTAATGCCATGCTTGAGCGCAAGGCCCGAACGCGGGCGGATCTGCAACTCGTACCCGTCGGGAATAGCCATCGCGATACCGGTCGCCACGGCAGCGCGGTCTCCGGGGTTCATCACGCGATCCTCCGCCGAAACCACGTCCATCCCCGCCGCCCCGTCGGTGGCATAGCGCGGCAGCGGCAGGTCGTCGTTGCCCTGCAGCCGCTTGACCGGGACGGGGACGCGTTCGTGGTGCTTCATTCGGTCAATTCCCAGTCTCGATTTCTTGGCCAATGCGTTCGATCAGCGCGCGGGCGACCTGCGCCTTGGGCATCGCGGGCCAGTCTTCACTGCCTACCGCGGTCACGATATGCACGGTGTTGGCATCGCCGCCCATGACGTCACCCGACACATCGTTGGCGACGATCCAGTCGGCACCCTTGCGCGCGCGCTTGGCAGTGGCGTGGGCGACGACATTCTCGGTCTCTGCGGCAAAGCCGATCAGCAGGCCGGGCCGCTGCGGCGATTTCGCCAGCGTGGCGAGAATGTCCGGGTTCTCTGCCAGCGCCAGCGGCGGCACTTCACCCGAACTGTCCTTCTTGATCTTCTGCTCCGCCAAATCGGCGGCGCGCCAGTCGGCCACGGCGGCAACCATCACCGCCACATCGGCGGGTAAGGCAGCCTCCACCGCGGCCAGCATTTCCCGCGCCGATTCGACATCGAACCGGTCCACCCCGGCGGGTGTTTCCAGCTGCACCGGCCCTGCCACCAACGTCACCCGCGCGCCCGCCTGAGCAGCGGCGGCGGCGATGGCAAAGCCCTGCTTTCCGCTCGACCGGTTGGCGATATAACGCACCGGATCGATCGGCTCATGCGTCGGACCCGCGGTGACGAGTACGTGCTTGCCATAAAGCGGGCGGTGCTTCTCAGCGGCAAAGTCCGGCTGCCCCACCAGCGGATCGCCCCCGCCGAAGTTGGCGATTGCGGCCAGAACCGTTTCCGGTTCCGGCAAACGGCCTGGTCCGAATTCGCCGCAGGCCATCGGGCCTTCGTCCGGCTCCATCACGGTCACGCCATCGTCGCGCAGCTGCGCGACGTTGCGCCGCGTCGCGGGGTGCTGCCACATCTTCACGTTCATCGCGGGCACGGCCAGCACCGGCTTGTCCGTCGCGAGCAGCAGCGTCGTCGCCATATCATCGGCCACGCCCGCCGCCATCTTGGCCAGCAGATCTGCTGTCGCCGGGCAAACCACCACCAGATCGGCCTCGCGGCTCAGCTGGATGTGGCCCATCTCGGCCTCGTTCTTCAGGTCCCAGAGCGTGGTATGCACCGGGTTTTCCGAGAGCGCGGCCAGCGTCATCGGGGTAACGAACTTCGCCCCACCCTCGGTCAGCACGCAGGTCACGCTGCCGCCCGCCTTGCGGATCAGGCGCACCAGTTCGCACGATTTATAGGCCGCGATCCCGCCGCCCACGATCAGAAGAACTTTGCCAACCCCACTCATACGCGCAGCCTAACCGATAATGCCCAGCAGCATAGCCCCGTAAACCGCGCCCGCACCCAGAAAGGCGGTGAACAGGTACGGCAAGATCGAATTAGGTTCGTTGACCTTGCGCTCGCGCCGCTCCCAGATCAGTTCGATATCGGCGAGCGGCGGCGCTTCGGGCGCGCCGCCCTTGGGCGGAAAGCGTTCCTCTATCCGGCGGACGAGGTCGGGAATGCGCAGCAAGGTATCGACATCAGTGCGCAGCTTGTCGGCAATCGCCGCCTCTGGCCCCAGTTCGTCGCGAATCCATTCGCGGACATAGGGCGCGGCAGTGTCCCACAGGTTGATCGAGGGATCGAGCTGGGTCGCGATGCCCTCCACCATCACCATCGTCTTTTGCAGCAGCAGCAGGTGCGGCTGCGTCTGCATGTCGAAATCACGAGTGATCGCGAACAGACCGTCAAGCATCTGGCCGACCGAAAGCTCGCTGACCGGTTTGCCGCGCATCGGTTCGCCCACCGCGCGCAGGGCCGTCGCGAATTCGTCGACGTTGTGATAGCTGGGCACGTATTGCGCCTCGAAATGAATTTCGGCGACGCGGCGATAATTGCCCGTGGTCAGGCCGTAGAGTATCTCGGCCAGCCATGCGCGCGCGCGGCGATCGATGCGGCCCATGATGCCGAAATCGATGGCCACGATTTCGCCATTGGCGCGCACGAACAGGTTGCCTTGGTGCATGTCGGCATGGAAGAATCCTGCGCTGATCGCTTGCCGCAAAAACGCCAGCACAAGCCGCTGCGCGATAGAGGGCAGGTTGTGCCCGGCGGCTGCCAGCGCCGCGCGGTCGGAAATCTTGATGCCGTCGATCCACTCGATCGTCATCACCCGCCCATTGGTGCGATCCCAATCGACCGAGGGAATGCAATAGCCCGGCACCGCATGCATGGCCTCGGCCAGTTCGGAAGCCGAGGCCGCTTCGCGTCGCAGGTCGAGTTCGCGCAGGGTCCAGCGCTTGAAATTCGCGATGACGAGCCGGGGCCGCAGCCGCTTCGCCTCTCCGCCCAACGCTTCCAGATGCGCGGCGGCCCATTCGTAAGTCTCTATATCGCGCGCAAACTGTTCGCGGATGCCGGGGCGCAGGACTTTGACGGCGACAGTGACGCCATCGGTCGTGACCGCCTTGTGGACCTGCGCGATAGAAGCCGCACCGACGGGAACTTCCTCAATCCGCTCATACAACTGGTCCAACGGTCGCTCGAAGCTCGATTCGATGGAATGCGCGATCGCCTCGAACGCCACCGGGGGAAGCGAATCCTGCAGGCTGAGCAGATTGTTCGCCGCCTCTTCCCCGACGATATCGGGCCGCGTCGCCAGCGTCTGGCCCAGCTTGATCGCGGCGGGACCGATCGCGCGAAACGCCCCGGCGAAGTCCGGCTCCCTGGGCTGCACCGTGCCGAACCGTGCCAGCTTGCACAGGCGGCGCACGGCATCTGGCGTCTGCGGATGGGTTTCGATGGGACGCAACGCCCCGTGCCGCGCGAGGATGCGCCCCCACTTGAGCAGGCGAAAGATATGCGTGGCGGGACGGGTCATCGGGTCAGGCTCAAACCTTCCAGCCCGAATGGATCGCGACAAGGCCGCCCATGATCGGCTCCACCTTCGTCTGGCTGAACCCGGCCTCGCGGATCATCCGTTCGAACTCGGGCATGTCCGGAAAGCGGCGGATCGATTCGATCAGGTATTGATAGCTTTCCGCGTCCCCGGCGATCTTCGCGCCGATCTTCGGCACAAGCTTGTGCGAATAAACGTCGTAGACTTCCTTGAACCCCGGCCACTGAGTGGTCGAGAATTCGAGACAGAAGAACCGTCCGCCGTGGCGCAGCACCCGGTGTGCTTCGGCCAGTGCCTTGTCGATCCGCGTGACGTTCCGGATGCCAAAGGCGATGGTGTAGGCGTCGAAAGAGCGATCCTCGAAGCTCAGCTCCTCGGCGTTCTGGCGCGACCAGACCAGCGTATCGATCCCGCGCGCAACCGCACGATCCAGCCCGACGTCGAGCATGTCCTGATTGATGTCGGACACGGTGACGCTGGCCCCTGCCGCCTCAAGCCGGAAGGCGATGTCGCCGGTGCCGCCCGCCATGTCGAGGATGCGTTCTCCAGGGCGAGGTTTCACCCGCCGCACGAAGCGATCCTTCCAAAGCCGGTGCATGCCGCCCGACATCGCATCGTTCATCACGTCGTATTTCTTCGCGACCGAGGAAAACACCGCGCCCACGCGGCGGGTCTTTTCGTCCGGGGCAACGTCTTCGTAGCCGAAGGATACCGAATTCTCGTCCATGCACCTGCCTCTAGGGCCTCACTGCCCGCACGCAAAGGAAATCCGCGCAGGCTTTGCCTGTTCCTTAGCGTTGGCAGTTGCGGCAGAAGAAAGTGCTGCGCCCGCTCTGCACGATCCGTTCGACCGTGCCGCTGCAGTGGCACGGCTCGCCCTCTCGCCCATAGACCTGCCACTGGGTCGCGAAATATCCCAGTTCGCCGTCGGGCTTCGCATAGTCGCGCATCGACGACCCGCCCGCCGCAATCGATTCGAGTAGCACGTCGCGGATCGCCGGGACGAGCAACTTGAGCTTCGCCATGCTCACCTTTCCCGCCGGTTTGTCGGGCCGGATGCCCGCGCGGTGCAATGCCTCGCAGACGTAGATATTGCCCAGCCCCGCCACGATCCGCTGATCGAGCAGCAGCACCTTGATCGGCGAGATGCGCCCGGCAAAGGCATCGGCCAGATGCTCAGCATCAAGGTCCGCACCCAGCGGCTCCGGCCCCATGTCGGTGAACGGGCGAAACCCCGCCAGATCATCTGTCGGCCACAAATCGACCGATCCGAACCGCCGCGCATCGTTCAGCGCCAGCACGTGCCCTGCGCCCGTCTCGACCACCAGATGATCGTGCTTGCCGACTTCTTCCGGATCGATCCGCCAGCGCCCGCTCATGCCGAGGTGGAAGATCATCGTCTGCCCCCGGTCAAGATCGATTAGGCCGTACTTCGCCCGCCGCCCCAGCCGTTCCACCCGCGCGCCGGTCATCATCTGGACAAGGTCCGGCGGGAACGGGCGGCGCAGGTCGGGCCGGTTCAGGGTGACGCGTGCAATCCGCTCGCCCTCCAGATAACGGGCGAGACCGCGAACGGTCGTTTCGACTTCTGGCAGTTCAGGCATTTGGGGGTAGTTCGGGCATCGCGGATCGATATGGGGATGGGCGCGATGCCCGCAAAGGCTTCTTACGATTCGAGCTGACGCAGCAGCGAGCGGACGTCGCCGTCCATGTCGGCATCGCGGGTCCGCAAATCCTCGATCAGGCGCACCGCGTGGATCACCGTCGAATGGTCGCGCCCGCCGAACTTGCGCCCGATTTCGGGGTAGCTGCGCGGGGTCAACACTTTGGCGAGGTACATCGCCACCTGTCGCGGACGCACAACAGCGCGGGCGCGGCGCTTGCTGGCCATTTCCGACCGATCGAGCCGGTAGAACTGGCAGACAGTGCGCTGGATTTCGTCGATGGTGATGCGGCGGCGGTTGGCCGACAGAATGTCGGTCAGCTGTTCCTCGGCAAGGTTCAGCGAAACCGGCTGCCCGGTCAGCTGCGCATAGGCGATCAGCTTGTTCAGGCCGCCGACCAGTTCGCGCACGTTGCGGCTGATCGTGCGGGCGAGGAACTCGATCACGTCGTCGGGCACATCGCTGCTGGTAAAGCGGGTGAGGCGGTGTTCGAGAATCTTGCGGCGCAGGTCGATGTCTGCGGGCTGGATGTCGGCGACAAGGCCCATCGACAGACGCGACAGAAGGCGCGGCTCGACACCGTCCAATGCCTGCGGCGCACGGTCGGCGGCAAAGGCCAGCCGCTTGCCTTCCTGTAGCAGCGCATCGATCGTGTAGAGCAGCTCTTCCTGAGCTGATGCCTTGCCGATGATGAACTGGATATCGTCGACCAGCAGCATGTCGAACCCGCGCAGCCGCGCCTTGAACTCAATCATCTGGTTCTGGCGCAGCGCCTGGACGAATTCGACCATGAAGCGTTCGGCGCTGCAGTAGAAAATGCGCGCGCCGGGCTTTCCGGCGGCGAACTGGTGGCCGATGGCGTGCAGAAGGTGCGTCTTGCCCTGACCCGTGGCGGCTTTCAGATAGAGCGGCGAGAACTGCGGCGCTTCGTTCGCGGCCATGCGCTGCGCGGCGTTGTAAGCCAGCACGTTGCCTTCGCCGGTGACGAAACTGGTGAACGTCAGCGACGGGTCGAGACCGGCCGAGCCAAGCTCGGTAATCGCTTCGACCGGGCTGGGCGGCGGCAGGTGATCGTTGGCGGCAGAGGGACCGACGCGCAGTTCGGGCATCTTGCGACGACCGGGGTGAACCGAGACGCGCACGTTGCGCACTTCGCTACGCGCGATGGTCCAGGCCAGCGACAGGCGATCGGCAAAGCGATCGTTGACCCAGTTCGCGGAGAATTCGGTGGGCAGGAACAGGTCCAGCGTACCGGTTTCCTTGCAGAACGTGCCGACCTCGATCGGGCGGATCCACTGGGTATAGACCTGATGCCCCAGATCCTTTTTCAGGCCGGTGCAAATATCCGACCAGTCCGCCGCCAGTGCCTCACGCTCTTCTTCCATCTCGCCCGCCTTGTTGTTGTCGGGCACACGCCCCGCTAGCGAGCCGAAACCCCCCGTTCGTGTCATGCGTATTGCCTCCGATCCGCCGTCACGATCCATACGCCCTTCGCGCCGGGCAAACACCCGGCGTCCTCCGCCGAACCCCCTCCGGCAGGAAGTACTTTTCGTCATGTGAATATGTGCCGAACACGACCGATGCCCGGCGACTCATTTTGTAGGGCTGTGGATGTCTTGGCGGCAAGGGTTGTGGCGTAAAAAAATTGAAATAATGGCGCTTGACTCAGCCAAGCCCGCAGAAACGCTTTCATCTCCAATCAAGGGGCTGAAATGACCGCATATTTTCACCACTGGTGAAACGAATCGGCGGGATTCCTTGGCTTTACCGCTATTGCGTCACGATTTTGACACTCTGCTGCAACGCAGCAAAAAGGGCCGCCCCGATCCGGGACGGCCCTTTGCGTCTGTTACGCCCCGGTTACAGGGGCGAATCGCTATGCGCGAATCAGAGTGCGGCGACGCGCTTGGTCAGCCGCGACAGCTTACGCGAAGCGGTGTTCTTGTGGAGCACGCCGCGTGCAACGCCGCGCGCCAGTTCGGGCTGCGCATTGCTCAGCGCCGTCTTGGCGGCATCCTTGTCGCCTTCGGCGATGGCGCTTTCGACCTTCTTCACGAAAGTGCGAATGCGACCCAGGCGGTTGCCGTTGATTTCGGCCCGGCGCTCATTGCGGCGGATGCGCTTGCGGGCTTGCGGCGTATTGGCCATGCTCAATCCTTGTCTGGCCGCCCTGACTGCCGGACGGCAAATTCTGTTCAAATCCGAGTATGGGTAAAACCCCATGCGGAACGGCGGCGAAAGCACACCGACCGCAAGAAAGCGCGGCGCATAGCGGCGCTTACCCGAATCGTCAAGCGATCCGGTAAAGTGGTAGTGTCTCAGTTTGAATTTAGACCCAGCCGATCACACCGCGAATCACTTGTCCAATGCAGAAACCCGATTTGACGGATGCCAGCCGCAGTCTGTACTATGCTTAGCGTAAAGCATGGAGGCGATATGGCAGACGAGTTCCTACAAAGTATGAGGCAGGAGCGTAATGCGCTTTGGAACTTGGTGCAGTCGCGCCCAACCGAAGACTGGGCCTTGGAGCGGGAGCGCATATCAGAGTTAGATATCTGCATCCGAGAGCATGTGGAGCGGTCTCGTGCCTAAAGGCCCACATGGAGAGAAGCGTCCAGCCGATGCCATCGGCCTTGCCGTGAAGATCGGTAAGATCGCCACTGGCGAGATAGAGGACGAGCGCGAAGAACTATCCAGCGCTGCCGCCCAGCTTGGGAGCAAGGGCGGCAAGAAGCGCGCGGAGAACATGACGCCGGAGAGGCGAAAAGAGATCGCCCGCAAGGCCGCGGAGAAGCGTTGGGGTCATTCCTCTTCGACGAAGGGCAGCTGAAGTGTGCTGCCGCGCTTCGGTAAAGCCGTATCGAGCATGAGCTTAAATTGCCCCCAATTCCTCGACGCTTTCATTAAGGTAATCACAGCATGAAGGTGCTGCGCCAACGCCGGATGACCAATGTCCTCAGTCAATAACTGGTGCAGTTTCCCCTTCTTTTTCCCAGTCTCTCCCTTTGGCATCCGGTTCTCCAGCTCCTCCCTAATTCCTGGCGCAAGCCGCTCGTAAACAAAGTCGTTTGTATATCCCGCGACAGCCTGCGGTGGATTGAACCTGCGCCCGCGCCATTCCCAGCCGCGCAAACGGTAAATCTCTTTATAAAAATCATCCGGGAAGCGCTTTGCCCAAGCTGCCAGTTCTTTTAGTAGGAACGCATCTAGGATTTCCTGCAATGCGTGGCGTTGGCGGACTTCCTGAAATCCCGTCGCCTCGTCGACCAAGGCCACGATACCGACCTCGGCCAGTGCGCGGATGAGAGTGTCCGCAGCGGTAATCATCCCCTCGTAGCGCTTCGGGATTTTCCCGTTTTCCTTCAGGCTTGCATCCCTGAACTGAAGATAGGTCTCGGCGACCCACTTCAGTGACTTTGCGTTATACCCAACGCCCTTCCCACCCTTTCTAGTCCGGTAAAAGATAGGCTTCGTCGACTCAATCAACTCATTGGTAATAAATGGTTTTAGGACCTCAGCTTGCAGAAAGAAGGGCAGTTCGTCGACCGTGGAAAGAACGCCCGTTCCCGCCTTTGGCGAGCGCGACCGACCAAGGGCGCGGAGAAAGGTCGCTTGGGTGATGATGCGAGTTTCATCACGAAGAACCGCCGCAGCAAGTTCAACCGACCCAATTCGGAACGTGCCCTCGAAGTCAGCAATTGGCAGATCAGCCGTCCATCGCGCCATTGCCGCTCGTTTCGCGATTTCGCTTCGCTCCTCTTTTGAGAGGGCCTTTGCGCGGGCGGCTCCGCCTAACGATTGGGGGGACGAATCTGACATCTGCGGGATTCCTGCTTGCTGAACCTATCTTGCAAGCATATGCTTGCTGGGTTCAATTTGCAAGCATTGGTGTGATTATGTCGATTATGCTTGACGCTAAGCATAAAAGTTCATATCAAAATCATATGAACAAGCTACCCATCGAGAAGCGCCGTCAAATACTAGCCATGCTGGTCGAGGGTTCGTCCATGCGGTCGATCAGCCGCGTGGTGGACGTGTCGATCAACACGGTTTCCAAGATGCTTGTTGACGCGGGCAATGCTTGCATCGTCCTTCATGGTGAACTGGTGAAGGACGTGACCGCCTCGCGCATCCAGTGCGATGAAATCTGGTCGTTCTGCTACGCCAAGCAAAAGAACGTCGCGAAGGCGAAGGATGCCCCGGCTGAAGCGGGCGACGTTTGGACGTGGACCGCCATCGATGCCGATACGAAGCTGATCGTGTCCTATCTCGTCGGTGGTCGCGATGCTGACTACGCAATGGAGTTCATGGACGACCTACGCGCCCGTCTCGCCAATCGCGTCCAGATTACCACCGATGGCCACCGCGCTTACCTTGAAGCTGTCGAGGGCGCGTTCGGCGGCGACGTGGACTACGCGCAGCTTGTAAAGGTCTATGGTCAGGCACCGGAAGGCCAGCGCCGCTACAGCCCGCTCGAATGCGTGGGGGCCTACAAGCGCATCGTGGAGGGCAATCCTGACATGGCCCACGCATCAACCAGTTACGTCGAGCGCCAGAATCTGACCATGCGCATGTCGATGCGCCGCTTCACCCGGCTCACCAATGGCTTCAGCAAGAAGTATGAGAACCACGTTCACGCGCTGGCGCTCTACTTCATGCACTATAACTTTTGCCGCATCCACAAGAGCCTGAAAGTGACCCCAGCAATGGCCGCTGGGGTCACCGACACGCTTTGGACACTGGACGATGTAATCGCGAAGATTGACGAGATGAATCCCGCTCCGGCAAAGCGCGGCCCCTACAAGAAGGGGGCCAAATAAGGGGATTCTTTTCCTTCCTCGCTGTGCTATGTGGCGCACCATGGAGCGAAAAGATGGAATATATCCAACCCGATAGCATTGCGGATTATCTGATCGCAGAGTGCCGCGAGCGTGGGGAAAACCTGACAAACCTGAAGCTTCAGAAGCTTCTATATTACGCCGACGCTTGGAGCCTCGCTCTCAGCGATGAGCCTCTTTTTGCCGAGGACTTCAAGGCTTGGGTTCACGGGCCGGTACTGCTTTCGCAGTATCATCGCTTTAAAGACAATAAGTGGAGACCGATAGTCGTTGACATCGATCGCCCGAAAATCGACGAAAATCTTGCCGTATTTCTGGACGAAATTGTCGATGTTTTTGGTTGTGAATCGGCGGTTGCCCTTGAACTCATGACTCACCGAGAACTGCCTTGGCTGGAAGCGCGTGGCGACCTTGCCCCCTCAGAGCCGTCAACAGCTTCAATTTCAAAGGAAACGACTAGGCTCTTTTATCGCTCGATGAACGATGGTTAGGAAGAGAGGCGGGCACCCTCAAAAGACCGATCATGGCGTTACAAAGGGACCAGTTCCAAACCCAAATCTTCGATTTTCATTCCGCCTTTTCGATTGCGCCGACCAAGAAGTCTGCCCTCCCCAGTTTAAAGGGGGTTACGTTCAGATTCTTATGGATCGGCTGAAGTCGTTATCGACATGGACTGTCAACGAATTTGCCAGTGGTGGCACTAAGGCGCTCCGCAATCATCCGATCAAGTGGGAGGATACCGCGAGACCGAATGGCTTCAATCTCCCCGAACAGTACGAAGCCTATACGCCTTTCCAGTTTTCACTGTCGGTAAATGAGTGGGGCCGAGTCCACGGCTTGTTGATCGACGACACATTTTACGTAGTCTGGCTCGACCAAGACCATCGCGTCTACCCCAAGAAAGATTGAGCGTTAATCGCATGAATCGATAACCCAAACCCCGCTCACAAAGCTGCGGCTGGGGCAAGGCTCAATTATTTTCAAACTGAGACACTACCGGTAAAGTAAAGACCCGCGCCATCCCCGCCAAAGCGCTTGCCCCATCCGCGCCGCGCGGGCAAGGCGCGTTGCGATGTTGTCGCCCGAACGCCTGAACCGCTTTGCCCGCCACATCGTCCTGCCCGAAGTCGGCGGGGCGGGACAGGCGCGGCTGGCCGCATCGCGCGTATTGCTGATCGGCGCGGGCGGCGTGGGCAGCCCGGCACTCCAGTATCTTGCCGCCGCCGGGATCGGGGCGATCACGGTGGTCGATTGCGACGCCGTCGATGCCAGCAACCTGCAACGCCAGACGATCTTTGCAGAAGCCGATATCGGCGCGCGCAAGGCCGAGGCCGCCGCGCGCTGGATCGCAGCCTTCGATTCGCAAGTCGCCGTCGCCGCGCACGACATGCGGATCGATACCGACAATGCCGCCGCGCTGATCGCGGGCCATGACGTTGTCGTCGACGGCAGCGACAATTTCGCCACTCGGCTGGCGGTGTCCGACGCCTGCGTCGCAAGCGCCGTACCGCTGACCAGCATCGCGGTTGGACGCTTTCAGGGACAGGTCGCGAACTTCGCTGGGCACTTACCGGGCCAGCCGTGTTATCGCTGCTGGGTCGGCGATGCTTTCGATGCCGATGACTGCGACACCTGTGCCGCCGACGGGGTGCTGGGCGCGTTCGTGGGCATGGCGGCTTCACTGGGCGCGATGCAGGCGATCCGCGTGCTGCTCATCGGCGCCAGCGACCTTGGCGATCCGCAATGGGGGCAATTGCACCTGATCGACGGGTTGAAGCCGGGGCTGCGCACGGTGCGCGTGCCCGCCGATCCGGGCTGCCGCGGCTGCGGCGCGGCCTAGGCGAACCTCGACAATGCGCGCCATCGCCCACATATCGGATTCATGAGCGACAAGACCGAAACCGCGCCGACCGGCATCTCCGAACGGCTGGAACCGCTGGTGCGCCGCGTGCTTGCGCCCAATCCCTCGCCCTTTACCTTTACCGGCACGCAGACCTATCTGGTCGGCACAGATACCGATGTCGCGGTCATCGATCCCGGCCCCGACGAGGCGGAGCACCTGCATTCGCTGAATGCCGCGATCGGCCAAGCCCGCGTGGTCGCGATTATGTGCACGCACACCCACCGCGACCATTCGCCCGCCGCCGCGCCGCTAAGCGCCATGACCGGCGCGCCTATCATTGGCTGCGCCCCGCTGGTCATCCAGACCGACGCCCCGCGCGCCGATGCACCCTTCGACCAGAGCTATAGCCCCGACCGCGTGCTGACCGAGGGCGAGACCGTCGGCGGCGAAGGCTGGACCCTGCGCGCGCTGGAAACGCCGGGTCATACGTCGAACCATCTCTGCTTTGCGCTGGAGGAAAGCGGCGCGCTTTTCACGGGCGACCACGTGATGGGCTGGTCTACTTCGGTCGTCGCGCCGCCCGATGGCGACATGGCGGGCTATATGGCGTCGATGGAGCGGCTCTACGAACGCGACGACCGCATCTATTATCCCGCGCACGGCCCCGCCGTGACCAAGCCCAGGCAACTGGTGCGCGGCATGATCGGCCACCGCCGTCAGCGTGAACGGCAAATCCTGACCCGGCTGGCCGACGGGCCCGCCGCAATCCCGAAGCTGGTCGAAACGATGTATGTCGGACTCGATCAAAGACTGGTCCCCGCCGCCGGCCAATCGGTGCTGGCCCACCTGATCGACCTTGAACGCAAGGGTAAGGTCGGGCGCGAAGGCGATTGCTGGCAGCTCGCCGCTTGACGGCGTTAACCTTGCCGGCTTTTCCCGGCCCCGTACCTGCGATATGCTGAGCGCCAGATTGGGGCATACAACGGGGGGATGGTATGGCATCGCTTAGCCCGACCAAGGCAGAACCACTTTATGGTGAGCGGGGGGAGCGCAAGATCTTCCTGATCCTTGCGATCATCGCCATCATTATCGTCGCAGGTTTCAGCGTTCAGCTGGCCCTTGGCCGGTCATCGTTCGATGTTCCGGTGATCTATCATATCCATGCCTTCGTTTTCTTCGGCTACCTTGCGCTCTATCTGGCGCAGAACGCGCTGATCGCGGGAAACCGGGTCGACCTGCATCGCAAGCTGGGGTGGATTTCAGTTGTCTGGGTGCCGCTGATGGTCGTGGTCGGCATCTTGCTGATGCTGACGGTTTTGCAGCGCACCGGCGGGCCGTTCTTTTTCGCGGTCAACGTCTTCCTGTTCAGCAATACTGCGCACCTGTTGTGCTTTGCGGTTCTAACGATGGTCGCGGTGCGACAACGGCGTTTTACCGGCTGGCACCGCCGCTTGATGCTGTGCGGAATGGCGATCCTCGCCGGACCGGGTCTGGGCCGTCTGATTCCGCTGCCATTCCTGATCCCCTATGCATGGCACGCGATGATCGCCGCCGTGCTGCTGTTCCCGATCGCGGGGATGGTGGCGGACAAGCTTCGCTACAACAAGGTCCACCCCGCGTGGTACTGGGGCATCGGCGCATTTCTGGCATTTCAGGCGGTGGCCGACATCATGGCTTTCAGCGACTGGGGCAAGCAGGTGACCGCCGACTATGTCGCAGGCACGCCGGGCGGCCAACGCCCGATGGCCGCCTTCCTGCCACCGGGTTTCTGACCGCACAATCGCGCAACGCCCTTGATCGCGGGGCCTTCGCGCGCCATCTCGGCGGCGGAGACGAAAGGACCGCATGTGACCGCCCAGAACACCCAAAGCCTCGCCGGACTCGACCTGCGTGCAGAGATCGAACGCCTGCGCAAGGAACGTAACGCGGTGATCCTTGCGCATTATTACCAAAAGCCGGAGCTGCAGGACCTTGCCGACTTCGTGGGCGACAGCCTTGAACTGAGCAAGAAGGCGGCGG
Source organism: Croceicoccus naphthovorans (assembly GCF_001028705.1). Taxonomy (NCBI): domain Bacteria; kingdom Pseudomonadati; phylum Pseudomonadota; class Alphaproteobacteria; order Sphingomonadales; family Erythrobacteraceae; genus Croceicoccus; species Croceicoccus naphthovorans. The sequence continues at coordinate 395,244 of NZ_CP011770.1, read as the reverse complement.
CCACCGATGCCGACGTCATCGCGTTCTGCGGCGTAAAGTTCATGGCGGACACGGCGAAAATCCTGTCGCCGGAAAAGATCGTGGTCCTGCCCGATCTGGATGCCGGGTGCAGCCTTGAAGACAGCTGCCCGCCCGAAAAATTCAAGGCTTTCCGCGAGGCGCACCCCGATCACATCGCGCTGACCTACATCAACTGCTCGACAGAGGTGAAAGCGCTGTCCGACGTGATCGTCACCAGTTCCAGCGCGGAAACCATCCTTCAGCAAATCCCCGAAGACCAGCCGATCATCTTCGGCCCCGACCGGCATCTTGGCGGATACCTGAACCGCAAGTTCAACCGCGACATGCTGCTGTGGCCCGGCGTGTGCATCGTGCACGAGGCGTTCAGCGAGACCGAGCTACTGAAGCTGAAGGAACAGCATCCCGAAGCGCCGATCGCCGCGCACCCGGAATGCCCGCCGCACATCGTCGATCATGCCGACTACGTCGGCTCGACCAGCGGCATCCTGCAATTCGCCAAAACGATGCCGGGCGACAAACTGATCGTCGCGACCGAACCGCACATTATCCACCAGATGGAAAAGGCACTGCCCGAAAAGACCTTCATCGGCGCGCCGGGTGCGGACGGCAACTGTAACTGCAACATCTGCCCCTACATGGCGCTCAACACGATGGAAAAGCTCTACATCGCGCTGCGCGATCTGGAGCCACGGATCGAGATCGAGGAAGGCCTGCGGTTGAAAGCGAAGCAGAGCCTCGACAAGATGATCGAGATGGCGAGTGGTACGATCGGCAAAGGCGATCTGGGGCGGGCGTAAGCCCCACAAGGGGCACGAACCCCGCCCCCGTGCGTTAGCCCCATCGTGACCGCGCGCCTTTTCAGTCTCTGGAACCGCATAAACGCCAGCTATTGGTTCTGGCCCGCCGTGTTCTGCATCGGCGCGTTCCTGTTGGCGCTCGGCTCGATCCATCTCGACCGCAGCGGTGCGGCGGAGATGATCGCGTCTAATTCCGCCCTCGTCCCCGCGCGGCCCGATGGGGCCAGCACGATGTTGCAGGTGATCGCCGGGTCGATGATCGGGGTTGCCGCTGACGTGACCCCCAGCTTTCCCCCAGCTGGGATTAGAGCCGGGCGGTTGTTTTGCGCATAAGCGCGGTTGAAGCAATGGCCTGCGTAGCGGAGCCCGTAGGGCGTAGCGAAGCAGGCCATTGCTTATTCAGTTCGGCGGCGAACGCCGCCGGTGTTGCGTAGCCAAGCGATGAGTGCGGTCGCTCCCGGTTGTAATCATCCACCCAGGCAGCGATCTCGACACGGGCATGGGCCATGCTCAAGAACAGCGTCTCGTTGAGCAGTTCGTCCCGCATGCGACCGTTGAAGCTCTCGACATAGCCGTTCTGCATCGGCCTTCCGGGCGCGATATAATGCCACTCGACGCCGATCTCGCCGCACCATGCCAGCACGGCGTTGCTGGTGAGCTCGGTTCCGTTGTCGCTGACGATCATGCCGGGCTTGCCACGCTGGGCGATCAGCTCGGTCAGCTCGCGAACGACACGGCGACCAGAGATCGACGTGTCCGGCACCGCTGCCAGGCACTCCCGGGTCACGTCATCGACCACGTTGAGCACACGGAACCTCCTGCCCGACGCCATCTGGTCGTGCACGAAGTCGAGGCTCCAGCGCTGGTTCGGCAGGGCCAGAACCGGAGCAGGAGATCTGGTCCCGACAGCACGCCTGCGGCTGCGTCGCCGCCTCACCGCCAGACCCTCCTCCTTGTAGAGCCGCTGGGTCTTCTTCCGGTTGATCATGATCCCCTCACGGCGCAGCAGGATATGCAGACGGCGATAGCCGAACCGGCGGCGCTGGTTGGCCAGCTCGCGCAGCTTCTCACGCAGACCCGCATCATCGTCCCGGGTGGAACGGTAACGCACGCTCTTGCGATCGGCATCGATGACACGGCACGCCCGCCGTTCGCTCATCCCGTGGCAGGCCTGGAGATGAGCGACAGCTTCCCGCTTGGCGGCGGGCGTCAGAACTTTTTTGCCAGAAGATCCTTCAACGCGGCCTGGTCCAACATGGCATCGGCGAGCAACCGCTTCAGCTTCGCGTTCTCGCTCTCGAGCTCCTTCAGTCGGCGGGCATCGGACACCTCCAGCCCGCCATACTTCGACTTCCAGTTGTAGATCGTCGCTTCCGACACTCCGTGTCGCCGGGCCAGGTCAGCGGTCTTCGCACCCGCCTCAGCCTCCTTCAGCACACCGATGATCTGCTCTTCGGAAAACCTCGTTCTCTTCATCTCGTCCGTCCTTCTGTAAGGGCCGGACTCTAATCCAAATTGGAGGAAAATCAGGGGGTCACGTCATCGCCACCGTCTTTTCGATCACCATCGCCGCCGTCGCCTATGCCAGCGGCACTTATGGCCCGCGCCTCCTGACCAATTTCATGGAGGATCGCGGCAACCAGCTTTCGCTCGCCAGTTTCATCGGCACATTTGTCTACGCGATCATGATCCTGCGCGCCGTGCGGGCCGAGAACGAGGTGCCGACGACCATCCAGGATGCGATGGCCAGCGACATTCCCGGGTTTACGCCGCAATTGTCGCTGCTGTTAGCGACGGGCATGATGCTCGTATCTGTCGCCGTGCTCGTTTACTTTCTGAACCACATTCCCAACTCCATCCGCATCAACGTGGTGCTGGAACGGATCGGCGAACGCCTGATCCGCAAAATTCGCAACCGCTTTCCAGAGAATGGCGACGGAGAAGCCGACGACCTGCCTGAGGGCGGCACCCCGGTCGCGGCAAGGCGCAGCGGCTATGTCGAGGTGATCGACCATTCCGGTCTGGACGACATTGCGAAGGACCATAACCTGCGCATCGTACTGGAACGACAGGCAGGCGATTTCGTGCACCCGACGGTCAGCCTTGCCCGCTATGTCGGAACGGACGGCGAGGAGGACATTGCCGAACGGATCGAGCAATGCTTCGTCCTGTCCGGCCTGCGCACGCCGCAACAGGACTTGCGCTTCCTTATCGACGAATTGGTGGAGATTGCCCTGCGCGCGCTTTCCCCCGGCATCAACGATCCCTTCACCGCGATCACCGCGCTGCACTGGCTGGGCGCGGCGACGGCGGAACTGGGCCGCCGCGAACTGACCCGCGCGCCCGACGATTTCGACAAGGACGACAAGCGACGGGTCTATCCGATGCACCTCGATTTCGCGGACTATGTCTCGGTCGGCTTCGGATCGGCCCGATCAGCGGTGGCGGCCAGCCCAAAGGCGACGCTGGAGGCGTTCGACACCCTGCTCGATTGTGCGCGTTCCATCCGTCAGGACCGCGTCGTCGTGATCCGCCACGAAATTGACCGATTGATGGATCAGGCCGCCGGAGAGCTATCGGGCCCGGACCTTGCGCTGGTCCACGACCGGCACCGCGAAATCAAACAGGCTCTGGCTTAGGCCCCTTCACCGCCCGCGGTTCCGCAACGCGCGCCATTACCAGCGCCGTCGCCATCAGAACCATGCCCACGAAATCGAGCGTCGACAGCGTTTCGTCAAAGGCCAGCCATCCGGCCAGAGAGGATATCGCGGGCTGGGTCAGCAGCGCCAGCCCGATGACCAGCGGACGGAACCAGCCGAGCGAATAGACCAACGCCCCCTGCCCCAGAACCTGACTGCTGAGCGCAAGCGCAAGCACCGGCGTCCAGTCGCCCGGCCAGATCGTCTCGCCCATCAAAAGCGCAATTGCGATCATTACCGGCGCCCCGGCCAGCGAGGACAGGCCCAGCAGGCTCCACGATCCAAGCCGCCCGCGAATATGCCGCAGCATCAGGATGTAGAAGGCATAAAACAGCCCGGCGAGCAGGCAGAACAGGTCGCCAACCAGATAGCGGGTGCCGATTTCCAGCGATCCGCCCATCAACAGTCCCGCACCGCCCAGTGCGCACCCGACGGCCAGCAATTCGGCGATCCGCGGCCTGCGCCCCGCCGACACCAGAGCGAACACCACAATGATCACGCTGCCCGCATTGCCGAACAGAGAAGCATTGCCCAGCCGGGTTCGTTCGATCCCGAGATGCCAGCTGGCCAGATCGAGCGCGAAAAACACCCCCGCACCGATGGCCATCCAGACGCCTGCGGCACCCAGCCCCGACATTCCGAACGAAGCGCCCCGCTTTTCGCGAAAGGCGAAGATCAGGATCACCGGCAGCGCCAGCGTCAGCCGCCACCAGCCCGCTGCGACCGGCCCGGTATCGGCGAGCCGCACCAGCCACGGCCCCAGTGCCAGCGCCACATTGCCAACGAGCAGCAGCAAGAGCCGCCACAGGCCCGCCGCAGGTTTCGCATCCGTCATCGATGTTGGGCCCGCTCAGCCCTCGTCGGGCGTCTCGACGGGCTCCGGCTCTTCACCGGCGGATTCGTCGGTTGCCGGCTCGTCGGGGGCGTTGGCAGCGTTCGTCGCCTCTGCCGCAGGTTCGTTCCCGTCGATCGGCGCGTCTTCCAGTGTCTCGCCTTGCGATCGCAGCTGGTCTAGCGGAATCATCGCGTCGCTGATCGATCCTTCCAGCACTTCGCCCTCGGCCTGACGACCGTCGCTCGACGGATCGGGCGCGTCGCTGCCGCATGCGGCCAGCGTCAGGGCCAGCACGGCAACGGTCAGGGCAGGGAAAATCGTGCGCATCGTTAGTCCTTCGGGCAAGGCTTGGTCAGGCGTTCGAAAAAGGCATCGGCATGGCGGGCCAGCGCCGCATCCCAATCGTCCATCGCAACGTGGTGGCCCAGCCGTTCCATGCTGGTCACGCCATATTCGGAAATGCCGCAGGGCACGATGCCGGTAAAGTGCGAAAGGTCGGGCGACAGGTTCACCGAAAACCCGTGCATCGTGACCCAGCGCCGGACGCGCACACCGATCGCGCCGATCTTTGCCTCTCGCCCATCGATGTCGCGGGTCCAGATGCCGATCCGACCCTCCGCGCGCCAGCCCTCTACACCAAAGTCGGCCAGCGCATCGATGACCCAACCTTCCAGTGCATGTACATAGCCGCGCACGTCGCGCGCCCGCTTTGACAGGTCGAGCAGGACATAACCGACCCGCTGGCCCGGCCCATGATAGGTATATTCACCGCCGCGCCCCGCACTCACCACGTCGAAACGCGGGTCCAGCAGGTCCGCCGCCTTGGCACTGGTGCCGGCGGTATAGACGGGATCGTGCTCCAGCAGCCAGACCAGCTCCTTCGCCGTGCCAGCGTGAATTGCGGCATTGCGCTCCTGCATTTCGGCCAGCGCATCGCGATAGGGCACGCGCGCGGTTTCGCGCCGCCATTCCAGCGTCTCGCTATCGGTAGCAAAGGCTGTGCCTGACGTCATGGCCGCATTGCGTGGCGGCAAACGCCGTGCCAATCAAGGGGCATGAACGATATCGACACTGCGAATACGCAAGGCAGCCCCCCGCCCCGCTTTGACGCGGGCAAGGCGTGGAACCGGGCGATGGCACTGGTGAAGGCGAACAAGGACCTGCTCCTGGTCGTAGCGGGCTTGTTTTTCTTCATCCCACAGATGCTTATGACGATTCTCGTGCCTCAGCCCGACGCTGGTCTGGAGGGTGAGGCCGCGGCACAGGCGGCGCTGGATATCTTCGGCACGTGGTGGCCGCTGATCCTGATCGCGATGGTGGTGCAGATGTTGGGCATGCTGGCAATCATGGTCGTCCTGCTCGACCTGCGCCGCCCGACCGTGCGCGAGGGGATTCGCGCGGCGCTAAAGGCTTTGCCCGCCTATTTCGCGGCAACGTTGATTCTAGGGGCTGGTGTCGGGCTTTTTGCCTTGTTGATCCTCGTGCCCATCATGCTGGCGGCAGGGCAGACCGGGGCGGCGCTGGCGATCATTCCGATCATTGCCATCGCGATCTGGGTCAACGTGCGCACCCTGCCGCTGGGGCCCGTGGTCGCCGCAGAGCGTATCACCAACCCATTCGACGCATTGCAGCGCAGTTGGCGGCTGACGCTGGCCAACGGGCCGCGCATCCTGATGCTGGTCGGCCTGTTCCTGATCGCTGCGCTGGTCGTGTCCATCGTGGCCACTGCGGTGCCGGGATCGATCCTGATCGCCGTGCTGGGTCAGGAAACCGGCGGCGGAATCGTCGGCGTGATCGAAGCGCTGGTGAGCGCGGTGCTGATGACGATGTGGACCGTGCTGCTGGTCGCCAGCTATCGCCAGCTGGCCGCCTAGACCGCTGCGGTTTCCAGCGCCTTGGCGGGGACGGCTTCGGCAGCGACGGGCGCTTCGTCCTTCCAACCCCAGAACAGCTTGCAAGGCAGGACGTTCAGCGCTTCGAATCCGCTGGAGATGCGGGCAAAGCGCCGCGCCATGAAATCGCGCGCTTTGGCTGAGAATTGATAGACCAGAAAAGCCCCGCCGGGGCGCAACACCTTGTGCGTGGCATCGACGATGGCCGGGCCGACCCCTTCGGGCAGGGTCGAGAAAGGCAAGCCGGACAGCACGTAATCCGCCCCGTCATGTCCATGCGCGGCGATGATCGCCTCTACATCGGCGGCGGACCCCAGCACGGCGGAGAAGCGCCCGTCCGTAATCGTCTTTTTCAGGTAATCGATATAGAGCGGGTTCGTATCGATCACGATCAGTGCCCCGTCGCGCGGCAGCTTGTCCAGCACCGGCTGACAGAACGTGCCCACGCCCGGGCCGTATTCGACGAAAAGCTTGCACCGATTCCAGTCCACCGGGCCCAGCATCTTGTCGATCGTAAAGCGCGAGGACGGGATGATCGACCCGACCATGACCGGGTGCTGGACGAAGCCTTTGAAGAAGACTCCCCAAGGTCCCAGTCTCTTATGGCCAAGCATCCGTTGAAGGCCGCGTTTGGCTTTGCGCGAGACGCTGTCTTGCGCCAGTTCAGTGCCTGTCATCTAGGCTGGATACCTCTTATCGCCCCGTGATGGGGCCTTGGGTTGGCAAATCGCCGGATGCATTGCAAGGGTTGGCACGACCCATGCCCCGAAAGGCGACGAACCGTTGGCGCAGGGACTTCAGAGAATTTCGTGAACCTTGTCCTGCGGACGGCACAGGCGCGCGCCTTTGTCGGTTTCGACCAACGGGCGCTCGATCAGGATCGGGTCCGCCTCCATCGCGGCCAGCACGGTGGCATCGTCGGCTTCCGGCAACCCGCGCTCTTCCGCATCGGTGCCGCGCGTGCGCAGGCCCTGCTGCGGGGTGATGCCGGCGTCCTTGTAAAGCTGGCCCAGCTTCGCCGCGCTGGGCGGGGTCTTCAGGTATTCGACGACGGTCACGTCAACGCCCGGCGTCTCCTCAAGAATAGCAAGCGTCTTGCGAGAAGTTCCGCAGTTCGGGTTGTGCCAGATAGTCGCCTTCATTCTTCGCTCTCCACAGGTGCAGGTTCAGGTTCGATGGCTGGAACGTCCAGCGCCGCCTCCGCCGGGTCCAGCCCTGGCACGGGCAGCGCGTCCAGCCTTTCGCGGCTGCGGATCGCCCGACCGGCGCGTTCGATGGCGCGCAGGATGCGGGGGCCGGCCCCACAGGCGCATATGTTGGGGATCGATTGCGCGATCTCGTCACGGTTCGCGCGCGGGTTGCGCGCCAACAGGGCCGCGCCCGCCATCACCATGCCGGGCGTGCAGAACCCGCACTGGACCGCGCCCTCGGCCACCATCGCCTGTTGCAAGGGGTGCGACCTGTCGCCAGACAGGGCCTCTATCGTGGTGACGAAACGGCCTTCTACTTCGCCAAGGCTGACAAGGCAGGACCGGATCGCCTGCCCGTCGACTATAACGGTGCAGGCCCCGCAATCGCCATTGCCGCAACCGAACTTCGCCCCCGTCAGGTTCGCCGCATCCCGCAACGCATGGATCAGCGGCGTATCGGCATCCATCAGGAAGTGGACCGGACGGTCGTTGACGGTAAGGCGGGTCATCTCGCGCCGCTGTCTAGGCGAAGCCTAGGACGCCAGCAATCCCCGAGCGACCAGATCCCTCTTTAGCGCGGCGGCATCGTGGAAATGGTACACCTGCCACCCCAGACCCCGCGCGGCGGCGATGTTGGCTGGGTTGTCGTCAATGAACAGCGCAGTGGCCGGGTCGATGCCGAAACGCTCGGCGGCCAGGTCGAAGATCGCCGGATCGGGCTTGGCCAGCTTCTCGGTGCCGGAAACGACGATGTCGCGGAACCGGTCGAAAATCGGCTGGCCGCTGCGGAACTCTGCCCAGAAGCTGTCGGCAAAATTGGTTATGGCGAACAACGGCACACCGGCATCGTCCAACCGCTCCACCAGTTCCAGGCTGCCGGGGACAGGGCCGGGGATGCTCTCGACGAATCGCGTGGCATAGGCATCGATCAGATGCGCGTGATTGGGGTATTGCAGCTTCTTTTCGGCAATCATCTCGGCCAGATCGCGCCCTGCGTCATGCTCGAAATGCCAAGCCTCTGTCACCACGGTCGAGACGAACCATTCCAGTTCGTCCGGATCGTCGATCAGCTTGCCATACAGATACCGCAAGTCCCACCGGAACAGCACCCGCCCGACATCGAAAACCACCGTTTCGACCATGCAACCCTCCAACGCAAAAACGCCGCCCGAACCGGACGGCGTCACATCACCGAACTGGGATTGTGGTGTATTTCGTTTCCGGGTGGAGCGAGGGTGGTATCGGCTCGAGACCCGGCGCGCAGCGACCTACTGGTCGTGAGCACCGGAAGCTCGTGACGGTGCCTCCCGCAGCCCTCCCGGGAGCGAAAGACGCCGCAATCAGCCCTGGCGGGCTTTGAAGCGGCGGTTGGTCTTATTGATCACATAGGTGCGGCCACGACGGCGAATCACGCGGTTGTCGCGGTGGCGGCCCTTGAGCGACTTGAGGCTGTTGCGAATCTTCATGGTCTGTTTCCGTCGATTGTCAGTTACGGGCCGCAGCCGCCAGATGGGGCGCATCCCGGTAAAATCAAGGCTGGGCCGTTAGGGGGGCACGCCCGCGAAGTCAAGCGATTCACCCGCGCGGATTGCGATCGGGCTACCCCTTGGCGCGAATCCCGGTCAGCTTCTTCTCCCACGCCAGCGCATGGCCGATGATCTCGGCCAGATCGGCGTGCTGCGGCTGCCATTCGGTGGTCGCCAGAATCCGGCTGTTGTCGGAAACGAGGCTGGGCACATCGCCCGCGCGGCGCGGTTCCTGTCGGCGCGGCACTGGCTGGCCGACGACTGCGTCCACCGCGTCCAGCACTTCCAGCACCGAATAGCCCCGGCCATAGCCGACGTTCATGGTCAGGCTCCGCTCCGGCTCAGCAATCAAGGCTTCCAGCGCATGAACATGCGCATCGGCAAGATCGGAAACGTGGATGTAATCCCGCACCCCGGTCCCGTCGGGCGTGGGGTAATCGTCGCCGAACACCGCGACATGATTGCGCTTGCCCAGCGCTGCCTCAACCGCGACCTTGATCAGGTGCGTTGCCCCCGCCGTCGACTGGCCCGACCGCGCGCGCGGATCGGCGCCCGCCACGTTGAAATAGCGCAGCACGCAATGGTTCATCGGGTGCGCCCGGCTGACGTCGGCAAGGATGCGCTCTGTCATCAGCTTGCTCATGCCATAGGGGTTCACCGGGGTCAGCGGATCGTCCTCGGTCAGCGGCTTCAGCTCGGGTTCGCCATAGACGGTGGCAGTGGAGCTGAAGATAAAATGCTTCACCCCGCCATCCAGCGCCGCCTGCATCAGCGTGCGGCTCTTGGCCGTGTTGTTCTCGTAATACTTCAGCGGGTTCTCGACCGATTCGGGTACGATGATCGATCCGGCGAAATGCAGGATCGCCTGTGTGCCTTGCTCTGCGAATATACGCGCCAGCAGTTCGCTGTCGGCGATGTCGCCCCGATACAGCGGCACGCCATCGGGGATCGCCCATTCGAACCCGGTCGACAGGTTGTCGATCACCGCGACCGGCCAGCCCTTGTCGCGCAGCGCCAGCACCGCGTGGCTGCCGATGTAACCCGCTCCGCCCGTAACCAGTACCGGTACCATGCCTTCGCCTTGCGCCCCTACGTTCGTGGTGTTGCGCGGAATGGGTAACGAGAGCGGCCCCGCTGCGCAACGCACCCGAAAGCCTATGCCCCTTTGTTGCCGTTTCCTTGCAAGACGCGCCCGCTTGGCGCAAAAACGGGTGATACGGGATTAACTTTCCTGATAGCGCATGCCGCCGCATCGCGGCAAAGGATCGGTCGCACGATGAAACGCCACTTGCTGATTGCCGGGCTTGTCGCCCCCTTCTTCCTCTCTGCCTGCGCCTCGCCCACGGGGCCGGTGGAGGTGACTCGCTTTCACGCGCCCGAAAAGCTGAGCCTGTTGGGCCGCGGGGCCATTGCGGTCGAAGCCGGACCGGGCATGGACGCGGATTCGCTGGAACTGAAAAGCTATCGCGCCGCCGTGGGCCGCGAACTGGTGAAACTGGGCTATAGCGAGGTCGCCGCTGGCGAAGGCGCGCAAGTCGCCGAAGTACGCATCCGCCGCGCGATCCTGACGGCGGAACGCGAAGGCGGGCCGGTCTCGGTCGGCGTCGGCGGTTCGACAGGCAGCTACGGTTCGGGCGTCGGGGTTGGCCTTGGCATCGATCTTTCCGGCAAGCCGAAGGATCAGGTGATGACCGAACTGGCCGTGGTTATCCGCCAGCGTCTGACTGGTGAGCCATTGTGGGAAGGCCGCGCCCAGTTCGCGGTAAAGCAGGGCGCGCCGCTGGCCGAAACGCAGCTTGCCGCCGCGCGGCTGGCAGAGGCATTGTTCACCGACTTTCCCGGCGAATCGGGCGAGACATTCGAGGTCAAATAGCGAGAAATGAAGGGGGCAATCCGCATCGACGCCGCTTTCGATAGCGGGAATATCGAGGTTCTGTCGGTCAAGGACACGACCGCCATGCTGGCCATCCGCAAGGATGCCGAAAGCGATTTCTACCAGTGGTTCCACTTCCGCGTCTCTGGCGCGGAAGGGCGCGAACTCACGTTGAAGATTACCGGCCTTCAAAACAGCGCCTATCCCGGCGGCTGGCCCAACTACAACGCCTGCGTTTCGGAAGACCGGGTAGACTGGCGCCGCGCGCAATCGAGCTATGACGCGAAAGAAACCGGCGGCACGCTGACGATCACGTATCGTCCGGCAGGCGACATCGCATGGTTCGCCTATTTCGCTCCTTATTCGATGGAGCGGCACCATGATCTGATCAGCCGCACCGCAGTCGCACCCCATGTCTCGCACCGGGTGCTGGGCCACAGCCTCGAAGGCCAGCCGATCGATTGCCTGACAACCGGAAACGGCCCGAAGCAGGTCTGGCTCTACGCGCGGCAGCATCCCGGCGAATCGATGGCCGAGTGGTGGATGGAGGGCGCGCTTGCGGCGCTGGCCGATCCCGACGACGCGGTCGGCATAGCCTTGCGCAAGGCGGCGACACTGCATCTGGTGCCGAACTGCAACCCTGACGGATCGTGCCGGGGTCACCTGCGCACCAATGCAAAGGGCGTGAACCTCAACCGCGAATGGCACGAACCCAGTGCTTACCAATCGCCCGAAGTGCTGGCGATCCGGGGCGCGATGGACGTTACCGGCGTGGATTTCGCGATGGACGTGCATGGGGACGAGGCGATTCCGCATGTCTTCATCGCCGGGTTCGACGGTATTCCCGGCATCACCGCCGCGCAGCAGGAAGACTACGCCCGCTATCTCAACCTGCTGAAGCAGGCGACGCCCGATTTCCAGACCGCGATGGGATACCCCACCGCCGCACCGGGTAAGGCGAACCTGTCGATGAGCACCAACCAGGTCGCGCATCGCTTCGGCTGCACCGCGATGACGCTGGAAATGCCCTTCAAGGACCACGACGACGCGCCCGATCCCGAACGAGGGTGGAGCCCGGAGCGGTCGAAGGCGCTGGGCCGTGCGTGCCTATCGGCGCTGAACGAGTGGCTGGACGAACAGGCCTGAGGCTTTCCAAAAGTTACCGTTAAGGATTTGGTAGGATTTGGGGCGCATCATCGCCCCATGGCCCAGAAAATCGCCCGCGCAGTTGCCTATCCCCTCCGCCATCGGCGGGAGAGTGCGATCGCGTCTGCCCGCATCGCGATCGTCTGCGGCAGCGCGCTGGCCCTGATCATGGCCGGCCCCTCGCTGCCCTTCTGATCCCCTACATCGCGGTTCCCTTGCAGGCGCACCTGCGCTAGTCGCGGCGCATGCCCACACCGCTCGACCTCGCACAAACACTGATTGCCTGCCCCAGCGTCACGCCCGCCACCGGGTCTGTGTTCGACGCTTTGGAAGGCATGCTTACCCCGCTGGGCTTCACGGTCACGCGCACGGTGGATGGCGAAGCGCCGGACGATGCTGACGGGGGAGGGCCGGTCGAGAACCTGCTCGCCATTCGCGCCGGCCCCGAAGGCAGCCGACACTTCGCCTTTGCCGGGCACCTCGACGTCGTCCCGCCGGGCGAAGGATGGCACACCGATGCCTTCGCGCCGGAGATTCGCGGCGACCTGCTTTACGGGCGCGGCGCGGTGGACATGAAGGGTTCGATCGCCAGCATGGTCGCGGCAGTCGCCGCAATCCCGGCGGACGCAGGCACGATCAGCTTCCTCATAACCGGTGACGAGGAAGGCCCCGCTCGACACGGCACCGTCGCACTGATGCAGCATATGGCCGAGGCAGGCGTTGCGCCCGACCTGATCCTTGTCGGCGAACCGACCAGCGTGAACCGGCTTGGCGACATGATGAAGATCGGGCGGCGCGGGTCGGTGAACATCTTTTTGGGCGTCGACGGCACGCAGGGTCACGTCGCCTATCCGCATCTGGCCGACAATCCCGCGCCCAAACTGGTCGCGATGCTGGCCGAACTGGACGCGCTGGTGTTGGACGAAGGGACCGACTGGTTCCAGCATTCGAACCTTGAGATTACCGAGATGGCCATCGGCAATCCCGCACACAACGTGATCCCGGCCAAGGCAGAGGCGCGCATCTCGATCCGCTTTAACGACCTGCATTCGGGCGCATCGCTGTCAAAGAAAGTCACTGAGATCGCCGAACGGCACGGCGGCTGGGCGCGCCCGATCATCAGCGGCGAACCGTTCCTGACCGAACCTGGTGCGTTTTCCAACATGCTGGCCGATGCGATCCGCGCCGAAACCGGGATAGAGCCCGAACTGTCGACCAGCGGCGGCACCTCCGACGCGCGGTTCCTGAAGAACATCGCCCCGGTGATCGAATTCGGCCTGTGCAACGCGACGATGCACAAGCGGGACGAGGCGGTGGCGGTAGCCGATCTGGACACGCTTGCCCGGATTTACGAACGGGTCGCGCGGGCCGCGCTGGCCGGATAAGCCCCGCGCCCTTGCGGGCAGACCGGATGGCGGGCACAACCCTTTGCCGGAAAACAGGCAAAAGGGTCGTTCATGGTTCGCAAATGGTTCGCCATCCCCCTCTGGCAGCGCGTCGTCGGCGCGCTGATCCTTGGCGTCATCCTCGGCCTGATCTGGGGGCCTGAAGCCGAAACCATCAAGTGGATCGGCGACTTCTTTATCGCCTCTATCAAGATGCTGGTCGTACCGCTGATCTTCTTCAGCCTGATCTCCGGCGTCACCGCCATCGGCGATTTGCGCAAGTTGGGCGCGGTGGGCGGACGGGCGCTGCTCATCTTTCTCGTCACCAGCCAGTTCGCGGTTTGGCTCGGGCTTGGCCTTGGCACACTGTTCATGCCCGGCGTGGGTCTGGACCAGAGCCGGATCGAGATGGGCGAGATTCCCGAGCCGAAGACCGAAGGCTGGCGCGAGATGATCCTGTCGATCGTGCCGCAAAGCCCGGTGCAGGTCATGGCTGACGCCAATGTCCTGCCGCTGATCGTCTTTGCCCTGCTGATCGGCATCGGCATCCTGATGGCGAAGGAAGAAGGCCAACCGCTGACGAAGATTTTCGACGCAGGGTCGGTGGTGATGCAAAAGATCACGATCCTCGTCATGGAGCTCACCCCGTTCGGCGTCTTCGCGCTGATGGCATGGGTTGCGGGAACGTTCGGCGTGGGTGCTTTGCTGGCCTTGGCGAAGCTGGTCGCGCTGAATTACGCGGGGTGCTTTATCCTGATCGGGGTGGTCTATGTCGGGCTGTTGAAGTTCTTTGCCAAAGTGCCGGTCGGCGATTTCTTCCGCGGCATGATCGATGCCATCGCGGTCGCCTATTCCACCGCATCGTCCAGCGCGACATTGCCCGTCACACTACGCTGCCTGCAACGCAATATCGGCGTGTCGCCTTCGGTCAGCAGCTTCACCGCATCGCTGGGCGCGACGATCAACATGGACGGCACGGCGATGTATCTGGGCCTCGCCACCCTGTTCGGCGCGCAGATTTTTGGCGTTCAGCTGGACTTTGCCGACTACGTCATGGTGGCGGTGACCGCGACACTGGGCTCGGTCGGCGCGGCGGGCATTCCGGGCACGGGTTTGATCATGATGACTCTGGTGTTTTCCAGCGTCGGCGTTCCGCTGGAAACCATCGCCTTTGTCGCTGGCGTGGACCGGATCATGGACATGATGCGGACCGTCACCAACGTCACCAGCGACGCGACCTGCGCGACGACGGTGGCGGCGCAAGTGGGCGAACTGGACCGGGCGGAGCTGGTTAGCGCGGATGACGTGTAGCACCGCTCTGAAAGCGGCAGTTCGGGCAATTGTGGCAAAATTGGGAACGATCAAGGCGGGTGCCGCGTTGTCTACCTGAATTCAGACGTGTGGCCACTGCGAATCGATCCGAACATTCCGCCACGCGCACGCGGCGATTTCACGCCATATTTGCCAGAAGGGGAACAACCATGAAGTTCAAGACCACCGCGCTCATCGCATCGGCTTTCGCCATGACGACGCTGGCCGGCTGCGCCGAAAGCGAGCAGGAAGCCCAGGAAGACCTGGTCGAGCAGCAGTACGAATCGCAGGAAGACGTGCTTGAGGAGCAAGCCGACCTTGCCGAAGCGCAGGGCGACGAGGCCGCCGAGGAAGCGCTGGACGCGCAGGCCGACGCCATGGGTGAAGCCGGCGACGCGGCCGAGGATGCCGTCTCGAACTAAGCTTCCGGATCGGTGACCGGAATATTCGGGCCGGTCCATCGGATATAATGGACGGCGTCCGTCTTGCGACAGGCGCCGTCTGCTTTTGGGGACAGTGGGTGTGGGGCCAGCACCTAGCGCCCCTTCGGCTTTTCCAGCACTTTCTTCCGGAAACTGCACAGCTCCACCACAGGACACCGCCAACACTCCGGCGTTCGCGCCTTGCACACGTAGCGCCCGTGCAGGATCAGCCAGTGATGCGCGCCCAGCCGGAACGGTGCGGGCACGCGTTTTTCCAGCTTCGCCTCTACCTGTTCGGGCGTCTTGCCCTTCGCCAATCCTGTGCGGTTGCCGACGCGGAAGATGTGGGTGTCGACCGCGAAAGTCTCCTGCCCGAACCAGCAGTTCAGCACCACGTTCGCGGTCTTGCGCCCCACGCCGGGCAGCTTGACCAGTTCCTCGCGGCTGTCCGGCACTTCGCCGCCATAGCTGTCGACGAGCAACCGGCTGAGCGCGATGACGTTCTTCGCCTTGGAATTGAACAGGCCGATGGTCTTGATATGCTCTTTCAGGCCATCCTCGCCCAGATCGAGCATCTGCTGCGGCGTTTTTACACGTTCGAACAGTTTCCGCGTCGCCTTGTTCACCCCGACATCGGTCGCCTGCGCCGACAGGGCCACCGCGACGACAAGCTGATAGGCATTGCCGTATTCCAGCTCTGTCTCGGGGTCGGGATTGTCCTCCGCCAGCAGGCGAAAGAACTCAAAAATCTCGTCCTTGGTCATGTGGGGCTACCTAGGGCATGTTTGCATTCAGATGATGGCGCGGCGGCAGCGAAGCTGGCCAAAGGCCAAAATGGTGGCCCTGTGTGAGCCGGAGCGCAGCGTACTTCAGTACGTGAGCGCCGGAAGCGCGAAGAGCCGCCATTTGCAACCCGTCAGCGCTGGCTGCAGACATGTCCTAGAGGCCCAGGACCTGCGGCATCGTATAGCGCCCCGGCTCACACCCGATCAGCCAGTCCGCGCCCTTCACCGCGCCGCGCGCGAAGATCATGCGATTCTCTGCCAGATGGGTCAGGGCCAGCCGTTCTTCGGCTCCGGCGAAATAGACGGTATGCTCCCCCGCCACGGTGCCGCCGCGTAAACTGGCAAAGCCGATCGCGCCCTCGGCCCGCTTGCCGGTAATGCCGTCACGACCTCGTTCGGAGTGCGCTGCAAGGTCGACGCCCCGCCCCTTCGCCGCCGCCTCGCCCAGCAGAAGCGCGGTGCCCGATGGCGCGTCGACCTTCATGCGGTGATGCATTTCCACCACCTCGATATCCCAGTCATCGCCCAGCCGCGACGCCGCCTCGTTCACAAGGTGTGCCAGCATCGTCACGCCCAACGAGGTATTGCCCGTTTGCAGCACCGCGATTTTCTCCGCCGCCGCATCGATGGCCGCGTGATGATCTTCCTCCAGCCCGGTCGTGCCGATCAACACCGGAATGCCAGCCGTCACGCAGGCATCCAGCGTCGCCTGCAACGCAACCGGCGCGGAAAAATCGACCAGTGCGTCGCTTTTTCCTGCAAGCTCTCCGATATCGCCGCAATCGCGGTCCACCCCGCCCGACAGCTTGTGTCCGGCGCTGGCGATCGCGCCTGCCAACACGCCGCCCATGCGCCCCTGCGATCCGACAATACCGATGCGTGCCATTACCTTGATGCCTTTACCCTGAAATCCGGGCGTGCTTCATGGGCGACATGACCGGCAAGAGCAATGGCATCCGCAACATCGTGATCCTGACCGGCGCAGGCGTTTCCGCCGAGAGCGGGATCGACACCTTTCGGGACGGCGGCGGCCTGTGGGAACAGCACCGGGTGGAGGATGTCGCCACGCCAGAGGCTTTCGTCCGGGACCCCGATCTGGTGCTGCGCTTTTACGACATGCGGCGCGAATCGATCCAGACCAAGCAGCCCAACCCCGCGCATGAGGCGCTGGCGCGGCTGGACCGAGAGTGGGACGGCGAGCTGCTGATCGTCACCCAGAATATCGACGATTTGCACGAACGCGCCGGCGCGAAACGCGTGCTGCATATGCATGGCGAGCATCTAAACGCATGGTGCACCGCCTGCGACGTGCGCAGCCGCTGGACCGGCACGCTGGTCGACCGGCCGGACTGCCCCGAATGCGGTGAACCGGCGCTGCGGCCCGATGTCGTCTGGTTCGGGGAAATGCCGTATCAGATGGACCGCATCTTCGCCGCGATCCGCGATGCCGACCTGTTCGTTTCCATCGGCACATCGGGTGCAGTCTATCCGGCAGTGGGGTTCGTCCAGAACGCCAACGATCTGGGCGCCGATACGCTGGAGCTGAATCTGGAGCGGAGCCAAGGGTCGCACTGGTTCGATGAGACGCGACTGGGCCCGGCGGGGCAGATCGTGCCGGAATGGGTGGACGAAATTCTGTCTTCTCGCTGACACGGGAATAGTCCAAGCGCGGCGGTGTCGCGCCCCTGGATCGAAAGCACCTGCATGACCGCCACGAATGCACCCGAACCCACCGCAGCGGGCCTTGGCCTGTTCGAAAGATGGTTGTCGATCTGGGTCGGTGCCGCGA
This sequence comes from Croceicoccus naphthovorans, assembly GCF_001028705.1. Classification (NCBI taxonomy): domain Bacteria; kingdom Pseudomonadati; phylum Pseudomonadota; class Alphaproteobacteria; order Sphingomonadales; family Erythrobacteraceae; genus Croceicoccus; species Croceicoccus naphthovorans. The sequence goes on along the minus strand of NZ_CP011770.1, from coordinate 377,573 downwards.
TCCTTGGGGGCATAGCGCTGGGCAACGTCGCGCAGCCGATGTTCGCCGCAATGGCTGCGGTGGAGTTTGCATCCGTCAACCTGATCGTCGCAGTACTCATCTGGGCGATGATCTTCCCTATGATGGTCGCGGTCGACTTTTCCGCCGTGCGCCGCGTGGGCCACAAGCCAAAGGGGCTGATCATCACGCTGGTCGTGAACTGGCTGGTGAAGCCGTTTTCGATGGCGGCACTGGCCGTGCTTTTCTTCGAAGTCGTATTCGCCGACCTGATCGCTCCGTCTGACGCGCAGCAATATATCGCGGGCCTGATCCTGCTGGGGGCCGCACCGTGTACCGCGATGGTCTTCGTCTGGTCGCAACTGACCCGTGGCGACCCGGCCTATACGCTTGTGCAGGTCGCCGCGAACGACCTGATCATGGTGGTCGCCTTCGCGCCGATAGTCGCGCTCCTGCTCGGCGTCACGGATATTGCGGTGCCGTGGACCACGCTTTTGCTGTCCGTACTGCTCTACGTCGTCGTGCCGCTTGCCGCCGGTGCGATGGTGCGTCGGCGCGTATTGAACAGCCACGGCGGAGATGAAGCCTCGGTCAGCACATTCACCGCGCGGATCAAGCCGCTTTCGATCATGGGCCTGTTGCTGACGGTCGTGCTGCTATTCGGCTTTCAGGCAGAGACCATCGTCGGCAATCCGCTTCTGATCGCGCTGATCGCCGCGCCGATCGTCGTACAGAGCTATGGAATCTTTCTGATCGCCTATGCCGCCGCAAAGGCATGGCGGGTTCCCCACGCCATTGCCGCCCCTTGTGCGCTGATCGGCACATCGAACTTCTTCGAACTCGCGGTGGCGGTGGCTATCGGCCTGTTCGGCCTTGGCAGCGGCGCGGCGCTGGCCACCGTGGTCGGCGTGCTGGTCGAAGTGCCGGTGATGCTCTCGCTCGTGGCCATCGCCAACCGCACCCGCCCGATGTTTCCGGGCGGGTGAGTTAGCATCAGCCCACCACTTCCGCAGCAGCCAGCACCGCCAGCGTCAGCACGTCGGGCGCAATCGCGGTCATCGGGGCGATCTGGACCGGCTTTTCCATACCGATCAGCATCGGGCCGATCGTGCTCGCCCCCGCCAGTTCGCGCAGCAGCTTCGCCGACAGGTTCGCCGATTGCAGGCCCGGCATGATCAGCACATTGGCCGGGGCCGACAGGCGGCTGAACGGATAAAGCTTCATCACTGTCGGGTTCAGCGCAGCATCGGGTGCCATTTCGCCTTCGTACTCGAAATCCACGCCTTCATCGTCGAGGTGGTGCACCGCTTCGCGAATGTTCTCCAACCACTTGCCCGCCGGGTTGCCGAACGTGGAGTACGACAGGAACGCGACACGCGGTTCGTGGCCCAGCCGCTGGGCAACCTTTGCGGTCTCCTTGGCGATATGCGCCAGCATCTTGGCATCGGGTCGCTCGTTGATCGTGGTGTCGGCCAGGAACACGGTATAATTCTTGCCGATCATCAGGTGAATGCCGAACGGCACCTCGTCCTTCTTGGGGTCGAGGACGAGGCTGACTTCCTTCATCGTCTGCGCGAAGGGGCGCGTCAGGCCGGAAATCATCGCATCGCCCTTACCCAAGGCGCAGAGCAGCGAGGCGAAGACATTGCGGTCCTGATTGACCATGCGGCGCACGTCACGTTCGGTATAACCGCGCCGTTGCAGGCGGTTATACAGATAATCCGCCATTTCGGGCACGTATTCGGAATCGGCGGAGTTCTGGATCTCGAAGCTGTCGATATCCTCGACCGCCAGTTCCTTCAGCTTGTCCTTCACCTTGTCGGTACGGCCCACCAGTACCGGCTCGCCATAGCCGAAGTCGCGGAACTGAATCGCGGCGCGAAGGACGACATCCTCCTCCGCCTCGGCAAAGACCACGCGCTTGGGGTTCGCCTTGGCCCGCTCGTACACGCTGGTCAGCGCAGAAGTCGTCGGGTTCAGGCGGGCCTTCAGGCGAAGGGCATATTCGTCGAAATCCGCGATCGGGGCCTTGGCAACACCAGAATCCATCGCCGCCTTGGCGACGGCGGAGGACACGACCTCCATCAAACGCGGATCGAACGGCGCGGGAATGATGTAATCGCGCCCGAACTGGTGGTTCACGCCATAGGCCACGGCCACTTCTTCCGGCACGCGTTCGCGGGCCAGTTCGGCGATTGCACGGGCGGCGGCGATCTTCATCTCTTCGTTGATCGCGGTCGCCTGCACGTCGAGCGCGCCGCGGAAGATGAAGGGAAAGCCCAGCACGTTGTTGACCTGGTTCGGATAGTCCGACCGGCCCGTAGCAACGATGGCATCAGGGCGCACGGCATGGGCATCGTCGGGCGTGATTTCCGGCGTGGGATTGGCCATCGCGAAGATGATCGGCTGATCCGCCATCTTCTCGACCCACTCGGGCTTCAGCGCACCGGCCGCCGACAGGCCAAGGAAAACATCCGCGCCTACCAGCGCTTCGGCAAGGCTGCGGGCATCGGTCTCTACCGCGTGCGCGCTCTTCCACTGATCCACACCGTCACGGCCGGGATAGATCGGTCCCTTGCGGTCGCAGACGATCACGTTGTCGTGCCGCACGCCCATCGCCTTGATCAGTGCGGTACAGGCCAGCGCCGAGGCACCGGCCCCGTTCACGACCATCTTGATCTCGTCCATCTTGCGCCCGGTCAGGTGGCAGGCGTTGATCAGGCCAGCCGCCGCGATGATCGCGGTGCCGTGTTGATCGTCGTGCATCACCGGAATGTTCATCTTTTCGCGCAAGGCCTGCTCGATAATGAAGCATTCTGGTGCGGCAATATCCTCAAGGTTGATGCCGCCGAAGGTCGGCTCCATCAATGCGACGGCGTTGATGAATGCCTCGGGGTCTTCGGTGTCGAGCTCGATGTCGATGGAATCGACATCGGCGAAGCGTTTGAACAGGACCGACTTGCCCTCCATCACCGGCTTCGACGCCAGCGCGCCAAGATTGCCGAGGCCGAGGATCGCGGTGCCGTTGGAGATCACGGCGACAAGGTTCGAACGGGCGGTGTACTTCGCGGCATTCGCCGGATCGGCGGCGATCGCCTCTACCGGCGCGGCCACGCCGGGCGAATAGGCAAGCGAAAGGTCGCGCTGCGTCGCCATCGGCTTCGATGCGACGATCTCGATCTTACCGGGCCGGATCGTCTCGTGATAGAACAACGCCTCACGCTCGGTGAAGCTGACCTTCGATTTGCTTTCGCCCGAATTGCTCTCGCTCTTATCCGCCAACAATACCTCCCGCTGGCCATCCATCGCAATGTTGAAAGCGCCTATAGCGCGAATCGATGGGTGCGATAGGGCAGAAGCGCGATATTTTGGCGGCGCGGGGGACAAACTTTCGTCGACGCTTGGCCGAATCGTACCGCCGCCGTTAGGCGCATGGGCATGGCAGGCGGCGCCACCCCGATGATGCAGCAATACTTCGCTCTGAAGGAGCAGGCGGGCGACTGCCTGCTGTTCTATCGCATGGGCGACTTTTTCGAGCTGTTCTTCGACGATGCGAAAGTCGCGGCAGGCGTGCTGGATATCGCGCTCACTTCTCGCGGGGAAAACAATGGAGAGCCGGTGCCGATGTGCGGCGTGCCGGTCCACGCGGCCGACAATTACCTCGCCCGCCTGATCCGCGCCGGTTGCCGTGTCGCCATTGCCGAACAGGTGGAAACCCCCGCAGAGGCGAAGGAACGCGCCCGCAAGGAGGGCCGCGCGTCCAAGGCGCTGGTCCGGCGCGACATCGTGCGCTTCGTAACGGCGGGCACGCTGACCGAGGATACGCTGCTGGAATCGCGCAGCGCCAATGTGCTGGCGGCGCTGGCTCCCTTGCGCGATGCTGTGGGGATCGCTGCGATCGACATTTCAACCGGCGAGATGGCGCTGGAACGGGTGCAGCCAGACGGGATCGCCGCGGCCTTGTCGCGCATCGGCCCGGCTGAAATGGTCGTGCCCGAGGGGTGGGAAGACGCGCCCGAGGGCAGCATCACCCGCCCGCGTAGCGCGTTTAGCAGCGACGAAGGTGAAGCACAGTTAAAAGCTTTGCACGGTGTCGCAACGCTTGATGCCTTCGGCGCGTTCGACCGCGCGCACCTTGCCGCCGCCGGTGGGCTGATCGCTTACCTCGACCATGTGGGGCGTGGCACATTGCCGCTGGTCCTGCCGCCGCGTTTGCGCGAAGCGGGCGGGCACCTTGCGATGGACGAGGCAACGCGGGCCAGCCTTGAGGTCACATTCTCGGCCAGTGGCACCCGCAAAGGCAGCCTGATCGATTGCATCGACCGCTGTCTGACCGGCGCGGGCGCGCGGCTCCTGTCCGAAGACCTCTCGGCCCCGCTGGCCGATCCGGGCGCGATCCGCGACAGGCTGGCGGCGGTCGAGTGGCTGTACGACGACGCATTGCTACGCGAAGACCTGCGCCGTGCCTTGCGGGCCTTGCCCGATGTCGGGCGCGCACTGGGGCGGATCGTTGCCGGACGCGGAAGCCCGCGCGATCTGGGCCAGCTGCGCGACGGGCTGAACGAGGCGCGGATGCTGCACGAGATGTTGCAGCAGCGCGGAAGCCTGCCGGGTTTGGTGGAGCGCTTGCTGCCCGTCCTTGCCGGGCATGGCGCGCTGGTCGAGATGCTGACCCGCGCACTGGTATCCGCCCCGCCGACCGAGCGGGCGAGCGGTGGCTATATTGCAGAAGGTTACGACGCCTCGCTCGACGAGTTGCGGTCGATTGCGAAGAACGGCCGCCGCGCGATTGCCGCGCTGGAGGCGAAGTATCGAGACCAGACCGGAATCGCGACGCTGAAGATCAAGCACAACGGCGTGCTTGGCTATTTCATCGAGGTGTCCGCCCGTCACGCCGATGCGCTGATGGCGGCGGACAGCGGCTTCACCCACCGCCAGACGATGAAAGATGCAGTGCGCTTCAACGCATTGGCCCTGCATGAGGAAGCAAGCCGCATTTCCGAAGCAGGCGGGCGCTCGCTGGCGGCGGAAGACGCGCATTTCGAAGAACTGGTCGAACGCGCGATCGCCGCGAAGGAAGCTATCGCGGCGACTGCACAGGCCCTCGCCCGCATCGACGTGTGCGCCGGACAGGCCGAGCGCGCTGCGGAGGGCGGCTGGACCCTGCCCGAGATACGCGACGACGCGGTACTGGACGTGACCGGCGGGCGGCACCCGGTGGTAGAGGCGGCGCTATCCGCCAGCGGCGACCGCTTTGTCGCCAACGATTGCGCACTGTCCGACCGCGATCGGCTGTGGCTGATCGGCGGGCCGAACATGGGCGGCAAGTCGACATTCCTGCGCCAGAACGCGCTGATCGTCCTGCTCGCACAGGCGGGCGGGTTCGTGCCGGCAGAGAGCGCAAGAATCGGCGTGGTCGACCGCTTGTTCAGCCGTGTCGGCGCATCGGACAACCTCGCCCGTGGCCGCTCCACCTTCATGGTCGAGATGGTCGAAACCGCCGCGATCCTGTCGCAGGCGACCGAACGCAGCTTCGTGATCCTCGACGAAGTAGGGCGCGGGACCAGCACTTACGACGGCCTTGCGCTGGCTTGGGCCGTGGCCGAAGCGGTGCACGAAACCGTCCGCTGCCGCTGCCTCTTCGCCACGCACTATCACGAAATGGCGCGGCTGGCCGAGACTTGCGAGGCGCTGTCGCTCCACCACGCCCGGGCGCGTGAGTGGAAGGGGGATCTCGTCCTGTTGCACGAACTGGCCGAGGGTCCGGCGGATCGCAGCTATGGCCTCGCCGTCGCGCGGCTGGCGGGATTGCCCAAGCCGGTAATCGCGCGGGCCAAGACCATTCTCGACAAGCTGGAAAAGGGCCGCGCCGAAACCGGCGGGCTTGGGGCTGGTCTTGGCGACCTGCCACTCTTCGCCGCTGCTGCGGAAGTAGCCGAGGAGCAGTGCGATACGCTGCGCGAAACCCTACGCGATCTCGATGTCGATGCTCTGTCGCCGCGTGAGGCGCTGGACATGCTCTACGCCCTGAAGCGCGGCGCGGGCGAAGATACCGCCTGATGCGTTCGGAACCGGGCCGCCCCGTGCCGGTTCATCTTATGCGATGTCCGAAGGGGAAAAAGAATATAACCGCACCGAGCTGGCCGAAGACCGCACGATCATGGCGGTCGAGCGGACGTTCGCGGGCTGGATGCGCACCAGCTTTGCCGCCATCGGTATAGGGCTGGCGTTCAAAGCGCTGTTTGGAGAACTGGACCCGCCGTGGCTAGCGCGTGTGATCGCCACGATCTTCATCCTGCTGGCTGCATTTCTGGCGATCACCGCAGAGCGACGTGCCTGCCGTGCCGTCACCCGGATGAAGACGCATTCGGTCGATTCGCCCGACGCGCCCCACCTTCGCTATGTCGCCTGGGCCGTCGCCGCCGGTTCAGTAGTCCTTGCCATCGCGATCTGGCTGATGAATGGGACAGAGGTGCCGATACCGGGAATGGGCTGATGCAATTCGACGACCTGATGCTGCGCTATTTCGGTACGAACGATATGAATGCGATCGCGCCCGGCGGGCGTGAGGCTGGCATCGACAGGATGCGGGTCGATTTCGGGCTGGAACGCGATCCGGCCAAACGCTTCGTCATCTGGGCCCTGCTTGCCATGAATGACGCGGAGCCGGACTTGTCCGAAGCGTTTGAAACCGAGGCCGAGCGGGAAGCTGCGCGCAACCTGCTCGACCTCGTCATCATGGCCAAAGGCGGCGATTAACTGTCAGAATTTGCCGGCTCGTCCTTCATCACGTTGGACTTGCCGTACTTGCTCTCGTTGTCGTCCATATTCGGTTCGCCGCGATAGGCGGACATGTCGATGCCACCCTTTTCCATCTGCTTCATGTGGTCGACCAGGTCTTCGGAACTGTCCTCGTCCGTGATCGACGCATCAGGCTTTTCGCCGTCTTCCAAACCGAAGCTATCGACTGCACGGCCCATCGCCTGATCGGCGACGGTCTGGGCCTGTGCGGCTTCGTCATGCTGTTCGTCATTGAAGTTTTCGGGGGCGAGGTTGCCGTTGTCGGCCTTGCTCTCGTTCGCCATCGGAATTTCCTTTCGTGTGCTTTGCCGAATTTACGGTTGCCTCGCGGCGAGGTTCCCCGGACGGACAAGGCGAGAATGAAAATAATTCGCAACAAGCTCTATTTTGCTGTTGCGAGTCATTCGCATTCCTAATAGCAGCCTCCTGACGGCGCCGTTGCGCCACCCATTGTTCGCAGTTCAGGAAGCACCGGCCTTGTCCAATCCCGCCATTCAGATTGCAGCCAGCGCCCTGCGACCGGCCGGACTTGCCGTGCTTTCGGCGCTGGCCTTGGCCGCAAATCCGGCTCACGCGGCACCCACCGTGCCCCATAGTCTGTCGGTTGCGGACATGTTTCTGCAGGCTGACTGGGTGGTGAAGCTGGTGATGATCGGGCTGATCTTCGCTTCGATCGTCACATGGACGGTTTTCGCCGCCAAACACCGCCAGCTCTCCCGCGTGGCGCGCGCAGAGCGCGCCCGCCTTGCCGGCCTGCGCACGATGCGCGGGATCGACGACGGGGCCGGCGATGCAGCGCTGGGCGCGAATCCGCTGCTGCTCGCCGCGCGCGAAGAACTGGCGCTGTCCGCAGACGCTCTAGAGGATCGCGAGGGCCTGAAAGAACGCGTCGCATCGCGGCTCGAGCGGCATGAAGCCCAGTGCGCCCGCGCCATGACGCGCGGCATCAACATCCTTGCCACCATCGGCGCGACCGCACCCTTTGTCGGCCTGTTCGGCACCGTCTGGGGTATCATGAACGCCTTCGTCGGCATTGCAGAGAAGCAGACCACCAACCTCGCCGTCGTCGCGCCGGGCATTGCCGAGGCGTTGCTCGCAACCGCGATGGGTCTTGTCGCCGCAATCCCGGCAGTCGTCATCTACAACCACTTCTCGCGCATGGTCGCGGCCAACCGCGCGGTGATTTCCGATGGTAGCGCGGTGGTCATGCAGATCGTGTCGCGCGATCTTTCCCGCGGCATGGCGGGCTGAACGTGGCATTCAAGCTCTCTCACGCCGATGCGGAAGACCTGCCGGTCAACCACGAGATCAACGTGACGCCGTTCATCGACGTCATGCTCGTGCTGCTGATCATTTTCATGGTTGCCGCGCCACTGGCGACCGTCGACGTGAAGGTCGACCTACCCGTCGCCAATGCCGAACCCTCTGCACGGCCTGACGAACCGCTCTACCTGACCATCGAGGATGGCGGACGGCTGACCGTTAACGACCGCCCCGTCGAACTGGCCGCACTGGGTGCTGCCGTTTCCGAAGCGGCGGGCGGCGACAATGAGAAGCGTGTATTCCTGCGCGCGGACAAGGCCGTGCCGTATGAGCGGATCATGGACGCGATGAACGCGCTGCGGTCCGCCGGGTATCTGCGCGTAGCCCTGATGGGCGCTGAAGGTGCGGGCGTATCGTGACCGCTGCTGCCCTTCCTTACGAAGACAAGCGGCTGTGGACAGCTGCCGCCGCCGGGGCGTTGATGTTGCACGGCGCGGTTCTGGCGGCTGTGCTGCTGATCACGCCGAAGGCCGCGCCGCCACTGCCCGATCCGGTGATGGAGCTCGAACTCCCACCGCTCGGCCCCGCAGAAGTGGCGACCAGCGCCAGCGAACCGACCCCGCCGGTCGATCTGCCTGAGCCGGTTGCGCAGGAACTGCCCAGCTATCTCGCGCCGGACATCGATATTCCCGAAACGCAGGCAGCGCTGCCGCCCGATCCGGTCCGCGTGCCACCACCGGCGCGCATTCAGGTGCCGACGATGCAGCCGAGCGTAGCCCAGGCCGCTCCGCCGCAACCCCAGCCCGCCACCCGGCCCACCGAGGCGACGACCGGTTCTGGCGATACCGCGGGCGACGACCCGCGTGCGAAGAAGAAGGCCGCCGACTATTACCGGTTGCTGATGGCACACTTGCAACGGAAGAAGCAGTATCCGTCCGAAGCGAAGAAGGCGCGCCAACAGGGCGTGGTCACTGTCCGCTTTACCGTGGACCGGTCGGGCAACGTCGTCGCCAGCTCCATCAAATCGAGCAGCGGTCATGCCTTGCTGGACGACGCGACGCTGACCCTGATGCAGCGGGTGTCGCCCTTACCGCCGATCCCGCGTGAGATGGGGCGGGACAGCCTGACCATCGCGCTGCCGATCGATTACGCGCTTTCATCCAAGTAATCGGACACCGCGCAAATCCAAGAACCAAACCGCGAACACGAACGACGAAAGATACCAAGGGGAATTTTGCAAATGCGTCGCACTACCAATATCAGAAAGCCGATCTCGCTCCGCCAGGGCACCGCCCTTGCCGCCGGAATGTCAGCGGTATTTCTGACCCAGCCCGCCCTTGCACAAGATGCAGGGGACGAGGAAATCATGCTCGATACGCTGGAGATCAAGGATCACACGGCGGACTCCAACCCCTACACGCAGGAAGGCGCGCCCTATAAAGCTCGCATTTCCGGCGACATCCGCCGTCCCAAGCCTCTGGCCGAAACGCCCGCCACGATCACCGTGCTGACCGAGCGTCAGATCGAGGAATCGGGCGCGAACGACATGCGTGAAATCCTCTCGGCCCAGCCCGGCGTCACCGTCGGCACGGGTGAAAACGGCAACGCATTCGGCGACCGCTTTATCATCCGTGGCCACGAAGCGCGCAGCGACGTCTTCGTCGACGGCCTTCGCGATCCGGGCATGACCACACGCGAAAGCTTCGTCGTCGACCAGATCGAGATCACCAAGGGCCCAAGCTCATCCTTCGCGGGTCGCGGCGCGACGGGCGGTGCGGTGAACTCCATCACCAAGCAGGCTAGCACCGATTATATGTTCACCCGCATCGACGGCGGCATCGGCACCGACGATTATTATCGCGCGACGTTGGACACGAACATCCCGCTGACCGACACGCTGGCCGTGCGCGTGAACGGGCTCTATTCCTACGAGGAAATCCCGAACCGCAACTTTTCCGACCGCGACCGTTGGGGCGCTGCGGTTTCCGGCGCATGGACGCCGAGCGAAACGGTTCTCGTCCTGCTCGACTATTACCACCTGACCGCGAACGACATTCCCGATCTGGGCGGCTATGTACCCGCGCCGACCGGCACGGCGGGGAACGTGACCGTCTATGGTCCATGGGACGACGTGCCGAACTATGCGCAGGAAGGCGATTTCCTCGACACCGAAGTAGATACCTTCACCGGCCGCATTTTCATCACGCCGTGGGACGGGTTCACGATCACCAACGCCACCCGCTATGGCGAAACCACCAACGGCTATGTCCTGACCGGCCTGCGCGGCGGGGCATATGATCCGGAAGCGGGCACATACGACCCTCTGCGCCTCTCGACCCATCAGGGAAATCAAGAGGTTGAGTACTTCACCAACCAGTTCAACGTGTTGGCCGAATTCGACACCGGGTCGATCGGGCACGCCCTGATCGTCGGGTCGGAGTATTCGAACCTTCAGGTGACCAATGGCACCTACGCAATCGACGAAAATGGCCCGACGAACTGCACCTATGAAGGACGCGGCGGCAGCATCAATCAGGGATATTGCATCACCGACGAGAACCGGAACGTCAACGTCGGCAACATCCACGATCTGGCCCAGCGGGACATCAGCTTCGGCAGGATCGACAGCGACTGGCAGGTGGAAACCCTGTCGTTCTACGCGATGGATACCGTCGACCTGAACGCATGGCTTTCAGTGCACGGCGGCGTGCGTCTGGATGCGTTCAGCTATTCGAACGACGTTCTGGGCCGCGGCGCAGACGAACCGACCCACTTCAGCTATTCCGACACGCTGTGGAACGGCCACGCGGGGATCGGCATCAAGCCGGCGGAAGAATTGTACCTTTACTTCAACTGGGGCACGGCAAAGAACATCAACGGGGGCGAATCCGACCTTGGCGGCAATTGCGGCTATGGCGGCATTTGCGTCGCCGACGGCACGGACATCGGCGATGGCCGTCCCGAGGGCAGCGAAAGCTTTGAAGCGGGCATTAAGGCAGACCTGTTCGACGATCGCTTCATGGCGACCGCCGCAGTCTTCCAGATCACGAAGGACGATGTCTTCGAAAGCGCGGGCGACGGTTACAGCGAGGGTGGTTCGCTCAACACCGGCAAGAACCGCGTTCGCGGCGTCGAATTCGGGATCGTCGGCAACCTCACCTCGAAACTGTCGGGACAAGCCGCGCTGACGTTGATGGACTCCGAAATTCTCGACTCCAACGATCCGGCCAAGATCGGCCGCCGCCTGTCGAACTTCGCCAATACGCAGTTCAGCGGACAGGTCCGCTATCAGGCAACCGACGCCTTCGCATTCGGCGGCACCGCCACGTACAAGAGCGCTATGTTCACCGGCCAGCCCGACGATGCGGCCAGCTATAACGACGAGCTAGAGGTCTACACCTATCGCGTGCCGAGCTATTGGGTGTTCGACGCCTTCGCCAGCTATCAGTTCACGCCCAACATCGGCGCAAGGGTCAACGTGACCAATGTTGGCGACACGGACTATTACCAGGCGGGCTATCGCAGCGGTCACTTCCTCTACAAGGGGGATGAACGCCGCTCGACACTGACTGTCACGGCGAAGTTCTGATGCCTGATGGGGCGGCCCCTTGCGGGCCGCCCCACACGCTCTAAGACCCGCACCATGCTGATCGTCATCGAAAACGTCCTGAGCCCCGACGAAGTCGCGCAGTTTCGCGAGAAGCTGGCCGGTGCCGGCTGGAGCGACGGGGCGGATACGGCAGGCACCCGGTCGGTGGCGGTGAAACAGAACCTGCAACTGCCGCGCAGCGACGACGTGGCGCAGGCGCTTGGCACCGCGATCCTGCGCAAGCTGGGCCACCATTCCGAATTCATCTCGGCATCGCTGGCAGAGAAAATCTGGCCGCCGGTTTTCAATCTCTACCAAGACGGCGGGCATTACGGCACGCATTCCGATGCCGCGATCATGCGGCTCCCGGATGGCAGCATGACACTCCGGTCGGACCTGTCGGCCACACTGTTCTTGTCCGACCCGGACAGCTACGACGGCGGAGAGCTGGTGATAGAGGAAAGCTATGGCGCGCAGGCGGTCAAGCTGCCCGCTGGCGACATGGTGCTCTATCCCTCTGGCAGCCTGCATCAGGTCACGCCCGTCACGCGCGGGCAGAGGATCTGCGCGATCACATGGATGCAAAGCGCGGTTGCCGACGCAGCGGCGCGGGCCATGCTCTATGACATGGACCAGTCGATCCGCGTGCTGTCGGTAGGGCGGGCCAAAGACGATGCCGATATCGACCGGCTGATCCACGTCTATCACAACCTGCTGCGCCGCTGGGCAAACGTCTGATGCTGATGGCGACGGGCCACAGGCGCATGAGGCCGCGCACGCTGCTCTTTTGGCTCGCACTGGCCGTGCCCGCAGCGCTGATGGTCGCGGACCTTGCGCGCGGCTCGCTGGCGATGGACCTGCTGCACCCGACCGGCGAATTATCGCTGCGGCTGATGGTGCTGGCTTTGCTGCCCGGTCCGCTGGTCGAGGTGTTCGGCCCGAACCGGTTTCTGCGAGGCTGGGTGGCGATCCGCCGCAACCTTGGCGTCGCGGCGTTCGGGTACGGCCTGCTCCATCTCGCCTTTTACGCCGTCGACATGGGCGCGCTGCAACCGATCGTCGCCGAATTCACCCTGCCCGCGATCTGGACCGGCTGGCTCGGCTTCGCCTTCATGCTCGCCGCCGCTGCGGTCAGCCGCGATGCCGCCATGGCCGCAATGGGCCGCCGCCTGTGGAAGCGCGTGCAGCAGGGTATCTATGCGGCGTTTATTCTCGCCCTTTCACACTGGGCCCTGCTCGACCGCGATTGGGCCCCGCCGCTGATCCATCTTGCGCCGGTCGCCCTTGCATGGGTGCTGCGCTTTGTCGTGCGCGTAAATCGCCGTTTCAACCGAAGGACTTTTGCATGATCCGCAAGACACCTCGCACGCGATTGGCTGCCGTGGTCACCGCCGCCGCGCTGCTCTCCGCCTCGCCCGCGCTGGCCGATGGCGACGTGCGGTGCAACGCCGGGCCGAAGGACAAGTGGCAAAAGATCGACAAGCTGAAGAAGCAGGCGTGGCTTGAGGGCTGGAAAGTCCAGAAGCTTCAAGTCGAAGGCGATTGTTACGAAGTCTATGCGCAGACGGAAAACGGCATGGCGGTAGAGGCGTTCTTCCACCCCGTGACGTTGGAAAAGCTGGTCGTGTTCCGGCGCGGCAGCGAAATCTACCGCAAGAAGGGCTTTACCGGTTAGCGCCGGGCACCCACAGGACATCGTCCTTGCCGCCATCATTGGCACCGCGCGCCAATACGAACAGCAAGTCGGACAGCCGGTTCACATACGTCAGCGCCGCCGGGTTGACGGGCTCGCCCTCTGCCAGTGCAGTGATCGCCCGTTCGGCGGCGCGGACGCTGGCACGCGCGACGTGCAGTCGTGCCGAAGCCTCGGTACCACCCGGCAGGACGAAGCTGGTCAGCGGCGCGATGCTCTCGTTCGCAGCGTCGATCCGGCTCTCGATCCATTCGGACTGAGCGGCAACCATGCGCAGCGTCATTTCGCCCGGCGTAAAGTCATCGCCCGGCGTGGCAAGGTCGGCGCCAAGGTCGAACAGATCGTTCTGCACCCGGGTCAGCACGTCATGTCCTTCGCCCGCATCCAGCGCCGCGATGGCCAGCCCGATGGCGCTGTTCGCTTCGTCCACCGCACCGATCGCGTCCATGCGCGCGGCATGTTTGGGCACGCGCGAACCGTCGACAAGGCCCGTCGTCCCGTCATCGCCGGTGCGAGTGTAGATCTTGTTGAGTTTTACCACGGTCTGGTCAGGACGCGATGGCCAGGATCACCATGGCGACCAGCACCGCCGCCGCCTGATACTTGATGCGGGACATCATCGCGCGGTTCTGGCGCAGCTGCATTTCCTGCACCTGCTCGTCACCGCCCTCAAGATCCATCTTCGTGCTTTGCAGGAATGCGACAATACCGCGCACCAGCGAGACGATCACCATCGCGACCAGCGCGACCAGAACGATTATGAGGATGACTTTCATGGGCCTCAGTTAGGGATTTTCTCGGCCAATTGCCAGTGCCGAGAACGAAAGCGACAGACCGCCCGGAAACCGCCCCGCGCGAATGTCGGCGGCCAGCGCCCTGCCATCTTCGCCAGCCAACCTGCGATCCGCCAGAGAGGGCGAGCCACGCCGCTTGGCCAGCTTCTCTCCGTCGCCTTCCACCAGCAGCGCATGATGATGCCAGACCGGCACCGACAGGCCGAGCAGCGTCTGAAGCAACCGGTGCACGTGGGTCGAGGCGAACAGGTCCATGCCCCGCGTCACCAGCGTGACCCCGTCCGCCGCATCGTCCAGCGTAACGGCCAGATGATAGCTGCCCGGCGCGTCCTTTCGCCCAAGAACGACGTCCCCGAAAAGCTCGGGCTGCGCCACCTGCACGCCCGCCAGCTCGTCGGTCCACTTCAGCGGTCCGGCCCGCGCAATCGCTCGCGCCATGTCCAGCCGCCATGCCACCGGACCATCCGGCCCATCCGGCCCATCGGTCCGCCCCCGGCAGGTGCCCGGATAGATCGGCCCGTCCGGCCCGGTTTCTGTCGCTGCCGCCGCGACTTCCGCGCGGGTGCAGGTGCAGGGATAAACGAGGCCTTCGCGCCTCAGATCGTCCAGCGCCGCGGCGTGCGCCGCAATCCGCGCCGACTGGCGGATCGCTGCGCCGTCCCAGTCCAGCCCCAGCCAGCGCAAATCGTCCAGAGTCGACTCGGCGAATTCCGCCCGGCTGCGCGCGCCGTCGATGTCCTCGATCCGCAGCAGGAACCGCCCTTCCCGCGCCCTCGCCAAATCATGCGCCACGACCGCCGCATAGGCGTGGCCGAGGTGCAATGGCCCGTTCGGGCTGGGGGCAAAGCGGGTGACGGTGGTCATCGCGCGAAGTGTTAGCGCGGCTCGGCGCGAGACGACAGGGGCGCTACGCCTGTGCACAGCCTGAGGACAATCCTGTGCATGATCTTGTGTACACGGCTGTGGATAGCCTGTGCGCTACCCTCTTGCCCAAAATGCGTCGCCGTGCTGATTTCAAGGGGCGATGCGTCATCAACCGGTCATGCTCGCCTGCGAAAGCGCGGCCCGTAACGGTGGTTCTCCTGCCGGACCCACCGGATGCATCCAGTATGCAGGGGGGCGAATACGGCGATGTTCCAACAGGGCCTGATCGAAACCAGGGCAAGGCTTGCCAGTGCGGACGGCGATCCGACACGCAAGCTGAACAATTGCCCGGCACTTGTCCTGAACGCAGATTACACGCCGCTATCCTATTACCCGCTCAGCCTCTGGCCGTGGCAAACCGCGATCAAGGCGGTCTTCCTGGACCGGGTGGACATCGTCGCCAGTTACGAACGACTGGTCCACTCGCCCAGCTTCGACATGCAGATCCCCTCGGTGATCGCGCTCAAGCAATATGTGAAGCCATCGGAATTCCCGGCCTTCACCCGGTTCAACCTATTCCTGCGCGATCGGTTTTCCTGCCAATATTGCGGCAGCCCGCAGCATCTGACCTTCGATCACGTCATGCCGCGGCGATTGGGCGGGATCACCAGTTGGGAAAACATCGTCACCGCCTGCGCCCCGTGCAACATGAAGAAGGGCGGGCGCACCCCGAAACAGGCGCGGATGAACCTGCAGGTGCCGCCGATCCGGCCCACGAACTGGCAATTGCAGGAGCGGGGCAAGGGATTTCCACCGAATTACCTGCATGAGACATGGCGGGATTGGCTCTACTGGGATGTGGAGTTGGAAGAGTAGGGGCGGTTGTCGGTTGGGTAGGCTTGGCAGAAATTCAGCGTGTTGGGCTAAATGCGGACTGTCAGCTTACGACCCCATTGCGGACGTTCTGCTTGGCAAATCTTTTAGCCATTAAGCGACGTGGGCTGTTCATGCATTGCGCCTTTGTCTAGCTCATGTTGTATGGAATTTTCAAAGCGCAGCTTTATCGCCGCGGTGGTGGGAGCTTCCTGCACAGCTTGTGTGCCGCGGAACCTGGGGCGAACAACGGAAGGCGTTCTGATGTATGGATTAATCGGCAAGATGACAGCGGTAGAGGGACAGCGCGATGCCCTTGCTGCGATTCTGCTAACGGGTTTGCGCGATATGCCAGGCAATCTTTCCTACATCGTAGCGGTCGCGCCGGAAGATCCCAATGCCCTATGGATCACCGAAGTCTGGACTGACGCTGAAGCTCACAAAGCCTCCTTGTCCCTACCATCTGTACAAGATGCAATTGGCAGAGGGAGGCCACTGATTGCCGGACTGGAGCGAATAGCAGAAACCGCGCCATTGGGAGGAGTTGGTCTGCCCAAATGACGGCTGGTTCTGCGCTGGCTTGATCGCAAACCAGACTGTCCGCTTCCCACCCTAATCCCGGACATATGAGCCTGCGAGGCAATGCGCCAATAGCAACCGTCAAACCCAACCCGCCAGTTCCCGCCGCACCAGCGCTTCCAGCATGTCCATCCCTGCTTCGGTATCGTTAAGGCAGGTCAGCGCCGCATAGCTTTCGCCGCCCGCCGCGAGGAACGTGTCGCGGCCTTGCAGGGCGATTTCTTCCAGCGTTTCAAGACAATCGGCAGAGAAGCCCGGCATCGCGACGGCCATGCTCCTGACCCCCGCTTTCGCCTCCGCCTCGATGGTCGTGTCGGTCGCGGGCTCCAGCCACTTGGCTTTGCCGAAGCGGGACTGGAACGTGGTGTCCACGCGCATCTGCGGAAAGTCCGCCGCCAGCGCCTCGGCCAGCAGACGCGCGGTCTTGCGGCAGTGGCAGTGATAGGGATCACCCAGATGCAGCGTGCGTTCGGGCATCCCATGAAAGCTGAGCAGCAGCACCTCCGGCACTTGCGGCAGGGCCGAAATCTGGCGCGAAAGGTCCGCCTTCAGCGCCGCGATATAGGCGGGTGCATCGTGGTATGGCGGCAGGGTGCGGATCGCGGGCTGCCAGCGCATTTCGGCCAGCGCCGCGCCCAGCGCATCGACCGCCGTCGCCGTCGTCGCGCCCGAATATTGCGGATAGAGCGGCGCGAACAGGATGCGATCGTGCCCCGCCTCTTTCAGCGCCGCGACCTTGCTCGCGATAGAGGGATTGCCATAGCGCATCGCCCAATCGACGGTGACGCCAGCGCCCATCCGCGCCTGCAACGCCTTCGCCTGCCGCGCGGTTATCGCCGCCAGCGGAGAACCGTCCTGCCCCCAGACCTGGGCATAGGCATGCGCGCTTTTCTTCGGGCGGGTGTTCAGGATGATCCCGCGCAGGATCGGCTGCCACACCAGCGGCGGAATTTCGACCACGCGGCGGTCCGACAGGAACTCGCGCAGATAGCGCTTCACCGCGCCCTTCTCCGGCGCATCGGGCGTGCCGAGATTGACCAGCAGCACCGCGACCTTTCCGGTTGGCGCATCGGGGTGATCGGCGGGTCGGGGCATTGCTTGGGACGTCATCTCACTCATCGGGCTTAATCCTCGGCCACGCTGCCATCGGGCAGGACCGAGGGCTCGGGTTCGGGCACCGCCGCTTCGCTTTCGCCATCTGTCGGCGTCGCGGGTGTTTCGGCAACGGGCGCAGGGGCCAAGGTGACCTGCCCGACCGGTATCGGCAGGTCGCGGAACCGGTTGCCGGTGGCGGATCGCAGTGCATTGCACAGCGCCGGGGCCACCGCGACCATGCCCAGTTCGCCCGGATCGAACGGCGGCGCATCGCTTTGCGCAAAACCCACGCTGATCTCCGGCGTGCGGCCCAGCGGGTTGAGGCGCAAATCCGCCAAAGTCCGTTCGCGCGGCATGCCGCTATCATAAGTGACGCCAAGGCCCAGCGCGGCGTTCAGGCCGAAGATCAGCCCGCCCTCTATCTGCTGGGCTGCGATGTCATAATGCACGATCCGCCCGATATCGCACCATGCGGAAATGCTGGACACGTCGACCCCGTTCTCGCCCGGACGCGCCCGGACGATCACCGCAATAGTGCCGCCTCCGCCTTCCTGTCCCGCCGGGTCGGGCATCTGCCAGCAAGCTAGCCCTTGCGCGCTGCCATCGCTGCCGCCGTCCCATTCGCCCAGCTGTGCCACGCCTTGCAGGCATTCGAACAGGCGTGGATTGTTGCCCAGCATAGCTATGCGCCAGCCCAGCGGTTCCTCGCCCGCCTGCCGCGCCATCTCGTCGAGGAAACTTTCGGTCACGAAGCAGGCCCGCGCCTCGGCATTGCCGCGCATCCGGCCTGCCGGAAGGTTTGTCTCTGCCGATACGCTCTCGATCTTCAGGTTCGGGATCGCATAGGGCGGGGCCATGCCCGACAGATTGGCGGGGTCGATCAGTCCGGCGGCGGCATCATGCGCCTCCTCCGGCGTCTGGCCGTCGAACAGGCGGGCGAACATCTCGCGTGCTCCGGCCTGCGCGGCGGTGCGGGCGTGCCACGCGTGGATCGTGCCGTTGGGGCCGATGATGCCGCGGACCTTGGCGACCATCGGCGGGCGCGGCAGGGCGGTCAGGTGTTCCTGCCGCCGCGAATAGCTGAGCTGCACCGGGCGCTTGATGGCCTTGGTAATGGCCGCCACTTCGCGGGCGATGCGATGGTCGAGCCGCGCGTCGAAACTGCCGCCCGCGCCGACCGGGTAAAGCACCACCTTGTCCGGCGTCAGGCCAACAGCCGCCGCCGCTTCCTCGCGCGCCTGTTCGGGGGCCTGCGCCGCCATCCACAGCTCCAGTCGCCCGTCGGTGAACCGCGCGGTCGCGCTGGTCGTCTCGATCGTCCCGTGCAGCGCGGGGGCCATCGTGTAGCGCGCCTCATAGACGCCCAGCCCTTCGAGCGCGACGTCGCTTTGCCCCACTTCGCTGAGGACTTCGGGCTCGCCGTTTTCCAGTGCATTATCGAGCGCAGCCATGATCGCCGCGCTGTCGGGCAGTTCGCGCCCCGCCTTGAACTGCGGCTTCATCCGCTCCAGCGCCTTTTCGGCGGCCCAGCGGCTTGACCCGATGGCAGCGAGCCAGCCTTTGCCTTCGACGCGGGCGATATAGCCGGTGACAGTGCGCGCAGCCGTTTCGTTGAAGCCCGAAAGCGTCGCACTGGCCAGCGGGCCGTGAGCGATGGCGGCGTGGACCATTTCGGGCAGCCGGATATCGCCGGCGAACCGGAAAGACCCATCGACTTTCGACGGCCCGTCAAGCCGGGGGTATACGGCTGCTCCGTCGACCAGGTCGGGCATGTTGTCCGATGGTGGATCGGGACGCAGCACGGCGGGGCTGGGCGGGCTGAGCAGCGCGGCATCGTCCGCCAGTTCGCCGAAGCGCAGTTCCTTTTCGCCGTGGACGATAAAACCCGCCTGCGCCTCGCACTCCTCGAACGCGACGCCCCAGCGTTCCGCCGCCGCCATGGCAAGTACCGCGCGCACGCCTGCAGCAGCCTCGCGGATCGCCATTTCATAGGCGGCGATGCCGGTGCCCGCAGCGGTTGCCATCAGCCGGGTCTGGCTGGCGAAGTTCTTGGCAAGGAAATCGTCGGGATCGTCGGCGAACGACGGCAACCAGGTTCCACGCAGGCCTGCCCAGTGTGCGGCCAGCACCGGATCGGCATAGGCCGGGCTGATTGCTGCCGGTTCGACCGCAACCTGCCGCCAGTCCGCGCCCAGTTCCTCTGCCGCGATGCGCGGGATGATCGTGGTTGCGCCCTGGCCCATTTCCAGCTGCGGCACGGCAACGGTGACGACGCCGGTGCGCGCGATCTTGATCCACGCGTTGAAGGCGTTCTCCCCCTCTCCCGCAGGCAAGGGCACCGGATAGTCGCGCGGCAACAGCGCATAGGCCGCGATCAGTCCGCCGCCCGCCGCGGCGCCGACCAGCAGCTTGCGGCGCGACAGCTTCATGCGGTCACCGGCTCCGCATCAGCATTGGCCTTGAGCCAGTCCGCCACCTTGCCCGCGATGGCCACAAAGGGCGCGCCTGCGTCGTCATCCCCGGCGGCGGGCGGCTGTCCCGCATCGCTGGCGGCACGGATATTCAGCGTCAGCGGAATGCGACCGAGAAAATCGTAGCCCATCGTCTTCGCCGCCGCTTCCGCCCCACCCTGTCCGAAGGGATCGCTGACTTCGCCGCAATGCGGACAGGCATAGCCCGCCATGTTCTCCACCATGCCGATCACCGGCACGCCCGCCTTGTCGAACAGGCCGATAGCGCGGGTCGCATCCATCAGGGCCAGATCCTGCGGCGTGGAGACGATCACCGCACCCGCAGGCTTGAACCGCTGGATCATCGTCAACTGCACGTCGCCGGTGCCGGGCGGCAGGTCGACGACCAGCGTGTCCACATCGCCCCAATCCGCTTCGATCAGCTGCGCCAGCGCATTGCCCGCCATCGGCCCGCGCCACGCGATCGCCTGCCCCGGCTCTGCCAGGTGCCCCATCGACAGCATCGGCACGCCATAGCGCGTGGGCACGGGGTTCAGCGTCTTGTCCTTGGCGGTCGGACGTTCGCCCTCGCTTGCCATAAGGCGCGGTTGTGAGGGACCGTAGATGTCGGCATCGACCAGCCCGACCTTTACGCCCATGCGGGCCAGCGCCACGGCAATATTGGCGGACACGGTCGACTTGCCGACCCCGCCCTTGCCCGATCCGACTGCGATGATGCGCGGCTTCTTGGGCGCAACCGTCTCGCCCCGCTCCGCCATCTGGGCGATGCGCAGCGGGGGCAGGTCGCCCAATCCGTGCAGCGCGCCGCGCACCGCGATCTCCAGCTTGTCACGCCCCAACGTGTCCAGCCCGCCCACTTCCAGCACCACGGTCAGCGATTCCGCGCCCAGCCGCATGCTGGCCAGCCGATCGCCCACCGCCTTGGCAAGCGCCTGTCGAACGGCGGTTTCGTCTGGTCTGGCGGGGGAAGTCATGGGCAGGAAAACTCGCGTATCGGCTGTGACAGTGGGGTCTGCGGCGCCTCTTCTCACCATTGCGGCGAAATTCCAATGCCGGAACCCCTGTTTTTGCGCGGCACGATACTTATAAGGAGTGTCATGAAACACACGGGTGGGTCCTGGAAGGACAGCATTTTGGCAATGGCCGGCAAGAGTCCCTGGGGCTCTAACCCCGGCCCGCGCGGCGGTAACGAAGGTGGCGAGGGCGATGACCCGGCTCCAGAAGAGACGCCCAGCGCGGAAGGCGGCAACAAGCCGCGCAACCCCTGGCTGCCCGGCGACGGCGAGGATGGACCGCGCCGCGCCGCCAATATCGAGGACTTGTTCAAGCACCGGCAGGCCCGGCGCGGCGGCGGTGGCGGCGGCGGCAATTTCCCGCGCATGCCGCAGGCCCCAGGCGGCAAGAGCTGGGCACCGCTGATCGCCATCGGCGTCATCGCGGGGTGGTTCCTGATCAGCTCGGTCCACCAGATCGGCCCCAAGGAGGAAGGCATCGTCACGACCGCCGGTCAATACAGCCGCACGATGACATCCGGCCTGAAGTTTTCCTTGCCTTGGCCGATTCAGAGCGTGGAGATCGAGGACGTTACCTCTATCCGCACCGACACAATTCCCGAAGGCGAGGCCGAGAAGCTGATGCTGACCGGCGATCAGAATCTGGTCGACCTGTCTTATATCGTGCGCTGGAACATCAAGGATCTGAAACTCTACACCTTCCAGATCGGCGATCCTGACAATGCCGTTAAGGAAGTGGCAGAGGCGGCGATGCGTGCCTCAATCGCCGAAGTGACCCTGGACGATGCGCTATCCGGCTCGGGCCGTGCGCAAGTGGAACAGAGCGTGCGCACCCGGATGCAGGCGCTGCTCGATGCGTATGGCGCGGGAATTGCCGTGCAGGGTGTCGAGATCAAGAAGGCCGACCCGCCCGAAGCCGTGGTCAACGCCTTCCGCGAAGTCCTCGCCGCGCAGCAGGACGCGCAATCCGACATCAACCGCGCACGCGCATGGGCCGAACAGGTAACCGCACGCGCCGAGGGCGAGGCAGAGGCATTCGATAAAGTCTATGCCGAGTATCGCCTTGCCCCTGAGGTGACCAAGCGCCGCATGTATTACGAAACGATGGAACGCGTGCTGTCCAAGACCGACAAGACGATAATCGAAGCCGACGGCGTCGTGCCCTACCTGCCCCTGCCCGAGGTCAACCGCAGGGCATCCTCGAACTCGAACCGTGAGGAGAGCGAGTGATGGAAAGCATCTGGCAAAACCATAAGGGCGTCGTCATCGGACTGGCCATAGCGATCGTCGCGGTGCTGTCCTCCATCTTCGTGACGCCTGAAACCAAGCAGGCGGTGATCGTGCGCAACGGTAAACCGATCGACGTGGTCAACAAATTCCGACCCGACCTCGATTACGGCAATACCGGCGCAGGCGTCTGGTACCGCGTGCCTCTGATCGACCGGGTCGTCTTCGTTTCGCGTCAGATCCTTGCCGTCGACATGCAGCGGCAGGAAGTGCTCAGCCGCGACCAGCGCCGCCTGGAAGTTGACGCCTATGCCCGCTACCGCGTCATCGACCCGACAAGGCTGGTCCAGACCGCCGGTTCAACCGCCCGGGTCGAGGAGCAGCTGCGCCCCATCCTGAACTCGGTTCTGCGCCAGCGGCTCGGTACCCGCAGCTTTCAGGCCCTGCTGACCGCCGAACGCGGCGCAGCGATGAATGAAATCAAGGAAGGTCTCGACAAGGAAGCCCGCGAATACGGGGTTCAGGTGATCGACGTGCGGATCAAACGGGCCGATCTTCCCGCCGGACGTCCGCTGGAAACCGCGTACACCCGGATGGAAACCGCACGTAAGCAGGAATCGGACACGATCCGCGCGCAAGGGTCCAAGGCGGCACAGATCATCCGCGCAGAGGCAGAGGCTGAGGCCGCGCAGACGTATGCCGCGGCATTCAACAAGGACCCGAACTTCTACGATTTCTACCGCGCGATGCAGAGCTATGACACGGTGTTCTCTAACGACAGCGATAACAGCTCAATCGTCCTGTCGCCCGATAACGAGTACCTGCGCCAGTTCCGCGGCACCGGCCGCTGATCGCAAGGGTGCCATTCAATCGGCGTTAAGGACCGGGGGTCTGGAATAGGCAAAGGGACTGATATCGCCGCCGCGCCCGCGACCTGCGCGAACAAGCACGGCGGCAGGACAGACTTGATACGAAGAGGAATTCACGACGTGCGCTATGCCTACACGCTCACCACCGCCCTGCTTCTTGGCGGAGCGGCGGTTTCCCTTGCCACCGGATTTCCCGCCGGGGCCCAAGTTGCGCAGAACGACGATGCGACGATGGCCCGCGTCGTCCCGCGCAGCGGCGCGCCGGCAAGTTTCGCCGACCTGACCGAACAGCTTCAGCCGGCGGTCGTCAACATCTCTACCCGGCAGCGCGTGCAGGTGCAGGGCGGCGGGCAGAACCCGTTCGCGGGCACCCCGTTCGAAGGGCTGTTCAGCGGTCCCGGCGGCCAGCCGACCACGCGTGAGGCGCAGTCGCTCGGTTCGGGCTTTATCATGAGCTCCGACGGCTATGTCGTGACCAACAACCACGTCGTCGCCACGCAGGGCCGCAACGGCACGATCGAGGCGATCACCGTCACCACCACCGACGGCACCGAATACGATGCCGAACTGGTCGGCACCGATGCGCAGTCCGACCTCGCCGTGCTGAAGATCAAGCGCGACAAGCCCTTCCCCTTCGTGAACTTCGGCGATTCGCGTCAGGCGCGCGTGGGCGACTGGATCATCGCCATCGGCAACCCCTTCGGCCTTGGCGGGACGGTGACGAGCGGGATCATCTCCGCCGTCTATCGCGCCACCGGCGGCGGCGGTGCCTATGACCGTTATCTGCAGACCGATGCCGCGATCAACCGGGGCAATTCCGGCGGGCCGATGTTCGATATGGGCGGCAACGTCATCGGCATCAACAACGCCATCTTCTCGCCCACCGGGGGCAGCGTGGGCATCGGTTTCGCCATCCCCGCCGAAACTGCCGAACCGATCGTGCGCAAGCTGATTGCGGGCGAAGCTATCGAGCGCGGATACCTCGGCATTCAGATCCAGCCGGTCAGCGAAGACCTCGCCGCATCGCTGGGCATTCCGCACAACCGTGGCGAATTCATCCAGTCGGTCGTTCCCGGCGGCGCCGCAGCCAAGGCCGGGCTGCGCGCGGGCGACGTGGTGACCAAGGTCGCGGGCAAGGACGTCACGCCGGAACAGACGCTGTCCTACATCGTCGCCAATACGAAGCCCGGCACCCGCATCCCGGTAGAGATCATGCGCGAAGGTAAGCGCATGACGATCACCGCCACGGTCGACACCCGGCCCAGCGAGGACGAGCTGCAACAGAACTTCGCCAACCCGGACGACAATGGCGAGGACGGCTATGCCAACCCGCGCACCGATGGCGACCAGTCGTTCATTGCCGAAACTCTGGGCCTGTCGGTTACGCCGCTGACCGCGCAGATCGCGCGCCAGCTGGGCGTTTCGGAGGATACCAAAGGGCTGGTCATCGCGGCCGTCGACAACAGCAGCGACGCCGCCGGCAAGGGCCTGCGCCGCGGTGATATCGTGCTGACCGCGAACTATCAGGAAGTCGGCTCGGTCTCGGAACTGGAAGGTATCGTGCGCAGCGCCAAGAACGACAAGCGCGAAGCCGTGCTGCTGCGCGTACAGCGCCGGGGCCAGCCCGCGATCTACGTGCCGCTGCGCATGCGCTGATCGCGGCGCACCGCCGGAAACGGAAAGGGCCGCGCCGGGGCTTCCGGGGCGGCCCTTTTGTTTGGTCGGATGCGGGCTACTGGCCCGAATTCGCCTTGGGCATTTCCACGATCCGCATCCCGCTCGGCCCGGTCTGCCGGTTTGGCTGAACCGCATCGTTCGCGCTCTGCTGTTGCCGCCGTTGGGGCTGCTGCGAATCCTCGCGCCCGGTCGCACGGTCAAGGAAATCCTCATCGACCGCCGGGGGAGCCGCGGGCACGGTCCCATCCGGGCCATAGCCATCGCCGGCACCGCTGCGCGGCGGATCGCCGGGGCGCCAGCCGTCGTCAGGCGGGGCCATGTATTCGCCGTCGGGACCGCCGCCATAGGGTTCGATGCGGTTGCCGTTTTCGTCGACGAAGTAATAGTCGCCCGGCGATCCGAACCAGGCCTCGTCATCGGGTTCCAGCTGCCATGCAGGCAACTTCGCCTCGGTCTCGAATTCCTCGACGGGGCGCTTGGCGACGGCGAATTTCATGTAATCGGCAAAGGCGCGCGCGGGCGCGGTGCCGCCTTGCAGGCCGGGTACCCGCTTCGCATCGTCACGGCCCATCCATACGCCAGTGGTGATCCCGCTGGAAAATCCAAGAAACCAGCCGTCCTTGTTCGAACTGGTCGTCCCGGTCTTGCCCGCAACGGGCCGTCCGATCTGCGCCGCGCGCCCGGTGCCGGTGGCGACCGCCGTCTGCAAAAGGTCGGTCATCTGCGCCGCGACATAGGGCGCGACCAGCAATTGCTCGCGGCTTGCGCGCCGTTCGTACAGCAGTTCGCCGCTGGCCGTGGTGACGCGCGTGATCGCGTATGGCTCAACCGAATTGCCCTTCGCCGCCACCGCCGCAAAGGCGCGGGTCAGGTCGATCACGCGCACTTCCGATGCGCCCAGCACCATCGAGGGATAGGTCGAAATCGGCGAAGTAATGCCGAACCGCTGCGCCATGCTGGCGACGGTGCCGAAGCCGACTTCATCACCCAGTTGCGCCGCAACCGTGTTCTTCGAATAGGCAAAGGCCGCCCGCACGTCGATCTCGCCCGCGTAGTTGCCGCCGGAGTTGCGGGGGCTCCATCCGTCGATAGTGACTGGCTTGTCCTCGACCGTGGTGTCGGGCGTGAATCCGGCCTCCAGCGCGGCGAGGTAAACGAACAGCTTCCACGCCGAACCCGGCTGGCGCAGCGCATCGGTGGCGCGGTTGTAATTGCTCTTCACATAGTCGGTGCCGCCGACCATCGCCAGGATCGCACCATCCCGGTCCATGCTGACCAGCGCGCCCTGCGCACCCTTCGGTGCGTTCGCCTGAATTGCCGCCGTCGCGGCGCGCTGCATCCCGACGTCCAGCGTGGTCCAGACCTCTATCGGCTCGAACGTTTCGGGCAGGATGAAATCCAGCTGCGGCAGAACCCAGTCGGTGAAGTACCGCACCGAGTTCTGGCCGTATTCCGGTTTCAGCTCGATAGTATCGAGATCGACGTCCGCCGCCTCACCCGGAGAGATAAAGCCCTGCTGCTGCATCAGCGCCAGAACGGTACTGGCGCGGCTGACCGCGGCCTCTGCATCGGCGGTCGGCGAGTAACGCGACGGGGCCTTGACCAGACCTGCAATGATCGCCGCCTCGCCCACGCTCAGCTCGGTGGCGGGATGGCTGAAGAACAGGCGGCTGGCGGAATCGATGCCGTATGCGCCGCCGCCGAAGTAGACCTTGTTGAGATAGAGCTCCAGGATCTGCTGCTTGGTGAACTTGCGCTCCAGCGCCAGCGCCAGGATCGCCTCGCGCGCCTTGCGGTCGAACGTCTTGTTGCTCGACAGGAAGATATTGCGCGCCAGCTGCTGTGTAATCGTCGATCCGCCCTGCCGAAACGCACCGGTGTCGATGCGCACCTTTACCGAACGCGCGATGCCGATGGGGTCCACGCCATAGTGGTCGTAGAACCGCCGATCCTCCACCGCGATCATCGCGTTGCGCATCGATTCGGGGATCTGGTCGTAAGTCAGCCAGCGGCCATAGCTTGGCCCGATCGACACGATCTCACGCCCGTCGGCGGCGTGGACGACGATGGTCTGGCCATGTTCGCTGGCCTTCAGCGCAGAGTACGACGGCAGCGAGTTCTGCGTCGTCCAGACCGCAAAGAACAGAGCGCCGATCGCCAGCAGCCCGACGAAAACGCCGGTCAGCACGATCCGCTTTACCCACCGGCCCATGAATGATCCGGTCGTCTCGGGCTGCCTGCTGCGCCGGCCTTGTTGCCGCCTATTCTTCTGGGCCATCGCCGCCTGTCAAAAGAGCCCGGCCGGATTCGGCAGGGTTGTTACACTGTGGCCAAAAGGTGGCAACGCCCGCCGTAACCTCGGCTGAACGAAGTGCCAAGGGCGCGATCAATCCGCGTCGTCCCCAGACGTATCGTCCGGCTCGAAACTCAGGCTGGCGCTGTTGATGCAATATCGCATTCCCCCGGCATCGGGCGGACCGTCGGGGAAGACATGCCCCAGATGCCCGTCGCAGTTCGAGCAGACGACTTCGGTGCGGACCATGCCGAACGACGTATCGCGATGCTCGGTCACCGCCTCGCCCTCTGCGGGCTTGGTAAAGGCGGGCCAACCGCAGCCGCTGTTGTACTTGGCATCGCTGGCGAACAGTTTCGCTCCGCATCCGGCGCAATAGTACTCGCCCGCGTCGTAGTGCTTGTCATACTTGCCGGTGAAGGCGCGCTCGGTCCCGGCCTCGCGCAGCACGTGGTACTGTTCGGGGCTCAACCGTTCGCGCCACTCGGCGTCGGTCAGCGTCTTGTCGTCGGCCATGGTCGTATTCTCAATCTTGCGTCAATGCCTTGGGTTCGCCCGCAATATGGCCATCCTCCACCGGCGCGACAAGCAGCACCGTCCCGTCATGCCCGGTCACTGTCAGCCGTGTGCCGACCGCCGCATCGGCTCCGCGCGCCAGCCACTCGCTATCGCCCAGCCGCACCCGGCCCTCGCCACCGTCCAGCGCCTGAGTCACGATGCAACCGCTGCCGATCAGGCGCGCGCCGCGATCGTTCATCATCGGATCGGTGGTCTCGGTGCCTGCATAATCGAACCATCGCCGCGCGGCGAAGACCGAGAAGGCGGAAAAGACGATGAAGGTCAGCAGCTGGAAGGGCACCGGCATCGGCGCCAGTGCGGTGATCAGCCCGGTCAGGAACGCGGCCCCGGCCATCCAGATCAGGAAGTATCCGGGGATCAGCATCTCCGCCGTGGCCAGCACGACCCCAAGGATCAGCCAGAGCCAGGTGTCGTCGATGCCGCCGAACCAGTCCATCGCGCGTTACTCGCCGAACGTGCGCGGCACGCTGGGCCGACGCGTGGCCGGGGTTCCGGCATCGCCCGGCTGTGCCGCACCGGCAGGCGGCGTCACCGCATCGCGCACCAGTTCGCCGATGCCGCCGAGCGATCCGATCAGCTGCGTTGCCTCTACCGGGAACAGGATCGTCTTGGCGTTGGGCGAGGTGGCAAAACCCTCCACCGCAGAGACGTATTTCTGCGCGACAAAGTAGTTCAGCGCCTGAGTGCCCGACGACGCAATCGCCTCGGATACGACACGGGTCGCCTCGGCCTCTGCCTGTGCCTCGCGCTCGCGCGCTTCGGCATCGCGAAAGGCGGATTCCTTGCGGCCTTCTGCGTCGAGAATGCGGCTCTGCTTCTCGCCCTCGGCCCGCAGGATCGCGGCAGAGCGGTCGCCCTCGGCCTCAAGGATCTGGGCACGCTTCAGGCGTTCCGCCTTCATCTGGCGGGCCATCGCGTCCGAAATGTCGCGCGGCGGGCGGATGTCCATGATCTCGACCCGCGTGACCTTTACGCCCCACGGCGAAGTCGCGTGATCGACCACCGACAAAAGCCGCGCGTTGATGTCGTCGCGCTTGGACAGTGTTTCGTCGAGGTCCATCGACCCCATGACCGTGCGCAGGTTCGTGGTGGTCAGCGCCTGAATCGCACCGCGCAGGCCGGATACCTCATAGGCCGCCTTGCCCGCGTCCAGCACCTGAAAGAACACGACGGCATCGACACCGACCATCGCGTTGTCCTTGGTGATTATCTCTTGCCCCGGAATGTCGAGCAGTTGTTCCATCATGTTGATTTTGTGACCCACCCGGTCGATCAGCGGCACGATGATGTGCAGCCCCGGATTGGCGGGCTTGGTAAAGCGGCCCATCCGTTCGATCGTGTAGACATAGCCCTGCCGCACGACACGCACGCTGCTGAACAGGAAAACGACCAGCAGTATCAGCAGGCCGATCAGAAACGGACCCATTACATTCCCCCTAGATTACCCCAACCCCAATCCAAACCAACGCGCGATCCGGCGCATCACGGATCAATAATGCGTCTTTTCCTCCGGCTTGGCCAGATCGAAGCATGTCGCGATGTCGTACCGCTGCATCCCGCCCGGCAGAGCCGCGACCTTGGCTACCGTCGTCGCCTCTGCCGCAAGCACGGCATCGGCCTCCGCCTGTGTGCGGCCCTGCTCGGTCGCCTCGCGCCGTGTTCGCGCCTCCAGCACGGTGGCCAGCGTCAGCAGGTCCTTGGCCCGCGCCGACAGGCCCTCTGCCGCGTGAACCTCTTCATAAGACGCGCGCAGGATCGCCGCGCACTGCGGCAGGTTCGGCTTTTGCAGCGGCGGAACGGCGGTATCGAGCAGCGACAGGCAGGGCCGCATGACTTGCGCCAGTTTGCGGTCCGCATCGCCGGACGCGATGGCCTCTTGCTGCAATCCGCCCGCCGCTTCGGTCATTGCGGCCGAGACTTGCGGCTCGGTCCAACCCGCGTCGATCAGCCGCGCGCCGGTGCGCACCATGAATTCCCGCCCGCGCCAACCCAGCGCGGGCCAGGTCGTGCCTTCGCCGCGCTGCTGCTGTCCGGCAACAATGGCAAAGGCCGCCGAACACCGCACGTCGGCGCGGTCCGTAGCGGTCAGAACAGGGTGATTCGCGGCGCTGTTGCCAGATCCGCTCAGCGCAATTAATGCTGCGATTGCAACGTGCAAAAACGGTAAAGAATTGATCATCCGGCGCTTTCTGCCCTGCGGCGCGTGCCGGGTCAAACTCTCCCACTACTGACACCAGTGTTATTTGCGAAATGATGGAACTGCGCTATCGAAATGGCGATTATGGCTTACGGAACCCGGGACATTCAAAACGACGCGATTGACGCAGCTGCGGTAATAGATCGCCGTATTCGCGCGCTCGCCGACTATGAAATTCTCGATACCGAAGCCGAACGCGGGTTCGAAGACATTGCGTTTCTGGCCAAAAACGCCTGCGACACCCCCGTCGCACTGGTCAGCCTGGTCGAGGGCGATCGCCAATGGTTCAAGGCCCGCATCGGGTTCGAAGCTTGCCAGACGCCGATCGAACAATCCGTCTGCCGCCACGGGCTGGCGAGCCGAGACCTGCTGATCATTCCCGACCTGACGCTCGATCCGCGCACATGCGACAATTCGCTGGTGACGGACGATCCGGAAATCCGCTTCTATGCCGGCGCACCGTTGGTTACCCCGGGCGGCGTGGCCATCGGCATGCTCTGCGTGATCGACGTGGCGCCAAGGCCGAACGGCCTGACCCCGGACGAACAGCGCGCTCTGACTGCTCTTGCCGGGCAAGTCATCGCGCAAATGGAATTACGCAAGGCGCTGCGTGAGAAGGAGACGGCCCTGCTGGCCGAACGGCAAGAAGCGGATGTCCTGCGCCGCGCGGCAGAGCGTTTGCAACTGGCTACCGAGGCAGGGGAGATCGGCGCTTTCGAAGTCGATTTCGCAAGCGGCGTGATGACGGTAACCCGCGAATTCTGCCGCATCCACGGCATCGAACCCCGTCCGCAGATCACAATTGCTGATCTGAACGCCCAGGTCCAGGGCATCGATGCGATCGATACGCTGATCTCTGGGGTTTCCAATTTCGGGCAGGGCCAATTCCGAATCAGGCGCGGCAACGACGGCGCGGATCGCTGGATCGATCTTCGCGCGCAGTCGCTGCTGGACGATAACGGGCAGCGCACCGGGGTCACCGGCGTCGTGTCCGACATCACCGACCAGCGCGCAGTGAACGAAGAAATCTCGCACCGGCTGAAAAATACGATGGCGCTGGTTCAGGCGATTGCCGGTCACACCCTGCGCGGCATTGCCGATGACGATGTGATGCAGGAATTCAACCGGCGCATCTCCGCGCTGGCGAAGGCCCATGACATTCTGCTTGCCCGCACATCGGCGACCGCAGCGTTCAGCGCGGTAGCCGACGGTGTCGTCGCCGGCCTTTCGATAGAGCAACGCGTGAAGCGCAGCGGGGTCGATGCCGAAATCAACTCCCGCGCGGTGCTGGTGCTGTCGATGCTGCTGCACGAACTGGCCACCAATGCGATAAAGTACGGCGGGCTGTCGGTGCCCGGCGGTCTGGTAACGCTGGATGCGCGGATGGAAGCGCGCGAGGATGGCGAGTGGTTGCTGATCGACTGGCGCGAAACCGGCGGCCCGGCGGCAAGCGAGCCGGAAAGGCTGGGCCTAGGCACCCGCCTGATTCAGCGCGGCCTTGCACCCGATGGCGAGACTGAGCTGACATACGGTGCACACGGATTCACCGCGTTGATCGCCGCGCCGATGGCGCAGATCGGCAGCTGACCGCTAGGACCGCAGGGGCTGTTGTGACCGCTAGGCCCGTGGGGGCTGGCGGCGATAGCTGAGCGCCTCGGCAATGTGAATCCGCCCGATATCGCGTGCCCCGGCGAGATCCGCGATCGTGCGCGCCACGCGCAAAATCCGCACATAGCCTCGCGCCGACAACCGCATCGCATCCGCCGCCTGCATCAACAGCTTGCGCCCGTCCTCATCGGGTTGGGCATGAGCGTCGAGCAGGTCGCCATCGAGATCGGCATTGGTCCGCGCATTCGTGCCGTTGAGCCGCGTCGTCTGCACCGCCCGCGCCTGCGCCACCCGCGCGGCGACTTCGGCGCTGCCCTCGATGGGCGGCGGCAGGGCCAGGTCGCGCGCCGAAACAGGATCGACCTCGACATGCAGATCGATGCGATCCAGCAGCGGCCCCGATACGCGGCTCTGGTAATCGGCAGCGCATTTCGGCGCACGCGAACAGGCCAGCGCCGGATCGCCAAGATGGCCGCAACGGCACGGGTTCATCGCCGCGACCAGTTGGACGTTCGCCGGAAAAGTCACGTGGGCATTCGCCCGCGCCACGCTCACCTCGCGTGTTTCCAGCGGCTGGCGCAGCGAATCGAGCACTGCGCGCTGAAACTCCGGCAATTCGTCTAGAAACAGCACGCCCAGATGCGCGAGGCTGACCTCGCCCGGCTTCACCTTCAGCCCGCCGCCCGTCAGCGCCGCCATCGAAGCCGAATGATGCGGATTGCGGAACGGGCGCGTGCGGCTGATCCGCCCGTCCTCCAGCAAACCGGCAACCGATTGCACCATGCTGGTCTCCAGCGCCTCTGCACTCGTCAGCGGCGGCAGGATGCCCGGCAGGCAGGATGCGAGCAACGACTTGCCCGCCCCCGGCGGCCCGATCATCAGAAGGTTGTGCCCGCCTGCGGCTGCGATCTCCAAGGCACGCTTGGCAGTCTCCTGCCCTTTCACCTGCCGCAGATCGTTGCCGTGCTTTGCCTCTTGCACCGCACCCGCCCCCGGTGCGGGCAATTGCTGCGTGCCTTTCAGGTGGTTCAGCAAGCTGATGAGGTCCGGCGCGGCGATCACCGCCTCTCCCTCCGCCCACGCAGCTTCCGGCCCTTGCGCGGCGGGGCAGATCAGGCGCTTGTCATCGGCGGCGGCGTGCATCGCGGCCAGCAACACCCCCGGCGTCGCGACGATTCGCCCGTCCAGCGCCAGTTCGCCCACCACGACATGATCGGCCAGCTGCTCGGCGTCGGTCGCGCCCATCGCGGCCAGCAAGGACAGCGCCACCGGCAGGTCGTAGTGCGAACCTTCCTTCGGCAAGTCGGCGGGCGACAGGTTGATCGTGATTCGCTTGGGCGGCAGGGCCAGTCCCATCGCGGCCAGCGCGGCGCGCACGCGTTCGCGGCTCTCGCCAACGGCCTTGTCGGGCAGGCCGACGATGTTGAAGGCGGGAAGGCCCGGCGCGAGCTGGCACTGAACTTCCACGCTGCGCGCCTCCAGCCCCAGATAGGCCACGGTGCGGACCAGTGCGACCATGTTCTTGATACGACCCCGAATTCTTGCTGCACCCCCGTCATGGCGCAGGCGATAAGCCGCTGTCGAGGGCCTTGCCCGCTTGACTCACAGCCCCGCGATCAGTAACGGCACGCCCAACACGGCGGTCGCCCTCGATTGGCGGCCCTTTTTCGTTATGTTTTTAAGGAATTCGCCATGAAGCGCACTTTTCAGCCGAGCAACCTCGTGCGCAAGCGTCGCCACGGTTTCCGCGCCCGCACCGCCACCCCCGGTGGCCGGAACGTGCTGCGCGCCCGCCGCGCCCGCGGTCGCAAGAAGCTTAGCGCCTGATTCTGTTGGGGTCGGACTGCGTCCGACCACCTCAGGCGCCGGCGCAACGCAATGCGTTGCCAGGCTCTCCGCGCCGATATGGCGCGCCGGCCGTTCGGCCTTGCGGGCTGCCCGATGGGCAGCCCGAATTGTTTCGGGCCATTCCCGTTGCGCCCGCAACGCCTTATCTATCGAACCATGAAACCTAGCGTACTTCGCAAGCGGTCGGACTTTCTTGCCGCCAACAAGGGCCTGAGGGTGGCGAGACCCGGTTTCGTCCTGCTGGCCCGTCCCAATGGCTTGGACGATGACGCTATGCGCTATGGCATCACCGTTACCAAGCGGATCGGCAACGCGGTGGTGCGCAACCGGATGAAGCGGCGCTTTCGCGAATTGCTCTGGGCCAACCTGCCCGAACACGGATTGGCCGGACACGACCACGTCCTGATCGGCCGCGACGGCGGGATAGAGCGCGATTTCACCAAGCTGGGTGAGGAGTTGCGCACCGCGCTGACCCGCGCCCACGAAGGCAAGGGCGATCCGCCCCGTGCCCGCCGCCCACGCGGCAAGAGCACCCGCAAATGAAGTGGCTGCTTATCGCCATTGCCCGCCTGTGGCAGATCGGCCCGTCAGCGATCCTGCCGCCGTCATGCCGTTTCAGCCCGTCGTGCTCGCAATACGCGATTGACGCGCTGAAAAAATACGGCGCGATTAAGGGTGGCTGGCTGGCGACCAAGCGGCTATTGCGCTGCCACCCGTGGGGTGGGCACGGGCATGACCCGGTGCCGTAACGCACCATTTCGCGAATAGTCTGACGTAATTTCCGGGATCGAAGGTGGAAAACAACCAGCGCAACATGATCGTGGCCGTGGTGCTGATAGCAGTGCTCATGCTCGGCTGGGAACTGGGGCTCAACTACTTCTATCCGCAGCCGGACCCGGTTGTGCAGGAAGCGAAAGAGACTGCCGATAACGAAGCGCCCGGCGCGGATGATCCTGCCAAGGTGAAGCATACCCGCGAAGGCGGCCTGACTGATCCGGACCAGATCGCGCTGGAACAGGCCGATCTCGACCAGTCGCTGGGCAGCAAGGATCGCGTGCGGATCGATTCGCCCGAAGTGCTCGGCTCGATCAACCCGGTCGGCGCGCGGATCGATGATATCACGCTGAAAACCCACCGCCAGACGGTTGAGAAAGATTCGGGCCCCGTTCGCCTCTACAGCCCGCAAGGCACCCCCGCGCAGCAGTTCGCGCAGTTCGGATTTGTCGGTGACAACGTAAAGCTGCCCACGCCCGACACCGTTTGGCAGACCGAGGGCGGCCCGCTCTCGCCCGATAGCCCTGTAACGCTGAGCTGGAACAACGGCGAAGGGCTGACCTTCCGCATCCGCTTCGAGATCGACGAATATTACATGATCACCGCCACCCAGACCGTGGCGAACACCGGCGACACCGACGTTTCGGTCCGCCCCTTCGGCTTGATTAACCGCACCAGCAACACCGCCAGCGTCGACACCTGGACCGTGCATTCCGGCCCGATCGGCGCGTTCGACGGGTCGGTGGAATTCGGCAACGACTATGACGACCTCGCAGAAAAGCGCATCGTCAGCGGCGCGGGCAAGGCCGACTGGATCGGTTTTACCGACATCTATTGGCTCTCGGCGCTGGTCCCGCAAAAGGGCGCGACGACGAGCAGCGATTTTCGTTCGCTCGGCGACAACACCTATCGCGCCGACGTGATCTACGACGCGGTCAGCGTGCCTGCGGGCAAGCAGGTTTCGCGCACGACGCAGTTGTTCGCCGGGGCCAAGGAAAGCCGCGTCCTCGACATGTACGAAGAGACGGGCATCACCAACTTCGGACTGTCGATCGACTGGGGCTGGTTCCGCTGGTTCGAAAAACCGATCTTCTGGCTGCTGCTGCAACTGTTCGATCTGGTCGGCAACTTCGGCGTCGCGATCATCCTGCTGACCGTCATCGTCCGTGGTCTGATGTTCCCCATCGCCCAGCGCCAGTTCGCGTCGATGGCGCAGATGAAGGCGGTGCAGCCCAAGATGAAGGCGCTGCAGGAACGGTACAAAGACGACAAGCAGCAGCTTCAGAAGAAGATGATGGAGCTGTACCGCGAAGAAAAGGTGAACCCGCTGGCGGGCTGTCTGCCGATGTTCCTGCAGATCCCCGTATTCTTCGCCTTGTACAAGGTGCTGATGCTGGCCATCGAAATGCGACATCAGCCCTTCGCGCTGTGGATCAGGGACTTGTCCGCGCCCGATCCGCTGCATTTCCTCAACCTGTTCGGCCTGCTCGACTTCAACCCGCCGGGGTTCCTTGCCATCGGCATCCTTGCCCTGTTGCTGGGTGTAACGATGTGGTTGCAGTTCAAGCTGAACCCGGCCCAGATGGACCCGGCGCAGCAGCAGATCTTCATGCTGATGCCGTGGTTCATGATGTTCATCATGGCACCCTTCGCGGCGGGTCTGCTGATCTACTGGATCACCTCGAACCTCCTGACCATCGGCCAGCAACAGCTGCTCTATTCGCGGCACCCGCAGTTGAAGGCGCAGGCGATGGAAGAGACCAAGGCGAAGCTCAAAGCCGACCTTGCGGCCGAGAACGAGGCCAAGAAGGGCAAATCGGGAGCCAAGGGTTGAGCGAGACCCTTCCCGAAGACCCCGGAAAGGCTCTGTTCGAGGAACGCGCGCGCAAGCTGTTCTCCGGCCCGGTGAACTTTGTCCTTTCCGCGCCGAAGCTGGAGTTCCTGCCAGAACCGACGGTGCCGGAGATCGCCTTTGCGGGCCGGTCGAACGTCGGCAAGTCGTCGCTGCTCAATGCCTTGACGGGGCGCAAGGCGATTGCGCGCACCTCGGTCACGCCGGGGCGGACGCAGGAACTGAACTACTTCGACGTGGGCGATCCGGTCCAGTTCCGGCTGGTCGACATGCCCGGATACGGTTTTGCCAAGGCCCCGCCCGCGGTGGTGAAGAAATGGCGCTATCTCGTGAACGACTATCTGCGCGGGCGGGTGGTGCTGAAACGCTGCCTGCTGCTGATCGATGCGCGGCATGGGCCGAAGCCGGTGGATTCAGAGATCATGGAAATGCTCGATACCGCGGGCGTGTCGTACCGGCTGGTCCTGACCAAGGCCGACAAGATCAAGGCGAGCGAGCTGGCCAAGACCATCGCCATGACCGAGGCCGTGGCCCGCAAGCACGCCAGCGCCTTTCCCGAAATCGCGGTGACGAGCAGCGATAAGGGCATGGGGATCGAGGAACTGCGCGGGTTTGTCTTGCAGAGCGCCGAGGGCGGGTGAGCTAACTGTTGCCATTGACGAAGTGGCATGCCCCTCTACCCGCCTTCAGCGTACGAAACCCCAGGGATCTTTTGGAGCAGTCCCTCAGCGCAGGTAATTGACGTAAATGCCGTGGATCAGACCTGGCACAAACAGGATGATCGTCAGGATAAGATTGATCAGGAACGTCTTGCCCAATCCATGCTTGAGAGCGACGCCAAGCGGCGGCAGCAAGATTGTAGCGATCAGTGTAATCAGGGCCATCATCGGCTTATCTCCTTTCAGTGACAATCCGGCAGCATCGGACTCGTTCCGTGGAGCCAAGCCAGACGACCCTTTGATGTGTGTGCAAGTAAGGGATCCGACTTCAGGCAAATGGCCCTCACTCTCCTTGGCCACTCGACACCGCCCCGCACCCCCGCTAACCCCGCTGTTCAGCTTACAGGGCGCTTTCATGAAACTGATCATCGGCAATCGCAATTATTCCAGCTGGTCGCTGCGGGGCTGGCTGGCGGCGAAGCAGTCGGGGCTGTCGTTCGAGGAAATTACCGTCAATATCAGCGGTGAGGACTGGGAGAACGCCAAGCGCGACTGGGACGATGTTCAACCCTCGCACGGCAAGGTGCCGATCCTGTGGGACGGCGACGTCGTCATCTGGGACAGCCTGGCCATCATGGAACATCTCGCCGACAAGATCGGCGGAGAGAACGGGCGCAACCGTTTCTGGCCGAAAGACCCCGTCGCGCGCGGGCTGTGCCGGTCGATGGTCGCGGAAATGCATTCCAGCTATCTGCCGCTGCGGCGCGAAATGCCGATGAACGTGCGTCGCCGGGTAGAGGGGCACCAGTTGTCCGAAGAAGCCATTGCCAACGTGGTCCGCGTGATCTCGCTGTGGGCAGAGGCGCGCAGCCGGTTCGGACACGGCGGGCCGTTCCTGTTCGGCACCTACAGCGCCGCCGACATCTTCTACGCCCCCGTAGTCAGCCGTTTCATGACCTATGGCGTCAACGTCCCAAAGTTCGCGCAAACCTACATGGAGGCCATGTGGGAACACGAATGGATGCAGCAGTGGATCGCAGGTGCGGAAGAGGAAGACTGGACCATCGAAGCCTTCGAGGTGACCGCCTAACCGGCAATCGGCGCAAACGGCCTTTAATTGGCAAGTCCGTGAGCTCCCCATGCTCCCATACCATAAGTGCGCTGCGCTCCGGGTCTCGCAAACTTACCTTTTTCGCCACGCCATCATCCAATTGCTGGTCGTTTCCTCCGACTTTGGCATGACGCGCTGCGACAACAATCTGTGGATTTATTCGCAGTTGCAGCATTTTTCTTTGAAATGACGCCCACGCAGGCGTAGGATCGCACCCGGATCCACACTGCGACACGGGGGAAACCCGCCAATGCCGACCGTTGCCATCGTCAGCCAGAAGGGCGGATCGGGCAAGACCACGCTCGCCTGCCACCTCGCCACCGCCGGGGCCTATGCGGGTAAGAAGACCGTCGTCGTCGATACCGACCCGCAGGCGACTGCTGCGGCATGGGCAGACTGGCGCGGGGATTACCTTCCCGAAGTCGTGACCAGCCCGCCCGCACGGCTGGGCAAGACGATCGAGAAGCTGAGCAAGCAGGGCGTCGAACTGATCGTAATCGACACGCCGCCCCATGCCGACGCCGCCGCGCGAGAGGCGATGAAGGCGGCGGACCTGATCCTCATCCCCAGTCGCCCGCGCGCGTTCGACCTGCACGCGCTGGAAGCCACGGCAGAAATGCTGGAATTCGTCGGCAAGTCGGGCCACGTCCTGATGAACGGCGTGCCCGCACGCGCAACCAAGATGCTGACCGATGCGCAGGACAAGGCGAAGGAACTGGGCCTCGCCATCTGCCCCGTTCTGTTCGGCGAACGCGCCGCGTTCCACAAATCGTCCGGCGGCGGCGAAGTCGCGTCCGAGGGCGAGCCGGACAGCAAGGCGGCCGAAGAGGTCGACGCACTGTGGAAATGGACCGCCAAACAGGTCGGCATGACGCCCGGGAAGAAGCGCAAGACCGCGAAATAAAGTTTCTCTTGCGACGTTCGACCCGCTGTCGCAGTCTACCGTCCATTGAAGTCGGCCCGGGGATGGTCGGCCCAGGTGGAGACCTACCTTCATGACACGGAAAGCTATTTTCGCGGCGGCATTGCTCGCCTGCACCTCCTTGATCGCATCGCCCGCACTGGCCGATCATCACGAAGAGGCAGAGAAGATCGTCGTCAAAACGCAGGACGACTTGCCGCGCTTTACCTACAAGCTGGACAGGAAGCCCAGCGAACTGCTGGCCGCCGATGACGCGACGTTCCTTGCCTTTGCCGACCGCGTGGGTGCGGACATCGACGGCGTGTTGGCCAAGTACGAGATTGCCGACCACGCCACGCTGCGCTCTCTGCTGGATGCCAAGGGCAAGATCGCAATGATGCACGGCGACGATGCGACGGTGATGGATACCATCGAGCAGGAACGCGCGCTGGAGGAAAAGCCCGATGCGAAGCTGTTGAACGGCATTCGTGAAGAGGCGATGCTGATGGCGGCGCAGACCGCCGGGGCCACCAGCGGTGAGGCATACGAAGCGGCCTATGCCACGCACCTTGCCGCCGCCGTCGCGCCGAT
Source organism: Croceicoccus naphthovorans (assembly GCF_001028705.1). Lineage (NCBI taxonomy): Bacteria > Pseudomonadati > Pseudomonadota > Alphaproteobacteria > Sphingomonadales > Erythrobacteraceae > Croceicoccus > Croceicoccus naphthovorans. The sequence goes on along the minus strand of NZ_CP011770.1, from coordinate 338,355 downwards.
GCCGTGGGACGTGGTGGGAACGAACCTGAAGGGCCTGAAGCGCAGCGGGCTTATCGCTGGGCCGGGTCTTTACAAGGGCTCGGCGATTTCGGAACTCGACCCGGTCTATGAAAAGTCCGGCGCGCTTTCCAGCAGCGCCGCCAACGAATTGATCTACTTGCGCTATGCCGCCACCCGCTGGCTGCCTGTTGCAGACGAAACCGCTGCGGTTCTGGCGAAGCAGATTGCCGAGCGCGACGTGCAAAAGCCCGACATCTGGGCCGCGCGCGAGGTAACGCTGAGCGCGAGCGACGACCTGACCCCGGTTCACGTCACGATCTGGGATTCGGGCATCGACCTCGATCTTTTCCCCGGCCGTATCTATACCGACGCGAACCCCAGTGATCTGACCGATCCGCACGGCATCGCCTTCGACCTGGTCGAGAACCCGGCGCATGGCGACCTGATGCCGCTGACCGACGAGCAGGCCGCACGATATCCGGGCATGTTGGAGGACATGAAGGGGCTGTCGGATCTTCAGCTGTCAATCGAATCCGCCGCTGCCGACGCGGTTGCCGCACGTATCTCGAAACTGACGCCAGAGGCTTACGAGGATTATTTCGAGACACTGAGCCTGTTCGGCTCCTATTCGCACGGCACACACGTTGCGGGCATCGCGGCGCGGGGCAATCCGGCGATCCGCCTGTCCTATGCGCGGATCACGTTCGACTGGCGCACGATCCCCGAAAAACCGACCGAGGAATTGGTCCGCAAGGGTGCGGCCAATTCTAAGAGCTATATCGACTGGATGAAGCGCAACGGCACCCGCATCGCCAACCTCAGCTGGGGCGGCAGCCCGTCCGGCTGGGAAAGCGCGCTGGAAAAGCATGGCATCGGCAAGGACGCGGAAGAGCGCAAGGCCATTGCCCGCAAATATTTCGAGATCGCCCGCGATTCGCTGTACGAGGCGATGAAGGGCGCGCCCGATATCCTGTTCATCACCTCTGCCGGCAATTCCGACAGTTCGGCGAATTTCGATGAATCGCTGCCCGCCAGTTTCGACCTGCCCAATGTGCTGACCGTGGGTGCGGTGGACCAGGCCGGGGACGAGACGAACTTCACCAGTTATGGCGCGACGACCCGCGTTCACGCCAACGGCTTTCAGGTGCCCAGCTATGTTCCGGGTGGCGAGATCGTGCCGTTTTCCGGCACCTCGATGTCTTCGCCCAACGTGACCAACCTTGCGGCAAAGCTGCTGGCGCTGAACCCCGAACTGACCACGACCGATTTGATCGACCTGATCATCGAGGGCGCGAACAAGACCGAGGACGGCCGCCGCGTCCTGATCAATCCGAAGAAGTCGGTGGAACTGATGGAAGCCAAAGAGGGCTGATCGCAGCCGATCTGAACGAAAAAGGGGCGGCCTTGTGGTCCGCCCCTTTCTTAATCGGTTCAGCGCAAGTCCGGCGCAGTGGTTTCGGTTTTCAGCATCGCAATCGCCTCGTCCAGCGGCATCACTTTCTGATGTTGCTGACCCAACGTGCGGACGGCGACGGTGCCTTCCTCCGCCTCTCGCTTGCCGACGACCAACAGGTGCGGGATCTTGGCGTGCGAATGTTCGCGCACCTTGTAGTTGATCTTCTCGTTCCTCAGGTCGCTGTCGACGCGGATGCCCGCTGCCTTCAGCTTCTCCGCCACCTCGGTCGCATAGCCGTCGGCATCGGACACGATGGTCGCGACCACGGCCTGTACCGGGGCAAGCCAGACCGGCAGGCGACCGGCGAAATGCTCGATCAGGATGCCGATGAAGCGCTCGTACGAACCGAAGATTGCTCGGTGGAGCATGACCGGGCGATGCTTCTCGCCATCCTCACCCACGTATGATGCGTCGAGCCGTTCGGGAAGCACGCGGTCCGACTGGATCGTGCCGACCTGCCACGTTCGCCCGATGGCATCGGTCAGGTGCCATTCCAGCTTCGGCGCATAGAACGCGCCTTCGCCGGGCAGTTCTTCCCAGCCGTATTCCTCGGTCGCAAGGCCCGCATCGACGACCGCCTGCCGCAGTTCCGCCTCTGCCTTGTCCCAGTCCGCGTCGGAGCCATAGCGATGCTCTGGCCGCAGCGCGAGCTTGACCGAATAGGTGAAGCCGAAGTCCTTGTAGACCCGGTCCGCCAGTTCGCAGAATGCGCGCACTTCGGACACGATCTGGTCCTCGCGGCAGAAGATGTGTGCGTCGTCCTGCGTGAACTGGCGCACGCGCATCAACCCGTGGAGCGCTCCGTGCGGCTCGTTACGGTGACAGCAACCGTTTTCGTAAATGCGCAGCGGCAGGTCGCGGTACGACTTGATGCCCTGACGGAAAATCAGGACGTGCGCCGGGCAGTTCATCGGCTTCAGCGCCATCCAGTCCGCCTCGCCGGACACGACCGGGCCTTCTTCCTCGACGTTCGGCACTTCGTCGGGGATTACGAACATGTTCTCGCGGTACTTGCCCCAGTGGCCGGACTGCTCCCACTGGCGCGCGTCCATGACTTGCGGGGTCTTCACCTCGTTATAGCCGGCACCGTCGATGGCGCGGCGCATGTACGCTTCCAGCTCGCGCCAGATGACATAGCCGTGCGGGTGCCAGAAGACGCTGCCGTGCGCCTCTTCCTGCAGGTGGAACAGGTCCATCTCGCGGCCCAGCTTGCGGTGGTCGCGCTTGGCGGCTTCCTCCAGCCGCGTGAGGTAGGCGCTGAGCTGCTTCTTGTTGAGCCAGCCGGTGCCGTAGATGCGGGTCAGCTGCGCGTTCTTCTGGTCGCCGCGCCAGTATGCCCCGGCGACGCGCATCAGCTTGAATGCCTGCGGGTCGAGCTTGCCGGTCGAGGGCAGGTGCGGCCCGCGGCACATGTCGAGCCAGTCGTTGCCCGACCAGTAGACGGTCAGTTCCTCGCCCTCCGGCAGTTCGGCGGCCCATTCGGCCTTGAACGTCTCGCCCTCTGACGACCACTTGTCGATCAGTTGCTGGCGGGTCCAGACTTCGCGGCGAAGCGGCTTGTCGGCCTGGATGATCTCGCGCATCTTTTCCTCGATGGCGGGAAGATCGTCCATGCTGAACGGTTCGCGCGTGGCCGGGGCCATCACATCGTAATAGAATCCGTCGTCCGTTGCGGGACCAAACGTGATCTGCGTGCCGGGCCACAGCGCCTGCACCGCCTCTGCCAGAACGTGGGCATAGTCGTGACGGGCGAGTTCCAGCGCCTCATCCTCATCGCGCGAAGTGACCAGCGCCAGTTGCGCATCGCCGGTGAAGGGCCGTGAAAGGTCAACCAGTTCGCCGTCGACTTTCGCGGCAATTGCGGCCTTGGCAAGGCCGGGTCCGATCGCGGCGGCGACATCGGCGGGCGTGGAACCCGGTTCCATTTCGCGCACCGAACCGTCGGGCAGGCTGATCTTGAGCAGTTCCGTCATCGTCTCTTCGTCTCGATCCTTGGTCGGCACGCGCATGGCACATGGCGGCGCACACCGAAAGAGGCGTCTGGCGTTTGCGGATCGGGAAAGGAAACGCCGCCCCGCCCGAACCTATGGGCGGCGGTGGCGAGCTGTCTAGCGCGCGACCATCCGCCCGGCGCTAGTCCGGGTGGTGATAGTGGTCGCGGTGGTCAGCGGCTTGGCCATGCCGGGGCGATTAGCATTGCAGCGACGTATTGTCATCAGAGACAAGCATGCCAGACCTTATGTCAATGTTACTTGACTATTAAGACGCATCATGTCAATTGCCCTTTACACAAGATCAAGGAGGTTTGACCAATGTCCCGCAAAACAGCCATCGCATGGGGCGCCGCCGTCATCGGCGTGGCCCTGCTCGATATTTTCGCCGTCCTGCCGTCGGGCTCAACGCAGGCCGCTGTATTGACCCTGCCCGCGCTGGCGGTGGTCAGCGGCAATTGCCTGCGGAGGGCCGCGGCATGACCGGCAAGATCCGCAACCGCGCGCAGCGGCGCTATATGCTGCGGCTCAGCGTCGCGATGGTGATCTACCTCGTCTCGCTGTTCGCCGCCGATTACCTGATCGACCGCAACCTTGTCGAAGGGCCGCTGGCGTGGGCCCTCGCCATCTTGCCGGGCCTTGCCATCGTCGGCGTATTCGTCGCGCTGGCCCTGTTGATGGTGGAGGAAGATGACGAGTTCCTGCGCATGCTGATCGTGCGGCAGACCCTGGTGGCGACCGGCCTTGCCCTTTCTGCTGCTACGATCTGGGGTTTCCTGGAAAACTTCGGCCTTGTCGGCCACCTCGACGCTTATTGGTGGGCGGTGATCTGGTTTTTCGGGCTGGGCGTGGGCGGCCTGGTCAACAAACTGACCATGGGCGCTTGGGGGCAGTGCTGGTGAAGAACCGTCTGAAAGTCCTGCGCGCCGAGCGGGACTGGAGCCAGCAGGCGCTGGCCGATCGGCTGGAAGTCTCCCGCCAGAGCGTCAATGCCATCGAAACCGGCAAATACGATCCCTCGCTCCCTCTCGCCTTTCGGATCGCCGATGTCTTCGGCCTGCCGATTGAGGAAATCTTCATGCGGGACTGACAAAGGTGTCGATCTCTTGACTTGCGACCCGCCCATTGGGAAGGTCGCAGTTGGGGATCGAACACCAGGGGGTCGCACTACGCCATGGATGACTATACGCCGGACGGGGGCGCGGACGAATCCGCGTTCGGGTTCCACGGCACATGGCGCGAATTTGCGCCCATCGCCTTTACCAACCTGCTGCTGATCATCGTCACACTGGGCATCTATCGTTTCTGGGCCAAGGCGCGGGAACGACGATACCTGTGGGGCCGCACGCGGTTTATTGACGAGCGGCTGGAGTATACCGGCACCGGCATGGAGCTGTTTCTCGGCGGCGTGATCGTCTTGCTGCTCTTCATCCTGCCCTATCTGGTCGTGACGCAAGTCGCGCAGGGCATGATCCTTCGGGGTCAGACGATCTGGGGCATCGTGCTGACGATCGTACCGCTGCTGCTGATCTTCTATTTGATGGGTGTCGCCCGGTTCCGCGCGATCCGATACCGCCTTGGCCGCACCAACTGGCGCGGCATTCGCGGCGGCAGCGACGATCGCGGGTTCAAATACGGCTGGTCTTACATGTGGAAGACCATGGCAGGCTATCTCGCGTTCGGCCTCGGCGTGCCGTGGTCGATGGTGTCGCTGTGGAACGAACGCTGGCGGGCGATGAGCTTTGGTCCAATGCGGTTCGCCTGCAGCGCCGATTTCTCGCCGCTGATGAAGCGGTACCTATTGTTCTATCTCAGCCCGTTCCTGCTGATCGCAATTGTCGTCGCGGCCGGTGCCGCTGCAGCTTTGGGTTTCGATTTTGGGGGTGAATTCGATCCGGAGAACCCACCGTTCGGGTTTATGGCCGTGATCATCGGCGCGATCCTGCTGTTCTACTTCGGCCTCGGGTTTATCTGGCTGGCCTATTTCGCCAAGTTCTTCCGCGTCGTAGTGGGCGAAATGACGCTGGGCGACCTGTCGTTCGAGTTCGACGCGAAGACTTGGGACTGGATCAAACTGGGCATCGGTGACGTGTTGCTGGTCGTACTGACGCTGGGTCTCGGTTTCGTCTTCCTAGGCTATCGCCATTGGAAGTTCTTCATCATCCACATGCAGGCCTTTGGCGAAGTCAATGTCGACGACCTGACCCAATCGACCACCCGCCGCGACAAGCATGGCGAGGGCTTGCTGGATGCCTTCGACATGGGGGCGATTTGATCCCATGATACCGCATTCGATTCCCGCCTTCTGGTACGATGGCCAGATCGCGCGTCGACGCGAAGGTTGGGCCGAGTGGTCCGGTGACGACGTGCTTGTCCTCCTGGGCGATGATGGGTCGCGGATGGATGTCGCGCTGGACGATCTGACCTTTGTCGAACGCGGCGTGATGGACGGGGCCTACTCTCGCAAGAAGGACGACGGGTTCCGGCTGGTTTTCACCGGAACCGTGCCCGACGACCTGACCGCACGGCTACCCAAGGGGCAACGGTTCGGCAAGTGGATCGACGGGCTTGGCCTGCCACGCGCGGCGGCGCTGTTCGCGGTGATCAGCGCCTCGCTGGTGGCGCTGGTGATGACCGCGCCCACATGGCTCGGCCCGCGCGTGCCGCCGAGTTGGGAGCGCAAGATCGGCGACGCCATGATTGGCGATCTGGGCAACCGGCTATGCCGCACGCCCGCAAGCGATGCGGCGCTGGCCAAGCTGACACAGGCGCTGGACCCAGAACGCCCTGTCGCGCGGGTCGGCATCGCCAATATCGGCATGGTCAACGCCGTCGCGCTGCCGGGCGGACAGGTCCTGTTGTTCGACGGACTGATTCAGGAATCGGACGATCCCGACGAGATCGCGGGCGTTCTGGCGCATGAGATCGGGCATGTTCGCGAACGCCACGTTATGCAGGCGCTCCTGCGGCAGTTCGGCCTGTCGATCCTGCTCGGCGGGGTCAATTCCGATCTGGGTCAAGGCATCTTCGGCGTCGCATCGATGAGCTATTCGCGCGATGCGGAGCGGGAAGCGGACGAATTTTCGCGCGCGCAGCTGGCCAATGCGGACATTTCGCCAAAGGGCACGGCGGATTTCTTCGAATACCTGAAGGAAGAAGCGGGCGAGGATTCGCCCGAGTGGATCGGCTGGATCGCCAGCCACCCGATGCCGAAAGAGCGTGAGGAGGAGTTCCGTGACGCCGTGCGCAAGGGGCATTCCTACAAACCAGCCCTGACTTCGGAGGAATATGCCGCGATCCGCGATGCCTGTACCAACGATCCTGATACAGAGGAGTTCGATTTCTTCTGATCGCCTCCTACATAGGGCCGCATGAAAGATATCGACCTGCCCCCCGTCCAGCGACTGACCGGCCCGGACGCCACCCAAATCGCCCATCGCTACGCCGCCGGAAGGGGCCCGCTGATCGTGTTCCTGCCCGGCTATATGTCCGACATGGCGGGCGGCAAGGCGACGGCGGTTATGTCCGATGCGATGGCGCGGGGACGGGCTTGCCTGCTGCTGGACTACTCCGGCTGCGGGCTTAGCGATGGCGACTTTGCCGATGGCACGCTCAGCCGCTGGCGCGACGAGGTGCTGGCCCTGATCGAGCACGTCGGCGGTGGGCCGGTGGTGCTGGCCGGATCGTCGATGGGCGGATGGCTGATGCTCCTGATTGCCAAAGCGTTGATCGCAAAGGGCACCCCTGTCCACGCGCTGGTCGGCATCGCCGCCGCGCCGGACTTCATCGACTGGGGCTATTCGAAGGAGCAGACCGCAACGTTGGAGCGTGGCGAGATCTGGTACGAGGACAATATCTATGGCCCCGAACCCACGCCCTATCACCCCGCCTTTCATGCCGATGCGAAGGGGCACTTGCTGCTTTCGGAACCGATCGAGCTGACCTGCCCGGTCCGCCTGTTGCACGGCCAGAACGATCCAGACGTGCCGTGGCAAACCTCGCTGATGGTGGCGGAAAAGCTGACCGGTGACGATGTGCATATCCATCTGGTCAAGGACGGCGATCACCGCCTGTCGCGCGAATCCGACATTGCGCTGCTGCTCTCCATCGTCCGCGAGGTCGCAGCATGACGCAGATCTCGGTTCTCGATTTCGTATCCGTCGTCGAAGGCGGCACGGTTGCTGGCGCGCTGGAGGAAACCGCGCGGTTGGCCAAGCTCGCCGAAGATCTCGGCTGCGACCGGTTCTGGATGGCTGAACACCACGGGATGCCCGGCATCGCCAGCTCCGCGCTGGCCGTGTGCCTTGCCCATGTCGGCCATGCGACCAGCACAATCCGCATCGGATCGGGCGGGGTCATGCTGCCCAACCACAACCCGCTGGTCATTGCCGAACAGTTCGGGACGCTGGACGCGCTTTTCCCGGGCCGTATCGACCTTGGCCTTGGCCGCGCACCGGGCGCGGATTCGCGGATCGGGCAGATGCTGCGCAAAGACCTGCACGCGGCGGCGCAACGCTTTCCACAGGACGTGCTGGAACTTCGCGCGCTGTTCGCGGGCGATCCGGCACTGCCGCTTCAGGCCAGCCCCGGCGCGGGCGCCAGCCCCGAGATATGGCTCCTCGGCTCCAGCCTGTTCGGCGCGCAACTCGCCGCGATGCTGGGCCTGCCCTATGCCTTTGCCAGCCACTTCGCGCCCGCCGCGCTGGACGAGGCGTTGCAGGTCTATCGCGAAACCTTCACCCCGTCCGAAACGCTGGACCGCCCGCATGTCATGGTCGCGGCCAATTGTTACGCCGCCGACACGCGGGAGAAGGCGGAGCTGATCGCATCGTCGATGGACCAGTCCTTCGTCGCGCTGCGCACCGGCACGCCCGGCCGTCTGCCGCCGCCTGTACCAGGCTATCGCAACAGCCTGCCCCCTGCCGCGCTGGCCGGATTGCAGGCGATGCGCAAGGTCAGCGCCATTGGCACGGCAGATGACGTGCGTGAAACGCTGGCCGCGCTGATCGCACGGACCGGCGCGGACGAGTTGATCCTGACCGGCTCTACCTACGACCCGGAGGCGCGGCTTACCTCGCTGAAGATCGCCATGCAGGCGGTCGAGGGCCTGTAAGCGCCAAGATAAAACGCACTTGAACGAGGGGCCGGCGCGCATTAGCGCAAGCCGCCACGGATGGAGGGACAATTCATGGAACACGCAGACGTCTTGATCGTGGGGGCCGGGCATGGCGGTGCCGGTGTCGCGGTCGCCCTGCGCACGGCTGGCTTCGAAGGAAGCATCGTCATGGTCGGCCGCGAAAGCGAACCGCCCTACGAACGCCCGCCGCTCTCCAAGGAATACCTAGCCCGCGAGAAGGAGTTCGAGCGGCTCTACATCCGCCCGCCCAAGTTCTGGGAAGACAAGAACATCGGCCTGCGCCTGTCGACCAGCGTGACCGAAATCGACGCGGCGGCGAAGGAAGCGAAGCTGTCGGATGGCAGCACGATCAGTTACAGCCACCTCGTCTGGGCGGCGGGCGGCGATGCGCGGCGGCTGTCGTGCTCGGGCGCCGATCTGGTCGGGGTCCACTCGGTCCGCACGCGTGCCGATGCCGACCGGATGATGGCGGAAATCGATGCCGGTGCGAAGAGGGCCGTGATCGTTGGCGGCGGCTATATCGGGCTAGAGGCGGCGGCCGTGCTGACCAAGCTGGGCCTCGAAGTCGTGCTGCTCGAAATGCTCGACCGCGTGCTGGCACGCGTTGCGGGTGAGGAACTGTCGCGCTTTTACGAAAAGGAACACCGCGACCACGGTGTCGACCTGCGCCTTGCCACCGGTGTCGATTGCATCGAGGGCGATGGCGAGAAAGTAACCGGCGTCAAACTGGCCGACGGCAGCGTCGTGCCAGCCGATATGGTGATCGTGGGCATCGGCATCGTGCCGTCCATCGGCCCGCTGATCGTCGCCGGGGCCAGCGGCGCGAACGGCGTCGACGTCGACGAATATTGCCGCACCACGTTGGACGACGTTTACGCCATCGGCGACTGCGCGGCCCATGCCAACGATTTTGCAGAGGGTGCGGTGATCCGGCTGGAATCGGTGCAGAACGCCAACGACATGGCCAAGATTGTGGCCAAGGCGATCATCGGCGAGAAGGAACCCTATCACGCCACGCCGTGGTTCTGGTCGAACCAGTATGACCTGAAGCTTCAGACCGTCGGCCTGTCAATCGGCCATGACGAGACGGTGCTGCGCGGCGACCCCGCCACGCGCAGCTTCTCGGTGATCTACCTGAAAGAAGGCAAGGTCATCGCACTCGATTGCGTGAACAAGGTCAAGGACTACGTTCAGGGCAAAAAGCTGGTCGAGGCGCGCGCCGCCATCGACCGCGATGTGCTGGCCGACGATACGGTGGCACTTAAGGAAATGGCTACAGCGTAAGCCGCGCGGTCGCCCATTCGGCGGCCTCGGCCACGACCGGATCGGGATCGGACAACAGGGCGGCGACTGGGGCGGACAGGCTTTGGTCGCCGCTGTTCCCTGCGGCGATCAGGCAATTGCGCACGAACCGGTTACGACCGATCCGCTTGATCGGAGAGCCGGAGAATAGCGACCGAAATCCCTTATCGTCCAATGCCAGCAGTTCCGCCAATCGCGGCGCGACCAGTTCCGCGCGCGGCAGGAACGCCCTATTCGCCGCAGCCGCGCTGGCGAAGGAATTCCACGGACAGACGGCAAGGCAATCGTCGCAGCCATAGATGCGGTTGCCCATCGCCTCGCGGAATTCGTGCGGGATCGGGCCGTGGTGCTCGATAGTGAGATAGGAAATGCACCGCCGCGCATCGACCACGCCTTCGCGCGGAAACGCATCGGTTGGGCAAGCATCCAGACAGCGGCGGCAGGACCCGCAGCGATGCGCGTGCGGCTGGTCCACCGGCAGGTCCAGCGTGGTGTAGATCGCGCCGAGGAACAGCCACGAGCCGTGGCTTCGGCTTACCAGGTTCGAATGCTTGCCCTGCCAGCCGATGCCTGCCGCCTCGCCCAGGGGTTTTTCCATGACCGGCGCAGTATCGACGAAGACTTTCACCCCGGCGTCCAACCCCTCGGCCTTCGCCTCCTCGACCAGCCAGCGGGCCAGCCGCTTCAGCGCTTTTTTCACGACATCGTGATAATCGCGGCCCTGCGCATAGACCGAAATCCGCGCACGATCCGCAGCTTCAGCAAGGAGCAGCGGATCGTTCGCGGGCGCATAGCTCATCCCCAGCGCGATCACCCGCCGCGCTTCGGGCCACAGCGTTTGCGGCGCAGCGCGCTGGTCGGCGCGGCCTTCCATCCACTTCATCGTTGCGTGAAAACCGGCGTCCAGCCATTCCGCCAAATGATCGGCACGCGCAGGATCGGTAGCGGCATCAGCGATGCCGACGGCGACAAATCCTTCGCCTTTCGCCCTTTGCAGCATCTTTTCGCGCAGTCTGGACAGGACAACGCCGTCGCTTTCAGGCATGCGTGTTAACCGGTTCTTGCGGGAATGAATTGCATCGGGAGCAAGTGTAAGTGCAGAACGTGATGACCAAAACCCCCGATTCCACCGAATTCGACACCGCCCTCCACGCAGAGGAAACCGCAAGCGGACCGTTGGCCATCGAAGCGCGCGCACTGGTAAAGCGATTCGACGGGACGCTGGCGGTGGATGGCGTCGACATCTCGGTCCCGGCGGGGTCGATCTTCGGCATCCTTGGCCCGAACGGCGCGGGCAAGACGACGACTTTGCGCATGCTTTTGGGCATTATCGATCCCGACAGCGGCACCCGCCGCGTTTTGGGCAGCGAGAACCCACACGCCATCGCGCACCGCATCGGTTATCTGCCCGAAGAACGCGGGCTTTACCCCGCGATGAAAGCGGTGGACGCCATCGCCTTTGTCGGCGCGCTACGCGGAATGCCCCGCAAGCAGGGGCGCGAACGCGGGCGCGAACTGCTGGAAGAACACGGCTTCGGCTATATCGCCGACCGGCAGATCCGGCAGATGTCGAAGGGTCAGGCACAAACCGTGCAGTTGCTGGCCACGCTGGTCCATTCGCCCGATCTGGTTGTGCTGGACGAACCGTTCTCGGGCCTGGACGCGATTTCGCAGGGGCGGCTGGAAAAGATGATCCGGCGGTTGGCCGAAAACGGCACGACCGTGATCTTTTCCACCCACGTCCTCGCCCATGCCGAACGACTGTGCGAACGCATCGCCATCATCGCGGGCGGCAAAGTGCCGTTCCATGGTCTTGTCGCCACGGCCCGCGACCGTCTGCCGCCGCAAGTGCATCTGGAAACCCGCCATATCGAAGGGCCGTGGCGCGATGCCCTGCCCCCCGGCACCGAACCGCAGTTGAAGCGCGGCGGCGGGGCGCTGTTCGATTTCAGCCTTACCGGGCAGGTCGAGCCGCTGTTGACCGCCCTGATCGAAGGCGGCGCCGGGATCGAGACATTGTCGATTGAACGCGCGGGGCTGCACGATGCTTTCGTCGCCATCGCCGGTGAAGCGGCGGCGCGCGCTCTGGACGAGGAAACCGGCGGAGGAGCGGCACGATGAACGATACCTTCGGCGGCTCCACCCGGCGTTTCTGGCGATCGATCATGGTCATCGCACGGCGTGATTTCGGCGCGATCCTGTTCAGCCGGTCTTTCATCTTCTTCCTGCTCGGCCCGCTTTTGCCGGTGTTCGTCGCGGTGATGGCAGGCGGCATCGGCGCCAGCGTCAGCGGCAAGATCGAAGCGCCCAAGCTGGGGCTAGCATTGGAAAGCAGCGAGGCGGACGCGTTCCTTGCCGCGCGCAAACGGCTGGCCGAATCGGTGTCGGACCTTCCCGATGCGGTGGTGATAATCCGCCTGAAGCCGGGCGACCGCATCATGGCCCGTTCTGCATTGGCCCGTGCCAAAGGCGGCAGCCCGGTGACCGCGCTGCTTTCGGGATCGCTAACCAATCCAAAGCTGACCGGGCCAGAGGCGCAGGTCGACCGCTGGCGGGGCGGCGTCGCCCTGATCGCGGCAGAGGCGCTGCGCACCGATGCCAGCCAGCTGCCGACGGTCGCGCTGGACAAGACGATCAGCGCCCGCGCCGATACCGTGCGCAAACGCATCCGCACCGCGCAGGCCTCGCAGATGATGCTGTTCCTGCTGACGATGCTGCTTGCTGGTATGGTCATGTCGAACATGGTCGAGGAAAAGGCCAACAAGATCATCGAAGTGCTGGCCGCCGCCGTGCCAATGGACGCGGTGTTCTATGGCAAGCTGATCGCGATGCTTGGTGTCAGCCTTGTCGGCCTGTCGATCTGGGGGCTGGTTATGCTGCCCATCGGCCTTTCGGGCGGCGGGCTGGACCGCTTGGCCGCGCCTGCGGTGGGTTGGCCGATGTTCATCGCGCTGGGGCTTCTCTATTTCTCCTTCGCGTACCTGCTGTTGGGGTCGCTGTTCCTCACCATCGGCGGTCTGGCCGCGACGGTGCGCGAAGTGCAGACGCTGTCGATGCCCGCGACGATGCTGCAACTGATCGTCTTTTTCTTCGCCAGCTATGCGCTCGGCGCGATGGGGGAGCCGATCGAATGGGTGGCGATCCTGTTTCCGCTGACCTCCCCCTATACGATGCTGGCGCGCGCGGCGGTGGAGCCGGATTTCTGGCCGCATCTCGCCGCAATCGTGTGGCAGGCGTTCTGCGTGGCGCTGATCATCAAGGGCGGTTCGACGCTGTTCCGCAAGACGGTGATGAAGTCCGGCCCGTCGATGGGCAAACGCACGTTCCTGCGCAAGCTGCTGCGCCGTCCGGCCTGATTGGGGGCGCTATCGGCGCGTTCATCGCGGACTCAGCGGAAATTGCGTAGGGTAGTGTGCATGGGACATTACGACAGGCGACACATTCTTGGCCTCTTGGCGGCGGGCGCGGCCATGCCGCTGGCGGCGGCGTGCGGATCGCAGGATGCGCAGGCGAAGAGCTATCCCGTCGATTTGTCCGAAGCCGAATGGCGCAAGCGCCTGACCCGCGACCAGTTCCGCATCTTGCGCGAAGCCGGGACGGAGCGAGCTTATACCTCCCCGCTCAATGACGAGAAACGCAAGGGCACCTATCGCTGCGCCGGGTGCGATCACCCGCTGTTCGCGTCACGCACCAAGTACGATTCGGGCACCGGCTGGCCCAGCTTTTACGCGCCGCTGAAAGGCGGCATCGGCACCAGCACCGACCGGTTGCTTGGCTATCCGCGCACCGAAGTGCACTGCGCTAATTGCGGCGGTCATCTGGGGCACGTGTTCAATGACGGGCCGAAACCGACCGGCAAGCGATATTGCATGAACGGCGTCGCCCTGCGCTTTGTCGCTGCCTGAGCATGACGCACTTTCCCCGTTCGACAGGGCCGTTTTATCCGGCTAAGGCGGTGGGATGACCGCAGAACCGGCCACCCCCCTACTCGATACCGTCAACACGCCCGCAGACCTGCGCAAGCTTGAACGATCGCAGCTGCGCCAGTTGTCCGACGAATTGCGCAGCGAGATGATCGCCGCCGTCGGCCAGACCGGCGGGCACCTCGGCTCCGGCCTGGGCGTCGTGGAACTGACGACGGCGATTCACTATGTCTTCAACACGCCCGACGATCGCCTGATTTGGGACGTTGGGCACCAGGCCTATCCGCACAAGATCCTGACCGGGCGGCGCGACCGTATACGCACCCTGCGCCAGGGCGGCGGCTTGTCCGGCTTTACCAAGCGGAGCGAGAGCGAGTACGATCCGTTCGGCGCGGCGCATTCGTCAACCTCGATCAGCGCGGCGCTGGGCTTTGCCGTTGCCAACAAGCTGACCGGCCAGCCCGGCAAAGGCATCGCCGTGATCGGCGACGGCGCGATGAGCGCGGGCATGGCGTACGAGGCGATGAACAACGCCGAGCAGGCGGGCAACCGCCTGATCGTGATCCTGAACGACAACGACATGTCCATCGCGCCCCCGGTAGGCGGACTGTCGTCGTATCTGGCCCGGCTGGTGTCGAGCGGGCAGTTTCTGGGCCTGCGCGAACTGGCGCGGAAATTCGCGCGCAAACTGCCCCGCCCGCTGCACAACGCCGCGCGCAAGACCGACGAGTTCGCCCGCGGCATGGCGATGGGCGGGACGTTGTTCGAGGAGCTGGGCTTTTACTACGTCGGTCCTATCGATGGGCACGATCTGGACGCGCTGGTTCCGGTGCTGGAAAACGTGCGCGATGCTGCGGAAGGCCCGTGCCTGATTCACGTCGTGACACAGAAGGGCAAGGGCTATGCCCCGGCGGAGGAATCCGCCGACAAATACCACGGCGTTGCCAAGTTCGACGTCATCACCGGCGAGCAGAAGAAGTCGAGCGGCGGGCCGCCGAACTATCAGAATGTCTTTGGCGAAACGCTGGCGAAGCTGGCCGATACCGACGACCGCATCTGCGCCATCACCGCCGCGATGCCGAGCGGTACTGGCGTGGACAAGTTCGCCAAGGCACACCCGGACCGCAGTTTTGATGTCGGCATTGCCGAACAGCACGCTGTGACCTTCGCGGCGGGATTAGCGGCGCAGGGCATGCGGCCTTTCGCGGCGATCTATTCCACCTTCCTGCAACGCGCCTTCGATCAGGTCGTGCACGATGTCGCGATCCAGAACCTGCCTGTGCGCTTCGCCATCGACCGCGCCGGTCTGGTCGGCGCGGACGGCGCGACGCACGCGGGTTCGTTCGATGTGACCTACCTTGCCACCCTGCCCAACATGGTGGTGATGGCCGCGGCGGACGAGGCGGAGCTGGTCCACATGACCTACACCGCCGCCCTTCACGACAGCGGCCCCATCGCCTTCCGCTATCCGCGCGGCGCGGGCACCGGCGTGGCCATGCCCGAAACGCCGAAACAGCTCGAGATAGGCAAGGGCCGTATCGTGCGTGAAGGCAGCAAGGTCGCGATCCTGTCGCTCGGCACCCGTCTTGCAGAGGCGCTGAAGGCGGCCGACCAGCTCGACGCCAAGGGCCTTTCCGCTACGGTTGCCGACATGCGTTTTGCCAAGCCGCTGGACGAGGACCTGATCCGGCGTCTGGCAACCAGCCACGATGTCGTCATCACGCTGGAGGAAGGCTCCATCGGCGGGCTGGGCGCACACGTGCTGACGCTGGCCAGTGACGAAGGGCTGCTCGATACCGGTCTGAAGATCCGCACGATGCGGCTGCCGGACCTGTTTCAGGATCACGACGCGCCGGAAAAGCAGTACGACGAGGCGGGGCTGAACGCGCCGCATATCGTCGATACGGTGCTAAAGGCGCTCGATAAGGAAAATCTGGGCCACAACAGCGCGGGCGTGGAAGAAGCGCGGGCCTGATGACGCCAGATTCGCTGATCGCGACCATGGTCGTGGTTGGTGGGCTCGGGCTTTTGTTTGCAATCGCCGCGCGAAATACACGTCGTCAAATCAATACTACGTTTGCTCGTCGGAAGAACCTTGAGCAATCTGAGTTTCTCGCATTGATGTACAACGATTGTGCACCGGAGGCCGCTGAGTTCCTCTGGGAAACGACTAAATTCTACCTCGCTCCACGTCTGACGCCACATCCCGATGACGATCTTTTCCGTGATCTGCCGATCGACGATGAAGACTGGAGCATAGACTGGCCCCGCGATTTCGCGCGTCAGTATGGATTCTCCGAAAGCGACCTCCCTGAGTGGCCGAAAGAACAGCCAGTCACTATCAGAAATTATGGTCGCTGGCTGAGCACGGGGATACGTTAGGCAGCATTCCCGCCTCACTCCCGCCCCGGATGCACGCCCGCCGCTTGCGGCTCGCCCAGTTCGGCTTCGCCCGCAAGATCATGCTCTGACCGGCCCAGCGTATCGAGGTGCATCCACCGCTTCACGATCGGGCTGAGCAACAGCACGACCGCCGCGATGCCGATCGTCCACCAGCCGATCTCGGTATAGATCGACAGCGTCAGCTCCTTGCTCATCTCGCCGCTCTCGCCGCCGGTGGCCTCGCCGATCTTGCCCGCGACGAAGCTGCCTACCGCGGTCATGTAGAACCACGCGCCCATGATGAAGCTGCCCAGATGCAGCGGGGCCAGACGGGTCATCGCCGAAAGGCCCACTGGCGACAGACACAGCTCGCCGGTGGTGTGCAGCAGGTAGATCAGGAACACGAAGACCACGCCGGTCATCACCGCCGGATCGCCTGTGCCCGCGCCCCAGACGAAGACGAGAAAGCCCAATCCCACCTGAAACAGCGCCAGCGCGAACTTGGCGGGGGCCGATGGCTCCAGCCCGCGCCTGCCAAGCCATTGCCACAACATCGCGAACA
The DNA here is from genome assembly GCF_001028705.1 of Croceicoccus naphthovorans. Lineage (NCBI taxonomy): Bacteria > Pseudomonadati > Pseudomonadota > Alphaproteobacteria > Sphingomonadales > Erythrobacteraceae > Croceicoccus > Croceicoccus naphthovorans. The sequence goes on along the minus strand of NZ_CP011770.1, from coordinate 321,602 downwards.
ATGGCGCGAAGATCACGATGTAGATCGGGTTGATCGACTGGAACAGCGACGTCGGCACCCCGCCCTTGTCGACGAACTTGTCGGTATAAAGGTTCAGCGATCCGCCCGCCTGTTCAAACAGGCCCCAGAATACCGGGTTCAGCGCGATCAGGAACAGGATCGCGAAGATTCGCTCTCTCGCCTGTTTGGGCAGCTTGAAAGCCTCGTAAAGCGTATAGGCCAGCATCGCCACGCCGCAAACGATCAACAGGGTCTGGATCACCGACTGGTACTGGATCAGGAACCAGATCACGACGACCGATGCCGCACCGACGATATAGAGCGTCGTCTCCGACCGCTTGGCCAAGGGCGCTGGCGGCTCACCTTGGCCTTTCAGCGCGGGTTTGCCGATCACGAAGATGATCAGACCCAGCACCATGCCGATGCCGGCAAGGCCGAAGCCCCACGACCAGCCGATCGTCTCGCCCAGATAGCCGACGAGGATCGTGCCCAGCGCCGCGCCGACGTTCACGCCCATGTAGAAGATGGTGTAGGCGGCATCGCGCCGTGTATCGGTCATCTTGTAGAGCTGACCGACGATCACCGAGATATTGGCCTTCAGAAAGCCCGAACCCACGATGATCAGCGCCAGTGCCAGCCAGAACGCGTTGATCGCGAAATCGGCCTGCTTCACCGCCGGATCGGTCACGCCCTGCGCACCCTCGTACGCCATGGCGAGGTGGCCCAGCGCCAGCACCACGCCGCCGAACAAAACCGCCTTGCGCTGACCCAGCCAGCGATCCGCCAGATAGCCGCCCAGCACCGGAGTGATGTAGACGAGGCTGCCGTAAGCGCCATAGATCAGGCTGGCCCTGCCATCGGAAAACAGCCAGAATTTCGTGAGATAAAGGATCAGTAGCGCGCGCATGCCGTAGAAGCTGAACCGCTCCCACATCTCGGCATAGAACAGCACGAAAAGCCCGCGCGGGTGGCCGATAACTTCCTCGCTCTTGCGCGCGGCGAGCACCCCGCCGATGGCCAGAACCGCGAACAGCGCGATCGCTGCCAGTGCCGCGATCCAGTCACCCTCGTTCCAGCTGGCCATATCCTTCATGCGCGCATTGTCCCCGGCTGCGGTTCGTTTCGGCGCAAAGGCTTACCCGCTATTACGCGCATGTGAAGCGCATTGTTGCAGTTGTGACCGGTTTGCGAAGCACCTGTCATACTTGACCCGATACGCTGTATTATGGCACTAGACCACCTATGCCCCGCCCCACCGGACATCAGGCGACCCGCCCCGTATATCTGCGCCTTCGCGACGAAATCGCCGCTGCGATCATCGCCGGTCGGTACAAGGAGGGTGCGCTGCTCCCCTCGGTCCGCGCCTATTCCGCTGAACAGGGTGCCAACCCGTTGACGGTGGCCAAGGCGTATCAGCAGTTTCAGGACGACGGCTTGCTGGAAGTGCGTCGGGGGATCGGCATCGCCGTGGTCGAAGGCGCACGCTCGCGCTTGCTCGCGTCGGAGCGGGATCAGTTCCTGACCGAAGAGTGGCCGACCATTGCAGAACGTATTCGCCTGTTGGGCCTGGATATGGACGAGTTGATGGCCCGCGCCGACTGACGGCGCCAAGGCGGCAACTTCGTCCCAAAAGCGTATCATTTTTAATAGTTATTGCACCCCGCGTGCACCGATGGCAGTGTTAGAGAACCCTATGCGCCCATCGGGGGTGGTGCATCGGGGTCATAGAGGCTTTGACCGTCGGGATCGGCGGCCACTGTCGCATTGGGTCGCGCGCTCTACGGCAGGCGGGGTAGAAATGATTAGATCTGAATTGATTCAGGCATTGGCGGAAGAAAACCCGGAGCTTCGTCCCGAAGAGGTCGAGGCCGTGGTTTCCTGTTTCTTCGAAGCCATTACCGAACGACTGGCCAGCGGTGGCCGCGTTGAACTGCGCGGATTCGGCGCCTTTTCGACCCGCGAACGCTCCGCGCGCACAGGCCGCAACCCGCGCACTGGCGAGACGGTAGAGGTACCGGGCAAGAAGGTCCCCTATTTCAAGGCCGGCAAGGACATGCGTGACCGGCTGAACGCCGACTGATCGCGTTTTGGCGGTCTACTCGCCAAACCATTCGATTGCACATTGCCAAGTGATCGCCCCGCACCGTAAGGGCTGCGGCCTGTGCGGGCGTGGCGGAATGGTAGACGCCGGGGACTTAAAATCCCCTGAGCTTTGCTCGTGCGGGTTCGAGTCCCGCCGCCCGCACCATTGCGCCGATAATTTCAGGTGTTGATGTTCCAAAGGCCGCCGCTGTCGCCATCGCGGCTGAGCGAACAGATGTAATTTTCCGCCTCCCAAAGCTCTGCCCGGCGACCCGGTTCCACATTGCCAAGGATATTGAGCGCGCCCGCGGTGTCTGCCGCCTCGAACTCTATCGTTCGTGCAATGCCACGGTCGTCGTCGGAAAGTCTCAGCTGATAGGTATGCATAGGTTGCGAACCCCCGATCAGAGCAAGGCCACGCAGAGCCGGATCGGCCCGACTCGATGTCTTGAACGGAGCGCAATGTTTATCATGTAGACAAGCCGTACGCTGCCTCAATTGATACAGGGCGACCGTATTTCGCGTTAATCAGATCAATTCGAAAACGAATCCGACCAAGCCTCCCAGCATCACCGCCATGCCCGAAGCGCGTTGCCACACCGGCTTGCGATGGCGTCCGCCGCTGTCGCGAAAGGCGACCCAGGCACCCAACAGGATGGCAACGATGGCAAAGACTATCGGCATACCCGCGACCAACGGGCCTGGTGCCCAGCCAGTTCCCTTTGCTGTGCCAACTCGCGATCGCAACTGCCGGAAAAACGCCCTGACAGGCATTGCAAATCCGGTGTTAACCAATTCGCCAATTTCTAGGGAAAAATACGCAGTCTCAAGGGCATGCGCCCCACGCGATGTTAATACATTGGTTGCAATCTCAAGCGTAGATGGGGTCTGGTAGGCGTTTGTGCGGCCCCTTGCCAACAAACGACGTCAGAAAGGTGCGCGCAGCGTGAACGACCTAACCCCTGCTCAGTACGACAGCGCGTCGATGTTCGGCGCATCCACCCGCCGAGGGATCGAACGAACCCCCCTGATCCGCACAGCAAAGCTGGTCTTTCCCGATGGGCAGTACCCCTGTGTGCTGCGCGATATTTCGGGCGATGCGCTGCGGGTGAAGCTGTTCGGTGTTACCCCGCCAAACGACGGCAAGACGTTCTGGCTGGAATTCGGCGACGGAGACCGGTTCGAGGTTACGCTGATCTGGCTTAAGGACGGCCACGCGGGCCTGTCGTTCGTCGAACATAACGACCTGCTCTCGCTGATCGGAGAGAACGGCCCGTTCCGCAAACGCGCGATTCGTATCGGCGTCGAACTGCCCGCAACGGTAAAGTCACTGGGCCGGATGATCCCGGTGCTGATCCGCGACTTGTCGCATCAGGGCGCGCAGATCGAATGCGATCACATGTTCTCCATGGATCAGCAGGTCCGCATCGACGTGCCCGCACTGGGCGAGGTCTATGCCAAGGTCCGCTGGCGGCGGCACCCCGGTTACGGGCTGGCCTTTGTCGAGACTTTCCGATTCGAGGACATTGCCGAAGTCGCGGTCAATCTTCAGAACCTGTCGCGCGTCTGGCGCGAAGGGGTTGGCGGTAGTGCCCCGTCGGCGGGAATTGCCGCCTGAGCGCGCGGATTTCCAAGGCTTGGCCGCCAGCGCATTGGAATATGGCCGACAAAGGCCCGCGTTAACGTCCTCTTAGCCATTTTCGGTCAGGAATTGCCTTGGGTCGGACAAACCGGCCGGGGCATTTTCCACAAGGGGGCCAAGCGTGCACGAAGGCACCATCACCACCGGACCTGCGGCCAAGCCGGGCGAACTCAGCGTCGACGTCGTCATCATCGGCGCGGGGCCAGCGGGTCTGACCGCCGGATACCTGCTGACCAAGGCGGGCAAAACGGTCGCGATTATCGAGAAAGACGAACGCTATGTCGGCGGCATCAGCCGCACGGTAGAGGTCGACGGCTATCGCTTCGACATCGGTGGACACCGCTTCTTCTCGAAGTCGAAGCCGGTCGTGGACTTGTGGAACGAAATCCTGCCAGATGACTTCATTTCGCGCCCGCGGATGAGCCGCATCTATTACGAAGGCAAGTTCTACAGCTATCCGCTGCGCGCGTTTGAGGCGCTGCGCAATCTGGGTCTGTGGCGGTCTACCCTGTGCATGGCGAGTTTTGCCAAGGCGCAGGTATTTCCGAACCGCAACGTGAAGAGCTTTGAGGACTGGACCGTCAACCAGTTCGGCCACAAGCTCTATTCGATCTTCTTCAAGACCTATACCGAGAAGGTGTGGGGCATGCCCTGCGACGAGATGAGCAGCGACTGGGCGGCTCAGCGCATCAAGGGCCTCTCGCTCTGGGGCGCGGTGTGGGACGGGGTGAAGCGTTCGCTCGGCCTCAACAAGAAACCCAACAACGGCATGCAGGCCAAGACCCTGCTCGAAGAATTCCGCTATCCGCGACTTGGTCCCGGCATGATGTGGGAAGCTGCGCGGGACAAGATCGTCGCCGCTGGCGGACAGGTGCTGATGGGCCATTCGCTGCGCCGCCTTGCCGCCGATACCAAGGGCGGCTGGCGTCTCCACGCCACTTGCGTCGGTGGCGGCGAAACGGTGATCCGCGCACGCGACGCGATTTCCAGCGCCCCGATGCGCGAACTTGCCGCGCGGCTTGCGCCGGTTCCGGGCACGGTTCTGGACGCGGGCGCACTCAAATACCGCGACTTCCTGACCGTCGCGCTGAAGGTAAAGTCAAAGGATCTGTTCCCCGACAACTGGATCTATATCCACGACAGCAAGGTGCAGGTCGGTCGTATTCAGAACTTCCGGTCATGGTCGCCCGAGATGGTGCCGGATCAGGACGTCGCCTGCGTCGGCCTCGAATACTTCTGCTTCGAAGGCGACGGCCTCTGGGCCTCCGCCGATGCCGATCTGATCGAATTGGCGAAAAAGGAAATGGCGATCCTTGGCCTCTGCGATCCGTCCGACGTCATCGGCGGCAGCGTTGTGCGGCAGGAAAAGGCCTATCCGGTCTATGACGAAGGCTATGCCGATCGCGTCTCCGCCATGCGCGAGGAGCTGGAGGCGAAGCATCCCACGCTCCACCTTGTGGGACGGAACGGCATGCACCGTTATAACAACCAGGACCACGCGATGATGACCGCGATGCTGACGGTCGAGAACATCCTGGCCGGAGAGCGCATCTACGACACGTGGTGCGTCAACGAAGACGCAGAGTATCACGAGGCCGGCAACGAAGGCGAAGTCGATCTGCCCCGCGTGGTGGAACACACCGCCGACGATCGCGCCGCCGCGCTGTCGTCCATGCGCGGAGTGCCGATGCCGGTTTCCCAGAGCGCCGCCAATACGGATCGGGACGCGGCGTGATCGCACAGCTGCTTCGGGCCCCGGCCATGCGGCGGTTCGTCGCCTATGGCTTTGCCAGCGTCGCGGCGCTGGGCATCGACCTTGCCTGCTTCTTCGCATTGATGGCCGCTGGTCTTGCCGCCCCGGCGGCTGCGGCTGCGGGTTATGCGGTGGGAATCGCCGCGCACTGGTTCGCGTCCAGCCGGTTCGTCTTTACCGGGCGCGTTGCCGCGGCAGGTGCGGGGCGGACGCAACAACAGGGCCTGTTCGTCGCCTCGGCTCTCGTCGGACTGGCCCTTACCTGGGCTATCGTATCGGCGGGCACCGCCTTCGGTATCGATCCGCGATTGGCCAAGCTGGTCGCGATCGGGGCCAGCTTCGTAGTGACATACGCGCTGCGCGCCTGTTTCGTGTTCGGAGAAAAATCCGATCTAGCGACGGGCAATGGCTGACGCCGCGCCAGAGGATGCCATGATCGGGGACCGCCGCCGCCACAGTTTCGATGCCACGATGCTCATTCGTGTCAGCATCGTGTGGCTGGTCGTCGCGGTCCTCCTTACCGCATCGCAATTCCGCAATATCGCCAGCGTCAGCTTTCCCGACGGCGACGATATCCTGCGCCTGCTTCAGGTGCGCGATTTCCTCGCCGGGCAAAGCTGGTTCGACGTGACGCAATACCGCGTCGCCCCGCCAGAGGGCACGCCGATGCACTGGACGCGGCTGGTCGATATTCCGCTGCTGATGGTTATCGTGCCGCTGACCCTACTGCTGGGTGCGGCGGGGGCGGAACTGGCCGCGGCGATCATCGTGCCGCTGGCTACGCTTTACCTGATGTTCCTGCTGATCGGCCGGATGGCGTGGAAACTGTTTGATGAGGAAGTGACCGGCCTCGCCTGTCTGGTCGCCGCGATGTCGGCCTCTCTGCTGAATCAACTGCGTCCGATGCGGATCGATCATCACGGGTGGCAGATCATCTGCGCGCTGGTCGCGGTCAACGCCCTGATGGCGCGCAATGCGCGGCAGGGCGGGTGGATCGCGGGCGTCGCGATGGCGGCGTGGCTCTCGATTTCGCTGGAGGCGATCCCGCTCGTCGCGGCGATCATGGCGGTGGGCCTCTGGCGCTGGATCCGATGCTGGCATGACCGGGTGTGGCTCGTCTCGATGCTGCAATCGACGTTCGTGGTCTCGCTGGGCATCTATCTCGCCACGCGCGGGATACCCTATGGCGCGTCGGTCTGCGATGCGATGGCCCCGGCCCCGCTGGCGGCGATGGGCGTGCTGGCCATCGGGGCCACGGGCCTTGGTCACGGTTCGCACCGCCCGATCAGCTTCACCCTGCTTGCACTCGGCACGCTGGGTCTTGCCGCTGTCGCTGTTGAATTCGCGCTGGCTCCGCGATGCACCGGCGGCACGTTCGCGGGCCTCGATCCGGTTACGCGCGACATGTGGCTGGCCAATGTGACGGAGGGTCAGCCGATCTGGGACAACTCGCTGGAATTCATCCTGCTGCGGATTATCCCGCCGATCATCGCTTTGATCGCGTTGTTCCATCTGGCCCGGAACAGCAGCGACTGGCTGCGCAACTGGCATCGCGAATATGCGTTTCTGGTGGCGATGGCGCTGGTGACGGGCTGTCTGGTCAGCCGGACGATGGTCTATGCGGCGGCGCTCTCAGCCGTGCCGCTGGGTTGGCAATTGAAAAGCTGGCTGCGGTCGATCCGCACGCTACGGGCTCAGCCGGGGCGGCAGGTCGCCGCCACCGCAGGCATCGTTATGGCGCTGGCCCCCGCCGTGCCGCTGTCGGTCCTGATGCTGGCCGTGCCGTCGCAAGCGGCATCGTCGATCGCCGCACCCGCTGCCGCACGCTGCGAAATTCGCGCCGCGCTGCCCGCACTGGGCATGCAGCCCGCCCGCATCATGGCGCCGCTGGACCTTGGCCCGCGCATTCTGGTCGATAGCGATCACAGCGTGCTGGCCACCGCGCATCATCGCGCCAATACCGCGATTGCCGATACGATGCGCGCTTTCACCGGCCCCGACAGCACCGCACACGAAGTCGTGTCGCGGCGCGGGATCGATTACGTGGTGTTTTGCGTCGGTATCAACGAAAGCAACGCCTATTCCACGCTCGCGCCCAATGGGTTTGCCGCGCACTTGCAGGCAGGCAAACTGCCCGATTGGCTGGAGCAGGTGCCCGGCGAAAACGGCGAAGTGATCGTCTTGCGCGTAAAGCGTTAGGCAGCGGCGCGGCAATCGGCACAGGTGCCGCGCAGTTCCACGATGGTCGAGATGCCCTCATAACCCGCATCGCTGGCCGCGTTGCGCAGGCCCGATGTCAGCTTGTCGTCATCGAGGTGCAGGGCGCGCCCGCACTGGTCGCAAATCAGAAAAATGCAGTCGTGGCGGCAACCGGGGTGCCGGTTGACGAGATAGGCGTTCGCGCTCTCTATCCGGTTGGCAAGGTTGTTGCGCACGAACAGGTCGAGAATGCGATAGACGCTGTTGGGCGCGATCCGCTTGCCCCGCGCCGCCGACAGCGTATCGGCAATGTCATAGGCGGAGAGCGGGTTTTCTTCGACCGCCAGCGCGTTGAACACGTCGGCGCGCAAGTCGGTCCACTGCTCGCCCGCGTCGGTCAAAGCGGCGCGCGCGGCGTTGGTCAGCGCTTCGCCGATATGTTCACTGTGGATGTGTCCGCTTGCTCCCATGCGGTGGGATATAAGGCGTTCGGCGCGCGAAGTCAGCCCCGCAGACGTCCGGATCAGCCCCGTTTGAACGCCGCGCGATAGTCTGCCGGGAACATCGCCTTCAACGCCTGAACCTTGGGCCGGTCCCAGCGCAGGATGTACCCGTGGTTCGGGTTCTTCGCCATGAAGTCCTGATGATAGCTTTCCGCAGCGATGAAGGTCTTCTGCGCCTCTATCTTCGTGACGATGGGCTTGTCCCACAGGCCCGCCTTGCCCAGTTGCGCCAGATAGGCTTTGGCCACCTTCGCCTGCTCCGCGCTCATCGGAACAAGCGCATTGCGGTATTGCGGGCCGCGATCGGGGCCTTGTCGGTTCAGCTGGGTCGGATCGGTGACGACGGCAAAGAAGATGCGCAGCAATTCGTCATAGCGCACGACCGATGGGTCGTAAGTCACCTTCACCGCCTCGGCATGGCCGGTCCTTCCGCTTGTCACTGCTTTGTAGGTGCCATCGGCGCGGCTGCCGCCGTGATAACCGGAGACCGCGCTCGACACGCCCTTCACATGGCTGAACACGCCTTCGACGCCCCAGAAACAGCCGCCAGCAAAGATCGCGGTCTTCATGCCGCTTTCGCTGGAGCGGATTTTAGCGGGAGGCGCCGCGACCGCCTCTTCGGCCAGCGCGGGCTGTACCTGCTGGCACGCGCCGATCAGCGCAGCGCCCAGCAAGATGGTCAGCGATTTGGAAAAGGCGGACTTCAGTTCAGAACCGAAGCGATGGCCTGCGTTTCGATCGGGAAGCCCGACACCGCGAAAAGACCTGCCGCGCCCAAGGCGAAACCGATCGCGAAATTGCGGAGCATCGGGGCGTCGAGAAGAGACATCGTTCGGGCTTTCGTGTTGCGAATTCATTGCCAGATTAACCAAAGTCGCTGAAGAAAGTCTGAATCCTAGCACAAGCACCCGTTCAGGGAGATGAACGGTGGATTCAGCACGTTTCGAACGGGCTTCCGGCAATTTTCGTTAATCAGTGGCGGAAATGGCGCATCCCGGTGAAGACCATCGCGATGCCTTTTTCGTCAGCGGCGGCAATGACTTCCTCGTCCCGGATCGAACCGCCCGGCTGGATCACCGCCGTTGCGCCGGCCTCTGCGGCAGACAGCAAGCCGTCTGCGAAGGGGAAGAACGCGTCCGATGCGACGGCGCTGCCATGCGTCAGCGGCATGTCCCAGCCCATCGTTTCGGCGGCTTCCATCGCCTTGGCCGCGGCGATTCGCGCCGAATCGCGGCGGTTCATCTGGCCCGCGCCGATCCCGGCGGTCTGACCGTCCTTGGCATAGACGATGGCGTTGGACTTCACATGCCGCGCCACGGTCCACGCGAAGAGGCAGTCTTTCAACTCCTGTTCGGTCGGCTCGCGCTTGGTCACGACCTTCAGCGCCGCCGGATCGACCGCGCCATTGTCGCGATCCTGCTGCAACATGCCGCCAGCGATGATGGTGATATTCTGGCCGACGCGGCGCGGATCGGGCAGCCCTTGCGTGATCAGCAGGCGCAGGTTCTTCTTCTTGGCGAAGACCGCCTTCGCCTCGTCACTGGCACCCGGCGCGACCACCACTTCGGTGAAGATCTTCGAGATCGCCTCTGCCGTTGCAACGTCCAGCGGGCGGTTTACCGCGACGATGCCGCCAAACGCCGACACGCTGTCGCAGGCCAGCGCCTTGTCCCACGCCTCGACCAACGTTTCGCCGGTCGCCACGCCGCAGGGGTTGGCATGCTTGACGATCACCACCGTCGGCGGGCCATCGCGGAATTCGGCAACCAGTTCCAGCGCGGCGTTGGCGTCGTTGTAGTTGTTGTACGACAGTTCCTTGCCCTGCACCTGTTCGGCCTGCGGCAGGCCCATGACGTGCGGACCTTCGGGCACATAGAGCGCCGCATCCTGATGTGGGTTCTCGCCATAACGCAGGGTCGAAACCAGCTTCGCAGCGACCGAGCGGCGCGGCGGGAATTTCTGGCCCTGATCGGCATGGGCGAACCAGCTGGCGATCGCCGCGTCATAGGCGGCGGTCGCGGCAAAGGCCTTGGCCGCCAGCATCTTGCGAAAATCGAAGCTGGTCGCGCCGACGCCCGCGTCCATCTCTGTAATCAGCGCGGCATAGTCGTCCGGATCGGTCAGCAGCGTGACATAGGCGTGATTCTTGGCGGCAGAGCGCACCATCGACGGGCCACCGATGTCGATATTCTCGATGATCGTATCGCGGTCCGCCCCGCTCGCCACCGTCTGGACGAAGGGATAGAGGTTGACGACGACAAGGTCGATCGCGCCGATGGCGTGATCCTGCATCGCCTTGGCATGTTCGGGATTGTCGCGCACCGCCAGCAAGCCGCCGTGGACCATCGGGTGCAGCGTCTTCACGCGGCCGTCCATCATTTCCGGGAAGCCGGTCAGGTCGGAAATGTCCTTCACCGTCAGCCCCGCTTCGCGCAGCGCCTTGGCAGTGCCGCCGGTCGAGACCAGCTCCACCTTGCGCGCGGCCAATGCCTGACCCAGTTCGACCAGCCCGGTCTTGTCCGAAACGGACAGCAGGGCGCGGCGGATTGTGACGGGGTCTTGCATGGGAATGGGCCTTTCGACGAACAGGCGGGCGTTATTTGCGCCGCCGCCTCTAGGCCTTGAATCCCGCCTTCGCAAGCGCAGCGCGCCGCGGGTTTTCCACCGCGAGCCTGCGTCGCATCACGTCAGCCCATGCGGCGGAACGACCATGCGACAGAGCCGCCATCGCGCCCGACCGATCCGGTCAGGACCAGTTGCCGGATTTCGCGCGGGCTGCCCCCGGCATCGACCCAGAGCGAATCCTCGACCGCCATCTTCGCGTCGGGGGAGCGCACCTGCCAGTACGATCCGTCGGGCAGTGCCAGCGCAACACCGCCGCCATCCTCACCCATTGCCAGCTGATGCCCGATCTCTATCCCCTGACCCAGATGGAAGCGGATCGCATAGTCATGCTCGCCCCGCTTCGCCCTGCGGCCGCGTGGCGAGAGCGTGTCGCGCCCCTCCAGCAAAGTTCCGTCGGCGGAGAGCGAGAGCCAGCGTTCGTGGAACAGCCCGTGCCGCCCGGTATAGCCATCGTGGCTGGCGTGCAGGACCGAATTCAACCCGTCCTTGCCGCGCCCGAACGTCACCGCCTTCACGCCCGAACCCAGCCTGCCGTTCGGCTCGACCGGTGTCGAATCGCCGTCGCTTAATGTCAGAGTCGAATGCGCGGCGGTGCTGCGCAGACCGTCCTCGATCCGGCGCGGCACGCCCGCACCGGCAAAGGCCGCGCCGCCGCAGTTGACGACGATGCGCTGGTCCTTGTGGCTGAATTCGAACGCCAGTGTCGACGCACAACCGCCATGCGCCTGCCGCCCGCCCGGCGGGGGTGCAGCGTCCAGTTGCAGCACCGATTGCCGCGCCGCCAGTCGCTGATACCCCCACTGCCGCGCATCGGTCAGCGGGCGAGCACGCGGATCTGCGGCTTCGGCCATCAGGGCAACACGTTCGGCAGGCAGCGGGATCGCGCCCTGCCAACTGCCCAGCGAGCCGTCGGCATGGGTCAGGGCCAGCAGGGCCGGCGTCATCAAGGAAAGCATGACCTGTATCTGTTGCGGCGGATCGCGGCGGCACGCGCGATAGGCGGCGCTCACCCGCAACAGCAGCGCGATCGTCTCCACCTGATCGACCGGAGAGCGCGACAGCATCCCGCCATCCTCACCCACCGCATCGCCCAGCGCGGCGATCAGCCCGGCCTCTCCGAACAGGCGGCGCGGCTTGCCATCAGGCAACAGCAATCCCGCCACGGTAATCGCGGCCCAAGCGGGCAGCCCCTCATGCGGGGCGGCGGTGCGCGGGGCTTGCCGATCCAGCCACAACGCCGAACGGGTCAGGTGCCGCAAGACGCTGGCGCGAAACGCCCGGTCCTGTCCCGACAGGATCAGCGGCGCATGGGTCAGCCAGTTGAGCACGCGCAGGCCCGCATGGCCCACGTTCCACGCCGCACCCTCACCCACTTCGGGGTTGGCCAGCATCCAGCGTCGCAGGATGTCCTCGGCCACCGGCGCAACCTTGTCGCGTGTACCCGCCGCGTCCAGATCGGCCAGCCATGTAAAGCCGTGGATCGTCCGCGCCACCGGCTCAGCCAGCGACTTGCTGGCATAGTCGGCGCGGTCGGTGCCGATGCGCTTGCCCGCGATCAGGAAATGCCCCGCCCGCAGCGCCATGCCCGGCGCGCGTTCGCCTGGCAGCGGCTCGTCCACCGTGGCAAGGATGCGCGTGCGCGAAGGCTTGTGGAACGGGCGCACCAGATTGCGCGCCGAAACCCCGCGCGCATAGAGGAACCGCATCGTCCCATCGACCATGCCCAGCCGCGGCGGGGTAAAATCCGCCAGCGTCGGCTCTCCGCCATCGGAAAGCGTCGGGCCGGGTTCGATCAGCCCGGTCTGGTCGTTACTGTCACTCAAAGGTACCGCCCGTGCCTTGCGCAGCAGGTCGCCCGTATGGCCACCGTGCAACTCGGGGGGTTCAACGCCCATCCGCCGATCAAGCTCCCGCCGCTTTCAGCGCCGCGATGTTCTCGGCATATTTGGCGGGGCCGCCCTTGAAGGTCGCGGACCCGGCGACAAGCACGTCGGCCCCGGCATCCACGCACAGCTTCGCAGTTTCGGCATTGACGCCGCCGTCAACTTCCAGCCGGATGTCGCGTCCCGACTTGTCGATCATCTTGCGCACCGCCTCGATCTTGCGAAGCTGCGAATGGATAAAGCTCTGCCCGCCGAAACCGGGATTGACGCTCATCACCAGGACAAGATCGATATCGTCGATCAGATAGTCTAGCATCTTGGCCGGGGTCGCCGGGTTCAGCGAAATGCCCGCCAATTTGCCCAGCCCCTTGATCGCCTGAACCGTGCGGTGAACGTGCGGCCCTGCCTCTGGATGGACGGTAATGATGTCGGCCCCGGCATTGGCGAAGTCTTCAAGGTACTGGTCGACCGGGCTGATCATCAGGTGGACGTCGAAGATCTTGGTCGTATGCGGGCGCAGCGCCTTTACCACTGCGGGACCGATGGTGATGTTGGGCACGAAATGGCCGTCCATCACGTCTACGTGGATCCAGTCCGCCCCGGCGGCGTCGATGGCGCGCACTTCCTCGCCAAGGCTGGCGAAATCGGCGGAGAGGATGGAGGGCGAAATCAGCGGTGTGGTCATGGCCGAATGCCCTACCCTACCCGCGCGAATCGCGACAAGCCGCGCGCGGGCAGTTTTGCACATAGGTGGATCGACTTGGGGGCCGCGTCCCCGATTGGGACGGCGGAGGGCGCTTGCGATTGAATGTTCGCCGCTTGCCAACTAATGAACCGGCCTATGGATCGCACCCAAATCATGGACTTGCTGACAGCCGAGAGCCGTGTCCGATACGGCACGGTACCGCGCGATGTTCATGGCAAACCTCTTCTGCCGGGGCGCTACGATCTGTTCGACGACCAGTATCTGCTCCACACGGAAAGCGGGCTGCGCATGCACTACCGCAAAGGCGCAGGGATCACCGTCGAACATTCGGGCGACAGCACGCCGGAAGAAGAGGACCTTTGCCGCAAGGGCGGGGTCTATGCCGCCATCGCCTGCATCTGGGGCCTGTTCCCGATGCATGCATCGGCCGTGGAATGGGACGGACGCATCTATGCTTTCACCGGCCCTTCGGGCGCGGGTAAGTCCACATTGGCCGCGGCCTTGGGAAGGCACGGCATGCCGATGTTCTGCGACGATACTCTGGTTCTCGACCTGTCGGACGACGACGCGATCATCGCACTGCCGGGCCACAAGCGGCTCAAGCTTTGCGACGATGCCCTGACGATGACCGGCGCCACCGCGCAAGAACGCGTTGCCCCGCAGGTGGACAAGCGCTTTGCCGAGCCTATTGCGGGCATCTCGACAAATCCCCTGCCAATCGGCGAGCTTATCTATCTGGAAACAGCGCAAGATATCGCGATCGCGCCGATCCGCGGTGCCGCCCGCGCGCTGCGGCTGCGTGACGATCATTATACGACCGACCTTTTGCGCCGGGCCCGTGGCGGCGACGCAGCCATGGGTTTCGCAGCATTCTCGCGCGTTGCGCAGGCGTTTGCGATGCACAGCTTCGCGCGGCCGCGCGATCCAGCCGCTTTCGATCGCGGCGTATCGATGATAGCGGATCATATCCGCAAGGCGGCGGCTTCGCATCGCGGGGATGCTGGGCACCGCTTAAATACGGGGCACCGCTTGGATACGGGGGCGAATGGACCATGCTGAACAAGTGCCCGGATCGTTTCGTCGAAACGGAAATCGACGGCGAAGCGTTAATCATGGACCTTTCCTCGGGCGATTTCCTGTCGCTTGCGGGAACGGGATTGAGCGTTTGGCGGATGATCGACGGTACGCGCAACAGTGCCGCGATCGCGGCTGAGCTGGCACGCGAATACGATGCGCCGGAACCGGAAATAGCGGCCGATGTGTCTGCGCTTATTGCCGATCTGCGCGACGCGGGCCTGATCCGGGATGGATGACCGTGCAGACCAGGCGCCGGACGCGTTGACTGCGGGCGCGTGGACTGGACGGGCGCTGACGGCAGAAGCGATAGCATGGATGCTGCTGGCGCGGGTGCTTGTCGCATGTTTTGCGTTCGGAAGATGGCGAAAGTGGCTTGGGCGGCAATTGGTTGGAGCCGGTCCGGCGATGACTTCGGACGTAAGGCACCGGCGGCTGGCCCGCGCGATCGAGCGTGGTGCGCGGCGGCTTCCGATCGAAACCAAATGCCTTGTACGGGCCATGGCCCTGCACTGGATGCTCCACATCCGAAAGCTCGGTTCTACGCTCGCAATCGGTACGTTACCTGCACAATTGCGCGGAACCATCGACGATTTGCATGCGTGGATAGAAATCGGCGAAAAGACCATTCTGGGCGAAAACGGTCAGGATTACCGTGTCTTGATCCGTTTCCATTTCCCGGGAACCGCTACCGGGTAAGTACGTTTGCCGTCCGATGGCTTTTTGCGTGCCTCTATGGTGCGCCGCAAAAAAATTGGTTTGTATAATACGTGTGAATCGGGTTAAGCTATTAACCGAGATTGAAAACTACTCTGAATTTACAGCGACAGGAGCTGACATGGCCAAGCGTTCCGACAATCAGAAAACATGGACCCGTCCCGAATTGAATCGTCTCGGAAAGCTTGACGATGTGGCGTCGGGCGTGACCGCTGGCCCCGACGGCGGGTCGGGTTCGCACAGCGTCAGCTAAGACATTGATGCCCCGGCTCCGCCGGGGACTATCGAAGAGGTCACCCTCTTGTTCGCCTTCTTTCATAGTCGGCGAACCATCGACGAGGCGCTGATCGAACGAGTTGCGGCTTCGCTCGCACGGTTCGATTCGGCGCCTTTTTCGATTCCAGTTCACCGTCATCTTACGGGATCCGGGCAATCGCTGTTCGCGAACCGCGCGGACATTTCGCGTTTTGCCAGCGTTGAAGCGCCCAGAATGCCGTGGCGGCCCGCCCACAGTCAATCCACCGGCGACGTGCTGTTCGGCGGCTGGATCGACAACGAATCCGACCTTCGTGAGAGGCTGGGTGCCAATGCCCGGCACATCGCATCGGGCGACAACGCCGCGCTCTATGCCGCCGCGCTCGATTGCTTTGGTGGTGACGCAGACAGGCACGTCGTCGGCCACTATGCCGCCGCCGCCTGGCATGAGGGGCGCGGCGAAGTCCGGCTCGTCCGCTCTCCTTGGAGCGCACCGCCACTCCATTATTTCCGCGACGCCGCGGCCTTCGGCGCCGCCTCTACCGTACCCGCGCTCCACGCCTGCGGGCTGGAATATCGGCTGAACCCGCGCAAGTTTGCCGACAACCTGTTCTTCAACCTGACGGAAGAGCAAGGCTGGTTCGAAAACGCGTTCGAGGTCAAGCCCGGCACCGTCGTGCTGCTGAGTGCCGAGGCGATCCACCGCCACCGCTTTCACGATCCGCTCGAACCGCGTGAGACTATCCGTTTGCCTCGCCGGGCCGACTATGTCGATGCGGTCGATGCCCTGCTGGAAGATGCCGTTCGATCAACGCTGCGCGGTACCCATCGGCCTGCGATGCAACTGACGGGCGGGCTCGATTCCACCAATGTCGCGGCAAGGGTGCTACGCGTCCTTCCGCCCGAACAACCGCTCGACAGCTTCACTTTCGGCCCGCATCGCGAATGGCAGGGTTCCACAGCGGACCGTTTCTTCGCCAGCGAGCGCGACGGAGTGGAAGCCTTTGCCCGCATGCACCCACGGGTCCGGACGCATTTCACTGACAATGCCGACGGCGATTTCGACACGGGCCTAGACCAGATGTTCCAAGCGATCGGCATCGCCCCGATCTCCATGCTGAACCCCGCACCGCTGCACGGCGTCTATGCGATGGCCAGCGAAGCGCGCTGCGACGTGATGCTGAGCGCCGGGATGGGCAACTGCACCTTCAGTTCGATGGGCGAATGGGCGTCGGTCGAGTATTTTCAGCAGCTGCGCCTGATCCAGCTCTATCGACTGCTTCGCGATTCCCCGATCCGGCAGACCTCGATACCCCGCTTTTTCCTGAGCAAGTCGATCAAGCCGCTCTTGCCGCTGGCCCTGCAGCGCAACTGGCATCGGATGCGCGGAATCGCGACGCCAGAGACCGCGTTGACGATGGTCCCGCTTCGGCAAGAGGCGATGGACCGCTTTGACACCGAGGGCCGGGCCCGCGCCGCCGGTATCTTGTCGGATACGGCGACCCACCACGGACGCCGGCAGAACCTGGTCAATATCTTCGCCCGGGGCGACATGAATGCCGGAGATCAGGAGCTGGCCTTTCGCCAAATCTACGGCATCCCCGGCCGCGATATCGCATCCTATCGCCCGCTTTTCGAATTCTGCAGCGCCTGCCCGACCGACGCGTTCATCCACGATGGTCAGGAACGGTGGCTGGCAAGAGAGCTTGGCAGGGGACAAATTCCCGAATCGATCCGCACCGAATACCGGACCGGCAGGCCCTCCAGCGACTGGCATTTCCGGTTGAAACGACGCCTGCCGCAATTGCGCGAAGAGATTCAGGCAGCATCGAAAGAGCCGTTCCTTGCCGAGATCATCGACTTTCCGGAAGTGATCCGCCGCATCGAACAATTCCCGTCAGAACCGCGCTTTACCCAGTTCGAGACGCTGGCCTTCCAGATGGGCCTGCCCCGCGTCATCATGGCGGTGCGTTACCATCGCTATGTCAAATCGCGGCAGTCGGGGTAGAACCGCCCGATGAATGAGGCTTTGACGGTCCTGAAACGCTTGCCCGCAAGCCGCACCGCGCAGTTGCTGGCGCTGATGCTGGGCGTCGCGCTGACCGAAGGAATCGGCATTGTCGCGCTTGTGCCGCTCCTGTCGCTGCACGATCCCGGTGCATCGAGTGCATTGCCCCAATGGGTCGATCCGTTGCGCGGCCTGCTGTCGTTGCCGTTGATCCTGTGCCTTTTCGTCGTGCTGGTCGCAGGGCGGTCGGCGCTGCAATATGCCATGGGCCTTTCCCAGACCCGGCTACAGCATGAGCTGGTCGATGGCTGGCGCAAGCACATCGTCACCACGTTGGTTCACGCCGATTGGCGCACGCTGTCTGCGATGCGCCAGTCCGACAATGTCAGCCTGATCGTGTCGAGCCTTGACCGGGTGGGTTTCGGATTCGGGCAGCTTCTGCTCGCGCTGGCCGCCGGGATGACGCTGGGCGCGATCTGGATCGCGGCATTCCTGCTCTCTCCGTTGATTTCACTGGTGGCTATCGGCGGAGGGGTTGTCGTCGTCCTGACGTTCCGCTCGCTGAAACGGCGCGCTCGGGGGATCGGAGAGGCGGTCAACGCGCGCTATCGCGATGTCCATGCCGCGCTGGAAGCTTCGCTGCGCGCGCTGCGCCTGATCAAGAGCCACGGTCGGGAAGCCCATGCTGTCGCCACGATGGAGGGCGGCATCGGCGCACTTCGCGAAACCGAACTGGATTTTCGCCGCGCCTCTGGCCGCAGCCGCGCGTTCCTGCAGACGGGGGCCGCCGTTCTGTTGGCGATAATCGTCGGCGTTGCGTGGGCCCGGGATGTGGCACCGGCCATTCTCTTGCCATTGGTAGTCCTGTTCGCAAGGTCCGTTCCCTTGCTGGATACGATCCAACAGGCGATGCAGAACTGGTCCCACGCCGCCCCTGCGCTGAACGATGCGCAAGACCTGATCGCCAAGCTTGCCCCGGCGCAAGAGGCCGCGGTCGAAAGCCCGGGCCGTATGGTGCCCGCAAGCGAAATCGCGGTGCGCGGCGCTACCTTGCGGCACCCGGGCCGCGAACGACCCGCATTGTGCGATGTCGGCCTGTCGCTCGCGGTTGGGCGGACGACGGTGCTGGTCGGCCCATCGGGAGCGGGGAAAAGCACGCTGGCCGACATTTTCGGCGGGCTGGTCGATGCCGACGAGGGCGCACTGTTTATCGATGGCGCGCGGGTGGAGGGCGAGGACCGCACCCGCTGGCGGCATTCTGTCGCCTATGTCCATCAGGAGCCGGTCCTGTTCCACGCGACAATCCGTGAGAACCTGATCTGGGCCGAACCCGATGCCGATGCGGCGCAAATGGTCCGCACGCTGCGCGAGGCGGCGGCGGATTTCGTGTTCGACCTGCCGCAGGGGATAGACACGATCGTCGGCGATGCGGGTCGGCAGCTTTCGGGCGGAGAGCGGCAGAGGATCGCCCTTGCCCGCGCCCTGTTGCGCGATCCGGCGCTCCTGATCCTCGACGAAGCGACCAGTGCGCTCGATTCCGCCAGCGAGGCGGCGATTGCCAGCGCCATCGCCGACATGGCGGGACAGCGCACCATCCTCGTCATCGCGCATCGCGGCGTGCTGACCGATCTTGCCGATACCGTGGTCACGCTGGCCGACGGACGGGTAGAGCGCGTGGAAAACTGCGAAAGGGCGCGAGCATGACGCTGACGCTCTCGCAACGCAAACAGGTACTGCTCGCCATGCTGGGTCCGGCAAGCGGTGGGCCGCCCGCCGACCTGATCGCGCAGATGGACGAAGGCGATTGGCTGGCGGTCGACGGCATGGCCAGCCAGCATCGGTTGGGCCCGTGGCTGCATCACAGGTTGAAGCGGCACGGCGATGGCGGGCCAGTGCCCGAACCCATCGCCGAACGCTGGCGCGCGGCCTATCGCGACGGGGCCTTCGGCGCGCTGACTGCGCAAGCCGCTCTGGTGCGTCTGGCTGCCGCTTTTGCCGATACCGGGGTGCCGATGGTTTCGCTGAAAGGCGGGCAGCTGGCGTTTTTCGCTTATCCCGAACCGGCGCTGCGCCCGATGCGCGATCTGGATATCCTCGTGTCGCCGGACGATTTGATGCCCGCGCTGAACGCGATGGCCGCGGCCGGGTGCACTGTGCCAACGGATCGCGAGGCTGCCGTTGCCAGGGCGCTGAACGGCGACAAGCACCTCGATCCCATCGCTCTGCCCGATTGTGACCGGTATATCGAATTACACCACCGCATCGCCGAGCCCGGCCTCCCCTGCATCGATACCGTCGCGATTCTGGGCAAGGCGCGCAGCGCGATGATCGGCGGTCAGGCCGTGCCCTATCCCTCGCCAGAGCACATGCTGGGCCATCTGGTTCTGCACGCGGCCTATAACCATCGCTTTGACTGCGGGCCGTTGGCGCTGGTCGATATTGCCGTACTGGCGGGCAGCGAGACGTTCGACCTGCCCGCCTTTGTCGCGCTGGCGCGTGACGGCGGTTGGCTGCACGGGGCGCAGCTATTGCTCGCTCTCGTCGAAAAGCATGTGGCGCAGACCGGGATCGACATCGGACAGGCTGACGTGCCCGAAACCATCCTGGCCGAAGCGGAAACGCTGATCCTGCAAGACTTCGACCAACGCGCACAGGTATTGCTGGCTACGCAGGGCGCAAGAGACGGCATGGCAGCGACGGTGCTGGGGCGGTTGAAGAAGGGATTGGGCACAAGGCCCGAGGAGGGCCGCCTGCGCTGGATCGCCAGCCGCACGGCCCGCACCTTGCGGCAGGGCAGCGACGCGCGGTCGGTCGAGGAAGCCGCCGCCGGGGCGCGGCTTGCCCGTTGGCTGCGCGATACGTAACACGCGTGCAATCTCAATGCTGAAGAAGGAATTCAGCGCTTATTCACGGCCTTCCGCTTAGTCGGGATGCCAAGCAGAACCCTGTTCGCAAGAAGTTGCGGCAGGACGTTTGCCGGGGGCGATGGCAAGGGTTGCAGCGGTGAAGTTCCGCCCCCACCTTTGCGCCTTCCCCAGCAAGCATGAATCGATTTCGATAGCGGAGATTTTCCGATGAAGGCATTTACGCCTGTGAAGAAATGGACACACGGGGCCGCAGCGTTTGCCGCGCTGGCCGGCCTCGGCACGCTGGCCGCGGTCCCCGCACCGGCAGAAGCTGCGCCCGCACAGTGCAAGGGCGATTTGTCCGGCAAAGGCTGGCTGAACGTGGAGGTGACCGGGGTCAAAAGCTCCAGCGGGCTGATCGCGGTTACGATTTATGCCGACGATTCGAGCAAGTTTCTTGTCAGCAAGGGATCGCTCGACGTGGTGCGATTTCCGGCGCAGCAGGGCACGTTTCGCGGGTGCGTGAAGCTGCCCGGCAATGGCGTTTACGCCATCGCCGTCTATCACGACGAGGACGGCAGCCGAAAGATCAACCGCACCGGGCTTGGCCTGCCGGCCGAAGGCTTCGGCTTTTCGAACAACCCCAGTACGCTGGCGGGTATCCCGGCCTTTCGTTCGGTTCGCCTGAACGTGCCAAAGCCGGGGCTGACCACGCGGATCAACATGCGGTATCCGTAACGCACCAGCCGCGACGAAACG
Organism: Croceicoccus naphthovorans; assembly: GCF_001028705.1. Lineage (NCBI taxonomy): Bacteria > Pseudomonadati > Pseudomonadota > Alphaproteobacteria > Sphingomonadales > Erythrobacteraceae > Croceicoccus > Croceicoccus naphthovorans. The sequence goes on along the minus strand of NZ_CP011770.1, from coordinate 300,550 downwards.
AATGGAGCACCCCGGCTCGCCGCCTTGGCGACCGGGGTGTTTTTCTTTAGGCTTCGCGCCATGAATCAACACAGCAACGATGGCCTGACCGCCGCCGCAGAAGCGCTTGGGCCCCAGATCACGGCCCTGCGCCGCGCGATCCACGCCGATCCGGAACTGGGCATCGAAACCCCGCGCACGATGGCCAAAGTGCGCGAAATGCTGGCCGACCTGCCGCTGGAATGGCGCGAAGGAACGAGCACGACCGGACAGGTCGCGGTGCTGAAAGGCGGCGCGGGTGAAGGGCGGCGCGTGTTGCTGCGGGGCGATATGGATGCGCTGCCGATGGGCGAGGAGACAGGGCTGGATTTCGCCTCCGAAGTGCCGGGCCGGATGCACGCCTGCGGGCATGACAGCCATACCGCGATGCTGGCGGGTGCGGTGCGTCTCCTGGCCGAGCGTGTCGATACCTTGGCGGGTGAGATCTACTTCATGTTCCAGCCGGGCGAGGAAGGATTTGGCGGCGCGCGCATGATGATCGAGGACGGCTTGCTGGACCCGAAACCCGACGCGGCGTTCGCCTATCACATCATCCCCAATGCCCCGCACGGGCTGTTCGTATGCCGCGAAGGCGCACTGATGGCGGCGTCGGACGCGATAGAGATCACGGTCACAGGGCGCGGCGGCCACGCGTCTATGCCTCACGCCTGCGCCGATCCCCTGCCCGTCGCGGCGGAGATCGTAACCGCCTTGCAGGCCACCGTCACCCGCCGGTTCGATGCCGCCGATCCGGTGGTTGTCACCATCACGCAGTTTCGTGCAAGCGATGCCGACAACATCATCCCTGAACGCTGCATCCTGCGCGGTACGATCCGTACGCTGTCCGAAACGACCCGCGAACGCGTGCACGCGGCGTGCAGGCAAGTGGTCGAGGGCATCGCCAGCGCCCACGGCATGGCGGGCACGTTTACGGTGGAGCAGGGCTTTCCCGTGACGCTCAACGATGCGCGCGCCGTGGCGCTGGCGCGCAATGTCGTCACCGACCGGTTCGGGGCAGAGGCGTGGTACGACCTGCCCGATCCACTGATGACGGCAGAAGATTTCAGCTATGTGCTGCAGGCCATGCCCGGTGCGATGGTGCTGCTGGGCGTCGCGAAACCGGATGCTGATTGGCAAAAGGCCCCCGGGTTGCACAGCCCGCACATGCATATCGACGAGAGCGTCCTGCCGCGTGGATCCGCCGCGCTGGCAGCGTTTGCGATGGCCACGCTGGAACGCGGATTGCCCGAAACCGCCTGACCGCTACGGAAACCGGGACGCCTTACTGGACCCACCGGACTGCGCTGTTTAAGGCGAGCGCGCAATGAGTCGTCCCCGCTTCCGCCTTCCCGTCCCCGACCGGCTGTCCGCCGAAGTGGGAGACTGGCGGCGCAGGGTGGCGATCCTGGCCGGGGCGGTCGCAATCGGGCTTGTCGCGCTGTTGTTCGCCCGCGCGGGTGATCTGGCCCTGCAGATGTTCGAGGCGCTGGCCGAAACGTGGTTCTGGCTGCCGCTGATCCTGACGCCTGCGATCTACGTGCTTTGCGCATGGCTGACCCGTGTTGCTGCGGCAGAGGCCGCCGGTTCGGGTATCCCGCAAGTTGTCGCCGCGATCCGGCAGGAACATGGCACCGAAAAGCTGTTCTCGCTAAAAGCCGGCTTCGCCAAGATTTCGCTGACCGTGCTGGCCCTGCTCGGCGGGGCATCGGTGGGGCGTGAGGGGCCGACCGTACAAGTCGGCGCAGCGATCATGACCGCCACCCACCGCTGGGCCGGGGCGGCTGTGCGGCGCAGCGTTCTGATCGCGGGCGGCGCTGCGGGCGTGTCGGCGGCGTTCAACACGCCCTTGGCGGGGATTGCGTTCGCCATCGAGGAACTGGCCATCGCCTACGAACAGCGGATGGCCGCACTCGTCATGGGGGCAGTGATCATCGCCGGCATGACCGCGCAGGGCATCGCGGGCGACTACATCTATTTCGGCAATTTGGAGGCAACGCTGCCGCTGCACACCGCGCTGATCGTCGCGCCGGCGGCGGGGCTGGCTGGCGGTGGCTTGGGCGGACTGTTTTCGCGGTTGCTGCTCTGGTCGCGCAAGGCGGCGCGGCGTACCAAGGCTTTCGGATCGCACCCGATGCTGTTGGCGCTGGCCTGCGGCGTGGTCGTCGCGGTGATCGGTGTGGCGACCGGCGGACTGACATGGGGCACGGGCTACGAACCGGCGCGAGAGGCGCTGGAGGGGCAGGCGATCAGCGCATGGCTTGGCCCCGCGAAGTTCGTGGCGACGCTGGCCACGGCGCTCAGCGGTATTCCCGGCGGCATATTCGCACCATCTCTGGCGGTAGGGGCCGGGTTTGGCGAGGCGCTGACGTGGCTGTTCCCTGACGGCACGCGCGGGGCGATCGTCATGCTGGGCATGGTTGCGTACTTCACCGGCGTGGTGCGTGCGCCTTTGACGGCGGTGATCATTCTGTCCGAAACGACGGGCAATATCGGCCTGCTGATCCCGCTGTTCGCCGCCGCGCTGATCGCGGATTGGGCGGGCGCGATGGTCTGCCCCGAACGGCTGTACCACGCGCTTGCCCGCGATTTCCTGCCAGAGCCGGAGCCGCAGCTAGAGCTTGACGGCAACAAGGCAGGAAAGCCCGCGTCATGACGAAACGATGGGTCATCGGCGTGATCGGCGGTTCGGGCCTTTACGCGATGCACGCGATAGAGGACGCGCAGTGGATTGCGGTCAATTCGCCATTCGGCACGCCGTCGGATGCGATCCTGTTCGGGCGGATCGGCGAAGTGCAGGTCTGCTTCCTGCCCCGCCATGGGCGCGGCCATCGCGTGTCGCCGACCGAATTGAACCCGCGCGCCAACATCGATGCGTTGAAGCGCGCCGGATGCACCGACCTGCTGGCGATCAGCGCCATCGGATCGCTCCGCGAAAATCTGGAGCCGGGGCGTTTCGTCGCGGTCGACCAGTTCATCGACCGAACACAGGGGCGTGCCAGTACCTTCTTCACCAGCGGCATGGTCGCGCATATATCGATGGCCGATCCGGTCTGCGCGCGACTGTCCGGCATGGCGGCTGACGCGGTAGAGGGGGCGGGCGGAACAGTCGCGCGCGGCGGCACCTATCTCGCGATGGAAGGGCCGCAGTTTTCCACCCGCGCGGAAAGCCACATGTACCGCCAGTGGGGCGCGGACGTCATCGGCATGACCGCCATGCCAGAGGCGAAGTTGGCGCGAGAGGCGGAGCTGCCCTACGCGCTGCTGGGCATGGTGACCGACTACGACTGCTGGCGCGAAGGCGAGGCGGCGGTCGAGGTTGGCGACGTCATCGCGCAGATGCACGCGAATTCGGCCCTGGCGCGCGCCACGGTCGAACGGTTTGTGCAATCCCTGCCTGCAACGCGCGACCCGTCGCCCATCGACACCGCGCTCGACAATGCGATCATCACCGCGCCCGATGCCCGCGATCCTGCCGTAATCGCGCGTCTGGATGCAGTTGCAGGGCGCGTTCTGGGCGCTAAAACGGCGTAGTAACAGAATTTGTCATCTGGATGACGCCTTTCTTGGTTAGGCTCATGAAGCTGCATGACTAACCTGAACCGGCACGTGGGTGTACGTCAGTCGCGATCCTTTTTCGGGTCGCTTTTGCCGTTAGGGGGAAACGGGGTTCATGGCCAACGGCGGTCTCGACATACTGCATATCGAAGACGACGCGCGCATCGCGTCTGACCTGCAACAACTGGTGCGTGCCACCGGCGACCGGGTAACGTGGGAAGCGAACGGCACCGACGGCTTGCGCCGTGCAGGCACCGGCCAATTCGACGTCATCATCCTTGATCGAATGCTGCCCGACATCGACGGGCTGTCTGTCGTGAAACGGATGCGCGACAGCGGGATCAGCACGCCGGTTCTGATGCTGTCGGCGCTGGGTCGCACGATCGACCGGGCCGAAGGGCTGGACGCCGGGGCCGACGATTACCTTGCCAAGCCGTTCGAGGCGGCGGAACTGCTTGCCCGCCTGCGCGCGCTGCACCGCCGCGCTTCGGGTCGTGAGACCAGCGCGGTCCTGATTTACGGCGCGTTCGAGTGCCACATCAAGGCGCGCACCGCGTTCCGCGCCAACAAGCACCTGCCGCTCAGCCCGAAAGAGTTCGAGTTGTTCCGCTACCTGATCGAGAATGCAGGTGAAGTCGTGACGCGCGAGATGCTGCTCCGCGATGTCTGGAAAATGAGCTTCGACCCGCAGACCAACGTCGTCGACGTGAATATCGGGCGGCTGCGGCGCAAGCTGGAGGACGGTTTCAACACCCCGGCTCTGGAAACGATCTGGGGCACCGGCTATCGCCTGTTGGACGGCAAGTAAGCGGCGCATCCGGCCCGCTTCAGGCCTGGTGGAAAGCTCTTGACCAAAGTCCGCCTGCTCGATTCGATCTTCACGCGCCTGGTCGCTTGGTCGATCGCGGTCTGTATCGTCGTCGTGCTGATCATCGGCGCGCTGGTCGGGGCGAAATTCGAGCAGCTATCGACCGCCAGCAAGGAAGCGTCGGTCAATACCGACACCGCAACGCTGATCGCCGCCTATGATGAAGGCGGGATCGGCGCAGTTGAGCAGCGGATCGAGGACCGCCTTGCCTTTCCCGCACCTGCGGGCAATGGGCCGCATTACCTTTTGGTCGATAGCGATGGCGCAAAGATCGTCGGCAATCTGCCCGCATGGCCCACGGGGCCTCGCGCCGATGGTCCGATCGGCACGATCGCCCTGCCCGGTGGCGGAACCGGTCGCGCCCGCGCCATTGCTTTTCCCGATGGACGCTTGCTGGTGGCGCGAGAGACCAGTCTCGACGCAATGATCCTCAATGAAATCGGCTTGGCCTTTGTCGCGGGCGGGCTTTTCGTCGTGTTCGCCGTGGGCGTTGCCGGATGGATCACCGCGCGCCGCCTGTCGCGCCGGATCGACCGGGTTATCGGCGCCTTCGTAAATCCGGACCAGACCCGGCTCGACTTGCTGGAGCGGGGCCGCCATGCAGAGGACGAGATCGGCGAACTGACCCGACAATCGAGCGCCGCGTTGCAGCGGGTGAACCGGCTGGTCGACGCGCACCGCGAAACGCTGGACCAGATCGCGCACGAAATGCGCACGCCCTTGATGCACCTCGACAGCCGATTGATGCGCGGAATGCGCGCCGCCCCGGACGAGGCGGTGGCGCAAGGCTTGCTGGAAGCGCGCGCCGACATTCGCACGGTGATCGCGATGCTCGAATCGCTGCTCGACATTTCGCATAGCGAAGCCAATCGCGGCGATCCGCGCGGGCTGGAACGGGTGAACCTGTCGGCGATGTTGCAGGATCTGGCCGACCTCTACGCAGGCAGCGCCGAAGAAACGGGCCATCGGTTCGAGGTGGACATCGCGCCCGGCATTGCCATCAACGGAGAGCCGATGCAGCTAACCCGGCTGGTCACCAACCTGCTCGACAACGCGTTCAAGTACACGCCGGGTGGCGGCACCGTCCGGCTGGAACTTGAACCCGGCCCGACGATCACCGTCGCCGATACCGGACCCGGCATTCCCTATGACGACCGCGAACGCGTTTTCGAACGTTTCAGCCGCGCCAAGGGCAACCATGGGGCCAGTGGCGGGTCGGGCCTTGGCCTCGCGCTTGCCCGCGCCATCGCGCGGCGGCACGGGCTGGACATTGTGCTGCGCCCGACGATGCGTGGGGCTTGTTTCCGGGTCGTGCCGGAAGCTGCCACGAAAGACGCGGCCTAGATCGGCAGCCGTGACGTCAGCTTGATCCGGCGCATTGCAAAGCTGGAATTCACCGCCGCCACGCCGGGCATATGGACCAGCACTTTCTTCAGGAAGCGTTCGTATTCCTCGATGCTGCCCGTCACCACGCGCAGCAGGTAATCGCTGTCTCCGCCGACAAGAAAACACTCCACGATCTGAGGCTGGTTTTCGACCGCGGCGGCGAATGCTTCCAGCGTATCTTCGTCATGATGGCTGATCCGCACGTTGGCGAAAACATCGACGCCCAGCCCGACTTTGGCGGGATCGAGCACGACCTCACGCCCCGCGATCACGCCATCGTCCTCCAGCCGCTTCATCCGCCGCCAGCATGGCGTGTGGGAAAGGCCAACCTTGTCCGCCAGCGCGTTGATCGAAAGATCGGGTTCCGCCTGCAACGTGCGGAGGATTTTCCAGTCCAGATCGTCCATCCCATTTCGCTATCGCGGCATAGCTTGAAATACAAGTTATGTTTGCTCTTATCAATTAGGATATTTTTCCGTTTTGTCCGCTTGGCAGGCGAAGAAAGGGAAAACATCCCAACCGTTGTGCGTTAGGATCACAGGCGCGGCGTGCAGACTGCGCCGCAGACAGGATGCCCCGCCCGTGCCGAACCCAGACCCGACGAAATCGAACCTCCCCCGCCTCGAATTGCACATTCCGGAGCCGCCATCCCGCCCCGGTGAGGAAGTGACCTTCGCGCACGTCAATCGCGGAGAGGCCGGTGCGGTCCGCCGTCCCGACATTGCGGTACACGAAAGCGAAGTGCGCGATCTTCCCTACGAACTGATCCGCGTGCTGGACGATGACGACAAGGCAGTCGGCCCGTGGGACCCAAAACTCGCGCCCGAAACGCTGATCAAGGGGCTGCGCGCGATGATGCTGACCCGCGCGTTCGACGACCGGCTGTTCCGCGCGCACCGGCAGGGCAAGACCAGTTTCTACATGAAGTCCACCGGCGAAGAAGCGATCGCCGCGGCGCAGTCGATGGCGCTGGACAAAGGGGACATGTTCTTCCCCACCTATCGCGCATCGGCGTGGCTGCATGCGCGGAATTATCCGCTGACGACGATGTGCAACCAGATCTTCTCGAACGCGGAAGATCCGCTGGCGGGCAAGCAGTTGCCGATCCTGTTCTCTGCCCGCGACTACGATTTCTACTCGATATCCGGCAATCTCGGCGTGCGTTTCGTGCATGCCGTTGGCTGGGCGATGGCCAGCGCATACAAGAACGACACCAAGATCAGCCTAGCCTATGTCGGCGACGGCACCACGGCGGAAGGCGACTTTCACGAGGCGATGACCTTTGCCGCCGCCTATCGTGCGCCGACGATCCTGTGCGTTACGAACAACCAGTACGCGATTTCCAGTTTTGCCGGATTCGCCGCGCCCGAACGCCTGCCTTTCGCGGCCAAGGCTCTCGCTTACGGATTTCCCGGCATCAAGGTCGACGGCAACGACTTCCTGGCCGTGTGGGGCGCGACGCAGTGGGCCGCCGAACGCGCGCGGACCAACAACGGGCCGACCCTGATCGAATTCTACACCTACCGCGCAGAGGGGCACTCCACATCGGACGATCCCAGTGCCTATCGCCCGAAGGACGAGGCCGCGCATTGGCCGCTGGGCGATCCCGTGGACCGGCTGAAAAAGCACCTGATCGTGCTGGGCGCGTGGGACGAAGACAAGCACACCGCGCTGGAGGCTGAGTTGAAAGAGCAGGTGAAGGTCGCCGTCAAGGAAGCCGAAGCCGTCGGCACGCTCGGACAGTCGAAGCCGCCGATCGAAGAGATGTTCGAGGATGTCTTCGCCGAGAAGGACTGGCGCCTGAAGGAGCAGGAGCGCGACCTGAAGGCCCGTCGCGCGGCCCGCGAAGGAGGCGCAGCATGACCGACGCGCCCGAAAGCAAACGCATGAACATGATCCAGGCGCTCAATTCCGCGCTGGACGTGATGATGGAGCGCGACCCCGACGTGCTCGTCTTCGGGGAGGACGTCGGCTATTTCGGCGGTGTCTTCCGCGTTACCGAGGGCTTGCAGAAGAAGCACGGCCTGACCCGCTGTTTCGACGCGCCGCTAACCGAGGGCGGCATCATCGGCGCGGCCATCGGCATGGGCGCTTACGGCTTGAAGCCCGTCCCCGAAATCCAGTTCGCCGATTATATCCTGCCCGCTTACGATCAGCTGGTCAGCGAAGCGGCACGCCTGCGCTATCGCTCCAACGGTGAGTTCTGCGCCCCGGTCACCGTTCGCACCCCATACGGCGGCGGCATCTTCGGCGGCCAGACGCACAGCCAGAGCCCGGAGGCGATCTTCGCCCACGTCACGGGGTTGAAAACCGTGATCCCGTCCAACCCCTACGACGCCAAGGGCCTGCTGATCGCCAGCATCGAATGCGACGATCCGGTCATCTTCCTAGAGCCCAAGCGGCTGTACAACGGCCCGTTCTATGGCCGCCCGGACGAGGAACTGAAAACCTGGGACAAGTCCGGCCTTGCCAGCGCCGACGTGCCGACCGGACATTACGAAGTGCCGCTGGGCCGCGCCTCCATCGTGCGCGAGGGCAGCGAGGTTACCGTGCTGGCTTACGGCACGATGGTCCACGTGGCAGAGGCGGGGATCAGGGACTCCGGCGTCGATGCCGAACTGATCGACCTGCGCTCCATCGTCCCGCTGGACATCGATGCGATCACTGCATCCGTGCGCAAGACCGGGCGCTGCGTGATCCTGCACGAAGCCAGCCGCTTCGGCGGGTTCGGCGGTGAATTGTCGGCACTGGTGCAAGAACGGTGTTTCGATCACTTGCGCAGCCCCATTCAACGCATCGCCGGGTACGATATGCCCTATCCCCACGCCTTCGAATGGGATTACTTCCCCGGGCCGATCCGGCTTGCCGAAGCGCTGCAATCTGCCGTGGAGTACCGCTGATGGGTACGTACAAGTTCCGCCTGCCCGACATCGGCGAAGGCGTTGCCGAGGCCGAAGTGACCGCGTGGCACGTGAAAGTCGGCGACGTTATCGAGGAAGACGATCCGCTGTGCGACGTGATGACCGACAAGGCAACGGTCGACATGACCAGCCCGGTCGGCGGCAAGATCAAGGCCGTTCATGGAGAGATCGGCGAGATGAAGGCGGTCGGCTCGGTTCTGGTCGAGCTGGAAGTCGAGGGCGAGGGCAATTCGGGCGACGAAGTCCCCGCCCCCGCCACTGCGCCGAACGAGGCGCCTGACGGGCCTACACCGCCGCCTCCACCGGCTCCTCCTGCGCCCGCCTCCCCGCCTCCGCCGCCCGCACCAAAGCGGCCCACGCCCGCGCCGACCAGCGGTAGCGCCGCCTTTCCGCTCGCCGCGCCCGCCACCCGGCGCAAGGCGGCGAAGCTGGGCATCGACCTTGCCAAAGTTCCCGGCAGCGGGCGCAACGGCCGCGTCACGCCCGAGGATATCGAGCAATACCTTGGCGGCGGCGACCCGCGTTACGAACCCCGTGGCGGTGTCGAGGAGATCAAGATCATCGGCCTGCGCCGCAAGATCGCGGAGCGCATGGAAGAAACCTGGCGGCGCGTGCCCCACATCACCTATGTCGAAGAATTCGACGTAACCGCGCTGGAGGAGACGCGTGCCGCGCTGAACGCGGGCCGGAAAGAGGGCCAGCCGAAGCTGACCTTCCTCCCCTTCCTGATCCGCGCGATGGTGAAGGTTCTGCCCGATTTCCCGCATATCAACGCGCATTATGACGATGACGCGGGCGTGCTGCGCCAACACGGTCCGGTCCACGTCGGCATCGCCGCCGCGACCCCTTCGGGGCTGATGGTGCCGGTTATCCGCAATGCCGAAACGCTCGACCTGTGGGCATCGGCGGCGGAAATTGCGCGGCTGGGCGAAGCGGCCAAGAACGGCAAGGCCAGCCGAGAAGAACTGTCGGGATCGACGATCACGATCACCTCGCTCGGCCCCATCGGCGGGGTGACCACGACACCGATCATCAACCGGCCCGAAACCGCCATCGTCGGCCCAAACAAGATCATCGAACGGCTGGAACGCCGCAACGGAGAGATCGTGACCCGCAAGATGATGCCGGTCTCGTCCAGCTTCGACCACCGGATCGTCGACGGGTACGAGGCGGCGCAGTTCATGCAGGCGCTAAAGCGGTTGATCGAGACGCCGGCGTTATTGTTTTTAGATTGAAGGGCGATTTGAGGGTTGCTTTAGCCAATAGCGGAATATCAGGTAACGACGACATTGCGGACGTTGCTGGCCAAGCTAAGGTCAATGTGTGAAGCTCAGAAACTCCTCTCGGACGAAATGGTTCGTTCTCGGTGCATTGGCGTTGTCATTGCTTGTCGCGATGACATGGCAAAATATTATGTTTGGCATAGCGTTCGCTCTGGCGGAAAAGAGGCCAACCCTTCTCAGCGATGCACGCTGGGGAAACCTGTTTTGGCTTTCGAAAAAAGATTTAAAGAAGGCACGACGGAGGTCGAGCTTTTGCGGTGGCTCCACGACAACAAATTCGAAGACGCTCGTAACGGTAGAGCGACTAGGACAATCCACGGATTGCCATGCCAAGAGCGGGTCGAGGTTCTGTGGTCCGCCATTGATGGTACCATTAGTGAAAGTAGCGCGGTCGTTTCGGAAGCAGGTTGTTTGTAAGCTCCTGACCGCTTTCCACCCCATCCCGCTCTCCCCTCCCCGCCACCAAAACCCGCCGCCCCAAACCCTCCCCTTTTCAAACTCGCGCCCTGCCGCTAGGGCCTGCGGCTCTTATCCAACCGGGAGCCGACCTCTTGCCCAACCTGATCCTCGTCCGCCACGGCCAGTCGCAGTGGAACCTGGAAAACCGCTTTACCGGCTGGTGGGATGTCGACCTGACCGAAAAGGGCGAGGCGGAGGCCAAGGCCGCGGGCGAACTGATGGCCGCCAAGGGCATGATCCCCGATGTCGCCTTCACCTCATACCAGACCCGCGCGATCCGCACCCTGCATATCGCGCTGCGCGCCGCGAACCTGCTGTGGATTCCCGAAACCAAGGACTGGCGCTTGAACGAGCGTCACTATGGCGGGCTGACGGGCCTCGACAAGCAGGAGACCCGCGACAAGCACGGGGACAAGCAGGTGCACATCTGGCGTCGCAGCTTCGATACGCCGCCGCCGTTGATGGACAAGGGCAGCGAATTCGACCTGTCGGGCGACCCGCGCTACGCCGGGATCGACGTGCCGATGACAGAGAGCCTGAAGGACACCATCGAACGCGTGCTGCCCTATTACGAAAGCACGATCCAGCCGGTTCTCGCATCGGGCAAGACAGTGATCGTATCGGCCCACGGCAACTCGCTTCGCGCGCTGGTAAAGCACCTGTCGGGCATTTCCGATGACGAGATTACCGGCCTTGAGATCCCGACCGGCCAGCCGATCGTCTATCCGTTCGAAAACGGGCAGCCGTCGGGCGAACGTTATTACCTGTCGGAAACCTGAGAGGGAGCGCAGACCATGACCGCACAAGTCGCGATCGTGATGGGCAGCCAGTCCGACTGGCCGACGATGCGCCATGCCGCCGACGTGCTGGCGGAACTGGGCATCGAGAGCGACTGCCGCATCGTATCCGCGCACCGCACGCCGGACCGGATGTTCGACTTTGCCAAATGTGCCGCGGAAGAAGGCTTCAAGGTGGTGATCGCGGGCGCAGGCGGCGCGGCGCACCTGCCGGGAATGATCGCATCGATGACGCACCTGCCCGTGCTGGGCGTGCCGGTGAAGTCGAAAGCGCTGTCGGGCAAGGATTCGCTGCTCTCCATCGTGCAGATGCCGGGCGGGGTTCCGGTCGGCACGCTGGCCATCGGCGATGCGGGCGCAAAGAATGCGGGGCTTCTCGCCGCCGCGATCCTTGCGACGGGCGATGCCGCCTTGGCCGAACGCCTGATCGCATGGCGCGCCGCGCAGAGCGAAAGCGTGGCCGAGCGCCCTTCGGACGAGGGCTGAATTGAGCAGCACCCCGGTTATCGCACCCGGCAGCACGATCGGCATTCTCGGCGGAGGGCAACTCGGCCGGATGATGGCCATGGCCGCCGCACAGCTCGGCTATCGCTGCCACATCTTCGCGCCCGAAGAGGACAGCGTCGCGGCGGAAGTGTCCGCCCAGTTTACCCGCGCCGAATTCACCGATCAGGCCGCACTGACCGCCTTCGCCGCGCAGTGCGAGGTCGTCACTTACGAGTTTGAGAACGTGCCCGTCGCGCCACTCTCGGCGCTGGGCGACACCCCGCTGCGTGCCCCGGCCCGCGCGCTGGAAGTGGCGCAGGACCGGCTGGCGGAAAAGGACTTCGTGGCTGGCCTTGGCGGCACCCCCGCTCCCTATCGCGCGGTGGAGAACGAGGCGGAACTGCTCGCCGCCATCGACGAAATCGGCGTGCCGGGCATCCTGAAAACCCGCCGCGACGGATACGACGGCAAGGGCCAGTGGCGCATCCGCAACCGCTGCGACGCGGACGAGATGACCGTGCCGCCGGTGCCGCTGATCTACGAAGGATTCGTGACGTTCGAGGCCGAGTTCTCGGTCATTCTCGTCCGCGCAGTCGACGGCAAGGTGAAGTTCTGGGATTCGGCGCAGAACGACCATTCGTCGGGAATTCTCTCGCGCTCGACCGTTCCCGCCGGTGATGCCGTTGCCGCGCAAATTCCCGCCGCCCGCCACCTCGCCGCCCGCGTGGCAGAGGCCTTGGGGTATGTCGGCGTGCTGACGCTGGAATTCTTTGCCACGGCAGACGGTCCGGTATTCAACGAGATGGCCCCGCGCGTCCACAATTCCGGCCACTGGACCATCGAAGGCGCGGTCACCAGCCAGTTCGAGAACCACATCCGCGCCATCTGCAACCTGCCGCTGGGCGATTGCGGACTGCGCGTTCCGGGCGCGACGATGGACAACCTGATCGGCACCGCACCCGAAGATTGCACCGCTTACCTGCAAGACCCCTCGGCACACCTGCATTTCTATGGCAAGACCGAGGCGCGCGAGGGGCGCAAGATGGGGCATGTAACCCGCCTCACGCTGCAGGAAGGATTGGCATGACCGGACCGGAGGTGTTTCTCGTCGTCGCGCGCGCATCGAACGGCGTGATCGGCGCGAACGGCCGCCTACCCTGGCATCTTCCCGCCGATCTGGCCCATTTCAAACGGCTGACAATGGGCTCACCAATGATCATGGGGCGTGCAACTTTCGATTCGCTGCCCGGTGTTTTGCCCGATCGCCGCCATATTGTTCTAACCCGCGATGCGGAATGGCATCCGACCGACGTGGGTGAGGATGACGACGTCGAAATCGCAGCCGACCTCGATACCGCCATCGCCCGTGCCAACGGCGCGCGCATAGCGGTGATCGGCGGCGCGCAGGTTTTTGCAGAGGCGCTGCCCCGCGCCCGCCGGATCGAGCTGACCGAAATTCACCGCGACTATGTCGGCGACGTCACCATGCCCGCCATTCCCGATGACGATTGGCAGGAAGTCGCGCGCGAGGATCACGACGCAGACGGCCAGCGCCCGGCCTACAGCTTTGTCACCTTGCGCCGCAAAGGCAATTGACCGCCAGCATCTTGCCATGACCCGGCTTTCCTCCACCGATCCGATCCCGCAGGAATTGCAGGGCGCTGTCATCGCGCTGGGCAATTTCGATGGCGTGCATCAGGGGCATCAGGCCGTGATCGGCGCGGCGGTGGACATGGCACGCGCCGATGGCAGCCCGGTGCTGGTGGCGACGTTCGATCCGCACCCTGCGCGGCATTTCAAGCCCGACGCGCCGCCGTTCCGGCTGACCACGCTGGAACAACGCGAAGTCCTGTTTGCCGCATACGGGGCCGACGCGATGGTCGTGTTCGAATTCGATGCCGCGCTGGCTGGGACGAGCGCCGAAGACTTCGTGAACCGTCACCTGCTCACCCACATGGGTGTGAAGGGGATCGTGACGGGCACAGACTTTACGTTCGGCAAGGATCGCAGCGGCAATATCGACGTGATGCGCCGGTTGGCAGCGCAAGCGGGGATTGGGACCAAGGCCGTTCCCCCTGTGCACGACGGGGGCGGGGTCATTTCCTCCACCCGCATTCGTCAGGCTTTGCAGGCGGGCGATCCGCAGGAAGCGGCACGGCTGCTGACCCGCCCCTTCGCGATCCGCGGCGAAGTCGTCCACGGCGCAAAGCTGGGCCGCACGATCGGCTATCCCACCGCGAACGTCGAACTCGGCCCATACCTGCGGCCGAAGTACGGCATCTATGCCGTCACCGGCCACCTTCCCGACGGGCGCGTCATCAAGGGCGCGGCGAATCTGGGCATCCGGCCCAGCTTCGATCCGCCCAAGGAACTTCTCGAACCGTACTTCTTCGACTTTGCCGAAGATCTCTACGGCCAGACCATTGAAGTCGCGCTGCACCACTTTCTGCGGCCAGAGGCGAAGTTCGATACGCTCGACGCGCTGACCGAGCAGATGGAAAAGGATTGCGCCAAGGCGCGCGCGTTGCTGGACGCACTGCCCGCTTTCGATTAACGCGCCGCGCATGACTGAGAAGCGCGATTTCAAAGATACGGTTTTCCTGCCGAAGACCGACTTCCCCATGAAGGCCGGACTCCCCCAGAAGGAGCCGGGTATTCTGGCGCGCTGGCAAGAGATTGGCCTCTACGAAAAGCTGCGCGATGCCCGCCGGGGTCGTGAAAAATTCGTGCTGCACGACGGCCCGCCCTATGCCAATGGCGACATGCACATCGGCCACGCGCTGAACCACGTGCTGAAGGACATGGTGGTGCGCACGCAAAGCCTGACCGGCAAGGACGCGCCCTACGTGCCCGGCTGGGACTGTCACGGCCTTCCCATCGAGTGGAAGGTGGAAGAGCAGTACCGCAAGAAAAAGAAGAACAAGGACGAGGTTCCGGCCAAGGAATTCCGCGCCGAATGCCGCGCCTATGCGCAGCACTGGGTGGATACCCAGCGTGAGCAGCTGAAGCGTCTTGGCATCAACGGCGACTGGGAAAACCCGTATCTGACGATGCAGTTCGAGAGCGAGGCGACGATCGTTGCCGAACTGCTGAAGTTTGCCGAAAGCGGCCAGCTCTATCGCGGCGCGAAGCCGGTTATGTGGTCCCCGGTCGAGAAGACCGCGCTGGCCGAGGCCGAGGTCGAGTATGAGGACATCACCTCGACCCAGATCGACGTGGCGTTCGAGATCGTGGAATCGCCGATCCCCGAACTGGTCGGCGCGCACGCGGTGATCTGGACGACGACGCCTTGGACGATCCCGGTGAACCAGGCTTTGGCCTATGGGCCGGATGTTGATTATGTACTGGTCAAGCTTACCGATGAAAGTCCCAAGTTCCTCGTCGCCTTCAACCTGGTCGACGAATTCGTAGATCGCTTGGCGCGTTCGATTGACCCCGTTAACAAAGACAAAGTTGCAGCAAAGTTAGGTGGCTGGGTCGCAGAAGGCGTTAAAGATAAAAATGGCCTAGTGTCTCTTTGGGGATATGCACCCGACGCGACTTTCAAAGGCTCCGAACTCGCCGGCACCGTCGCCCGCCACCCAATGCACCACCTCGGCGGGTTCTACGCCGCGCCGCGTCCGCTCCTCCCCGGCGATTTCGTCACCACCGATTCCGGCACCGGCCTCGTCCACATGGCGCCCGATCATGGCGAGGACGACTTCGACCTGTGCAAGGCCCACGGCATCGAGCCCAAGTTCGTGGTCGATGGCGATGGCCGCTACCGCGAGGACTGGCTCTGGCTGCCACGCACCGACGAACGGTCGATGTCGGTCATCAATCCGAAGTTCAACGCACCCGACGGGCCAGTCTGTTCGGACCTGCGTGAGGTTGGCGCTCTCCTTAGCGCGTCCACCGACTATCAACACTCTTATCCACATAGCTGGCGCTCGAAGGCCAAGGTCATCTTCCGCTGCACGCCGCAGTGGTTCGTGCCGATGGATTTGCCGAACGCGGTAGAGCACATCGACAACCGCGCCGAGGCTCGCTGGGAAAACGAAGGCGGCGCGCAAGAACCGAAGCTGACGCTGCGCCAAGCGGCGATGCAGGCCATCGCCGACACCCGCTTTGTCCCCGCCAAGGGCCGCAACCGCATCGGGTCGATGGTCGAAGGCCGCCCCGACTGGGTCCTCTCGCGCCAGCGTGCGTGGGGCGTGCCGATCACGCTGTTCGTCGATCGCAAGTCCGGCCAGTACCTCAACGATCCGGCGGTCAATGCCCGCATCGTCGAATCCATCCGCACGCACGGCGTCGACGGGTGGGATGAGGACTATGCCGCCGCGATCCTCGGCCCGGACTACGACCTCGACGATTATGAGCGGATTACCGACATCCTCGACGTCTGGTTCGATTCGGGCAGTACCCACGCCTTCGTGCTGGAATCGGGCCGCTGGCCCGACCTGCAATGGCCTGCCGACCTTTATCTGGAAGGCAGCGATCAGCATCGCGGGTGGTTCCAGTCTTCGCTGCTGGAAAGCTGCGGCACGCGAGGCCGTGCGCCTTACAAGGCGGTTTTGACCCACGGCTTCACCATGGCCAGCGACGGCAAGAAAATGTCGAAGAGCCTTGGCAACACCGTCGATCCCAACAAGGTGATGGAGGAGTACGGCGCCGACATCATCCGCCTATGGGCTCTGAGCGTCGACTATACCGAGGATCACCGCATCGGGCCCGAAATCCTGAAGGGCGTGGGCGATCAGTATCGCCGCTTGCGCAACACGTTCCGCTATCTGCTGGGCGCGTTGCAGGGCTTCAGCGATGCCGAACGCGTCGACGCGGCCAATATGCCAGAGCTGGAGCGATATGTCCTCTCGCTGCTGGGCGATGTCGATGCCACGCTGCGCACCGCCATCGACGATTTCGACTTCAACACCTACGTCCGCACGCTGGTCGATTTCTGTAACGAGGACTTGTCCGCGTTCTTCTTCGATATCCGCAAGGACAGCCTCTATTGCGATGCGCCGGGCGACTTGGGCCGCCGCGCCTATCGCACCGTGCTCGACACGCTGTTCCACGCGCTGATCCGATGGGCCGCGCCGGTGCTGGTATTCACGGCTGAGGAAGTGTGGCAGTCGCGTTTTCCGGGCAGCGATTCGGTGCATCTGCTCGAATGGCCCGAAGTGCCCGCTGCTAACGCCGACAAGGCGCGCTGGTCTGCCCTGCGCGATCTGCGCGAGCGGGTGAACGAGGCGATCGAACCGCTCCGCCGTGAAAAGACCGTGCGTTCCAGCTTGCAGGCCGAAGTCGAAGTGCCCGCCGCTGCCGTGCCCGAAGGGTTCAGCGATGCCGACCTAGAAGAGCTGTTCATCACCGCGACAGTTACCCGCGGGCAGGGCGATGCCGTGATCGTAAAGCCGACAGACCTTGCCAAATGCGGCCGTTGCTGGCGCCATCTTCCCGAAGTGAGGGAAGACGGGGACGCCTGCGACCGCTGCGACAGCGTGGTCGAAGGTATGGAAGCCGCCTGATGTCGTTCGTAACGCCTCAGCGGCTGAAGGGTCTTGGCATCGCGTTCGGCGTGATGGCGATGGATCAGATCGTGAAGTGGTTCGTGCTGAACCCGTTGCAACTACGCAACGTGGGCGTGATCGACCTGCTGCCGTTCTTCGATCTGCGCTATGCGGAAAACCGGGGCATTTCCTATGGTTTCCTGACGGCAGAAACGCTGGAAAGCCGCATTTTCCTGTTCCTGCTGACCGGCACGATCGCGTTGGGCGTGCTGATCTGGATGTTCCGTGAAACGCGGATGGGGGACATCGCGGCGCTGGCGCTGGTGCTGGGCGGCGCGCTGGGCAATATCATCGATCGGGTGCGGTTCACCTACGTGGTCGACTATGCCGATTTCCACATCGGCGCGTGGCGGCCGTTCGCCGTATTCAACCTTGCCGACGCGGCGATTACCGCCGGTGTCGTTTTGCTGCTTGCCCGTTCGCTTCTCATACGCGAAAAGCCGAAGGGCGACGATGATTTCAAGGCCGCTGCGGCCACGGAGAGACGATAATGCGCATGACTTCCGCCCTGCTCGTTCTGGGATCGAGTGCGATGCTCGCCGGTTGCGGCGCCGGGCTGAACATTTTCAACCGCGACGCGCCCGATGAAATGGCCGTTTCGCGTCAGGCTCCGCTGGCCGTGCCGCCGGATTTTGCACTGACCCCGCCGGAACCCGGTGCCCCGCGTCCGCAGGCACCGACCGCCAGCCAGCAGGCGCTTGAGGCGCTCTTCGGCGGCCCGGCCGCACGCAGCGGCGTGGAAACCAGCGCGCTGATAAAGGCGGGCGATCCCGATCCGGGCATCCGCAGCGCGGTTGGCGATCCGGACACGCACACCGTGGACAAGGGCCTTGTCACCCGCGACATCATCGCCGCGCCCGAAGGCGACGGGCGTGAGGCGCAGGCCGTCATTCCGGGCTAAAAGCTCCGTTCAGTCCGCGTCGGTCGTCGGGGCCGGCGGCGGGCTGACCCGGCTTACCAGCAGCTTGTCGATACGGCGGCCGTCCATGTCGACGATCTCGAACCGCCATCCCTGATCGCGGAACCACTCGCCTTCGACCGGCAGCTTTTTCAGCTTCCACAGCACATAGCCGGCCGTCGTCGCGAATTCGCGCGGCTCGGGCATCTCTATCACCAGCCCGTCGGCAAGACGATCGACCGGCAATGCGCCCGATACCAGCAGCGATCCATCGTCACGTTCGACGATCAGCGGATCGTCGTCCCCGTCGATATGCGCCGCGAATTCGCCGACCAGCGCGTCCAGCAGGTCCGCCGGGGTCACGATCCCCTCGAAATGGCCGTATTCGTCGTGAACCAGCGCCATCGCCACGTCGCCGTTGCGCATGATGCGCAGGGCGTCGAGCGCGTCGATCTGGTCGGGAATGATCTCCGCCTTTTTCATCAGGCGGGTCAGGTTGGGCTTGCGCCCCTTCATCTGCGCGTTGAGCAGTTCGCGCACCTTCACCACGCCGATGATGCTTTCGACCGATCCCTGCGCCACCGGCAACAGCGAGTGCGGCGAGGCGGCCAGCACTTTCGCAATCTCCTCCGCAGAGGCTCGGCGTTCGATCCAGTCGATCTCCGTCCGCGGCGTCATCAATTCGCGCACGGGGCGTTCGGCCAGCCGCAGCACTTCGGCCATGATCGTCCGCTCGGCCTCTTCGATCGCGCCCGACCGCGTCGCCTCGGACATGATCAACTTCAATTCTTCCGCCGTGACCCCGGCATCGCGCGTCTTGCGCATGCCGATCAAGCGCAGCAGCAGGTCGGTGCTGTTATCCAGCAGCCAGACGATGGGCGCGGCAATGCGCGCCAGCACCTTCATCGGCGGCGCGGCCAGAGCGGCAATCTGTTCGCGCCCGCGCAGCGCGATCTGCTTTGGCGCCAATTCGCCCGCGACTAACGAGAAATAGGTGGTCAGCACGATGACGAGGGTGAACCCGACGTTCTCCGCCGTATCCGGCTTGAGCCCGAACCCTTGCAGTCTTTCACCGACCGGACCGCCGAGGCTGGCCCCTGAATAGGCACCAGCGACGATGCCGATAAGGGTGATCCCGATCTGCACGGTCGATAAAAATTTGCCGCTGTCGCCGATCAGCTCCAACGCGATGCGCGCGCCTTTGCTGTCGTCCTCTGCCATGTGGCGCAGACGGGCGGGGCGGGATGAGACGATTGCCAGTTCGGACAGCGAAAACAGCCCGTTAAGCAGAATCAGTCCCGCAATGATGAAGACGTCGGTCCAGGGAAACGGAGACAAGCTGTGGGGCCTCGCCCGAATGAAACAGGGTTGAGCGGTTGCAGATAGCGGCATTATGGCCCCTGCGGCAAGCGTCGCCCGCATTGCGGTTTCGGAACTTCTGTCACTGCTGCGACGTTTATTGGTGCGACACCCCGGCAATCGGGCCATTCCCGGTTGTTCGGCACGGATTTAAAAAGAAGAAGGAAACACCCACATGGCACGTCGCCGTTATATCACCGCCGCTCTCGCCACCGTATCGCTGCTGGGCGTTTCCGCCTGCGTCACCGACCCCAATACGGGTGAAAAAAAGGTCTCGCGCACCGTTCTGGGCACCGCTGGCGGCGCCGCTGCCGGGTACCTGCTGGGCGGCATCATCGGCGGGAAGACTGCACGCATCGTCGGCGCGGGCATCGGCGGCGTTGCCGGCGGCGTCGTCGGCTACAAGATGGACCAGCAGATCAAGGAACTGGAAGAATCGACCGCGGGAACCGGCGTCGACGTTACGAACGAAGGCGAGTACATCAAGGTCAACCTGCCCGACGGCGTGACTTTCGCGACTGACAGCTATGTCGTTTCGCCCAGCTTCAAGGCTGTCCTCGACGATATCGCCGCTTCGCTGATCAAGTACCCGGACAGCCTGATCGACGTTTACGGCTTTACCGACAACACCGGTTCGGAAAGCTATAACCTTCAGCTTTCGGAACGCCGCGCGAAGGCCGTTGCCGACTACCTGATCTACAAGGGCGTTCCTGCCGCGCGTATCGCGACAAAGGGCTTTGGCGAAGATCCGAACTACTTCGTGGCCAGCAACGATACGGCGGAAGGGCGCTCGCTGAACCGCCGCGTCGAGATCAAGATCCTGCCGATCAGTCAGGAAGACGTGAACGCCGCGAACAACTGATAGCGTCCCTGACCCTTGTGGGTCGGGATATTGCAACGGGTCAGGCGGACATACGCCTGGCCCGTTCGCTTATGCGCTCTACGGCAGCAGCATGAATGCCGGGCGCGCTGACCAGGATGCCGTGGGCGCGGGGGTCGCGCTTGTTGAAGGCGATAGGCGCACCGAACGCATCGGTGACTTCCGCTCCCGCCTCGCGCGCGATCAGGCCTGCCGCACCTATATCCCATTCGAAACCAAGGCGGAGCGAGGCGACCAAATCGGCCTCATCCGCCGCCACCATCGCCATGCGCAATGCGATGGAATTGGGCCGCTCTACACAAGTCAGGTCGATATCGGCTGACGGCAGCACGTCAGCGGGCGTGCGTGCGCCGGGCAATTCGGCGCGCTGGCTAGCGCGTAGCGGGCGGTCGTTGCGATACGCGCCTTTCCCGGCCTGCGCTCTCCAGTACTCGTCGCGCGCCGGGGCGAACAGACCCGCAAGCAGGGGCCGACCCGCGCTGATCAACGCGACGGAGATCGCCCAACCGGTCCGACCCCGGATAAAATCGCGCGTTCCGTCGATGGGATCGACCAGCCAGATCAGCGAATCCTCGGTCCTGTCCGACACATCGACCGTCTCTTCCGAAAGCCAGCCCGCAGCCGGTAGCAATGAACCCAGTTCGCGGCGCAGATAGGCATCGACGGCAAGGTCGGCGGCGCAGACCGGGCTCTTGTCATCCTTGTGCCAAGTCGCTGGCGCGTGGCCCATGCCGGGCCATTGGCCCAAGGCGATTCGCCCGGCTTCGACCAGAATGGCGTCGAAACGGACGTGATCGAGCATAAGTCTCCTGTAGTTATTGCAATTGATTTGCAAAGTCAGCGGTATTTATGAGCAATAAAGTCGATTCTGCTCTCTGAGGCACGAATCTAGTGCATCGCAGACCTTTTCAACAGGGTCTCTCTATGCTTTACGCACCTGCAAAACGGGGCAAGAGCCCGCTGTGCAAAGGATCGGCTATGAACATTCACGAATATCAGGCCAAGGAACTGCTGGCGAAATACGGTGTCGGCATTCCGGCGGGCCATGCGGCCCTGACGGTCGAGGAAGCGGTTGAAGCTGCCAAGAAGCTGCCCGGACCGCTCTATGTCGTGAAGGCGCAGATCCACGCCGGTGGCCGCGGCAAGGGCAAGTTCAAGGAATTGGGCCCCGACGCGAAGGGCGGCGTACGTCTGGCCAAGAGCCTGGACGATGTGAAGGCCGACGCGACCGACATGCTGGGCAACACGCTCGTCACCGTGCAGACGGGCGAAGCGGGCAAGCAGGTCAACCGCCTCTATGTTACCGACGGCGTCGACATTGCCGAAGAATACTATCTGTCGATGCTCGTCGACCGTGCAAGCGGCCGGATCGCCCTGATCGTCTCGACTGAAGGCGGCATGGATATCGAGGAAGTCGCCCACTCGACGCCCGAGAAGATCACCACAATCACCATCGACCCGGCCGAAGGCTTCATGCCGCACCATGCGCGCGCCGTTGCTTTCGCACTCAAGCTGACCGGCGACCTCAACAAACAGGCGCAGAAGCTGTCCAAGCAGTTGTTCGAGGCCTTCACAGCGCTCGATTGCGAGATGCTGGAAATCAACCCGCTGGTTGAAACCAAAGACGGCAACCTGCTCGTCCTCGACACCAAGATGAGCTTCGATTCGAACGCCCTGTTCCGTCACCCCGACGTCGAAGCCCTGCGCGACGAGACCGAGGAAGACCCGGCCGAAGTCGAAGCCAGCAAGTACGACCTCGCCTACATCAAGCTCGACGGCAACATCGGCTGCATGGTCAACGGCGCGGGCCTTGCCATGGCGACGATGGACATCATCAAGCTGAACGGCGCGTTCCCCGCCAACTTCCTCGACGTCGGCGGCGGCGCCACGACCGAGAAGGTGACCGCGGCGTTCAAGATCATCCTGTCGGACCCGGCGGTCGAGGGTATCCTCGTCAACATCTTCGGCGGCATCATGAAGTGCGACATCATCGCCGACGGCATCGTCGCGGCGGCCAAGGAAGTGAACTTGTCGGTCCCGCTCGTCGTCCGCCTTGAAGGCACGAACGTCGAGAAAGGCAAGGAAATCCTTGCGGGCTCGGGCCTGCCGATCGTTCCGGCAGACGACCTTGGCGATGCGGCGAAGAAGATCGTCGCGCAGGTCAAAGAAGCGGCCTGACCTTTTTCAGATTGAAATTAGAAAGGCCGGCACCCCGCGGTGCTGGCCTTTTCTGCATTTAGGGGTCTAGAAACGCCCTGCGGACTCGCAAAAACGCCAGCTTTCCGTAACGTTCTTGACCTGCACCCGCACCGACCCCACAGGAAACCCACGATTTCCCCAATCAGGCCTGCACGCAGGCCACCTTGATTGAAGAGAGGACTGGCAGATGAAAGCCTTGGTACCCGTAAAGCGGGTGATTGATTACAATGTGAAGCCTCGGGTGAAGGCGGACGGTTCGGGCGTTGACCTGGCCAACGTGAAGATGAGCATGAACCCGTTCGACGAGATCGCGGTCGAAGAAGCGATCCGGTTGAAGGAAGCGGGTACGGTTTCGGAGATCGTTGCCGTTTCGATCGGCCCGGCAAAGGCGCAGGAAACGCTGCGCACCGCGCTCGCCATGGGTGCCGATAGCGCGATCCTGGTCGAGACCGACGACGAGGTCGAACCGCTCGCCGTTGCCAAGATCCTGAAGGCGGTTGCCGCCGAGGTCGAGCCGGGTCTTGTCCTGCTGGGCAAGCAGGCGATCGACGACGACAGCAACCAGACCGGCCAGATGCTGGCCGCGCTGATGGACCGGCCGCAGGGCACGTTCGCCAACAAGATCGTGGTCGAAGGCGATCACGTCACGGTCACGCGCGAAGTCGACGGCGGTCTGGAAACGGTAAAGCTGGCGCTGCCCGCGATCGTCACCGCCGACCTGCGGCTTAACGAACCGCGCTACGCTTCGCTGCCCAACATCATGAAGGCGAAGAAGAAGCCGCTCGAAACCAAGACGCCTGCCGATTACGGCGTCGACACCGCGCCGCGTCTGAAGACGACGAACGTCTCCGAACCGCCGGTCCGTCAGGCCGGGATCAAGGTTGCCGATGTCGACGAACTCGTCGCCAAGCTCAAGTCGATGGGAGTTGCGTAACATGAAAACGCTCGTCTGGGTCGAACACGACAATGCGAACATGGCCGATGCGACGCTGGCCGCCGTCACCGCCGCGGGCAAGCTGGGCGAAGTCCACCTGTTTGTCGCGGGCGAAGGCTGCCGCGCGGTGGCCGAACAGGCCGCACAGGTCGCAGGCGTGGGCAAGGTCCATCTTGCCGACGATGCGGTCTATGCGCACGCGCTTGCTGAAAACGTCGCGCCGCTGATCGTCGAATTGATGGGCCATCACGACGCGTTCGTCGCGCCGGCCACCACCAACGGCAAGAACATCGCCCCGCGCGTCGCCGCCATGCTCGACGTCATGCAGATCAGCGATATCCTCTCGGTCGAAGGCGAGAAGACCTTCACCCGCCCGATCTATGCCGGCAACGCCATCGCGACGGTCGAAAGCACCGATGCCAAGCTGGTCGTCACCGTACGCGGCACCGCCTTCGACAAGGCGGAGACGAGCGGCGGTTCGGGCGCGATCGAAGATGTCGCGTCGGCCGGTGACAAGGGTCTGTCGAGCTTCGTCGGCGCGGAAATCGCCGAGAGCGAGCGCCCCGAACTGACCTCGGCCAAGATCATCGTGTCGGGCGGCCGCGCGCTGAAAGACGGCGAGACGTTCGAAAGCCTGATCATGCCGCTGGCCGACAAGCTGGGCGCGGGCGTGGGCGCGAGCCGCGCGGCGGTCGATGCGGGCTATGTACCCAACGACTACCAGGTCGGCCAGACCGGCAAGATCGTGGCACCCGAAGTCTACATCGCCATCGGCATCAGCGGCGCGATCCAGCACCTTGCAGGCATGAAGGACAGCAAGACCATCATCGCCATCAACAAGGACGAGGACGCACCCATCTTCCAGGTCGCTGACCTCGGGCTGGTCGCCGATCTCTACAAGGCCGTACCGGAACTTACCGAGAAGCTCTGAGCCTGCCGGATGGTGAACGGAACAGGGCGGTGCCGAGAGGGACCGCCCTTTTTCTTTGTGATCCGCCGACGCGCAACCTATCTGTCAGCCAATGCCAGACGACACCCATCGGAGAGACATGACCGACCGCAAGGAACCGCCGCACGAACCCGGCAAACCCGGCCCGCACGGCAAACCAGAGCCCGCCGATCGCGCGCTTACTCCGCGCAAATTCTACAAGGCTGAACAGGAAGCGGCCTTCTCCGAAGGCTCTCCCACCCACACGCCGCAGACCAGCCACCCGGCCTATCGCCTCGCCTTCCGCGACACCGATTTCCTGCTGCGCGACGATCTGCGTCCGGTGCGGTTCCAACTGGAATTGCTCAAGGCCGAAACGATGCTGGAAGAGGCTGGTGTCGGTTCGATGCTGGTCATTTACGGGTCGGCACGCATTCCCTCTCCCGAGGATGCCGAAGACCTGCTGGCCAAGGCCGACAGCGATCCGCGCGGGCGGGCGGTGATCGAGAGCCTCGCTGCCAAGACCAAGTATTACGAGGAAGCGCGCAAGCTGGCTTATATGGCGAGTGCGGCGGCCATCGTCGAAAACGGTGACCGGCAATTCGTCGTCTGTTCGGGCGGCGGACCTTCGATCATGGAGGCAGCCAATCGCGGCGCGCATGAGGCCGGGGCGGAATCGGTCGGCCTCAACATCGTTCTGCCGCATGAGCAGGCCCCTAACGAATATGTTACGCCGCGTCTGTCATTGCAGTTCCACTATTTTGCGCTGCGCAAGATGCACTTTTTGATGCGCGCGCGCGCGCTGGCGGTGTTCCCCGGCGGGTTTGGTACTTTCGACGAGTTTTTCGAAACGCTTACCCTCGTCCAGACGGGAAAGATGAGGCCAATCCCGATCTTCCTGTTCGGTCGGTCGTTCTGGGAAAAGGTCGTGAATTTCGAGGCACTGGCCGACGAAGGCGTGATCAGCCACGAGGATCTGAAACTGTTCCGCATCGTCGATACCGCCGACGAAGCGTGGGAGCGGATCGTGAAATTCTACAAGCTTAACCCGGCGACCAGTTTTTCCTGACCGCCTGATGGCCCAACGGACCGTGCCCGGCGCCAAAGCCGGGTGCGGCGAGCAGGGCGGCTCGGACGAAATCGCGCGCTCGTTCGATTGCGGCTTCCAGCGAAATTCCTGAACCCAACCCGGTCGCGATGGCGCTGGCCATGGTGCATCCGGTGCCGTGGGTATGACGCGTATCGATACGAGAGGCTGACCATTCCATCGGCTCGTTGCCGGGGCGATGCAGCCGGTCCTTCACGAACTCTCCGGGTGCGTCGCCGCCTTTGGCGAGGAAGGTGACGCCCTTTGCGATCAGGTTTTCGGCCCCACCCAACTTGGCCAATTCGGGATAGTTCGGTGTCGTCAGCGTCGCCAAATGCATAAGGCGTTCGAACGCCGCTATCGTATCCGCATCGGCCAGCACCGACCCACTAGTCGCGACCATTACCGGGTCGAAGACCACCGGCGCATCCACGTCTTCCAGCAAGTCCGCCAGGGCGTGCGCGATTGCGGGCGACCCGAGCATCCCGATCTTTACCGCATCCACGCCGATATCGTCGATACAACTCCGCGCCTGCGCTACGACCAAGTCCGGCGACAACACTTCCACCGCCTGCACCCCGGTCGTGTTCTGCGCGGTGATCGCGGTGATCGCGGTCATCGCGTAACCGCCCAGCATCGTGATCGTCTTGATGTCTGCCTGAATGCCCGCGCCGCCCGAGCTGTCGGACCCGGCGATGACCAGAACGCGTGGCGGTGTCGTCACCCCTGCGCGTCCCGCATATCGGCGCCTTTCAGCTGGTTCGCCTTGGACCGTGTGGGCCGATCGGTCAGTTCACCGCCGCACTTGGGGCAGAGGTCGTCCAGCTCGTCCGCGCATTCGGCACAGTAGGTGCATTCGAAGCTGCAGATGAAAGCCCCCGCCGCTTCGGGCGGCAGGTCGGTGTCGCAGCGTTCGCAGTGGGGGCGCATTTCCAGCATCAGGCGCTCGCTTCCTTTACGGCGTCGCAGATCGCGTCGACCACACTCTCGACCTCGCCCGCATCGTCGCCCTCTGCCATGACGCGCACGACAGGTTCGGTGCCGGACTTGCGGATGACGACCCGGCCCTTGCCCGCCAGCGTGCCCTCGCCATGCGCGATGGCGTCTTTCACCAGCGTCGTTTCCAGCGGATTGCCGGTGAACCGCACGTTCTTCAGGATCTGCGGCACCGGTTCGAACAAATGCAGCAATTCGCTCGCCGGTTTGCCCGACTGGACCAGAGCGGCCAGAACTTGCAGCGCGGCCACGGTCCCATCGCCGGTCGTCGCATGGTCGAGCAGGATCATGTGCCCCGACTGTTCACCGCCAACGTTGAAATCGCCCGCACGCATCGCCTCCAGCACGTAACGGTCGCCGACCGCCGTGCGCACGAGGCTCAATCCCTCGCTTTCCAGAAAGCGTTCGAGGCCGAGATTGCTCATCACCGTCGCCACCACACCGCCGCCGCGCAGGCGTTCCTGCCGGTGCCAGTCGCGCCCGATCAGCGCCATGATCTGGTCGCCGTCGACGGTCTTGCCCTTCTCGTCCACCACGATCAGCCGGTCCGCATCGCCGTCCAGCGCAATGCCGATGTCTGCGCCTTCTTCGACCACGCGGGCCTTGATCGCATCCAGCGCAGTAGAACCTACATCGCGGTTGATGTTGTGCCCGTCGGGGCTGACCCCCATCGACACAACCTCCGCACCCAGTTCCCAAAACGCGGGCGGGGTCACGTCGTAGGCGGCGCCATTTGCGCAATCGACGACGATCTTCAGGTCGTCGAGCCGGATCTGCGAGTTCAGCGAGTTCTTGACCGCGTGGATATAGCGCCCGCGCGCGTCATCGATGCGCCGGGCGCGCCCGATGTCCTCGGGCCGGACGAGCAGTTGCTCTTGGTCGATCATCATCTCGACCGCCAGCTCATCCTCGTCCGACAGCTTGAAGCCGTCGGGACCGAACAGCTTAATGCCGTTATCCTCGAACGGATTGTGGCTGGCGGAAATCATCACGCCCAGATCCGCGCGCATCGACCGTGCCAGCAGGGCCACCGCAGGCGTCGGCATAGGGCCGAGGAGGACCACATCCATCCCCACGCTGGTGAACCCCGCCACCATCGCGCTTTCCATCATATATCCCGACAGCCGCGTATCCTTGCCGATCACCACGCGGTGCCGGTGATCGCCGCGCAGGAAATAGGTGCCCGCCGCCTGGCCGACCTTCATCGCCATCGTCGCGGTCATGTTGCCCGAATTGGTCCGGCCGCGAATGCCGTCGGTGCCGAAATACTTGCGTCCCAAGCGTATGTCCTTCGCTGGTGTTCGTGCCGTTCCGCCCGTCATGGCACTCCACGCGGCGGAAATGAAGGGACCGGAAACGCTGCAAGTGCGAAAAATACCCGGATCTGCAACTTGACGCTGACAATCGCGTTTACATCTATGAACCGCAGACAACGACATTGAATCTTCAAGGAGCTTTCCTGATGGCTATTGCTTTTCCCGACCTTCCTTATGCACACGATGCGCTGAGCCCGGCGATCAGCGCCGATACGCTGCAGACCCACCACGGGAAGCATCACAAGGCCTATGTCGACAAGACCAACGCCGCCGTCGAAGGCACCGATCTTGCCGACGCGTCGCTGGAAGCAATCATCGCCGCTGCCGACGAAAAGGGTGACAAGGGACTGTTCAACAATTCGGCGCAAAGCTGGAACCACGCGTTCTACTGGCACTCGATGGCCCCCGAAGGCGGCGCGCCGTCGGGCGACCTGAAGGCCGCGATCGACGCCGCGTTCGGTTCGGTCGACGCGCTGGTCGAAAAGCTGCAGACTGCGGGCGCGGGTCACTTCGCGTCGGGCTGGGTCTGGCTGGCCGCCGATGCAGACGGCAAGCTCTCGGTCGAAGAAACCCACGATGCCGGTACGCTGGCAATCGGCGGCAAGAACCCGCTTCTCACGCTGGACGTGTGGGAACACGCCTATTACCTCGACCACAAGAACGTGCGTCCCGATTACCTCAAGGCGGTCAGCACCGGCCACCTGAACTGGGACTTCGCCGCAGAGAATTATGCGCGCGGTTCGATCTGGTCGTATCCCTCGGACTAATTCCGGAACGGATCACCGAAACGCAAAAGGCCGGGCAGCGATGCCCGGCCTTTTCGTTTGCGCGGCTGACATTTCGGTCAGGGTTCGGCCTCTTCCTGTCTTGGCAGAAATAGCGGCTCCCCGAACAAGAATCCAATGATGTTTGGATGGCCGAGATGTTCGATCAGCGCCATCAGAGTGATCAGGATCGGCATCGACAGGATCGCGCCCAGCACGCCCCATATCCACGTGAAATAGCTGATGGCGAGCAGGATCAGCACCGGATTGACGGTAAACCGAGCACCAAGGATCGCGGGGGTCACGGCATTCGCCTCTATCGCGTGAAGCGCCAGATAGGCCGCCGCCGGGGCCAGTCCCAGCAGAATTGTATCGGCACTGCCAAACCCGACGAGCAGCAGGATGCCCGTCATCGCCAGCGGGCCGAGATAGGGCAGGAAGTTCAGGATCGCCGCCAGACCGCCCCACATGATGGGGGCCTCCATGCCCAGCGCCCAAGCACCCAGCGCGGCGATCACGCCGACGCCCAGATTGATCAGGCCGACCGTCAGAATATAGCTCGCCACCCGGTCCTGCACTTCGCGCACGGCGCGTGCGGCCTTTAACGAAGCGCCGAATTCCGCACGTTCCAGCAAGAGCCGCCGCCGCATCCGGACCCGCGCCTCTATCATGAAAAACGCCATCAGCAGGGTCAGCAAGGTCTCGATCACGAATGTCGGCGTGGCGAGCGCAACCCGCTCGATCATCGACGGGGTGGCGACCACGACTTCTTGGCCCGACCGTTCTCCGGCCAATTGCCCGATCTGGCGGTTTAGATCGTTGATCCAATCGAGCTGCCCGCGCAGCTGCCCGAATGTCTCGCTGATCGACGCGGTCATTTCCGGCACCCGGTCGAACATGACGACCGCCGGTTGCAGGATCGCGGCGGCAGCCAATACCAGCACGGCGATGAACACCACAACCGCCATGAAAGAGGCCAGCACGTTTGGCAGCCCGATGCGCGCAAGGTGATCGGCCAGCGGCGAGAGCAGAATGGTCAGAACCAGCGCCGTCACAAAGGGCAGGAAGACCAACGAGCCGAAAGACAGGACGAACGGCAGGGCGAGAAACAGGCCGATGCCCGCCATCAGCAGCAAGGCCGACCCCAAACGCCCCAGATCGATATCGGGCATGGTGCGTCGCGCCGGGCGCTCGTCCGCATTCGATACGTCGCCCGCCAGCCGTTCCAGCTGGCGATCCTGCATCGATCCGCCGATCAGCGGTTCGTTGCCCTCTGATTCGTCCTGGTTTCCCGCGTTCACGCCGCCCCCCGGGCCGCGCCTATCGGCCGGCGTTGACTTGCGGCTCGGCCATGTCGTCAAGCTCGCCCATGATCGCGCCGTGCGCGGCGGCATCTTCGGTGGAGCGTTGCGGCACGTCGCCGTCTTCCAGCATCGAGTTCAACGCCGCACGGGCCCGGCCCACGCGGCTCTTGATCGTGCCGACCGCACAGTTGCAAATCTCTGCGGCTTCTTCGTAACTGAAGCCACCCGCACCAACGAGCAACAGCGCTTCTCGCCGTTCGGGCGGAAGAGTCAGCAGCGCGCGGTGCATATCCGACAGATGGATCGGGCCTTCCTGCCCGGCCGGGGCCGTCAGAATACGTTCGGCCACCGTCTCGTCGTAATCGGCGCGGAACCGGTTGCGGCGCATGTCGGTCAGGTACGCGTTGCGCAGAATCACAAAGGTCCACGCGCGCATCGACGTACCGGGCTGAAACCGCTCTTGCGCGGCCCATGCCTTCATCAACGCTTCCTGCACAAGATCGTCGGCCAGGTCGGGCCGTCCGCACAGGCCACGCGCAAAGGCACGCAGGTGGGGGATGACCGCAGTCAGCTCTTTCTTGAAATCGAAGTCGTCCGCTGCTTCGTCAGAACGCGGGGCGGGTTCGGCGGCTTGCCGATTCGCTTTGGCGCTGGACATCAGTCGTCCGAATCGAATTTGGACAGCAGATCGTCGAAGCTGTCAGGCAGCGGTTCTTCCACGACGGAATCGTAGAGCTGCCGGAGCCCGGCAGCCCAATCCGGTCGCTTACCGCTTTTCTTCGGCGGATGCGTATCGTTGGTTTTACCCTTCACGTCCCTCATTCGCTTTCCAGCGAGGTTTAGCCCCGCGATCCCGTTCCAGTCCGTCGAGCCGCCCGAAATTCCGGCAACCAGCGGAGCCGGGCGTCTTGAAAAAATGCTCGTCACTCAAACGGGAACGAAACCAGTGTGGAATTGTTCCCGGGATAGCGACCAAAACTATAAAGAGCCTTCCGTTTTGACCGATCACCTTTTGTGCGGCTGCGATGTCATGCGCGTTTACGCGCCCTGACGGACCGTGACGGGGGCATGACCGAAGCGACACCGATC
This sequence comes from Croceicoccus naphthovorans, assembly GCF_001028705.1. NCBI lineage: Bacteria > Pseudomonadati > Pseudomonadota > Alphaproteobacteria > Sphingomonadales > Erythrobacteraceae > Croceicoccus > Croceicoccus naphthovorans. The sequence continues at coordinate 269,474 of NZ_CP011770.1, read as the reverse complement.
AAGGCCGACCGCAAGGTCGAAGAACGCCGCGGACGCCGGGCCGATCCCCGGATCGGCCGCGTGCTGCGCGGTTTTGCGCACTATCCGCGCGCCCTGCCGATCGGGATTTTCGTGGCTATCGCAGCGCTGACCGCGGTGGGCGTCTGGGCAATCGAAAAGTCGCAGACGCAGGCCCGCGTGAACGAGTTGCAACAGATCGCCACCGCCGCGAGCAGCGCGCTGGAACGCCGTGCCAATGCCAACACGGCCTACCTGCGCGCGGGGGCCGCGCTGCTCGCCACGCAGCCAGAGATTTCCGCACCGATGTTCCAGACTTTCGTGGGACAATTGCGGCTCGACGCCAATTTTCGGGGTGCCGAGGGCATAGGCTGGGCTGCGCGGGTCGATAGCGCCGAGATACCCGCCTTCGAAGCGCGAATGCGCGAAATCGGGGCAGACAGCTTTACCGTGCACCCGCTGCCCCGGTCGGATCAGGCCTATGCGGTGCCGGTCACGTTTCTTCAGCCGCTAACCGAACGGAACCGACGCGCTCTGGGTTTCAACATGTTCTCCGAGCGCATCCGCCGCGCCGCCATGTTGGAGGCGGAGCGCCAGTCACGCCCCACCGCATCGGGCAAAGTCGTGCTGGTACAGGAAGGGCAGGAGGAAGCGATGCCTGGCTTCCTCAGTTATATGCCGGTGTTTGAAGTCAACGCCGCCGACGGCACGCGCCGCCTCAAGGGTTATGTCTACAGCCCCTTCAACGCGCAGGATTTTCTGGAATCCGCGCTGGAAGGTGAATTGCCGAACCGCGCGCATATCCAGCTTTACGATGGCGACATTCAGCCCGACAATCTCCTCGCCGAATTGCGGGTAGGGGAAACCGGGGGTGAGAGCCTGACCACCAGAGTCAACGTCGGCAATCGCGAATGGACCATGCGGGTTCAGTCGCTGAAGTCCTCGATGTTGTCCGAAATCGCGGTGATCGTCCTGCTGGCGGGCCTTGTCGTCGCGACGCTGGCGCTGGCCATTGCATGGCTGCTGACGCGGCAGGCCGCCGATGCGCGGCAAGTGATCGGCATTCTTGAGGAACAGGCCGCGATCCGCAACTCGCTGACCCGCGAGTTGAACCACCGGGTGAAGAATACACTGGCCAACGTCCTGTCCATCGTCTCGCTGACGCGCCGCCGCGCATCCGATCTGGATAGCTTTGCAACGTCGCTCGACGGGCGCATTCGCGCATTGTCGGCAACGCATGACCTGCTGACCCAGTCGGAATGGGGGACGACCCCGGTTCGCTCGGTGATCGAGGTAGAGATGGCACCCTACGCCTTGGGCCGTGAGTCCATTGTCGAGATGCAGGGCCCGCCGGTCGACCTTGCGCCCAACGATGCGCTGTCGTTGGGCCTCGCGATCCACGAACTGGCGACAAATGCGGCCAAGTTCGGCGCTCTGAGCGTTCCGGATGGGCGGGTCGAAGTGGTCTGGGATCTGGTGTCGGACAACCTCGTCCGCGTCCGCTGGCAGGAAAGCGGCGGGCCGACGGTGCCGCAGGACCGCCCACGCGGCTTCGGTACCGAACTGATCGAGAAGATCGTCGCGCACGAATTGCGCAACCCCGTAGACCTCGTCTTCGAACCGGGCGGCGTGCGGTGCACGATGCTGATCCCGGTGCGTACCCGATCCGAATTCATGATCCGCGCACGCCGCGACGCCGACAGGGTGAAGAAGGACTAAAGCCTAGCACCACGACAGGCGGTCTGTTGGCCCATCAACCGTACAACGAAAAACGCCGGCCACCCGCTTGCGGGGTGACCGGCGTTTCTCCTGCGATCAGGTTGGGATCAGGGCAGGGGTCGGCTCGATCCGAAGAACAGCGCCTGGCTGATGGCCGCGCGCACCGTCGATTCCTGGAACGGCTTGGTAACCAGATAGGTCGGTTCCGGGCGATCGCCCGTGAGCAGGCGTTCCGGATAGGCGGTGATGAAGATAACCGGCACCGAACCGATGGCGAGAATGTCGTCCACCGCATCAAGGCCCGAGGATCCGTCGGCCAGCTGGATATCGGCCAGCACGAGGCCCGGCATTTCCTTGTCGATCACGTCGCGCGCCTGCGTCCGCGTCGCCGCAGTGCCGCAGATGTCGTGACCCAGCGAGCGGACAAGGTCCTCCAGCTGCATCGAGATCAGCGGTTCGTCTTCGATGATCAGGACGTTGGTCGTCGATTCGCGGTCGATCTCGGCCACGGCCTCTTGCACAAGGTTTTCGACCTCGTCCTCGCTCAGGTCCATTATCTCGGCCGCCTGCGCGATCGAGAAGTCCTCAAGCGTAGTGAGAAGCAGCGCCTGCCGGTTCATCGGCGTGATCGCGGCAAGGCGTTCCTGTGCCGCCGCCTCATGATCGGCAAGAACGGTTTCCCCGTCCGCCACCTGCAGAAATGCGCTTGACCACAGCTTGTTGAAGGCCCGGTACAGCGGCACGCGGCCGCCTTCGTCCAGGCTTGCCTTCAGGTCGGCATCGGCAAGAATAGCTTCGAGAGTTGCCCGCACGAAAGCATCGCCGGTGCTCTGAGAGCCCGAGAGTGCGCGTGCGTAGCGGCGTAGATATGGCAGATTGGCGGCAACCTTGGCCCCGAGAGACATGCAAGCCCTTCCCGTTAATTGGATCGAGTGCCGAAACGCGCGCGCGAAACGACGGTTCCCGGATTTTCTTGTCGGGCAACTTAAAGTCTTGCAAAATATGTTAAGATTGTCTCTCAGGGCCTGAGGTTAATCAGGGTAACGCGGGGTCATGTCGGTGAGCGTGGGTCGTTCGACTGTAGAGTGCCGGGAATGCCCGTTGCTGGGCTGTCCAGGTTTGCACAATCCGCCGGCGGACAAACTGGACCTGATCCAGACGTTCAAAAGCGGAGAGGTCGCGGTCGATCGGGGTGGACAAGTCCTGATTCAGGGTACGACCAGCGCGCATGTCTATACCGTGCTGGAGGGTGTGCTGATCCGCTTTCGCCTGCTGGACGACGGGCGGCGGCAGATCATCAACTTCCTGTTCCCCGGCGATATCGTGGGCCTTCAGGCGGCACTGAACGAGCCGATGACCCACGGGATCGAGGCGCTGATCGACGCGCGCCTCTGCACCTTCCCCCGCGATGCGTTCCGCAGCTTCATCAGCGGTTTTCCCGAACTCAGCTACGATCTGATCTGGCTGGCCGCCAAGGAAGAGGCCGCGCTGGAAGAGCACCTTGTCGCGCTGGGTCAGCGCAATGCACGCGAACGGATCGCCTATCTCGCGCTATTCCTGATCGAGCGGGCGGAGGGCACCTGCATGACCGACGGGCCGCACAAGCTGAACCTTGCCGTTACGCAGAGCCAGATCGCCGATATGCTGGGCCTGTCTCTGGTGCATACCAACCGCTCGCTCCAGACCCTGCGCCGCGAAGGGCTGGTCCGCTGGACCCTGACCGTGATCGAGATCCCCGACATGGAGGCAGTGCGCCGTTACGTGCAGGTTGACAGCAGCCTGACGCGAAAGCGGCCCTTTATTTGATTTTTAAATGTCTAATATTCAATGGTTTATGATTTTTTTTTAAGCGTCGCGAAAAAGAATCGGCAAGCGGTGGAACCCATTTCCGGGTAGCGCATTTTAGTCATGTCACCGCCGAGACCCCCCTCCCGTCCAAGCGGCCGGTGATACGATCCCGAAAGGCCTTCGTTCCCTAACAGGGGGAGCGGAGGCCTTTTACTTTCCGCTCGAGATTTCCGATCTGCGCCAGCGAGGCATGCGCAAGAAACCGCCTGCCCGATACGAGCGGCGGTCAACTCCGGTCATACGAAAATCAGTCGGACGTAATCGCGCCCTTGATCTTGGCGAGCAAGCCTGTGCGGCGCGTACCCGCAACGGCGGAGATCAACGCCTCTGGCGCATAGGGTTTGGCCAGAACCGTGCCCAGTTCGGCGATGTCCTGCGGGATCGCCTCTGGATTGCCGGTAGAGAACACAATGCGCGGCGGTTGCGGGCCCAGTTCGGTAACCAGCTCCGCCACGGCCCAGCCGTCATCACGGTCGACCAGATGCACGTCGAGGACGAGCACGTCGGGCTTGCTCTTTTCCAGTGCGGCAAGCGCCTGCTTCGTGCTGGAGCATACCGTGACATGGGGCGACCCTGCTTCGAGCAGGATATCCTCTATCGACAGCGCAAGGATCGGATCGTCTTCGACCACGAGCGCCGTACCGATCTTGCGATCGGCCTGCTTCGGCGGTTTCGTGGTGGTCATCCGGTGTCAACATCCCTGCTGCGGCGCAAATGCCGCTATCGGGAAAACAACGTCGAATTCAGCCGGTCCGTTCCCGCAATTGCGAAGGTTTGCGCGAAAAATCGCCGCCCCCGATCACAACGCCTTGCCGTAAATCGTATATTCGCGATTGATGTCGGCATCGATCGCCTCGGCAATGGCGTTCATGCCCTGATTGTCGTCAAGGATCCAGCCGATCTCGCTGCGCGTCGTGCCATAGTCGCGGATCGCGTTCAGGCGGATCTTCTCGATCATCATGAAGGCCAGCTGGCTGGCAAGGCGAGAGCTTTGCAGATGCTTGCGTACGCCCATCAACGGCACGCGCATGGCCGCATTGGTTGGTTTGCGAATCCAGTTCAGCAGGCGAACCCAGCCGAACGGGAACAGCTTGCCGCCAATTACCTTGATCGGCTGGTTCACGTCGGGCAGCGTCATCATGAACGCGACCGGCTCGCCCTCGTACTCTGCCACCATGATCAGGTCTTCGCGGACCAGCGGGCGCAGCTTCTTGCCGGTATAGGCGACTTCGGCATCGGTGATCGGCACAAAGCCCCAGTTCGTGCTCCACGCATCGTTCAGGATGTCGAGGATCAGCGCCGCTTCCTGATCGAACTTCGCCTTGTCGACTTCGCGGATGCGGATTTTCGCGTTCTTCTGGCCAGACGTGATGATCCGCTGGATCAGGGGCGGAAAGCCGCCGCTGACGTCGAGGTCAAAGGTGCGCAGCGTCTTGGCCGGGGCATAGCCCTGCGCCTCGATCCACGGTTGGTACTTGGCAGGGTGGTGGCCCATCATGACCATCGGGGGATGATCGTGCCCCTTGGTCAGCAGGCCCGGTTCCTCCCAGATCGAAAGGCTGATCGGGGCCAGAACCCGCGTCATGCCCTTGGCGCGCAGCCAGTCCTCCGCCGCGGCGATCAGGGGCGCGGCGACGGCTTCGTCCTCCGCATCGAACAGGCCCCACATGCCCGTGCCGGGGCCCATGCCCTGTTCCACCGGCATGGTCAGCGCCAGCTTGTCGATATGCGCGGAAATGCGCCCGACAACGCGGCCATTGCGACGTGCGAGGAAAAACTGGTGATCGGCGTGCTGAAAGAACGGGTTCTTCGACGGATCGAGCATTTCCGCCGCTTCGGAGCGGAGCGGCGGGACCCAGTTCGGGTCATCGCCATTCAAGCGATAGGCGACGTCCAGAAACGCTTTACGGTCGGCCTTGCCCTCAACCGGTGCAACGACCAGCGCGCCCGAAACGTCGCCCATACTGTCTCCGTAAACTTCGGATGGCCGTCAGGCGGCCTTATCCGTCTCGCTGGCCTTCGCTTGATCGCGGCCCTTCAGCGGGTCGAACCCTTCCTTGCCCATCGCGCGGCGGCGCGGGTGGCCCGATGCGATACCGCCCGACAGGTTCTTGACCCACGGCCACTTCACCGCAATCGCCTCGTCATAGCCAAGGTTGAACACCGTGGGCGAACGCTTGGGGCGATCCTTCTTCTCGTAATAGGTGCCCAGCACCCGGTCCCAGAAGTAGTTGGTGATGCCGTAGTTGCCGTCTTCATCGAAGTAGTGATGCTCCACATGGCGCTGCTTCATGTACTGCACCCACTTCCACTTCGGCTTGAACGCCAGATGCTGGATGCAGTGCATGAACTCGTAATAGCACGTCGTCAGCAAGCCCCCGGCAAAGGCCGCTGCCAGACCGCCGATGCCGCCGATGGCATAGCCGATCGGTGCGGTTGCGATGAAGATCGTAGGCACGGTGGTGTGCAGCGCACCGAACAACACCTCAAGATGGTTCGGATCCTGATGGTGGTCGTAGTGAATGCGCTTCCACGTGCCGGCCAGCGGCTTGATCTTGTACATCCACTGCCCGTGCAAAACATACTGGTGAAGCAGGTGCCAGACCAGCGGATAGACCACCATCGCCGCACCGAACGCCAGCGCCGCGCGCAGCGGCGTCGTCGGCCAGATCGCGAAAGCGACGACACACAGTGCGGTCAGGCCAAGATAGGCGATGATCGTGTAATGCTGAAAATAGGCGACGATCAGGCCCTTCAGCGTCATCCGGTCGAGATAGTGCGACCGTTTCCAGAACGGCAGCGCGGATTCGTCCACGGGTGCGGTTTCGTCGATCGGATTGCTCTGTACCTGGGCCATAGTCTTTATCTTGCGCTTTCAAATTCGCGTTGGGCAAATTCGCGTCGGGGGCGGCCCTTAGCACAGCGGATGGCAACGGCGCCAGCGCGCGCGGGCCATGCGGTTTACGGGTCGCAACAGGCGTGACTATCGCGCCACGGCTGAACGGGTGGTGAGCGGTGTGTTGCAGATGCGAAAAGGGCCGCAACCCGGCGGTTGCGGCCCTCTCTTCCCCTTTGATCGCGTGGATCAGTCGGTAACGGTCATCGACGGATCTTCGTCGATATCGGCCGTGACCGAGGTATCGCCATCGTTGATCTGGGCATCAAGGCCGTCTTCGCTGACCGTCAGCGAGTCGCCATCACCTTCTTCGACCGGAGCAGTCATCGCGGTGTCGGCGGTGGTGTCGACGGCAGCAGTGTCATCGGCCATCGCAGCGTCTTCGGCAGCGGGGGTCGTTTCCGAACCGCAAGCGGCAAGACCAAGGGCCGAAACGGCGGCGAGGGCGGGCAGAATGATCTTTTTCATAGTCAGCGTCTCCAAATTGTGGCGCAATTGAGGCAGAGACGCACGAACCTGCCACATTGTTCCCAAAAAGATTTTACTCCTCGGTTTTAAGCAACACCAGTTCGCCGATCAGTGCGAACAGCAGGAACGGCGACCATGCCGCCAAGAACGGCGGATATCCGCCGAAATTACCGATGGCGAGCGCGGCGTTGTCGACCACGAAATAGGCAAAGCCCAGCGCCATGCCGATCACCGCGCGCACAAACAATTGCCCTGATCGCGCCAGCCCGAACGCAGCCACCGCGCCTAGCAACGGCATCAGCGCCGCAGACAACGGCCCGGAAATCTTGTGCCACCAGCGGCCTTCCAGCTCCTCCGTCCGACGGCCCGCATCCTTCAGCGCATCGATCGATTTGCGCAGCGTCACGATATCCTGCGCATCGGCGTTGACCGAGCTGATCGCGATCTCGCGCGGAGTTATTCCAGCACCCACGACGGTATCCGGCATCGTGTCGAGCTTGGCCGTGGAGACCGTGAACCGGCGCGGGGCGGACAGTTCCCAGCCATCGCCCGTCCAGCGCGCATCGGTTGCTCGCCACTGTTCGGTCAGCATCAGGTTCGGGTCGCGGCGGTACCACGTCACGCCGCCCAGCCGCATGGCATCACCGCTGCCGACCGCCGTGCGCGCGACAAGGATCGCATCGCCGTCGGCCATGTAGATATTGCTCTTGATGCTCGACCCAACGGGCACCGGCCCCCAGTCCGCCTTTTCCCACGCGCTCAGCGTCGCGGTGGCGCGGGTGACGATGCGTTCATTGAACCCGAAACTGAGCAGCGAAACCAGCGCCGCCGTCAGCACCAGCGGCGCAAGGATCTGGTGCGCGGAAAGTCCCGCGGCTTTCATGGCGATGACTTCGCTGTTCTGGTTGAGCGTCGCCAGCGTCAGAATCGTCGCCAACAACACCGAGTAGGGCAGGAACCGTGCCACCAATTGCGGCGCGCGCAGCGAGACATAGGTCCATAGCTGCGCCTCGCTGTTTCCGTCGACGGCAAGGATCTCGCCGCTCGTGCCCAGCAGATCGAGAATCTGGAGCACCAGCACCAGCATCGCCAGCACCGCGAAGATGCGCACGACAAAGGTCTTCGCCAAATAGACGGTCAGCCGCCACGAGGGGAGAAAATCAAGCCGCATCAGGCGCGCCCCCGTCCTTTTCCTCGGCCATGCGCTTCAGCTCTTTCCGCCCGGTCAGGCGCATGAGGCGGAACACCGCGACCAGTTTCTTGGTCACGACCGACGCCCCCGTTTCCAGCCAACCGATGGCTTGCCCCCCCGGCACATAGGCCACGCGCCAATACATCCAGCCGATCAAGGCACCGAACAGAACGAACGGCAGCCACAGCGACACCAACGGGCTGACGAGGCCAAGCGCGGCCACGTCCTGCCCGTACTGGTTCACCTTGTGATAGGCGACGACCATGACCACCGATACGAACACGCCAAGCGCGCTGGTCGAACGTTTTGGCGGGATCGCCAAGGCAACGGCGAGAAGCGGCAGGAACAGCATCATCACCACTTCGACCAGTCGGAAGTTGAAGCTGGCAAGGCTTTCGTTGCGAAGATCCTCATCGACCTGATCGTTCCAGCCGATCTGCAACAGTTCGGGCAGGATATATTCCCGCTCCGCCCCGCCGCGATCGCGGAATTGTTCGATTTCCGGCAGGTCGATGGGAAGGTCATAACTGCTGAACGACAACACGCGCGGCGTGTCGATGTCCGGCTCGTCTTGAATGATCGTGCCGTCGGTCAGGCGCAGGATGATCGTATTCTCGTCATCGGCATTGGCCAGAAACCGCCCACCCCGCGCGCTGATCGACAGCAGGTCGCCATCGTCATCGGTGACGCGCGCGAAGATACCGCCGAGTTCGCGCCCGTTGTCGCGGCTTTCTTCGATACGCAGCGCGGTCCGGTCCTGTATCGAATTGAACTCGCCGACATCGATCGACGCGCCCAACGCCCCCGACGACAGTTCGAAGGCCAGTCGCTGGTAATCATAGCGCGAGACCGGCTGCACCCAGTAAACCAGCACGAAGTTCAGGATCACCAGCGCAACGGTGATGATGTACGGAACCTTCAGCAACCGGGTATACCCCAGCCCTACCGCGCGCATCACGTCCAGTTCCGAAGACGTCGCCAGTTTCCGGAACGCAAAGAGAATGCCCAGCATCAGGCCCAGCGGTATCGCAAGGCTCATGTATTCGGGCAGCAGGTTGGCCAGCATCTGAAACACGACGCCGATGGGTCCGCCCTCGTTGGCGACCACTTCGAACAGGCGCAGCATCTTGTCGAGAATCAGCAACGACGCGGCGAGCACCAACGTACCCAGCATCGGCATCAGCACGAGCCGAAAGATGTAGCGGTCCGTCGCGTTGAAGAATCTGCTCAACAAAGGCTCTGCTGGTCGTTTCGTCTGGCCCGGCGGGCTAGCTTGCCTGCCCCATATAGGCAAGCATCGGGTGCGTCACCAGTTTTGCCGCCAATCGCCCCGGAAAAGAGGCGCGCGATCAGGCCTTTTCAAGCGTGCATTGCAGCGGGTGCTGGTTCTGACGCGCGAAATCCATCACTTGGTTCACCTTGGTTTCGGCGATCTCGTAGGGATAGATGCCGCACACGCCCACGCCGCGTTGATGCACGTGGAGCATGACTTGCGTCGCCTGTTCCATGTCCATGCGGAAGAAACGCTTCAACACCAACACGACGAATTCCATCGGCGTGTAGTCGTCGTTGAGCATGAGCACTTTGAACTGGCTCGGCTTCTTGGGCTTGGCGCGCGTTTTCGTAACCAGATCGATCTGGCCCGCCCCGCCGTCACCCTCGTCGTCGTCGCCTTTTTCACCCTCGTCGATGGCGGTGATTCGGACGCGCGCAGCATCAAACGCAGTCAAAGGGCCGGGCACGATGCCGCCTTGGGGGATATCCAACAGTCTTGCCATGGTCAGGTCAGAATATCGTATCGCGGCTCTCGTTAACAAGTCTTTCGCGACAGTTGATCCAATTCGGGCTGTAACTTCGTACGGTTTTCCCGGCCCAAAACCGAAGACGGGGCCGGACCGGGACGTATCCCGGGGCCGGCCCCGTTACTCGGGAATGGCATCGAACAGGGGGGCTGATCGATACCGGGGGTCTGCGTTACCGACCCGATGAAGGTGCCCGGATCAGGCGGCCTTCATCTTTTCCATGGCGATCGAAACGCGGCTCGACAGCGGCTGGGCGGCGTCGTTGGCCAGCTTCAGCATGCTCTCGGTGTTCTTCGACGCGGCGGCAACCGACTTGTCGAAGTACTTGCGCATCATCGCGCTCTGCAGCTGGAAGAAATCGGTCGGCGATTTAACGGCGGCCATTTCCTTGACCTCTGCGGTCATGGATTCGAATTCGGCCTTGGAATCGGCGATCATCGAACGACCCATTTCCTGCATGCCGCTGGCAAAAATCTTGCCCGATTCGACCATGGCTTCGACATTGCCCTTGGTGAATTCGGTGACGTCGGAGACCATGGCGGTGCCCTTTTCGTACGCAGCCTTCGACTTTGCAGTCATGTCGGCCATGGCGTCCTGGAAACCTTTGGTCATCGCTTCGGGGGTAGTCATCGTTACAAACTCCTGCGTGATCGTTTTCATTGTCTTCATTGGCGCGGCAGCCGCTGCGGCGGCTACCTTTGCGGGGGCGGCTTCGGCTTCCTTCGCCGCTGCCGGAATGGGGGCCGGCTTGGCGGCGACCGGCGCCGGAGCAGCCGGTTTCGGTGCAACCGGCTTTGCCGGGGCGGGCTTCGGCGCAGCCTTTGCCGCTGCGGCCTTGGCTACGGCGGGCTTTGCAGCCGGCTTTTTCTTGGCAGCCGTCTTCAACGCCGCCTTGGCATTTGTCGAACCCTTGGGGCGACCGCGCTTCTTTGCGGGTGCGGGCTTTGCCGCTTCCGGCTTGATGACGGGCGCCGCCTTTGTCGGTGCGCCTTCGTCCTTGGTCTCGGCCATCGAACTATCCTCGCTTCACGAATTCAGTGCGGCGAGAGGGAAATTCAATCAGGCCCTCCGTCCGCGACAGACCCATTTCACGGGTCATGTTGCACTGCACAATAAGTGTTGAGGGCGCTCGAGTCAATGAAAAATTGTGCGTTGCACAAAAGTCGTAGGTGGTCCGCCCCGCCATCGGGGCAGACCATCGCAGCGCTTTGTTACCGCGCCTTTACGTAACGGCCCGGCGCGTCTTCGATCACCGTGTCGCCACGCCCGCCGGGCTTGCGCTTGCCCGTTGCCTTGGTGGTTGCGGGGTCGATTGCATCGATCCATCTGATCCAGTCCGGCCACCAGCTGCCCGGCGTTTCGACGGCTTGGGCCTTATAGGCATCCAGCGTGTCGGGCACCTCGGGCTGCTCGGCATCGGGCTCGCCGATGGACCAGTACTGGTACTTGCCCGACGACGGCGGATTGACGACGCCCGCGATATGCCCCGATCCCGCCAGCAGGAACCGCTTAGGCCCCGACAAGTGCCGCGTCAGTTTCCAGACGCTGGGCAGCGGGGCGATGTGATCGTCGACCCCCGCCTGAATATACGACGGCGTGACATTGCGGCGCAGGTCGATCGGCGTGCCATCGGCGCTGAGCGCATCGGGCACGACCAGCAGGTTGTCGTGATACAGATCCTTCAGGTACTCGCGGTGGAACCGCGCGGGCAGGTTGGTGCTGTCGCCGTTCCAGTAAAGCAGGTCGAACGCGCTGTAGTCCTCACCCAACAGGTAATTCTTGGTGACGTAGTTCCAGATCAGGTCCGGGCTGCGCAGCAGGTTGAACGCCAGCGCCAGATAGCGCCCGTCGACATACCCCTCGCCCGCCAGCGAATCGATCATCTTCAGCTGAGCCTCGTCGATAAAGGCCTTCAGCTCACCCGCCTCGGTAAAGTCGACTTGCGCGGTGAAATAGGTCGCGCTGGCAACCTTGTCCGCCTCTCCCCGGCGGCCCAGCACCGAGAGCGTCGCAGCCAGCGTCGTACCCCCAACGCAATAACCGATCGTGTGGACCGACGGCACCTTGAACCGTTCGCGCACGACATCGATCGCCTCGATCTGGGCGCGGATGTAATCCTCCCACGCGATGTCGGCCATCGACGCATCGGCGGACTTCCACGACACGAGGCAGACGGTCAGCCCCTGATCGACCGCCCATTTCACGAAGCTTTTCTTCGGACCAAGATCGAGGATGTAGAATCGGTTGATCCACGGCGGGAAGATCAGCAACGGCGTCTTGCGCACACTCTCCGTCGTCGGGCTGTACTGGATCAGCTGGAACAGCGGGGTTTCGTGGATCACCTTGCCCGGCGTCGCGGCGATATTCTCGCCCAGCACGAAGGCATTCTTGTCGGTGTGGCTGAGCTTACCCGCCTCCAGGTCAGCGATCAGGTGTTCCATACCTTTGACGAGGTTCTCGCCGCCCGTCTCCAAGGTCTTTTCGATCACCAGGGGATTGGTCAGCGGGAAATGCGCCGGGCTCATCGCCTCGGTCGTCAGTCGGGTAAAGAACTTGAGCTGTTCCTTGCGCTCCTTGCTCAGCCCCTGCGCCCCCTCGGCCGCGTTCAGCAATTGGTCCGACAGCATCAGGTAGGCCTGATGCAGCACCGCGAAGAGGGGGTTTTCCTGCCACTTCGGATCGCGAAAACGATTGTCCTTGCGCGGCAGTTGCGCCGATTCGCCCATGCCGAACTGGCCCAGCATCGTGTCCCACACGGCCATACCCTCGGCGAAAAGCTGCGTCTGTTTCTCGTCGCCGCCAATGGGGTATTGCGAAAGCCAGCGCCCCGCCATGTCCAGCCAGCGGGCCGGGTCGACGATGCCCGACGATGCGATCGCTGGCTGATTCTTCAGGAACGATCGCCACATCTCGTTCAGATTTCCGGCCACTGCCTGCCAGTCGACATCGTCACCGGTGCCGTCGGATGTGGGTTCGCCCTCATCGCTCGACTGGCCCAGAAATGCCCCGAACATCGCCTTGGTCGACGCGTCCTGAAACGCAATCATATCCTTCATCGGACCGTCGAACATCTGCAGGAAGGGACCGGCCATCAAAGAGGGCAGGAAATCCATCGGCGCATTGCTGGTGGGCGGCGGCGTTCCCGCATCGTCCATGCCGCGATCCTTGTCCTTCGTGCCCGATGCCATCGTGAAACTCTCCCGCGCTCGCCCTTTTGTGCAGTGCAGCAAAACAAAGATCAACCGTGCTTTTCGTCAAGTCGGCAGAATAATCTTGCGCCCGGTTGCGCGTCAGCGCAATGCCGCCCATGGTCTAAGGCCGCGATGCCTTGCCATCGTATAACTACCCATAACCCGGTCATTTTGGCCCTTTTGAGACAAGTCGAGAGATGGACAACGAGTTCTACCGCATAAAACGCCTTCCGCCCTACGTCATCGCCGAAGTCAACGCGATGCGGGCAGAGGCGCGTCGTGCGGGCCGTGACATCATCGACCTTGGCATGGGCAACCCCGACCTGCCCCCGCCCCAGCATGTCATCGACAAGCTGTGCGAAGTGGCGATGAAGCCCGACGCGCACGGCTATTCGCAGTCGAAGGGCATTCCCGGCCTGCGCCGCGCACAGGCGAACTATTACGCCCGCCGCTTCAACGTAGAGCTGGACCCGGAGCGTGAGATCGTCGTCACCATGGGATCAAAGGAAGGGCTGGCCAGCCTTGCCACCGCGATCACCGCGCCGGGCGACGTCATCATGGCGCCGAACCCCAGCTATCCGATACACACCTTCGGCTTCATTCTTGCGGGCGCGACGATTCGCGAAGTGCCGACCACGCCCGACGAGAAGTACTGGACCGCGCTCGACAACGCGATGCGCCACTCGGTGCCGCGTCCCACGGTGCTGATCGTCAACTATCCGTCGAACCCGACGGCAGAGACGGTCGATCTCGCATTTTACGAACGACTGGTCGCCTGGGCGAAGGAGAACAGCGTCTGGATCCTGTCCGACCTCGCCTATTCGGAGCTGTATTACGACGGCAATCCGACCCGCTCTATCCTCGAGGTGCCAGGGGCCAAGGACGTCGCGGTCGAGTTTACCTCGATGAGCAAGACCTATTCGATGGCTGGATGGCGCATGGGCTTTGCGGTCGGCAATCAAAAGCTGATCGCGGCACTGACCCGCGTAAAGTCGTACCTCGACTATGGCGCGTTCACGCCGATTCAGGCGGCGGCCTGTGCCGCGCTGAACGGACCGCAGGACATCGTCGAAAAGAATCGCAACCTCTATCAAAAGCGCCGCGATGTGATGGTCGATGCCTTCGCCCGCGCCGGTTGGGACATCCCCAGCCCGCCCGCGTCGATGTTCGCATGGGCCCCGCTGCCACCAGCGCTGAGAGACATGGGCAGCCTCGAATTCTCCAAGCAGCTGCTGACCGAGGCAGAAGTCGCGGTCGCCCCCGGTGTCGGCTATGGCGAGCAGGGCGAAGGCTATGTCCGCATCGCGATGGTCGAAAACGAACAGCGTCTGCGACAGGCGGCGCGCAACGTAAAGCGCTGGTTCCGTTCTATGGGCCTCAATACCTGACAAATCGGGTTTGGGTGCAATCGGGTGCAATTGCCCGATTGCATGGCCCGCAAAGACTCGCTAGGTGCGCCGCTCACCAGTGGTGCGGCCCGATGGCGGAGTGGTGACGCAGCGGACTGCAAATCCGCGCACGCCGGTTCGATTCCGGCTCGGGCCTCCACCGGTGAATGATCCCGAACGGGTCAATGACATGGTCGGCCGCTTTAGCTCAGTTGGTAGAGCACATCATTCGTAATGATGGGGCCACAGGTTCGAGTCCTGTAAGCGGCACCAGTCCTTCGCCTCACTCCCCTTCAGGAAACGCCAACGTTACGCGCAGGCCGGGTTCGTTGTCCTCTATCGACAGGCGCGCGCCGTGGGCGCGGGCGATGGCGGCAACCATGCTGAGACCCAGTCCGTCACCCGGTAAATCGTGGGCCAAGCTGCTGCGGTAGAACGGTTCGGTCACGCGGGCGCGCTCTTCCGGCGACAGCCCCACCCCGGTGTCGGCCACGGTGATCGTGACGCCTCCGGTCTTCGATGCGACAATTTCAACGCTGCTGCTGGGCGGCGTATGTTTCAGCGCGTTGTCGATAAGGTTGCTCAGCGCCTGAAACACCAGGTCGACGTCGAACGCGGCGATCAGCGGCCTTTCCGCTTTAACCGTCAAGGCGATGCCGCGTACTTCGGCGACGGGTTGGTACAGCTCGACCACGTCCTCAACTATGGTCACCACATCAGCGGTCTTGCGCTGGATCGCGTGGCGGCCCTGCTCGATGCGAGAGATACGCAGGATCGCGGCGAAAATACGCTGCAACCGCGCCGCCTCCATGCTGGCGTCGCCGATCAAGGCGGGCAGGCCGGGATCGCCGGGCGGGCGCTTCTCGATCTCCTCCAGCTTGCCGACCAGCCGGGCCAGCGGCGTGCGCAATTCGTGGGTGATGTGATCGGATACCCGCTGAACAGCAGCGAACAGCGTCTGGATCCGTTCCAGCATCAGGTTCAGCGTATCTCCCAATCGGTCGAAGTCGTCATTCGTTCCGCGCATCTCCACCCGCCCGGTCAGGTCGCCTTCCATCACCAGCAGCGCCGCGCGGGTTACCGAATCGATGCGCTTGCCGATGGCCCGGCTCATCAACCAGCCGCCGGTCAAGCCGAGGATCAGGGTGCCGACAACCAGCCAGAAAGAGGCCGCCTCCAGCTGTTCGCGCAGGCGTGTGATATCCTCCACATCGCGACCGACGATCAGGCGAGTGCCGTCGGGGATCGTTTGGTCGAGAACCAGCGCGCTGTAGTCGATCTCGTCCCCTTCGGTCAGGATGTCGGCTTCCATCAGGTTCAGTCCCTCAATCGACCGCGATGGCCAACTGGGCAGGTTGCGACTGAGCACGGTGCCATCGGACGCGATGACCGCATGGAACGGTTTACGATCCGCACGCTCTTTCGCACGCCGGT
This sequence comes from Croceicoccus naphthovorans, assembly GCF_001028705.1. Taxonomy (NCBI): domain Bacteria; kingdom Pseudomonadati; phylum Pseudomonadota; class Alphaproteobacteria; order Sphingomonadales; family Erythrobacteraceae; genus Croceicoccus; species Croceicoccus naphthovorans. The sequence continues at coordinate 253,539 of NZ_CP011770.1, read as the reverse complement.
TCAGCAGCTGGATCGTTTCGCCAAGGCCCCTTGATCGCGCGATAGTCTGGTAAGCCTCCGCCTCGGTCGTGACGCTGGCGCGCATCGCGTCGAGCGGGCGTTCGTATCGTATCCAGTAGATCGCGCCGATCAGGACCACGACCGAAATCCCGAACAGCACCGCATAGAGAACCGCGAGCCGGAACGAGAGACTGCGGAACAATCGGCTCATTCGCTGCGCATCACGTAACCGACGCCGCGCACCGTGTGGATCAGCGGATCGGCTTCCCCGGCGGACAGTTTTTGGCGCACCTTGCTGATATGCTGGTCGATAATGTTGGTCTGCGGGTCGAAGTTATAGTCCCACACGTTTTCCAGCAGCATCGAACGCGTTACCACCCGGCCCGCATTGCGCGCCAGATAGGCTACGATGCGCAGTTCGCGCAATGTCAGGTCGATCCGCTTGCCACCCCGGCTGACCACGTGGGCGCCCAGATCGATGACCAGATTGCCGACGGTCAGCTTGTCCGACGTTTCCGCCAGCATCGGCCCGCGCCGCCCCAGCACCTCTACCCGGGCTAGAAGTTCCGACGTTGCGAAGGGCTTGGCCATGTAATCGTCGCCGCCCGCGCGCAGGCCCTTTATCCGTTCGTCCACATCGCCCAGCGCGCTGAGGATCAGGACCGGGGTGGTATCGCCGGTCGCACGCAAGGCGGCCAGCACCTTCAACCCGTCGAGCGAGGGCAACATCCGATCGAGCACGATCAGGTCGTAGGTCTCGCAAGTCGCGCGGACCATGCCTTCGCGGCCGTCGTGCTGAACCTCCACGATATGACCCACTTCGCGCAGGCCCGCAGCGATATGGGCGGCGATCGCTTCGTCGTCTTCGATCAGGAGTATCTGCATGGGTCGGGGCATAAAGGCTGTGGGGCGTCGGATTCGGTCTTACTGCAGGCGTCGGCTCTATTGTGCCCGGAATCTGCGAAGATGGGCAAAATCAAATAATCGCGCCATCCGGCCCACATCGCATCCCGGCATCACCGGGTCATGCCCCCACCGACCACCCATGCCCTGGATCCCGCCCTCACCACACTTGCGGCATCCCCCACTCGCACCGGCCCACCCCGTATCGATCTGGCCGCGCGTTCGTCCGTCAGCGTCCTTGCCATCGGGGGCCAGCACCAGTTCGCGCATATCGTCCCCGTCGCGTGCGAGCTGGAGCGGCGGACCCCCGGATCGGTCACCGTCTTCACTTGCACCGCCGACGATGGTGCCGCCATCGCACGAATCGCCCAGTCACTGGCGCTCCCTACGCCGCGCATCGTGGAAATGATCCTGCCGTCATGGCTGACCGCGATGCTGCCCGGCAATTCGGCCAAGCTGGCCCGGCTGGCACGTTATGCGTGCCAGATCGCGCGGGCGCGCGTGGTGCTGTGTGCAGAGCGCACCTCGACGATCCTGCGCAGGACGATGCGTCGCTTTCCCCCGTTGCTGCACATCCCGCATGGCGCGGGGGACCGCGGGGTCGGGTTTGAAAAGCGGTTTGCCTGTTTCGACGATGTGCTGGTTGCCGGACATAAGGACCGGGACCGCCTCGTCTCCGCCGGAACTGTTCGTGCAGAGCGCTGCCACGTAACTGGCCCGATCAAGCTGGCCGCGCTGTTCCGCAAGGGGATCGTGCGGCCAAAGCTGTTCGCCAACGACCGGCCCGTGCTGCTCTACAACCCGCACTTCGCAAGCCGGTTTCGATCCTTCGAGGCGTTCCTGCGCAAGCTGGTCGACGCGGTCGTGGCCGACGGGCGCTACAACCTGATCGTCGCGCCGCATGTGCGGCTGGCATCGACCTTGTCGGAGGACGAACGGGCTGCGGCGCAGGCACTGGCGGTGGAGGACCGCGTACTGATCGACATGGGATCGGCGCGGTGCTGTGACATGACCTATACTCTGGCGGCCGACCTCTACATCGGCGATGTGAGCAGCCAGGTATACGAATACCTCGTCCTGCCCCGGCCCTGCCTGTTCGTCGATCCGCACGGCGTCGATTGGGAGTACGATGCGAACTACGCGATGTGGCATTTCGGCCCGGTGATCGCGCCGGAAAAGGACCCCATCGCCGCCATCGACCGCGCCTTTGCCGACCATCCCGCCTATGTCCGCTGGCAGAAACAGCGGATGCAATATGCGATCGACGGAATTTCGTGGGACATGCGGGGCCAGCCAATGTTGTCGGCGAGCGATCCCATCGATGTTGCCGCCGACCGCGTTGGCGAATGGCTGGCCGCGCAGGCACCGGATCGGGCAAGAAGTGCGGCGTAGTTCAGCCCTTGGCCGCTATATGATCCGCCAGCCGCAGCGACAGCGCGATGATCGACAGCGTCGGGTTCGCCCAGCCAGAAGTCGGGAAGACCGAACTGCCCGCTACGTACAGGTTGTCGATGCCGTGAACGCGGCAATAGCTATCGGTCACACTGGTCTTCGGATCGCCCCCCATGCGGGTCGTGCCCATGTGGTGGAACCCGCCGATGGGGTGCGAACTGATCAGCGAATCGGTCTTCCACCCGTTCTCCGGGTGATTCAACCAATCCGCCGGTTCGACCTTGCCGTATCCGGTGCGCGCGAATTCTTCGCCGATAGTGCTCACCAGACCCGCCACGCTGGTGACGTCCAGCTCGGTCATCTGCCAGTCGAGCCTTGCCCGCGGCATGCCCAACGCATCGGTCTCGCTGTCCAGCAAGACCCGGCTGTCGGGGTTCGGCGCCTGTTCCGCCCGCACGACCAGAGCGATGTCCAGCACGCCCATCCGGTGCAGCAGCCACGGGCGCAGCGGCTCGGAATATTTCAGAATGAAATGCGTCGCCTGCTTGGTCCGCATCCACAACGTGCGTCCGAACTGGGTCGGCGCCATGTCGTGCTTCAGCTTCTGATAGGCCATGATGCCGAAGCTCTCACTCCCATCCGCAGGGCGGCGGCCCGCGATGGTCAGCGAGGTGTTGAGCAGGCCCTGACGCTCCTGCTCCGCCTCCGACGGGGTCAGCAGCGCGGCAACGCGCCGCCCGTCAATTTCGTGCTTGCGGCCGAAGGCTTGCAGCAGGTCCCACGCCCGGTCTCCGACGATCCGGCCGCCGCGCGCATGCGGGTGTTCCATGAAATAGCGCCCGACCTGGTCGTGCGCGTTGCCGATCCCGTTCGGCATGACCGATTGCGACGCCAGCATTATGCGTGGCGTCTCGATCCCACCCGCCGCGACGATGTAAGTCTTGGCCTTCGCCGTAACCTCACGGCCATCGGGTCCGCGCACCGCCAGTCCGGTCACCGTCTTGCCATCGGCATGGGCCACGATTTCGCGCACCGTCGCGTGGAGCACGACCTGGCACGCGGGATGATCGATCAGGTCCCGACAGCTTTTGAACGTAAACCGGCTGAAACGTTCGTCGAACTGCCACAGCGGCATCGTCAGCTTGTCGGGATCGACGGGGGGCAGCGGCACGCCATCGGCGACCAGCGTTTCCGCCTTTGCCGCATCGGCAGGCAGGTCCAGCGTTTCGCGCGCCCGGCGGTAATAGGGGTCTAGGTCGCTTTTCCCGATCGGCCAGCCCGAGTGCGGCACCCAAGACCGCTTTTCGAAATCGATGGGATCGAGTTCCGCGCAACGCCCGCCCCAGATCGCGGTCGTCCCGCCAAAAAAGCGCAGGCGGGCATGTTCCAGTTCATAATAAGGCTCGCCGACATTCTCGCCTTGGTTAAGCGCGGCGGCGTCCGCCTCAAAGTCTATCCCGCCGCTTTCCAGCAGCACCACCGAACGCCCCGCGCGCAGCAGGCTGCGGGCGAGCGTGATCCCGGCGCAACCGGCACCGATGATGCAGACATCCCCGGCCAGACCGTCTGGCCGGTCTTTCGCGAGATCGACGAGCACACAAACTCCACGGGTGGGCCACACCGGTCGCATCCGGTGAAACTGCCCATGCCTATGCCTCGCGCGTTAGCCCTGCCTTGACAGGCAAATCAAGGTCGGTGAGTGCGACGCGCTTGAATTGACGTGGGATATGGCAACAAAACGGGGCATTCTTCGACGCGCGCTGGCCAATGCGGCCTTGCTGCTGGGCGGCAAGGCTGGTGCGGGCGTGCTGCAACTGGCAACCTTCGCGCTGGCGGCGCGGGGGCTGGGATTCGTGGATTTCGGCAACTTTTCCGTGTTGATCGCGCAAGTGATGCTGGTGGCGGGCTTGGCCGCGTTCGACACGAATCAGGCGATCATCCGATATGGCGTGGTCCCGATTGCCGAAGGAGATGCGACCCGGTTCCAGAATCTGGTCAAGGCGGGCACGCTGCTGGATGTCGGTGCGGCCATTCTGGCGGCGGCGGCGGTGTTCCTGGCCGCGCCCCTGTTGGGCGACTGGATGGAATGGGATGCGCGGCTGATCGGACTGGCACAGTTGATGGCCCCGCTGGCCTTCACCAATGCAATCGCCACGCCGAAGGGCATGTTGCGGGCCTTCGGGCGGTTTGATCTTCTCAGCATGCATGTCACGGTCACTCCCTTGGCGCGGCTGGCGGGGATTGCGCTGGCGTGGGCGACGGATGCGCCGCTGATCGCCTATTGCCTTGCGTGGCTTTGCGCCGGTTGGGTCGGCGCGATGGTCGCGCTGTGGCTCGGTTGGCGAGAGGCGAAACGGCATGGCCTGCTGACAGGGTTGACCGTGCGATTCCACCCGCGCCGCGATGTCGAGCCGGGGATGTGGCAATTCGCGCTGCTGACCAATCTCAATTCCTCGATGACGCTGCTGACCAACCATTTGGCGGTGGTTGTCGTCGGCGCGATCCTGGGCCCCGGTGCAGCGGGCCTGACCCGCGTGGCGCGAGAGGTTTGCGTCGGCATCATGAAGCCGGTCGATCTGCTCAATCAGGCTCTGTTTCCCGATCTTTCGCGCCTCGTCGCGGACGGAGCTTGGAAGCGGCTGACCAAGTCTGCCGTGCGCGCCGGGATGGCTGGCGGGATCATAGGGCTGGCCATCGCCATCGTCGTGTATTTTGCCGGCGATGTGCTGCTGGGGATCGTGTTTGGTGAGGAGTTCACCGGCGCGGCGTGGATCCTGTTCGTAATGGTGCTGTCGCTGGCGATCCGGGTCTTCGGGTTCCCGGCGGAGCCGACCTTGATGGCGATGGGCCATGCGGGGATTGCTTTCGCGTCGAACTTCGTTGCGGTGGCGCTGCTGATCGGGGCATTGTTCTGGTGGCTTCCGCTGATCGGGCTGAACGCCGTCGGCTACGCGTTCATGGTAATGAACTGCGTTGCAGCCGGCATCGCGTTCTCGGCGGCGGCGACGCTGGTGCTGCGCGCGCGGCGACGGACGAAACTGACAGCGATGTCGACTGCCCCTTGACGCGAGCGACCGCTTGGCGTTGACCAAGCGCAAGGCAAAGCCGCCAGAGAGGACCATTTTCCATGCCCGCCTTCGCATCGCCGTGCGATATTCGTGCCGCCTTTTCGCAAGCCATGTCGGCGATGTATCGCGCCGAGGTGCCGCTTTACGGCGACCTGCTCGACATCGTGGCCGATGTGAATGCGCGGGTTCCGGCCGATGGCGACGATCCGGACCGCGACCGATTGGGTATGGAGCGGCACGGCGCGATCCGCGTCGGCACGGCAGAGGAATTGCGGCAGGTCGCGGCGCTGTTCCGCGTGATGGGGATGGAGCCGGTCGGTTATTACGACCTCTCCGTCGCGGGCATTCCGGTGCATTCGACCGCGTTTCGCCCGGTGACCGCAGAGGCGCTGGGGCGCAGCCCGTTTCGGGTGTTCACCTCGATGCTACGTTTGGAAATGATCGAAGACGCGGATTTGCGCGCCGAGGCCAAGGCGATTCTGTCGGGCCGCCGTATCGTCACCGACCGAGCGATGGCGCTTGCGGAACGAGCGGCAGCGAACGGCGGTCTGACCGCCGAAGAGGCCAAAGCCTTCGTTGCAGAGGCGCTGGAGACGTTCCGCTGGCGGCGCGAGGCGCGGGTTTCCGCCGAGACTTACGCGCGACTGAACCAGGCCCACCGCCTGATCGCCGACATCGTGTCCTTCCCCGGACCGCACATCAACCACCTCACCCCGCGCACACTCGACATCGATGCCGCGCAAACGGAAATGCTGCGCCGAGGCCTGCCCGTCAAGGAGAGTATCGAAGGCCCCCCGCGCCGCAAGGTGCCGATCCTGCTGCGGCAGACCAGTTTCAAGGCGCTTGACGAAGCGGTCGTATTCGCTGGCAACGCGGCGCAGGGCACGCACACCGCGCGCTTTGGCGAAATCGAACAGCGCGGCGTGGCACTAACGCCGAAGGGTCGGACACTGTACGACGCCTGCCTTGCCCGCGCGGCGAGCGAAGGGGCGGAGGCGGCATTCGCGGATTTCCCCGACGATGCGGATGCCTTGCGCAGCGAAGGGCTGGCCTATTTCTCCTATGCCAGCGGCCAACCAGTCCCGATCACATACGAGGATTTCCTGCCTGTCAGCGCAGCCGGTATCTTCCGCTCAAACCTGGGCGATGAGGCCAATTCGACGGGTCACGGCAATCCGCAGCAAGCTGCGTTCGAATCAGCGCTAGGCCGCGCAGTACTCGATCCCTTCACGCTTTATGCCGAGGAAGAGCGGCGTTCGCGCACGGCGACCGCCGCGACCTGACGCTACCAGTTGCACTCCCAGAACAGCGCCGAATAGGCGGGCAGGCGTTCACGCGTCGCCCCGCCAACCGCGGCGATCAGAACGGTGTCTTCCGACGTATCCGAGAACGGCCGCTCATCCGGGCCGAGGTTGAACAGGCAGCGAATCCGTTGCGCCTCGAACACGCGGTCCAGCACCAGCAGGTTCCCATCGCCCTGACAATTTTCCACCGCACCCAGCCGTAGCGCGGGAAAATCGCGGCGCAGGCGGAACAGCGCGCGGGCAATGTTCAGCGTCGAGCCGGGATCGCCGTCCTGCAACGACACCGCCCGCGCGGCATTCGCCTTGCCCAGCGGCAGCCACGGTTCGCCGGTGGTGAATCCGCCCTGCGCGGTTTCGTCCCACGGCATCGGCGTTCGCGCCCCATCGCGCGACAGCGTGCGCGGCCAGTTGGCGATGGCCTCGGGGTCTTTCAGCAGCTCGAAGGGAATATCGTCCTGTTCCAGGCCCAGTTCCTCGCCCTGATAGGCGATAACCGTACCGCGCAGCGCCACCAAGAGCGCCAGCTTCACCTTGGCGAAGGCATCCTTGGCCTCTTTATCGTCCCACAGCCCGCCCGTATCCGTGCACCAGCGCGACACAGCGCGCGGGGCATCGTGGTTTTCGAACGCCCAGCTGGGCCAGCCCATCCCCGGCTCGTCCGGCCAATGCGACATGACCTCTTGCACCAGATGCGACGTCAGCTTCGGCGCGTAGAGAAAGTCGAAGCCATAGGCGCTGTTCATCCGGGTCGTGCCCTTGATGAACCGCTTTATCGCGATATTGCCGTCGTCGGCGCACACTTCTGCCAAGGTAAAAACGCCATCGTATTGGTCGGTCAGCTTGCGCAGCTTTTCGAGGAATTTTGGCGTGTCGCGGTGAAACTGGCTGTAGGTATGGTGCTGGTAATCGAAGGGGCGTACGACCGCCTTGTCGAACAGAGCCGCGGGCGGGTTATCGCGCAGTTGCGGATCGTGCATCGCGAAATTCAGCGCATCCATGCGAAAGCCATCGACCCCGCGATCCAGCCAGAACTTTGCGACGCCCAGCAGCGCCTCTTGCACCGCCGGGTTGTGCAGGTTCATCTGCGGCTGGCTGTCGAGGAAATTGTGCATGTAATACTGCGCGCGCACCGGGGCCCACTTCCACGCGGGGCCGCCGAACATCGATTGCCAGTTGTTGGGCGGAGTACCGTCTGCGCGGGCATTCGCCCAGACGTACCAGTTGGCCTTTGGGTTATCGCGGCTCGACCGGCTTTCGGCGAACCATGCGTGTTGGTCCGACGTGTGCGAATAGACCTGATCGACCAGCACTTTCAGGCCCAGTGCATGGGCCTTTTCCAGCATTGCATCGAAATCGGCCAGCGACCCGAACATCGGATCGACATCGCAATAATCCGAAACGTCGTAGCCGAAGTCCTTCATCGGCGATTTATAGATTGGCGAGAGCCAGATCGCGTCGACACCCAGCGAAGCGATGTAGTCCAGCTTGCCAGTCAGGCCCGCGATATCGCCTACGCCGTTGCCGGTGCTGTCGGCGAAGCTGCGGGGATAGACCTGATAGATGACCGCGCCGCGCCACCACGGAAAATCGTTCGCGCCGGGCGTGCGAGTCATCCCCTGCGGAACGAAGCCGGTGTCACTGCCCGCGATCGTCGGGGATGGGGTGCCGGGACTTTTCACGCCGGTTTGCAGGTTCATCGATGCACTTTCGTAGTTGGGTATTCGATCCGGTGGCCGGTCGGGAAACGGTCATTGCGCACCCGTCCGAAACCAAACGCCCTGCAGTCGGTTCCTCTCTATGCGGGGCAGGCTATCACAAGTCTTGCAACCTGTGCAGCTTGATATTTCAAGGCAAATGCCCTAGGTAATATCGGCATTGGGACAGAGGATGTTTGTAATAAACAGGCGCTAAGGCCCGACACAAGCATTTGATAACGAATACAAAGAGATTTAGTCACATTTTATATTTCAATCGGTGTCAGGCTTTATTTATCCTATTGGCAGAAAATAAGGCGGCTGAAGAACATTGACCGATAAAAATACAAATCGCCCTAAATTTCAATTTGCGAAGCGGGGTGAGTACTTCGGATCCTCGATTGCCGTACTTGGCGCGGGAGCCTGGGGCACTGCCATCGCCATCGCATTGGCCCGTGGCGGACACGCCGTCCGCTTGCACGCCCGCCGCGCCGATCATGTCGAAAAAATGCGTCGGGATCGCGTAAATGCCGACCGGCTGCCCGGACATCCCTTTCCGCAATCGCTGGCCGTCAGCGACACGATGCTGGCCACCGTTGCCGGTGCAGAGGTGGTTTTCCTTGCCGGGCCGAGCAAGGCAGTGGAGGAACAGGCCCGCGCCGCGCACCCACATGTTTCCGCCGACGTGCCCTTCGTGGTCTGTGCCAAGGGACTGGCCGAAGACGGGGATTTCCTGTGCGAACGCATTTCCCGCATTCGGGGCGGCGCGCCGGTGCTGATGCTGTCCGGTCCCAGCTTTGCCGAGGAAGTGGCCGAGGGACTGCAAACCATCGTCACAGTCGCCGGGCCGACCGATGCGGCAGAGGCGGTCTGCTCGCGCCTTTCCAGCGAGACTTTCGTGCTGTCCCCCTGCAACGACATTCGCGGCGTGCAGGTTGCGGGCGTGTTCAAGAACGTCGCCGCGATCCTGTGCGGCGCGTCCGACGGGCTGGATGCCGGGGCCAATTCGCGTGCGGCCTTGATGAGCGAGGCGATCCGCGAGGCAGCCGCCTTTGCCAGCGCGGTCGATGGCGATCCCGCCACCCTGCTCGGCCCGGCAGGCTTCGGCGATTTCGCGCTGACCTGCACCGATCCGCAATCGCGCAACTATTCGATGGGCTATCGCCTTGCCGCCGGAGAGGAGGAGGGCGACGAAACCCATGAGGGCGCCGCCAATGTCGAAGCGCTGGCCGCTCGCGCCGGGGAACTGGGCGTCGATGTCCCCCTGGTCGAGGCCGCCGCAGACCTTGTCGCCGGTCGCGCCAGCCCGCGTGCCGCCGTGGGTGCCGCATTCCGCCAGCGGTTCGACCGTTCGCGCCAGCTTGGAAAGGCCGCCTGATGAGCATGACGACGATGATGGACCGCAACTTGCCCGACACGGCGACCGATTACGGGCTGGTGCTGGCCACCGATCTCGACGGCACGTTCCTTGGCGGCAACGACGACGAACGCCGCACGCTGTATGAAGCGATCGAGGCGCGCGACGATGTCCTGCTTGTTTTCGTAACCGGCCGCGATGTCGACTTCATCCGCGACCTGATCGCCCGGCCGGGGATGCCCACGCCGCGCTATATCGTCGGCGATGTCGGCACCTCGGTCTATGACGTGGAGCAGGACTTCAAGCCGGTCACCGCGCTGGAGGCGGAGATCGCGACCATCTGGGGCAACGCGAACGATCGCGTGGTCGAGATGCTGAAGAACGAACCCGGCATCGAACTGCAACCCACGCCGTTCCGCCACCGGGTCAGCTATTACTACAAACCCGCCGAATTGCAGGACAGCACCGTTCGCAAGATCGAAGAGGCCGGGTTCGACTGTCTGACCAGCGCCGATCTTTACCTCGATGTGCTGCCGAAGGGCATCGCCAAGGGCCCGACCCTGCGCCGCATGGTCGAGGCGCTGGCCTTGCCGCACGACCGCGTGCTGGCCGCTGGCGACACGATGAACGACCTGTCGATGCTGGATTGCGGGTTGAAATCGGTCGCCGTCGGCAATTCGGAGGACCGGCTGCTGGCCGCCCTGCCCGATGCGCCGCACATCTATCGCGCCACCGGCCACGGCTGTGCCGGCGTGCTGGAAGCCATTCATCACTTCGACCTTACCCAGAAATAAGAGCCCCGGGGGCAACCGGATATGCAAAAATCGTCACTCGTCATCGTCTATCACCGCCAGCCTTACGAGGAGTTCGAGGAGGGGGGCAAAACCGTCTATCGCGCGAACAAGAGCCCGAACGGCATCGTCCCGACGCTGAAGGCCTTTTTCAAGCGATTGGAGCCGGGACGCGGCGCATGGGTCGCGTGGAAGGAGCATGAACCGGGCGATCCCGATTTCGAGCGCGTCGTCCACATCGACGACGACAACGGAGGCTTCCACGTCCGCCGTCTGCCTTTGACGAAGAAACAGGCATCCAGCTTCTATCACGTCACCTCGAAAGAGGCGTTCTGGCCGGTGCTGCACAGCTTTCCGTGGCTGTTCAGTTATGACAACGTCGACTGGCGCACGTTTCACGAAGTGAACCGTCTCTTCGCGGAGGCCGCGGCCGAGCAGGCCGACGAAGGCGCGCTGGTCTGGATCCACGATTACAACCTGTGGCTGGTGCCGCATTACCTGCGCCAGATCCGGCCCGACGTGAAGATCGCGTTCTATCACCACACGCCCTTCCCCTCGCAGGACGTGTTCAACATCCTGCCTTGGCGCGCGGATATCCTGGGCTCGCTGCTCGATTGCGATCTCGTGGGCTTTCACATCCCGCGTTATGCGAAGAACTTCACCGACGTTGCGCGCGGGTTGACCGGGGCGGAAATAAGCGAAGTGGTCGAGACACCGGTGCACCTGAACGTTCCGGGGCAGGCGTTGTCCGAACCGCAGATGCCGCGCACGCTGAAGCTGGGCGACCGGGAGATCGCCATCGACGTTTCGCCCGTGGGGGCCGACGTGCACCTTATCGACGATATCCTCGACCATCAGAACACCGTCGATCTGGAGGATCGCATTCTCGGGCGGCTCGACGGGCGCAAGCTGATCGTCACCGTGGGACGCACCGATTACACCAAGGGCACGATCGAGGCGTTGAAGGGGTTCGAGCGCCTGATCGACCGGCGACCCAACTTGCGCGGCAAGATCAAGATGCTCTGCGTATCGGTCCGCGCGGCCAGCGGCATGGCGATCTATGACGAGACGCAGAAGGAAATCGAACAGCTCGTCGGACGGGTGAACGGGCTCTATTCCAACCTCGGCTGGACGCCCATCGTCCTCTATTCGAACGCCATCCCGTTTGAAAAGCTGATGAGCTATTACCGCGCCGCAGATACCTGCATCACCACGCCTCTGCGCGACGGTCTTAATCTGGTGGCGAAGGAATTCGTCGCGGCCAAGAACGGGGAACCGGGCAAGCTGATCCTGTCCGAATTCGCCGGCTGCGCGGTGGAGCTGCCCGAGGCGATCTACACCAACCCCTATGGCCACCGCGACCTTGACCGCGCGCTGGACGAAGCTTTGGGGATGGACGATCTGGAGGCTTCGGGCCGGATGAAGCGCATGCGGGCGGATGTCGAAACTTATGACATCGTGCACTGGATCGACAGCCTGTTCGCCTCGTTCGCCCGCGTCGGGTTCGAAACGAAGGAAGACAAAGCCGACGCAAAAGCGGCCTGATGGGGCTTCGCGGCCTCTTCGCATCGTGGAAATCGGTGGCGGCTGCGCTTGCCGCGCTGGTCGCGCTTGGCCCGGCGCAAGCGCAGCGGGAAGGCGGCGCGCATATCGCCATCGCTTGCGGGGCGCTGGGCATAGAGCTGGAACTGTGCCGCGATGCCGCGCAGGAATGGGCGGCGCAGACGGGCAACACGGTAGAGATCGTCAACACGCCCAATTCGTCGAGCGACCGGTTCCAGCTTTACGTTCAGCTGCTATCCTCGCAGTCCGCCGACATCGACGTGCTGCAGATCGACGTGGTCTGGGCGGGCATGCTGCAATCGCATCTTGCCGATCTGGAAGAACCATTGGGCGACCGTGTCGACGCGATGTTCCCGGCACTGGGCGCGAACAACCGGGTGAACGGCAAGCTGGTCGCGGTGCCGTGGTACATCGACGCGGGCGTGCTCTATTACCGCAAGGACCTGCTGGACAAATACGGCTACGCCCCGCCCAAGACGTGGGACGACCTGACCCGCATCGCTACCGCGATCCAGAAGGCGGAGCGGGCCGAAGGCAACGGCCGCCTGTGGGGCTATGTCTTTCAGGCCAAGGCTTATGAGGGGCTGACCTGCAACGCGCTGGAATGGGTGGCGTCCCACGGCGGCGGGTCTTTCCTAGGCCTTGACCGGGCATTCACCGCAGACAATCCGCAGGCCCGCACCGCCCTGAACCGCGCGGCGGGCTGGATCGGCACCATCGCCCCGCGCGGGGTGCTGAATTACGACGAGGAAGCCTCTCGCGGCGTTTTCCAGACCGGCAACGCGGTCTTCATGCGCAACTGGCCCTATGCCTGGGCGTTGGCGCAGGGCGCGGAAAGCCCGGTTCGCGGCAAGGTTGGCGTCGTCGCCCTGCCGAAAGGACCGGATGGCAAGAGCGCGGCGGCGCTGGGGGGCTGGCACCTTGCCGTATCGCGCTACTCGCGCCACCGCGAGGAAGCCATCGATCTCGTCCGCTATCTCACCCGCGCCGAAGAGCAGAAGCGCCGCGCCATCGTCGGCGCCTATAACCCGACGCTGACCGCGCTTTACGACGATCGCGAAGTCATCGCGGCGAACCCGTTCTTCGCCACGCTTTATCCCGCGTTCGAAAATGCCGTGGCCCGCCCCGCCCGTCCGGCAGGTGCCCGTTACAATCAGGTATCCGACGCGATCTGGCGGGCGAGTTACGACGTGCTGCAAGGCGACAGCAAGGCCGGCCCCGCGCTGACCCGGCTGGAGGACGAGATCGCGCGCATCGCCTATCGCGCGCGCTGGTCGGAGCAGGCCGAATGAGCCGCCGCTCCGCCATAGACGCCGCCCGCGCACGGTCTGCGTGGCTGTTCGTCACGCCGATGCTGGTGGTGCTAGCCGTTGTCGCCGCATGGCCGCTGGCGCGCACGATCTGGTTTTCGATGACCAACGCCACCCTGGTCGATCTCACCACTTACGACTTCATCTGGTTCGACAACTTCGTCGTCCATGCCGAAGGGCGCTGGTACGGTATTTTCACCGATCCGCAGTGGCTGCGGGCGTTGTGGAACACGCTGGTCTTTGCTGCGGTTTCGGTCAGTCTCGAACTCGTGCTGGGCGTGATCGTGGCGCTGATCGTCAATGCCTCGCTGCCGGGGCGGGGCCTGATGCGTGCGGCGATGCTGGTCCCGTGGGCGATCCCGACGGTGGTTTCGGCGAAGATCTGGCAGTGGATGCTGAACGACCAGTTCGGCGTGGTGAACGCGATGCTGGAAGGCGCTGGCTTCACCGACGGGCCGATCGCGTGGCTGGGCGGGTCGAGCCTTGCGATGGTCTCGATCATCATGGTCGACGTCTGGAAGACGACACCCTTTGTGGCGCTGCTGGTGCTGGCCGCGCTCCAAACCTTGCCGAAGGAAATCTACGAGGCCGCCAAGGTTGACGGCATCCACCCAGTAAAAGTGTTCTTCAAAGTTACACTGCCGCTGATCAAACCCGCGCTGGTCGTCGCAGTGATCTTCCGCCTGCTCGACGCGATGCGCATGTTCGACCTCGTCTACGTGATGACCGGATCGAGCGAAGAGACGATGACGCTCTCGGTCTTTGCACGGCAGGCTCTCGTGTCATTTCAGGACGTCGGTTACGGGTCCGCCGCATCGACCGGACTGTTCCTGATCATCGCGATGATCACCGTGATCTACATCATGACGCTGAAACCTCTGGGTCAGGAGAAGGCGGCATGAAATCGAACCGCCTGATCAAGAATGGCGCACTCGTCCTGCTGTGGATCGTCGTCGCGCTGTTCCTGCTGTTCCCGTTCTATTACGCGGTAGTCAGTTCTTTCCGCGAAGGTTCCGCCATATTCGAGGCTTCGCTGTGGCCCGGCGATCCGACTTTGGCGAATTATCGCGCGGTGATGACCGATCAGCCGTTTGCAAAGAACATCCTGAACTCGCTGATCGTCGCGTTCTCGGTCGTCGTGCTATCATTGGGGCTGGCGACCTTCGCGTCTTATGCTTTCGGGCGGGCGAAGTTCAAAGGGCGACGGCTGCTGCTCTACACCATCCTTGGCGTGTCGATGTTTCCGCAGGTCGCGGTGCTGTCGGGCCTGTTCGAGATCGTGCGCCTGTTCGGGCTCTACAACAACCTGCTCTCGCTCGTATTCAGCTACATGATCTTCACCCTGCCCTTCACGGTCTGGGTGCTGACCAGTTTCATGCGCGACCTGCCGGTGGAGATCGAGGAGGCCGCGATCATGGACGGCGCATCATCGTGGACCATCGTGACCAAGGTGTTCCTGCCCCTGCTCGCCCCCGCGCTGGTCACGACCGGCCTGCTCGCCTTCATCGCGGCGTGGAACGAGTTCCTCTTCGCGCTGTCGTTCACGCTGACCAACGAACAGCGCACCGTGCCCGTCGCCATCGCGCTGATCACCGGGGCCAGCCAGTACGAACTGCCTTGGGGCAACATCATGGCTGCGTCGGTCATCGTGACGGTGCCGATGATCGTGCTGGTGCTGATCTTCCAGAGAAAACTCGTGGCCGGGCTGACCGCAGGCGCGGTGAAAGGGTAACGCATGTCTTCCGTCCGCCTAGAGGGTATCGCCAAACGCTTCGGCCCGACCGAGGTGATCAAACAGGTCGACCTTGCCATCGAAAGCGGCGAATTCGTCGTCTTCGTCGGCGCGTCGGGGTCGGGCAAGTCCACCCTGCTGCGCATGATCGCCGGGCTGGAACAGCCGAGCGAAGGCACGATCCGCATCGGCAACCGCGACGTCACTGATGCGCCGCCATCCGAACGCGGCGTGTCGATGGTGTTCCAGTCCTACGCGCTCTACCCGCACATGACCGTGCGCGAAAATATCGCCTTTGGCCTAAAGCTGAAAAGGATCGGCAAGACCGCCACCGAAGAGGCCGTGCAACGGGCTGCGACGATGCTGGAGATCGAGGCGCTGCTGGATCGCAAACCCGGCCAGCTATCAGGCGGCCAGCGGCAGCGTGTCGCCATCGCTCGCGCCATCGTTCGCGAACCTGACGTGTTCCTGTTCGACGAACCGCTGTCCAACCTGGACGCCGCGCTGCGCACCCGCACCCGCATGGAGATCCGCCAGTTGCACAAGTCGCTGGGCGCAACGATGATCTATGTGACGCACGATCAGGTAGAGGCGATGAGCCTGGCCGACCGGATGGTCATCCTGCACGACGGGCATATCGAACAGGTCGGCCCACCCGCCGAACTCTATCACCGCCCCGCAACAGCCTATGTCGCGGGCTTTCTCGGCATGCCGACCATGAACTTCCTGGCAGTCGAACGCGTCGAAGGGGGCGATGCCGTACTGTCCGGGGGAGAGCGCATAGCCCTGCCGTCAGGCGCAAAGCCCAGCCAGATCGCAATCCGTCCGGAGGACCTCGAAATCGCCAACGAAGGCCTGCCCGCGACGTTGACGGGGATCGAGGAACTGGGCGAAACGCGCATCGTCCATGCCGAACTGGCGGACAAGACCGCCATCGCCATTCGCAGCAGCGGCTATTCCGGCAGCGAAGGCGATAAGCTGTCGGTCCGCGTCCCGACCGACAGGCTGCACCTGTTCGATGCCAGCGGCAAGCGGCTGTAAACGCCTACTGCCCGGCCAGCGGGCGGGCGGATCGGGCTTGTCGCGCGGGCAGGGCCGCTCGGTCGGCGGCACGCGGTTGCAGGACAAGATCCGCGCGTCGTTCGGTACACAATTCGTGGAGGTGCGGGTACACGCCGAATACCTGATTCCGGTGAACGCCGATATAAACTCGGTCGACGCGATGCCCGAACGCGATCCCGATCTCAGCGGGCTGTGAAACAAGGGCATTGGCGAGCCGGGCATTACGGGCATGAACGCGGCGGTGGCCAACGCGGTGATCCACGCCACCGGCACGCGCATTCGCAAGTAGCCGTGCACGACCGACGGCCTGATCTAGGTTTTCAGGACAGTCTCCCGCTTGTCAAAGCCGATGGTGCGCTGCACAAGACGCGCATGCGAATTGCCATCGTCGACGAAAGCGCCATGCGCGCCTCGATCATGGAAGATGGCCTGGCCGATCTTCCAGGGTGCGAGATATTCGTCGTTTCGCAGCGCAACGGGCTGCTGGCCCGCATTGCCGAGATCGAGCCCGATGTCGTCCTGATGGACCTCGGCAACCCTTCGCGCGACGTTCTGGAAGAATACTTCGCGGTCAGCCGCGCGCTGGCCAAGCCCATCGCGATGTTCGTCGACGAAAGCGACGACGATGCCATTGCCGCGTCCATCGATGCGGGGGTTTCCGCCTATGTTGTCGACGGGCTGGCGGCGGGGCGCATTCGCCCGCTGGTCGATGTTGCGATCAAGCGCTTCAACGCTTTCGCCCGGCTTCAGACCGATCTTGACGAAGCGCGCGGCAAACTGGCCGAGCGGGATACCATCGACAAGGCGAAGCGCATCCTGATGAACACCAAGGGCGTAACCGAGCCAGAGGCCTATGCCGAGCTTCGTCGCAAGGCGATGAGTTCGTCGCGCAAGATCGTGCACATAGCAGAAGCGGTGGTCACCGCTCACGAACTGATGGGAGACTGACGTGACCGAAACGCTGACCATCGGGTTCCTGCCACTTGTCGATGCCTGCCTGCCGATCCTTGCGCACGAACACGGATTCGCTGCCGACGAGGGGCTGGACCTGCAATTCGTGCGCGACGTGTCTTGGGCGACGGTGCTCGATCGTTTGCTGTACGGGCATACCGACGCGGCACATCTCGTCGCCCCGCTGGCCTTGGCGACGACGCTGGGGCGCGGGCGGCCTGCGCAAAAGCTGGCAGTACCCTTCGTGCTGGGCCTGAACGGCAATGCGGTCACGTTGTCGAGCGAGCTTGCAACGCGTATCGCCGAGCCGGGTGCGCTGGGCGATCCGCGCAAGGTGGGCGAGGCGCTGGCCAAAGTCGCCAAGGCGCGCGGCGAAGCCGGACGGCGGCTGCGCTTCGGGGTCGTCCATCGCTATTCCAGCCACAACTACATGTTGCGTTACTGGCTCTCGGCCTGCGGTATCCGCCCGGACGAAGATGTCGAGATCGTCACCGTCGCCCCGCCGTTTACCGCCGATGCGCTGGCCGGCGGAGAGATCGACGGGGCCTGCGTGGGTGAGCCGTGGAACAGCATCGCGGTCGACCGCGGGGTCGGCGTCATCGTGCTGGCCACCGCGCAGATCTGGCGGCGCGGGGTAGAAAAGGTGCTGGCCATGCGGGAGCCTGTGCTGGACGAGCGACGCGACGCGACAGAGGCGCTGATCCGCGCGATGCGCAAGGCTGGCAAGCACTTCGTCGATCCGGCAAACTGGGCGGAGAATGCCCGCATCCTCGCCCGCCCCGAATATTGCGACGCCGATGCAGAGGTGATCGGCCGCGCCATTTCGGACAAGCTGGTATTGAGCAAGGGCAGCGCGCCGATCCACTATGGCGATTTCATGTTTCAGCACAGTGAGGCGGCGAACTTCCCGTGGGTCAGTCAGGCGATGTGGCTCTACAGCCAGATGAGCCGCTGGGACCACCTGCCCTATACCGCCGCAGACGCCCTAGCCGCCGCCGGCGTGTTTCGCCCGGATGTTTACCGCAGCGCACTAATCGGCACCGGCGATCCGCTTCCCGGCGCCAGTTCGAAAGTTGAAGGCAGTGTTGCCGGACCGCTGGCTGTGGGCACACAGCAAGGTGATATCACCTTGTCCGCGAACACTTTTTTCGACGGCAAGGTGTTCGACCCCGACCGGGTTGAAGCCTATTTGGCCGAGGGCGGCTAAGCAATTGAAGTCGGGCAATTTCCTGCTGCAATGCAAAAAGGGCTTTACCGCGATGCCGCGAATCGCATAGAAAGATGGCCGAGCGATCGATAGCCACCACGGATGGTGGCCCTGATCATCGCCGCTCACCAATTTCATCACGCGTGGCACCGTAGCCGCCCGATACGATCCCGTTGGGGTCTGATCGAGGCGGCTTTTTCGTGTTTGCGTCAGGACGGGGAAGTAACAATGCGTTCAGCGAACGGTTTCGGTTTCAGCAGGCGGGTCGCCCTGGCAGGCATCGGTGCAATTACCGCCAGCCTTGCCCTTGCAGGCTGCGGGTCGAGCAGCGACGCCCCCGCCGCGCAGAATGTCACTGCGGCCAGTGTCGACGGCGCGATCGAAAAGCCGAACCTGAAGCTGGGCTTCATCAAGCTGACCGACATGGCCCCGCTCGCCATCGCCAAGGAAAAGGGCTTTTTCGCCGACGAAGGCCTGAACGTCGAACTCGAAGCGCAGGCGAACTGGAAAGTCCTGCTCGACGGCGTGATCGGCGGGCAGCTTGACGGCGCGCACATGCTGGCCGGTCAGCCAATTGCGGCGACAATCGGTTACGGCACCAAGGCCGACCTGATCGCCCCGCTGTCGATGGACCTCAACGGCAACGCCATAACCGTGTCAAACAAGGTCTGGGACGAGATCAAGGGCGACCTTCCGATGGAGGGTGGGAAGGTCAAGCACCCGATCAGCGCCAGCGCGCTGAAGCCGGTGGTCAAGGCCCGCAACGAACAGGGCAAGCCGTTCAAGATGGGCATGGTCTTCCCGGTCTCGACCCATAACTACGAGCTGCGCTACTGGCTTGCCGCCGGTGGCCTGAACCCCGGCTATTACACAGATGGCGATGTCGGCGGCACCGTCGATGCCGATGTCCAGCTTTCCGTCACCCCGCCGCCGCAGATGCCCGCCACGATGGAAGCGGGCACCATCGAAGGATATTGCGTCGGTGAGCCGTGGAATCAGGCCGCCGTCTTCAAGAAGATCGGCGTGCCCGTCATCACCGACGATGAAATCTGGAACGACAACCCGGAAAAGGTCTTCGGCATCCGCAAGGACTTTGCCGAGAAATACCCGGCCACCACCGCCGCGATCCTGCGTGCCATGATCCGCGCGCAACAGTGGCTGGATGCCGACGGCGGCGCGAACCGGCCCGAAGCGGTGAAGATCCTGTCACAGTCGAACTACGTCGGTGCCGATTACGACGTGATCGCCGCGTCGATGACCGGCAAGTTCACCTTTGCGCCGGGCGACACCCGCGACGCGCCGGGCTTCAACATCTTCTTCGACAAGTACGCAGGCTATCCCTATTATTCGGACGCGATCTGGTACCTGACCCAGATGCGCCGCTGGGGCCAGATTTCGCAGGACCAGACCGACCAGTGGTACGCCGATACCGCGAAGGCGGTCTATCGCCCCGATCTCTATCTTGCCGCCGCCAACAAGCTGGTTGAAGATGGCGTGATCCCGGCGGCCAGCGTGCCCGAAACGGACGGCTATCGCGGTGAGCAGAGCGGCTTCATCGACGGCATCACATTCGATGGCAAGACGCCGAACGCCTACCTTGCGAAGTTCCCGATCGGCCTGAAGCAGGGCCAGACCGTGACCGCGTCGGGCGTGAAGTAACAACCGGGACCGACACCCGGATATTGCCTCAGGAGTTATCGATCATGGCCACCGTATTCGCAGACAGGCACGACCCTGAAACCCCCACGATGGAAGGCGCTACCGGCTCCGGATCCGTCTCTGTCGGGGGCAAGGTCGCCGTGCCAGACGCGGAAACCGCAACGGCAGAGCCGAAGAAGCCGAACCCGGCGGTGGCGAAGGGTGCGGCCCTTGCCAAGGGCCTGATCGCCCCGGTGCTGGGCGTGCTCGCCTTCCTTGCGCTGTGGGGCGTGCTGGCGCCGCAGGTCGATACCTCTCTGGGGGCGCTTCCAGGGCCGGTCGAAGTCGCCGAACAGGGCGTTGCGCTCTATGACGAATGGGTCGCGGGCAAGGAAGCCGAGGCGCAGTTCTACGCCGATCAGAATGCCCGAAACACCGCCGCCATCGCCGCGGGCAACCCGGCGGGCGTGCGCGACTTTACCTATGCCGGTGCGCCGACCTTCCTCGACCAGATCTTCACCTCGCTGAAGACCGTGGCGCTGGGCTTTATCCTTGCCACGCTGGTTGCCGTGCCGATCGGACTGGCGGCAGGCCTGTCGCCACTGTTCAACGCTGCGATCAATCCGCTGATCCAGATCATGAAGCCGGTCAGCCCGCTGGCATGGCTGCCCATCGTGACGATGGTTATCTCGGCCATGATCACCAACGCTGATCCGCTGCTGCCCAAGGCGTTCGTGATTTCCGCGCTGGTCGTCATGCTCTGCTCCCTCTGGCCCACCCTGATCAACACCGCCGTCGGCACGGCCAGCATCGACAAGGATCTTCTGGCCGTGGGGCGCGTGTTGAAGCTGGGCACTTTTGCCAAGCTGACCAAGCTCGTCCTGCCTGCCTCGCTGCCCTACATCTTCACCGGGATGCGCCTGTCGCTGGGCGTGGGCTGGATGGTGCTGATCGCGGCGGAAATGCTCGCCCAGAACCCCGGCCTCGGCAAGTTCGTGTGGGATGAGTTCCAGAACGGGTCCAGCCAGTCGCTCGCCCGCATCATGTTCGCCGTCGTCGTCATTGGCTTCATCGGCTTCGGGCTCGACCGGATCATGATGGCGCTGCAGGCACTCGTTTCCAAGAACCGCACGATCTGATCGGGGGCGAAGGAGAACCGTGATGGAACAGCCGATCCTTTCGCTGCAGGGCGTGACAAAAAGCTATACCGGCAAAACCGGCACCACGACCAACGTGCTGGGCGGCATCGAGCTGGACGTCGCGGAGGGCGAATTCATCGCGATCCTCGGCTTTTCCGGCGCGGGCAAGACCACGCTTATCAGTACGGTCGCCGGTCTGGTCGAGCCTGACGATGGCCAGATCCTGCTACGCGGCGAGCCCATCGACGGGCCGGACAAGGAACGCGGCCTCGTGTTTCAGTCCTACTCGCTGTTCCCGTGGCTTTCGGTGCAGCAAAACGTCGCGCTGGCCGTCGATGCCGTGCACAAGGACAAGTCCAAGGTCGAGCGCGCCGCACTGGTAAAGCAGAAGGTCGAGCTCGTCGGCCTTGGCCACGCGATGGATCGCAAGCCCGCGCAGCTTTCGGGCGGCATGCGCCAGCGCGTTGCCGTGGCCCGTGCGCTGGCGATGGAGCCGGAAATCCTGCTGCTCGACGAGCCACTCTCTGCGCTCGACGCGCTGACCCGCGCCAAGCTGCAGGACGAGATAGAGCGCATTCGCGAGGAGGAGAAGCGCACGATCATCCTCGTTACCAACGACGTGGACGAGGCGCTTTTGCTCGCCGACCGTGTCGCGGTGCTGACCCCGGCCCCTGCGGCCCGGATCGGGAAGATCTTCGAAGTCGACGTGCCGCGCCCGCGCGACCGCGAAGGCGTGAACGACGATGAGCATTTCAAGGCCCTTCGAAATCGGATCGTCAACTATCTCTCGACGCTGAACGCCGAGAGTTCGACCGTGGGCGAGAGCGCCACCGCGCTTCCGGGCGTCGCCCCGCTCGACCTTGCACCTCCACCGAAGGCCTATCAGGAAGCCGGCAAGACCAATGTCGAGAACCGCTATCTGGAATTTTTCAAGCTCGACAAGGTCTACCCTACGCCGAACGGCCCGCTGAAGGTCGTCGACGATTTCAACCTGATCATGGACAAGGGCGAGTTCGTCTCGCTCATCGGCCACTCCGGTTGCGGCAAGTCGACCGTGCTGACCATGGCGGCCGGCCTGAACGAGATCAGCGGCGGCGGCATCGTGCTGGATAACCGAGAGATCAGCGCCGCCGGTCCCGACAAGGCCGTCGTTTTCCAGGCCCCCAGCCTGATGCCGTGGCTCACGGCCAGGCAGAACGTGGCGCTCGGCGTAGAGAGGGTGTACCCCCACGCATCCCGCGCCGAGCGCCGCGACATCGTCGACTATTATCTCGACCGGGTCGGGCTGATCGACGCGAAAGAGAAGATGGCGGCGGAAATGTCGAATGGCATGCGCCAGCGCGTCGGCATCGCCCGCGCCTTCGCGCTCAGCCCGCGCCTGCTGTTGCTCGACGAACCTTTCGGCATGCTGGACTCGCTCACCCGCTGGGATTTGCAGGATGTGCTGGTCGAAGTGTGGAACCGCACCAAGGTCACTGCGATCATGGTCACGCACGACGTGGATGAGGCGATCCTGCTGGCAGACCGCGTGGTGATGATGACCAACGGCCCCAATGCCACCATCGGCAAGGTGCTGAAGGTCGACCTGCCGCGTCCGCGCGACCGCAAGGCGCTGTTGGAGCATCCGCAGTTCTACCAATACCGGCAGGAGGTTCTGCATTTCCTTGCCGAATACGATCATGGTCCGGCGGCAAAGGCCGCCTGAACCGAACTCTCCACCCGGTCGGTGACGGTCGGGTCGCGGAGCCGCTAGACCCCTCGGCTCCGCCATATCACACCGCGCCCTGCGACCTGCGGGGCAAGGGACGGGCAATGGCGCCCCTTCTGATGCGGTCCTGAAACGGACGGGCGATGCCGCCCGATACCCCCGAAACAGCGGCGGGCAACGATGCCCTGCCATCATTTTCAGGACACCCGGGCATGAGGGACCGCCCGGTCAGATGGAGGCGAATACATGAGGAAAAGCATTCTCTTGCTTACGGCGGCGGCATCGGGCCTCGCCATGTCCGGGACGGCCTATGCCAAACCCGGCGACCCGATCGCCATTGGCGACGGCGTGACGATCGACCCGATCATCGAAGGCGTGCTGCGCTATGAAGCGGTCGATCAGGATGACATCGACCTCGATGCCGATGCGGTCACGGTGAGTGTCAGCGCCGGTGCGGAGATCAAGGCGAGCGGTTTTTCGGTTCTGGCCGAGGCCGAGGGCACTCTGGCTATCGTCGACAACTACAACGCCTATCCCTTTCCCATCGACGCCAGCCAGCGTCGCCCGGAATACTCGGTCATCGCCGACCCGGAGAATGTCGAGTTGAACCGCTTGCAGGTCGGCTATTTCGGCAAGTTCGGATCGGTGACCGTGGGCCGCCAGCGGATCGTGCTGGGCAACTCGCGCTTCGTCGGCAACGTCGGCTGGCGCCAGAACGAGCAGACCTTCGACGCGGCGCGCGCCACGGTAAAAATCGGCCCGGCCTATCTCGATGGCACTTACGCCATCTCGCAACGCTCTATCTTCGGCATGGACGCCGATGCCCGCCGCGCGATGGAGGGTGAGCACATCCTGCTGAACGCGGGCGTCAAGGTCGCGGGTGTCGACCTGACCGGCTTCGCCTACATCCTCGACTACGATGATGACGAACCCGCCCCTGCGCGCTCCAGCCAGACCTATGGCGCCATTGCAAGCGGCAAGATCCCGCTGGGCGACCCGATCGCCCTGACCTTCACGGCCAGCTATGCCAAGCAGTCCGACCTTGATGGCGACACCATCGATTACAGCGCCGATTACCTGAACGGCGAACTGGGCACCGTGATCTCCGGCGTCAAACTGCTCGCCGGATACGAAAAGCTGGGCAGCGACGACGGGCTGATCGGGTTCTCCACCCCGATGGCCACGTTGCACAAGTTCAACGGTTTCGCCGACCTGTTCCTCAACACCCCCGCCACGGGGATCGAGGATTACTATGGCTCGCTCGGATACGCCTTCAAGGGCGTGACCCTGGGCGTCACCTACCACAAGTTCGAAAGCGATGTCGGCGGGCTTGATTACGGCAGCGAATGGGACGCGACGGCGGGCTTCAAGCTTGGCGGTTATCCCTTCCTGATCAAGTACGCCAACTACGATGCCGAAGACTTCGGCACCGATACCGAGAAGCTCTGGGTGCAGGTGAGCTTCGCCTACTGAAAACTGAAGAAAAGGAGTAAGTGCAATGTCTTACCTTGCGCCTTCGGAATTCGTGCCGAAGCTGATCGATAGCGGCGAAACGAAGATCATGATGTCCACCAAGGACACGCTGGTCCGCGCCTATATGGCCGGTGCCACGCTGGCCCTGGCCGCCGCCTTTGCCGTCACCATCAACGTACAGACCGGCCAGCCGCTGGCCGGGGCCATCCTGTTCCCGGTCGGCTTCTGCATGCTCTACCTGCTGGGTTACGACCTGTTGACCGGCGTGATGGTCCTCTGCCCCCTCGCCGTCTGGGCCAAGCGTCCGGGCTGCACATGGGGCGGCGTGTTCCGCAACTGGGGGCTGGTGTTCACCGGCAACTTCGCCGGGGCGCTGACCACGGCGGTGATGATGGCGATCTACTGGACCTATGGCTTTGCCGCCGAAACCAACCCCGTCGGCATGATGTTCGCGACGATGGGTGAGGCGCGAACGGTCGGTTACGCCGAATACGGCCTTGCCGGTTGGATCACGATCTTCGTGCGCGCCATGCTGTGCAACTGGATGGTCGCGACCGGTGTCGTCGGTGCCACGATCTCTACCACGGTGTCGGGCAAGATCATCGCGATGTGGATGCCGATCATGCTGTTCTTCTACATGGTCTTCGAACACTCGATCGTGAACATGTTCCTGTTCCCGTCGGGCCTGATGATGGGCGGCGATTTCTCGATCGGCGACTACCTGCTGTGGAACGAGATTCCGGTCGTCCTCGGCAACCTTGTCGGCGGCCTGACCTTCGTCGGCCTGATGCTCTATTCGACGCACTATCGCACGTCGAAGAGCCGCACGCCGGCAGACCTGAAGATCGCGGCCTGACGGCTGGACGCCGCGATCGGGAATGAGCGGGGAGGATAGGCAATCCGAATGGGTCCTCCCCGTCATTCCTTCCTCGATGCGGACAGGGCTTTTGCCGTGACCCCCGGCAGCCGGGCCCTGTCCGTTTCGATCGGCCAGCATTCGACCGCTGGCAGCAAGCCTGAAAACCAGGATTTTCATGGGTGTTGGGCGCCCGACGGCGACGACCTGGTCACCAAGGGCGTGGCCGTCGCCATTGCCGACGGTATCTCCACCAGCGCGCTGGGCGCGGCGGCGGCAGAAACGGCGGTCAAAAGCTTCCTCTCCGACTATTATTCCACGTCCGGCGCATGGTCGGTGCGCCAATCGGGTGAGCGTGTCATCGCCGCCACGAACAGCTGGATGCACGCGCAGAATACGCGTCACGGCCCGACCAGCGACGAAAGCCGCGAGGCTGAAGGGCTGATCTGCACACTGTCGGCGATGGTGCTGAAATCGCGCAGTGCACACCTTTTCCACGTCGGCGATGCGCAGATTGCGCGGATCGTCGGCACTACGCTGGAACCCTTGACCCAGCCGCACCGCGTATCGGCGGGTGGGGGCAAGTTCTACCTCGCCCGCGCGATGGGCGTAACGCGAAACGTCCAGATCGATTACGTGAAAGTGGCGGTGCAACCGGGCGACCTGTTCGTGCTAACGACGGACGGCATTCACGAGGCATTGTCCGGCAACGAAATCGCGAAGATCATCATTGCGGCTGACACGCTGGACGACGCCGCGCGCGCACTGTGCGATGCGGCACTGGCGGCGGGCAGCGACGACAATCTGACCGCGCAACTCGTGCGGATCGAAACGCTGCCCAGCGGTGAAATTACGGACCTTGTCGGCGCCGACGCGGCGCTACCACCTGCGCCGCATCTGGAAGCGGGTGAGCAGTTCGAAGGCTATCGCGTGCTGCGACGGCTCTATACCGGGTCGCGCAGCCAGGTCTATCTGGTCCGCGACGAATTGACCGGCGCCAAGGCAGTGATGAAGGTGCCGTCGACCGAACACGGCAGCGACCCGGCCCAGCTATCGGCGCTGATGCTGGAAGAATGGGTGATGCGGCGCATGGCGCACCAGAACGTGCTCGCCCCGCCGCCGGGCCCGCAACGCGCGCGGCAGCATCTTTTCGCGGTGTCTTCGTTCGTCGAAGGGCAGTCGCTGGACGAATGGATCGCGGATCACCCCGCGCCAGAACTGAACACCGTACGCGACATCGTACGCCAGATCGCATCGGGCCTGCTGGCCATGCACCGCAAGGAAATGGTGCACCGCGACTTGCGGCCCAAGAACGTGATGATCGACGGCGACGGCACGGTGACGATCATCGACTTCGGATCGACATCGGTTGCGGGGATCGAGGAATTGGCCCCCGGCACGGCGGGCGAGGCGATCTTTGCCGGCACCGTGCAGTTTGCCGCACCAGAGGTTTGGTTAGGCGAAGATGCAAGCGCGCAAAGCGACATCTATTCGCTGGGCGTCATCGCCTATCACATGCTGACCGGCGGAGAACTGCCCTATGGCCCGCGCCTTGCCAACGCGACGACGCCAGCGGCGCAGAAAAAGCTGAAATACCGCCCGATCACGGAAACCGCGCCAGATGTGCCCGCGTGGATGGACGCCGCCATCGCCCGTGCCTGCGCCATCGATCCGACGCATCGCTACACCGAGCTGAGCGAGTTTACCTACGACCTTGCCCATCCCAACCGCGCGCTGGTGACCGACACCCGCACGCTGATGGAGCGCGGCACTGCGAACGACTGGCGCACCATCGCGATGCTGCTGGCCGTGGCGCTGGTGCTGGCGATCCTGACGCGGCCGGACCTCGCCCTGTCCTGACCTTATCGACGAAGGAGACCCGAACCATGATGACCAAGCCCGACGTAACGACGATGATCCGCGCGAAAATGCGCGAGAACAAGGTGAAATGGGCCGAGATCGCGGCGGCGGCAGGCCTTTCGGAAGTATTCTGCACTTCCGCATGCCTCGGTATGAATTCGCTGTTGCCCGATGCCGCGGGCAAAGTCGTCGACTTCCTCGGCCTTCCGGCAGAGGCCGCCGTGGTGCTGAGCGAGTATCCGACGAAACTTTTCGCCCAGAAAGTGCCGACCGATCCGTGCATCTATCGCTGGTACGAGATTACCGGCGTTTTCGGCGAGGCGTTCAAGGAACTGGTACAGGAAAAGTTCGGCGACGGCATCATGTCGGCAATCGATTTCGACATGCAAATCAACAAGATCGAACATGCGAAAGGCGACCGCGTAGAGGTGGTGATGAGCGGAAAGTTCCTGCCTTACAAGAGCTGGTGAGAGGGCGTGCGCGGCAGGCGGGGCAGGTCGCAAGGTCTGCTGCAATGCAAAAAACGGCTTGCCGCGCACGACGCGAATCGGATATAGTTAAGCCAACGCAGTGATTGCGCCGCCCATCGTAGGGTGCGCCGAAAGCGATCCGCTGCAATCCAACCAACATTGCGTGGCAACGTCGCCGCCCGAACCTCTCGCAGGATCGTGGCGGCTTTTTTGCGTGCGCATGGAACGAGGACCATGATGAACGTGACCGTAGCGCAGGACAGGATCGAGGCGACCGGGGCCCCTTCACGGGGGCGCAAGCTCGTCGTGATCGGCAACGGGATGGCAGGCTGCCGCGCGGTGGAGGAAATCCTCGCGCGCGACGGAACCCGCTTCGACGTGACGATCTTCGGCGCAGAGCCGCGAGTGAACTACAACCGCATCATGCTCTCGCCGGTGCTTGCGGGCGAAAAGACCTTCGAGGAAATCGTCATCAACGGCCAGGACTGGTACGACGATAACGAGATCCAGTTGATCTCGGGCGACCCGGTCGTCGGCATCGACCGTGCGCAAAAGCATGTCGTGACCCGTTCGGGCCGGATCGAGAATTACGACACGCTGCTGATCGCGACCGGTTCGGACCCCTTCATCATACCGGTTCCGGGCAAAGACCTGGACGGTGTCTTCACGTTCCGCGACCTCGACGATGTCGACAAGATGCTGGCCGCTGCCGAAATGGGTGGTTCGGCGGTGGTCATCGGCGGCGGGCTCTTGGGTCTGGAGGCCGCCCATGGCCTGTCGCTGCGCGGGATGGACGTCACCGTCATCCACCTGATGCCGACCCTGATGGAACGCCAGCTGGACGAGGCGGCGGGCTACCTGCTCAAGGCCGAGCTGGAAAGCCGCGGCCAGACAATCCTAACGAGCGCCAACACCAAGGAGATCGTCGGCAAGGACGGCAAGGTCAGCGCCGTATTGCTGGAAGACGGCACCGAGGTTCCGGCAGATATCGTGGTTATGGCTGCTGGCATCCGGCCCTCGACCGGGCTTGCCAAGGAAGCGGGCCTCGATGTCGAGCGCGGCATTCTGGTCGACGATCACATGGTCACATCGGACCCCGACGTGCTTGCCGTCGGCGAATGCGTCCAGCACCGGGGCCTGTGCTACGGCCTTGTCGCGCCGCTGTGGGAAATGTGCCGCTCTCTCGCCGACTATGCCACCGACAGCCCTACCGGATATGGCGGTTCGGTCACGTCGACCAAGCTCAAGGTATCGGGCATCGATCTGTTCTCGGCAGGCGATTTCTCTGGCGGTGACGATGCAGAGGACATCGTCCTGCGCGATGCCAGCCGCGGCGTCTACAAGCGTGTTGTCGTCAAGGACAACCGCATCGTCGGCGCCGTGCTCTACGGCGATACCGCCGACGGCAACTGGTACTTCGACCTGCTCCGCAAGCAAGAAGACGTTTCCGACATTCGCGAGGCGCTGATCTTCGGCCAGGCCTTCGCCAGCGGAGGAGCCGCGCTGGACCCTAGCGCCGCCGTTGCATCGCTTTCCGAAGACGCGGAGATCTGCGGGTGCAACGGCGTGTCGAAGG
Organism: Croceicoccus naphthovorans; assembly: GCF_001028705.1. Lineage (NCBI taxonomy): Bacteria > Pseudomonadati > Pseudomonadota > Alphaproteobacteria > Sphingomonadales > Erythrobacteraceae > Croceicoccus > Croceicoccus naphthovorans. The sequence continues at coordinate 224,485 of NZ_CP011770.1, read as the reverse complement.
GGCAGGTCGTCGCGTGCATCGATGGCGGGGCGCACAGCCTCGACGCGGTCCGGTCCACTTGCAAGGCATCCGCATCGTGCGGCTCGTGCACCGGGTTGGTCGAAAGCCTGCTGGCCCTGACGCTGGGGGCCGACGCGGTCGACAGCGGGCCGAAGACGATGTGCAAATGTACCAGCTTTACCCACGACGATGTGCGGGGGCTGATCGTCGAGAAAGAATTGAAGGTCATCCCGCAGGTCATGCAGGAACTGCACTGGACCACGCCCGACGGCTGCTCCAGCTGTCGCCCGGCGCTGAACTACTACCTGCTATGCGCATGGCCCGGCGAATATGTCGATGACGAGAAGAGCCGCTTCGTCAACGAGCGACTTCACGCCAACATCCAGAAGGACGGCACCTATTCGGTCGTGCCGCGCATGTGGGGCGGCGTGACCAGCCCCAAGGAACTGCGCGCGATCGCCGACGTGGTCGAAAAGTACGAGGCACGCATGGTCAAGGTGACCGGCGGCCAGCGGCTCGACATCTTCGGCATCCGCAAGGAAGACCTGCCCCATGTCTGGGGAGACCTGAACGCGGCGGGCATGGTTTCCGGCCATGCCTATGGCAAGGCGCTGCGCACGGTGAAGACTTGCGTCGGGTCCGAATGGTGCCGCTTTGGCACGCAGGATTCGACCGGCCTTGGCATTCAGATCGAGAAGATGACCTGGGGCAGCTATATGCCGCACAAATTCAAGATCGCGGTCAGCGGCTGCCCGCGCAATTGCGCAGAGGCGACTATCAAGGACTTCGGCGTGGTCTGCGTCGATTCCGGATACGAACTTCATGTCGGGGGCAACGGCGGCATCCACGTCCGCGCCACCGACCTGCTCTGCAAGGTAGAGACCGAGAAGGAGGCGATGGATGTCTGCGCCGGTTTCATTCAGCTCTATCGTGAGGATGCCCGCTATCTCGAACGCACCGCCCCGTGGGTGGAGCGTAAGGGCCTCGACTGGCTCAAGGCCGCGCTGTTCGAAGACCCACAGACGGTAAAGACCCTCGCCGCGCGGTTCCGGTATTCGCAGAAGTTCTGGCAGGACGACCCTTGGGAAAAGCGGGCCGGCGGCCACAACGAGAAACTGCATCAGCACCTTGCCGAAGTGCGCCCCCTTGCGCTGGAGAAAGCATGATGCCCAAGATTAACGACGTGGGCACCTGGCTCGATATCGGCCCCGCCACGCAGATCGACCCCGGCACCGCGCGCACCATCCCTGTACAGGGCGGTGACGAAATCGCGGTGTTCCACACGATGCGCGGCGAATTCTACGCCCTCGTCAACAAATGCCCACATAAACAGGGGCCGCTGTCCGAAGGAATCATCCATGGCGACAGCGTCTCGTGCCCGCTCCACAACTGGCGCATCTCGCTGCGCAGCGGCGAGGCGCAGGGCGATGACGTGGGCTGCACGCCGACGATCCCGATGAAGGTCGACGGCGGTCGCCTGTTCCTGCTGCGCGAAGCCGTGATCCCGGCACCGAAGGCCGCCTGAGCCGCCCCGTGCGCGCCGTCCGTACCACGTGTGCCTATTGCGGTGTCGGTTGCGGCATTACGGCGCGCGTGGGCGACGGGCGCGAAGTAGAGATCGGTGGCGATACCGCGCACCCGGCCAATCGCGGCGGGCTGTGCTCCAAGGGCACGCATCTTGGTGAAACCGTCGGTCTTGGGGGCCGTCTGCTGTACCCGATGATCGGCGATGCGCAGGCCGATTGGGACGAGGCGCTACGGCTGGTTGCGGCGCAATTCCGCCAAGCCATCGCCGAGCACGGACCGGATTCTGTGGCCTTCTACGTTTCCGGCCAGCTGCTGACCGAAGACTATTACGCCGCCAACAAGCTGATGAAGGGCTTCATCGGCAGCGGCAATATCGACACCAATTCGCGCCTCTGCATGGCTAGCGCGGTCGCCGCGCACAACCGCGCCTTTGGCGAGGATTTCGTGCCATGCAGTTATGACGACCTCGACAAGGCCGACCTCATCGTGCTGGTCGGATCGAACACCGCGTGGTGCCATCCGGTAATCTGGCAAAGGATCGAGGCCGCGCGCGAGGCGAAGGGCACGAAACTTGTCGTCATCGATCCGCGCCGCACAGAAACGGCGGAGCGGGCCGATTTGCACATTGCGATTAAGCCGGACGGCGATGTCGCACTGTTCAACGCGATGCTGCTGGATATGCACCGCCGGGGCATGACCGACGATGCCTTCATGGCGCGGCACGTCACCACGCCGGACCGGTTCTGGGACGATCTGTCTGCGGGCGAAACCGTCCTGCCCGATGGTTTCGACGAATTCTGCGACCTGTTCGCCGCACACCCGCGCACCGTCACCCTGTTCAGCCAAGGTGCAAACCAATCGGCCTGCGGCACCGACAAGGGCAATGCGATCACCAACCTGCATCTTTCCACCGGACGCATCGGTGTGCCCGGCGGGGGGCCGTTCTCGATCACCGGTCAGCCCAATGCCATGGGCGGGCGCGAAGTCGGCGGGCTGGCCAACCAACTGGCCTGCCATCTCGGCTTTTCCGAACAGGAACGCGCAGCTGTCGGCACCTTCTGGAATACCGATACGGTCGCGCAAGGCCCCGGCCTGAAAGCGGTGGACCTGTTCAACGCGGTTCACGACGGACGGATCAAGGCGTTGTGGATCATGGCGACCAATCCCGCCGTATCGCTGCCCGATGCGGGCTTCGTGCGAGAGGCGCTGCAACGTTGCCCCTTCGTCGTCGTCTCCGATTGCATTACCGACACCGACACGGCGCTTATGGCCGACGTGCGCCTGCCCGCTCTCGCATGGGGTGAGAAGGACGGCACAGTTACCAATTCGGAACGCATGATCAGCCGCCAGCGCGCCCTTTTCCCCGCACCGGGCGAAGCGCGCGCCGACTGGCGGATCATCGCCGATGTCGCGGCCCGCATGGGCTGGGCCGAAGACTTCGCGTGGCCAAACCCTGCGGCAGTATTCCGCGAATATGCCGCGATGACCGCGATCTCGGCGGAACGCGGGCTGAAGCTCGACCTGACCGACCGCGCGATCATGACCGACGTTTCCTATGAAGCGATGGAACCTTTCCGTTGGGGCGCGCACCAGCCGCTGCTCGAAGCCGGATTCTCGCATCCCGATGGCAAGGCTCGCCTGATCAGCATCGCCCCGCCCGCCCCGCGTGCCTTCGATCCCGCCTTCCCGCTGCGGCTCAACACCAATCGCTATCGAGACCAGTGGCACACCATGACGCGTACCGGGTTGTCGCCAAAGCTCTCCCGCCATCGCCCCGAACCGCTGCTCGACATCCACCCCGAGGATGCGGCCGGCGCAGGCGTCAACGCTGGCGGACTGGTGCGGGTCTCGACGGCGCAAGGCGAAACGGTGCTGCGCGCCCGCATTACCGAGGCGCAGGCCAAGGGCACGATTTCCGCCCCGATGCACTGGACCGATGCCTTTGGCAGCGCAGGTCGCAGCAACCGGCTGACCCAGCGGCGCACCGATCCAGTGTCCGGCCAGCCCGCGTTCAAGGACACGCCTGCTAAGATCGCGGTGGTCCTGCCCGATTGGCGCGCCTTCCTCGTCACCTGTGACGAACCGGCAAGGCCAAACGTCCTCTACTGGGCCAAGGCTCGGCAGGAAAACGGCTGGCTGGTCGAACTGGCTGGCATGGGCAACGTCGATGTCGAAACGCTGCTGCCCGCCGGGCAGCGGCTGGAAGCGGCGGACATGGCGCGCGGGATGCGCCGGATCGCGGTGGTCGATGCCTCCGGCAAGTTGCTTTCTGCCCTCTATCTCACCCGATCCGGCACATTGCCCGCCCGTGAGTGGATCGCGGCGCAGCTAGGGTTGAAGGACGGCGCAGCCCAAGAGCTTCTGGCCGCCCGCTCTGCGACCCCGCTGCCCGACACCGGCCCCACTGTCTGTATCTGTCACGACGTCGGCGAAATCACGATCCGCGAGGCGATAGAGGGCGGCGCGGGCACCGTTGCCGCCGTCGGCCAATGCACCAAGGCGGGCACCAATTGCGGGTCTTGCCGGCCGATGATCGCAAGCCTGACCGCGCAATTCGCACCGACTGCAAAGGAGCCTGCCGAATGATCGCCCGAGGAGAAGTTTGGCTGGTCGGCGCAGGCCCCGGCGATCCCGACCTGCTGACCCGCAAAGCCGAACGCCTGCTCAATGCGGCCAGCGTCGTTTTCTACGATGCGCTGGTCGGCCAGGGCGTGCTCGACCTGATCCCCGCCACTGTCCGGCGCGAACCGGTTGGCAAGCGATCGGGACGCCATTCGAAGGATCAGGCCACCATCGATCGCCTGCTGGTCGAAGCGGCAATGGCAGGCGAACGCGTCGTGCGCCTGAAAGGCGGCGATCCCGCAATTTTCGGGCGAGCGACCGAAGAAATCGAGGCCTGCCGCGCCGAAGGCATTCCGATCCGCATCTGCCCCGGCATCACCGCGGCCAGCGCGGCAGCGGCTGATCTTGGCATATCGCTGACCCTGCGCGGACTGGCGCGCAAGCTGACCTTCGTAACCGCCCATTCTCGCAACGGGGCAGCGCTGGATCTGGACTGGTCCACGTTGGCCGATCCGCAGGCGACGCTGGCCGTTTACATGGGCAAAGAGGCCGCCGCGATGGTGTCGCGCGAGTTGATCGCAGCTGGTCTACCCGCCGACACGCCGGTCGCTTTGGTGGAAAATGCCAGCCTTGGCGACGGAAACCGCCTTGTCACGCGGCTCGACCTGCTGCCCATCGCGGCAAAAGCGGCCTTTACCGACAAGCCGGCGATGATTCTGATCGGACAGGCAATGCGGTTAAGGGCTACTGCGGCCCTGACGGCCCGTTCCCGGTCTAACGCAAGCCCAACGGATCACAAGTTACACTAGTCAAACTAGCGCCGCGAAATGGGCCGGTTGAGACAATCGATAAGGTCAGATCGTGGCGGAGAGGGTGTCCGCCAAAAATCAGAAAATATCGTTTATTTTCTGATACTTTTACGAAGAAAGGGCGAATTTTGCTCCCACATTCGCTCCCACACAACGCGGATCGACATCCAAACTATGCCTGAATTGAAGGCATCCGAAAGCGGAAAAATCGTGAATATCGCGAACTCCCCAGACCCGCTCTCATATGATGCAATCACCGCACTCGCAATCGTGATGCCGTGCAACGCTACGCCGCTTCACGAAGCTGCACGATCCGCTGAAACTCGGCCAGCAGTTCGGGATGGTGGCGGGCAAGATGGTGAACCACGCGCACGTTCTCCGTCAAGCGGGCCAGATAGCCGGTCGCCAGCACCAAATCGAGGTGGTCCATGCCGTAGCTCTGCTCGATCATGCGGAACTCGCGGTCGATATTGGTCGCCTCGCGCTCCATATGCTCGATCTGTTCGTCACTGAGGCCGCGCACCGCTTTGCGCTTTTCGCTAGTCAACAGGTGCTGCGGTGTGGCGGCAACAAGCGATTTGGCATAGGTCCATGAAAACCGGTTCATCGCCATCATGGTTTCGGCGACTTCGATCTGCCGCATCGGGCGCAGCTTCTTCATCTCGCGAAAGGTGTTGAGCGGCACCATCCGGTCCTGCAACAGCTTCGCCACTTCATCGCAAATTCCATCCAGCAAGCGCCGTTTGCTGCGGATGCTCGATATGTTGACATTGAGCGCCCGCGCGAGGCGTTCCTCCGATACGCCCTTCTCAAGCGCCTTCAGGATCATCTTGTGCTCCTGAACGATAGCCATGCGGCTGATGCGCTTGTTGTAGGTGATGGCTTCATCGTCGGTGGCCACAAGGCAGACAACATCGTCGTCACCGCGCGCTTTCAGAACGTCGATGCGGATATGTCCATCAAGCAGCCGGTATCGCTCCGCCTCTCCCGCCACGCGAACCACGACTGGCGGCTCTATGATACCGACTTCGCGGATAGACGCTGCGATCTGGCCATATTTGGGCGACTTCCGCGTTGATTCGGGCATCGTGCGCAGAAGCTCGATTTCGCCAAGCGGAATCCGCAGGCTGGTCGGCTCAAAGGCCAGCTTGATTTTGCGCCATCGATTGGCCCGGCTCATTGCGCGCTGATCCTGACTTTTTGAATCCGATCCGCGAGGCTGGTCGGTATCGTCGCCAGACCTTCATCTTCGAGCAGCGCGACGAAACTCTCGTCGTTTGATAGCTGGCTCAATGCTTCGACGATAAAAACGAGGCGGTTGCGGGTCGCCTCTGTCTTTCGGATCATCATGCGCTTGCGTTCGGTGTCCTCCTGAAAGGCTTTGACCAGCCCCTCGGGCGTCGTTGCCGCATCCTTGCCGACAAGCCGGTTTAGCTTGGCCGCTTTGCCAGAGCGTTTGCGAACCTCGACCAAGCGGCGTGCGGCGATAAGTGCGCGTCCGCGTAGCAGATTATCTTCATAGGCCTTGTGAAGCGCGGCCTGCACGCCCTGATCGTCGGCTTCGCAGATTTCGAGGGCGACGGATATGGGAAGATAGCCAGCCTCTACGGCGGCAACGAGACGCCGCTCGCCGCGTTCCAACAGCCTTCCCACAATATAGACATAGTTGGCGGAAAGGCCGGTCATGGCTGCAATTTCGTTGTCGGAATAGCCGCGCCCGCGCATCCCGAGGATGTCTTGCAACAGGTCCACGGCCTGATGCTGACGGCGGGCGCAATTCTCGACGAGACTGGCAACGAAGCAATCTTCCTGATCGGCGGTCACGATCAGGGCGGGCACTTCGGCCTGGCCGAGTTGGCGGAAGGCTTCAAGGCGACCCTGACCACAGACAAGATCGTAGAGCGGTCCATCGTCTCCATGACGGCTGGTGACGGTTATCGGACGCTTGAGGCCGACTTCGGCGATGTTCTCGACGATGCCCTTGAAGACCTTCTTGTTGCGAAGGCGCGGATTGACGACGGTGATCCGGTCAATCGGGATCATCTCGACGCGCTGGCCGGGCAGTGCCACAGCTATGCCGCCTGCCGGAATGGCACGCGCTTCGCCAAGGCGAACAAGCCGTCCAGCGTGTCGAAACGGAAAGCGTCAAGCGACAGGCCATTATGATCGGCCAGCCGCAGGACGCCTTCGACAAGGGTCATGCGCGGCAAAACATAGAAGTCGTGCGCGGTCATGTTGTCCTCATCCATCCTGACGCAGATTGTGAGGTCGGGTCGCAAGCTCTCGTCGAGCCGGATTTTCCAGCGACGAAAGCCGCTGCGCGTCAGCTTGCACCGGGCGATGACGATGGAAGCGGTGATCTCGTCGTTGATTGTCAGCGTGTCATCTACGAGATTCTGGATCGCGCTGCCGCCAATGGCGCGCACGCCCTCAATCACGTCCCGAACAATCGACGGGTGCATCCGGCGCAAGGCGCGGTTGATCTCAATGTAGCGATAATCGTGGTCGGGAATGAAACCGACCAGCGAATAGGCGCGCAACAGGCTGCCAAAACGGGACTGATAGGCACTGCTGGACGGCCCATCCTCGAACTCGTCGATGATAAGGCCGGACAAGTATCCGTTCTTTTTCAGAATCTTCGACAGCATCGCCAGCAATTCATCGTCAGTCAGGCGCTTCGACCGCTCCTCAATGATGCGCCGGGCTTGGTCGAACAGCTCCTGCGACACGATGGCGGGAAACGCTTGGTCGTGCCTGATCCAGTCCGATGGATCATTGCGAACATGCCGGTTTTTCAGCTTGAAGGATGTGCGACCCCAGACGTTGTGACCGGCATATTTGTCGTTGATGAGGATTTGGTGCACCGCACCGCGTGTCCATTCACGCCCCAGGTCAGACAGGATACCCTGCCCATTGAGCCATTCGGCGATCTGCCTTTCCGAGCTGCTGTCCTCGACGAACAGACGATAAATCTCGCGGACGGTGGCGATTTCCTCTTCTGGCCCATGCACCAGCACGACGCGATCCGTGGCGATGCTCTTGTGTTCGCCCCGCTCAAGCACGCCCTTGTGCTGGCCGCGTTCATCGACAAGCATTCGACGAAATCCGAAACCGGGCGCGCCACCTTGCCGATAGCCAAGGCTGATGAGGCGGCATTGGCCCGCGAACACCTTGACCGACAATTCGCGGCTATATTCCCCGGCCATCGCTCGCTTGACAGTCTTGATGATCGACGAGCCGATGGTGCCGTCATTCTCGAACTGCTCGGCGATATAATGAACGGTGATCCCGGCGCGTTTGCAGCGCAATTCGTAATAGGCGGCTTCGTCGGGGTCTTGGAAACGGCCCCAGCGGCTCACATCATAAACAAGGATCGCCTCGAAATCGACGTTGCCGCCGTCAATATCAGCGAGAAGCTGTTGCAGGGAATCGCGCCCGCCAATCTGGAGGCCGCTTTTACCTTCATCGGCATAGGTGCGGACAATCTCGAATCCGCGCTTCTCGGCATAGGCGCGAATTGCTGTCGCCTGATTGTCAGTCGAATATTGCTGATGATCGGTGGACATACGGACATATTCAGCGGCCCGCTTTGGCGTCTGGCCGTCTGATTGAATATCGCCGGTTGTCCTCCATTCTATGACCATCGCGGTCGCGCCTTCATTTTGCCCAGTTATTTTCTCGCTGTCTGCTCGGGCCTCCCTAACAGCAAATGGGTGGCAACATGTTTCCAAAGAAGGGCAGTTCTTTTCCGGTCGGTCGCGACGCACTGACCGATTCCGAGTTCGCGCAAGTGATCGCTTCCGCCTTGAAGATCGAGTTCGGATCGACGCGCAACGGCGCGAAGATGATTATGAAGTGGACAGGTGTTAGCCAGCGCACGGCGAAAAACTGGCTGAACGGCACCAACGCGCCGAGCGGCGTGCATCTGATCCTATTGGCGCGAGAATCCAATGCAGTGCTGAAAGCCATAATGCTTTTGGCCGAAAGACCTGAAATGTCATTAGGGGCCAGCCTGCTATCGTTGAGGCGCGTGCTGGCGGAAACGATGGCCGCGCTCGATCAAATGATATGATCTGACCAAACTTCTTGCCGTAGGCGGCGACCAAGGGGAGCAGCCCAAACAGGGGTTGGGTGGGCGGGTCAAATGAAGTGGCCGCCCGTTGGGGCGGCCTCTATCATTGGCAGTGCTATGCCGCCTGTGGCACTTCCTCCGAGTGTGCAAACTGGTGAAGATAGGCAACGGCGCGTTCGGCATGGGCCGCTGCCTGCACAATGGCGCGGGTATCGTTTTGCAGCACCTTTATCCAGTTCGCGATATAGCTGGCGTGATCCGGGCGCGGCTCGATGCAAAGCCCAAGGTCGGCAGCAAGAAATGCCGCGCCAAGTTCGGCACAAAGTTCCTCGCGGGCATACCCTTCATCGCCCCATTTCTCACGGCCAAAGCTGCGATCAAGGCGGCTCTCGTGCCGAGTCCAATGCACGGTTTCATGCCCCCTTGTGGCGTAATATCCGTGGGCGTCATGGAAGGCCGCAAAGGGCGGTAGCTGGATGCGGTCGGCTGACGGCATATAATATGCCTTGTCGCCGCCGTGGTTCACGGTCGCGGGGATGCTGGCAAAGAACGCCTCGGCGGCTGCAATGCGCTCCACTTCCGGCGCTGGTTCCGGCACGATATGAAATCGCTCGGGCAGGCCGTCGATCTGCGCCACGTTGAACACGGTGTAGGTTTTCAGGAACCGGAACGCCTGTTCCCGGTCCTCTCCGCTGGCATCGTCATGCACGGTCTTGGTGCTGTCGCCATAATAGACCACGGTTGCGCCGCGCTCGCCCTTGCGCACCTGCGCGCCCGAGGCTTGCGCCTGCTTGTAGGTCATCCATGACGGGGTGACGAAACCGGATGCCTGCGCCTCGATCCACAGTAGCAGCACATTGATTCCGCGATAGGGCTGGCCGGTGGCGCGCAAGGGGCGGGTCCGCCCCGATGCGGCCATGTCGCCGCCGCTCCACGGTTTCAGCCAAGGACGGGTGCCCTGCTCAAGTTCGGTCAAAATACGGTCGGTGATGCGGCTATGGGGGTCTTGCTTGGTCATGGTGTTTACTCCCTTCAAATCCGCGCAGCGGGTCATGCCGCGCATGACCCCTGCCGACCCGGCGAGGGGCGGAGAGAGAGGGAGCAAGGTCCGGTGCCGGGGGTGGTGCGGGCGCAGCGCAGCGAGCCACGGCCCCAAAGCGGCACCTTGCAGGGAGAGAGAGGCAGCGCCTCTTTCTTCCTCGGGTATGGAAAAGTTTGCGCCGCTGGCGGCGCTCAATGCAGAGCGGGCGTGCCCGCCCTATCCCGCGTCAGGGATGGCAACCCGAATGGGCGGAAACCGCGAAGCGGGTTCCGTTGCGCCAGCGATACAGCCCGGCCCGCAGGGGACGCTCAAAAACCTGCTGAACTGAAATCCAAGTTCAATCCGCAGCGTCCAACACCAGCGAATAGCTCGTGCTGCGCCCGCCAGCAGGGTCTTTTGCAAGGATGCCCCGCTGCACCAGATCGTTGATGTCCCGCAAGGCCGTGTCGGACGATGCCTTGGTGGTCGCCGCCCATTTAGCATTGGTCAGCTTGCCCTCGAAGCCATCGAGTAGCCGGTTCAACACCTTGCGCTGACGGTCGTTCAAAGGCTGTCCCGCAACCGATTCCCAAAACCGCGCCTTGCGCATCACGCTGGCAAGGATGGTTTCGGCCCCGTCGAACGCCCGATCAAGGCAGCCGATAAACCACAACAGCCAGGGCGTGATGTCCAGGTCGCCCTTCTGCGTCGATTCCAGCATATCGTAGTAGGCTTTGCGCTCGGTGCGGATTTGCGCGGACATGCTGTAGAATCGCTGCGCAGTTCCCTCAGCGCGCGCCAGCGCAAGATCGGCGATGGCGCGCGCGATGCGTCCGTTGCCGTCGTCGAAGGGGTGGATGGTGACAAACCATAGATGCGCAATTCCGGCTTTCAGGACTGGATCGGGCGTTGCCGTCTCAAACCACTCAAGGAAGCGCGCCATTTCATCATCCAGCCGCTCGGATGCCGGGGCTTCGTAGTGGACGCGCTCACGGCCAATCGGCCCTGAAACAACCTGCATCGGCCCGCCTTCGGGTTTGCGCCACGCGCCCACGGTGATGCGGCTCATGCCGCTGCGCCCGGTGGGAAACAGGGCTGCGTGCCAGCCGAACAGCCGTTCGGCGGTTAGCGACTGGCCATAGTTCTGCGTGGCGTCGAGCATCATTTCCACGACGCCTTCGACGTTTCGATCCGCATCGACCAAGCCGCCGATGTCCATGCCGAGACGGCGGGCGATGGAAGAACGCACCTGCTCCCTGTCCAGCACCTCACCCTCGATTTCGCTGGATTTGATGACGTCTTCGGTCAGTGCATGAAGCACGGCTTCCGCGCGCAACGGAAAGCCAAGCGCCTCCATGCGCCCGATCAACCGCCCCTGCCGGTGCCGCACGGCGGCAAGCGGCTGGGCAAGCTGCTCGTCGCTCCAATGCAGGTTAGGCCAGTCTGTCAGTTCGTGGATATATGCCATTATCACCGCATCCTTTGCAGTGATTATAGGGGCCATTCACCGCAGAGGGCAAGAATATTCACCGGATAAAGTGCGGTGAATAAATCGACTAATCGCCGCAACAAAGGTATCAAGATGGCCTGCGCTGGAAGCCTGTCCTACCCCTAGGCGGCGTGGACAAATTTTAGCCAGTATCTGGCAGTAGCGATATGGACCATTCCGAGGAAGCTGTTGGCAAGCTGGTCGTAACGCGTGGCGATGGCGCGATTGATCTTGAGGTGGCCGAACATGCGTTCGATCCGGTTGCGCTGCTTGTAGAGCGTGCGGTCGTGCTCGATTTTCACGCGGCGGTTTGACCGGCCAGGAATGACGGCCTCGATCTTCCGTTCGGCAAGGTCGGCACGGATGGCGTCGACATCGTAGCCCTTGTCGGCAAGCAAGGCGATCGGTGCACGCTCGGGCAGACCGATGAGGGCGTCGTAAGCCTTGCAATCTGCCGCCTCGCCGACCGTCAGATGGAAGGCGAGCGGTCGTCCAAGGGCATCAGCCAAGCAGTGAAGTTTACTGGTAAACCCGCCCCGCGAGCGGCCAAGAGCGCGTCGATGAGTCCCCCTTTTCCGCCCGCTGCCGAGACGTGGGCGCGAACGGTGGTGCTATCGATGCTGTAGTGGCCGCTGTCCGCCATGATCTCAGCCAGCGTCACTGCAACGGTCTCCCAGACCCCGGCTTCGCTCCATCGCCTGAACCGGCGATAGATGGTGTTCCAGCTACCATATTTGGGCGGCACGTCGCGCCACGGAGCGCCGCAGCGGAGCCGCCACAGGATGCCATTGATGATTGAGCGGTTCTGCTCGGGCGGCCTGCCGCGACCACGGTTCTCGGGTTCAATCGGCAACAAGTCTTTCAAAATACGCCATTCCGCTTCAGTCAGATCGCCCCTGCTCAAGCCTGCCTCCAAAAAGCAGCCTTGAATCAATCCCTGCACGCCCCGTCAATCGTTTCTGCTCCCCGAGAGCCCTGTTTCGCGATAGGTATGCAAGAACCGGAGCATCGACACATGTATCGCATCACTTTGGAATGCCATGATGTTCCCGCCGCAGCGGGAGACGAAGCGGCGCGCGACATCACCGAAGCGTTTCGGCTTCACTACCCGCACGAACACAACGTCAGTTGCACCTTTGTGGACGGCAAGCTGAGGCTGGTAGCCGAGAACGACTATGATCCAGAAGGGCTCAATCTGATGGACGAGTTCTCGGACAACATCTGCGCATACGTCGAGCCCTTCGACGGCGACCTCAAGCTGGTGAACGTAGAAACGCTTCGCTGAATTTGTCCACGCCGCCTAGGGCAATCGGACCGAATTTTGCCGTTGTCGCAGATCGTTGGCCCAAATGGCCAGTGCGTTGATTTCATCGGCAAGGGCATCTGGTCTTGGAAGGGGCCGGTTCAATGCCGGTGCAGCGCTGTGCAGTAACTCCGAACACCGCTGAAATCCGTCGCGCATGGATTCGCAGTCGGCGACTGTGATTGCGGTTAGCTTGACGAGGCCTGGCGTTTTAACCTCGTTGGACAGACGGCGGATCACATGGCCGACAGCTTCCTCAACCGCGATTTCCCATGTGTCTCGCAGTGATCCGGCAATGGATTTTACAGTTTCGCGCCACTGGTCCTGATCGCCCTGATCGAAGTGATAGCGTTCGTTGCCAAGCTGGTTGGTCAAGCTGGCGGTAATGTCTGTGACGCGCCGCGCCTTGAATGGAGGCTCACTGCGACAAAACCCGGCCTTGTCGCTCCCACGACTGACGGAACTGACCGCAACCTGCGGCGTCGGGTCCACCTCTTTCGCGGCTCGATCCAGCTCGAACAGAAAAGCAAGGTCATGCGTGAACACGATAACCTGTCGGTTCGCGGCCTCCGCGATCAGCCGTTTGGCGACGGCCTCGCGATGCATGTGGTCGAGCGAAGACACAGGATCGTCAAAGACGATGCCGGATTTGTTCTCGGTCGTGGCGAGTTCCGCCATGAACGCGGCCAAGGCGACGCATCGATGCTCGCCCTCGCTCAAGACCTGCCCCACCGATGCAGTCGGTTTGCGAGTCAGTGCAACCTTGAAGCGTGGCGCGCCCTGCACGCTATTCTGCTGGCGCAACTCGACGGCAAGCCCTGCAATCTCGAAACTCGCCACCTCGCGTGCAAACTGCGCGCGCAGCGCGTCCGTTACCAATGCCTGCGCAACTTCCGTGCTTTTAGTGGTGATGCGGTTGGTTGCGGTGTCGCGCTGTGCTGCTTCAAGCGCCTTGATCTGTTTCAGGCGCTCGATCTGCGCCAGCACGTCTGCCTTGATGCCGTTAAGCCATTGGCGATCGGCAAGCTCGGTGCGCTCGGCGATCAGCGCCTCGCGCGCAGGGGAATCGGCCTCTACCGCAAGCGCTTCGCCTCGCGCATCAAGGTCCGCCACCTGATCGACCAAAGCCTTAGGCGGCAAAGCGACCAGTTTCGCATCGATGATGGCGGTGGGGTCGGCATGACGGCGGCGGATCTGACGATGACGCCAGAGGGCGTGTACGCCCGCACGTCTGACTTCGGTGGCCAGCGCATCCTGACGCAAATCGTCACGGATGGTCGCCACGATGGCGGTGAGTTCGGCCAGAGTCAGTCCGCTTCCCGCGAATGCCGTAACGGCGTCGTCATAGGCTGCGCGTGCGGCATCGGCTCGCTGCTGGCTGTCGTCGCGCACGAAATTCTCGAAGCGATTGAGGCGGTCGGCGGCTTGCGGGGTCAGTTCCTGCTGGCACAGAACGCAAACGCTGCCGGCATCGGTGACGGGAAAATCCCGCTCGGGATAGGCCGCCTCAACCGAAAAGGCCCGCGCGCTTTCCCACAGCGATTGCCACACCTCGGAGCCAATATGGGGTAACGGCTCGCCTGCAAACAACGCGCCCGACGCGGCCTCCGCCGCTCGCCGCGCCGCTTCACTATCGTTCGCCAGTCGGCGGAGCGAGGTGACGCCATCATCACTGATGGCAGCAACCAGTACGTCCAGCTGAGCAATATATCCTTCGACCTTGGCTTTAAGCGCGGCAAGCTGGCGGGCAGCGCGCGCAGGATCACCGGCGAGGTCGGCGGTGAGTTGCGCCAGCCGGTCCTGTTCGGCCTGCGTAAGAGTCGCCAGCGCCTCCACGGCGGCTGGATCGGTATTTGCGGCAAGGCGCGCAAGAAGCTGACCGACTTTGCTGGTGGGCGTGTTAATGCTCTGCGGCGTCTGCGCCTGTAGCTGGGTGATCTCAGCGGCGAGCTTATCTTTCACCGACTTACAAAGCTGGGCTAGGGCGCTCAGCAGCTTGAGCGGGAATGGCGTGTAGGCTACGTCGTTGGTTTCATCGACATGGATGTTGGCGGTGCGGGAGTCAAAAACGCTTACAGCGGATAACGCCGTATCGGCGGGCTGGCCAAGCTGCCATGCGCATGTGCGGTTCTGGCCGCTGATCGCGTATTCAATGGTGGCGCTCGGGGTGCCGGGCTGGGCGTCATAGATGTCGGGTATGATCTCCTCGCCACGCCCCGAGATGCGTGCCCGACATGCGCGTTTCAGGATACGGGCGTAACCGGATTTTCCTGATCCATTATCGCCATAGATTATGGTCAGTCCAACACGGTGAAGAGATAGCCTCTGATCGGGAGCCAAGGCGTTAACATTTCGCACGTCATGCACCTGCCGCAGATAGACTTCTCCTTGATCGCGGTTGGGGTCGCGCAAGTGTGCCGCTTCTAACGGTACTGCCTGACCGTCGCCTTTGCAGATGGCTACAAGCTCATCGAGCCCGGCGGCATCAACACTACCCTCTGCCGCAAGCCTGCGCAACGCATCGCGTTGCCAGCCTGGGCTGTCTGCGGTCCATGCAAGGATATTGGCCAACGCCTCGGCTTCGGTCGTCATGCAGCCCCCAAAATCCATTCACTCCTTCGCCACTACGGTGTCATACAGGCCATAATGCGTTAGCCCTTCGTGGCTCTCGATGCCGGTATAGCGTAGCGAGGCATCTTCGTAGCGGCGGAACGCGAAAACCGCTTCATTCATCCGCTCGGTGTTGAACACTCGAAGGCGAACCAACAGGTGGAAATCCGCCACGGTCAGGCCAGTAACCGCATGGAAAAGGTCCGGTTCCAGCTTGGTAATCACGTCCTGTAGCTTGTTTTCGCGGAAGTCGGTCAGATACATGAAGGCCGGGATGCGGGTGGCGAACTTTATCAGCTTTTCCTGAACCAGCTTGCGCTTGGTTTTGAACTCCTTTTCCTCGGCGGTCAGTTCCTTCTTCTCTTTCGGGGTCAGCTCCCCGTCATTGGCTTTGGCCTTGTCCTTGATGTCCTTGATCTTCTCGCTCTTGTTGATAATCGTTTCGATGATGTTGTCGCCCAAGGCGCGCCAACCTTCGATCCGCTCAACAGCAGCCATCGCTTCGGGGTTTTCGAGAACGCGGCGCAACGTGTCGTTGTCCACGTTCACCAGCATGGCCGATTCCCATTTCCGGGCCAGCAGGGTCGCGGACGTTCCCGCCATCGCAATGTCGAGGATGCCGCCCGCGTCGATCTGCATCATCTTCGCGCCGTCATAGGCCAGCACGGGCAGGAACGAGACAAGTTCCTTCACGGCGTTTTCCGGGTTCGCTTCCCCCGGTGAAAGGCCGATGCCATATTCCGACAACTGCCGCAGCGCCCTAGTCGGGGCGAAATCGAACACGAAGCAGACCGGCTTGATGATCTCTTCCTCGTTCGGATTGTCCCCGTTGGGATTCTTGATCGACCAGGGCGACTGCACCCGGAACGCCGCCTGAAAATATGTTTCCGGCGATTGGAGATTGCGCAGCATCAGGATCGACGACCATTGCTTGACCGTAACCCCGGTGGTCAGCTTGCCGCAGGAAAGCGTGATGGTCTTAGTGTCGAAACCGCTGCCAACCTTGTCCCGAACGGGCGGCAAGGCATCAAGGCCGATGCCCGCCGATGCGCCTGCGGCCACGATCACCTGATAATCGTGCCAGAACGTGTTGTGTTTCTCTTCCAGCAAGTTCGCCATAGCATGGCAGGCGGCGACATTAGGCAGGAACCAGAAGCTATGCTGCAAGTGAGGCAGAAGCCGCGTGTCCGAATAGGGCCACGGCGGAACAACGCCCGTCTTGATGCTGTCGAATGATCGCGGTGCATCTGGCGAGTTGCGAATGACGTTGAGCCATTTCTGCACCTCGTCCTTGTGCTTAAACTGCGCGAGAACGCCTGTGCCGTTTGCCGCGAAAAACTCATTGAGATCAAACTCGTCCAGCTCGCCGCCGCTGGCAATGTGAGTAATTTCCGGCGGCATCTGGTAAGTCAGCAGGCGCATTTGCGGCAATGCGCCGTAAGGATTGCGCTGCCCCGGATGCTGAGCGGCAAATTCTTCCTTGGCGCGCTGCTCGTCCGTGTAGGTCCAGTTGAATATCTGCTCTTCGATGAACTCGCCCGTGGCCAGCGCCTTGAAGGGTGTGCCAGAAAGATAGAGGTATGCCCGCGTGGTAATCGGCAGAAAGTCGGTTTCGCTTTCCGACATGACACCAAGGTCTTCGTTCACATCGTCCAGACCATCGGCATATTCCAGCTTGGCTTCCTTCTTGGCCTCGCCTGCATCCTCGCCCTCGAAAAGCTCCTTGGCCGTCTCGCGCCATGCGCCGAAATGATATTCGTCGAACACGACCAAATCCCAGTTGATCGTGTGGAGCCATTCGTTGCGGGCCTTGATGTTCCCCGCCTTGTCGCGCCCCAGCAGGTCCTGGAACGAGCCGAAATAGACCACCGGCTTGTCACCGTCGATCTGGCTGGGATCGCGCCCGGAATTGCGGGAGAGATACTGCCACCCGTCGAAATCGACATGGGATTCAAGATCCGTCTGCCAGGCATCTTCGACGGCGGGCTTGAAGGTCAGCACCAGGACCCGCTTCGCGCCAAGCTTCTTGGCAAGCTGATAACTGGTGAAGGTCTTCCCGAAACGCATCTTGGCGTTCCACAGAAAGCGGGGAACGGCATTGGCATCCTGCTGCCAGCGCGAGTGATAATAGGCGTAGGTCTGCTCGACCGCTTCCAACTGCTCCTTGCGCGGCGGGAAGTCCTCATGATGCGTGCCGGTGAATTTCTGCCCGCTGCGCAGTTCGGCCAGCACGGTTTTCACATCGGCCAGCGAGCATCGCATCCATTCAAGCTGCGGATTGGCAAAACCCTTGCGTTTGAGCGCATCGCGCACGGCGTGGTCAGTGATGATCGACCCGTCATCGGCCTCGCCGGGTTCGTCTAGTTCAATGGTGTAGTTGGCAATCGCTGCTGTCTTTAACTGCTCGGCAATCCGCTGCTTCACGTCGCGCGTTGTCTGGCCGACCTTGAGCAAGCCGTCATGTGCTTCATCCGCGATAGAATAAGCGTAGATGCGCGGGCGCGCATCGGGTTTGGCGGTCAATATCTGATCAATAGAAGGCTTACTCGCCATCGTCGACGCTCATGGATCGCACTTGAGATTCAATATAGGCGCGCTCTTCATCTGAAATTCGGTATTTTTCGTAGAGCACTTCATCGGTCCAAGTGCGATCCCACGTCTGCATCGGCACCCAAGCGTATGTTGAGTTCAAAGCGTGCTGGGTAATTTTCCGCTGTGAGACAAGAAACCGGAAAAATCGTGTCATGTAATATGACTGGATGCTTGCAGCTTCGTCGGGTGTAGCCACATCAAATACGAGATAAGACTGCGTGCAGGCAGATGGGGCCGGTGCGATCAGGGGTTTTCCCAAAATCTGGTGAGGCAGCCCATCACCTCCATTGTATGCCTCAGGAACAAGTAGCTTCCAACGGTCGATCAAATGAACGTTTTTCGATATTGCTTCGCGAGGAACGTAGCCGATACCCCTCTTCATCCTGCGAATATAGAAAAGTGGTATGTGCCCCGACTTTTCGGTTTCAGAGTATCCGTCAAAGTTTGATGCTAGGCCGAATGTGGTATCGCGAGACAATATCGAATTAATCGGCAGCTCCTCGCGCTCAAGGACCTTGTGCAGTATCGAGATTGCACGACCGTCACGAACAAAAATGTCATATTCATCGAGCTTGCGTGAAACTGGTCCAAGTGCTTCCCCGCCTCGGAAAGTGGTCACGTTGCAGTTGCCCTGGTGCGCACTATCCCAAAGGAAATAGCAAACACCGGCCTTAATCTCGACTCCAGGAAACACTTCGCTCGATGCAGGGAAATCCGATAGTTCCCGCAGGTGTCCACCTCCAAGGAAAGACTGCCGAAATCCATCCATTCCACGCCCACCAGCCATCCAACGAGAAGGGATAACCATGCTGACAAAGCGCGGTTCAAGTTTGGCTGCCTGCTCCACGAACAAGTGATAGATTGAAGAGTCGCTTGTTCCGCCTGCGCCGCCCGTCATCTGATATGGCGGATTTCCAATAATTACATCGAACTGCATGTCGGCTCCGAACAACTCGCCGAGGCGAGCTTTTATGTCGTTGGTGTGGATGAAGGCGTAAGCATGGTTTTCCAATTCCGGTTCGCGATCGAAGATTGCACGGGGAGCACCGCAAAATTGGCATTTTGAGCCATCCCAAGAATGCTCGGTGCGCTCAAACCAGATATTGCCATCGTCGTTGGCAAATGCCGTGGCGACGGAATGCTCGCCGGTCGCGTGCTTGGAGCAATAGAGGCTGCGGCGCGCCAGCAGGCTGGTCAGCCGGGTGATACCGATGCCGAAAACCTGCTGGGTCAGGATGTGGTCAACGCGGGTCTGCAAATCCGGGATTTCGGTTTCCAGCCCAGCGATTAGCCGCTTGGCAATTTCCCGCAGGAAGACACCGGATTTCGTGAACGGGTCCAGAAACCTGACCGAATTGTCCGCCCAGATGCTCGCGCCACCATTGTCCGCCGCCCATGCCTCTGCCAGCGTATCCAGCATCCGGTTGGCGAACTCCGGCGGCGTGAACACCTCGTCGTTTGACAGGTTGGCGATGCAGGTCAGCACATCGGGGTTGCGCCCGCGCAGTGCAAAGCTGGCCTGTTCAATCATGCGCTCGTCCCCGTCCCATCATTCGCCGCCGCAAGATAGCGCACGCTCATCGGCGGATATGTCTGTGAAGGCGTGAAAATTTCGTGCTTGCCCAATGCTGAAAACAGGGAGTCTTCGGCGCTGAAACTTGCCATGCCGGTCAAGACATCAAGCCGGAAATCGCGGCGCTGGAATTTCCCTTTGCCCAGATAGCCCCACTCGACCACGCGGATCGGTGCGTCATCAATCGCGCGCATCGTCATCGCATCGCCGTGAACGAGATTGAGCGAGAGGACGTGAGAGGCGGCACGGTAAACATCGTCTTCCGCATCCAGCGCCAGATAGTCCGCGAAAACCTCCAGCATATTCGCGCGGCATTCCGCGATATTATCGGCCAGCAACTCAATGCCGTAGCAGCACATAAGCCCCAGCAGTGCATGATGCCGCTTCTCGAAGTCGGATTTGCCGAATTTGAATTCCACGGCGGCCAGCTTGCGTTGCAGGATCGGAACAAGGAAATTGCCGCTGCCGCAGGCGGGTTCAAGGAAGCGGGAATCAATCCGCTCCGTCTCACCCTTCACAAGATCGAGCATCTTCTCCACCAGCCAGGGCGGTGTGAATACCTCTCCATGATCGGCAACGCGCTGCTTGGACTTGATTAGGTTCATGTGATGTCAGGCCGCTGCATATGGCTCCAACGGCTTGCCCTTGAACGGCATCACCTTGATTTCCGCCTCCCGCTTGCGGGTCTGGGCAATGTCATAGCTGTTCTGCATCCGCATGAGCGTGTCCATTGACACGCCAAACGCCTTTTCGATGCGCAGCGCCATTTCCGGGGAAAGGTGGGCGCGTTCGTTGAGCAGGGTGGACAGGGTTGCCCGCGTCACGCCCAGCGCCTGCGCCGCTGCCGTCACCGAAAGGCCCAGCGGTTCGACAATCTCATATTTGATGAAGCTGCCCGGATGCGCCGGGTTCTTCATGCGGATTCCTGAAAGCGCGGCCATCGCCACCTCCTAATGGTAATCTTCATAGTCGAGGTCGATGATCTCGATCTCGCCACGATCAATCCGAAACGTCATCCGCCAGTTCTTGGTGACGAACAGGCTCCACGTTCCCTTGCGGTTGCCGGTCAGCATATGCGCCTTCCAGCTTGGCACGGTGCGCAATTCCTCTTCGCGCTCCATATCCTGAAGGAAAGTGACCATACGCCGGACCTTGGCGACAGCGGCAGGTTGTATGCCGCTTTCATCGTCATTCTCGATGAATCGCCGCAATCCCTTGTGGATCACGTTTCTGATTTTCATGGCTTTCCCTACCTCAATTGTTCGTTCGGCGTCAAGTGACGCCATACGATCTAACCCAACCCGGCTCCCGCTGCCTTACTCGCTGCTGGCGTAGGCATTGCCGCCTGAGCGATGGCGGCTTGGACCTGTCCGGCGCGTTCGTTGATGGCAGACACCAACTTGGCCCGGTCGTTAGTGAAGATCGCAACCGACTCCTTGGCGCGGGATATGCCGACATAGAAGCTCTTCTGATCGACAAGGTTTGTCGCCTTGCTGTCGGCGTGGATCATAACATGATCGGCGGTGCGACCTTGGGCGGCAAAGGCGGTATCGACATAGGCATGGGCAATGTGCTGGTCGCGGGCAGCATCAAGGTTCAAGGTCTGGGTCTGGCCGCGCGGGTTGCGGATTTCCGCCGTGCGGGCCTGTGCATCAATCGCTGTCACTTCACCGCGCGCGCCATTGATCCGTCCTGCTTCCCGGTCATTGCGGGTGAACCGAATGCTGTCGCCGGTTTTGAGTTCGAGCGACTGCGGTGCAAATGTCTGGCTGTTGCCCGCGCCCCATTGCCGCAAGCGCCAATCTACCTCGCGGCCATCTTCCGATTTGAGCGCAATTGCGGATTTGGTCGGGTCGATGGATTCGACGCGGTAAGCTTCGCCGCGCGCAACGCCCTTGTCGGCATAGTCACGGGTAAACCGGACAACATCGCCCTTGTCATAGCTCATTGGGTCGCGCGCCTCGGCGCGGGTCAGCCCCTTGTTGGCGAGGCTCTGCATGGTTACACCGGGACCGGTCAGCGCGCCGGATTTGGCAAGTGCATCGCGTATGTCGGCGGTCAGCGCATCGCGCCCCTCTCGCGATGGCTCGATGACAAGGGTTCTGGCGCGGCTGGCCTTGTCCAGTTTCGCATACTGTTCTGCGATGGCGGCGAACCGCTCGGCCCGGTCGGCATTCTCCACGATCCTGCCGCCACCGCGATCCAGCGCGGCCAGCGCCTTCTTGGCATCCCCTTCGATGGACGCCAGCACCGCGTCCTTGGTCGCTGTGTTGGTCTGCCGGACGATCTCGCCCAGCTTGGCGGTTTCCATGCCCGCGCCCTGCAACTGTGCGAAGGCCGCGCCTGCCTCAACCGATCCTAGCTGTTTCACGTCGCCGACAAGCACGACGCGGGCATTCTGCTTCTCGGCCAGGTCGAACAGCCGGGCGGTATCACGCGCCGACAATAATGATGCCTCGTCCACGATCCATGCGGCGGCTTGGCCCGGACTTGGGCGCTCCGGTGATAGCATGTGCCGGGCAACGGTATCGCCGCGCGTGCCCAAGGCATCCCCCAAAACCATCGCCGCCGCAGCGGTCGGGGCCAGCGCCGTCACCGCCATTCCCCGCGCCTCGGCCTCACGGGCGAAGGTCGCAAGAACGGTGGTGGTCTTGGCGGTGCCTGCATAGCCCTGCAAGCCGGTGACGCGGTTGCGGCTGGCCAACAGTTGTTCGGTGGCTTGGCGCTGGTCGGCATTCCAGCCCAAGCCCGCGCGTTCCGCCTGCGCCGCTGCGCTGGCGACGGCCTTGGCCGCGGCGAGCGGCGACGCGATGGGCGAGAGCGTGCCGCGCCCTTCCGCCTCGATCCGCAGCATCTTGGCTTCAGTTTCGACATTCTGGCGGGTAGTGAACCCGGCAAATTCCGCACCGCGCCGATCGATATGGGTGCGGTCGATCAACTCGCCCTGCTTGGTTGCCGATGCAATCGCCTCGCCGATCTGCGCATAGCTAACCTTGCCCAGCCCGACGCGCCCCGCTTCCTCGTGTAAAGCGGCGGTGGAAAACACCGATTGCCGTTCGCCCAGCTTGTCGGCGGCATGGGCAACGGCGTGGCTTGCGGCGCTGTCGCCCTGCAATTCCATTGTGGTGCGATGATCCTTGCTGGCAGCTATGGCCTCGGCCTCTTTGACCATGGCCAGCCTTGCTTCCGGCCCGAACCCGGCTGCACTGGCGGTATCGCGCCAGTCCACGACAAGCGCCGCCGGATCGGCGGCAACTTTGGCTTGCCGGGTGTCGAGCGCAGCAACCTGCTTCTCTGCGGCGGTGGCCGCATCGCGGGAGGTGCCGCGTTCGTCAAGCGCGGCCTCGATCTCGGCGCTGCGGGTGCTGAATGCGGCCATGACCTCAGGGGAGACACCCTTGATCTCGAACGTCGAGCCTTTGCCCGTCTCGATCTCGTAGCCCAGCTCGCGCACCTTCAACGCCAGTTCCTGCCGGTAGATCGCGCCAATCTGCTTTTGCAGTTGGTAGATCGCGCGCGGCTCAAGGCTGCGCCAAGTGCCGTCCTCGCCCTTGGTCGCGTTCAGGATGACATTGTGGGTGTGAAGCTGCGGGTCTTGCGCCCGGCTGGTGCCGTGCTGAAAACTGGCAACCACAAGATTGCCGGTAGCCTCGCGGTTCACCGTGCCAGCATCCCGGATGCGGGTGGCGGACATATGCTGCTCGACATGGGCAAGCGCGGTTTTCACCGCTGCCCCGTGCGCCGCGATCAAACGCCGGTCGCCCGCCACCTCGACCATGATCGACACGGACTTGGGTGCGCTCAAGGTCACATCCCAGCCAGGGCGATGCTCCAGCTTGCCCTCGCGCATGGTGCCAAGCTGCTGGTCGGCCACCTTACCGTCCAGCAAATCGCGAAACTGGTCGCGGTCAATATCGCCGGACAGCCCAAGCGCCTCCGCGCCCTTGCCCTGCCATTCGGACGGGGACTGGCCTCCGTCCGCATAATATTCGCCTGCGGATTCATAGTAGCTGGCGGCCTGACCTGAACTGGTCAGCGCGGACACGGACGCGACCATCAGACCGGCCCCTCGTTGCTGGAAGATGGTGTGGGTGGCGGTGCTGTTGCTGGCGCGGCGGTCGATGCTTGTTCCCAAAGGGTGGTCTTGGGATCGCCCGCAACATAACCCGGCTGACAGGCTGGCCCGCGCTGCGCGACGTGATCGGCTGTCAGCCTGATCCGCGCCACCGGCAGGCCGTCCGGAAACAGCAGATAGCCCTCGAACTTGGGCAAACGCAGTTCGCTTTCCAATATGGCGGGGCGCATCTTGCGGATTTTGCCAAGCGTGGTCCGGGGCTTGTCGTCGCCCTCGGCCAGCGCATCGGTCATGGTCTGGATTTCGACCTCGCACTCCCCGATGGTCTGGCTGGCCCACGCGCGCGTTTCGGCGTCGATGGTTTGCAGGAACAGTTTGGTATTGCAGCAACCCAGCATGGATTCGGCGATCTGCGGGCCATACCGGTGCCGCATCTGGCCCAGCGCCTGAAAGGTCAGCACAACCGCCGCGCCGAATTTGCGCCCTTCGGGCAAGAGCCGCGCTAGATTATCGACACGAGGAAGATCGGCCAGTTCGTCGAGAACGAACCAGATGCGCCGGTCGGGCGATGGGGACAAGCCCAGAACGGCGCTCGCAGCGCATTCCAGCCAGCAGGCGAGCAAGGGCTTGGAGGCTTCGAAATAGTCCTCCTTGCGCGGCACGAATATCCAAGGGCGGGCACCTTGCCGCTTATCCAGCCCATGAATGAAGTCCCGGAAGGCGAACGGGAAACCGCCGCTGTCTTCGGTGCGAAGGAACTGGATCAGGTTCGCAGCCTTGGACAGCATGAACAGCACGCTGCCGGTCGCCCGGTCGGCATCATCGGCGAAGGTCCGCGCCGACGAACTGCCTGCCAGCCACGCTTTCAGGTCGTCCTTGGTGCGGTCCTGCAAGGCGTTGAGCAAGTCGGGCAAGGTGCATTTGCCCTCGCGCCACAATGCCCGGATCATGTTGGCGACAAGGATACGGCTGGTGTCCAGCCATACGTCGCTGTCCTGTTGTCCGGTCTCGGTGATAAGCTGATGCGCGATACGGTCGGCGTCGGCGGGATGGCCGATCTCGGCGAACGGCGACCAGTAGACACAGCGGGCGTCGAACGGATTGAGGATCACGTCGCCACGTTCGGGCTTGTAGTAATGTGCGACGAACTCGCCGCTGGTGTCATAGACCAAGGCGGCTTCGCCCCGCGCCTCGATCCCGTCAAGCAACTGGCGCAGCGCGGTGGTCTTGCCGCTGCCTGTGGTGCCGATCATCGCCGTGTGCCGGGTTTCCAACCGGTTCGGAATGGGAACCGTGCCGATGGCCAATGCGCGGGCGTCAGTCTCCGCGCCGGTCAGATTGGCAAGCTGCTTCTCGGTCGTGACAAGGGTTCCCGCGATCACCCTGTCCTGCAAGGCGCGCTCGCGCCGCCGGGTCGTCGCCCCACGCAGCAGGAAGAGGCTCGCCAGCCATCCGTCAAAGCCAAGCGAACCACCCAACATCGTGTAAGTGACGATGCTGGATGCCGGATCGGCATAATAAGGATGCCCGACAACGGCGCGGGCCGGAACGGCATAGGCTTGACCGTCCACATTTATCGTCATTGCCGGATCGACCACCGATCCTTGGGCAAACCACAGTTTTGCCTTGGCGATGGCATAGGTGCCCGCTGTCTTTATGGCCTGCTGGTCCAGCATCACATAAGGCGTGGCAACCGCCCCCAGGGCGATTGACGCGAGCATGATGCCTGTCTGCCGCCTGAAACGTGCGAACTGATTGTTGCGGTTGTGGCGGCGCAAGGCATCGGCATGGGCGCGCCGGTCATGGGGCTGGTTCATTTGCGCCCCTCATGCGAGAGCCGCCGCTGGCGATCATAGGCAGCGTTGATTTCGGCGGTGATGACCTCATCGCTTTTGCGCGTTGCCTGCGCCGCGCTGCGGGCATAGCAATAGGCGGCGCAGGCCGTGAACAGCGCCCGGTCAAGCATCCGCTCGACATCGACGATGCGGGTGCTGACCGACGCCAGTTCGGTGACGATTTCGCGGGTGTTGATGTCAGGCACAGGCGGATTGGCGAGCGTGGCGATTCCAGTTTTCACGCTGCGCTGGAGCATCGCGTAAACGCTGATACCGTGCCGCTCGGCCAACGCCCGAAGCGCCTTGTCGTGCGAAACGGGGAGGCGGATGGAGTGGTGGATCGGTTTCATCACACCGTCTCCGTGAGGGTGCGCGGCGCACCCTCGAAAAGCGACAGAAATGCGCCATTTCCGAAAACGGAAAATCCCGCGCACCCTTTGCGCACCCTCGAAAAATGGCTTAAAAGCTGGATGCACCCGTGCGTGAGGTGTGTATCCAATTTGCTGGCTCGATGCGTAGCATCGCAGCCCCACAACATTGCCCTTCTCAATATCGGATCAGTCATGGTCCGGCCCTTTCCGGCAACCAGTGCAAAGGGCATGGGTGGTGTCGTCCGAACTGCTCTCGCCAGTATCGGCGCGACCGCTTTCGGGGGCAGAGCCAGCTTCTTGTTCAACCGCCCATGCGGCGATCATCGCTTTGGCTTTGCGGTCGGCCTTGCGCCTGTCGAACTGTTCCGGGACCGGCGGCAAGGAATAGAGGTCATGCTCCCTGACCCACACGACAATGGCATCTTCAATTGCCTGCCGTATATGATCCCGAAGCGCGTCCGCCTCGAAAGGGTTGAGGTGCGCTGTCACGCCGGGCGAAAGGATCAACCCGCCCAAAGGCAATGGCGTATCGTCCGCCCATTGGAGCGGGCCGTCGATCCGGCAGAAAGATGTATGGCCCTGATAGATGTCGAGCGGCGGGCGCTCGGTGCGATGCCAAGCGACAATCGCCGTTCGGTAGGCTTCGCCGTCTTCGTCCTCGGCAAGCAACTTGTTGATGAGCGGCACCGCGTAGCAGGCGGTCCGGTATTCAGCGGTAAAGCGCAGAGTGACCTTCCGGCCTGTCCAGATGAAATCGGCAAGCCGGTCCATCGCGCGAAGGAAAATGGACATGGGAAATCCTTTCGTGATTCCACGATTGCGGTTGTTCGTGAGGTTGAGGATGGGACGCAGGCGCGGAGCGGTTCACCCAGCAATCAGGCTGGGTCCGGGGAGCGCCTTCTGGTCAGGCGTATCGCTGGGTGGGTAAGCCCTGTAGCCAATGCTCGATCTCGCCGGATCGCCAGCGGACCCTGCCGCCCCCAATAACAACGGGCGGCGGACAACGGTTTTGACGGACGAGGCGATAAATGCTCGACCGGCTCTTGTAGCCGGTGAGGCGCATCACATCGTCAATGGTGAGCAATTGCGTCTGGGGATCGTGGGGCAGCATGGGGCATTTCCTGTATGAGCGAGATGCCCCCAAGCTGCACGCGCCCTGCCATCACACGCAATTTGGCTACCGGAAAACTTGGCCTTGGTAATCTGGATGATATTGAATCAATTCATATTATTTTCAATCATCCTACCTGATCGTTACCAACTTGGGCCGCCTCCGCGCTCTTGCGCACCCAGTCGTAATCATGCTCGCCTGACTTCGCGATCAGCTTGCGGACGGTTTCAGCGGAAAGTCGCGGCGTTCTGGCGTTCCTAGCAAAGCCATTGACGTTGAATTTTTTACCCACCTGCGCATCGCTTTCCGCCTTTCTGCGAGCGGCGTCCAGGACTTGCCCGACTTCGATCTGCGTCAGCACATCCCAAGGGCCACGCTGCTGCACACGGGCGTTCCAATCCGCAAATCGATCTGACGGGATTTTTGTAATCCAGTGCATTTCGATCTTTGGCCTCGATGGCAACGGCTCTCGTCGTTCTTCGTCCGGCGCTTTGACCACGTAGATCGGTCGGTCCAAGGTGCCACCCCAAGGCATCCACAAGGCGGCATAATCTTTGGGATTGGCCAACAGCAGGATCGGCGCGAAACGGTTGGCAAATGTGCCGGGCGCGATTTCCGTATCGAAAAGTTGGCCATCGTTCGCGCGCAGCGCACTCGTGCTGACTGGCCCATATCCCTTTGACATCACCGCCCGCAAGCGTCCTGCGGCAAGGTCGGTCAGCAATGTCTCGAATTCTGGCGGAAGGGAAATGTCATAGGGACGCTTGGCGACGAAACGCTTGCGCCGCTGGATCAATCGTCCGCTCAACCAGCTCATCATGACCGTGGTTGCCCCGCCCACTGCCAAGGCTTGCGCGCCCCATTCGCTGGAATGCGGCGGAGAACCGGCGACAATGGCAAATCCCGCGACCGCCGCAATCGCGCCTATCGTTCCGATTACGGATCGCCCTGCGTTGATCGCCCCCAACCTCCGGCGAAGCGGTCTAACCAGTCTTTCAATCTCGGCCCGCCCGGTTTCAATATCGTCAGGCGCAAGGCGGAGCGCGGCGACATCGCTAAGCAGATCGACCTCGATCACGAGGACGGTTCCTGCGATCCCGGAAAGCAATACGCTCCCCATGCATCCATAAGCGCCCGCCGTTTTTCCAGCAGATTGCCGCGCCGGTAAGCAGCCTCAACCTTGTTCTCGATGGTGTGCGCCAGCGCCATTTCCGCAACGTCACCGTCGAAGTCGGTTTCCTCGGCAACCCAGTCGCGGAAGCTGGATCGAAAACCATGCGGCACGGCGGGAATTTCCAAGTCACGGCAAATCTTGGTCAGCGTCATATCCGACAAAGGCTTACCGTAGCGAGCGCCGGGAAACACAAGATCGTTGCGAACCTCCCGGTAGGTTACCGCCCGCTGGAAGGCACTGACGGCGGCATCCGACAGTGGCACCACATGTTCCCGCCCTGCCTTCATCCGGTCCGCCGGGATCGTCCAGAGCTTTTTCTCAAGATCAAGCTCACTCCATGTCGCACCGCGAATTTCGCCCGAACGCGAAGCGGTCAGAATCAGTGCCTCAAAGGCGAGCCGACCAACCGATTCCCGTTCGCGCAACTTGGCAGCGAAGGCCGGAACATCGGCATAGGGCAAGGCACTGTGATGAACCGGCTTTACCTTCACCTTGGGCAGCGACTTGTTCATGGCTGCAATCGGCAGGGGCAAGTCCCGATAACCCTTAGCGATAGCCCAGTCGATCACGGCAACGATTCGCTGGCGCACCCGCCGTGCGGTTTCCGGCTTTTCGAGCCAGATGGCTACAAGAGCATCGCGGACGTGCGGCCCTTCAACCTTGCTCACTGCCATGTCGCCGAAAAAGGGGAAGGCATATGTCGTGAGGGTCGAAAGCCACTGATCGCGATGCTTGGCGTTGCGCCAGCTCTTCTTGTTCTCGGCAAATACGATGGCGGCGGCTTCGCGGAATGTCGGGATACCCGCCTCCTTGCGCCGCTCGGCGATGGGATCGAGGCCGACTTCCACCTGACTGCGCACCTTGGCCGCGCGCTCGCGCGCCACGGCCAGCGAAACCTTCTTCGCACTGCCAAGGCCGATATCGCGTCGTTTGCCGTCTTTCTGCACCCGGCAGACCCATGAGCGGGCACCTGCGCGGCTGACCAGCAGATACAGACCGTCTCCGTCGCCATAGCGTCCGGGCAGCTTCGCTGCCTTCACCGCCGTAGCCGACAACCGGCCCATTATTTTTCTCCCACATTTATTACCACATGAGGTGTGGGATACCATGCAATTTGAGAATACGCAATCAAACACGAATCCGCAGAAAATCGACTAAAAACAGCCGATTATGCTACGGTTTGGGATATGGTGAAATAGGCTGCTGGCGGAGAGGGTGGGATTCGAACCCACGGTACGGTTGCCCGTACACCGCATTTCGAGTGCGGCGCATTCGACCTCTCTGCCACCTCTCCGCTGATCGAGGTTCGCGTTAAGCGGCACTGCCGCCGGTCGAACGAAGCCGCGCGGTTAGCCGATGCGCGGCGGCTTGCCAAGGGCGAATCCGCGCCAAATCGATTGCTTGCTGTCGACAGGTGCTACGCCCCCATTGTTTCGCACCCGCACAACCATTATGTTGCAGGGCATGAGCGCAGATTTCCGTAGCAATCCGGACGCCGGATATCCGGATAAGGGGCACAAAGACGGCGCACCACGCGCCACCTATTTCTCTCCGCAAGCAGGGCGGGCGATTTCCGCCCCGGCGGTGGCCAGAACCCGCTTTGCGGTTGGCGATATCGTTCGCCACCGGCTCCACGATTTTCGCGGTGTGATTTTCGACATCGACCCGGTCTTCGCGAATAGCGAGGAATGGTACGATTCGATCCCCGAAGCGATGCGCCCGGCGCGCGAGCAGCCGTTCTATCACCTTTTCGCGGAAAACGACGAATCCAGCTACGTCGCCTATGTAAGCCAGCAGAATCTGATCGAAGATGGCGAAGGCGGACCAGTCGATCACCCGTCGATCGACATGGTTTTCGGCGAGTTCTTCGACGGGCATTACGACCTGCACCAAAGCCTGAAGCACTAGTGCTAGCAGGACAGTAACCATTCGCTGCTAGGGCCGGGGGCGATGGCGAGCGAACACTTTCACGAGATCAAGGCATTTGGTGCGGATCAGCTCGATTCGGCGCTGCGCAGCGTGTTGGCACAGGATGAGCGGGTTTTGTGGAAAGGGCGGCCGGACGCCTTCCTCGATTTCTCCGCTTTCCTGATCTGGATATTTGCGCTGCCGTGGACGGCATTCTCGGTTTTCTGGGTCTATAGCGCGTGGTCGATGACCAAGGTGAACCCGGCGGACGGGATCGGGGTGCAGACCGCGGCCTTGCTCTTTCCCGCTTTCGGATTGCCGTTCGTGTTGATCGGGCTGGTCATGCTGGCCGTTCCGTTTTTTGCCCTCACCATGCCGGGGCGGACATTGCACGCGGTGACAGACAAACGGATCGTGCGCATCGTCGGCGGCCGGAAGACATCGCTACGCGCCGTTCCCGGCGACAGGGTGACGAACATCCGAATCCGCGACCGCAAAGACGGTTACGGCGACCTGATCGTGGAATACGACCGGACCGTGAAAGAGTTGCCCGCAGGAGCGCGGTCACAGCTGGCCAACCGCAGACGGCACGTGTTCCGTCACCTGCCCAACGTCCGCGCCGCCGCCCGCGCGGCAGAGCGGATGCGAATCAACTACGCAGCTTCCAGCCCGTCCGCAGTACGAGATAAGTGAGCACCGCCAGCACCGCGTTCAGCACGCCAAGGCCCAACGCCCCGTGCAGCACCGCCATGTTGGTATCGCCGATGTCGCTTTGCCCCAGAAAGCCGAAGCGGAAGCCAGAGATCACATAGAAGAACGGGTTCAACCGGCTGATCGATTGAAAGAACGGGGCGAGGTTGTCGATAACGTAGAACGTACCCGACAGCAGCGACAACGGCGCGACGATGAAATTCGTAACCGCCGCGTTGTGGTCGAACTTCTCCGCCCAGATCGACGTCAGCACGCCCAGCAGCGACAACATGATCGCGCCCATCAACCCAAACCACACGACGGCCCAGGGGTGGTGCAGCGTCAGGTCGACACCGGGATAGAGCGACATCGCGATGTAGACCGCGATACCGACCAGCACGCCGCGCGTAACCGATGCACCGACAAGGCCGAGCAGCAATTCGAGGTTGCTGAGCGGCGGCATCAGGTAATCGATGATCGTGCCCTGCACCTTGCCGCCCAGAAGAGAAAAGCTGCCGTTGGCGAAGGCATTCTGCATCATGCCCATCACGATCAGCCCCGGCGCGACGAAGGTGGCGAAGTTCACGCCAAGGATTTCGCGATCACCGCGCCCCATCGCGATGGTGAAAATCACCAGAAACAGCATCGTGGTGATCGCCGGGGCCCAGATCGTCTGCAGCTGCACCTTGAAGAACCGGCGCACCTCTTTCATATAGAGAGTCCACAGCCCGAGCCGGTTGATCCGGCCCATGACGGGTTGCCCCGGTGGCGGAAATGCGGCTTCGTCGTTGCTGTTTGGGGCGGATTGGGTCATGGGCAGGCCGGTTACCGGCTGGACCTCCTTTAGGCAAGCGCGCGACAAGGCACTGGCCGCCACGCGTCCGCCCGCCGGGCATGATTTGAAACGGAGTTTGCATGAGCTGGACCGACGAACGGATCGAGAAGCTGACCAAGATGTGGGAAAGCGGATCGACTGCCAGCCAGATCGCGGAAGAACTGGGCGGCGTCAGCCGTAATGCCGTCATCGGCAAGGCGCACCGCCTTGGCCTGAAGGCGCGCCCATCCCCCGTGAAGGAAAAACCTGCCAAGGCGAAGCCCGCCGCGCCAAAGGCCGCCGCGCCGAAGCCTGCTGCGCCAAAGCCTGCCGCCGCGCCCGCACCACGTCCGGCACCGGCGGCCCCTGCCGCCGCGCGTCCCGCTGCCCCGGCCCAGCCGCAGCAGCCCGCACCGCAAAGCAACCAGCCGCGCATCGTATCGGTCGGCCCCGGCGGTTTCCTCCGCCAAGGCCCCGGCGATCAGCAGCCGCCGATCCCGCCAGCGCCGCCGCGCCGCCTTGTGCCCGCAAAGCCCAGCCCGGAAATCGCGGACAAGACTTCGCTGCTCGATCTTTCGGACCGCATCTGCCGCTGGCCGATGGGCCATCCGGGAGAGCCGGACTTTCACTTCTGCGGCGAAAAGGTGAACCCCGGGTTCCCGTATTGCGTCGAACACTGCGGCAGGGCCTATCAGGCACAGCTGCCGCGCGGTGCGCGCCGTCCGCCTCCGCCCCTGCCGTTCGGCGGCCCGCGCGTGCGCTGACCGCAGCCGGATATTCCAGATAGAGAGAGCCGCCCGTCACACCCGACCGGCGGCTCTTCTTTTTGGGGGCTCTGCCGTGGTAAGGTCAGGCCATGAGCGAGAACGCGGACAACTGGTATCGCCGCAAGATCGGGCGGCGGATAGAGCGGGGCATGAATCGCCTGATCGCGGGCGTGCTGGCCGCAGCGGGGTTCCTTGCGGCCTATTTCTCTCTGCCGCCCGGCAACGCGGATGGCGAAGTTCGCTGGTTCGGCCTGATCTTTGCGCTGATCCTGTTCGGACTGGCGCGTCAATGCTTGGTGGCGCGCGGGTCGGTTATAGAGGGGTTCGGCGATGAAGCCGACCCGCCGCGCCGGAAATGATCCGCAAACGCATGATCGCGGCGGATCGCAAGCTGGGCCGGTTCTGGGCGCGGGTCTGCGGCACGGTTTTCCTGATGATCGGTTTATTTGCGCTGATCTCGCTGATCGATAGCCAAGGGTTCAGCGTCACGACGCACTGGCCGGGGCTGGCGATCGCCGGGCTGTTCTTTCTCGCCGCCGTCGGATGTTTCCGGTCGCGGGCAGGATTGGCAGATACGCTGTCCGATAACCTGCCCGGCAAACGCCGCTAATCAGCGCGTGTATTGTCAGCGAGGTCTGGCGAACCAGATCGTATGGCGCGGCCCCTTGCCGTTGGGACGGGCGCGGACTTCCAATTCCTCTACGTCATAGCCAGCGCGTGTCAGCTGGCGGGTAAACCTGTCGTCCGGGCCAGCCGACCAGATCGCCAGCACGCCGCCCGGACGCAGCGCGCGCATCGCTGCGGCCAGACCGCGATTGGCATAAATATTGTCGTTCTCTGCCCGCACCAACCCGTCGGGGCCATTGTCGACGTCGAGCAGGATCGCATCGAAACTGCGGTTGGCCTTGGCGATGACATGCGAGACATCGGCGACCTGAACCGTGACGCGCGCATCGTCGAGGCAGCCTGCCGCAACCTCTGCCATCGGGCCGCGTGCCCAATCGATGATTTCCGGCATCAGTTCGGCAACGGTCACCCGCCCCTTCGGCCCCAGCCGCGCCAGAGCCGCGCGCAAGGTAAAGCCCATGCCGTAACCGCCGACCAGAATGTGCGGATCGGCGCATTCCAGGCGGTCCAGCGTCAGTTCGGCAAGCTGTTCTTCCGAATAGCGCATCCGGGTGCTCATCAGGTCATGCCGGTCCAGCATGATGTAGAAATCGCGCCCGTGGGAATAGAGATGCAGTTCGGTCCCGCCCGGCACCATGGCCGATCCCAGCAGCTTGCGTTCCAGCATGTTCGTCGTTCCTTCATGCGAAAGGGGCCGCCGGATCGCTCCAACGGCCCCATTTCACTGGCTGTCCGAATGGATCAGTCGTCCTTCAGGAACGCGGGCATGTGGTCGGGGTTACCGCCCGACTTGCCTTCGCCGTCGTCCCGGTCACGACCGCCGCTGCGCGGGCCGCGATCACCGCGATCGCCACCACGTCCACGGCCGCCACCGCCGTCGCGGCGCGGGCCACGACGATCGCCGCGATCACCGCGCGGTTCACGCGGCTCGCGAGCGGGGCGCGTGTCTTCCAGCTCTTCGCCGGTTTCCTGATCGACGACGCGCATCGACAGGCGGACCTTGCCGCGGTTGTCGATCTCGAGGACCTTGACCTTAACTTCCTGGCCTTCGGAAACGACGTCGGTCGGCTTTTCAACGCGCTCGTTCTTCATTTCCGACACGTGGACTAGACCGTCCTTGCCGCCCATGAAGTTCACGAATGCGCCGAAGTCGACGATGTTGACGACCTTGCCGGTGTAGATCTTGCCGACTTCCGCCTCTTCGACGATACCTTCGATCCACTTCCTGGCGGCTTCGATCTGCGACAGATCGCTGGACGAGATCTTGATCACACCCTCGTCGTCGATGTCCACCTTGGCACCGGTTTCCGCGACGATTTCACGGATGACCTTGCCGCCGGTGCCGATGACGTCGCGGATCTTCGACTTGTCGATCTGCATCGTCTCGATACGCGGCGCGTGGGCCGATAGTTCGGTGCGGGCCGTGCTCAGCGCCTTGGTCATTTCGCCAAGGATGTGCGCGCGGCCGTCCTTCGCCTGCTTCAGTGCAGCAGCAAAGATTTCCTGCGTGATGCCGGCCACCTTGATGTCCATCTGCATCGTGGTGATGCCGGCCTCGGTGCCAGCGACCTTGAAGTCCATGTCGCCGAGGTGATCCTCGTCGCCAAGAATGTCCGAAAGGACGGCGAATTCATCGCCTTCGAGGATGAGGCCCATGGCGATGCCCGACACCGGACGTTCGATCGGAACGCCTGCGTCCATCATCGACAGACAGCCGCCGCAAATCGTCGCCATCGAGGACGAGCCGTTCGACTCGGTGATGTCCGACAGGATGCGGATGGTGTAGGGGAAGTCTTCCTTCGACGGCAGCACCGGGTGCAGCGCGCGCCATGCCAGCTTGCCGTGGCCGATTTCGCGGCGGCCCGGGGCGCCAAAGCGGCCCACTTCGCCGACCGAGTAGGGCGGGAAGTTATAGTGCAGCATGAAGTTGGAGTAGGTCAGGCCTTCCAGCCCGTCGATCATCTGCTCCGATTCCTTGGTGCCCAGCGTGGTGGTGCAGATCGCCTGCGTCTCACCGCGCGTGAACAGCGCCGAACCGTGCGTGCGGGGCAGGAAGCCGGCAGTCGCCTCGATCGGACGAACCTGATCCAGCTTGCGACCGTCGATGCGCGATCCGTCCTTGAGGATGGCGGTGCGAACGATTTCCGCTTCCAGCTTCTTGACCGCCTTGTTGGCAACCATCTGGGTTTGCGGTTCTTCGCCGGCAAACGCTTCCTTGGCCTTGGCGCGGGCGGCGTTCAGAGCTTCCGAACGGGCCGACTTGTCGGTCAGCTTGTAAGCGGCGGCGATGTCGTCGCCGACGATGCCGCGCAGCTTTTCCTTGATCGCCGAGGTGTCGTCCGAAGCATCGATTTCCCACGGAGCCTTGGCGGCCTTTTCGGCCAGCTCGATGATCGCGCCGATGACCTTCTTCGATTCCTCGTGCGCGAACATGACAGCGCCGAGCATTTCGTCTTCGGTCAGTTCCTTGGCTTCGGATTCGACCATCATCACCGCGTGGTTGGTTGCGGCGACGACAAGATCCAGACGACCGTCTTCAAGCGCGGCATCCTGCTTCGGGTTCAACGTGTATTCGCCATCGACATAACCGACGCGCGCAGCGCCGATCGGGCCCATGAACGGCACGCCCGAAATGGTCAGCGCAGCCGAAGCGGCGATCATCGCAAGGATGTCGGCCTCGGTCTCGCCGTCATAGGACATAACCTGGCAGATGACGTTGATTTCGTTGTAGAAACCTTCAGGGAACAGCGGGCGGATCGGACGGTCGATCAGGCGGCTGGTCAGCGTTTCCTTTTCGGTCGCGCCGCGTTCACGCTTGAAGAAGCCACCGGGGATACGGCCGGCAGACGAGAATTTTTCCTGGTAGTGAACGGTGAGCGGGAAGAAGTCCTGCCCTTCCTTCACCTTCTTCGCGGCCGTGACGGCGCAAAGAACCACGGTTTCGCCATAGGTGGCGAGGACCGCGCCGTCAGCCTGACGGGCAATGCGGCCGGTTTCGAGGGTGAGGGTCTTTCCGCCCCACTCCAGCGATACAGTTTTGGTGTCGAACATTTGATTTCCTTTATCTGGTCGCATCGCGAACCGCGAAACCGGTTTCCCCTTTCGCTGCGATACTCCCGAACCCGCGTGCCCTATTGCATCGCGGGGCCTACTTGCCGGGGGTACCGTCCCGGTCCGGTGTGGGGCCATTGATCGTGCCCCGGGCGCGGTCCGCCGAATTGCGTTCCGAACCGTAGATATGAAAAGCGGCCCTCGTGGGGCCGCCTTCCGGTTTCAGCTTACTTACGCAGGCCGAGCTTTTGGATGAGGGCGTTGTAGCGCGCCACGTCCTTCTTCTTGAGATAGGCCAGCAGCGAGCGCCGCTTGTTGACCATCACCAGCAGACCGCGCCGCGAGTGATTGTCCTTGTGATTGGCCTTGAAGTGCTCGGTCAGGTTGCGAATACGCTCGGTCAGGATCGCGACCTGTACTTCCGGGCTGCCCGTGTCGCCATCGGCGCGGGCGTTGTCCTGGATGATTTCCTGCTTACGTTCGGCGGTAACCGTCATTCATTTTACTCCGCGACATCCAGTCATAGGTTAAAGCCCCGAAGGACCCTTGCCTCGCCATCGGTCACTTCCATCAGGGCAACGGGCGTATCGCCCTCTCTTCCCCAATAGGTGCCGTCTGGTTCAGGCAACCCGGACAGTTTCCGGCCCTGTCGGACCGCCCCTGCCGCGTCCGGGGAGAGTATCAGGGCCGGGATGTCGTCCAGCCCCGCCTCCAACGGCAGGATCATATCTTCAAGGGGCGCGCCCTTACCGATTTCGTTGAGCTTGTCCAGCGAAATCGCGGATTCGAGAGTGAAGGGCCCGGCCTTCACGCGCCTGAGCATCGTCACGTGGCCGACCGTTTCCAGCGCCCGCGCGATATCCCTTGCAAGGGACCGGATATAGGTGCCCTTGCTGACCTTTGCCATCAACGTGACCGAATCCGCCGTGCAATCCGTGATGGACAGGGTGTGGATCGTGACGGACCGTGTCTTGAGCGTGACCTCTTCGCCCGCCCGCGCAAGGTCGTAGGCGCGCTTGCCGTCGACCTTCAGCGCCGAATAGGCGGGCGGCACCTGCGCGATCGGACCGATGAAGCTTGGCAGCACCGCCTCGATCCGGTCGCGCGTGGGCCGCACATCGCTCGTCTCTGTCACCTCACCCTCGGCGTCGAGCGTCGTCGTTTCCGCCCCGAAGGCCAGCGTGAATGCGTAGGCCTTGGTCGCATCGAGCATCCGGCCAGCCAGCTTCGTCGCCTCACCGACCGCGATGGGCAGCACCCCGGTCGCCAGCGGGTCCAGCGTGCCGCCGTGGCCGACCTTGACCTTGCCGTACCCCGCCTGCCGCAAGTTGCGCTTTACCGCGGCCACGGCCTGCGTCGAGCCGAGTTCGAGCGGCTTGTCGAGAATGATCCAGCCGTGCGGCATCACAACGCTTCGATGGTGCGCGCGATGTCGATGAAATATTGGCTCAGCCACTCGACCGGCGGCAGGATCAGCCGTTCGACCAAGCCCCACTGCGGAAAGGCCCATGTCGCGGCGATGATCAGCACGATCACGATCATGCCGAGAGGGCGCAGCTTCTCATACCCTGCCGCCCAGCTGCGCGGCAGCAAGCCTTCAAGGATGTGCGACCCGTCGAACGGCGGGATCGGCAACAGGTTGAACAAGGCCAGCACAAGGTTGATGAAGATCGCGTATTGCAGTCCGGTCAGCGTCCATTCCGTCGCCGCCCCCACTGGCGGCACGATCCCGCGCGCCACCAGACCCAACACAACCGCAAACACCGCCGCCAGCGCAATATTCGTCGCCGGCCCGGCAGCAGCCACCGCCATCATGCCATAGCGCGGATTGCGCAGCCGCTGCTTTATCACCGGCACCGGCTTGGCCCAGCCGAACGGTGGTCCGCCCATAAGCGCCAGACCGCCTGGCACCAGCAGAGTCCCCACCGGATCGACGTGCTTGATCGGGTTCAGCGTCAACCGCCCCAGTCGCGCTGCGGTATGATCGCCCAGCGCCCGCGCCACCCAGCCGTGCGCGACTTCGTGGAACACGATGGAGACGACGAGGATCGGGATCAGGATCGCCGCAAATATCAGGGTGTCGGTCATGTCCGTTAGATAGGACTTGCGAGCCTAACCCGCCAGCGCCTCGCTGAAATGACGGCGGCACAGCGCCACATAGCGGTCATTGCCGCCGATCTCGGTCTGCGCACCCTCTGCCACCGCACCGCCGCTGGCATCGACGCGCAGGTTCATCGTCGCCTTGCGGCCACAGTGGCACACGGCTTTCAGCTCGATCAGTGCGTCGGCAATGCCGAGCAGCGCCGCCGCGCCCTCGAACAGTTCGCCCTGAAAATCGGTGCGCAACCCATAGCAGAGCACCGGGATGCCGGTTTCGTCCGCCAGCCGCGCGCATTGCCAGACCTGATCTTTCGTCAGGAACTGCGCCTCGTCGATCAACACGCAGGCCAGCGGTTCGACATGATGCGCAGCGGTGACGCGGGCGTGCAGGTCGGTATCACGTTCGAAACGGTAGGCATCGGCCTCCAGCCCGATCCGGCTGGCGATGGGCTTGCCTTCCGACCGGTCGTCCAGCGCGGCGGTCCAGACCATGGTGGTCATGCCCCGCTCGCGATAGTTGAAGTCGGCCTGCAACAGCGTGGTCGACTTCCCCGCGTTCATACTGGCGTAGTAGAAATAGAGCTTCGCCACGCCCCAGGTCCTTTTTGGCTACTCAGTCCTCGTCGGAAATGTCGCGTTTTACGCGCGGATCGTCGAGCAGACGGTCGATCCGCGTTGCCTCGTCGAACGTCTCGTCCGCGCGGAATTGCAGCTTGGCGGCGTTTTTCAGGCCCAATCGCTTGGCAACCTCGCGCTGGAAAAATGCGGTGTTGACCTGCAACGCCTTGAGCACCTTGGCTTCGTCGGCACCCAAAAGGGGTTTCACGTAGACATTGGCCTGCCGCAAATCGGGCGACATCCGCACTTCGGTCACGCTGACGGTCGTGCCCGACAGGGTATCGTCGTGCACCTGCTGCCGCGTCAGCAGCTCTGAAAGAACGTGGCGCACACGCTCGCCCACCTTGAGCAGGCGGACGGAGCGATCTTCGGGGCTGGAATGCTGGCGGGCCATGGCCGCGATTTGGGGCAGCCCGCGACAATTTGCAACAAACCGCCGCCCCGCCCGCGCGCTTTCGCCGCCGAGCCGGGTCTGCGCACCAATCCGCCAAGGACGCGGCGCCCCCATTTTCCTGAACGGCAGATAAGCATCAGCCCGCGACAAATTCGCGCAAGCTGAGACACTTATTCCCGGCAGAAAGGCGTAGATTGAGTGGGTGAGGAAAGGAGATCCAAAATGAAAACCTTCACCAAGAATATCGTTGCCGGGGCGGTCGCCACCGCCATGCTGCTACCCGCCGTTCCCGCCATGGCCAAGCATCGCGATCACGACCGGTACGAACACAGCTATCGCGACAACGACCGGCACGACAGCCGTTACGACCGTCGCGACAGCCGATCCTATCGCGGCGACAACCACGGCAAGTACGTATCCCGCGCCGCGCACAAGTGGCGCAAGGGCGAGCGGTTCGACAGGCGCTATGCCCGCGACTACCGCGTGGTCAGCTATCGCGACTATCGCGGACTGCGTGCTCCGCCGCGCGGATACCATTACGTCCGTTCGGGCAATGACGTCCTTCTGGTCGGCATTACCAGCGGCATCATCGGTGCGGTGATCGGAAACATGATCCGCTAAATCCTGGATCGCCTGCGGGTCATACCGGCCCGCAGGCGGCGCTTTGCAGATGAGCGCCCGATTAACCGAGGCATATCAACGCTCAACTGATCCCGCCACGGGTGCGACAGGCCGCGAACGGCCTGTCGTTGCGCGCCTGTTGCTGTAGTCTCCCAACCTGCGACCTCCCTTGCGCGGACACGCTGCGTTTGGGTTCCATCAGAACCGGGAGACACCACTTGAGAAAACTGATCGCTGCCGCCCTTGCCGCGGCCATGATCGTCCCGATGACCACCGCACCCGCCGAAGCGCGCGGCAAGGACCGTTGGGAAAAGCACGACCGATACGATCGCCATGACCGGCATGATCGCCGTTATCGCGACCGCCACGCGTCACGCGACCGGTATGACCGGCGTTACGACCGCCGGGATCGCCATAGGTACCGCGACCGGGATCGCTATGTCCGATACGACCGGCGCGATTATCGCCGTTCGTGGCGACGCGGAGACCGGTTCGACCGGCGCTATGTCCGCACCTATCGCCCGGTCTATTACCGCGACTATCGCAGCCGCCTCTATGCCCCGCCGCGCGGCTATCGCTGGGTACGGGCGGATAACGACGCGCTGTTGATCGGCATTACCAGCGGCATCGTATCGGCCATCGTGTCGAACGCGTTTTACCGCTAGAAACAAGAAAAGGGCGGCCCCGGTGGGTCGCCCTTTTTCGCGTCAGACCATTTTTTCGTGGATGCGTTTGAGAGAGCGCATGTTTCGCCCGGTCGCCATCCGGTCCAGCTTGCGTTCGATAAAGACACCGGTCAGCTTGCTGGTCCCGACGCTCTCG
The DNA here is from genome assembly GCF_001028705.1 of Croceicoccus naphthovorans. Lineage (NCBI taxonomy): Bacteria > Pseudomonadati > Pseudomonadota > Alphaproteobacteria > Sphingomonadales > Erythrobacteraceae > Croceicoccus > Croceicoccus naphthovorans. The sequence continues at coordinate 183,949 of NZ_CP011770.1, read as the reverse complement.
ACATAGTCGACGTAGAGGCATCGGTCGCCCAGCGCCATCTTCTCCGGCCCGCGCCCTTCATAGGCGGCCAGAAGGTCTTCGAACGCGGCCTTTTCGGCCTGGGCATCCAGAAACAGCGTGTGGACGAACTTGTCCTCGCCTTTGCCGTGAAACGGATTGTCCTCAAACGCGGCCCGCACTTCGTCCGCGCTGCGCACGGCGGCGAAGGTTGGAAAGCCGAATCGGTCCTTCACGATGAAGGCCAGCATTTCGGACAGCCCGTCGGTGGGGCGATCATCGAAAGAAAACAGCACGTTGCCGCTGGCGACGACCGTCTCCACGTCCTCCATATCCTCCCGCTCCAGCGCGTCGCGCAGATCGGTCATCTTAAGCCGATGGCCGCCGACATTCATGCTGGCGAAGAAGGCGCAGAAGCGGGGCATGGATCGGGCTCCTTAAAATGCAGCAGGGCGCCGAACAGAAGTCCGACGCCCCGCGTGTAACCAAACGGTCGTGTGGATTACAGAACCCGCTCGCGCTCCTCGACCTCGAAGACTTCCAGCTGGTCGCCAGCCTTGATGTCGTTCGTATCTTCCAGAACCACGCCGCATTCCAGGCCCGCGCGGACTTCGTCGACGTCGTCCTTGAAGCGCCGCAGCGAGGCGATGGTCGTGGCCGAGACGATGACGTCGTCGCGGGTAAGACGCGCGAACAGACCCTTGCGGATGACGCCTTCTTCCACCAGCAGACCGGCGGCCTTGTCCTTCTTGCCCGCAGGGAAGACCTGCTTGACCTGCGCACGACCGACAACGTTCTCGATACGCTCCGGCCCAAGCTCGCCAGCCAGTTCCTTCGTGATCTCCTCGGTGAGGTGATAGATCACGTCGTGATACATCAGGCGAACCTTGTCCTTCTCCATCTGCTGACGCGCCTTGGCGTTGGGGCGGACGTTAAAGCCGATGATCGGCGCACCGCTGGCCGAGGCAAGCGTCACGTCGCTTTCGGTAATCGCGCCCACGCCCGAATGGAGCACGCGGACCTTGATCTCGTCGTTCGAGATTTTGGCCAGCGCGTTGGCGATCGCTTCCACCGAACCCTGCACGTCGGCCTTGATGACCACGGGGTATTCGATGACGTTGCTCTTCAACGCGGAGAACATGTTCTCGAAGCTGGCCGGGGCCATTGCAGTGCGCTTCTCGTTCGCCTTTTCGGTACGATAGGTCGAAACTTCGCGGGCGCGCTGTTCGTTCTCGACCACAGTCAGGTGATCGCCAGCGTTCGGCACGCCGCCAAGGCCCAGAACCTCGACCGGCATCGACGGTCCGGCTTCCTTGATCTGCTTGCCCTTGTCGTCGTGGATCGCACGCACACGGCCCGATTCGGTGCCGACGACGAAAATGTCGCCCCGGCGCAGCGTGCCGCGCGTGACGAGCACGGTGGCCAGCGGACCCTTGCCCTTGTCCAGCTTCGCCTCGATCACGGTCGCATCGGCGTCGCGGTCCGGGTTGGCCTTCAGCTCCAGCAGTTCGGCCTGCATGTTGATCGCGTCGAGCAGCTTGTCGAGACCGGCCTTGGTCTTCGCCGAAACCTCTACGTCCTGCACTTCACCGCTCATCGCTTCGACGACGATCTCGTGCTCCAGCAGGCGTTCGCGGATCTTCTGCGGATTCGCCTCGGGCTTGTCGCACTTGTTGATCGCAACGATCATCGGCACGCCAGCCGCCTTGGTGTGATTGATCGCCTCGATCGTCTGCGGCATCAGCCCGTCGTCGGCGGCGACCACCAGGATCACGATGTCGGTGACGTTGGCACCGCGCGCGCGCATCTCGGTAAACGCCTCGTGGCCGGGCGTATCGAGGAAGGTGATCTTCTGCTTGTCCTTGGTGGTGATCTGGTAAGCGCCGATGTGCTGCGTGATGCCACCGGCTTCACCGCGAGTCACATCGGTGCCGCGCAGCGCGTCCAACAGGCTGGTCTTGCCATGGTCGACGTGGCCCATGATGGTCACGACCGGCGGGCGAGCCTTCAGCGTTTCTTCCGGATCGGTATCCTCGGTCGTGTCGATGTCGACATCGGCTTCGGACACGCGCTGGATGTTGTGGCCAAATTCCTCGACCAGCAGTTCTGCGGTGTCTTGGTCGATCGTCTGGTTGACGGTGACCATCATGCCCATGTTGAACAGCGCCTTCACAAGGTCGGCGCCCTTTTCGGCCATGCGGTTGGCAAGGTCCTGCACCGTGATCGCCTCTGGCACCACGACGTCGCGAACCTGCTTTTCGCGCGGCTTGGAAGAACCGCCACCGTGGATGCGGCGTTCCTTCTCGCGCGCACGCTTCAGCGCGGCGAGGCTGCGGGCGCGGCGACCCTCGTCCTCGTTCAACGCTTTCGAAACGCTCAGCTTGCCGCTGCGGCGGCGGTCCTTGGCATTGCCCTCGCCCTCACGCTCGGGCGCAGCCTTTTCGGCTGCGCGCGGGGCCTTCTTCTCGGGCTTCTTCGGCTCGGGCCGCTTGACCGGGGTGAACCGGCGCGGCGCAGGCGTAACTTCGCCCTGCTCGGGCTCGGCTTCGGGCTCTGCTGCCGGCTCTGCCTTGGCTTCGGGCGCAGGTTCTTCCTTGGCCTCTTCCTTCGGCGCTTCGACAGGCGCGGCGGCGGCGGCCTTCTCGGCCTCTTCCTCAGCCTTGCGGTTTTCTTCGGCGCGCTGCTTTTCTTCTTCCAGCGCGCGCTGCTTCTCTTCCTGCTCGCGCCGGTTGGCTTCTTCCAGCGTGGCAAGGCGCGCCTCTTCAGCCTCGCGCAGCAGGCGAGCCTGCATTTCCTGGCGCGATTCGCGGCTGGCGGCGGGCCTTGGCGCGGGCGTCGGCGGCGGGGCCTTCGCGACCGGGGCGGGGGGCGGAGCCGGGGTGGGCGCGGGTTCGGGCGCAGCCGTTTCGCCCGGCTTCAGGATCTTGCGACGGCGCTTGACCTCGACCGCGACCTTGTTGGTGCGGCCGTGGCTGAAGGTCTGCTTGACCTCGCCCGCGTCCACGCTGCGCTTGAGGCCAAGCGGCTTGCGGGTGCGGGGGGTGTCGTTGGTGTCACTCATACGGTCGAAACGTCCTTCAAAAATTCTCTTCAGTCCTCACGCGCCGCGGAAACGGCGCACCCGGCATCGGCCTCTTACGCGGTGCTTTCCGCGCCAGCCTCTTCGCTGTCTTGCGGCGCTCCGCCGCGGCCAAGGAAACGAAGCAATCGCGCCAGCAGGGATGAAACCCGCTGCGTCGCGGCACGATCGGTCAACGCCAGGTGGACGACATTGTCGCGGCCCAATGCCACAGACAGCGCCGCCCGGTCCAGTGGCAAGCGTATGCCCGCCAGCCCGGTGCCCTCTTTGTCCTCACCCACGCGCCACGCCTGGTCCAGCTTGCGCGCGCCGTCGTCGCTGGCATCGGCGGCATGGGCCAGCCACGTGACCTGCCCGCCGCGCGCCTTGTCTGCGATGCGGTCGGACCCGGCAATCAGGTTGCCCGATCGCCATTCGATTCCCAGCCGATCGGCGAATGCGCGGGTCAGCGCAGCCTCGGCCCGGTCGGGCAGATCGTCCGGAATGGTCAGCGGCGCACCCTTGAAGCCGCGCGCCAGCGCACCCCTCAGATGGCCCTTGGCGATGGCTTCTTCAAGCATGGCGCGATCGCAAACGATCCACGCGCCGCGACCGGGGGCCTTGGCGTGCGCATCGGGCAGGACGATGCCATCGGGGCCGATGGCCAGACGCAGCAGGTTTTCGCGCTGTGCGGTCTGCCCACTCAGCACGCACCGGCGCTCCGGCGCGCTCCTGCTGGAACGCGCCGCCCCGTCATCGAAACTGTCGGTTAGCGGCTCATTGTGAGGATTCCGCATCGGCGGCCTCCTCTGCAACCGGAGCGGCCTCAACCGGCTCCTCGTCTTCGAACCAATGCGCACGGGCGGCCATGATTATCTCGTTACCCTGCTCTTCGCTCAGGCCGAATTCACCCAGAACGCCGCCCTTGTCCTGCTCGCGCAGTTTGCGCTTCAGCGGCGGACCGTCTTCCTTGTTACGGCGACGCGGCGCCTCGCGCTTCTTGGCGATCAGTTCGTCGGTGGCGAGGTCTGCCAGATCGTCCAGCGTCTTGATCCCGCCCTTGCCCAGCACGACCAGCATTTCCTCGGTCAGGTGCGGTATCTCGGCCAGCGCATCCTCGACGCCCAGTTCACGGCGGGCTTCACGGTACGTGGCTTCGCGACGCTCCAGCGCTTCGATCGCACGCGACTGAAGTTCTTCGGCGAGTTCTTCGTCAAAGCCTTCGATGCCGGCCAGTTCGTCACGCTCTACATAGGCGACTTCTTCCAGCTCGGTGAAGCCTTCGGCCACCAGCAGCTGGGCCAGCGTCTCGTCGACGTCCAGCTCTTCTTCGAACATCTTCGAACGCTCGGCGAATTCCTTCTGCCGCTTCTCGCTCGATTCCTGTTCGGTCATGATGTCGATCTGGCTATCGGTCAGCTGGCTGGCCAGACGCACGTTCTGACCGCGGCGACCGATGGCAAGCGACAGCTGATCGTCGGGGACGACAACCTCGATGCGGCCTTCTTCCTCGTCCAAGACGACGCGGCTGACCGTGGCGGGCTGCAGCGCGTTGACGATGAAGGTAGCGGTGTCCTCGCTCCACGGGATGATGTCGATCTTCTCGCCCTGCAGTTCCTGCACGACGGCCTGAACGCGGCTACCCTTCATGCCGACGCAGGCGCCGACGGGGTCGATGCTGCTGTCGTGGCTGATCACGCCGATCTTGGCGCGCGAGCCCGGATCGCGGGCGGCGGCCTTGATCTCGATGATGCCGTCGTAGATTTCGGGCACTTCCTGCGCGAACAGCTTCTTCATGAATTCGGGGTGCGCGCGGCTCAGGAAAATCTGCGGCCCGCGGTTCGAGCGTTCCACCTTCATGATCCAGGCGCGGATACGTTCGCCGACGCGGGCCATTTCGCGCGGGATTTGCTGATCGCGGCGGATGATGCCTTCGGCGCGGCCGAGGTTGACGATCACGTGGCCGAACTCGACCGACTTGATTACGCCGGTGATGACTTCGCCCGCGCGGTCCTTGAACTCGTCGAACTGACGCTCACGCTCTGCATCGCGGACCTTCTGGAAGATCACCTGCTTGGCCGACTGCGCGTCGATGCGGCCAAGGTCGACTGGGGGCAGCGGGTCGACGATATAGTCGCCCACGACCGCGCCAGCCTGAAGCTTCTGCGCCTGCTCGACCGAAACCTGCTTGAAGTAGTCCTCAACCTCTTCGACAACCTCGACCACGCGCCACAGGCGAAGGTCACCAGTATTCGGGTCAAGCTTGGCGCGAATGTCGTTTTCCGCACCGTAACGATTGCGAGCGGACTTCTGGATCGCCTCTTCCATCGCCTCGATGACGATCGACTTGTCGATCATCTTCTCGTTCGCCACCGAGTTGGCGATGGCGAGCAGTTCGGCGCGATTTGCGGAAATCGGGCTGGCCATTATCAGTCTTCCTGTTCCTGAAGATCGTCTTCGGTTTCAATAATTTCGTCGGCGCCGGTGGTATCCAGCGGCACGGTGGCCTTGATCAGCTTGTCGGTAAGGACAAGCTTGGCCGAATGAATGGTATCGAGCGGGATGTCGACCCGCCCGTTCTTGCGGTCTTCGATGGCGACCAATTCGCCATCGATGCCGATCAGGTCGCCATGAAACGTGCGGCGATTGCCGACCGGCGCTTCGGCATCCTTGGAAATGTTGATCCGCGCCTCGTGCCCGACCCAATTGGCATAATCCTTCGCGCGGGTCAGCGGACGGTCGATGCCGGGGCTGCTGACTTCAAGGCGATAGGGGCCATAGATCAGGTCGTCGCCCGCTTCCTCGCGCGCGTCCATCTCGTTCGAAATGCGGCGCGACAGGGCCATGCATTGTTCGATCACCAGCTGGCCCGTCGCCGGGTCCTCTGCCATGATCTGCAGCGTGCGTTCGTCATCCTGCCCGAACAGCTTCACGCGCACGAGGTCGAAGCCGGAAGCGGTCGCTTCCTTCTCCACCAGTTCGATTACGCGCGTCAGGTCTGCCATGCGGTCTCCAATTGGGCAGTCTTCATTTGGCCCTTTGCCACAAATGCAGAGAAGCGCGCCGGGGCGTTACCGCCTCGGCCCGGCCTTGCAAGTGACAATGTCGGGATGACTCGCCAGATAGGCCGGTGGGCGCGAATTTACAAGAGCGAAAGCTGCTGCGCCCCGCCGCCCCCGACATCGCCACGTCCGCCGCCTTTCGCATCCACCCCGTCCAGCTTCGACAGCGTCAGCCCCATCAGCCGGATCGGACGTGGCAGCGGCAGCATTTCCGCAAGCAATGCATGACCCAGCCGCCCGAACTCGGCCTTGCCCTCCACCGGACGGTTCAAGGTGGCGGCGCGGCTGACGATGGTGAAGTCGTTGTACTTCAGCTTCATCGTCACCGTGCGCCCCACAGCTTCGGCCCGCTCTATCCGTTCCCAAACGATGTCGACGATGCGGTCCATCGCCTCGCGCAGCTCGGTAGGATTCGACAGGTCCTCGTGAAACGTCCGCTCCCCGCCAACCGACTTGCGGACGCGGTGCGCGCGCACCTGCCGCAGGTCGATACCCCGCGCCGCGCGGTAGAGATAATCGGCGAAACTGCCGAAGTTGGCGCGCAGGAACGCCAGGTCCTTCGCGGCAAGGTCGGCCCCGGTCTCGATCCCCAGCCGCGCCATCTTTTCCGAACCTTGCGGCCCGACGCCGTGGAACCGCGTGACCGGCAACTTGGCGACAAACGCCGCTCCGTCCCCGGGTCGGATCACGCAGATGCCGTCGGGCTTGTTCTGATCGCTGGCCAGCTTGGCGAGAAACTTGTTGTAGCTGACCCCGGCGCTGGCGGTCAGTTCGGTCTCGGCCCGGATTCGGCGGCGGATGTCCTGCGCGATGCGGGTGGCGGAACCCAGGCCATGGCGATCCTCGGTCACGTCCAGATAGGCCTCGTCCAACGACAGAGGCTCGACCAGCGGCGTGTAGTCGTGGAAAATTGCGCGAATCTGCTGGCTGACTTCGCGATAGACGTCGAACCGCGACTTGCGAAAAATCAGGTCGGGACACAGCCTCTGCGCCGTAACCGATGGCATGGCCGAACGCACCCCGAACAGCCTCGCCTCGTAACTCGCCGCCGCGACGACGCCGCGGCCCGACGATCCCCCCACGGCAACCGGCTTGCCCCGGATCGTGGGATCGTCGCGCTGTTCGACACTGGCGAAAAAGGCATCCATATCGACGTGGATGATCTTCCGCAGGCCTTCCGCCTCGTCGTCATTTATGTCGCCTTCCTGCTCCACGTCACCCGTTATACAGCGCCCGTTGGCAATTGGGCAGGCTTTGCGAAAGGTGCATCTGCCCACGACCAATTAGCATTTGTGCGTTCACATTATCGCACTATCTAGCCGGTCATGTCCGGTGCAGCGCGTTCCTTCCTTCCCACCCCTCCGAAAGATCTTAGCAGAGGCGAATTCGTCGTCATGCTGGCCATGGTCATGGCTCTCCAGGCGCTTGGCATCGATGCGATGCTGCCCGCGCTGTCGCAGATCGCGCAGGAACTGAAGGCGCCTGATCCCAATGACCGGCAATTGGTCATTGCCAGCTACCTGATCGGCATGGGCGCAGGTGCGCTGGTCTTTGGTTTTCTGGCGGACCGCTTTGGCCGCAAACCGATCATGCTGGCGGGAATCGGCACCTATTGCCTGTTCGATTTCGCCTGCATCATCATTGAGGACTTCAACGCGCTGATCATGTTTCGCTTTGTAAACGGCATGGTCGCCGCGGCGGGCAGCGTGGTGGCCGGCGCAATCGTGCGCGACCGGTTCGAAGGCGACGCCATGGCGCGAACCACGTCGCTGATCGCGGTGGTGTTCATGATCGTGCCGGTCATGGCCCCGACCGTGGGGCAGACGATCCTGCTGTTCGCCGGGTGGCGATCCATCTTCGGGTTGATGTTCGTATTCGGGGTCGTGATGTTCATCTGGGTGCTGTTCCGCCTGCCCGAAACGATGGAAAAAGGGCACAGGCAGAAACTGTCGATCGGGCGGGTCGCGCACAATTTCCGGCTGGTTGTCACCAATCGCGATGCCATTGGCTATACTTTTGGGGCCGCGCTCGTTTTCGCGGGGCTGTACGGCTACATCAACTGCTCCGAACAGCTGGTGGCAGAGCACTTTGGACTGGGCGACAAGTTCGCCTATGTCTTCGGTTTCATGGCCCTGTTCATGGCGGCTTCGAACTTCGCCAATTCGCGCATCGTCGAACGGTTCGGCGCGCGGCGGGTCAGCCATACGGCCTTGCTGGCCTTCGTGGTGACCGGTGCGCTGCAATGGGCTTCGGCAACCTATGCTCCTGACAATTTCTGGCTGTTTCTGCCGTTGATGACGATCAACCTTGGCCTGATCGGATTTCTGGGCAGCAACTTCAGCTCCATCGCCTTGCAACCGTTCCGGCACTTCGCGGGTTCGGCCTCGTCGTTGCAGACAACGGTGCGCGTTGGCGGCGGGGCGGTTTTGGGCGCGGTCGTGGGCGCGGCCTATGACGGGACTGCGCGCCCCTTGGGCATGGCACTGTTCGGGCTATCGCTCGCAGGGCTGCTGCTCATTCTCTATAGCGAGCGGGGCAAGCTGTTCCGCCGCCGCAAGGAGACCGTGCCGCAGGTAGAGGGCTAAGACCCTAGTCCGAGGCGAAGGCGAAGGGCACGCCGGTATCGCGATTGTCATCGGGCCGCATCTCGCGCCCGATCGGCGGAGCGGAGCGGGCGATGCAATGCGGGCGGTGGCAGAGGCGGCAGGCGACACCGATCGGCGTGGCATCGCCGCTGTCCAATGCCTGCGCGTAGACGATCCGGTCGGCATGTTCGGCAGAGCAAGCCAGCGCCACCGCGCGTTGGGCGCGTGGCGCATCCCACGATCCACCCCCGGCCTCTACCGTCCGCGCGATCGAGAGGAATTTTTCCCCTTCCGGCAGTTCGAGCCACTGCGGGCGAATGCGGCCCGGTGTTTCGAACACGCCATGCACGTTCCACAAGGGGCACGACCCACCGGTTCGCGCGAAGGGGAAGCCCGCGCCGTCCAGCCGCTTTGACACGTTGCCCGCGCGGTCGACCCGCAGGAAGAAGAACGGCACCCCCTCCTCCCCCGGACGGCCCATTGTGGTCAGGCGGTGAGCGACTTGTTCGAAGCTGGCCGCAAAGCGTCGGGACAGGGTTTCGAGGTCGTGCCGCACGTCCCGCGCCGCCCGCAGAAACGGGCGATAGGGCATCAGCAAGGCCGCCGCCCAATATCCGGTCAGCGCCCGACCGGCCAGCCGCCGCGCATTTTCGCCGGAGAATCGCCCGCCGCTAAGCTGCCCCGCGATCACGTCGCGCGCCTCCAGCAAACCGATCTGCAACGCCAGCTGAAACCGTCGGCCCGGATGGTCGAGCCGGTTCGAGATCAACACCTGTTCGCGGTGCCGATCATGCCATCGCAGCGAGCCGAGAATCAGTTCCGGGTCGCCGAACCGCACTTTCTGCCCGTGCCGCCGCGACAACCGCGCAACCAGCGCATCGGTCCAGATCGATTCTTCGCGCGGTCGATCCTCCGCCAACTCCTGCGCCACTTCCGCCGCATGGTCGTCCAAAGCCGGAAAACAGTTGCGCCGTGCGGCCAGAAACGCGCGCGCCTCGCCCACTGGATCGGTCGTAGAGGTCGCGGCTGGTCCCGCTCCTTCCGCCATTTCGCGCCGCTGGGCATGGGCCATCTGCTCTTCGGTAAACGCCGTGTGCAGACGCAGCAGGGCCTCGGCAAAGCCGGGATAGCTGGTGGCGATATCGGCGCTGTCCAGAGCGGGCAAATCGATGTCAGAGAAGATCGGCTGCTTGAGTGTTGCCTGCAATCGCTTGGCCAGATCTTCGCTATCGTCATCGGCAAGGCTGGCGATATCGATGCGATAGGTGCTGGCCAGTTTCAACAGGAGGTCCGCCGTAACCGGGCGCTGATTGCGCTCCATCAGGGCGACATAGCTGGGCGAGATGTCCAGATCGGCCGCCATGTTCGCCTGTGTCAGACCCAGATCGCGCCGGACGCGTTTCAGTCGGGGCCCCATGAACAATGCCTTGCGTGCCACTTCGCCACCCTTCCACCAATCCGCGAGTCAGCATCATTACAACATTACAGAGGATTTTTGTAAAGGTTGACAATGCGACACCGAGACCCCTCCCGCACTGCAACATCGACGCGTATTTCGAAGCCATCAGTTCACCAAACTTCGAATCGTGAGGGCTTCGACCATGACCTACCAGCAGAACATCGCTGCTCTGAAGGACACCATCGCCACCAACGGTGCGCCGTGGAATGCCATCGATGCAGAGAGCGCGGCGCGTATGCAGCTGCAAAACCGGTTCAAGACCGGCCTCGACATTGCCAAGTACACCGCGAAGATCATGCGCGCCGACATGGAAGCGTACGATGCCGATCCCGCCAAATACACCCAGTCGCTGGGCTGCTGGCACGGGTTCATCGGGCAGCAGAAACTGATCTCCATCAAGAAGCACTTCGGCACCACCCGTCAGAAGTACCTCTACCTCTCGGGCTGGATGGTTGCCGCCCTGCGTTCCGAATTCGGCCCGCTGCCCGACCAGTCGATGCACGAGAAGACCAGCGTTCCGGCCCTGATCGAGGAGCTTTACACGTTCCTCAAGCAGGCCGACGCCCGCGAACTCGGCATGATGTTCCGCGACCTCGACGCAGCGCGTGAGCGTGGTGACGAGATCGAGGCGAAGCGCATCGAGCAGGCGATCGACAACTACGAAACGCACGTCGTTCCGATCATTGCGGACATCGACGCCGGTTTCGGCAACCCGGAAGCGACCTATCTGCTGGCCAAGCAGATGATCGAAGCCGGTGCTTGCGCACTGCAGATCGAGAACCAGGTGTCCGACGAAAAGCAGTGCGGCCATCAGGATGGCAAAGTCACCGTTCCGCATGAGGACTTCCACCAGAAGATCCGTGCGATCCGCTACGCCTTTCTCGAAATGGGTGTGGAAGACGGCATCATCGTCGCCCGCACCGACTCGCTGGGCGCTGGCCTGACGAAGCAGATTGCGTTCACCAAGGAACCGGGCGACCTCGGCGATCAGTACAACAGCTTCCTCGACTGCGATGAAGTCGATGCCTCGAATCTTGGCAACGGCGAAGTCCTGATCAGCCGCGACGGCAAGCTGCTTCGTCCGAAGCGCCTGCCCAGCAACCTCTACCAGTTCCGTTCGGGAACGGGCGAGGACCGGTGCGTGCTTGACGGCATCACCTCGCTTCAGGCCGGCGCCGACTTGCTGTGGATCGAGACCGAAAAGCCGCACATCGGCCAGATCGGGGGCATGGTGAACCGCATCCGCGAAGTCATTCCGAATGCGAAGCTGGTCTATAACAACTCGCCCAGCTTCAACTGGACGCTGAACTTCCGCCAGCAGGTGTTCGACGCCTGGGCCGCAGAAGGCAAGGACGTGTCAGGTTACGACCGTGCGAGGCTGATGAGCGTGGACTACGACGGCAGCGATCTGGCCAACGAGGCCGACGAGCGCATCCGCACCTTCCAGAAGGACGCGGCGGCACAGGCCGGTATCTTCCACCACCTCATCACGCTGCCGACGTACCACACGGCTGCGCTGAGCACCGACAACCTCGCCAAGCGTTACTTTGGCGAAGAAGGCATGCTCGGCTACGTCCTGAACGTTCAGCGCGAGGAAATCCGCCAAGGCATCGCCTGTGTGAAGCACCAGAACATGGCCGGATCCGACATCGGCGACGACCACAAGGAATACTTTGCCGGCGAAGCGGCCCTGAAGGCTGGCGGCAAGGACAACACGATGAACCAGTTCGCCGCCGCATAAAGGCAGCGGACCGGACCAGAAATGAGCAAGCGAACGTAAACGCCGCCCGAGGGCGGACACGATAAAGGAGCGAATACCATGAGCACCGAAACCGAAAACCGTCCCGAGCAGCGTCCCCGTGCGATCTTCAGCAACGCGGATTTCCCGATGCTGAAGACCGCCGTCGCCCACTATGCCCGGACCTGCGAGGATCCGGCCGAAGCGACCCGCTATGCCAACCTTCTCCACCGTCTCGGCCGCGCCGGCTGACCCGGTCAGAACAGAACAACCTTCGCGGCCCGCTTGAGGGAGAGGGTCGCGAAACCTTTGAAAGCGCGGGGGCACCATGCCTCCGCGCTATTTTTTGACGCGCTATTCTTAGGGTTAACCGCTATTGACGGCGGGTTTTCAGCGGAGCCGGTTCTGTGGGATAGCCATAGCCTTCCTCAACCCGCCCATACCGCACACCGTCGTTCATCACCCAACTGATGCCAACGATTCGCGGTTCGAACGCCTTTGCGTCTGCCTTCGCCTCATCGAAATTTGCCATGTTGGCCAGCCGCCGCAAGTTCATCAAAGTTGGGAAGAGAAGCGACACCTCGCCCCGGTCGGCGCGAGACAACATCGCATTGGCCGATGTCCACAAATGGTCGGTCGTTTCCGACCCGTCGGCCCGGAGCGTCAGATTGCCCGAACCGACATCGGCAAGGAAGAACCGCGTGTCGAACTTACGCTTGATCCCGTCGGGCGGGCACCAGCGGGCATAGGGCACGAAGGCCTGCGGATCGAAGCGCCAGCCTTCGGAATGCAGGATCTGCGAAAACCGTTCGCCATCCTGCAATCGGGCGCGGGCCCGCTCTGCATCCTTGGCCGCGACCGGGCCTTCGATACCGATCAGCAATCCGATTTCTTCCAGCGTTTCGCGGGCTGCACAGACCGAGGCGACACGCCAGGGGTCGTCGCTGTTCGCCGCAATAGCGTCGTCTTCGTCGACAGAACCGCCGGGAAAGACATAGGCCCCGCCGCCAAAGGCCATTGCTGCCGAGCGGCGGACCAAGAGTATTTCGGGGGCAGGCTCCGCATTGCGCAGCACGATCAGCGTTGCAGCTGGACGCAGTTCCGCGCTCACGCCATCACCTGTCGAAATCTTTTACAAGCTCGTCCGGTAAAATGCGCGGGACTTTCAACGAACCGTTGTAAAATAAGAAATTTTCGAAACTGGCACGAATTCTGCATTGTCATGCCTAACACCCGAAATTCCATCGCGGGGCTGTCGTACTGGTCTCCGACGGCCCCGCCATCGAACGGGTCTATCCGCTCAATTCTCGGCCTTGGCCACCTGCTTTTCGGCCATCAGCTGATGCAGTTCGCCCGCCTCGAACATCTCCATCATGATGTCGCTGCCGCCGACGAATTCGCCCTTTACGTAAAGTTGCGGGATGGTCGGCCAGTCGGAAAAGCTCTTGATACCCTGACGGATTTCCATGTCCTGCAACACGTCGACAGAGCCGAAGGCCACGCCAAGATGGTCAAGAATCGCGACCGCCCGGCTGGAAAAACCGCATTGCGGGAACAGCGGCGTGCCTTTCATGAACAGGACGACATCGTCGGCCTTGATGATATCGCTGATGCGGTCGTTAACTTCGGCCATGTTTATCTTATCCGGTTTAGCTTTGTTCCAACCTCAGTTGGGAACCGCGGTGGTCAGTTGCAAGGCGTGGAGTTCCCCGCCCATGCGGCCGCCCAGCGCCTCGTAAACCGCCTTGTGCTGCGCGACGCGAGTTTTTCCGGCAAAGCTGGCCGAAACGACGTGCGCGGCATAGTGGTCGCCATCGCCTGCAAGGTCGGTAATCGTGACCTCTGCATCGGGAAGGGCGGCGCGTATCATCGCCTCGATCTGGTCGGCCTGCATCGCCATCGCGGCGGTCCTTTCAATCTGGGTGTCGGAAAATCTGACAGGTCTGCTCGTCAGCCCATCAGCTGGCGGCGCGCCTCGATCATCTTTTCTTCAAGCGCGGCGCGAACCATCGCATCGTCGACCTCAAGTCCCGCAGCGGTCATGTCGCCCAAGACCTTGCGGATCACGTCTTCGTCGCCCGCTTCCTCGAAATCGGCTTGAACCACGGCCTTGCGATAGGCATCGGTTTCCACCTCCGACAGGCCCATCTTGCCAGCCGCCCATTCGCCCAGCAGACGGTTGCGGCGGGCGGTCACGCGGAACAGCGTATCCTCGTCCATCGCGAACTTGGCTTCCTCGGCACGCTCACGGTCGTTGAAATTGGTCATCGTCGTCGTCCTTCAGTCAGGGGCTCAGGCCGCAAGGCGACCGGAGAGAAACGGGAGTTCGGATGCGGCCTTCGCTTCATAGGCTGAAATCGCCTCGTCACGCGCCATCGTCAGGCCGACTTCGTCGAGGCCTTCGAGCAGGCAATGCTTGCGGAACGGGTCGATCTCGAACGTGAAGCGGTCCTGAAACGGGGTCGTAACGCTCTGTGCCTCGAGGTCGATGTGAACGTCGTCCTCTGCGGCGACTTCCATCAAGCGATCGATCTGTTCCTGCGGCAGCGCGACGGTCAGGATGCCATTCTTGAAGGCGTTGCCCGAAAAAATGTCGGAAAAGCTGGGCGCGATAACGGCCTTGATGCCAAGATCGAGCAAGGCCCATGCGGCGTGTTCGCGGCTGGACCCGCAGCCGAAATTGTCGCCCGCAATCAGGATCGGCGCGTTTTTATAGCGTTCGGAATCGAACAGGTTGTCCGGGTCCTTGCGGATCGTTTCGAACGCACCGCGGCCCATGCCTTCGCGCGTGATGGTCTTCAGCCAGTGGGCCGGGATGATGACGTCGGTATCAACGTTCTTCGCGCCGAACGGGATGGCGCGGCCTTCGATGGTGCGGATCGGTTCCATGCGGAAACGCCTAGATCAAGCGGGCCGCCGCCTCAATGCCTGATTGCGCCCCATTTCACTGCGCCAGTTGCGCGCAATCCGGATCAGTCGGTTTCGGGTGGATCGATCGGCGCGGCAGGCTTCTTCGCCTTCTTCTCCGCCCGCTCTTTCCGGCGCGAGGCATAGAGCATCGCCGCCGCCAGCGCCGCCGATCCGATCGCGGCCCCGGCCATTGCCGCCTTGCCCGTCCAGTCCTTGTCGTCGCTCACCGTAAATTCCTCTTTTCGCGTCGCGGCATGCGACCCGATCAGGAAAGACCCAGATAGGGTCGAAGCGCAAGCCAGCGTGTCGTCTTTTCCGCAAGGCTCATCGCGGCATGGGCGGGACTGCTGGACGGCAGGTCGAGCAGGGCAGGTCCCACCGAATCGCCAAGTTGCTTGCGCCCTATGCGCGCGGCGGTACCGCCGTTGAAGCCGATGGCGCGCAGGTCGGGAAGCGACGCGATTAGCGCGGCAAGGTCGTTGCCCTCCACATCGCGCAGGGCGGCATCGAGGCTGCCCTTCCGCGAACCGCTCTTCACCACGTCCCAAAGGCCGATGCCCCGATCCGACAGACACCCCAGCCGCGCATCGTAGTCGAAATCGGGAAGGTTGGGTTGCCGCATCACCGCACCGACCAGATGCCAGAACCGGTTGCGCGGATGGGCGTAATAGCGCGCCGCCGACAGCGAAGCATCGCCCGGCAAGCTGCCGAGGATCAGAACGCGGGTGCGAACATCGACGATGGGCGCGAAAGAGGCCTTGCGGTTCAGAATGCTTTGCCGTCGCCGATATGGCCCGTGCCGGTAACGGTGAAGCGATCGTTTTCGTCCTCCACCCCTCGGCCATCCTGCCATTTGACGGGAACGCCTGCCAAATCATCCTGCGCAAAGAGCCGGGTGTTCATGCCAATCCTGTCCGACGGATGCTCTGGCGTAGCGTCATAGTGTGTAGTGGTACCGCAAGTCCGGCAATAATGAATCGATAGCCAGTTGTCTTTGATATCCTCTCGCCGATATTCGTGCGTAACGCCGGTAATCTCGACCTCGCCACGCTCAAAATAACTCCAGGCGGCGCCGCTTGCGCGGCACAGGCGGCAATTGCAAAGGTTGATATAGTCAGGCAGGCGCTGCAGGCTGACGGTGACTCGCCCGCACAGGCAGCGCCCGTCGATCACAACTCGCGAACGTCGGTCAGGTGGCCGGTCACCGCCGCAGCCGCAGCCATCGCCGGACTAACAAGGTGAGTACGCGATCCCGGCCCCTGCCGTCCGACGAAGTTGCGGTTGCTGGTCGATGCGCAGCGTTCGCCGGCGGGCACCTTGTCCGGATTCATCGCAAGGCAGGCCGAACAGCCCGGTTCGCGCCACTCCAGACCGGCTTCGATAAAGACCTTGTCCAGGCCTTCGTCCTCGGCCTGCTTTTTCACGAGGCCGGAGCCGGGGACGACGATCGCCCATTTCACGCCATCGGCCTTCTTGCGACCGCGGACGACATCGGCTGCGGCGCGAAGATCCTCGATCCGGCTGTTGGTGCACGACCCGATGAAGACGTTCTCTACCGCAACGTCCGACATCTTCGTGCCGGGGGTCAGGCCCATGTAATCGAGGCTGGCTTGCGCGGCGCGCTGCTTCGACGGATCGGCAAAGCTGGAGGGATCGGGCACGACCCCGCCGATGGCGACGGTATCTTCGGGGCTTGTGCCCCATGTCACCGTCGGCTGAATATCAGCGGCATCGATATGCACCGACTTGTCGAACTTTGCGCCGGGATCGGTCTTCAGCGTGCGCCACCACGCCATTGCCTTGTCCCAATCCGCACCCTTGGGTGCCATCGGGCGGCCTTCGACGTAGGAAAAGGTCTTTTCATCAGGCGCGATAAGGCCCGCGCGCGCGCCGCCCTCGATCGCCATGTTGCAGACGGTGATGCGCCCTTCGACGCTCATCTCTTCGAACACGTTGCCGCGATATTCGACGACGTGGCCGGTGCCGCCCGCCGTGCCGATCACGCCGATGATGTGCAGGATGACGTCCTTGGGCGTGACGCCGGGGCCAAGCTGACCGTCGACGCGCACTTCCATCGTCTTCGACTGCTTGAGCAACAGGGTTTGCGTGGCCAGCACATGCTCGACCTCGCTGGTCCCGATACCGAAGGCCAGCGCGCCCAGCCCGCCATGCGCAGCGGTGTGCGAATCGCCGCAAACAATAGTCGCGCCCGGCAGGGAAAAGCCCTGTTCGGGGCCGATCACGTGGACGATACCCTGTTCGATATCGGCATCGCCGATCAGACGCACGCCAAACTCTGGCGCATTGCGTTCCAGCGCGGCAAGCTGCTGCGCGCTTTCGGGATCGGCGATGGGAATGCGGTTGCCATCGGCATCGCGGCGCGCAGTCGTCGGCAGGTTATGGTCCGGCACGGCCAGCGTCAGATCGGGACGGCGCACCCTACGCCCGGTAAGTCGAAGCGCTTCGAAAGCCTGCGGGCTGGTCACTTCGTGGACGAGGTGACGATCGATGTAGATAAGGCAGGTGCCGTCGTCGCGGCGTTCCACGACGTGGGCATCCCAGATTTTGTCGTACAGGGTGCTGGCTTGTGTCATGGCGGTGCATCTGCGCGTGCGCGCATCGAATTGCAAGAACCGCGCGAATTGGTTAAGACGAAGCCATGTTGGGGGTGGAAAAATTCTTGGTCGTTATGGCCAGCGTCGCGGCGATGGAATTCGTCGCTTGGGGCGCGCACAAGTATGTCATGCACGGCTTCGGCTGGGGCTGGCATCGCGATCATCATCAGCAACACGACGGGTTCTTCGAAAAGAACGATCTCTATGCCTTGGTCGGCGCGGCGATGAGCATTTCGATGTTCGCCGTCGGCAGCCCGCTGGTCATGGGGGCCGACGCGTGGGAACCGGGGACATGGATCGGCATAGGCATCCTGATTTACGGGATCATCTATACGCTGGTTCACGACGGCCTAGTTCACCAGCGCTGGTTCCGATATGTGCCGCGGCGCGGGTACCTGAAGCGGTTGGTGCAGGCGCATAACCTGCACCACGTCACACATGGCAGGAAAGGCGGGGTCAGCTTCGGCTTTGTCATCGCCCGTCACCCGGACAAGCTGAAGCAGGAATTGATGCGTCAGAAGCGGCACGGCGAAGCGCGCCTTCGCAAGTCGCGCTCCGCTCGCAACTGAATTCGACCGGGCGTCAACCCGCGCTCAGCTCCATCACCATACCGTCATAGGAATGCGCGTCGAAACGCACGTGCCCGCTCTTGTCCCTCGACCGATAGGGGGCCGCATGCCGTTCGATCCGCTTGGCGGCGGCAAAAGCTTCCTTGCAATGCAGGCGCCGGTCGTCCTCGCTATGCGCGCACTGCGCCAGCAAGAGCTCGACCTGCTCTTTCAGCAGGAGTGCATTGAGATCTTCCACGGTGCCGCTCTCCACTTCGGCAAGCATGGTACGCGAAGTTCCGCCCCGCACAGACGGATGCAGTATTCTGTTTTATGGCTTGCTGATCTCTCCATTCGCGCGCCACGGGCCTTATAGCACAAATCTTGCGCCGAGTCCCGGCCTTTGCGCACGAAACCGCCGCGCTGGAAGGGCGGTCCGTCCAACCCGCGTTAACGTTCCGCCGCGATCCGGCCAGCGGTTTCCCGGATCAGCGCAATCATGTTGGGCACGCCCTGCGTACGGTTTGAAGACAACTGGTTTTTCAGATCAAACGGTTCGAGCGCGGCGGCGATGTCGGTATCGGCCACCTCAGCTGCGGGCCGATCCTGCACGGCGGCGATCACCAGCGCGACGATGCCCTTGGTGATGGCAGCGTTGCTGTCGGCCAGGAAATGGAGCCGGTCACCCTCCCGCGTGGGATAGACCCAGACGGCGGCGGAGCATCCCTTGACCTGAGTCGCCTCGGTCTTGAGCGCATCGGGCATCGGCTCCAGCTCTCGGCCCAGTTCGATCAGCAGGCGATAGCGTTCGTCGCCATCGAGGAAATCGTATTCTTCGGCAATATCGTCGATCGTTCGCATGGCCGACGCGCTAAACGGGCGCGGCTTGCGGATCAACGCCTGAAATCGGAGCGTTACAGATCGACCCCGGCGGCTATCGCCTCAAGCTGGCGGACGCGTTCGCGCAAGTCGGCGATTTCAATCCGCGCACCCGCTTCCGCGTCGTGGCCGATGCCGCTTGCATTGCCGTGTGCCGCGCGCCGGTGCAGTTCCTGCATCTTCAGCGCCAGCCACCCTTGCCACCCGCGCAATGCGGCCATTGTCACGATGGCCACGGCGGCCAGGGCGACAAGCGCGATCGTCAGTGTTTCGAATGCCATCGTTCCCCTTTCCGCCGCGCGATCAGTCGCGCAGGCTCTCGATCTCATCGGCAAGGCCCAGACGCTTGCGGTCGTCATAGGCGATGCGTTCGAGCACCTTGATGCGTTCTTTCAGTTCTTCGACCTCGGCCTGCAGGCGCTCTGCATCCCCATTGTCCGGGCGCGGCACGGCATTGCCATCCTGATCGGATCCGAAGCCAGCCATCGCGTTATGGCGCGACTGGATGACCTTTCCCAATGCAACAATGGCCACGATGATGACGATGGCGGTCCAGAAACTCATTATTCCCCTTCCTCAATTCACGATCTTGTCAGGCGCAGGCGCACCAAGCCGCTTGTCGCTATCTTCATGCCGCAGCGCCTCGATCTGGCTGGCGAGGTCGTAGCCACGGTCGGTCACGATACGCTCCAGCACGCGGACACGCTCCTCAAGCTGCGCCGTATGCTGGGCGTATTGCGCGGCTTTTTCGGCGGAAAGCTCGCTGGTCATCTGCAGTTCTTTTTGCTTGTGCTTGGTCCAGATGAACAAGCCACCCAGCATGAACGGTGCCAGCGGGATCAGCAGGGTAAGTATCTCAGGTCCCATGGTTACGTCCCCTTGATTGAAATTTAGCGCAGGCTTTCGATCTCTGCCGAAAGCGCACGGTTGCCGCTCACATAGTGCTCTTCGACACGAGCGAGGCGACGGTCTATTTCACGAAAGCGGCCACGAACTTCCCGAGCCGAGCGCGACGGCGACTGACGCACGCCCTGCCAGAACTTCTCCTCCTGCTTGTCGGCATAGAGTTCGACTGGCTTGGTCGGGGCCATAAACCCAATCAGGATATAGCCCAGCACCGCGAAACCGCTGATCGGCGTGCAGAGCGAGATGAGCAGTCCGATGCGAACCCACATCACGTCGATGCCGGTATAGTCGGCGATGCCAGCACAGACGCCCAGCCACTTTGCTTCCGCCTTGTTGCGGTAAAAGCGAGTACGAAGGCTGTTCATCGTGCGGTCCTTTCCTTCAATTTGCGCTCTATCTCGGCAAGCGCGGCGTTGTCGTCGGCGTTGTCCGCGATCAGGCGCGGTTTCTCGAAATCCGGGCTATCGGCGGCGACAAGGCGCTCGACCGTGTCCATCCGTTCATCCAGTCGGCGCGCCAACTGGTAGAGTTCCTCCAGCATCTGCTCATCGCCATCGGTCAGTTTCGGCGCGGTTTTCCACTTGGTGACATAGTGCAGAACCAACCATGGAAGCGCGACGAAAAGCGCGATCATCACAATAACCCAATCCAGCTCCATGGCCGTCAGTCCTCCTTCGAGCCGCCCTTCAGGGCGCGCTTCATGTCTTCAAGTTCGGCATCGACTGTGTCGTCGATGTTCAGGGCGTCGATCTGCTCGGCAAGGCTCATTTCGCCCTTCGCCTGGCTCAGGCTGATCGCCTCGGCCCGGCCCTCGGCATAATCGACGCGGCGTTCCAGCTGATCGAACCGGGCCATCGCCTCGTCCACGCGTTCGGTGGTGAGCAAAGACCGCAGCTTGTATCGGTTCTCGGCGCTCTCAAGCCGTGCCGCAATCTGCGTCTGACGGCTCCGCGCTTCACGCAGGCGGCTCTGCAGCTTCGAGATGTCGGCTTCATAGGCCCGCAGCGATTCGTCGAGCAAGTCGATCTCTGCCTTCAGCTGCGTCGACAGGTCGCCCGCCTTGCGCTTTTCGACAAGCGCGGCGCGGGCAAGATCCTCACGCTGTTTCGAAAGCGCCAGTTCGGCCTTTTCACCCCAGTCGCTCTGCAGCTTTTCCAGACGCAGCTGGTGGCGTTGCATTTCCTTCTGGTCGGCGATGGTCCGGGCCGCACTGGCGCGAACTTCAACCAAGGTCTCTTCCATTTCGACGATGATCATGCGGATCATCTTGTGCGGATCGTCGGCCTTTTCGATCAGGTCGGCAAAATTCGCAGCGATAATGTCTCTTGTGCGAGAGAATATGCCCATCAAAGGCGCTCCATACTGGGGGGACTTGGTGTTCCGTGGGGAAGAGGGGCGAACCGCCCCGTCATCTGACTTATCCGTGTCGGGCTTGTTGCGCAGCCGGGCGACCTCGTTATCGATGCGCGAGGTTACGCGCGCCGAACGGCGGCGCTTCTCGTCACGCTCGGGTTCGAGGTCGAAAGGCTCGCTCATGCCAGCTGGCCCTGAACGATTGAGGCGGGCGCGGCATAGCGCGGCGCTTCGTGCACCTGCTGGCTCAGCGCAAAAACATTGAGCGCGAGCATGGCGACAAGGCTGATGGCGGAGGCCACGGCCAGCGGGCTTTGCTTGCTCAGGCGGTCGAACATGATTTTCTTAATCCTTGAATGCGGTTCGACCAACGAGTAGCAAGGTGCGTGCCATTTCGATATATCTGTTTTATTTCAACTGTTTATGCATTTTCTCGAAAGCGTGTGATCGACGAGTATTGCCGAGAATTGGGGGATTTCGCTAATATTTGGGTATGGAGCGGGACAATCAGTTCGTCGGACAATCGCAGTCGATCCTAGATGCCGTCGAACGCGCAAGCCGCGCGGCTGCACTCTCCCGCCCTGTCCTCGTCATCGGCGAACGCGGGACGGGCAAAGAATTGATAGCCGAACGCCTCCACCGCTTGTCAGAACGCTGGGGCGAACCGCTCATCATCATGAACTGCGCCGCGCTGCCCGAAACGCTGATTGAAGCCGAACTTTTCGGCCACGAAGCTGGCGCATTCACCGGCGCGTCGAAAGCGCGAGCAGGCCGTTTTGAAGAAGCCGACGGCGGGACGCTGTTCCTCGACGAACTCGGGACCCTGTCGATGGCGGCGCAGGAACGGCTCTTACGCGCCGTGGAATACGGGGAAGTAACACGGATCGGCGCGTCGCGGCCGCTACGCGTGGATGTTCGTATCGTTGCAGCAACGAACGAAGATCTGCCGGCATTGGCCGAGCGCGGCGATTTCCGAGCCGATTTACTCGACCGACTTTCGTTCGAAGTCATCACCTTACCACCCCTGCGCGCGCGCGATGGGGATATTCTGGTACTGGCCGATTTTTTCGGGCGGCGCATGGCATCCGAACTGAACTGGGAGGAATGGCCTGGCTTTTCGGAAGCCGTGATGGACGCCCTCGAATCCTACGCATGGCCGGGGAATGTGCGCGAGCTGCGTAACGTGATCGAGCGCGCCGTCTATCGCTGGGAATTCTGGGATGCGCCGATCGGCGAGGTCGTTTTCGACCCGTTTGATAGTCCCTGGGCCCCAAAAGCGCCGACCAGACCGATTAGGAAGATCGAGCAACCGGATCAGAGCGTCCGCGCATGCGAACCGCAATTGGATCTCACGGCCATCACGGATTTGCGCGGCGCTGTTGAAGAGCATGAACGCGCCATCGTTTCGGCGGCCCTTGATCGACACCGCTGGAATCAGCGCAAGACCGCCGAAGCACTCGGCGTGACCTACGACCAGCTCCGCCATTGCATGAAAAAGCACGACCTTTCGGCGAGCTAATCCCGGCACCGTCCAATCACCGGCCCCAAACGCAAAAAAGCGCCTCGACCGATGGCCGAAGCGCTGAATATTGGTTGCGGGGGCTGGATATGATCATAACTTGCGCCCCGAGCAAGTTAAGATGGTTGCGGGAGAGCGCAACCATCTTTGCTTGCGCTACAGCGCTAGCCATCCCTTGAAGGCGACAGCCGCACATGAAGTAGCAAAAACAGCGGTCGTGCCTGCCAGTTTTCTCACAATGCTGTTCCAAGCTGCCGCCTAGGGCCGTCAGAAATCTCTACTTTCATAGGGTGTCTATTTTTGACACCCTCGCGTGCGAACCTGTCGTCATCGAAAAGCCGGAGACTCAGATCTCCTGACCTGGAGTAGATGATGAACTTTACGCACTACAATTTAGGTCACGTGGAGCGAGGAAGCGTGGTCGCCGTCACGCTCAGCGGAAATGCTGCCAACGTCCGCCTCATGGATGGTTCGAACTTCAACAACTATAAATCGGGCCGACACCATCGCTACATTGGCGGTCTTGCGAAGCGCTCACCGGTCCGACTGACAGTGCCACACTCTGGCATTTGGCACGTCGCGGTAGACATGCAGGGACTTCGTGGCTCAGTCCGAACTGGTGTTCGGGTAATCCCGAGTAAGGTATTTGGCCCACTGCCAGCGATCAATGAGGCTCCGCTGCGGAGCGTGCCGACGCTTGTACGCAACGAAGACGATGACGATCTCGCGCCCGCACCTACGTCTCCGGATGGGCGAGTGTTTGACGTCTTCATCTCCCATGCCTCCGAGGACAAGGACGAAGTCGTTCGGCCGCTAGCAACTGCCTTGCGCGACGCTGGTCTGTCAGTCTGGTACGACGAGTTCGAGCTGCGCATCGGTGACAGCCTTCGACGGAAGATCGACCGCGGACTGGGAAGCAGCCGTTTCGGCGTGGTTGTGCTGTCACAGGCATTCTTTGGCAAGGGGTGGCCGGAGTACGAGCTGGACGGGCTGGTGACCCGCGCCGTCTCGGGCGAGCAAATCTTGCTGCCGATCTGGCACAACGTCTCGAAGCGCGAAGTGATCGGGTATTCGGCTTCACTCGCCGACCGATTGGCAAGAAGCACCGCTACCCACACTGTTGAGGAGATCGCTGCGGAGATCGCGGACGTGGTGCGTCTGCCTAAAGCAGCATGACGTTTAGCGCACGCGAGGAGGTCTACATGACTCGGCAGGTTGAAGATGAGTGGACAGGCTGGGATGGCGACACCATCGTCCGGCTCACGGATGGATCAGTTTGGCGGCAGGAGGAGTATCACTACGAGTATCGATACGCCTATCGCCCCTACGTTAACCTTTCAGGCAACGTCATGCATGTCGAGGGAATGAGCCGTGGCATTCGCGTTCGCAGGATCGACTAGGAGCAGGTGGATATGCAATCGCGCATCGAAGGATCCTGGACAGGCTGGAGCGGCGATACGATTGTCAGGCTCGCCAACGGAACGGTCTGGCGTCAGGATCAGTATTATTATCGCTACCAGTACAAATACCGGCCACGTGTCACAATCGACGGTCGCTACATGCACGTCGAGGGCATGTCTAAGCCGGTGCGGGTGCGCAGAATCGACTAGCCCCTCCCACAGGACTGCCCGTGATTGCGGGGGCTAAATGGTCGCAGACCGAAGTGAGATCGGCGGGAGCATTTCGCAGGCTCGCGCTATTCTGCGGAAACCGACTCGTCAGCCAGTAGCAGGCGGCGAAGCCGCAGCAGAATGTCGGCATTGTTTGACACGTCGATGGTCGCGGTCTCCAGGATGGTGTCGTGTCCCGTGATGCGATGGCGGGCGTGAACCAGGTCTTCGGGGCCGAGGCCCGGGTGATGGGGATAGAGCAGTGTCAAGCGCGGAGCACTATAGAGCTGCGCATATGCCATCATCTGATAGACATCGGCCTGCGAGACCCCTTGCTTGGGATCATCGATACGAGAGGAAATCCGCTTCCACTTGGTGTCGATGACATGGGTGATGGCACCTCCCCGGCGGATTAGGATGTCTGGTTTGGTCTGAAACAGGCCCCGTTCGCCGTCCTGCGCAGTAAGGCAGAACAGCCGCCCCCCTTGTAGGGACACGGTGAGACCGGTTCCTGCAAGTGAGCGAGCAATCAGCCGCCCGACATACTCTTCAAAGAGCGCATTCATCTCGAACAGCATCGCGGTACCCTGACCAGCGCCGCCCGTGGTCGTCTGATAGCGGTCCTGCAAAAACAGGCGAGCCATGGCGAAGAGTTCCTGCCAGGACCGATTGGTGCGATCGATGACAACATCATCCCAGCGGAGTGCTGAAGCCGATACATCGGCAATCTCAGCGTAGACGAAGGCCAACTCGCGGAGGCGTTGCTGGTTGGCACTGCGCCGTGAGACGCGGAGAAGACGCACCACCGCCGCCTTCGTGATCCGGTTGAGCGCGATATCTTCGGACAACAGATCGAACCGGCAGGCAACGCGCGAGGGGTTGACCGCATGCCGGGAGAACTGTCGGGTGATGTCGAGCTGGCCGCGCATGGTCGGCAAGTCTTCCTCTTGCTCGACATACTGGCGCGGCATCCCCTTGCGCATGGCCGTGGTTAGCTTGTCGCAAAAGATGCGGATCAGAATTTCGAGCAGAGTCTCGCGCTGCCAGGCGAGTTCGGTGATGACGCCCAGGTCAATCTTGAGATCAAGCGCGAAGGCAAGCATATGGACCAGGCGCTTACGGATCGCCGCGTTCCGGTGATTAGGAGTTTCACCGGGCGCCACATCGATCTTGGGCAGTATCTCCAGGCTCGCATCGCCCGCTGCCAGAATCCCGACCACGCCGCGTGCGCGCAAGGCATGCCGGGGCTTTGTTGCATATCAAAGTGATGGATTCCCTTGAGGAATCGGAAGACGTAGATGGTCGGGATGCCCAAGCCGACGCCCACGAAGTATCGCACGACCAACTGGCCCGAGTATAACGCTGCGCTGAAGAGGCGCGGGTCGCTGGAGGTTTGGTTTGATCCTGGGATGGCGTGGTTTGCGGTTCCGGACGGGCGTGCAGGACGTCCGCTGCGCTTTTCCGCTCAGGCGATCGAGTTTTGCCTGACGCTGAAGGGGTTGTTCCAGCTTCCTTTGCGTCAGGTGACGGGGCTGGTCCAAAGCCTGCTCAGGATGACGGGTCTGGACTGGCCCGTACCGGATTATACGACACTGTGCCGCCGCCAGCGGACCTTGCCGGTGGAGTTGGGCGGACGCCCCAGTTCAGGCGGCCTGCACCTTCTGGTGGACAGCACCGGTATCAAGATGATGGGCGAAGGCGAGTGGAAGACGAGGAAGCACGGCGCGTCCCGGCGTCGCCAGTGGCGCAAGGTGCATATCGGGATCGACGCCGGGACCCTCGACATCCGGGCGATTGAAGGGACGACCAATGCCGCCGGCGATGCGCCGACCCTGCCGGACCTGCTGGCGCAGATCCCGGACGAAGAGCGGATCGTCAACGTCGGTGGCGACGGTGCCTATGACACCAAAGACTGCCATGCGGCCATTGCCGAACGCGGCGCCGATCCGATCATCCCGGTTCGCCGCAACGGCCGATCATGGACAAAGGACGGTCCCGGCGTCGATGCCCGCAATGAGACGCTGCGGGCGATGAAATATCTGGGTCGGACAATCTGGAAGAAGTGGAGCGGCTATCATCGCCGCAGTCTGGTCGAAACCAAAATGCACTGCTTCAAGCTGCTGGGCTCCCGCCTCGCAGCGCGCACCTTTGAGCGTCAGATAACCGAGCTCAAAGTCCGTGCCGCAATCCTCAATCGCTTCTCACAAATAGGAACGCCCAATACCGTCCGCGTCGTATAATATTATCAAGTAATCATAGGTTTAAGGCATTCCAACGTTATGCAACAAAGCCTATTGTGTCGCAAAGGCCTGTCCATGGCTGTCTCATTACAGACTGCACCGCAACACTGCATTTCTAACTGGGAAAAACCTAATTCGGGCTGGGGGATTCGAGAGGCGATGGCGATGGTAGCGCCGCGCCGCGGCCGGATCGAGGTTCATATGACGCCGGGCAGGCGCCTGATTATCGTCCGCCATCTCGCATGACCTGAGCGTCCCCGGTCGGGTCCGGCCCTGGCGTGGCAAACACCGAATCGATGAATTTGCGCGTGGTCGCCCCGAGTTCGCCGGCACGCCAGGCCAGCGCAAAGCGCACCACTGCCAGTTCGGCGGTGGCGTCGGGAACCTCAAGCGGGCGGAAGGCAACCCCGCGCATCCGCAGGCGCTCGGCCGAAGCGGGCACGATCGCAACGCCTTCGCCGCAGGCGACGATGCCGATGACCGCCTCGGTGGTCGGCGCCTCATGCGCTATTTCGGGATCGAAATTCGCGAGGCGGCACAATGCGAGCAGATCGGCCTGGAAGTTGAAGCCGCGCGTGGATTCATAGGTCACGAACCGGCTCGATCGCAGATCGGCGGGTGTCACAGCGCCGCTGTGTGCTAGCAGCATATGCCCTATCGGCAGCGCCGCAACCAGCGGTTCGCTGTACACGAACCGGGTTTCGATCATTTCGTCGAATATCGGCAGGCGGACGATACCGACGTCGATTTCGCCATTCCGCAGCGCTTCGATTTGATGCAGAACGGACATCGCGCTGAAGCGGACTTCGACGTCCGGCGTCAACTCGCGAAACCGACGCATGAGGGCAGGCACGAGTGCGTAAACGGTGGAGCCGCCGAAGCCGAGGGTCAGGGTCCCGCTTAATCCCATGCCCGTTCGCCGTGCGAGGTGGATGCCGTCGTCGAGCGCGGCAATCGCCTTGCGGGCGCTGGCGACAAGGCTGGCGCCGGCGGGCGTCACCGCGACATGATGCTTGTCGCGTTCGAACAGCTTTGTGCCAACCTGGTCCTCCAGCTCGCGGATGGCGCGGCTGAGCGGCGGTTGCGATATGTTGCACCGTTCGGCGGCGCGCGTGAAGTTCAGTTCCTCCGCGACCGCAATCAGATAGCGCATCTGCCTGATATCCAGAGCCATACCTCCAGAGTATTGCCAATGCTCTGATAATGTATTTCCGAAACGATGGCAAAGAAAGGATGATCCGTGCACGCAGAAGGAGACGCGATATGAGCGCGCGCATCGAGAGGCTTGGCTTCGAGCAATTGGCGCCGGGGGTGCAGTATGTCCTGCGCTCCAAATATGAACGGCTGGGCTATCTCGGCGAGTTCTTCCAGGTGACCGGCGTCCAGCCGGTGGTCCTGACCTCCTTCATGGAAATGACCGACGCGCTCAAGGTCGCTCTGCCGGAACATTTGACCGAGCTGGGCGCGCTGACCGTCGCAACGTTGATGGAAAACCGCTACGAACTGCACCAGCATGAGCGGCTTTCGAAGCGGCTGGGCTTCGGCGAAGCCTAGATAGCGGCCGTCGAGCAGGCGGATCCCGATGTCGCGCCGGAGCTTTCGGATGCCGAGCGCGATGTCCAGCGCCTGATCATCGCCATGCTGCGGCGGCGCGGCAAGGATGTGCAGGCCGAACTTGATAAGACGATCGAAGCGATCGGGGCGGAACAGGCGATCGCGGTGATGTTCCTCGTGGGCCGTTACGTCACGCACGCGCTGATTGTGAACTCCCTCGATCTTCAGCCGCCTGTTCCCTCGATTTTCGATCGGACCGTGAAATGAGCGAAGGGCTTTGGATTTCCGAGGCGGAAGTCGTCTCGCTGATGGCGCTGCCGCAGGCGATCGATGCGCTGCGCGACGGGCTTCGCGAAGAGGCGGCGGGCGGCGCATCGAACATGGTCAAGACGCACGCGAGCTGGGCGAACGGATCGACGTTGCACGCGATCGGCGCGGTGTTCGACGGGTGGGGAACCGTCGGCACCAAGACCTGGGCGCACACGGCCGGGGGCGCGATGCCGCTGCTGATCCTGATCGACAGCGAAAATGGTTCGGTTCAGGCGATCATCGAGGCTTTCGCGCTGGGGCAGATGCGCACGGGCGGCATCAGCGGCCTCGGCACCGATGTCATGGCGCGTCCCGATGCCAGCCGGATGACCATGATCGGAACCGGCAAGCAGAGTATCACGCAGGTGGCGGCGGTGGCGGCTGTACGGCCGCTGACGCGCGTGACCGTGTGGAGCCCGACGGCTGTGAATCGCGAGGCGCTGGCCGAAAAAATCGAAGCGAAGCTCGGCGTGGAAGCGATTGCGACGCAGACGCTCGACGAGGCGCTGGATTCGGCCGATATCGTCACGCTTGCGACCCGCGCGCGATCCCCCTTCCTCAGCGCGGACTCCCTCCCTCGCGGGGTTCATGTGAACGCGGTCGGCGCGATCACGCCCGAGCGCGCCGAATTCGACCCGGCGCTCATCGCCCGCGCTTCGGTGATCGCGGCGGACAGCGTGCCGCAGGTGCGCAAGCTCAGCCGCGAATTCGTCGATGCGTTCGGCGAGGATGAGGCCCGGTGGCAGCGACTGCGTCCCTTGTCGACGCTCGTTGCCGAAAATGCGGTGCGGCCCGCGGACGCCGACCTCACGCTCTTCAAGGCGATGGGCATGGGAATTTCCGACCTGTCGCTCGGTATCGCTCTCTTCAAAGCCGCGCGCGAAGCCGGAATCGGCCGGCCGCTTCCCACCATTACCCGTCAGGCACCGCGCCTGACCCTCTGAGATTCCAAGGAAAGGTTTGCGCCCATGTCCCAGCCTCTTTTCATCGAAGCCAGCGGTCCGCTGCCCGAGCGCGACGCACCCTGGGAGCCCATCGTCATCACCAAGGAGCAGATCGACGCCGAGGTTCAGCGGCTCGCGGCGATGCCGTGTCCCGCCAACGGCCGCCGTCGCTCCTATTTCCAGCATCCGCGCAACGAGCGGTCGATCGGGCTTGCGCCGGGGATTCAGGTGTCGCTTGACGTGCTTCTGCCCGGCGAGGAAACCGCGACTTTCCGCCAGAATTCGACGCAGGTGAACTTCGTCATCGGCGGCCGCGGCGAGACCGAGATCAGCGGCCAGCGCCGCGAGACCGCGCTCTATGACGTGTGGAACACGCCGTCGATGCGCATCTATCGTCACAAGAATATCGACGACGACCTTTATGTCCGCCTGACCTATTCGAACGGCGCGCTGCTCGACATGATGAATATCCATGTCGTCGAGGAGAATCCGCAGCCGCTGTTGAAGTCGATCGACCGCGAAGACGAGCACGAGGCGGCGGACAGCACGCGCGTCAATCCTTACGGCACCTTCCAGCTGCACGAGGAAGGCGCGTGGATGATGCCCTATGAGCGTCTGATCAACCCGCCATCGGTGACCAGCCCCGCGCTCTACTGGCCGTGGGAGCAGGTCAAGGAGCATCTCGACAAGCTGGAAGCGCTGGGCAAGGATTATGTCGGCCGCCGGCTCTATCTGCTCTATAATCCGATGACCGGGCGTACCAACGGCACCACCCCCAATTTCTTCGCGACGATGACGTTGCGCCCGCCGAAGATCGTCGATCGGCCGCATCGCCACTCGTCCGCGGCGGTGAACTATTATTTCTCGGGTTCGGGGCGGTCGACCGTCGAGGGCAAGGTCTATGAATGGAAGGCGGGCGATCTGATGCTTTCCGCGCCGGGCTGGTCGGTCCATAATCATGCGAGCCATGACAATGGCCCGGTCTATGAACTGACGATCCAGGATCAGCCGCTCAACATCGCGATGGAATCGCTGCTGTGGCAGGAAAGCCTGAAGGAGCCGCCCGCGCTTCTCGGCGCCGAGGAAGGCTTCGCGACCAATCGTGAGGCGGTCGGCGGCTGATGGCCGGGGCGCGGCGGATCGATGATTTCGGCGGTGTGACGCTGGATGGCGACGCCATTGCGGCGGCCGCGCGGGCGCTGGACGAGGCGGAGCGGACGGGGCGGCAGATCCGCCTCCTCAGCGAGACCTATGCCGGCCTGACGATGGACGATGCCTATGCCATCCAGACGGAATGGGTGCGAATGAAGGCGGCGGCGGGCGATCCCGTGATCGGGTGGAAGATCGGGCTGACGTCGAAAGCGATGCAGGCGGCGCTGTCGATCGACATTCCGGATTCGGGGGTGCTTCTGCGGAGCATGGCGTTCGACAATGGCGCCCACATCGCCCCAGGCCGCTTCATCCAGCCGCGGATCGAGGCGGAGATTGCCTTCGTCATGCGCACCGGCCTTGAGCCGGAAGAAATTTCGGCCGAAGCGATCCTCGCGGCGACCGATTATGTGGCTCCGGCGCTCGAAATTCTCGATACCCGGATTACCCGCAAAGATCCGGAAACGGGTCGGCTCCGCAACGTATGCGACACCATCTCGGACAATGCGGCGAACGGCGGCATCGTCCTGGGTGCGCCGGTCCGCGACCTTGCGGCGCTGGACCTCCGCTTTGTCGGTGCGATCGTCTCGAAGGACGGCGAGGTTGAGGAGACCGGGCTGGGCGCCGGGGTGCTGGGCGATCCGCTCGTCTCGATGGCATGGCTCGTCGAGCGCCTCGCCACGTGCGGCGACCGGGTCGAGGCGGGGCAGGTCATATTGTCGGGCTCGTTCATTCGCCCGATCGAAGCGCCGCCGGGCAGTGATATCGCCGCCGATTTCGGACCCTTTGGGCGGGTCGAGTGCCGGTTCGGCTGACCGATGGCGAATGGGGAGAGTGACGTGAATGCGTTCAAGCAGGCGATCGGCGAGCATCGTGCGCAGATCGGTTTCTGGCAGGCGCTGGCCTCGCCCTACACGTGCGAGATTTCGGCGGGGGCCGGCTTCGACTGGCTGCTGATCGATGCCGAGCATGGCCCGAGCGACGTTCCGCTCGTCCTCGCCCAGTTGCAGGCGGCGGGCGCCTACCCGGTAGAGCCCGTTGTCCGCTTGCCCATAGGCGATCCCGTGCTGATCAAGCAATATCTCGACATCGGCGCACGATCGCTGCTGATCCCCATGGTCGAGGACGCCGCCGCGGCCGCCGCGATGGTTCGCGCGACACGCTATCCGCCGCACGGCATCCGCGGGGTCGGGACGGCGATCGGGCGCGGCAGCCGGTGGAACCGCACGCCGGGCTATATCCACAATGCGGCCGATGATATCTGCCTGCTCGTGCAGGTCGAAAGCCGGGCGGCGCTGGCCCATGTCGATGCGATCGCGCGAACCGAGGGGGTCGATGGCGTATTTATCGGTCCGTCCGACCTCGCCGCCGATCTGGGGCATCTTGGCGACGCCGCGCATCCCGAGGTGCAGGAGGCGATCGAGGGCGCGATCGCCGCGATCCGCGCGGCGGGAAAACCCGTCGGCATGCTGATCGCCGACGAGGCGTTGGCGCGGCGCTATCTGGAAATCGGGGCAAGCTTCGTTGCGGTCGGAACCGACGTGACGATCCTGGCGCGCGGCGCCGAGGCGCTCGCTGCGCGCTTTTCCCGCGGCGTCCAGCATCCGGATAATGGCGGCAAGGGCAGCGTATATTGATCATGACGGGCGCTTCGGAAAACCAACCCGCGTATCTCGGCTCGCTTTCGGTCAATCCGGCGACGGGCGAGACGATCGCGCTGCATCCCTGGCTGGACGAGCGCCAAGTGGGCGAGGCCGTCGACGCCGCATCGGCGGCGTTCGAACAGTGGCGGCATATACAGCATCGGGAACGCGCAGCGGCCCTCCGCAAACTCGCAGACGCGCTGGAGGCGCGGGCGGAAGCGCTCGCCCAGCTGATCTCGCTGGAAATGGGCAAGCCGATCCTCCGCTCTCGCGGCGAGGTTGCCAAATGCGCGGCGCTCTGCCGGTGGTACGCGGACCATGCCGAACGGCTGCTCGCCGATGAACCGGTCGATATGGGCGGCGACGGCAAAGCCGTTGTCCGCTATCGCCCGCTCGGCATCGTGCTTGCGGTGATGCCGTGGAACTTCCCGCTCTGGCAGGTCTTGCGCGCTGCGGTTCCCGTGATCGCCGGCGGCAATGCGATGCTGCTGAAGCACGCCGACAATGTGCAAGGGTGCGCCAACGCATTGGCCGACTGTTTTCGCGCGGCGGACTTTCCCGCCGGACTGTTTGCAAACATCCATGTCCCGCGCACGCAAATCGCGTCGTTGCTCGCGGATCCGAGGGTGGTCGGCGTATCGGTGACTGCAGGAACGGCGGCTGGCGGTGCGATCGCCGCAGAGGCAGGGCGTAATCTCAAGAAATCGGTGCTCGAACTCGGCGGATCGGACCCTTTCATAGTCTTGGCGGACGCTGACCTCGACCGCGCCGTTCCCGCTGCGATCGAAGCGCGGTTCCAGAACAGCGGACAGGTTTGCATCGCCGCCAAGCGGCTCATCGTGGAGGCGCCGATCGCCGAGGCCTTTACGGCGCGCTTCGTCGCCGCAGCCGAGGCGCTGGTGTGCGGCGATCCGCTCGACGACGCCACGGACCTGGGGCCGCTTGCGCGCGCGCGCGCGCGCGACGAACTCCATTCGCAGGTGGAGCGCAGCCTGGCGATGGGCGCGCGGCTGCTTGCCGGCGGCCAGACCCCCGATGGACCCGGCGCTTTCTATCCTCCAACCGTGCTTGCGGAGGTCACGCCTGCGATGCCGGTATTTCGCGAAGAGACGTTCGGGCCGGTCGCGGCAATCATCGTGGCTGACGATTCCGACCATGCGGTGCGCCTAGCTAATGACAGCGATTTCGGCCTTTCGGGAGCGATCTGGAGCGGCGACAGGGCGCGCGCGACCACGCTCGCCCGGCGCATCGAAACCGGTGCGGTTCATGTGAACGGGGTTCCCGTTTCGGATCCTCGGGTGCCGATCGGCGGCGTCCGGCAAAGCGGTTATGGTCGCGAACTTTCCCACTTCGGAATCCGCGAATTCTGCAACGCCCAGCTGGTCTGGGAACATGGATGAAATTCAAACGAGTGGGGACGGGAACGACGTCGCCGCGGACGGAAGAAAATGAGATGACGGTCTCCGAACCTGCCGGAAATTATTCTGTCGCGCGTGCCTGGACCACCGTCGTGATGCTGTTCTTCGTCCAGACGATCAACCGCGCCGACAAGGCGGTACTCGGCCTTGCCGCCACCGCGATCATGGCGGACCTCGCCATGTCGCCGGTGCGTTTCGGCCTGGTCGCGAGCAGCTTCTATTTTCTCTACGCGGTGACCGGGATCATCGTCGGCTATTTCTTCGCATCGCGTTACCGGCCGCGGCGGCTTTGTTGCATAACGTTGGAATGCCTTAAACCTATGATTACTTGATAATATTATACGACGCGGACGGTATTGGGCGTTCCTATTTGTGAGAAGCGATTGAGGATTGCGGCACGGACTTTGAGCTCGGTTATCTGACGCTCAAAGGTGCGCGCTGCGAGGCGGGAGCCCAGCAGCTTGAAGCAGTGCATTTTGGTTTCGACCAGACTGCGGCGATGATAGCCGCTCCACTTCTTCCAGATTGTCCGACCCAGATATTTCATCGCCCGCAGCGTCTCATTGCGGGCATCGACGCCGGGACCGTCCTTTGTCCATGATCGGCCGTTGCGGCGAACCGGGATGATCGGATCGGCGCCGCGTTCGGCAATGGCCGCATGGCAGTCTTTGGTGTCATAGGCACCGTCGCCACCGACGCTGACGATCCGCTCTTCGTCCGGGATCTGCGCCAGCAGGTCCGGCAGGGTCGGCGCATCGCCGGCGGCATTGGTCGTCCCTTCAATCGCCCGGATGTCGAGGGTCCCGGCGTCGATCCCGATATGCACCTTGCGCCACTGGCGACGCCGGGACGCGCCGTGCTTCCTCGTCTTCCACTCGCCTTCGCCCATCATCTTGATACCGGTGCTGTCCACCAGAAGGTGCAGGCCGCCTGAACTGGGGCGTCCGCCCAACTCCACCGGCAAGGTCCGCTGGCGGCGGCACAGTGTCGTATAATCCGGTACGGGCCAGTCCAGACCCGTCATCCTGAGCAGGCTTTGGACCAGCCCCGTCACCTGACGCAAAGGAAGCTGGAACAACCCCTTCAGCGTCAGGCAAAACTCGATCGCCTGAGCGGAAAAGCGCAGCGGACGTCCTGCACGCCCGTCCGGAACCGCAAACCACGCCATCCCAGGATCAAACCAAACCTCCAGCGACCCGCGCCTCTTCAGCGCAGCGTTATACTCGGGCCAGTTGGTCGTGCGATACTTCGTGGGCGTCGGCTTGGGCATCCCGACCATCTACGTCTTCCGATTCCTCAAGGGAATCCATCACTTTGATATGCAACAAAGTCATGTCGATGACATGGACGACGGGATGATCGCCGCGATAC
This sequence comes from Croceicoccus naphthovorans, assembly GCF_001028705.1. NCBI lineage: Bacteria > Pseudomonadati > Pseudomonadota > Alphaproteobacteria > Sphingomonadales > Erythrobacteraceae > Croceicoccus > Croceicoccus naphthovorans. The sequence continues at coordinate 149,082 of NZ_CP011770.1, read as the reverse complement.
AGCCATGCCCCCGGCACGTCGAAGGGCGGGCGCGGGCCGGATCGCATGCCCAGCGCCCGTTCGTAGAAGCGCACGGTTTCATCCAGCTTGCGCGTCAGGATATTATAATGGTCGAGCAGTCCGACATCCATCTCCATGGCTCCTAACGCCGCAAGGCGATATTGTAGACCTTCTGTTCGGTATAGGAGAGCATTTCCTCCAATCCCTCCTCGCGCCCGGTGCCGCTATTCTTATAACCGCCGTAGTTCATCGCGGGATAATGCGGGCCGACCGAATTGATCCAGACGTAGCCGGCGCGCACGCGTCGTGCGGCGCCGAGCGCATCGTCGATATTGTTGGTCCAGATCGACGCGGTAAGCCCCAGATCGACCGCATTGGCGATCTCCAGCGCCTGATCGAAAGTCGACCATTTCATGACGGAGAGAAGCGGACCGAACACTTCCTCATTGGCGATGCGCATGTCCTGGGTCACGTCCCCGAACAATGTCGGACGCACCCAGAAGCCTTTTTCAAAACCCGGACCGGTCGGGCGCTGACCACCGGCAAGCAGCGTTGCGCCTTCGCGCTTCGCCATCTCGATATAGTTCAACACCTTGTCATACTGGACCTTCGAGTTGATCGCCCCCATCTGGCTGGTTTCGTCCATCGGATCGCCGACCCGGATCGCGTTGATCCGTTCGACCAGACCCGCCACCACCTCGTCATAAATGCTCTCGTGAAGGAGCAGCCGGCTGGTCGATCCGCATGACTGACCCTGCCACGAAAAGTTCATGCCGGCGATCGCCGATGCGATGATCGATTGCGGATCGACATCGGGGAACACGATCATCGGGTTCTTGCCGCCCAGTTCCAGCGTCACATGCTTGACCGCCACTTCCGCCGCCATCCGCTGGATCGCCATGCCGGTGCCCGCCGAGCCGATGAACGCGATGCGCTTGACCGCCGGGTGCCGCACCAGCGGCGCGCCCACGCCAGCGCCGGTACCGGTCACGATGTTGAACACGCCGGGCGGCAGCGCTTCCCGTGCGATCTCCGACAGGATCAAAGCCGAAAGCGAGGCGGTTTCGGGCGGCTTCACCACGACCGCATTGCCTGCCATCAGCGCGCCCGCGGTGCGCGCCGTCGCGAACATCACCGGATGGTTAAAGGGCACGATCCGCGCCACGACGCCGTAAGGTTCGCGCACTGTGAAGTGCAGATTGTCCGGGGTAGCGGGGATGGTTTCGCCCTTCAGTTCATAACCAAGCCCCGCATAATAATCGATACTCGCCACGCCATGCTTCACATCGCCTCGCATCGGCGCGATCGTGTTACCGGTGTCGCGCACTTCGACCTCAAGCAGCTCGTCAGCCCGTTCCAGGATCTTGCGGCCGAAATTGCGCATGGCTTCGGCCCGCGCGGCGACGCCCATCGCATTCCATTGTGGCCATGCCCTGTCCGCCGCGTCCACCGCCTTCGCAACGTCGCGATCGTTACCCGCAGGAAAGCGACCGATCACATCTTCCGTCGCAGGGTCAATCGCGTCCATCCACGCGCCACCCTCGCTCTCCACAAGTTCACCGCCGATCAACATGCGGGTGGATTTCGTCAGGCCATTCATAACATTACTCCGTTGCCGCATCGCCATGCGGCCTCATCAAATCAGCAGAGAGGCGGACGCCGGGCGCTATTCGCGAAAGGCCAGCGGGGGGATACCGGCGACCCCCCATATGTCACCCTTATGCTCCGGCCCCCAGATCCGGGCTTCAACCAGATCGTCGACCGGAAATACTTCCATGTCGCCATAATATTCGACGAAATTGCCCGCCGGATCGGCATAATAGCTGAATATATTATTGCCCGGCCCATGCCGTCCGACACCCCAGGCGCAATCCAGCCCCTGATCGCGCAGCCGCCCGAAATTGCGCATCACATTGTCCAGCGACCCCACATCGAAGGCGATATGCTGCACGCCCGTCCGCCCGGTCTTGCTTTTCATCAGCGCCAGCGTGTGATGGTCCGCATTGCAGCGCAGGAAGGACATGCCCGCATGGGTCCGGTCGGTCACCTGAAACCCCAGAAGCCCGTAAAATTGTTCAGCGGCCGGCTGATCGGGCGTCCACAATACGACATGGCCGATGGCGAGCGGGCCGAGAGGATCGATGTCGCCTGACGCGGGAGCCGTATCCCCGGCTGGCACGACCAGCCTCACTTCCCGGCCGTCCGGGTCCGTCACCGCAATGGCCGCCGCGTCGCTGCGCGGCAGCGCATCTCCGGGGACCGACACCCGAAAGCCGGCTGCCGCAAGCCGCGCGGCAAATCCGTCCAGTGCCTCCATCGAAGCGACGGCGAAGGCCAGATGCGCAATCCGCGAAGGCCCCTGCTTCAGCAGGAAATCGTCATGCGCGCAATCGGCCGTGCGAAAGGCGTGATACTCACCATCCTTGCCCGCCGGTCGCAGCTTCCAGGTGTCGCGATAAAAACGCACGGCCTCGGCCATGTCCGGCATTTGCAGGGCGATCCTGTGGATGCCTGCGACACGATCTGAACTGTTGCTGCGCGTCATTATGCCTTCGCTCTCCAAATCCCGAACCGCCGGTTTTCGGCCGGATAGATCATATATTAATTATGAACACGTCCATTTTCGGCCGGGCTTTTGCCCATGTCAAGATCGATCGCTCTTACATAATGAACATGTCCATATTTTCAATAAAATATGGCAGAGACCCTGAATGAGATTCCGCAGCTTTTGCCGCTGCTGTCCCTTGCACGACTACCAGCTGTCAGGCCCGGCGATCCCGGCGCATTCGTACTGACCGCTGATCATCCCCGGCGCGACGGCGGCAACGTGGCCCCTCCCGGAAATATCGCGTCGCGCGGCAAAGCAAGCTGGGGACGAGCGCAGTCCATATGGCAACGGCCGGGCACCCCGCCCGCTTCCCGCCTGTCGCGATAGATCAATCGTCCATTCGGGCTTTTTTCGCCTGACTGCGGGGTCGCCCGGCTGCTGATCGGCCTGGGCTTCAATCCAACGATCTGCAACTTTATCAATCGTCCGAGATAGGCGATGCCCTCGTCGGCCACCGGATCGTCGCCACCGATCCAGAAACGGGCCGTCGCCGAAAAGATAAGGAAGAAATTCTGGGCGATCATCTCGGTCGTTTCGCCGGGATTGATCTCTCCTTTACGGATCGCATCCTCCACCAGCAGTTCAACCTGCCGTGCGACGGCGCGGCGTGTGCGCTGATATTCCTCGCCGTGCATGCCGCCGGAATAATAATTGACCTGAAGAAAGATGCGGGCGAGACGCGGATTGCTGGCCCAGTCACGATAAAAGGGGCTGAAAAAGGCGAGGATACGCTCATCGAGCGGCTGGTCCGCCGCCCTTACCAGATCGATCGCATGTTCCATGATCTCAAGGGTGATTTCGTTGAACACCAGCAGCGTCAGGTCACGCTTGTCCGCAGCATATAGCGACAATGTACCCAGGGCCACATGCGCTTCGTGCGCCACGTCGCGCAAGGTCGTGGCGTCATAGCCACGTTCGGCAAACAGCTTCAGGGCCGCCAGCCTTATGCGCTCCCTTTTCTCAGCCTTGTTTCGCTCCCTCACATGCGTCACGGTCAATCTCCAGTCTAGGCATCCGTAGGTCTTGGAATTCCCCTGTCATATCCATAGTCCCGATACACACATGTGAAAATCCTGCGGATCCAAATGCAATGACCGCGCGACCGGCATAGGTCAATCGGGCACTGATCGCGCGCCCACAGGTGCGGGCGGAGAGTGATTGCCCGCGCCTGACCTGTCCGCCGGACAGGCCGCGCGATCGATCAGCCGGCCAATTCTCCTCCATCGACGGGAATGACGCTGCCGGTCACAAAGCCGGCCATGTTCGACGCGAGGAACTGGACGACACGCGCAACGTCGTCGGGCCGCCCCGATCGTCCCAGCGGCAGGCGGCTGGCAAACATGTTCAACCCGGCGTTCACCTCCTCGCCACGACGGCGCATGGCCGCGACGCCGTCCGTTTCGGTCATCGTCGGGGCGACGCCAACCACGCGAATGCCCTTGTGCCCCAGTTCGACCGCAAGGCTTTTGGTCAGGCCCACCACCGCATGTTTGGACGCCACATAATGAGCAGGGTTCAGGCCGTTGGTGCAATCAAACCCGGCAGTCGACGCCAGATTGATAATCACGCCCCTGTTCTGCTTCATCCGCAACGCCGCCTCACGCGCGCCGAAAAACGTGCCCCGCAGGTTGATGGCGAGCACCGTCCCCCAATCGCTGTCGGTGATTTCGAGCACGCCGCCGGCGGGGAAGATGCCGGCATTGTTCACCCAGATGTCGAGCTGGCCCGTCCGTGCCACAGCCAGATCGGCAAGCGCCGTGATCGAGTCATGGTCGCGCACATCCATGCCGACGCCATGATGCTGGCCGCCGAACTGCGTCAGATCGGTCGCGACCGCCTGCGCTTCGGCCTGATTAAGGTCCCCGATGACCAGCGTCGCGCCCGCTTCCGCAAGACGCAGCGCTATCGCGCGGCCAAGCCCTGCGCCGCCGCCCGTGACAACGGCGGTGCGGCCGGCGAGCGATACCAGTTCGGTCAGGCTTTACCCGGAAAAATCCGTATAGGCCATAACAACTCTCCTTGAAGATGCTCCGCGCTTCCGGCGGATGAACCTGTATGATTATTTGGCTTTGTGGGCTTCGGATTCGAACGACAGGACGATCCGGCGTTCGCGGATGCGCCATACGCCCTCCGCTTCGCGCCGGTAGATGTCATGTGCGTCCGCCAGCGCAATCGGCTCCGCCGGGGTCAGGTCCGGGCCGCTCGACCGGAACAGCATGATGAAGCACACGCCCCTGATCTGATCGGCGCCATCTTCCCAGAATCGGAAATTGGTCGCCACATGGCGGGCACGACGCGTCCGGACCTCAGCCCGGCTGCGACCATAGGCATTGACCGCCTCGCGTCCGATACAGTCCGGCCCGGCACCGATCAGGCAGCCATCTTCCGTGTAGAGATCGCCCAGATTTTCCGACAGATGAAAATCCAGCCGATAGGCATGCTCGGCGATCAGTGCTTCCAGTTCGGCGCGGATAGCGGGATCCTTGACAGGCGTCCCGATGCTCACAGCGCTGTCTCCTTCATTGCAGCCACTTCTTCGCGCAACAGTTTCCAGCGACGGCCACACTCCCGCGACGCTTCGGCATATTCCTCCGGGAACACGTCATAGGGTGGGCGACACGGGCCGGGCACGCTGTAACCGGCCTCGGCGATGCGGGTCTTTTCGACCTGGATATTATAGCTGGCGAACAGCTCGGCATTGCTCAGCATCGGTCCCAACGGCGCATTGGCCCATGCAAGCCGCTCGGCCAGCAACGCCGTGCGACCGGCATCCTGCGCCAGTATTGCGTCGATCAACGCCCTCGACGGTTCGGGGCCCATGGCGGCCGCCGTCGCCCAGCAGGATGTGGTCGCGTCCGGCGCGATCGCCTGAAATTTGGTGACGACCATATCGCTGGGCATGAAATGCACCCGCCCTTCCGTTGCCGCGATATTTTCCGCCAGATTGGTCGGCTGCGATGCCTTCACACTCGTCACGGTCGGCGCCGATCGGGCGACGCGGCCCCAGAAGTCGGTGGGGAAGGAAAAGCGGAATGCGCGGGCATTGGCGTAGATCATGATAGGCAGCCGGGGAAAAGCCGCCGACACCTCCGTATAGAAGCGCACCGCCATGTCGGATGTGCAGGGCTGCCACATCGGCAAGCCCAGCATCGCGCAATCCGCGCCCTGCGCCTGCGCGAAATCGAGCCGTTCGGCCGCCTCATGCCCGCCCATCGCGGTCGCGCCGACGACGAGCGGCACCCGCCCCGCCACCGTACTGATCGCGCAATCGACAAAGGCGCGATAATCTGCGGCGGAGAGCGTCGCACATTCGCCGGTCGTGCCCAACATGATGAGGCCGCTGACGCCGTCCGAGATCAACTGGTTCAGCAATCGTTCCGTCTCGTCGAGATCGACGGTGTTTTTCGCAGTCAGCGCCTGCGCACCTGCTTTGGCGGGCGTGTGAATGATGCCGTAAAGGCCCCTGAAATCTGTCGCCTGCATGGCCGTCTCCTAAAATTATGTCAGTCCCCCGCCATTTTTCAGTCCCGCACGGGCACCTGATGGGAGAGGAATATCTCGCGGCTTTCCTGCGCGGATCGCAGGATCGCCTGGCACACTTCCATCGTCGCCCGGCCCCATGCCCCGTCATGGATCACCGGACGGACCCCAGTGAAGGCATCGTACATTTCATCGATGACCCCGCATTTGTCAGGAAAGGCGCGAGGGGGATCGATCGGAATCTCGCGCCGCCCCTCCTTGCCGTACAGCAGCACGCCGCGGGCGGACTGGCGCAGATCGCCGTCCGGGCCACTAACGATGGTGATACCGAAATGCGGCTGGTTCCATTCCGCCTGCGGGGGCGTGGCCAGCTTGCGATCGCCGCCAAAGCCGCCCGCCGCCTTCAGGTCGATCTCCGCCTGCGTATCGCTGATCCGGGCCAATGCGATGCGGGACGCGCCCTGCCGACCGGGCGCCCTGGGTTCGCCCAGTTCCCCCACCCATTCGTGAAATTCGTCCGTGTCGAAATAATCATAGGCGCTGTAGGCGAGCGACGCCGCAGCCCCGTCTTCAAATTGCAGGAAAGTCGTATGCGCGCCCTCTGTCGGCCGTTCCGGGTCCAGCGTCCACACCATCGAACGCACCGAACGCACCATGCCGCCGCCCAGTAACCGCACGATATCGACCTGATGCGGCACCTGATTATAGATGATGCCGCCGCCGTCCTGCGTCCGCAATTCTTCCGGTCGACGGGGACGGTATAGGAAATTGCCATAGGTCCAGTTGTTGATCATGGACACCGGGCCGATGGCCCCGGCCCGGATCATGGCGCGCATCTTCATGATCGGCGCGTTGAAACCATGCGTGTGCCCGACGACCAGATGCACATTGTTGGCGGCCGCCACATCGATGATGTCGCCACATTCCTCCAGCGTCAGCGCCATCGGTTTTTCGATGATGACATGCTTGCCCGCCAGCGCCGCCTGCGTCGCATGATCCCTGTGCATCTGGTGCGGGGTCGCGACATAGACGACATCGACGTCGGGGGAGGCACACAGGTCCGCCGCCTGGGCAAAGGACCGCCCGCCCAGTTCCTTTTCAAAAGCCGCCCGCGCCTCGGCGCGTGGATCGGCCGCTGCCGTTATCGTGACATGGGGGTGGCTGGTGAAACTGGGCAGCATCTGCTTGGCCGCGCCGCCAAGGCCGATGATGCCCAGTCGCATGACGGGATGCCCTGTGGAGGTCATGACGATCCGTCCTACAGCTTGATCTGACCAGCGGCGTGGATCGCCTCGGCGAACAGTTCATCGACCGCAACGCGTCGCTGGGCGATCCCCTGATCGTGCAGGAACCCGCACAGCGCGTCGATCGTCGTCCGGTTCTTCTCCACGCCATAGGGCCAGAAATCGTCGCCGAAGACCTCACGGATCGACTGCACATACTGGCCGATCCACGGCAACGATATGGGCAGCGGTTCGTCGATATTCAGCTCGGCCATGCAGTTCGCCTTGCTCTTTTCGAACGCATCGAGGAGGCTGACGGCGATCCACGGGTTTTTCTCATAGACATCCTTGCGGATGACGACCGTGTGCATGATCGGGAAAATGCCGGTCTTACGAAAATAATCTCGTTCGACACCGGGCACATCGGCGAACAGATAAGCGATACGATCATCACCCTGCCGCAGCGAGGGCGGCGTCTGCGGCGCGATCAGCGCATCGATCTCGCCGGTCAGCAGCATGTCGTTCAGCCCGCGCGTGTCCTCATGCTCGATGCTGACGCCGGGGATCGACGTTTCGACCAGCGGCCGACGCCCCGGACCCTGCAAGCCGCCGGTGACCCAGCGTATCTGCGCGGGGTCGACGCCATATTCCTGCATCAGCGCACCGCGCGCCCAGACGGCGGCGGTCATCGCATATTCGGGCACGCCCACTCGCTTGCCCTTCAGGTCCTCAGGCGTCGCGATCCCGGCGGCGCGGTTCACATAGATATTGCCGTGACGAAAGGCGCGCGAGGGAAAAACCGGGATCGCGACAAACGGCAACGCGCGCTGAGCGGCCTTGATCACATAGGTGGAGAAGGACATTTCTCCGCAATCGAATTCACCGCGCAGCATGCGGTTGAACGCCTGCACCGGCGACATGGGAATGAAATGCAGGTCGATACCTTCGGGTGCGACCACACCGTGGTAGAGGTCACGTACCCGATCGGACAAATGCCCGGCATAGCTGAGGGAAAGCTTGGCCAATTGCCCTGCTCCTTTACAAAAAGATCGAAAGGGATTCCAGGCCGAGCACTGCCGTATCCAACACCGCGACCCGCTTGACGAGGCTCACCGCGCCGTCGCTTACCCGCAGACTGTCGAACCGTTCGGCAGTCAGGATATGCGGATGCGGCGCATCGCCCCGGTGGCAGAAGATCGCAACATTGCTGCGCACCGCGACCCGTGCGCCATCATCCGACCATCCGCCAAAGCGGATATTGCCGACCATCCGCCGCGTGCGGGTGGCCGGGCTTTCCGACCAGGCATAGCGCGACCCCAGCCGCTTCACCCGCATCTCGATCGAGGGATAATCCTCTTCCAGATAAAAGGCCGTTTTGCTGATGCCGTCACCATCCCAATTCTCACGGGACGTGCGCACCGGCGCGGTATAGTCAATCTCCGGATCGATCATGCCCAGCCAGTCGCCGAACCGGCGATCATCGAGATACTCGGCCTCCTGCAACAGGAAAGCCGTGCAGGCCCGCTCGGTATCGAGATCGACGGACTTATGGTTTTGCATAGTTCCCACCGGGTTGCGTCGCGCTTCAGTGGTCATGATGGTCGAGTTCGAGCTTGGAGTTGGTCATTCGCTCGTACCATGTGTGGTGAAAGGTCCGCAGACCGCCCTCCCCCGCATTGGTCGAGTTGGCGACGCCGGGGCCGACCCAGTCCCTGATCGGTTCGGACGAACTCATGTCGCCAAGCCCCATCTGGTAATTGAAGCGCATATTATTGATTTCAGCGAATATGGTGGCTGCCGTACGGGCAACACTGGGCCATACTGCGACATCATCCTGCTCGAAACTGCCCGACGGACTAAAGCTGCTCATCCCCACCTGATAGGCGCGGCGCTTATATTCCGGCGATGCTTCCACAGGCGCGAGAATCCAGTTCCAGATTTCCATCTGGTTCGGCCCCTTCGGCTGCCAGACCCGCAGCGTAAGGAACCCGGCATGGGGCTTTTGCGGACTGTCGCTCAAGCCGATGTGGAGGAAGGAAAAATTGGGAAACAACGTGCCGTTCTGCAAAAGCGACCGCTCGGCCAGGTCGAACTGATCCTGATTGAGCCGCCCCGGTTTGAAATGCTGCGTCACTTCGGGCGGATAGGATATGAACGGCGCCTCGCCCGGCAATTGCCGGATACTGATGGCATGACCGCTGCAATCATGGATGTGCAGACCAGTCCCTTCCTTGGGCGCGCCGGCCGACACCGGATCGATAATCCCCGTTTCCAGCACCGATTTGTGCGTCATCTGGGTATGCGAGCTGTCGCCGCAGAAATTCTCCGCGCCCTGCTTCCAGTTGGCATCGACGATCCAGCGATGCGGTTCGCCCAGAACCTCCATCCCGCCTTCCGACAAGGCGAACTGGATATCGAAATACCATTTGTAGTCGCCCATATACGCCTCGAACGACACGGCATCCGGGTCCAGATTGGCAAAAACCAGTCCCATATAGCTTTCGACATGCGGCGCGGAAAACAGCCCCCATTCCTTGAAATCCAGGGCGGCATAGCCCTGAGTACGCACCGGCACGCCCAGCAGGTCTCCACTGTTGCGGTAGGACCAGCCGTGAAAGGGACATACGAACGCCTTGCTATTCCCCGCCTGCACCCGGCAAACTTGGGCGCCGCGATGGCGACAGGCATTGAGCAGCACCTGAATCCTGCCCTTGTCATCACGCACCATGATGAAGGGGTCTTCCCCGATATTGCGCGTGACAAAATCTCCGCGGTTGGGAATCTCCGTTTCGTGACCAATGAAGACCCAGGACTTCGCAAAAATTCGGCGCAATTCCAGGTCATGGATCGCCCGGTTGTTAAACAGGCGAGCAGAGAAAAGCCCCTTTTTCAGGTCATCTCCCATATCTGCCAGCAGATCCCGAACAGACCCATCGTTATCGGTCAACCTGTTAAACTCCTGATCAATATTTAAACATACTGCTGGAATCAGCCATTCCCAGCCCTACGCCGGACCATCCAGCCACGAGGATCATTCCCGCACAGTAAATAACTTGGACATCCTCTCCGCTACCAGCAGCACATTCAAAGGTGCGTTCGTAGTACCCGTACCTGCTTCTAAATGGACATGTCCATAAATATCTCGCTTGTCAAGGGCGAAGGCATATTCACCTGTCAACCAGGCGCACGCGCGACAAATCCTCGGTCCCGGGCAGTGCCGTTCCTCATCGACAGACCGTTCAAGCCCATGGTCCCGTGACCGGGGCGGAGGCAGTCCGGCCTGAAGGCGCTACTGGAGTATCGCTCGCATCAGGTGGCGGAAGGCAAGTTTCAAGCGCGCCTTGTCGCCTTCGGGATTTGCCACCGTCCGCATCATCAGGCCTTCGAGCACAAGGACGAGCATTTCGACCCTGCATTCCAGTTCTTCAGGCCGTTCGGGCGGGAAATAAGGTTCCAGCAGGACACGAGCATTATGCCGCAGGCGATAGTCCTGATCGGCCACGATGCTGTTGATCTGTTCGCTACGCCCCGATTCGGCGAACACATCCATGACGTATCGCGCCTGGACCGGATCGACCAGCCAATCGAAATCATCGAGCGCCGTATCGACGACCGCATCCGTATCCATCTTCGTATGAACGGCAAGGCGGGGCGTATGACTGATATAGTCTGCGAATTTACGTTCGCACAGGGTGAGGATGATGTCCTCTTTATTGTCGAAATGACGATAGACATGTCCCACGCTCATGCCCGCCTCCGCCGCGATGCGATTTACGCTGGCGGCGTGAAACCCCTCCCGCTGAAAACACTGCTCGGCAGCCGCAAGCACCTGTTCGCGGCGCATCTGCGTGCGCTTCTGTTGCCTGGCGAGGGCTTCCGGATTTTTCGTCATGACCGATTTTCACTCTTACCTCGACGGATCTCAGCGTTGCTATCTTGACGCGGCATAACACGCAAATTAGGCTTTGAAATAAGGAGTGAGCAATCACTCTTTTTATTTCTAAGCCTGGATCGGCACCGAAAGCCGGCGGCAAATCATGCTAGGAGAGCGGATATGAGTAGCAGCATGAATGGAAAAGTCTGCGTCGTGACCGGCGCTGCCCAGGGCATTGGCCGTGGCTGCGCGATCGAACTGGCCAAGGCGGGCGGCCGGATCGTCGTTAGCGATCGCAACCCCGACGGTGGGCAGAAAACCGTATCGGAAATTCGGGATCTGGGCGGCGATGCCACGTTCATCGCCTGCGACGTGCGCAACAAGGCCGAGATCGAGGCATTGATGCAGCGTGCGGCAGATCATTTCGGTGGCATAGACGTGCTGCACAACAATGCCGGTACGCACGAAACCGATCTGGCCCAGAAAACCGCTGTGCATGAAATGGACGACGACATCTGGGACCTCGTCTACGAAGTCAATCTGCGGTCCATCTGGTATGCTGTGCGCGCCGCTCTGCCCTGGCTGCGCGATTCCAAGGGCGCGTCGATCATCAACACCGCATCAATGGCCTCTTTCACGGCCATGCCGGCATCGCCCGCCTATTGCGCGACCAAGGGCGGCGTATTGATGCTGACCAAGGCGATGGCGGTCGATCTGGCGCAGTTCGGCATCCGGGTCAATTGCATCAATCCCGGCACGATCAAGACGCCTCTGCTCGACAAATATTTCGACATCATCGAAGATCCGCAAGTCCGCGCCGCCGCGCTCAAGGGCTTTACCGGAGGTAACCTGATCCCGCGCATGGGAACGCCCGAAGAGATTGGCAAGCTCGTCTGCTACCTCGCGTCCGATGACTCCTCCTTCACCACCGGCGCATCACACATGATCGATGGGGGCATGACCATCTGGCGTGGCTCGGTCGACTGAACGGGCGGAGATGAGGGGCTGGGTGGCCTTTATGTTGATCCACCGCGAACGCCAAGGGAGTATGAGTGATGGGTAATCTGGTTGAAATCACTGCGGCCGATGGCGGCCGCTTCAACGCCTATGTCGCGATGCCGGAAGGCGGCAGCGGGCCGGGCCTTGTCCTGCTGCAGGAAGCGTTCGGCGTGACGCAGTTCATGCGCGACATGGCTGATCGTTTCGCAAGCGACGGCTATGTCGTCACTGTGCCAGATCTTTACTGGCGGATCGAAGCCGGGGTCGAACTGACCGACGCGCAATTCGACCGTGCGATGGACATATACCGGCAGTTCGACCTGAATCTGGCCATCGACGATATAAAGGCGACGATCGGCGCTCTGCGCGCGATGCCGGAACAGCGTGGCGGCGTGGGCGCCGTGGGTTTTTGCCTGGGCGGTCGACTGGCCGCGATGGCGGCCGCCCGCACTGACATCGACTGCGCCGTGGCTTATTATGGCGTCGGCATCACCGATCATCTGGCAGAACTGGAACAGGTCAAAATTCCGCTGGGCTTCCACTTCGGCACGGACGACCAGCATTGCGCGGCCGACATCGCATCGATCGCCGCGCTGGTGGAACGGCACGATCATATGTCGCTATGGATGTATAACGGCGCCGACCATGGCTTTGCCAACCCGCATCGCGGCTTCTTCTCCCCCACGGCGGAAGAACTGGCCTACATCCGCACCCTTGCGATCATCCGCGCCGCGATCGGCCCGAAATTCGATCTGGAGGGCATGTGGGAACAGCATATGTACCATGAATTCGTGACCAAGGATGCCCATGCCGTTCTGGATACGATGGTCGAGGATCCCTATGTCAACATCACCTCTACGGTGATGGGCGGCGTCGGCCATGACATGCTGCTGCGGTTCTACAAATATCATTTCTGCGACGTGCACCCGGCCGACACGCGGATCATTCCGATTTCACGCACCGTCGGTGTCAACCGCGTGGTGGACGAAATGATCATGTGCTTCACCCACGACACGGAAATATCGTGGATGCTGCCAGACATCGAGCCGACCGGACGCTATATCGAAGTGCCGATGATCGTCGTCGTATCGTTCCGGGGCGGCAAGATCTATAACGAGCATATCTATTTCGATCAGGCGTCGGTGCTGGTGCAGGCGGGACTGCTCGATCCGGCGAACCTGCCTGTCGGCGGTATCGACGTGTCCCGCAAATTGCAGGACAAGACCGTGATGCCCAACCGATTGATGAAAAAATGGTCCACCAGCGAAGGGCTGCCGCTCGATAAATATCCATCCGCATGACTGTGGATCGGTGTCGAAGCGAGAGTCCGTTGAATTTCTTCGATGCCGCTGTATTGCAACGAGAAAGGCTTTGTTGCATATCAAAGTGATGGATTCCCTTGAGGAATCGGAAGACGTAGATGGTCGGGATGCCCAAGCCGACGCCCACGAAGTATCGCACGACCAACTGGCCCGAGTATAACGCTGCGCTGAAGAGGCGCGGGTCGCTGGAGGTTTGGTTTGATCCTGGGATGGCGTGGTTTGCGGTTCCGGACGGGCGTGCAGGACGTCCGCTGCGCTTTTCCGCTCAGGCGATCGAGTTTTGCCTGACGCTGAAGGGGTTGTTCCAGCTTCCTTTGCGTCAGGTGACGGGGCTGGTCCAAAGCCTGCTCAGGATGACGGGTCTGGACTGGCCCGTACCGGATTATACGACACTGTGCCGCCGCCAGCGGACCTTGCCGGTGGAGTTGGGCGGACGCCCCAGTTCAGGCGGCCTGCACCTTCTGGTGGACAGCACCGGTATCAAGATGATGGGCGAAGGCGAGTGGAAGACGAGGAAGCACGGCGCGTCCCGGCGTCGCCAGTGGCGCAAGGTGCATATCGGGATCGACGCCGGGACCCTCGACATCCGGGCGATTGAAGGGACGACCAATGCCGCCGGCGATGCGCCGACCCTGCCGGACCTGCTGGCGCAGATCCCGGACGAAGAGCGGATCGTCAACGTCGGTGGCGACGGTGCCTATGACACCAAAGACTGCCATGCGGCCATTGCCGAACGCGGCGCCGATCCGATCATCCCGGTTCGCCGCAACGGCCGATCATGGACAAAGGACGGTCCCGGCGTCGATGCCCGCAATGAGACGCTGCGGGCGATGAAATATCTGGGTCGGACAATCTGGAAGAAGTGGAGCGGCTATCATCGCCGCAGTCTGGTCGAAACCAAAATGCACTGCTTCAAGCTGCTGGGCTCCCGCCTCGCAGCGCGCACCTTTGAGCGTCAGATAACCGAGCTCAAAGTCCGTGCCGCAATCCTCAATCGCTTCTCACAAATAGGAACGCCCAATACCGTCCGCGTCGTATAATATTATCAAGTAATCATAGGTTTAAGGCATTCCAACGTTATGCAACAAAGCCGTTCCGGGGTGTCATAGCCCTCCATGCGCAGCTTTTCCCCGTCAATCCAGATCGTGTCACCATCGACGAGGCAATATTCGTCGGCGGTGCGAGCCTGTCCGGGAACGCACTTCGCAATCTGCGGCCGAGGCTGAGCCTTGGCAGGTTCCGGCAGGCCGCCGACCGCCCAAAATAGGGCGAGGGAAAGCACGAACATCTGCCAGTGGAATGTGGACAATGGCGGAAGACGAATTTGCATGGGCGGATCTGATCTACTGCAATCTGGGTGAAGGGGCGGATCGCTACGATTGGAGGCCAGCCAAGCTTTCAACTTCCAGCCTCACCGAGCGACGCCGCGATGTCGCTGATCGACCGGAGCAGAACCAGGGGATCATCCCTGGACGGCTCGAAGCCTCGCCGCCTCCAGAATTCGGCGGCTTCACCATCGACGGCATTGACCAGCAAGGCCCGTCCGCCGATCAGCGAAGCGGCCTGAACGCAGCGCTGGAGGGCATGCTTCACAAGACCGGTCCCGACGCCCAGCCCTGCCCATCCAGTGTCGGTCGCGAGCTGGCCGAGCAGCATACAGGGGACCGGGTTGGGCGGCTGCCCCGTCCTGATCGAGCGCGGCAGAACCGAAGGCACCACACCGGTAGGCGCAAGGCCGTAGTAGCCGACCACGCGCCGGGCCTCATGAACGACGAGAACGGCTGTGAAGCCCTTCTGCTGATTGGAGAGGGCGCGCGTCTTCAGCCAGTGGTCAAGAGTCGGCTTGCCACAGGAGAACTCGGACACATCGTGTTCGGCGGAGAGCGGTTCAGGACCAGAAAGGAGCAAGAGCTTACCGCTTCGCCACGTAGCCGGGCTCCCATGGCGCGGGCCGCTTCAGGACTTCTACTATCTCCGGAACCGGAGCGGCCGGACGCGCCAGCACATCCATGAACTGGGCGAAGCCTTCCGGGCTCATCCGAATCAGCCCCTGCTCCATGACGACCTCCTCGGCCGCGCGCACGGCGGCGTCGCGCACGAAATCGGTGCGCGAGCGGCCGCGCAGGCTGGCGGCGCGGTCGATCATTGCGACATCCGCCTCGGGCAGGCGCATCGAGATCGGATATTCCTTGCGTTCGGCGGTCGTGGCCATGGCGAATCTCCTTGGTCGGCACATAGTGCCTTGTATCGCGAATTACAATACGCTAGGATTACATCAACAGTCAATGACCTTATGAGGAGGGGCGACGAGGCCAATGATGACCGGGCCAGCGAGGGATTCCGATAGGTTATTTTGCTACGCCATGGCTCGCCGGGACACGCTGGGCTACGCTACAGCCCGCTCACCCGCGCCAATTGTCGCCGAATATTCGCCATCAATTTCCGTTGCTTATGCTTCCTCCGGGGCGAATGCTGTAAGTTATGACCTTGCGAGCCCCAGGAAACACAGCAAAGATGACAGGAGGAGAGCGCGAAGCGCTGCTCGAATCCTTGCTGCTGGACGAGCCGGAGCTGGCGTTTACGCCGCGCGGCGCTCCAGACCCGCGCCTTCTGCGTCTGGTCGGCATCCTGGCGAGGCAGGCGGCGCAGGAGTGCTATGCAGAGGAAGTGAAGATGTCACGGCAAAGGAGGAAGCGCTCCTCCTGATACGGATGGGAGCCACATTTTGAACGTCGCGATCTACGCCCGCTATTCTTCCGACAATCAACGCGACGCTTCCATCGCCGACCAGTTCCGCATGTGCCGCCTCCATGCCGAAAAGCAGGGCTGGCATATCGTCGAGGAATATTCGGACCACGCGATCTCCGGCGCCTCGCTGATCCGGCCGGGCATTCAGGCGCTCATGGCCGATGCCATGGGTGGCCGCTTCGACCTGATCCTAGCCGAGGCGATGGACCGCCTCTCCCGCGACCAGGAAGACATCGCGGGCATTTTCAAGCGCATGTCCTATGCTGACGTGAAGATGTTCACCCTGTCGGAAGGCGAAGTGACGCATCTGCATGTTGGCCTCAAGGGCACGATGAATGCGCTGTTCCTGAAGGATCTGGCCGACAAGACTCGGCGCGGGCAACGTGGCCGCGTCGAGGCGGGCAAATCGGGTGGCGGCAATGCCTATGGCTACGATGTGGTCAAGAAGTTCGATGCGAACGGCGAGCCGATCCGCGGCGACCGCACCATCAACGAGTTCCAGGCCGAGGTCGTCCGGCGCATCTTCCGCGACTATGCCGCAGGCAAGTCGGCCAAGACCATCGCTTTCGCCCTGAACAAGGAAGGCATTCCCGCTCCGTCAGGCGGCGACTGGGGTTTCAGCACGATCAACGGCAACCCGAAGCGCGGCAACGGCATCCTCAACAACGAGATGTATGTCGGCAAGATCGTCTGGAACCGCCAGCGCTTCGTCAAGGATCCGAACACCGGCAAGCGGCAGGCCCGCCCCAACCCGGAAGAGGAATGGGTCATCCAGGAAACGCCGGAGCTGCGCATCCTCGATGACGATCTCTGGAACGCGGTGAAGGCGCGGCAGGAGAAGAACAAGATCGCGCGTAAGGAGAACGGCGAGGCCGATCTCTCCCGGATCAATACCCGCCGCCGCCCCAAATACCTCTTCTCGGGACTGACCAAATGTTCCTGCTGTGGCGGTGGATATTCCGCGATCTCGGCGACGCTGATCGGATGTGCGACGGCCCGCAACAAGGGGACATGCGACAACCGGGTCAACATCCGCCGCGACGAGTTGGAATCGCGCGTGCTGAACGCGCTGCGTACCAAACTCGTCGATCCGGAGCTCTTCGCCCATTTCTGTGAAGTCTTCACGCAGGAGATGAACCGGCTGCGCATGGAAGGTCGCGCCGAAATCGCGTCGGCTGAGGCGGAGATTGCGAAGATCGATCGGGAACTTGAGACGCTACTCAATCTGATTCTGAAGGGTGGGGCGGCTGACGCGCTCAACGCGAAGATGGTGATGATTGAGAAACGCAAGAAGGAACTTGAACTGTTCCTGGCCGAAGCCGACGAACCGCCACCGCTGCTGCACCCAAGTATGGCACTGCAATACCGCAAGCGGGTCCAACAGCTTTACGACGCCCTGCAGGACGAAGACGAGGGGAAGCGGATCGAGGCCGCAGACACGCTACGCTCGCTCGTGGATCAGATCGTGCTAACCCCGGTCGACGGCAAGGTGGAGATCGACGTTCAGGGCGATCTTGCTGGAATCCTTACGATTTCCACGCAAAGCAAAAACCCCGCAGCGGGTGCTACGGGGTCGCAAGTAAAGATGGTTGCGGGGGTTGGATTTGAACCAACGACCTTCAGGTTATGAGCCTGACGAGCTACCGGACTGCTCCACCCCGCGTCACCGATAAGGGTCATCTGGCAATGCAGAGACCAAAAAGCCGCCGCGCGGTAGAACCGGCAGCGGCTTTTGAATGTCAAAGTGAATGGGTCTCGCGCTCACGCCTGCTGCAATGCCTGGCGGCGTCCTACTCTTCCAACGCTTAAGCGTTAGTACCATCGGCGCTGTTTGGTTTCACGTCCGAGTTCGAGATGGGATCGGGTGGGTCACAAACGCTATGGCCACCAAGCAATGAAGCAGGCGTGTCGCGGATTTTAATCGATGCACTTGTAGTGATGTGGGTGATCTGGCTGCGATGACCGTCCGGTCAACAACAGCACAAGACTGTCGTTGATGGTGGGATTCATCAAGCGCGATCAGAACTATTAGGACCGGTTAGCTCCATACATTACTGCACTTCCACACCCGGCCTATCAACGTCGTGGTCTACGACGGTTCGAAGATACCTAATCTTAAGGGAGGCTTCCCGCTTAGATGCTTTCAGCGGTTATCCCGTCCGTGCATAGCTACCCTGCGGCACCCTTGGCAGGATGACAGGTACACCAGAGGCACGTTCACCCCGGTCCTCTCGTACTAGGGGCAACTCCTTTCAAGTATCGACGCCCACGGCAGATAGGGACCAAACTGTCTCGCGACGTTCTGAACCCAGCTCACGTACCACTTTAATTGGCGAACAGCCAAACCCTTGGGACCTGCTCCAGCCCCAGGATGTGATGAGCCGACATCGAGGTGCCAAACGATTCCGTCGATATGAGCTCTTGGGAATCATCAGCCTGTTATCCCCGGCGTACCTTTTATCCGTTGAGCGATGGCCCTTCCACGAGGGACCACCGGATCACTATGACCGACTTTCGTCTCTGCTCGACCTGTCGGTCTCGCAGTCAGGCAGGCTTATGCCATTGCACTCTTGCAGCCGGTTTCCAACCGGCCTGAGCCTACCATCGCGCGCCTCCGTTACTCTTTAGGAGGCGACCGCCCCAGTCAAACTACCCGCCACAGAGGGTCCCAACACCGGCTAACGGTGCGTGGTTAGACATCAGAAAACAGCAGGGTGGTATTTCACCTATGGCTCCACGAGAACTGGCGCTCTCGCTTCAAAGCCTCCCACCTATGCTACACAACTCTTTCCTAATGCCACTCTGAAGCTGCAGTAAAGGTGCACGGGGTCTTTCCGTCTAACCGCGGGTACTCCGCATCTTCACGGAGAATTCAATTTCGCTGAGCATATCCTGGAGACAGTGGGGAAGTCGTTACGCCATTCGTGCAGGTCGGAACTTACCCGACAAGGAATTTCGCTACCTTAGGACCGTTATAGTTACGGCCGCCGTTTACTGGGGCTTCAATTCGGAGCTTGCACTCCTCCTCTTAACCTTCCAGCACCGGGCAGGCGTCAGACCCTATACGTCGTCTTGAAGCCGACTTAGCAGAGTCCTGTGTTTTTGCTAAACAGTCGCTACCCCCTGGCCTGTGCCCCCCCTGACTGCTTGCGCAGAAAGAGGGCCTCCTTCTTCCGAAGGTACGGAGGCAATTTGCCGAGTTCCTTCAGGATACTTCTCTCAAGCGCCTTGGTATACTCTACCTGACCACCTGTGTCGGTTTCGGGTACGGTCTATATGAAGAGGCTATTTCCTGGAACTACTTGGCAGCCCAACCAATCCAATAAGGTTGAACTACTTCCGCAATCCGTCACACATCTTCAGGCCCACGAATATTAACGTGGTTCCCATCGACTACCCCCTTCGGGCTCGTCTTAGGGGCCGGCTCACCCTACGCTGATTAGCATTGCGTAGGAACCCTTGGTCTTTCGGCGACAGGGCATCTCACCCTGTTTGTCGCTACTCATGTCAGCATTCGCACTTCCGATACGTCCACCGTCGGTTACCCTTCGGCTTCACTCGCTTACGGAACGCTCCGCTACCGCTCATAGTAAACTATGAACCCTAAGCTTCGGTGCATCACTTTAGCCCCGATACATCTTCGCCGCAGGAACCCTTATTTAGACCAGTGAGCTGTTACGCTTTCTTTAAAGGATGGCTGCTTCTAAGCCAACCTCCTGGTTGTTTTGGGATTCCCACATGCTTTCCCACTTAGTGATGACTTGGGGACCTTAGCTGTAGGTTAGGGCTGTTTCCCTTTTGACGACGGACCTTAGCACCCGCCGTCTGTCTGCCGGACTAGACTCGATGGTATTCGGAGTTTGGTTAGGTTTGGTAGATCTCGCGACCCCCTAGCCCATCCAGTGCTCTACCCCCATCGGCAATCATCCGACGCTCTACCTCAATAGATTTCGCGGAGAACCAGCTATTTCCCGGCTTGATTGGCCTTTCACCCCTAAACACAACTCATCCGAGCATTTTTCAACATGCAACGGTTCGATCCTCCAGTGCGTGTTACCGCACCTTCAATCTGGTCATGCCTAGATCGCCGGGTTTCGGGTCTAATTCATCATACTCTGTCGCCCTATTCAGACTCGCTTTCGCTGCGCCTACACCTAACGGCTTAAGCTTGCATGATAAATTAAGTCACTGACCCATTATGCAAGAGGTACGCTGTCACTCCCTATGGAGCTCCAACTGCTTGTAAGCATTCGGTTTCAGGTACTGTTTCACTCCCCTAATCGGGGTGCTTTTCACCTTTCCCTCACGGTACTGGTTCGCTATCGGTCACATACGAGTATTTAGGCTTGGAGGGTGGTCCCCCCATGTTCAGACAGGATTTCACGTGTCCCGCCCTACTCAAGTCCTTCATCATCACTTTCGCATACGGGGCTGTCACCCACTACGGCCACTCTTTCCAAAGTGTTTTGCTAGTTGAAATGAAGGCACTGGCCTGGTCCGCGTTCGCTCGCCACTACTAACGGAATCTCGGTTGATGTCTTTTCCTCCGGGTACTGAGATGTTTCAGTTCCCCGGGTTCGCTTCACCAAAGCTATGTATTCGCCTCGGTGATACCTTATCCACCTCACTCAAACTGCGGCGAACCGCAGATCGAGAGAAATGGTGAAGGTGGGTTTCCCCATTCGGAAATCGCCGGATCAAAGTTTGCTCACAACTCCCCGACGCTTATCGCAGCGTGCCACGTCCTTCATCGCCTGTATGTGCCAAGGCATCCACCAAATGCTCTTACCTCACGCTTGAGAATCCACACCATCAACGACAGGCCTGCATAAAAGCCTGGTTGTTAACTAGGTGCGGACGATAATCTCAGCCAGATATTACATCTGTTGTGTGTCATGAACGTTATTCAGCCATATAGACCGAACACCGTCATGCCACGGCATCGATTAAAAAACCCATTCACAATGTCAAAGATGCGGCCAGATGCCGCGTACCGAGTCCAGATTGCTCTGGAACCGGAATTCCGTTTCTTCATCCCTGGAGTGCTTGGTTCGCTTGTTAAAGCGTATCAGGCTGGTGGAGCCTATCGGGATCGAACCGATGACCCCCTGCTTGCAAAGCAGGTGCTCTCCCAGCTGAGCTAAGGCCCCTTAAGCCTGATATGGAAATGGTGGGCCTGAGAGGATTTGAACCTCTGACCTCACCCTTATCAGGGGTGCGCTCTAACCAACTGAGCTACAGGCCCATTTCCGCACCCGGCTGGCCATAATGGCCGCGGGCGGCGTGAGCCAGCTCAGGCAGTACAGCATCTTCGCGATGCTGATCTCC